>NZ_JAICCF010000003.1 GCF_019492185.1 Chitinophaga rhizophila
AGCCGGAGCGGGCGGAGGGCACAGCCGGAGCGGGCGGAGGGCACAGCCGGAGCGGGCGGAGGGCACAGCCGGAGCGGGCGGAGGGCACAGCCGGAGCGGGCGGAGGGCACAGCCGGAGCGGGCGGAGAGCAGAGCCGGAGCGGGCGGAGGGCACAGCCGGAGCGGGCGGAGGGCAGAGCCGGAGCGGGCGGAGAGCAGAGCCGGAGCGGGCGGAGAGCAGAGCCGGGGTGGGCAGAGAGTAGAGCCGGGGTGGGCAGAGAGTAGAGCCGGGGTGGGCAGAGAGTAGAGCCGGGGTGGGCAGAGAGTAGAGCCGGGGTGGGCAGAGAGTAGAGCCGGGGTGGGGAGAGAGTAGAGCCGGGGTGGGCAGAGAGCAGAGCCGGGGTGGGAAGAGGGTAATAGGGTATATGAGATAGAGCAACCTAGCCGCTCTAACAAAAGAGCAGCATAAGTAGATCAAAATGTGAAGAAAATATCAGAATTATGGTATGCTAGTCAGTCGCTTCTATAGCGCTTGTTCGTCGCTTGTTCGTCGCTAGTTCGTCGCTAGTTCGTCCTTTGTTCGTCCGGATACCTTATCCCGCCATGGTAGCGGATATAGCTCCCGAAGGCACATCAGCAGTAATACTTTTTTCTCCTATACAGCAAAACACCGTTTCTGATAGACTGCAGCCTGATGTTACCCCTTCTTCGTCATCAGCTGTTCTACAACAGGCAGGTAAGCACTCTTCGGGAAGTTGTATTTAAAGTAATCCAGCAAAGTAGCATGATTTGACTTTGCAAATACTTTTCGGGTGGTAAGATAAGCCACAAACTCATTGCCGGCATTCATCTCCAGGAGTGCAGACGGAGCATAAGCATAAGAACGGGATGATTCGTCAAAATGTAGCCAGAAGTCATTCATCGGAGCAGCCCCACGGAGGAAACCTCTTTGAATCAGGTAACATTTTTTGGCTACCAGGTGACTGACATCAGGAATGATAGTATATTTTGTATCGAAGGGATCAAAGAGTTCACAGACATCCTGTAGTAGTTGTTTCAGTTCCTTGTCCGTCAGCGCTTTGTTCTTACGCGCTTCGGGTTTATCCAGTCTGTGACCGATCGTATTCAGGAAATGATAGACCAATCGCCCTTCCAGCGTGGTGACCATATTCTCATAAAATCCTACTGAAATTTCACCTTTCCTGAGGTAAGCAAGTAACGGACTTTTCAGTTCGCCGAGCGTATTCCGAAGCCCCCACAGCGCACCGTTGACAGTCCTGGCGCTATCCAGCACATACTCCATAGCAGCAGCGACATTACTTTCAGAGAGTGGTGTTTCATTGTTGAACAGCTCATGGCCGGCAGCGTTATTGCCTTTATATATTTTCTCGCCCTGACTGCCGTTACGGCTAACGCCAATATCGACATAATCCCCCGGCTCTACGAAGAGAACGGACTTTACGTGCTTACTTTCAAGGATAACAAATCCCGGGGAAGTCATTGGCACAGCTAACTTAAACTGATGTCCGACAACTTTACCAACGTTTTGCTTGTATTGCGCGTTGAAATAAGTGCCAATAGGCTTATACATGAAGACGTCCACGCTATCCGGACAATCCGGCACCTGCCCGGTAATGACAATCTGTTGCGCGAATGCGGTGAAAGGGATCAGTAGGATAAATAGTATTTTTCTCATATCATTATCTGACTTGACAAACCGGACCTTGCTGACGTATCAGGAGCCGATATGCACTTGGCACGATTAATTTACACAAAAAAAAGAAATCCCCGGGATGAATATGCCCGGGGAGCCTGCTTTTTTTGTTAATCGACCTCATTTTTTTCTCACAGGAACTACTAGCAGGTCTAAGTCATAAGCAGCGGTGTATAGGGTATAGGATAGGTAATTCGTTTAGTTAACACTGTCAGCTCTGAGATAAGTCAGGACTTTTTCAGCGTATTCTTCGCCCCTTCTGAAGTGGCCGCGATAGCTATAAGTTATATTACCAGACAAATCGGTCACAAATGTTTCACGTTTGTCATGGAAGATGTTTCCTTTTTGTCCGAAAAGCTTCAGTGCATCATTCTGCGGATCACTCAATAGTACATATGGCAGCTGATGTTCTTCATGCAACGCTTTATGACTTTCTATACTGCCACTGCCAATACCGATAATCATTGCATTTGCAGCCTTGAAATCGCCGAAATTGTCTCTGAATGCGCAGACTTCTTTCACCCCCATTTCACTTTCATCTTTGTGATAGAAGAAGATCACCAATTTATGTTTACCCACATATTCGCTAATCACAAAGTCATTACCATTATGATCTTTCAATACAAACAATGGCAGCTTATCTCCCTCTTTGAGCGCAGACTGAGCATAAATTACATTAGCAGCGAGCAGCAACGCGAAGGTTAATAGTAATGTTACGTGTTTCATGGTCGTGGGTTGATTGTGAAATAATGATGGAACAAAACTACAGTCCGGCGACGGCACGAACGCTGACTTGTATCAGCAGGAATAATGACACTGGTCTGGTAGTTGTTGAGGATACGTGTATTATAGCGCGCGTAATTATATCATTATCTGACAATTACAAACTCATGAGAAGGAATTACAGGAAAAAAGACCTGCCTGTTGCCGACATCAGGCGATACCTGGAACCGGGACCGACAGTGCTGGTGAGTTCCAGGTGGAAGGAAGAGACAAACATTATGACGATGGGATGGCATACGGTGATGGAGTTTTCTCCGTCAATGATCGGCTGTATGATCACTGCAGCCAACTACAGTTTTGACATGATACGGAAAAGCGGGGAATGTGTAATTAATATTCCTACTTATGATATGATTGATACCATCATCGGAATTGGCAACAGTACAGGCGCTGAGGTGGATAAGTTTGAAGAATACGGGTTAACACAGGTGGTGGCAGAAAAGGTACAAGCGCCGCTGATAAAGGAATGTTATGCGAATTTTGAGTGTAAGGTGATAGATAAACAACTGTTATCCAGGTATAACTTCTTCGTACTGGAAGTGGTGAAGGCACATGTGGCAGTGGCACCAAAGTTTCCGCGGACCGTCCACTACAGGGGTGATGCAACCTTTATGGTGGCAGGGAAAAATGTGTCATATCCCGGAAAGTTCAAGGCTCAGAACCTCTGAGAAAAGATAATGCAAACGTATTAATGCTATACTTCGGAGGTAGTTGCTATCAGTATAACGGCTACTATCCGTTCCACAACATTCGGTGTTGAGGAAGGAGATAGCAGCCGCGCTGTATAACAGAAGTTGCAAACAATAACGTCTGGCTCCGGAGACGTTTGCTGCCGGGTGATAATTGGACACGGGCAGTTGAGAGCTCCGATATGAGACGCGATTTTACCTGATAATGAAACCAGTCAGCGAGGTAGGATCAGGCCATACCACCGTTTACTCCGATATTCTGTGCAGAGATCCATTTAGCCGCATCACTGGCAAGAAAGACTACCACATCAGCGATGTCAGTAGGTTCGCCGATACGGTTGAACGGAGAGAGAGCAGCCAGGCGGCTGATAACTTCTTCCGACTTACCAGTAGTAAATAACTCAGTATTAGTAGGTCCGGGAGATACGGAGTTAACATTGATACCTCTGGTGCCCATTTCTTTGGCGAAGACACGTGTCAGCTGTTCTACCGCTGATTTAGTAGCTACATAGGTACCATAAGTGGGCAGCATCAGGCGATTGACAGAAGTAGAGAAGTTGATGATGGTGCCCTGGTCAGCCAGTTTAGTAGCGGCCTCACGCAGGGTATTGAAGGTACCTTTAACGTTGATATTGAAGATGCGGTCAAATTCATCGTCAGTCGTGTCTTTAATCAGCTTATTGATCATGATGCCGGCATTGTTGACCAGTACATCAACTTTACCGAAGTGTGCAATAGCATCATCAAAGAGTTGCTTCACTTCAACGGATTTGCTGACATCTGCCTGCAATGCAATAGCCTCACCGCCCGCATTCTTAATATCGCTGACTACCTGTTCAGCAGCGTCTTTGCTACCAGCGTAGTTGACCACTACTTTTGCGCCGGCAGCGGCCAGTTTATGAGCGATGGTAGCGCCTATCCCCCTGGAAGATCCTGTGACTAAAATGACTTTTCCGTTTAGCGTGTTCATATGTCTTTGTTTTAAGGTTATCATTGTTACAACAAAGGTGGAATATAATCAGGCCAAAAGATTGCAAGATCCGTACTATTATTTGCAAAAATCTAAGCAAATTGTTTGCGGTAGACGAGTGGAGTGACGTCAGTATACTTCTTAAAGTAGTTACTAAAATGGGCAGTTTCCGTAAAGCCAAGTTGATCTGCGACCTGTTTAATAGGGATATTGGAATGCTGTAGCATAGATTTGGCTTCAGTGATGGTCTTGTCGATGATCCAGGTGGTAACAGACTTGCCAGTCTTTGTTTTGATAACGTTATTAAGGTAGCCGGGATGGAGATTTTGAGCCGCAGCATAGTCTTGTGCGCGGAAGACTTTACGGGCTTTGCCGGCGTTGAGTTCGCGGTAATGACGTTCGAGCGTACGTTTAAAGTGTTTCACTATCTGGGAGCTTCTGTTGCCTTCGGAGATAGGGTTGTAATCTTCCCAGAAGTATTCTTTTATCTTTAACAGGATCACCACAAACAGGTTGCCCATAATCTTATTTTTATAGGGCGAATGAGAGAAGTATTCTTTGTATATCTGCAGATATAAGGGTTCGATTTCAGCATAAATTTCAGGTTTCAATACCCGCGGAGGGACAGTTTCGGCCAGCAGGAAAGGAAATTCCTCGAAAACACTTGCGTGCACATTCTCTTTCAGGAAAGACTCGCTCATGGTTACGAGGAAGACCTCTTTCAACTGATGCCATTCAAACGACTTATAGTGTCCCGGATTGGTGAAGTAGATAGTACCAGGCTCCGTAAAAAACTCCATTTCATCAGTAGTATATTTCCCTTCCCCATTCTTTACAAACACAAAAGCGTAAAAATTAGCCCTGTAAACCGGAGACTTGTACGGCAACTCGTGGTGGATATCATTCAATTTATGAATGGTAAACTCATTATCAGGATCTATCAGCTCAACCGGCAGTCCGAGGTGGTTATAATTTTCTACCAGGTTATTAAACACCGGCGGGATGCCGGTCTGTTTGTGTTTACTCATGAGCCGCGAGGATTTGCCGTCGGCTAATGTACAAAGATTTCTGCTGTTGAGCCTTCCAGGCTAAGTACTTCAATCTGATGGGGGATTATGAGTCCGCTGGCATCGCGCGCTTGCTGGAAAGCTTTAAAAGAGGGTGTTGCCAGGACTATCGCCTGAATGGCTTCATTCTTAAAGTGCGACAGGTGGACAAATGTACCTCCATTCGAGTATACAGTGTATTTAAAGTCGTCGCCCAGGCGTCTGAAATCCTGCAGGAAAGTGTTAATATTCTGCTTGTTAGTAGCAATATAATCCTCTTTTACGCCGTAAGTTGCTTTTACAATGATCATGTTATCTGGTTTTGTAATACATTGACCGTTCAGCTCAGGAAAACGTGACAGGGTTGTAAGAAAAGCGGATATATTATATTTTAGCATCCTATGAGTTTAATGAAAGTATTTGGCTGCCGGCTGTTATTCCCGGATCAGCCGGTTATAGACTATCCCGTATTACTGGAAGAGCTGCGGAAATACTACCACCAGGTAGAAGCGATAGGCAATACCCTATTTAATGTAGCAGACGATGTCACCTCCGCTCAATATGTGATCATGCCGGCAGTCAGCGTCGGTGAAAAAGGGCAGTATGAAATGTTAGTCAACGACGTGATGGGAGATGAATCCAGAGAAGCAGCCTTCAGGCAATTCATGGAGGTAATAGTAGGCGTCGTAAGGCCGGGAGAGGTTTGTTGGCTGTGAGGCATATAAGGCCATTCTAATCTGCATCTCCAAAGTTTATTACCGTATATCCTATGTAAACTACAACTACACATGATATCTTCAGGTAAATATTCCCTGAAGATAAATAACGTAACATCTATTCAACTGATATTTTACACTATGAAATCTATTGTCCTGATGAGGGCATGATCTCCTTTTGCCATCATATTCTGGGGTCGCTGAAAACCAGTAGAAAAGAGTAGGCATTAACGCTGATATTGATTTTTTGCCTTTTGGTATAAAGGCGTTGTCTATTATGAAAAAAGCCAAGGTAATTTTAGCTGTGATAGGATTGTTGTCGTTAGCTGGTGGCGCACTGGCGGTGAAGACGTCAAGAGGGACGGGGTCTTATTTTGCGGCTACATCTGACGTAACAATTAATGGAACAAGATATTTGATCTGTCAGCCTCAAAGAAACTATGTCACATTTGCTGGGGCACCTCCACGCGTTCTTTATACATCTACAACCACCAATGGAGGTAGAACCGTTTGTACCTCGACACCCTTTACTCTCAGCGCTACAGCAGTTCTTCAATAATATATACACTGTGGAATTACATAAATAGCCGGTGTCAGACGGGCTATTTATGTTTTGATAATCATATTCGCGAACTTCTATCATATGAGTTTTAAAATAACCTTCATCAGCTAGTTGACCGTCTGAATTTCAGCATTACTTGTGTAGTAGATAATGAATCGACAAGATTTATCTCAAGAAAATCCATTATCTCCAAAGTAGATTAGCATACTTCCTAAGTTTACATAATGAAAATATTGCGATCTTCGACTAGAAGTAATGAATGAGAATATTCATTGTCAGTTATATTAGTATTATTGCTAAAGAAAGCAGTCTATGATAATCATATTTTGTTCGTAAAAGAAGATAAACAATTTATCATTAAAAGGCATACTGCTTGGTATGCTGTTATGAAAAACCGAAAAATCAATTATTATTTCAATAAAACAATTGTCCTGATCAGGCATTCAACCTCCTTTGGGGTTAATCTATGGGGAAGCCGAAAACCAGTAGAATAGAGTAGGCGTTAACTCAAATACTTAAGTTTAGCCTTTTGATTCATAAAGGCAATAAAGTTATGAAGAAAGCAAAAATCGTTCTTTCCGCAGTTGCATTGTTCGCTGTAGTTGGTGGTGCATTCGCCTTTAAGGCATCAAGAGGAACTGGTAGCCATTTCGCAGCTACTACCACTACTACAATAAATGGAGTTGTATACCAACTGTGCCAACCACAGAGAAATTATGTAACGGCGCAAAATGCTCCTACCAGACTGTTGTATACTTCTACAACAACATTAGGTGGCCGTACAATTTGTACTTCTACACCATTTACATTGTCAGCAACAGCTACAATGCAATAATAGGCAGTTAGATAGTAATATATTAATCTAACAAAAAAGTCTCCTCGAATTAGCGAGGAGACTTTTTTATAAAAATAATGATATGTTCCAAGCAGTCTCTATTCTTTTTCACATATTAAACAGCTAAAAATTGCCTGCTAAATCGACGATCTTACTATTTCATCCATTCAGGTTTTAGCGCTCCCCTCAAATAATGGTCAAAGAACTGTTGCTGCTTAACATTATAATCCAATTTATTTTCCGTTGATTCAATGGAATGTCCCTCATTTTCGTACTTTAACAGCCAAACTGGTTTTTGTAGACGTCGAAGAGCACTGAATATTTCAATAGCCTGCGAAAAAGGAACCTGTCTATCCTCTACATTATGCATTATTAAGAGAGGGGCACTTACTCGCTCAACATTAAAGATGGGGGAGTTTTTCAGATACACGTCAGGCTTCTCCCATAACAACGCGCCATGATTAGGCTGATTAAACATGAAATAATTTTGTTTCGTAGTACCAGCCCAAAGAAAAGAAAAACCACTTATATCATCACATGGACCTGCAGATTCTTGAGCGGCTTTAAATAACTTGGTCCGTGTAAGTAGTACCAGAGTCTCATATCCGCCAAAGCTATGCCCCTGAGCCCCCATTCGATTGAAATCAATACCCTCTAATTTTGCAAGCTTATTCACTGCTGCATTAATCGATTTTGAAATTGCATCAGCATTATTACCTGTTTCATAATGTATATCTGGAATAAATACTAGATAGCCATTGCTAACATACCACGGTATATTTATCTCTGAAGCTGTTAGAAATGGTTTTCGATAGACATTTAGTTCATCACTACGTTTTTCATAATAGTTAAAAATAATCGGATATTTCCTATTAGCATCGAAATCCTCCGGTTTATATAAAATCCCTTTTGCTCTTTTACCATTAGGCAAATCCCATTCAACCAACTGAGATTTCATCCAATTGTATAAAAGTTCAGGTTTTATATTTGATAGTTGCTTATAAGTAATAAAATCTTTGGTCAAAAAAAGGTTAGGGGATTGGCTTGTCGCCATTCGTTTCACAATATAAAAATCTGAATTGCCCACCCTTTGAGGAATATCATTTTCTACGTGAGTAGCCCATCCATTATCTGACTTATTGTTTCCATACACAAAATCGCCCATACATCTTTTGTCATATAAAAACTGGTTAGTGCAATCAACTCTTACAATTCCGTTCTGCTTATTCTCGCCATTGAATGCCGTGATCAATAAATGATCAGTAATGACTCGATCCAAACTTGAATTAATCGCGCGAAATATTACTTTTTCTTTCCTGCCAACGCCCTTAGTAAGACATATTGGATGAGGGGAACCAGCTAAATTAATTTTCCATATATCATACTCATCGTAAATTAGTATCGTATCGTTACTTAACCATCCGCCAACGCCATAAACGTTCTTCCGGACAGGTATATCACTTTCCTTGAGATAAAGTGCATGCTTAATTAATGATGATATTTCCCGCTTTATACCAGAAGAAACCTGATAGCTATAGTACTTTTTATCCATTTCATCAAACCAAACCACATATTTTCCTGAAGGTGATGTTCCAAAGCTTGGAAAACCTGGTACGAAACATTTAGGCATCTGATAGATCTGAGTATGATTTCCTGTATTGGCTGATACTAATTGAAGTGAAAATGTGTCTCTATTCCAATTGTATTCGTCCAAATTTACGTTGCTATAGGCTAATAACAAACTATCATTGTTCATATCCATAATTGTGGTAGAACCGTCTGTTAAATGCAACACTTTTGGATTCTTAATATTTGATACACACCTAATGCCCAAAACTTCACTTTCATCAACGTTTATAAACTTATCAGTGTATGACCAAATCCTCGAATATTCCTGATTAGACTGATTGCTCTTTTCAATATTAAAAAATAGATTTTTTCCGTCAGGACTAAATTTTAATAGATACATTCCAATTTTATAGCTATCAAAAATACCCTGTGATCGACCATTGGCGAGTGGTCTTGAGCTGTCCATACTGTAATGATAGTAATATATTTCTACCTCATCATTTACTGAGGATACAAAAAATGCGATTTGCTGACCTTTCGCATCTACTGTCCAATCATAAATTCTTTTTCCGGTATAAATATATTTTCTATCTAAAGAGTTCAGATTGAATAAAGATAAACCTGACGAATCTCTCAGTATTAAGAAATTATTAGAAGCATCAAATTCATAGTCAAGTACATTTGCGAATTTAAAAATCTCACTAAAATTTCCATCTGTTAAGACTAATTCACTAGAACTGTCTTTTCTTAGATACGCCAACCATTGCCCATTTTCAGTGTTGCTCATTTCAAATGAAGCCACATTAGGATGATATTTAATTTCAGAACTGCCAAGCGTAACAATTACGAGACTATCAATCCCCATCAATACCACAGCATGCTTAGAGTCTTGAGTGAATAATGCTTTTGAGGCATTCCCAAATTTTCTCGTATAATTATTAATTAAACTTTGAATGATAAACATTTCGCCAGCGGCTTCGGACTCTACCTTATACATTAGATATTTACCATCTCTACTAACATCACTACTCATATTTAAGGAAATGTCACTCAGACTAGGCCATGTTTTATACGAATTATTGTCAATTAGTTTCTTTTGAGCGACAGCGAACGGACTAATGAATAATACAAAATAAATTGATAGCCAAATACACATTATGAAAACTCTGATATAAATCATTTTAATTTCTTTATGTTACCTAAATCTATGGATTGGAGTTGCATCTATTTTGCAGAGAGAAGAATAATAGATATGCCTATTGACTAGTACCCCATGTAGGTTCGCCCTTTTTCATTTTTTCAAGATTTTTAACTATGTCTTCAAATATCCCATTTCCTACTGCTAATTTCAATCCTGCTTCTTGAGCTTGAATCGCCATATCTTTTTTACCAAGTCTATATAGCAGATTAGCGTAGGTGTCATAATAATTCGCTGTTGGCTCCATCCTAACTACCTTTTCGCTCCATTTAATCGCAGTTGCAAGGAGTTCTTTATTACCAGTATTTTCAAAAACGGCCCAAGCATCATTATTTAGATCAAAAACTCCAATAGATTTAGGATATTTTCTATGAATTTCAGACTTGACATCAACAAATCGGGGAATATCCTTTTTTAGATAGTAATAAAGAGCGCGTTCTTCCTGGACTGCAAGCTCACCTTCGGACCCATATTTTCTTCTCATGGTCTCTATTAAAGCATCCCAGTCAGCTTGAGTCATGTCGTCCTTTTTCATAGAGAGGAAATCGCTCTTAATTATTCCTCTGACAACTTTTAAGGTTTCTTCCCCAACGTCAATTTTGCGAATGCTGTCGGAATTTTCAGCAATGAATGTAAATGCTGAGGAATTGGCATCCCTAACAAATCGTTGAAGAAACAGGAGATTTATCTCAGAAAATGGATTTTGCAATGATTTGAAATAGTCGTCACAATATTTACTGATATTTATATCGTCATGTTCCTTATTGGCATGAATTGTCAATGCTCTTAAAAACGATGAGTCGCGTCTTCCATTTTTATATTCATTACAATTTTGCGTGTAGGTTCTATAAACTGCCTCTGGCAAATCAAGAGACATGTTATTGCTAATCATTCTCATTTCGGGCGCAGCAAGATTTGGCACAAGACGTGAATTGATTCTGCAAATAGTATCTAGCGGAATTTTTATCACTTTTCGGTCATATGTCATTATACCATTCAGCTCAGACTCAACATCATAGGGTTGAGTATAAATAGATGCACTTAATCCAGCTTCTTTCAACAATACCAGCGTGTCTATCATTTTCCTATACACATCTATCATTTCATTAGGACTTAATATTCCACTATACCCCCAGCCAGTATTTAAATCGTCCCATAAATGCCCTTGAACGCTAACACCAAGACCTCCAAATTCACCCAATACATTCACCTTGCCAGACTGGTATGGTGCTAGTCTTGGATATGGATAAGAATGAACATCTGTCATATCTGCAGATATGTAAGGGTTGGGCGAAGGACTTTTTAATTGACCATCAACATATAAAAGTTCTCCTGAATGTCCATTAACTAATCGGGTAGAATCCATTTCTTTAACCCACTCCGTAATTCGCTGCTGATCATATTGTCCCCATTTTTCATTAAAGATTACCCATGTAACGATTGATGGGGCATTATATAACTGATTGATTGTTTCACCAATCTGCCTTTCAAATGCAGATTTTGCAACAGTTGATAAAGACTGGTTGGGATTCACAAAATCTTGCCATACAAGCATTCCTATTTTGTCTGCATGATAATACCACCTTGCAGGCTCAATTTTAATATGCTTTCTTATTGTATTAAAGCCCATCAGCTTGCTGATATTTATATCAAAAGCTAAGGCTTCATCTGTAGGAGCAGTGTATATCCCTTCTGGCCAATAACCCTGATCTAAAATGCCGAGATTGTAATAATACTTATTGTTCAAAAAAATACGCTCTTTGCCGTCGTGCCCTTTTAAGATCGATATTTTACGCATACCGAAGTAACTTTTAACATTATCCACTTCTGCTCCATCACGATATATTCGAGCATAGCAATCATATAAATATGGATCTTCAGGGCTCCAAGTATGCATTTCCTTTATTGGCACTTTTATTATATGGCCTATTAATCCCTTAACCTTTACCCCATTTGAAACCTCAAGTTCAACAACACAATTTTTACAACCATTATCATTTAACTTTACTTCAGCTAATAGCTCTTTTTGGTCGATATCAGGAGTTAATCGCAGACTTGTGATATATGTTTCTGGCACCGATTCGAGCCATACTGTTTGCCATATGCCTGACGATGAAGTATAATAAATCTCACCAGGTCTGATAACTTGTTTACCATGAGGTCCTGATCCTTGGTCTGTCGGATCTATTACTTTAACTAAAATCTCATTACTATCTTTCCTTAAAAATTTAGTGAGGTCAAAAGTAAAGGATGTATAGCCTCCAGAGTGTTGACCAATCTCTTTACCGTTAAGATAAACAGTTGCCTGATAATCAACAGCACCAAAATGCAAGAGCAATTTACGGCCATTTAACTGGAATGGTGTCTTGAACGATTTCCGGTACCAAATTGCCTGATAAGGCATCAAAGTTTTTTTGACGCCAGACAAACTGGATTCTATAGGATATGGAACTAGTATTTTATCCAGAAAAGCTGAGGGTACTGACTCATGATCGTCAACTATAGAACAATCCCATAAACCATTTAGACTTTCCCAATTAGGTCTTTGCAATTGAGGTCTTGGGTAGTCACTCAATGGTGCGTCTGGAACTACATCCTTTGACCACCTACTTTCAATAGTGATTGGCTTTTTTTGCCATTTTACCTCTTGTGCGAAACAGACCGATAATATAGAAAATAATAAACCTAATAGGCACTGAATTTTTTTTACTAACATCTCAAAAGATTAAAAATCTACAACAAATAACAATCATTTACTCAAGGGCAACCTTTTCCTAACAGTAGCCAGGTATCATCGTTCGGGATATCCAGGATTCTGATGCCCCCTTAAACTCGGATTTCTTTGAATATCCTGAACAGGTATTGGATATAATGCTTTATAACTATTCCAAACGATTCCCTTATCGATCGCTACTTTTTGCATTACCATATCAACGTTTCCAGTACGCTTCAAATCAAACCATCTATGTCCCCATTCAGTGAACAGTTCCTTCCTTCGTTCTTTTAAAATTATGTCCAAAACTTCTTCCTTTGAACTTGCTACTATATCTGATAATCCGGCGCGTGTTCTAATTATATTTATATCATCCATAGCCGAATTACTACCACCTATTCGATTCATTTGCGCTCTGGCTTCAGCCCTGATAAGATACTGTTCAGCCAACCTTAACACAGTTAAATACTCAGTTCTCTCCTGTGGTAGATAAGCCTTGTATTTAAATGGGTAATAATAGACTATACCATCACTTACCACACTATCAATCCAGTTCACTCTACGTTGATCTTCAAAAGAATAATTCTTCAGTAACGATTGGCTTAAATAGAAGGGACGCGACTCAGTCGGGCCGCCACGAGGGTTAAGTTCTGTTGGAGCTAACACTAACACCTCCGCATCGATTGTATTTTGATTCAGATTCACAGGCTGTAGTTGCCATATGGCCTCCCTACTACCCTTTAAAAAAACGTTTTTAGGATTTTCAAGCATGTACATGGCTGTGTTATCTATAACCTTCGATGCCTCTTGTTCCGCTAACGCCCAATTTTGATTGTATAGATATACCCTTGCCAGTAATGCAGAAACCGCAAACTTATTAGGTCGGATTCTTTCACTTGTGTTTGTTATAAGATCAGCATTCAAATATTGGTCTGAAAGATCTCCCTGAGCTTCTTTTAGATCGTTGATCATCTGAGCGTATAGGTTAACCATTGGTTCACGCGGAGCAATAACATTTATATTTTTGTCTGTGGATAGCAACAATGGAACTGACCCATAAAAGTTTACTAAATAAAAATACATAAAGGCTCGAAGAAACTTAGCTTCCGCTAATAGTCTCTTTTTTACATCTGTTGTCAATGCAACAGAAGCAGAAATACCCTCTATTGCAGAATTTATTCTATATAAATATGCATATAATTCCGACCAGTATAATTGATCTCCATTATTAGTTAGACTATTATGATAAATCAAAGTCAATATACTTGATGCATTGATGACAGGTATCAATTCGTCCGCTGACAAACCTGGTCTAATTGAAACAGATTGTTCCCCATTGAATATTCCATTGGAACTCATGCTAGTATAAATCCCCGTTAACACCGAGATAGCGGTTGTATTGCTACTATAGATCTCAGAGCCTATTATTTCGTTAATAGGAGGATCAACTTCTATTAGTTTTTTACAGCTCGATATAGATATTACAAGCCAGCAAATAAAAAGAAGCCTGAATATTTTCCCGAAGAGTGTTATGAACGTCATATTCTACGTTTTATGAAGACACGGATTTGCTATAAAGAAATTTGGATTCCTACTGACAAAGTTCTAAGGGGTGGAAGTGCGGAAATTGTTTGGGTTTCTGGATCTAAGCCTCTATAATTAGTTAACGTAATTAGATTTTGGGCATGCAGATATACTTTTACGTTGTTTACATGTAGCCTATTCTTCCAAATTTCGGGAATTGAATATGACAATGATAAATTTTTTAACCTTATAAAAGATGCATCAACATAGTTTGCATCACTCTGAGCCCACAAAGAAGATGATCTGAAATATTCATCTGAAAATGTTCCGTAAACCTTCGCTATTTTTGAAGCATCTTCGCTACTTCTCCATCTTTGAAGATATTCTGACGGGAGATTTATAGGCAAAAAACCTGCTGGAGTATTTACATACTCATTTAAAAAGCTTGTACCTGTTTGCTTGGTAAATTGCAAAAAAACATCTAGGCTGAATCCTTTGTATGAAAAAGTATTTGAAAGGCCTCCATAGAATTTTGGTTCGGTAAATATCCTTTGGTGTTGCCCATAATCTAATCTATCTGGCTCTGAGGGATCAAGAGTAATAGTTCCATTTGAATTTAAAAATTGGTACTGGCCTGTCTTTGGATCAATTCCAGCTGATTTAAAAGCTTTTAGCTCACCATAGAACGGTCTTCCTATTTCGTATAATCCGTAGGAAGCAGATTTTTCTAAATCTGGAAATGACAAAAGTTTGTTTCTATTTCGCGTAAAATTGAACGAGGTTGACCATGTGAATTGTCTATTTTTGATATTTTCTGTTCTAATTATAAATTCTATACCCGTATTCTGAACTAACGCTGGAGAATTGACAAAAGTAACTCCGAATCCCGCCATTGAGGGATATGGATAAACGACAAGCTGATTATTAGATTTGTTTCTAAAATGTGAACCCGTAAAAAACAATCGATCTTCCCAAAATCCTAATTCTAAAGCATACTCGGTTTTCTTAGTAGTTTCCCATGCATAATCAGTATTATATAGCCCTAAGGTAGTGTAACCTCTAGTTCCCTGATAGGGATCACTAGCATTTATACTTCCGTATCGTTCAAAGTATGCGTAATCAGTAATACCATCATTACCAGAGGAACCATAGCTAAACCTGATTTTACCAAAACTAAGTGCTTTCAGATTATTTTTGATGAATGACTGCTGAGTAAAAATCCAAGCAGCACCGACGGATGCAAAACTTCCAAATTGATTTCCTGGGCCAAAACGACTGCTGCCATCTCTCCTCACATTCATGTTGACTATAAATTCCTTTTTGAAATTATAAGTTATACGACCAAATACTGCCGCATATTTATACTGAGAGGAGGTATTTCTGATTATATAACTTGCCGCAGAAGAAAGATTTTTTAACAGAGCATCACTTTGAAATCCGCTTGCATTTATGACTTGCGCTTCGTTATTAGTATGCTGAATTGATCCACCTAAAAGTACATCAAGGTTCCCTTCATTAATATCTAAACTATAATTTAATTGAGGCTCAATGTTCAAATTTCTCACACTGTTAGTATTAAAGGCGGAACTTGCAAAAGGATCCTGCAGATCCTCAGGCGCCCTTCCTGCAAACGGAAACGTCTTTCTAAATGACTTCCCATTCAACTCACTATATCCTAGAGTGGTTCGGGCAGTCAACCCAGGCAGAATTGTATAACTTAAATTTGCACTTGTAAGTAAGTTTGTAATTTTAGATTCATATGTCTTCGATAATTCTGCATAAGGATTGGTCCAGCTTCTATTTCCAGAGGGCTGCGGGGCCCAATTCAACGACCCATCTTCATTATAAATGGATGGAGCGTTAGGTGCAAGGGTTAATGCGGCTCTTGTAAAGTCCACACCTGGAAGTGTATTCTTATCAATCATGTAACTTGCAGTAACAGTAGCCTGAAACTTCTTATTATTAGATGTTCCGGTCAAACTCATTCTCCCGCTTCCTTTCTGATCTGAATTATCCCCTGCGAATACTGTCGTTTCTTTATGAAAATTACCCCCAATGTCAAAAGCTATATTATCCCCCCCACCGGATATGTTTCCCTGAAAGTCATTATAACGGGCCGCATTTCCTAATAACTCTTTCTGCCAATCAGTATATCGGTTCTGGTCCCAGATAAAAAGATCTGGTGCGACCTGATATTTGTACTCAGGTATACCATAAGGATGCGTATTTACAAAATCAACTCCTGAATTAGTAAAAGCCTCTCTTCTCATTTCTATGTACTGTGGAGTATTCATCAAAGAAACTCTCTTCGGCACTGTTGCCCAACCAGTTTGAGCATTGATATCAATCTTAGTGGCACCTTTCTTACCCTTCTTTGTAGTAATGAGAATAACACCATTCGCACCTCTACTACCATAGATGGATGTAGCATCTGCATCTTTCAGTACATCAATGGATTCGATTTCATTTGGGTTAATAAAACTTAGCGATGATATCTGATACAAAGAAGGACCATCCAAACCAGGGATATTATTAACAATAGGTAGTCCATCCACAACTACTAAAGGCTCACTCTTAAAATTCAGTGAGTTCTTACCCCTGATCTGAATATTCACCGCTCCCCCTGCAACACCAGTGGTAGGCGTTACCTGTAAACCTGCTACCCGACCCTGCAATGCATACAACGGATTATTCACCGGCTGCATCTCAATCTCTTCTTTCTTTATACTAACAATGCTTGACGTTGTTAATCGCTTTGTTGTGGTACCATAAGGTATCACCACGATCTCATCCAATTCACCCACCTTGCCTTTAAGTAGGATCCTTCCAATTGTTCTTCTACCCTTTACCGGTATTTCCTCGGGAACAAAAGACACATTCGTTACAACAATGGAGGCATTCGTCTTGATATCATTCAGCACAAAATCACCACTGGTGCTGGTTATCGTTCCCATATTACTACCTTTCACCTGCACTGTCGCACCTATTACTGGTTCACCTTTTTCGTCAACAACCTTTCCTGTTACAGTAATTGTTTTGACCGTATCCATATCAACCCTGTGCTCTTCTATTGCGAACTTTTTTTTAACAGCAATAGTATTCTCACTTACCTCTACCCACGCAAACCCGCGTTCGTCCAACAACTCGTGCAGTACATTCTCCACCGGTCTATTCTTCACATCCAATGATACATTCTTATGCCCTGCTAAATCTGCGTCCTGGAAATATATATACAATCCACTTTTCTTTGACACCTGGCGTAGTACATCCGCCAGAGACGAATTTTTAATTGTAATACTGACTGGCTTCCCCTGAAACGGAACAGCATAACTCTCTTGCTGCAGGCATAACAGCACAACCATACAGCAGTATAGGAATGCATGGCTGAGTTTGACAATCATTTGCATAGTTGCACAGCAATTTTGGTTAGTAAAATGGTTGGTCTGCGTTAAACCCAATAACCCCCCGTGCAGTGTACTTTACACTACAAAAATTGGATATAAGAACACCCTGGACACAATAGAGCCTAGATTACTCTGGTCATCTGAGCTGTTGGACTGTGGCAGTTAAGGTGTCCTAGTTATTGGGAAAATCCTATGTGATAAAAGCATCGACAGCGTCGTAGGTACCCAACTTTATTGTTTAGCTAGTTTCAATAGGTATATAAACCTTTAATCGAACATTCTTTTCAGATCTTGTTCCCCTTGTATACTATGAGAAAGTAAAATTTAACAGTAAGGTAATGTCCATAAGCAAACTTTTTTGTGAGAAATGTTTGTAGTACTAATCTTCTCTTTATGTCCCCATATTGGGGAGTGACCCCTTCGTTCGTGAAAGAAGCAATGGTATTCTTTCTTGACTCTAAAAATAGGTAGTGTCGTATTCCGAATATTTTATTTATTACAAACCAATATTATTTTCCTGATCAAAAAATATTGTTATCACTCCTATAAAATGTATTACCTTTTAAGTAATTTCAAGGGGAACTAATACATTCAGTATTTACAGGGAATGCCAGTACACTTTAGTACGCCCACACTTTTTTAATCCATCTGATAAATAACACAATAGCCAGGTTTGTTGTCCCATAGATGACTTGCCTGGTAAACTATTTGTTATACGTACCTAAATCAAAGACTAACAACAGTCCACTATACTGTTGAGACGGATCTATGAAAGAAGAGAAGCTAAATAACGAAGCCGACATCTTACAACGCTTGCAGAAAGGAGAGGAGTCTGCCTTACGGGAGCTTGTGGATATGTACCGTCCACAGATGCTAATGGAAGCTTATTACCTCCTCCGTGATATGGCTGAGGCCGAAGATATCGTACAGGAAGTATTTATCCGCTTCTGGAATCTAAAGGATAGGGTCGAACTCAAACCATCTCTACTCGCATACCTCCTGCGCGCTACCCGCAATGAGAGCATTATCAAGATTAAAAAAGATAAAACCAGAGATAAAAAACAACATGGCTACAACTACTTCCTTGAGTCCAGCACTCAAATGAAACCGTTCGAGAGTGCAGAATTAGCAGAACAACTGCAATCAGCTATTGAACACATACCTCCCGCTGCACGGAAGTCCTTCATTAAGCTTTACCTGGAAGATAAAAGTCAGAAAACTATTGCTGCCGAACAAAACATTAGCCTGCAGGTGGTAAAGAATAATATCAGTAAAGCTTTAAAAATTCTGCGTGAAAAACTACACACAGCAAAATAATTTGAAAAGGAAGGTTACTTATTGACTAAATATTACTTTATATAGTAGAAATGAAAACGAATCTCGAAGATATCAGAATATTAGTGTGGCAGGAAATATCCGGAAACCTCTCAGAAGCCGGAAGGGAGACGTTATTCAAGGAAATAGCAATTAATGAAGACGCACGCGAAATGCGTGAAGATCTTTTAAAGGTAATTACGCCAGATATTATTGACCACATCAAAAGCCAACCATTTCAAGATCCTGCTGATGCCATTATCGATCGCATACACCGTCAGAAAAGAAAGAAAGTTCTGACCATCAGTACAATCACCGTTGCCGCTACTGCCGCAGCTGCTATTATTGCTTTTATGGCAGTTCCCGGGCTATTCAGACCCGAACGCCCTGCTAACCAGCCCGTACCAATAACCGCCAGTATTCAGCCTGGCAATAGCAAGAATATACAGCTTCAATTAGCAGGCGGACAAGTAATTGACCTGAATACGGATACAAGCCAGGTTATTGCCGGTAACCTCACCATGCGGTCCAGCAATAAGACACTGACATATTCAGCGACACCATCAGGTAATACAACGGAATTTGCCGTACTGACCGTCCCGGCCGGAAAAGATTATACTATCCACCTGTCAGATGGTACCGAAGTACAGCTGAATGCCGCTACATCCATCCGGTTTCCGGTGTCATTTAATGGTGGCCTCCGCGAAGTATATATCAACGGAGAGGCTTATCTAAAAATCGCTAAACAGGCTAACCAACCCTTTATCGTACACCTGCCTAATACTACTGTCAATGTATTGGGAACAGAATTCAATGTCAACACTTATGACAGTGGTATAGCTAAAATTGCACTTGTAAACGGTGCTGTTAAGATTGTCGGAACCAAAGACAGCCTGCAACTGACCCCAGGTCAAGAAGCTGTTGCCACCAATAACCTCATCAGGACGGCCCCATTTGATGAACTGGACGTCCTTAGCTGGAGAATTGGCAAATTTATCTTCAGTAACGCCAAATTGGAAGAAGTCTGCAAAGTGATTCCAAGACTATACGGCGTGTCCCTGGCGCTTGATAACAAAGAAGTAGCCGATAAAAGGTTCTCAGGTGTAATTGATAGACATCAACCAGTTGAAAACCTACTTAAAGCATTAAAAGCTACCAATGGTATAGATTATTATACAGACAAAGACGGTAACTTTCATATAAAATGATTCATCGCCATCTCGATACTTCATCCAATGTTGCCTCCAAAACAAATTCTCTTTAACGTTCCCCAACAAAGTGAATTAGACTTCATCCATTGTACTCCCATCCTTTAAGGAGACATGCCATCACCATAACTAATTATACATACCCCTAATCCCCCTGAGTACTATAAAATAAAATTACAGACCACCCTTTTAATATTACTTTCCTACTTTCAATTCATAACTACCAGCTATATCAACCCTAGTCCCAAATTAGTATTGCCTACCCTTCAATATGCCCTCCTCTTGCCCTTAACTCATAACTACCAGCTATATCACCGTGGCCTCCAGACTAGTATCATCCACTCTTTCAATATTCCGTCTTACCACCAATTCATAACTACCAGACATATCACCCCCTAGTCCCTAAACTAGTATAGACCCACCCATAGATATGCCGTCTTACTCCCAATTCTACTAGATATATCAACCCTAGTCCCTAAACTAGTATTATTCCCCCTCTAAGGCGCAGCCCTACCCCTAATTCATAACTGCCAGCTATATCAACCCTAGTCCCAAATTAGTATTGCCTACCCTTCAATATGCTCTCCTCTTGCCCTTAACTCATAACTACCAGCTATATCACCCTGGCCTCCAGACTAGTATCATCCACTCTTTCAATATTCCGTCTTACCACCAATTCATAACTACCAGACATATCACCCCCTAGTCCCCAAACTAGTATAGATCCACCCATAGAGATGCCGTCTTACGCCCAATTCTACTAGATATATCAACCCTGGCTCCCAGATTAGTATTATCTCCCCTCTAAGGTGCAGACCTCCCCCTAATTCATAACCACCAGCTATATCACCCCTAGTCCCAAACTAGTGTTGCCTACCCTTCAATATGCTCTCCTCTTGCCCTTAACTCATAACTACCAGCTATATCACCCTGGCCTTCAGACTAGTATCATCCACTCTTTCAATCTTCCGTCTTACCACCAATTCACAACTACCAGCTATATCACCCTAGCCTCCAGACTAGTATCATCCACTCTTTCAATCTTCCGTCTTACCACCAATTCATAACTACCAGACATATCACCCCCTAGTCCCTAAATTAGTATAGATCCACCCATAGAGATGCCGTCTTACTCCCAATTCTACTAGCTATATCAACCCTAGTCCCTAAACTAGTATTATTCCCCTCTAAGTTGCCGACCTCCCCCTAATTCATCACTACCAGATATCAACCTGATCCAACGCTTGCCATCCCTAAAATATCAATATACTCATACCTTTAACTCCTCTTGTACCACTAAACCTGAATCTCCCGAAAGCAGACGGGCTAACCGGCAACCATTAGCTTCCTACCCAATAATGCATCATATCACCATCAAATCACCTCTACCTGACACTCACCGAATTACAGATTAATTGTAATTTTACCCCCATGTTACAAGTCAGCCAATTATTCATCTACCCCGTAAAATCCCTGGGCGGCATCGCCCTTGACAAAGCAGATATTACTGACCGCGGCTTCCTGTACGACCGCCGATGGATGCTGATTGATGACAATAACCGGTTCCTGACGCAACGGGAACACTATATAATGGCCCTGTTCAAACTACAGTTACAGCCAGATGGAATAGCAGTTCGCTTTAAGGACGCTACCTTCACTATTCCCTTTGAACCGCAGACCAATATCTCCGAACAGGTAGTTATATGGAATGATACCTGTACAGCCATCATTGTCAGTGAAGCGGCTAATCAATGGTTCTCAGAACGAATGCAGCTGCCCTGCCGGCTGGTCTACATGCCTGACAATGCTCACCGTCAGGTGGAAACCGACTATGCCCAAAACGGTGAGATCGTTTCTTTCGCCGATGCATACCCCTTCCTGTTGATAGGTCAGGCTTCCCTGGATGAACTGAATAGTAGACTGGAACAGCCGGTCCCTATCAACCGTTTCCGCCCTAATATCGTATTTACCGGAGGAAGCCCCTACCAGGAAGACGAAATGCACCAGTTTACCATAGGAAATGTCACCTTCTATGGTGTCAAACCCTGTGGACGTTGTGTCATGACCACCGTAGATCAACAAACGGCCTCCAAAGGTCAGGAGCCACTGAGAACGCTGGCCGGTTATCGAACCAGTAATAAAAAGGTGCTCTTCGGACAAAACCTCCTTCATAACGGACAAGGCGTTATTCACACCGGAGATATCCTGCATCTTATAGAATAGTCAATGCGCTGTTCCGGAACCGATATTAAATATTAATATAATCACTATCTTGTTGCCTGTTATTGCATTGCCTGACATCTCAGGGAATTAAACTTTGCATTGGACAATCTATCTTATTCGGGACAAACTGCCTATCCATGAAAAAACTGCATGCCATCCTACTGGCTTCTATCACACTGTATTCCTGCAGATCTGCAACTAATCTGGTGTATATCAGCGTACAGGAACCCGCCCCTGTCACACTTGCTTCAGGTATTAAAAAAGTGGGGATCATCAACCGGAGCATCAGCACAGACAAGAAAAAGGCGCTTGACTTCGTCGATAAAGCACTTACACCAGAAGTCGAGAACCTGGAGGTGCTGGCAGCGGAAGCCAGTGTTATCGGACTGGCGGATGAACTTATCAAGAATAACCGCTTTACAGATGTCATCGCTTTCAATAGTATCGACTTTGCGTCCAATACTCCCGGACGTTTCCAGCAACCCTTATCCTGGGATATCATTGCCAGGATCTGCCAGGATAAGCATGTTGATGCGCTCTTCTCCCTGGAACTTTTTGACACTAACTCCAGAGTAACCGACGCTGCGCTTACACTCACCCTGGGCAGAAAAGCAGGTATACAACACCAGGCTAATATGCTGGCAACTATCAAAACCGGCTGGCGGATATATGACCCGATAGATCGCGTAGTCGTTGATGAATTTCCTATTACCAAAGAGGTTAACTTCTTGGTAGACGGATTTAACCTGGTCAACTCTACCGGCGCTAAGCTAAACCGTAGAGATGCCATCACGAGCGTAAGCCACCAGGCAGGGGCAGATTATGCTTCCAGGCTCGTTCCTTATTGGATAAGGGTAAACCGGGACTACTATGTCAGAGGCAATAAAAGTTTCAGTATCGCTAAACGGATGGCGCAGACTGGTAACTGGAACGGCGCAGCCGGATTATGGGAAAAAGAAACCAACGCCAGGAAGAGCAAAATAGCTGGCAGGGCATGTTATAATATGGCCATCATCTGTGAAATAAACGGACAACTGGATCAGGCCATTCAATGGGCACAGAAAGCCTATGAAAATTACAATAATAAACTGGCGCTTCGGTATATCAATATACTCAGAAACAGGCAGGAAACTAACAAACTGGTGAAGTACCAACAGGCTGATTAAGATAATTCTATAAAGGGTGTATTACCGTTGGTGATACACCCTCCAACTTCTTACCGCCCCAGCTGCAACAAGGGCAACCCTTCAGGCAACTAAGAGCGTACGCGCTTGCTTTTGATGCGAAGGCAGTTACAATGATTCTCCGTTGATATCTGTTGTTAATACATCACTCATATAATCAAGGAAAGGACGCATCTGTTTGAAACCATTGCTCATTTCCTTCAGGAATTGTCCACTGAACACTACCTCATCAGGAAAGTCCTTCTTCAGGATAAACTGCTTGAAACGTAACAGGTCTATCGCTTCATGTTTAGCATCATACCCTTTCGGCATTACCTTTAACTGCTCTCCCTGCAATGCACCAAAATTATTCACGAATGTTTTGGCCTGCAAAATCTTACGCAATGGTGTAGCATCAAATGCAATCTCTTCCCGGATACGTTTCAGATCTTCTTTTTCAGGCCCCCAGAAACCACCGGCTACGAAAGTGTTCCCCGGCTCGAGGTGAAAGTAATACCCTCCGCGACGATACTTGGTTGCACGTTTAAAACTACCGGCCCAATGCTGCTTATAGGGCGTTTTATCCTTGGAAAAACGGGTATCTCTGTAAATACGGTATAAACTATCCTTACCTGAAAGCGTCTCTATCTCGTCGTGTGTTTTAAGCTCCTGCAACAGGCTCTCCGCAAATTGCTCAACAATAGCCAACTCCTGCAGGTAATCATCTTTATGCGCATTAAACCATTCCCTGTTATTGTTCTTTTTTAACTTATCCAGAAAATCAAATACTGAAGCTTTCAGCACTAACTGTTTTGCCATACAACCATTTTTAAATAACCAGCTAAAGGTACATTATACCACGCACGTAAAATGTATAAGAAACTCTAAACTTATGCACTATTCGACTAATTATAAACATGTCATTCGTTACACAAAAAGACAAATCCAAACTTTAGAAGACAACATTAACCATTCAGCATTTCTGGTAAACATTAGCCACAAAGAATGGAATAATGTAGCGATTGCTGCACACGGATAATTACACGATTCATACACTGATCCCCCTGATCTGTACAGCAACCCTTCTCCTGATTTATCAGATTTTTACATAGAACCCCTATTGAGTTGTAAACTCAGGGAAACGCAATACGCTTAAACATATATGCAATATGACAATCTCTTTAACTGAAAGTGCAATCACCACTCCCACACAATTACTGAATACCAGCAAGGGGAAATTTGCCTATCGTGTACTAGGAGCGGGGCAGCCAATGATCTTACTTAACCGGTTCCGGGGCACACTTGATAGCTGGGACCCTGCATTCCTGGACCAGCTGGCGGCACATTATCAGGTGGTGACGCTGGACTATCCCGGCATCGGCAGATCCTCAGGTACGCTGCCTACAGATACTCAGTCAATGGCCGAATCAGTGAAAGCATTTACCGATACACTCGGACTTCAGCAATTTGTAATAGGAGGGTGGTCTTATGGAGGAATAATGGCGCAGGCATTTGCCGCTACTTATCCGGAGTTGGTTGCCGGAGTAATTGTGATTGGTAGCAATCCACTGGGAACTAACCCTGTACCGCCAGAGCAGATATTTTTTGACACAGCTTTGAAGCCTGTCAATGACCTTGCAGATGAAATGATATTATTCTTTGAACCTGCCTCTCAAATCAGTGTAGCAGCAGGAGAACGCTCGCATGAGCGTATTGCACAGCGACAGGAAGATCAGGATATTCCTGTCACACCTGACGTATTTCCTTTGTACTTTAAGGGAGGTGGAGATGCCAGGCTGGATCCTTATCACAATCGTGAGAAGCTCTTAACTACGACATTGCCAATACTTGTACTGATGGGAGATCATGACCCGAGTTTTCCGGTGGAAAACTGGTTTCCTTTAGTGAAGCAAAGTAAAACAATGCAACTGATTATCCTACCGCAAACCGGGCATGGGCCACAGCATCAGTATCCGGAATTATGCGTGGATTATATCAGGGCATTTATAGAAAGAAAGATTAATTACTAGTCGTTAACAGACGAGAAAACAGCCAGCTGCAAATATTACAGCTGGCTTTCTCTTTTATACTGTTCCTGTTCTTTTACTAAGTAAATAAGTGGCAAGTCCGAAAGCGCCTCCCAGTAGCAATCCTGCACTGATCATACGCTTTGTTTGCGGTGATAGCCGTGGCCGCGAATTACCATTTGTGCTCATCGAGAAATTGACGGAATTGAACAAGTTACCATCCGTAACTTCTGTAGGATCAGCAATCTTAAAGTATCCTTTCATCAACATACCTGTTATTTTCGACATCCACTCCGGTGCCAGTGCATGACCCAATTTGAATAGCCAGGGCGCACCTCCGGGATAGCGGGTGGATTTAGGATGTATGATAGAAGCCCTTACGCTTCGTGCTACGATCCTCGGATCATAAACAGGCGGTGAAGGTTTCAATACTTTACCGGTATAATTGCCTGCATGCTGAATACCTGGCGTATCAAGGAATGCGGGAAATAAATCTACAATATGGATATCAGGCCACTCTGTTAATTCGCCTTTCAATGACTCAAAGAAGCCCCTCAAAGCAAATTTACTGGCAGTATAGGCACCACCGAAAGGTACCGCCACATAGCCTCCTATAGAAATATTATTGATCAGTATGCCTGCGCCCTGCCGCTTGAAGTGAGGCAGTACTGCGTGTGCACCACTCATGTATCCCAGCAGATTAGTATCTATGACCTTCTGGTGGGCCTCCCAGGGCATTTCGTCGAAGGTGCCTGCTGCCAGTACACCGGCATTATTTACCCATACATCTATGCGCCCTTTCCACTCAAAAGCCTTCACAGCTAGTCTATGCATCGCGGTGTTGTCAGTCACATCCGTTGGTACAACCAGCACTTCACTGCCTATCTTCCTGCATTCTTCTGCCAGTTCTTCTAATACGGCTTCATTCCTGGAGGCCAATACCAGTGATGCTTTTCCCTCCGCCAGTTCAAAGGCTGTTGCTCTGCCGGCACCACTGGATGCACCGGTGATAACTACAACTTTATCTGCGATCTGATTTTCCATAAAAATCAGACTTCAAAAGCTGCGCCAACATCCTGACAGGCATACTGAACATTAGCGGCTTTATTTCATTCAAAATAGCTATACCTGCTTTTCCAAAAGTGTAACTACATGATCCCATTGCAGCTGTCTGGCAAAATCCAACGCTGTTTTACCGTCAGTTGTCTTGTGGTTAGCATCTGCGCCTTGCTGCAATAAAACTTCAACAGACGTCCTATTGCCGGCAATAGCTTCCCGATGCAACATGGTGTAACCTTTATCATCTGTGAAAGTGATCTCCTGTGGATACTCTTTCAGAAAATTAAGGAGGCTTTCTTTCATATTGATGCTCATAGGATGCTCAATAATATGCTCCGGATGAGCATCCTGATCACGGATAATTTCAATCTTGTTGAAATCACCGAAGTCCAGTCCCCAGGCCTCATCGTGCCCTGCTCTATCTTCTGGCGACATGACTGACCTTAACTGGTGAATAGTGAAACCACCGTATGCTTTCCCTTCGCTGGCATACAACCAGTCGCTGATCTGATCAAGCGGAATAGTTACTTCGTCACCGTTCTTCACATTAGTCAGTGATTCGGGATCGTTCACCAATACGCCACTCACATAAGAGCCATCAAATTGAATATCGTTTATCCACATGTGTTCTACCGTAGGTTCATCTTCTCCGGGGAACTGTTCCAGAAATGCTACTTTCACACATGCAAGGTCCAATGCTGGGATGATGCGTCTCGCTTCCCAGCTGAGTTCACGCCAGAAATACCTGAAAGTTGCTCTTGCTTTCTCAAATGCCTGAATCATTTCAGGGCTATCGCCCTTTGCGTAGAAGATCTGATTATTATCCATAGTTTTCTCAATAAAGATGCAGTGCTAAGTTCTGGATCTTATAGATGAAAACCTAACATCCCGATTGCCAGCATGGGTAGAAAATTGCCGATGCAGCGCAATAGCCAATTCACTACGTAATAACTACCATTAATTAAATGAAAAATGACACATCAGGATACCGCCTGGCCGATACCAGAAATGAAGAAACCTTTAATGTATGCTATTGCTGGTCTTACTGTTACCAACGTAATGTTACCCTGTGTCAGGCAATAGCTGTGATAGTCTGCAACTATTTACTCAATCAGCAGTTCCTGTACGGTTTCATTTCCTGGTAAATCTACTGCTATGGCAATGATGGTACCGCTGGCAGGCAATGCTGCAAACTTATAGTGCCAGTCTACACCATTACGGCCAAGTACTGCTGAACCGCTGTGGGCGATTACTCCGTCTGCATCTATTACCTGTACCTTGACCTCCGCTACGCGGAACTGGTCCTTTGCGGTCACAACGACCTGCTTATCTTCTAACCTGATATGTTGAATGTCGGGGGAGTGGTAAGCATCTTTCACAGCCATATTGTATGCATTCTGGCCTGGTCCTGCCAGGGAGGCATAATAGGCTTCTAACTCCGGGTCCTGCAGCAGTAATAAGGCACGAGCCGTGGCTTGGGTCATTTTCTTCCTGGCTTCCAGCTGTCTGGCGGTAGGCTTTTTATTTGACTTACCGCGCTTTTTCGCCATGATGGTCTGCCCGTTCCTTTCGTATATGGTAACTTGATTAGCGATCGTGCCGCGTACCATTTGCAGGAGAATATTGTCTTTAACAATGGCCATAAAAATCTGTTTTTGAGGTTATGATGTCAAAGATAGTGCATGACACTGCTATGGTATTTATGCCGGCTAATCCTTACCAGTACACGAAAAGGGCACCTCAATATCCCGGGGATATTGAAGTGCCCTTTTCGTGTGCTTTTGGTAGCAGGATGGTATGAAGTATAAAACGGGATCAGTACATTAAATGAGCTGGCGGTATACGGGAGCTATATTCCTGAAAACAAAAAAGCCTCCAAATCTTTCGACTTGAAGGCTTAAAGCTTGCGGTGAGAGAGGGATTCGAACCCTCGGTACAGTTTGACCCGTACGACGGTTTAGCAAACCGTTCCTTTCGGCCACTCAGGCATCTCACCGAATCATTTTGCCCCGTTAGGGGTTGCAAAAATAGGAATTGTTTTAAATTATCCAAAAACTTTTTCCAATAAGTTTTCTTCAATTTATTCGTTTACCTTACATAGGACCAATGCGAACAACTTCCGATCTCATCTAAATAATTGTAAATGAAAGTATTCAACAATATAATTACAGATCCGGTATACGTTAAACCCACGGAACCAGATACATTCTTACAACGTACCTTTAAATCCATGATACGGGACGAACGCGACCTGCCGTTTGTATACCTTACCCTGGAATTGACATTGATACTCTTACCGTTAGCTATTATTTTATACTTCCCGCTGCCTGCCTGGGCATGGTGGACGGCCGCCATTGCTTATCAGGTATTGAACAATTTCAGGTATAAGGGGCCCTTCGGATTAATGCTCCATTGTACCAGTCACCGGGTATTCTTCAATAAAAAGTACGGTTTTCTGAATCATTACCTCCCCTGGGTAATCGGGCCGCTGTTTGGTCAGACACCCGAAACCTATTATACCCACCATATAGGCATGCACCATCCGGAAAATAATATGCCGGAGGATGACAGCTGTACCATGCCTTACCAGCGGGACTCTTTCCGGGGCTTCAGCAAGTACCTGACAGCCTTCTTCTTTGCCGGCGTCATTAACCTTGCGAGGTATTTTATACGGAAGAACCGTAAAAAACTGATGGTCAGAGCAGCAAGAGGTGAGTTATTGTTCATTGCAGCCTGCATTGGATTGTCTTTTATTAACTTCCCGGCTACTTTCGTCGTATTTATACTGCCTTTCCTTATTTCCCGGGTGATCATGATGGTGGGCAACTGGGCGCAACATGCGTTCATTGACGTCAATGCACCGGATAATTCTTACAGGAACAGTATTACCTGTATCAATACAAAATATAATCACAAGTGCTGGAATGACGGTTACCATATCAGCCACCATGTGAAGCCATCCATGCACTGGACAGAGCATCCCGTTTATTTCAGGCAAACGCTGCATGAATATATTGAGAATGACTCCATCGTATTTGATGGTATTCATTTCCTGCATGTATGGCTATGGCTGATGAGCAAAAGATATGATCTGCTCGCCAGACATTTCGTGAATCTGGGGAATAAATACAGTTCTGACGAAGAAATTATTGCGTTTTTAAAGGCCCGCACAAAAAAGATCGACCTCGCCACAGTGCCCGCCACTACGGCTGTAGCTTAAAATATGGCTCCCTTTTCGCTTATATGACACATAAATCTTATGAATATGCGTAATCATAAGAATAAGTGACTAAATTTGCGCTCTAACTTTCGATTTTAAAGTCAAAGCATTATGCGCACTGTTACGTTAAAAAGGGTTGTGGTTACCGGGCTGGGGGCCTTAACGCCTATCGGAAACGATGTAAACACATTCTGGAATAGTCTGAAATCTGGTACCGGTGGTGCTGGTCCTATTACCCGTTTTGATACTACGGAGTTTAAAACTAAGTTCGCTTGCGAACTGAAAGGTTTTGATATAGAAAAGTTCATGGAAAAGAAGGAAGCCCGCAAAATGGACATGTTTACCCAATATGCCATGGTGGCTGCCCAGGAGGCTGTTGAAGATGCAGGCCTTCACCTGGACGGTGTTGATAAGACGCAAGTCGGTGTTATCTGGGCTTCTGGTAACGGCGGTATGCAGACCTTCGAAGACCAGATCGTAGAATTTACCCAGGGTAACTTCGTTCCTAAGTTCAATCCTTTCTTTATTCCGAAACTGATCTCTGACATCGCAGCTGGTCAGATCTCCATGAAATATGGTTTCATGGGTGTAAACTATTGTACAGTTTCTGCCTGCGCTTCTTCCAGCAGCGCCCTGGTAGATGCTTTCAACTATATCCGTCTCGGTAAAGCCAACGCTATCGTTGCCGGTGGTTCTGAAGCACCTGTAACCCGTGCCGGTATTGCAGGTTTTAATGCACTGAAGGCCCTGTCTACCCGTAATGACGATCCGACCTCGGCTTCCCGTCCTTTTGATGCAGACCGTGATGGTTTCGTTATGGGCGAAGGCGCTGGCGCTATCATACTGGAAGAGTACGAACACGCTATCAAGAGAGGCGCTACCATCTACGCTGAAATGGTAGGTGGCGCAATGACTGCTGATGCTTACCACCTGACTGCTACCCACCCTGAAGGTCTGGGTGCACGCCTGGGTATGGAAAGAGCACTGGAAGATGCTGAACTGAAACCTGAAGATGTTGATTATATCAATGCACACGCTACCTCTACTCCACTGGGTGATGTAAGCGAACTGAAAGGTATCACCGGCGTATTCGGCGATCATGTTACCAAACTGAATATCTCTGCTACCAAATCCATGACAGGACACCTGTTAGGAGCTGCGGGCGCTATCGAAGCGATCGCTTGTATCAAGGCTACACAGTTTGACCTCATTCCACCAACCATTAACACCGGCGCACTGGGTGAAGGTATCCCAACCAACCTGAACCTGACCCTCGGAAAGGCACAGGAACGTACCGTTAATGTTGCTATGAGCAATACTTTCGGTTTCGGTGGTCATAATGCAATCGTGGTATTTAAGAAATACAAGGGTTAATCAACCCATACGTTATAAAGAAAGCGAATTACACAGCCTGCTGTTGTAATTCGCTTTTCTGTTTCTGTGGATATGTGCGACACCTTAACTTACCCTCCTGTTAACGTATACCATCCCTATGTCTATATGATACGGGAGGTAGGTAATACAGGAAACGCCGGCTATGGTATAGACACCTATCACACAAGATAAACATCTAAATATCAATAATTTAACAAAACAAATATTCGGCTTACCCAATAGCAGCCAATGAATTATTCCCCTACCTTGAGCCCACAACAGAATAATTACAGCCATTAGACGAACCTCGTTATCCCGTAATCCGACTTAACCTTCAAAACTTTTCCATCATGCCTAACCTCAACACCCCTCTACGTATGCTATACGTATGTCTTGTACTGTGCCTTACAATCACCGCCTGCAAAAAGGGAGATCATCCATGGCCAGGCCCTGGTCAGCCGCCCTGTAAGTGCGATGCACAAAGCTTTGAAGCCTGGTACCAGGACGATGATCATACATTCCCGTCTCCATTTATCCGCCCTTACAAATTCACGAAGACTTATGATGCAAATGGCTGGCTCAATACCTTGTATGAAAACACGGATAGTCCGAATCCGGTATTTCAGTCGGTGACTATATTCAGTAAACAGGGTAACAAGGCATTCCTGCGCGACTCTGCCAGCCTAGATACCGTACTTATAGTAGAGCTGAATCAGAAAGGCCTACCTGTTAAAACAGATCTGAGATACCTGGTGGGCGGTCCCATCAGCAGCCTGGTGAAATACTATCATTATAATCATAAAAATCAGCTAGTGGCTTATGAAGATTCTACTAATAAGCAGTATTACCGGCTGACTTATGATCAGCAGGGGAATGTGCGTCAATATATCTACAAAAACACCGGTGCTGTGATGGTTGACCTTACCTATGATTACTCGACACCTATAAAAGGTGCAGCATACTTCCTGAATGGATGGATAGGCATCTTCACTGAACTGGAATACCTGTATTATATGGGTTACCTTGACCTGACGCCACATCACAAGCTGGTAAGGGCAGTGAATAATTTCCGGTATCCGTTTTACGACCGGTATTATACAGATCAGGTCATTAATGCGGCGGGGTACGTAACAAACTATGTATTTACGCTTCACAATAGTGAGTCATTGGTGAACAGCCGTACTGTCTGGCATTGTCCGGGTGATAATCAGCATATTACTCAATACCTGCACTAAATTTTTTAGTAAACTCGTAATTATGCCGTAGTTTAGTAGTCTAAAATAGTCCCTGATGTATCACTGGTATATCAGGGCTTTTTAAATCGATATGGCAAAGAAGAAAGAGAATGTAATTACGCCTGATCCGGTACCGATCACGGCAGATGAGCATATAGCAGTGTTTGGGGCCCGGGCACATAACCTGAAAAATCTCGACCTGCAGTTACCCAAAAATAAACTGGTAGTCATCACTGGCATCAGCGGAAGCGGAAAATCCTCCCTTGCGTTTGATACAATTTATGCTGAAGGGCAACGGCGTTATATGGAAAGCTTTTCTGCCTACGCCCGTCAGTTTATTGGTGATATGGAAAGACCTGATGTGGATAAGATCACCGGGCTTTCTCCTGTTATCTCCATCGAACAGAAGACTACCAACAAGAACCCCCGTTCTACAGTAGGTACGATTACGGAAATTTATGACTTCCTCCGTCTCCTGTATGCACGTGTAGGCGTTGCTTATTCTTACAATACCGGTAAACGCATGACGCGGTTCTCCGAAGAAGAGATTCTGGACCACGTGTTTAAGAACTTTGCGAAGAAGAAACTGGTCATCCTGGCCCCACTGATCCGCGGACGTAAAGGCCACTACCGTGAATTGTTTGAACAGCTGCGTAAACAGGGCTACCTGAAAGTACGTGTCAATGGAGAGATCCTTGACCTGAAAGAGCGTATGCAGGTAGACCGTTACAAAATACATGATATTGAGCTGGTGGTAGACCGTATACAGGTATTGGACGATGCACGCGCACGTATCAGCCAGAGCGTGCAGAAAGCACTGCAGATGGGAAAAGGCCTCCTGTTTATCATGGATAATGACAGCGGGAAAGTCAGCCAGTACAGTAAACAACTCATGTGTGAAGATACCGGCATATCTTATGAAGAGCCGTCTCCTAACACATTCTCCTTTAACTCCCCTTACGGCGCATGCCCACGGTGTAAAGGTCTCGGCACTATCTACCAGATAGATATGGAGTCCGTGATCCCTGACTATTCTGTATCCATCAATGATGGCGGATTAGCACCACTGGGTGAAGCGCGGGATACCTTTACCTTCAAACAGGTACAGACCCTGGCCAGGAAACATAAGTTTTCGCTGACAGCGCCTATCTCTGATCTGCCACAGAAGACATTAAACCTGCTGCTTTTCGGAGATGAGAATGGTAAGCTGGACATGGATCTGGAATTTGGCGATGGTACAGAGACATACTCTACCGAATTTGAAGGCGTCATTAACACAGTACGCCGTTATTTCAATGATACCTCGTCAGATGCTGTACGCAACTGGGCAGAAAGCTTTATGAAGCTGCATACCTGTCCGGAGTGCAGCGGCACCCGCCTGAGAAAAGAGAGCCTCTTTTTCAAGGTAGATGAAAGGAATATCGCGGAACTTGGCGGTATGGACCTTGATAAATTGCAGGACTGGTTCAGGGATCTGGAGAAACGTCTGGATAAGAAGCAGAACGTGATTGCAAAAGATATCCTGAAAGAGATCCGCGAACGCCTGGGGTTCCTGCTTAATGTAGGGCTGAACTACCTTACACTCTACCGCTCTACACGTACGCTGAGTGGGGGAGAAAGCCAGCGTATCCGGTTGGCCACACAGATAGGATCCCAGCTGATGGGTATTACCTATATACTGGATGAACCCAGTATCGGGTTGCATCAACGTGACAACATGCAGCTGATAGATGCACTGCGTAACCTGAGAGAAATGGGCAACACAGTGATTGTCGTGGAACATGATAAAGATATCATGCTGCATGCGGACTACCTGGTGGATATTGGTCCGGGCGCAGGTGTACACGGAGGTCAGATCATTGCACAGGGTACTCCGAAACAGATACTTAAACTTGATACCCCTACCGCCGGTTACCTGAATGGTAAGCGGGTAGTGCCGGTACCTGCCGAGCGCCGTAAAGGCAATGGCAAGTCACTGGAACTGAAGGGAGCAACAGGCAATAACCTGAAGAATGTCAGCGTGAAGTTTCCGCTTGGCGTATTCATCTGCGTTACCGGTGTGTCAGGTAGTGGTAAGTCTACCCTGATCAACGAGACGCTGTATCCGATTCTGAGCAAACATGCCTATGACTCCAAGCTGGAACCAATGCCTTACAAAAGCATCAAAGGGCTGGAGAATATCGATAAGGTGATAGAGATCGACCAGTCTCCGATTGGCCGTACACCAAGAAGTAACCCGGCTACTTACTGTGGCTTCTTTACTGATATCCGGCAGCTGTTTTCGCAGGTACCGGAGGCCAAGATCAGGGGTTATAATGCCGGCCGGTTCTCCTTTAACGTAAAAAGTGGCCGCTGTGATGTTTGTGAAGGCGGTGGCATGCGTGTCATCGAAATGAACTTCCTTCCGGATGTGTATGTACACTGTGAGAAGTGTAATGGCCGCCGGTATAACAGGGAAACACTGGAGATCCGCTACAAAGGCAAATCTATCTCTGATGTACTGGATATGACGGTAGACGAAGCGGTGGAGTTCTTCCAGCCTGTAAGCTACATCTACCGCAAAATCAAAACATTGCAGGACGTAGGCCTGGGATATATTACCCTGGGGCAATCAGCAGTGACTTTGTCAGGAGGTGAGGCGCAACGTGTAAAACTGGCAACTGAATTATCCAAGAAAGATACCGGCAAAACCATTTATATACTGGACGAACCGACTACCGGTCTTCATTTCCAGGATATCCAGTTGTTGCTGAACGTACTGAATAAACTGGTTGACCGTGGTAATACCGTCCTGGTAATTGAACACAACCTGGACGTTATCAAGATGGCCGATCATATTGTTGATCTGGGGCCGGAAGGAGGCGCAGGCGGTGGTACTATACTATGCAGCGGTACCCCTGAAGTGGTGGCTGAATGTAAAGAGAGCCATACCGCGCGTTTCCTGAAGATGGAACTGAATAATTAATATAGCAATATCCCGTTGCAGGCTTCCGCTTTCCGCAGGTGATAATTTCATCAGCAGAAAGCGGAACTTGTTAACAGGAACTCGTAATTTGCAGGCATGAAATATATTTCTGGGATTATTGCAATACTGCTGTTGTCAGTGTTTGTGGCCTGTGAAGATGAGACCAAGACCTGTGATCAGGCCCTGATCAGTGACCTGGGCATCAACTTTAAAAAGGATACACTTAACGGATACCTGGTCAAAGATACCCTTTGGCCCAAAGTGACTTTACGCGCAATCGGTCAGGACTCATTACTGGTTAACCGTCAGCCGAGAAGCAGCATATTTCTGCCTTTAGATCCGAGAAATGATACCTGCAGATTTTACCTGCGACTGGATTCCATAGCTATACCTGATACCCTGACTTTCAGGTATAAAAGGAATCCAAGCTTTGTTTCTGCCGGATGCGGATTTGCCACCTTTTTCTCTATTGATACGGTGATCACCACTTACAATACGATTGATTCTCTTCACATTAACAATAAGGAAGTAAACAGTTCGAATGATACGCACATTTCTTTGTTCTTTATCTATTAGTCTTGCCGGCCTGTTCACACAAGCCGTACAGGCGCAGGTAAAACCCGCTAAAGCGGCAGGAGATACCAGTATCAAACAGATTTCTGCTGATACTTCCGCTTCCCGCACCCTGATACGGCCTACTACGGCAGCGCCAATACCGCCGGAAAAAGACTCGATTTACGTGACCGGCGGCGGTCTGCGACTGGGGATTGATATCAGCAGGTTTGTTATTCATTTCTTCCAGCCATACAGAACAGATGTGGCTATCCAGGGAGACATACGTGTCAGCAAGAAGATTTATGCAGCAGCAGAGGTAGGCTATAACCGTACCTCTCATAGCGACTCGAACTATTCTTATAAAGGAAATGGCGTATATGCCCTTATTGGTGCGGACTATGATTTCCTGAAAAAGAAAGATCCGAACGAGAAGAACATGGTTTACCTGGGTATGCGTTATGGCTTTGCCCGTAACACGTATGAAGCGCCGTTCTATAGTATCCGTAACAATTATTGGGATTCAGAACAGCCAGGGTCGTTTCCAAAGACCAATATGACCGCTCACTGGATTGAGTTAACATTTGGTATGCGTGTAGAAGCACTGCCTAACTTCTTCCTGGGATGGGCATTAAGAGAAAAGATCATGCTCAGTAAAAGCTCCCCGGAAGGATTCAATCCGATTGTTATACCCGGATATGGAAGCGGGTCTAAAAATTCGCAGTTTGACATGACTTATACCATCTCTTACTACCTGCCGTTATATAAACTCAGGATCAACGAGACGAAGCGGCTGAACAAAAAGAAGAAAAAAGAGGAACTGAAGTAAGCTATTATAATAGATAAAGCCCCTGTTTACATCACCAATATGTAAACAGGGGCTTTTCAGTTGTATAAGTATGCTTACTTAGCTACTTCTCTGATCATTTCTATATGGGGAATATCGTCTTCCAGGTACATTTCGCTACTTTGTTCAAAACCGAGTGAGCTATAGAATTTCTGCAGGTAGAGCTGTGCCCCGATCTTGATAGGTACTTTACCGAAGCGGTCTTCAACTACGGCAATGGAGTATTCCATCAGTTTCCTGCCTGAACCATTGCCCCGGACACTTGCAGCTGTTACGACCCGCCCGATAGAGCACATATCAAACTTGATTCCCGGCCCAAAGATCCTTGTATATGCAACCAGTTCATTATCAAGTTCATCGTCATAGCCCATAATATGTACTGCCAGCTGGTCGGCATTATCCATGTCCTGGAAGGCGCATTTCTGCTCTACAACAAATATTTCACTGCGTAAACGCAGTAAAGCATATAGCTCCTGAGTAGTCAGTTCTTCAAATGTCTTTGTAACCCACTTTATCATAAGAAGATGTTTTTATTGGTTCCCTGATGCAAGATAATCAATTACTACAGGCAAGAATAACAAGCTTATGGATCGTAAATACTCATAAAACAATCTACCCCATTCCCTTAATAAATGATAAATTAGCACGAATTAACGAGAAACAGCACAGATTATGAGTACCCATGCCACGCCATTTCTTTCACTGCAACATATCACTGTTCGTTATCTGGACAAGACGCTATTCACCGGTCTGGACTGGCATATCAAAAAAGGAGAAAACTGGGCGATTACTGGTCCCAGCGGCTCCGGCAAATCAGCCCTGCTGAGCACCATCGCCGGAAAGTTCAATATCATTAACGGTAGTATTCACCACCATTTTTCAGATACATACCGGCAGGAAAATACAGTCACTGATCCATATTTTACCTACCGGGACCTCCTGGCGCTGGTAGGTCACCATCATACATTCAGAAACCGTTCCAATACTACTACCGATTTCTACTACCAGCAGCGGTTTAACAGTATGGACTCGTCTGATGCGCCAACTGTACGGGAATACCTCTACGGAGACGCCGGCGGCGACCCTGCTAATACACCTATACTGGAGCCTTTGCACATTCCGGTATTACTGGATAAGGAGCTGATAAAGCTATCAAACGGAGAAACCCGGCGTGTGATGATAGCAAAGTCTTTACTGAAACAGCCGGTATTGCTGATGCTGGACAATCCGTTCAGCGGGCTGGACGTACAGACCCGGAAGCATTTCGGAAATATGATCAATCAGATCATTGACAATGGTACTACAGTACTGCTGGTCACATCGCCGTCTGAGGTACCTGAGAATATTACCCATGTACTCACCTTGGAGGATGGCCAGATAACCGGCAGGTATACACGGGAGGAGTACCTGAAAATACCGCAGCAGGTTACAAGCCGGAGCTGGCAGGTAGACGAGGAGAAGATCAGGGCGATTGTAAGTAATACACCTTCACCATATGATACCATCATCCGGATGGAGCACATAAAAGTGCAATATGGCGAACATTTGATCCTGGATGATGTTAACTGGTTAGTGAAGCCTAATGAGAAATGGGCCCTGCTGGGACATAATGGAGCGGGCAAATCGACCTTGTTGAGCCTGATCAATGGTGACAATCCGCAGGCCTATGCGCAGGAGCTATACCTGTTTGACCGAAAGCGGGGTAGTGGAGAAAGTATCTGGGATATCAAGCAAAAGATCGGTTTTGTATCACCGGAACTGCACCAATACTTCCAGGCCGGTAACAATTGCCTGCAGGTGGTCGTATCCGGCTTCTTTGATATTATTGGCAGCAACCGGCAAGGTACTGCAGCACAACAGGCGCATGCCGCAGCCTGGATGGATATACTGGATATAGGCGCTTATGCTGCCCAGCCATTCAAAAGTGTACCTGAAAGCGTACAGCGACTGACCCTCCTGGCCCGCGCACTGGTGAAAGAACCTCCTCTGCTTATCTTTGATGAACCCTGCCAGGGGCTGGACCAGCAACAGAAAGAACACTTCAAACATGTAATTGATACACTTTGTAATGTAATGGACCTGACGATGATCTTCGTGACACATTACCAGGAAGAGATACCCTCAGCCGTGACAAAAGTGTTAAAACTGGAAAGGGGAAGAGCAATACATTAAATCAATAATACATTTGTTTACCTTTATATCTTAAACAGCATTTACACCTCATGGTTCCCAAAACACGATTGGCGGTCGTCACCGCCTTTGCTGTATGCCTGTTAATCTCTTGCATCACAGCCTGTAGGAATACAAAGAAAGTCATGAACCCTGCATTGGCCAAATACATTGAAGCCTATACCGCCGGTGTTATTTCCAGACAAAGTACCATCAGGGTACAACTAGCTAATAATGTGAACGTTACCCACACGCAAAATGAGCCTGTGGAAGAAGAAATTTTCAGTTTCAGCCCGAGCATAAAAGGGAAGGCATACTGGGTGGATGCAACCACCATCGAGTTTAGACCAGATGCTAACCTGCAGCCAGGCAAAACTTACTCAGCCACCTTTAAGCTGGGAAAAGTCATGAAGGTCGAAAAAGACCTGAAAACGTTTGACTTTGAATTTAAGGTAATCAAACCGTCCTACGCCATTGAGGACTACGGACTGAAGGCGGCCAACAGCAGCACCCTTAACAAGATGACTTTCTCCGGCGCTATCTCTACTGCAGATACAGAAGATCCGCAGCAGATCGAAAAAGTGGTTACAGCCACTTACCAGGGGAAAAAGGTGCCTGTCACCTGGCAGCACAATGCCGGCGACAAGATATCCACTTTCACCATAGAGAACCTGCTGCGTGCAGAGAAAGGTCAGGGGGCCCGCCCGCTGGAAATATCCTGGGACGGAAAATCGATCAATGTAGATAATGTATCCGGTAAAAAGACCGTAGAAGTTCCTGCAATCAATGACTTCAAAGTACTGGACGTACGTGCAGAAGCAGACGAAGAACAATACATCCTTGTACAGTTCTCAGATCCTGTCAGCGTGGCCCAGTCCCTGGAAGGACTGATCGGCGTAAGTGGAGTCAGCGACCTGCGCTACTCTATAGATGGCAGCGAAGTGAAAGTATTTTCGCCCGCAAGACTGGAAGGTAACTATACCGTAGTGGTAAATGAAGGCGTACTGAATGTGGCAGATGCAAAACTTGAGCAGAGCTTTTCTGCGAATGTCGTGTTTGAAAACACACAGCCTTCTGTCAGTATTCCCGGCAAAGGAGTGATTCTGCCGCAAAGCAATAAACTGGTGATGCCGTTTGAAGCTGTTAATCTCAGCGCCGTAGACGTAACCATCATTAAGATATATGAGAACAATATCCCGCAATATCTTCAGCAGAACTCCCTGGATGGTAACCAGGAGCTACGCCGTGTAGGTAGGCCGGTAGTAGAAAAGACGATCAGGCTGGATGCAGATAAATCTGTGAACCTGCACAAGCGTAACCGGTTCTTCCTGGATATGGAAAAGCTGTTGCGTACAGAGCCTGGCGCTATCTACCGCGTAACCATCGGCTTCCGTAAATCTTACTCCCTCTTAGGCTGTTCATCTGCTGAAACCACTTCAGGTGAGGGTGAAAGCGACGAAAGCGAGGAAGATTATTACGGCGGCTACTATGGCAATGACAAGATCGATGAAGATGATGACTTCTGGCGTCGATATGATAGCTACTATCCTTACGGATATTCATGGGAGCAACGTGGTAATCCATGTGCACACTCCTACTATAATAAAGACAAATGGGCGTCCCGCAATATATTCTCCTCCAATATCGGTCTGACCGTTAAAAGAGGAAATGACAACAGCATGCTGGTAGCGGTAACCGATATCCGGGATACCAAACCGATGATCGGGGTGGAGCTGGAACTGCTGGACTACCAGAACCAGGTCATATTCAAAACTAAAAGCGATGGTGATGGTCTGGCTACTTTCGATCTGAAACGTAAGCCTTACCTGCTGATTGCGAAAAAAGATGATGAAAGAGGCTACCTGAAACTGGATGATGGAAGCTCTCTGCCCTTGGGCCGCTTTGATGTGAAGGGAGAAGAAGTACAAAGCGGAATCAAAGGATTCCTGTATGGAGAACGTGGCGTATGGCGTCCCGGGGATACCCTGTTCCTTTCTTTCATACTGGAAGACAAACAAAAGAAGCTGCCGGAAAACCACCCGGTAACACTGGAACTGTATAACCCGAAAGGTCAGTTGTACAGGCAGCTGAACGCTTTACAGTCAGTGAACGGCTTCTACCGCTTTACTACTGCTACCAATCCGGACGATCCTACGGGTAGCTGGATGGCGAAGGTTAAAGTGGGCGGCGCTGTATTTACCAAGAATCTGCGCATTGAAACAGTAAAACCTAACAGGTTAAAAATAGACCTGAACTTTGGTAAGAATACGACACTTTCCAAAGCAGATGCAACGGAAGGCACGCTGAATGCACGCTGGCTGTTTGGTGCTACTGCCCAGAACCTGCGTGCAAAAGTAGACGTATCGTTGTCTCAGCAGACTACCGCATTTAAGGCATTCCCGAACTACCGCTTCGACGACCCTATTACCCGGTTTGAAGCGGAAAGCAAAACCATTTTTGAGAGCAGCCTGAATGAGAATGGTACTGCTCCGGTGAAGGTAAACCTGCCACTAGGTAAACTTGCTCCCGGACAGCTGAAAGCCAGCTTTGAGATCAAAGTATTTGAGCCAGGTGGCGATTTTAGTATAGATCACTTCTCCATGCCTTATAATCCTTTCGCTACTTATGCCGGTATCAGTGTACCACAAGGCGATCGTATGACGGGCATGCTGCTGACAGACAAGCCGCATCAGATCAGTATAGTGAATGTAGATGAAAACGGCCGTTTACTGAGCGGTAACCAGGAAGTACAGGTAGAATTATACAAAGTACGCTGGCGCTGGTGGTGGGATGAAAACAGTGAGAATGAGTTCAGCAACTTCACACAGGATAACTATAACCAGCTGCTGAAGAAAGAGACCATGACATTACATGGCGGTAAAGGCTCCTGGAATATTCAGATCAATTATCCTGACTGGGGACGTTACCTGGTGCGTGTAAAAGACCTGCAAAGCGGGCATACCACCGGACAAACAATCTATATTGACTGGCCGGGATGGGCTGAGAGGGTACAGAAGGAAAACCCGTCTGAGGCTTCCATGCTGGTATTCACCTCTGACAAGACGCAGTATAATGTTGGCGACGATATTACCCTGACCATCCCAAGCAGTGAAGGCGGCCGTGGGCTGGTAAGCATAGAAAGCGGCAGCAAAGTGCTGAAGACATTCTGGATTGATACTGATAAAGGACAAACTACCTATAAGTTCAAGGCAGAAAAGGAAATGGCTCCAAACATCTATGTCAATGTAAGCCTGCTGCAGAAACATGCCCAGACTGTCAATGACCTGCCTATCCGTATGTATGGGGTAATACCTATCACTATCAATGATGCCAATACTGTACTGAAACCAGTCATCAGCATGCCTGATAAACTGGAACCGGAACAGAATGCCAGTATCACAGTATCTGAAGCTAATGGTAAATCCATGACCTACACTATTGCACTGGTAGATGAAGGACTATTGGATCTGACACGCTTTAAAACACCTGATCCGCATGGCGTGTTCTATGCCCGTGAAGCACTGGGTGTAAAGACATGGGACCTGTTTGACTATGTAATAGGTGCATGGGGTGGCGATATGGAACGTATCCTGAGTATTGGCGGTGACGAAGGCATTAACAAGAATGCAGGTACTGCAAAAGCAAACCGCTTCAAGCCTGTTGTTATATTCATGGGGCCATTCACTACCAAAGGCGGTAAGACAACCCACAACTTCAAGCTGCCTCCATATGTAGGTGCTGTAAAAGCAATGGTTGTAGCCGGCCAGGACGGTGCTTACGGCGCTGCTGAAAAAGTAGTAGCGGTAAAGAAACCACTGATGCTGCTAACCACCTTACCTCGTGTGCTAGGCCCTTCAGAAACTATCCAGCTGCCGGTAACAGTATTCGGCATGGAAAACAATATCCGTTCTGCCAAAGTAACACTGGCTACCAGCCCGCTGCTGGAAGTGGTAGGCGAGCGTACCAAAACTGTCACTTTCACTCAGCCGGGTGAACAACTGGTATACTTTGATGTACGTGTAAAACCGCAGGTTGGTGTTGCCAAAGTGAAGGTAACTGCTACCAGCGGAGCAGCAAAAGCAGAAGAAGAAACTGAACTCGAAGTACGTAACCCTAATCCGGTAATTACAACGGTACAGGAATCTACCCTGCAGGCAGGTCAAAGCTGGAGCGCCGCCTACAAACCTGCTGGTATGGCAGGCACAAATACCGGTGTACTGGAAGTATCCACAATACCGGCATTGAACCTGGCAAAACGCCTTAACTACCTCATACAATATCCGCATGGATGTGTAGAACAAACTACTTCGGGCGTATTCCCACAACTGGCGCTGAACCAGCTGATGGATCTGAAGCAGCAGGAACTGGCCAATATTGACCGGAATATAAAAGCCGGTATAGCCAGACTGAAAGGCTTCCAGACTTCAGACGGTGGTCTGGGCTACTGGCCGGGTGCTGCCCAGGCAGATGAGTGGGGTACTAACTACGCTGGTCACTTCCTGCTGGAAGCTCAGGCGAAAGGCTATGAACTACCGGCCAGCATGCTGGACCAATGGAAGAAATACCAGCGTAACAAAGCAGGAGCGTGGGCACCATCCACTACTAACTTCTATGGTGGAGATCTCACTCAGGCTTACCGCCTCTACCTGCTGGCACTGGCAAAAGTTCCTGAACTGGGAGCTATGAACCGCCTAAAGGAGTTCAAATACCTTTCCAACGAAGCGAAATGGAGACTGGCCGCCGCCTATAAACTGTCAGGACAACCGGAACTGGCTAACAGCCTGGTTAAAAACCTGCCTGTTGATGTAAAACCATACAATCAGCTGGGCGGTACCTTCGGCTCTGATCTGCGTGATAAAGCCATGATACTGGAAACACTGACCATACTTGGACAGCGGAACCGGGCCAACGAGCTGCTGCGCGAAATAGCAGCCAACCTGGAACAGGACAGCTGGTACAGTACGCAAACCACTGCTTATGCATTGATCGCTGTCGCTAAATATTGCGGCGTGAACAGCAGCGGGAACAAGATGTCGCTCTCTTATACTATCAATGGTAGCAGTAATACCATCAATGGCTCTTCTTATGTAACACAGATACCTGTAACTGTTAATACCGCAGAAGGTAATGTGAGCATCCAGAACAAAGGCCAGAACGTACTGTATACCCGCCTTATCCTGCAGGGACGTCCTGAAGCAGGGCAGGAGCCTGATGTGCCTAACAACGCCGACGTATTGGATATACAGGTGAAATACAGCACCCGCGACGGTAAAGTACTGGATCCTGCTTCACTGCGCCAGGGCGCTGACTTCATGGCAACTGTCACTATCCGCAACCCGGGTAAACGTGGTTACTACGAACAGATGGCGCTGACGCAGATATTCCCGAGCGGCTGGGAAATCATCAATACCCGCCTGATGGAGAATGACAGCACTTTCCGCTCCTCTCCATATACCTACAAAGACATCCGTGATGACAGGGTATATACCTACTTCAATATCGAAGAGAATAAAACCCGTACTTACAATGTCCTGCTGAACGCTGCGTACCTCGGTCGATACTACCTGCCGGCAGTATCCTGTGAAGCAATGTATGACAATACCATACATGCATTCCTGCCAGGTAAGTGGATAGAAGTGGTGAAATAATACCAATGAACTACTGCTTTAATTAGCATATAACAGAAGGGCGTTTCAGGAGATGAAACGCCCTTCTTCTTTTCCAGTAAATACCTAAGCCCCCACCCATTACGATTCGGTAATGCATATAACGGCCATTCCAAAAGGTAGCACTACCTCTGCCTGACTACGCAAACCATATTAATGGCCTGATGCCGGAAGGTATGGCAAGACCTGGTCAGCCTCCTGAGATAACTATAGCATCGTCAGTTGCGGCAATTAGTTACTGGCAAAGCACACATACTGGTTACCAGTAATAGCCTGAATAGACCGCAGAAAAACAGTCACAGCCTTACACGTATTTCCCTATTCCTAATCCCTAATTGCTTAATTTCGCGCTATGTCTGCATGGCTCCTGAAACGTAAATGGTGGCTTATCGCCGCAACTATCCTATTGATTCTCTACATCTGCTGTATTCCCTCCCGTCTTTTTACCACACCTACTTCCTTTGTGATCGAAGACAGTAACGGCGAGTTACTGAGTGCAACAATTGCCACCGACGGACAATGGCGTTTCCCTATAGATAAACAGGTACCTGAAAAGTTTGCCGCCTGCATCGTGGCATATGAAGATAAACGCTTCTACAGGCACTGGGGAGTGGATGTGCTGGCACTGGGACGCGCTATTAAGCAGAACATGAGTAGCAGGAAAGTAGTCAGTGGTGGTAGTACACTAACCATGCAGGTCATCAGGCTATCCCGCAACAAGCAACGAACTATCCTGCAAAAGCTGATTGAAGCAGTGATGGCTACAAGGCTCGAATTTTCCTATTCAAAGAAGGGAATACTATCATTATATGCCGGCAATGCTCCTTTCGGAGGGAATGTGGTAGGGCTGGAAGCTGCTTCCTGGAGATACTACGGGCGTAGCGCCACACAGTTATCCTGGGGGGAAACAGCGGCGCTGGCAGTATTGCCTAACAGTCCGGCGTTAGTACACCCCGGCCGTAACCGGCAAACACTGCTGCGTAAGCGTAATCAGTTACTGGAAAGGCTGTGGCATAATGAAACGATAGACAGTGTGACCTGTCAGCTGGCCATGCTGGAACCGCTACCTGATCAGCCGAAAGCATTACCCCAGGATGCACCGCATCTGCTGGACAGGTTCAGGAAGGACTATCCCGCCCAGCGGGCAAAAGACAAGCAGGCTGTCACCCGTATCAAAACGACCCTGGATGCTTCTTTGCAGAGAAACGTGAGCAGTATTATAGAACGTTATCACGCTATTTACAAAGCAAACGGCATTAACAATGCCGCTGCCCTGGTACTGGATGTGGAAACAGGTGATGCACTGGCATATGTGGGCAATGTATATCATCCGGAAGACCCGGAGACAGAGAGTCATGTGGATATTATCCAGGCACCCCGCAGTCCGGGCAGCACGCTCAAACCTATACTTTATGCTGCTATGCTGGCCGATGGTATGATACTGCCTAACGCCCTTGTGGCAGATATTCCTACGCAGATAGCAGGTTATACGCCGCAGAACTTTGACCTGGGTTATGACGGAGCTGTACCTGCCAACAAAGCACTGGCGCGCTCACTGAACATACCGGCCGTAAGGATGCTGCAACAGTACCGCTATGAACGGCTGCATGCGCTGCTGAAGAAACTGGGCATTACTACACTGAACAGGCCACCAGATCACTACGGCCTGTCTCTGATACTGGGAGGAGGAGAATCCACCCTGTGGGAAATGTCGGGGATGTACGCCAGTCTGGCGCGCACGCTGCTACATATGGAGCAATATGATGGCAAATACGATGCGGACGATATCCATGCACCTAACTACAAACAAGGTATTAAACGGGTATCTAAATATGCGCCTGCTGCTACCGGGGTACTGGATGCCGGTGCCATCTGGTATACCTTTCAGGCAATGGAGGAAGTGATGCGACCGGGAGAGGAGCTGCTATGGCAGCAGTTTTCTTCGTCACAGCGGGTGGCCTGGAAGACGGGTACCAGCTTTGGCTTCAGAGACGGATGGGCGATAGGCGTAACGCCGCAATATGTAGTAGGCGTATGGGTAGGTAATGCTGACGGTGAAGGCAGGCCAGGACTGATTGGGGTATCTACTGCCGCTCCTGTGATGTTTGATATATTCCGGCTGTTACATACCGGCAACTGGTTCACTACACCCTATGATAAACTGACCAAGATCGAAGTGTGCAGACAAAGCGGCTACAGAGCCAGTGAGCTTTGTCCGGAGAAAGACTCTATTGCCGTGCCTTTGGGTGGTCTGCGCTCCGGCTTATGTCCGTATCACCAGCTGGTACACCTGGACCATACCGGTCAGTGGCGGGTAACGGCTGACTGTGAACCGCCTTCGCAGATGCAGCATGTACCCTGGTTTATTTTACCGCCGGCGATGGAATTTTATTATCGCACCAGGCATAATTACCAGGCGTTACCACCTTATAAACAAGCGTGCCTGGCCACGCTCAGTCAGGAAAAGCCACCTATGGAGGTCATCTATCCACGGCCTAATACCCGCATTTATGTACCCATAGAAATTGACGGAAAACCCGGCGAAGCAGTATTTACGGCTACGCACCGGAATACCGCCGAAAAGATCTATTGGCACATGGATGACCACTACCTGGGAGAGACGCAGGAGTTCCATCAGATGGCATTACATCCACCGGCAGGCAAACATGTACTGACCCTGGTGGATGAGCAGGGCGTGCAGGTACACGTAGCGTTTGAGATACTGGCCAAGAAGGGCGAAGACTGATACAGTCACTATCAATAACCATATTTCTCTTTCCACAGGCTGCGCAGGTGCTTACGCATTTCATCTTCCCGGGCATTCTTACCGGGGTCGTAGAGCTTCATACCCTTGATACGGTCAGGCATATATTCCTGCGGTGAAAAGCTGTTCTCAAAGTCGTGTGAATACTCATACCCTTTCTGGTATCCCATATCTTTCATCAACTTTGTAGGAGCATTGCGGATGTGCATAGGCACGGGCAGGTCGCCGGTTTGCGATACGACAGACATGGCATTGCCGATAGCCATATAGGCAGCATTGCTCTTAGCTGATGAGGCCAGGTAGGTAGTACATTGGGAAAGAATGATCCGGGCTTCGGGATAACCTATCATAGTCACCGCCTGGAAGCAGCTGGTTGCCAGCAGCAGGGCGTTAGGATTGGCATTGCCAATATCTTCGGAGGCGGAGATCAGGAGGCGGCGGGCAATGAACTTGACATCCTCGCCACCTTCTATCATGCGGGCCAGGTAATATACAGCTGCATTAGGATCACTACCCCTGATAGACTTGATAAAAGCAGAGATGATATCATAATGTTGTTCACCGGACTTGTCATAGATGGCGACTCTTTGCTGCGCAATATCCATGACCTTCTGGTCGGTGATAACGATAGGATGCTCCTGTTGCAGGGTATTTACCACCAGTTCAAAGAGATTGAGCAGCTTCCTGGCATCGCCCCCTGATATATTAAACAGGGCAGCTGTTTCTTTTATTTCTATCTCTTTGCTGCCCAGCCATTCATCCTGTTGCATGGCTTGTTGCAGCAGCTGGAGCAGTTCCGGCTGACTCAGTGGTTTCAGTACATATACCTGGCTGCGTGACAGCAATGCCGAATTGACTTCAAAGGACGGGTTTTCGGTAGTAGCCCCGATCAGGGTAATAATACCTTTCTCCACAGCCCCCAGCAAAGCGTCCTGCTGTGACTTATTAAAGCGGTGGATCTCATCGATAAAGAGGACCGCATAGCCCTGTTTACGGGCAATTTCTATCACTTCACGTACTTCTTTTACACCGGCAGAAATAGCTGACAGGGTATAGAATGGTACATCCAGTGTATGAGCAATGATATTGGCAATTGTTGTTTTACCTACACCCGGAGGGCCCCACAGGATCATTGAAGGTATTCTGCCTTGCTGGAGTGCAGTGCGCAGGATACTATCTTTGCCGGTCAGGTGTTCCTGTCCCACCAGCTCATCCAGGGTCTCCGGTCTTATGCGCTCGGCTAATGGTTCCATATTACTATTGAATTAAGGGTTAAGGTTATACAAACTGCATATATCAGATGCCTATGTCATCCTGGCCTTCCTGCTGGTCTTTATGATCTTTCTCTTCCTGGCGGTCTTTCCATTGTTTCATATAGAACATGGCCAGTACTGCATTACCTATCAGGATAACGCCATAAGTGGTCATCATGATCTGGCCGAAGTTAAGGACAGAGTACAGGTAACCATCCGGCAGGGTCTGTTTCTGCTCAGCCGCCTGCTTTTCCAGTCCTGACACCAGCATATCCCTGATTTCGGGATCATTGAGTTTAGTAACACTGGAAATTACGACCAGGCCTATCATGATAGGAAAGAAGCTGAGGGCCTGCAGGCGTACCAGGGTACTGTCTTTGAGCGGAACTTCGGGGTATTGCAGACTTTTCCGGAGGGAGCCAGCCAGTATACCGTGGTAAAAAGTGCCACCCAGAAAGAGCAATGGCATAAAAATGAGAAGATCGCCAGACTGCAACATTCCCAGTAAAGAAAAAAGTAACATAGCACCGGTAATAAATATACCTATGCCATTAAGCAATCTGAATAATTTGATGTCAAAACCCATGTATCCCGTTTTTAAAAGATCACAAACCTACTAAACAGTCGGCAAACCGCCCACAAACATCCCAAGGAACGGACCACTTGTCAAAAAGCCGTAGGTCTGCATGGGATGTTTTAGCTATATTTAAAGACTAAACCTGTTTTTTTTATGAAGAGCACTTACGCTTTACACCTTCCATTGCTGGCAGCCGTAACCCTTATGGCCGCATGTAATGGTGGCAACACAACCAAACAGACGCAGGATTCGACTGTAGCAGCAGAGGCCAAAGTCCCCGCCTTTGAGTTAAGTTCCATTGATTCAAGCGCAAAACCATGCGACGATTTTGACCAGTATGTAAATGGCGGCTGGAAGAAAAACAATCCCATCCCTTCCACAGAAAGCCGCTGGGGAGCTTTCAACGTACTTGACAAAGAAAACAAGGAAGTACGTCTGAAAGGCATCATTTTGTCTCTCGCAGACCAGAAAGACCTCAAAAAAGGTTCCGAAGAACAGCAGATCTCTGATTTTTACCGTTCTTTCCTGGACACCGCAACTATTGAGAAACTGGGTGTAGCACCGTTACAGCCATATCTCGACAAGATTAACAGTATTCAGTCAGCAGCCGATTTCGCAAAGGTATCAGGTGAGCTGCAGGTTATTGGCGTATCCGGTCTGCTTGGCTTTGGCGTTGAAGCGGATGCCCGTAACAGTAAGATGAATGCCCTCTACCAGGGTCAGGATGGCCTTAGCCTGGGTGAGAAAAGCTATTACGAAAGACCGGATGCCAGCACAAAAGAAGTGCGCGACGAGTTTGTAAAACACATCGACAAACAGTTTGCTACTGCCGGATTCAAAGAGACCAACCCTGGTAAAACCATCCTGGACTTTGAAACTAAAGTAGCCAAGCTGCAGCTCTCTAATGTAGAACTGCGTGACCCTGTAGCGACTTATAACAAAACTTCCTACGGTGACTTAAAGAAACTGGCACCTGATTATGACTGGGATGCCTTCACCAATGCACAGGGTATTAAAGCAGACACCCTGATCCTGCAGAACAAAGGTTATATCAGCAAAGTGTCTGCCCTGTTGAAAGGTACTTCTCCTGAAACAATGAAGACATGGCTCCGCTGGCAGCTGCTCTCTCATTTTGCTGGTTTCCTGAACAAACCACTGGATGATGAGAACTTCCACTTCTTCGCAGGTATCATGCGTGGTACTAAACAGCAGCGCCCCCGCCTGGAACGCGCTATCCGTGCTACAGATGCGATGATGGGTATGCCGCTGGGTAAAGTATTCGCCAAGAAATACTTCCCTGAAAGCTCTAAACAGAAAGTATCAGACATGATCGAGAACGTACGCGCTGTATATGGCGAACGTATTGACAGCCTGACCTGGATGAGCGCTGCCACTAAAGAAATGGCACACAAGAAACTGGCTTCCTTTACTTATAAGATCGGTTATCCTGACAAATGGAAAGACTATTCCAGCATTGACATCAAAGCTAATACCCTGGTAGAAAACATCGTAGCTGCGGCGCATTATGAGCACAAAGAAGCGCTGAACAAGATCGGTAAGCCAGTGGATAAAAGCGAATGGGGTATGACGCCACAAACAGTGAACGCCTACTATAATCCGCTGAATAATGAGGTGGTATTCCCTGCGGGTATCCTCCAGCCGCCGTTCTTCAACGCCAATGCAGATGACGCGATCAACTATGGCGGTATCATCGCTGTAATCGGTCATGAGTTCACCCACGGCTTTGATGACCAGGGTTCTCAGTTCGATGCGGACGGTAACCTGAAAAACTGGTGGACTGACGCTGACCGCAAAAACTTCATGCAGCTGGCTAAGCGATACATTGACTACTTCAGTGGCATTGAAGTACAGAAAGGATTCTTCATCAATGGTGCGCTGACTATCGGCGAAAATATTGCTGACCTGGGAGGTCTGACACTGGCATATGCTGCCCTTGAGAAATCACTGAAAGGCAAGGAAGAGCCGGCACCTATTGATGGCTTTACCTGGAAACAACGTTTTTTCCTGGGCTGGGCACAGGTATGGCATGCTAATACTACTGAAGCTGCACTCCGTAACCAGGTACAAACTGATCCTCACTCTCCTGCAAGAGACCGTATCAATGGTCCGCTGCCACATCTGAAAACATTCTCTGACGCCTGGGGCTGTGCGCCAGGTAGCAAGATGGTGCTTCCTGCAGATAAGCAAGTGGTTATCTGGTAATTATAAGTTCGTATATATACTAAAGGGGACCGGCCAAACAGCTGGTCCCCTTCTTTATTGCCCTATGGGGAAGCTATCTGCGGAAAGAAGGCATCAACCAGTCATCATTCTCCGGGATTTGTACAATGCATTTCTCTTCATTATGCCTTAATTTTGTGCATTATTCACAGGATTATTAAATATCTGGAACCAATGACAGGCCTGTTAAGACAATACCGCATAGAAATCCGTAATATCTTGATCATCGCACTGATAGCGATAGCACTGCCTTATCTGCCTAAACTGGCAGCCTACCTGCTGACAACCAACACAGGTTCAATCATCACAGTAAGCCTGGCGGGCGCTATGGTATTAGCATTTACCCTGAAGATATACTTCCGCATATTAGTAATGCGTATCAGCAAAGATACCGAGGCTGCTGCCTGATTCCTTTTCACCGCTAACACCATACTACGATGAAACAACTATTGCAAATCTCCTATACGCTGCTGCTGGCAGCCCTGATTACTGCCTGTGGGAATACCGGCACGAAAGATACATCAACGACTGATTCTGTCACTACCCAACCTGCGGAGCATACGCCGGCAGAGAACGCGGTAGTTGCCGGTAAACTGCCGGATCCTGTGTGTGGCATGCCTTATGATACCATGTACAAGGAATGGAGTGTATATAAAACTGATACTATTCACTTCTGTTCTCCAACCTGCAAGCGTGTATTTGACAAGAATCCGGAGAAATATGCAGGGAAACTTGGTCTTTAATCGACCAGTGGCCTTTTTTTATCTCTACCCCATGTAACTAAGTGGCATATTTTGCGTTCTAATTACAAACTCCTATGCATGAGATCACTAATAACCAGCTTGCTGCTACTCATGTTATTCTGCAGCTGCGAGAAAAATGACATAGAGGCCTCCCCCTCAGTAGATATCACCGGATCCTGGCAATTGTCAGAGCAATTAATGCAACCTGACACCGCCTGGCAGCGTATCGCGTCCAAAGATTCAGCATATTATCTGTTTGGCAGTAATGGACAATTCGTCTTTGACGCCAAAACATATCACCTAAGCGGGACCTATAAAGTCATCGCTGCCGGCAATAAGGTCAACCTGATCATTACCGGTCAGGACTCCGTTGCCCAGTATCTGCAGGTAGAACGCCTCAACGATACCACCATCCGTATAGATGATTGGTTAAAAGGGGTAAATAAAGAACAGGTCAGCCGGAAGTTCGTTCTCATCAACAAATAAGCTATTCACTGATAGTGATAAAAAAATAAGTCCCGGGATAATTCCCGGGACGTTCGATTAAAACAGCTTATGAAAATCTACGCTTACGTTCAAATTGTACTGTAAAAGTAGCCTCCCCATATTACGAAAGTGTTACCCCGACATTAACAACATATTAAATCAATCCGGAATCCACCATAAAATACCCTGAAAGCCGCGCTTCCTTATTAGTACCCATCCCGGTCTATTGCTTCCACTTCAAGATTTGTGAAGGATGAACATTACTTATCCGACTGCCTATTGTCAAGGTTTGAAGCCCGACCATAGCCAGATACAGACTTTTATTTAGGAAATATTCAATGACGATGCTCCTGGTATTGATGGTAGTCAAACAGCATGCGTCAGACATTATATATCCTCTATAATGCATTTACCTACAATTAGTTACTATTAAAAATACCCGGCCGGGCACTAGTATATATAGTGGTATCTTTAGGTAACACCAATTTATATTTCCGATGGCAAGGCAAAACACTATTATTACATTCACAGGCAAGCTGGGTAACCTGATCGGTTACCGGCGTAAAGGCCGATATTTTATGCGGAGTATACCGGCGGTAGTCAGGCAGACTGCGGCTACCCGCATGGCGGCACAACGGTTTGGTATGGCCAGCCGCAAAGCAGCGCTGATCCGCAGGGCTTTCAGGCAGGAACTCACAGGCTGCGCCGACAGTACACATATCAACCGGTTGAACCGGACGCTGATCCAGGCTGGTCATCATGAGATAAATGCAGTAAAGGGGTTTCGCTTTGATGAAAAGAGTAGTACTGAGCAATTCTTCCGCATAGCGCCGCGGTTTACAGGAGATGGCGTATTACATATTCCTGCCCAGGCACTGCCGGTTATTGCCGGCATAAAAGCGCTGGAAGTAAAAGTGATTGCCGCCTGTATTAACTTTCACGCACACCGGGTCGTGGATACCGATGCCGCTGTGGTGGTAATTGATACACATGCACCATTCGCAGGCACAACCATTCCCATGCATATCCCCAAAGAGGGCATATGGGTTATCGCCCTGCAGGTAAAGGCGATGTACGCCCCTACTACGGTGTCTGACTCCCCAATGACTGCCGCAGAGATTATCAGTGTGGTAACACCCACTCCCACAAGGAGACGTACTGTTACAAGTTATCAGCACCCTGTTACTGGTGACGTACCGGGTAATATTGCCGGTCAGGGAAGCTATGCATTGTTTATAAAGTTGGGTATGCCTCTCCAACGGCCATTCCCACAACTGGAATAACCTGCCTTTGCTAACGGAATATAACCTGGTGCCACTGTTTATTACTATATCCACCTATACTGAAACTATCTGATTAAGTCTACTTCTTATACTGACGCTGCAGGCGCAATACTGCAACCGATCCCGCATTCCCTTGCATGACCTCCTTTCACGCTCACAGTTCCATTCACCATCCGGCAGGGCTGCCGGCACGACACTGTATCAAGTCCACGGTTTGTTCTACGTTTGTTCGAAGCTTGTTCTAATACAATGTATGGTTACTTAGGATCGGCGACTAACTTCTCCATCTCTGAAATATATCAAAAGAAAAAAGGCGCATGGTATGAACCACGCGCCTTTCTATTTTGATATGCTATGAGCTTAGAATGAATATCTCAGACCTAACTGCATCTGGTGTCTGCTCGCAAAGAAGTCTCTGGAGTAAGGCGTACCAGGGTTAGACCATGTGTATACAGGATATGCTGATTCAGTACCAGCAGTTTTGCTGCTCAGACCAACGCTTGCTGTTGAGTTGAAAGTGTTAGGAGAGAAGTATTGTACACCCCAGTCCTTGTTCAACAGGTTAGTCAGGTTGATGATGTCGTAAGTCAGTGTCAGTGTATGAATGGATTTACCGGCTTTGAAGTTGAAGTCCTGTGTGAAACGGAAGTCAGCCTGTGTATTCCATGGCGTACGTCCACCGTTACGCTCTGTGAACTGGCCTTTACGGCTGCTCAGGTATTTATCACCTTCTACGTAAGAGAAGAATGCGTCAGCCATTGCCTGGTTTTCAGGAGTGAAGAACCTGCGTGCTTCTGCCTGATCTTTCGGGATATAGGCAAGGCTTACCTGCTGAGGTGTACCCTGGATCGTAGCATTTACGAAACCGTAAGAGAATGGCAGACCGGAAGAAGTGTTAAAGAAGAGGGCAAAGTTAGACACGAAACGTCCTTTGCGGTTCCAGTCAATTTTATAGTTAGCAGTAGCAACGATACGGTGGCGGATGTCGAAGTTAGAGTAAGCCAGGTGCGGATCGTTTGGATTCAGCGCCTGGTTCAGCTGCCAGTTAGACTCCATTGAGTTACGGATACCGTTGGTGATGTCTTTAGACTGACCGTAAGTATAGGCAACGTTGAAGTTCATACCGAAGTCAAACGCTTTGTTCACCTGACCGGTAATAGCGTAACGGTAGCCTTTGTTGGTGTTAGACAGCAGGTAGGCATTAGTGAATTTAGAGTTGATTTTACCACCGCTATAGATAGGCTGCTGCTTGTCAGTGTCATATACCATGTAAGTAGGGTTATCTACCAGGTTTACCTGCTGGAACTTCAGGTCGTAGATAGTTTTGGTATAGATTGCTTCCAATGTGAATCTCCATCTGTTTTTGGTAGAATAATCAACAGCTGCGCTGCTTCTCCACATCTGAGGCATTTTGAAATCGTTGTCGATCAGGTCAACCTGTGTGGCACCAGAAGCGTCGTTCACATTCACACCTTGTGCAGTGACGAATTGTGCAGCACCCTGGTCAGAGATACCTACAGGATTGCTACCTGCTGCAGGAGGAGCTGCTGCTGTAAAGCGTCTGTCATATGCACCATAAGAATTACCGTTATTATAGTAGGCATAACCTAACCATGCAAATGGAATACGGCCGGTGAACAGACCTGTACCACCACGTACTACCAGGCTCTGGTCGCCTTTCACGTCAAAGTTGAAGCCCAGGCGTGGGGAGATCTGAATATTATTCAGGTAGTTGTTATTGATATCTTTTGGCAGTGTATAACTGTAAGTGGTACCGAAGTTAGGATCAACAGGAGAGTTGATAGTTTTATCGCTCAGGCTTGTTCTGTTAGGCAGACTGGTATAGTCGAAACGGATACCTGGTGTCAGTTTGAAGCGGTCAGTCAGCTGAATTTCATCCTGTGCGTACAGGCTGTACATACCGATCTTGAACTTCGCAGGAGGATTAGCGATGATATAATCGCGGGAGTTGTTAGTATAGTTAAAGTTAGCACGTACACGGCTTGGCGCATTTGCCAGGAAAGCCCCGATGCTATCGTAGTCTACACGGCCATTCCATGAGTTTACAAAACCATAGGTGATATTGTAAATTTCGTTGTGTGTACCGATGGTGATATTGTGTTTGCCTTTGAAGATATTCACGTTGTCGGTGAACTCAAAGGTTTTCTGTTTCATGTCAAAGATAGACGCTTCACGGTCAGTACCCAGGAAGATGGTACCACCTCTTGATTTGATCTGGATCTGTGCCAGGGACGGATCAGAGGAAGGATCACGGTAATCGTGGATATTAGAATAACCGATGATTAAGCTGTTGGATACAGAGTTATTGAAACGGCTTTTCACTTCCATTACCGTAGAACTCTGGTTATTCACCTGTTTGAAGTCGGTACCACCAAAACGGAAGTTCTGCTGATCGCGCTCCAGGTTAGTAGCTTCGGAAGTGATGGTGTTGTTACGTAATGACAACTGGTGTTTATCATTGATATTCCAGTCAAGGCGGTTGAAGAACTTGTTGGAATTAGCGTAGATAGAGGTATTGCCATAAGTACCGGGATCAAATTTACCGCTTTTGGTAATATCCATATCCAGCATGTGCTGACGGATAGCTTCTGCTTCCTGTACAGTGATCAGTGGCATATCAGCAGAACCTGCGCCCAGGATGATCGGGTCGCGGCGGCGTGCAATTTCTTCGTTGGTGAAGAAGAATAATTTATCCTTGATGATAGGGAAACCTAATCTGATACCAGTCTGGTAGTCATGGAAATCGGAAGGCAGTTTAGAACCGTCTCCGGCATTGTTTCTACCGATCATACCGGCGTTACGGCCGAAACCATATACGGAACCATGAAACTCGTTGGTACCGCTGCGGGTTACCGCATTGATGCTACCACCAAGGAAGTTACCGATTTTCACATCATATGGTGCGAGGTACACCTGGATATCCTGAATTGCATCCAGGGATACAGGGTTGGAACGGGTACTGCTTCCTGGCTGTCCGGAGCTGTTGCTCTGTCCACCGGAGGAAGGGCTGAATCCGATCGCGTCGTTATTGATAGCGCCATCGAGTGTAACGTTATTGTAACGGTAGTTGGTACCGAGGAAGGAGTTATTATTGCTTTGTGGCGTAGCACGGGTAAAGTCCTGTAAGCTACGGCTGATGGAAGGAAGTGTTTTTAACTGGTTCTGACCAATTTTGAATGCGCCGCTTGCTTTCTGCGTGCTACTACCTTTTACTACTATTTCACTGAGTGCAGTGGAGGCGTCGGTCAGTTGAAAATTGAAAGTTGAACTACCAAGGGACAGGTTAATGCCGGGAGCTTCTTCAGTTTTAAAACCGATATAGGAAACGGTGATGGTATAAGGACCGCCTGGGTTCATGTTGTTGATCAGGTAACGGCCATCTCCTTGTGTCTGTGCACCGTAACGGGTACCTGTAGAAGTGTTTACTGCCAGTATTGTAACCCCTGGTAAGGCCTCACCTTTACTGCTTACTATCTTCCCTGATATCTGGGAGGTAGTAATCTGCGCGCTCAGATTAGCTGCAGACAGTACAAGGATGCTCACAAATAACAATAATGAATAGAATTGCTTATTCACGTCTTTTCAATTTTGACGCAAACGTATCCCCGCTACATTACGTCTGTGTTAACACAATATTAAATTAATGTTAACACAGGGGCGCACGTATCATTCCCAATAGCTTATAAATTAAGTTATCGGGCTATGTGAGCAAAATATTCTATCGGGCTTGTTTAATTCCGTGCTGATTTTCCCGCATAGCTATAGGTACAAGACGGGGAGAGCACCGGAAATTTATTCATACAAGCTTTCATTGAGCAACAAAAAGGGTATCAGTAGTAAAAGGTTTCCACTTTTGTTCGCATAATTCCAAAAATATGGAGCGTGTGTTAAGGGAGTGTTACCCCAATATTAACTTTAGCGATTTCTAATGTTAAGTTTTAGCGCAATGTAAATAAGCTAGTCATCCTTCTTACCATGCTTGGATGTTTTAATAATCTGTCCGGTTGTCAAAGACAGGGCAGTCTCGTGTTTGGGTTCGGCAATGACAAAGAGGCTATTAATTCTGCTGACGGCATCCAGCCGTGAAAGTTTGTTGGAAATAAACAGTTCATATTCCTCCAGATCAGCTACCATTACCTTCAGTAGATAATCATACGGGCCATTGATCTTATAGCATTCCATGACTTCGGGGAAGGCATTGACTTTTGTTTCAAATACGATAAAGGTATCATGTCCATGCTCTTTGAGGGTGATATTGGCGAAGGCAGTAACATGTTTTCCAACCCGCTTTTTGTCCAGAATGGCGACGTATCCTTTGATATAACCTTCACATTCGAGCCGCTTTACTCTTTCAAATATGGAAGTCACGGATTTCCCCAGCCTGGCAGCAATCTCTTTATTGGTAAGACGGGCGTCTTCCTGAAGCAGATCCAGGATGTGCAGGTCGGTTTCATCTAACGTGAAATGCATGGAGGAATATTTTACTGAAAATACACAGAATAAGCCGCCTTACCTGAAAAATATTCATGATTAACAACTCATTATAGTTTTGTTTTCGCCTTTTGAGGGGATCTGTCTTTCGGTATGCAATAATCCAGACCTTTATCCGGACGCCAACTTTTAATCATACACCAAAATAAATCTCTTCAATGGAAACACGAATTGTCATTCCTCTCCAGGCATTGGGTCTGGAAGATATCCCCATTGTAGGTGGTAAATGTGCATCGCTGGGAGAAATGATTGCCAACCTTTCAAAAGCAGGTATTAATATTCCTTCTGGTTTCGCTATTACAACTACAGCTTATTATCAGTTCATGCAGCAGAGCGGTCTGGATGCATATATCCGTGAGCAGGTGGCTGGTATTGATTTCACTTCGCTTGTTACACTGAGACGTGCGGGTCAGCGCATCCGGCAGGCCATCAGCAATACAAAGTTTCCGCATGACCTGAGCGCGAAGATCATTGATGCTTACATGGAGCTGTCCCGCGAGTACGGGCAGGATATTACTGACGTAGCAGTACGTTCTTCAGCTACTGCGGAAGACCTGCCGGATGCTTCCTTTGCCGGTCAGCAGGAGACCTATCTGAATGTAAGAGGGCCGGCCGCACTGATAGATGCTGTACGTAACTGCTTCGCCTCACTATTTACCGACAGAGCTATCAGTTACAGGGAGAATTTCGGATACGATCATTTCAGTATAGGTCTATCGGTTTGTGTACAGAAGATGGTACGCGCTGACCTGGGTGCGGCAGGAGTAGCCTTTTCACTGGACACAGAGTCAGGCTTCAGAGATGTGGTAGTGATCAATGGCTCATTTGGTTTAGGGGAAATGGTCGTACAGGGAGCGGTGTCTCCTGATGAATTTATTGTATTCAAACCAGCGCTGAACGGCAGTAATATGCCTATTATAGAAAAGCGCCTGGGTGTGAAAGATAAGATGATGGTATATGGCGAAAGTAATGACCAGCGTACTAAGATTATTCCACTGGACAGAATCAATCAGCAGCGGTTCTGCCTCAAAGACCAGCAGATACTGCAATTGTCTGAGTGGGTATGCAAGATAGAAGATTACTACTCGCAGCTGAAAGGCAAGTGGTGCCCGATGGATATAGAATGGGCCGTGGATGGACTCAGCAATGAATTATTCATTGTACAGGCACGTCCTGAAACCATCCATTCGCAGAAAGAACATCATACAGTTACGTCTTACAGTATGGAACGAACAGGTAGTACCCTGCTAAAGGGAATTGCCGTAGGAGATAAGATAGCCTCCGGTAAGGTCAACATCCTTTTTTCACTGGATAAGCGCGTAACAGAAGGCACAGAATTTAAGCCGGGAGATGTGCTGGTAACAGATATGACAGATCCGGACTGGGAACCGATCATGAAGATGGCAGCAGCTATTGTTACCAATAAAGGCGGTCGTACCTGTCATGCAGCAATTGTAGCAAGAGAGATGGGCATACCGGCGATAGTAGGTTGCGGGAATGCTACTGAGGTATTACTGTCAGGTCAGGAGATCACGGTTAGCTGTGCAGAAGGAGATGAGGGCATTGTCTATGAAGGTATTATTCCTTTCACAGAAACGTTTCTCGACCTGCGGGAATTGCCGGAAATCCGCACCTCTTTGATGCTGAATGTGGCGTCGCCGGCGATGGCCTTCCAATATTCGCACCTGCCTAATAAAGGCGTGGGACTGGCCAGGGAGGAGTTTATCATCAACAACTATATCAAGGTCCACCCATTAGCGCTGTTACAACATAAGGAACTGAATGATGCCGCACTATCGGCAGAGATCATACAGCTGATCAGAGGTTATGAAAGTGAAGAAGCGTATTTTATACAGAAGCTGGCATATGGCGTTGCGAAGATTGCAGCCGCCTTTCATCCAGGCAAAGTGATTGTACGTTTTTCAGACTTCAAAAGTAACGAGTATTACAACCTGCTGGGCGGAAAGTATTTTGAACCGGAAGAAGAAAATCCGATGATCGGATGGAGAGGCGCATCGAGGTATTATTCCGAAAAGTACAGCGCCGCCTTTGCATTGGAATGTAAGGCTATCAGGAAGGTGCGGGAAGACATGGGACTTGATAATGTAGTAGTGATGATCCCCTTCTGCCGCACCGTCGATGAATTGCAGAAGGTATTGCATACTATGAAGCAAAATGGACTGGAAAGAGGGAAGAACGGGCTGGAGGTATACCTGATGGCAGAGATACCTTCCAATATCATTATGGCAGAAGAATTTGCCGCGCATATAGACGGCTTCTCAATCGGGTCTAATGACCTGACGCAGCTGACATTGGGACTGGACAGAGATTCTTCGCTGGTAGCGGGACTGTATAACGAGCGTAATCCGGCAGTATTGAAGATGATCAGTATGCTGATAACAGCAGCCAGGAAGCAAGGGGTGAAGGTAGGTATTTGCGGACAGGGTCCATCAGACTTTCCGGACTTTACAAAATTCCTGGTAGAACAGGGGATAGATAGTATCTCGGTGACACCGGATGCCGTGATCAAGACGGTGCATGCGATACATGAAGCGGAAGCCATGATACATATGCAGGAGCAAATCCCTTCCCTGTAATATACATTGAGCAGTAAACAATGAGCCGTCCTGGATTACCGGGACGGCTCGTTTTATAATAATAATTGTCGGAATACCGACAGTAAGTAATGGCTGTAAATACAGAGGGGCGAACTATAAAGTCCGCCCCTCTGCTAAACAGTTATAAATAGTCTACAGGATTATTCTGTAACGTAAACGGTTTCGTTTGGAGTCCAGTTAATCCAGCTCTGGTTAGTCCATGGATTAGCAGGATCTACTGCACCTACGTAAGAAACTTTCTCGAAGAAAGCGTCAAATTCAGTACCGAATGCAGCAGCTTTAGCAGTTTTCAGTGCAAAGTCAGTGTTAGTTGCTTTGTAAGAAGCTACAGAAGGAACTTTTGCAAATACATCAGACAGGTTAGCCAGAGATGTGTTGCCGTTTGCTTCAGCCATGATCAGGTTCTTGATATCTTCGCCAGTCAGGAAGCTTGCATCTTTCTTATCAGCATCGAATAAAACCGGACCGATGGTAGTGCTACCTGCACCACGCTGACCAGAGATAGGGCTAATACCAGCAGCCTGGAAGATAGAGTTGCGGATTTTAGAGTTACCAGCCTGCAGAGAGTCGTGAGACACTTTGCTCTCAACATCAGTAGCAACAGGATAACCTGCGAATACAGAGTTAGCAACAGTGAATACAGAACCTCTTCTCCATCTTGCGCCAGCGTAGAAGTAATCGCCGTTACCGGTAGCAGTACCAGGACCAACGATAGTCATGTTAGAGATGATAGGGTGAGTAGCAGGAGTAGAAGTGTTAGCACCGTTCAGGTTATCTACTTCCAGACCGTTTGACAGGCTCACGATATCAGAAGCTTTAGGATCAGACAGGGATACCAGGAACTGCAGTTTACCTTTGAAACCGCTATCCATATCGTAGTTGTCATCCAGGGTACCATAAGTTACCAGGTATTTAGCGTTTACATTACCACCGAACCACTCAAAAGCGTCGTCACCGGAGTAACTAACCTGTACGTGATCAACAGTAGTACCAGCGCCTACACCGTAGAAAGTGATACCGTTTACTTCGCTATCCGGAGTACTTGCTAACGGAATACCACCAAATTCAACTCTTACATACTGGAGAACACCTGAGTTATCGTTATCATCACCCTGGGTGCTGCTTGGGTTACCGTAGGTCAGGTTAACGGTAGCGTCAACTTCCGCCAGACCTTCAACCAGTCTTTTTTCTACTGGTCTGTTGGTAGAACCTTTACCTAACAGGATGATACCACCCCAGTCACCTTTAGCACGAGCGCCTGGCGCTTTAGCAGATGTGAATACGATAGGAGCATCTGCGGTACCTTTTGCGATCAGTTTGGAACCGGTTGTGATGATCAGGGTACCACCAGTTGTAGTACTGATGCTACCACCCAGAACAACAGTACCTGGTTCTATAGTTAAAGTAGAGTTATTTACAACGTAAACATACTCTCTCATCAGATAGATAGTATCTTTTGAAAGTGTTCTGTTAGCAGAGATTTTACCTTTCAGTTCAACAGTTGCTTTTGGTTGGTCCGGAGTCGGATCAACATTTTCATCATCTTTACAAGCTACGAAAGTTGTAGCCAGCGCAGCAGCCATAAGCAGAACTGATGTTTTGTTTTTTCTCATAGAATTTAAATTAAATTTTGGCAAAAGAATGAATTAAATGTTAGGTAACTATTAGCGATATGTTAACAAATGGTCAACTTATTTTATTGACCCTTGTTAGCGAAAAGTATAGGAAAAACTCAAGGAGAAATTTGTTCCGTACTTAAACTGATAGAACACGTAGTCTGTGCCTTTTGAGTAAGACTTTTTATCGTCTTTATTCTGGTACAGCAGGTACGGGTTGTTCAGGATATCAGATACATTCAGCTTGATCTGTGCAGCTTTTTTGAACAGGTGTTTGCTGAACTGCACATCGAGCAGGTTTCTTGCATTTTCAAATACGTCGAGTTTATTACTGCTATCGTCACCAACGATATTGATTCTTGGGCCTACCCTGTTATAGAGGATGGTTACGCCCATATCGTTGTTAGGATTATTGATCTGCAGACCTGCGTTGATCAGGTATGGAGATTGTCCTGGCATGCGTCTTTCAGTACCGTTGATATTACGAACAGTCTGGTTAGGGTTTCTGATGGCAGAGTAGATGTACGCGCCATTAGCAAACACGAAGGAGTTTTTACCTAATCTTCCCAATGCAAATTCCAGGTTCTTTCTTACCTCTACTTCCACACCGAATGCATTAGCATCATTCAGGTTGATGTAGGTACGGTCGTTGTTATCGATGCTGTACCATGTTTCAGAGATAGGATCTTTGAACTTCTTGTAGAAAGCAGCTACTGCGAAAGTTTCACCAGCAGCAGGATATAGTTCGTAACGGAGATCGATATTAGTGATACGGGTCTGTTTCAGTCGGCCGTTACCAAATACAGTTGCAGTATTCAGGAAGTCGAAGAAACTGAAGGTAGCGATCTCTCTAAATTCCGGTCTTGCTACAGTGTTGGAGTAAGACAGTCTCAGGTTCGTTTTATCGTTGAGTGTATATACAAAGTTAGCGGAAGGCAGGAAGCTGTTGTAAGTAGTATCTGTAGTGTAGTTGGTTACAGATGATACAGGCTTCAGCTGCTGGTTGTAACGCTCGTAACGTAATCCCCAGATCACTCTCAGCTCTTTGGTGATGAAGTTATCGAACATGAAGTAGCCGGCAGTCAGGTTAGAGCTGGCGTTGTATTCACCGGTGATAGATTTATCATCTCTCAGGAAGATACCGTTAGCACCCAGGTTTGCATTCGAGAACAGTTCGTATGGCGGAGCAGAGAGTTTATCGTATGGGAAGTCCATTGTTGACTGGTAAGACAATGGTCTGTAGATAGAGTAACGTTTTCTGTATTGCTCAAATGCACCCACTTTCAGGGAGTGATCTTTACTTTTCTTCAGCAGCGGGAACTGGTAGGAGAGACCACCGTTGAAGATCTTATCATCCACTGTAAAGAATGCACGGGAGGAGCCACTGTTAACCGGCTGGTTAATGATGGCATGGCTATCGGTATAGTTGGATATACGCATATCCGGATCTTCTCTTCTTGTATTGGAGAAGTTGGCGAGCCACTCAACTTTCTGGTTGTTCTTCAGGCTATGTTCACCTTGTAATGTGGATGACAGGATGGAGCGCTGTGTGAGCATCAGCATCATAGACTGCGTGAGGTAGTTGAACGGCGGATTTGGATCAGTAGCTACCTGGCGTAACAGGGTATTGTTATCGAGAATACGGTTGTACAGGTTCTTGAAAGAGATCTTATTGTTGCCGAAGCTGTAAGCAAAGTTAGCTACTGCGCCGAGAGAGCTGGAGTACTTGTTAGAAGTATCCAGGTTATGGCGTTTGTATACTTTGTTATCGATATCGAAGTCATTACGTTCAGCGAACTCATTACGTTCGCTATGGTTGTGCGTAACAGAGAAGATATATCCGAGTTTACGTTCACCGAAGTATTTGGTATTACCACCGGTGATCTGCAGGCTGGTACCTGGAGCAACAGTGGTGTTACCTACTCTCCAGTTATTATTGAATGCTTTATTCACATCGTCTTTCGCTTTACCGCTCAGGTTATTGAAAGCGTTGGAAGAGGCAGGTACGGAAGATGGCAGTTTTCTTGAACCGTCGTCGAATGTCCAGTAGTCGGTTTTACCGCGCATACCGGTTTTAGCGTCTTTGAAAGTAGAGAGGCCATTAACCGACATACCAGCAGAAACGGTGATGAATTTTTCTTCGGGGAAGTCTCTGGTGCTTACTTGGATAAGACCACCGGCGAAGTCGCCTGGTTTATCAGGAGTAGCAGTTTTGTTGATCACCATGTTATCGATGAGGCCAGAGGGAATGATATCGAAGGAGAATGATTTTCTGTCAGGTTCAGTACTTGGCAGCAGTACGTTATTCATGGTAGCATTGTTATAGCGATCGGTGAGACCACGTACAACCACGAATTTATTATCCTGGATACTTGCACCGCTAACGCGTTTCAATACTTCACCGGTATTTTTATCCGGGGAGGATCTGATCTGTTCAGCAGAGATCCCGCTGGATACAGCTACGTTATTTTTCTGTGCAGTATAGAGAGCGTTGATTGTTTCCTGTTTGAAGGAACCTCTGATAACTACTTCCTGTAGTTCTTTTGATTTAGGTTCATCCATTACAACAGGGAGGGAGGTAGCAGCGCCAGACTTTACGACAACGTCGCTAACGGCTTTGGTCTGGTAGCCCATATATTTGAACTCGAGGGTATAAATACCTGGAGCAACGTTGATAGTATAGCGGCCTTCTACATCGGTAACGGCACCATTTCCGGTACCCTGAACGATAACGGTAACGCCTATCAGAGATTCGCCGGTTTTCTGGTCAGTTACTTTACCGGTAATTTTACCATTGTCCATGGCAAACGCGGAAAGGATGGAACTCAGAAGGAGGCATACACATAGCAGTGCAGACGCAAGAGAATGTTTCACGATATAAGCTGATTCTGTGACTTGATTGAATTACTGGCGCAAAACTATTGAGGCTGTGTTACCGCATTGTTACAGCAAGGTTACCAGAATGTTAATTGTTAAGGAATGATTAAAAAATAGTTAACACGGCAGCGAGAGTGCAGGTTACAGGATAGCTCATAATAGGTCGGGATAGGGATATGGTAATGCTACACCAGGTTAGCAGGCTATTTGCTGGGGGCCCTGACGATTGTTATTCAGCAATCGGTCGATGGTGATATCCAGCTGGGTGTTGTATTCCGGGTTGTTCTTAATACCATCTGAAAGGGATGAGATCAACTGGAAGAGGTGCATACTTTTGTTTGTAAATGGCTTATGATCTTTATTACAAAGTTCCAGTGTGAAATTGAATTTGTCTTCGAGTTCTTCTTCAAACTCCCGGAGGCTTAATGTTTCATCGATTGGAAATTCGATCATGATCTGTTCGAGGAAGCCGGCAGCTTCGAGGGTATCAAAAGCATTAGCCGGTGAGTTGCGCATGTATACTGCGATATTGCAGGAAAGCAGTTTCTGAAACTGCATTTGCAGCAGGGATACTGTCATTTGAGGATGTAACTTCAATACTTTCATCTTACTATTTGTGTTAGCATTACCAGTCTTACTACTGATGCGTTGGTGTTATTCTTTTTAATTATAACGATACAAACATACTGGCCCAGTATTAAGTGAATATTAAGAAGGTGTTATCATATCATAAAATAATGTTAAATAACAGCTACTTATATATAAGTTATTGCTGGGGGAAGCTGATCACCTTGGAGATGTCGCCCCATGGGATTATGGTTGGATCTTCTTCTTCTTCTGGTAATACGACGCGGGTTTTGGATACGGGGTACTGGTAGAGGCTCCATTGACCGTTGGTATATTCCAGTGAGGTCAGGCTTTCTACCCAGTCGCCGGAGTTCAGATAGGTGACGGTTTTACCGTTATGTTCCATTTCTTTGATGATGGGCTGATGGATGTGGCCGCAGCATACGACATCGAATCCTTTATCGATTGCTATTTCGGCAACGACCTGTTCAAAGTCGGAGATGAATTTAACGGCTTGCTTAACACCGTGTTTCACTTTTTTGGAGAAGCTCATCTTTTCTTTACCGAAGCGTTCAAGGATGTTGTTAACCAATCGGTTGAGGATAATGAGCAGGTCATAGCCTTTTCCACCGAGTTTAGCCAGCCATTTTGAGTTCTTCATGGTAACGTCGTAGACATCTCCGTGGAAGAACCAGTGTCTTTTACCGTCTACTTCGAGTATCAGTTTATTATCGATAGTGAGGTTACCGAGTTCAAAGCCTGCGAATTTGCGAAGTGCTTCGTCGTGGTTGCCGGTGAGATAGTATACATCAGTTCCCTTTCCGGTCATCTTGAGTATCCGGCGGATCACTTTGGTATGGGCTTTAGGGAAGTAGCGCTTGCTGAACTGCCAGATATCAATGATATCTCCGTTCAGAACCAATATCTTAGGATCTATACTGTCCAGGTATTGGACTAATTCTTTAGCGTGGCAGCCGTAGATTCCGAGATGGACGTCAGATATGACCACGATATCGAGAGGGCGTTTTTCAGACATTTTTAAAAAGGATTGAACCGAAAAAACCGGACAGTTGTTAGGTTAGGTTTGGAAATAGGTTTATCGCGACAAAAACTACTGCTGGCGCAGGTTGCATCTGCTTTCAGACAGCCTTTTTTCACGATACAAAGAAAAAATTGCTATATTACTTTTATATTAATCCAGTGTTAAGGAATCATTAAGGATAATTTTTTCTTGGCGGTATTGCCTGGGGAAAGCTATTTTTGCGCCAAATTTCAAACAAAGAGTATGGGAGGCTTCAATTCCTTTGTAAAGTTATTTATACCGAAAGACAGGGTTTTCTATTCATTATTCGAAGACGTGGCTGCTAATCTGGTAGAAATGGGTAAAGTGCTTGTAGAGCTGGTATCCACATCAGATATGTCAGTACGGAAGGATAAAACCCATCTTATTGAGCGACTGGAGCACAAAAATGACGATTTCACACATCGCATTTTCGTGGAGCTGGGACAGAACTTCATTACTCCATTTGACCGCGAGGACATTCACCACCTGGCAGCTACATTGGACGACGTAGCTGACTATATCCATGGTTCAGCGAAGAGGCTGGATCTGTATAAAGTGCATGAAATCAACGAGAGCGTTCGTAAACTGGCTGACCTGATCTACCAGGGTACCCAGGAGCTGCACAAGGCTATCCCTGAGCTACGGACCATGTCAAACATGCGTAACATCACAGATGCCTGCGTAAGGATTAACAGTCTGGAAAACCACGCAGATGACATTTATGACATGGCGATTGCTGACCTTTTTGAAAAAGAATCCAACAATGCAGGAGAACTGCTGAAAATGCGTGAGCTGTATCAGGCATTGGAGATCGCAACAGACAAATGTGAAGATTGCGCCAATGTGATAGAGTCCATTATCATAAAATATGCATAATCAACGTATTAAGCATGTTTAGACAGCCTGTTTAATGCAAACTTCTTTCTAATGACCTTACTTGTCACGATCATCATACTGGCGTTTATATTCGATTATATTAACGGTTTTCATGATGCGGCTAACTCTATAGCAACTATAGTTTCAACAAAAGTACTGACACCCTTCCAGGCAGTACTATGGGCAGCAGTATTCAACTTTGCCGCCTTTTTCGTCTCAAAATATGTATATGGTGAATTTAAGGTAGGTAACACTATTGCCAAATCCGTATTTGAACAGTTCATCACGCTGAAGGTGATCCTTTGCGGACTGATTGCAGCTATCACCTGGAACCTGCTGACTTGGTGGTACGGTATACCATCCAGTTCTTCCCATACCCTGATCGGTGGTTTCGTAGGAGCGGCGGTAGCGGCATCGCATGGTTCATTTGATGTGATCAACTACAGCAAGGTAATGCCGATCATATACTTTATTGCGCTGGCGCCCTTTATAGGTATGCTGGTTGCCTTTATAATTACCATTATCATTATGAACGTATGCCGCAGGGCCAACCCTTACAGGGCGGAAAACTGGTTCAAACGTCTGCAGCTGGTCTCCTCCGGTGCATTGAGCCTTGCCCATGGTGGTAACGATGCGCAGAAGGTAATGGGTATTATTGCAGCAGCCCTGGTAGCTCATGGCAGTATTGAAGATGTAACCCAGGTTCCGAACTGGGTACCTTTATCCTGTTTCATTGCAATTGGTCTGGGTACTATGAGTGGTGGCTGGAAGATTGTAAAAACCATGGGTTCCCGTATTACCAAGGTAACGCCGTTGGAAGGTGTAGCTGCAGAAACTGCGGGTGCGGTAACACTATATATGACAGAATCATTAGGTATTCCTGTAAGTACTACCCACACCATTACCGGTTCTATCATCGGGGTAGGGGCGACTAAACGTTTATCAGCAGTACGCTGGGGTGTAACGGTTAGCCTGCTTTGGGCATGGATACTCACTATACCTATCAGTGCTTTACTGGCCGCTGTAGTATATTTTATAGCGAATATGTTCATTTGATAGCAGTTGAATAAGTCATATAACCAGCCCTCCGGCATCCTCATCTGACGATGAAATGACCGGAGGGCTTTCTCTTTGTATACTTCCCTTTTTTAGTTTTTCCTTTTTTTTATCACGGAGCCCCCTATTTTTGTAAGGCTTTTGAAAGACCCAGATCTATTATTCATTATTATAATAAATACTATGAAAGGTATTATACTGGCCGGAGGTTCCGGAACTCGTCTGCACCCCATTACCTATGCTATCAGCAAACAAATCATGCCGGTATATGACAAACCAATGATTTACTACCCGCTTTCCACGCTTATGTTGGCAGGCATCAGGGAGATCCTGATTATTTCCACACCACATGACCTTCCTGCTTTTCAGCGTTTATTCGGGGATGGTTCACAACTGGGACTGAAACTGGAATATGCAGAGCAGCCGCAACCTAACGGGTTGGCGCAGGCGTTTGTGATTGGCCGTGAGTTTATTGGTGATGACAGCGTAGCCCTGGTATTGGGAGATAATATCTTTTATGGAGCTGGTCTGGGTACCCAGCTGGCAAATAATGCGAAGCCGGAAGGAGGTATCGTATATGCCTATCATGTATCTGATCCTGAGCGTTATGGTGTGGTAGAATTTGATAGCAAGATGCAGGCAGTATCAATCGAAGAGAAGCCAGTTCAGCCTAAGAGCAGTTATGCTGTACCGGGACTGTATTTTTATGATAACGACGTAATTGAGATAGCAGCCCAGTTGCAGCCAAGCGCGCGCGGTGAGTATGAGATCACAGATGTAAACAGGGAGTACCTGCGCCGTGGTAAACTGAAGGTATCTATTTTGCCCAGGGGTACAGCCTGGCTGGATACAGGTACGTTTGATTCACTGATGCAGGCATCACAGTTCGTGCAGGTAATTGAGCAGCGCCAGGGTATCAAGATTGCCTGTATTGAGGAAATTGCTTACAGGCAGGGCTTTATTTCGCGTGAGCAACTGCAGGCGCTTGCCAAGCCATTGTTGAAAAGTGGTTATGGTCAGTACCTGGAGAAAGTGATTGAGCAGAAACTGTGACAATTTGCCGGTGAGGGATTACGAATTACGGATTTGGAAGCGTACATTCGTAAAGCAGCATTCAGTATTTAATATCCCTGATGCATTACGTAGCATCATTCTTTGCTAACATCTGATTGTACTTAATCCTGAAAAAATAAATTAAAATAAAGACATATGAAGGTTCTAGTTACCGGTGGTTGTGGTTACATAGGCGCTCACACTATCGTAGATCTGATTAACAATGGCTTTGATGTAGTATCTGTAGACAGTAATATTCGTAGCAGCTCACAATTACTGGAAGGCGTAGAAAAGATCACAGGCAAAAAAATCCGCAACTACAAGGTAGATCTTTGCAACCTGGAAGATACACATGCAGTATTCCACGAAAACAGGGATATCGTAGGGGTTATCCACTTTGCAGCACTTAAAACAGTACCTGAATCTGTAGCTGATCCGTTATTTTACTTCCATAACAACCTCGCTTCAGTAGTTAATGTACTGAAATGCGTAAAAGAATTTAATATTCCGAACCTGGTTTTCTCTTCTTCCTGCTCTGTATATGGCAATGCCACTGAGTTGCCGGTAGTAGAAACCACTCCGCTGCTGGAGGCTCAGTCTCCATATGCCCGTACCAAACAAATGGGCGAGCAGATCATCCGGGATTACAGCAAAGTGAATGATACGCAGTCCATATTACTGCGTTATTTCAATCCGGTAGGCGCACATCCTTCTGCACTGATAGGAGAGTTGCCGCTGGGCCGTCCTGACAATCTGGTGCCGTTCATCACCCAGACAGCTATCGGGAAGTTGCCTAAACTGACTGTGTTTGGCCACGATTATGACACTCGCGATGGCTCCTGCATACGTGATTATATCCATGTCATGGATATTGCCAATGCCCATACAAAAGCCCTGCAGTATCTGCTGGCCGGGAAAAATACAGAGAACTGTGAGGTATTCAACCTGGGAACCGGCAACGGAGTAACCGTACTGGAAGCAATCAAGGCTTTTGAAAAGATATCAGGTGTAAAACTGAACTACGAGCTGGGCCCCCGCCGTCCGGGAGACGTAATAGCCATCTATGCCAATAATACCAAAGCCAAAGAACTGCTAGGCTGGGAAGCGAATACCGGCATCGAAGATATGATGCGTACCGCCTGGCAATGGGAAGTTGCTTTAAGGGACAGGGTGCTTAGTAATTAAAAAGTTTATTTCTTACATTTATGACTCAATTCTTAATAAAAGGCTATGGTAAAAGATATTAAACCGTTAAATGAGAAAGAGACACGCGCAGGCTTTGGAGAAGGTATATTAGAAGCTGGGCGTAAAAATCCGAATGTAGTCGCACTGACCGCCGACCTGTTGGGTTCTATGAAACTGAATGCCTTTATTAAGGAGTTTCCTGACCGCTTTGTACAAGTAGGTATCGCAGAAGCTAATATGATAGGTATTGCTGCCGGTATGACCATCGGTGGTAAAATCCCTTATACAACTACATTTGCAAACTTTTCTACCGGCCGTGTATACGACCAGATCCGCCAGTCAGTTGCCTATTCCGGCAAAAACGTTAAGATCTGTGCCTCACACGCTGGTCTGACACTCGGTGAAGATGGTGCTACTCACCAGATTCTCGAAGATATAGGTATGATGAAAATGCTGCCTGGTATGACTGTCATCGTTCCTTGCGATTTCAACCAGACCAAAGCTGCTACCATTGCAATTGCTGACTACGAAGGGCCTGTGTACCTGCGTTTTGGCCGTCCGAAATGGCCTAACTTCACTCCAGAAGATCAGCAATTCGAGGTAGGTAAAGCCCAGGTACTGCACGAAGGAACAGATATTACCCTGTTCGCCTGCGGTCACATGGTATGGTTATCTGTTGAAGCAGGTAAGATCCTGGAAGAAAAGGGGTACAGCGTAGAAATCATCAATATACATACTATTAAACCGCTGGATGAAGAAGCAGTACTGCGTTCTATCCAGAAAACCGGTTGTGCGGTAACTGCGGAAGAGCATAATGTGCTGGGCGGTCTGGGTGACAGCATTGCACAGGTAGCTTCCCGTAATCATCCAATTCCGATCGAATACGTAGGTACAAATGATACTTTCGGTGAAAGTGGTAAACCACTGGACCTGTTGAAAAAATATGGTCTGGATGCAGAACATATCGTTGCTGCTGCTGAAAAAGCAATAGCAAGGAAGAAGAAATAATCTGCTTCAGATTAAACTTTATGTAAAAAAAGCCATCTTACAGATGGTTTTTTTTATTTAAACCATTTAACCTAAGAATGAGCATACAGCAGGATGACAAGACTTTATTGGCTATATACCGGGACCCGGCCACCAGGGAGAAGGGTTTCACGTATATCATCCAGAAGTACCAGGAGCGGCTGTACTGGCATATAAGACGGCTGGTACTCGACCATGACGACGCCAATGATGTACTCCAGAATGTATTTGTGAAAGTCTGGAAGAACCTGGAAGGATTTCGTGAGGATGCCCAGCTGTATACCTGGTTATATAAGATAGCCACGAATGAATGCCTGACGTTCCTCGAAAAGCAGAAGAAAAACAATGCTGTTTCACTATCAGATGTAGAAACAGGTCTTAGTAATACGCTAAAGGCAGATGCCCAGTTCGATCCTAATAAACTGGAATGGAAATTACAGAAAGCCATACTGGGGTTACCCGAAAAACAGCGGATCGTTTTTAACCTACGGTATTATGATGAGATGCCTTACGAAGAAATGAGCCGTGTATTAGATACCTCGGAAGGTGCACTAAAAGCTTCCTACCACCACGCCGTAAAAAAGATAGAAGAGTTCATAAGGAATAGCTGAAAACGCGACATCTTTGTACTTTTATGCGGTGAATTACACTTTTTTAGAGACGAAACCACAATTTTTTAAACTATTACTATCTTCCGCTGTCTAAAAGCTGTATGATATCCAGAGATAACGATATTGCGAACGAACTGCGGGACATCATTCCCCAGACTGACTGGATCGGCATTAAACCTATCTTCGGACAGGTTCCTGCCGGGTATTTCGATCAGCTGCCGGGAAAGATACTCCAGAAGGTACATGCTGCAGAAGTGGCCGAAGAGCTGGAAACGCTCTCTCCGCTGCTGGCTGAGGTACCTAAATCCGTTTCTTTATCTATACCTCCGGATTATTTCAACCAATTATCGCACAATATTTTACTCAATATAGCTGCCGCAGCGCACACAACGAGTTTAGCTGAAGAAGAACAATCAGCTTTCCTGTCCGGTTTGCCGAAAGCGTTCCCTCTGTCAGCCCCGGACGAATACTTCAGTCAGTTGCCAGCTCAGCTCCTGCAAAAGATCCGTACAACTGAGGTGGAAGAGGAGCTGTCTTCGCTGTCACCTTTGCTTGCGGACATGCCCAGGACACATCCACTGTCTGCACCTGCCGGCTATTTTGACAACCTCACAACTGAAATCATGGCGACCATTGCAGCGCCTGTTACTGCAATACCTGCAACTGTTACATATGACCAGTCTTACCCACAGGCCCCTGCGCCAGTGATCAGGAAGATGAATACCCGCCGTTATATCAAACTGGCTATTGCAGCCAGCCTGATAGCCACAGTAAGTATCAGCACACTTTTCTTTGTGAGAGACAATAATCGCTCTATCAGCACAGTAGAAAATGCCCTGGTAAATGTCAGCGATCAGGAAATCATGGACTACCTGCAATCCCACACAGACGCTTTTGATAGAGAAGAACTGGCCATTTACGATCCCATTGCGGAAGAAAGTAACAATATCACGGAAGTAGACGAATTACCTGCAGAAGCCATTCAACACTATTTAGATAACACCGGTTTGTTAAAAGAAAGCCTAACCGAGAATTGAGATGAAACATTTTTACACACTTTCTATATTTATTGTTCTCACATTGTTTTGCCGCCCTCCGGCTAGCCGTGCGCAGCAGGGTAGTGACGATCAGATGAAGGACCGTATCCGCGCAGCAGAAATTGCATATCTGTCGCAGAAACTCGACCTGACCCCTGATGAAGCACAAAAATTCTGGCCCTTATATAATAAATACACAAAAGAAGTCGAGATCCTGATAGCAGAACGCCGCAAGCATAATGCTGGCCAGAAAACTGCCAATCAGCCCACTGACCAGAAAGAATTAGGGTATGAGCGTAGAATGCTGGATATAAAAACACATTATAGCCAGGAATTTCAGAAAGTATTACCTGCCGCCAAAGCAGGAAATGTATTCAGGTCAGAGAGAGAGTTCCGCCACGAATTGATTCGCGCAATGAAGGACAGACAAAGCAGGAATGTGAACGGCCCCGGTGCCAGACGCTTCAGACAATAAAGACATTACAGGAACACACAAAAGTCATAAATACAAAGGCCCTGATCTAAGAAGATCAGGGCCTTTTATTATAAGTTACACCATGCAGTGTTGTCCAAATAGAGCATATAATGTATTCTTTTGCCTGGTAGCCGACATTGGCTACAAACCAGCTATACAACCGGCCATTGGCTTTATAGATTACTGAAACTTGCCGAACGGCACCTTGGAGTCATGATAGTAAAGGAAAGTCCATCCATCGCGAGTACCTCTTTCCTTGAACTGCTCACGTAATTCCATTCCTTTCTTGCCATCGTAATCATATTTGGCAGCGAAACGACGCTTCAGGTAGGATACCTGTGGTGCTTCATCTCCACCGAAGAAGATCTTGTCATCGCCGGTATCGATCAGGAATGTCTGATGATAAGGGCAGTGACCGCCAGTAATCTCGTAAGTAATATATCCGTCAATGACACCATTACCTTCTGTAAAGACAACATTATCACGTTCCTTCAGGATACGTACGTCTTCTGCCAGGTAAGATTTACCGTCGTTGTCCAGTGCATACTGCATTTCCTGTGCATTCACATAATAAGTAGCATGTGGAAAGCTGAGGCTGCGTTGTCCGGAAACAGGATCTACAACCGAGATACCACCTGAATGATCTTTATGGAGGTGGCTCATCAACACTTTAGTAATATCCATCGGATTAACGCCATTATTGATCAGATGCTGGTGGATCTGCAATACACCGTCTTCGTTACGGTAGCCCAGGCCGGCATCCAGGAGTATATAATCCTGATCAGTGATGACCAGGAAAGGCTGGATCTCGACCAGCAGGGAACCGCCGGTACGTTGCTGCATATTGTCTTTCTGAGGATCGTACGGAATAAACTTCTTTGTCGCGTCTACTGTAAAAGCCCCTTCTGATAGTGGTATAATACGTGCCATTCACCAAAGATAGGCAACTATCGTAAAACCATCTGCCTGTCGGCATCCAAACGCAGCATGATGAAGATAAGCATCGTAAACGTCATCAGGGAAGAACCTCCGTAACTGACCAGTGGTAAAGGAATACCAATTACCGGTGCAAGACCGATAGTCATCGAAATATTGATGGCCATATGGAAGAAAATAATACTGGCCACCCCGTAGGCATATACCCGGCTGAATGTCGATCGCTGTCGTTCAGCCACAAAAATGATCCGTAAGAGGAGGGCTACGTATAGGCCTATGAATATGATTGAGCCTACAAAGCCAAAGTCTTCACCAACGGTACAGAAGATAAAGTCAGTACTCTGTTCAGGTACGAAGTCGTAACGGGTCTGGGTGCCTTTGAGGTACCCTTTTCCAATAATGCCGCCGGAACCGATGGCGATCATACTTTGACGCGTATTATAAGTTGCCTTGGGGTCATTTTCCTTACCCAGCATTACTTCAATACGGCGTACCTGGTAGTCTTTCAGGACTTTGGTAAAGGCGAAGGGTACTATAAACATTACAAACACCGAACAGAAGGCCCATATACCAAGTATTAATGCCAGCCTGGAACGGTTACGTTTGATTTCCCTCCGGCTGAAGTAGACAACCAGCATCGTAATGACGGAGAATATAATGAAGAGAATGTTCTTATCTACCAGCAGAGCCGACAGTACGAGTACAATCCCTGAGAATGCGATAACGAGTAATACGCCTGGCAGCCCTTCCCTGTACATCACGAGGAAAAATGAGAAATATACCAGTGCAAGACCTGTTTCAGACTGCAGGATAATGATAACACATGGAATCATTGCCAGAGATACCGCGATCAGCCTGGAACGCAGTTTAGTAAAGTCAGTTTCCAGGGATGACAGGTATTTAGCAATAGCCAGGTTAGTACAGAGCTTTGTCAGCTCAGCAGGCTGAAACTGGAAACCACCAATTACCAGCCAGGAGTGCGAACCTTTTACATCTTTACCAATACCCAATACCAGCAATAGCAGCAATATACCTCCTGCATACAGCAGATTAGCTGTGGCGGTGAAGAATTTACTGTCTGTCAGCCAGATGATGGTTGCCAGTACTGCGGATACACCCAGCCACATCAGCTGGCGGGAATAGTTTTTATTGAGGTGGATGATATCACCCCAGATGTTATCGCCTTCCCTGTATTCAGCTGCGAAGATCGATAACAGGCCCACCATCACTATACCGAGGTAAAGACCCATGATAGGCCAGTCAATACCTTCTGTCAATTTTATTTGCTGCCGACGGTTCATAACTGATTAATCCCTGAAGTATTGTTTAAGTATCTGATCAGATGTCATTTTAGCGCTGGCCCCGTTTAGGGAGTCCAGTTTTGATTTCTCCCGCACTACCGGGTCGAGCGTATTGTATTCCAGCAAGGTCTTCATCTGTGGCTTGCGTTTCACAGATATAGTATCATGCAGGTATTTCTCCATGATCAGACTTGCGATTGGCGCAGCGTAGGTACTACCATAACCGGCGTTTTCCACAATTACTGCAATAGCGATCTTCGGATTATCTCTGGGAGCGAAGGCTACGAATACGGAGTGGTTCTTCAGTTTAGTCAGTTTACCATTTACGATGGCATTGTTCTCTGCCGTACCTGTCTTACCACAAACAATCTCGTTTTCTATTCTTGCTGACACACCAGTACCTTTATCCACAACGTCCTGCATACCATATATTACTGGCATATAGGAGGAGTCGGAGACTTTTGCTACGGTATGTTTCTCCTTATATTTCTTAAGAAGCTCAGTATCATCGTTGTCAATTTTGTCAACGAAATGCGGCAGGTAGTAGAAGCCTTTATTGGCGATGATACACATGGCATTGGCCATCTGCAGTGGTGTAGCCACTACCTGGCCCTGGCCCATACCCACATAAAGTTCAGAGCAGGAGTTCCATTGGCCGCGGTACAGTTTATTCATACCAGCAGTGTCAATTGCTTTACCGCCGGATTCACCCGGTATGTCTATACCGAGTTTATGTCCGAGACCGAAGGAGGATATATAGTCATGCCAGTGCTGGTGTCCTTTTTTTACACCACCCCACTTTGCGGCATCTACCTCCATGCGATAGAGATGGACGAAATAAGCGTTACATGAGTTGGCAATGGCCAGACGCAGGTTAGCTGCGTGACCGGCATTATGGTGCGTACAGGCAATTGCACGGCCGCAATAGGTATAGGCACCACCACACGGGAAACCGAAGCTGGGAGTAATTACGCCTTCATCGAGTGCAATCAGTGCCGTCAGCGGCTTCATAGCAGACCCTGGTGGGTAGCCTGCCTGGATAGCACGGTTGAACAGTGGCTTGGTTGTATCTGTAAAGAGGCGGCTGAAGTTTCGGGTACGATATGAACCAGTAAGCAGGTTCGGGTCGAAGGTCGGGGCGCTGACCATGGTCAGGATACCGCCCGTACGCGGATCGATGGCTACGATACTACCGATCTTATTACGCATCAGCTGTTCTCCTAATACCTGCAGATCGACATCCAGTGACAGGCGCAGGTTTTTACCAGCGATGGCGGCAGTATCAAACTCCCCTTTTTCGTAAGGGCCTTGCGGGCGGTTCAGGTTATCTTTTACAAGGTACTGGATACCGCGTTGGCCCATTAATACACTTTCGTAGGTTCTCTCCAGACCAGTCATCCCCAGATAATCGCCCTGATTATAGGCGCTATATGCCGGTTTTTGCAGCATCTGAGGGGATACTTCGCCGATATAGCCAAGGATATTGGCGGCGGCGTTAAAAGGGTAGGAGCGGATCTGACGTTGCACCAGCTCAAAGCCTGGCTGGAACATATACATACTTTCCTGCAGGCGGCCGAACATATCGGGGGGCAGCAGGGGGTAAAATATGGAGACGCGGCGGCTGCCGTTTTTGATGATAGCGGTAGTGATACGTTTTCTAAACTCCTCTTTATCAATGCGAAGGATTTCGCACATATAGGTAGTATCTATCCCTTTAACGCTGATAGGAGTAACCACGAGGTCATACATAGCATCATTACTAAGGATACTACGGCCTTTGCGGTCATAGATAATTCCACGGCTGGGATATACCACTTTGCGGAGTACGGCGTTGGCATCTGCAAGCTTGGAGTATTTCTTTTCGACAATCTGCAGAAAGAATAACCTGGTAATGATCAGTATGACCATTCCTAGGATAATGAACTGAATGACTCTTTTCCTGGGCTGATTATAAACAGACATTTACGCTGAATAATGTGGCCACTTCACGGCCTCCCCCACCGTCTGGCAGAAAGATGAAGCAAGCGACCTGTTGCTTTAAAAATAAACTTACTATTCCTTCTTAAAGATAGATATACGTTCTGTGCTTCGGTTTATTGTTCTTATAATTAACAAAACATAATCTCTCAAAAAATATGGTCTTTCTTCTGGTTCCCGGCCTACTTCCTGGAAAAGAACAATAATTCATACAGCACAATCAGCAGGATACTGGCAGCTGTTGATAATAGGATCTTCAAAAGCAGGTAGAAAAAGCTTGCAAAGCTGAACACTTCCAGTGGGAAATACACCAGATTGTGCAAAAATACAAGTATTGCGATATAGGTCAGGAATTGGGAAACCCCCATGCTGGTCATGGAAGGTGTTTTCTGGGTTGTTTCAAAACCTCCCTGTGGTGATAATATGTTAATGATGAAAGGGCGCAGGTAAGCAATAAATATGCATGCAGCAGCGTGCATACCCATGGTGTTCATGAACATGTCCATACCAAGGCCCATCAGCAATGCCAGCAGCATAAGCGCCGGACGGGGCAGGTTAAATGGCAGCAACAGTACGAACAACATATACAGGTTAAGTCCGACCAGCTGGTGCAGCAGGATATTATTCAGTACAAATACCTGCAACAGCAGTAAGAGCACGAAGCGGATAATATTTCTTAACAGTATACTCATTTAATCAGCCTGTAGGTTGAATCTTCTAAAGATTGTTGTTCCTCCTTCAGCATATTGTCAATGACATATACGTACTGAAGGTTATAAAAGTTGGTAGCCAGTTTGATCCTGATGGTATAAGAGGTACTGGATTTATCGGCAAGGGCATAGGATTCTACGTAGCCGATAGGGATATTTTCAGGGAAGAGGGCAGAGTAACCACTGGTTACTACAGTATCTCCTTTGATGAGTTTTACACTTTTCGGTACATCTTCCATTACTGCATATCCGGCTTCTCCACCGTACCAGCGTACGGTACCCATTTCTTTGCTGTAGTTTAGTCTGGCGCTGAAGCCAAAGTTCCTTCCTTTAGCCAGGAGGGACAGTACTACGGCATAGTTTTCATTCACACTACGGACAACACCCACAACACCGCCCGGTCCAACTACACCCATATTCGGCTTAATACCGTCAGCGCTACCGCGTCTGATGGTGATGTAGTTAATCGGATTATTAACGCTGTTGTTTACCACTTTAGCTTCTTTGTACAGATAACGGCGTACTTCAGAACCGATCACCTTACGGGTAGTATCAGTGCTATAGTGACGGATGGTATCCGTTTTTACAATATTGTTAATGGTAACGCTATCGAAGCTGGTGCGCAGCATATTATGGAGGCGGGCATTTTCTTTCACCAGGCTATCGTTAGTAGCTTTAAGGTGGAAGTAATATTCCACATTGTTGTAACGCTCGTATAATCTGGCGCTTAAACTATTGGCTGAGTTGAGGTAGGCTGATTTCTGAATATCGTTGTTCCGGAATACCAGCACAATACAAATCACTTCCAGCAGCAGAAACAGAAAAAAATTAAAATAGCGCCTAAAGAAAATGATGAGATTACGCACAGGACTTATTTTCTTGGTAGAAGATGTCCAGGACAGCTAAGCGGCCCTGGACATTTCCTGATTTTATTGCATGAGGAAAGGATACTTACCTACGTGTTTCAGTGCGATACCGGTACCTCTTACCACCGCACGTAATGGATCATCCGCTACGTGTACAGGTAATTTAATCTTTTGAGTGAGACGTTTATCCAGACCGCGGAGCAATGCACCACCGCCTGTCAGGTACAGACCTCTGCGGTAGATATCTGCTGCCAGCTCAGGAGGCGTGGTTTCAAGGGCTTTCAGGATAGCTTCTTCGATCTTGAAGATAGATTTATCCAGTGCTTCGGCTACTTCCTGGTAAGATACCATGATCTGTTTAGGGATACCTGTTACAAGGTCACGACCATTTACAGCCACGTCATCTGGTGGATTATCCAGTTCTTTCAGAGCGGACCCGATCTGGATCTTGATCTGTTCTGCAGTTCTCTCACCGATCAGGAGGCTATGGTAGCGACGCAGTGCTTCCATGATATCAGCGGTAAATTCATCACCGGCGATACGGATACTCTGGTCACAAACGATACCTGCCAGGGCGATTACAGAAATACCGGTGGTACCACCTCCGATATCGATAATCATGTTACCTACAGGTTCTTCCACATCGATGCCGATACCTAATGCAGCGGCCATTGGTTCATGTATAAGGAACACTTCCTTCGCACCTGCCTGTTCAGCAGAGTCGCGTACGGCGCGTTTTTCTACTTCTGTAATGCTGGAGGGTATGCAGATAACCATACGCCAGCTCGGGGAGAATAAGGGCTTTTTGGGATACACCAGTTTGATCATCTCTCGCAGCATACCTTCAGCCGCGTTAAAGTCGGCTATCACACCATCTTTTAACGGACGGATCGTACGCAGGTACTCGTGTGTTTTCTCGTGCATCATCATGGCCTTCTTCCCTACCGCCACGATTTTACCGCTTGCGCGTTCTATAGCAACAATGGAAGGTTCATCCACCACCACCTGGTCATTGTGAATGATCAGCGTATTAGCTGTACCTAAGTCAATCGCTATTTCCTGTGTTAAAAAATTAAAGAACCCCATTGCTTAATATGGTCAAAATATTATTGTGTGCAAAAATGAATAATTCCAACGAATATACAATCTTAAAATTGTATGTTTTCTCAATAATACAACTATAATATTAAAAAATACTATTTATTGTACCTGAGGATCTGATGAGCCGGTTAATGAGTTATGACAGTTAATGACAAGGCAACAGCCGGCATAGTAATGACTCTCGAAAACGCTTAAACGAAAAATTGTTTGTGCTTATTGTATACTCTGTATGAATGAGTTATGCTCTAACCGGACCATCCCCATGGTCCCTCCCGATCCTCACCGGGACACTGGCTCAGACTACACTTTTCGCGCCGTGCAGGCGCGAAAGGCGCAAATGAACATCTGCTACACGAACTCGTAACCAATATCCCTCCTGTAATATTTACCTTCAAAGTCAATAATTTCAGCAGTCTGCCGGCTGTGGGTCAACGCAATGCCCAGATCAGCTGCCAGGGATGTAATAGTCAGTACACGGCCTCCATTGGTGAGGATGTCCTCTCCGGCTGCACGGGTACCTGCCTGAAACACCAGCTGATCCTGCGTAGGCGCCGGTATGTTGCTGATTACCTTTCCTTTCTCATATGCCTCCGGATAGCCTTTTGCTACCAGCATAACTGTCGTTGCCACACGGGCATCTTCATAGATCGTCTGTGATGACAATGTACCTTCATTCACAGCCTTGAATAATTCCAGCAGATCATTCTGCAGACGTGGCATCACCACTTCTGTTTCAGGGTCTCCCATACGACAGTTGTATTCAATCACAAATGGTTCTCCATCTACCTTGATCAACCCGAAGAAGATAAACCCGTTGTACGCAATCTGCTCTTTCTCCAATCCTGCTACTGTAGGACGTATTACCTGATCTTCCACCAGCTGCATGAATGCTTTGTCAGCAAATGGTACAGGTGAAACTGCCCCCATGCCACCGGTATTCAGACCAGTATCGCCTTCACCGATCCTTTTATAATCTTTTGCAGTAGGCAATATCCTGTAGGAACGACCATCTGTCAGTACAAATACTGATAACTCTATTCCTGTCAGAAACTGCTCAATTACCACTTTCTTACTTGCATCGCCAAACTTCGCATCCTTGATCATCTGTGTAAACTCGGCCACAGCTTCTTCATGATCACTCACGATCACAACACCTTTACCCGCCGCCAGCCCGTCAGCCTTCAATACAATCGGCAGGGAATGACTACGCAGATATGCAACACCTTCTTCATACGTCTCCTCACTAAACTCGCGGTAAGCGGCAGTAGGGATGTTATGACGCTGCATGAACTGCTTCGCAAATGCTTTACTGCCTTCCAGCTGTGCACCCAGGGCAGATGGGCCCATTACCGGAATATGCTGTAAAGCAGCATCCTGCTGAAAGTAATCGTAAATACCTTTTACCAGCGGCTCTTCAGAACCTGGCACTACTAGGGAAATGCCATTGTCAACGCAGAAAGTCTTTATTTTCTCAAAATCAGAAACAGCAATGTCCAGGTTCTGGCCATATTGGGCAGTACCCGCATTCCCGGGGGCAATAAACAACTGTTCACAATAAGTGCTCTGTGCCATTTTCCAAGCCAGGGCGTGTTCACGACCGCCGCTTCCAAGTAGTAATATCTTCATATGAAAAAATAAAAAAATTCGCTTACGCGTTTAAAATAACATCCACCTGGTCAATCTGCCCCGTTCTTCCAAATTTTTTGCAAAGAAAGGCCAAAATTTAACCAAAAACACCATTTTACCTTATAAAAAGCTGAATTTATTTAACTTGCCGGATTCGGACGACTGACTAACACCATAAACAACAAAAAAACTAAACGTACCTATTATGACTCAATCTGCTGTTGAGCAGCCTGTAATCTCGCCGTCCTCTAAGGGGAAGGGGCACCACAAAGGATTATATGTACTCTTTTTTACAGAAATGTGGGAACGCTTCGGCTATTACCTGATGATCGGTATCTTCTTCCTCTACCTCGTAGACCCCGCGTCTAATGGCGGTAAAGGACTTGACACCACCAAAGCGGCCGATCTCGTCGGTTCCTATATCGCATTAGTGTATCTCTCTCCCTTCCTCGGTGGCCTCATGGCTGACCGCTATCTGGGATACCGCAAAGCAGTACTATTGGGCGGCCTGCTACTCGCCGCCGGCTATTTCTGCCTGGCAGTACCGGGAGATATGGCCATGTACGTGGCACTTGGCCTGATCATTATTGGTAATGGCTTCTTCAAACCAAACATCGGTACCATCCTGGGTAACATCTACAACCGGGAAGACCTCCGCTCAAAGAAAGACGTTGCCTACAACATCTTCTACATGGGTGTAAACATCGGAGCCTTCATCTGTAACTTCGTAGCGGCTTACCTTCGTAACCACTACGGCTGGGGCCATGCCTTCGCAGCTGCCGGTGTAGGAATGCTGATCGGACTTGTCATCTTCGCAACCAACCAGAAAGTAATTGCTGCCGGCGATATCAGAAAAGAGCCTTCTCCCGAAGATATGCCTATCGGCAAAATCGTATCCCTCGTGTTCCTGCCAGCTATCATCGCTGCTACCCTGGGTTACTTCATGAACGACATCCTGGGGCATACCCTGTTCCATACCCGCTCTAACGATGCCTTCATGTTTGCATGTGTCCCTATCATCATTTTCTATATCCGGTTATATACCACTTCCAAGAAACACGAAGACAAACGCGGACTCGGAGCCCTGCTGGCCTTCTTCGCTGTAGCCATCGTATTCTGGGTGATCTATAACCAGAACAGTACCGGTCTTACAATCTGGGCTGACCAGTATACCGACCGCTCCATGTCTGCCGGAATGGAAGAAGCAGCTAAACCACTGGGTATGCTGCAGACGGTTACTACCGACCCACATACTGTAACACAGGTAGACGAGCACTTCCGTGCTGTAACTGACGGCAGTGGGAAAGTAGTCGAAACACAAGGTCCGGACCTTTACTTCCAGAACCTGCCTAAAGAAGAATGGCCTAAAGACGGTAAAATGAGACTGATCTCTACTGAGATCTTCCAGTCTATTAACCCGTTCTTTATCGTAGCTTTCTCCCTGATGGTGGTAGGCCTGTTTGGCTGGCTGGCTAAACGCGGTAAAGAGCCTACTACTCCCGTAAAAATCGCTATGGGTATATTCCTGGCCGGGGCTTCGTCACTGCTGATGGTGATTGCGGCATCCATGACTAACGTATACCTGGATAAAACTTCTATGGCATGGCTCTTTGGTACCTACGCAGTATTTACCGTGGGTGAAATCCTGGTTAGTCCGATCGGACTGTCCATGGTATCCAAACTGTCACCGCCACGTGTAACTGCCCTTATGATGGGAGGCTGGTACCTGGTAAACGCTATAGCAGGTAAGGTAGCAGGTCTGATGGCTACCTTCTGGGACGAATTTCATGACAAGAAACTATACTTCCTGATACTGGTAATATCTGCGGCAGTGGCAGGTGTGGTGATGCTGCTGATCAGCAAGTGGATTGCACAGGTAGTAAAAGAAAAAACAGGCGCTTACTAAAAGCAACTGATAATCATACTAATAAGAGAGGCGCAGCATTGTCTGCGCCTCTCTTATTTATGACCGGTTAGATCTGCGCCCGCCAAGACCAATCATCCGAAAAGCCCGTACAAAAAAGGATTTTTCACTTATATTGCCGTTTAATCAACAAAAATCTACACTATCAAACCTACTTATGGCAGATAAATTCAAGCCTTTCGTATCGCCGGAGGTGCATATGAAGGAGTTTACGCTCAAGTCCATTATACTGGGCTGTATTTTCGGGATCATATTTGGAGCCGCAACTGTATACCTCGCATTAAAAGCAGGATTGACCGTTTCTGCCTCTATTCCTATCGCGGTTATTGCTATCACGCTCGGCCGGAGATTCTTCAAGACGACTATTCTGGAAAACAATATCATCCAGACTACCGGTTCTGCAGGCGAATCTATTGCTGCGGGTGTAGTATTTACCCTGCCGGGCTTTCTCTTCCTGACCGATGGCGGTGGAGAAGAGTTCTTCAACTACATGACCATCCTGATACTTGCCATCTTCGGTGGTATCCTGGGTACGCTCATGATGATCCCTTTACGCCGGTCACTGATTGTAAAAGAGCATGAAACCCTGCCTTATCCTGAAGGTACAGCCTGTGGTGAGGTACTCATTGCTGGTGAGAAAGGTGGCGACTTTGCCAAAACCGCTTTCGTAGGTTTAGGCTTCGCATTTGTCTATGCTATCCTTCAGAAGGTACTGCATGTCGTTGCTGAAGTGCCTTCATTCATGACAGAACAATACAATAAATACTTCCCTTCTGCACGTATAAGCGGTGAAATCACGCCGGAATATATGGGTGTTGGTTATATCATCGGGCCACGCATTGCCGGCGTACTTGTGGCGGGCGGTGTATTGTCCTGGTTAGCGCTTATTCCGCTGTTATCTTCCCTGGTACCACCGGATATGATTGCAGCCCAGCTGGTAAAACTCGGTTACCTGGGCAGCCTCGAAACGCCGGGCGGTAAAGGTGGCTGGAACCCTGCCGGACACACCTTTGAAGACTTCTCTGCTGCCGTTTACTTCGCCTATGTACGTCAGATTGGCGCTGGTGCGGTTGCTGCCGGTGGATTCATCACCCTGATCAAAACCATCCCTACTATTATCTCTTCTTTCAAAGGCAGCCTTGGTTCTCTGAAAAAGAATGAAAGCGATGATCTGACTATGCAGAAGGGCGGTGTACCCCGTACGGAAAGAGACCTGAATGTCAAGATCGTATTATTCGGCAGTATTGCTTTGATAGCACTGATGGCCTTCCTGCCACAGCTACCGGGCGATTCTATTGGTAAGAAAATGCTGGTAGGCCTGCTGGTAGTGATATTTGGTGCATTCTTCGTAACAGTATCCAGCCGTATTGTGGGGCTGATCGGATCTTCCAATAACCCTATCTCAGGTATGACTATCGCTACCCTGATGGGTACCTGCCTGGTATTTATTGCTGTAGGATGGAGCGGTAAAGTATATGAACCGATGGCTCTGGTAGTAGGTGGTATGATCTGTATTGCTGCTGCGAATGCCGGCGGTACTTCGCAGGATCTGAAATCGGGCTATATCGTAGGTGCTACGCCTATGTACCAGCAGATAGCACTATTCATCGGCGCTATCGTTTCTTCTATCGTGATTGGTCTGACTGTGAAATTCCTTGATAAGCCAACTGCGGCTATGATTGCTAACGGTGTAACTGACCATGCTATCGGAAGTACTTATTATCCTGCTCCACAGGGTACGCTGATGGCTACTCTTGCAAAAGGCATACTTTCCTACAACCTGGACTGGCAGTTTGTACTGGTAGGTGTATTCCTGGCTATCACTATGGAACTGTGCGGTATCAAATCTCTTTCTTTTGCTGTAGGAGCCTATCTGCCACTGTCCACTACGCTACCCATCTTCATTGGTGGAGCCATCCGCGGACTGGCAGATAAGAAACGCAAGAAGAATAACCAGCAACTTTCTGCCGAAGAAGAAGAGTTAGGTAAAGGCAACCTGTTTGCAACCGGCCTCGTTGCCGGCGGTGCAGTAGCAGGTGTAATCATTGCTATACTGGCAGGATTTGACTCAACTGCTTCGGGCCTTGCTGCCATTAATATGGAACATGGTATTGTTGCTGTGCTGGGCCATGGTGGATACTATATACTTGGTACTTTGGCTTTTGCACTGATGGGAACTTACCTGTATAGTATTGCTACGAAGAAGTAATCATACATCAACATATTCAATAAATTTTAAAATCCTGGTCTGCTACAGATCAGGATTTTTACTTTAAGGCGCTACCTCTTTACAATTAACTGCTTATTATTGCGTTATAAACAAAACGCCCCTTTATGCGCCCGATCCTAACCATCCTTTGTGCCGTTGTATTATGCAGTGCGTGTGAGAAAGATCAGCACGAAGAAATCCGGAAATTCCTCTCTTTTGAAACCGACAGTTCCATAGTAATTGCTGAGAACCCCAGCGCCATCGTTACAAGAGCTAACCTGACGGATACAGATCCTAATAATGACCTGGACAAACTCACTATTACTGCTAACAGTGATACGAATGACGAGGTTACTATTACCCTTATAGGAAGTAGCGAAGGCCTCAGTAAAGGCATCTTCCAGTCACAGGATGGCAATTCATTTGCCCTGCTCTACAAAAACCGCAACTTGGCACAGGTAGCCAATCAAACCCTTGGCACATTCACCCTGGAAATTACTAATGTACAGGATAGCCTGATTGAAGGATCATTTTATGGTACGCTGGTTGATACTACGGGCACCATGTCTCCCAGGAACGCGAGGTACGGCTTTATCCGCACTGTCGTAAAAGCTAATTAGACAAAAGACAGGTGCGTATACTGCTGCCTGAGTATAGCCCCATCATCGGCGTGCAGCCAGTTTTTAAGCAGTGTGGCATACACGCTTTTAAAGTCCACCTGATATTGTAGGTCTCCATCCACCAGGTGCTCCAGGTCGGGGCCCTGATTCAATAATCCGTGCTGTTTCAGTCCACCACCAATAATAAACATATTATTCGCTGTACCATGATCGGTACCGCCACCGGCATTTTGCGCTACTCTACGTCCAAACTCCGAGAAGGTAACAATTACAACATCCTGGAAGCGGTTATTGCTTTTCAGTTCACGGGTCAGCGCTGTAATAGCCTCATCCAGCCTTTTTAGCTGCGTTTGCTGCGATGCCAGCTGATTTACATGGGTATCAAAAGCACCGTGCGACACATAGTAAATCTTTGTACTGATATCTGACATAATCAACCTGGCAATGGTCTGCATATTCTTCCCCAGCTCTGTTGCCGGAAAGATCTCCTTTGTTTTATAGGCTTTGAACTGGTTTTTGATATACCCTGCTGATGACATTGTAGCGCTCATGGTCTTATACAGGTAGTCCACCGGCTGATGGTCATCCGTGGCAGCAGATATGTTTCCTTCCTTTCCCAACAGCTCTTTAAACAGGCGGTCATTCGCAGCTGCCTGCAGTTTATCAGGGTCTTTAAACGCCAGCCCTTTCTGCCGGATACCTTTCATTGCCAGACTTAACGTATCATCTATTTCCAGTGCCTGTACCGGTTTATCGCACGCTGCACACTGTGCATCCAGGAAACGGCCTATCCAGCCGTCAGACCAGTTTTCGGAAGAGGGACCTGCTGACTGCCAGATGTCCATTGACCGGAAGTGAGAGCGATCAGGGTCAGGATAGCCGACGTTGTTAAGGATGGCCAGCGCACCTTCATCATATAGTCCTTTTAGTCCCTGCAGGGCAGGATGAAGGCCGATATCGTCGGTGAGTGACAGCGCCTGTTCGCGGGCAATACCCAGCGTAGGCCGCAATTTATAGTAGATATCATTACGGTAGGGGATGACAGTATTCAGGCCGTCATTACCGCCGGATAACTGCACAACCACCAGTATCTTATTACCGGGAGGAACGAGGTGATCTTTTTCAAATGCCTTCAGCAACTTAGGCATCATTACGGAGGCAGAGGCCAATGATCCCACCTGGAGGAACTTTCTTCTGTTTAAGATCAGCATGATTGAATTTTTAAAAGTGGATACATCAGCACAACTGGTATTCCGGTGTACTCATTACTGCGATAGCGACTGTTTTGATATATGACTCCCGGGAGGAGGCATCTGCGTAATTCTCCAGCAATCCCTTACTGACCTGTTTATTAGCCTGTAGCAGCGAGGCGGCAATGGCATCTGCAAGCTCCACTCTCGGCGTCTTTTCATACTCTTTCAGCAGTGCTTCCCAGTTTATTATCCCTTTGATCTTTCTGGCGTATTGTTTCTTCACAGCCTCATTGAGCTGCATTGTTACCTTATAGCTACCCATGCCCATTTCAGGTGTAATCTCTTTCGGGGTGATGTTGAACTCTTTCTCATAGAGTATCATCTTGGGCAGCTGCATGCGGTACATCAGGCTGGAGCTGTCGATCCAGTTACGGCCACCGGGCCATCCTGCTACATTGGGAGGATAGAACAGTACCTGTCCGAGTACCTGCTGGAACGACACCATGACTTCTTCTTTTTCAAAAGCGACGGGGACTGTCTTCCTGATTCCTACCAGTAACTCCACTGGCGACTTGATACGCGTACCGATCAGGCGCTGATCATAGAACCAGTCAGCATTAAAGATGTGCTGCATTAATGCGCCGATGTCATATCCGGAGGTATAGAATTTATCTGCCAGTATAGTGATTCTTGCAGTATCCGGGGTATCATCTACAAAGTAGCGGTATATCTTTTCAGTAATAAATGTGGCCGTCTGTCGCTGTTCCAGCAGTATTTTCAGCACGTCATCCCCATTGAAATTCCCCTGTTTACCCAATATAGTCTTACTGCTGTTATCGTGCCTTTTAGGCCTTACTGTAAAGGAGCCATCTGCTTCATATCCCCAGCCGGTAAAGGCGCGGGCAGCTTCTCTTATATCCTGCTCCGTGTAATGCCCCCGGCCCATGGTGAAAAGCTCCATTACTTCGCGGGCAAAGTTTTCGTTTGGATGTGCTTTATAGTTCTGTTGATTATTCAGGAATTGGAGCATAGCGGGCGACTTAGATACGGCAGTCAGCAATTCTCCGAAGTTGCCCAGTGCATTTTCCCGGATCACCTGTAGCAGTTGTTGATTGAACAAAACGTTCTGTGTACGGCAGGCGAAGTGTCCATGCCAGAACAGCGCCATCTTTTCACGCAGGGGATGCCGGGTCTGCACCATTTCGTTCATCCATTGGATATTGAGGTCTTTGATGCCTTGACGGTTCATCCGGTTCAGCTCTTTCTTCTCTTCCGGAGACATTGCTTTGGTGCGTTCGGGCAGGCCGGCAACATCCCGTACGATCAATGGAGTATACGGATCTTTCTCAGGACCGGCAAGGATCTTACTGATGACCTGGCGGCGTTTCCTATGTGCCCAGTCATTTATTACGGAGGGAGGAGCGCCAAAGCCGGCTCTCCACGCCAGGTGTTGCAGTTGTAGCTTTTCGGGAACAGCGGCCATATAGGAAAAGGGTTTGAGATTTGACGGCGGAGGACATACAAGGTTTAATGCCGGACACAGGAATGTATATGACTAAATTGTTAACAGCGTATACCTTACGCAACGAATCGATGAGTAAGGCATACGCTGTCAGTGGTTATAGTATGCGGTGCGGCGAGGCAGCCGATTACTGTCTGAACCTCCATACCGGGTAACTACTTCCTTTGGCAAACGCACTTTGCTCTGCCGGCAGCTCAATAAAAGCATCTGCCTGCAGCAGTGCGGCCAGGTCTCCGGATCCGTGGTAGGGGGGAGGTAAGGCGATGAGTTGTCCGCCGGCAACCGGGTGCAGCTTTACCGGCATGAAGTAGGTCAGCGGAGGAGCAAAGTTCACATCAATACCCAGTACTGCATGTGGCATTGGAGGCGCTGTATACTGCAGGCAGGCACGGAGCCAGGGCAGTACATAGCGGTAGCAGCACATAAATCCGGAGACAGGGTTGCCGGGCAGCGCAAACACGACAGGGCCATTTTCAAACTGTCCGAATAGGAATGGTTTTCCCGGGCGTTGCTGTACCTTATGGAAGAGTTGCTGCATTCCCATCTGTTCCAGCACATGCGGCAGATAATCATATTTTCCGGCGGATACAGCCCCTGTACATATCCAGGCATCCATCTGTTTTAACGACTGGAATAACTCCTGAATAGCGGCCTCATTATCGGCTACGTGGTAGCAGGTAGCCTCAATACCCAGTTCCTGCAACGCAGCAGCCAGGCTATAGGAGTTAGAGATCCTTACCTGGTGGATGTCGGGAGTATCAGCGACAGGTACAAGTTCATCACCGGTAGCGATGATAGCTATCTTTGGCAGCCGGCTGACGTTCACGAGGGTTTTACCAACGGAAGCGAGCACCCCGACTTCAGCAGCTGTAAGCAGCGTACCTGCGGGGATGACCAGCTGACCGGCAGCGGCATCGGAGCCCTGGCGGTGGATATGTTGTCCTTTTTCAACAGCGGCATTGATGGTGAAGCGTTTGAATCCTTCGTGCTCAGTGGCGGTCAGGTGTTCATATTGGATCACCGTATCAGTGAGTTCCGGCATAATGGCACCGGTCATTACTTCCATACAGTTGGCCACATTCCCGAGTTGCTTGCGGGGCATGCCGGCAGCCTGCATATCTTCTACGCCAAAAACGGTCTGTCCTTTCTCATAACTTTCAAAATCGATGGCAATACCATCCATCATGACACGGTCATATGGAGGAAAATCTCTGTCTGACAAGACCGGTTCACGAAGAATACGGCCGGTAACAGCAGTAAAGGGCAGCTGTTCCATTCCGAAATCCCGGACGGTACTCATCACGGCGGCACATGCAGCGGTTACGTCTATCAGCATTGTTTGGAGGTTTGATTGCTTTAGTTGTAAATTTATTCCATTATGAGCAATGATTCAACTCAACAGGAATTTTCGCATCTCAATGCAGCTGATCAGCCATTAATGGTTGATGTTAGCGACAAGTCAGTAACCGTACGTGTGGCGGTAGCTGAAAGCAGGGTGTATCTTCCGGAAATCGTCAGGCAGCAGTTCAGCGGAAAGGATATACAGACAAAGAAAGGCGCAGTGTTTCAAACAGCAATACTGGCAGGTATTATGGCTGCCAAGAAAACGCCAGACCTGATACCGTTGTGTCATACATTACTGCTGGATGGATGTCAGGTAGATATTACACTGGAAGGTGAAGAAGCCGTTGTTCGCTGTACGATCAAAACAACGGGAAAAACCGGAGTGGAGATGGAAGCGCTTACTGGTGCCAGCGTAGCGGCATTGACGATTTATGATATGTGTAAAGCGTTTACACATGAGATGATTATCAGGCAAACACGCCTGATCAGTAAGACAGGTGGTAAGAGAGACTTTTAAATCAGCAATATGGCAGCACCATTAAAAGGACTTATTCTTTGCGGCGGCCGCAGTACCCGTATGAAGCAGGACAAGAGCCAGATTGCCTATCATGGCATGCCGCAGTGGGAATACCTGTATTACCTTGTACAGGCTGTGATTCCGGAAGTATATGTTTCATGCAGGGAAGAACAAAGAGACACTTTACGTACCGGTATACCAGTTATTACAGATAATGTAGCAGGCGCAGGGCCATCGGTTGGATTGCTAAGCGCGCATGCGGCGCATCCGGAGGCGGCGTGGCTGGTATTGGCGGTAGACCTGCCGCTTATCAGCGAACAGAGCCTTAATTACCTGGTGTCGAACAGGCAGGCGGATAAGGATGCGACATCTTTGATCAGTCCTTTCAACCAGTTACCGGAGCCGCTGATTGCCATCTGGGAGCCTTCCGGATTGGCTTTACTGGAGAAGAATTTCGGAGAGGGGAGGAATTGTCCGAGGAAGACATTGTTGAATGCAGATATTCTGCAACTGGAAAATCCATTCTCGGTAGAGCAGTTTAATGCGAATACGGAGGAGGAGATGAGTGAAGCGAGCCGTAAGTTAGGCAACGGGCATTAGCGATGGCATTTTCGCAGACCTGCCAATAATGGTAAAATAATATCAGGAATGAGGGCTTTCAGGAGGTAACGTCTATAGCGCTTGTTCGTCGCTTGTTCGAAGCTTGTTCGTCCCTTGTTCGTCCGGGGTATACCCTAAAAAGCCAGATCCTTACCAGTAAAGGATCTGGCTTTTTTTATCCTTTTCAGGATAATACTATATTCTCTTTTCTGGTAATAATGGTCGGGTTACGGGTGAGAAAGTTCCGCTGTTATCACAGTTTTTTGAAAGTAATATTCTGCAGCTGGACTCCCTACTGTGCTTAACTGAGGCATTGTTGCGGCCAAAAACGTAGATATTTTTTATGCAAAAGTATTTGCAACCTAGATGCAAAGCATATATATTTGCCTTGTGATAAGGTCAAATCTATACAGGTTCATAGCATATCTCCTGCTGGCAGTGTTCAGCTACATCCAGGGGGTGCAGGTCCTGCATGATTATACTCATCATCATGATTCAACGCAGAAAACCCTTCATTTCAGTAAGGACCCGGCTTGTAAGATCTGTGAGCATCTGGTAGCCAAGAAGCACCAGTCACTGACAGGCGACATTTTTACCCTTCGGGATATTTATGTAAGGCCGCAGGTTATATATGTAGTTGCCAGTGCAACTCCCCCAGTGATTGCTTTACCCGGCAGTCTCAATAAAGATCCTCCAGTAACATTGTGAACAAGATCCCTCTGTCAGCAGTTTTGAGTCTCCTCAAAACGATTTAAACCATACATACATGTCGATTTCAAAGCAGCTACCGCTGTTTTGCCTCTTATCTTTTGCAGTACCCGTACTGGCACAGGAAAAGAGTGGTGATACCATTCACCTGCGCGACGTTGAAGTAACGGGCAAGACCCTTGTAAAAACGGGCACAGCCAGTACTATGTCGCTGCGCAATGAGCAGCTGGAGCAAACCCGTGGAACGAGCCTTGCCAACGCATTATCGAGGCTACCGGGAGTGAGCATACTTAAAACAGGTCAGTCTATCGAAAAGCCGGTTATCAACGGCATGCACAGTAACAGGGTACTGATACTGAACAATGGCGTGCGTCAGGAAGGCCAGCAATGGGGAGCAGAGCATGCCCCTGAAGTGGATGCTTATGTGGCCAAAGAGCTGGTTGTGATAAAAGGTGCTGAAGGCGTACGCTATGGTGCAGATGCACTGGGTGGCGTGATCCTGGTCAGGCCTGCACCGCTACCAGACACGGGGCGGCTGAAAGGCGAAGTGCATGTTACCGGTGCCAGCAATGGTCGTTCGGGTAGTATAGCCGGTATGTTGAATGGAAATTTTCGTGGTATAGGATGGCGGGTGCAGGGATCTTACAGGAAGGCCGGTAATATCAGAACGGCAGATTATTACCTGGGTAATACGGGTCTGAATGAGCTGAACTTCTCTGGTGCGTTGAAATATAAAACACTTGATGTGTACTATAGTCACTTCAGTACAGAATTGGGCATACTGCACAGCGCGCATATTGGTACGATAGAAGACATTAATGCGCGCATCGCACATGGCCGTCCGTTTGAAGAATATGACTTTACATATGATATCACACCTCCTCGTCAGCAGGTAGTGCACGATCTTGGCAAAGTTACCTGGAAGACGAACAGACTGGAAATACAGTACGCTATCCAGCGGAATCACCGGCAGGAATTTGATCTGAGAAGAGCGGCAGGTAACGATGTCAAGCCTATGATGGACCTGGTAATGACAACGCAGACATTGGATGCGGCTTATACGGTCCGTCATCGCAATGGCTTAAAAAGTACCTGGGGCGTCAATGGCATGATGCAGGTCAACAACAACACACCAGGTACAGGCACTACGCCGCTGATACCCAATTATGACAGTTATACATTGGGTGCATATGCAGTAGAGCGGCTGGTAAAAGAGCGGTTTGAGCTGGAAGCAGGCATCCGGTATGATTTCAAATATTTTGATGCGGCAGGCTATCGCTATGACTACACCCGCTTTAATGACAATGGTGGTTTTGACATGTACCTGTTCACCGATACCAGGCAGTTTCACAACGTATCGGGCTCACTGGGAGGCGTTCTGCATATCAACAATAAACTCGAATTGCGCAGCAATCTGGGACTGGCATGGAGAGCGCCGGGAGCCAATGAATTGTATAGCGACGGCTTACATCATGGAGCTGCCATTTATGAGATAGGGAATCCTGACATGAAGAGTGAGCAGGGGTTTAAGTGGGTCAATTCATTAGCATACACAGATGAGAAATTACAATTACATCTTGATATCTACGGGCATTATATCCGCAACTACATCTATGCGCAGCCAACACCGGATACTGTGCGGAGAACAGTGAGAGGTACGTTTCCCATATTCATGTATCAGCAAACAGATGCCGCCTTTGCAGGTATTGACTTTGGCGGTAGCTACCGTTTTCTGCCACAGTTCACCTACACCGCGAATGCAGCATTTATCAGAAGCCGGGAATATCTGCCTTATATACCGGCAGACCGGATTGATCATGGCATTCAGTGGGATTACAAGCAGTACTTCGTCAGGTTTGAGCACAGGTACGTAGCGCGTCAGCAGCGATATAAAGCGAATACAGATTATGCGCCACCGCCGCCGGCCTATCACCTGCTGTCTGCAACGGCAGCTGTGAAATACAGGTCAGTGAGCGCGAGCCTTACGGTAGACAATCTGGCTAATAATCTTTACAAAGATTACATGAACAGATTCAGATATTATGCACATGAGATGGGTAGAAATTTCACACTCAGGATTCATTATACATTCTAAACACTATACAATTATGAACAAGTTACGTAAACACCTGCTGTTAGGAATGATCGCGCTGGGCGTGATGACCTTTGCTTCCTGTTCAAAGGAAGATCCGGTACCGGAGAAAGATCAGGAGGAAGTGGGAAAAACCATCCTGTTACTGCAGGAAGTTGACTGGCATGGGGATTTCAGAACCGGTCATGCAGATGCTATAGCGAATGCACCGATAGACACCATTCAGTTTGATGAGAAAGGGAATGCACCAGTTGGTTTTCATCTGCACCTGCATACCGGGCACTCGTATAAGATGACACTCGTAGCACGCGACTATGCAGGCCGTGAGATACAGCAGACGTTCCTTGAAAGAGCAGACATACACCAGGCAGTTATACTGGGAGCGCCAGCAGGAGCGATTGATTATACATATGGAGATGAGCAGGTAGGCGTCACAGGTTATCTGCACATTGTGAAGAGCGCTTCCACTTTTACCTTACAATACCTGATGCGACATCTGAATCCTGGCGTGAAAGCAGGCGTTACCGCAGATGACTGGAATAATGCAGACTATCAGCAGAAACTGGCCGGCGCGACTGACCTGGATCTGAAATTTGAATTACACCCTGTTGATTAATAAACAATAAACAAACCCATATAGAATGATGAAAAAGTATTGCTATGCATTTGCCGCTGTAACATTATTATTCACAGCATGTAGCAAAGACGACGACAACGTTACACCTGAAAACCCGTCAGCTATTGCATCTTCCCGCCTTGACTTTGTTGAAGTAAGCGGTAGTGCACATGGCGACCACTTTCATGACCTGGCAGAAAAAACCGGCGCGAAAGACAGTACAGCGATTGTATTTAACAGCAATGGCGAAGCACAGGATGGACACCTGCACCTGGATCCGCATAAGGTATACAGGATTCAGTTCCGCCAGTTCAACAGCGCAGGACAGGAATTACAGCAGCAATATCTGACCAGCAAAGCCGTAGCAGATTCCTTCAAAGTATTCCTGAGTGGCGGCAACCTGGTACTCAATCCTGCAACAGGCACAGCTGAGAATGGCGCACTATTCCAGCCAAGAGAGCAGGCATATGGCGATGGTACTGCCGTAAATGGTAAATATGAAACCACAGGATTGCTGGCTTACTTCACATTAGGCGAAGCTAACAGCAGTGTGGAAGCAGATATGTCTTACGTAGTGCGTAAGTTCAATGATGCAACAACAAAAGCAACCATTGAGCGTACCGATTGGAACTATACAGACTATGCAACAAGATATGCAGGCACAGATGTAGTGAAGCTGACATTTGAGCTGCATGCAGAGGATCACGAATAATAGTGATGAAGCATACAATAGGGGCGTCTGAGCAATTGCGAGGACGCCCTTTTTTATTACCGTTTTACGGGTGTGCAGCTACCCACACTTCTCCGTCTTCAAAGTATTCTTTTTTCCAGATAGGCACCGTTTCTTTAAGTGTGTCAATGGCGTATTCACAGGCATCGAAAGCGGCCGCGCGATGTGGTGCAGCAACAGCAATAACGACAACAACTTCACCGGGTTGTTTTTCTCCTACGATGTGTAACATGGCAATTCTTCTGACACCAAAATGTTCGATAGTATGATCGGCAATTTTCTCCATTTCCGATATGGCCATTGGTTCATAACATTCAAAGAAAAGCTTGTTAACTTTTCTGCCTTTGGTGTTGTTGCGCACATTACCGGAGAAGATGACAACGCCTCCACAGTCGGGTGTTTCAACGAAGTCAACTGCTTCCTGTACGGTTACATTGCTATCTATTTTTATTAACTTGTTCATCGGATTATCAATTAGCAAAGCGTAAGATTTTTAACTAAAAATATTTTCTAAGATCAGCGGAAAAGCAATAATATTGTTGCTTCAAAAAAATTGTTTGTAATGCCATTATCACCAACCGAAACCACCATTATAGGAGTAGCGTCTATTGCTGCGATGCTTTACCCTATCATCCCATTGATCAAGTATGTACGTGCTGTTAGAAAGATACAGCAGGAAGTACTGGAAGAAATGGAAGAGGAGATCAGAAAGTTCAAAGCTGATCCTAAAAACTACAGGGCGAAGGTCTATTAATCGCCTATCCCGGGGGACAACGTGCGCTTTACTCTTTAAAATCTAAAATTCTTACATTGTCTAAGTTAACCAATTCCCTCAAGGGGAGCCAGGAAAGGCATGTTATATCAGACACTATTGCCGCAGGTAGTGGCACATTTTTGTTACTCATTGCCGAAAACCTGCCTGAATCATTTCTATTTAAGAACTGAGTGATCATGGCTGTGCCATCATTATCGGTATTCCTGGCCAAAATTGCCGATCTGATATTCAGTACTTTCAGAGCAATTGTAAACACCTTCGGCATTATGCAAACAGAGAAAAAAGTCGTCCGGCAATTAAAAGAGCTAAGAAAAAATTCCTATGTGGTGAAAGAAGACGTGGAACAGCTGGAGGCCGCATATGCAGCTATCAGAGTTCGCACTGCAGAACAAACGATCAATAAACTGGACAGGTTAAGCCGGGACTAATCTCATCCACCACTTACCGGAGGAATCACTGCAATTTCATCACCCGGCTGCAAAGGATCGTCATCATTTGCATATACTTTATTTACCGCAATCATTAAAGAACGTAACTGTTCCAGAGACGGGTATCTGGTATATAACCAGGCTTTGAGTGCTGCTACTGTAGTGATTCCTTCTGCTGTAATAACAGGCGCACCTGCTATATCTTTTGCTATGCCGAATAATAAAATGCGCATATCCCAATCATGAAATTTGTATAAAGCTACAATATTGTAGTAATTTAAGGGGTGTTATACTAAATAACTGACAAATGAAAATAAGAATCAGGGGCAACAGCATCCGTTACCGGCTCGACAAAAAAGACATAGATATACTCAGGAATGAAGGAAAAATAGAGGAGAGTACGCTAATCGGCGCTGGGGAGCTACACTTCTGTATTAAGGCTAAAAATGGTGCTACGGAGCCCTTTATAAAACTGGAAGGGTCGGCCATACACCTGTCATTCCCGAAGGAGCAAGTGACAGAATGGATTGATACAGATCTCGTAGGCTTTTCAGCAGAAATTCCGAATGCCGATGGTTCCGCCGTTCATATACTGGTAGAAAAGGATTTCAAATGCCTGACCGAGCGCGATGAAGACGACAGCAATGCGTTTGATAATCCTGCACAAAGCTGCTGATCACGCAGTTATAGATGAGAAATAAGGGCTGCTACTTGCAGGGAAGCTGCTATTTATTAAGATAATGGCTAGCGGGAACAGACCAGGACGGGAAGCATGCCAGCGCCTAGCACGGGATGAAGATGGCAGCATACAGGTAGTAACAGCGTTAGTTACCCCAACAACGGCTACCGGGAATGGGCCAGGATGGGAGATACGCCAGCGCCCTGTCAGGATAGCAGACACTCCTTAATATAATGAATTTCAGTTGTTGCTGACAAAGTAACGGCAGATACTCCCTACTAAAAGAGGAATGCCGCATCTGCAGAATTTGACACCACACTGACGCAAACCCATGATGGCTGAAGGATTTTTCCGCTTTCAGTAAATGAATTTCCTCTTTCGATTACATCACCGGGCTTAACTGATCTTTCTTTGCAGAAAATTCGTCAGTTCAATGTTCGGCTATTTAAGAAATCAACCAATCTTCATCCTCCTGTATTTGCTTCTATGTTTGACTGCCAACGCACAAACCAGTATCACCATAGAAGGTACTGTAAGAGATGTGAACAATGTACCATTATCCAAGGTAAGTGTATTGCTCGATCGATCTCAGACCGCTTTCACCGACGAAAACGGTCACTATGTTTTTAATAATGTATCCGCTTTCAGTGAACATACTATCCGCTTCACCTATACCGGCTTTGAAACCGTGCAGCAGAAAGTAAAGGGTAACAAACTGGATGTGACGCTGGTACCTGCGACGTCAGAGCTACAGACAGTAGAGATTACAGGCAGAACAGAAACCGGGTATAAAAACACCGCATCATTTATCGGAACTAAGACAGCTACGCCACTGATTGATGTACCACAATCTATCTCGTATGTTACCAAAGAACTTATGCAGGATCAGGCATCTGTAAGAATGGGTGACGTGGTAAAGAACTTCAGCGGCGTTAACCAGTTCACTTTCTATGATGATATTACTATCCGCGGATTCCGTATCAATGGCGGCAGTACCACACAGTTACTGAATGGGTTGCGCACCTTCACGGGCTTCTGGAAGCAACCAATGGTCAACTATCTGGAAAGGGTAGAAGTGATTAAGGGACCGGCATCGGCACTGTTTGGCAACGCCTCTCCGGGCGGCGCTATTAACAGGGTAACCAAGAAACCGCTGGCTGTAGACCGCAAGTCACTCAGCTTTACAATGGGTAGCTTTAACAACGTCCGTACGCTGGCCGACTTTACCGGTCCGCTGAATGACCAGAAAACGATTTTATATCGCCTGAACATAGGATATGAGAATACACAGTCATTCCGGGATCTTCAATTTGACAAAAACCTGGTGATTGCGCCATCTGTGTCTTTCCTGCCAACAGAGAAAACACGTATAAACTTTGACGCGGTGTATAATAAATCCAACAGTCGCCTGGATCGCGGACAGTCAATTCTGGCAGGAGGTGATCTTTATTCAACACCTATTTCCCGTTCACTCAGTGCCACTAACGACTATCTGAATGAAGAAACTTACACAGTCACCGCTTCTGTAAATCATCAGTTTTCCAGCCGCCTGGCATTCAACCTGGCCTATCTGCGCACCGGTTATACAGAAGATCTCCTGGAGCACCGCAGTGCGAATGCTTATGCTGTAGATTCAGCAGGCAAGGCTGTACCTAACCTGGTAGCACGTCAGTCGTTTTTAAGGAAGAAAAGTCCTTCCAGTGATAATGCCTCGGCTTACCTGACGTACAATGTGGAAACAGGTAAAATGTCGCACAAACTGGTATTGGGATATGACTATGCATCATCTAAACTGCCTGTTGGCGCTTCTCAGCTTACGGCCAGCAATTACCAGCTGAAGTCCGGAGGCGTAGCGCCTTACAATCCGGCGAGAGCGGCTGACTACGTATTTTACACCTATACAGCAGCAGATGGCACGAGGATGAGCATTCCTAAGCCAAACGTCAGTTCCTTCGATATCAACAGAAATGATAACAGACTGGAAGATCCTGCAAAATATGTGTATGCACTACAGAACTCCGCAGTGATGCCTTCATTCAGCACTATCAGCGGCGTATACCTGCAGGATCAGATTAAAATAGGTAATCTGCAGTTATTACTCGGCGGTCGGTTTGATAGTTATACAGACAGGCCTTTTTATAAAACTGATAGTGTGACGAAGGTGACGCAGCATGCTTTCATGCCGAGACTGGGAGTTGTGTATAGCGTACTGCCAAATGTTAATGTGTATGGTATTTATACATCCGGATATAATCCGCAGGACGCAGCAGTGCAGACTAACCCGCTTGCCGGCGGACCATTCGATCCTATCACGAGCAAACTGGTAGAGGCGGGAGTAAAGTCAGAGTGGCTTAATGGTAATCTGACAGCTACAGCGGCAGTATATCGCATCAATCAGAAAAACACATTGTATCAGGCCAACGAGCAGGGTAATCCTGACAAGATGATACAGATAGGTGAAGAGGTGTCACAAGGTATTGAACTGGACATCACCGGCCGTATTACGGAAGACTGGGATATCGTTGTGACGTATGCATTCAATGATGCTAAGATCACTAATGGCGGTAAAACAGATTCCCTCTTCCTGAATCGCCAGAAGCCTAATGCCCCTAAACATCAGGGTAACGTATGGACAAAATATACACTTCCTGTGGGTCCGCTGAAGGGTCTGGGAATGGGCGCAGGGGCTAACTTCGTTACAGATAGAAACGTATCGCTGAATGCAACGCAGACATTACCCGGCTATGTACTGGTCAATGCGGCACTGTACTATAAAGTGAACAAAGTACAGTTACAGGTAAACTTTAACAACGTAACGAACAAGACATACTGGGCAGGCGGATATGATTACATTCGTCTCTTCCCTGGTGCACCAAGAAACTGGCAGGCAACAATCGCTTATACATTCTGATTATGAAAAAAATATTCGGCTGGTTACATCTCTGGCTGGGAATCATTTCCGGCCTGGTAGTCCTGGTAGTAGCAGGGACCGGTGCCTTACTGGTATTTGAAGAAGAACTGGAACATACGTTCCGGTCTTCTTTTTTTTATGTAGAAGTGCCGGAAAATGCGTCCAGGGTATCGTTAGACAACATTACAGCCTACGTACAACAGGAATATCCGGGACACAAAATATTCCAGATGGCCATAGAGCCGGAAGCGGATCGGAGTATCATATACGTGCTCCGGAAAGGAAAGGTAAAGGAGCTGAAAAATCAGCTGTATCTGGCAGTCAACCCTTATACAGGTAAGATCATTGGTTCTCAGCCAGGTAATAAGCGTTTTTTTTCTGTAGTACTGCACCTGCACAGATATCTGTGTATGGGAGAAACCGGCAAGGTCATTACGGGCATTTCCTGCTCCATTTTCGCCATCCTGGTGATTACCGGACTGATATTATGGTGGCCGAAGAGAAACAACCGTAAACAGCGTTTCCGTGTGAAATGGGACGCTTCATTTAAGCGTCTTAACTGGGACCTCCACGCGGTATTCGGATTTTATACCCATATCATCTTACTGGTCATAGCGCTGACCGGACTGGTTTGGAGTTATAAGTGGGTGAATAACCTCATTTACCTGGCATTCGATGGTAATACCAAACAACAGAAGATCGTTGCTCCTGAAAGCATCCCGGTAGAAAACACGGGAATTGCCTACCTGGAAAAGATCCTCAGTACGACCAATGAGCGGTTAACTTACGAAGGAAAGATCACGATCCGGTTTGCAGAAGTCGATAGCCTGGCTGTTTCTGCTGCAAAAGAGAACAGGAGCAGGCATGACAATGTGAGTGACTTCCTTTATTTCCAGGCCGGAACCGGCAAATTGGTAAAAGAAAGGTTGTATGATAACGAAAGTGCAGGTACTATTGCCAGGAGATGGATATACCCGATCCATACCGGCAGTTTTTATGGCTTTCCTACGAAGATCCTGGCATTCATTGCTACCCTGGTAGGGTTCACACTGCCTATCTCAGGATTTCTGATATGGATAGGCAGAAAGAAAAAGAAGCCGGTGGCGAAAGCAAAGAAAAAGCTACCCCTGGATAAGCATCCTAACCCCAGCGTACAGTATTAAGAGCGCAGTGGCACCTTCGACCATACGCGGCTTCAGAACAGCAGCACTTAAACGCGCACCTATCTGACCGCCTAATATAACAGATAACAGGAGCGGGCCGGCAAAGTGAAGATCAAAGATGATCTCACCTTTGGCGGCCTGTCCTAATAGTCCGCCGATAGAATTTACCAGTATAAATAATGCGCAGATACCTGCAATTTTCTTGGCAGTATCAAACCGTCCCAGCCTCAATACCGGAGAAAGATATATTCCTCCACCAATACCCGTCATACCTGATAACAGCCCGATAGCGCCGCCGATAATGCCATATTTGTAAGTCATCTGCGCATCCGGGTTGGGCGTATACTGCTTTTCGATAAACAGCTTGTAGCACATCAATACTGCCGCAATTGTCAATGCAATACCTAGTAACAGGAAAAAGGTATGTTGCTTCAGCGGCAGGTAACTACCGAAGAATGCAAAGGGTATACTGATCAGGCTAAGCTGGAAAGCGCGTTTCATGGGTAGTTGTCCGGCGCGGTAGAAATGGTATACGCTTCCCGCTACCACTACGACGTTACATACTAATGCCGTTGATTTCATTAGCTGGAAATCCACATTCCAAAGCGTCATTAGGGCAAGGTAGCTGGATCCTCCGCCAAAACCTGCGGAGGCATATAATAGCGCTACTGTAAAAAACAGCAAACAAAGTTCAACAGACATGATTCAGTTTAGTAAGTGTTCATTTCCAAGTCAATCTCGGCAGCCCACGCATGGATACCACCTTCCACATTGTATACTAACGGGAAACCTGCAGCGTCCAGCTGCTGGGCAATCATCAGGCTACGCATCCCATGATGACACAGCAAGGCTACCGGCATGTCTTTTTTCAGCTGGGGCATTACACCAGCGACCATTCTCATAGGAATATGCATCGCTTGTGGGATACGGCATATTTCCCATTCATCCGGCTCTCTTACATCAATCAGTTGCAGTGGCTTTTCGGTGTCCAGCCACTGTTGTAGCTGATGTACAGAAAGGCTTCTTACGCCGCCGGTATCGCAGGGCTGGTCGTAGGTTTCCTGTAAAGAAGTGATGTCATGATTACCTGGGACAGGCTTTATCTGGAAGGTGTGGTGAATGTTATAGAGCGTGTCTATTGTCAGCAGCTGATTGCTCAGCGGCTCGCCGATACCCGTGAGGATCTTGACAGTTTCATTTGCCTGATAAGAGCCTATGATACCCGGTAAGATACCAAGTACACCAATATCACTACAATTAAGCATAGTACCGGGATCTGGCTGTTCCGGAAACAGGCAGCGGTAAGTTGCACTACCCTTATAGTTAAAGACGCTTACCTGTCCTTCATATTTATGGATAGCGCCATAGACGAAGGGCTTGTTCAGAATAACACAGGCGTCATTGACGAGGTAGCGGGTGCCGAAGTTATCGGTGCAATCGACCACTACATCGTATGGCGCGATAATGTCGAGTGAATTGTCAGGCATGATCCAGGTATCGTAAGCAGAAAACTGCACTTCAGGATTAAGCTGTTGCAAGCGCTGTACGGCGGTACGCAACTTGGATTGGCCAACTTCCTGTGTATGATAGAGTACCTGTCTTTGCAGGTTCGTCAGCGAAATATCGTCATGTTCTACTATACCTATCTTACCTACACCCATTGCAGTCAGGTATTGCATTACCGGCACACCTAATCCGCCGGCACCTATAATAAGTACAGCGGCATTATTCAGTATCTGTTGTTTTGCGGGACCGAAACCATCCAGTTTCAGGTGTCTGTCATATCGTTGCATCATCCGTTCTTTATCCTTTTAGACATAAATATTGAATCACCGTAAGAGCCGTCAGGCTGCCTGAAAGCTTCCTGAAAACGGCCATACTCCATAAAACCAAAGTTACGATACAACTGGATAGCTCTTTCATTATTGGCAAACACATTGAAATGAATGATTTCCAGCTCTTCGTGTTCTTCTGCCCAGCGTAAGGCCGCCGTCATCAGCCGGCGGCCGATACCCATATTCCAGTATGCGTGCGACACGGCTATCCCGAGCTGCCCCAGGTGTTTTTCCTTTTTAAACCCTGATTGTCTGATTGATACCGTACCTACCAGTTCACCTTCCACGACGGCCAGCAGAAAAAGATGCTGTGGTTTATCACAGAAGGAGCGCAGAAACGCTGTTTCGTCGGCTACGGTAAGTGATGCTGCTTCCTGTTTTGTCATCAGCAGGAAATTGGTCTCTTGGGTTAATTGCTGGTATAATGCCAATAGTGCGTAGGCATCTTCCAGGGTTGCGGGGCGGACCAACAGGGTCTGGCCATTGGGGAGAAAGTGCTGCATGTTACAAATGTAAGCACAAAAAAAGCGCTGCATGTATGCAACGCTTTTATATTATTTTAAATATTACCTCTTTAAAGGGCGATCTTATCCGCACCGAAATAAGGCTGTAAAACCTTCGGGATATGGATACCATCAGGAGTCTGGTTATTTTCCAGCAGGCAGGCCAGGATACGAGGCAATGCCAGGGAGCTACCATTCAGGGTATGTACCAGCTGGGGTTTACCACCGCCGTCTTTGAAACGGATCTTGGCGCGGTTAGCCTGGAAGGTTTCAAAGTTAGATACGGAGCTTACTTCCAGCCATTTCTGCTGAGCAGTGCTATATACTTCAAAATCGTAGGTCAGCGCAGACGCAAAACCCATATCACCACCACACAGGCGCAGAATACGGTAAGGCAGTTCGAGAGATTTGAGCAGTTCTTCCACGTGAGCCACCATTTCATCCAGCACCTCGTAGGATTTGTTAGGATGTACTACCTGTACAATCTCTACTTTGTCAAACTGATGCAGGCGGTTCAATCCGCGGACATCTTTACCGTAAGAACCTGCTTCGCGGCGGAAACAAGGCGTATAACCTGTCAGTTTCACCGGCAGCTCGCTATCTTTCAGTATCTCATCTCTGAAGATGTTTGTCAGCGGTACTTCAGCAGTTGGGATGAGGTATAACTCATCTTCTCCTACGAAGTACATCTGTCCTTCCTTATCCGGCAATTGGCCGGTACCGTAACCGGAATCGCTGTTTACCAGGTGAGGCACCTGGAACTCGGTATAACCATGTTGGGTATTGTAGTTCAAGAAGTACTGGATCATAGCGCGTTGTAAACGTGCGCCACGGTTTTTGTATACAGGAAAGCCTGCACCGGTAATCTTGTTACCCAGTTCAAAGTCGATCAGGTCATATTTTTTTGCCAGGTCCCAGTGAGGTACGGCTCCTTCGTGCAGGGCAGGGATGTCGCCACCTTTCCGGACTTCCACATTCTCCTCAGGCGTTTTACCCGGAGGTACCAACGGAGAAGGGAGGTTAGGCAGTTTTACCAATGTATCGTGCAAAAGTTTTTCTGTAGCTATCAGTTCTTCGTTGATAGGCTGCAGTCTTTCTTTTAGTGATGCTACTTCCGATTTACGGGATTCCGCTTCTTCTTTCTGCCCCTGGGCCATCAGTTTACCGATCTCTTTGGAGGTCGAGTTTACCTTAGCCTGTGTCTCATCATACTCAAGGGTTAATTTCTTGCGCTTGTCGTCCAGCTCCAGCACCTGGTCTACCAGTGTCAGCTCTCTGAAATTCTTCAGAGTCAGCCTTTCCAGTACCTCGGCTTTGTTTTGACGAATGAACGGAACTTGTAACATTATACGGTTTATTAAATTTCAGCAAAAATAGGATAATCAATGAGGAATCAGGAGAGGTATTTTCCTACAATAGGCACTCTTCTTCCAACACCAAATGCTTTTGACGACACGCGTATAATAGGGCAGAACTGGTTCCGTTTGTACTCATTGGTATTCACCAGTTTGAGGGTACGGGCCACCAGTGCAGGATCAAAACCCTGGGCAATGATCTCTTTAGGCCCCTGACGGCGTTCAATGTACTGATACAGGATGCTATCCAGCACTGTATAATCAGGCAGGCTGTCGCTGTCTTTCTGGTTAGGCCGCAGCTCCGCAGAAGGAGCTTTGTCGATGATATTAGCCGGGATAATTTCTTTATCGCGGTTGATATACCTTGCCAGGGCGTACACCTGCATTTTATACACATCTCCCAGTACGGCGAGGCCGCCTGCCATATCTCCGTATAAAGTGCCATATCCGGTGGATAACTCGCTTTTATTGGAGGTATTCAGCAGGATATACCCGAATTTGTTGGATAATCCCATCAAAAGATTACCGCGTATACGGGATTGCGTGTTTTCTTCGGCCACGTTGAAAGGTCTGCCTTCAAAATGAGGCTGAAGGGTTTGCAGGAATGATTCGTAAATATCATTGATGCGGATGATATCGTAGGGATTGTCCAGGTTTTCGGACAAGGCTACCGCGTCATCAACAGAGTGTTCCGTAGAATAGGGGGAAGGCATGAGTATCGCTCTCACATTCTCCTTACCTAAAGCTTCTACAGCTAACGCCAGCGTTACTGCACTGTCTATACCACCAGAAGAGCCAAGTATAGCTTTAGTGAAGCCCATCTTCTGGAAATAGTCTTTAATACCCATGACTATTGCCTGGTAAATGCGGTCAATGTTATATTCAGGCTGCAGCGCGTCAACGTTGTTGTAGGTAACTGCCGGTGCAGGAGCTTTTGACTGTAACAGCACTTCCAGGTCATAGCCTTCGAGTGCTTCTTCAAAGTAAGACAATTCTTTTGCGATGTTACCTTGTGCATCAAAGATCACAGATCCTCCGTCAAAGACGATTTCCGTCTGAGAACCGACAGCATTGCAATAGTACATTGGTATGCCGTACTTCTTAACATTTTCCCGGATGATCTTCTGGCGGTTCTGGGCATGATTATAGTCAAATGGAGAAGCAGACAGATTAATCATTACATCTGGTTGCTGTTCCATAAGTTGGTCCATTGGACAGATTCTGTAGAGTGGATTGTCGCCAAGGTTCCAGATATCTTCACAGATGGTTACCGCCAGTTTCTTTCCTTTGAAAGGAACTACATTCCAGGCGTAAGCCGGTTCAAAGTAACGGTATTCATCAAAGACGTCGTAGGTAGGCAGTAAGGTTTTGTGAATAATCTGCTTCACCTCACCTTCGTGGAGGAACCAGGCAGCGTTAAACAGGTCTTTACCCTCTGGCTGCGTATTACGGCAAGGAGCGCCTACCAGTACTGCAATATTACTGGTATGTGCCTTTATCTTATCAATAGCCGCATAAGATTGCTGGATGAAGTCATCAAATTCCAGAAAGTCCCTGGGAGGATAGCCACACACACATAGCTCTGTGAATACTACCAGGTCTGCACCTTGTGCTTCGGCAGCTGTAATAGCATCCAGAATCTTCTGTGTGTTCAGTTCGAAGTTACCGATGTGATAATTCTGTTGAGCAAGTATAATTTTCATCTACAAATGTCTTTTTAGAAGAATAGTCCCAGGTTGAGCGCAAAACTATTCATATTTACTTTACCATCATTCCATTTTCCGTTACGGGTAGCGTCTATGAAGCCGTTCCTGTAAGTCAGTCCTACCAACCCGCTAAGTCTGTCACCCAGGGGGTATTCTATACCGGCGCCAACCTGAAGTCCGATATTGATAGGTGTGAGGTTGCGCAGTACATTTACCTTGTCCTGATTTACGCTCAGGCTGGCCACATCTGCGCGACCACGGACTGGGAATCCAAGATACGTACCAAACTGTCCCCAGAAGGCTGTACCGTAATCAGTGTCTGTTTTCAGTTTTATGGCAAATGGAATCTCTATGTAAGTGGTCTTAAGCTTGTATTCTGTAGGGACCTCTCTGTAATCTTCAAGTCCTTTGCCCGCTTCATATTTAAGGGTGCTGCCAGCGGTAGATACCTGTACACCCGAAGCGATGGCATAACGTCCGGATTCATCCAGGAGGAAGTCTGCCATGAGGCCAAAACTGACGCCAAAGCGGGAGGCATTACGCTCTACGCCAGATTCCTGGGGTTGTAACCAGAAAAATGTAGGATCCAGTTTAAAACCCAGGCGTACTCTATTTTCACCGATCATACGGGTCTGGGCCTTCGCTGCGGCGATTGTACCAAGCAGAAATACCATCAAAATTATCTTCCTCATATAATTTTATCTTTTTTTTAATACAAGCTATATAATATTTTTACCTGTCTCTAAGTTAGATTGTAAGTATGCGAAAGTACATTAATAAATTAGCAGGTAAGGGTCAGTTGATACTATCCGTGCTCTTCCTTACCTCCTGTATCTCTGCCTGTAAGCACAAAAACGTGCCAGATGTAAGTCATATTCCTGTGAATGTTCAGATTGATCGCTTTGACCAGGCCTTATTTAAGCTGGATACAAACAATATACAGCCTGCATTACAGCAGTTAGACAAGGCTTATCCGACGTTTCTACCTGTTTATATTGAGCATGTTATGAACTTCGGTCCGTATGCAGACAGCAGTAAGATGATCCAGTTGCAAACGCGGATGCTGGTTACCAATGCTGACTATCGCTTATTACAGGATTCAATTAATGCGCATTTTCCTAAACTGACCAGCCTTGAAACCGAGCTGGCACAGAGCTTCCGGTATATCAAATACTACATCCCATCCTTCAAAATACCTCAGAAGGTAGTTGCTTTTAGTTCTGTTATCAGTAATTACGGCGCAGTAACCGTTGACTCTATTCTGGGTATCGGACTGGATATGTACCTGGGAAAAGATTTTCCTGTTTATAGCATGCTACCCGACTATCCGATGTACATGATCAGGAAATTTTCTCCGGAATATATCACTACTAACTGTGTGCAGGCGCTGGTACAACAGGCCTATCCGGGAGCAGATGCAGGAGAGCAGCTGGTTATACAGCTGGTAAAAGCTGGCAAACAGCAATATTTCCTGGAGCAAGTACTTCCTGAAACGGCAGACAGCATCCGACTAGGTTACACCAAAGCTCAGATGGAATGGTGTGATGATAACGAAGAACTGGTATGGCAGTACTTCGTACAACAGAATCTGCTGTACAAAGCTGACTGGCAGAGCAACATGCATTATATGAATGATGGCCCGTCTACACAGGGTATGCCTGAAAATGCGCCTGGCAGAATTGGTCCTTTTGTAGGCTGGAAGATTGTCCAGGCTTACATGGAACGCAATCCCGATTTGACATTACAGCAATTGATGGAAGAGAAAGATGCAATGAAGATCTTCTCACAGTCCAGATACCGGCCTAAATAAGCAAAGTGATACAAATTATACAGGTGTTTCTCTCACAAGAGAAGCACCTTTTTTTATTACCTTTTTCAAGGGGCATACATGTATCAGACAATGCTATTTGCATCAGGAATATAAATCAAAGAGCTATTACAAAGAGACAATTAGCAATGCGCAAATGTTGTTATACAATAGTAAAATATTGTATCGGCAACAGAGCACTGGCTTAAGGACTCGAACCTTAATGAATAGTTTTGGAGACTATCATCTTACCATTAGATGAAGCCAGTGTATGTTAAAAATAAATATCGCATACAGTTATACGATATGTTGTGCTGGTTTAAGGACTCGAACCTTAATGAATGGTTTTGGTGACCACTATCTTTCCATTAGATCAAACCAGCATATATATAGTTTCTGTTCACATTGATATTGCGAAACGCTGCACTGGCCTAAGGATTCGAACCTTAATGAGCGGGGTTGGAAGCCGCCATCTTACCGTTAGATGAAGCCAGCAGAAAATAAAAAAGCCCGACTGGAAAAACCAATCGGGCTTAATGTCTTTGTATATCTGACATCACATAGTAATCCGATTGGTATCTTCAGGACACCATGACCACGAATTACTGTATGATATATTTGTTTTCATGGAAGCAAAGATAGGAGGTTTTTTTATAATCCAACTATTTTCAGATAAAAATAGTTGTTCGGCAATTTCAGGTATACTTACTATCGTAGAAGAATGTCAGGAATAATTGACTGGTTTTGACTTCAATATATTCACTACTGTTTCTCCGGGTAATACGCTGTATACAGGTATATTAATTGCGTATCTATTACATAGTTCAATGATAGCAGTATTGATCTGCGAGGCATTGTAACGTGAAGAAAAATGTCCTAATATCAGCGTTTTAATATTGCTACCGCTCACCATTTCCATAACTTCATCCAGGCGACTGTGCTTATTCTTATGAGCGTAAACCTTGATATCTTCTTCCCTTTCGAGAAAGGTAGCTTCATGGATTAATATTTCAGTGTCTTCCCATTTATGCAGATCATCTACCGGCGTATCTCCAGAGTAGCTCAATATATTCGCTCGTACTTCCATAGTAGTTGCTTCCTTTCCTTTCTCCAGGCCAATTTTACGTATTTCTTCACCGGAGAGTCCTGTTAGTTCAGGACGCAGCTTTCTTTTTGTCTGATATACTTTAAAGCCAAGGCTACGGGTGATTTCGGTAGGTACCGGCACATGTTCGTTACGTACCGGTATAACTAAAATATCATCCTTAATCCGAATTTCATCGCCTGCGGTCACCGGTTGCCACACGGCCCCTATTGCATATGGATCGAAGCGGGCGAAGAAGTCCTGCATAAATGGAAAGGAGCGGGAATCTTTGGGGTAGTGCATAACAGGATAACCGTCTCTGGCATTAAGCTGATTGAACTGTAGTAGTCCAGTCAAATGGTCTCTGTCTGCATGTGAAATAAACACATGATTGATCTTCCTGCTTTTCTGTAAAAGGGCAGACATCATACCATCGCCTGCATCCAGCAGTAGTCCCAGTTCTTCTACAAAGTACCATGTAGAGAATAAGGCAGTTGAGTAGCCTGTAATTGTCAATTCCATTAATCTTTCTTCAGGATAATAGTGAAAATGCTGGGGCACAGGAAGGTGGTTGAGTGATGTGTGTTACACTGTTTCTGCTGCTATAAGACAGAGAAATTGTAGTAATGCAAACAGTACACGATCAGCACCTGTTGGTATCCGCGAGGGACACCAGTTAGATTTATACTATCACGCTGTTATATAGCCTGTGCCGGCTTAGAATTAGTTAAGCTTAAAAGGAACAACCATCTGAAATTCAGGGATCTTAACTTCAAATTGTTTCTTATTCAATTGGTTTTCCATCTGGTAAGAACCATACATCTTACCGATCTCGGTACGCAGATTGGAACCTGAAACGTATTGATAGCTTTCAGACGGGGCCAGCAGAGGTTGTACACCTACTACGCCCTCTCCTTCAACTTCGCGGTGGGTGCCATTAGAGTCAATGATATACCAGTGGCGGCGAAGTAGTTTTATTGGGAAGGTATTATTATTCTCAATAGTGATCCGGTAGGCGAACATGAATTCACTGCCAATCGGATTGGAATAATCCGGTTGATAGAATGTCTCCACACTGATGGTAATGCCGTCTGTTACTTTCTTTACCATAATACACCTCCGTTTCGTTTAACGTAAAAATAAGCAAAATAAATCCAGTAGTACTAAAAATTATACATTGGAAAAGACTTTAACTTTTCGTTTAGAAGTAGGCCAGGCTGGTGTTGAAAATAAATATCCTATTGACAATAAATCCGTTATAAAATGATAACTCTTTCCATAATTGCTGCATCTCTTTCCGCCGCCCTTGCCTCTACTTCAAATCGGTTAGCATAGTAACCTACTCTGATACATTCCCAAATGTATTGCCAGAGGAAGGGAAAGAAGCCCAGTTCCCTGTATTGCATTACATGGCATATTTCGTGCCTGACCCACCATTTATGCCTGAGAAAGTCTTCCCGGCTGGTTCCATGGAGGTGGATGGTCTTACCTATTACCATGGCGATTTGGTTACCGCCCATATAGCGGGCTGCCAGGCGGGCGAGCATAGATCGTTCTTTTATGTGACAAGTCACAGGTTTCATCACTTAAAAGTACAAATTAGGAATGACGAATTGTGCAGAACCACCATTCAAATTGTTCATACACAATTCGTCATCTCTGAATGCTACAATGAGAATCTACGGGAGATATTAAAGCCCCAGCGGAATTGTCCCTGCAGCCATGAAGAGCTGGTTTCGGGAATGAACTGGTTTTCCAATATAGCTGTAGAGTTACCAAAATTCAGGTGGAACACATGTCCGCCGGTTTCCCACTCAACACCGACAGCCAGCGGATTGTACAATTCGCGGCCCTGGGATTTGAAGTAATCTTTACTTTCCTGGCTACGGAAGGGGTAATAGTATTCCAGCAGGAGCCCGAGGCGTTTGGTGAACTTTACCCGGCCACCGCCGCCTAATGCGAAGATGTCGTTCTGGTCTTTATAACCTACCCTGTTTCTGTGCACGAGTGTAGGCAACAGGGTCAGGGACACATTGCGGCTGAATTTGCGGGCAATGATCACTTGGCCGGTATAAGACATGCGGTCAGAAAATTTTCCGAAATAGCTGGCATCAGAAACAGTTGTGCTGGAAGTCATACCGCTAACAACGGCATTACCGAAGAGTGTTACTGTTACCGGCATATGGTCGTCAGTTGTTTGTGCCAGCACTTTGTACTTGGCAAGTCCTTCGTACAACTGGGTAAGGCTACCTGAGCCTTTGGTGCGGCCTATCCCGACCATAATTCGATCTGTAACGCCATACTCAAAGGCGATACGTACATCAGCGGAGTTATCTAGTCCGAAGAAGGTTTTCGGACCACCAAACTCACCGCCAAGATCGCCGAAGTGGTGTGCTACCCGGAAGTCCAGTTCACGTTTTTTAAGCGTCTCAGGCGAATGGCCCTGTATCAAACGGGTGGATTTATAGGTAGCAATCACTGGCTCGTGCGTCTTTACAGTTTCTTTCTCGACCAGTGCTTCCAGGCTTTCCTGAGCGAAGGCATTTAATCCCAGGCCACAGCCCAGCAATAGCAGATAAATATGTTTCATAGGAGCTGACAGATTATTAGCGTTTTATCAGGATGCGGCAGTATAGGCGGCTTTCACCGTTACTTCCACCACTTCCGCGATGTTTTTAATTACGAGAGTAGGTATCTTAATACGATGATCGGCCAGTTTCACATTAAACTTGGAACTGGCGGTAGGTTTTCCGTCCTTTACAACAATTGTAGCCTTTTCACGGTAGTTTTTATCTACCCCGTGCAGGGACAAGGTTCCATCTACTGTGACTTCGTAGGTACCGTCCTTGTGCAGGTCAGGCGGAGATACCAGTTTGCCTTTAAAGATAGCGTTCGGGTATTTGTCACTTTCCAGGTAGTTTTCATTGAAATGCTCTTCCATGAGCTGCTTCTTGAATTTGAAGGTATTTACTGCGACTTTGAAATACACTTCACCCGTTTTGAGGTTAATAGCGGACGTGCCTTTGTCTGATGTTGCATCAATATCCTCTACCGGCGTTGCCGAGAAGAAGGAGAGCCCGGTATTGCGACACATGAATACGTCCTGTGCAAATCCGGCATGTGCAAGAAAAAGTCCTGCAAGCAGAGCAATCATTTGTTTCATTGTAAACTGTAGTTTTGAAAGGTTCATCAATCTGGCATTCCATGGTTCAGCCAGCAGTTAATAGAATCACGCATACCTTCGCTTAGCTTGCCACGGGGAGGCATGTCTGCGTTTGCGCTGGTTACACGTTCGCGAAACAGGGCTTCGTTGGCATTCAGGTAAGTCTTCAGTTTTTCCAGTGTGGAAAAATCTGATACGACAAAATTCCCTGTTCCCTTATGACAAGCACCATTTGTACATCTTGTTGAGATGGTAGTCATAATGTAGGTAGACGTAATGACTGCGGTATCGCAGGCAGTAGGCGGAATACCTGGTTCGGGAGCGGGGGCCTGTTCGGCAGTACAGCTGTACATAAAAAGCAGCAACACGAAGGGTAGCAGCGTGGCTCTCATAGGTTTTTTCATTTCACTTCGATTTAAGGGCGGGTTTAGCCGGCCGGGTCTCTGAATGGTTATTTGTTTTAACGCTTAAAACAAAAATATATTTTATAATTGAGAGTCCATAACCTAGAGCTGTTTTGCACAAAAAAACGCTGAGTAAGCTATTATGGACTATGTCCTTAATTTTAATATTTTTGTTTTTATGAACATTGATCAGCTTTACGATATTTACCGCCAATACCCTTCTGTCCAGACAGATACCAGGCAGCTCAAAGCAGGCGATATATTTTTCGCACTGAAGGGCCCTAACTTTAATGGGAATACCTACGCAGCAGCTGCGCTTGAGAAAGGGGCTGCGTTTGCTGTAGTGGATGAGGAGGCGTATTATACGCAGCCGGACAAAATGATGCTGACCAATGATGTGCTGGAGACGCTGCAACAGCTGGCACTTTATCACAGACAGCGCATGAATATTCCAATCCTGGCTATTACTGGCACTAACGGTAAAACAACCACGAAGGAACTTGTAAGCACTGTGTTATCATCTGCTTTTAAAACAACAGCTACAACGGGCAATCTTAACAACCACATAGGGGTACCGCTTACAATACTTCGTATTCCTGCTGATGCAGAAATAGCAGTGATAGAGATGGGAGCTAATCATGAACGTGAAATAGCCGCTTATTGCCAGGTAGCCCTTCCTACGCACGGAATTATTACTAATATAGGTAAGGCCCACCTGGAAGGCTTCGGAAGTCCGGAAGGTGTGCGCCGGGCTAAGGGAGAACTATACGATTTTCTGCGAAGTACCAATGGGACTGTATTCGTATGTAACGAATATGATTATTTACTGGATATGAGTAAAGGTATCCAGACTGTTATTACCTATGGTCAACGGTCGGCAGATTATACTGGTCAGCCGTTGGCAGACAGCGCGTTGCTGAGTGTTAAAGTGACTTCGCACGAAGAAATCGGGCAGATTGATAGTCAGTTGGTAGGTGCGTACAATTTCCCTAATGTGATGGCAGCGGTTGCTGTGGGATTGCATTTTGGAGTACCTGCAGATAAGATCCGTCAGGCAATTGATGCATATACGCCCTCGAACAACCGTTCACAGGTAATCAGGCAGGACAGTAATACAATCATCATGGATGCATATAATGCAAATCCGTCGAGTATGAAAGCCGCTGTCGAAAACTTTGCCGGCATCGTTGCTGAGAAAAAGGTATTACTATTGGGCGCTATGATGGAGTTGGGCGAAGATAGTATCAAGGAACACCAAGCCTTGATAGACCTGTTGGAACGTACTCACTGGCATGCCGTAGTACTGGTAGGAGGCGACTTTATAAAAACAACACATCCATACATCTATCTGGAAAATGCAGCTGCAGCAACAGCATGGCTGAAGCAACAGCAATTTACAAATACACACTTGCTGATTAAAGGTTCGAGAAGTATGGGTATGGAGAAGGTAATTGCCTAGTAATTGAGACAAAATATTATCGGAATATAGTAAGGGGCTTCTTTATGGAGCCTCTTGTTATTTAAGATTGTCTTAATAAGATGCACATATCAGAGATATGACGATTATCAGAAAGAGAAGAAAGTTGTCTATCTACCTGGTATGAGCTTAAGAAGAGCAAATAAAGAGGAAGGTTTACATACTAAGTATGAAAACAAGGCGTTTTATCTACTCATTCTTTCCATGTAAGCTGACCAACTTTATAAAAAAAAAGAGACCTGCAAGCTGGAAAGCCCGCAGGTGTTCATAACCTATGCCAACTTTAGAGTATCTTATAAAGAAGTTTTATCAGTTACGTCTTTTTGAAATTATATGTATGTGTAATGATTGTTATTATAGTGATGATTTAGTTTTTATAAGGCATATGAGACTATTGGCGTCAAATTATTCGCTCAAGAGGCATACTGATCTTTGAGTTTTGAGGGCAATTGTCCAGGGTAAAGCTTTGGTTTAATAAGATAATATAAGGTATATCATATTGCTGCTAATACACTTGATAACACTTTCGCGCTCTCTATACCAACAACTTGTGCGTCTATTTGTTTAAAATCTATAGTTATTCTGATTGATATTTCTCCTAACGTGTCTGTCTACATGTGTCTGAAATATATCTACGAAGACTATAATCTTCTGGATTTCGTTATTTGAAAAAAATGTCAGATTTCCTGGCAAAGCTCCACCAGTACGCCATTTGTACCTTTGGGATGTAGGAAACAAACCAACTTATTATCTGCTCCTTTTTTAGGTTCAGTCTGCAATAATGTAAACCCTTCTCGAGATAACCTTTCCATCTCAGCGTAGATATCTGATACTTCAAATGCTATATGATGCATGCCCTCCCCCTTTTTGTCCACAAATTTCGCAATAGTACTGTCGGGATTGGTAGCTTCCAGCAGCTCGATTTTCGTCTCTCCTTTTTGGAAAAAAGCGGTCTGTACCGATTCGCTTTCCACAGTTTCTTTTTTGTAGCAATCGCTGTTCAGCAGCTTCTGAAAGAGGGGTATTGAGGTTTCCAATGACTTGACGGCTATACCGATGTGTTCAATTTTGAGCATATAGCAATATAGCATTATTCGTACAAATAAACGTTGTCTATGCGCTTATCATCACTTACAATGATCGTGGTAGGGAAGCAAAGCAATTAAGCATTAAATTTGTATAGGACGAATCGACATTTACAACTAAAGACTAACAGATATGCTAAAGTTGCCTGTTTACCTGGACTATAATGCTACTACCCCCTGTGACCAGCGCGTTGTAGAAGCCATGCTTCCCTATTTTTCAGAGACGTTTGGTAATGCATCCAGCCGTAACCATTCATTTGGATGGGCAGCTGAAGCTGCAGTTGATCTTGCCCGTGAGCAGGTAGCTGCATTGATTGGCGCAGATCCGAAGGAAATCATTTTCACTTCGGGGGCGACAGAAGCTGATAACCTTGCCATGAAAGGTGTATTTGAGATGTATGCGGACAAGGGTAATCACATTATTACGACAGAAATTGAGCATAAAGCTGTACTAGATACCTGCAAGCACCTGGAAAAGCTTGGTGCGGATATCACCTATCTGAAGGTGAACAGTGACGGCTTTCCTGATCTGAAAGAACTTGAATCTGCCATTACAGCAAAGACCATACTGGTATCTATCATGTATGCGAATAATGAAATAGGTGTCATCAATCCAATAAGAGAGATCAGTGCTATAGCTAAAAAGCATGGTGTACTGATGATGAGCGATATCTCCCAGGCTGCCGGCAAGGTACCTGTGGACGTAAACCATGATGGTATTGATCTGGCAGCATTTAGCGCTCATAAGCTATATGGACCAAAGGGAGTAGGCGCTCTTTATGTACGCCGTAAATCACCTCGGGTGAAAGTCACCGCCCAGCTGGACGGTGGCGGGCATGAGAGAGGGATGCGCTCGGGCACATTAAACGTACCTGGCATCGTTGCTTTTGGTAAAGCTTGCGAAATATGTCAACAAGAGATGGAAACAGAAGGAAAGAGACTTGCTGTACTACGTGACAAACTTGAAAATGCATTATTGCAGCTTGAAGAGACTTCCGTCAACGGATCAAGAACCAACCGTTTACCGCATGCCACTAACATTTCCTTCCGTTATGTGGAAGGAGAAGCCCTGATGATGGGATTTAACAAGAATCTTGCGCTATCATCCGGTTCTGCCTGTACCTCAGCCTCTCCGGAACCCAGTTACGTATTGAAGGGTCTGGGCCTCAGCGATGATATGGCCCATTCGTCTATCCGATTTGCACTGGGACGCTTTACAACTGAAGAAGAGATCGACTATGCGATTCAAACCGTTATTGATACGGTGAATAAACTTAGGGAAATAAGTCCACTATGGGAGATGTTTAAAGAAGGCGCAGACATGGGCTCAATAGAGTGGTCCCGTCTTTGATACAGTGAACATATTGGGGACAATTATTGAAATCTTTTATACTTATGCTTATGGCTTACGCTGAAAGAGTTCTAGATTATTACAACAATCCAAGAAATGCAGGGACGCTGGATAAGTCCAGTCTGCAGGTGGGTACGGGGCTGATACATGTGCCGGAGTACATCGAGGTGGTAAGGATGCAGATTGAAGTGAGTCCCAAAAGGCATGTTATTATGGATGCGCGCTTTAAGACCTTTGGGTGCGGCGCAGCCATCGCAGCTACCTCCATTACTACGGAGTGGCTAAAAGGGAAAACCATAGAGGAGGCCGCAAGGCTTGATCACATGGACATTGTTGAAGCCCTGAGTCTTCCTCCCGCCAAGATTCATTGTACCATACTTATTGAAGATGCAGTAAAAGCAGCTATCAATGATTATCGATTCAAAAATGGGATGGAAGCACTCAGTGAAGAGGAAACAGAGGAAGAGGAAGAAGAGCTGGAGTTTGGGAATTAACAGGTAACTATCCTCAATAAGATATTGTTTTAACAGGTAGCCCAGCCGGGCCTGCCCGTATAAGAAATATTGTGCTTTAATGTACAATAGTAAGCTGTATCAGTTAACTGATACAGCTTTTTTTATTACTACAGTCAATAAAAAACCTTGATTAGCGTTAACACCTATTCCATTCAAATTACTAATCCTTAATTCCTAATTGATCATTTTTAATTATATATATTTGTGCTTTCTGTCGCACTATGCTAGCAATTTATAAAAAGGAAATACACCAGTTTTTCAGCAGCATAACCGGATATGTCGCCATCATCCTATTTCTGCTGGCCAACGGCCTGCTGTTATTCGTTTTTCCCGATACCAGCCTGCTGGATTACGGATATGCCAACCTCGACCCGCTTTTTGAGCTGGCACCGATGATCTATTTACTACTGATTCCAGCTATTACCATGCGCAGCTTTGCGGATGAATTTAAGAATGGCACAATGGAACTGGTAAGTACAAAACCATTGACCTGGTGGCAGGTCGTGATGGGTAAGTTCAGTGCCGGACTATCCGTAGTACTGATTTCCTTGTTACCGACACTTGTATACTACATTGCTGTCAGACAATTGAGTGCAGATCCGGCTAATCTGGATAATGGTGGTATGGCCGGGTCCTATGTTGGGCTGTTCCTGCTTGGGGCTGTATTTACTGCCATAGGTGTGTGGTCGTCATCACTGACTACTAACTCTGTAGTGGCGTTTCTTGTAGCCATATTTACCTGCTACATATTCTATAATGGTTTTGATGCATTAAGCAAAGTGCCTGCATTTAGTGGCAGCGCAGATTATTACCTGCGTATGGCGGGTATCAAGTTTCACTACACTTCCATCAGTCGTGGTGTGATCGATAGCCGGGATGTTATTTATTTTCTGAGTGTGATAGGATTGATGCTTTACCTGACAAGATTGTCATTACAGCGCAGAATCTGGGACTAAAAGTGTCCGGAATAATACATGACCGGCTAAAAGGGCATGTTTCCAGGCCTAACAATCATCCTGATGCTTAATTGCTAAACAATTAATTTCTCTAAATTATCTCTTGTGGCTATCAATAGAAGAAAAAAGTACTTACAACGGGCTATTCTTGTGGTGGGCGTTCTCATAGGGATCAATATACTGGCTGCTTATTTCCATACCCGCTGGGACCTAACGGCGGAAAAAAGATATACACTTACTCCGGCTACCAAGAACCTGCTTCGCGGATTAGATAGCACAGTTACTATAGAGGTTTTCCTGAAAGGCGACTACCCGGCCAGCTTCCGGCAGCTGGCACAATCAAGCCAGGAACTGCTGGAAGAATTTAGAGAATATGGCGGCAATCGCATACAGTTCTCGTTCCAGAATCCGGGCCAGGGATTGCCTGATTCTGCCCGTATGGCATTTCAGCAATCACTGGTAGAACGTGGTATTATGCCATTCAATATGCAAGTACAGGAAGATGCTAATCAGGGGTATTCCGAAAAGCTGATCTTTCCAGGTGCACTCGTACACTATGGATCTAAAACTGTAGGCATTAATCTGCTGAAAAATCAGGGAGGACTGAATCCGGACGCTGCTATGAACAGCTCTGAATCCCTGCTGGAGTATCAATTTGCCAATGCGATATTTCAACTGCAACAAAAAGAGCCTCCACTGGTAGGCTATATGCTTGGTAACGGCGAGCAATTGGGTGTGGAAGTCTACGACGCACTCACCACACTACAGAACAATTATCTGCTGGATACGCTTACCCTTCAGTACATCTCTTTTATTCCGAAAGAATTTGATGCAATCATCTTTGCAAAGCCTGCTACCCGCTTCTCTGATGAAGACAAGCTGAAAATTGACCAATATGTTATGAATGGTGGCAAGGTGCTTTGGTTTGTGGATGAACTGAATGCATCAATTGATAGTCTTGCACATCAGGAAAGCTTTGTAGCATTTGATAAAGACCTGAACCTGGAAGACATCCTCTTCAGATATGGCGTACGTATCAATCAGGACCTTGTACAGGACATGCAAAGCGATTTTGTACCGCAGGTAGTAGACCGTACAGGCCAGATGCAGCCACTGGCATTTCCATACTTCCCTCTGCTGGTGCCAACAGGCGCACATCCTATTGTAAAGAATATGGATCTGGTACTAAGCCATTTTGCCAGTTCCATTGATACGGTTAAAGGTGGTAATATTACTAAAACAGTGCTGCTGACCACGTCCAGCAATAGCCGTAATGTAAGCTCGCCTGTTGAAGTAACATGGAACAGCCTGCGGGTGAAGCCTAACCGACGCGATTTCAATAAGAAGTTCCTGCCGGTAGCAGTATTGCTGGAAGGACAATTTACGTCACTGTTCCGTAACCGGCTCGATCAGCCGGCACAACAGGCTATTCAGCGTGTTTCGGGGCTTCCATTTAAGAATAACAGCGACACTATCAATAAAATGATTGTTGTGAGTGATGCTGATATTATAACCAACTCATTCTCCCAGAAAAGCGGTCCCCTGCAGATGGGAGTGAACCTATACGATCAATCCATGGTATATGCCAACCGCGAGTTCCTCCTAAACTCCCTCGGATATCTTACCAACAACACGGGCATACTGGATGCACGCAACAAAGAATTAACGCTGCGCCTGCTGAATCCTCAGAAAGTCAAGACTGACAAGTTCAAATGGCAGGTGATTTGTTTTGCTGTTCCTATCGGACTGATCCTATTATTCGCCTATATCTTCTATGAAATAAGAAAAAGGAAATTCGAAGTATAACCGTTAACCTTTCCCAGTCTGGATCACAGCAGATGAGTCTTACCCATACTAAAGGTACATTGCCTGTAAATAATTGATTTATAGACAATACACAATCAGTACCCGGCGTTGGAAAGGTATGACAATACCATGTAACGATCACAGCTGCGGACGATCCCGGATAGCCGGCAGGTACATATTGAAAACGGGGATGTATAGACGGAAGTCTATCGACTATGGACTATTCCGACTATATTTGCCCAACGATACATTTAAAAGCGACTACTTGAACCCCTGAAATAGAAGAGTCAACTTTTAAATAAATAGTACCCGGTATACCCGGAATCATTAAGGGAAGCAGTGAAACGCAAACACGCTTTTCACATCAAAATTTAACCACACGTGTACAACGCAGAAAGTATCAGCAAAGTGCTGAAAGGTGAACTATTGCAGCAGACGGGTAACCCGGAGATTGAACACATTTTGCTGGACAGCCGGAAACTCAGCTTTCCTGAAACATCTCTTTTTATACCACTGGTAAGCAGCAGGCGCAACGCGCATCAGTATATACCAGAGTTATACGAAAAAGGTGTTTCCAATTTTATAGTTAGTGAACCTGTGCCAGAAGGGAAGTACCCTAAAGCCAACATCATACTGGTAAAAGACACTATGCAGGCGCTGCATTCACTGGTAGCCTGGCACCGGCAGCAGTTCCATATTCCTGTTATCGGGATCACGGGTAGTAATGGTAAGACCATTGTAAAAGAATGGCTTTATCAGCTGCTGGAGAAAGACTATAACATCATTCGCAGTCCTAAGAGCTACAACTCACAGATAGGCGTCCCGTTGTCTGTATGGCCTACAAAGCAGGAGCATACACTGGCAATCTTTGAGGCTGGCATCTCCCAACCTGGGGAAATGGAGCACCTGGAAAAGATCATCCGCCCTACTGTCGGCATCTTTACGAACATCGGAGAAGCACACAATGAAGGTTTTCTGAATATACGTCAGAAGATCAATGAAAAGCTGGTATTGTTTTCAAAGAGCGAATTACTGATCTATTGTAAAGATTATCTTGCCCTGAATGAATGTGTACTGAACTTCCACAACCTGGTGGGCAAGAAAGATAGTCATGAAAGCGGCTTACAGTTGTTTTCCTGGTCCCGCAAAACAGAAGCTGATCTGCGTATTACCAGTGTAGATAAAAGTGAGCATGATTCACGGATCAATGCGCTATACCAGACCACACCTATCCACATAACTATTCCTTTTGTAGACGAAGGTTCTGTAGAAAATGCGATCCATTGCTGGGCGCTGATGCTGCACCTGGGTATGTCCCAGTCAGTGATACAGCAACGCATGGACCAACTGGGCAATATTGCCATGCGCCTGGAACTGAAGCAGGGTATTAATAACTGCTCAGTAATCAATGATAGCTATAATTCTGACCTGGGGTCCCTGACTATTGCACTCGAGTTCCTGCAACAACAGCAGCAACATCCTTCGCGTACGGTAATTCTCAGTGATATACTGCAGAGCGGCAAAAGTGATGCTTCCTTGTATGAGGAGGTGGCCAGCCTGTTACTGCAGAAAGGTATTAACAAAGTCATCGGAATAGGTAAAAATATTACCAGGGAGAAGAAGTCCTTTCAGCAGATCACCGGTCTGAAAAGCAGCTTTTTCCTGACAACAGAGGAATTTATCCAGCAGTTTAATCAGCAGGACTTCCAACATGAGACCATCCTGCTGAAAGGAGCCCGCGTGTTTGAGTTTGAGCGTATTGGCAAGCTACTGGAACAAAAGGTTCATCAGACTATCCTGGAGATCAATCTGAGTGCGGTAGCCCATAACGTAAAGCATTATCAATCCCTTCTGAAACCGGCCACCAAACTGATGGCAATGGTCAAAGCATTCTCCTATGGAAGCGGAAGTTTTGAAATTGCAAATCTGCTGCAGTTCCATGGTGTAGATTACCTGGCTGTTGCTTATGCCGACGAAGGTGTAGAACTAAGGAGAACAGGTATCACCATGCCAATCATGGTGATGAACCCCGAACCAGCCTCTTTTGACGCTATTCTGCAATGGAACCTGGAGCCGGAGATATACTCTCTGCAATTACTTAAGCTGTTTTCAGAGGAAGTACAGCTGGCAGGCAAAACCGGTTTCCCGGTGCATATTAAGCTGGATACCGGTATGCACAGGCTCGGTTTTGAGAAAAAGGACATTCCTGAGCTGGCCCGTATACTTAGCGAAAGCAGTCTGCTGAAGGTCAATTCAGTATTCAGTCACCTGGCGGCAAGCGAGGATCCGGCGATGGACCATCTCACTAAGCAACAAGGGCAACTGTTTTTCGAGATGAGCCATGAATTGCAGAAGGCATTAGGTTATGCGGTCATCAGGCACATTGCCAATAGTGCTGCCATCGAGCGACATCCTGACCTGCAGCTGGATATGGTGCGACTGGGCATCGGAATGTATGGAATAGACAGTGCCAATACGATACAAGACCAGCTGCGCCCTGTAAGTACGCTCAAAACTACAGTGGCACAGGTAAAACACCTCGCCGCCGGAGATACTGTAGGTTATGGCGCAAAATGGGTGGCAAAAGGCCCTTCGGTAACCGCTACGGTTCGTATCGGGTATGCAGATGGGTACCCCAGAAGGCTGAGCAACGGGCAGGGAAAGATGCTTGTACGCGGCCAACTTGCCCCGGTTGCGGGAATTGTAGCGATGGACATGGTAATGCTGGATGTAACACATATTCCTGACGTTACAGAAGGCGACGAGGTAATAGTCTTCGGCGATACCCTGCCGGTACAACAGCTGGCTGTATGGGCAGACACTATTCCTTACGAAATATTAACAGGAATTTCGCAACGTGTGAAACGAGTATATTTCGAGGAATAACCAGAAATTCCGATTTTGCACATTATTATTATTTTTGATAAAATTTTAAACCTTGAAATATCGTCACGTAATCTGGATTGTTGCATTGGTGCTGGTGGTGGACCAGGCATTGAAATTCTGGATAAAAACCCACATGAACTTCAGCCAGGAATTTATCATCTTCCCTAACTGGTTCCGTATTCACTTTACAGAAAACCCCGGTATGGCCTACGGGCTGGAACTGGGAGGCGAATGGGGCAAGGTAATTCTGACACTTTTCCGTCTTGCTGCCGTAGTTATCGGCTTCAAGTATATGAGAACCCTGGTGAAGCAACAGCACCATACAGGCCTGCTGATCTGCGGCGCACTGATACTGGCAGGTGCTGCCGGCAATCTCATAGACAGTATGTTTTACGGACTGATCTTTTCAGAGACTAATTTCTACGACGTCGCTACCTTCATGCCTAAAAACGGAGGTTATGCTCCTTTCCTGCATGGGAAAGTGGTAGATATGCTGTATTTCCCGGTTTACCGTGGATATCTGCCTAACTGGATACCGTTCAAAGGAGGCGATTACTTCGTTTTCTTCAATCCTATCTTCAATATAGCAGATGCGGCTATCTCCGTCGGAGTAATCACAATACTTTTATTCCAGAAACGTTTCTTTCACAAGCATCTGGCGAAAGAAAACGCTGACAAAGAAGCAGTTGCAGCTACTAAGTAAGGCTGTCACTATACATTATCAGCGGTCCTGTCTATGACGGGACCGCTTTTTTTTGCCCTTTTCTTTGAAAAATTGAATCACCGTATTACATTTGTCCACAATTCCGATAGACTAATAGAGGTTGATAAGGGCTAAAAGTAGTATTCACCACCAATTCAATACAAGATGAACACTTCGTTACGATGTTGTTACTGACTCCTCATCTTTATACACTGACCGCCTGGTCAGCGTATTTCCCCATCATTTCACATACAAGACCAATTTCACATATAATCAAACTATAGTTATGTCCGCAAGAAGACGCACTATTCGTATCTCATACTTATGGATGCTGCTATTATTATTACCCGTCCTGGCCCAGGCACAGCTGAACGGCTCCTATATCATTGCCGGAAAGATATCCGGAGATGGGGGAGAAGCCCTTCCAGGTGCCAGTGTTCAAATTAAAGGCACTTCCTTCGGAGCTACCACTGACAGCTCTGGCAAGTTTGAAATTACAGCTAATACCAAATTCCCTTTCAAATTACAGGTGCGCCTACTGGGATATCAGCCACAGGAGTTTGATGTAAAAAATACCAACAGCCGGCTGCAATTCCAGCTGGTAACTCAGTCCCTGCTGGTCAATGAGGTAGTTGTATCGGCTTCGCGGCAGCAGGAAAAGCTGATGCGCTCTCCGGTTGCCATTGAAAAACTGGATGTAAGAGCCCTGAAAGAAACGCCCGCAGCTTCTTTTTATGATGCTATCGGTAATCTGAAAGGCGTACAAATGACAACTGCCGGCCTGACCTTTAAAGTATTTAATACACGCGGATTCAATGTACCTAACAACTTTCGCTTCATGCAGCTGATAGATGGTGTGGATAACCAGGCTGCCTCTCTCGGCGTGCCACTTGGTAACGCGATCGGGCCAACAGAACTGGATATCCTCAGTATAGAAGTAACTCCCGGCGCATCCTCTGCACTATATGGTATGAATGCACTGAATGGCATGTCCAACCTGATCACCAAAAACCCTTTCCAATACCAGGGACTGAGCGTCTATCAGAAGGTAGCTGCCAACCATTTCGGCGGTAGTGCCGGTTCTCCCAAGCCCATCACAGAAAGTGCTATCCGCTATGCGCAGGCCCTGAACAAGAAACTGGCTTTTAAGGTGAACTTCTCCTATATGGAAGGTACTGACTGGTATGCCGACAGCCATAATGATTTCAACCCTGGCAGCAAGGCCAATCCTGATTTTCCGCAGCTGACCGGCGCTGATAATACGGCTAATGATGCGTGGAATAAGTATGCAGACCAGAGCAGTTTCCCTATTACAGACAAAAACGGCAAATCTTACAATGTATCCCGCACGGGGTACTGGGAGAAAGACCTGGTAGGCGACTATAAAGTAAGGAATATCAAGTTTGATGGTGCACTGCACTACAAGATAACGCCGAAGATTGAAGCCTCTTATACCTACCGGGTAGGCAAGATGGACGGCTTCTTCCAGCGTGGCAACCGTATCGGATTGAAGAATGTAGTAGTACAGAACCATAAAGTAGAGGTAGTAGGAGAAGACTTTACCTTCCGCTCCTATATGTCACTGGAAAACACCGGCGACTCCTACAATATGAACCCGCTGGCAGATAACCTGGAAAAGTCTTTCAAGACGGACAAACAATGGCAGGCAGACTATAAGACCGCGCTGGATGCCGCGTTAGACGCCACCGGCAGTAACGTTGCTGCCGCCCACAGGGCCGCCCGCACAGCTGCCGATCAAGGCCGGTGGACGCCCGGTACTGCCGCTTTTAATCAGCAGTTAGCCAAAATCAAAGGCATCAATGACTGGGATATCTACCCGGTATCAAAAGATAGTACCAACAAAAGCGGTGGGGCCGCCCTGCTGCAAATGAGCCATTTCTATCATGCGGAAGGTACCTGGAATCTCAGGAAGTATATTCATTTCATGGATGTACTGATAGGCGCTGACTACCGCACCTACGAAATTATTCCTGATGGCAATAACTTTGTTGATCTGACAAAGCCGCTGGATAAACGGAATACGCCCGGTGGTAAAAATATCTGGTATGGTAAAGCAGGTGGTTTCATACAAGGCAGCAAGCTATTCCTGCACGACCAGCTGAAACTTACCGCGTCACTGCGTTTTGATAAAAGTGAATACTTCGCTGGTAAATTCAACCCACGTATTGCCGCTGTATATACTACTCCTAACCAACGCCATAACTTCCGCGCCTCCTGGCAGAACGGCTTCCGCTTCCCCTCCTTATTTGAAGCATATTCTTTCGTGAATAACGGCGGAGTAAGACGTGTAGGCGGACTGGCATTCATAGAAGAAGGCCTGGGCTATTTCCAGAACTCTTACCTGACTTCCAGTGCTACAGCTTTCACCACGGCCGTTAACAAGGCTACCAATGCCGATCCTACACTCAGCCGTGCAGAAGCCGAAGTACGTCATGCCAACGTGTTGAAAGTGGCTAATTTAGAAGCCATTAAACCTGAGCAGATACAGTCATTTGAAGTGGGTTATAAGAGCGTACTTTTTGACAACAAGGTGTTCATTGATATAGACGGATATTATAACACCTACAATCACTTTATCGGGCAGGTAGAAGTAGCAGTTCCTAAAACGGGTAGTGTAAACAATCCTACCCAGGAAGTGCTGAACCAGATGTATGATAAACAATTCCAGAACCGTTACCGCGTATGGACAAACAGCAAATCCACCGTTCAGAACTATGGTTTTGCAGTAGGAGTGACCTATAAATTCCTGAAGACATATACCATCAGTGGTAATGCGAACTATAATACGCTGGCGCAGGATAAAACCAAAGATGATGCGCTGATCCCAGGCTTTAACACACCGAAATGGTTCACCAATGTAAGCTTTGGCAACAGGCAGGTAATACGCAACCTGGGCTTCAACGTGGTATGGCACTGGCAGGATAATTTCTACTGGCAGAACCTCTTTGGTAACGGAGACGTGCCTGCTTATAATACAGTCGATGCACAGCTGACCTATACCTTGCCTAAACTACATACTTCCATCAAAGTGGGAGGGTCTAACATCTTCAATACTTCTTATTTTCAGTATGTTGGCGGACCAACCATCAAGGGCCTGTATTATATGGCATTCACCTACGATCTGCCCTTTAAAAAGAAATAATTACTACAGATAGAAAATGCAACCCGCCGGCAGCCACGGTTGTCAGGCGGGTTTATCCCCGCTTTTTTCATCACATTTTAATCTCTCTTATTTGGATATACCACCATTTCCCCCTACCTTAGTCTAGCATATCTATAGACTATATAACTAGTTAATACATGACTCATAACGAGGAGATAGACCAACTTGAAAAGAAGTATGCTACGGTAGAACGTCAGGAGATGTTGATTGACCTTGTGAACGAGGAAAACCGTCACCGCCCGTTCCTCTGGCTACTGATAGGCCTTATCAGTGTGGCGGTACTGGCCGGTATTGGTATTCTTACCTATTATGGTACGTCTACGGCTACGCATACAAAGGTTTTTGAGTTTACACAATCTCTTTTCACCCGGGAATTACTGTTTTACGTGCTGGTAGGATTGGCTGCGCAGACAGTAGACGGTGCGTTGGGTATGGCTTACGGTGCTACTTCTTCTTCGCTGTTACTGGGAATGGGCGTTCCGCCATCTATTGCCAGTGCAAGTGTACATGTTGCAGAAGTATTTACCACAGGGGCTTCCGGTATCTCGCACTTCCGGTTCGGCAATGTCAATAAGAAGCTATTCCTCTATCTGCTGGTACCTGGTATACTAGGAGCAATTGCAGGATCCTTCCTGATTTCCAATATGAATGCTATTGCTGAAGCGATTCCTTTCTTTTCCTACTTTACTGAAGATAATGTAAAACCGTTCATCAGTGCATATCTGCTGGTACTGGGCACAATTGTACTGAGGAAAGCATTTCTGCCTAAAAAAGCCAAAAGCAAAACCAAACGCCTGGGATCACTGGCTTTCTTTGGCGGCTTTATGGACTCTTTTGGCGGCGGAGGATGGGGACCAATTGTAACGTCTACCTTGTTGAGTAAAGGCCGCTCTGCACATTATACTATCGGTTCAGTCAATGCAGCAGAGTTTTTCATATCTCTTTCCAGTGCCGGCACCTTCCTTATTTTCGGGGCTATTGCCGGTTGGCCGGTGATTGTAGGACTGATTATAGGCGGTGTAATTGCATCTCCTTTTGCTGCGCTGCTGGTGCGGAGGTTCAAACGTAAACCACTGATGATCATGGTCGGTTCACTCATTATCCTGCTGAGTCTTCGCACAATTATTCTGACACTCCTGCATTAATATAGACCGGTTAACCGGTAAAAGCAAAGGGGTACCTGTACTAACAGATACCCCTTTATTATTATAAAGTGTTTGTAATCACTTATTTGATATCACCCACCATGTTGATCGGGTTTACCCACTCGTCAAATTCCTCTGGTTTAACGTAGCCCAGTTTAACCGCCATCTCTTTCAGGGTAGTACCTTCTTTATGGGCAGTCTGCGCAATCTCTGCTGCTTTATAGTAACCTATTTTAGTATTCAGTGCAGTTACCAGCATCAGGGAGTTATCTACGTGCTTTTTGATATTTGCCTCTATTGGTTCCAGACCTTCTGCGCATTTATCATTGAAGCTTACGCAACCATCACCGATCAGGCGTGCGGAGTGCAGGAAGTTATAGATCATTACCGGCTTGAACACGTTCAGTTCAAAGTGGCCGGTAGCGCCACCAATGTTGATAGCCACATCATTACCCAATACCTGTGCAGCTATCATGGTGAGGGCCTCACACTGCGTAGGGTTTACTTTACCTGGCATGATGGAAGAACCTGGCTCATTATCAGGGATATGCAATTCACCGATACCGGAGCGTGGACCGGAGCTGAGCATACGGATATCGTTAGCGATCTTCATCAGGCTAACAGCTACAGTTTTCAGTGCACCATGAGCTTCTACGATTGCATCGTGTGCAGCCAGGGCCTCAAACTTGTTTTCAGCGGTGATGAAAGGCAGTCCTGTCAGATTAGCAATATGTTTAGCTACATTCTCAGAATAACCTTTGGGAGTATTGATACCGGTACCTACTGCTGTACCACCCAGTGCAAGTTCACTCAGATGTTCCAGGGTATTTTTGATAGCTTTCAGGCCGTGGTTCAGCTGGGATACGTATCCGCTGATTTCCTGTCCGAGTGTGAGCGGCGTAGCATCCATGAAGTGAGTACGGCCGATTTTCACAATATTTTTAAACTTCTCAGCTTTAGCAGCCAGTGTATCCCTCAGCTTTTCGATACCCGGAATGGTTGTTTCGATCAGCATTTTGTATGCAGCGATGTGCATAGCAGTCGGGAAGGTATCATTTGATGACTGTGATTTGTTCACATCATCATTAGGGTGTATAACTTTATCTTTATCAGTCAGTTTACCACCGCTGATTACGTGTGCGCGGTAGGCAACCACCTCGTTTACGTTCATGTTTGACTGCGTACCGGAGCCGGTCTGCCAAACTACCAGCGGAAACTGATCATCCAGTTTGCCGGCCAGTATTTCTTCACAAGCCTGTGCGATTAAATTTGCTTTCTCCTGCGTCAGCACACCCGCATCGAGGTTAGTCAGCGCGGCTGCCTTTTTCAGGTAAGCGAATGCCTGGATAATTTCCTTTGGCATTTTATTGATATCCTGAGCAATCCTGAAATTGTCGATAGAACGTTGAGTTTGAGCACCATAGTAAGCATCTACAGGTACTTTAACTTCGCCCATCGTGTCTTTCTCTATTCTATATTCCATATGCTTGATTTTTTGCGGTACAAACCTACACAACTATTGGGAATTAGGTATTACGAATTAAGAATTGGTGAGCCTGATTATAGAAAAAATCCGTTTCTTCTTAATTCCCGGTGAACTGCGCCGGTCTTTTCTGGATAAAGGCCTCTGCACCTTCCTGCATGTCTTTGGTACCAAAGCAGGCTCCAAATTCGTTCAGTTCTGTCTCGTAGCCGTCTATATCTTTATCCAGGGCGGCATTAGCGCATTTAATGACCCGGGCAATGGCCAGGGGTGCCTTAGCATGTATCTTCTGCAGTAGTTCAGTGGCTTTCAGCAGCAGATCGCCGGGTGCTACCACATGATTAACAAGGCCCCACTGGAGGGCTTCTTCGGCGGTGATAATATCTCCTGTCATCATCAGTTCCATAGCTTTCCCTTTGCCGATCAGGGCTGTAAGCCGTTGCGTACCGCCATAACCAGGAATCAGGCCAAGATTGACTTCCGGCTGTCCGAATTTAGCATTGGTAGCCGCTATTCTGAAGTGGCAGGCCATCGCCAGCTCACATCCACCACCCAGGGCGAAGCCATTCACCGCAGCGATAATAGGTTTTGGACAATCTTCTATATGCTTGAAAATAACGTGTCCTTTTTTAGCCAGGTCAGTACCCTGTTCTGTAGAGAGGGTCAGAAATTCAGAGATATCTGCCCCTGCTACGAAGGCTTTTTCGCCTTTACCTGTAATTACTGCACTTTTGATCTCTTTATTAGAGTACACCTCATCAATGGCGAGCGCCAGTTCAGACATTACCTCCTGATTCAGAGCATTCAGTTTATCGGGGCGGTTAATGTAGATAAAGAGCGTATTATCAGTAAGTTCTGTTTTGATAGTATGATACATGGAACTCTGGGTTTTGTTGGATAGCTAATTTAAGGTTTTAATTATTGTCTTGGGTAAACATCAATACTGATACTATTTTCACATAGCGCCTGGATATTTCTTGTTCGTCGCTTCTTCGCCGCTAATTCGTCCTTAGTTCGTCCCTTGTTCGTTCCGGGTATACGGGTAAAATAACAACATCATTACAAAGCAGGGCGTTGCGGAGAGAACCGGTGGGAGGTATAGAAAGAGGAATGACGGTAAATGGAGGCTGTGAAGCTCATTTACCGTCATTTCCCGGAAGTATATTCGCAGATAAGAAAACCGCAATATTTAATCAGGATAGTGTTGTGGCAGGCAGGCGCTAGAAGTTTTTCTCTATCCGGCGGTGGAAGCGGGAATGCCGTTTCTGTGCATGCTTATGGTAGTAATGGCCGCGAAATTCGCAGGTAAAACTAACAAAGAACAGTTGTGCGTCCAGGTTCTGGTAGGGGTAAGCGCTACCACCACTGTTGCCTGTTTCTTTATATTCTTTGTTAAAGAAGTTGTTGGGATAGTACTGTACTTTGACACCAAAACCCGGTGACATTCTGAGACCGGCAAAGAGGGAAGGCATCAGGAGGGGCGTGCGGTCACTGAACCACTCATTGAATTTTTCCTTTTTATCTCCGTTGATGAACTTTTTCTCTTTGTAGTTGAATGCCAGGTCATACGATCCGCCGGCGAAGAAATAAAAGCCTCTTCTGAGATCGCCTATTTTGAATCCGAGGGGTACACCCAGGGTATACACACGGCGTTTCAGCTTTACAGAATCGATATCATCTTTGGTAATCATCCCAATGTTTTTCAGGTTGATGCCAGTGAACATACCCACATTTCTGCCAAAATCATAGTTCCAGTTAGTTCCTATATTGAAAAAGAAGGTAAAACGCGGGATGCTGCGGACATGGTTGCCGGATTCCCGGATATCGTTAGGGAATGACAGTAGCGGACCATCGCCACCCCAGCTGGTATAGGATCTGCTTTTCCGTTTTTTAACTTGCGTAATAGTGATGTCATCTTTTGTCTTCCCGGTACTATCCGTCTTATTATCCTGGGAGAATGCGGGTAACTGCAACAAACAAAGTAGCAGTGGAATCAGGTAAAGCTTACGTTTCATAATAGTCAGTCTGTTTTGAATCGGATTGTTTATATAGGAAAGACGCATGGCATCAGGAAAAGTTTCATAAAATCAGATTTTTCTAAAAATTTCTGTGTGCAGCGACCCAATCGGTGATGTAAACTGCGATATCTTCTGTTCTGGTGCCGGGGGGAAATAGTTTACCGACGCCTATATCGTTAAGTGCGGACATATCCGTTTCCGGTATGATGCCTCCGCCGGTGAGCAGTACATCATCCATCCCTTTTTCTTTCATAAGGGCCATAATCCGTGGAAAAACTGTCATGTGTGCGCCGGAGAGGATACTTACGCCAATGGCGTCAACATCTTCCTGGAGGGCTGCGCTAACGACCATTTCGGGGGTTTGGCGCAGGCCGGTATAAATCACTTCCATACCGGCGTCTCTGAGGGCTGCCGCGATAACTTTAGCGCCGCGGTCATGTCCGTCAAGTCCCACCTTGGCCACCAGCACACGCACAGGACGTTGCAGGGGGTTGATCATAATAGTGGATTGTTAAGTTTGTAAATATAGGTTTTTTGGTTTGTCTGTGGCAGCCTGATGGCATAGACTACTATCTGAAAGGGTCTGTAGACTTTTTACTACCTTTGCCGTCCGAAATATAATAAACCTTATGAGTGAAGAAAGGACCCTCAATTTTCTGGAACAGATCATAGAAGAGGACATTGCCAACGGCGTAAATGGCGGCAGGGTGCTTACACGCTTCCCTCCTGAACCAAATGGCTACCTGCACATCGGGCATGCCAAATCCATCTGTCTTAACTTCGGCATCGCCCAGAAGTACAATGGTAAAACCAACCTCCGCTTTGACGATACCAATCCCGTTACGGAGGATACTGAATATGTGGATTCCATTAAGGCCGACATACAATGGCTGGGCTTCCAATGGGCGCAGGAACTGTATGCTTCAGATTATTTCGAGCAGATATACAACTTCGCAGTACAACTGATTAATAAAGGACTGGCTTACGTAGATGATTCTACCGCTGAAGAGATTGCGGTATCAAAAGGTACGCCTACCGAACCGGGTAAAGGTACCCCTTACCGGAACCGCAGTGTGGAAGAGAACCTCGACCTGTTTGCCCGTATGCGTGCAGGAGAGTTCAAGGACGGAGAAAAGGTATTACGTGCAAAAGGCGACCTGGCGTCTCCGAATATGCACATGCGCGATCCTATCATTTATCGTATTAAACATGCGCATCACCACCGTACGGGTGACAAGTGGTGTATCTATCCGATGTATGACTTTGCCCACGGACAGAGCGACAGCATCGAGCAGATTACCCATTCCATTTGTACACTGGAGTTTATTCCTCACCGTCCGCTGTATAACTGGTTTATTGAGCAACTGGAAATATTCCCTTCCCGTCAGTATGAGTTTGCCCGTCTGAATCTTACCTATACGGTAATGAGCAAACGTAAGCTGTTGCAGCTGGTGAATGAGAAACATGTATCTGGCTGGGATGACCCGCGTATGCCGACTATCAGTGGTCTGCGCCGTCGTGGTTATACACCTGCTAGTATCCGCGCATTCTGTGAGCGTATTGGCATTCAGAAGCGTGATAACATGATTGATGTAAGTCTGCTGGAATTTTGCATCCGCGAAGAGCTGAACAAAACAGCCAATCGTGTATTTGCAGTAATGGATCCGGTGAAGCTGGTGATCACCAACTATCCTGCAGATCAGGTAGAGGAAATGACGGCGGAAAATAACCCGGAAGATCCGAACAGTGGCACACGTATCCTGCCATTTAGCAATACACTGTACATTGAGCGGGAAGACTTTATGGAAGAGCCTCCGAAGAAATTCTTCCGTCTGGGCCCCGGGCTGGTAGTGAGACTGAAAAATGCATACATCATTAAGGGCGAAAGCTTTGAGAAAGATGCAGATGGCAATATCACAACTATTTATGCTACTTATTTCCCTGAGAGCAAGAGCGGTGGAGACTCCACAGGTTTGAACGTAAAAGGAACCATTCACTGGGTAAGTGCAGCGCATGCAGCTACGGCTGAGGTAAGACTGTACGACCGCCTGTTCAAGGTGGAAGATCCGGGCAACGAGGAAGGTGATTTTAAATCTTACATCAACCCGGATTCCCTGCAAGTTATTTCAAAGGCCTATATTGAACCTAGTCTGCTGAATGCAAAACCGGGTGAGCGCTTCCAGTTCCTGCGTAAGGGCTATTTCTCTGTTGATAGCGACAGCACCGCAGAGAAAGTAGTGTTCAACCGTACGGTAACATTGAAAGATGCGTGGGCGAAGGAAGCCAAGAAAGGATAAAAGTATTTATCTGTATAAAACGGAAAGGAGAAGGCGCTTGCTTTCTCCTTTTTCATTTGAAGTAAAGCATATATATATTTGTCTATTATTAATTTGTTACCCGAATATCTATTAAAAAGCAAGTATTTACATTGGGCCTGGTAGTAGCCGGCGTACTGAGTTTGTTTTCCTGTTCTTCCGCGCACCGATAGATACTGTTGGTCTGATGCTGTACTTTGAGGACCATATTACTGGCTGGGCTAGTGATTAAAGAGAAGATAATCACAATTACTCTGTTGATATGCAATTGGGAGCAAAATTACCTGCAAGTGCAGGCACATATGAAATGGAGCAGATGGATTTGAGCGGTGTAAATGAATCCTGGAAGGGAAAGAACGTTAAATATACAATTACAAGGCATCCATCAGCATTCAATGATACGATTGAATTATCGTTCACTGGCATACTGAAACAGGTATTACCGGCAGATAAGAATGACTCTGCGGTGATTACAGGAAAGATGCGGGCGGTATATGTATCTGTACCATAAAGCGGGTATGCATATAAAAGAGGAAAGGCCTTGTCAGGTAGACAAGGCCTTTCCTCTTTTATATGCATTAGCAGGATACTAATAATTGTCAGTCTGGGCTTTCGGAAGCGTAGGTTACGCGTTGATAGCATCCAGTCCTTTCATGATCCTGGCGATAGTTTCGTGTTTGCCGAGGGTTTCAGCGATATTGAACACCGGAGGGCCGAACTTTCCGCCACACAGCATGATACGGAATGGCAGCTGTAGTTCACCTGGTTTGATGTTACGGGAGCTGGCCAGCGTCTTGAAGCTTTCTTCGAGAGCGGTCGCTGAGAAATCGGACAGATCTTCTACGATACCGGCCCAGTCACGGAAGAACTGTGTTTTATCGTCATTCCATTTAGGCTTTACGGCAGCGACGTCAAAGTTGTCAGGTGCCTGGAAGAAGAAGAACGCGTGATCCCATATATCGTTCACGAAATCGCAGCGTTCTTTAACGAGGCCTGCGATGGTTGCTACGTATTCAATAGAGGCATTGACATCCTTTTCTTTGAGTACGGGCATGAAGAGTTCTGCCAGCCGGTTATTATCGGCATGCAGCAGGTATTGGTGGTTGAACCATTTGGCCTTTTCAAAGTCGAATTTAGCACCGGCTTTGTGTACCCTGTCGAGGGAGAAGCGGGCGATCAGTTCGTCCATCGTAAAGATTTCCTGTCCGGAGCCGTCATTCCATCCCAGCATAGCCAGCATATTGATGAAAGCTTCTGGCAGGAAGCCTTTTTCGCGGAAGCCGGTGGTCATTTCACCTGATTTAGGATCAGCCCAGTTCATGGCGTATACGGGGAATCCGAGGCGGTCGCCATCGCGTTTGCTCAGTTTACCGTTACCATCTGGTTTGAGGATAAGTGGCAGGTGAGCCCATTGAGGCATCTGTGCTTCCCAGCCCAGGTATTTCCAGAGCAGAAGGTGTACAGGAGCTGATGGCAGCCATTCTTCTCCGCGGAAGGCGTGGGTGATTTTCATCAGATAGTCGTCTACAACTACTGCGAGGTGATAGGTAGGCATACCATCTGCTTTGAGCAGTACTTTATCGTCTACAGTGCTGGTATTGAATTGTACATGTCCGCGGATCATATCGGTGAAACCGACGTCTTCGCCTTGCGGCATTTTGATACGGATAACATGTGGTGTTCCTTTCTCCAGGAGTGCAGCAGTTTCTTCAGCAGAGAGGCTGATGGAGTTACGCATCTGGGCGCGGGCAGCAGCGTTGTACTGAGGAGAAGGGTTTTGTTCCGTCTTCAGTTTAGCGCGCATTTCTTCCAGTTCTTCCGGTGTATCGAAGGCGTAATAAGCGTAACCATCTTTCACCAGTTGTTCTGCATACTGGCGATATTGAGGTTTACGTTCACTCTGGCGATAGGGGGCATAGGGGCCGCCTACATGCGGACCTTCATCCGCATTAAGTCCGCACCAGCGCAGACATTCTATAATATATTCTTCCGCGCCCGGCACATAGCGGGTCTGGTCAGTATCTTCTATTCTAAGCACAAATTCACCATTGTGCTGCTTTGCAAATAAATAATTGAACAAAACCGTGCGTACACCTCCGAGGTGCAGGCCACCTGTTGGACTGGGTGCAAAGCGGACCCTTACTTTCTGATGTTGCATGGCGCAAAGGTAAAGAAAGATTTAGCTACCTTTATTTTTCAATCGCTACATCCATGTTTTATCTTACGAAAACACCCGGGCTGCTGAAGGCGCTGTATAAAAGTTGTACCTGGAACTTTTCTCCGGCCCGTCCTACTGTATACCTCACTTTTGATGATGGCCCTCATCCGGTGGCTACACCATTTGTGCTGGAACAGCTTCGTAAATATGAGGCGAAGGCGACGTTTTTCTGTATAGGGAAAAACGTTATTGAGCATCCTGAGATCTATCAGCGTATACTGGAAGAGGGGCATCATACCGGCAATCATACGCATAATCATCTGAATGGCTGGAAGACGGGGACGGATAAGTATATCGAGAATATCCTGGAAGCGCGCAAGTATATTGATTCTCCATTGTTTCGTCCGCCGTACGGCAGAATCACCCCTTTCCAGGTGAAGCACCTGAAGAAAGTAGTTCCTAATGCACAGGTGATCATGTGGGATGTATTAAGTGCAGATTTTGATACGGAGAAGGATGGAGAAGCGTGTGTACAGAATGTAGTATTTAAGGCGAAGGCGGGGTCTATTATTGTATTTCATGACAGTACCAAGGCCTGGGACAGGCTGGAATATGCCTTACCGCGAGTACTGGAATATTTCCGCAAGCAGAAGCTGGCGATGGAGGCTATACCTTATTAAAAAACAAAAGCCCGGATTACTCGTCCGGGCTTTCTGATGAATTATTATGCTTATTTAGGCAGTTTAATGCTTTTCACTTTATCACCCAGATCGATAGATACTGAGTCATCGCAGATACCGTTACCGTAGTTTACGTTTGCGGTGAGGTTACCTACAGTTACCAGCGCTTTACCTTTGCTGAACCATGGGCATTCTATTCTTCTTTCCAGGGCATCAGCTTCACCTACTACGATGGCAGCAGCAGTTCCATTCGGGTAGAGCAGAGAATCAGTACCATAAATGCTGAAAACGTCATCTGTTACGTCAGTGAGCGTAGAGAGGCCGTCAGTCTGAGTAATAGTAGCGTTGCTTTTATAGTTGACAGTAACAGTATCCAGTTTCAGTACACCGTCGTTCATTACAGCGCTGTATTTGTAGATGCTGTTGGTGCTCAGGTTAGTGATCACTTTAGTACCCTGTACAGCAATACCGTTAACCGTATAGCTCAGCGGTTTGATAGTGATAACAGCGCCTGGGTAGTAGAAGTAGTTAGTATAAGTAACCTGGATATTACCAGCGCGTACACGACCGGTGAGGTCAGCGCAACCAGCGCCGAATTTAATCAGCATAGTTTTAGGCCACTGACCCTGCGATACGTCGTCAATTTCGGGAATTGCGCAGGATCCGAGTTTACCACCCAGTTCTGAAGCCTTGCGGCCAGCCTGGTTCATACCTTCTTTGGAACCTATTTCAAGAGCAATACCGAACAGGTCATCATATATTCCGCTAACAATTGCCTGATCGGCAGCAGCATTAATAGTAATATTATCAGCCTGGTTAGCATCCGGTTTAGCAGTTTCGGTAGCTTTGGAGCAGGCAAAGAAGAAAGTGGCCATGAGGAGCAGGACTACGACACCTGCAAGGATACGGTTAAAGCAAAAATAGCTTTTCATAGAAATAGTATAGTTTTAAATGAGGTCTTTCGCTGTACTTTTGCACAGCCCTTGCTGAAATATAAATATTATACAAATGTAATATTTTTACTAATTGAATAAAAAAATTTAATATAATAGAGATGAACTGGATTGATACACATGCCCATTTGTACGGAGAGGAGTTTGCGGCAGACAGGACGGCAGTTGTAGAGCGGGCGTTAGCGGCGGGCGTGTCACAACTATACTTGCCAAATATCGACAGTAATTCGATCGGGGGCATGCTGGAGCTGGAGGAGCAGTTTCCTGGGCATTGTTTCCCAATGATGGGGGTACATCCGTGTTATGTGAATGAGAATGTAGACCAGGAGCTGGCAATAGTAACTGACTGGTTATCTAAGCGGGCATTCAAGGCGATAGGAGAGATCGGACTGGACTTTTACTGGGACAAGACACATGTTGAGCAGCAATACAAAGCTTTCCGCAGGCAGCTGGAGCTGGCACGTGAATACAGTATACCTGTCGCTATTCACAGCAGGGAGAGTACCCGCGAGTGTATTGACGAGGTGAAGGCATTACAGGACGGCCGTTTGTCAGGCGTGTTCCATTGCTTTTCCGGCACGCTGGAGGAAGCGAAAGAGATCATTGACCTCGGCTTCTACCTGGGCATCGGGGGAGTGGTGACATTCAAGAAATCGGGATTGGATAAGATACTGGAAGACATCGACCTGCAATATGTGGTATTGGAGACAGATGCGCCATATCTGGCACCGGTATCCTATCGTGGAAAAAGGAATGAGAGCGCCTATATACCATTGATCGGCGAGAAGATTGCAGATGTAAAAAATCTAAAAATTGCGGATGTAGCTGCAATTACGACGAACAACGCGCTGAAATTATTCAAAACCCTTTAACCTTTTAGGCGGTACATTTGCAGGCAATTTGGAACAGCAGTATCAATGAGTAAAATCCTGATTATTTATACAGGGGGCACCGTTGGGATGATCTATGATGAGAAAACCAAAGCCTTGCGTCCTATCGGTTTTAATGAAATACGTAACAATCTTCCGGAGTTGTACCGCATGGGGATTGACTTTTACGTGTACGCTTTTAATCCGCCTATCGATTCTTCCGACATGCAGCCCGAGATATGGGTGGAACTGGCGTCTATTATTGAAGACCGCTACGACCGGTATGACGGATTTGTGATTTTACATGGTTCAGATACCATGTCTTTTACTGCTTCAGCATTAAGTTTCATGCTGGAGAACCTTTCAAAGCCGGTAATTCTGACCGGTTCCCAACTTCCGATCGGCAAGATCCGTACAGATGCAAAGGAGAACATCATCACTGCTATGGAGATAGCTGCTACTCGTCACAATGGGCAGGTAGTAGTGCCGGAAGTGTGTATCTATTTCGACTTTGCCCTCTTCAGAGGCAACCGTTCCAAGAAGTATAATGCTGAGAAGTTTGAAGCGTTTTACTCCATGAATTATCCACCGCTGGCAGAAGCAGGCATTGATATCAAGTATAAGACGCAGTTTATATTACCTTGTCCGGAGAAGCCGCTGAAGGTACATAAGCAGATGGACGAGAATGTGACGGTGTTGAAGATGTTCCCGGGTATCACACGCAAGGTGGTGGAAGCCATATTAGGCGTTAATGGCCTTCGCGGGGTCATTATGGAGACTTTTGGCAGTGGAAATACTAATACCCAGCCCTGGTTTATAGAGTGCCTAAAAAAGGCTATTGACAGGGGTGTAGTCATAGTAGACATAACGCAGTGTGACGGTGGTTCTGTAGAATTGGGTAAATATGAGACCAGCTCGGCGCTGCAGCAGATAGGCGTGATCAGTGGTCATGACATGACTTTTGAGGCCGCTATTACTAAGTTGATGTTCGTGTTGGGGCAGAATTTAGATGCGGCATCTACTAAAGAGATGATTGAGACGTCATTAAGAGGTGAGCTTACAGCAAACACGAATGACTGGGAGGCGATATAAATATTTATTTTGGTAATCCCGGATAAAGGGCTACCTTTGCCATCCTGAAATAAAAATTCAACCGGAGAAGTGCAGGAGTGGTTGAACTGGCACGCCTGGAAAGTGTGTAAACTCGAAAGGGTTTCAAGGGTTCGAATCCCTTCTTCTCCGCAAAACAAAAAGCCCTGATGACTTAATAGTTGTCAGGTTTTTTTCATTTTGGGGATAAAGGTTGTTACTGGTAAAACAGGATCAAGTTGAAAACTTGGGGGATTGTCATTAGGCATATAGTTTAACAAGCCTAAAAAGAAATAAGTTCACGTCCCTGACTCCTCTCATAGCGTTCCTAAATGATTTTACCTTCGCATTAAATGATTCTGCGGCCGCATTGGTGGCTCGGTTGTTAAAGAAGTTCAGGATACCCAGGTAATGATTTTGCACAGTCCTGGACAGGGTTTTGAAGGATTGTATTCCTGAAGTGTCTACATCATTGTACCATAGTGCGAGCCTTTTAAAGGCTTGTTCTTTGCTAGTGCATATTCTGAACACGTCTCCTAAGCCCAACGATAGTTGATAGGCTTTTTGGATAACAGGATATCTGGTAAATAATAGTTCTGCCCGTTGCTGCTGCTCTCTGGTCCATAATCGTGGCTGTTTGAACAGTAAGTATCTGCTTCGGGCTAGAAGCTGTTTGACAGTATCTCCATTATGCAGCACTTCTGGCTGATAGGCAATTTTCTGCTTTCTAGCTTGTTCATAGGCCTTATTCTCTTCCTCAAGGGCTTCCCATCTATATTTTATACGGGTTTCCTGTACCGCATCGAAGGCCAGTTGTTGAACATGAAAACGGTCAATTACACGGTCTGCATTAGGGAAGCACCGCTTAATAGCCAGGTTTAGGCTTGCAGACATATCGATCGTTACTTCCAATACTGTCCTGCGAAGCCGTTTGGGGATCTTGTTCAAAATATTAATCAGATAGTCCGCCTGTGTTCCTTTAATCATTGCTACAATAGAGCCCCTGCGGCCTTTTGCAGCCTTATTCGTCACTATCGTATACAGTTCTCCACTGGAAAATGCTGTTTCATCAATGCTTAAATAGGGGCCGATATTTTGCTCAAAGACCATCCAGTGTTCAGCATGGTCCTTCTGCTTCCATTGATGATAATCGCTTAAATGATTCTTGTATTGTTGTTGTAATTGTTTGCCATCCACCTGAAAAAAGTGGCCTAGTTGTACGGGACTGATGGGATAATTATCCAAATATCCCTTTTAAAAAAAGCCCGAACTCTGTTGTCATTCGTGCTCCTGCTCTTACTAGCGTCCAGTCTCTGGTTACTATTTCTCCTGTCGATTGCACCTCCCAGCGTCTGCGTTTGATGCATAGGGCAACCTTATGCCCCCTAATAGGAAAGTCCTGTACTTGTATTTCTGGTAGAAAACCTTTGGAGTGAAGTAATTGATCTTTGTATTCCTCTGGGACAATATTTTTCTCTTCCAGGAAGATATTAATTCCTTTAGAATCCTTTGTGGTATTGGTTAACTCGAAGTATTCCAAAATGCCTGCTGGAAGCATTAATTCTATTAACTGACGGTAATTCTGATCCAAAATGTCGATTTATACAGCAAAACAACAGCTTTTGATCTAATCCCCCAAGTTTTCAACTTGATCCGTAAAACAGCTAAATAAACAGACCAGTTTCGCAGAATAAAAAAGCCTCCAGATTTCACATCTAGAGGCTTTTTTTATTTGAGACAGAATTAGGCCATTTTTTTGCAACGGTTATTATGTTGCGAAATACTTAATAGAAATATACACAGTTCCTAATTTATTATTTCCTAAATATACTGTCTATGTATATTTGACAATTCTACCATCCACACACCTGGGTCTTTAAAATAGTTAATATAGGCAACACGATGACCTGGTATCAGATAGAACCAGATGCATTTCCCATCTGCTCTTTTAATAACCAAATATGGTGGATCTTTTTTCATGGAATAATCCACATCAATAAGCTTAGCCCTGGGAGCATAAGGTTTATTTGTTATAAGCATAGAATTGTAAATAATACTATCATCTAACATCACCATAATACTATCATTGAATTCCTTTTCAAAAATCAGGCGTATACTTTTTTTTAAAGTATCTGTATAGTCCATCTCCCCTGATTCTGCTTCCCTAAAAGCTTCAATAAAAGGTTTGATTTCTCTATCGCAACAACTATGTTGCTGCCCTGATAACTTGAGAAAATAAAAAAGTAAGGCAAAGATTAAAAGTACTCTCCTATTTCGTTTATTGCTCATCGATATCTATTTGATTAATAATTTGAAGTACCTGTCCTGGACTTACCTTACTTCGATCAAATTTATTGGGTACATATTCGCTTATTTTTTTCCCTTCAAGCTTAATACCAGGATAGCTCATTATGTTATGTATTATTAAATCCAAACTGGCTCCAGGAGCAATCTTTCTGTCTACTCTTATCAGGGATCCGTCGAGAGCCATGATAGGTGTTGCGATTATTTGAATATCTGTGGCCTGATTTACGTCATCTGTGTGATTTGGTCCTGCAGTATGAATTAATTCATGAAGTATATCTCGTGCTACAGTGGCTGCGTCACGAGGAGTATTAGGAGCTACGCCACTTCTGGAATCATATGGATTAACGGTGTTCGCATTAACTTTTGTATTTATAAAAGTTGTCAATCCTCCTCCAGGTGTGTTTGGATCGTCAACAAGAGCTGTTCCAAAATCTACACCCTTCCTCAGTTCATCTACAAATTCAACGCTAATGGAAGCAGAATAGGTAGTATTACCGTCTCTTACATCTTTGAACACACCTGGAAACTGTTTAATTATTTCATTACGCAATCCTTCTAAATCCTTAAAAACTTCAGACTCGTTCTTAAGTTTCAACTTTACCTGAAAATCCACGTTAGTAATACCAGATTTAGGATCATAAGTCTTTGACTTGTACCATTCCAATCCATCAAGATCAATTCCATCTAATGGCCTGTTACTGGCGAACTGATAAGGTGTTAACTCTGGAAATTTAGTGGTAAGAGGATCTACAGAAAGAAAACGTAAGATATCCCTGCTTGAAATGTTTGTTTGACTGAGGACGATTGAATCTCTGCTATAAAGTCGCACTTCTCCCTTTTCAACATCAATTACCATTCTGGAGGTACTATCGGTGGCATCCTTATTTTCAATTACATAACCCGGAGCGGTAGATATATACTTATTCCGAGGTACATATCCAAAATCATTGTACGGGTTAAGTACCTGTCCTTTCGCTATGGCAATTGAGGTATTATATAATATCAGGAATGATAGCAATTTATTCATAAGTTATTATTTCTTTACTATTTTTTGTTTGTCATTTTCGTGTACCCATTCTTCATACTCTTTTTGAGATGGCTCTTTATACCCTAACTCCCCTAACTTTTGCTCAATATCCGCCATTTGCTTTTTAAAGGTTGCTTCTGATTCAGGCTGTTGCAGTTTTCGTGCTTTTAATAATTTTATACGATAATGCTCAAATTTCACCAGATACAGGTGTATGCCATTCGGATAATAGTGCAGACCGGTGTTGATTATCCTTTCGTCAAATTCAACTGCGCCAAATTGCATTTGATAATTCGCAGCCAGATCTTTTAATATAAGCGATAAGGATTGCTTTTGAGATAGCGCATTCATATATATTCCCGAACTAATCTGCTCTACAGTTACGCCTGTTTGTTGTATGATCCAGGCATCCCTCGCAAAACTACCACTTGTCATTTCAAGATTTACCCAATTACCTTTTTCATCTTTGTGCTTTATGAAACAATGAAAAGGAGCCAGAGCAAGAGACGCAGCTCCTCCACATTCCTCCACTAATAGTTTATAAAGAAAAGGAAGTGAGTTACAATTTCCTTTTCTTGTTTTTAGCAACTTTGAAACAAAACCTACTTTGGGATCATTACTGGATATGAAATGCTGAAAATCATAAGCATATGGATGATAATCATTTGAAGCAACGGAATCGACCATATAGGTAAATACAGCCCAATTAGCAGCAGTTCGGTAACCTTCAAGATTTCTCTCTTTAATCAGGGTGCGCAATTTTGTAGCAATAGTAACAATTTCATTATTAAACTGATTATAATTCAGTGTATTATTCAAATAGGCATTTTCCATCAGGAATATCGCCCGTTTAAACTGTAGGGTCGATTTTCCTTCAAGCATCTGATTAATTTCATTGAAAGCCTTTATATATAGGATTCTATGCTGTTCATTTGACTGGCCTAAGAGAGGGATTGAAAAAAAACATACATACAAAATAGAAAAGAATAAAATTTTAAATTGACTACTATTACGAACAAACCATCTCCAACAAATCTTTGACAACTTTAATCAGATTTAAGGACTCAAAAATAAGCTTTTTAAGACATGGAAGGAATTTAAATATCAATCATAAATTATCACTATTGCCCATTAAAACAGAGCGTAAATAATTTCTCCTGTAGCTCCATTACGCAATGCTGTTCCTGGTAATTTACGTATACCTGCATTATTCTCTTCCAGCTTTTGTCGAATACTGACAATTGAGTTGGTGTTTAAAAATCCTTTCTGCCTGATAAAACTGAATCCATATCAAGCTGCTTCCCGATAGCGAAGCACCTCCTTCGTTGCCGGATCAATTAAGGATGTATCACCAGATAATGCCTGATAAAGTTTATCCTGAGTGGTAATAACATTTTCAATCTCTGAACTGGCAATTGCTTCTTTTAATATAACTGCATTGAGCAAAATATTGGGGTTGGGTAAAATATTGACCAATCCTTTTAATTCAGCCAAAGCCACTGACGAATTAACCAATTGCCTTAATATAGGCAGAGTTTCTATCATCGCTTTTTTGTGAAGGCAATGGAATAAAATCATTATATGGTTTATCAAGTTTCATACATAGAAATTATACATGAGGCATTTGTCATGTAAAGTTTAATCACTTTTTATACATGACAAGTATTAAATAAAGAAAATTACGTTTTAATAATTCATTATCAATAATATAAAAATATTATCAGATGTAGATATAGCGTAGCCAGTCGCTGATTCTTGGAAGGTGTTTGGTAACACTGATGTTTCGATATCAAACCAAGTATAGCCCTAAGATGTAAATGAAATTTGATCGTTATCTGGCTTTCAACAGATTTTTAATTTCATTTCACCAATAAAGTTGTGAATTGCAGATAAATCTTCCATAAACTGGTTCGAAAGTTGTTCCCTCCAGCCCGCAGGCAAAAATTTAAAGAAAGGGTTGCTCGGAATCGAGCAACCCTTTCTATTTGATTGTCAATGTACCAAAGTCAAGGCCGCTGTTAATTTGAGGTGCTCTAAACATATATCCTGAATAGGTCTTTTTGCTCATCATAATTTTTCAGCAGAGTATCTTAACTTTGATTGATAATGACCCAAGCCGCTACAATTCCATCCTCAGATAACGGTTCAGTTTCCATCCTCCGTTACCGCACCGGTCAGCCTGCTGCCCGTGCACGCATTGTACTACAGCAGAATCTTTTTACGTTTCTCCTCAGTGGCGAGAAAACGGTTCACTTTGCAGGGGAATGGGTGTCCGTACTGCCTAACCAATTCGTGATGCTCACAGCCGGGAACTGCCTGATGACTGAAAAAGTTGTTTCGCCTGAAGCTGACTATCACAGCATTCTGTTGTTTTTCGATAGCAGTTTCCTGAATGATTTTTTTAATCGGCATATACATTTATTCTCGAGGCAGCCTGACCCTGTTAGCGCCCGTCCATACCTTTTACTGAAAAAAGATGCCTTCCTCGAAACATTTGTACGTTCCCTTGACAGTATGCTGGTAGGGGATGAACCGGTATTTAACGATCTGCAAAGACTTAAACTGGAAGAGTTGCTACTTTATCTAGCCGCTAAGTTCCCGGACAAGTTACAGGAAATCAGGAATACCAGCATTCAAGCTAATGATGAACTACTGGTGCGGCAGGTGGTAAGCTCACATCTAAATAGCCGGGTCACTGTTGAGGAGTTAGCGTTTTTGTGTAACATGAGCCTATCTACTTTTAAACGTCGGTTTGCGGTTATCTACGGTAAAAGCCCTAATAAATGGTTGCTTGAAAAGCGGCTCGAACAGGCTGTTAAAATGCTCATACAAAGCGATAGAAAAGCCAGTGAAATATATTATGAGTTAGGCTATGAAAACCTGTCAAGCTTTATTCAATCCTTTAAACGACAGTACGGGTTGACGCCCAAGCAATATCAACTTTCCCGATTGGACGTTTAGCCATACTTTTTGGACGAGCACCCTTCCTTCCTATCCTGCTACCCGGCTTACCTTTGAGCTATGAAATAGCAAAAGGACAAATCATGAAATCATATTTTTTAAAGCTTGCACAGTACAATCTTTGGGCAAATAGTAAAATATTTGCATGGTTAGATCAGATTGACGACACACAATGGGAAACAAAGATTACCAGCAGTTTCAGCAGCATCCGGGAGACCGCTACCCACATTGCCAGCGCTGAAAAGATCTGGGTTGATTTTTGGACGAAGGCAATGAAGCCGGTTTATCTGTCAGCACAATTCAGCGGGTCCAAAACGGAACTGATTTATATATGGCAACAGGCATCAAACGATCTTAAAAGTTTTATAGAAAATTATCAGGAAAGCGAGTTAGAGCGACCGGTGTCTTTCATATATCCAAATGGCACGGAAGGGCAAATGAAGTTCTGGCAGACTTTTTCTCATATCATCAACCACTCAACTTATCATCGCGGACAATTAGTTACTTTGCTACGGTCGTCAGGTTTTACTGGTCTATCATCACTCGACTTAGCTACATATTACCTCACTTGTGGCAATTTAGAAGAAGTATAATGATTTCTTCCATAAAGAACAGAGCTTGGTTAATAATTAGCCAGGCTTTTTTATTTCAGCGGTTCCAGCCCTCTTATACCGTTCCAACATTCGGCAGCTTCAATACATTTTGCATAAATAGCCCACTCCTTCCTCGCGGCCTTGTTGCCTGCCATTTTGCAGTTCTAAGGTATTCACCTTATCTCTGCAAGTGTAAAAGGACTTCAGGTCGATAGAGTTAAAGGCATTTTTGTTTATTATCAGTGAGTGGTGGACTAAACATCCAGATAGCAAAATGCCTTAGTAAACTAAGAGTCTGCTCATCTTTAATGCGATGAAAGCGGAACTTAAGATTTAAGCGAATGTGTTCTTTCATTAATTGCAGGTACTTAGCAATTCCTTGGGTGTAACCATCTCATTGGTAATCTATTCTTGTTTCAGCTCATCTTTCAAAGTAACGAACATGAAGCCTAAGTAGTTGAACTGTTCCTATAGAACTACCAATTCTCCAATGCGTATTTTACCCCTTCTGGCAGTCTTGCATTATTAGCAAAGCTGGAAAAGGCATCCAATCACTACATATGCTGTAAGTTTTGATTGGCAACATCACATTAACTATTTAATTATACCTTATTCGGCATCACCCACTACCTCTTCTTTCTCCTCTTCTACACTCCTTCCATAGCACTTCACCCACTTCTTTAACCGCTTAATAATCTTCTCGCTAAAAGCGCCTTTCTCCATACGCCATGTCCAGTTATTACTTGGAGTGGCGGGAATATTCATCCGTGCGGAACCTGGTAAAGCCAATATATCCTGCATAGGGAGAATGACAGTATTTGCAACAGAAGCATAAGCCAGTTGACTTAATATACGCGGTGCAGTACGGGCAGTAACTTCTTGCCCGGTATAAGCACGAACGTTCTTCCTGGTTTTCTTATCAGCTTCCTCTTTGAACCATCCCCTCGTTGTATTATTATCGTGTGTACCGGTCAGCAGTACTGTATTACGTTCCAATTGGTGTAGTATATGTTCTGAGGTAGGCATATCGTCTCCAAAAGCGAACTGTAACACGCGCATACAGGGAATGTCATAGTCATCCCGGAGCTTACGCACATCATCATCGATCAGGCCCAGATCTTCTGCTACAAAAGGCAGGTCCGGGAAGGCCGACTGAAGCGCATCAAATAGATCATTAGCAGGTCCAGATACCCATTCTCCCTCAATAGCATCCGGGGCATTGGCAGGTACCTTCCAATAGGCAGAAAAAGCCCTGAAGTGATCCAGTCTGATGACATCAAACCATTCCAGGTTTCTTTTGATACGTTGTATCCACCAGTCATAGTTCCTTTCCTTCAACAGCTGCCAGTTATAGATAGGCATGTTCCATAATTGCCCTTTTTCATTGAAGTAATCCGGAGGCACCCCAGCTACTTCCTTCATCTGCCCTTGCTCATCCACCTCAAACAGATCCGGATGTGCCCATATGTCGGCAGCGGTTGATGATATATAAATAGGAAGATCTCCAAACAATTGTACTCCCAACTGATTACAATGCGCTTTTAAGGCCTTCCATTGCTCATCAAACAGGAACTGCCACCATTTCTCTTTTAGCATAGCCTGCTGTTGTGTAGGGTTTAAGGTGCAGTTCTTGTAACAATGTCCCTTGTCCCATTCTGGCCAAGGCTTATTATCGTAATGAGCACATAAGACCCTGTATGTAGCATAGTCATTCAACCAATAGCCAGCCTCCTCAGTATACTGCCGGAATGCCTTTTGATAAGGATGATCAGGCTGCTTCTGGAATGATGCGTAAGCCATTTCCAGTAACGCCGACTTCGCATTTTCCGCATGTTGATAGTCTACCTTTTCTGATGCATCAGTAATGTATTCATTGATCTGTTGCTCTGTCAGCAAACCTTCTGTGACAAGCAGCTCCGGACTTATAAACTGTATATTACCTGCCATGCTGCTAAGAGCGCTGTAAGGTGAATGATCTGAGCCGGAGACAGGATTTACAGGCAGTAACTGCCAGTAACGCTGACCGGATGCTGCTAATTGTTCCGCAAACTTGTAAGCCTCGGGACCAATATCTCCTATTCCAAATGGTCCAGGTAAAGATGTAATATGCAGTAATACCCCTGCGGATCTTTCTTTTCTCATGCTAATTGTCATTCTTACAGAGCTACTACCAGTATCATACCGTTAACGTTACTACTTATTTCAGCGCTTATGCAGCCTGTATGGGGTCAGCGATAAACACTCTACCAAAACTGCCGGGAATAAAAAGCCTCACTCGCCGGTGCGGCAGGAAATATGATGGGCCTACAAAAGCTCTTAAAGCAACAAGCCTTCGTGTCTATGGTGCGAAGGCTTGTTATTATATCAAAAGGTAAGTACCACGTCAAGGGTTGTGCTAATATCTCACTCTCTGAGTATACTCACTCCTAGAGCGTCCTGGTGAAATGTCAGCCGGGCTGTATAGCCAGGATGTATGGTATAGCAGGGTTTACTATTAACGGGGAATCTGAATGACCGTACTATATACCTGTTTCTCCGCTTACATTACCCTCTATATACATTACCGCAGAGTCTTCAATATACCTGGCCGGATTAAAGGACTTACCAAACTTATCCTTCACCAGCTCTAAAGTCTTGCTAAGTTCCAGTACTTTCATGGTAAATGTAGGAGGGAAGATCGTGCTATCTGAGTAGTCAGTGATCAGCTCATTATACCGGCTGATGTTGATCATCATTCTGGCTGTCAACTGACCAAAGCGCATACGCAACGACTGCACTTTATACATGAATGTCTCTATCTGACCAGGCCACTTGCCTTTTGTCAGCGTATCTGCCTCCATCGCCAGTATCTTCCTGGAAATAGCCAGTCTGCATTCATTCTTATAAGCCTCTCTTCTGGAATCCAGAGTAGCCAGAAAGTAGTCTTTCCGGTACTTGGCGGTATCCAGTCCGTAGTAGGCCAGCTGCTGACTTAACAGTTCCTGGTTCTCATGCTGGAGTTGATTAAGCTCGTTGGTAATAGCATCCCACTCATGATCTATCACCGATTTCTGTTGCTCGAACTGACTGGCTATATTAAGAATACGCAGCATAGAAGGTGTTCTGGACTTCAGATCCCTGTTTTGACTACCTACAGACATGATCAAGGTATTTACGCCGGAAGACACTGTCTGCACCACTGAGCCATACAAAGGCACCTTGTTAGCCACATTGCTGACCAGCGACAGGGATGAGTTCAGGAACTCAAACATCTGATCGCCTGATCCTTTTTTAGAGTACCACTTATCATACTCTGCCTTCCAGTCACTGAACTCCTTGTATTGCTGAATGTTACTGATATTACCAAGCTGAGAAAAGAACTGCTGGGATATCAGGAAAAGGTCTGCCGGCTGCACGTCCCGCTGTATGCTTAACAACTCGGTAAATGCCAGCTGCCCATTGAGGCCAACCCTGATCTTAGGCGTTTTCTCAAGGATTGCCAGCCTGCTGTCTAATGCAACCTGCAGGTTCTCCATTGCCATCATCTTCTTCTTTGTTTCGTTGGTATTGATTCCGATAAGTTCTGACTTAAGGTTCCTGATCTCGTCTTCATTCTGTTTAAGTTTGTCATTCAACTCCTTTAACTGGTGATCCCTTTCCAGTTTAATCTTATCGACTACCGTAGAATCCTGTTGAGCAAAAGAGGTGGCTGTGACAGAAATGCCGATTAAAAAAAGTAGAATTGCTCTTTTCATGCGTATTATTTAAAGGTATAGGTTGTATGGGATAATGGCGGAACTTTAGCTGACAATACTATATCAATTAAGATCAAATATATACAAACGGAAGATAATATACCATACGCTACCTAAGTGTCTGACTACTAACTCAGCCACTTTCTCAATGCAACAGACTTCTCCCGGCTTACTACCACCTCTTCCGCAGGCGGATAAAGATCCAACTTTAGTTTACCATTGAACGTCTGATGGATTTTACGGATGGCTACGGCTGACACAATGTACTGACGGGTAGCTCTGAAGAACTCCCTCGGGTTCAGTTCCTGCTCCAACTCTTCCAATGTCTGGTCAATAGCATAGCGGTCGCCCTGGTTAGTAACCAGATATACCAGCTTATGCTCCGAAAAGAAGTAAGCGATATTGTTGACCATCACCGGAATAAACATATCCCTGTATGATACCAGGAAACGCGTTCTATATACATCCTCCCGCTGCTGCATCTTCCTGATCACCTCCAATAAATCGGTATTACTGGCTTTGTTCACCAATGTCTTGATACGGGTAATACTCTTTTCCAGCTGTGTTTCGTCCAGTGGTTTCAGTAGATAATCTATACCATTCACTTCAAAGGCTTTCAATGCGTATTCGTCGTAGGCCGTGATGAATATCACATGCGAACGCACCTCTACATGATCAAATATCTCAAAACTAAGTCCGTCGGTAAGTTTGATATCCATACAGATAATATCCGGATGGTTGTTGGCCTGCAACCAGGCAATGGCACCCTCTACCGTCTGTATGTCGCCCACTATTTCTATGTTCCTGTCTATCTGAAGCAGCAGTTTCTTCAAACGTGCGGCATTCGGCAATTCATCTTCAATAATCAATATGCTTAACATCATCTTTCGTGTTTGTTTTCAGCAATGGTATCTTCACTTCAAAGTAGTCCGGGCCGTCGTCAATCAGCGGTTTTTGACCACATAATAAGACATACCGCTGGGTAATATTCTTCAGTCCTAGCTGTGCCCCTGGTTCTTTAGTACGTTTAGGTTTTTTGTTATTCCTTACTACCAGCCATGTATTCTCTTCCAGATAGATATTAATTGTCAGCGGGGCATCGCCGGAGAACTGGTTATGCTTGATAGCATTCTCTATTAACAATTGCAAGGTCAGCGGCGCTATCTCACCTTGCAGGTCTTCAACAGCTGCTGCGATATTCACCTGGATCGCCTGTCCGTATCTTGTCTGATGAAGAAATAGTATGTTTTTTATGAAGTCCAGTTCTACCGCTACAGCAATAGTATTTTGTGTGCGGTTGTTCATCATATAACGGTAAATAGAAGAGAGTTTCACCACATAATTGACAGACAGGGACTGGTTTTCTTCTATCAATGAAGTCAGGGTACTCAAATTATTAAAAAGAAAGTGCGGGTCCAATTGTAGCTTCAGTGCGTCCAGCTGCGCCTGTACGGCCAGTTCATTCAGCTTAGCGGCCTCAATTCTGGCATTATTGAGGCGGAACACCAGGTATTCAGCGGCAAAGATAGAGGTGATCACCAGGCAGAATATCATGCCTGTAATGGACGACTGACGGTACAACAACTGGTTAAAGGCAAACTTATCCGGGAATGGGATCAGAAAGAAGAGGTTTAGGATCAGCAGTACGATACCCATATGAACGATCAGCTGCACTATAAAGCGTGTTTTCATATTCCGCTTCCAATGCAGGCGCTTATTCAGGAGATACGTCAGCCATATACCTGTCTCTATCACCGCCAGGGGAAAAAGCAGCGAAATCAGGGTGTTGATAAAGAAATCCAATACGGTGAACTGCCTCCAGGCGTTGAAGGTGCGTTCGTAAGGATTGATCAGAAAGAAGATCAGGTTTGTCAGCAGGCAAAAGATAGGATATCCATATAATCTCAGAAACTTATAATTGGATGCAGCCATAGTGTATACTCGGACTTATCTGCCTACCCGGCTGCGCTATCTTTTAAATGGTTAACCAACAGTAACACGGTGATGTGCCGGTCTTGTCAGTAACTCCCATACCAGATAAAGTGTGCCTAATGATACGACAGACAGTACTACTTTAACGATTTTCAGCAATTTAGCTATTTTATAAAGCTGGGAGACGTATTGAATCTTTTTAGTCATAATCTTTCCGTTATATGTTGATAAAGGCAATTTGCCTCAATTGCCACATATCTGCCGGACCAATCTGACTGAACTAACTAAATTGGCTACCCAACTTAAAATAAGCGCTACTGAAATATTCGACCGTTAACCTACCTGTCAGCAAAATAGGGAATGCCCCTCCGCCAACATCTACGGTCTGGTGGAGGGGTCTGTGGGAAGATACCTGATCTATATGGGATAAGGACCGTCTTCAAATATCTCTTCGTGGTAACCTTTCGCGCCCACGTCTAGCGTTAGCGGACTTCTAAAATCCTTGCCAGCTTTCAGCAATTCTATGATATAACTGAAATCGTATCTGGGTTGCCAGCCTAGTTCCTGCCTTGCTTTCTCATTAACATACACTCTATCTATTTCACCGAACATGCGCCAGTCCCTGTGTTGATATTCAGTCAGATATGCAGGTATCAGCTCATTGACCACCCCTATGGCGTTATTCCGAAGCAACTGCATATGTGCCTGACGGAATGGGGTTGTCGCACTGATGATATATTTACCGAAACCAATCTCTTTTGCCCGTTTAGCTGCCAGTATATGCGCTTCTACGACATCTTCCAGATCTACCCGGCGGCAGAGGAACTCATTGATTTTCAGATTGTCATCCGCGTAAGCACCTCTTCTTGCCCTGTTATCATCCTCTTCGGGAAAGAACCGGGAGGTACGGAGTACGATGCAGGGCAATCCGTGATTACGGAAAAATAACTGGCACAGGTCTTCAGCAGCAGTCTTTGTCACACCGTAAATGTTCTTAGGTACGGGGGTCACAGCCTCGGTGATCCATGCTGCTGGCATACCCGCCGGGGGTATCAGGGCATCACCAAATACGCTCGTGGTACTGGTAAATACGAACGCTTCCACACCAGCAGCTACAGATGCCTCCAGTAGATTGAGCGTACCTGTAATATTAGTGTCTATAAACTCCTGCTTACTATGTGTGGCAACATGCGGTTTATGCAAGGTAGCGGTATGGATGACTGCCTGTATACCATCCAGGCAGCTTTCTACAAACTCGCGGTCGGCTATCGAACCCACACGGGTCGTAAACAGGGATGTTTTAATGTCTATGCCTATGACATCGTACTGACGTGCTTTCAGGGTACGTACCAACCCTTCACCGAGATGTCCGGCACTACCGGTAACTAAAACTTTCATATGTTAGTATTATCTTCAGTTTGTACACCGAAGTTAAATGGTGGAAATCCAATTTTCGGGACATTTGTCCTATTTACAGCTATGATCAAGACAAATTTGGCGCTCTTACAGCTGATGGAGAAGTTGTCTGCAGACAACAATACCAAAGGTGCCATTACACTGAGAAACCTCTCTGTCAGACAGCAACTGATCCAACAGGACCAGTCCCTGCAGCATGTCTATGTGATCCGGTCAGGAGTAATCAAATGTTTTATGACTGAGGAGAATGAGAAAGACTATATACTGGACTTCCTGGGAGAAGGCGAACTACTGGGTGAGATTGAGGCTATCAGGCGCATGCCCGCCTCCTGTACGGTAGAAGCTATTACGCCGTTGACAGTTTATGTGATCAGTAATACGCAATTCAGGCATTTCCTGGAAACGGTGCCTGCTTTCAATGCAGCGATCATGGAACTGCTGGTTAACAGGGTAATGAGGATCTCAGAAAAAGCTTCCAGGCAGCAGTTATATACCCTGGCAGAGATACTTCCGCAGTTACTGCATACATTACAATCCCAGCATATCACTTTTACAAAACAGGACCTATCGGAGTACCTGGGCATATCTGTGCGCAGCCTGAACAGAATGCTTAAAGATATTGGTCAGACAGCTATCTGAAGCGTGACAGTATCTTCCTGGTTGCTTCGGGGTACACGGTGATCAGGTGTGTACGCATAGAGTCTGGCGTAGGACTTGCCTGTCCATCGGTTAGGAGGGTAATCTTCCCGGAGGGTGATACGGGCATATGGCAATCAATACAATTTGCTGCCAGCTTAGCAGCATTAGCATCTTTCAGTTTACAGAAGGTATGGTTCTCCTGTTGGTGGCAATTCATGCAGCGCCGGGAAAGCAGCTCCAGCTGATCCCGTTCATTCCTGTGGGGATTATGACAGGAAGAGCAGTTCATATTGTTGCTTTTCACGAAGCACTTACTGGCAGTAAACAGCTGGTATTGCTTGCCATGTACATCTACTTCTGCCGCCCTTACAGGACGGGTATAGTCAGGAAAGAAATAATCAGACAGCGCATCTCCTGGTCTATAGTCAAAAGCAGACTTTTGCGGCGTTCCTAATCCTGAATGACACAATGCACACATATCCAGCCGTTGTTGGTTTTTTAGGCCTCCTATACGCGTTATATGCATAGCATTCTTCTCCGCAGGATGGCTGGTATGAAATACTACGTGATCAGCCGCCGGACCATGACATCTTTCGCAGTCAATACCATATACCAGCTGATTTTTTTCAAATTCCTCTGACAGGCGCATGCCTTCCATCTGTACGTCTCTGATACCTACCGCAGCGCTGTGACAACCGAAACAGGTACCAGGTATTATTCTGTCAAATTTGGGGTAAGCAGGGGGAAAACCGGGGCTGTTAGCCCAGCTATGTACGGGAACGAAGTAAGAAAGTGGTAACTGGTAATATTTGCCGTCCTTCCATGATAAAAAGGATTGCGCTTTCCGGCCGGATCCCATAACAATATCAAAACGGTGAGCGGCCTGTAAGGCACTGCCCTTGTATTCCACCTGAAACAAGCCACTATCCCTCGACTCCATTATCACATGAGAACCATTAGTATATGAAAAGGTATTATGGTCAGGCGCAAAGCTGCCTTTAACCGTCTTCGCAGTAGCAGGAGCAGAGGTATTAAAATGGCCGGTTGAGGCGTAGGTATCGTAAACTTGCTTATGACAACTGATACAGCTGCTTGACCCGGCAAACTGTTCTCCCCGGATATCCGTGTTGTCCTTTATGGACGATTGACGGAAACATTGGGAAAAGATGAAGATACTGGAAAGTATAAGAAAGGATACATAGAACTGGCGCTTATTCATAACAGTGGAATCTGACGGCAAGATATAAATTCATTGTTCTTTTCACAAAATGAAGCGGCACACTTGAAGCAATAGTGCTTGGCCGTCGCTTGTTCGTCGCTTGGACTACCCTTAGACTACCCTTGGACTACCCTTGCAGTATTCAAGTCCACCTCTTGGCCGTCGCTTGGACTACCCTTGGACTACTCTTGAAGTATTCAAGTCCACCTTCTCGCCGTCGCTTGGACTACCCTTGGACTACTCTTGAAGTATTCAAGTCCACCGCTTGGCCGCTGCTTGTTTCTCCCGTCTTTAGGCCAGGGATATCAGAAAACTATAAATACAATTACCCCGGAGGGTGGTGGAAATATTAGAACCAGGGGTAAAGACCCGACCATCTGCAGCAGCGAGGAAGGAGGACACAAGAGGGCCGACCATTCCGGCCAGCCCTCTTATCGTACTGTTTTCAGTAGAAAAACATTGATATTTGGTTCCTTCGGGATGCTAATTATATCAGGCTGATAAACAATAGCAGCAGTCCCGGCAGGGCTACCGTCCACAGGCCAAAGTGAGCGGCCAGGAAAGCACCGGCTACGCAGCCGATCAGGAAGCCTCCGATGATGATAAACTGCTTACCAAACGCGGGACGTTTGTCACTGTTCCATACCCCAGGCATCAGTATCTTGGCAATGTCGAGCGTCAACTGTGTCACATTGCCGGTCATCATGGTGGTAGGAGCATAGGCAGCGGTAGCAAACAAGCGTCCGAAAGCATTCTGGATACCCATCGCCAGCACCACTACATAGGGTAAAACGGCAGACCAGGTAGTACCAGGCCTGTCGAATGCTATATCGAAGGCTCCCGCAGATAGCAGGATGACCCCTTCGATAAAAAGGAGGGTATAACCACTTTTCAGCTTTGGCGCATACCAGCCGGCACTTACAACTGCCAGGGTGAATACCGGGAAAGACAATAGCTTTAACCAGGACTCAGTTTCCGCCCCACGGATCAGATCATATGCAAAAACCACAAAGTTACCCGTTACATGCGCAGAGAATAACTCTTCTGCTGCCGTAAAAGTTGCCGCATCGCAGAAACCGGCTGAGAAAGCAAGTATCAGGCTGACGTAGGCAATATTTTTTTTCTCATCCATATCCGTTATCTTAAATGTGCTCTTAACATCCACGCCATCTTCTCGTGTGTTTCCATCAAACCGGTGATGTAGTCACTGGTACCTGCATCATGCCACTCATTAGCGAAACGGTTAACGTTTTCACGCAGGTGGATGATGATGCTTTCATGATCTGCAAGCAATTCACCGATAAAACCAGTACCATCATTTGCGGCACGGCTTTTTTCTGTCAGGTGTGTCAGCGCAAGATATTCTTTCAGCGTAGCAGGAGAGTAGTGACCGATAGAACGGATACGTTCAGCGACACTATCCATGATCTCGTCCAGTTGTTCATATTGCGCTTCAAAGAATACGTGTTTGGAGTGAAAATCCGGTCCTTCCACATTCCAGTGAGCATTACGTGTTTTGGTGTATAGTACAAATTCGTCTGCCAGGATCTTAGTCAGTTCATGTGCTACTGAAGAAAGATGTTCTTTTTTAATACCGATATTTGGTTCCATCTGCAAATAGTTTTATTGTGTAAGTAGTGAGTAAATGTAATGGTCTGCGGAGAGCGTTCCCGCTCCTATACAGAGAAGAAAGAGAAAACAAAGCGTGTACATGAATGGCACATCCCGCACTTCGGCGTTATCATGGCGGTGCACTACAAAATATCCCACGGCAGTCACACCAATGATGGGTAATACAACCAATCTTGTAGCGATACCGATTATGACCAGGAAAGGTGCTACGATATCTGCCAATGTTGCCATCATCCCATTTATTCTTTCAGGAAGATGCAGTGGATTGGGCACATGTTCACGTTCTCCGTTCACTACGCGGAATTTCTTTAATCCGTGTACCCTGAATAATTGTACAGCCAGCAAAATTCTGAATAGTAACAATACCCAGTTATTGAAATCACTGCCTGCATCTGTATATAGCAATTGTGTAATTATCTCGACCATTCTCTTGTTATTGGATTAAAAAGCAAAGCAGGAACAACCCAGTGCACCCCAGAATGCTGTATAGTTATTAACAGGCACCTCACTCATACGAGCTTTATCATGATCATGTCCATGTACGCCACAACTGCCGATGCACTGATGCACAAAGGCGCTGATATCTGCAGCAGGTGCAGCGCCGGTTTTGGCAACAGGCGTTTTAGCGCTTAACTTATTAGCGTTGTAGTAGCCATTATATATGGCAGTAGGAGACCAGTCAGGCAACACTGGTATAGCGGGAGGGGCCCATTGCTGGAAATCGTCTTTTGCATATACGATACGTCCGTCTACTATGGTCAGCGCTGCTTCTATTGATTTGATGTCTTCTTCTTCAACAGTGAAATAGTCTTTATCAAGTACAGTCAGATCAGCCAGCATACCTGTTTTCACCGCACCTTTTTTCTGTTGTTCATTAGAGAACCATGCACTGCCACGGGTATAAAGTTCCAGTGCTGTTTCTCTGCTCAGGCGTTGCTGATCATTATAGAGTTCCAATCCGCCGACAGTTCTTCCTGCACTCAGCCAGTACAAGCCAATCCAGGGATTATAACTTGATACGCGCGTAGCATCTGTACCAGCGCCAACCGGCACTTCCATTTCCAGCATTCTTTTCACGGGTGGTGTTTGTGAGGCAGCGGCCTTTCCATATCTATCAGTAAAATATTCCCCCTGAAAGGCCATTCGGCTTTGCACAGCAATACCGCCGCCCAGTTTCTTTACCCTTTCAATATTTTTCTCGTCAATGGTTTCCGCATGATCAAATATCCAGGGCAAACCATCAAAGGGTATGTCACGGTTGACCTTCTCAAATACATTGAGGAAGCGGGTAATGCTTTCGTTATATGTAGCATGCAGGCGGAAAGGCCAGCGGTTGCTTACCAATAGTCTTACAACCCTTTCCAGTTCCTGTTCCATCACTGCTGGCAGATCAGGACGAGGATTCATAAAGGATTCAAAGTCTGCAGCAGAAAACACCAACATTTCACCAGCGCCGTTATGCCGGTACATATCATCACCCTGATATAGTTTCACTGATTTCACCCAGCTGTCAAAATCTTCTTCTTCATGCTTAGGACGCTGGGTGAACAGGTTATAGGCGATACGTACTGTTAACTCGCCATTTTTGTGCAGTTCATCAATGACTTTATAATCATCAGGGAAGTTCTGAAATCCGCCTCCGGCGTCAATCACGCTGGTAATACCCAGGCGGTTCATCTCGCGCATATAGTGACGTGAAGAGTTCAGCTGATATTCGTAGGAAAGCTTAGGACCTTTTGCCAGTGTAGCATACAGTATGGCAGCACTTGGAGAGGCCAGCAACAGACCTGTAGGCTCGCCGCTGATAGTGCGCTGTATTTTACCACCGGGAGGATCAGGCGTATCTTTGGTATAGCCTACCGCTTTTAATGCAGCTCTGTTCAATAACGCACTATTATACAGATGCATGATAAACACCGGTGTATCGGGAGCCGCGTCATTGATTTCTTCAAGTGTAGGCATTCTTTTTTCAGCGAACTGAAACTCACTCCATCCACCGATGATCCGCACCCACTGTGGCGTAGGAGTACGGGCTGCCTGTTCTTTCAGCATCCTCATAGCATCGGCTAGTGAGGGCACACCATCCCAGCGTAACTCAAGATTATAATTCAGACCGCCGCGTATCAGGTGCGTATGAGAATCGTTGATACCGGGAATAGCACGTTGGCGCTTCAGATCAATTATCTTAGTTTCATCCCCGGCCAACTTCATCACGGTGCTATCGGCACCTACGGCTACAAATTTGCCATCTTTAATGGCAACAGCTGTTGCAGTAGGATTTTCCCGATCAACTGTATGAATATTCCCATTATAAAGTATTAAGTCTGCTATCATGATCTTGTATTTGAACGACCACTGTTTTATTAAAACCTGGAATTAGTGGGGCATCAAGACGATGGATCTGTGAAGGAGAGGCACATATACTGCGCCTCTCTCACAGATAATGAAAGGCCCTGTCCTGTTGTGATGTATGCAGCGAAGCGCTGCTATAAAGATGGCTGTTAGTGTTTCAGCATATTGTGTGCATAGTGAATACCGATACCGTAACCACCGGAATGTTTCTTCATCAGGGTAGTAACTGCTTCATAGGTACCTGTTCTTGCCCAGTCGCGTTGCAGTTCCAGTACATATTGTACAGAAGTTACCGGAATAGCACCCGCCTGAATCATACGTTGTACAGATCTTTCATGCGCTTCGGTAGTCACGTCGCCGCAGGCATCAGTGATGATGTATACTTCATAACCTTCAGCGATGGCTGATAATGCAGGACCTACTATACATACACCTGTCCACAGACCACCCAGCACAAGTTTTTTCTTTCCTTTACCAACGATTGCTCTGTAGGCATTAATATCTTCCCATGTGTTCATAGATGTTCTGTCAATGTAACCGGAAGTAGCTTTAGGGTATGCTTCTTCCAGTTCCATAAATACCGGACCACTGAAGCTATCTTCGGCTACGGTGGTTACAACTGTAGGAACATTGAAGATCTTTGAGCCACCGGCTACCAGTGCTACGTTCTGACGCAGCTCAATAAGATCAATGCTTTTGGTAGCAAAACCCATTTGTCCTTCGTAGTCGATCAGTACGAGTGTGTGGTTATCTGGAGACAGCAGTGCCGGAGATGGTTGAGCTTCTTTTTCGGTGTGTTTAGTCGCAATAGACATGATGTATAATTTAGTTAGTGAATTATTACATCAAAGGTATTTATGCGGCGAGAGGGGGGCAATTGCCATATGCCCTGAAATGTTGTATAAATTATCGAAGGGGTAAATCAGGTTTTTTTTAAAAGGTAGTGCGTGTTTCTGCCACTGAGTGGTGCTTTTTCCAGCATACCTTTTTCAACAAGGTATTGTATGTCGCGCAGTGCTGTATCCTGGGAGCATTTTGAGAACAGCCTGCTCTTGTAAGGGTACACCGAGCATCTCCATTTGTCCCAATATCTTTCCCTGCCGGTGCCTTACAGCTCCCAGCTTAACCGTAAGCTGGTCGTTCTTCCAGGTAAAGTTAGGCCATTCATTAAGCTCGTGTATATAAGTGAACATTCTCCGCAAATTATGCGGTGAATTTACAGATTCTACAGTAACCAACCTTATTCACCGCATAATTTGCGGAGAATAAGCGTGTTATTCACCGCACATGTCCTTCTTTAAAATTATTCTTAAAATCCATTACAGACTTGTTATTTTTACTATCAAACCTGATTAATCGAATGATTGTCAATTAACTCAACATAATAGAATCTTATCAACAGGTCCAATGAACATGAAAAAATTCGCCGGAACCCGTAGCTATGTCATGCTTTGCATAGCTGTATTCGGATTAGGCACTCAGGCCTTCGGGCAAGCCAGTAAGACGAAAGCCAACACGATTATTTACAAAAATCCAGCTGCTCCGGTCGAGTCCAGGGTGAAAGACTTGCTGAAAAGAATGACGCTTGAGGAGAAGGCAGGCCAGATATGCACCTTGCTGGGATGGGAGATGTACGAGAAGAACGGTGATTCTGTCGGTATTAGCGAGACGTTTAAGTCGGTGATGGATAAAAGACATATTGGTAGTTTCTGGGCGACGCTAAGAGCTGACCCATGGACTAAAAAGACGTTAGTAACGGGGTTATCGCCGAAGCAGGCTGCTATCGCCACTAATGCTATGCAGCGGTATATGATGGAAAATACCCGCCTGGGGATTCCGCTGTTACTGGCTGAAGAATGTCCTCATGGGCATATGGCGATAGGTACTACAGTATTCTCTACCTCCATCGGGCAGGCCAGTACCTGGGATCCTGCACTGATCCAGGAGATGGCAGGCGCTATTGCAAAAGAAGCGCGTGTACAGGGCGCTCATATCGGTTATGGTCCTGTATTGGACCTGGTACGTGAGCCCCGTTGGTCAAGGCTGGAGGAAACTTACGGAGAAGATCCTTATCTGATCAGTCAGATGGGTATATCTATGGTGAAAGGCTTCCAGGGGAATAACCTTCGTAGCGGCAGCAATGTGGTTTCTACGCTTAAGCACTTTACAGCTTATGGCTCTCCTGAGGGAGGTCATAATGGCGGCATTGCATTGACCGGCGTACGTGACCTCTATTCTTCTTACCTGCCCCCTTTCCAGGCAGCAATTAAAGCCGGCGCGCAATCCATCATGGCTTCCTACAACTCCATTGACGGGGTGCCGTGCAGCGCTAACAGCTTCCTGCTCAAAGACGTACTCGTAAAGCAATGGGGCTTCCGTGGTTTCTCAGTATCTGATCTTGGCGGCATTCCAGGTGTACGCTCTACCCACCGTGTGGCGGCCACTATGGAAGAAGCAGCAGCAATGGCTATTAACGCCGGACTGGATGCAGATCTTGGTGGAGAAGCATACGGCGATGCGCTGATCAAAGCTGTAAATAATAAGAAGGTGGCTATGGCTACATTGGATTCCGCTGTTGCACATGTACTGAGACTGAAGTTCAACATGGGACTGTTTGAAAATCCTTATGTTGATCCGGCAGCTGCTGAGAAAGCAGTGGGTACCGAGACAACCAAGGCACTTTCCAGGCGTGTAGCGGCAGCTTCTATCGTGTTGATGAAGAATGAGCAGGAACTGCTGCCATTGAAGAAGACAATTAAAAATCTGGCTGTAATAGGCCCTAATGCCGACAATATCTATAACCAGCTGGGGGACTATACCGCGCCTCAACCAGATGAGAAGATTGTTACTGTTTTAGAGGGTATTAAAGCAAAGGTATCTCCTGACACCAAAGTTACTTATGTAAAAGGTTGTGCTATCCGTGATACGGCACATGCTAATATCAGCGAAGCGGTTGCTGCTGCTGAACAGGCAGATGCAGTTGTTATAGTACTGGGAGGTTCCAGTGCACGTGATTTCGGTACTACCTTTCAGAGTACCGGCGCTGCGGAAGTGAAAGCATCAGAAGTAGCAGTCAGCGATATGGAAAGTGGCGAAGGGTATGATAGGGTAAGCCTGGATCTGATGGGATTACAGAATCAGTTGCTGCAGCGTATTGCTGCTACCGGCAAACCGGTAGTGCTGGTACTGATAGAAGGACGCCCACTGAATATTAACTGGGCTGCACAAAACGTACCTGCTATTATAAATGCATGGTATCCTGGTCAGGAAGGTGGTCATGCGGTAGCTGATGTACTGTTTGGCGATTACAATCCTGCAGGCCGTCTCCCGATATCAATTCCTAAATCTGTTGGCCAATTGCCTGTATATTATAACTATAAGCATGCTTCCAGACATGACTATGTTGAGATGGACGCCAAACCTTTATATAGTTTCGGCCATGGTCTGAGCTACGCTAAGTTTGATTATCAGGATCTGAAAACAAACGTACAGGCTTCCGGCAATAATCTGAAGGTAAGTATCAGCTTTAAATTAAAGAACACGAGCAAAGTAGCTGGTGATGAGGTGGCACAATTGTACATCCGTGATGATGCAGGAACTGTTGTTACAGCGGTAAAGCAACTGAAGAAGTTTCAGCGTATCCACCTGGCACCAGGAGAGGAGCAACAAGTCACTTTTGAGCTGTTGCCCGATGATCTCAGGCTGCTGAATATTGATATGAAATGGGTAGTAGAACCGGGTACATTCAGTGTGATGGTAGGCGCTTCTTCCGAAGATATCCGCCTAAACGGAAGTTTTGAGGTAAAACAAGAAGTAGTGTGTAAATACTGATCTATCGTATTATAACAAGAGCGGCCATCTCAACTGAGATGGCCGCTCTTGTTATAATGAGTTTGATGTTTATTCCATTAGCGTCAAATTCGCCGGTTTAGCCTGTTTTTCAGGTAGTCCGATAATAAAGGTTGACCCATTATCTATCTTACTGGTTGCGGTAATGAACCCATTATGCTGCTCCATGATCTTCTTACATATAGATAGTCCTATTCCGGTACCTTCTATCTCGTGATAGCTATGCAGGCGTTTGAACACAACGAAGATGTCATTCACGTACTGGCTCTCAAAGCCGATACCGTTATCCACTACAAAGATCTTGTAGTAGTTACCATCAGGCCGCTCTTTTATCTGCGGATCAGGGGATGTTACACTTTCTGCATATATGCGTACTTCAGGCGCTATTTCCTTTCTGCGGAACTTCAATGCATTACTGATCAGGTTATAAAACACCTGCCGCATTAATGTCGGTATAACCTGTATAGACGGTAGCTTTTCAATCCTGATGCTGGCATTATATTGCTGCACCTTAATTTCCAGTTCTGTTAAAGCGTCTTTTACCAGTTCATTCAGATCACATACGGTAAAATCGCCACCCTGTATGGAATGACGGGAGAAGCGTAAGAGATCACTTACCAGTTGCTGCATACGGATTGTTGCGTTGGTGATCTTCTCCACATATTTGTCTACATCACCTACGGCACTTTTCTTTTGCAGGATGATATCGCTGAATACCCTGATCTTGCGGAGTGGTTCCTGGAGGTCATGAGAGGCGATATAGGCAAAGCGATCCAACTCTTCATTGACGGCTTTCAGGTGAATATTGTTCTGTATCAGTTGTCTGTTCAGCTCCCGGACTTTCAGTTCGGAAGCCTCTCTTTCCTCAATCTCCCGCTGCAGGGAAGCATTAGCCGTCAACAGCTTCTGTTCCTGTGCAATGAGGGATTGTGTTTTACGATACAATTCAACAAACAAGCCTACTTTGACACGCAGTAGTTCCGGATTGATAGGTTTGTAGATAAAATCTACCGCACCAACCTTATATCCTTTGAAGATAGCTTCTTCCTCATGACTGTGTGCCGTAATAAATATGATCGGAATATCCTTGAGCTTATCCCGCTGATAGATCAGTGCAGCTGTTTCAAATCCGTTCATATCCGGCATCTGCACATCCATCAGTATTAATGAAAAATCAAATTCCTTCAACAGGATTTTAAGCGCGGCCCTACCTGAATTTGCTTTTACGATCGTATAGCTCTCCCTTTCCAGTATGGACTCAATAGATAACAAATTGTCCAGCCGGTCATCAACAACTAATATTTTAATTAAGTCCTGTTCCTGCAAAATCATTTAATTTTTCAATTGAATACTTTATACATTATCTATACAACCAAACACGCATCAACGATAACAACTGATCAATTTTTAATGGTTTAGTAATGTAATCTGAAGCACCCGCTTCCAGGCATTTCTCCCTGTCACCTTTCATAGCCTTAGCTGTAACAGCTATGATTGGCAGTGCGCTGTTCTTATGCTCTCTTCTTATTTTCTGCATCGTTTCATATCCATCCATTTCCGGCATCATAATATCCATGAGTACAATGTCGATATCATTGTTCTCACTCAGGATATTCATAGCTTCCTTGCCACTTTCTGCTGTAATAGTGTTAATATGGAAACGCTCAAAGGCGGTAGTTAAAGCAAACAGGTTACGCACATCATCATCCACCACCAGGACATTTTTATGAATCAGCACGTCTTTTTGTGAACGCAGATCTTCTATTAACTTCTTTTTTTCCGGCTGTAGGGATCCATGATTGATATGCAGCTGCATGATAGTTTCTTCAAGCAGCAGGTCCAATGAATTAACGCCTTTGAGTAGTATTTTATTGGCATACTGCTTCAATTTGGACTTCTCAGTGGTCGTGAAGTCTTTTGCGGAGTACACGATCACTGGTGTAGTACTATATCTGTTTACAGTATTCAGACTGGCTACAAATTCAGCTCCGTCAATATCCGGCAGCATATAGTCAGCGATGATACAATCATACACGGTACTGCTGATTCTATCAATAGCAGCGCGCCCGTTCTCAACAAAGTCCATGTCTATCAGATCTCCGTTGTCAAGTATCCTGGCTATCTGAGATGCATCCGGTTCATTGTCTTCCACGACAAGTATCTTCTTGGTTTTACGGCTGTCGTGTTCTACGATACTGGTAAACAATACATTGAGCGCTTCTGCTTTTAATGGCTTCAGGCTAAAACTCCGCGCGCCTCTGTGCATAGCCAGCAGGCGATTCTCCTCTCCGGATATGAGGTGAATAGGAATATGCCTCAGGTTAATGTCATTCTTGAACAGGTCAAGCACGCGCCATCCGCTGGCATCCGGCAGTTTTACATCCAGTGTTACTGCTATCGGATTGTATTTATTAGTAAGATCGAATACATCGCCGAAGCTGGTAGCTACAACTACCTTCAATCCCATCTCGTGGGCTTTCTCCAGCATGATCTTCGCGAACCGTACGTCATCTTCTACGATCAGTACTACCTTATCAGAGTCGATGATATGTGTTCTATCATCGCCTATTTCGTTGATGATCTCATTCAGTCCTTCCAGATCTTTTGTCTCAGGCAGTTTTACCGGCGGCTGATGCTGTTGTATCAATGTCGTTTCGTAGCCTTCAGGCAACTGGTACTGTCCTACTGTCAGACTGCTCTGCTTCTCTTTCTTAATGGCAGCCGGATTGTAATGTAGTGGGAGATAGAGTGTAAATACGCTACCTCTTCCTACCTCGCTTTCCAGTTGAATAGAACCACCTAACAGATCGGCCAGTCCACGGCTGATGGACAATCCCAGACCAGTACCTCCGTACTTACGGCTGGTAGACCCTTCGGCCTGCTGGAAGGCTTCAAAGATAATATTCTGCTTGTCTTTAGAAATACCAATCCCAGTATCTCTGATTTCAAAGGCTACTACTCTGTCTGCGCTGTCAAGGCTTCCATTCAGCAGACGCCAGTTGCGTTTCGCTTCGTAGATACGCAGCTTCACTTCTCCTTTCTCTGTAAACTTGAAGGCGTTGGACAACAGGTTCTTCAGGATCTGGTTCAGACGCTGTACGTCAGTTTCCAGCGACTGAGGCAGCTGTTCATCCATCTCAATACGGAAGCGCAGATTTTTACTTTCTGAGATATGTTTAAACGTAGTTTCCACAAAGGATACCACTTCATTGAAACGTACCTTGATAAAGTCAGTAGAGATATAGCCTGACTCGATCTTGGACAGATCAAGAATGTCATTAATCAACTGTATCAGGTCATCACCACAGCTATGGATGGTCTTCGCATAACGTACCTGTTTCTCATTCAGGTTGCCATCATGGTTTTCATATAGTTGTTGTGCAAGAATCAGTAATGAGTTGAGCGGCGTACGTAGCTCGTGCGACATATTCGCCAGGAACTCTGATTTATACTTGGAAGTAAGCTGTAGCTGTTCGGCTTTTTCCTCAAGTGATCTTCTTGCCTCTTCCACCTCTTTGTTCTTCTCTTCTACCTCTTCTTTCTGTTTCACCAGCAGGTGGGCTTTGTCCTGCAGCTCTTCATTTGTTCTTCTCAGCTCGTCGGCGAGGGACTGCGACTGTTCCAGCAGATCTTCCGTTCTTGAGTTAGCCTCGATAGTATTCAGTACGATACCGATACTTTCCGTCAGCTGGCTCAGGAAGTCAAGGTGTGTCTGGCTAAAGGTATCAAAGGAAGCCAGTTCGATAACCGCTTTAATTTCGGTCTCAAACAATACCGGCAGTACGATAAGGTTCACCGGCGTAGCTTCTCCCAGTCCGGAGCTGATCTTGATATAATTAGACGGTACGTTGGTGAGCAGTATACGTTCTTTCTCAACAGCACACTGTCCTACGAGGCCTTGTCCGAGTGCAAACTCGCGGGATACGCTTACCTCATTACCATAGGCGTATGCAGCAAATAATTTCAGTTTTGGATTCAGCAGGTTCTCTTCCTGTTCCAGGATGTAGAACATACCTTTCTGTGCGTTTACTACCTGTGCCAGTTCTGACAGGATACGGCGGGTTACCGTATTAAGATCCTTTTGCCCCTGCAACATCTGAGTAAACTTGGCCAGGTTGGATTTCAGCCAGTCCTGTTCCTGGTTACGTAATGTTGTTTGTTTCAGGTTGGCAATCATCTGGTTGATGGTATCTTTCAGTTCTTCCACCTCACCTTTCGCTTCTACTCTGATCATCTGGGTCAGGTCACCTTTGGTTACCGCAGATGCCACCGCAGAGATGGCACGTACCTGGGTAGTGAGGTTTTCCGCCAGCTGGTTCACGTTTTCTGTCAGGTTTTTCCAGATACCGGATGCACCTGGTACACTTGCCTGGCCGCCCAGTCTACCTTCCACACCTACCTCCCGGGCTACTGTCGTTACCTGATCAGCGAAGAGGGCCAGGGTATCGATCATTTCATTAATCGTTTCTGTCAGCTGAGCAACCTCGCCTCTGGATACGATGGATAATTTCTGTTTAAGGTTACCGGTTGCCACCGCCGTTACTACTTTGGCGATACCACGCACCTGGTTTGTCAGGTTAGAGGCCATCATATTCACGGAATCTGTCAGATCTTTCCAGGTACCACCAACGCCCTGTACTTCCGCCTGACCTCCCAGCTTACCTTCTGTACCTACTTCACGGGCCACACGGGTTACCTCAAAGGCGAAAGAGTTCAGCTGGTCCACCATGGTATTGATGGTGTTTTTCAGATCGAGGATCTCGCCTTTTACGTCAATGGTTACTTTTTTAGACAGGTCACCGGATGCTACCGCCTTGGTTACTTCGGCGATATTACGCACCTGGGATGTCAGGTTACCGGTCATCTGGTTTACGGAGTCTGTCAGGTCTTTCCAGGTACCTGCTACACCAGGTACGAAAGCCTGTCCACCCAGTTTACCGTCAGTACCTACCTCACGGGCCACACGCGTAACCTCAGAGGCAAATGCACGCAGCTGGTCCACCATGGTATTCAGGGTTTCTTTCAGCTGCAGGATCTCTCCGCGTACGTCTACCGTAATCTTGCGGGACATATCTCCGTTGGCCACGGCAATTGCCACATCCGCGATATTACGTACCTGTGCTGTCAGGTTACCGGCCATCTGGTTCACGGAGTCTGTCAGGTCTTTCCAGGTACCACCGACACCTGGTACAAATGCCTGACCACCCAGCTTACCGTCAGTACCTACCTCACGGGCCACACGCGTTACCTCAGAGGCAAATGCGCGCAGCTGTTCCACCATGGTGTTGATGGTATTTTTCAGTTCAAGGATCTCTCCTTTAACGTCTACTTCAATTTTACGGGACAAGTCACCGTTGGCCACCGCTGTGGTCACCTCGGCAATATTACGTACCTGTGATGTCAGATTGGAGGCCATGATATTCACAGAGTCTGTCAGATCTTTCCACAGACCTTCCACACCAGGTACATCTGCCTGTCCACCCAGTTTACCTTCAGATCCCACCTCACGGGCCACACGGAATACTTCAGAACCAAAGGAGTTCAACTGATCCACCATGGTATTGATGGTGTTTTTCAGTTCAAGGATCTCTCCTTTTACATCCACCGTAATCTTACGGGAGAGGTCTCCTTTTGCCACCGCGGTAGTTACCTCGGCAATATTCCGCACCTGAGCGGTCAGGTTGGATCCCATCTGGTTTACTGACTCTGTCAGATCCTTCCAGGTACCACCTACGCCCTGTACTTTAGCCTGGCCTCCCAGCTTACCCTCTGTACCTACCTCGAGTGCCACACGGGTTACCTCAGAGGCGAATGAGTTCAGCTGATCCACCATGGTATTGATGGTCTTTTTCAGTTCAAGGATCTCACCTTCCACATTTACGGTAATCTTTTTGGAAAGGTCACCGTTTGCCACCGCTGTTGTTACCTCAGCGATGTTTCGTACCTGGGCTGTCAGGTTGGATCCCATCTGGTTTACAGAGTCGGTGAGGTCTTTCCAGGTACCTCCTACACCCTGTACTTTTGCCTGGCCACCCAGCTTACCTTCTGTACCTACTTCCAACGCCACACGGGTTACTTCGGAAGCGAAGGAGTTCAGCTGGTCCACCATGGTATTAATCGTATTCTTGAGCTCCAGGATCTCACCTTTTACATCCACCGTAATCTTACGGGAAAGGTCTCCTTTTGCCACCGCTGTAGTTACATCGGCGATATTACGCACCTGGGCTGTCAGGTTACCTGCCATCTGGTTTACAGAGTCTGTCAGGTCTTTCCATACCCCACCTACACCTTTTACAGTTGCCTGTCCGCCGAGCTTACCTTCAGAACCTACCTCACGGGCCACACGCGTTACCTCGACAGAGAAAGAGTTTAGCTGGTCCACCATGGTATTCATGGTATTTTTCAGCTCCAGGATTTCCCCGCGTACATCCACGGTGATCTTACGGGAGAGGTCGCCTCGGGCTACTGCTGTGGTTACCTCAGCAATGTTACGCACCTGGCCAGTCAGGTTAGACGCCATCTGGTTTACAGAGTCGGTCAGATCCTTCCAGGTACCTGCCACTCCTTTTACCTCGGCCTGACCACCCAGTTTACCATCTGTACCTACCTCACGGGCCACACGGGTCACCTCTGAGGAGAAGGAGTTCAGCTGGTCCACCATGGTGTTGATCGTATCTTTCAGTTCAAGGATCTCTCCCTGCACATCTACTGTAATCTTCTTCGACAGGTCTCCTTTTGCCACCGCAGTCGTTACATCTGCGATGTTACGCACCTGGGCTGTCAGGTTACCTGCCATCTGGTTTACGGAGTCTGTCAGGTCTTTCCATACCCCTGCTACATCTTTTACTTTTGCCTGTCCGCCCAGCTTACCTTCAGAACCCACCTCTCGGGCTACACGGGTTACCTCACGGGAGAAGAGGTTCAGCTGTTTTACCATGCCGTTCACTTCCGTAGCAATACGCGCAAATTCTCCCTGCAGTACGTGATCTTCGATCTGTAACGGCATTTCCTGCGAGAGGTTACCCTTGGCTACAGAGCTGATTACGTGTGCTATTTCGATTGTCGGGTGAACCAGGTCAGATATTAATGTGTTGATAGAAACAACGGCTGTATCCCACGAGCCTCTCGCAGTACGTGGCATCACTACACGGTGGTTCAGGCGTCCCATTTTACCAATGGTGTTCCTGGCCAGTGTAAGCTCTTCTACCAGCGTTTCATTGAGCGAAATGATCTCATTGAGGGTATCACAGATCTTACCGCTCAGACCGATATTATCGGCGGGCATCCTTGCAGAGAAGTTACCGCTTCTGACCTCTGAAAGTACCTGCAATAGTTGTCGCAAATCCAGTTCATCGGCTACAGGCTCGTATACTTGCTTGGTTTCTTTCTTGCGCTTGGTTGTGGAAACTTGTGGAGTCTTTTCCACATCTGTTTCGGACAAGGCAGTATTATCGGGATTTTTTCTCCGCGTGTTCATGTTGAAGGTGTTAGGCTAAGACCTTATATAAGTGAGTTAGAATTTTCTTTAAGTTGTGTCTATCAATCGATACGGATCTTTTGACTATCGCATATAGATGTTATGTATTATGTGGTTTGAGTTGATTATTTTTGTTTCTTTAAAAACAACTTAACAGATGCAACTTTCAGGCCATTCGAAGAGGCTGATCCTGTTGGCAGAAGATGATATAGATGATCAGGAGCTGTTGGAAAACGCTATAGAAGAAATTGATCCCACCTGGCAACTGGTGTGCATCCCTAATGGCAGAAAATTCGTTAAATATCTGGACAGCATGGGCGAAGGAGATGTTCCTGCACTCATGATCCTGGACTATAACATTCCTGAATTAACCGGTGTTGAAGTAGTAAAAGAACTGAATGACCAGGGACGATTTATCGATATTCCAAAGATTATCTGGAGCACATCAACGTCTCCTGTATTCAAAGCCCGAAGCATTGAGCTTGGCGTAAAAGACTATATCACAAAACCTAATGATCTTGCTTCTTTCCTGACCACCGCACGGTATATGCTTTCTTTTGTCAAAGAATGATCGGAACTTGCACCAGACATGGTGAATCATTCTTTTTATACTGAGCAGTATTATTCCCTCGATGCCGATACCCGCATCGTGACAGACGTATTGTCCATATACCTCTACCCACTGGAGCGTTATACCTTCATTGATGCGGTGAACCGCGTGCAGGAAATGCCGCAGGACAGGATACTGGACATACTGGAATTACTCAAAGAAAAAGGACTGGGCTATTACAACCCTGCTGGTAACTACGCACTCATTCCTGAACTCGGCTTTCTGCTGTTTCCCGTAAACATCAGAAAGCCGGTATATCTCCGGCTACTGGATCATGCCAAACCATACTCATTCTACAGTACCAGCGCACGCCTGCAGGAACTGCAACAATTACTCACTGCTTTCTTTACCGGAGACAGGTCTTTGCTGCTGCAACCTGTCAGGAAGATCAGCTTTGAACTGGCTGAGTATTTTCCCTATCTCTGCTACCTCTTATATTACCCGGAATATGAAGGATTGGTCCAGCTATTTGATACAGATAGTGTTATCAGTATCTATCACGCAGCAGTAAAGCAACACCTGCTGGCAATGAGTGCCCCGGAGGCATTACAGGCATTACAATTACGGGTTGCCAGCCTGATAAAAACGGATCCTGCCACATTGGCTCAGGCTGAAGTGACACTACATACCGGGAATATCAGGGAAGAAATTACCGGCACAGACGCCATCTATGCACAGGCTGTCATCCATCTATATGAAGGCGCTCCAGCAAAGGCCCTGACCACATTTGAACAGGGTATCAAACAGCAAAGGCAACAAGATAAGAAACATACCATTCCAACCTCGCCACTGTTTGCATTCCTATACGCATATACGCTGACTGTTTCTCCGGAAGAAAAGTCCTATCCTGTGATCAATAAAGTGGTCGCCGCATACGATAAGAAACTCTTCCAGGATATCACACCTGCTATTGCCTTGCTGCATTTCCATAATGGCCGGAAGGAAAAAGCAGAACACATCCTGCAGATACTGCTGGAAACTACGTCCCGGCAACCGGAGAAATACTTGCTCTCCTTTCTGTCGCTGATCTGTCTTCAGCTATTCTACCCCAAAAGCAAACTGCTGAAAAACTATGCGCCTTTCCTGAAGGTCGTGCTGCATCATGGCATCCAACGCCGGTACCGACTGCTTACCTACGAATTGCTGTACCTGTTCCGTGATCAGGCGTACCTGAATAATGAAAAGACTTTCCGGGAATTATCCGCATATATATCCAAAGAACCGGTCTTCGCACGTACGCAACCTGTACCCGATTGGGAGCGGCTGTTAAATGTGCTGATCCTTCCGGAAACGTTGAAACCGCAAAAAGAAAAAGTACCTGTCATCACCCGCCTGGCCTACCTGGTAGATATTATCAAATCAGAGATCGTACCTGTTGTACAAAGCCAGTCAGATACCGGTTGGAGTAGGGGCAGGACAGTAGAACTACGCAAGCTGAAAGACGCACAGATAGAAAACATGACCGACCAGGATATCAGGATAGGCGGCTGTGTTGTGAAGGAAAGTTATCATACCTATGGCACTGAAACCTATGCCTTCGGAGAGAACGTATGGCATGAGCTGAGCGGCCATCCCTATATATTCATGATGGATAGTCCCGAGATCCCGATAGAGATCCTTAAAGGACAACCCGAACTGGTGGTCAATAAAACAGGGAAGGGGTATGTATTCAGTACCAATATAGACGACTATAGCAATGAAACGATACTCGTCAAAGAATCGGCTACCCGGCTGAAAGTGATCAGGCTTACTTCGCAGCAGCGATCTGTCCTGCTGACTTTACGGCAGATAGAAACCGTGCCGGCAGAAGGAAAAGATAAGTTGCTACAGGCATTGCGCAATATCGGTGCACACATCACTGTGCATTCCAATCTGGATGACACCGCGGTCTTAAATATCCGGCAACGTGCCGGCGATGCCCGTATACGCGTACAATTGCAGCCGACAGGAGATGCGCTGAAAGCCTCATTCTTTGTGAAACCATTTGTCAATGACCCTCCTTACTGCAAACCAGGAGAAGGGGCCCGGCATCTGATCGGTGTGACCAATGGAGAGAGATGTCAGGTTACCCGCGATCTGGAGGCAGAAAAGCAACATCTGGCCCAGCTGATGATACACATACAGGAATCTGTCGTACAAGAGATAGTAGATGATACTATCATTTTCGACGATCCGCTGGATTGCCTTCATTTGCTGGAAGTCATACAGCGACACCCGGAACTGGCTACTGCAGAATGGCCTGAAGGCCAGCGGCTACAGGTACGTACAATAGAACATCAGACGCAGTTACGGGTTAACATCAGAAAGGTAGATGGCAAATGGTTTGCCGCTAACGGAGACCTGCGAGTAGATGAAACGACTGTACTATCTCTCAAAGACCTGCTGGATGCGGTCAAAAACAGCCATTCCCGCTTTATAACTATCGGGAAAGGCGAGTACCTGTCTCTAACCGGCAAACTATACCGGCAGCTGAATGAACTGGCTACCGTGGCCATAGAAGAACAGCAGCAACTCAGAATACAACCTCTCGCAGCACATATGCTGGACGAACTGCTGGAATATGCCGGCAGCGTAGAAGCAGACGAACACTGGAAGGCCTTACGTGCCAGACAGGCAGCTGCTGCAACGATACATGCCGACATACCTGCTACTTTGCAAACGCAGTTACGCCCCTACCAGGAAGAGGGCTTCCGGTGGATGGTGCGACTGGCCGCATGGGGTGCAGGGGCCTGTCTCGCTGACGATATGGGTCTTGGTAAAACTGTACAGGCTATCGCACTATTACTGCATAGGGCACAGGAAGGACCTGCCCTGGTAGTATGTCCGGCATCCGTATTGCCCAACTGGACCAACGAACTATACAAATTTGCACCCTCCCTGCAGGTACGGCAGATAAGCAATACCAAAAGGCATACAATGCTGAAAACAGCCGGCCCGTTTGACGTAATACTGATCACATACGGCATATTACAGTCTGAAGGTAAGCTGCTGGCAGGTATACCCTGGCATACAGTTGTACTGGATGAAGCGCATACCATTAAAAATTATCAGACAAAAACATCCAAAGCGGCTATGTCTTTACAGGCCGATTTCAGGCTGATACTGACGGGTACTCCGGTACAAAATCATCTGACAGAGATCTGGAACCTGTTCAATTTCATCAATCCAGGCTTGCTGGGCAACCTGCCTTATTTCAACAAGCAATTTACCACACCTGTCATCTACAATGCAGAAAGCAGTGTTACAAAACACCTGCGTAAGTTGATCAGCCCATTCATGCTGCGCCGTACGAAAACCGCAGTGTTGGATGAATTGCCTGAAAAAACAGAGATTGTAAAAATGATATCTCTTTCTCCGGATGAAGCCTCCTTCTATGAAGCTTTACGCCTGAAGGCTGTCGAGAATATCAAAAAGTATAGTCAGGATAAGAATAGTAAGCATAATCTGAATACGCTCACGGAAATAGGGAAGTTGCGCATGGCTGCCTGTAATACTCAGATGATAGACCCTGAGATACGGATACCATCTTCTAAACTGGCAGTATTCCTCGAAATTGTACGGGAACTTATCGACAACAATCACCGTGCGCTTGTATTCAGCCAATATGTACGGCACCTGGACCTGGTAAGGACTGCGCTCGATGAGATGAACGTGTCCTACTGCTACCTGGATGGCAGTACACCTATTCCGGTAAGAGAAAAGGTAGTACAGCAGTTCCAGTCAGGCGCCGGCTCATTATTCCTTATCAGCCTGAAAGCCGGTGGTACAGGGCTGAACCTCACCGCGGCGGATTATGTAATACATCTTGATCCCTGGTGGAACCCGGCAGTAGAGGAACAGGCGTCTGACAGGGCTTATCGTATCGGACAAACCAGGCCGGTAACCATCTATAGACTGGTCACAAAACATACGATAGAAGAGAAAATTATTGCCCTGCACAATAGTAAAAGAGACCTGGCTGACAGGCTGCTGGAAGGGACAGATATCAGCGGGAAATTATCTACTGAGGAGCTACTGTCACTTATTTCAAGGGCAGATAAATAATCATTTCAGGCTGTATATCCACAGCAATACTGATAGTTATGCTGCAGGCTGGCATCCTTGCTTCAAATGTGACAACGCATTTTTCATCATTTTAATATTAATTATTTTAAAAAGAGAAGAAATAATTACCTGATATCAAAATTTGATTATCTTTAGCGTGTACTATTATCCTATGAAACACTTTTCTACTTCGGCTCGGATCCCGCTATAGCGAGGCATTTGAGCCGAAGCATTGCTCTCCCCAAATCTTACTTTTTTACTATCCTTTGAAACGCCTGCTTTCATAAAAAAGGCAGCGGGAAAACTGTGTTTTCTTCTCACTGATTTGTCCATTTATTCCCCGGATAATACACCCACCATCCGAGGTAATCTTTCACAAATTGAAAAAAAGCCGATAGCTACAAAATCGTTTCCCGGAGTTTCGATTAGCAGTCTGCTGTCAGGTTTTGCCCATTTCTTCCCCGGATAATACACCCACTATCCGAGGTAATCTTTCACAAATTGACAAAAATCCGATAGCTACAAAATCGTTTCCCGGAGTTTCGGTTAGCAGTCTGCTGTCAGGTTTTGCCCATTTCTTCCCCGGATAATACCCCCACCATCCGAGGGAATCTTTCACAAATTGAAAAAAAGCCGATAGCTACAAAATCGTTTCCTGGAGTTCCTGTTAGCAGCCAGCTGTCAGGTTTTGCCCATTTTTTCCCAGGATAATACACCCACCATCCGAGGCAATCTTTCACAAATTGAAAAAAAGCCGATAGCTACAAAATCGGTTCCCGGAGTTTCGGTTAACAGTCTGCTGTCAGGTAAGGCTTCAATATTCATATTGTAGGTATATCAATAGGTCACTTAAAGGGCACCTCAATATCCCCGGGATATTGAAGTGCCCTTTAAGTGACCTATTGGTGACGGGATGAAATGAAATATTAAGCGATATTTAGCAGGGAAATGTGCCTATGTCATGCAAAAAATCATCATTTATTCTACCACATGACCTCATTTTACCTGAATGATAAGATGGAAAATGCCAATTAACCCTGGTTTAAGGTTATATTTGGGTCCGGTGGATGGATAGCTTTTACCGGCTCCATACATTTTCTTGATAGCATGGTGGCCTAAGAAAACGGAAAAAGTATGTCAGTAAAGGTGACTTTTGATGCGGTGATAATGCAACATAACGGCATGAATGCAGGTTATGTAGTGTTTCCTTATGACGTACAGGAGCTGTTTGGAGTAAAGGGCCAGGTCAAAGTGAAAGCACTGATTGATGGGAAAGTTTCCTACCGGGGCAGTCTGGCCCGGATGTCTATGCCCTGCCATACCCTGGGTATTACGCAGGCGGTCAGGAAAGAACTGGGGAAAGATTTGGGTGATACTATCCATATTGAACTTGAACAGGATCTTACACCACGGGAAGTACCCTTAACAGATGAGGTAATTGCTTTATTTATCCAATATCCGGAAGCAGAGAATTTTTATAATAAATTATCCTATACTGATAAGAAAGAGTACATGGTCTGGATCACTTCTGCAAAAAAAGAGGAGACCAAGCAAAACAGACTTAAACTCATGATAGAGAAGCTGCTAGGCGGCAAGAAAGTGACGGAGAAATAATTATTCAGTAGCATTTTTTTAACTTGTACCTTCACAGGACTGCCAGTGAATCATGAGTGAAATTACAAAACCCAATCCTTCTATCCCGCGGGACCAGGAACTTCAGATAAGATTTGCATTACATGCCGCCGGGATCGGCACATGGGATGTAGATATGAGCAGCAGGCAGGTAATACTGGATGAACGTTGCACAGCACTATTCAGACTGGATGCAAAAGAAGTACCTACCTTTGAAAACATCTTTCAGCATATCCATCATGCTGACCAGGGCGCCATCCTGCAGGCAGTAAGACAGGCATTACAACCTGACTCAGATCCTCAGTTCAGTGTTATTTTCAGATGTATTACCGAAGAAGGAAAAGATACCCGCTGGCTGAATATAAAAGGACAGGCGTATTTTAATAACGAGGGTAAAGCGGTCCGTCTGTCGGGCATCGGGCAGGATATTACCACGGAAATGGCTGCTAACGAGAAAGCCGAAGCGGCAGAACGGCTCGCTGCACTGGCGATAGAAGGCTCTGACGCGGGTATTTTCACCGTCGATCTCAGCACCGACCACGTTGATTTCTCGGCCAATCTTCATTACATCATGACTGGTGTGAGAGAAGCGGTTGTCAGAGACAGGAATGCTTTGGTAAGTCATATACACCCTGATGATCTTACCATCAGAACACAGGCTTACGCGCTGGCAGCACATACCGGCAGCCTTAATTACGAAGCCCGTTTTATCTGGAACGACGGCTCTGTACATTGGGCAAAGATTCGCGGTAAGTATTACTACGATATCAATGGTACACCGGTTTCATTGTCAGGTATATGCCTGGACATTACTGCTCAGAAAGAACAAGACAGACTACTGAAAGAGGTCGAACAACGTTTCGCACTTTCTTTTAATAATGCCGCTATTGGCATGGCCTTCATCGACAACCAGGGAAGGTTCAATATGACCAATAAATCGTTTGCCGGCCTGCTGGGTTGTACCGCAGAAGAATTGAACGGACAACGGTATATTGACATTGTACATACTGAACACCAGGTGGAAAACACGTTGCTGTTTGAAGAACTGATGCAGGGAAAACGCGATGTATTCAATCAGGTAAAGCGTTACCGGATAAAGGATGGGGCAGAAAGGTGGGTACAGGTGAATACCGCCCGCATTATCAGCCACGACGATCACCAGGAGAATATCATGGTGATTGCTTTTGATATCAGCAACGAAGTGGCCGCCCGCCAGGAACAGCAGAAACTACTCACACTGGTCGAAAACAGCAGTGACCTTATCGCTGTTGCTAACCTGGATGGTACCATTACTTACGTGAATGACGCAGGTATGAAACTGCTGGGCCTCGGACGTAAGACTTCCGCCATTACCCGCAATATCAGGGATCTGTTTACCCTGGAACACCTTGTACATCTTGAAAAGAATATACTTCCTGCCGTACTGAATGATGGTAAATGGATAGGAAGGCAGTATTATTCACAACAGGAAACAGGCGAGCTGGTTCCGTTTCATACCAATGCATTCAGGCTGGATAGCTCCATGCATGGAGAACCGATTGCCTTTGCGTGTGTGGCCAGAGACCTGAGAGCAGAGCTGGATGTGCAGCAGGCCTTACTGGAAAGTGAATACCGTTTCCGCTCACTGGTAGAGGAAGCGCCGGTAGCTACTGCCCTTTTTGTGGGCCGGAACCTGGTCATTGAAGTGGCCAATGAACCTATGATTGAGATCTGGGGTAAAGGGCATGCCGTACTTGGAAAAGAACTGGGCGCGGCTGTGCCGGAACTGAGAGATCAACCCTACCTTCAGCTGCTGGATAAGGTATTTACAACCGGAGTGGCGCATCACGAGAAGGAAGCAGAAGCTATGCTGGTCATCAATGGCGTACCCAAGACGTTTTACTTCAACTTTACCTATAAACCTATCATGAATGCTGCCGGTGAAGTCTATGCTATTGTGGATATGGCTATAGATGTAACCGCACAGGTGATGGCACGTAATAAACTGCTGGAGCACCAGAGCATCCTGGAAATGGAAGTAGCAGAGCGCACAGAAGAACTGGCCGCCTCTAACGAGGAGCTGGCTGCAATGAACGAAGAGTTGCAGGATGCTAATATGAGCCTGATAAGATCTAATCAGGAACTGGAACAATATGCGTACGTGGCAAGCCATGACCTGCAGGAACCTTTACGTAAGATCCGTATCTATGCCGATCTGCTGAACCGTCATGAAGACCTGCCGGCACAGCATCAGAAGCTGATTGAGAAAATTAATCAGTCGTCAGAACGCATGTCCATGCTGATCAAAGATCTGCTGGACTTCTCCCGTTTGCTGGAGAAAGGTAATATGATGCGGCCGATTGATCTGACATTCGTGATTCAGAATGTGATCAGTGACTTTGAACTGATCATTGAAGAAAAAGAGGCAGAAGTAATTGTAAGTCAGTTGCCCAATATTCCAGGTATACCACTGCAGATCAATCAGCTGTTTTATAACCTGATGAGTAATGCATTGAAATTCACTCAACCCGATGTACGTCCACGTATTGAGATCAGTGCCAGCATGATTACGCGGGAGGTAGCAGGGAAATATATCGGGAAATCAGATCCATACAAAGATTACTTCCAGATTTCCTTCCGGGATAATGGAATTGGTTTTGAGCAGAAATATGCCGACCAGATATTTGAGGTATTCAAGCGCCTGCATAACCGTTCTGTGTACCCGGGTTCAGGTATAGGGCTGGCCCTTTGCAGACGCATAGTTGCTAATCATGCAGGCCATCTGTATGTGGAGTCTGAAGCAGGTAAGGGAACGACATTCCATATTATCATGGCTGGCTTATAAAAGAGGAAAGCAGGAATCAGGAAGTAGTAACACCGCCTGATTCCCGTTCATAGATTAGTTTGTGCTTATCCTGTTCACTCTCAGGTTATCATAGTAAATATAGCCGTCTGTACCTGACTGCCAGTAGGTTTGACTACCGCCTCGGAAGGTATGAAAGGTAAGTCCTCTGATCAGGCGCTTACTATCATTGGTGGTCCAGCGGATGGGCTGATCCAGTACAACCGTGTTGTCAATCACATACTGAATGTGCCCGTTGGTATTGCTACCCGTGTTACTTTTCACATACAGGTGAACATGGTAGGTCTGCCCTTTGTTGAGACTGCCTGAAGAAGGATAGGATTTACCAAAGGTTTCTCCATACTGACCTGACTGATCCTTAAAATACACATATGGCTGGAAGAATACTCTGCCGGCATCTGTCTGATACCACATCAGACGGGCAGTACCACCATTGCCATCCCAGCCGGGATCACCACCGGTATTCCCATCACCGATGGAGAAGCCGAAGCCCAGTTTTCCGCCTCTGCTCCAGTCAAACTGGCTATGGAATCTGACATCATAGTCTACCTCATAGGCAGTACCGTCAGAGATGTCGATGTTGGCGACTACGCCGCCAGCGCCGGATAAGGCATTCTTTAAGAGGGTGATACGGAGGTTTCCGTTGGAGATCATAGCCCGGCTGTCTACCCAGCCGGTTACATTACCAAAATCTGTAGCGCCATTATTGGCGGAGTAGGTAACGCCATGGGCATAATTATCCCAGTTGACGTTCCAGCTATTCAGAATAACGTTGCCCACTGCCTGGGCTTCCAGGCTACTGCCTGCGGCAAGACGTTCTTCCTGAATAACACTTTCTTTTGCACATGCAGACAGCAATACGCTAATGGAGAGGGCTGCGGCCCTGGTTACTTTGACAAGGTTTTGTCTGTTCATTGTAGAATCGGTTTTTTAAGAGGGAGTGAAAAAAGATAACGGGCTTTCTACTAATCAGTTAGAAGATTAGCATACTTAAACAATCGATTGCATCTATACTGAAGCAGTTAACGTGGATCCGGACTGTAGGTCTTGACAGGTGTCGGATGAAGGAGCAACTGGTACCATCTGAAAATAAAAAAAGTGGCAGCCTCCTTTTCGGGAGACTGCCACCTGGCATAACAGCCAATAATATGGATTAGCGTGAGGTGGTATTATTTACCACAAACTTCTGCTTATGAATGATCTGGTTATTATCAGTCACCGTAAGAATATATACGCCATCAGGCAGGGAGGAGATGTCGAGTTGGTTATAGTTGCCTCTGATACGCTGAGAGAGTCGTTTTACACCACCGATATTGTATATATCCACCGCATATACCTGGGCAGCATCCGGCAGGGACAGGTTTAATGTCTGACTGGCAGGGTTAGGCCATATATTCAGCACAGCAGCCTTCTTTTCTGCTACTGCCGCTACCGTACGCGCTAACAGCGGCTGCGGATAGGTAAATGGAAAATCTATCTGGGCCTGTCTGAACTGCATTTCCAGCTCTTTATCCCAGCCAAACGCAGTATCTGCCTGCTGTTCCAGGCTGAATTGTACAGCGCCGCTCCAGAAGTGAACAAACTCACCAAGGTTAAGGTCGCGGGTATAGCCACCGTTATGTTGCGGGAAGTATTCTGATAACAGCTGGAAATAACGGTTCAGTGCAGCACTGGAATCTCCTTTTTCATAGATAGGCATGAACCAGTCACGGAACCAGTAAGTATCGTGTCTTGGGAAACCTTCCGATTTCACAATGAAGTCATTATAAGCCTGTTGCGCATCAGCTTCCCAGCCGAGGCGTTTCATCACATCATAAATGAAGATTTCACACCACTTGCTATCACCCCAGATAGGGAACGATGGCGAGTGATGTACACCTTTACCACCACCTTCTACAATGTGACCTACTTCATGAATAGAGGCATGCAGGTTCCATCCTTCCCTTGCAGCCCAGCTGCCACCGAGGTCGCCTGCATTTGTGAAATCGTGATCACTGTCAAATACAGTAGCAGGGTGGCCGCCTGAGTAACCAGGTTTACCATGGAATACCATGTTCAGCTTAGGATCGCTGAAAGAGCCATAGTTCTGTTTTACATATTCCCATACCTGTGTAAAATCCTGGTTCATCCAGCTGATAGAAGGGTCTACCGCAGCATCAAAATAGATGTTCACACTGCTATTTGAGTAATTCAGCGACAGTGATTCAACATGATTGTGCCAGTGTTCCTGCCAAGGTACTCTTGGAGCGGCAGTCAGCGTTGTATTGCTACCGGTTACCCAGGCAGATGCGCCATTGGCATTCTCTGCTCTGAGGCGGTAGTAATACCTGGTTAACGGAGAAAGGTTCAATGAATAGAAATGAGTCGTATTAGGAGCCAGTTCAAAGGAAGTATTCCAGTTCAGCGTATCAGTTGTTCGTTCCAGGCGGTAGTTTGTTTCTGTAGATGTATTATCCTGCCAATCAAGCTGTATCTGGTTGCCCGATACCGCCTGTGTGGTAAAGCCTGTAGGCGCAGCAGGAATACCGTTATTTATCACCCCATTACCGGTACCGGTTATTTCCAGTTCGGCCAGTTGTGTGATACCTGCACCATTATTCGCAGTAATATTTAACCTGTAATACTGATAAGATGTAGTATTTGGAAATACGTAAGTACGTTTCTTAAAACGGGTCGTGAATAACTGGTTAGTCTGTACCTGAAGATTTACCCAGTTAGTACTATCGTTGGAGCCCTGGAATGCCCAGTCTTTCGGGTCTCTGTCAGCAGCATCATTTGCAGCAGTGATGCTATACTGTGTAGCTACAGCGCCACCTGGGAAGGACGCGCCAATAGCAGTTACCGGGTTCCAGGCAAGGTATTTACTATAGATATTATTGTCTGTTACTTTTGCAAGACCTTCGGCTCCGGTAGTATTGTAAGGGTCATTGAACCTCGCATTCTGATAGTTGGTAAGGTCGAAGCCACCAGGAGCAGCGCCGGTTTTGATAGCAGCAGAGGTATCAGCAATGGAGAAACCAGCTGCATTCACTGCACGTACGCGGTATACCAGACTAGTAGCAGCACTCAACGCAGTATCGGTAAAGCTGGTAACATTAGCGCCCACCGTACCACGGGAAATGAAGGTGATAGCATCCAGTGAGCTTTCGATACGGTAGTTTGTCTCATTGGTTGCATTATCAGACCAGGAGACGCTGGCTTTATAGCCTGGCAATACCGTTACCGAAACATTGGTAGGCCGGGAAGGCGTTGCAGGGAAAGAACCGGTTAATTTCCACTCTGAGAACTGAATAGCGTTTGCACCGTTGTTAGCAGTAATATTCAGCCGGTAAAAGAGATAGGAGGTTGTGTTGGTGAAGGAATAGGTTTTTGTCAGGAAGCGTGTAGCAAATGTCTGGTTAGTCTGTACGTCCAGGCTGGTCCAGGTCTTGCCATCATTAGAACCTTGCAGGTTCCAGCTTTTAGGGTCTCTGGTTGCGAAGTCGTTCGCAGAAGTAAGGGAGTACTGGTTAACAACCGCAGATCTGGTAGCTTCAAACTGTATCCAGAGAGATGTTCTGTCTTTGTAGTACTTGGTACTAGTGTTGTTGTCAATCAGTTTAGGGAAGTTTTCAGCAGCATCAGCATTTGCATACTGAGCAGTCAGCAGACCCGCTGTCGATGTGATATCAGTCTGCGCTAGTGCCGGTATGGTACCGCATAGCAATGCTGTATACAAAGATAGCTTTGTAAAATTACGCATAGTAATTGCTCATTTAAGGTTTATGAATAAGAGATACCTGAGTTTTTAGGCATCATAGATCATAGGTTGACATATTGTTTTTCAAAGTGGGTGTGCTTTTTTGGTTGATGTGTAATGAATCGCTCACGAAACGGGTAACACAAAGGCGATATACGATTCTACTAATATCGTATTTAGACAGCTGCAAAGCTGTCAACAGATCTCAAACGGAATGTTAACAAATATTAAACCTGGCAGGCTACAGGCGGATGCCGAAAACGTCTTTCAGGGCTTTCTTTGCCGCGTGGTATCCGCACATTCCATGTATACCGCCACCAGGAGGTGTGGAAGAGGAACATACATAAATACCTTTTGCTGGAGTAGTATAGGGCGACCAGCGCATAGCAGGACGTGTGTACAACTGTGTAATATCGAGAATACCTCCGTTAATATCTCCGCCGATATAATTAGGGTTATAGGCTTCTACATCCGCCGTATTCATCACATGCCGGTCTATGATCAGATCTTTGAATCCGGGAGCAAAACGTTCTACCTGGTTTTCTATTGCCGCCGTCATATCTTTTGTAGAACCGTTGGGCACGTGGCAATATCCCCAGGCTGTATGTTTACCCTCAGGGGCGCGTGTTGAGTCAAATATGCTATGCTGTACAAAAAGAGTATAGGGATTATCAGGATGATGGCCGTTAGCAGTATGTTGCTCATTCGCAGCTATCTCTTCAATGGTATTACCGAGGTGAATAGTTCCGGCTTCTCTGCATCCGGCCGCTGTAAAAGGCACAGGTCCATCCAGTGCCCAGTCTACTTTGAATACGCCCATACCATAGCGGTAGCGTTGTAGCTGCCATTTATAGAAGGAAGTAAACCGCTCTCCGGCTATCTGTAATAATTGTTTGGGCGTCACGTCTAATAGTACTGCTTTGGAGTCGGGCAGTTCTTTTAGGCTCTTTATGTATGTACCTGTTACAATATGCCCGCCAAGAGATTTGAAATAAGCGGCTAATGCTTCTGCAAGTCCTTTTGCACCACCTTTTGGTGCAGGCCATCCGCCGGCATGGCTATTCAGGATCAGCACTAAACCTATAGCTGCCGTAGCAATATTGGTTAGTGGCTGAATAGCATGAGCGGCGACTCCGCCAAACAGCCCTCTGGCTTCTTTGGTATGGAAGCGTTTAGCCAGTTGCATGGCAGAAGGCAGCGCTTTTAAGCCGAATTTGGCCATTGTAAGCGGATGCTTTGGTATTTGCAGAGGACCAAGTATATCTTCCGTCAGCCCTTTAAAATCGTCCAGTAAGGGCTTAAAAAGCGATTCATAGGCCTTCCGGTCGCTGCCTAGTAACGCAGCAGTCTTTTCCAGTGATGGATATAGTACAGCCGCCGTACCATCATCAAATGGGTGAGCTGCATCAGCCACGGGGTATACGTAAGATAGTCCAAACTGTTCCAATGGCAGCTGACTATAGAAAGGAGAGGTTACTGCCATCGGGTGGATAGCAGAGCAGATATCATGCATAAATCCCGGCCTGGTTAGTTCTTTAGACCGCAAGCCGCCACCAATTTCATCACGCCCTTCTATTAACAGAACTGACAACCCCTGTTGCTGCATAGCAATGGCTGCTGCCAGACCATTAGGACCAGAACCGATGACGATTGAATCATAAGATGAATTCATGCAAAGAAATTAGGATTTAGGAATGAGGGTTGTAACAGGATCTACAATTTACCAAAATACATGTTTTAACGTAAACTATATAAAGATCCTGGTTTAAAATTCCACTGCCACAAGCTGGATACTGTAGACATATGATGGTCCCTGATTCCTGGTCTCTTGTCAGTATTGACCTGCAGACAGTTTACCTGGAGATAGCAGGTACTCTTTTTCTACCTTATCCAGGACGACGTAGATAGAGTCTTTGTTTTCGTTAAGACCTGAAAGGATGATACGTCCGGGAGAAGGTCTGTCATAATGTAATACGTATGGCGGATCTTTCTTCAGGCTGGTATTCGGACGATCAGTTGCATTACGACGCTGCCGTTCCCTTCCCTGGTTAGCAGGATTTCTGTTTTTATCCCGTAGAGAGAGTTCCTGTCTGACAGTATCTGCTTCGTAGTAGAAGAATCTACGTCCACCGGCTACACCAGCCAGTTCAAAGTTCCGGTCTACATCATTTTTAGGCGAGCCGCCGCCATTACTGAGATCCAGCCATACAGGCTTATTAACCTGATAAGTAATAGTAGACCACTTCTCAAATGTCACATTCTGCCAACGTACGGTATCAAGCGGAGAATAAGGAATGACCTGGTTGTTCAGTCTGAACTCGGTAACATTGTAGTATCCCTTAGTATCTGCAATACCTTTGTGTACAGGTTGCTTATATGGATCATAGAGATAGTTCCACATCTGCAGATAGAACAGGATGACTACAAATAAGAGGATAGCGCTGGTTTTAAGACCATATCGTACATATCGCTGCCATTTCTCCTTAAAGGAAGGGTAGTAATGTACAGGCACCGTATACTTTTCTAATACCAGCAACCGGTATATTTTCGGGATATCATATGCCAGTATAAACAACCCCAGTAATACGAAGTAGGCGCTGTATACATGTACACCGCCATCGTAAGCAAAGTTCACAAAGGTGATATTAGCCAGTGCGCCCGCCAGCAATACAGCACCAATAGCAGCCGTACCCCGGAAGAACAATAATACGCCAGCAGCTACTTCTACAACACCTGCAAATACCTGGTACCAGGGCACAATACCTATAGACAGCCAGTATATCTTCTGCGCAGTGAAGTCACCGAAGTTGGTGTGCAGGTTCGAGATAGACGGATAAGGCATCTGAACCGGAAAGAGCTTGGTATATCCGAAACCAATGATACCAATACCAGCACGATATCTTACAATAACACGCAACCAGTAATACAGGATGTTATACTCCTTACGGCGATCTATCAGGCTCCATATTACAGCGCCTGCAACAGCAATACCAAGGGCAGCCAACCAGCTGGCATAACTGGCAATACCCCATCGTCCGCTTTCAGAGGTTATGTTCCAGAGATTAGGCTGGAAGCGGGCAATATCATATACATCCCTGTACTTCAGGTGTACCCAGTCCATGGTGAACAGGTGCGTGTACCAATTCCAGCTGGTAGGAATGCTCATAATCACAAAGAAGATAAAGGCTATACGGAAGGCCACTCGCTGGTAAACAGGCCAGGGCCTTACAGGCGAGGCCGTATGTTGCTGCGCGCTAACAGGAGGTGCGGATGGCTTGACAATAGTGGAATGAAGTATCTCTGCCATAAGGTTAATTTTAAAGTTGAAGCGGTTTACGCCGACCAATTATCAGCGGATATTTCTTATCAATTTTATCGAGCACTACATACAAAGTGTCGTGTCTTTCATTACTGCCTGAAAGGATAATACGATTACTGTCAGGCCGTGTATATTGTAATACCAGCTTTTCCTGCTGATGGTACTTATTCTTATTATACATGACGAGCAGCTGCCTGGAGGTATCAATATTATAGCTGTAGTAATGCCTGCTCACAGATCCTGCTAGCTCGTAGTTCCTGTCTGGATCATTGGTAAAGATCTCTTCGGTATTAGCCAGATCCGGATGTACGTAGCGGTTTGCACGTATACTGATAGTCGCCCATGTTTCAAATACTACATCTTTCCAGCGTACACTATCTGTCAGTGAGTAAGGCAGCTCCTGGTTGTTGATGCGGAATGTGGTTACGTTATAGATGCCGGCAGCCTCTTTTAGACCAGGTGTATGCGGATATTGATACCCTAGTTGCCGGTAGCTGGCATAGGTCTTATATCCATACAACCCGAAAAAGAAGAATATGAATAATGCTTTGACTGCCAGCTTTGCTGCACGGTGCCATGGATGTGGGAGATAGGGGCGTATATTACCAGGCGCTGTAGGGCGCTCAAGCGTCAGCAGGTTGATAATCCGGAGTATATCATAAGACAGCAGGAACAGGGCGAGTATTACAAGATAGAAGCTATAGACATATTCACCGCCTTCGTATGCCAGATTAGACATAAACACATTACCTGTAAATGTAATAATGATACCAGCACCGATAGTTGCAGTTCTTCTGCTTAGCAGCAACAAACCGGCAATAGTTTCTACCAACCCCAGGAATGTTTCCATAGAAGGTACAACACCTGTACTCATGGCAAAGATTTTCCAGGCAGAAAGGTCGCCGTAATGCGTGTTCAGCTGACTGATAGAAGGGTAGGGTAATTGCTGAGGAAAGAGTTTCAAAAGGCCATAGGCAATTACCCCTATAGCCAACCGGTATCTGACAATAGCGCGCAGCCAGTAATAGAGTTGATTGTATTCCTTACGCTGTCTGTCAAGATATGTCCATACCAGCGTGCCTGTTAAAGCAATAAACGCCGCTATACCCCAGTCAGTAAAACTACCAAATGCCCCCTCACCAGGTATAAAACGCGGCGTATACCGTGTCAGGTAGAAGATGTCTCTGAAGCTCAGTTCCGTCCATTGAATGTGCAGTAAGTCTGTATAGTATCGGATATCCAATGGTACACACTGGATAACAAAATAGATGAAGAAAAAGCGGAAAAGCACCTTCCAGGATGCTTTCCACGTTTGCGGAGGTAATAAATTGGCCGGATGTGTCATACCTGCAGGGTTTATAATAGAAGATAGATTAGTATTTAATAACCAGGATTAGGTTCCAGTGCATCATCTGCACTTAGCTCAATAGCCGGAATGGGCATTACATATCTTTTCTCGTCTGTCAGACCAAGTACAGCAGCCGCTCTTTTAGTTCTGACCAGATCGTACCAGCGATGTGGTTCAAAGGCAAATTCCAGTCTGCGTTCATGCTCTATGGCCAGTAGTATTTCGTTAGCCGAAACTGCTGTACTACCTGTAAGTCCAGCCCTGTCTCTGACAGCATCCAGATCCTGTAGAGCGCCTTCAAGATTACCTTGGTGGGCACGTGCCTCAGCACGGATCAGGTATTGTTCTGCAATGCGGAGTATATAAGCTGGGTCCGTTGCCGGACTGCGATAATAGAAGTTGCCGTACCATAGTCCCTGATTGGTGATAGCGACAGCACTACTACGGTTACCGCCAATTAAAGGATTATTGATCAGTGCAATGAATGCGTCATTAGGTGCCCACTGGCGGGTACCGTTATTGGCCGGCGGCTGCCAGTAACCACGATGAGCGTTGGTATTGTTAGCACTGTAAGCAATCTCCAGTATGGATTCTTCTGTAGCTACAACGTTGTTGGCAAAGAATGCGCTATAGGGCTTTATAAGGCGATACCGGCTGTCTGTTATCAGCCTGGACGCTGAGGCCTCCGCTTGTGTCCAATTGCCCTGATAGAGGTAAAAACGGGCTAATAACGCCCATACTGTTTTACGGGTAGCCCGGTAACGGTTTGTTGTTTCGGGTAACAGCGGTTCTGCTGTTTGCAGGTCTTTCAGTACCTGCGCGTATGTCTGTTCAAGTGTACTGCGTTGTAGGCCTTTGGTATCGCTGATGTTGGTAGCAGCTTTTACCACTAATTGTACACCGCCCCAGGTGCGGGCAAGATCAAAGTAAGCCAGCGCGCGTATGAAGTAAGCCTCACCAAGAAGTGCATTTTTCTCATCAGCACTCAGCGTAGCATCGTTCACCGCAGGTAATTTATCAATTACCTGGTTAGCCCTGTTAATAGTAGCGTATATACCTGACCATACAGTGGCCACATTGGCATTATCACCTTTCACAGCATGTGAGATAAACTGTTGAATTACAGACTGAGAGCCTGTCCATTGGATATTGTCGCCTGAAAGGTATCCAATGGTCTGGAACAATGCACCGTAATAATCATCATCACCCAGCTGTCTGTAGATTCCCCGTACGGCGGTTTGTGCAGAAGCTTTGTCATTAATTGTTGTTTCATCTGACACAGCATCTTTAGGCGCTACGTCGAGGAAGTCGCTGCACGATGTCAGCAAATATACTATTGGTAATATGCGGATAAACAATTTCATAGCTCTTGATTATTAGATCATAATTCCTGATTCACATTCCGGCTGCTCGGTTGAATGCTTCATTGCAGGTACTTGGCTCTTGAACTTTTTAGCGTTTACAATGTGACATTCAGTCCAAACTGTAACATTCTTGACTGTGGTGGCGTACCCAGATCAATACCTTGTACCGTCTGTGATGCAGTCACATTTGCTTCCGGATCTGGCCCTGTATATTTGGTCAGCAGCCATAGATTATTCCCTGCGAAGTATATCCGTAATGCATCTATATTCCAACGGCTGGTAAGGGCTTTAGGTAACGTATACCCTACAGTCAGCGCCTGAAGGCGCAGGAATGATCCATTTTCGATAAAGCGGCTGTTTTGTTCAAGCGTGTAGTTGTTGCCTGCTTTGGTTAACCGTGGTACATCTGTCAGATCACCTTCCTTTTGCCAGCGCTTGAGCTGACTTGCGAATAATATTCTGTTAGCATCACGTGTACCACCACCTTCTCCGAAGAATCTGTTCAGGTTTAATACCTTATTGCCGTATTGAAAATTGAACTGCACCGATGCATCAAATGATTTCCATGAAAAGCTGTTGTTTATACCACCAAAGAACTTGGGCAACGCATTACCTACTATCTGTCTGTCAGCTACTGTGATACTACCATCTCCATTGACGTCTTCAAATATGGCATTACCCGTCTTCGGATCTACTGAGAGCTGCTTATACATCCAGAAAGAGTACATAGCATACCCCTGTTGCATCCTGATCCAGTCCCGGTTGTATTGCGTGATTGGTACAGGTAGTTTCTCGACGCGGTTCCTGTTTCCGGAAATACTGAAAGAAGTGTTCCAGGTAAAATTGCTACGTTTGATGTTTTCTGACCGGACAGCGACTTCATAGCCTTTATTACTGATTTCTCCGGCATTGGAGTAGTAAGTGCTATAACCGGTATTGGAAGGTACAGGCAGCTGTAACAGTACGTCAGAGGTTTTCTTTGAATAGACGTTCACTTCTAATGTTAAGCGACCATCCAGGAAGACAGCATCCAGCCCTATATTAGCCTGTTTTGTCTTCTCCCAGCGCAGGTCCGGATTAGATAACTGGAGAGGTGCTGTAGCTGGTTTATCTCCACCGGTTTCACTATCAGGATAACCGCTGGCTCCTGTCCACAGACCACGTGCGGCAAAATCATTGATACCGCTCTGGTTACCTGTTATACCATAGCTTGCTCTGAGTTTCAGGTCACTGAATAGTCGTACATCTTTCAGGAACTGCTCTTCTTTTAACCTCCATGCAGCGCCGACAGCAGGAAAGTACCCCCAACGGTGGTTACTACCGAAACGGGAGGAGCCGTCTGCCCGGAAGCTGACTTCGAGGTAGTACTTGCTGTTATAGTTATAGTCAAGACGGGAAAAGAAGGATGCTAATGTAGCCTGCGTCCAGGTTTGTCCGGAGGTACGGTTGGAGGCAGAGGAAATATCCTCATAAGAGTTATTCGGGAAACCCGTACCCTGTGCAAAAGTTCGCTTCAGGGTATTTTGTTGTATAGTATTACCAGCAACAGCGCCTAATGTATGTCCCTGTCCCAGCTGCTTGCGATAAGACAAGGTTTGTTCATTAATCCAGGTGCTGTTTTGTGTTATGGACGATGTGGCCAGTCCGTAGGTAGGCGCAGCTCCCAACTGAGTTTTATCATTCCAGTATTCTGACTCATCATAGTTGTTATAGTCGGCACTCCAGCTGGTACGAAACTTCAGATCAGGCAGTATTTCAGCTTCAGCATACAGATTACCTATATAACGCAGGCTGACAGTATTGACATCGTAGTTGTCCAGTAACACCTGCAGGTTGTCAAAACCGGCCCAGCGTGCAGGAGTACCATCGGGATTAGTTTCTGGCAGATAAGTAGGCGTGTGCAAAGCCGATTGCAGTAATCCTCCCTGCGGACCATCACCTGCACGCGCCTGATTCCTGTAAGAACGGGTGATACCATTACTTACGCCTACCTGTACGCGGTCGCTGATCCTGTGGTCTATGTTTAGTTTAAGACTAGCTCTTTCAAAGAAGACCGGGCGGATATTTGCCTCCTGTTTGGTATAGCCAGCGCCTATATAGAACTTAGTTTTATCAGAACCGCCATTCAATGACAGGTCATAGTTGGATAACTGGCCGGTACGGAATAGCTTACCCAGCCTGTCGTATGTTTGTTGTTCTTCAGGCAGGCCGCGTCCACCTTCACTTACCGGCCGGAAAGGCCTGTTAGCAAATGTCTGATTAGACGCAGGATTGTCTATACCAGTATTGATCCAGTATTCATTGATCAAAGCGGCATGTTCAGCACCAGTGGTCAGGTCCCACAGTTCAGGCGCTGTTGCAATACCATGGGAGGCATTAACATTTACCTTTGTTTTCTGGCTGTAATTACCTCGTTTAGTAGTTACGATTACCACACCATTTGCACCACGTGAACCGTAGATAGCCGTGGCACTAGCATCCTTCAATACCTCTATACTGGCAATATCGCCTGGATTAATATCAGCAATAGGAGAAGTAGCACGGCCACCAGTACTAACTGACTGAAGACTGGTATTATTTACAAATACGCCATCAACAACATACAGCGGATCATTTCCTGCATTGATGGAAGTTGTACCACGTACCCGTACAAATACTCCATCACCAGGTACACCAGTATTTGAGTTGATCTGCAAACCGGCAGCCTTGCCTTGTAGTTGGGCATCAAAGCCAGCTACGGGAATATTCTTTGTTTCTGAAGTATTGATAGTTGATACAGAGCTGGTGAGGTTACGACGTTCCTGTATACCATAACCTACCACAACTACTTCACTAAGTTTCTTATCATCTGTTTCCAGTTGTACACGCAGCTGAGAAGTACTACTGATTTTCACTTCCTGTGATTTGTATCCGAGATAAGTAAAAATGAGTATTGCATCTGGGGGAGCACTTAATTCAAAGGAGCCGTCAATACGGGTAAGGGCACCACGTTTAGAGCCTTTCACAACCACACTTACACCTGGCAATTGCTGGCCATTGCTATCAGTAACTTTTCCTTTGACAGGGATATCTGCGGGGAATCTGTCTGTAAAAGCAGGTAGGGGAGGGGAGGTAGTAATTGACGCATGCACACCCGGACTACCAAGTACAGCGGGTATCAGCAGGAAGCCGGCATTTCTTGCAAGTCTGCGCATAACAGGGTATTGAGCTTGATCAAAGATTGACATAATGCTGATTGGTTTTATACTAATGATGTTATTTCCACTGTTCAGGTTTGTATACAACTTGTCCGTCCCGTTTTACCAGCCATGCTGTAACAGGGTTAAGATGATAACCCGTTCCAATACCGCGGGCTTTGATCAGTTGTTCCAGGGATGGTTGTATATAACCTGTTTCATCAATGGCTCTGCTCATGATTTCGGTTGTGTCTCCATTCCATTGCCATAGGTATCTGAAATAAGTATGAGCTTTGTCCAGAACAGGTTCCTGTAATTGAGCGATGTTCCATGTTTTACCTGCATTGGTACTGATTTCTACACGAGCTATTTTCCCACGGCCACTCCAGGCAAGTCCTCTTATTTCGACCCATCCTTTCTGCACCTGTACGGGGTAAGCGGGATACGTGATAATAGAGCGCGCATCCATGGTAAAGCTGAACTGACGAATCTTACCATCCTTTACTGGCTCAGTGTATTTTGAAGTCTCTTCTCTGGTCATAAATGGGCCATCAGACAGTTCAATGCGGCGTAACCATTTAATGCTGGTATTGCCTTCCCACCCCGGGAGAAGCAGTCGGGCCGGGTATCCTTGTTGTGGGCGAATGGCTTCCCCATTTTGTGCATAAACAATCATAGCCTCTTCCCATCCTTTACTAACAGGAATACTGCGGGTCATTACAGCAGCGTCTGATCCCTCGGCCAGAAACCAGGTAGCTTTAGGCTTGACGCCTACCTCCCTGAACAGAGTGGATAACATGACACCTGTCCATTCACTTTGGCTGGTGAGTCCGCAGATATCTTGTGGAGTAATACTTTCCTTATCCGGCTTTCTGAAATTACCCGAGCATTCCACAAAACATATCCTCGATACTGAGGGAAAGCGTTTGAGATCTGAGAGCGAGAATATAGTAGGTCGGTCTACCATACCGTGTATCAGTAATTCATAGGTATTGGGATCAATAGCGGGCACACCAGCATGATGACGTTCAAAGTGTAAATCCGATGGCGTGATAATACCATATAAGTCCTGCAGGGGAGTCTGCGAGGAGGTAAGTGTTGCTTTTCGCTGAGGATGTTCAAATGGGGATCTTGTACCTAAGGCGCTAGGCAATGGTCCTACATGTTTAGTAGGATCTAAAGCAGCTTCAGGAATACCAGTCTGCACCATTTTGCCAAAGGAGGTCTTTACTATTGCGACAGCAGCAGTAGCAGCACCTCCAAGCAAAAGGCGACGACGCGTCATCTTTTGACTCATAGTAAAATTGAATTATGAATTACAGTTTCAAGCGACACATATGTTATTCGTATGGTCCGTTCCCGCCTTTCCTGTTATCTGTGACATAGTACTTTCTTGCCGGCATGACAATAGCCGGTAGTGTTTTTGCATTGATAATAGTCGTAGTATCTATAAGTTTGTTTGCATACAATAGCCAGGCTGTGACGCTATACACTTCTTCATCTGACAATGACCCAGGTGCGTTATAAGGCATAGCCCGACGTACGTAATCAAATACAGTCGTGGCATAAGGCCAGTAGTTACCGATTGACTTCACACGTTTTGGCGCACGGTCAAATGGTATAGCATTCGCTGTATCCGGAGCAACAAGTATGTTAAAAGGACCTTCAACACCGGTTACTCCATGACAGGCTGCACATTTGGAAGCATATACCACAGCGCCTTGCTGAACAGTTCCATTACCAGGAGGCAGACCTATTCCGCTGGGAGGAATAGCAATTGCTTTACCGGCAATTTCATTAGCAGTAGCAGCACGACCATAACCAAAATGTATAGGCACTGCATCGGCACGCTGTTCACATGAACTCATAGCGATGCCTGCAACGCAGGCCCAATAAGGCATTCGTAGCTTAAACATCAGATACTTGAGACTTGGATTATTTGGTTGATTACAATGCGCAGAGTGTAGCTGTTTAAGCTACTGCATTCGTCTCTTGGTGGGAGCACAATAATAATCTGGTGCAAATATATACTGTAGAAATTTAAAAGTCTACTATTTATGTAGACTTTTATTTGGGTAGTATTTTTTTGCCTTCTTTAGTGGTAATTATAGGCAAACCGAATCAATGTTCCATCATATCGAGGATGTCTGTCCAGATGATACGGGCGATCTGCTCGCTTTCTATAGTTCTGACACGTTCTTCGGCAGTAATCATGCGGTCTTCCTGCCAGTCTATGTCTTCGGGCATGAAGTCCCTTAGTACATTTCCACTGGTGATCACTTCGTAGGTAGTCTCCTGAGCCACGTCATCAACAGTAATGGCAAGCTGATAGGATCTTCCTTCAATATAAACTGTAATTGTACGCCTTTCCATAACAAACAATTAAAGGAGTGCTACTACGGGATATTCCGCAGCAGATAATGTTGAAGAGATACGATGATATATTGCTATCGGCTGTTAACTGCCTTGGGGGAGTAGTGATTGTCACTGTTCGATAAAGAATCTGCTTTTGCTTCCTCAGCTCCTCTTTTCGCCGTCTCTTTACCCCTGTTTGAATACTTCTTCATAATCTCACATTTTTAATGGGTTAGTTAAAAGCTGACATACTGAATAGAACAAATTATTTGCCAGTATGTTGCTCATTCTCAGTCATGCGATAATTCTCCCCAACTCCTAACCAAAAGTGTGTAAATCCCGGTAAATAATTGCCATATATACTTGACCAATAGTAAAAAAACAGACTCTAAATATTGACAATCAATAGATAACAGAAAACTAGGCATAACTAATCATTGATTTATAGTCTACTTATTACTTGATGGAGCAACAAATTCCTTAAACTGCCGGCTTAGCACTGACTTATTGTGGTAATATCAGCTATGTGATCATTTTCCACCTTCAGACGCTTTCAGGAATTAGTACAAGTTCAGGTAATACTTGCGGTGATATTATTCCTACCGGAATCTTGGGGAATGGATTGCGGATAATGATAGACAGAATAGTTGTAGATAGCAACATTAACGCTAAAAGAGCGTATCTGCCGAAATGCTCAAACAAAGTGAATAGCATTCCACTTAAAACTGCTTCATATTAATAAAAACAGCCTGCACCCGTATCACCGGTGCAGGCTGTAATACAATAGTTTACCCTCTCAAGGTATCTATGCAAAAGCTAATAAACAATATTCGGGAAGTTCTGCCTCGCTTGCTGAAACTGTGTTTCCCAGGCGGCAGGCCAGCCAAAGGCGATAGTCGCCTGCGCTTTTAGGTTTACACCTGCAGCTCCGCTCCAGAAATGTACGAACTCTCCCCAATTCATATTACGGGCATAATCAGTTCCATTTTTAGGAAAATGCTGTGCAAGCAGGGTAAAGAACCTGTTAAGTGTAGCAGTGCCGCCATATTGGCTATAAATAGGGTAGAACCAGTTCCTGAACCAGCGGGTATTGGCAACCGGGAAATTATCCACCTTATTCCACATACTATTATACCAGGCATTAGCGACAGTAGTCCAGCCCAGTGATTTGTAGACATCATATTGGTAGATTTCCATCCACTTACTGTCTCTCCATAGCGAGAATGCGGGGGAGTTATGATAACCTTTGGATGCCAGTTCTACGATATGTCCTACTTCATGTGCTGTAATATGAAGAGGTTGACCAGTACTGTCTGCCCAGGAGCCGGTCAATCCGACGTCAATTACATTGCGGTTATCGTGGCTGGCATCAAAATAAGTTGAAGGATGTCCGCCACTATACTTATTTTCATGCAGGATTACGAACAGGCGTTTATCCGTACCAAAATCACCGTATACTCTTTTTGTATAGCGCCAGATGCTGTCAAGGCGCCGGTAAGGCCATGTCACATTAGTGGGCATGTCATTATCATAATATACAGCAATATGATCATTGTAGTAAACACGCTTCAGGAGTTGTACGTGTTCAAACCAATGTTCCTGCCAGGTAGCAGGCGGTATTTCTGCCGCTGCTTCTTCGGTTACAGGTTTCTTAGTATTTGGAAGGGCATTGTCTTTTTTACAACCTTCCACAAACAATACGGATGCCATCAGGCATAACAAAATGATTAGTTGAGGGCTCTTTTTCATTGGAGTCTGGAATTAGGGTTTATGAAGTGAATTAAGATAAACAAGCTACAAGCCGCACAGGACGTACGGCCTGTAGTTTGTTACTTTTTTCTCAATAGATAGCTGAGTATGTGATCGTGGTAATTAGCACAAAGGTCTGGGACGCTTTGCTGTGACAGTTAAACAATTTGGCTGATAATACTATTCTAAAAAATGGATGACCGACAATCGAAATTAAAAAAGCAGGTGCAGAAAAGTTGCAAATGGAAAGCAAACAAAGTGTAAACAATCTTAAACGAATTGTGAACGAAAATTAAATTTCCGATATTTAAATATGATCAGAAAAGTATGGAGTTTGCTAAAACTGCCGGTTGAAAGGATATATTTGTTCTTCAGGAATTTTTTCATGAAGCATCCTTTTAAGATCTATATCACCACATCTGTCATTTGCTTTCTAGTCCTGGCACTGGTACAGTTTATCCTGGTATATAACACCTATGACCTGCTGAACCGCCGCTTTTATTATGACAAGAAAAGTAAGATCAATGAGGAGTATTCAAAGGCAATTACAAACGATAAACTCTTCCCCGGCGGACAAGCCATAGTAGATTCAATACTGATGCCGCAGCTGCGAAAGCTGGAAGAAATATATCAGGCTGATACTACAAAGTTTAAAGCATATTCACAAGAGTTATTAAACGATGTATTTCATAAGCTGATCAGGCAGGAAACTGCTGATAGCCTTATGCATGTAATCCGGCAGCGGAATAATATTACAGACTCCCTGCGATACGCACTGACTATTACCAGGATAGATATCATGACTGGTGACAGGAGATATATCAATATCTATAACAACCGACGAAAATATGAGCTGATAGATGATTCACTGCAATGGTCGGACGGCATACGTATCTTCGGCGATCTGAAAGATCCTGATGACCGCAGCCAGGTGCTTGGACTCAATGTCAGTACCCCCGTACCTTATACCTACGCAATGGCGTTTACCCTGCATGCCGAGCCCTACAACCGCAGACAGATGGTATTCCGGCAAATGAGGCTCATGCTGACTATGTCCCTTTTGTCAATGTTTGCGATAATTATATTATTTTTCATCACGATGCGGAACTGGATTAAGCAGAAACACCTTTCGGATGTAAAGACTGACTTTATTAATAACATTACGCATGAATTTCATACGCCATTATCAGCCATTATGGTGGCTAATAAAAATATTCAGAATGAAAAGATCCTGGATAATAAAATGGCCATACGCTCTTTGTCAGAAATTATTGACCGGCAGTCACACCGGTTGAAGCTATTGTTCGGACAGGTACTCGACCTCGCAACAGTCGAGAAGTTATTCGTTCAGAAAAAACCTCACCACCTGAATATGCTGGTAAGTGAAATACTGACCGATTTTAGTATCAAATTTTCCACATCTAACGTTCAGATAGACTTCCAACCGGCAGATACTGACCTGATTGTAGAACTGGACAGCTTTCATTTCACTACATTGATGCTCAATATACTGGACAATGCCGTGAAATATAATGTGCAGCAGGTGAAAGACCTGATAGTCGCCATAACCACTGATAATGAGCAGATCTGCATTACAGTTGCCGATTCTGGCATCGGCATGTCAAGAGAAACATTGAAACACATTTTTGAGAAATTCTACAGGTATCAGAAAGACCTGACACAAAATACTAAGGGACTGGGACTTGGGCTGCACTATGTAAAGCAGTGCATCGACGCCCATAAATGGAAACTGAAAGTAGATAGCGAAGTAGGAAAAGGGACTACATTTGTAATCGTAATTCCTAATTGACAATAGTGAACTATTAACGTAAACAGGTCGCCCGCTTCAAACTAAAAATTGTAGCTATGAGACACCGAATTTTATTGGTCGAAGATGAAGCAGATCTAGGTAATGTTGTAAAGCAATACCTGGAACTAATGGACTTTGAAGTAAACTGGCAGCAAAGTGGAAGCGATGCGCTGGAAGATTTTAAAAACGCTCCTGAATCTTACCATATTCTGCTGATAGATGTGAATCTTCCGGGTATGGACGGATTTGAACTGGCAGAACATGTAGTAAAGATTAACAGCCATGTTCCTTTTCTTTTCCTGACTGCACGTGGTGAAAAAACTGATCGTCTCAACGGTTTAAAGATAGGTGCAGATGACTATGTTGTAAAACCTTTCGATATAGATGAACTGGTCCTGCGTATCAGGAATATTATCAAACGTAAGCAGCCGGCTACTAATCCCGACGCTGTAAAAGCAAAAAATGTCATTACTATAGGCAATACACAACTGTTTGTGGATTCGCTTAAACTGGTAACAGAACAAGGAGAAGAAATTGTACTCACTCCCCGCGAATGCGACCTTCTGGTGCTCTTCTTCCATAATGTGAACCGGGTTATTAAACGGGAAGAGATCCTTACCAAGGTATGGGGGTCTAACGACTACTTTGTAGGACGTAGCCTTGATGTATTTATTTCCCGGTTCAGAAAATACTTCCAGCAAAATCCAGGTATCAGCATCAAAAATGTATACGGAATCGGATTTGTCTTTAATGTAAAATAGTATATCGTATCAGATGGTTGGCTGCCTCCTGCTGACTAACCGGCGGCAGAATCAGCTAACCATCCGATACAGTTATAATATCCTTCCTACTGCTCTTTCTGCACGTCTATGAGCAGTCTTCATCTTATAATCAAACCATTTCCTGCCCAATATCTTCCTCATTGCATCATCAAAACGACGGGTGATAAAGATATTTCTTACACCAACTGCCCTTTTCAGCATAGATACTGGAAGTGCCCTGTAAGCCACTGAATACCCTGCCGTTTCATACTGTATATAATGCCAGTATCCTGAAGGAATGAACAATGTTTCCCCAAAATGTAATGTACACTCCCATCCGTCCAGCTGACTCAATGCCGGAAAAGCTGCATAGTCAGGATTTCGCAAGTCTGCTATACCGTGAAAGTTCCAGGGCAACCGATATAACAGGTCAGACTGTTCATTAGGGAATAACCATACCTTCTTTACTCCCTGAAACTGGGACAGAAATACATGTGACATATCGATATCGTAATGGTACCTGACAGAAGAACCTTCTCCACCAAAGAACAGGAATGGCAGCCAGGTAAGAAGGTTGTCTGCAATCTTACGTACCGCTAGTTCCTTCTTAATATCAGGCCTCTCCCGCAGCAGATTAAACAGGAATAGCCGCCTCACGGTCGGCTGTGATTCTATCAGGTTAAGATAGTCTCCAAACTTCATCTTCTCTGCCGGTTGACTGGTAGCCTTGTCAAGATGCGCGTTTTCCTCGCTGTGTACTTCTACCATTACATCACCAGCTTGCTGCCGGAAATAGTCATAGTCCCATTTCTTCAATGCCTCGCAATCCGGATCAATGAAATCTTTGATAAGCACCGGAATGCCAGTTTCCAGATATTCCGCGGCAAACTGCTCACGGTTGTAACCACTGATGGCTTTTACAGGTTTCAGATGCATGATTTATTCTGTTGTTAGTTTGCAAAAGTTCTTATTGATAGCAACTCCTGTCGCCGCTTTCTGATACTCCATGCAGAAATACTGTATCAGCCTTATCTGCTTCAAGCGACACATCGGCAAATACTTCCTAATCTTTTGACGATGGCGTCTGACCTGCCGAAACCTGTATCACACGCTAGAAGTATCTACAGGTACTTCTACAAACGGGCTCCAATGACCTGGCCTCGAGGCTATCATCTGTGAGCACCGAGCTACTGCCAAGGCCGTACTCTTCGTTGTCAAACAATTTTTTGCGCTTCGCCACTCTGTTGCAACAATACCTGTACCGCAGGTATATCAGGTGCGAGATGCAAAAGTCTGGATACCGATATTACCACTCAGCACACCCACAATAGTAGACGCTATCATTCCCTAATACGGTCACCAGTATAACTACCCAATGCCTTGAACGCATTATTCAATCCAAGCAATACCCGCGTCTGCAGCATAATATGGTATCCTGCCGAACTACCAGTTACCCATATTACAGGAAGCCGCTGAAGGAAGGGGAAAGATAGCATTTAACGCTGTTGCCGTAATTACAGTGCCAAAATAAACTGTGTGTAACAACACGCCCCATTTCCGAGTCTAATAGACGCCCTAAAGGGTGATTTTCTGCTGTGGTTTATTCATAATTATCCCGGCTCTTTCTGATGCTCAAAAGGTGGTATAGTGACATAATTACAATTAGCCCCTGTCGGAAAGGATATTGGCTCTTTATGCAACAATACCTTAAGACCGTCTTTACACTCAATACCCCGAGCGAGGATACTGAAGACAATAAAGAAGTACTTGGTTTGCATCGCAGCTGTCTGTAGCTCCAAACTCCTGATAGCCTCTGGCATATTGCCAACAGTCCAGTCTATAAATAATCCGGGATCAACGAATAGCTTTTCCCCGAGGGTTACCGCCTAAGCGGTTTTTTTGAATGAAAGACCGGCTATAAAACAACTGGCAATTACATACCTATAATAGCTCTCCTTTTTTCTTACTGCGCGTTAGCAACAAGTATAATATCCAGATCAAAGTCGTCATAAATTGCCTTATCCCCCAGATTCTCAAAGTAATGCTTAGAGCGGTATTTGATATCATACTTTGTCCTGTCTACGCTGACCTTTGCCTGGGCAGTCAGTTTACTCTTATCCATGGTTACGGTAGCTGGGAAAGCGATATTATTGGTAATTCCTTTAATGGTTAATGTACCAGTCACCTCATACTGATTAGTGCTATGAGGCTTGATACCGGTGATGAGGAAATCTGCTGATGGGTATTTTTCTACTGCAAAGAAGTCATCACCTTTCAGGTGACCGGTCAGTTTGGCGTTACCTTCCGCATCTTTGATATCAGTGACGGTAATACTACGTGTATCCAGTTTAAAACTGCCACTTTTCAGGGAATTGCTTTCGACATTCAAGGTTCCGCTACTAATAGCGATAGTACCGGTGTGCGTCCCTGTTACTTTACGGGCTGTCCATACCAGTTTGCTGTTTTTACTATCAATCTGGAAAGCGATCACGTTATGAGTAGCTGCTGATACCGGCGTAATGGTTATCGGCAGGGCAGATGATGTACTATTGACCTGAATAGTAAAAGCTGTAATCACAGCGATAACACCTACAGATGCAAAGGAGGCAGCGTGCTGTAAAAGTTTCATTGGTAGTGTGTTTTAAAAGACCTGCAGGGCCGGGCCGGCCGACCCCACAGGTCTGACAACAGAGAACAACAAATAGCAGGTAACGTATGTCACTATTATGCGCAGCTAACTAGTTGATGATAGCGACTTATGTCGCCATTAAGATCTATCGTGATGGTTGTAGGGAATGCCATCATACGGTTGAGTGACGGAAGTGTTTCCGAAACCACTTTCTTATCAGCAATGCTACCAAAAGGAATATCATATTCAATACTGTATTTATCTTTTAAATTTCTAAGTGTATAACGGGCATATTCAACCTCTTCTTTCTGCTCAAAACCAGTGGCAATCACCTCGACGCCATGTGCTTTGTTCTTCCTGAACCTGGGAGCAAGAGAGGCGGTATGGTATATACAATTAAGATACCAGGCGCTTGTAACCTCCTCATTAACTGCTTGACCTTTACACAGCGCATCACTTAATGATATCTGCCCACCATTCAGATCAGGTAGGGGAAAGTCAGGTTCCTTATTGCCTTCTTTGAGATAAGTCAGCTTGTTGAGATCAGGCAGTTCCGCATAAGGGTTTTTATTACCGTCCAGCTTTACATTGTTATCTGTCCCCAGACTCAGCTCCCCCGTAAAGGACTTGTCATTATTAATATGCCCTTTTATGTATATAGGACTAGGACCTGTAAAGCCTGAAAGCTCAAACTCATTTCCCTGCACTGTTCCTTCCAGTTCCCGGCTATCACCCAGAACAGACATAATCACACCTGTCAGCTTATTACCGTTCTGCTTCAATAGCCCTATGCGGTTAGGAATCGGTTCTTTACCATAGATTTGTAACTCCCACTTACCTGATAAATCAGCACCGGGCTTTACATCTTTTCCCGGTTCAGTAAACCGATACTTTTTGCCTGCTTCTGCAACAAAGGGCAGTGCGTTTTCTCTGAAATCCGGCGTCAGCTTTCTGTATTCACCAGTAATACGTCCATCAGATTCTATCCTGGCAAACAAAGCGGCATCATAGGTATTCATTTTTATAAATAGTGAGTCATCTGCAATACGCTTTACCATAAAGTCGTCGCGGCGGGAGCCCGTGATAAGCGAGAATACTACATGCTCAGGATCTTTACCTTTAAACTCAAAATTGAAAGGCACACTGGCTTCATTTACAGTAAAGACGCCACGCCATACCCCTTCTCTTACAAACAGGGGTTTTCTCTCAGTCGCAAATACAGCACTACCGAACAGTACAGTGATCAACAGGCCTTTCGCTACAATGCGGGTTATCGTGTTCATGAGCGTAAGTTTGATTTGGGTGGTTGATAGTTTAAGGCATAGCTTTCTCCTTCCGGTTACCGGTCATTTAACAGAACAGATATGATCATAGAAGAAGATATAGCCTTGATAAGGCAGATTAGCCACAACAAGAAGGCATACAGCCGGAAGAACGAAGAAACTTGTTCATGTTCAAAAGTGTTAGTTAATTTTTATAAATCAACTAATTAATGGTGGCTTAATTAGGGTGGTAATAACAAAGATAGAAGAGCCCATCTGAATTTCCAAATAATAGTCCATTAATTTTATGGACTATTTACCGAATACATACAACTGATTGTTACTGAATAACATTATGCGCAGGAGGATTTGCGATGTATTCAGTACAAAGACACGTATTCATATAACTCAGGGGGTTACCTTATGCGTGGCGCTTATAGCTGCTCATTGTTCTCCTTCCAGTTGACGCTTGTCTTGTGACCGTAGAATCTATTCACCAAAATAAACATAACTGTAATGCTCGCAATGATAACGTAATGTAAAACGATTGACGGCATGATAATAAAAGCTGATAAAGTACTATTGATAACTGTTGTTACTGTTGTTATTGAGCTAAATCTACATAAAACAGGTTGAAAATATACAGCAGTCTCTCCAAATAGAAGGCATACTGATAAATTCATCAACAAAAGTTAACACAGCTTTGCGACTCTGACAATACCACGATCGTTTAATATAGGTCTAAACACGCTACCACAAAGAAAAAATCCCCCGTTAGGAACGGGGGATTTGTAATAAAGTATCTGTCTGTAAAGGCTTCCCAAACACAGGCCAGCCCGCTTCATCCCAGCGAAACCGCTGTATCCGTGGCGATCTTTTATTTCCACACCCATCACCCGGATGGTCATTCGCGTGATATAAAATCCAATGTTCCTTCCCGTCAGGAGACGTAAAAAAAGAATTATGCCCCGGCCCATACACCTTATTCTCAGGCGATTGCCTGAAAACAGGCTCTGCTCTTTTCTTCCAGGATGACGGATCCAGCAGATCACTGTCTTCAGCTGCTACCAATATTCCCAATGCATAATCGTCTGTCCAGCAGGCAGATCCTGAATATACAATAAAAAGCTGCTTACCATATTTCAGCATCTGCGGCCCCTCATTCACATCCAGATGCTTCAAATTTGGATCTCTTAGGTCCCCCTTGGTTTCCCAGGTATACTGCGGCGACGATATCTTTACCCTTTTCCCCTGAATAGTAAGCGGATCTTTCATGGCCGCGATATAGATATCCTGACGGCCATTCTTGTCACCTTCCCATCCCGACCAGGTCATATAGAGCTTACCACGGTGTTCAAATACACTCGCATCTATCGCCCATTTATCTTCTATGTCCGCCACCTTACCCTTAAACTCCCACACGCCAAGCATCGGGTCGGGTGAACTGTTCTCCAACGCATAAATCCTGTGATACTGATTGTCACCATTATCTGCTGCAAAATAAACGTACCATTTACCCTTTATAAAGTGTATCTCCGGTGCCCATATCTCTTTGGAAAATGCACCTGAAGCAGGAGGTGTCCAGATCGTTTTATGCGGTGCATCTTTCAGAAAAGCAATGTTCTTCGTCTTCCACAACTCCAGCCGGTTACCCATCGTATGCATATAGTAGTAATGCCCGTCCTTATAAGTACACCACGGGTCGGGGCCTCCCGGCAACACCGGATTACGGAAAGTATCCTGTGCCTGTACGGCAGATGTCAGGAATACCAGCAAGCAAATAAGTGATCTTAACATATCTATTTCAGGTTAATCTGTTGTACCTCCGAAAATAACAGATCTTCTACTCCGCTAATTTTCACACCAACACGGGCAAATACATAATCCTGATTACCAGTGGCTCCATTACCGGAGATCACATCAGGTATATTCACCTGCATACTAATATTGGCCGGATCTGTAATATTGCCGCCATCAAGTACAGTACGGGCAATGTAGTTAGTACCATCCACAAACTGCGTCTGGTTCAGGTATAAAAATACTGATTCAATATTTCTCTCATCAGGCCCTGTCAATATCTTCTCCAGCCGGAAATTACCCGTCACTACATCAGTTCCACTCAACGCCAGTTTAGCCTCCCTCACCATATAGTAAGGCATTACCTCAATATTCATCTCCTGGTTACCACGGATGGTTAACAACATGGTATCTGTCTTTGTCTCTGCATCTGTAATGGAGCGGAACGGGCCCTGAGAAGGAGGAATGATCAGCTTATAATTACCATCAAACAATAACGCCGAAAAGGAACCATCCTCTTTTACGTTGACTGTAATCGCGCCGTTCTTACCCCATCCAGGCTCCCATAACTCGAACGTTACATCTTTTGAACTGACGTTCACCGGTACTCCTTTATAAGTAATAAAACCAGAAAATGTAGACGATGGCGGATCATAATTGTCTTTCTTGCATGAAAACGCTGTCAGCGCCAATGCTATATATGCGAATATCTTTTTCATGTGGCATGTTTTACAAATAAGTACTATTGATTCGGGTTCTTCACCAGTCTGGGATTGTTACTGAGGATATCTGAGCCGATCAGTGAATAATAATTGCCCAGGTTAAAACGATGTGCTGCGGTAACATTAGAAGGCTTCACTATCCTGTATACCCACTTACCATCATTCACATTACCAGGGTGATAGACTTTGTACCCCCACAGCCCGTAAATCATGGTACTCACCTTGTCTGCTTTACCAAGATTGCTCACCAGGTCTGTAGCAGAGATCGTTTCCCCGTTCCATACTCTGTGGGCCAGTCTCCAACGCTTGTAGTCAAACAACTGATGTCCTTCAAAAGCCAGTTCTACTCGTCTTTCGTGTACTATTCTGTCAAAAGTGATCTGTGCAGCGGTAAGCTGGGTTGTAAAGCCTGCACGATCGCGTACCTGGTTAATATAATCGGATGAAAGACCGGGATTTCCCAGCTCAAAAGCAGCTTCTGCTGCATTCAGCAATACTTCTGCATAACGAAAACGTACCCACCATACATCACTACGGGTACCTATTTGACCGGAGCCTACTGCGGGATCCATAAACTTGCGTACATAGAAACCTGTCTGTGCGCTATATTGCAAACCATCTACCGGACCGTCTGTACCTACTACCTGGGAGCTTTTTGGCGCGCCAGCTACCGGAATACTATCCCTGTCGCCAAAGTTATCACCAGTAATAATATTGTATTTACCATCCTTCCAATACATCACACCTGCCCATATATCCAGCGGCACTCCTTTAAATCGGGTACCTGGCAACATGATAGTGCCTCCCAGCCGCGCGTCTCTTCCGGCAAAGATGTCTCCGGGATTATCATAATACACATAGTCATTGCCATTGTTAGTCGCAAAAGGACTCAATGTATTATCCAGCTTTTCATATTGCAGTGCCAGATTCAAAGACGGATTCACTCTACCTCCCTGCTGCTCTTCTGCCGATGACCAGGGCTGATTAGCAATCGTCCATTCCTGCGTCTTGCCAGACTTCAGCTTAAAATCCAGTGCAAAGATGACCTCGGGGTTATTCGATTTATCATAAAAAAGAGAAGCAAAATTCTCCTGCAAATCTTCTGGCTTCTTCCTGTAAAGCGAATACTTCCCTCCGGTGATTAACGCCTGTGCTGCTTCCAGCGACTTGGTATAATAAGCGGTTGCCTTATCGGCAGGTATACCTACTTCCCATCCCGGCAGTTTTACTGCAGGTGTACCTGCGCCATACTTGGCAATAGAAGCTGCATACAAAGCGGCTCTTGCCTGCATAGCCAATGCCAGTCCCCTTGTTGCTCTAGCTTTGATATTAGCATCATCCGGCAGAATACTCTTTATAGTATCCAGCTCTGCGATCACGAAATCATAAATATCAGATTCTTTCGCACGCGGATGCCGCAGATAAGTAGGATCTCCACTGAAGTCGTATTCCATCGGCTCCAGTATCAACGGTACTCCTCCCACACGTTTCACTTCTTCAAAGTAAATAGCTGCCCGCAGGAAACGTGCTTCTGACAGAAAGCGTGCCTGCACATCCGGAGCCAGCTCAGTGGCTGCCTTACACTTCTGCACAAATAAGTTCAGATCACGGATATAACCGTAATCCCACAGTCCCCACCAGTCTACAGGATAGTCCACCTGTTTCGTTCTCCAATACTGGCCTGCTTCGGAAGGAAATGCTTCATCAAAGTTGGTAAACTCAGCCCAGTTGGTAATCGTCTGCTGGTCAGGATACCGGTTATACAGATCTGCCAGTACGGATAAAACCAGATCAGGACTTTTCCATACTTCTTCGTCAGGTAATACATTGGTAGGATCCGTCGTCAGAAATTCATCATCCTTTACACATCCTGTTATTATTGTAACTGCTGTTGCCAGTATCAGCAAATATTTTTTCATGCTGCATGTAATTAAAAGATCAGAGAGAGATTTCAAAGCCCACGTTTACGAATTTGCTCTGCGGATAAGTCAGACCGTTATCATCAACGATCTCTGCATCTATACCCACATTCTTCATGTTATCGATAGAGAAAAGGTTAGACGCATTGATGTAAAAACGCGCTCTTTCTATCTTTGCACGACCAAGCAAATTCTTGGGAACACTATATCCAAGCTCCATTGTTCTTGCACGGATATATTTAACATTTATCAGCCAGAAATCTGAATTTCTGCCAAAGCTGCTATGACCACCATCATTGAAACGTAATGCAGGATATCTGCCAGGAATCCAGCGGCTGTTCAGATCCAGCGGATTCTCCCTGTGCCAGCGGTCTTCATACAGATCTGCCATCAGGTTACCGCCGTTCTGAAAAGGATTACGCATTTCCCAGTTACGGTTAAATGAATAACCTGCACCTCCTGAAAAATCAATGCGTGCATCAAAACCTTTCCAGTTGGCTGAGAAACTAAAGCCAAAATTCAGTATAGGATTTCTGCCGGTACCATAACCAATCGGACGTTCATCCAGGTTGTTGATAATACCATCATTATTGATGTCTTTGTAAATAAGATCTCCCGGCAATAATGTCTTGTTACCTGTACCATCTATATTCACACCATACTTGTTGATCTCTTCCTGCGATTGAAACTGACCAACTACCTCATATCCCCAGAAAGCATTCACATAACGCTCTTCACTTGAGTTGCGATAGTGATCAAGCGAGTTGTTGAACACAGGTTTATACGTATGTAAAGTCCTGGCTCTGGCTACAGAAAAGTTACCGCCAATATTGAAGCTCACTTCGCGAACCTTACCTGAATAAGCAATGGAACCTTCTATACCGGCTACCTGATCGCTATTCACATTTTCCGAAGGCAAACGATAACCCAGCTCATTAGGTACCAGGATATCATATTTAGCGCCTAACAGGCCTGTCCTTCTCCTGTTGAATACATCGATGGCTCCTGTGATCTTATCGTTCAGCAAGCCATAATCCAGCCCGATATCAATCGTTCTGCTGATGAACCAGGATATATTTCTTACCGGCACTCCCTTATTACTGGAACCAATTACCGGATTGCCATCCAGTATTACAGTGGATGAATTATAGTTATATCCTGCCAGATAATCATACGCTCCAATTCCTACATCATCATCTCCCAGTTTACCATAAGATGCTCTCAGTTTCAACTCGCTTACTGCTTTCTTGCTCACAGCACTGAAAAATGCTTCCTCACTCAGTCTCCATCCACCGGAAACTGAAGGGAATGTACCCCATCTTTTGTTGGGCGCAAACTTCCATGAGGCATCGCGGCGTGCTGACATTTCTATGTAATACTTACCTCCATAGTTATAGTTCAACCTGCCGATATAACCCAGGCGGGCCTCTGTTCCATCGCCGTCATTGTAGGTATCCATTGTAGAGAAATAGATCAGCGGTAACTGGTTCAGTGTAGGAACGGAATGCACATAAGAACTGATATCTCTTCTCTTAATCCTCTCTGCTACTAAAGTTGCACCTACTGTATGCTTACCAAAGGTTTTGTTATAATTCAGCTGCACCTGTACTGTTGGTGTCAGGATAGTTCTGTTACGTCTTTCACGATACGGATTGGAACTACCGCCAGTGACGTTGTACTTGTCATTTACAGGATCGTAAGTATACACTTTATAAGTATACTCGTGACCATTCATGATCTCATTCGCATAATAATAGGAGAAGAGCCCTTTTGCCGTCAGCCCTTCCAGCGGAAACTGATATTCTGCTGTGAGGTTGGATTGCAACACTCTCCAGTCGCTGCGCCAGTAACCAGACAGTTTCTTATTCTGCAATGCCCAGTTCTCCGTATTATGACCGATATCATTCGGATAGTCAGGATTGTCATTAGCATAAGGACGTTCTGTAGGTCTGTTACGCAACAAAGCAAAACGTGCGCCCCAGTAATCATCAGTACCTGGCACACCTGGCTGATCGCGTGTCTCTATACGACCATTGATCTGCGCACCAATCTTGAAGCGGTCTGATACACGTGCTTCAATATTGCTTTGCACATTGGTTCTTTCAAATGTAAACTCTCTGCCAAGTACAGAGTTTTGATTGAGGTGTGTGGCAGACACGTAATAGTTAATTCTTTCTGAACCACCGGTAAAATTGAGGTTAGCCTGTGTAAGCGGAGAGTTTCCCTTTACAATAAACTTATACCAGTCAAAACTTTTGTAACCGTCTTCTGTACCTTGTTGCCATTTATCCAGTTCTTCCTGTGTGATATTGGTCCTGCCTGACTGGTTCATATCAGCATCGGCTTTACCTACCATCCACTCGTAAGCATTAACTGTTTTCGGGAAACGGGTCCAGTTCTGCCATCCTCTGTAAACGTTTACATTGATGGTATTACGACTTCCCAGCTTACCGCGCTTAGTGGTTACCACTACCACACCATTCGCAGCCCGCATACCATATATAGCGGCAGAAGCGTCTTTCAGAACAGTGATACTTTCAATATCAGTTGGCGCGATGTTGTTAAACTGGCCTTCATCCTGCTGTATACCATCAATCACATATAAGGGGTTACCCATATTCCTGATCTGTATAGATGCACTGGCACCAGGGCGGCCATCAGAGAAACGAAAAGACACGCCGGCTATCTTACCTGCCAGTCCTGCACTTACAGTAGAACCGGCATGTACACCATTGAGATCTTTACTGGTGACAGATGATATAGCACCGGTGAGAGACTCTTTCCGCTGTGAACCATAACCTACCACTACGACATCTCCCAGTGAGGTGGAAGAAGATTCCAGGGCGGCATTGACCGTATGCTTCCCATTGATCTCAATCTCTTTGTTAGCATAACCTACATAGGTAAATATGAGAATACCACTAAGAGCAGGCACATTAAAACCATAAGCACCGTTAGCATCTGTGGTGGCCCCTGTAGAGGTACCTTTCAGCTTAACGCTTACACCAGGCAACGGTGTGCCTTTATCATCGGTTACCTGCCCGCTGATCCTTACAGGTTGCTGGCCTGCCTCGGTTACAGCGCGTAATCGATTAAGTACAATTTGCCGCCCTGATACATGATATTGCAGCTGCATCGGATGGAGTAATTGATCCAGGATGATGGCTAATGTTTCGTTATCTGCCACCACATCTACTTTGCGGTCAGCCTGTATAAGAGAGGAACTATAGAGGAATTTCACATCTACCAGTTTCTCAATCTGGCTGAGGATCTTCCCTATTGGTTGTTGTTTTGCTTCCAGTGAAATCTTTTGCTGGAGCACTTCCTGGGCGTTGCCGGGCGTGGCAAATGCAATGGTTGTAAACGACAGGGCTATCAGCAGCTGATAGGCGCAAGTACGCATAACGTGGAAGATTAAATCACGGATTCGTAATCTTTTTTTCATAACTTGGATTGTGTTCCTTATTAAATAATGGGAAATGGAATGGCTGTCTTATCCCAGTGGAGCGGGCATAAGGCAATTGTGATCTTGGTTGTAGCCAGTGGTACGGCCATACCGCTGGCTATTTTCATTAAGTACTACTGGTCATGAGTAATAATCGTGGTTTAGTTTTCAATAACATTCGGGTGACATCCTTTGGCTGTCAGCGTGATTTCATCTCCTTCGATAATACATCCCGCTTCCAGGGCCTTACATATAAGGCGCATTTTCTCGTATAATGGTTCGTCTGTCAATGATGCAGTTAACCGGCAACCGGATAACAAGGCTTTGTCATAGCGGATATGCACACCATAGGTTTGCGATATTGCAGCCATAACACTATCTACCGGCGCATCATCAAATTCAAATGAGTAACTCATTACATCGTCCGTTTTCTGCGTACTGACTTTCGGCAGGTGCCGCAATACGGCTACAGACAGGGTATTTCTTTTCAATACAGCCTGCTGGTTGGCAGAAAGATTAGCTAGTACATTAGTGCCCAGCGGTTTTGCTGACACTGCTATTTTACCTGTTTTAACGTGAACTTCTATGAGACTATCCGCTTCATACGCTTTCACATGAAAGCTGGTCCCGAGTACATTAATCACCATTTCATTAGCATATACTACAAACGGCTGTAACGTGTTTCGTGATACTTCAAAGAAAGCCTCGCCGGATAGATATACTTCTCTTTTACTATTGCGGTCCAGCGTAGCAGGATAACTGATCCTTGCGCCTGGTTGCAATATAATAGAACTGCCATCAGGCATACTGACTGTCTTCGGACGTGCCGCAGTATTGATCTCTTCGATACGCTTGTTACCCTCCAGGTGGGCTTCTTCCAGCAGACGAACATATGCAGCGGGCGCTTTTTCAGTACGCATCCACCAGAGCGCTGCACCAGCAGCAACACATAGTAATGCGGCTGCCCAGTACCATACTTTGAACCGCGACACAGTTACGGGCTTAGCCTCTTTCGGGTCCATCAGCAACTGAATGTCGTTCCACAGATCCTGTTCATCTTTTTCTTTCAGCTGAAATGCAGGTAACTGTGCGGCAGCCATGATGATAGCCCTGGCTTGCTGCATAGCTTCTCTTTGAGCCGGATACCTGGCAATGACCTGTTCCCAGTAATCGCTGTCCTTTCCTTCTTTTACCCATGCCACAAAAGCGTCATTACAGATAAAATCTGCTGTATCGTATAGTGAATAATCCATAACGGTATGTGCCTTCCGACAGTAGTTATAATGATAAAGGCAGGTACTTGCTGTTTTAACTCACTTCACAGCAAATAAATTTTCAGGAGCAGGTATTATTTCCAGTTTTCCCTCATTTTGACAACGGCTCTTTGTACGAGGTTACGAACAGATTGTTCATTAATCTGCAGGATACCGGCTATCTCTTCCCAACTGAAGTTATCGTAGAAACGCAGCCTGATTACTTCCTGCTGTCGTTCGGGTAAGCGGGACATGGATAGTTGCAGACGTTGCATCAGCAGGGTATATTCTTCCGTCCTGATCTTGAGGTCTTCGATAGATTCTGTTTGTGAGGGGGTGATATAGGGAATGGGTTTGATATCTGCCAGCCTGTACAACCTGCGGCGTAGCGAGCGGAATAGGTAGTATTTGACAGAGCTGGTTTCAGAAAGATTATTTCGGGTGCGCCAGAGATCGGCAAAGAGGTCCTGCATGGCATCTTTTACGAGGGAGGTATCGGGTAGGAGGTGGTAGCCATAGTTATACAAGGCGCCTGCATGACGCCGGTACATTTCGTTGAAAGCTGACACATTCCCCTGTTTGAAAGCCGTCCATAGCTCGTGGTCCGCTATGGCCTTCTGGTTGATGATATTTTCGGACCCCGCCAATTTACCTCGTTTAAAGCTATTGCCTTTAAACTACAAGCTATAAAATTTATATGAGAAGGTATAGAAAATAAAAGGGGCCTGATGAAAATCAGGCCCTCCCCAAATTAACCATTAAAAAAACTCATTTGAATTTTGCTGTATCAAAAATAGGAGGATTCCCCCGCTCATCTGTTAATCATAAGTTAATGATTGCAAATAATTTTTGATAATAGCGGGTCAGTTTGATTGTCTGGAGTCCGTTAAGATTCGGTCAATGTCTTATACCGTTGGGCTACCAATTCGTCACTTCAAGGGCACCTGGATATCCCCGGGATATTGAGATGCCCTTGAAGTGACGAATTGGTGTGGGGTAAATATGGAGTTCTAAGCGAAACTGGGCAAAAGGTGGATGAACACAAAACCGATAATTATTTTATATAATCTGAGAGATGAGGCGGGTGCTGTTGGAAATGCTTCGCGATATCAGGAATGGCCTGGTCAGGCTATGAGGGCAAAAATGTTGGGCGTTTATGTGGAATGGCCTGGAGCCGCTCAACTGAAGGTCTGAATTACGATGAGGTTAGCGTAAAATGACTGCTGGGAAAGGACAAAAAAAGGCCCCCGCAAGAAATTGCAGGGGCTTACCATTTAACCTATATTCTGTACTGTAGCATCAAATTTTCAAATATTCTCCAGGGTATATCAACATTTTAGACTTGTCTATATTCACTTATATCTATCACTAAAGTGTCTCCCTCAAATATTTACTGTATCTAAGACTGCAGTTTATAACGGAAGTTTAATCGGGGTCAGAAAATTTTTTCAATTTTATTCTAACTTGCTCCAACTATGAACAGGATAGACCGACTTTCTGCCATTCTGATACAGTTACAGGGCAAAAAAATTGTGAAAGCAGCTGAAATAGCAGAACGCTTTGACATCAGCCTGCGTACTGTATACCGGGATGTCAGGGCACTGCAGGAAGCTGGTGTGCCGATAGGTGCAGAAGCAGGTACCGGCTATTATCTGGTAGAAGGATATCACCTGCCGCCGGTTATGTTCAGCAGGGAAGAGGCCGCTGCCCTGCTGACTGGGGAGAAACTGATGGCTAACCTGAGCGATCATTCCAATAAGAAGGAGTTTAGCAATGCCATGCAGAAGATCAAAGCAGTATTGCGAGGAAGCGAGAAAGACTTCCTGGAATCACTCGAAGACAATATTGCTGTGGTAAGTCGCCGGCCACCGGTAGGGGATGAATTTCCTAACCGGTTCCTTTCAGATATCCAGCATGCATTGGGTAAGCAGCTGATCATGGAGCTGGACTACTTTGCACTTCATAATGAGACGCTGACCAAAAGATCGGTAGAACCGATTGGTATCATTTATATGAGTGGCTATTGGCACTTGATTGCCTGGTGCCGCCTGCGGCATGGATACCGGGATTTCCGGATGGACCGCATTAAAAATGTGGCAGTGTCAGCAGACCCGTACGATAAGACCCGTCATATTACCCTGAAAGAGTACACTGACCGTTATGGCGACTATGAATCAAAAGCTCATGTAGTTAAAATACGTTTCCCCAAAGCCTTCGGCCGTCGTATTGGTGATCAGAAGTTTTACTATGGATTGGTGGAAGAGCAGACGGTAGGAGAATGCCTCGAAATGACCTTTCTGGCTCCCTGCCTGGAATGGTTTGGCCGCTGGCTATTACTTTGGGGAGCAGCGCCGGAGATAGTTACCCCTGTCGAACTGACCGAGAAAATGCAATTGCTCGCTACAGAAATAAAACAACACTATTTGTAATTCCCTACTGACATAAGGCTGTCACTTCCCCTTATTTACTTTGTATCAGTAACAATAAATGATTACTGAATGAAGCTACACCTGTGGGGCCATTGGCTATTACTGATCGTCGGCATTGTGCACCAGTTTACAATGTCAGATCCGGGAGGCATTGCCACGCATAAGCGTAAACGTATTTCTGATACATGCCATACTAAACTATCTGTTATGTCAAAAACCGATCTCACCAAAGTACACAAGGAACTGTATACAGCAAAAGCGCAACCGGCACTGATCTTTGTGCCTGCAGGACATTATGTGGCTATTACAGGGAAGGGCGATCCCAACGGACAACTGTTTGCAGACAGTACACAGGCCTTGTATACGGCAGCATATACTATCAAGCAGGCTTATAAGCAACTGGAGCAGGACTTTGTGGTCAGCAAACTGGAAGGCACATGGTGGGTAGAGCAGGAGGGATATCCTTTGGATGTACCGCGGGAAGAGTGGTGCTGGCAGTTACTGATCCGTATGCCGGACTATGTAATGAGAACGATTGTTCAGCAGTCGCTGGATGCAGCCTTTACAAGGAAGCAGTTGCCTTTGTTACGTCAGGTATCGCTCATTACATTGGCAGAGGGAAAGAGTGTGCAGATATTACATAACGGTCCGTATTCGGAAGAACCGGCTACGTTGAAAGTCATGGAAGCATTCATTACCGGGCAGGGGCTGACCTATAATGGGCGGCACCATGAGATCTACCTGTCAGATCCGCGCAAGACAGCGCCCGCCAGGATGAAGACCATTCTGCGGCAGCCGGTAAAGTAAGTAAGAGAGATTATTTTTCGCCGAGTCCCAGCAGGTCTATGGCCTGCTGTGCAGCGATCTGGCTGGCATCTTTTTTATTGAATGCCTTGCCGCTACAGATTAGTTCACCATCTACGACAGCTCCTACAGTAAAGATGCGACGGCCATTATCCATCTGTTCTTCCAGCAGGTCGAACTCGAGGGTTTTACCATGTTTATTCGCCCAGCCGTACAGTTTGTTCTTATGGTTCATCTCTACATTTTCGAGTTGTTCAAGGTCAATGTAGGGAACGATGAGACGTTGGTGTACGAACTGTTTGGTTCTGTTATAGCCTTTATCAAGGTATACAGCGCCAACGAGTGCCTCCAGAGTGTTACCGAAGATCTGGCTGATTTTGAGGAAGCTGTTGTATTTATCGTAGATAGTCAGTTTACGCAGGCCCATTTTGATAGCGATATCATTGAGCTGCTGACGGTTAACGATTTTGGACCGCATTTCGGTCAGGTATCCTTCAGTTTTATAAGGATACTTTTTGAAGAGGTAATCTCCTATGATAGCGCCAAGGATTGCGTCGCCCAGATACTCCAGGCGTTCATTGCTTTCAAGGAACTTCTCTTTGCTGGAGCGATGGCTTAACGCCACCTCATACAATGAGAAGTTGCCTGGGGCAAATCCCAGCAAATTGTAGAGGTCCTTGTAAAGGCCTCTCTTTTTCGGAACGAATCGATATAAAAATCCTGGCAGTAATTTCACACAATCAAGCAACAAATTTTTTGAAAATAACAGAAGCATTATGGCCTCCGAAACCGAAGGTATTACTCAATGCAGCGTTGATTTCTCTACGTTGTGCGACGTTAAAGGTAAAATTTAATCCCGGATCCAGATCGGGATCCTTTGTGAAATGATTGATTGTAGGAGGTACAATACCATGTATTACGGACATAATCGCAGCGATGGCTTCAATTGCTCCAGCGGCGCCCAGAAGGTGCCCGGTCATAGATTTCGTGGAACTGATGTTCATTTTGTAAGCATGTTCCCCAAATACCTGCTGTATAGCTTTTACTTCCGCGACATCACCGAGTGGTGTGGAAGTGCCGTGCACATTAATATAATCAATATCATGGGGTTGCAGTCCCGCATCTGATAAGGCCAGTCTCATTACGTTCATAGCGCCGAGTCCTTCCGGATGTGGTGCAGTAAGGTGATAGGCATCTGCAGTTGCGCCGCCTCCGGCCAATTCAGCATAAATTTTGGCTCCTCTTGCCGTCGCATGTTCATAGGATTCTAACACCAGCCCGCCAGCGCCTTCCCCCATAACAAAGCCATCTCTGTCAAGATCGAAGGGACGGGATGCTGTAGCCGGGTCATCATTTCTTTCGGACAGGGCTTTCATTGCGTTAAAACCACCTATGCAGGCTTCGTTTATAACGTTTTCTGATCCTCCGGTGATCATCACATCTGCTTTGCCGTACTGAATATAGTGCATAGCTTCAATAATAGCATTTGTTGCAGAAGCGCAGGCAGAGACTACTGAGAAGTTAGGGCCTCGGAAGCCGTGACGGATAGAGATATGCCCCGCGGCAATATCAAGGATTAACCGGGGAATCAGGAAAGGGCTGAAACGAGGAGTTCCATCACCCTGGCCAAATTCTTTCATTTCCTGGCAGAAATTGATCATTCCGCCTATACCAGACGCCCAAATAACCCCAACCCTGTCCATATTGACAGTATTGCGGTCAATTCCGGCATCTTGTACTGCCTGGTCAGCAGCAATGACAGCTGTCTGGGTAAAAGGATCCATTTTACGGGCATCCTTTTTGTCCAGATAATTGGTAGCGTCAAAGTTCTTCAGTTCGCAAGCAAAACGGGTCTTGAACTTGGCAGCATCAAAATGTGTAATAGGGCCGGCACCGGATACACCGTCCGTCAACCCCTTCCAGAAATCGGATACGGAATTGCCGAGCGGTGTAAGTGCGCCTAAACCTGTAACGACTACTCGTCTTGGTTGCATTAAAACAAATCTGATTAAGTAGGATTATTTCACATGTTCTTCCAGGTAAGCAACTGCCTGGCCAACAGTAGTAATAGTTTCAGCTTGTTCGTCAGGAATGGAGATGTTGAATTCTTTTTCGAATTCCATGATCAGTTCTACCGTATCCAAAGAGTCAGCGCCCAGGTCGTTGGTAAAGCTGGCTTCAGGAGTTACCTCGGCTTCGTCAACGCCCAATTTGTCAATAATGATCTTTTTAACTCTTGATGCAATGTCTGACATAATTTTAAGTGTTTTTGGTTTAAAACTTGAGTGCAAAAATATAATTTTTATTGAATTGACAACAAAGCACACAAATTTTAGCCCTTATACTTTAGTTGTATACGCTCAAGATGCCCGACAGCAAAGGATCTAGCCACTAATTAATAATAACAGCAATCACTGGTTTCACCCCTAAAATGCATATTATGACACTTTTATACACCTTTATATATGCAACATCTGCTCAAACAGCGGCATGTTGCCACTCAACAGCCTAATCAGCCATCTATATACCTGAACAACACAATTAACTTTAATTAACACTGCAGCTATCGCCGCAGCAATCCCATTTATTAAATTTGCCCGGATTTATCCCTACTATATTAAATTAACATAAGCTCATGGCCGGCAATAAGAAGATCCTGAAAATGGTTTTATTCGTGATAGTGGCAGCCGTCATTATCGGTTTTATTATTAACAAAGCAACAGCTCCGGGGAAAAAATCGGAAAGTGCTCCTAAAAAACCTGCTGCCAAAGGCGGCAGTAATGCTAAGAATCTCCTCGTGGATTACTATGTTATTAAGACTACCTCTCTCAACGAAACCATTGAAGCGAGCGGTACCCTGCAAAGTAATGAAGAAGTACAGGTACAGGCAGAAATAACCGGTCGCGTTACAGGCCTCTTTTTCAAAGAAGGTACACAGGTAGCCAAAGGTGCTTTGCTGGTGAAAATCTTCGATGAAGATCTTAAAGCTCAACTGCAAAAACTCGAACTGCAGCGTGAACTGGCTAAGACTACTCTCGAAAGACAGGAGAACCTCCTGAAGATTAATGGTATCAGCCGCCAGGATGTAGACGTAACCCGTAACCAGGTGAGCGCCTTCGGTGCTGATATCGAATTTACCCGTACACAGCTGCAAAAAACTGAACTACGTGCGCCTTTCTCCGGACGTCTTGGGCTTCGTAACATCAGTCTCGGCGCTATCGTTACGCCTGCAACTATTATAACTACCCTGCAACAGATAGATCCGCTGAAAGTGGATTTCTCAGTTCCTGAAAAATACCGTACCGCTATCAGCCAGGGTGATGCGGTAGACTTTAAAGTAGCAGGAGATAAACAAATGTATAAGGGCACCATCTACGCTATTGATCCGAAAATAGACCTTTCCACCCGCACCATCAGGATCAGAGCTATCGTACCTAATGCTGGTAAACTATTGCCAGGTGCCTTCGCCAGTGTAATGATTGCATTGAAAAATATGCCCGATGCTATCATGATACCAACCCAGGCAGTAATACCTGGCACCCGCGATAAAAAGGTAGCTATTGCCGACAGCGGAAAAGCGAAATTTGTAGTAGTAGAAACTGGTATCCGTGATGCAAGTAACGTACAGATAATAAGCGGACTCAACGTCGGTGATACTGTTATCACCAGTGGTATTATGCAGCTGAAGCCAGGAATGGTACTTAAATACAATGGCGTTAAATAGCCCGGACAATTAAAGCATTTAGATCATGAGTCTCCCTTCACTATCTCTTAAACGTCCTGTATTTGCCATCGTGATGAATATCATAATCGTGATATTCGGCCTGGTGGGATTTAACTTTCTCGGGGTAAGGGACTTCCCCGCTATTGACCCGCCTATCGTGAATGTGCGAACATCCTACGCAGGCGCTAACTCTGATATCATCGAAACCCAGATCACCGAACCATTGGAGAAATCCATTAATGGTATCGCGGGTATCAAAAATATATCCTCCAGCAGCAGTCAGGGGAGTAGTAATATTACTGTTGAGTTTGAGCTCAGCATTGACCTCGAAGCTGCGGCCAATGACGTACGTGACAAAGTATCACAGGCATTACGTAACCTGCCCCCCGATATTGATGCTCCTCCTGTTGTCTCAAAAGAAGATGCTAACTCTGACTATATCCTGTCTATGACAGTGCAGAGTAATATCCGTAACCAGCTTGAAGTAACCGAATATGCCAACAACGTATTACTGGAAAGACTGCAAACTATTCCGGGTGTCAGCTCAATCCGTATCCTCGGTGAAAAGAAATTTGCCATGCGCCTCTGGATGGATCCTGCACGCCTCTCTGCGTACAGCCTTACTCCGACAGATGTACAGGCTGCATTAGCCAGAGAAAACGTAGAGCTTCCCTCCGGTAAGATTGCCGGTAACGCAACGGAACTTACAGTGCGTACTTTCGGCAGACTGAACACAGAGGAAGATTTTAATAACCTTATCATCAAAAATGACAACGGAAGGGTTATCCACCTCCGGGATATCGGACAAGCAGTACTAGGGCCGGAAAATGAGGAGACTATCCTGAAAGAGTCAGGCGTTCCAATGATTGCTCTGGCCCTTACGCCCCAACCAGGCTCTAACTATGTAGCCATCACTGATGAGTTTTACAAACGTTACGAACAACTCAAGAGGGATCTCCCTGATGATATCATCACCAATATTGCAATTGATAATACCAAATTTATCCGTAAGTCTATTGAGGAAGTAGAAGAGACCCTCATCATTGCACTCGGACTGGTAATCATTATCATCTACCTCTTCTTCCGTGACTGGCTGATGGCATTCCGCCCACTGGTGGATATACCTGTATCACTGATCGCGGCATTCTTTATTATGTACGTCTGCGGCTTTACCATCAACATCCTTACATTACTGGCCATTGTACTGGCAACAGGTCTTGTGGTGGATGACGGTATTGTCGTTACAGAAAATATATACAAGAAGATCGAAGCAGGGATGCCGCGTATGAAAGCGGCGAAGGAAGGATCTGAAGAGATCTTCTTTGCGGTAATCGCAACGTCTATCACACTTGCCTTTGTATTTCTTCCTATTGTTTTCCTGCAGGGCTTCGTGGGAAGACTATTCCGGGAATTTGGTATTGTCGTGGCAGGCGCAGTATTGATATCTGCGTTTGTATCATTGACCCTGACGCCGGTGCTTAACGTAAAATTGGGACGCAAAACACATAAGCACTCCTGGTTCTATGAGAAAACGGAACCATTCTTTACCGGAATGGAAACAGGTTACCAACGCGCATTAGAAGCATTTATGAAGATCCGCTGGATGGCTACGCTGATAGTACTGGCTTGTCTTGCAATGATCTATTTAGTCTTCCAGAACCTTAAGTCTGAACTGGCCCCAATTGAAGATCGTAGTCAGTTCCGTTTATCCATCTCTGCTCCGGAAGGTACTGCCTTTGACTATATGGAAACATACATGAACAGCCTGACTGACTTCATGAATGACTCCATTCCTGAAAAGAAAATACTGATATCTGTTACATCACCCGGCTTCGGTGGTGGCGCGGTGAACTCCGGCTTTGCCAATGTTGTACTGACTGAGCCTAATGAACGTGAGCGCTCACAGAAACAAATCGTGGACATGGTCAACCGCAACATGTACCGCTTCCCGGAGGGTAAAGTATTTGCTATTGAACAACAAACTATCCAGGTGGGACGCCGTGGTGGTCTGCCGGTATCGTTTGTATTACAGCATATCAACTTTGATAGCCTTTCTACTGTACTGCCTAAGTTCCTGGAAGAAGCTAATAACAATCCTACTTTCGGGGCAGTAGACGTAGACCTGAAATTCAACAAGCCAGAATTACGCATCCAGATCAATCGTGCAAAAGCAAGTGAACTGGGCGTATCTGTAGATGATATCTCCCAAACCTTACAGCTGGCATTGAGTAACCTTCGTTATGGTTATTTCATCCGTAATGGTAAACAGTACCAGGTAATGGGACAGGTATACCGCGGCGCACGTGATAAGCCAACTGACCTGCAGAATATCTATGTGCGTAACAGCCGGGGTGAAGCGATTCAGCTGGACAACGTAGTATCGATAGAAGAGGAGACTAGTCCGCCAATCATCTATCATTACAACCGTTATAAATCTGCTACCGTATCTGCGAGCCTTGCTCCAGGTAAAACTATCGGTGATGGTATCGAGGCTATGTACGGCATTTACGATAAGCTAAAAGAACAAGGTGTTCTTAACGATAACTATGTATCCGCACTGGCTGGTTCTTCCCGTGATTACGCAGAAAGTGGTTCTAATACTATGTTTGCACTCATACTTGCACTCGTACTGATTTATCTGGTACTAGCCGCTCAGTTTGAGAGCTGGGTCGATCCTTTTATCATTATGCTGACGGTACCGCTGGCATTTGCCGGAGCATTATTGTCACTATGGATATTCGGACAAACCTGGAACATCTTCTCACAGATCGGTGTAATTATGCTGATAGGGCTTGTTACAAAGAACGGTATCCTTATCGTGGAATTTGCCAATCACAAACGTGATGAAGGCATGTCTAAAGCGCACGCAGCTATCGAAGCATCCGCTATGCGTCTGCGCCCCATCCTGATGACAAGCCTTGCAATGGCGCTGGGTGCATTACCTATTGCGATGTCACTTGGTGCTGCTGCTACCAGCCGTATTCCACTTGGTATTGTGATTGTGGGTGGTATCGTGTTCTCACTGGTACTGACACTATTTGTAATTCCAGCCATGTACACCTTCCTGTCCAGACGTAAACCTTTGGCAGAGAGAACTAATGAAGAAGAAGAGGAGATGGCTACTGTGCACGCATAAATTATCAGCAACTACATGAAACGAACACTTTTATATTTCTCTTTGCTGCTAGGTACTGCTGCACACGCACAGCAGATACTGACGCCCGATCAGGCTATAGACGTCGCACTGAAGAACAACTATGATATCCGTCTGGCAAAAAACGACGCTGCCATCACGGCCAACGACTTCGCTTACGCTAACCTGGCTTTTGCGCCCAGGGTGAGCGGAGCGGTTAATAAAGTATGGAATACTACACAAACCAAACAGGAGTTTGTTAATGGTAACAAGCGCGATACGAGTGGTATTCGTCAAACTTCTCTAAGCGGAAACGTAACACTTTCATGGACACTGTTTGACGGTCTGAAGATGTTCGCTACACGTCAGAAACTGGAGTCTCTCCGCGATCTGGGTGAGATGGCTGTAAAAGACCAGGTAGTGAATACCGTTGCCAATATCATTGCCGGCTATTACAATGTTGTACAACAGAAACAACAGCTCCGCAATATCTCTGAACAGCTGTCTATTTCTGAAGAAAGAGTGAAATTGTCTGATGCTAAGTTCCAGACCGGCCTTGGACCAAAGACAGACTGGCTGCAATCAAAAGTAGACTACAACGCGCTAAAGGCATCTTATCTGCGTCAGCAAACACTGATAGAACAGAGTAAAGCAACGCTGAACCAACTGATGGCGATAGAAGCCGGTAACACGCAATACGACGTTTTGGATACTATTCCACTGAACCTGGAACTGTCATACGGCGGATTAAGGCAACAGGCATTACAGGAGAATACGGGCATTAAAGTGGCAGAGCAAAGCCTGAAAGTGTCCCAGCTGCAGCTGAAGGAAAGTAAAGGCGACTTCTTTCCTATCATTAACTTCAACTCAGGCTATAACTATAACCGCATCAATTCAAATGCGGCTACCAACTCTTTTAGTCCGGTGTATAACCAGAATGGAGTGCTGAACTATGGATTTTCTGCAACTGTACCCATCTTCAATGGATTGAATGTAAGGAGACAGGTGAATGCGGCCAGACTGAATGTCGGCTTCCAGCGATTGTCCCTGGAAAACACCCGTACATTGGTAGATCTCTCACTGACTACAGCCTTTAAAGATTACGAGTATTATAAGACAGCTGTAACACTGGAAGAAGAAAACCTTGGTCTGGCAAGAGAGAATGTAATGGTGGCGATGGAACGCTTCCGGCAGGGAGTTAGTACCGTAATTGAAATGAAAGAGGCACAACAAAGCCTGGAAGATGCATTTAACCGCCTGATCAATGCCCGCTACAATATCAAGCTGGCAGAGACAGAACTGCTCCGGTTGAATGGCATGCTGGTTAAATAAGGAAAATGTAAAGGTTCAACATCAATCAACACAGGTGTTTACGCCTGTCTGGATATACAAAAAAGCGGCTGTTTCAGATAGTATGAAACAGCCGCTTTTTTGTATATCGTGTAGCAGTAATCACTCATCAGGTTTTCTTGCAGGTGGTGCAATTGCCCGTTCCTGCTGATAGTGCTTAAAGCTTTCTTTGATGAACAACATCAGGTCATAATCCGTGGCATCCTGCAGGAACTGATACCCTGGTCTGTATCGCAGCATAAAGGTATCCAGTTCATCGCCGCTCAGCTTTGTCATTCGTTCTACCAGTTCAGGATTATATCGGTTGTCTATATATTTTTCCTTTTCCCAGTATACCAGCTGCTCCTGGAAATGCTCCTTACGCTTTCGCGTTTTGCTGGGTACGAGATACGTCAGGGCTGTGATGGGGTTGGAGGGTAGTGTTTTTAACACATCCATAGCGCCTGGTTTATGATAGTTAAAATACCTGCCGTATTCCTGACGGGTAGCAAGAGAGTCCTGTTTATAGTCTTTACCTACTACATTTACCTGTGTCAGTCCGATTACCTGGCGGGTCAGGTATACGTTGATGAACATGGAAGTGGTAGGTACTGCAAGATCTTTTTTGTAATAGCCCAGCATCGAAAATTCCAGTGTGTCGCCGGGCATTGCATCTATGGCAAATCGGCCGCTTTCATTACTCACCACACCCGAACGTGTAGACTTATTAACGATAGTAACACCCGGTACGCCCGTTCTGTTATCTGCTTCAGCAACCATACCCGACACTCTCACTTGCGCGCTGGCATGCTGCAGAAAGAATAACAGGTATAATAATAGTACTCCGATGCAACCGGAAAGTTGTATAAATCGTCTAGGCATCGCTCAAATTTAGTTTTCCCAGCGCAAATGAAAAGTTAAAAAATAGTTCTCTGACGACAGACTACAGTCTATAGCTTATAGGAAACAAGCAATAAACTTAGGATTTTTATTTCTAATTAACGGACTCTTCCCGGTCAACTACAAATAAATTGCGCTCTTCCACTGTCAATCGTCGGTATCTACTAACTATATTATTATCTTTATTCCTTATTCCAAAGACTATGCCTCACAGGATTTTATTTGCAACACAACGGTATCAGTATCTGAAAAACAGATTGTTAGCGCTTGCTCCGGATTGGGAAGAAGGTGTGCTGGACATCCGAGATTTCCCGGATGGAGAACACTATCACAGAATAAAATCCAGCGTAACAAATAAAGACGTGATCTTACTGGGAGGTACTATTGACGATAAGGAAACATTAGAACTTTTTGATATTGCGCACGGCTGCATACAGGAAGGTGCCTGCGCCGTTAATATCGTTATACCGTTCTTCGGTTACTCTACCATGGAACGAGCAGTGAAATCAGGAGAGATTGTCAAGGCAAAAACGCGGGCTATTCTGTTTTCAACATTGCCACCTACAACAGCGGGGAATAAAATTCTGATGGTGGACCTTCATGTAGACGGTATTACTTACTATTTTGAGAATAGCATCCGTCCTGTACATATCTATGGCAAAGACCTGGTTAAAGAAGCAGCACTGGAAATAGCCGGCAACAGAGAATTTGTACTAGCCAGCACAGATGCAGGTCGCGCCAAATGGGTCGAATCACTGGCCAATGATCTCCATGTATCCGCAGCCTTTGTATTCAAAAAACGCCTCTCCGGAGAGGAAACGCATATCACTGCTATCAGCGCAGATGTTCAGGATAAACTGGTCATTATCTATGATGATATGATCCGTACCGGCGGATCATTGATAAACGCAGCAGCAGCCTATCTGCAAGCCGGCGCTTCGGAAATAGCAGTCATTACCACACACGGAATTTTTGCAGGAAACGGGTTTCATAAGATCAAAGAAAGCGGCATTATCAGCCGGGTGGTCTGCACCGATACCCATCCCAATGCACTTACCATCAATGATGAAATGCTCACAATAAAATCAGTGGATAAGATTATAGCCGACTACTTCAATTAGCAATACTCACTACCAGTCTGCATTTTTAGAGTAAGCCATTGGCAAGATGTTTGATATACAGCGCAATAGAAGGGATTGCTGTGTAGAGGGATAATAATGCCCGGGCGTTTCATACTACCAACAAACGGGGAAGGACAATATTTTAATGGCTGTTGCATCCTTCTTTCATCTAAGCTAAATAATTATAATACCATTAGTGCCGAGTGGCTGTCCATACGCAATTCAGGCATGGATTTGTAGTGCCAACTGGTGAATATTCAGTGCCTTACATCACAATGAAGCAGAAATAATAAGGCACAGGCTCATTGTGAAGCGCGATTAGATTGTATTATAAGAGTTAGCGAAGACGATTATCTAAGTATCATAAACATATAGATAGAAGCAGGGACCTGCTTCAAAAAAATTTGTAACCAAATCTTACTATAATAAGATGAGAAGCCATGTACTCAACTGGTTGTGGCTGTGCTTTGCCTTTTTCTGTAGTGTAAGACCCGTTAAAGCAGGCACACGCGTTAACCACCCCTTTTTAGAGACCAGCGCTGAGTTAACCAGACATCAGCCCACAATTACAGCCGCTGTTAACTTTCAACAGAAAGACACCACTGTAAAACCCACTGCCAGCCCGGTAGTTATCACACCATCAACTGCTCCGAAAGATACTTCGGGTAAAAAGACAGGCGATACTACCAAACCCGCTGCTGCATCTCCAGTAGTCATCACACCAAACAATGCTGCGAAAGACTCCTCCGGCAAACAGGCAAAAGATACCAGCGCTCCCGCAACGGCATCTCCTGTAGTGATCACTCCCAATGCAGATACCAGCAAACCCAAAACTGACTCCTCCACAGCCACACGTACTGATAGTACACGTGCAACTACAGCGAGAGACACAACCGCAAAACCTGCAAGCGATACAGCGCTGATTCTGCCTGCTGACTCCAATACACTGAAACAGGAAATGGGTCAGTTCAGCTTGAAAGGCACTGTAAAAGAATCAGGCGGTACGCCCGTTCCAGGCGCACAGGTAGTTAACCTGAGCACCAAACAAGGTGTTGCTGCAGGCCCCGATGGTACATTTACTTTAAAGGCTTCTCTGCAGGATACCATCAAGATCTCAGCGCCGACTTTTGCAGAGCAATCGATTCCGCTTGACTCTAAAGAGCCATTGGCAGTAAGTCTTACACCTGCCTCTGCCGGTAAAAAAGAACTTAAGGAAGTGGTCGTAACCGCTCTCGGTATACAAAAGAATACACGTGCCGTTGGTTACGCTGTTGAAGAAGTAAATGGTAACGCGGTGCAGGAGGCAAAAGAAGTAAATTTCGTTAATGCCCTGACAGGTAAGGTGCCTGGTTTACAGGTTAATACCAACACCGGTTCCATGGGCGGTTCTACCAAGATCACTATCCGTGGCGTAAAATCCATCCTGGGCGATAACAACGCATTTGTGGTAGTAGATGGTACCCCATTCATTAACAACAATACTAACCAGGCAGGACAGCTGAATGGTGGTGGTGGTTATGACTTCGGTAGCTCTCTGCAAGATATAAATCCGGAAGATATTGACAACATCTCTATCCTGAAAGGCGCTGCTTCTACTGCATTGTATGGTAGCCGTGGTGCAAACGGTGTGATGCTGATCACCACCAAGAAACGTCCTGAAACATCCGGCGGCATTGGTGTTACTTACAGCATCAACGCACAGTTAGACCAGGTATATGTGCTGCCAAACTACCAGAACCAATATGGTGGTGGTACCGGTGGCCAATTTGATAGACTCTATTACAATGAGCACCCAGAAGCATTTCTCAACGAAGCTGCTGCTACCTACGATGACAATGATGGTAAAGGCCGTTATGACTTGTTGGTAAGATATTATGACGATGCCTCCTGGGGTCCTAAATTGGATGGTCGCCAGGTACGCCACTACTGGTCATGGGACAAGGAGAAAGGTAATCCGGACTTTGGTAAAACAGCTCCATGGACAGCTAATCCTAACAATGTGAGGGATTTCTACAGAACGGGGTTAACGCTCACCAACAATATTGCCATGTCTGGTAATAACGATAAAGGTTATTTCAGACTTTCTTATGGTAATATGTCACAAAAATTTGTACTGCCGAATGCTGATCTTAACCGTAATAACTTATCATTCAATGGGGGTTACGAGGTAGCACCAGGTTTAAAGGGTGTAGCCTCCATCAACTATAGCGCAACAAGCGCAAATGCACGTCCGGGCACCGGTTTTACTGGTCCTAACCCTGCGTTGCAATTCACAATGTATGGTCAGCGCCAGCTGGATATGGAACGTCAGAAACAATATCAGTATGCTGATGGATCACAGATCACCTGGAACCGTAAATCATGGAATGACCCAGCTGTAGCCTCCAGTAATGGTCCATACTGGAACCGTTATATGGACTACGAGACTGACAGCCGTAACCGTCTGTTTGGTAACGCTGGTCTTGACTGGGATGTATCAAAATGGCTGAGCATCAGCGGTAGAGTTTTCATGGATGATTATAATACACTGGAAGAAGAACGATCCGCTAAAGATTATCTGATCGGTGGTTACATCAAACGTGTACGTACATCCAGAGAAATGAACTATCAGTTAACTGCTAATATCAACAAAGACTTCGGTAAAGACTTTAAATTGAATGCAGTAGTTGGTGGTAACATTATGCATCGTAAATGGACAACTACCGGCGGTAGCACTGTAGGTGGTCTGATCCTGCCGGGTGTATATAACCTGAGTAACTCTCTGCAAACAGCACAGCCAATTGATGAATACTTTGAAAAACAGATCAACTCCGGATTTGCAACAGCAACACTTGGGTATAAAAACTTCCTGTTCCTTGAACTAACAGGACGTGCTGACTGGAGCTCTGCACTTTTCAGTGAATCTAACCCGTACTTCTATCCATCAGCTTCTGGTTCCTTTGTGTTTTCAGATTTGATTAAAGACTGGAAATGGCTGAGCTTTGGTAAACTACGTGCCAGTGCGGCACAGGTAGGTAGCGATACTGATCCTTACCGCATTTATGATACTTACCAGTTCATTCCACCATTCGGCAACTTCCCATCTACAGCTTTGGCGCCGGTGAAATACAACAAAACACTCAAACCCGAGCGTACAACAGAATATGAAGCAGGTGTCTCTCTGAAATTTCTCGATGATCGTATTGGCGTAGATTTCACTTACTATGACAGAACATCCAGAGACCAGATTATATCACTGCCTATCTCTACTGCCAGTGGTTTCACCTCGGCAGTCGTTAATGGTGGTTCAGTGCAGAACCGTGGTGTGGAAATTGGTTTAAACCTGAATCCTATCCGACTGAAAAACGGCTTCCGATGGGATATCAACGCTAACCTGGCGCGTAACCGTAACAAGTTGCTAAACCTTGACATTCCACAGTACAATACATCACTGCCAGTGTTGCTGATCGGTACAGATCGCAGAACAACAAAGGTATCTGTAGCCGCAAATGTAGGAAGTGCATTAGGTACCATCCTTGGTACTGACTATGTATACGATGCACAGGGCCGCAAGATCGTAGGTGCAGATGGTTTGTACAAAATAACTGACAATCCGGTTCCTATCGGTAACGCCTATCCCGACTTTGTAGGTGGCGTAACCAACAGCTTCACGTTTAAAGGTATATATCTGTCTGCGCTGGTAGACTTCCAGAGCGGTGGCGACTTCTTCTCCTACACCAACATGTATGGTAAGGGTTCAGGGCTGTTGGATGTTACTGCCGACAATGGTGTTAGAGAGAATGGTATTATTGCCGAAGGTGTAACTGAAGATGGTAAACCGAACGAAGTAGTACTCGATGCAGCCACCCACTTCCAGAATAACGAAGGAAGAAATCTGAGCCGTGCGAATCTGTACGATGCCAGCTACATCTATCTGCGTGAGGTAAAATTAGGATACAATCTGCCAGAAGCATGGTTCAAAAAAGTACGTGCACAGAGCGCACGCTTGTCATTGTACGGACGTAACCTGTGGCTGATCAAATCTAACGCACCTAACGTAGACCCTTCAAACATTATCAACTCTTCCTCTAATATCCAGGGGATTGAAGGTGGTGCGTTACCATCACTGCGTTCGTTTGGTGTTAACCTGAATATTTCATTCTAAAATTGAGATCAATGTTGAAAAGATTTTTAATAGGTACGTTGCCGTTATTATTCATCTTTGTGATGATGACAGGTTGTAAAGATCTGGATGAAATGAATAATGACCCTACCCGACCTACCACGACAGAACCGCCGTTCTTGCTGACAGGCGCTGAGAAAAATGCGATGGATTTCCTTTATAGCTCTTTACAAAATGGCTACATAGGCATGCACTACGCACAATACTGGTCTGCTAATTCCAGGGTGAATGACAGCCAGTACGCCATTGATGAAAATAATAATACTGCTTTCTGGAATGCTTTGTATAACTCATTGCACAGCCTCGACAGATTAATTTACATCAACAACTCAAGAGGTACTAACCCTGCGGCTAAAAATCAGAATGCGATAGCAGGCATTTTGAAAGTATGGTTGTATCAGATACTTACAGATAGTTATGTAAATGTACCTTTTACAGAAGCACTGAAAGAAGGTGAAAATATTACGCCGGCATATGATGATCAAAGTAAAATTTATGCTTCGCTGATCGATACGTTGAATGCACAGATTACAGCATTGGATCCCGCGCAACCGACCTTTGATGGTGGAGACGTGATCTATAATGGTGATGTAGCAAAATGGAAAACATTGGGACATTCACTGATGCTGCGACTGGCTATCCGTATGGCTGATGCTGAGCCGCAAAGAGCAAGGACTGTGATTGAGGCTAACTATGCAGCAGCTATGAAAGGTAACGCAGACAATGCTGAATTTGCGTACATCAATGCCGCTCCGAATAAGTTTCCCCTGAATGATTCTGAGCGTGAGGTACTGGACTTCTTTGTCAGCACTACGTTAGTTGATTATATGAGGAGCACCAATGATCCACGTCTGACAGTCTATGCACGACCACCGCAAGATGGCGGCGAAATCAAAGGTTTGGAATACGGCAGAAGTGCCAATGATTCGACCAGGCTGCCACAGCGAAAATATTCTTATCCAGGTACAAGAATCTATTCAGCTACTATGCCGGGCATTCTGATGACGTATCCAGAAGTAGCGTTTATACTTGCAGAAGCAGCAGCGAGAAATTGGAATGTAGGAGAAGCTGCTCCGGCACTGTATGAAAAAGGTATCCGTGCTTCTATGGAATACTGGAATGTGACAGATAGTGTAGAAGAATACATTGCCTCAGTACCATATAATGCGGGCAACTGGAAAAATGTGATCGGCACACAAAAATGGCTGGCATTATACCCACAGGGTTTCCAGGCATGGTTTGAGCGTTTGCGCCTCGATTTCCAAAAACCATCAGGCGACTCGCTGTTCATTGCTCCTTATTCAGGTTCACTCGACCAGAATGTGGCTTATGTACCTGCCCGTCTGACTTATCCACTGGCAGAGCGGTCACAAAATGCGGCAGCTTACCAGAAGGCGGCAGAGGCTATTGGTGGAGATACCAAGGCCAGCAAAAACTGGTGGGACAAATTCTAAGGACACAACTATCCTCCATAAACTCCGCTGTCAGGGATGACAGCATCAGCCCCGGTGATATGCCGGGGCTTTTTTATTGCCCGCAATACAGGATGTTAATAAAGTATCATTTTGAAAAGCCCCGGAAATTAGCCCCTTGACAGTAGCGGCTTTCAGCGGCTGGACGAACAAGGTTCGAACAAGCGACGAAGAAGCGACGAACAAGGGACGAAGAAGCGACGTCCAGAGACCGGTGATTGATAGTTAAAATCGATACTATTTTACCAGATCCAGGTTTGTAATATTTGACGAACGACAGGGGAAAGTGAATATTAGGTGTATTTGTAACCCGACAGCACGGGAGCGGTGAGAGGCTTGCTGGGAGAGGGGAGGGTTAAGCTCCCGGCAGCTCATGGTGGTAATGACCTGGCAATATAGATACAGCAGGCTGATAACGACCAGCCGGAAGAGAAAGGATCAGATGAATACTGATAGTAGTAAGGCTGTTAGTTGATGTTATTATTGGCCAGGCGGCTAAATTCCTGTTGTGCATCAGGAGTTTTGAATGCGCTGGTAGGTACCAGGAAGAAGTTCTTTTTACCCCTGTAGAGGAAGAAGAAGTTCTTGGCTTCAACTACTTTAGTAAAGGTATTCCAGGAGAGCAGCCGTTGTTGTTCGCTATTGCGGGTTGAGATGGTGATACCTTCTTCTGAATATTTCAGGTGGATATCGTCTTTAAAGGTGGCAGCTTTATTATAGATGGAAACGGGCAGCAGGAACCAGAACACCATTATGATGAGTACAATCATAGCGACTATTCCTATAAGGGCGCCGGTGGTAACGATTTTGAAAGCGAATCCGGCCATTGTGAAGGCCAGCAGGATGAAGAGAGTGTTGCGAAATACTTTTATTTCTCCGAGCTGCAGAAAATGATAGCGTAATGCATTCAATACCTCCTCCTTATTGTAACTAAACTCCAAATGCATTATGGCAAGGCAATCTTTTTTATTTATTAACAGGGAGGGTCATCTGACTCTCCATATCATCTCTACGGCTGACAGGTGCGTATTTTTTACGGTTTGCAACTGGCTTTTTAACAGCGGAGGCAGGATCTGAGAGATCGTCCTCACTTAAGCCCGGAAAGTTATTTTTTACGAACTGAAAGTACTGTTGCAGCGTTTTTGGATCGACTTTGAACGGAAAGGCCAGCTCATTGCCGGTCATTTTCAGCAGTTCATTGTTATTAATCCGGGATTCATTCTGAAGGTACCATTTATACAGATCTACGATACCTTTCTTCAACTCCTCCTCGTACATTTTATCACCATCCTGATCTTTGGGTAACATCCATGCGTATTCCTCTACCCTCGCAGGGCGGGATACTTTGTTTAATGTTACCGACTTATCATCGCAATTAGCATTCTTATTTCCGGCCTTTTCGCCTTCTTTTTCCTTCTCTTTCTCTTTATTGGCCTTGGTTTTATCCTCGTCCTTCCATTTTTCGCTATTTGCGCTTGCTGATGCGGCTGAGGTTAAAGATACCAGCAGCAGGAACAACAGCTTTTTCATAGTGTAAAAAATTTGTAAGACTAAAAATACAAAATCATAATTATAAATCCCAAACTAAATGTCTAACGTAGGGTAGGATCAGGGCGCTAAAAACAAAAGCAATGGATAAACCATTGCTTTCGAGAGTCATTTTACATCGCATGATGATTCACGCCTGTAGTAATATCTGGTTTCTCATAGGACAGTAACCATAATTAAATTAATACAATAACAAATATAATAAATATTAATCTCAGCAACAGGAGGCTACTGAATATTTGAAATCCTTCAATTCGAGATAGCTAATATTAAAAAGTGGAAAAAAAAGAGAATTGTTTCTTAGAAATCCAAAAGCGTACTTTTTACGGATATATTCAAATAAATCAGCATAGCCCCTATTGCATTGTATGGGATATTAGCATAACATGACCAAGCCAACTGTGAATTGTATGATGAAAACCGACTGTAAATGTGTTAAAGCAACCAGGTAGAGGAAGAAATTAAAATCTTAGATAAGAAGGGTAGCGAGAGCGACCCGGGTAAAAACAGTAAGGGCACCTGGAAAGGCGCCCTCAATTTGTTACTATCCTATGAAAACCCTATTTGAATACAAATGTAAGGGCATGTTATTTTTCTTTGAAATTTTAAAGGCACAATAACAAATCGTTAACAAAGGAAGAGGTCGGGCCTTCCCCCAAGGCCTTTACAGTATTGATTTCAGCTTATTCGTACTTTTTTGCTAAATTCGTTAAAGAAGCCTCGAACATAATTGCTGGGTTTGTCTGAGAAAGCATCATTTTGTCTGTACAATTGTCACCATTATCTATTATCCGGGAATTGCACAATCGCTCATTTAAGTACTTGACTGCAGGGTTAAAAAAGTATAATTTTATTTGATATGATACTGATTTAATCTTTTTACTTTCATAGCATTACGAAGAAGAAATGGCCTGAAGATTGCTTTAAAATCGGACACAACCCTTACTGGACGGGAATTTGGTCGAATAGAAAATGAATAATATGCATATTCATTTAACAATGTGACTTATTACCGAAAAATTTATACATTTGCGACAACCGGAACAATGCTATTTTAATGCACAATAAAATATACAATTCTTTTATCGATAGGAAAGCGAAGGGCATCAAGTCATTCGCAGTTCTGATTGATCCGGATAAGGTAACTCCTGCTGACATAGCAGACCTTGCGGCGAAATGTACAGCAGCAAAGGTGGATTATATCTTCCTGGGCGGTAGTCTTGTGATCACCAACCACCTCGATGAATGCGTACAACAGTTTAAAACACTCTGCGATATTCCTGTAGTGTTATTTCCTGGCAGTCCTTCGCAGGTCTCCCGTTATGCTGATGCATTACTTTACCTGTCCGTGATATCCGGACGTAACCCCGAGTTGCTGATAGGCCAACATGTGCTGTCTGCCCCGGCTGTGAAGAAAAGCGGCCTGGAAGTTATATCTACCGGTTATGTCTTAATAGATGGTGGTGCACCTACTACTGTGTCCTACATCAGTAATACAACGCCTATTCCTTCAGATAAAGACGATATTGCCATGTGTACAGCAATGGCAGGCGAGATGCTGGGAATGAAGGTAGTGTTTATGGATGCCGGCAGCGGTGCCCGTAAGCCTATTACCGAGAGCATGATCTCTCGCGTAGCAAGTCAGGTAGCTGCTCCGATTATTGTGGGCGGGGGTATCCGTGATGCCGAAAAAGCTTATCTGAACTGTAAAGCAGGCGCAGATATCATAGTGGTAGGTAATGCCATTGAAAAGGAAACTTCACTGATAAAAGAGATCGCTGATGCAGTACATGCTGCTGCGCCAGTCCTGAAATAATTTCTGCTTAAAAGAAGAAACGCTGATCATCGTAGCAATTACGGTAATCAGCGTTTCTCTTTTAATTGTATGATAGCCTCAGAGACTCATCATTTCTTTGAATTTTACGGCCTGTCTGCGGCTTACTTCTATCTTTTCTCCTCCACGCATTTCCAGCAGCAATCCACCATTAAAATAGGTGTCAATTTTCTCGATCATCCGCAGGTTGACGATATGCTTCCGGTTAGCCCTGAAGAATGTACGCTCATCCAACCGTTCTTCTAATGCGTTCAATGACTTCAGGATCAGCGGCTTATTACCCTCAAAATATACTCTTGCATAGTTGCCTACGCTTTCAAACAGGCGGATTTCCTGTAGCTTGACAAACCAGCATCGATCCCCGTCTTTTACAAAGACCTGGTCATTTTCAGATAAGATAGTGCGAATAGCGCCCGCCTCTGCCTGTCTTTCCTTTTCCTCCAGCTGGTGCAGCTTATGAATGGCATCAGCCAGTCTTTTCGGCTCTACAGGCTTTAACAGATAATCCAGGGCATTGTACTCAAATGCTTTTAATGCATGCTCATCATAAGCAGTGGTGAAGATCACCTGTGGCGCTTTTTCCAGTTCTGCCAGCAAGTCGAATCCTGTCTTATCCGGCATTTGTATATCCAGGAAAAGCAGGTCCGGATGCAGCGTTTCAATTTTTTCCAGTCCGTCCTTTGCATTTACGGCTTCCCCCACTATAACTATCTCTGGGTGGTCTGCCAGTAATTTCTTCAGCTCGCTTCTGGCCAGGCGTTCGTCATCGATTATCAATGCTTTTTTCATGAGCAACTACTTTTAAACTTGGCGCGAAATACTACATTTAAAATAACGGCATCAGCACTTTGGCTTCTACCGTCTCCTCATTTTTATTATAGATATTAAATGATGCTTTATTTCCATACAACAGGCTCAGACGCGTCCTGGTGCTTTGCAGGCCGAAACCATGACCTGTTGAAGCCTCTCCGCCGATCTGCCCTGTATTTTCAATAGTAATCTCGTGGTGCGTCTCCCTTATATGAGAGCCTATTGTCACTGTTCCTCCGCTGATAGTCCTGGAAATACCGTGTTTTATAGCATTCTCCACCAATGTCTGCAACATCATAGGAGGAATAGGTAGTTCCAGCGTCTCAGGATCAATGTCATACTGCACTTTCAGTCGTTCCTCAAACCTGATATTCTCCAGTGCAAGGTAATCTTTTACTATATCCAACTCGTTTTCCAGGTTCACAGTTTCTGCTTTTTCTACCTGCATGGAGCTCCTGAGAATATTAGAAAGCTCTGTGATAGCCGTTCTGGCCCGCTGAGGGTTCTCATCTACCAACGCCCGGATACTGTTCAGTGCATTAAAAATAAAGTGAGGATTCAGCTGAGATTTGATTGTTTTCAGCTCCAGTTCCTTCACGGTACTTTCCAGTTTCAACTTATCTACCTGGCTGTTCCGGCTCCGTTCAATATAGTGCCACACGAAGTAAATCAGCCACCAGATGGAGGTGATCAGAAATATCGGTAACAGGAATGTCAATGTCGCCTGGTCTGTTAAGGCTCTTTGCTGCCAGGAATACCGGTATAGGTTACCAGCAATTGTATTCCCCACATATATAATAACGCCTGAACTGACGGTTAGTGCGAAAAAAAGCAGCATCTGGCTCTCAAAACTATACTGGAACCAGTTCAGTCGCTTGATAATGCTGCGTAGCAGATGCGTGGCCAGCATTCCAAAAAACATGATCAGCAGCAGGTTTATCAGGAAATAAGAGCCCAGAGAGCCGGCAAAGGAATAGGCAAAAAACAGATTGACTACTGCGTATGCCGTCCAGCCCAGGATCTGACACCACCAATATCTTGATATTCGTTTAAACATCTATCTGAAAATTAGTAAACTACTGCTATATTTCAAAAATACCGATGTGCTTAGCCCACCCGGGGCTAATTGTTATGAATGGGTGCCTTACATGTCAGAACGCCTAAATGTGCTGATGTATGGAATAGCTGTACATTAGCACATTATTTGTACTTTTGTTTACTTAAATCCTGCATCAAGAAGTATGAATATTACGCCGGGCCCTCTTTTGGGCAAGATCGAAACCCCTGCTGATCTGCGGAATCTCAGTAAAGAGCAACTGCACGAAGTAAGTGAAGAACTCCGCCAGTTCATTATTGATGTTGTCAGTGTGCATGGAGGCCATTTCGCGGCCAGTCTGGGAGTGGTAGAACTAACTGTCGCATTACATTATGTGTTTAATACGCCCTATGACCAGCTGGTATGGGACGTAGGTCACCAGGCGTATGGTCATAAGATCCTTACCGGTAGAAGAAGTGTTTTCCATACAAACAGAAAATATCACGGCATCAGCGGTTTTCCGAAAAGGGAAGAAAGTGAGTATGACACCTTCGGCGTAGGTCACTCCTCTACTTCCATCTCAGCAGCCCTGGGTATGGCAATCGCTTCCAAATATAAAGGCGAAACTGATCGTCAGCACATTGCTGTAATAGGCGATGGAGCCATGACAGCGGGTATGGCCTTCGAGGCGCTGAATCATGCCGGCGTGGCCAATGCAAATGTTCTGGTTATTCTCAATGACAACTGTATGTCTATTGACCCGAACGTAGGCGCGCTTAAAGAGTACCTTACCGATATTACTACTTCTCCGACTTATAATAAACTGCGCGACGATGTGTGGAATCTGCTGGGCAAATTGCCCGTAGGTAAACGCTTCACCCGTGATATGGCCTCCAAACTGGAAGCTGGTCTTAAGGGGGTCGTTTCCAGTTCAAGTAACCTGTTTGAGTCTCTCAAGATGCGCTACTTTGGTCCGATTGATGGCCATAATATCGTAAAACTGGTAGATACTCTTCAGGATCTGAAAGATATTCCCGGACCAAAACTGCTGCATATCGTTACTACAAAAGGTAAAGGGTACGCACTGGCAGAAAAAGATCAGACTACCTGGCATGCGCCAGGCCTGTTCGACAAGATTACCGGAGAGATCTTCAAGAAATTACCTGATAAACCACAGCCGCCTAAATACCAGGACGTATTCGGCCATACCATTATCGAACTGGCAGAAATGAACAAGAACATTATGGGTATTACCCCTGCAATGCCTTCTGGTTCCTCCCTGAAGTTCATGATGGAGAAAATGCCTGACCGTGCCTTCGACGTAGGTATCTGTGAGCAGCATGCCGTTACCCTGTCTGCCGGTCTGGCAACCCAGGGTATGCGCGTATTCTGTAACATATATTCCTCCTTCTTCCAGCGCGCCTATGACCAGGCTTTACATGATGTAGCCATCCAGAAATTGCCTGTTACTTTCTGCCTCGACCGTGCCGGTCTGGTAGGAGAGGATGGACCTACCCACCATGGCGCTTATGATATCGCTTACATGCGTTGCGTACCAAACGTAATCATCAGTTCTCCGATGAACGAAGAGGAACTCCGCAACCTGATGTATACCTCCCAGCTGCCTACCCAGGAGTATCCTTTCGTGATCCGCTATCCGAGAGGACAAGGTGTAATGCCTGACTGGAAGCAGCCGTTTAAAGAAATTGAAGTGGGTACCGGCCGTAAACTGCGTAGCGGTAAAGACGTCGCTATCCTGTCCCTGGGCCCAGTAGGAAACTTCGTATCAGAAGCCTGCAAAGAACTCCTGACAGATGATCTGCAACCCGCCCATTATGATATGCGTTTCGTAAAACCACTGGACGAAGCCCTGCTGCATGAAATCTTCAGCCAATTTGACAAGATTGTTACAGTAGAAGATGCCGCCATCACAGGTGGCTTCGGCAGCGCTGTACTTGAGTTTATGGCTGCACACGGCTATAAAGCTGAAGTACGCATCCTGGGTATCCCAGACCGTATCGTTGAACATGGTAAACCGGAAGAACTACACCGCGAATGTGGTTACGATGCCGCCGGTATCGCCGCCGCCGCACGCGCTATGCTCAGAGAAAAAATAACTGTCACCGCCTGATAACAGGTTGTTACAGCAACATAACAGAAAGCCACCGGATATGACCATTGTTCATACAGGTGGCTTTCCTATTTTTATCACATGGATGAATTGTACATATACCTCCGCATAAAAGAGGTTATAGCAGAAACAGCAGATACAAGGACTTACAGGCTGGAGACAGTTAATGGAGAAGCATTGACTTATCTGGCAGGCCAATTCATTACATTTCTCATTCATCTTCATGGTATAGAATACCGACGGTCATATTCCCTCAGTTCCGCCCCTGGTATAGACCCTTACCTTGCAGTAACGATCAGGGAACAACAGAATGGAGAGATCTCCCGGCATATATTGCGCAGCTGGAAGGCAGGAGATCATCTCACAGCATTATTACCGTCTGGCCGTTTCACATTACCCGGTTACAGTACATCTCCCAGAGATATATTCCTGTTGGGGGCGGGAAGTGGTATTACACCGCTATATGCAATATTGAAGGATATCCTTCATCATGAGCCTTCTGCTCATATAAAACTTGTCTATAGTAGTCCTTCGGAACAACGGACTATCTTTCATAAACAACTGCAGGAGCTGGCCTTAAGTTACCCCGACCAGTTGCATATCATCTATCTCTATAGTAGCGAATCGCCTGACCATATGATCCGGCGGTTAAGTAACCTCACGCTCGAGCCAATGGTACTACAGCACCTGCGCTATAATAAGCAGGATGCACAATTCTTTGTATGCGGCCCACCCGAATACATGCGTATGGCGCTCTTAACGCTCAATTTTATGGGGTTTGAAGAGGAACAGCTACATAAGGAGAACTTTGTCGTAAATACAGCTCCGCAGCTGGCTAGAATAGGCATACCGGAGGATGCGTCCTTAAAGGACGTGGAACTACATTTCCGCGGAAATGTGCATAAGCTGACCATCCCTGGCAATCACAACATACTGGCTGCTGCGCTCGCAGAGGGCATTAGTATCCCATATAGCTGTAAAGGAGGAGTATGTGGTTCCTGCACGGCGCATTGCACAAAGGGAAAGGTGTGGATGGCCCTGAACAATGTATTAACGGACAAAGAGATAGCTCAGGGCTTTGTCCTCACATGCACCGGTTATGCTGCCAGCGCAGAGGTAGTGATAGAGATCTGACTACCTGGATGCAGGTCTAGGAGAACGATTTAAAATTCTCAAATTCGTCCTGCAGTTCATTGTATAACTTTCTGAAAGTGTCCATGCGGTCCTGCATTACATCAAAGTCGTCAATTGGACGATCGTCATGTAATATAGCCGGCTGACCGTTGTTGGATATCTTTTTAGCAGATTGCTTCAGATCATGACGTAACTCATCTGCTTTTTCTTCCTGGCAGATAAACTGGTTTTGGAAATGCTCGATTTGAGCCAGGGTTTCATCATCTGTTTTTTGGCGGGAAAGCAGTTCTAACTGACTGCGCATTGACCGGATAGACTCCCTGGATGCAATCACTTCGTCTCTCCAGTTACTGATCTGTTCGATGTCTGAGGTTTGTGCGGAAACTTCCATGTGTATTGATTTTAACGTGAAATAATTAAGCAATACAATATTCGTCCGTTACTCATTTCTAAGGTACAAACCTTTTTTCAATTAGGCATCACCTATTAAATATGGCGCTACAGGCAGCTAATGCACCTATTTTTAGAAAACTGCGACGTTCGTTATAGGACCAATTCTCAATAGTAATGCTGCCTCATTACTGATGGACAATTGGTTATATTCCTATGCAGAAATGCGATGGCAGCGGTATTTTACATTAGAAAAACAGCTATCTTTCTATCAGGCTTTAATGTGCCTTACATACATGCTGGTACAGGATATCCACTGCTTCCAATCTGTGCAGAACATGCTATCTGAATATTTTTTATAGATAGAAATCGAAAAGAAATTAGGTTAGTATATAATAAATCCTATCTTTGCACCCTCATTGTGAGGTAGAGCAGTGGTAGCTCGTCGGGCTCATAACCCGAAGGTCAGAGGTTCGAATCCTCTCCTCGCTACAAAAGCAAAAAGAGCCGAAGTTAATTCGGCTCTTTTTATTTATGGTCATCTTTGCAAGTAAGTATTCAGGTCAATGCTTAGTATCACTTTGCCTAGATATAAGCAACCAGTAAGCAGTCTTTTCTTATCCCCCAATCGGCCTGAATGTTACCCGACAGTTTCCTTTGCTACTCACCGTAAGTCCACATTACTAATAAGCTGCACAGTAAAACAGCAAAGCTGCCATACAGAACTATCGCTCTATACAGCAGCCTTGTAATTATCTTAATCAAGTATTGTCTACTAGATCAGTTATTTCCGATTCAACAAACCTGATTACTTCAGGTATGCATTATACATCCAGACCATTTTCTCTTGCTCACGGATATAAGTAGTGATCAGGTCATTGGTACCATCGTCACCTACTTCATTGCTCAATGCAGATACCTCTCTTTCTATCTCGATCAGCGTCTGTAAACCGGAGAGTACATGTTGTACACAGGCTACATCTTTACTTTCATGTTTTACTTCAGTAATGATTGACTGTTCTATATAGTCAGTAAATGCATGTGTTGGTGTAAATCCAAGCGTCAATATTCTCTCTGCCAGTTCGTCTATTTTCGTCAGTGCATCTGTATATAATTCTTCAAATTTCACATGCAGTGTAAAGAACTTATCACCACGGATATTCCAGTGAAACCCTCTAACGTTCATATAGAACAACTGGTAGGTAGCCAGCAGTACATTCAGCTTTTCAGCAAGCTCTTTGGATGTCTTCTTTTCAAGACCGATATTGGTAGTTGCGGAACTCATATCATATTTTTTTAGGGTAATGGTAATCAAATCATTGGTACATCAATCAACAAAAAGTCTGCCGCTTTGAGTGTTCTGATTGTCGCACTTTCGTAATTACTCAGGCCTATAGCATCGCGCCGTTTCAGTGTTTCACCTGCTATTTCAACTTCTCCGTCCAGTACAAAAAGATACGTACCATGGTGCTGCATTTTCGGCGCTATCTCCACACTTTGTCCCTCGTCAAAATGGCCGAGTGAGAACCACGCATCCTGATTGATCAATAAGGCATTACTATCAGCCTCGGGAGATACAACAACCTGCAATTTATTATGCCGGTCAGCAATATCAAATGCCTGCTGTTGGTATCGTGGTGTTATGTTTTTAAGTTTAGGGAATACCCATATCTGCAGAAAGTTAACAGGATCTGTTTTAGACGCATTGAACTCTGAGTGAGCTATTCCGCTTCCGGCGCTCATGATCTGCACTTCGTTATTACGAATGATCTCATGCCGGCCTGTGTTATCTTTATGTTCCAATGCACCGGTCAGTGGTATAGATACAATCTCCATATTATCATGCGGATGAGTGCCGAACCCCATACCACCTTTTACTATATCGTCATTGAGTACACGTAATGCGCCAAAGTGTATACGTTCCGGATTATAATAACCTGCGAAGCTGAATGTATGATAACTCTGCAACCAGCCATGATTGGAAAAGCTACGGGAATCTGCCCTGTGAATGATTTTTTCCATATTGTGTTCCTTTTACAATACAAATATCCTCATTCAGCAAGGCCTGGAAAATGGATAGGTTGATGAAAAGGGTGTACTATTTATATCAAAAGAAAAGTCCCGTGCTGTATTCACTAGCACGGGACTTTTCTTTTGATATACTTTGATGATTACGCCAGTGATGCATCCAGTGTAATCTCAGTGTTCAGCAGTTTGGAAATAGGACAATTGGTTCTTGCCTCTTCTGCCAGTTCCAGGAATTTAGCCTGATCAATACCAGGAACAGTTGCTTTCAGCTCCAGATGGCTGCTGGTGATAGCGCCATTGTCAAGTGTGATTGTTGCCTTTGTATCAATGTTCTCAGGAGTAAAACCAGCGCCGGAAAGTAAAAAGCTGAGCTTCATAGTAAAACAACCTGAATGCGCAGCTGCTATCAGCTCTTCAGGATTGGTGCCAGTACCTTCTTCAAAACGGCTCTTATAGGAGTATGCTGTATTGTCCAGTACACCAGACTGTGAACTTACTGTACCTTTTCCATCTTTACCTGTACCTTTCCAGTTAGCGGATGCAGATCTTTTCATAATAAATGCGTTTGATTAAATGATTGAATTATGTGAATGATTGAGGTTATATCAACTACCTGAAATTACTATTCTTTTTCTTTCGGAACATGTAATTACACGTAGATTTTTCTCTACATATCATTACACAACAAAAAGCCGGATGAATTACTTCATCCGGCTTACACTGTTACTGGCAATCATCCTCAAAAAAACATCTTTCAACACGCCATTGCCCCCCGCTGTTTTCCCTATGTCTGTATATCCTTATTCCAAGCTATTCACAATAAATATCGCAATGGTCGATTGCCAGTATTACACGCACTAAGCCTGTTTCACTAATTGTACGCTGGCCTGCAACTTTACTTCTTCACCAAGCATTACACCACCATTGTCAGTCACCGCGTTAAATGAAACTCCGAAATCCTTTCTGTTAACTTTTCCTTTTATTTCAAAACCAGCTTTGGTCTGGCCATATGGATCTTTTACGATACCACTAAATTCTACAGCCAATTCCACTGGTTTGGTAACGCCACGCATAGTCAGGTCACCAATTATTTTGTAGTTCTCATCGTCCACTTTCTTCACACCGGTAGATACAAAGGAGATCTTCGGATACTGTGCAGCATGAAAGAAGTCTTCTGCCAGCAAGTGCTGATCACGCTGTTCATTCTTTGTAGTAATGCTATTAACATCAGCTTCAAAAGAGATCTTCGCATCGGTAAAATCATCACTGCTGCTTTCAGCTGTACCTTCATACTTTCCGAAGTATCCGGTTACGTTAGTGATCATCAGGTGTCTGATCTTAAATTCTACATCGCTGTGAGTTGGGTCGATTTTCCAGATTGCCATAACTTTAAGTGTTTTAGTTTAATGTTTTTTTAAGTACGTTTTTTCTGTTGATGATGTCTTCTGCCAGCTTATGAACAACCGCCGGGTATCCGGGTCTCTTCCATCTCACTACCTTCTTTCTGCTCATCTGTCGTTGTCATATCCGTTTCATTAAGACAGTACAAAGTTATATGTTGCAACAAATGTTAGGAATGGATTAAAAGACATTATTGGTGGACTTTTTTCTGTTGAGATTGACAAGCTAGTAGGAGATATATAGGAATTAAGGGGCATCAAGCTGTCAATAAGAATTGAAAACCAGTCAGTTCTACTAATAAGTAGGTACTCTTGCCTAGAATATCAGGCTTTAATCCTTCGCCGGCTCATTGGCGCGTGAGGCATCTTTAAACTCGGACGGTGTCTGGCTGGTGTATTTTTTAAAGAAACGGCTGAAATAGTGGGGGTCCTCAAAGCCGAGTTTATACGCTATCTCTTTAGCGGAAAGGTCTGTATTATATAAATATCTCTGCGCTTCCAGGATCACCCGGTTGCGGATATGCTCTCCGGCAGTAATACCAGACAGCTGTTTACTTATTTCATTGAGTAGTACCGGCTTAATATGCAGAATACCGGCATAATCTGATACATTCTTAAGTTCTGTGTACTTTTCCTCGATCAGGTTCTTAAACTGCAGGAAAAGTGAGCTATTGTGTGTGGCATGCTGCTCCGGAGCCGCCAACATGCTACTTCCTTTAATACGGGAAGCCATTACCAGAAAATAACGCAGCAGGCCATGGAAAGCGGTCTCATATTCAGCCTCCTGCTGCTGCACTTCCTTCATCATCATATGCACGACCATCTCAAAATCCTTCTCCTGCTCTGCCGTAAGGGTAATGACACTACTAAACTGATTATTAAAAAAGAGGGACGAATTGATACCCATCAGGGTAGCCGCCTGGTCCTTTAGACACATAAACGCATCCTGAAAGGCAATCATGTATCCTTCGACCTTGTCACTGAAATCCATTTTGTGCACCTGTCCCGGAGCAAGAAAGAAAAGGGTGTTCTTCTTTACCGCATAGGTAACTGTATCAATAGTATTGATCAGCTGTCCTTCCTTGATCCAATATATTGTATAGAAATCATGTCTGTGGGCAACGCCATTACTGGAAAAAAAACCATCACCCAGTTCACACAGTCCCGACACAACAAATTTTGGGTCTGTCTGTGCATACCGCGGTAAAGACACTAGTTCTATATGTGCACGTTTTTCACTCATTCCAAGGTACCGGCAACTTCTACCTCCCGGTCTTCAGGTTCAATATAGTCAATGATAAAATTATTCCGGCCTTCTCCCACCATGATTCCCAGGTATTTCATCTGTACCAGCTCTAGCATGCTAAGGAAAAGAAAAATAGCATGTACTCTGTCCCGGCACAGGTCAAAGATTTTCTCGAAGGAGAGCGTCTTTTCATCCCGGGCGAGGTCTATCATGTACTCACGGGAGCCTTCCATTGTATATTCATACTTATAAACAACGTGTTGCGGCTTGTTTTCCCGTTGCTTTACCCGCTGCATGATCTTTTCAAAGGTCTGTGTCAGCTTAAATAAGGTAAGTGTCTGTATTTCAGTGCCTTCACTAGTAGCTTCTCCGATGCTCGCCAGCTCTTTGGCTATATTTCCGCGTTTAATCTGCAGCATTCTCTCCGCTTCCCGTTCTGCCAGCTCCGCCGCTGCCTGCTTATAACGCTTATATTCCAATATTTTATCAATCAACTCCTGACGAGGATCTATCTCTACCCCCTGCTCATCTAACTCCTTCCGTGGTAACAACATCTTTGCCTTAATACGCATTAATGTAGATACGAACAGAATGAACTCGCTGGCCAGCTCAATATTGAGTGACTCCAGGTGATGAATATAATCAAGAAAATCGTTGGTAATTGTGGTAATCGGGATGTTATAGATGTCCAGCTCATCTCTCTCAATGAAAAAGAGCAGCAGGTCAAATGGCCCCTCAAACTGGGGTAATTTTATCTTATAGGAGTTGTCATTCATGTTGTTATGTATGGCTTTCACTTCAGTTTCCAGTAGCTTAGCCGCAACCGGAGCACAAGTGAAAGCCATCAAAATTAACGAAAATTCCCGCTCATCAGAATTTGGCAGTAAATCCTACCCCGATCACCTGTTTAACCTGTAATCTAGGCCCTAATACGCCTGTTTTCTCATTTTCAAATACACGGACATCATCATCATAGATCATATCTACAGAAACATTCGCTGTAATATATTTATTAACCTGCAGGTTCAGGCTGTTGGTCCAGAAAAGGTCTACGTTCTGCGGATTGTGTTTATAATCAGAGAACAGATCAAGCCTGGTTTTGTATACAATATTCTTTGCGAGCGTCTTTACCCAATTCACCGTCAGGTAAGCACCTAATTCGTTTTTCACATGTCTGCCACTGTCTACTCCAAATGCCCCCTGCGCTGCCAGACGGTCATCCATTACAATGACATAACGGGCAGTAACAGGAGAGAAAAATACTGACAACTGATCACTTGGTTTATAGTCAAGACCCGGAGACATCAATACATAGGCAGGAGAAAAAAAGCGGGATACCAATGTCGGTTTAACTGAATCAACTGTTGAATACAGGTAACCATCTGTAAACTGCGTACGCAAATCGAGCAGGGCGCTTAAATATAGATTTCTGCCGATCTCATATCCATATTTCGTAGTAACTCCAATACGGTCATCGCTTTTACGACCGCCAAGGCTGGTAGTATTAACATAACCGTATGCCAGGTCCAGGACGTTATCCCAGTTATTTTTTCCCTTTTTATAAAATGCGTAAGCATTCAGATTGGATGCTACCGAGAAGGAGAACTTATCACCACCCGCAGCCCAGTTGGTCAGGCTTCCCTGGTTAATATTCAGGTTAAAGGTCCCACCTTTCTTCCACAGAGAGGGAACTGTGTCGCTGGCATCTTTCTTTATTCTTCCGCTGGCTTCTTCTCTGGATGTTTTCATCCAGTCACTCTGTGCATATAGCGCCTGAAAACATAATAATAAGCCAATAATAGTCAGGACGGATCTTCTCATCAGTGTAAATAGTTAATGCTATGGATAATTTTGCCGTTATATGGACGATACGAACATACCACGTTGTGACAACGTGGCCGCAAAAATAAAAAACTAAAAGGGAAATTTGAGGCAAGGGAGTAAGCAGCCGGATGCGGGGATACACAATCCGGCTACCAGCGTATGTCTATTTATTTTTCAGCGCATCACGGATCTCCATGAGCAGCTTTTCTTGTGTTGTTGGCGCTGGTGGCGCTGCAGGAGCAGCTTCTTTCTTCTTACGCATGCTGTTCATAAATTTAACCAGCAGGAAGATGCAGAAGGCTATCAATATAAAGTCAATAACACTCTGTACAAATGCGCCATAGGCAAATATGGGTGCTCCGGCTTCCTTTGCCTTTTCCAATGAAGGAAAGTCTGTGCCCTTGCTTGTATTAAGCAACCAGAACTTATCTTTAAAATTAATACCTCCGGTTACGATACCTAGTACCGGCATAAAAATGTTATCAACCAACGATGTTACAATCTTCTGGAAAGCACCACCGATGATCACACCGACAGCAAGATCCATTACATTGCCACGCGTGGCAAACTCTCTAAATTCTTTGAAGAAAGACATAATACAGCTTTTTTTAAGGGTGAAGACAATCTGTCGCTAAGATAGTTATTATTATAAGTTATAACATATACTCTCAGCTGGTTTTTACTGTTTCAGCGGAGGATACTGCATTTCAAACGAACGAAGTGTATCCCTCAACGTTTGTGCCACCACATGTTCCTTATACCAGTTCTTATCCGCCGGTATGATGTTCCAGGGTACATCACTGCAATGTTCAAAGGCATCTTCGTACATCCTTCTATACTCTTTCCAACGTTTTGCTTCGGCTGAATCAGACTTATTGTATTTCCACATCTTACGCGGATCTTCCAGTCTTTCCTGCAGGCGTTTTGCCTGCTCTTCCTGTGATATATGCAGGTAGAATTTAAGTATGGTTGTATTATTATCTTCATTCAACAGCTTCTCAAAATCATTGATTGCCTGCATCCTTTTTTTTGCAGTATCGTCATCTATCCATTTGTGTACACGCTGTATCAGAATATCTTCATAATGAGAACGATTGAACACCTGAATCATACCTTTCGCCGGTACATGCCGATGGATACGCCAGAGAAAATCATGCTCCTTTTCCTCATCTGTAGGTGTCTTAAATGACTTCACATTAACGCCCTGCGGATTCATATTCCCTAATACTTTCCGGATCAGCCCATCTTTTCCACTGGCATCCATCCCCTGTAATACGATCAATACAGCATGTTGATGCTGCGCATATAAAAGGTTCTGGAGTTCATCCAATTCTTTTACAATTTCTTTGGTCATTAACTTGACTGCTTCTTTTTCCAGTCCTTCGGGTGGGGTAGTACTAATTTCTGTTAATCTTATCTTACTCATGCTAAAAGGGTTAATGCTTGTATCTGTAACAAATTACACTCCGAAGTGTTGCGGTACAACGAAATTCTACTTATCTGTGTAGTAAAATATTCGGACCTTGCATCCTTAAATCAACCAATTGTGAACAACCGTGCTATTCACTGGAGTATTTTCCTTCTTTTATCATTAACCTGGGGTAGTTCCTTCATCCTGATGAAGGTCGGTATGGAAGCCCTTTCCCCATATCAGGTAGCCAGTCTGCGCCTACTGAGTGCCGGTTTAGCCTTGCTTCCTTTCTTCTTTAAATTTATCCGCAAGACTCCTGTCTCCAAAATACCTATGATCATTCTTTCGGGTATTCTGGGTAACCTGCTGCCGGCATACCTGTTTTGTATTGCTGAAACACGTATAGATAGTTCGCTGGCTGGCATATTAAACAGTCTAGTTCCGCTGATGGCTTTACTGGCTGGCTTCTTCCTGTTCCGGGCACCGATTGTAAAGCAACAGCTGCTGGGTATATGTGTAGGATTGCTTGGCGTTGTAATGTTATTTGCGGTAAAGGGACTTGATGCCGGTTATTGGTACTATGGCTTATGGATAGTACTTGCAACTGTGTGCTATGGAGTGAATATCTCCCTGGTACACCATCACCTGAAGGGATACAGTTCTTTACAACTGGGATCAATTGCCCTGTTCTTCTGTGCGTTGTTTGCGCTGCCCGTACTATGGCTGACCAATTTCACTGAGGTATTGTCAGGACCGGCAATTCCCTGGAGATCGCTTGCGGCAAGTGTAACATTAGGGGTGCTGGGTAGTGGGATAGCTTCTGTATTATTTTATATTCTGATCAACAAGGCAGGGGCGATGTTTGCCTCGATGGTTACGTATGCGTTACCGGTTGTGGCGATAGGGTGGGGGCTGCTGGCAGGTGAGCAGATATCTGTTCTGCAGATTCTCTGCCTGATGATCATTCTGGCAAGTGTATATACCGTCAATAAAGCAAAACGCTGATCTTTCGATCAGCGTTTTGGATAACTTTCAATCTGTATGTTCGATGTATTAGATAACCATAATTTCCTTCTCTTTCTGAGCAGTATGTTTATCTACCAGTTCAATATATTTGTTGGTCAGGTTCTGTACATCTGCTTCAGCATCCTTCGCAGTGTCTTCGCTTAAACCGTCTTTCTGCAATTTTTTGATACCTTCGATCGCATCTCTGCGGATATTTCTGATCGCAATTTTTGCCTGTTCACCTTCACCTAATGCACGTTTTACAAATTCTTTCCTTCTTTCTTCGGTCAATGGCGGCAGGAACATACGGATGATTTGTCCGTCGTTTTGCGGGTTAATTCCGATGTTGGAGGCGATGATAGCCCTTTCAATTGGCTGCAGCATGTTCCTTTCCCATGGCTGTACAGTCAGGGTACGGGCGTCAGCAACGGCGATATTAGCTACCTGCGCCAGAGGAGTGGGCGCACCATAGTAGTCTACCGTAATTCCATCCAGAATCTGCGGAGTGGCTTTACCGGCTCTGATCTTGGTAAGTTCCGATTCCAGGTGGCCGATTGCCTTGCGCATGGTTGCGGTGGCATCTTCTATAATTAACGTTAGATCATCTTGCATAGCAAAAAATAATTAAGTGCCTGCAAACCTACAGGATTTATCTGAATTTGGAAAGTTGTAACAAAGGGGAGGTCCCGGTTCAGGATGACCGGGCCTGTAGCTATTTATCCTGAAGAATACCTTTCTTGTTCACACGGAGAATCTTCGGATGACTGATAGCAGCCTGTGCCTCATTGGCAGCATCACTGATTGCAGCAACTGCGATAGCGCGCAGTATAGCTTCTTTCCTTTTCTTCATCTGATACAGGATGCCGGTTAGTAACAACGCAGATCCAAGAATCACACTTAACAGGTAGGCCGAGCCTATATCCTGCAAGGCAAATGCCAGCGCAATATAACCAGCATTAATCGATACTATCACTACAGTAGTCTGCCGGTGGTTCAGTCCTAGCTCCAGCAGATAGTGATGTATATGATTGCGGTCAGCAGAGAACGGAGACCTTCCCTGCATCATACGGATAGCAAAAACACGAAGTGTATCAAAAAGCGGCATCACCAGGATAGCAATCGCCACTATAGGAACAGCATTTACCGGTAGTTTACCAGCCGGATTACCAGCTACCTCAATGAATTTAATCACCAGGATAGCATTCACCAGTCCTACCATCAGAGATCCGGTATCTCCCATAAAAATACGTGCTGGAGATATGTTATATATCAGGAATGCAGCCAGGCCACCTGCCATAGCAAATCCCATCACCGCATACAGGAGTTCGCCTGTATACAGAAAATAAGTACCCATTACACCAGCTACCAGCATACCAATACTACCTGCCAGACCATCTACGCCATCAATCAGATTAAAAGCATTGATAATCACAAGGAAAGTAAAGTAGGTAAGTAACAAGCTAAAATGAGGAGGCAGGGCATCTATACCCAGAATGCCATACATGCTGCTGATCTGTAAATTACCGAGATATATTACTGCAAAGGACGCCATTAGCTGTCCTACCAATTTCTTAAGCGGGGAAAGACCAACAATATCATCCTTCATGCCCACCATGAAGATAACAATAAAAGCAGCGACCATGTACTGAAATGGAGAATCGGCAAAAGCAGGTACGCATACCGCAGATGCCATCACAAATCCAGAAAAGAAACCGATACCCCCTAAGGTTGGTATACGAGCTTTGTGAGATTTCCGTTCGTCCGGTTCGTCATAAAGGTGCTTCAACTCTGCAACCCTTATTAATACAGGGATTGCAAAATAGGTTATAACAAAACTCAGGACAGTCGCAATTAAAACATTCTCCATGTTGGGAGGGGCTTGATTATTACAAAGATATTAATTTCAACCAAATGTGTATCATAAAAATAGGAAATTAAAAAGAATTGAGCCTTAATCACTAAAATCTATTAGCTTAGGGACTAATTATGCCAGATTCTATCTAAATTCTATTAATTTAGCAATCTCAAAATTTGCAATTATCATGCCTCAGTTGAAAGACATAGCAACACAAATAAGACGGGATATAGTTCGTATGGTGCATGGCTGCCAAAGCGGCCATCCAGGCGGTTCTTTAGGATGTGCAGATTTCTTTACTGCCCTCTATTTCAAAGTGATGCAGCACAAGCCGCAGCCTTTTGAAATGGATGGTTTAGATCAGGACCTGTTTTTCCTTTCCAACGGGCACATTTCTCCAGTATTCTACAGCACTTTAGCCCACGCAGGCTATTTTGACAAGTCAGAACTGGCCACTTTCCGTAAACTTAACTCCCGCCTCCAGGGTCACCCTACTACACACGAACACCTGCCAGGTGTAAGGGTAGCTTCCGGTTCCCTTGGCCAGGGTATGAGCGTAGCCATCGGTGCTGCTCTCTCTAAGAAATTAAATAATGACGATCGGCTGGTATTCTCCCTCCATGGTGATGGTGAACTGGAAGAAGGTCAGAACTGGGAAGCGATCATGTTCGCTCCTCACCATAAAGTTGACAACCTGATCGTAACAATCGACTGGAACGGTCAGCAGATAGATGGTACAGTGGAAGATGTTGCCGGTCTCGGAGACCTGGAACCTAAATTTGCTGCTTTCGGCTGGAAAGTACTGCACATGGATGGTAACAACATGGATGAAGTAGTAGCAACACTCGAAAAAGCAGTTAGCCTGACAGGTCAGGGCCAACCAATCGTGATCCTGATGAAAACAGTAATGGGTCAAGGCGTTGACTTTATGGAAGGTCACCACGAATGGCACGGTATCGCTCCAAGCGATGAGCAACTGGCTAAAGCACTGGCTCAGTTACCAGAAACACTGGGCGACTACTAGTAGTCTGAGAATCTGGCAATTACTTAGAAAAATCAATCGCAGTAATACAATACTGTGTACAATATCTATAAAATATTCAGCAAGAGGCAGTTTCTGATAAAGGAACTGCCTCTTTGCTATTTATATGCTACCACCCTCGTCTCTTACTACTGCTCATTTAATTAACCAGCTGATTATCAATATTATTATCTTATATACTATTCCTGCCATCATAAGAAAAAATCAGCTGATCACCGGACGAACAAGCGACGAACTAGCGACGAACAAGCGACGAACAAGAGATCTGCCTGAACACTTCTCCTCATAAATAAAGGACGAGCTAGCCATATCCTTGTAAAATCACATGCCCGATTATTCCAGTTACAATAAAAAAGCCCCCGGAAACCGGAGGCCCATACTATATATCTTAACTATAAACTCAGGTCGCTTTTAAAGCTATCTGCTCCCGGCCGGCCCTTCTTGCCGGATACCAGCTGGCCGCTCCACCTATCACAACAATCGTTACACACACCAGCACGAAATCTGAAAACTGCATACTGACCGGATAAGCATTTACCAGAAAAGATTCCTCCTCCAGCCTTATCAACCCGAAATGCTGCTGCAACAAACAGAACGTAATACTAATCCCAAAGCCAATCAATGTTCCCAGTCCGGCGATAATCATTCCCTCTGCCAGGAATATACGTGTAATCAACTGCGGACGCGCACCCATTGCTTTCAGAATAGTAATATCCTTCTGCTTCTCCATTACCAGCATATACAAACTGCCAATCATATTGAAAGCAGCAATGACAAGAATGAAGCTCATAATGACATATACCGCCCATCGCTCCGTCTGCATAATAGCATACAATGCCTGGTTCTGCTCATAACGGGTCTGAATTGTATACTGCGGCCCCAATACTTGCCCGAGCCGGCGCTTCAGCACTTTATCATCCAGGCCTGGCGTGCCTTTTACCTCTAATGCAGACATCTCATCTTCGCCCATGCCCAGCAGTCCGCGCATAAAAGCGATATTGGTCAGTACATACTTACTGTTAAACTCCTGCTGGATATTAAATGAGCCCGCCGGATACAATATACCGCTACTGAGCGCATCTTCCGGTGTAGTAACACTCGATACATTTCTGCGTGGCAGATATACGCTAATAGGAGTAAGATCCCGTTGTACGTCAACCCCCAGCGCCATTTCCAGTTCCAATCCCAGAATAGCGTTGTATCCCTGACTCTCCTCACCGGTATCAAACTTTCCTCTGGACATGCTTTTGTCCACAGCCGCTACTTTGTTATAGTTGCTGTCCACGCCCTTGAGGATAGCAATAGTCTGATCTCCCTGGCCGTAACGCAGTACCGCTTTCTCTTCTACTACCTCTGTCATAAAGGCTACACCTTTAACACCAGCAATCTGTTTTAGCTGAGCCGGTGTAAGCACAATGCTTTTTCCACTTACTGCACTGACTTTGACAGAAGGATAGAAAGTAGAATATAAGGATTTCACCAGGCCTTCAAATCCATTGAATACACTGAGTATGATAATCAGCGCTCCTGCTCCTACCGCAATTGCTGAAACACTCACCCAGGCAATGATATTGATGGCATTGGTACTTTTTTTTGCCCTGAAATAACGGGATGCGAACTGCCAGATCAATTTTTAAACTGTTTTATTTGTTTTCCCTCCCTGCGTCGTCTTCCTTGATCTTCTTAAACAGTTCTTCCATCTTGAAGATATATTCCAGTGTATCGTCCAGGAACAATGTCAGTTCCGGAATACGACGTAGCTGCTTTCCTACACGGTTACCCAGTTCTTTTTTGATCTCACCCATTCTTTCCTTGATCCTGTTCACCATCTCATGGCTATCTGCTATCTTGAACATACTCAGATACACCCTGGCTTCCAGCAGATCGGGAGTTACCTTTACGGAAGAGATGGAAATCATTCCACCATCTATCACATTGAATCCCATACGCTGAAATATTCCACTCAGTTCCTGTTGTAACAACTGTCCTATTTGTTTCTGTCTTTTGCTTTCCTGCATAATGTTTAAAGATTTGAGATTGTATTAACTTGCACCCTTAATTCAATCTTCTCCGGCAAAGATAAGGAAACAGGCATGTGCTGACAGATATAAATCGGTTCCTGCCCCGGAAAAGCTAAACAGATAAGATAAATAATCGTAAGATGAAGACTTTTATTAGGTTGCTGAGTTTGTCGAGGCCCTATCACCACTACATTCCGGAATATATCGTATACATCTTCCTGTATACATTATTCAGTCTGATGAATTTCACCCTGCTGATTCCTTTACTGGATGCACTGTTTAACACAGGTACATATGATGTAGTGGAGCAGTTGCCAGCTTTTACTCTCTCAATGTCCTATTTTAAAGACCTCTTCTATTATTATCTGAATGAATTACTGGTCATGTACAACGGCAATAAGTTCGCCATACTCGTCTACGTATGTGTCATTCTGTTTATCACTGTACTACTGAAGAATTTATTCAACTTCCTGGGTCAGCGCGTACTTACCCGTGTAAGGGTAGAAATGGTAAGAAAAATGAGGGAGAAGGCCTTTTATCAATATAGTAATCAATCACTTAGCTTCTTTCAGAATGAGCGCAAAGGAGATTTGTTGTCTGTGATCAGCAGTGATGTGGTAGAGGTGGAAAACTCTGTCGTGACGTCCATGCAAACCATCCTAAGAGATCCATTGGTAATTATTTCTACATTTATTACGCTCTTCTACATATCTAAAGAGCTTACCTTCTTCACCATACTCTTTTTCCCTTTATCTGGCCTGGTGCTAAGCTCTGTATCTAAGAAGCTTAAGAAGCAATCCACCGTTAGCCATGGGTTACTGGGTAAACTGTTGAATATCAGTGAGGAAACGCTTTCCGGTATCCGTATTATTAAAGCCTTCAATGCCGAGAAATTCATCAATAAGAAGTTTGAAGAAGATAACAGAGCCTATGCACGCACTGCCAGAAGCATACAGGAGCAACGTGAAGCTGCTTCTCCGGTATCCGAAGTACTAGGTGTGCTTGTGGTTATTATCATTATGCTGTATGGCGGTCGTCTCATTCTTTCAGGAGCGAGCGACGCACTGACCGGTACTACCTTCATCGCATACCTGGGCTTCTACTTCCAGATCCTTGCACCGGCTAAATCTATCGGTACTGCATTTACAGCGCTGCCTAAGGGTATTGCGGCCGGCGAACGTCTGCTACGTATCATCGATGCTCCTATTCCTATTACGGATAAAGAGAACCCGGCTGATTTGAATGGCTTTGAAAAGAACATTGAATTTAAAAACGTCTCTTTTGCTTACCAGGATAAACCTGTGCTGCAAAACGTAGAACTAACAATAGATAAAGGCCGTATGATTGCATTGGTAGGAAAGAGTGGGGCCGGCAAGTCTACTATGGCAGACCTGATCCCTCGTTTTTACGATGTCACTACTGGTTCCATACTCATAGATGGTAAAGATATACGCGATGTTAAAATGAGCGATCTGCGCAATTTAACAGGCATTGTATCACAGGAAGCTATTCTCTTCAACGATACTGTATTCAATAATATCGCTTTTGGTCTTGAGAATGCTGACAGAGAAAAGGTCATACAGGCTGCTAAAATTGCCAATGCACACGAGTTTATTATTCAACTGGAAAACGGATATGATACTTTCATCGGTGACCGTGGTATGAAACTCAGCGGCGGACAACGTCAGCGTCTTACCATTGCACGCGCCATCTTCAAAAATCCACCTATCCTGATTCTCGATGAAGCAACATCAGCGCTTGATACAGAATCAGAGAAACTGGTACAGGATGCACTGGACAAGCTGATGAAGAATCGTACTACCATCGTTATTGCTCACCGGTTGTCTACTATCCAGCACGCAAATGAGATCATAGTGCTCGATCAGGGTGAAATCAAAGAGCGCGGTACGCATGATGTGCTGATAACACAGGATGGTATATACAGAAAGCTGGTAGAAATGCAAGAATTTAAATAAATGGGGAGCGGGGCATTTCATTGATGGAAGTGCCCCGTACTCTTTCATAAAGATTTAATTATACAATAACATACCCTGTCTCCCCTTACGGAACGTTACCCCTACCTTGTTTGTAACTATCAACATGGCACTCTGATGCTCCATTAACCTGCCATCTCCTCTGCCGTGGCTGCTATGGTACCATTTTTGTGGCCTACTGCGCCTATGTCCATGTGGTCTGTGGTATTTTTACTATAGACCGATTATTCACATTAAACAAGCATTCACCTATGATTTCCATTATCATTCCGGTTCTGAATGAAGGGGCTACATTACGTCAGGTAATCAAAACCATCAAAAAGACAACAAGAAAAATTGAGATCATTGTGGTAGATGATAATTCCAATGACAATTCTGTCGAGGAAGCATTGAAAGAAAACGTGCGTGTCATTACCAGCAGTCAAAGGGGTAAGGGAATTTCCATGAGAGAGGGTATGATGGCAGCCAAAAATGATATTGTCATGTATGTGGATGGCGACATCCTGACCTATCCGGATAACATAGTGGAATTACTGACCGATCCTATTGTTGAGGGAAAGGCAGACTTTGTCAAGTCATACTTTGAGCGGCAAGCCGGCAGAGTTACCCAACTGGTAGCTAAACCATTGCTGAGCATCCTTTTCCCGGAACTGGCTACTTTCAATCAACCCCTTAGCGGAATGATCGCTGCCAGAAAATCACTCCTATCAAATGTGCAGTTTGAAAATGACTATGGCGTTGACATTGGCATTTTGATAGATCTGCATGTGCAAGGTGCCAAGATCACGGAGGTTAATATCGGCCGTGTGGAAAACGCTATGCAAACCTGGGAACAGCTCAGCAAAATGTCAAGAGAGGTATCACGCACCATTCTCCGTAAAGCGGAAAACATACCACAGGAAAACCTGGAAACACTGGGGAATATCAATATTATCCGCGAGCAGATGGAGTATTCCATCCTGGAATCGATAGATAAACTTCACAAGATGGTTATCTTCAACCTGGACGAAGCAATCCTTCGTGAAGACTACCTTATGGCTGCTGCCACCGAGTTTGGTTTTGAAGGAACGCTCAGGCAGATCAGGGAACATTTTACAGATCCGGCCACGGTAATAGAACATACTGCTACCTTATTCCAGGATAGAAATCTGGCTGAACTACTGGAAGTAGCAGACGAGGTATCAATGGTTCCGGATATCAAGGCAGTAATACGGGAATTGAAGAAAAGAGGTTATACCTGTGGACTGATCACTGACGGATTTGAATGTGTAGCTCGTCATATCAGAAATAAACTGGGCATGGACTTCGTTTTTGCCAATAAGCTGCATCTCTTTAACAGCGTAGCAACAGGAGAGGTTACCATTCCGGAGTATTTCCTTTGTACAGATAAAAATGTTCCTGCACAGCCACCTGTGTATTGCAAGAGCAATATATTAACCTATATTGCAGACAAATACCATGTTGCACCACAAAATATCATATATGTTGGCAGCGGCGCAGATGGTAATACACTACTGGAAGGCGCAGGTATCGGCGTCGCATTTGATGCAGTAAACCCCATAGCAGAGAAAGTCGCAGATAAAATTATTCCCGGCCCATGGATGGAACCTTTGTTGCAGATTGCACAGGCTAGTCCCGAGAAGTTCAAGCTTCGACTACCCGCAATCAGCAAGAAACAAGCTAGACGTATAGGCGTAGGCAGCCTTATCGGACTCGCGTCCGCAGGGCTGGTTTACCTGGCGGCCAGGCAACTTACGAAAAGCAAAAAACAAGAGGTTTCATAAAGACAGTCTCCTTGAACCCCCTGTTTATTTACACTGGCGTTCCTTCTTCCAAGAAGGGACGCTTTTTTTTGGACATACGTACCCAATAAAAAAAACCTGATCTTTCCTCCGCAGCGACTTTCTGGCATTGCCATACTGTGCTTAACGGATTATAGATCAGGACTTTTATCCTATGACCGGATGGGTAGTTCTTTTATTTGCTTTTCGCCAGTTTCGCTTCGATGCTCAGCGTTGCGTGCGGTACGGCGCGCAGTCTGGCTTTATCGATCAGCTTACCGGTTACACGACAGATACCGTAGGTTTTGTTTTCGATACGTACGAGTGCTTTCTCGAGGTGATCGATGAACTGGATCTGGCGGCTGGCCATCTGGTTAAGCTGTTCTCTTTCCTGAGAACCGCTACCATCTTCCATGCTCATGTATTTGTTTTCAGTATCATCGGTGCCCGCTTCATCCTTACGGGTGATCAGGCCCTGCAGATAAACCAGTTCCTTTTTAGCTGCTTCCAGCTTTTTCAGGATCAGTTCTTTAAATTCCTGCAGATCGGTGTCACTATAACGGTAAACAGGACCGGACGGCTGTTCTGGCTGATCCAGAACAGACTTAGTAAACTCTGGCTGGTAGGTTACTAATGTGGCTGCTTTGGAACCGCCTTTTTTGTCAGCTTTGTCAGTACGGTCAGCCGAGAGCTTTTCTGCTTTTGCAGGAGCCTTCTCAACTTTCTGTACTTTATCCGCTGTCTTTTTAACGGCGTCTTTAGCAACTACTTTTTCTTTATCGTCTTTTTTATTTACTGGCATTATTACTTCTTTTTCTTCTGGCTTGGAAATTAGTTTTTCTTTATCTGCAGTAACGCTTGGCGTCACCACTTTCTTAGTATCAGGCACTTTCGCGGTATCTGCAGGCTTAGCAGGAGCCACAGCTTTTTTTACTTCAGATTGAAGCACCGCCGGTGCTGCTACGGGTGCTTTCTTTACTACAGATTTACTTGACGAAGCCGTCTGGGTAACTGCTGATTTTTTGGCAACAACTGTCTCCGTTGTAGTAGGCTTGACTTGCTTAGTGGCGACCTTCGGCGCTGCTATCTTTGCTGCTGGTTTAGCTGATGTTACTTCTGCTTTCTTAACCGTTGGCTTTGCTGCCGTGGTGCTTTTTACAGAAGATATCTGCTTTACCGATGCCTTTTTTGCCGGCGCAGCTGTCTTTTGGGCCTGTTTACTAGCAACTTTCTTACTTGTTGCCATGGGATTAGCTTTTTTTGTTAACTAATACGTTGAATGTCAGATCATTTACTTCAATTTCAATTCCATCCTGTAATTCCGGCACTAATTCCAGACTGTCTGCCAAAATTTCCGTGCAAATATAGTCATTATAGTTAATAATCGCCGATTTCAGGCTATCGATTACTGCCACTTTTACCTGTATTCTGTCAGTTAGTTCAAAGTCATTGTCCTTCCTGATCTTCTGAATACGGTTGACTAATTCACGTGCGTTACCTTCATCAAGCAGCTCTGGTGTAATAGTAATATCAAGCGCTACAGTGAGTGCGCCCTTGTTGGCTACTGTCCAGCCGGGAATATCTTCTGAGATGATCTCTACGTCAGATAAATGTATAGGCAGTTGTTCATCGTCAATCTGAAGGATAAATTCTCCGTTACGTTCGAGGGATGCGATATCGGTAGCCGAGAATGCACTGATCGCAGCAGCTACTGCTTTCATCTTTGCCCCCATTTTGCCACCCAGGGATTTGTAGTTGGGCTTGATCTTTTTCTTGATAAAACCCTCCGTTTCCGTAAGATAGTCAATACCTTTCACATTCACTTCACTTTTTATCAGATCTTCAATTTTTTCGACCTGATCCTTTATATGAACGTTCTGTACTGGTATCAGGATCTTTTGTAACGGCTGACGTACCTTGATATTTACCTTCTTCCGGAGAGAAAGTACCAGCGAGGATATATCCTGCGCCAGCTGCATCCTTTCCTCAAGATCTGCATCAATCGCTGCAGTAACAACGGATGGGAAATTCATATGATGAACTGAAGCCTCCCCATGGCGACCACTTACGCTGTTAAGGTTGCCAAATAACCAATCTGCAAAGAACGGTGACACTGGTGCCATTAAACGGGCCAATGTTTCGAGGCACTCATACAAGGTCTGATAAGCAGAAATCTTGTCCTGAGCATATTCACCTTTCCAGAAACGGCGACGGCACAAACGTACATACCAGTTACTCAAATGCTCATCCACAAACGTTTGTATTGCTCTGCCGGCCTGGGTAGGCTCGTAATCTTCCAAATATCCTGTAACGTCTTTCACCAGTGTATTCAGCAGGGATATTATCCAGCGGTCTATCTCCGGGCGTTCCTCCAGTTTGACATATGCCTCCTTAAATGAGAAGTTATCCAGGTTGGCATACATCGCAAAGAAATTATACGTATTGTACAGGGTCGAGAACAGTTTACGTTGAACCTCCCGAATCCCTTCAGTATCAAATTTCATGCTATCCCAGGGAGATGCATTGGTAATAAGGTACCAACGGGTTGCGTCCGCCCCAAACTGTTCCAGTGTAGCGAACGGATCCACAACATTACCCACACTCTTACTCATCTTGTTGCCGTTCTTGTCAAGTACCAGGCCGTTTGATACTACTGTTTTGTAGGCAACACTGTCAAATAACATCGTACCGAGCGCATGCAGTGTATAGAACCAACCTCTTGTCTGGTCAACACCTTCTGCAATGAAGTCAGCAGGGAAATTCTGAGCAAATGTCTCCTTATTTTCAAATGGATAATGCCACTGTGCATAAGGCATAGCTCCACTGTCAAACCATACATCTACCAGATCCGGCTCACGATACATCAGCTGACCTTCATGATCAAAGATGAGATTGTCAACCATAGGTTTATGCATATCAATATCTGCTACTGACTCTTCAGTTACAGGTATACAATACCCACTCACCAGCTCAGTCAGGCTGAAATTGGCTAGACCTAAATCTACCAGCGTTACCTCTTCAGTAGCGATCTTCTTTCTGATCTTATCAATATTGATGATATTCTTCTCCTGCTCTTCCTTAGTGGCACCATCAAACTGTGCATTGTGTGCTGCCACACGTTTGCTCAATTCGCTGTTTTCATTCAATACATCCGTCTTAAACTCATCTTTCTTCACAAACAGCAGTGCGCCGATCAGTTCCTTTTTTGCACTGAGACATTTTTGTACAGCGCCTTCCGGACTATCTTCTTTCACTGCCACAGTTCTCCATACAGGAAGCGGGGTTCCCCAGAAGCGACTACGGCTAAGGTTCCAGTCCACAAGGTTCTCTAACCAGTTACCAAAACGGCCAGTACCTGTAGTGGCCGGTTTCCAGTTGATAGTCTTATTAAGCTCTACCATCTTTTCCTTCGCAGCAGTTGTACGGATAAACCAGGCATCCAGCGGATAATATAATACCGGTTTATTGGTACGCCAGCAGTGAGGATAAGTATGCTCGTATTTTTCAACTTTGAATGCACGGTTCTCTCTCTTCAGCTTTACCGCAATATCAACGTCTACATCTTTATATTCCGGATCGTTCTTATAATTCTTTACATAGCGGCCACCAAATTCACCAACGTCGTCCAGGAATTTACCCTGCCGGTCAACCAGTGTCATGATACCAATATTGTATTTCTGTCCCACACGATAGTCATCCGCACCAAAGGCAGGCGCGGTATGTACTATACCTGTACCGTCTTCTGTAGTAACGAAATCACCCAGGATAACACGGAAAGGATCGCCGGTTTCAGGCTGTACATATGGCAACAGCTGCTCATAACGGATGTTCTCCAGCTGGCTTCCTTTAAATACTGACAGGATCTGCCATGGAATCACTTTATCGCCTTCTTTATAAGCGGCAAAATCACCATCTTCCCCTTCCTGCTTGAAATATTTTCCCAGCAGATCTTTCGCCATTATAATAAACTGCGGAAGATGAGTATATGGATTGAAAGTGCGTACCAGCGTATATTCTATATTCCCACCAACGGTAAGACCAAGGTTAGAAGGGAGTGTCCAGGGGGTAGTGGTCCAGGCCATGAAAAATACTTCAGCAGCTGCGTCCACTTTCCTTGCAGCCTCAAACAGGAAAGCCGATTTATCAGACTCAACTGCTTTAAACTGTGCTACTACAGTAGTATCTTTTACTTCTTTGTAACAACCTGGCATGTTCAATTCATGAGAACTGAGACCCGTACCGGCAGCCGGAGAATATGGCTGGATACTTACACTTTTATATAACAGGTTCTTCTTATAGAGTTCACTCAGACACCACCACAGACTTTCAATATAGTTATTGTCAAAGGTGATATATGGAGAATTGAGGTCAACCCAATAACCCATCTTTCGGGTCAGGTCATCCCATTTATCTTTGAATTTTAATACTTCAGTGCGGCAGGCCTTATTATAATCTTCAATAGAAATTGTTTTACCGATCGCTTCTTTAGTGATCCCGAGCATTTTTTCTACACCCAGTTCCACAGGCAAACCATGGGTATCCCATCCACCTTTACGTTTCACCTGGAAACCGCTCATTGTTTTGTAGCGGCAAACAAGATCTTTCAGGGTACGGGAAATAACGTGGTGAATGCCGGGCATACCATTCGCACTTGGCGGACCTTCATAAAATACGAAAGGAGTAGCGCCTTCGCGTATGGATACGCTTTTCTCGAAGGCCTGGATTTTTTCCCAGTGCGCCAATATATCCTTTTCTATCTGCGGTAAGTTCAGCTGATTATATTCCTGATATTTGCTGGCCATAAAACAATTCTCCGCCCTTTGACGTTATTAAAAATAGTTGATTAAAATTCTGCAAAGTTACGGATTTTACAGCAGCCTTAGAAGAGACCGTGTCACGAAAAAGATGGTTTTGGCTTTTAATTGTGGATTTTTTTAGTATTTTTACACAGCATTAGTTCGTTGTTTACTTTTTGGCATTGTTTTGGTAATTACGACGGAAGAATAAAGTTGAAAGACTCAACCCAATTGAAAAACCATATCTGATTATTTATGAAAAAGTTAGTATTAATCATTTGTGTGGCACTCATATCTTCCGGCACAACTTTTGCACAAAAGAAATCAGCAAAAAAAACAAAGAAGGCAGTTGCGAAGAAAGAGGTAGTAGCTCCAGTAGTTGTTAAGGATGCTTTTCAGCAGAACTTCTCAGGTACTGACGCGAAGTGGTCAAAGAATTTCAGTGGGCATTGGGTTGCAAACTTTACGAAAGAAGATGTAAAGACTGCGGCAGAGTATGACGCTGATGGTAAGTGGATAGCAACTCGCAGTACATATGCAGCAGACAGGTTACCAGAAACGGTAGCTACGTCGCTTCGATCTAAATATCCGACCGCTACTATAAAAGACGGCTCGAAAATTGAAAGATCAGATGTCGCTGCATATTACAAAGTTAATATTCAGGATAACGGTGTAGAGAAATCAGTGTTGGTGAATGAAGGTGGTACCGTTACAGAATAATTAACTCATTAATTACGTATTTCATAGGTATAGGGATAAATAGGACAGACCCTGCTCTTTTGGGCGGGGTTTTCTTTTTTTACAAAGTGTCAGTCATCATTACATAATGGCAGCACCAACGACTATGTGACGCATGTGCTGTCACTCTACACTTCAGGCTGGTGGCATACCCAACTTCCCCACTTTTCTACAATCGCCCCCTCCAGTCATCTACATAATAAGCGTCAAACAACTTTCTCTAACATACATTTCTTCCTTCAGGCAGATTATTTTAGTATAATAATACATGCGTGCAATGATAATCCTACGCTGGTATTACATCTCCCCAATATTACATGATATCTTCAACCGACTTACAGTACATGATTTACCCTTATGCCACTTATACTCCTGATTGGATAATTCCCAGGAAAGGATCTCATTGTTATAGGCCATAATTTACTTCTCATTTAATCTGATATACATAAATATCCCACCTAATAAATGCTAGTCTCTAATCCATAGCAAACAATGGCAGGCACCTGCTTAACCATCCATAGCACTCAGTTTATTTCGCTTACATAGACATAATTTGTAGTATTTAATAATGATACTATTAGCGGCTATACCTAAGCACCCTCTTCACAACACATTCTGGATAATTCCTTCGCGTACACATAAAGCGAGCTGTTCTAGCTGTAGTGGGTTTATTAGGACTCGGTTAATGTCTTATACCATCCTGCCTAAAAAAGGGCACTTCAAGGTCACCTCAATATCCCGGGGATATTGAGGTGACCTTGAAGTGCCCTTTTGGTGCCGGTAAAATGTGAAAACTAAAGCGGGAATATATCAGGAAAAGTTCAATGCTGATAACGAAGGAAAAAACGCGGATCGGAAGTGGTGGAAAAACAAAAACCGTCTCGTGAGACGAGACGGTTTTTATGTAATTACGGTAGAAAACTTACTTGTCAAAAATGCACTTTTCCAAAAGGTCAAAATTGGTGTTTGATGAGGTGCAAAAATTGATGGCTTTACTAATTTTTTTGCCAAGTAAGCTTTCCCCATGGTCAAATCTGATAAGGAAGCTTATAAAGAAGATCAGGATAGATATCTGCCGATCGTGATACAAAGAAACGCCAATAATCCGGGTAGTGTTTTTGTATTCGGGAAAAGTAATGATCAAATCGGGAAAAGAAATAAATCAGGTAATATTCAACGAGGAAACTTATCAGATAGCATTTGATTATCAATCAATTATATAAATTACCAATCACAAAAAAGCCTGATCGGGAAAGACCAGGCTAATAATTATTTTAAGGAAGAATATACTAATAAGAAGTGTTATCTCAGCAGCAGTTCACATGGCTTCAGACCTGTGTGTTTTTTAAACGCTGTAGAGAAGTGAGAAATACAGGAATATCCCATCAGGATCGCTACTTCAGAGACCGACATACCTCGCTCATACAAAAGGCTTTTTGCCTTCTCCATTCTTTCCTTCTGGAAGTAATCGTAGATGGTAGTACCATACATAGCTTTGAAACCCTTCTTCAGGTAACATTCATTCATTGCTATACGGCGTGCAAGATCCCGGATAGTGATAGGTGCATCGAGCTGCTCCAGCAATATATCTCTGGCTTTTTCTATCTTTTCACGATCTTCCAGCTGTGTCAGGAAGCGGCAACCATAACGGTCATCAGTATCATTCTGAACAAACTGATCAGAGCTGAACAACAGCAGTTCCAACGCCTTACTTTGCAGGAAGATATTTTTGAGGGCACCATCGTAATTATGATGTACCATCTGATCCAGCACTTCCTTTGATTTGGTACTTGGCTGGATAGTCTTAACAAACGGCTTGCGGGACTGCATATCAAAAAGGGTAGAAGTAGTAGACCCTTTCTGCAGTGATTGTATGAAAGAAGGTTGAAACCGAACGGTGATTATGTCGATGGAAGGCGACTTCTGTATACAGTTGTCTCTATGACCATCTGCACAAACCTGGTCAGTACATCCAGGATTCTGACAATATTTATTACCAGCTACACAGTAACGCAACTCGATGGCAGCAGTCTGACCTCGTTTGGCCGGCTGATATACCACCATAGCAACATCTTCCACCGGTAACGGACGATCGTACGTAAACCGTTGTAAGGTAAAATCCAGGCAGTCCGGCACCGCAACGGAGTCGTTCTCTGCCAGCTGCAGCTGATCGCTCATAGCGGGCTGTCTGATAGCTAATGATAATATGTCCTGTACCTCTTTCACGCCATTCTTTTGTTAAATCCGTCACAAAAATAGGCATTCAATATTTATTCAGAAACGTTTTGACACACAGGTTACAATCCTCTGAGTGTCAAAACACTGTTTACAAATACCTAATAAACTATAACCCAGTAACTTGTAATTCATTGATAAATTTCAATATTTTTTACAAGCGGTAGAAAAGAGACACTCACTTTCTATTTTCTACCATCCCCGTATAGGGAACTATGGTATGAATTTCGTTTAATTGTATATGATGCAAAAGAAATCATTCTTCCAACAGCTATGGGTCAAAATACTATTGACCTTCTTCATATTGATATTCCTGATACTGGGCGCAGCCTGGTTTATCGGTCAGCGCTGGAATCGTCAGATCCAATGGCAGCTGCGGTCTTACATCCAGGAGATGTCAGATAGTCTGTATACCCTCCGGTATGCCGATATGGACCTGAACCCTATTACGGGTAGCCTGTCACTGGAAAAGGTAAGCCTGATCAGGGACGAAAAGGTGTATAAGCAATTACAGGAGCAGCAGAAAGCACCTAAGCTTATTTACAGTTTTACGGCCGACAGGATCTCTCTGAGCTACTTCAGGGTGTGGCGATATTTTATGAAAAAAGAGCTGAGCGCAGGTTCTCTGTCATTTGACAATCCTGTTGTATTACTGGAATACAATACTACCAACAAGGATACTACTGCACCTAAGAATGCCTATCAGAATATATCTTCCAAGATAAAATCCCTGTCACTCGGTACACTCCGGCTGGATCATACCAACCTGAAATACACGGTAATTAAACCTGATAGTGGGCTGGTAATGACACACCTTGAGGATATGCGCATACAGGTGAAGGACTTTCTCATCGATTCTGTAGCGCTGGAAGACCCTAGCAGGTTCCTGTATGCCCGTAATTATGAATTTGGGCTAAAAGAATATCGCTACCGTACGCCCGACAGCCTGTACTGGATGCATGTAAAAGATGTGGAATACAGTGCTGGCGAGCAGACGTTACGTATTGGTCAGTTTGCCGTTGAGCCGCGTTATGCAAGAGCCCAGTTTGACATTAAGGCTAAAACACAGCGCGACCGGTTTGATGTACATTTAAACGATATCGAACTAACTGATTTACAGCCACGTTTGCTGCTAGAACAGCAGGTTATCTGGGCTAGAAAGCTGACCATTAACAGTGCTAACCTGGATATTTACCATAACCGTAAGCTACCGGATGGCCCGGGTAATAAATTGGGAGGGTATCCTAACCAGATGTTCAAAAGGCTGGCGGTACCTATATATATAGATACACTGATAGGCAAAAAAACGGATTTGCTGTATACGGAGATCAGTCCGAAGTCAGATGAAGCCGGTAAGTTAAGTTTCAAACATGTACACGGCACCTTTAGGAATGTGACTAATATTGACAGTATGATTGCGAAGAACGGTCATATCACGGCTGATCTGAATGCTATATTAATGAATAGTGGTAAGCTGAAGGCTCATTTTGACTTCTCAATGGTAGACTCTTCCGGTGCCTTTGCCGTATCCGGGCAACTTAAAAATATGGATGGCAGGGAATTGAACCCGGTATTAAAGCCATTAGGGATGGTAGAAGTTAAGTCCTGCCAGATCGAGGATTTGACATTTAGTATGCAAGGGAATGAACGCAGAGCTTCAGGGGAGGTTAAGTTTTTATACAATAACCTGAAAGTCAATATATTGAAAAAGGAAGATGGTACGCATGAGTTCAAAAAGAAGGGTTTGATGAGTTTCCTGGCGAATGCGCTTGTTATCAAAGATGCTAATCCGGATGGAGGGGAAACGAGGCTGGCGCACCCGAAGTTTGAGCGGGATATCACGAAGTCTTTCTTTAATCTGGTGTGGAAGACATTATTTACAGGTATTAAGGAGACTGCCCTGGGAGAAAACTCGCCTATCTAATTTTCGCAGTAGAAAATGTGGATATCAACGATTCAAAAACCACGTGTTAAATATGGAAATAAGGCTCAATTTTCGTATTTTTGCACAATTCACGAGGATTCAAATCTAAACACATTTTACACCCAAATATGAGCGAAGAATTAGTGCAAGCACCTACCCCTGCCAGCAGTGGCTATGATGCGGGTAGCATACAGGTATTAGAAGGCCTGGAAGCGGTGCGCAAGCGCCCGGCCATGTATATAGGCGACATTGGTATCAAAGGGCTGCATCACCTTGTATATGAGGTGGTAGATAACTCCATCGATGAAGCCCTCGCCGGTTACTGTAAGAATATCAGTGTAACGATCTGTGAAGATAACTCTATCATGGTAACGGATGACGGTCGTGGTATCCCGACCGGCATGCACCCTAAGGAAGGCCGTTCTGCGTTGGAGGTGGTAATGACTGTTCTACATGCTGGTGGTAAATTTGACAAAAACACATATAAAGTATCCGGTGGTCTGCACGGTGTTGGTGTGAGCTGCGTAAATGCGCTCAGTGACAAACTGCATGTAACTGTGCGCCGTGAGGGTAAGTTATTTGAGCAGGAGTATGAGCGTGGTGTTCCACAGTATGCGGTTCGCGAGATCGGTACTGCTGACATTACCGGTACTACCGTTCACTTCAAGCCTGACAACGAGATCTTTAAAGATACTGTTTACAATCGCGAGATCCTGGCAGGACGTCTGCGTGAACTGGCTTACCTGAACCGTAAGATTAAGATTACGCTGACTGACGACCGTGAGAAGGACGAAGCAGGTAATGCTATTACCGAGACGTTCTACAGCGAAGGCGGTATCATTGAATTTGTTCAGATGCTGGATCGTAACGGCCGTCGTAACGGACTGCTGCCTGATCCGATTTTTATAGAATCACACGATGCTGCCAGTAATGTAGCTGTTGAAGTAGCAGTGATCTATAACGACTCTTTCAGTGAGAACATTTTCTCTTACGTTAACAATATTAACACCATTGAAGGCGGTACACACGTAGCAGGCTTCCGTCGTGCTATTACCCGTGTATTTAAAAGCTATGGTGATAAGAACAAACTGTTTGAAAAGACCAAAATTGAAGTTACCGGTGATGACTTCCGTGAAGGTCTGAGTGCTATCATCAGTGTAAAAGTACCTGAACCTCAGTTTGAAGGTCAGACTAAGACCAAACTCGGTAACTCCGACGTAATGGGTGTAGTTGACAGTTCTGTTGCTGAAGTACTGGGTGCATACCTGGAGGAACATCCGCGTGAAGCCAAGATCATCATTAATAAGGTGGTACTGGCAGCACAGGCACGTGAAGCAGCGCGTAAAGCGCGTCAGATGGTACAGCGTAAGAGCGTATTGAGTGGCAGCGGCTTACCGGGTAAACTGGCTGACTGTTCTGAGAACGATCCTCAAAAATGTGAACTGTACCTGGTAGAGGGTGACTCCGCAGGTGGTACGGCTAAACAGGGACGTAACCGTAGCTTCCAGGCTATCCTGCCGCTGAGGGGTAAAATCCTGAACGTGGAGAAGGCAATGGAGCACAAAATATATGAGAATGAGGAGATTAAAAACATCTTTACTGCACTGGGTGTAACTATCGGTACCGAAGAAGATGATAAAGCCCTCAACCTCTCCAAACTGCGCTATCATAAGCTGATCATCATGACGGATGCTGATGTGGATGGTAGTCACATTGCTACCCTGATCCTGACCTTTATATTCCGTTATATGAAGGCAATGGTTGAACAGGGATATGTTTACATTGCGCAGCCACCACTGTATCTTGTTAAGAAAAGCAAGGAACAGATCTATGCATGGACAGAGGAAGATCGTAAAGCCGCTATTGCGAAAATTGCAGGCGGTAAAGAAGACAGCGTAACCATCCAGCGTTATAAAGGTCTTGGTGAAATGAACGCAGAACAGCTGTGGGAAACTACTATGAACCCTGACAACCGTACACTGAAGCAGGTAACTATTGAAAGTGCTGCTGAAGCAGATCGCGTGTTCAGTATGTTAATGGGTGATGAAGTTCCTCCAAGAAGAGAATTTATTGAATCACATGCCAAATATGCTAAGATCGATGCGTAAGCATTGTGCTGGCAACAAGGAGTGGGTAATATATGGATGATTGCTCTTTATATCTTCCAGATGGCCTGATTCCCATGTGATAGTTAGATAATTAATCAGTTTAGCTGATACCAGATAAGGGTGCCGCAATAAATGCAGCACCCTTATTTATTACAGGCAACTTCCCTGTTACCTCCCACATCATTTTCGGTACATAATCTTTAGCAGCAATACTCAAACACTCAATGGTTGCTAAGTAATACATGATGGCTACTAACTCTTTCTAAGTCAGACAGTTCCTTCCGTATTGCATCATAGAAGTTAAAAAACTTATAAATATTTTATCTAATTCATTAGAATTGGAGTAATTTGCAGTCCTATTTATCACTATACCTTAAGAAACGACCTATCCTATGAAACTCTATTCCCTACTGGGGTTCCTGTGCCTCTGCCTCGTAACCTTCACTGCATGTGAAAAGGATAAAGCAGTATTGGCATCAGGTTCCTGCGACTTCAAGTTTGATGGCAGATCATATTCTGCCAACACCGCATATGGTGAAGCATTTGACACTACAGTGATTGGCAAAAAGGTATTATTAATACAAGGTGTAACCAGCAACATGAACAGTGCTATCATGATGATGGTGGTATTCCCTGACACGCTGGCGACAGGTACATATTCTGCTGCAGATCATGCAAGCCTTGTATTTACACCATCTCTGGTTAGTTCTGATGCATTTGAAACTAAAACAGCGACGATAAAAATTACAAGCATAAATAGTAAGTACGCCGAAGGTACATTCGACGGCATTTTAATCAATGGTGACACAGAAAAGCCATTAACGGACGGAAAATTTAAAGTAAACATTAATTGATCATCGTTTTTTTGAAATCTTTTTCCATTATGTCCTGCCTTTCAAGGCGGGACTTTTTTTTGGTTAATATCCGTCTATAGATAGTCAAGAATCATAAAAAGGTTAGCCCCCTTCCAATATTACATTTGGGTACACATCTATATAAGTCATTTGCGCAGATGACGGGATCAGTTATTTAGAGGGGAAATCACAAAAACCAATATCTAATCTCGTTGTATGAAAAGAAACGTATCTAACCTGCTGGCGTTGCTCGCGGGACTGCTGATCTATTCCTCTGCCTTTGCTCAGACCAGGGGAATAGAAGGGACAGTGACCGACGAAAAGAAACAACCCGTCAGCTTTGCTTCTGTTATTATCAAAGGAACAACCAAAGGAACAACTACTGCGCAGAATGGCTCATTTAAATTGGAAGTACCCCCTAATGCCATATTGGTTATACGCGCCGTAGGCTACACAGTAAGGGAAGTTCCCATTGGCAGTGAACAACAATTTACTATCACGCTGACAGAAAACGCCAGCGACCTCAATGAAGTAGTAGTCACCGCATTAGGCGTGAGAAAAGAAAAAAGAAATCTCACCTTTAGCGCACAGGAAGTAAAGAGCGATGAAATATTACGTGCAAAAGAACCCAATGTACTGAATACGCTGACCGGTAAAGTAGCCGGTGTACAAATCACAAGCTCGTCTGGTATGCCGGGCAGCTCAGCGCGTATAGTCATTCGCGGTATTACTTCTATCTCCGGAGAAAACCAGGCATTGTTTGTAATGGACGGTGTACCTATCAACAATGATGAAAGTGGTGGCACCTACAATGGTGGTTCTGGTACCAACCGGCTGGCCGACATAGATCCTGCTACCATAGAAAGCGTCAATGTGCTGAAAGGTGCTGCGGCCACCGCATTGTATGGCTCTGCCGGCGCACGTGGCGTAGTGCTCATCACTACCAAAAAAGGAACAGGCAGTCGTAAACCAACCGTAACACTATCTTCCGGCCTTTCATTTGAAAAGACAATTTATCCTGACCGGCAATACCTGTATGCACAGGGAGATAAAGGTGTGTTCTTCGACGGAGAAACACAGAAAAGCAGTACCTCCTGGGGACCACGTATGGATACACTTACCCGTAATGGAGAGAAAGTACCGGCACATCACCCGCTGGATGAATTTTTCCAGACAGGCGTTACTTCAAACAGCACCATCAGTGTGTCAGGAGGAGGGCCGGTATCCAACTACTTCATGTCATACTCCTATTTCGATCAGAAAGGCACTATTCCGGTCACTTCTTATGCGCGGCATAGTACATTTGCCAAATACAGCACACAGATCCTGGATAAGCTCAATGCGACCTTTCAGCTCACTTACTCCAGCGCCAATAATAAGAAAGTGCCGGAAGGCTATGGATTGGAATCACCATTATGGACGGTATTTACTGCACCTGTGTCATACAACCTTAAACCGTACCTCAACGATGATGGAACACAACGCCTGTACCGCTACAGCCGTAACAACCCCTACTGGGTATTGGATAATATCCTGAATACAACCGTAGTAAACAGATTCCTGCCAGTATTCACATTAGTATACAGTCCGTTTGAATGGCTCTCAATTACAGAAAGAGCTGGCGCAGATATCTATACCGACCAGCAAACGTATCATGTGAACATGAATGACATCACGTATGCAACAGGGCTGACTTATAATGCCAATAAGAATTTCCGACAGTTCAACCACGACTTCATTGTACAGCTCAGAAAGCAGTTTAATAAAACAAACGTAAGTCTGATGCTTGGTAACAATGTGTATTCAGAACACGGAGACTTTATGACCGTATTGGGTCTCGGACTGGCAAAGCCAGGCTATTACAACATGGCCAGTGCCTCAGCTATCACCTACACCGGCACCGAATACCTGCGTAGGAAGGTAGGCTTCTATGCCCAGGCAGAATTAGACTATAACCGCATGCTTGTATTATCACTTACCGGCAGATATGATGGCAGCTCTGTATTATCCAAAGAAAACAACTATTATCCTTATGGATCAGTAGCAGGCGGATTTATCTTCTCTGAACTATTCCAGCATGAAGGACTGAAAAAAGCTATCAACTTCGGTAAGATAAGAGCTTCTTATGCTACCGTGGGTAATGACAACGTAAAAACATATGCAACAACCACTCCTTACTACCAGGCTATTATCTATGGTGATGCCAGCAGTAATCTTACCTTCCCTTACAATGGCAGAAACGGCTTCCTGATCAGTAGTTCTCTTGGTAACCCTAACCTGAGAAACGAACTACAGAAAGAGTATGAACTGGGACTTGAAATGAAATTGTTGAACAGCAGAATCGGCATCGAAGCGTCCTATTTCAACAGACGTATGTCACAGGGTATTGTTGAAAACATCTCACTGGCTAATTCTACCGGCTATGCAAGTACAACTATCAACTCTGCAAGAATGTCCACCAAAGGAATAGAAGTATTATTGAACCTGTCACCAGTCAGAATGAAAGACTTCGGATGGGATGTCACTGTTAACTATACCAGGCTGAGACAACGTGTGGAGGAGATTGGCGGCAACCTGCAGCAAACAAGTATAGGAGGAATTTACGCTAAAAACGGAGAACCATGGGGACTGTTGTTTGGTACTAAATATGCGCGCACCGCCGATGGACAGTTACGTATTAATGACGCAGGTCTGCCATATGCTTCCGGAGAATTTGAAGCAGTAGGTAATATTACGCCCGACTGGATTGGTGGTATTACTAATCAGCTACGTTACAAACAGTTTAATCTGAGCTTCTTCTTTGATACCAAGCAGGGCGGATACGTACTCAATTCTGATGACGGCTATGGCTTATACTACGGATCTTCCAAACAGACTGAAAAGAGAGAAGACAGGGTGGTAGCAGGTGTGAGCGATGCGACCGGAGCACCTAACAAACAGGTAGTAACCGGACAGGCATATTTTCAACAGATCAGTGGTATTACAGAAGCATTTATTCAGAACGCCTCTTATATCAAACTACGTAACGTAAGTCTTTCCTACACCTTCAGGAAAGGGGCTTCTAACCGCATTCCCTTCAAAGATGCATCCATTGTACTCACGGGACGTAATCTCTGGATACATAAAGATGCATCATTCACAGGAGGCGACCCTGAAGTTAACTCCTGGGGCGCTGGCAACGGCGGGTTAGGTGTGTACACCTTCTCTGCACCAACAGCACGCTCTTTTGACTGCACGCTAAAATTCACGTTCTAGTAAACTCATTTATTATGAAAAGACCATTCATCATCATAGCTATGCTGACAGCTTTCACACTGTCTGCATGCAGCAAGTTCCTTGATGTGAACGACAATCCAAACGTACCTTCAGATGTATCTGAAGCGTTACTGCTGGCTCCACTGGAAGCAGGCGTCTCGCAATATATTGCAGCTGGCAATGCTGCTACACTGGTCAACCAATGGATGCAGAACTGTGTACCAAATCAACCCATGCCTAACACGGCCAATTATATGGTGACCAGTTCAACCTTTGATGACTACTGGAACTCTATGTACGTAGTTGTGCTCAATAACCTGAGTATACTTGACAAACAGGCTACTGCAAATGGTAATCCTAAATACGCAGGCGTTGCGAAAGTATTAACCGCTTACACTCTCGGCACAGCCACTGCACTATGGGGAGATATACCGTACTCTCAAGGCTTTACCGGCACCGGCAATACAACGCCTACCTACGATAAACAGGAGGATATTTACAAAAGTATTCAGGCGCTGCTGGATGCTGCTATTCCTCTGTTACAGTCAGATCAGGGGAATACACCTGGTTCCGATGACTATTACTATGCAGGAGACATGAATAAGTGGGTAAAAGTAGCTTATACACTAAAGGCCCGTTACTATATGCATCTTACCAAAGCACCAGGATATAATGCAGCAGCACAGGCTGATCTTGCCTTAACCGCTCTTACCAATGGTATGAGCAGCAATGATGATGACTGTGCATTCAGCTATAATGGTACGTCTACTTCTTCCAACGCCTGGTACCTGCACTTCTATAATACATCTACGTTGGTGCTCTCGTCCCGTTATGTAGATTCATTGTTAATGCATGCGGATCCAAGGTTGCCGTATCTTGTCAGCAAAGCTGAAAATACCGGTAAATACAATGGGAATACCATTGGATCAGGCGCTGGCGCATTGCAGGACTACTCTGTAGCCGGCAGCTTTTATGGCGGCATCGCTTCCAAAGTATATATACTGAATGCTGCTGAAGCCTTATTCCTAAAAGCCGAAGCCACTTATATCACCGCAGGATATACGGCTGCGCAACCTGTATTCAGACAAGCTGTTGCAGGCAACCTGGTAAAACTCGGCGTTGATACCAACAGCGCAGCCGCACAAACATTTCTGGCAAAAAGAGGGGTACTTACGGCTGCCAATGCCTTACAACTGATTATTGAAGAAAAGGCAACAGCCAACTTCCTGTCTATAGAAAACTATACAGACTGGAGACGTACAGGTTTCCCGCTTCTACAGATGATCCCTAACAATACAGTTACCAGTCTGCCACGCAGATTCCTGTATCCGCTGAACGAGATTACTGCAAACCCACAGGCGTTACAGACAGCAAAATTAACAGATAGGGTATGGTGGGACCGGAGTAACTAGCAGCGAAGCCTGTAAGCGCTATGCAAAGAAAACATGCTGGCGCGGGACAGCAAATGATAAGAGTGACCACTAATAAAAAAGGGAGCAGACATAGCCTGCTCCCTTACTATTATACGATAGTGAAAAACTATTTGATGAAGAACACCGCTCTTACTTCAGCGCGAACTTTAATCTTCTTGAATGCAGAAGGATTAGGTGCTGCATCAGTTGCTGCTACACGGGCAAAGGAATTTACTGCCATCATTTCAGGCTGTACATCTGCGTAGTTGTCTGTGTTGATTTCCTGTACTTCCAGTACACCGTCAATTGAACTACCGATTGCTTCCAGCATGTAAGTAGCTTTTGCTTTTGCAGCCTGTAAAGCCTTTGTTTTTACCTGTTTGCGGTAATCTTCCATTTTGCTGTGTGTGTAGCTGCTGATATTTACACTTTCAATACCTTCATCGTCAACAGCACCCAGGATGCTGTTCACTTTATCCAGATTACTCAGTTTCAGACGGTACTGCTTACGTGCCATGAAATCAGGATCTTTCTTCTTTTTGCTCCACCACTGGTCATAATTGGTACCAAACACATTGGAAATAGTCAGATCTCCTGCAGGTATACCCGCCTCTTTTACTGCTTTCTGCAATTGTGCTTCCAGTGTACCTATCTCTACCTTGGTAGTTTTATTTTTAAATTCACGCAGAGAAATGTCCAGATAGATCTCATCAGGAGTGATCTCGATTTCTGCAGAACCTGTTACTTCAATCTTCTTAACCGGAGGTTTATTATCAGTTTGTTGTGCCTGTGTTAAAGAAGCTACGAATAAGCCGGCCAGTAAAAACATTACCTTTTTCATACTGTTGTGATTTGTTGTTAAAATGAATATTTGTTTCCGTATTTGCCTATATGATGCGATAAAATATACTGATTCCATAAAGGCATAAAAAAATATTTTCCCAGTATACCAGCCCTCAACACTTGACGATTAAAGATATATGGGATATCTGCCTTTAACGTATCAATCTCCGATATGTTACACTGATTATTTTTTTTATTTTACTGACATAGTATAACGCCTATGACCCGGTTATTGTTGGTTTTAACAGGATTGTCATGGCTTCTATTCTTATCCTATACACCAGCAACCGCTCAGCTACAAACGCCATATATACTAAACGGGGCAGCCACTCAACGTACCTGCAACTGTTATGTACTTACTGAAGATCAGCTCACATCAAGCGGTACTGTATGGAATAAAAATAAAGTCAGCCTGAATAACTCATTTGATTACTTTTTTGATGTCAATCTTGGCTGTAAAGACCAGGACGGTGCCGATGGCATAGGCTTTATTCTCCAAACGCAAGGTACTAACCTGGGTGCCACTGGTCAGGGCGTAGGCTTTCAGAACATCCGTCCTTCTCTCGGGGTCATTATTGATACCTGGCAGAACACAGATGACGGCGATCCCTATTATGACCATGTATCTGTCCAGATCAATGGCGACATCTCTCACAGTAGTGCCAACAACCTGGCTGGCCCGGTCACTGCCCTGGCTAACAGTGATAATATTGAAGACTGTAACTGGCACATCTTCCGCATCAAATGGGATGCGGTTACCAAACAACTTACCGTCAGTATTGACGACTCTATCCGTTTAAGCATACAAAAAGACCTTGTTGCCGACGTATTCAGCGGAGACCCAATGGTATACTGGGGCTTTGGCGCTGCTACGGGCGGCTTCTCCAACAAACAACAGTTCTGCGCAGCCCTTCGTCCTGAACTACAGTTTGACAATAACCAGCTGTTCTGTGACGGCTCACCCATCGTATTTGCTGATGACTCCCGCTCATTTGGTACCATTACACGCTGGCGCTGGGACTTTGGAGATGGATCTACCTCCGCCTTAGCTGATCCTCCGCCACACCAATATCCACGGCCAGGCAAGTACCAGGTTAAACTGGTGATCGAAGACAACAGCGGATGCATATCTGATACTATGAAACAGGATCTGACGATTAGCAGCTATCCAATACCCGATTTCAGCTATGACTCCCTCTGCACTGACCGTGCTATAACCATAAAGGACAACACGCAGGTAGACTTTGGCACTATCACCCAATGGAACTGGGACCTTGGCAACGGTACAACCGATCAGTCATCCACTCCGGCCGCCAATTACACCAGTACCGGCACTTACACCATACAACTACAAGTGATGACTGCCGAAGGCTGTGGCGCTGATACCGCTAAAACTGCAAATGTATATCCAACCCCTGCAATCGCAGCAACAGGAGAAAATGTCTGCATCGGAGAACCGATCGCCTTCTCAGGCACTGACATTACTCCAGCCATCCCATTGTCCGGATGGTACTGGAACTTCGGCAATGGTCAGCTGCAAACTGGCCAGCACGCCGACTATATCTATCCGGAAGGCGGCGACTATCGGACGGGGGTACATGCTGTCAGCAATAAAGGCTGTTTCAGCGACACGGTATATGTGCCAGTGACTGTCACGGATATTAATCTCTTTGCTGGCAATGATACGCTCATTGCCCGTGGTCAACCATTACAACTTAACGCTGTTACTACCGGTAACAATCTCCAATTCAGCTGGACACCCGACATAGGTCTTACTGATCCCTACGCACCTGCCCCGGTAGCAATGCTTACCCGCGACCAGACATACCATCTTACTGTAACTTCCCCCCAGGGCTGCATCGCTTTAGATACCGTAAATGTGAAAGTTTATGCTGGCCCGGACTTCTATGTACCTTCAGCATTTTCGCCCAATAATGATGGCTTAAATGACGTTTTCCGGGCTATCTCACCCGGTGTATCCCAACTGGATTTCTTCTGCGTATGGAACAGATGGGGCCAGGAACTATTCCGCACACAATCTCTCTCCGGCACATGGGATGGTACCTACAAAGGCCAACCTATGCCTGCAGGCTCCTATGTATGGATGATAAGCGGGAAGGATTACCTGGGAAGAGCATTCAGCAGACAGGGAACTGTAACCATTGTAAGGTAAGCATAAACGCTGCCGGCAGCAGAAAGAACTGCTAGGTACGACAGTAAACTGATTAACTATTACCAGATGATCGGAGGTACAGTCGGATTAGGTATCTTAATGCCGGTATACCTGCACTTCTTCCCCGTTGCCAGGCTTGTACCCGATATGAAAGACACTATCTACCTGTTACTACTATCACTACGCTGCACTGTAGCGTTATACGTCATATTCGCAGAAACACTGAAGAAGTTATCAGCATTCACTGTCAACCTAAGCTTCAACCTGGAGCCAATTTATGCGATCGTCATCGCCTTTATTTTCTTTGCTGAGGGCAAAGAGGTAAATGCATCCTTCTATGTGGGCCTGCTGTTTGTAGCTGCGTCGGTAGTACTACAAGCCATTATATCCGGAAGGAAAAACTAACACGGTATGTTGGCCTTGAATAATTAACACGAACAGATCTTCAATATAAAAAAAGCAGTCGTATGCTGATCATACGACTGCTTCTCTATTTAAACCGGAATGTCTAATACCATTACGTGTAAAGGCTATTTACACCTATCGCTGACCTGCGCTCCATATCGCTCTTCACATACCGATCCCGGAACTATACATCCTAGTTGTTCCTTGCATCTTCCATATTCTTCAGGAAGTCATACAAATCACTCATCGACTTTATCCTGTCTACCGCCAGAATAAAATTCTTACCTACCTGTTTCAGTTTTGCATTGTTTACTCTGGTTTGCAGATATGTGAGAATATGATTAAAAGTAGGCGATTCAAAATAAGGTGAATCAGGATTGTTGATGAAATAACAACGAAGCTTCTCATCCTTGAGCATCATTTTCTCAAAGCCCAGTTTAATGGCCATCCAACGACAACGGATCATACAGAACAGGTCTTTTACCGGTTCAGGCACAGGGCCGAAACGATCCTGCAGCTGCGTCTCAAAATCCTGCAGTTTACTTTCCAGCATGATGTTATCTAACTCCTGGTACAGATTCAGACGCTCCTGAATACTTTCCACATAACTATCCGGGATAAGTATTTCCATATCTGTATCGATGGTACAGTCGCTGACAAAGTCCTTCTTCTCTTCCAGCTGCTCCTTAAAGAGATCCCGAAACTCGTTCTGCTTGAGTTCACGGATAGCCTCATCCAATATCTTCTGATACATATCAAAGCCTATCTCTGCCATGAATCCGCTTTGCTCTCCACCTAACAGATTACCGGCTCCGCGGATATCAAGATCGCGCATTGCTATCTGGAAACCACTCCCTAGCTCACTATGCTGTTCCAGTGTCTGTAACCGTTTGCGGCTGTCGCCCGGTAACGTACTGATAGGCGGCGCTAACAGGTAACAGAATGCCTTTTTATTACTACGTCCTACACGGCCACGCAACTGATGCAGATCACTTAATCCGAAGTGGTGTGCATTGTTGATGATGATAGTATTGGCATTCGGAATGTCCACACCACTTTCGACAATGTTGGTACACACCAGTACGTCGTATTTACGATCGATAAAGTCAAGTATTACTTCTTCCAGCTGATGACCTTCCATCTGGCCATGCGCGGTAGCAATAGAAAGATCAGGACACAGTCCTTTGATCAGACTACTCATTTCTCCAAGCCCTTTCACCCGGTTGTATACAAAGTACACCTGCCCGCCACGCTCTGTTTCATAGTATATCGCATCGCGTATCAGGTCATGATCAAAGACATGTACTTCTGTTTCTATCGGCTGCCTGTTAGGCGGTGGCGTATTGATTACTGAAAGGTCTCTGGCTCCCATTAATGAGAACTGTAAAGTTCTCGGTATAGGTGTTGCCGTTAGCGTAAGTGTATCAACGTTTACTTTCAGTTGCTTCAGCTTTTCTTTAGCAGATACCCCAAATTTCTGTTCTTCGTCCACTACCAGTACACCAAGGTCTTTAAACTTCACTTCTTTACCTAACAGTGCATGTGTACCGATAATGATATCTATCTTTCCTTCAGCCAGTCTTTGCAGTGTTTCTTTTTTCTCTTTGGCTGATTTAAAACGGTTCAGATAGTCAACAGTGCACGGGAAGTCTTTCAGACGATCAGCAAAAGTCTTGAAGTGCTGGAATGCAAGAATAGTAGTAGGTACAAGTACTGCAGCCTGCTTACCATCTACGATGGATTTAAAGGCAGCGCGTATTGCAATCTCTGTCTTACCAAAGCCCACATCACCACACACCAGGCGGTCCATTGGTGCAGGTGACTGCATATCTCTTTTTACATCAGCAGTAGCCTTACTCTGGTCAGGCGTATCTTCATACAGGAATGATGCTTCCAGTTCCGTTTGCAGATAGGTATCTACAGAGTGCGCAAACCCTTCCTGTGCTTTACGTGCTGCATACAGTTTGATCAGATCTTTTGCAATATCCTTTACCTGTGTCTTTGCTTTCTCTTTCAGCTTATCCCAGGCATCACTACCAAGCTTATTCACACGGGGCTCTACACCCTCTTTACCGGAATATTTACTGATCTTATGCAGGGAGTTAATATTCACATACAAGAGGTCATTGTTCTTGTAGATAATACGGATAGCTTCCTGCATCTTTCCGCCTACTTCAATCTTCTGTAACCCACTATATACCCCTACGCCATGATCAATGTGCGTTACAAAGTCGCCTGCCTGTAACTCACGCAGGGTCTTCATGGTAATTGCCTTATTCTTGTTGTACGCCTGCTTGACCTTATATTTATGATAACGCTGAAATATCTGGTGGTCTGTATAACATACCAGCTTCAGCGAATGATCAATAAAACCATGGCTGACAGGCGAAGGGATAGGGTAGAAGGTGAAATCTGCTTTCAGATCTTCAAAGATGCTACGCAACCTTTCCAGCTGACGTGCATTTTCTGCGAAGATAAACAGCGTATATTTGTTCTTGTTATGCGTATCCAGATCTTTGATGAGCATATCAAACTGCCTGTTAAAAACAGGCTGTTCCTGCGTTTCAAAGTTGAGCGGCGTAAAAGACCTGTTAGTATCCTGCCACCACTGACGGCTGCCGAATAATATACAATGTCTACGCAGCAACTCCTGCATCAGAGGATGCGCCTTTATAAAGTCTTCTTCCGTAAGTGTGATGGTTTCGTCATCACCCGTCTTTACCGGCTGACCGGTCTGCAGAAATGAATCCAGCCGCTCTTCCATCTGCAGGATTACGTCCTGTACATATCCGGGATCTTTCATCCACACGACTGTATTGGCAGGAAGAAACTCCAACAGAGAAGCCTTCTGATGCTTCACTCCCTGCGTATCCATATTGGCAATAAGCGTTACCTGCGTCAGTTTACGCTCACTGAGCTGACTCTCCGGATCAAAGAGGCGGATAGAGTCAATATCTTCCCCAAAAAGCTCAATACGATAGGGCTTTTCGTTACCAAAAGAGTAAATATCAAGGATACCTCCGCGTAATGCATACTGTCCCGGCTCATACACGAAGTCGGTGTACTCAAAACCCCAGCTAACAAGTTTATCCAGTAGTTCATCCACTTTCAGTACATCGCCTACCTTCAGTTGCACCATGTTGGTCGTAAAGGCAACAGATGCCGCTACTTTCTCCCAAAGTGCTTCCGGATAGGTAATCAGTACTTTCTTATGCACGGTATCGCCGGAGAACTTCATGAGTGCTTCCGTACGCAGCATGCTATGGCTACTGTTGATCTCGTTGAAATAGCCGGCCTTCTTGAAAGAGTCCGGAAAGTAGAAGATATCCAGCGCCTGCGTCAACGACTCCAGGTCGTTATGGAAATAGGCAGCCTCTTCTCTATCGTTGAGAATAAAAAGATGGTTAACGGAATTGGCCAGCTCCCAAGCTCCCGCAGCTACGAACGTAGTGGCACTTCCTGTTAAACCTGTTAATTGAAAATACTGTGGATCGGACAAATGTATCCCTTTCACCAGCTGTTGCAGGCGGGAATCTCGCTGGTACAGTTGTAAAACAGCCTGTATATTCATGAGGGTTGCAAAGATACGTAATTAGTGTTATCCCTCCGTCAACACCACTCGCTAATGCGGTAAACTGTTTCCGGACGAAAATGGTTATATTTAGTATAACTAAATTCCACTCAAATGGCGGACCAATGGTATAAGGGGCTGGTGACCCGTATCGTACAGGAAACCCATAACACACGCCGGTTCTGGATACAGCTACCGGAGATGGAGCGCTTCAGTTTCAAAGCAGGGCAGTTTGTCACCCTCGATCTTCCCATACATGAGCAAAAGAATAAACGCTGGCGTAGCTACTCAATCGCATCGCCACCTGATGACAGTAACGTCATTGAGCTGGTCATTGTATTATTGGAAGGAGGCGCAGGTACCAATTACCTGTTTAACCATATAGGGGAGGGGAGTGAACTTATACTGAAAGGGCCCCTGGGCCATTTTACCCTGCCCGATCAGCTGGACAAAGACCTTTTCCTGATCTGTACCGGTACCGGCATTGCTCCCTTCCGGGCAATGGCGCAGTATATCAAAGCGCATGACCTGCCACACCCGCCTATTCACCTCATATACGGCTGCCGCCAGCAATGTGACCTCCTTTACGCTTCGGAAATGTGGCAGCTGGAAAAAGAGTTGAAAGATTTTCATTATATGCCCACGCTATCCCGGGATGATAACGGATGGCAGGGCCGTAAGGGATATGTTCACCTGATTTATGAAGAGCTGGTGCATCGTCAGCCTGCACATTTCTTCCTCTGCGGTTGGAAAAATATGATTGATGAAGCTAAACACCGCATACTGGCCCTTGGATATGATAAACACGACATCCACCAGGAGCTATATGGATGAGTCTGGGTTATTTCCTGCCATAAAGTCGCCTATGGCCCGGACGAACAAGCTTCGAACAAGCTTCGAACTAGCGACGGCCGAGCGACGAACAAGCAACTATCTAATTAAACTGCCATCCTGGCATAAAAAAAGGCCACATCCGAGATGCGGCCTTTTTAAGATATAAGTTGAACAACTATTCGTTGATCTTATTGAGTACAAGTTCTTTCACCTTATCCATTGGAATCCTTTCCTGCTCCATACTATCGCGGTGGCGAATAGTGACAGTACCGTCTTCTTTGGTCTGGTGATCGATCGTTACGCAGAATGGAGTACCAATGGCATCCTGACGGCGGTAACGTTTACCAATCGCATCTTTTTCTTCGTAGAAGCAATGGAATGCCGGTTTACATTTATCCATCAGTTCTTTGGCTAATTCCGGCAGGCCGTCCTTTTTAGTCAGCGGGAATATGGCCAGCTTCACAGGCGCGATCTTAGCCGGGAATCTCATTACCACACGGCTGTCTTCTTTGCCATCCTTGGTAAGATCTTCTTCTGCATATGCATCACAGATGGTTAACAGAAACATACGATCCAGACCGATAGACGTTTCTATTACGTATGGAATATAGTTCTGGTTAATTTCTGTATCGAAGTACTGCATTTTCTTTCTGCTGAACTCCTGATGTCTGCCCAGGTCATGGTCAGTACGGCTGTGAATACCTTCTACTTCTTTGAAGCCTATCGGGAAGTTATATTCAATATCCTCTGCTGCATCTGCATAGAAGGCCAGCTTGTCGTGTACATGGAACCTGTATTTGTTTGGATCAACACCCAGGCTCTTATGCCATTTCAGACGTTCTTCTTTCCAGTAGGCGAACCATTCTTTCTGTGTGCCAGGACGTACAAAGAACTGCATTTCCATCTGTTCAAACTCACGCATACGGAAGATGAACTGACGGGCAACGATTTCATTACGGAAAGCCTTACCTACCTGTGCGATACCAAACGGAATCTTCATACGGCCCGTTTTCTGTACGTTCAGGAAGTTTACAAAGATACCCTGTGCAGTTTCAGGACGCAGATAGATTTCACTGGCTTCATCTGTCACACTACCCAACTGTGTAGAGAACATCAGGTTAAACTGACGAACATCTGTCCAGTTAGTTGTACCACTTACTGCACATTTGATATTATAAGTTTCGATCAGCGTTTTCAGTCCGGCCAGATCATCTGCAGCCAGCAGCTCATTCATTTTGCGGATCAGCTCATCCCCATTGCCTTCAGGCAAGGTCTCTGCATGCGCTTCAATCAAATGGTCTACACGATACCTTTTTTTGCTATCCTTGTTGTCGATCATCGGATCACTGAATCCGTCAACGTGACCGGAAGCTTTCCAGATGGTAGGATGCATAAATATAGCGGAGTCTATCCCCACAATGTTTTCATGCATCTGGGTCATACTTTTCCACCAGTAATCGCGGATATTTTTCTTTAACTGTGCTCCGTTCTGGCCATAGTCATATACGGCGCTTAAGCCGTCATATATTTCACTGGACGGGAATACGAAGCCGTATTCTTTACAATGCGAGATTATCGCCTGGAATTGGTTCTGATCTGTAGCCATAGTGGCGCAAATATAATAAGGGTTTTCGGAATTAAAGGAAGCAGTTAACTACCTTTTTTCTTTGTCCACAGGGGTAGTTACCGGCAATTCGTCTGTTTCTACCGGCACTTCCTTCACATACACAGCGTATTCGTTAGGTCTGATCTTACCTCCGAAGTGCTGTACATATACCTGGGTAAATTCGGCCCCAAAATACAGGATTATAGCTGAATAATACACCCACAGCAGGATAATAACGATAGATCCTGCGGCCCCGTAGGCAGTACCCACCTTACTGGAACCCAGGTACATGCCTATACCAAACTTACCAATCATAAACAGAATGGCGGTAGTAACCGCGCCCACAATAACGTGCTTCCACTTCACTTTGGCGTCGGGCAATACCTTGAAGATGATAGCAAACAGGAAACTGATAATAAGGAACGTCAACGCCAGGTTAACGATATATACCAGTACCATGGTGACCTGTGGGAATAACCTTGCCAGCTGCTGGCTGAATAACTCGATAATACCGTTCATAGCCAGCGATACCATCAGAATGAACCCCAGACTGACCACCATAGAGAAGGATAGTAAACGGTTCAGCAGCATTTTAACCAGGCCATTTTTGGGCTTGGCCTTTAACTGCCAGATGAAGTTAATAGAGTCTTGTATTTCACCGAATACACTCGTGGCACCGATTAACAGAGTGACGATACCGATGATGGTTGCCCAGGTGGAATCGCCGGATAAAGCAGCATTTTTGATCATCTGCTGTATCTGGAGGGCGGCTTCATCTCCGACCATGTCATTGATCTGCCCATATACGCTGCCTTCTATGGCTTCTTTCCCTAGAAATACATCACACAGTGTAATAATCACTATGAGCATGGGAGCGATGGAAAAGATGGTGTAATAAGATAAAGCTGCGCTCAGCTTAAGCACCTTATCTTCCATAAAGTCATTGACAGTCTGCTTCAGAATCTGCCAGTAGGTTTTGATAGTTGCCGGGATCTTCATATGAATCGTTTAACAAAAAACTTGCCTTTATTGAAGCTTCTCATTGTCTTTGTGACGGTTAGCATCCCGGATATTCTTTTTCTCGAAGTTCTTTTCAAGGGCTGCGGTCATATCTATACCTGTCTGATTAGCAATGCATAGCAATACCCACATCACATCTGCCAGCTCATCAGCCAGTTCTTTCTTTTTGTCAGATTCCTTAGAAGATTGTTCTCCATATTGACGAGCCATGATGCGCGCTACTTCCCCGACTTCCTCTGTCAGGATAGCCATATTGGTCAGTTCGCTGAAATACCTTACTCCAACGGTTTTGATCCAACCGTCGATTTGTTCCTGTGCTTCTTTGATAGTCATAATGCAGATTATTCTTTTGCTTTTGTATCGATAATGATGGTAACGGGGCCGTCATTGAGGAGCTCAACCTTCATATCTGCGCCAAATATCCCCGTAGGGATAGTCTTGCCCAGGTCCTGTCCCAACTGGCTGATCATCTGTTCATATAACGGTATGGCTATATCAGGCTTACTTGCCCGGATATAGGAGGGTCGGTTTCCTTTTTTGGTAGCAGCATGCAGGGTGAACTGGCTTACCAGCAGGATATCGCCATTGACTTCTTTTACTGAGCGGTTCATTACACCTTCCTCATCATTGAAGATACGGAGGTTGACAATCTTATTACTCAGCCATATGATATCCTCGGTATCATCAGCGTCTTCAATACCTAGTAATACTAGTAGTCCGGTGCCAATACTTCCGGTAATGGTACCATCAACAGTCACGGATGCCCGGGACGCACGTTGTATAACTGCACGCATATGTGTAACAGGTTAATTATTGGGCCGGGAAATTAGGCTATTTATGCCGTATGTGTGTAAATATCGGTTGTATCCGGTTGTCTGATTTCGAGCGTATCTTCAATTTCGAGTTTAGGACTAAACAGTTCCAGCAGCAGGTAGTAATACAGGTAAAGCGCAGCAAGTACCAGGATCAGATGTGCGCTGCCGGCAAATAAGACAGTGAATACATTCAGCAGCATAACAGCCATCACAGCACTCTTACCCAGTCTTAAGCGGGTATAGGTATATATCTTCAGTAAATAGAGCGCACCAAGTAGTCCGATAGCGGGTAGACGCAGCCCGGTAGGCTGTGTTAGCAACATATACAGGTTAAATACCGTTACCAGTATACCGGCTACGATCATGGTATATTGAGCTAGCCTTCTGTTCTGCTGCATATAAGTTGCCGCATGTGCCGCCGCAGTGGCAGGTTTATCAGCAGAGAAGAACAGGTGCGCCATGGCTGCTATATTCACTACAGGGATAAAATGGAGGAGTAAGACCCACCATGAATACTTCCCAACGGTTAATGCACGGCTGGTTATAACATTACGCAACAGACCTGCTCCGGTATATAGCAGCAGGATCATGCCCAGGGTGGAAAACAGTATATAACCCGCAACAGGTACCGGCTGGGGCCCTTCTTCAAAGAAGAGGTAAATATTGGTATCCAATACACCGATAGCGCCGGCATAGACGAAACATACAGACAGGAAAAGGAAGAAATATTCCCATCTGGTCAGCAGCTGTACACGGGACTGTAGCAGTAGTCTGAAATGCTGCCACCTGTAGGTATTTTCAAGCAGGTATACCAATACATAATAGCTGATGAAAGCGCAGTATGCAGCTGGCAAAGTCAGTATATAAGAGACGGAAGAAGGTATTAACGCATATATCTGCTGATCGCGTACCAATTGGAGGCTATTCAGCGGCACACCATGCAGTGGCAGCACAAAGTAGATTAATGCAGCCAGGAAGCCAGCTACTAGTTTATCACCCATTCCCGAGCAATAAAACCTTGTTATAAACACGATCAGAAACCCCGCAAATACATTGATCTTTTCGATCAGGAAGGCCATGTCCTGGTCTGTTTTTTCATGCAGCACACCTTTCAGCACCTGCTGGAGGGCAGCTACCAGTACTATAACAAAGGAGAGGACAGCCACATTTTTCCACTCTTTCCTGACCAGCATTTCCCATACAGCGGTAGTCAGTAAAGGCAGTAGAAAAGCCATGTTTAACCTGTCAGTGACGGTGGTGAAGTGAGATGGGAACATACCGGAAGCAATACCGGCAGAAAGTAGCCATATTATCAGCACAGGGATCCAGCTTGTTTTCAGAACGCGTAATTGTAACGGAGTAAAGAGAGTCATATAACACAGGATTAATAAGGATGGGTGGCCAATAAAAAGATTTACCTTTATTAAATTACGATAAACAATTATAAAGAAACGTTAATTAAATGAACTTAGATCTTTCCGCCGAAATCACTTTCCGTACAGCCAGAAGCGGAGGGAAAGGCGGACAAAATGTAAACAAGGTAGAGACAATGGTCGAAGGCTACTTCGACGTTGCTGCATCCTTATTGCTGACCCAGGAGCAGAAGGCGAGGGTATCTGAAAAGCTTGGTCATCGCATCAATACAGAGGGGTTATTACAGGTACGTTCCCAGGAAGAGCGTACACAGCTGGGTAACAAGCAGTTGGTGATAAAGAAGATGAACGAACTGGTGAATAAAGCACTGATCATTCCCAGGAAGAGGATTGCCACAAAGCCTTCAAAAGCAGTAAAGGAGAAGAGGATACAGTTCAAGAAGCGGCTGTCAGAGAAAAAACAGCTACGCCGGAAAGGGCTGGAATAGTTAATTTTGGTTAAAAATTCAGGGCATTGAGTATAAAATCACTGGCAGGACAAACGATCTATTACGGCTTTAGTAACATTGCGAGTAAGCTGCTTAACTACTTCCTTACCCCCCTCTATCTGGAGCTGATGACGCAGGCTTCATACGGGGAGATGTCTACGGTATATGCCTATGTCCCTTTCATGAATATTATTCTTACCTACGGGATGGAGACAGCCTTCTTCAGGTTTGCCAAAAAGGAGAACAGCCAGACCGTACTAAGTACCTCGACTATTTCGCTGTTGTTTTCTACTATCAGCTTCACCATACTGTTATTGCTATTCAGAGGTCCCATTACTGATTCCTATATTGGTGAATTGGGAGGCCTGGGAGGGCATTCCGGCTTCTTTACCTACCTGGTATTGATCATGGCTTTTGATGCCCTGACAGCTATTCCCTTTGCGCAGCTGCGAATGGAGAATAAGCCGGTACGGTATGCATTTATAAGACTGACAGGTATTATCACTACTATCTCCTTCAATATCTTCTTCCTGGTTATAGTGCCCAAGCTGTATGCTTCGGGTATGACCTGGCTGCCAGAGATACGTGCAGGCGGTAATCAACTGGGATATGTATACCTGAGTAATATGCTGGGAAGCGGAGTGACGCTACTGTTATTCCTGCCGCAGTTTCTGCGTATCAGGTGGAACTTTGATACTACCTTATGGAAACAGATGCTGAACTACGCAGTACCCCTGATCTTTTTTGGTATGGCGGGAATGGTGAATGAGACCTTTGACAGAGCGTGGTTCCTGCCTGAATTTCTGCCGGGCGATAACCTGAACGAGAAAAAGCAGCTGATCGGTATCTATGCTGCTAACTATAAGCTGGCTATACTTATTACGATGTTCATACAGGCATTTAAGTTAGGAGCGGAGCCATTCTTTTTTAAACAGGCCGAAGGCAAAGATCCGCAGAAGATGTATGCCCGTATTATGAAGCTGTTTGTAGTATTGCTCTGTATGATGTTCCTGTTTGTGAGCCTGTATCTCAATGTATGGAAGATATTCCTGCGTAAACCGGAGTATTATCCGGGTATGGTGATTGTGCCGGTACTCTTGCTGGGTAATATGTTCCTGGGAATATACTACAACCTGACCATCTGGTTCAAGCTGACTGACCGTACTAAAACCGGGGCAATGATTACAATTGTGACGGCAGTACTGGCATTTCTGCTGAATTGGTGGTGGATACCCAAACTGGGCTATTTCGGGGCCGCACTGGCTACTATGGCCTGCTATTTTGTGCAGATGGCCATTTGTTATGTATTGGGCCAGAAGTATTATCCGGTACCCTACCACTTGCCACGTATACTGACATACATCGGTGGTGCAGTAGCAACCTTTTATGCCTATGACCTGCTGAACAGGACCCTGCTTTCTCCTAAGGATATCTACGCACTTAAACCATTGTCACTGGCAGTGGCAACAGTCTTTTTCGGTGCCTATATCTGGTTTCTCCTGAAGATGGAGAAGAAAGAGTTTTCCAGGCTCCCGTTCATTGGCAGGTATGTAGCAAAAATATAATTTGTCCGTTCTATTGCAGGAACGGGTTATGTTGCTTTTCAAAGCCGATGGTAGTGGATTGTCCATGTCCCGGGTAAACTGTTACCTCGTCGGGCAATACGAACAATTTCTCCCGTATGCTGTTTAATAAAGTTTGATGACTGCCACCGGGAAGATCGGTACGACCGATGCTTTGGTAGAACAGTACATCACCGCCAATGAGGAATTGTCCGGCAGCGGAATAGAAGCATACACTTCCAGGTGAGTGACCGGGGGTGAGCAGCACTTCCAGTTCATCACCGCCGAAAAGTATCTTTTCTCCGTCTTCCAGGAAACGGACGGGTTCGGGAGAAGGTTCAAAAGGGATATTATACATTTTACCTATTTCTGGAGATCGATCCAGTACGATTTTATCCAGGGAATGCATTTCGAGACCTACGCCATACGTTTGAGAGATTAACCTGTTGCCGAAAATATGATCTATATGGCAATGTGTATTCAGCAGGCGTGTAACTTTCAGTCCCTCTTTTTCGATATAAGTCAGTAATTGTTTCCTTTCTTCTTCAAAATAACAGCCCGGATCTATAATTATACATTCCTTTTTTTCGTTAATGAGTAAATAGGTATTTTCCTGAAACGGATTAAAGGTGAAATGTTGTATTTCCATCATTGTTGCCGATTTTTGCTATTTTTAATTCAGAACGCAATATTATCAATACTTTCTGTATGAACCGACTTACTACCAGGTTATTAATTACCGGTACCCTATTACTTGGCTCGTTTCTCACCCAGGCACAGACCAATACCGTGGAATTTGGCCAGAACCGCATACAGCATAAGAATTTTAAATGGCGTTATTATCAAACCCGTCATTTTAATACTTACTTCAGCCAGAATGGTCTGGAACTGGGTAAATACGTGGCACAGGTTGCAGAAAAGGAATTGCCGCAGCTGGAACAGTTCATGGAGTTTACCTTCCGCCAACGCGTGAATATTGTCGTGTATAACACCTTCGGTGAAATGAAGCAGTCAAATATAGGCATTGGCGTTGACTGGCAGAATACAGGTGGTATCACCAAGCTGGTGGGTAATAAGCTGCTGGTTTACTTTGATGGGGATCACGAGAACCTGCAACGTCAGATTCGTCAGGGTATTGCGCGTGTAATGCTGGACAACCTGCTGTTTGGAGAAGATATTGGAGAGTTTGCAGGTAATACGATACTCATCGATTTCCCTAAATGGTTCACCGACGGATTTGTGGCATATGCAGCTGAGAACTGGAATACTAAACTGGATGACGAACTGAAAGACGCTATACAGTCAGGAAGATACAAAGACTTTTACCAACTGGCCTACGAGAAACCTGTACTGGCCGGACATGCGTTCTGGTATTATGTCGAAAGTAAATTTGGTAAAGATGCAGTTCCTTACCTGATGTATATCTCCCGCATCAACCGCGGACTGAAAAAAGGGTTTGAGCAGGTATTGAGCCAAAAGCCTAAGAACGCCCTGAAAGATTTCATGGTATTCAATGCCAAACGTTATCAGGATGACAACCGACGTCGCCGTCAGAGTACCCGTGGCGCACGTACTGTAGTATCCAGAGAGTTAAAGAAATCAGACTTCTATCGCTTCCAGGCCAACCCGAAAAGTAAATACTATGCAGTAGTTGAATTTTCCAAAGGCCTGTATAAAGTACAGATCCAGCTTGCTGACATGAAGCCTAAAGTATTGTTACGCAGTGGAGTAAGAATGCAGGCCAGCCAGCTGGACCCTAACTACCCATTACTGGCATGGAACCAGAAAGGTAACAGGCTGGCAATTGTATACGAGCACGAAGGTGTTACCAAACTCATGGTATATGACCTGATTACACGTACTACTACAAAACAGGACCTTCCAAGGTTTGACCGGATTATCGATATGAAGTATTTCTTCGAGTACGATAACTCCCTGTTGCTATCTGCTGTGAAAAATGGACATACAGACATCTACACATACAGTATCAATAAAAAGACCGCCGAGCAGATTACCAATGACGTGTACGACGACCTTGATCCGTCATTTGTGTCTTTCCCTGGCAAAAGTGGTATCATATATTCATCTAACAGACCATCGCCTACCGCGAAAAGCGGAGATACGGTATTGCCCGCAGGCCACTACAATATCTTCCTGATCGACAACTTCAACAAAAGCGCCGATAAACAGATATCTCAGCTTACAGATATGAAGTATGGTAATGCACGTTCACCGCTTCAGTATAATACCACCCACTTCACATTTGTGTCAGATGTGAATGGTATCCGTAACCGTTATGCGGGCTTCTTTAAAACAGAAAGAACAGGTGTGGATTCACTCTTCTTTATAGGCGCTGAAATACTCCACAACCCTGAAAAGGCTGACCTGGATTCTGCCCTGGCAGAATATGGCGCTACTGCTCCTGACTCTGTAATGGCAGTATCGCTGACCAAAGACTCTACCTATACTTTCCCGATGTCCAACTACGCTTATGGTATAAAAGAATCCAGGGGCGCAGGCGACCAGTCGGAAGTATCTCAGGTAATCCAGCAATATGGATTTAAAACACTCCAGAAATTAAGGATTGATACCGTTACATTGCGTAAGCGTAATGTAAACAGCCGGCCTACTACCTTCAGAGCAAGACAGATGCATGAAGACAGTATCCGCCTGGGCTTACCTACTTACCATGACAAGGTCAGGACAGATACTGTACAGCATGGCGACTTCTTCCAGAGCGAGTTTGCACAGGAAGAACCGGATAGTGCAGTTATTGCAGAAGAGCAGGCCGCAAGGATTCCTCTGCTGGAGCCAGTACTCAAAAAGGCCAAGCTGCTGCCATATAAATGGAAGTTCTCATCTGACTACCTCATTGTACAACTGGATAACTCTATATTAATCAATAGATACCAGCCATTCACTGGTCCTCCGACAGGCCCTATCAGACTGGCAGATCCTCTGAATGGACTGATCCGCATAGGCGTTAGCGATCTGATGGAAGATGTGAAGATCAATGGCGGTTTCAGATTCCCTTCCAGCCTGGATGGTACTGAGTACTTTATCTCTGCGGCTTACCTGAAAAAGCGGTTTGACTATAAGTTCACTTACTACCGCAGGGTAGACAGGTACGGCGGGGTATCGTCTTCCGGTATTGATATTCCGGCTAAATTGAAGACAAACCTCTTCCAGTTCGATATTCGCTATCCGTTTGATCAGGCCAGAAGCATCCGCTTGCAGACAGGGTTCCGTAATGACAAGTTCGTAATTGCAGCATCTGATGAAACGACTTCCAAGCTGAAAGACTTCGCTGATAACTATGCGTTATTACGCCTGGAGTATGTGTACGACAATACGATCAACCCTGCTACCAACATCTGGCACGGTACACGTTATAAGATCTATGGTGATATGAACGCACAGATCAACGGAGACCTGAATGATGTTTTCGACCAGGGTGCTGCCGCAGGTAAGGGTAAGTTTACTTACAACATGGGTATTGATGTAAGACACTACCATTCTATCTACCGCAACTTTATCTGGGCGACCCGTTTCTCTGCAGATATGTCATGGGGTACGCGCAAGCTACTTTATTACCTGGGTGGTTCTGATAACTGGCTGATTCCTAAGATCAATACCACTACACCAGTAAATATGAACGCTAATTACGCGTATCAGACACTGGCAACACCACTGCGTGGGTACAGGCAGAATGCCCGTAATGGTAATAATGTAATGGTACTGAATACGGAATTACGCTTGCCGGTATTTGCGACATTCATGAACCGTCCGATTAACTCTGCCATCATTCGTAACTTCCAGGTTGTCAGCTTTATCGATATCGGTACCGCGTGGAATGAGAAGTTGAATTTCAAAGATGCTAACTACACTTATTATACAGGCAATGATGGAACAATAACGGTGAAAGTGAAAGAAGGCTTCCTGGGACCATTTGTAGGGGGGTATGGCTTTGGTGCACGTACGACTATTGCAGGTTATTTCCTGAGAATAGATGCAGGCTGGCCGGCAGTAGCGTTCTTCCGTGGCAAACCAATCTGGCACTTCGGAATGGGAGTTGACTTCTAATAATAAGATTACAGATAATAGGCAGGGGCTCGTTGAATAACGAGCCCCTTTTTTTTAGTATAGGATAGGGATAAAAATTACAGCTCCGGTTATAACGGCAATCAAAGCGGCAACAAGGACTGCCCCGGCAGCTACATCTTTGATCCATTTGACACGGGGGTGGTAGTCCGGCGACAAATGATCCATGATCTTCTCAACAACAGTATTTAACATCTCGGTAATCCACACCATTCCAATGACGATCAGTATGGCAATCCATTGGTTGGCTGACAATCTGAAATAGAAACCGGCCGTTACCACCAGTAGAGTTGCAAGCGCATGTATACGTGCGTGGGGTTCACTGCGTAGAAAGGCAGTTATTCCCTGTATGGCGTATTTAAAACTACGAATGCGTTGCTGCAGATAACGACCGGTTTGCATGAGTATATTATTTTACAGGATTATAGTTCTCCCCATTTAATTCTCCGGCTAAAGTACATCACAATAGCTAGTATTATGAATAACCCGAGACTACCCATCAGCAATGACTGGTCTTCCGAGCGTATAATGACATATATAAAGCCGTACAATATGGACAGCGCCCCACCAATCATCAGGGCCAGCCGGTTACTTTTCAGTACACTGGCTGTATATACGGAAACAAGGCCAATGGTAAGTACGGCAGCTATCAGATAAGCAATACTGAAATTAAGCTGTTCGGCCAGTGCGATTAAGAGCGTATAGAAGACGCACAGCGCAATACCTATCAATATATATTGTAATGGATGAACAGGAGAGCGTTGCAGCAGCTCTACGAAATAATAAACAAGGAATGTAAGACCGATAATCAGGATAGCATATTTAACAGCGCGGGTTGACTGTTGATAGGTATCTACCGGCAGGAGCAGTTTTACGCCAAAGTCTGCGGAATGCAGGTTCGTTTGGTTACCTGTCCAGATCTGCGGGAAGTTGCGATTGAGGTTAGATACCTGCCAGGCAGCGTTGAAGCCTTTGTCATTCACATTGTGGCTGTTAGGGAGGAAGGAGCCGGCAAAACTAGGATTATTCCAATTAGAAGACAGTTCGACAACGGTAGTTTTACCAACGGGAGAGAAGTATAGCTGGCCTGAGCCCTTAAGGTCAAGGTTTACCGCAAAACTGCCACCGGTAATACCACTGTCAGATGCTACCAGGGGTACTTTTACCTGCATACCATTAGGAAATAGTTCTGATGCAGGAACCCCAGGATTGAAGTAGAAGGTTTGGCCGTTCCATTGCACGCCCGCCTGATTGCTGATACCACGCATGTCATTGATACCGACTGCCAGGTAAGCGTCTTTAAGCAATACCTGCTCTGGCGAGAGGTTTAAATTCATCAGGTCCAGTTTTGAGAAGGACCCGCTGATTTCCAGATTAGAGGTATATACAGCTACTTCATAAATTCCACGTCTACGGATTTCAGGTAGTAGTTTACCATTGACTTTCAGTCTGTCAGGAAGGAAGAAGGCATTAGAAACAACACCTGGTTTTACGATATAGGGGATTACGAGTACCGGCCCGGTGATGGTCTGAGAGTCGCCCCATTTACCGCTGACTTCACCTTTGGCTTCAAACTGGCGCTGTTCTCTTTCGGAGATTAGTTCCATAGTCATGCTGGCCGGTATAAGCAGTAAGAGAACCAGTATACCTATCAAGATCGCCTTTACACCATAGGCATGCCGCTCAAAAAAGGATCGTTTTGGGTCTATACCTGACGGTTGGACAGAGCGATTATAGTAGTTCTGAGGCTGGGAAGCGCCTTCATTAACGTTGGTAGTTTCCATGTTCGGATATATTTAAAAGTGCTTTGAATTACAAAGTTTATAGGCAAAAAAAATTCACTCCATAGAGCGGATCATATTTTCGAGAGCGGCCAGATGGCCTTTGAATGCTTTTTCACCAGCTTTAGTGATAGAATAGGTAGTATTGGTCTTACGACCTACAAACCCTTTATGTACTTTCAGATAGCCGTTTTCTTCCAGCGTACTGAGGTGGGAGGCAAGGTTGCCATCCGTTAGTTCGAGCATCTGTTTCAGGTCATTGAAGCTCACTTCCTCATTTACCATCAGTATGCTCATGACCCCCAGCCGGATACGGCTGTCGAATATTTTGTTTAAGTTACCTATGGGATTGATCACGAGTTCTTCTTTTATTCAACAATTTGATACCTGACAACACCGGCTCATTCTTCTGAAGTACGGCGCTCATATTTCCACCACATCAGGAGGCCGTAGAATATGTGCATAAATCCGAAACCCAGCGCCCAAAAGTAAAGCCCTCTGCGCAAAAAGAAAACATTTAATATCCCCAGAGCAATTTCTGAAATACCGAGGTACCTGATATCCGGCAGTGTATACTTACTGGCGTTAAGTAGAGCCATACCATAGAATACCAGGCAGGATGGGGCTACAAGTACATCCAGGTTATTATATATCAGCCCCAGGATGAAGGCACCTCCTGCCAGCATAGGGATCAGTGCATTGATAATTACTTTCTTTGAGGTGGCGTCGAACACCGGCAAATTGTTCTTTTTAGCACGCCTCCAGGTAAAGTAATGACCACCGGCTGCTGCCAGGAACATCACTGCAAAACCGAGTATAATTAGCTGTAACCGGAATTGTGCAAAGTCAGCATCATCGTAATGGCCTCTGGCCACCCATCGGTCATAGTAAGCACGGAACATAAACAGGGCTACCCCAGCGCCTGCGAGTGCAGATATTCCTGCAAAGACGGCACTCAACCCACTCAAAGAACGAAAGCGGCTGCTACGTTCCATTATGCGCTTGATATCACTTAAGGTGGTTTCGAGATTTTGCTGCTCTGTCATACTTAAAGTACTTTGTAAATCAAAGTTACATATTTACCTGGTATTACAAAATATATTTTCCTGATATGAGTGTAGACTAAGGTAATCGCCATTGATATATCTTTGGCCAACATGTTATAAACGCCACAAGTAACTTCATGAATACTAGTAAAAAGATTTATTCCCAAAAGGTAAAACCGGGAGCCTATGAGTATATGATCAAGGTGCTCAAATATCCGGAACAGGTAGACCCTCGGATGGACGGAAAGGTCTGCAGAATAACAGTAACCGACTATAAATTGGAGCCAAGTATTCAAGCCAAAGACATACCTGCCCACATAAATGACCGGCTGTTTCAGGTGGAAGTACATGGAATTGACGACCGGGAATATCTGATATTAGCGAGCCAACTCGAGTATGCCGGACAGGACCTGGTAGTGGTGGAGTCTAATACCAAAGGGTAATAACTAGCTGGTAATCAGGTACCCACCATTGAAAATGCTGATCTCGAATGCTTCATGTGTCAATTTATACAGTGGTACACTTGTTATATAAAAGAAGGGGATAACAAAGCGTTATCCCCCTCTTTTAGTAAGTTTCTCCTTTAACCATTTACAACTTCCTCTATTGCTTGCAGGATAATATCACATGCGTGCCTGATCTCTTCCTTACTAATGATCAAAGGTGGCGCAATCCGCAGGCATTCTGGTGCAAATAGAAACCAGTCGGTCAGCACTCCTTTATCTATACAACGGTCTATCACTTTCTTATTTATAGCGAAGCTTTCAAACTCTACGGCCATCATCAGTCCCAGCGACCTGATTGCCTTAATTGCGGGGTGCTTCAGGTACTGATGGAACAATTCACCTTTAGCTTTCACCTGATCAACTAATTGCTCTTCCAGTAGTACTTTAAAACCTGCCATACCTGCGGCACAGATTACAGGGTGCCCGCCAAAAGTAGTCATATGTCCGAGTACCGGATTATTAGTAAGCACCCACATTATCTCCTTATCAGCGATAAAAGCCCCCATAGGCATACCTCCACCCAGGGCTTTGCCAAGTAGCAGGATATCCGGAACAACGCCCGCTTGTTCAAAGGCCCACAATGTGCCATTTCGTCCAAGTCCGCACTGTATCTCATCCAACACCATCAATGTTCCGGTTGCAGTACATTTATCACGTATAGCCTGCAGCCATTCTTTATCTGGCACCTGAACCCCTGCCTCTGCCTGTACCGTTTCAAGGATAATGCAGGCCGTCCGGTCAGTAATTAGCTCTACTGCAGCCGGACTATTATAGTCAAGATGTTGTATATCAGGCAATAAAGGTCTATATGCATTCCGCCATGCTTCATCACCCATTATGCTCATAGCTCCCTGGGTGGAACCATGATAGCTCCTTTCAAAAGCCAGGATCTCCGACCTGCCTGTATACCGTTTCGCCAGTTTCATAGCTCCCTCTACCGCTTCAGCCCCTGAATTGGTGAAATAGACACTGTTCAGTGAGGGTGGCAGATGTTGTGTCAGGAGAGTAGCAAAACCTACCTGAGGCGTCTGGATCAGTTCTCCATATACCAATAGGTGCATATATTGCTCTGCCTGTTCTTTAATGGCGTTTACTACAGCAGGGTGGGAGTGCCCTACATTGCATACGCTGATACCTGCAATCAGATCCAGGATCTTTTTGCCTTCCGCATCCCACATATACATGCCGGAAGCTTTTGTTATTTCAAGTGCCATAGGGGCGTCAGATAACTGAGCCACGTGGCGTAAAAATAGTTGTCTGTTATTCATGCTGACACAAAAATACGCTATACGATTTTATTTACTTTTGCGTTAAATTTTACTATATGCCTGTCATCCTACCGGTTAAAGGAATACTGCCAGAAATGGGAAATGATTGTTTTGTCGCTCCAAATGCTACAATAGTCGGCGATGTAATAATGGGAGACCAGTGCAGCGTTTGGTTCAATGCAGTTATCCGTGGAGATGTAAACAGCATCCGGATGGGCAATAAAGTTAATGTGCAGGACGGCGCAGTCATACATTGTACCTACGAAAAGACTAAGGCTATTATTGGTAATAATGTCTCTATCGGACATAACGCTATCGTGCATGGCTGCACAGTTGAAGATAACGTATTGATAGGCATGGGTGCCATCGTAATGGATAATGCGCACATCGGTAGTAATTCAATCATTGCAGCAGGAGCAGTTGTACTCGAAAATACCAAGGTAGAACCAGGCTCCATCTATGCTGGGGTACCTGCTAAAAAGGTGAAAGATATCAGCCAGTCCCTGATCAGTGGTGAAATAGACCGCATTGCTAACAACTATCTTATGTACTCAGGGTGGTTTAAAGACGATGCCACCGGCAAGTGACATATTTTAATTATCTTGCATTTATTAATATCCTTACCCTATGAAAAAGCTCCTATTCCTGTTAGCGGTGTGTGGCATCTTTGCCATTGGCTGCAAAACAGAGCGCACAGGCTGTGCTAGTAATAACTACTATTCTACCAAGAATGGTAAGCAAAACAGGTCATCCGCCAGACAGATGAACGGAAGAGTATTCTAATCAACATACAACCCTATGCGCAAACTTATACTCTTCGCAGTGATTGTGTCCCTCACAGGACTCTCATCTTGCCGTTCCCGGAAAACCGGCTGTCCTACACCCCGTAAAAACTGGGGAGCAGAAAAATTGCTGGATGAAATGAGCGCTCCTAAGAAAAAGAAGCGTCGTTGACCCAGGCAATTATTAAAACGAATTGCTGATTACTATAATTTGACTTAGGCAGGCATTCCGGAAGAAAGCCTTATCAGGAAACGATTGCCCTGATAAAGAGTACCCGATGCCTAGTATTGCTCTTCCTGTATCGACTCCAGGATACTTGCATAACTGACATAACGCTCTGCATCAATATCTCCTTCATTGACTGCGGCTTTAACCGCACATCCAGGTTCATTGATATGCAGACAGTTATTGAACTGACATTCAGTAATATAGGGCTGCATTTCCAGGAAATAATGCGAGAGCTCCGGCTTAGCGATGTCCACAATACCAAATTCCCGCACACCTGGCGTATCAATTAACTGACCGCCACCGGGCAGGTCGTACATTTCTGCATACGTTGTTGTATGTAGGCCTTTACCACTCCATCCACTTACTGCCTTTGTACGCAAGTCAAGCCCCGGCAATAACCGGTTAATAAGGGAGGATTTACCTACACCAGAGTGCCCTGACATCAACGTCGTTTTATCTTTCATTTCGGCTTCCAATACATCTATCCCTTCAGAGGTTTCTGCAGATACCAGCAGTACTCTATACCCTATTTCTTCATAAAGGACCTTCAGGTCAATAAACCTGTCCAGGTCTTTTTCTTTATAGATGTCCTTCTTATTGAACACAAGCGTCACAGGTATATGGTACGCCGCCGCAGTAACCAGGAATCTATCCATAAATCCATTGGAGGTTCTTGGCTCCTTTACTGTACAGATCAGCATCGCCTGATCAATATTGGCAGCTACAATGTGCTTCTGATTCTTTTTATGCGGAGAGCTCCGCACGATATAATTCCTTCTTGTGCCTATCTGCGTGATCATAGCATTATTGGCGGTAGCATCTCCATCCTCCCGTACAATCTCTACCATATCTCCTACTGCAATAGGGTTTGTAGAGGTAATATCTTCATCAATCTTCAATACACCTTTGATACGGGCCTGAAATATTTCGCCCTCAGCCGTTTTAGCTGTATACCAACTACCGGTAGATCTGTAAATAGTTGCCTGCAAACAGTTAGATTTTAAGTGGTAAAGGTAGGACGTTTTTTAATTAGGTATATGTAATTCGGCATCAGCAACCAGAATGCATAGTATAGACCAGCCCCCTCTACCAATAAGCTTCCTTCTATCCCACCAGACCTGCTGTCTATATTATATGTCCTAGGCAGTAAGTTATAAATGGGTTGTTGTAACCCGGATGAGCTATCTATGTCAGATGAATCATCCGGCCCAGGGAGATCAGGCCTCCTTACATAATAACGAAGGGTGTCTCAATACTGAGACACCCTTCGTTATTATCTTTATTATACCTATCAGTTGTTGCAATTATACCCTTAGCAACCTGCATATGGCTATGGCAGACTTCTAAAAACTGTATACCGTAGTACAACTTCCAATAGCATACAAGCCAACGCCAGTATTGCAAGCGGGAAGAAGTGCTCCGCAAAACGCTTATAGGAAGTGATCTCTACCTTTGTTTTTTCCAGTTTATCGATCTCACCGTAAATATTCTCTAGTTCTTTATTATTAGTAGCCCTGAAGTATTTACCACCGGTTTCTGCCGAGATCTTCTTCATGAGCGGTTCATCCAGCTGGACGTCCTGCATTTGCATCTGGATAGAACCATCTGGCATAGTCATCGGGAATGGTGCTTTACCAACTGTTCCCACCCCAATTGTATACACGCGGATCTTAAACGCTTTACTGATGTCCAAAGCTGTAAGCGGATCTATCAGGCCAGTATTGTTCACACCATCCGTTAGCAGAATGATGACCTTACTTTTAGCCTTGCTGGTACGCAGACGGTCTACGGAAGTGGCAAGCCCCATCCCTATAGCGGTACCATCCTGTAGCATACCACTTTTCACCTGAGCAATCTGGTTTTTCAGTACTGCATGGTCTGTCGTGATCGGACATTGTGTAAAGCTTTCTCCGGAGAATATCACCAGACCAATACGGTCGCTGATACGGGTATCCACAAAGTTCATGGCTACCTTCTTGGCAGCTTCCAGCCTGTCTGGCTGTAAGTCCTGCGCAAGCATACTACCGGATATATCGATGGCCATTACAATATCAATACCTTCACTATCGATACTCTCAGAAGTATTGCTTGTTTGCGGACGAGCCAATGCTACTACCAATGCCGTAAATGCGAGTAAACGCAATACTAGCAATACCGGACGCATGGTCACCTTCCAGGATACGGGCAAACCCTTCAGCCCCTGCAGGGAAGACATTTCCATAGCAACCTGCCGCCGCTGCTGCCTGGCGATATACCAATAAATCATAACTGGTATCAGCGCCAGCAGTCCGAAGAAGGCTGGATGGGCAAATTCAATATTTTTCCAGATCGAAAAATCCATTTATTAATAATAATTTCTCTTTTCAAGGAGCGACCTACTTAGCAGGCTGCTTTATTTCTTCTTTCCCGTTGTCTGCAGTTGCTGCTTTATTTGCCGCAGGCTTCGTCCACTCAACAATCTCCTGTGCATGCTGCATTGCGCCCTCATGTTCTTCCGGAGAAGGCATCAGTTTCGCAAACTTAGCAAGATCTGCCAGACTTAACAGCGCACGCAGTTTATCGCGTTGCTGATTCAGAATGGTAACAGGTTTAATATGCTGTAACAACTCTTCTGTTGTCTGCTCAAGCGCAGGAATATTGAACTGGTTCTCGAAGTAGCTACGCAGGATATCGGTAAGGCGGGTATAATACTGTTTGCTATCACCTTGTTGCCATACCTTTTCCGCCTTCAGTTGCTGTAATTGCTGCAGGGCGATCTCGTAAGGAGGCACTACTGCTACTACAGGTACAGGTGCCTGTTTCTTAGGACGGCTACGAAGGTATACAAAGAGGCCTATGCCGATCAGGGCTACAGTTATACCTATTGCAAAGTACAGCCAGTAATCCCAGAAGCTCCAGGCTACCGTGCGTAAGCCTTTAATGGGCTTAAATGCCTGGGTGGTATCAACAGAGACCGTATTTACATCAATAAACAACGGTGCGGTAAATGCAGAATCAGTAACATTACCACCGCTTGCCAGGTCGAAACGCAGTGCCGGTATATCCCATCGGCCAGAATCAAAACTGGTCAATACGATAGTTTGTCCGAGTACCTTAGTATTACCTGCTGCGGTAGTATCGAGCTGAGAGCGGCGTACTACTTCAAAATGACCGAAGGAATCCGGTATCTGCGGGAATACGATATCCATACCCTGTGGGGGCATAGTAGCCGAAAGACGCAACTGGATCTGTTCTCCGAGGCGGATGCTCTGCGTATCTACCGAAGCCTTTACTTCCCCCTGCTGCTGTGCGAAGGATGCGATAGGTGCCAGGATAAATCCAAGCAGGAAAAATAGAATAAAATGTTTAACTATAATCAGTTTAGCCATGTTAATACTTGCTCAGCTTTTGACTATCACCTGTTTACGAAAAAGTTCTGCAAGGCTCTCACATAATCTTCATCAGTACGGATACTGACAAGACTTGCGCCGCTTTTCTTAAATGCATTACTGCAATACTGCACATGCTGGTTGAACTGATGGGTATAGTATTGCTGGACCTTTTTATCAGAAGAATCCACCCACTGACGCTCGCCTGTTTCCAGGTCATTCATCTGGATCAACCCTACTGAAGGCAGTTCCTTGTCGCGCTGGTCATATACGTGTATACCGACCATGTCATGCCTTTTAGAGGCAATATTCAACGCGTCCTGATAATTGCCGGTCAGGAAGTCACTCATCAGAAATACGATACTTCTCTTTTTAGCGGCATTATTGAAGAAACGAAGGGTTTCTTTAATATTAGTGCCTTTACGCTTAGGCTCAAAAGAGATCAGTTCGCGGATAATGAACAGGATATGCGATTTACCTTTCTTAGGCGGGATGTATTTCTCAACGCCATCACTAAAGAAGATAACGCCTACTTTGTCATTGTTGTTAATAGCGGAAAACGCCAATACGGCACATAATTCAGTAATCATGTTCCGTTTGTTCTGTTTGGAGGTGCCAAAGATGGAGCTTTCACTCACATCTACCATGAGCATCACAGTGAGTTCGCGTTCTTCTTCAAATACCTTCACAAACGGGTGATTGAAACGCGCAGTCACATTCCAGTCGATAGACCGGATATCATCTCCAAACTGATATTCTCTTACTTCACTGAACGACATACCACGCCCTTTGAAGGCACTATGGTACTCACCTGAGAAGATGTGGTTGGAGAGGCCCCTGGTTTTGATTTCCAACCTCCTTACCCTTTTTAATATTTCTGCAGTATCCACCGGTAATGATTAATATGAATAATGAGTACTACTCCTGATCCCTATAACGATCAAGGTACTTCAACTGCATTCAGGATCTCGCTGAGGATGTTCTCGCTGGTTACATTTTCTGCCTCCGCTTCGTAGGTAAGACCTACACGGTGACGCATAACATCAAAGCAGATGCTGCGTACATCTTCAGGAATCACATAACCTCTGCGTTTTGTAAATGCATACGCTTTTGCGGCCAGTGCAAGACTGATACTCGCCCTTGGCGAACCACCATATGCAATCAATGGCTTCAGCTTCTGGAGCTTGTAATCTTCAGGGTTACGGGTAGCAAATACGATATCAATGATGTAGCGCTCAATTTTCTCATCCATGTATACCTCACGCACCAGCTTACGCGCCTCCATAATATCAGAAGGCTGTACAACAGGATTGATTGACACTGCCGCCTGCGGATTCAGGTTCTGACGGATGATATGACGCTCTTCATCTTTAGTAGGATACCCGATGGTTACTTTCAGCATGAAACGGTCTACTTGTGCTTCCGGAAGCATATAAGTACCTTCCTGTTCTATCGGGTTCTGAGTAGCCAGTACCAGGAACGGATCGTCCAGCTTGAAAGTAGTATCCCCAATAGTAATCTGCCTTTCCTGCATCGCTTCCAGCAGCGCACTCTGCACCTTGGCCGGGGCACGGTTGATCTCATCCGCCAGGATAAAGTTGGCGAAGATAGGACCGCGGCGCACCACAAACTCATTCTTCTGCTGGTTAAATAACATAGTACCTATCACGTCGGCAGGCAGCAGGTCCGGGGTGAACTGAATACGGCTGAATTTAGCGTTAATTGCTGATGACAGGGATTTGATGGACAACGTCTTTGCCAGACCAGGTACCCCTTCCAGCAACACGTGACCACCTGCCAGCAGGCCGATAAGCAACCTTTCTACCATGTAACGCTGACCAACGATCACCTTACTCAGTTCCAGGTTCAGCAGGTCCACAAATGCGCTGGCCTGATGAATCTTTTCGTTCAATTGACGGATATCATACGATGTATTCTCCATGCTTATATATTATTTACAAGTTTGCTAAAGTAAACATTCCGCAGGTAATACCCCGCGCCCGGCGCAGGAATAGCCCGTTAAAATGCTGTTAATAATAACATTATAAATGACAAATTACGAATTAACGTCCATGATTATCAGGGTACTCAGGTTTTTCCAGGTGTGCCTATATCAGAAAATGGTCATTCATAAGTTGCACTATACTATGCGACCAAATTAATAAAGGCCGCGCATATTTATATCATCTTTTTTTATAACGTACATTTGCTCCTGAAACTTCTCCATACGGAGCTCATAATTAAATATTTAGAAGATGCAGGATGATTTTGCGCAGCAATGGAAACGGGTAGAAGAGATGCTTACCGAGCGTTTCGGCAAGAAGCCAAACATGGAAGCCATCCTTTTTTTGATCGGTATCCAGGAGCTGAACCATATAAAAAAGAAATTTACTAAAGAACAGAAACAGGACCTCATGCACGTGGCCACCTGTACCCTGTTGAGTCAAAGCGGCTACTATGAAGTAGAAGGCCGTGACAAAGATGGCTGGCCCCATTTTAAGGAAGTACAACCCGTTCCTAAAATGAGCATGCCGGAACAGGAAAGATTTTTACAGGAGCATATCATTGCTTACTTTGACGATCTTGAGGGGCGCTAACCAGCGCTCCTCCTCTTCAGAGGTTATAAACCCAAGGCAATAACCCGACCTTAGCTGATTCCCCAAGGCCCAGACTTCCCGTTAATCCGGAAGACCTTGCTTTTTTTTTACATGATAAGCCGACACGCTTACCTGCTAATAACTGTTAACCTGGTAACAGGTTACTCCGGGCAGTAGCTTAGATATTCCGGAACATATTGATAAGGGAATGCGTTTTGTATGAGACAACAGGATCATAACAATTTGCTGAAAACCGGCTCAGGAAAAAATATTTATAATATACCCGCATGAAAAAACAGTTACTACTGCTATTATTGCTACTCTCCTTTGGTACTACTCTTATGGCTAAAAACCGGAAAGTAAAGATTATTACGCCTTATGGCACTATGATTATAAAGCTGTATGATCAAACGCCGCAGCACAGAGATAACTTCATAAAACTGGTAAAAGCCCACTTTTATGACAGCACACTTTTTCACCGCGTTATCAACACCTTCATGATTCAAGGTGGTGATCCTGAGTCAAAACATGCACAACCCGGCGCTATGCTGGGTAACGGCGATACTGACTATACCATACCGGCTGAATTTCAACTGGATCTCTTTCATGCAAAAGGCGCACTGGCTGCCGCACGCGATGACAATCCGACGAAAGCAAGCTCCGGCTGCCAGTTCTATATTGTGCACGGAAAGAAATGGACAGACGAACAACTTGATAAACTCGAAAAAACACGACTCGGTGGTCGGAAGATACCTGTCGATCAAAGGGAATACTATAAGCAATACGGTGGTACGCCACAGCTAGACCAAAGCTATACCGTTTTCGGACAGGTAGTTAAAGGACTTGATGTGATCGATAAAATCGCCACACTTAAAACAGATAGTCATGATCGTCCTGTTACAGACGTGCCTATGAAGATCAGAATCATACACAAGTTCCTTTTCTTCTAGGCTACTATTCAACGGGAATTTCATTAATTTTACCGCTTAAAATCAAACTTGCCATGAATTTTCCATCAAACCTGCGTTACACCAAAGACCATGAATGGGTATTACTGGAAGGTAATACAGCAACTATCGGCATCACTGAATTTGCACAGCGCGAATTAGGCGATATCGTTTTTGTAGACATTCCAACCGTAGGTAAATCACTGGAAGCCGAAGATGTATTCGGTACAGTAGAAGCCGTGAAAACCGTTTCTGACCTGTTCCTGCCAGTTGCTGGTACTATCAACGAAATCAACCCCGAACTGGATGGTTCTCCGGAGTTGGTAAACCAGGAACCATATGGCGATGGCTGGATGGTTAAAATGACCGTTAACAATCCTGCTGATGTAGCAAACCTGCTCAGTGCTGAAGCTTATCAGGCACTTGTTGGCGAATAATCTGCTTACTCTCCACACGATACTTTAATAAAAGGTTAAAAAGGGTATACCCTTACAAAGTTTAAGGTTATAAGGTTGGTAACAACTTTATAACCTTATAACTTTACAGACTAAATGTTTTTGACAGTGCCAGCAATGAGAATTATTCGATATTACCTGCCAGCGACGATCTGGATTTTATTGGTACTGTATTTATGTACAATTCCAGGAGAAAAGCTGCCATCAGATCCTTTCTTTGAAAAGATCCATATGGACAAGCTCGTACATGTAGCCTTATTCGGTGGTACAGTGTTTTTCCTGTGCCTTGGTGTATATCTTCAGAAGAGAGTCATCTCTAAGTTCACCCTCACTATTATCGCTATTTCAGCAGCATTCTATGGCCTGATCATAGAATACATCCAGAAATACCTTGCCGTACATCGCAGCTTTGATATGAGTGATGTTGCCGCTGATACAGTAGGCGCTGTTGCTGGTATCATCGCATTCAATCTGGTCAGGAAATGGTGGCTTAAATAGCTCCCTTATCCGGCTCGGGCTGTATAATAATGAAATGTATAAGCGGATAAGCAGTCATAATCTGCTGCCTGATTCGTACAATCGCTTCATTGATACTTTCTGTTGCCAGTTCTTCCCTGAATGTTACCATTAGTAGCAACATCACCTCTTCAGGCGACTGATAAGTAGAAAATATATGCTGCATCTTCAGTATCGCCGGGTCGCTTTCTACCAGCTTCCTGATATGCTGCTGGGTAGATGGCGCAATACCTTCTCCCATCAGCAGACTTCTACTTTCCCTCGCCAGCAATACTGACACAATAGTCAGGATAATACCCACTATTACTGAGGCGACTCCGTCCAGATACGGATTGTTGTAATAGTGCCCCAGGTATACCATCATTGCTACCACCAACAAGCCAATCACCGCAGCGCCATCTTCAAAAAGCACAATAAAGCTGGCCGGATCTTTACTCCGGTGAATAGCTGTCCACCATGACAGGTCACCCCGTACCTTATCAAACTCCTTAATCGCTACAACCAGCGAAGCGCCTTCAAATATCAATGAAAATGCAAGTACAACATAATTCCAGGTAGGATCCTCCAGGGGAGGGGGATGCTTGATATGTATCACGCCCTGGTAAAAAGAGATACAACCGCCAATACCAAAGATCAGTATCGAGACAATGAATGACCAGAAGTACACTTCCTTACCATACCCGAAAGGACGGCGCTCATCCGGAGATCGTTTGCTGCGCCTGATTCCAAATAACAGCAATACCTGGTTGGTAGTATCGACCAGGGAATGAACGCCTTCAGATATCATAGCGGAACTGCTGGTCGCAGCGCCTGATATAAATTTAATGACTGCTATCAGCAGATTGGCCGCCAGCGCGGTATAGATAGTTTTATTATTAGCCGCCATAAGTGCTGACAATGGCCGCAAAATCGTGCCAACCAACCACAAAAAGAAGCGCCCCTGCTGTTGCAGAGGCGCCCGAATATATCTGTATAAGTTAAATACCTGTTATTGACCAGACTCTTTCTGTGCGTCAGACTTCATCTTCTCATTAGCGAAGATAGAGAACTCTACACGACGGTTTTTAGCTTTATTAGCATCAGAGTTGTTTGGCACCAGTGGCTGTCTTGCACCATACCAGTAAGTCTGTACACGGTTTGAAGCAACTCCCTGAGATTTCAGGTAAGTAGCTACAGAGTTTGCACGTCTTTCGGACAGACCCATATTATAAGCATCTGTACCTGTAGTATCTGTATGACCTTCTACACGTACATAAGTGTCAGGATACTTATTCAGAATGGTAGCCAGTTCCTTGATATTCTGCTGTGCCTGTGAAGTCAGGTCTGATTTATCGAAACCAAACAGTACTCCTGAAGCAAAGGTCACATTGATACCTTCACCTACACGCTCAACTGTTGCATTAGGTACTTCATTCTTGATTTCCTGTGCCTGTTTATCCATTTTCTTACCGATCAGTACACCTGCACCACCACCCACAGCGGCACCAATGATAGCACCCAGGGCAGTATTACCTGCTGCCTTACCGATAATAGCACCGGTTGCAGCACCACCACCTACACCAATTACAGCACCTTTCTTGGTGTTATCCATGCCTTGCCATGTTTTACAACCAAACAACAGGGAGGCAGAAAGTAAAATAGCCACAATAGGATATAACCTTTTCATCTTTTTTGAGTTTAAACGTTCTATGAATTTGCTAATAGTTATAAGCGAAATACCTTAGACAAATATGCTGCCAGATTTTCAAACAGGCAGCATACCAGTTAACTAGATATTAAGAGCGGCGCAAATGTAAGACATATAATTATTATGAAATAACATATATATCCGCTATCTGGCTACTTATTAACTACCCATCTTCATTTTCTCCGCGTTCTCTGCAAACTGTAACGCCTGTACCATCTCCTGGATGTCACCGTTCATAAATGCGTCCAGATTGTACATAGTCATACCTATACGATGATCTGTTACACGACCCTGCGGATAGTTATAAGTTCTGATCTTAGCAGAACGGTCTCCGGTTGATACAAGGCTCTTACGCTGAGAAGCAATGGCTTCCTCATGCTTACGTACTGCTGCCTCATAGATACGGCTACGCAGCATCTTCATGGCTATATCCCTGTTGGAGTGCTGACTACGTCCTTCCTGACATTCCACTACCACGCCGGTAGGGATGTGCGTCAGACGTACCGCAGATTCAGTTTTGTTTACGTGCTGACCACCTGCACCAGATGAACGGAATGTATCCATCTTGATGTCAGCCTCTCTTACATCCACATCCACCTCTTCTGCTTCCGGCAGAATGGCAACCGTCGCTGCAGATGTATGTACGCGGCCCTGAGTTTCTGTAGCCGGTACACGCTGTACGCGGTGTACGCCGGATTCAAATTTCAGGGTACCATATACATCATCTCCTGTTACTTCCACTACTACCTCTTTATAACCACCCACAGCGCCGGGCGTTTCACTCATGATCGAAGTGCTCCAGCCTTTGGTCTCACAATAACGCAGGTACATACGCAGCAGGTCTCCGGCAAAAAGGCTCGCCTCATCGCCACCCGTACCTCCGCGGATCTCCAGCATCGCGTTTTTCTCATCCTGCGGATCTTTAGGGATCAGCAGGTTACGGATGTCTGCTTCCTGCTCTTCCTTCAGTAGCTGCAACGCTTCCGTTTCTTCCTTGGCCAGCTCCCTCATTTCCTCATCCCCGCTTTCCAGGACCTCTTTATTGAAAGCGATGTTGTCCAGCGTCTTCATATAAGCCTCATGGGCCTTTACGATCTTTTCAAGCTGACGGTACTCTTTACTCAGCTTGCTGAACTGTTTATTGTCACTAACTACTTCTGGATTCGTTAATGCCAGCGATACCTGCTCAAAACGGCCTCTTATCGCGTCAAGTTTATCTATCATAATTATCTTTGTTGGGGAGGAAATGGATGGGCCTGCGGCTGACATTTCCCCGGACTGGGCGCAAAATTAATATAATTACTACATGTCTGAACAGCTGAAATTTAAGGGAACGGCATTATTTACCGGACGGCAGTTACTGCCCGGCAGTATGGTACTCATTTTATCTGATAAAGGCGTGGTACTGGACATTGTCCATGAAAGCCAGGCAGGAGAGGACGTCCGCATACTGAACGGCCTCCTTAGCCCCGGATTCGTCAATACTCACTGCCACCTGGAATTGTCCCATATGGCCGGGGTCATCCCGGAAGGAACAGGTTTACCCGCTTTTCTGACCAGCGTAATGGAAAAAAGAGGCCAGCAAGACGCCGCCGTACAGGAAAAGGCCATGCAACAGGCAGCCCAGGCAATGTGGGAAAGCGGAGTTGCTGCTGTAGGCGATATCTGTAACAGTACAGCTACTCTCTCACTAAAAAAGGACAGCCCGGTGTACTATCACTCATTTATTGAGACCATGGGGTTCGTACCCGGCTTCGCACAGCAACGCTACGACTATAGCCTGGGTGTACTGGAGCAATTCCGGACTATTGACGGTCCCAGGCATACCAGCTCCATCGTACCACACGCGCCGTACTCTGTCAGCGAAGCCCTTTTTGCCCTGCTGGCAACTACTCCCAATAATACCCCTATCACTATCCACAACCAGGAGTGTGAAGCAGAAAACATGCTGTACAAGGACAAATCCGGGGCCTTCCTCGACTTTTACCGGCATTTTAACATGGATGCCACCGCATTTCAGCCCACAGGTGCCAATAGTCTGCCTGCCTGGCTGCCCTGGTTTAAGCACCTGCCTGTCATTCTCGTACATAACACCTATACAACAGCTGCAGATATTGCCTTCACCCGCGAGCACGCTCCCGAGGCATATTGGTGCCTCTGCCCGCAGGCAAACCTGTATATAGAAAAGCGCATCCCCGATGTACCACTGCTGCGTAGTCAGGGTTGTACCATTACCCTGGGCACAGACAGCCTGGCATCCAATCATAACCTTTCTATCTGGCAGGAAATTCAGGTGATCCGTCAGCACTACTCAACCATTGCGCTGGAGGAAATTCTGCAATGGGCGACGCTTAATGGCGCTATGGCACTAGGTATAGCTGATAAATATGGCAGCTTTGAAACCGGCAGGCAACCCGGCGTACTACTAATAGATGAGCTGGAAAGTCACAGGATTCTATAATTTCGCGGCATTAGAAGAATGCAATCATATACTATGAATAGTCTCTTAGACCAGGTTATACTTGGCAACCCTATCCAAAACTACTTTATACTGGCAATTATATTGCTGTTTGTTTCCATGATCAAACGTTATCTCTCCACAGGATTGGCAAAACTCCTGTACAAAGAGGTAAGGCGCTGGGCACCAGAGATCGGGCAACATGAATTTTCACACCTGCTGCTGGTGCCATTGGAGTACTTCCTGCTGCTGGTCACCTTTATGCTCACCATTGATCACCTCAACTTCCCGCCAGAGCTGAATGTACCCGTATATAATGGCTACACGGTCAAGATGTTGCTCAATACAATTATGGATCTTGCCCTGACCATCTCCATTATCTGGATCGTACTGCGGGTAATTGATTTCGTATCACTGATGATCAGCAAAAGCGCAGACCATTCACACGATCATACTGATAATCAGTTCATCGTATTCTTCCGGGACTTCTTCAAAGCTATCGTCTTCATTTTCGGCGCTATCGCTTTCATACGTATACTCTTTGGCGCTGTACTGGTCAATAAGATCATCGCAGGTTTAGGTATCGGTGCGGCGGCACTTGCACTCGCTGCCAAAGAAAGTATTGAGAACCTCATCTGTTCCTTCATTATCTTTTTTGACAAACCATTCAGGGTAGGAGATGCAGTGAAAGTAGATGCCTTTCAGGGAAATGTGGAAAAGATCGGTTTACGCAGTACGCGTGTACGCACGCTGGACAAAACCTTCGTTACAGTGCCCAATAAGAAAATGGTGGATAGTGTACTGGATAATCTTTCCCTGCGTACCCATCAGCGTGCCGTATTGCGCCTGGAAATAGCAGGTGATACTCCGGCAGACAATATTATGCTGGTATTGCAGGATGTGAGACAATTGCTGACTTCCAATGAACGGGTACAGGAAGGCTTTATTGTGAACCTCAATGAGTTTACGAAAGACACTTACGTGATTCAGATTATTTACCTGTCACAGGTCATCGAAGGGGTCCAGTTCAATGCGCTGAAGAATGAGATCAACCTGGCCATTGTAGCTATACTTGACAAGAGAGATGCCAGGCTGGCCAGCAATAAGATAGAGATACATGAGCGATAAACGCTTGCTTTAAAACAATAAAAGATCCCCGGACGAACTGCCGGGGATCTTTCTTTTTATACGTCAGGGCGTAATTAGTCGTTCTCTTTCTTATTGGCTTTCAGCAGGATCTTTGCCATATCACTTTCCAGCGATTCTCCCACATCACCGCTGATACGACCTATTTCCTTTCCTTCACGAAGCAGGATGAAAGTAGGCAGTTTCTTCACTTTATAATCCTGCGGGGTGCTGGTCTGCAATTTTTCGTCTACACCATAGGTCACTACCTGCTCATCAGGGCTACCACCCAGAATCATGATTTTATATAGTTCAGGGAGGCGAAGGCGGCTCTGGTCTTCCCAGGTACCTACTACTGCTACGACGTTAAATCTACCGCGATTGTTTTTGATGTAATTCAGCATGTTATCATTAGGCTGATAATTGTTTACCCCGGTGTAAAACCACGCAAAAGCGCTGTCATTCATCAGGGTCTGCATATCTATTTTACCTTTTAATACCTTTTTGCCGTTTGAAGCTTTACTTGCTGTGGTTTGTGCAAATGTCAATGTTGACAGCAACAGGCTGCCAACCAGTAATAATGATCTCAATCGCATAATGTATTTTTATAATTGTTCCTTCAGTTCAGTAAGAAAACCCCTAACCTTTAGCAAAGCTTGTACCATTTCGAAGCTGCGGGCCGCCAGTTTACGGTCTTCCTTCAATTTTTGTTTAGCACCTTCAATGGTATATTTCCTTTCTCTTAGCAGATGATAGATAAGTTTCAGGTGCTGAATATCTTCCTGGCGGAATAACCGGTCGCCTTTCCGGTTCTTTTTAGGCTGTAGTACGTCAAACTCATTTTCCCAGTAGCGGATCAACGAGGTATTCACGCGGAACATAGTTGCTACTTCACTGATTGAGTAATACTGCTTATCCAGCGGAATAGCATCCAGTGCTTTTATCAGGTCCGGATCGTCTGCCACCTCTTTCAATGATTTCCGGCCCCGCTTTTTCTGTGGGGGCTGCGTAGCGGTCACAGACGCCCCCTTACCGGTAAACGGTACGGGTGGTAAGTTGTCTGATGGCATCTGTACCTGGATCTTCACTGGTATTTCGACCTGCTGCACTGGTTTAAGCGGCTGTTTTACAACCGTAACTTCCTCCTGTGCCGGTGCTGGCGCATCGACAGAAGGCTTCGGTTCTGATGAAGAAAACAGATCCAGTTGTTGCATGATAGCACCAAATTACAAAATTCCCCACTATTGAAAGTTCAGCATTAATAAGTTAGTCAAATGATTGGTTACCTGAGCGGGCAATCTTCAGCATACGGTCAAATTCCTCTGGAGAAAGGTCATTGAAGAAGAAGTATACCGGGTCAACTTTCTCGCCATTCTTAACAACCTCATAGTGGCAGTGAGGACCGGTAGATTTACCTGTACTACCTACCCATCCTATCACCTCTCCGCGTTTAATGGCCTGTCCGGCCTTCACCTTCATCTTCAGCATATGGCCGTACAGTGTCTTGTACCCATATCCATGATTGATCATCACGTGGTTACCATAGCCTACGTCGCTAAGACTGGCATCTTCTACCACACCATCACCGGTAGCATAGATAGGAGTGCCGGAAGGGGCGGCGAAGTCAAGTCCGGAGTGGTATTTTACAGTTTTGTATATGGGGTCAATACGATATCCGAAACCGGAAGCAATACGTTTCAGGTCTTTATTGGCCACTGGCTGGATAGCCGGGATAGAGGCCAGCATTTTCTGCTTATTCTTTACCAGGTCATCAATCTTCTCATATGATTTGGCCTGGACGGTAATACGATGTAAAAGCTCCTGCAGCAATGCGCCGGTACTGGCTATAATCTCACTGCTGGAAAAAGATTGTAACTGAGTTAACTCCTCCTCCCGCTCTGCACTGCCGGCACGTGTACTATCCGGAATAGGAGAAGCTTCAAAGATCACCCTGTAAATATCGTTATCGCGGCGCTCCAGTTCTGTTATCTGAGACTTTACATCATTCATGCGGTCTTCCATCGCCTCATATCTCTCATTCATCACCTCCAGCTCGCGGCGTAACCGCTTTTCCTTAGGAGAATCTAATATACGGTATGATACGGACAGGAAGATAAACCCTGTTACAATGGCAGCTGAAACAAATCCCAGTATCCTCAGCAGTTTCACACGGAGCGAAACAACCAGCTTCTCGTATTTTAGTGTTTGTGTATTATAAAAGTATTTAACCTTCTTCATGTACCGGGCTTAAGCATTTAAGCAGAACCTACATTCCCAATGGAAGTCCTTGGATTACTTTTAACAGGGTTATACAGATATGGATGAGAGGGTATATAGACTTTTTCAATATTTTTGCACACCTTTCCGCAAAATACGGCAGGGTGTGCAAACCTAAGGGAATTAGACTAAAAGGGCAATCTTTTGAGTGTCAATTTTCTAAATACCGCTAGTTGGCTTAAAATACAAATTAAAGCCATTTAGGTGACACAAAATTATAATACATACCAATTATTTCAAATACTTATGACAGCTCCTGAGATTCGTCAGCAATTCCTGGACTTTTTTGCGTCCAAAGGCCACCATATAGTGCCTTCTGCTCCTATTGTAGTGAAAAACGACCCTACCCTGCTGTTTACCAACGCGGGTATGAACCAGTTTAAGGACTACTTCCTGGGCAACAGGGCACCGGCCTGGAAAAGGGTGGCGGATACCCAGAAATGCCTTCGCGTAAGTGGTAAACACAATGACCTCGAAGAAGTAGGTATCGATACCTACCATCATACCATGTTCGAGATGCTGGGCAACTGGAGCTTCGGCGACTACTTCAAGAAAGACGCTATTGACTGGAGCTGGGAACTACTCACTTCAGTATATAAACTCCCTAAAGACCGTCTCTATGTCACTGTCTTCCAGGGAGATGCAGCCGAAAACCTGGAAAAAGACCAGGAAGCTTTCGACCTCTGGAAACAACACGTTCCGGAAGATCGCATCCTCATGGGTAACAAAAAAGATAACTTCTGGGAAATGGGAGACACCGGCCCCTGCGGTCCATGCTCCGAAATTCACGTTGACTGCCGCCCTGACAACGAAAGAGCTCAGGTAGACGGTAAAACCCTGGTGAATGCCGACGACCCTCAGGTAATCGAAATCTGGAACAATGTATTCATGCAGTTCAACCGCCTGAAAGACCGCTCCCTGGAACCTCTGCCTGCCAAACACGTGGATACCGGTATGGGCTTCGAACGCCTGGTACGCGTAATGCAGGGCAAAACCTCCAACTATGACACCGACGTATTCTCCGGCACTATAGAAAGCACCGAAAAGCTTACCGGAATGACATACGGTCGTACAGACAGTAAACAGGATGTTGCCTTCCGCGTTATTGCCGACCATATCCGCGCTATCTGCTTCGCAATCGCTGACGGACAACTGCCATCCAACAACGGCGCTGGTTATGTTATCCGCCGTATCCTGCGTCGTGCAGTAAGGTATTATTTCTCCTTCCTGAACCAGAAGAAACCTTTGCTTCACGACCTCGTGCCCATACTGGCACAACAGTTTGCCACCGTATTCCCTGAACTGCTGCAACAGGTAGACTTTGTACAGAAAGTAGTATTTGAAGAAGAAAACAACTTCCTCCGTACCCTGGATAGCGGTATCCGCAGAATAGAAGAATTTATGGGCGCTGCCAAAGCAAAAGCTATCGACGGCAAAACCGCCTTTGAACTATATGACACCTACGGCTTCCCGTTTGACCTGACTGGGCTGATCGCTTCCGAAAACGGCTTCCAGGTCGATGAAAAAGGATTTAAAGCTGCCATGCAGGAACAGAAAGACCGTTCCCGCGCTGCTACAGAACTGGATATGGGCGACTGGACCGTACTGAATGAAAACCCGGCATCCGTATTCGTAGGTTATCAAATGGCCGAAGCAGAAACTGCTGTAACCAAATACCGCAAGATCAAGGCTAAAGGCAAAGAACAATACCAGCTGGTATTGTCACAGACACCTTTCTATGCAGAAAGCGGCGGACAGGTAGGTGATACCGGCACCCTGACTTTCAATGGAGAAACTATCCAGGTGACTGACACCAAAAAAGAGAATAACCTGATCGTTCATTTCGTAGATAAACTGCCTGCTGATATCACCACAACAGCCAAAGCAGTAATCAATAAAAATAACAGGCTCAGTACTACCATGAACCACTCTGCCACCCACCTGCTGCACGCCGCACTGCGTGAAGTGTTAGGCACCCACGTGGCTCAGAAAGGTTCCCTGGTTAATCCTGAATACCTGCGTTTCGACTTCTCTCACTTTGCAAAAGTATCTGACGAAGAACTGGCAAAGATTGAAGATATCGTTAACGCAAAAATCCGCGCTAACATCCCGGTAGTTATCCAGGAACTGCCAAAAGACGAAGCCCTTAAACTGGGTGCGATGGCCCTGTTCGGTGAAAAATACGGCGATGTGGTACGTGTAGTGATCATGGATCCTGCATATTCTGTAGAACTGTGTGGCGGTACCCACGTGGGCGCTACCGGCGAACTGGGTATCTTCAAATTCACCTCCGAAGGCGCTGTAGCTGCTGGTGTACGCCGTATCGAAGCAGTAACCGGCGGTAATGCAGTTGCATTCGTAAATGCACAGTTGCAACAGCTGAAAGACGTTAAAGCAGCCCTGAAAAATCCGAAAGATGTAGTCGTAGCAGTAGAAGGACTGGTGAATGAAAAAGCATCCCTGGAAAAACGTGTAGAAGCCCTGGAACTGGAAAAAGTACGCCAGCTGTCAGCAGGCCTGCAGAACGAGATTGAAAACGTAAACGGGATCAACTTCCTCGGTAAGATCGTTGATGTTAACAATGCAGAAGCCCTGAAACAACTGTGCTTTACCCTCAAAACGCAAGTCGAAAATCATGTATTCCTGCTGGCTGCCAACATCGGCGGTAAGGCTAACGTTGCGCTGATGATTGCTGATAACCTGGTAGCAGAAAAAGGACTGGAAGCACCTAAGATTATCAAGGAAAAGATTGCACCGATCATCAAAGGCGGCGGCGGCGGACAAAAATCTTTCGCTACAGCTGGTGGTCAGGAAGCTGGTCAGCTGGAGCAAGTGATTGCTCAGGTGAAATCGATGCTGTAAACACTATAGATATTTTGATAAGAAAGGCTGTTTCGTAAGAGACAGCCTTCTTTTTTTGCCGAAAACAAACTGCTCTCGTATAGGTAACAATCAGCATTTATCAAAAGGAATGTTAATACTTCACCGATATGTCCACTGGTATCCCGGCGTCGCCTATTTTAACTTTTCCTTTATGGTAACCCCGCCTAAATTTGCTGTTATTGATAAGATAAAAACTATACAAAAAGGAACAGATTATGAGCAAGCTATTGCAAACCTTTACATTGGCAAGCATTACCTGCTTTGCGTTCAGCTCCGCCACCATGGCCCAGGATAAAAATGCTGGGAAAAGTGATAAGCTGGGTGAATATGATGAGATAGTAATTAAGCGAAACAGTAACAAGGATGGAAAGGTGACCATCGAGATAAAGGATGGTCATGTTCTGGTTGACGGAGAAAAAATGGATGCTTATAAAGACGGCGATATATCCGTATATAGACGCCGTATCCGTCCCGTGGACGGAAATACTTTCAATTTTGCCATGCCTCGTGGTGGTGGCGGTATGCAGTTTTTTAATGATGATGATGAAGATGCCGATAGTGGTGCCCCTATTATCAGACCTGGTAAAGCTGTATTAGGTGTATTCACTGAAAAGAAAGAAGCGGCCGGTGTTACTGTGAAAGAGGTAGCTACAGGCTCTCCTGCTGAAAAAGCAGGCATCAAAGCAGGGGATGTGATTACCGGCGTGGATGCGGATAAGATAGCCGAGCCGAGGGAGCTTTTTGAAAAAATCGGCGTACATGATCCGGGAGATAAAGTAACGATCACCTACCTGCGTGATAAAAAAGAGACAAAAGTGACGGTAACACTGGATGAGCGCAAGGGCGAAGGCACACTTGAACTGTTTCCGCGCGGACGTGAGTTTCGTCGTGCCCCACGCGGTAGTTTCAACTTCGGAGATGGAGCGCCCGGCTTCAGACGTGAGTTCCCTGGATTCTCTGAAAGCAACGAAGTGAAATTAGGCTTGTCTGTTCAGGATACAGAGGACGGAAAAGGAGCACAGGTACTCAGCGTAGCACCGGGTTCTGCGGCAGAGAAAGCTGGCTTCAAAGCCGATGATATTATTACGGATATTGCCGGCACCACTGTGAGCTCTACCCGCGATGTAGCCAGCGCTTACCGTGCTAATAAAGACAAAGGAACCTTCTCTGCGAAGGTGAAAAGAGGTAGTCAGCAGAAAACGCTGGAGATAAAAGTGCCTAAAAAGCTGCACAAAGTAGATTTGTAATCGTAAGCCTTCATACAAATAAAAAGGGAGCTTCTGTGATGGAAGCTCCTTTTTGTATAATATACTACGTGTGAGAACCTGATACTTTTTTGACAGGAGGATTTATAAAATATCCATTTTACAACTTATTGCAAATCAATCAATATCGAATTTTCCCCACAAATCACAGCCTCAGATCCCAATCTCCAATGAACGAACAAGGGACGAACTAGCGGCGAAGAAGCGACGAACAAGCGACGAAGACACGCACAAGAAGGTTAAAATATCATTACTTTAGTATCCATCGGATCAGTCCCAGTTTATTTTTAAAAGGGGGGTACTTCATAGCAATATCTATCCAGGTACCCGTTTTCATGATACTCTTAGGATGGGTAAAGGTGTCAAAACTGTATTTCCCATGATATTGCCCCATTCCGCTATTACCTACTCCCCCAAAAGGAAGTTCAGGATTTGTAAAATGTCCCAGCGTATTGTTGATGCATCCACCGCCAAAGCGCAGCTGTTCAATGATCAGTTTCTCGGTAGCGGCTTTGTTGGTAAACAGGTATAACGATAGCGGATATGGCTGCTTTTTTACCGGGCGCACAGCCTCTTCCAGCGTAGTAAAACTAACTACCGGCAATATTGGCCCGAATATCTCATCCTGCATCACTGAATTATTCCAGGACACGCCATCCAGCAGGGTAGGGGCGATATAAAGGCTGCCCTCATCCGTAGCGCCTCCATGTGCTATCTGCCCCTGTGAAAGATAGTTCTTCAGCGTCTGAAAGCGGTTGTCATTGATGATACGTGCATAATCAGGACTGCCCGCAGGGTTCTCTCCAAAGAAGCGTACGATAGCCTTTTTCATCGCTGCTATCAGTTCATCCTTCACCTTGGCATGTACGAGTATATAATCGGGCGCGATACAGGTTTGTCCGGCGTTCCAGAATTTACCCCACACTATTCTTTTGGCTGCTACCCCGATATTGGCCGTTTCGTCTACTATACAAGGTGACTTTCCGCCTAACTCCAGCGTTACCGGCGTCAGGTGCGGAGTAGCCATTTCCATGATTTTCCTGCCTATGCCAGGCCCTCCGGTAAAGAATACGTGGTCAAATCGGTGCTGCATCATATCCGGGATGACGGTGCTGCCATCACCCTCAATGGTCGTGACATAAGCGGGATCAAAAGTATCTTTTATAAGTGCTGCGATGACTGCGGAAGTGCGCGGTGCGAGCTCTGATGGCTTTACGACGGCACAGTTCCCTCCGGCAATTGCGCCTACTAATGGGGCCATCACCAGTAAAAATGGGTAGTTCCAGGGAGCAATGATAAATACCTGGCCCAGTGGAACGCGGTATATCCGGCTTTTACTGGGGTACATAACAAAAGGACTGGTTACCTTTTCCGGTTTCATCCAGTCTTTCAGATTACTGAGCAGGTGCCGGATTTCGACATATAAAGTACCAATTTCGCTACTGTAAGCCTCTACCGGGTGCTTATGCAGGTCGGCCTTTAAAGCGGCCAGAATATCCTTTTCGCGCTTTTTAATAGCAGTTTTCAGCAACCGGAGCTGCTGTCTGCGAAATTTATAGGGCAGTGTTTTCCCTGACGCGAAGAATTGTTGTTGTACGTTATAGATCTCCTGGGTGTTCATACACCCTGAAAGGTACTGAAAATGACTAATGTGGAACGAGGGGTAGCCGATGCTTGTACAAAGAAAACAGTATATAGGTTAAATGGCGGTGTATCCGGTTACAGGTGTGGTAATTGAGGCAGATATGGCTTATCAGTACTACTGATACAGTATACAGGCTAAATAGCACATGAACGGGAAAGTGTTTACAGAATAGGATGGTGAAGGACTAAATCAGTGTTCAGAATATAGGTTGAATGGTTCTGCACCACAAGAATACTAAAATTTTGTTAAATTCCAATAGAAATCTCAGATTTCCGCTGCCGAAGGACTCTTTATGCCAGGGAAAATACCTATTCTGTTCAAAATACTATACATACTGGCTACCAGTGCAGCTTTGCCGTCATTTTGCCCGTCTGGCGGCAGTGAGCAGCGCAATCTGTACTACCTTTCTACCCTTCATTGTATATATTTGTGCTAATAGCAGAAGATCACCATGAGCGTAGCCATCGATTCAGACAAATATGAAGTAGTTATTGGCCTGGAAGTACATGCCCAGCTACTGACAGAAAGTAAGTTATTTTGCGGAGACAGTGCAGCTTTCGGGGGCGCTCCCAATACCCATATTAGCCCAATTACCCTGGGGCATCCGGGTACTCTTCCCAAACTGAACCGTAAAGCGGTGGAATATGCCATCCGTCTCGGCCTGGCCTGTAACAGCCGGATAGAGAAGGATAACTATTTTGCCCGTAAGAACTATTTCTACCCTGACCTTCCTAAAGGTTATCAGATATCCCAGCATACAGCGCCTATCTGTGATGGCGGCCGTGTTAGTATTCCTGTACCTGGCGGACAGCGGGATATTCCCCTGAACCGTATTCATCTGGAAGAAGACGCGGGGAAATCCATGCATGACCAGGATCCATCGTTTACGATGGTTGACTATAACCGTGCAGGCGTACCATTAGTAGAGATAGTAACAGAACCGGCCTTACACAGCAGCGATGAAGTATATGCTTTCCTCACCACCCTCCGCAGGCTGGTACGCTGGCTGGACGTGTGCGATGGAAATATGGAAGAAGGTAGTATGCGTTGTGATGCCAATATTTCTATCCGCCTGAAAGGCGAAACCAGGCTCGGTACGAAAGTAGAAGTGAAAAATCTGAACTCTATCCGTAACGTAAAACGTGCGGTAGAAGGAGAAATAAAACGCCAGATTTCTATTGTCGAAGAGGGTGGTACCATCATGCAGGAAACCAGGAGTTTTGATGCCGGCAACGGAACCTCTTTCTCCCTGCGCTCCAAAGAAGAAGCCAATGATTATCGCTATTTTCCTGAGCCGGACCTGGCACCTTTCCTGTTGACAGATGAGTACCTCAACTCCCTGCAGCAGGCATTGCCCGAGCTGCCGGAAGCAATGGTACAACGTTACGTCAGTCAGTTCGGGCTACCCGACTATGATGCACGCGTACTATGTGATGATAAAGCAACCGCCGATTATTATGAGCAGGTAGTGACTATCATTCCTAAACATAAAGCAGTCGCTAACTGGTTATTAGGACCGGTAAAATCTACCCTCAATGAACAGGGCGCTGCAATGACAGAATTTCCATTGTCAGCCGCAGCACTGGCAGGATTGATTCAGCTGGTGGAAGATGGAAAAGTGAGTTTTTCCATTGCCTCTTCCCGTATATTCCCTGAGCTGCTGAATAACCCTGCGGAAAAGCCGCTTGATATTGCTACCAGATTAAACCTGTTGCAGGACAATGATGCAGGCAGCATTGCACCGATTATTGATGAAGTACTGGCTAAATATCCGGATAAAGTAGCTGAATTTCGTAGTGGCAAAAAGGGGTTAATGGGACTGTTTGTCGGAGAGGTAATGAAGCTTTCAAAGGGTAAGGCTGATCCGAAATTAACCAATCAGCTGCTGGCTGAAAAACTTAAATAATTTTAACTGTAGAATATGACGAAACTTGCTTTATGGGTAGCGGCAGGAATGATCCTGACTGGCTGCGCACAACAAACGGAGAAAGGCGACTTTACCATCAACGCACATATAGATAACGCTCCATTAGGTACTATCTACCTGGAAGAGCTGACAACAGAAGAAGTGAAAGTAGTGGATACAGCTGTTATCAAAGATGCCAGCGGAAAATTCACACTGAAAGGTATGTTACCTGAACAGGCATTATACCGTATCCGCTTCGGAGAGGGTAACCGCTTCATTCCTCTTGGACTGGACGCTGGTACAATGAGCATTACCGGCGATTATAACCGCCTGGATCAGCTGAAGATTGACAACTCGGAAGCTACTTCTGAAATTCAGGAACTGCTGAATGAAGCCAGCGCAAAGGACAAAATATTATCCGCCGAAGTAGCAGCATTGGATAGCCTTGGCGCTACTAAACCATCAGATAGTCTGATGCAGGCGAAAGTTGCTGCATTTCAGGCTAAACAGAATGACTTCAAACAGTTCATTCTTAAAGCAGCTACCGGCACCAAATATCCGGCAGTAGCAGCATTTGCAATGAGTATCGCAGGCCCGCAGGTACTGCTGGAAGATCCAAAGGTACTAGACGATATCAAAAAGCACTTCCCTGAAAACACCCTGATTGCCAGTTTCACAGACAAGCTGAAACAAGGCGCAGCGCAAACCGCAGCCCAAGCTGGCGGAGAGGAGGAAGATGCTAATATGACAACAGTGAAAGTAGGACAGACACCCCCTGACTTCACACTACCTGATCTGTCAGGTAAATCAGTAAGTCTGAGTTCCTTCAAGGGCAAGTATGTACTGGTTGATTTCTGGGCTAGCTGGTGTAAACCCTGCCGTATGGAAAACCCTACAGTTGTAGAGGCTTACAATAAGTTTAAGAATAAGAACTTTACCGTTGTTGGTGTATCACTTGATAAATCAAAGAATGCCTGGGCTAAAGCTGTGGCAGATGATGGTTTGACCTGGACGCATGTAAGCGATCTTAAGTTCTGGGATTCACAGGTAGTACCGTTATATGGTATCAGCTCTATTCCTTCCAACATGTTGCTGGACCCACAGGGTAAAGTATTGGCGGTTGGTCTCAGAGGCCCTGCACTGGAAGCTAAGTTGCAGGAAGTGATTAAGTAATTACTATAGTAATAAATAAAAAAAGCGTTCTGCTGCAGCAGAACGCTTTTTTTATTTATTGATCGACCACGGTTATTTCTTATAGCCTTCGTTCTGTTCGATATTGAGATTCACATCCATCTCACGCTGCGGGATCGGGAAGATAGCAGTAGGAGAGGTAGCTTCAATCGTACATTTCGGCGTATTCAGCTGCAATGCACTGTTACAGGTAGTACGTACTACATTCAGTTTGTTCCTGAGCAGGTCAAAGTAACGGTGCCCTTCAAACATAAATTCAATACGTTTTTCTTTCAGCACAGCAGCAAGTACGTTTGCGTCAGCAACGCCTGTCAGGGCAGGTAAAGACCGGTGTGCACGTATCTCGTTAACATCGTCAAGCGCAGCTGCGTAGTTGCTGGACTTAGCGTAAGCTTCCGCACGGATCAGGTATTGCTCAGAGATACGTAAAACCTTTGCGCTATGTAAGCCGGAAATACCGTCCTGACCACTGAACTTGTTGTTCTGGAACTCGGTAGGGCTGCCGGTGAATGTCGTTACGAAGACATTTCTTGCATCGCCTGCCTCCAGTATATTTTTCAGATCCGGCGATACGCGGATATCGCCATAGCCAGGTTTCAGGTACATTCTACCCAGGTTATCAGCACCAGCTGTTTCATTACTGAGGATGCGTACGGTGAAGATATCTTCAGAGGTACCTGGTGTATTATAGAAGTTAGTAAGATCGTCAGCGTCGGCGATCTCATAGCCAGCGTTAATCACCCTGGTAGCTTCTGTGATGGCAGATGCGTTTTCACCTTTATAAAGGTATACCCTGGCCAGCAATGCGGAGGCAGCATAAGAGTTTGCTTTATACGGCTCGCTTTTGTCGGTAGGCAGGATTTCCCTGGCAGAAATAAGGTCAGCGATGATCTGTGTATATACTTCTTCAACAGTATTTCTCTTTGGAGAACCTACTTCAAACTTGGTCATCAACGGTACACCAGGAGTAGCTCCGCCGCCAATAGCATATGGTGTTGAAAACACGCGCAGCAGGTCAAAGTGTCCGAGCGCTCTTACAAACAGTGCCTGGCCTAATGCGGTATTCTTTTCTTCAGTGGTACCATCCTGTAAATTCGGAATACTGTTCACAATGTTGTTAGCTCGTAAGATGGCCGCGTAGATCCTGTTCCAGATACCAGTAACATCCCCATCGGCTACCAGCCAGCTTACACGCCAGCTGGAAAGGAAACGGTTACTGTTACTGAGAGAAAGATATACGTTATCTGCGGCAATTTCCGGTATTATCAGGTAGTTTCTGCCGTAGTAGTCTGTTGATCGTAGTCCTTCATACATACCATTTACAGCGGCAGTTACACCATTGATATCAAGTAATGCTTCGGAGGTTGGTAATTTATCTGCCGGATAAAGGTCCAGTTCTTTATTACAGCCCTGGCTGCCTACCAGCAGGCTTACGACGAATAGTGATAAAAGAATCTTTTTCATATCTGATCAATTGCCTGAATTAGAAGTTAATGTTTGCGCCGAATGTGATGCTTTTAGCAGGAGGATATCTGAAGAACTCCATTGCACTGATGTCCTGTTCAGGATCCCATCCTGTATAACCAGTCCAGGTAGCGATGTTAGCAGCCTGCGCATAGAGTTTCACACTGCTAAGCTTTGCAGCTTTTACCCACTTGGCGGGCAGGGTATAACTCAGGTTGACATTTTTCAGGCGAAGGAAAGATCCGTCTTCCAGGTAACGGGTAGAGACAGCAGAGTTTGCGTTCTTGTTACCACCAGGAATAGGCTTAGGTCTTTCAGCGTTGTCACCTTGTTTTTTCCAGTAGTTCTGAGCGCTGAGCTTATCATATCCATAACCGAAATAAGCACCGTCGGAATCTCCGAGTATTCTTGTTCTGTTCAGGATTTTATTGCCGGTTACACCATAGAAGAATACAGACAAGCCAATACCTTTATACTCAAAAGTGTTAGTCAGACCACCGGTGAATTTAGGCTGGCTGTTACCCATGATTCTTCTTTCAGCAAGGTTGATATTGTTGGTAGTTTTTCCATCAGCAGTATACCATAATGGATCGCCGTTTTCAGGGTCAACACCAGCCCATTCATTGAGATACCAGCTTTGTACTGGCTGGCCTTCTCTGTGCAGCTGTGTACTATTGGCACCAGCTACATCGCGGCCCATGAACAGAGAGGTTACTTTGTTTCTGTTCATTCCCATATTAAATTCTGTTCTCCAGCTGAAACCATCGCTGTTATCAAAGTTTCTGGTGGTAATCAGCGCTTCAATACCTTTATTCTCCAGGGATCCGATGTTAGTCATCTGACTGGTAAAACCGCTGGTAGAAGAAACAGGTGTATTCAGCAAAAGACCATCGGTATTACGTTTGTACACATCAATAGTAGCGGAGATGGCACCATCCAGGAATGCTGCATCTACACCAATGTTGAAGGACTTGTTCTTTTCCCATGTCAGGTCTACGTTACCGATGGTATTAGGCGCATTACCCGGAGCTCCGTTATAAGAAGTACCGTAGTCGTATAATGCACGGGCAACGAAGTTGTCAATACTACCAAAATCAGCGTTACCCGTCTGACCGTAGCTGGCTCTTAATTTCAGATCAGATATTACCTTCTGAGACCGCAGGAAGTCTTCTTCTATCAGTCTCCAGGAACCACCTACAGAGAAAAAGGTACCGAAGCGGTTGTTAGCCCCGAAGCGGGAAGAACCGTCGGTCCTTATACCTAAGCTCAGGTTGTATTTCCTTCTGAAAGAGTAGTTCAGTTGTCCCATGTAAGACAGGAAGGTGTATTCGGTAGCATTACCACCAACGGATTGAGGCGTAGCCGTAATGTCAAGTACTTTCAGTTTACTACCGATGATACCAATACCTTCAGCGTTGAATGATCTTGATTTGAATCTGTTGTACTCAGTGAGTGCGAGGTAGTCTATCTGGTGGTCTTCCCCGATATTGAAGTCCCCGCTGAGTGACAACTGGTTGGTCAGGGTAGAATTTCTGACATTCTGATTGTAGACGCTACCGCTTTTCAATGGATCAGCAGCATTGTAGCCATCACCGGTAGTAGGATCGTAGAAGAGGTTAGCTTCGCTGTTTACCATATCTATATTAGCTTTTTCCTGGATTTTCAGCCAGTTGAAAATGCGGTAGGAAACAGTTACACTACCTAGTCCGCGGAGGTTAGTAAGTCCTTTATCATTTCTGTATACAGAGTAAAGGAAGTTGTCTCCGCTGGCAGCGTTGAAGTCTGGTTCAAGGCCGGTATAGAGTGAGCCATCAGGCTTGTAAGGGCTTTGGAACGGAGATACGAAGAATGCGCCTAATAATGGGCTGGAATAGAAGTTACCACCCATTGCACTACTGGAATTGGTCTGGGAGAGGTTGAGGTTCATGGCTACATCCAGCCTGTCATTTACCTTCTGAGAGATGTTAGAGATAACGGTATAACGCTTCAGACCAGAGTTGATAAGCGTACCTTCCTGATCATTATAACCAGCAGAGAGGTAGAGTTTTGTCTTTTCATTACCACCGGAAGCAGAGATACCATAGTCCTGCATATGAGCAGTACGGAAGCCTGCATCACGCCAGTTAAAGCCGGTAGCCAGTAAGGAAGCAGGAAATTCTTCGTCTATTTCAGCAGGAGTATATCCATTGATAGCCAATACATCGCGGTTATAAGCGTAGCTTTCTGCCGGCGACAATAACCCGGATTTACCGAAGCTTGGTTTATAAGAGCCGTATTGGGCGCGCGCACCGAAAGTGGTCACACCAGCTTTACCTTTCTTTGTAGTGATAACGATTACACCATTAGCACCTCTTGAACCATACATAGCGGTAGCGGAAGCATCTTTCAGTACGTTAATGCTTTCAACATCATTGGGGTTCAGGTTAGCAAGGAGGTCGTTGGATTGCAATGAGAGGTTGCCGGTATTCTGTACGTCGCGGCCATCTACGATGATACCGTCTATTACATACAGCGGAGCCGCATTGGCACTGATTGAACCGATACCGCGGATACGTACGTTCTGTATCGCACCTGGCTGACCGGAAGCGCCGCCTACGAATACGCCGGCAGCTTGTCCCTGTAAGGCCTGGTTAATATCAACGAACGGCGTGTTCGCCAGTTTTTCTGCTGATACCTCGGCAACGGCACTTACCTTTTTCACCCTGCTGGTATTTACATAACCAGTAGCGATGTATTCTGTAAGTGTGTTGTCAGGACTGAGCGCTACAGTCACGGAGCCGCTTTCGTCGGGTTTAACCGACTTGGAAGCGAAGCCTACAGAGGAGATAACAATAGTCTGACCGGAACTGATTTCGATACTGAAGTTTCCGTTCCGGTCAGTGGCAGTACCTTTGTTGGTACCGTTAATTCTGATGGTAGCATAAGGCACAGCTGCACCATCTTTTGAGTCGGTTACTTTCCCGGTGATCGTTCGGGTCTGGGCAAGCGCGGGCACAACGCTAATGGCCATCAGTAGCCACAGGAGTAAAGTGTGTTTCATAAGCGATTTTGATTGATAAAAAACGTCCGGATATTTACTTCATAGTTAAAGTTTAGGATAACGAAATGCCGGAGCCTGTAGGTACCACAATAAGTGTGTACATACGGCTTACCACCCGACGGTCAACGTGTGGGAACGGGATACATGTTACCTTATGGGCAATTATACATCACCCCCCAATGTCAGGTAGTTCAGCGATCAATGTGTTAGTTTCTGATGTCAGTCAGTAATTCCTTTCTCTACAGCTATAAGTTGGTGGATCGGGCTCTCTCTAAGGAATCTTTAATTTAGATTTTGGTTCAACGGTACTCACAATAAGTCTACTGCAATATAGTTATTTCAATGTAAATTATCTTGTACATTTTCATAGAGATAAAACATTTTTTTAATTATGAGTATGTAAAGCCTTCACTATCTGAAGGGGAGGAGGAAGGTTTCTGGAGACATAATCAGGTACACTGAGATGCTTGCATAATGTAGCATGGGGGCTGGTGTCAGGCAGACATGGATATAAATAAAAAAGCATTACATGTTTTCAATAACATGTAATGCTTTTTTATTCTGTTAGTTTATAGTCAGAATCAGTATCCTGGATTCTGATGTCCTTTTAAGGCCGGACTTACATCAAGCTCCCTTTGCGGAATAGGTAGAATCACTCTTTCAGCACCTGCTATCCTTTCAGGATCGTTTTCCCGCAGCGATAATCCTTTTCTCAGCTGATCCATCCTACGGTGTCCTTCAAAGCATAGTTCCTTACGGCGTTCATTCAGGATGGCAGTTAGAAACGCATCTTTTGTCTGGAAAGTCGTAAGCGTCCATTCCGAAAGTCCCGCGCGTCTTCTTAATGCATTCATCAGTTCAAGAGCGTCCTGGTTGACACCGTTTAATGCAGTCAGTGCTTCCGCCCTGTTGAGGTACATTTCAGTTACCCTGATCAGGGGTGCATTATCTTTAAAGGTGATTACATTAGGGAATTTCAATGTAAAACGACGCTTCTGATTATTGCCGGCAGTCCCTTCATCACTCATAGCGAAACGCTTATCATTTGCTTCCTGTGCGAATGCAGTTTCAAGAGAAGCAGAGAACGGGCAGTATCCACCCGACTGACCCGCAGCCAGCGGCCTGTAATAGAAAGCCCAGCCCTGGCTACCGCCCGGACCATCATTTTCTGTATTCTGGATAGAGAAGACATCTTCCATGGTATTTCCGTCATAGAAGGAATAGTCGGCAGCCAGCTTATATGGCGCACCATTCAATACGCTGTCAGCATATTGTGCAGCCTTATCCCATTGTTCGCGGTACAGGTATAACCTGGACAGCAGCGCATATGCAGCTCCCTTAGTAGCGCGTCCTCGTGCCAGTACCGGATCAGGGAAGGTAGTGGCCAGGTCAGGGATGGACTCCAGCAGATCTTTTTCTATCTGCGCATGGGCCTCATTTACTGTACCCCTGGAAGGATAATTGATAGTACCATCGAAGGCGGTGGTGACTATAGGAATACCCGGCATACCGCCTTGTTGTACCTGGTATGGCTGGGAGAAGAGATTCAGCAGCTGGAAATACAGGATTGATCTCATGAATTTGGCCTCAGCTACATACATTTTACGCTCTGTGGCAGTAAACGTCGGATCCTGCACAGCGGGCACTTTTTCAATGACCATATTAGCTCCCATAATCGCATCAAAGTGAATACGCCACATTTCGCTGATGATGGGGCTGGCGGCAGTGGCAGTAAATGTGCTGATCTCTCCGAAATAGACAGTACCGTAACAATCGGCATTATCTGCCATATAATCGCCTATAATCTGCGGTTGACCCCCAAATACTTCCGGGCGCTGGGAACGGCTATATACCCCGTATAATGCGCTTAAAGAGGTAGGGCCGGAGGTGAACACATCGTCAGTAGGAATTGCCTGCTCAGGATCCTGTTGCAGATCTTTACTGCAGGAAAACAGGCCGGTACAGGTAACGCCTGCCAGTAGCCATATCCATATCTTATTTTTCCGGTTCATGTTGGCTGGTTTCATTAGTTAAAATATCAGATTCGCACCTACTGTAATTGATTTTGGCTGAGGCAGCGAGTAGTAGGACTCCCCGGCCACCTGTGCATTCGTTCCATATTGTGATACTTCCGGATCAGCGCCGCGGAAATGCTTGCTCTTTACCGTCCAGAGGTTCTGTCCCATCACATATAAGCGGGCACCGCTCAGTATATGTGTATTATTCAATAAGCCAGCAGGTACATTATATCCCAGACTAAGTGTTTTTAGCCGCAGGAAAGAGCCGTCAAACAATTGCGCTGTTGATTGTTGTGCGAAACTGTTTCCATTTTTCCAGGAAGCGCTAGTTGCTGAAGGTGCAAATGCCTGATCGCCCGGCTTCTGCCAGTAGTTCAGCAGATCTCTGCTCACATTGGTTGCAACATTTTTATACACATTATCCAGTTCCTTAAACTCTGTCAGCATCACCTTATTCCCATAGGAGAAATAAAAGTTCACGCCGAGATCAAACTGTTTATAACGCACGGTATTATTAAATCCGCCGGTCCATTTCGGCATAGCGCTACCGGCAATCGTCTGGTCTTTCGCAGCCGGAGTACTGGTAGTTTTTCCGTCTTTGGTATACCATTCAGGATCGCCAGTCTCTGGGTTGATACCCTTATACCTTAAAAGGTAGAATGTATTGAGAGAGTGCCCCTGCAATACGCGCTGACCATTATAGGAGCTGAGTATATAATTCCGCCCTTCGTCATCTCTATTATCCGGTGGCAGCGACAATACTTTATTGTTTAAATAACCGAGGTTCAAGGTAGTAGTCCACTGCAGATCTCTGGTCTTTACCGGCACACCGGTGATCTGCAGGTCAACACCCCTGTTTCTCATTTCGCCTGCATTACGCGTGGCAAAACCAAAGCCGGTAGTAGAAGGAACCACTACGTACAGCAGCAGGTTTTCAGAGTGCTTGCTATAGTAGTTAACCGCTACCTGCAACCTGTTATCCAGTACATGTACAGCTAAACCCAGGTCCATCTGCCTGCTTTCTTCCCAGCTTAGTTTCGGATTTCTGATCTGCGTTGGTCTGAGGCCAGCATTGCCGCCATAGTTAGCGTCAACACCAGCGGTGTATAATCCCATATAGTCATAGTACCCTATACGGTCATTACCGGTTACACCATAACTGGCAGTTACTTTCATATAATCAATGAAACCCAGATCGCGGATAAATTGCTCCTCCGACATGATCCATCCGCCAGACACCGCCCAGAAGTTGCCATATCGATTATTTCCGTCGAAACGGGAGGAGCCGTCACGGCGAAGGGTACCTTCAAAGAGATACTTGTCCTTATAGCGGTAATTACCCCTGAAGATATAAGATTCCAGGCCCCAGGCCTTACCGGTAGCATTACCTGTATTGGTAGCTGCCGACCCTACGTTAGGCAGCAGATCGCTGATGAAGCCAGTACCTGTCACTCTAATATCATCATACCTGGCAGTTTCATAACTGTGAGCAGCCAATAATGATACATAATGTGTTTCAGCGAAGCGCTTTTCAAAATTGACGCTATTGGTAGTGAGCCATTTGTAATCTTGCCAGATAGCGCGTCCTGCAGTACCCGTACTTCCTAGTTTGGAAGACCTGCGATATCTTTCTTCCGTTTCCAGCAGATCCATGCCCCAATCCGTCTTCAACCACAGGTAGTCGGTTATATTCAGCTTTGCATATGCATTACCAGTATTACGACGGGTATAGTATTTATTGGTACTCAGGTTGATGTTTGCCAGTACATTGTTAGTAGGGGTGGCATATTGACCATCTGCTGTATAAGCAGGCGTAACAGGCGTATTCTGCAGCCCTCTGGTATAAGGCGCAAGAGTACCACTTTCCACAGTAATGCGGTCCATATTGGTATACGCCGTGGTGAAGTTAACGCCAATACGTAGGTGTTTATTTGCGGTATGTTCCAGGTTGATCCTGCCCGATAGCTTCTGTAAGTTGTTACCAATTACAAAGCTCTCATCATTAGCATAGTTACCTCCAATATAGAAACGTGTTTTTTCGTTACCTCCACTAGCCGATAAGGCATAGTTATTATTCCTACCAGTACGTGTAACCAGGGATGGCCAGTCAGTGGTCTGTGCCGGCGGAGTGATAGGAGCCGCACCAGTCACTTTCGTTATATAGTTATTAAAGAAGCCGACATATTCTTCTCCATTCATGACATCTATCTTACCAGCAGGGCTTACCCAACCGGTAGCATAGTCCAGTTTAATCTGTGTTTTCTGCCTGTAACCGCCCTTTTTTGTAGCAATCAGCACAACCCCGTTAGAACCTCTGGAACCGTAAATAGCCGCAGCTGCTGCGTCTTTAAGTACTGTCATTGATTCGATGTCTTCAGGGTTTATCTCTAACAAAGGGTTTAGAGAGGCGCCCCCGCCATAAGCTGTGTTATAAGAGCCATCGTTCAATGGAACGCCATCCACGATAAACAGAGGCTGTGTACCAGCTGTAATAGATGCCGTACCCCTTACTCTCAGGAGGGAGGCATTACCTAACAAGCCGGAAGAATTGGTCATGCTGACACCAGCTACCTGGCCCTGTAAGAGTTGTTGAGGCGTCACAGCCGGAACATTGGAGAAATCAGCAGCCTTCACCACCGACACTGCCTGGGTAGTATACTGCTGGGATTGTTCACCATACCCCACGACTACTACTTCAGACAATTTACTGGAAAGGGATTGCAGTTTAACGTCAAGCCGTGTCATTGCCGGTCCGACTTTTAATTCTCGGGATGAATAGCCCACCATAGAGAACAATAGCTCTGGTGTTCCATCAACATTCATAGAATAGGTTCCATCAGGATTTGTTGCTACACGATAAGTGGAGCCTTTAAGATGGATCGTAACGCCGGGCAGGGGTGCACCGCTGCTATCGGCTGTAACAGTGCCTGTAAGTGTTCTCATCTGCGCGAATGCTGGAAGCACAGATATTAATGAAAACAGATACAGGAATACTCCTTTTTTCATCAATACAGATTTTAAATTAATGCAGGAAGTCAGGCATTGTGATATATAGTACCAAGATTGAGATTCGCATCTGTGGTTAAATGCGATTATTTGTCCCCCGTGTCTTTATTATTTTGATCTTCATACAATCAAAAAAGCAACACAAGATATAAAAATTCTTCAAAAGATATAGGTAAGTAGATGGATAGAGAGGGCACTACTAAAATAAGGAGGATAGGGGTTAAAAAGAAGAGGGCCCGCTTTAAAAGCGAGCCCTCTGTGAATATATACATATCCGTTATTGCTTAGTTAGCGTCCCACCACATTTTCTCAGTTACGAGTTTCGCACCTGGGAAACTAGGGTTTCTGGTTACTTCCTGGTTTGGATACAGGAAGCGTACAGGCCATTGTCCTGCACCAAGTACGGAGGAAACAGATTGAACGAAGAATGAAGGGTAACCGGTACGGCGCCATTCAGTCCACGCTTCAAAGTTCTGGTTACCACACATTGCAAAGTATTTCTGCGTGATGATAGCCTGGATCTGTGCTTCTTCAGTAGCAGGGAATGCTGCAACTGTGTTGGTAATAAAAGTACCAGGAGCAACATCGTAAGCTTCAAAGCTTGCAGTAATACCTGCCTGATAAAGATTTCTTGCATTTGCACCTGGTAACCAACCACGTGCAGCAGCTTCAGCCTGCAGGAAATAGCTTTCAGCAGCAGACATAAACTTAACAGGAGCGGTAGCAGATGCAGCCTCCCTTGCAGAAGCACCTACAACTGAAGATGGAATGGAAAAGTTATAAGTCCATTTAATCCTGAAGCTACCCTGTGGAATACCTGTTATACCAGTAGTATCCGTATCAGGTTTGTAAAACACACTTACACGAGGATCGCCTGCGGCATTCATCTGATCAGTAGCAGTTTTACTTGCCACCAGGTTCTGGGTGAAATTCAGACCCAGGATTTCAGCATACAGTGGATTGTTATTACCACCTGCTGCCACGTAGTCGATCTTTGCATCTTCAGTCAGGAATGAAGCTCCGCTGAGAGCAGCTATACCATTGCTTGCTCTGGTCGGATCGATCTCAGAAAGCCTCATATAAGCACGCAGTTTCAGCGTGTTACCAAAAGCAATCCATTTGTTCATATCACCGCCAAAGATCAGGTCATCTTCACCAGGACCGGCAGTTGAAGCCGGATCGATGTTTTCCAGACCTCTGTCTATCATAGCAAAGATGCTATCATAAACTACTTTCTGCGCATCATACTTAGGTGCAATTACGTTATCTGAGAATGCCTTAACCGCATCAGCAACTGGTACGTCTCCGAATGCATCGGTAAGTACCTGAAACTGATAAGCCTTCAGCAACTCTGCAATCGCAGCATATTGGGCCAACCTGGTAGAGTTTGCATTATTAACGATTACCTGCAGATCCTGTAGTGCGCCGGCATATGAAATCAGCCATGGTCTGTCAAAATCAGTTGCCTGAACATTGTACTGATCTGTAGTAGTATACTGGGAGTTAGATACACCCTGCGTCCAGTATTGCGCCCATATACCACCGGTTATCTGAAAGCTACCACCTACTACCATTGCTGTTGCCGCCTGTGCCGATGGCAGCAGATAAGCCGGGTCAAGGTCATCTACTTTTGTTGGATCATCATTTATGTCCAGATATTTGCTACAACCCGCCAGCGACAGTGCTACGACTGCAAGCATGCCTGCTGTGGATCTGATTATGCTTTTTTTCATCTTTGTGTACAACGTTTAAACATTAAAAGGTTACCCTAACATTGAAACCGAAGTTTCTGAGAGATGGCTGAGCAGTGTAGTCAAAACCTTGCTCATTACCAGCGCCACCTGAGTTAACCTCTGGGTCAGCATACTGGTTTTTAGCCCACAGTGCCAGGTTGTTACCAAACAGACCAAGCGTCAGATCACCAAATGGAGTTCTGTTTAACACGCTTCTTGGAATACGATAGGTCAGGCTTGCTTCACGCAGTCTGATATAAGACGCATCCAGTACCTGCTGGCCAGCCGGCTGATATGGCACATAATCCTGGGCAACATATTTAACTGATGTATTAGGTACAAATTTACCAGTACCATCGTCAACAACTGAATTAGGGTAGATATCTCCGTTACGATCCATTGATGCAGAGTAAGCGGATGTTCCTACGAAGTCAGTGATTGTCTTGGTACGGGAGAAGAATTTACCACCCTGTTTGGTATCAAACAGCATGCTGAAGTTAAATCCTTTGTAACCTGCATTAACTCCCCAGGAAGCCTGGTATTTTGGATTGTATGAACCCAGATAAATTGCCTGTGTAGAGTTTAAAGGAATACCTGTTCTTGGATTCACTATTACACGGCCCTGGTCATCACGACGCAGGTCTGTAGCGTAGAAGGTACCATAAGGCAGGCCCTTTGCAGCTACGATACTCATACCACTGTAACCACCAATTACTATCTGGTTAGCTATATCTAGGTCAACAACTTCGTTGACGTTCCTGGTGAAGGTACCAAACAGTTCCAATGAAAAACCGGAAGCAGTTCTGATTGGCGTTCCTCTTACACCAACTTCCACACCTTTGTTCTCTACTACGCCTGTGTTCAGTGTTTTCTGAGTAGAACCAGTAGATGGTGCTAAAGGCACGTTAATAATCTGGTTTTTTGACTTGTTGATATAGTAAGAGAAGTCTATTGACAATCTGTTATCCAGGAAGTTCAATTCAGTACCTACTTCAAATGCAGTAGTAATCTCCGGCTGCAGATTAGCGTTACCAATCAGGTTAGATAAAGTATAACCGTTAATACTGTTGAAAGGGAAAGTAGTTGAACCGAATCCACCGTTGATAATAGTTCTTTCGTAGTAAGTCTGTAACAGGTATGGATCGGCATCGTTACCCACTTTCGCCCAGCTGGAACGTAATTTACCATAGCTGAGGATACGGCCTAACTGTGAATCCTTGAACAGTTCAGAGAATACAAATGAACCGTTCACACTTGGATAGAAGAAAGAGTTGTTCTGTTTAGGCAGTGTGGAAGACCAGTCGTTACGCGCAGTGGCACCAACATACAAGATGTTTTTGTAAGACAGGTTTAATTCACTGTATACACCTACCAGACGACGTCTTGACAGACGATCATTCTGTATAATCGGTCCATCACTGTTATCGAAGCTATACCAACCTGGAATTACCAGACCGTTATCATTCGTTTTTAACTCTGTTGTATTGAGTCTACGCTGACGGATGTTATTACCTACCATCAAAGACGCTTTGAAGTCAGGACCGAAGTCTTTCTTCGCAGTCACCATGAAGTCATGTACTACCTCAGCCAGGTCATACTGATCCTTACCATAAGTACCTACGCTTGTCTGCGGATTTGAACTTGCGTAGAACTGCTCAGGACTATCATCAATCGGGTTGTAAGAGAACTTAGGTTGTTTGTATGTACGACGATCAGAATATACGTCAGCACCAACCCTCTCCAACAGGTCTAACCATGGGAGCGGCTTGTACTCTAAGGTGAAAGCACCTGTCAGCCTGTCCACATCATTCTGGTTGTTGAAGTTTTTCAGTGTGAAGTACGGGTTATATGAATAAACGCCGTAGTATCCATAGTAAGGAACTCCGTTTTCATCCTGCAGATTACCGAAGCTATTATAAGGATTGTTAAGGTCGCCCATTTTATCCAGAGGAATATCACGTGGTGTCTGCAATACCTGATCGTATACAGATCCATCTGCCTGACCACCCTGGATCATGCGTGCGCTGATCTTATTATAATTGAAGGAAACTGAGCTCGTAATCTTATTGCTCAGCTCTGCGGTACCATTGAAACGTACACCATATTTGTTGTACTTATCATAGTTACCAGGCATCACTCCGTCAGAGTTCAGGCTGTTAAGTGACAAGTAATAAGTAGTCTTCTCACCAGCACCGGATAAAGCCAGATTTGTATTTGCTGCTTTTCCAAGCTCAAAGAAGTCTCTTACGTTATTTTTAGCGGCAGAGTAAGGTTTAATTTGTCTTACGCCATTGATAGACTGACCCCATGGCGTTGGCGTACCTGTAAATGCAGGGCCCCAGCTCCAGTTCTCAATCGGATCATTATAGTACTCGTTATCGTCAATTCTATAACCCTGGCCATACTGATTCTGGAAATCAGGCAGTTTAGCCACGTTAGAGAACGTCACAGCAGAACTCAGCGTTACTTCGTTCTTTTTATTAGCATTTTGCTTACCTCTTTTGGTAGTGATAATCAACGCACCGTTGGACGCACGTGAACCGTACAGCGCAGCAGCAGCAGGGCCCTTCAGCACAGTTACAGACTCAATGTCATCCGGGTTAAGGTCGTTACCACGGTTACCAAAGTCTACGTTGGTCAGGCTGCTTTCGCCACCAGTGATACTTGAGTTATCAATTGGAATACCATCTACTACCATCAGTGCCTGGTTGTTACCAGTGATGGAAGAACCACCTCTCAATACGATCCTGGAAGAGCTTCCCGGAGCATTGGCACTGGTGCTGATATTTACACCCGCAACTTTACCTGCAAGGGCGTTCAGCGGGCTGGAACTTTGACCTTTGGTCAGTTCGTCATTCTTTAAAGTTGGAGCTGCGTAACCCAGGGATGATTTGTCACGACGGATCGCGTTAGCGGTTACTACAGTTTCAGTCAGTTTGGTTACATCAGGGTAGAGAACCACATTGTGCTTAGCGCCCGAACCCAGCTTTATTTCCTGGTCCTTCATACCCACAAATTTCACAATCAGGGCATTCGCACCTTCCGGCACCTGAATGGTGTAGTCACCACTCACATTTGTTACTGTACCGGTCGTTGTACCTTTAACGATTATCGTAGCGCCGATCACCGGGCTTCCATCATCAGAGGAAGTAACCTTCCCTGTAATGGGGCGAGTCTGCGCAACCACCTGTCCAACTACCACGATAGAGGGCAGGAGGAAAAATAAACTTTTCCTCATAAGCTTTGTTGTTTCTGGTTGTTTAGTTTAAATATTCAATGAATAGAAAACACTTCTCTCAGGAAACCGACCACTGGCTCTGAAATAATAGCTGTCTTACGTTGATAAAACCTTATTGATAAAAATTACATCTACTGGTTCCCCGTTAATCGTCTGTCACGATAATATTGTCCTGGAAATCCTTCAAATAAATACATAGAGGGTGAGAAGCCAATTATGGCATTTTCTCATAAGCAATTACCCCGTCTCTTATTGTTTAACTTAATTTTAACGTTCAAATATAAATTAATTAACAGTATTTATTGCGAAATCCGGCTAACAAATTATATGTTACAACATTCCTTTAACGGTTTTTTAACATAACTAGAAAAATAGTATTTGTAATTGTTAGAATCTCTTATACATACTGGTTACAAACCTCACGGGTTCAAGGGATCTACCTCCTACGGGTAACACTTTCCATTTAATAGGCAGGTGATAGGAATACCACCTGCGCGCTCATCAACCAAAATCTAAATCCGGGTTTTATCCAGATCTAAATAAAATCTATACTGCATCACTGCAGCAATATCTTGTAGGAAAACGTTCATCAGGAAAGACTCAAAGGTTGTGTTTTAAGCAACTCCAACAGCGTCTCATATATGTCCTCATTCCTGTTATTATACCGAAACTCACATTCCTTTAAATGCAGGTATACTGTACTCCGGTTCAGCCCCTTAAACTTGGCCAAACGGTGCTTTGTAAGCCCCCAGAATGCGTCCACATCGTCTGCAACGCTTACAGTACCTTCGTTTTCCAGGTTATACAACCTATACTGCCCCAGGTCAACCACATTACTGAACCGGCGAATCCTTTCTGCAGCACCCTGCATCTCGAGAATAGATCGACTGCTCCGTACCACAGAATGTATCATCGATCTGCTCACATCCGGCAATATCTCAGTATGCAACCGGTCAGACGACCTGTATATACCAAAAACTACCGGCTTAACAGTACGGCTTACTTCTGTTTTAACGGAAATGTCTCCCTCATCTGCTGAAGACGATGTGTGGCTGATGCTACGTACAGGAGCTACAGAACGGTTGTGATTGTCGGAAGGCGATAGAGACTCGCAGTAACGGGCGATCTGCTGGCGGATCTTTTTGAGATAACTATTTACGGTTACCCGGCTTACTCCACTAATGTTGGCAATCTGAGTGGCTGTAAGATCTTCGGCAAATAGCCGTAGTATCTCCTTAAATTTACGCTCAGAAAGGTGAGCGCCCTTTAAGTATTTGTTTTTCATGAACTAAAAGAGGTTAGAATGGCATTATAAACCTCTCACTTTTTACCGGGTATCTAAGGGCCTTTTATACAAGCGGCGAATAAGGGATGATGAATGTAGCCCACTAGATTATTTGGCTATAATAAAAACGCTCAATACTGATAATCATGTATTGAGCGTTTTACAAATATATCTAAAGAAAGCCTCTTTAATCCTCTTTCTCCCTCTCGTTTAGCCCCAATTCAGACATCTCCAGATCCTTCTCTTCATCAAGCGTATTCCACAACTGTTTCTTCTTCGCCTTCTTCAGCAGGCTCTTCTCCATCCACAATAACAAAGCTGGTAAAATAGTCAGGTTAGTAATCATTGCCATTAACAGTGTTAAGGATGTTAACCAGCCTAATGCCTTCGTTCCTCCAAATTCTGAGAAACTGAAGATCATAAATCCAGCCAGCAAAATCAGGGATGTATAGATGATACTCAGACCGGTCTCATGAATCGTCTGCTTCACCGTTTCTGAAATGTCCAGGTTATGATGTGGCAACTCCTGTTTGAAGTTCACCAGGAAGCGGATAGTAACATCTATCGCTATACCCAGCGCCACACTAAATACCAATACTGTCGATGGCTTTAAAGGTATATCCAGCCATCCCATTACGCCGGCTGTTACTGCCAACGGAATAATATTCGGTATCAGTGATATAATCAGCATTCTCCAGGAACGGAACAGGTACAACATACAAAATATGATCAGTACAAATGCCAGCAGTATACTTTCCGTCAACCCGTTAATAATAAACCGGCTACCCTCCAGGAAGATAACACTGGTACCTGTAAAACTTACCTGATACTGCGCAGTATCAAAAATAGCATCCACCTGCGGACGTAACGAATCCAGTAACACTGGAAGCTTCGCAGAGCCTACATCGGCCATATTAACACTTACGCGCGCTACCTGCCTGGTACTATCCATAAATGATGATACCAGCTTTGTAAAAGCAGTCGCATTTCCTGCTGCATTGTTACCTCCCTTCATACGCAGGTATGGAGCCAGGAAGCCAATGTCAAACTGGTTAGGAACTGAGTAGTTAGAGCTGTCGCCGTTATAGTAAGCCTGCTTCGCAAACTTAATCCCTTCTGCTACCGACAATGGCCGGGCAAAGTCAGGCTGCTCCGCAATCAATTTAGACAGCTGATCCAGTTTCTCCAGCGTTTTAAGATTCACCACGCCGTTCTTCTTCCTCGTATCTACCGCTATCTCCAATGGCATAACGCCCTTGAAGTTCTGCTCGAAAAACTTCAGATCTGTATATAACTTGTCACTTGTAGGAATGTCATCCAGCATATGTGCTTCTGACTTCAGTTTCAACATACCTCCAATAGCACCAATTACCATAACAATGGTCACGCCATATACCCATGGACGATACTTGAATACTAATGCAGTCAAACCGTCCAGTAAGGCCCTGAATGTACGGTTGTTCATGTAGTCAGTATGCTTCGTCTTCGGAGCCGGCAGATAACTCAATACCGATGGCAGGAATACAAATGAGATAGCAAAGATCAACATGATGTTCAAACCTGCTACTACGCCAAACTCTTTCAGTAACTCACTCTTCGTAAAGCAGAATACACCGAAACCAATGGCTGCTGTAAGGTTGGTAAACAAGGTAACAATACCCATGCGCTGTATCATATGTACCAGCGCTCTGGTCTTATTATTATCCTTTGCATACTCAGTATGATACTTATTCAGGAAGTACACGCAGTTAGGTATACCAATCACCACGATCAATGGTGGTATAAGCCCCGTCAGCAATGTGATCTTATATCCAAACAATACAATTGTTGCTACTGACCATATCACACCTATAGCTACCACGATCATTGACATCAATACAGAACTCAATGACCGGAAGAATATCAGTAATATTATTGCTGTCAGCACAAACGATAATTTCAGGAACAGATCCAGTTCCTTCTTTACCTTGTCAGCCATTAATGTACGTATCAACGGCAATCCGCTCATACGTACCTCAGTATGATGCGCTTCTCCGAATGCAGCGCCCAGTTTCATTACATTTTGTACTACTTCTGTACGGCGGGGCGTCATCATTACTCCCTTCCGGATGTTAATCATCATCAGGTAGGCATGTGTCTGCGGATTATACAGTAAGCCCTTATAGAAAGGCAGATTTGCCAGCGTACCAGCCAGGCTATCCAGCACCGCCTGTTGCTGAAGATCTCCACGGAACAGGGGCTCCGCTGCGAGTTTTCGTGTACTGTCATTCTTTACCAGGTTAATGGCAAATGGTATACTCAATACATTCTCTACAAATTCGACCTTCTTCAGATCCTCATTCAGTTTTACATAATCCTGAAAGAAGTCTTTCTGGAAAAAACTGTCTGTCTGGATCCCTATCACCATCATGTTGCCATCCTCTCCAAACAATTCACGGAATTTCACATATTCCTTGTATTTCTCATTATCCAGCGGTATAGATTTGTTGGCCTCATAGGAGAGTTCCACTTTGCTGGCGAAATAGGTCATCACTGCAGTGCTCAACAGTAATAAGACCAGGAGTGGTAACCGAAATTTCAATACGAATCCTGCTAAGCGTTGCCACATACGCGTCCTTATAATTTTAGTAGGGCGTAAAGGTAATCAAAGTAATAACATATAACTATTTTTGATGCATGGACCGTTTTCTTACATCACTTTATGCCATTCTGTGCCTGTCCTTCCTGAACTCTTTGCCGGCAAGCGCTCAACAGTCTTCCGGCAACACTGCTATCGGCCAGTGGAGCGATCATCTGCCCTGGCGACCAGCTATCGCTGTAGCCTCCAAAGGTGACCGTATATACTGCGCGGCCTCACAAGGCCTGACTGCTGTCATCAGTGCTCCCGATGGTAGTACTGAAGTAGCACAATATGGTAAGGCAAACGGACTACACGACGTTGGTATCAATACGCTTGCTGCCAATGAGGAAGTGGTGCTGATTGCTTATACTAACAGCAATATTGATATCCTCAGCGGAAATACTATATACAACATTCCGGATCTGATGCGCAAACAGGTTCCTGCTGATAAATCAATCTTCCGCATATTCTTTCGTAACAATAAAGCATACCTTTCTACTGGTCTGGGCATCCTTGTATTGAATACTGCCATTCCGGAAGTAGAAGCTACCTACGTCATTGGAAGTACAGGTGCCTACCTGCCGGTATATGCTGTTACAATAGCAGGCAATGCACTTTTCGCTGCTACGCCGGAAGGGGTCAGAACCGCTCCGCTGAATAGCAACAATCTTTCAGACTTCCGCAACTGGTCTTCTCTATCTGAAGGTCTTGCCGGCGACACCGTTCAGGACATTATTTCCTTCCGTAACCAGCTGATTTGCCGCCAGCATAATCAACTGTTCGTACTTACCAATAACCGCTGGACGCCCTGGTACACTTCCGATCATAGTATCGGGAATATGACTGTATATGACAACCAGCTATTTCTCTGCGAATCCTTCCCTGGCAACGCCCGCATTCTTGCCTTGGATAACAGCGGTACCGTTATGAATACCTATCAGGATGCATTAATGAAAGCCCCTCAACAGATAGCAGGTACTCAGAATGCACTATGGATTGCCGACTCGCTGTCAGGCCTTATCTCTTACAATAAACAGCGCGGCATTTATAGTGCTGTTAACCCGGACGCTCCTGCCGGTATCATAACCGGCGACATGGTATTCTCCGGCGCTACCTTGTTTGCCGCCCCGGGGCATGTTACCAATGACTGGAAACCTGGTGGCAATACTGATGGTTACTACACTGCCACCCATGGTGAATGGCACTCAAGACTCAACTGGCCTGACTCTCTTCATGATATTAACTCAATAGCTATTGACAGAGAAGCTGTTTACCTCGGCTCCTTTGGCGGCGGCCTAGCCTGTGTTGCTGGTGATAAATTAACGGTATTTAAACAAGGCGTGCTGCCCGCCGCCGCAAATGATCCTGCTGCATTCAATGTCAGCGGACTAGCACTGGATAACAACGGTAATCTCTGGGTCGCAGTTTATGGGGCAATCAATAACCTGCTGATGAAAAAGCCAGACGATTCCTGGGTACCATTCCGCAGCCCTATTGCCATGGGTGGAAATGCTATTGCACAATTACTGGTTGATGACGAAGGATTGGTATATATGGTTTCTCCGAAAGGGAATGGCTTGTATGTACTCAACCCTAATCATACGCCTGATAATAAAGCAGATGATCAGTGGCGGCAATACCGTTTGGGGGCCGCACAGGGCAATCTGCCTTCAAATGATGTGTACTGCCTCGCTAAAGACAGAAATGGCAGTGTATGGGTAGGTACAGCCAGGGGAATAGCCATTATTAACTGCCCCGGACAGGCGGCCGCTGAAGGTTGCAATGCTATACTACCTATCATCCGGCAGGACAACTTCTCAGGTTATCTTTTCCAGGATGAACAGGTGATGACCATTGCCACAGATGGCGCTAACCGCAAATGGGTAGGTACGTACAACGGTGCATGGCTGGTTAGTGAAGATGGAGAAAACATACTGGAACACTTCAATACCAGCAACAGCGCACTTCCTGATAATCATATCCATCGGATTACAATCGACCCTGAGACCGGGGAAATCTATTTCGCTACTGCCAAAGGCCTGGTATCATGGCACGGTACGGCTACAGCGCCCACCCCTGACATGCAACGGAACGCTGTACTGGTATTCCCTAACCCGGTAAAACCTGACTATATAGGTCCTATTGCTATCCGGGGCCTGGTGGAAAATACCCGGGTAAAGATTACTGATATCAGCGGAAGGATGGTATTCCAGACAAGAGCTTTCGGCGGACAAGCAATATGGAACGGCCTCGATTATACCGGCCATCGTCCACAATCAGGGGTATACCTTGTATTCGCAACAAGCGAAACAGGAGGGGAGCATGTAGTTACCAGGATTGTATTCATTAATTAACGCGGGCTAATCGTACATTTGATGGAAGCAGCTGCTGTAGTTTATGTTACATAAAACCCGAGGGATAGTACTAAAAACGGTCAAATACGGCGATACCAGCGCCGTAGTCAATATATTAACTGAACTCTTCGGCGTACAGGCCTATATGGTGAATGGGGTTCGCTCTTCCAAACCGAAGGCAAAAGGCAACCTTTTCCAGCCCGGCAATATACTTGACCTGGTGGTGTATCACTATGAACAGAAGAGTATACAACGTATCTCTGAGTTCAAGCTCGGGTACATCTATACCTCCCTGCATTTCAATATTGTGAAGAATACTGTAGCGCTCTATATGATAGAGCTGTTGCAGAAAAGCCTGCGTGAACCGGAGCAACAACACAATCTGTATTATTTTTCCGAACAGGCATTGCAGGCGCTGGATGCGGCCCCCCTGATAGTGGCTGCTAATATCCCTCTGTACTTTACCCTTAAGCTGGCAGAACACCTGGGTTTCCGCCTCAATGGCCGTTACTCAGAATATGCCCACTACCTTGACCTGCAGGAAGGGTCATTTACCGATCTGCCACCCCACCATACGCATTACCTTGATGCTGCCAATAGTGAAATCACCGACCGGCTGTTCCAGTGCAAAAGCTGGGAGGAATTAGGTGAGATCAATATGAATAAAGATAAGCGCAGGAAGCTGCTGTACGCATATCTGGATTTCTTCAGATTGCATATGCCCGATTTCCAGGAGCTAAATTCTCCACCTATCCTGCACGAAATACTGGATTAGTTATTTACCGTCGTAAACAAGTGTTGTTTTAGTACCGTCATATACGGCATAAGTGAAGTAGTGCAGCCAATCTCCCAGGTTAATATACCGGCTGTCAGGGCCAACCTGGAGGTCTAAAGGAAGATGCCGGTGTCCATATATAAAATAGTCGAAATGCGCCTGCTGCAATATTTCTTTACTATATATTGCCAGCCATTCATTCTCTTCGCCTAAGAATTTTTCCAGTTCCCCGCCGGTAGCTGCACGGCTTTTACGGCTGAAATAGTTGGCTAGTCCGATGCCCCAGGATGGATGAATCAGGGAGAACAGCCAACGGCAAACAGGGTTCCGGAATACCTTTTTCAACATCTTATATCCATGATCGCCTGGTCCGAGCCCATCTCCGTGACCGATATAGAATCTTTTTCCCCCTATTTCATAGGTCTTGGGCTCATAATGCACAGGGATATCCAGTTCATCCTCAAAATACCCGTCCATCCACATGTCATGGTTCCCGATAAAGGCAGTTATGCCAATGCCCCTGTCCCGCAACTCTGCCAGTTTGCCAAGCAGGCGGGTATAACCTTTTGGAATAACCTCCCGGTATTCAAACCAGAAGTCGAAAATATCACCTACCAGGAAGATGTGTCCAGCATCCTGTGCACAGGCATCCAGCCATTTCACAATACGTTTCTCTCTTTCCCGGCTTGCAGCAGGATTAGGAGTGCCCAGGTGAAAGTCTGATGCGAAATATACACGTTTGCCTTCCGGAAGAGGAATGGAATAGTCCACTGTGGACAGTCCATGCGTCATAGATAATGATATTTTCGGGCCTGTGCCTTACAGACAACAGACCGCTGATGAAGAAGCGGTTTGCACCGCGAAGTAATAGATAAGTCTTTAACAAAACAACCCTGCGGGAAAAGAGTCGCGTTACTTTTGTATACCGGCCTCTGTATAAGCGGCCTCTATATCGGTCAGGTCTGCCTTTACAGGGTCAGAGAACCCATTGTACAAAAAGATTTCCCAGGCATATTTGTGATGGTTCAGACTGATATAAAGCACCTCTCCGTTAGGCCGTACAAATTGCAGCTGTGTGGCGTTGGTTGAGATAATTTTAACACCCTTACCTGCCAGAAAGGTACTGTCTTCTTTCAGGATGTTATTGTTAATAGCCAGGAGGGAAGGAAAGTTCTTTTCCCCAAGTTCCGATTTCAGATAGCGCAGCTTATCACCAGCCGGCCGGAATATAATAGCAGCAGGCTCTTTTACTATCAAGGTATTGATGGTATCGACAGCAGCCTTACCCTGGTCTGAAGATTGTGCACATGACGTCAGCAGCACAGCGGAAAACAATAAAAGGAATAACCTGGTCATAGCGGGCCCGTATAACATGATCATTTAAAAGAACAGCGCATGATGGGATCACGCGCTGTTCAAATATGCTTTAGTATTTACAAATCTATTCGTCCAACAGGAACACATATACCTCTCGCGGGCCATGTATTCCGACTACCAATGTCTTTTCGATATCGGCCGTACGACTGGGACCGGATGCAAAGGAGATAGAAGATGGCAGGTCGCCATGATACTTTTCCTTCAGCCGGGCAATTGCATCTTTCAGATCGAATACCAGCTGATGCGTGTATGCGATGACAATATGCACCGGAGTATAAACCGGTAATGCCCTTCCGGAGGGTTGAGCCGCACTCAGCACCATAGTACCGGTACGTGCTACCAGCATCTCGCAATCTGTAATTGCAGCATCTGCGGTATGCATGTCTCCTCTGTTCATAAAAGGAAACTGCTTCAACTGGAACTCCGTCATCAGGGAAGGAGTCTGGCAATGTACATCAGTCCACTCTTTGGATTGAATCAAAGCCGCCAGGTTATCCAGCAGTTCAGTTTTACTGGTGCAGAATATGAACTTCCCCTGTAACCGGGCAAATTCTTCTGCAAACTTCATTTCCAGTCCGTCGTGCTCCTTTACAAAAACGGAACTGTTGCCCTCCGAATTAGGGAAGGGCAACTGTACCGATTGACTTAATGCATTTCGTACTCTTTTGAGAATATTTTCCTTGGCAGGAGATATCTTCATATCAGCTTACGCATTAGCAGGTGTAGGCGAAGGATTGATGATATCGGTAGGATGTACGCCATCAGTGGTCATACCTTCCTTGTTAGCGATATGCTCGCGGTGAACATCCCATGGACGTTTACCGATCAGCCTTTCCAGATCTGCCTGGTATAATACTTCTTTCTTTAATAATTCTTCTGCCAACACTTTCACATTGTCCAATCTCTCTGTCAGCAGGTTTTTGGTACGCTGATAAGCCTTTTCGATCAGCAGACGAACTTCTTCGTCGATCATTTTGGCCGTTTCTTCAGAGTAAGGTTTGGTGAATGACTGATCACTGTTAGGATCGTAGAATGATACATTACCGACCTTATCATTCATACCGTATACCGTTACCATTGCATATGCCATACGGGTGATAACCTGCAGGTCATTTTGTGCGCCGGTAGATACTTTACCAAACACGATGTCTTCTACCGCACGGCCGCCGAGGGTCATACAGATATCGTCCAGCAGCTGTTCAGTATTATAGAGGTACTGTTCTTTTGGCAGATACTGCGCATAGCCTAAAGCTGCCACTCCACGGGGAACAATGGTTACTTTCACCAGCGGATTAGCGTGCTCAAGGTACCAGCCACAAATAGCGTGGCCAGCCTCGTGGTATGCGATCACTTCTTTCTCTTCAGGAGAAATGATCTTATTTTTCTTTTCCAGACCACCAATTACTCTATCCACTGCATCATTGAAATCTTCCATCTCTACCTGCGTCTTCCCTTTACGGGCAGCGATCAGAGCCGCTTCGTTACATACGTTAGCGATGTCGGCACCGGCAAAGCCAGGTGTCATAGATGCCAGTTTCTTGATATCAAGGTTTGGAGAAGTTTTAATTGGCTTCAGATGAACATCGAAGATATGCTCACGACCATTCAGGTCTGGCTTATCGATAGAAATCTGACGGTCAAAACGTCCCGGACGCAGCAGCGCACTGTCCAACACATCCGGACGGTTAGTTGCTGCAAGGATAATGATACCGCTATCAGTGCCGAAACCATCCATTTCTACCAGTAACTGGTTCAGGGTGTTTTCACGCTCGTCATTGCTCATCATTACGTTTTTACCTCTTGCACGGCCAATAGCGTCGATCTCATCGATGAAGATGATACAAGGCGCTTTCTCACGAGCCTGTTTGAACAGGTCACGCACACGGCTTGCACCCACACCAACGAACAGTTCAACGAAATCAGAACCGGACATGGAGAAGAATGGTACTTGTGCTTCGCCTGCCATTGCTTTCGCCAGCAGGGTTTTACCAGTACCCGGAGGGCCTACCAGTAGGGCTCCTTTAGGAATCTTACCTCCTAATGAGGTATATTTTTTCGGATTCTTCAGGAAATCAACGATTTCCATCACTTCCACTTTCGCTTCGTCCAAACCAGCTACATCACTGAAAGTAATGTTTACGCGGGTACCTTTGTCAAAGAGGGTTGCTTTAGATTTACCGATGTTGAAGATGCCTCCGGGACCACCACTACCACCGGCAGGGCCACCCATTTTACGCATCAGCAATACCCACAGTCCAATCAGCAGCACCAATGGCAGGAGTAACTGAATAAATGGTTCAAACCAGCTCTGCCTGTCCTCATAGGTCACTTTCACCTGGTCTTCAAGAGGAATATTAGCCTGCGCCTTGTCAAGGTCGGCTTTAAAACTCTCTTCACTACCAATTGTGAAACGGAAATGAGGGCCATTATTCTGAGCGCCCAGACGGTTCTTGGATACTTTATCGAATTTAGACTCATTCAGCCTGTCCTTCTTAATGTAAACCTCTACCGATTTCTTATTCACCACAACCAGCCTGTCTACATCACCTGGTTTCAGGTAATTGAGCTGGAACTCCTGGAAACTTAGCTCTTTGGGCCCGGCGCCGAAGTTAGCAAAGTTCATTGCCAGCAAGGCTACCCCGATAAACGCATACACCCAGTATATGTTGAACTTTGGTCCTTTCTTTGGCGATTTGTCTCCCTTGTTGAAGTTGTTGCCTCTTTCCATAATCTTACGATCCTTTTTAAGGATGTCGGTAATAGTTAAAAGTTATTAGTTAGTTTCATTATGCTCCATTCGTCCTGCATCACTCCACATGTCCTCCAGGCTATAGAACTGCCTGGTTTCAGGTTGGAATACATGCACCACAACATTCACATAATCCACCAGTATCCATTGTTGCGCGGTAAATCCCTCGTGCTTATAAGGCTCTTCGCCGATATGTTTCGACACCTGGTCTTCCACGAAATCAGCTATAGCCCTAACCTGTGTAGTGGAGTTAGCTTCACATATAACAAAGAAATCAGCCACAGCTTCAGGAATCTGGCGCAGATCCAGAGAAACAATATTTTCTCCCTTTTTCTCCTGGATGGCCTTGATGATGGTGGAAAAAATCTCGCTTTCTCTACTCAAGCGCGTCAACGCTTTCTTTCTCGTACTCAGAACGGTTAAGGGTGCCAATAAAATCTCTTTTGGTTAAAAATAAACTTTAATTGTCAAAATTACTAAAGAAGGAGCAAATAAACGCCGGAATATGATATTGTTACAAACTGTAATAATCCATGATGTACAGGACTTTAAAGCCTAGAAATCATACACTTGTCTAATACCCTTGCTCTGTTGCCGGCCACTGCCCGATTGTTAAGAAAATGGTAAAATGAGTTACTTTGCTTTTTCAAAATAAATCACCAAAGAATTTTTAAGTGATCGGACAGCCTTTGTACATTTTAGATACAGTAGACAGCACCAATAACTATGCCATGGAGCAGGTAAATATAGGCCATGTGACACATGGTACAGCCTGGTTTGCAATGGATCAAACTGCCGGAAAAGGGCAACGTGGTAAACAATGGTTATCGCCTCCAGGAGAAAATATTATCCTTACCATCGCCCTGCAACCCGGCATGCTGCCCCTTTCCAGACAATTCATGCTCAGTGCAGCCATTGCCCTGAGCACTGCTGACTGGTTTAGTCGCTATGCCGGTGATGAAACTGCTATCAAGTGGAGTAATGATCTTTACTGGCGTGACAGAAAGGCAGGTGGCATACTCATCGAAAATGTACTTCGTGGCAATACATGGCAATATGCCATCATCGGCATAGGCGTCAACCTCAACCAAACCACCTTCTCCCCTCATCTGCCTAATCCGGTATCTCTAAAACAAATAACCGGCAAAACCTGGGATCCTATTGAACTTACCCGCTCATTGTTCACTTGTATCGAAGAACGGTTAAAACAGCTGCATCCCGCCCAGTATGATGCTCTTATGGACGATTACAAGCGCAAGCTCTTCCGCTTTGGACAACCGGCCACTTACCGGATAAATGGTGAATACTTTGAGGGCATTATACAGGATGTACTACCTGACGGCAAATTATGCCTCGAAAAGGATGGAGAGATCTTACAACTGAATTTCGGAGAAGTAGAGTTTGTTCTGGTCAAATAACTACTTCCAGGCCCGGAACGCTTGCTGCTTTTCCAGTTGCCACTGCCTCAACTTATCAGCAAAAACCGGCGAAATACCTGTCAGCAGATAAACACCGGTACGGTATTCCCGCGCCAGCACATCCGTAACCTGACCGGTTTTGATATGCCCGGACGCATATTGCCGGACATATTCCTGCAGTTCATCGCCTACAACGATGACATAACGCAGACTGTCAGTAGCCGGAAACCAGTTCATATAATCCGCATTGAAGGTAACCGCCGGAGTTACCTCCTTCTTTGCATAGAAGTTAATGGCGCCAGCCTGGCCGTAGTTCTCACAAAGAATCAATAAATGCCTCCGCTCATCTAAGGGCGCCTGCCGGAAAGTATTGGCTACAAGTCCTGCCAGTTCCCGCCATCCACGCATGTCAGCAAAATCCTGTGGCAGATCGTGCAATTGGCCGTCTTCCCACCGACATAACAATTCCCGCATGCCTGGCTTAATCATGCTATGCAATTGCTCAGGAGGTAACACAGGAAAAACAAAACGGTATAACATCACCATAGGCAAAGCTATCAGTACAAGCCATACCGGACGGGTATACCTGAGCCAGCCATTGGAAAAGAGCCGTTCCCAATATACGCTTCCATATGCCAGCATCACCGGGTAGAGACCCAGGGCATAATAGCCTTTTGCCTTCAGGTAAATGAACAGGGCCATGACCAGCAAGAAGCTCCATCCAAAAAACCTGTAAGCACAGAAAGGCTTATACCAGAACAAGCTAATCAGGCCGGTGACCCAGATACATGTTCCGAACATAAAGAACAGCAGCTGCTCTACCACAAAGCCCATTCTGTCTACATTGACCAGCTGAGTATCTGCCAGCTCTTTCATATGATGTAGTACCGGCATGCCCTGCCGGAGCTGCCAGATAATATTGGGGGCTGCGACAATCAGAGCAATCATAATGCCCACATACAGGTACTTCTCCGCAAATATCCTCCATTGCCTGGCCAGCAGTAAGGCGGGCACAACTCCGGCAATCACGAACAATACATTATACTTATTAAGAAATGCCAGTCCGGCCACCAGCCCCAGCCAAAGGAGTAATGGTGACTTGCGGTTGTTAACGTATGCAATCAGCAGATATAACAGCAGTGTCCAGGCTAATATATCGGCGCTGTTAGGCTGGTAAAGAATATTGACCCTGGACACTGCCGAAAAGAGAAATGCTGTAGCAGCCACAGTCTGTGCATACCATCCGCCTTTCAATAAGGAAATAGTTTTCCAGATAAGCAGCATTGTCAGCGTGCCAAACAGGGCAGGGAAGAAGCGTACCCAAAATACCCCTCCGCCAAGCACATGAATCACAAAAGAAACAAAAGCGGTAAACGGCGGTACAGACAAATAACCTGCAGCAAGATGATTGCCCTGGTCCAAGTGCAGGTATTCATCGCGATGAAGATCGTAAGCGTCGTTAACAATAAAGAGGTGAAGTAGTAGCTTGGCAGCAACAAATAAGAGTAAGAGTATTTTAGAGCGATGGCCCATTAGAATAAATCCTGGGTTTAGAAAGGGCTACATGTCATCATTACTACAGCTCATAGGTAAGGAAGTGATAACATGTAGCCCGATATAAATATCTTGTCATACTGCAACAGATAGTCGGTTCAAATAGGCAGTTCATCAAAAAGACCAGTTGATGAAAACAAGATTTTGGTTGATAAAGGTTGATCCGAAGTTGTGAAATATTTGTTAATTTATCAAAAGAAAATTTGCAACAATGATACAAAGGAGAAATCTTTATCATGTCCGGTGACCATCCACCCGGCTATTCCCCCGTACATCCCGTCGGGCTCCGGCACTAATTTATTCGGGTACCAGAGAGAATTTGCTTTTAACTAACTTTACGATATGTCCTCCGTAAATAGTAAGAATCGTAGAACAGTGCATCGCAAAGAGCTGCAACTTAGCGACGACTTTTCGAGTGTAAGCCTTGACAAGGAATGCTTACCGCAGGTGCCGGCAAAGAGTAATTTCACCATTCACTCACGTTCGACCAATCCCTGCCGGGAATACATTTCCGCCAGCAGACGAGACTATTACAAAATAACATTGATGACAAAGGGCGGCGGTATCATGACACTGGGCCAGCGCAGTTATGTGATCAAAGCACCGGCTATTGTGTTTATCAATCAGCTGGAGCCGAAAACCTGGCAACCGGAAGGGGAGCAGGATGGTTATTACTGCCGGTTTACGGAAAATCTGTTTGAGATGCACCGGCATTCCCGGGAAGAATTGTTGCACCACCCGCTTTTCCAAACAGGTGCTAATCCGGTATTAAGCCTGACAGAGCAGCAACGCGATTATATGCTGCAGCTCTTTGGACACCTGCTCAAGGAAAATAAGGATTGTAACCCTTATCGCCAGGAAGCCATACTGATCTACCTGCAGTTATTACTGTTAGAAGCAAAGAGGATTGGTGCTCCGGAGGTCATACCGCATCGGTCTCTTACGACAGCCCAGCTGCTGGCAGAGCGGTTTACTGATACCCTGGAGAAGCAATTTCCTATTACATCAGAACTGGAGCAGATTCAGCTTAAAACTGCCGGCGATTTCGCACAGGTATTAAATGTTCATCCCAATCACCTCAATGCCACGGTCAAGCGCGTAACAGGCCGTACTACCAGCGAGCATATCCGCCAGCGCATGCTGCTGGAAGCCCGTCTGCTTCTGCTGCATACAGACTGGCCCATTGCCGCTATCGCCCACAGCCTCGGATTCGAGGAACCAGCTAATTTCTCTCACTTCTTCAAAAGTCAGACGGGTCATACACCGCATACTTTCAGAATGCTCTGATGCTATAACACATCAGGCAATAGCAGTCATTTACGCAGCGCTCCTACATCTGCTTCCAGGAAGCAGTAAAAGGAACTAATTACGATCATGGGAATGATGCACGTTTGATATTTATACAAAACCAGGAGGCAAAGAATTAAACCAGGCATTAAGCCTCATACGCGGATCTGAAAATTATATAGTACAGATATGGTGGCAAACGGCGGAGACGAAGAAGGAATGAATAAGCGACGGACTTGAATACTACTAGCGACGAACAAGCGACGAACAAGGGACGAACAAGGGACGAACAAGAGGTGGACTTGAATACTATTAGCGGTGACCTGACCGCACAAAAGTATTAGACTACGATAATTATCTCCACATGCGATGAACTATCTTATTTAACCTCCTAATTATCCGCAAAATAAGTATGCTCACTGCGAACAGCAGTAAGTATTCTTCAATCTGATAATTACCACCTGCATTATCAGTAGTAACATTCCGTCAAATCCACCCAACGGTTTTATCCACACACCATAGCCTAATACGCCAAATCAAGCCTCATAACAAGGAACGTCAAAGAAGTGCAGTCAGCGAGGCTATACTGGCGTTGCCGGCAGAAAACTAACATCCCGCTTGGGTAAAAAGATATTCACCGGATGTACGATCAATGGATTTTGCTATTAAGAAGATTAACCGAGCCTTCTCAGTGAGAGTATTCCGCAGTAACGTAGAGCCGCCCTGACAGGCAGGGAACAAACACCAGCAATAAAAAAAGGCCGTCCAATAAATGAACAGCCTTTAAAAAATTTACTTGGCTTTATACCCCCAATCCTGCAACCATTTCAACACTTTATCTTTATAGTCGCCCTGTATAAGGATCTGACCGTCTTTCGCACTTCCGCCCGTGCCACATTTGGTCTTCAATTCCTTTCCGAGTTTCTCCAGGTCTTCGTCTTTCCCTACGAAGCCATTGACTAATGTCACGACTTTCCCTGCGCGTTGTTTTGTATCCAGTTTTACACGCAACTGTTGCTGTGCCGGCGCAAGCGTTTCTACCTGTTCCGGTTCATCATTCTCCGGCCTGAAATCAGGATTGGTTGAATAGACTATCCCACCTGTATTAAGCTTCTTCTTTGACATAACAATTAGTTTAAGATCGGTTAACTATTACCTGCAGCGCACCGGGGTGTACGCGGAATGCTACTTTACCGTTTTCTTTCAACGGCACAGCATCGCCATCCACCTGCAGATGCGCCAGCTCATTACTTGTAACAACGATAGTTTCCCCTGTATAGTGTTGCATATAACGGGTCTTGTCAATATTTCCCATGAGTGAATGATAACCTACCGGTATCAATCCATAGAGTTTGATGGGAGGTACGACACATAGGTCTAGTTTCCCGTCAAATACATTGGCTCCGGGTGCGAGTTTAAATTCGTAGCCAAACTGGTTGCCGTTTGCGACGGTCAGCAGAAAAGCGCGTTGCTGCAAGGTCTTTCCGTCAACACTGATCTGATAGGAGGGGCCTTTATAGCTGCTGAAGCTCTGGAATACGAGTTTAGCATACCCCCATAGACCACGTTTTGTTTTATGCCTGAACTGATCAGCGACAAGTGCGTCAAAGCCGACGCCGGCGTTACTGAGAAACAGGTGTTCGTTGGCATATCCTACATCGATGGCTTTACGTTTACCGTCTGCAATAACTTCCAGTGCGCGTGCAACCTTGAGGGGTATTTTTAATGCTCTGGCGAGGCCGTTACCGCTACCTAGCGGGATAATGGCTAGTGCAGTGGTGGTACCAACCAGGCCCTGGGCTATTTCATTGATGGAACCATCACCACCTACAGCGACTACTGTATCTGTTCCATTTGCAACCGCAGCTCTGGCCAGGTCAGTGCCGTGACCGAGATATTCCAGGTGAGTTATTTCGACTGAGAAGGCTTTCGGCGTTAAATATTTCCTGATAATGCCTTCCAGGCGTTTCTCCCTGTCAGTACCGGCTTTGCGGTTTATGATGAATAAAATCTTTCTCAACGTTAGGGATATTATATTGCTTTTAAACTAAGATCAAGGCTGACTGCGTGATGGATGACAGCACCAGCTGACACATAATCAACGCCTGTCTTTGCATAGGCTTCGAGTGTATTGAGGTTGATGCCTCCTGAGGCTTCAGTTTCATAGCGGCCGTTGATCAGGGCCAGGGCTTCTGTGATCTGAGCGGGAGAGAAGTTATCCAGCATGATACGATGGATCTGGCCTACTGACAGCACTTCTTTTACATCTTCCAGGTTGCGTGTTTCCACCTCTATTTTCAGGGGTAGATTGTGCTGTTGGAGGTAAGCAACTGTTTTAGTAACAGCCGCTGTGATGCCACCTGCAAAATCAATATGATTATCTTTCAGCATTACCATGTCATACAGGCCCATACGGTGATTCACACCGCCACCGATACGTACAGCTTCTTTTTCCAGTAAGCGGAAGTTAGGCGTTGTTTTACGGGTATCCAGCAGCTGGGTATGATATCCTTTCAGTACATCTACATAACTGCGTGTGAGGGTGGCAATACCGCTCATTCGCTGCATACAGTTCAGCACAAGGCGTTCTCCCATCAGCAGGGTATGTGTGGATGCCTCGACTTCAAAAGCTATTTCGCCGGCTTTCATGGTATCGCCATCCTTTTTGAATGGCTTAAAAATGGAATCTTTATCCAGGATCCGGAAAATAACGGCTGCTACTTCCATCCCTGCTAATATGCCATCTTCTTTTATTTTCAGCCTTGCGCCGCCTCTGGCGTCAGCCGGTATACATGCCAAGGTAGAGTGGTCTCCATCCCCAATATCTTCAGCCAGTGCGCTGCGAATAAGCTCTGTTAATGCTGGTTCCTGTAACATACTATCGGTTTGAAAGAACGAAAGTAAGCCAAATTAAGAAAGGAGCTGAGTTGTTATACTGCTGGAATGTAAAAAAGTCCGGACGGAGCCGGACTTTTCAATATCAATCTTAACAATTCTATACTTATTTGCTTTCAAAGCGCAGTTCATTCAGTACCATGGATCCGCCTTTCATCTGGAGAAAGAAGGATGTCCGGAAAGTACCACCTGAAGTACCAACATTAGCGATACCTACGCGGGAGCCGCCTTTGCTTTCTACCTGGTGTATTAATTCAAATGATTTAACCTGATTTTTTCCGAAGAAATCTTTGAGAATGATTTCTGCCTGTGCTTTGCTGTAAGAGTTAGATTTACCAGCCATGCTGATTTCTACAGTGTTATCAAGGTAGCGGGATAGAGCGCTTGCGTCGCCTTGTTTAATCGCAGACACTACGTCTTCAAAAGGGCCTGCTGCAGTAGATTTCAAGTTAGCGGCTGACAAGGTAAATGCAGTGATAATGACGCCAAACAACACAACTCCAAGCACATACATTAACTTTTTCATCGTCAGTATTTTATTAAGTAGTAAAGTTTTCATCATTAGGTTGAAAAGGGCTAAAACTATGCCAATTTGCAGGATGCCTTTTAAAATACAATCATCGTTGTATTGTACAATGATTAATTAATGCGAAGATATTAATATATATTTTTAGAATAAAACCAAAGTATAGCAAACTTCAGGGCCACCTGTATGAATTTTGAAGGCATTTCAATAAGTTTGATGCCGTTTCGAGGATGCTTCATAACTTTAGCCTCCTTAACTGAACAAGAAAAATACAACCGGAAATATGGAAAAGAAAAGAGCCATTCTCGTTATTATGGATGGATGGGGGCAAGGACAGGTTCCTGCCGCAGATGCTATCGCGCATTCAAATACGCCATTTGTAAGCAGCCTGTATACAAAGTACCCGCATAGTACATTGATTACCTGCGGAGAGGATGTTGGCCTGCCTGAAGGACAGATGGGAAACTCCGAAGTAGGACACCTTAACCTCGGAGCCGGACGTGTTGTATACCAGGAATTACAGCGTATCAATGTTGCTATCCGTACCGGTGAATTAGCCGGCAACCAGGTGCTTCAGGATACGTTTAACTACGCCAAGAATAACGATAAAGCACTTCACCTGATCGGTCTTGTAAGTGATGGTGGCGTACACTCGCACATCAATCACCTCAAAGCACTGACCCAGATTGCGAAAGATAGAGGACTGACCAAAGTATATATCCACGCCTTCACCGACGGCCGTGATACAGATCCTAAGGGTGGTCTTGAATACATGGAAGACCTGGTAGCTCACCTGAAGACAACTGTAGGTCAGGTAGCCAGCATCACAGGCCGCTACTATGCGATGGACCGCGATAAGCGCTGGGAACGCGTGAAACTGGCATATGACGCACTGGTACATGGTACCGGTACGCCTACGCAGGATGTGGTGAATGCAATCAGAACTTCCTACGCAGAAGGTGTAACAGATGAATTTATCAAGCCAATCATCACTACAGATGCGCAGCTGAATCCGATTGCTACCATCCAGCCAGGCGATGCAGTACTCTGCTTCAACTTCCGTACTGACCGTTGCCGTGAAATTACGCAGGTACTTACCCAGCAGCCATTCCCTGACTTTGGTATGCAACCGTTACCGCTGCATTATACTACCATGACCGAGTATGACAAAACCTATAAAGGAGTGCATGTTATATTCGATAATGATAATCTGCAGAATACTATCGGCGAAGTGCTGGAAGCCAATAACCGCAGCCAGATACGTATTGCAGAAACAGAGAAGTATCCGCACGTATCCTTCTTCTTCTCTGGCGGACGAGAAAGAGAGTTTCAGGGAGAACGCCGTCTGATAGTAGCTTCTCCGAAAGTTGCTACTTATGACATGAAACCTGAGATGAGCGCTTATGAAGTAACAGATACTATCGTTCCGGAGATAGAAGGTAAAACTGCTGATTTTATTTGCCTCAACTTCGCTAATGCTGATATGGTAGGCCATACCGGTATATGGCCAGCTGCTATCAAAGCAGTTGAAACCGTTGATGCCTGTGTGGAAAGAGTAGTAACCGCAGCACTGAAGAACGATTATACAGTATTCCTTACGGCAGACCACGGTAATGCTGATTACATGATCAATAGCGATGGTACTCCGAATACGGCTCATACGACTAACCTGGTACCTTATTTCATCATCAGCAATGATTTTAAAGGTGAGGTGAAACCAGGCAAACTCGGTGACGTAGCACCTACCATCCTTACCCTGATGGATCTTCCGATTCCGGTTGAAATGACTGGTAACATACTGGTATAAGTATTATAAACGTAGATATACAAAGCTGTCCCGTCTAAGATGGGACAGCTTTTTTTTTATATTATTTCTATCCTGTAACTATTCGTCGAGATGATACGTTTTACGTTTTTTAGTGCTCTCGACAGATTTGCTCATGCATCAGATGCGCCGTCTTTACGGCGCATTAACTTTTTTATATCATTTGCAGTCAGACAGATGCGCGGTGCATTAAAGCATCTTCCCTACATTTGCACCATGGATCATCGTTTTTCATGGATACTGGTGATTGTTGCCGTTTGCCTGGCATCCTGCAGCAATACTAACGGAGAACAGCAAGACAAAACATTGGCTTACAGGGATCTTAAAGGATACTTTCAGGAAGAACTGCATACTATGTCCGGCATTAAACCCGCCCTGCAGAAGACTATCGTTATGAACGGACAACGGGATAGCCTGACCATTACATCCCCCGACTCTGTCCAGCTAAGACACCTGCTTGCACCGTTTCTCGACGTAGACCTGAATAAACCGTCCCTTAGAGGCGCGTACGATACCATATTGCTGGCTGACCAGTTCTCCGGTAAACATTCCCTCATGTACAAAGCCAGAAACCCGGCTACCGTACCACAGGAAGTGATTATGGATATTGATAACCAGCAGCATATCACCAATGTGCAGATGAATAAGCATGTAGAAAACCTGGTATACGAATACCAGCAAAACCTGGTGTATCAGCAAAACAAACATATCCGCATCGTGACCTGGCAGAAGATCGCCTTCCTGCCTGCACGGGAACTGGATGTGAAAGTGCTGCTCAGACACCCCTAACAGATTTTCTCAGAACATGACAGCAGCGGAGTTTCAACAGATATCACATACCATACCCCTTCAGCCCGGTATTTATAAGTATTACAGCGAGGCAGGTGAACTGCTTTATGTAGGAAAAGCTAAAAGCCTGCGTAAAAGGGTCAGTTCTTATTTTGTTAAATACCACGATAACTACAAGACCCGTAAACTTGTAGAGACCATCCATCATATTGAATTTACCATCGTAGGCTCCGAACAGGATGCTTTCCTGCTGGAAAACTCACTTATTAAACAGTTCCAGCCTAAATTCAATATCAATCTGAAGGATGACAAAACATACCCTTACCTCGTGATTAAACATGAGGCGTTTCCCCGTGTGTTCCTCACCCGCAATGTCATCAAAGACGGCTCGGAATACCTGGGTCCGTTCACATCTGTAGGCCGCGTACGCGAACTGCTTGAAGTGGTACGGTACAATATACCCCTACGTACCTGTAATCTTAACCTTTCCCCGCAGAACGTGGCTAAAGGCAAGTATAAAGTTTGTCTGGAATATCATCTAGGCAACTGCAAGGGGCCGTGTGAAGGACTCCAGACAGAAGAAGACTACCGCGAAGGATTGCAGCAGGTGAAAAACATCATGAAAGGCAATCTTAGTCCGGTGTTACAGATGTTCCGCACACAGATGCAGGAACACGCGATGAACATGGAGTTTGAAAAAGCGGAGATCATCAGGAAGAAGATAGAGAGTTTGCAGGCCTATCAGTCCAAATCAACGATTGTCAATACGAGAGTCGGTAATGTGGACGTATTCTCGATTATCAGCGAGGGTAATTATGCCTATGTTAACTATCTGCGCGTACTCAATGGCACTATTGCAGATACCAAAACAGTTACCTTAGAAAAGAAGCTGGAAGAGGATGATACAGAGGTGCTGACGTATGCAGTAGGCTATCTGCGCGATGCATTTCAGAGCCTTGCCCGGGAAATCATCGTACCTATTGAGATCGAGTATCCGGAAGAGCATATCACTATATCAGTACCTAAAGGCGGAGATAAAAAGAAGCTGCTGGAACTATCAGAGAAGAACGTCAATTACTTCAAGGAAGAGCTTTACCGGAAGAAAATTCTGCACCTGGAAGGCAAAAGCGATATGGAAAAGAAGAAAGTGCTATATCAGCTGCAGGCCGATCTGGAGCTACAGGAGCTTCCGTTGCATATCGAGTGTTTCGATAACTCCAATTTCCAGGGCGCCTACCCAGTATCGGCTTGTGTGGTATTCAAAGACGGTGTAGCTTCTAAAAAAGATTATCGTCACTTCAATATTAAAACCGTTCAGGGTATTAATGACTTTGCCTCAATGAAGGAGGTAGTATATCGTCGTTACAGTCGCTTGCTGGCGGAAGAGCAACCTTTGCCCCAGCTGGTAATCATAGATGGTGGTAAAGGACAGTTGGGTTCAGCCATGGAAAGCATCCGCGAGCTGGACCTGATAGGTAGTATGACCGTAGTGGGCCTCGCTAAAAATGAGGAGGAAATTTTCTTTCCAGGGGATAAAGACAGTATCAAGCTGCCTTATGACAGCGAGAGCCTGAAACTTATCAGAAGAGTACGTGACGAGGTACACAGATTCGGTATCACCTTTCACCGGCAGAAGCGCAGTAAAGGTACTTTTAAGAACGAATTAGAAGGTATCAAGGGTATTGGCGAGAATACAGCTACCCAGCTACTGAAAACCTTCCGTTCAGTCGCTAAAATCAAATTGTTATCAGAGCAAGACCTGATAAATGAAATTGGTGTAGCAAAAGCCCGGCTGGTATATAACTATTTCCATCCTGCTACAGGAGAGGCAGGTACCGCCAGTACGCCCGGCAGCGAAAGCTGATATTAGGGACGCTTAACCTTTAGCTCTTAAGGCCTGTGCAATATGGCGCTGTTCATGTGCAATCACGAACCGGAAGGTGTCCCCCAGTGAAAATCTCAGCCACGCACCCAGCGTAGTTGAAATCTTTATCTTTTGCAGATTTACCAGTTTGGCCCTGTCAAGCAATGCTTTGGTTTGCTGTTGCCATTCCAGGAACTCCTGTACGGTATGCTTTGCGTTCAGATCTGCCATGGGGCGGTAAGCCTTTGGTGCCTGCATTTTCATACCGGGAAGTCCGTCAGCCTTCGGCTTCATCATATTTGTGAAATAGTTGCCCAGCCAGCCGCTCTTGAAGGTGGCAGATGGAGTAGGGGGCAGACTACCCGATAATTTGCCTTGTATAGCTTTCTCCATAGCCGGCACGTAGAACCTGGAGTAAGCATTCAGGTGATCCAGGCATTGGGCTACGCTCCATTTTCCTGGAGAGGGCTGCAGTAAAAGAAACTGTTCCGGTACGCCAACGAAGTTATTGTTGACAGTCTGTACCAGGTCGTCCACCTGGCGTTGCAGTGAGTTAAGTAGTTCGGGGGTATCAAATGTCAGGGACATAATCGTGGAGATTAGTATGCTACAAAGCTAGAATAAGGTGTTGAGGGAACAAATGAGATTAGTCATGTAATGAGTGTCAGGTAGTACTTTTTCACGCAAGACAAGACTATATTATATAAACAAAAAGGGAGTCTTTTTACAGACTCCCTTTTCAGTTCTTTTATCTGCGAGCAGATTAATACTGCCACATATCCTGTTCTTTATTAAAGATTTTATCCTTGATCGCCTGACCTTCCAGGAGACGCATGGTGCCATCTTTAATGTACTCTTTAATCTCGCGGTTGTAAGTATTGTTTTCCTTGATAATGAAGCTGGAGAAGAAACGCATTTCAAAAAGGTCTTCCCAACTCATGGTAGCCGCATCGTTATTCTGGTTGTAAACATCAAATTTAGCCAGGATAGGACGCAGATCAGGATAATATACCCAGAACAGCGGGATAGCTGCGCGGAATGAACCGTCTTCGTTCATACGGGACACCATTGGAGCGATACCCAGGATACGAACTTTCAGAGCAGATGCTTCTTTATCGAACACCCAGATTTCTTTGATCTTGTACTGAACTACAGTACGAGGGTCAAATTCGTCACGGGTAGTTACCATTTTCTCCTCACCGGTTACCGGGTCAATGCTACGCACTGTCTTTTCTTCGCCACTCAGTTTGTTCTGAATTTCGGAGTAAGGAATAATGGTAGTGAACCTGTCATCGATAGGGCTGAAAGCTTCCACTTCTCCGGCTTTTACCGCGTTAAGCAGAATGTTTATGAACAGCTGGTTAGTACCGGATTCATCCTCAACATTGTATTGGAAAGGAAGGTTCATCTTTTCACGCGTGTCGATTACCTGCCATATCTTCTTTTCCCAGAACTCATCATCTGAGCGGATATGGTCATATGGAATAGGCACACGGTCTTTGATAAAGTTCTTTTCAGAAATGCCATCCGTACGCAGGGATTTGCGTGGAGTATCTACAACAGGTACTCCGACACCGTCCTGACGAAGAGATGCTGGTTCAGCAGCTTGAGTCGGTGCAGGTGCTGTTACACTGTTACCGGTAGCGGGATTGACAACAGAACCATCGGCTGGCGTATTCTGCTCAGCTGGAGTTGACTCCGTACGACGTGTCGTACGGCGGCGTCCTCCGCCCTGGGCGTTTGCCTCTGCTGCCACGAATACCAGCAGGAGTGCACACAAACCAATTCTGTTAAGGATGACTGCTCGCATAGAAAAATAATATTAGTTAATCTTGAAATTGACGTTACTCATATCTCTTACCCTTCCATCCGGACCTTTTACGCGGATGTTATCGAAGTATACGATATCGCCAGCTCTCAGGGAGCGGATAACCGGCATCACACTGTTAGGGAAGTAAGCAGAGTTAGCTTCGCCTTCTGCATAGTCCTTACCTTTTGCATCGATACCGATACGATAGCTAACAACTTCGTATTTAACACCCTCGAACAGGAAGTCTTCCAGGTCAGCACGCAGACCGCCCTGTACTTTGAACTCAGCAGCCTTCATGAAAGGGCCTTTGCTCATACCTACCTTCAGCACTGGATCAGGGATGTATTTGATACGGAATTCTTTACCAGCCATGCTCTTACCGTTAGCAACTACGCCAATGGTAGCAGTACCTGGTTTTGTAACTGTTACTGAGAATTTACCTGCACCAGTTTTGGTAATAGAACCATTGTTGATGGATGCAGATACCTGCTCAGCAGGAACACCAGCAGCAGAAATTGAAATTGGGTTCTGCAGACCGATGTACAGTACGTTCATTTTATCAGCAGAGATAGATGTGGTAGAAGCACCTACAGTATAAGCTTCACTGAAAGGGAATGCTTCAACTTCACCATTTGGTCTTCTGAGTGTTACAGTACCTGTTAAGGTTTTCTCTCCAAGACCGCTGACATTCATTTTATAACTACCTAAACCGTCAGTTGCAGTAACTGTAGCACCGTTTACAACGATTTCAGGATTTACAGTGCTGCTATAAGCACCAACTGCTACCTGGGCTACCAGTTCCTGACCTTCCATCAGGTTTTTAGAGTTCAGTGATACGAATGGTTTAATTCTGTCGAATTTAAATTCATTCGCTCCGATTTGACTAAACAGGTAATCTACCAGTCTAGCTTCAGAGTTTTTTACGTCATTCTGGAATTTACTCAGAATGGTTACAGCTGCGATAGTCGGAACCATGTTGAAGTGGTAAGAAGTCCAGGTCGCGTTTTTAGGACCGTGGCTACCACCATGTGATTTACCGATTTCTATGCGAAGTGGAAGACTCTGTTCAAATTCTGCTTTCACTTTCGGATCAACGAATCCGATCAGTTTACTGCGTAATTCGTTAAGTTTCTGTTCCAGTTCAGGACCTTTTTTATAGTTCTCCATTACACGTGTAGGAGCATCCTGGTCGCTTTTACCTTTTATTTCGCCGTGCTCGTCCAGACCACCAGATTCTCTGATGATGGTAGCTTTCAGGGTATCCAGGTAAACATACATCTCAGCAGACAGTGCCTTTACTTTTTCAGCTTTTTCTTTGAAAGGAGCAGCCTTTGCAGGATCTCCGGTCTTGTCAAACTGACTATAAGTAAGCGTATTCTTAGCTGTGATGGAAGTATTCGAAGTTTCTATTGAATCGTTAACTATATTAAATGCGTTCAATATCTCAGCAGAGACGTTCAATGCCAGCATGGCCGTCAAGACCAGGTACATGATATTGACCATCTTCTGCCTGGGATCTTTAGGTAGTGCCATAGTTTGTTCTCAGGTTTGAATGATTGTCTGTTGTTAAATCAAAAACTATAAGCGTTACCTTATCTCGCATTCTGCATAGCGCTGAGCATATTGCCATAAACATTGTTCAGGCTAGTCAGGTTATGTGCCAGTTTAGAGATCTGATCCTGTGTTTTGCGCGCATCGTCTACGCTGCTGGTCATTGCCTGAGAAACATTCAGCAGATTGCTATAGAAGTTATTCATAGCTTTCAGGTGATTGTTAGTATCCTGCAGTTCCAGTTCATAGATAGCATTCAGGGAAGCCAGGTTTTTGGTCATACCCTGCATCTGCTCGTGGAAGCTTCTTGTAGATTCAGAAGCACTGTTGAAAGAAGATACAGCTGAAGCAGCAGTGGTATAAGCGTGAGCTACGTTACCAATAGCGCTGGCAGCTTCTCTTGTTTTTTGTGTGTAATCGCCTGTAGCGGCAACTACATCACTGATATCCCGCATCTTATCTACTGTGGAACCTAATTTCTGGAAGTTTTCGCTCAGACGCTGTAAGCTTACCGGAGTAATATCAGCTTCTTCAAGCATTTTATCCAGACCAGCCAGTGCAGGACTGCCACCAGCAACAACTGCTACCTGAGCAGGAGCTGCATCGTGACCACCACTATCTGGTACGAATGCATAAACGAAGAAGATCAGCGCTTCAGTAGTCAAACCAACGATCAGGGCGATATCCGCACCTGGCCAGTGTTGAATTTTAAAGAGCGCTCCGATAATTACTACAGACGCCGCGACACAAACAAAGAAATTAAGCCATTTCGATGTAGTAGGATTCATAGCCATAGGTCAAAATTTACTGGTTAAAGTGTTAAAGGTTAAATTGTTATGGAATAGTTGTTGCTCAACGATGATTTGCGGTTTCCCATTGTACGTCATACGGTCTCTCATATCAACATGTTTTAGTTTGATTTTCACACACATGCCCGTCCCAAAGGCACACAGGATCTTTCCTGCCTCTTCGATACTGCCTGTTCTCATGCTCATCTATCCGTAATGGCTATTACTATAATTGTTACCTGTGACCAAAATCGTTTTTAGAACGGCTCAGGAATGCAATCGTACATCTGAATCCAATGTAAGATTTAGCACTATCCTGATACTCGTAAGAACGTGTACCTGTCTGGAGGAAGTATCCGATATCTTTCCAGGAACCGCCTCTTACAGCTTTACGTTTCATTTTCGGAACTGCATTATCTGGAACATCCATACGCAGATATGGGTTCATATCAGACGTGAAGGAATATGCATTCTCATAATAAATGTCCTGTGTCCATTCTGCAACGTTACCGGACATGTTATACAAACCATAATCGTTCGGCCAGTAAGCATCTGCTCTTACAGTGTAGAAACCACCATCTTCTGGATAGTTACCACGGCCTGGTTTAAAGTTAGCCAGCAAACAACCTTTCTTGTTACGGATGTAGTATCCACCCCAAGGGTATGGCGTTTGTTCTCTACCACCTCTTGCAGCATACTCCCATTGTGCTTCGGAAGGCAGCTGGAATTTATCCTCAGTAAATAATTTCTTAGAAATACGATAGTCCTCCCAGAACTTACTACGCCATTCAGCGAATGCGTTAGCCTGATGCCAGGTTACGCCAACAACAGGATAGTTGTCAAACGCAGGGTGCCAGAAGTACATCCTCGTCATTGGCTCATTGTAAGCGTAAGAGAAGTCACGGATCCAGCACAGTGTGTCAGGATAGATCGCAACATCCTTCTTTACAATGAACTTAGAACGGGATACATTAGCGTTCTCACGCTTCTTAGCCTGTTCCCAGTTGAAAGTCTCCGCATGATATACCAGCTTACGTACGTCGAACTCTCTGCGACCATAAAGACGGTCTTCAGGAGCATACATCATACCGTCCAGCTGATCAATAGTAGACTTATCACGGTAATTGATTTTCTTCTTCCAGTCGATGTAATCCTCGCCGCCGTCATTTTTCACATAACCCATCATCACGTGCGCGATAGAGTCAGTCACCCACTGTACGAACTGCCTGTATTCGTTGTTGGTAATCTCCGTAGCATCCATGTAGAAGCCGGAAATTGAAATAGACTTGTTACGTGCTGTATAAGCATAGTTCAAGTCCTCATCGCTCGGACCCATGTGAAAGGTTCCTGATGGTACATATACCATTCCATAGGGTACAGGCGGGAAATACTTAGGTCTAGGACTTACGCCGATCAGCTGTCCTTGCGCGTTTTTGGGGGTCTTACTACCACCGCAGCTGGCGAGCAGGCTTACCAGCAATACTGCTAACAGACCACTAGAAAAATTAAGCTTCATAAGGGTAGCTTTCATTGAAAATCATTTATTTCGTAGGCGACGCAGTGCAAATTGGCCAAAATGCTACTGAGGATGTCGCTAAGTTCTGAAACATGGCCTTGGATCATGCCGGTCTCTCCGGACAGATCGTTTACCAACGAGCCCCTCACACTTAATGACCCTAAAGTTGTTAAGGGCAACTTCAGAAATTTCGCGGTTGTTATACTTGTTGGTTTCACTTTTTTGAATTCATTCCCGTTGGAAACATATTATCTCTTCAAAGTCAGCACTTACCCTTCTGATAGTCTATACCACACTCTTAAGCAAGATAACAAATGTAACGATTAATTTTAATCCGTAGTTAGTTTTCACCCAACTTTTTCATACCTATTCAGGGAAGCGTGACAATTAAAATAAACGTACTTTTTAACATTTTATTATATCTTATCAAAATCATTTTTCCGTGTGCTTTTTACACAGATATGGTCATGCAAGATACATAAATATTATTTTAAATTAATTATTTCCTCTATATAATTAACTGGCTTAATACAATGATAATGCTCACAGACGTATATAAGTGTCTCCCCTGGCCGTTCCCGCTGTTCAAGCAGTGGAATACCTGGTTGATCGGTTACTGCTCCTAACAATACTTTAAACGGAATATAATGCCTGTTAGTATCCTGCATCCTTGATTTATATTCACTACCCACCACAGCAATCTCCCTCACACCCTTTACTGACTGCAATAAGATGCCTGCCCATACCCCAAACGAAGTGGAATACCTGACCGCTGTCTGCGCCTGTCCCGCCAGCATAGCTATACCACGGTCAGACCAATCCTTCCTGTCATATACAACTGATAAATAAAGCAGGTTAGCCGCCATTACAGCATTACCACTCGGCGTGGCACCATCATATACTTCCTTCTTACGTACGATAACATCCGTTTGACCGGCTTGCGTATAATAAAAATAAATATCCCCTTCGTCTGAAAAATTTGCTACTACATACGACGTCAAAGCTTTAGCATGATCCAGCCATTCAGCATCCCCGGTTACTTCCTGTAATGCGATCAAAGCACGTACCAGCCATGCATAGTCGTCAAGAAATGCAGGATATTTCGCAATTCCCCCTTTAAATGTATGAAAAAAAGACTGTTTATCAACGTTTTGTAGATTCCTTAGGCAAAATTTCATGGCATTTATTCCCATATCTCTATAGCGTTCTACACCCAATGCCGCGTACGCCCTACAGCAAGCGTGTACCATCAGCGCATTCCATCCCAGAATGATCTTGTCATCCAGCCCAGGACGTATACGCTTAGACCTCACAGCCATCAGCTTCTCCCTACTTGTTACTAACATTTGCTCCAGCGCTTCTGGGGGTAAGCCATGGGCTTCTGCCACCACTGCCAAAGGTTTCGTAACCCATAGTATATTCGTTTCCTCCCAATTGCCCTCCTCTGACACATCATAATATGCACAGAATAATGCTGCGTCTTCTCCGAGAATCTCCTCAATCTCCTCTTTACTCCAGGTATAGAACTTCCCTTCCACACCCTCGGAATCTGCATCAAGCGCACTATAAAAACCGCCGCCCGCATCTGTCATCTCTCTCTCCACAAATCCCAGGGTATCTGCAATGGTCTTCGCATACAGCTCATTTCCTGTCAGCTGATAAGCTTCGCTCATTACATCTACCAGCAACGCATTATCATACAACATCTTCTCAAAGTGTGGGGCCAGCCACTTCGCGTCTGTACTATATCTGGCAAAACCGCCACCCAGCTGATCATAAATACCCCCCTGGATCATCTTGTCAAGTGATAGTAAAGCCTGGTTTAATGCCTTCGGTTCGTTGAAACTATGATGATATCTTAACAGGTATTGAATGTTGAAGGTTCCAGGGAACTTTGGCGCACTGCCAAAACCACCCCATATCTTGTCACTCTGTTGCATTATATTATTGTAGATCGTATCGCACTGAGCCCGGGTAAATAACTCTTCCCGCGGCACAAGATCCAGATCAACTGCCTGCGTCCCAAAACCAGATGCCTGCACCAGGTGATCCCGCATATTCTGCGCCTGTGTCTCCAAATCTTCCCGGCGCTCTTGAAACGCCTGAGCCAATGCAAGTAAAACATCCGTCCATGACGCACGGTTAAATGCCTTAACAGGGGGGAAGTAGGTCCCACCATAAAAAGGCAGTTTATCAGGTGTCAGGAAAACGTTCAACGGCCATCCGCCAGAACCTGTCATGGCCTGTACCGCATCCATATAGATGTGGTCAAGATCCGGACGTTCCTCTCTGTCTATCTTGATATTAATGAAATGCTCATTCATAATACGGGCGGTCGCTTCGTTCTCGAAACTCTCCCGCTCCATAACATGACACCAGTGGCAGGCGGCGTATCCAATGCTGACTAATATAGGTTTGTCTTCGGCTTTAGCCTTCTGCAATGCCTCTTCCCCCCAGGGGTACCAATCTACCGGATTGTGAGCATGCTGCAGCAGGTAAGGACTGGTTTCTTTAGCTAATCTGTTCACAGTTATGGTTATTCTGTTAATTACCTACACTTTTTTGGTCCACTCTAATGCTAACGGTAATTCTTCGCTACCCCAAATATAAGAAGGGACAGCTTTCGCCGTCCCTTTCTTTGGAATTATTTACCGTAATTTTCGTGTTATTTTTTGTTGGTAGCCGCAAGATACTGTTCCAGCGCCGCCACCATCGAAGGGGCCTGTGGCGCAGGAGCCTTTACATCAAGGCGTAAACCCGCTTCTTCTACTGCTGCTGAGGTAGTTGGACCGAAAGCTCCTATACGTGTACCGTTCTGCTCGAACTTAGGTACATTCTCAAACAGCGACTTCACTCCGTAAGGGCTGAAGAAAACAATCATGTCATAATCAGTCCCGGTCAGCAGCTCCTTTACATCATTGGATACTGTCTTGTACAGGGTAGCTGTTGCATATTCACACTTATTCGCCTTCAACCATTCCTCGATATCTTTACGCTGGCTATCAGAACTCGGGAACAGGAATTTCTCATTATCCCTGTGCTTGTTCATCACTTCCAACAGACTCTTAGTAGAACCATCAGCACCATAGAACACTTTGCGCTTCCTGTAAAGGATAAATTTCTGCAGGTACAAGGCAATCGCTTCCGTTATACAGAAGTACTTACAGTCCTGAGAGACTTTAATTTTCATTTCCTCACAGATCCTGAAAAAGTGATCCACAGCGTTACGACTTGTAAAAATCACAGCCGTAAAATTCTGAATGTCAATTTTCTGCTTCCTGAAGTCTTTCGCGGACAGTCCCTCCACCCTTATAAACGGATAAAAATCCAATTTGACGTTGAATTTTTTAGCTAGTTCAAAGTAAGGTGATTTTTCTGTTTCAGGCTTAGGTTGGGAAATTAGAATTGTCTGAATGTGCTTAGCTTGCAAATCTTTTTTTGGCCCGCCTTTAATCATACGTTTTTTTGCTCTTGTGTTAACAATAGGCAGTTATAATAATCACAGACCACCAGTTAACGCGACCAGCAACACCTTAGTTATTATTAGAACCGGCGCTACTTCGAATGCGCAAAGGTAAAGAAAAAAATGCAATCTGCTGAAAGATAAATATTGTTTTACCACTGAGTATGACCGGATATACCGATACGCCACAAGCAAAACAATAAAAGCGATCGACATATACATAAAGGCTTTTGCCAATGCGGGTGTACTGAATGCTAAAATGACCAGAAACGGTACCAGTAAAATACCCAGTACCTTGTTGATCAGATACAACACGAATATATAAGCATCCGCCAGTTCCGCACTACCAAATAACCAACCACAGAAACGCAACATCACATACTTCACACCATACACCAATGCCACAAGTAATATCAGCCCCGGGATAGCCATCCACGCCGTATTACCTGGTATATACTGCTGACGGTACATCAACAGATAAAGGTATAACGCCAGACTAATCACAAAAAAACTGTTCAACAGAAAGTTAGGGAACGGTGATTGTGACAACTGGTCCTTTAACTGCCGCTGACTCAATGTCGGATTCATAAACGCCCGAAAGAGGTCAGAAAAATACTTCAGATAACTGAGCCTGATAATACCCAGCAACAATACAACTCCTGCCATCACATACACCAGCCAGTCGAGATCTTCATACGCCCTTAGAATATTCACGTCTGGCCGGGTAGGCTTATCATTCTTCAGAAATATATTAGTCGCCTGCAGCTTTTTCAGGTACAGATCATACGTCGTTTCCTGATGTAAAGGTACGACACGCCGCTGCAATGTCGTATCAGTTGGTAAGGCTGTAATCACAGCAGATGCAGTAGTACCGGCTGCTGGTGTGGTAGCAGTTGGTGCAGGTGTAACTGCCGTTGCCGGAGGGGTATTACCTGCTGCTGGTGAGGTGGCAACTGGTGAAGACGTTACCGGCTTAGCTGCCGGTGCAGGAGTCGTGGCCGGAGCTGCCGGCTTTACAACTGGCACCTGAATGACCCGCCCTGCACTATCCCGCCTGATAACCGGCGTCTTTTTCTTCACAGGCTTTGCAGCCGTATCTCCCGGAGCACCCTGCGGCCTGGCAGGAGTAGTTTGCACAGCAGGAGCCGGTCTTACAGAAGTATCCGTCTGAGCCGCCAAACGTAAACAGGGTATAATGAATAGAAACAATAACCAACGTCGCACCAGGAATATTTTTTAATGCAGTAATTTTGTCGTTTGCAAAGATATAAAAATAGTCCATGGCCAATAGTTGATATACTATAGTTACCATATACTTATTTAAGCTAGACTCAATTTATTCTTACACCCTACCGGTCTGTACCAGGGGTATTACTATTTCAATGGCAGGTATTTATCTACATATTCCGTTTTGTAAGCAGGCTTGTTACTACTGCAACTTTCATTTCTCAACGTCTCTCGCACAGCAACCGGCAATGGTGCAGCAGATACTAAGGGAAATAACATTACAGCGTGACTACCTCTCGGGCGCTCCCGTATCCAGCATTTACTTTGGTGGGGGTACCCCCAGCATGCTACCGCAAACCGATATCGAAATACTGCTGCAAACACTCCGGGATACATTCCCTGTTCAACCAGATGCGGAAATCACCCTGGAAGCTAATCCGGATGACCTGTCTCCCGAAAAACTCCAGGCACTCTTTGCGGCAGGCATTAATCGCCTGAGTATTGGTATACAATCCTTCTATGAAGCCGACCTCCGCTGGATGAACCGTGCCCATAACAGCCAGCAGGCATTACAATGTATCATCAATGCAAAGGCCGCCGGTTTCAATAACCTGACCATCGACCTTATATACGGCGGACCAACGCTCACCGATGAGGCCTGGGCTTCTAACGTCCAGCAGGCAATTGACCTGGGGGTACAACACCTGTCATGCTATGCACTTACTGTAGAACCAGGTACGGCTCTGGACCAGTTTATCCGGAAAAAGAAAGTGGCTGCTGTTGATACCGACAAAGCCGCCCGTCACTTTGAGCAACTAATGCAATGGACGGCAAAAGCCGGATACGAACATTACGAGATCTCTAACTTTGCACTCCCGGGCTGGCACTCCAGGCACAATAGCAGCTACTGGCAAGGGCAACCTTACCTGGGTTTAGGCCCCTCTGCTCATTCTTTCAACGGCCACTCCCGCCAATGGAACATTGCCAATAACAGCCTCTATATCAAAAGTATGCAGCAAGACAAAGTCCCCTTCGAGCTGGAAGAACTTACGCCTGTTATGATGATAAATGAGTATATCATGACTACTCTCCGTACTTCTCAGGGTTGTATACTGCCTGTTGTGGAAGAACGTTTCGGCCGGCAAAAACGGGAAACGCTGGAACAGCTATCCCGCCAATTCATCAGTAAAGGCTGGATGATACGGCACAATGATACCCTGATACTTACGCCAGAAGGCCGACTGTTTGCCGATGGTATCGCATCAGATCTATTCTTCTGATATCCTGACGGGTATTTCGGCAATTATCTCACTTAAACCCCGCTGCTATTGGTAGAACATATACCGGTAGGTACTTTCCGGATGGCGGATAGTAGAAAGCCAGTTGTGGCAAAAAACTGGCAACTAACGCGTCATCCTGATCGGGGAGGGGCACAAAAAAGGGCGTGCCCACAAGAACACGCCCCAAACAAATATGGTATCAATACTACTTACTGCTTCACTCCAAATTTATACACACAGGTTGAAGTGTATGTATCTCCCGGTTTCAGCACCACTGAAGGGAATGACGGCTGATTAGGTGAATCTGGGAAATGCTGCGTTTCCAGACAGAATGCACCACGATGTACGTAGGTTTTACCCTCTTTACCCTTGTCAGTGCCATCCAGGAAGTTACCGCCGTAAAACTGTACACCCGGTTCAGTAGTCCATACTTCCAGCGTACGACCGCTTGTAGGTTCCAGTACGGTGGCTGCCAGAGACAGTTCTTTACCTTTTTTATTCAGCACATAGTTATGGTCATAACCCTTACCATAAGCCAGCTGCTCAAAGTCTGCATCTACTCTTTCACCAATCTTCGTAGGTGTAGTGAAATCCATAGGTGTACCCTTTACTGATTCGAGCTTTCCTTTTGGAATCAAAGTACTGTCTACAGGAGTATATTTATCTGCATTGATGTACATGATATGATCATTGATATCACCATTGCCGGCACCATGCAGGTTAAAGAATGAGTGGTTGGTAAGGTTTACTACAGTTGCCTTATCCGTTGTAGCGCTGTAATCAATCTTTACCTCGTTGCTGTCTGTCAGCTCGTAAGTAAGGGTGATGTCCAGGTTACCAGGATAGCCTTCTTCCCCGTCTTTTGACAGGTAATGCAGTTTCAGGGTATGGTCATTAGGCTGTTCAGCATCCCATACCACATCATTGAAGCCTTTTTTACCACCATGCAGGTGATTCTGACCATTATTTACAGCCAGGGTATACTCCTTTCCGTCTACTTTGAACTTCCCTTTTGCAATACGGTTGCCGTAACGACCAACAATACCGCCGTAATATCTTTCCTTGGTGTCAACATAACGGTCAATGTTATCATAGCCAAGTTCTACATCTGCCAGCTGACCTTGTTTATCCGGTGCCAGCAGGCTTACGATCTTTGCGCCATAGTTGGTGATGGCTACCTGAATATTTCCTTTTCCTTTCAGATGGTACAGCTTCACCTGTTTGCCATCAATAGTTTTATCAAATGCGGCATCTGATAACTGTCCCTGAGAAAGACTGTCTTGCGTGGTACTCATACTATCTGTTGAATTATTTTCGGTTTTTGTACCAGACTGGCAGGCACTTAAGCTAACTGCGGCTGCCACTGTTAGTAGTGGAAAAATGTTTTTCATAATTGGAAGTTATAAGGGTACAATATACGCTTTTCATCTTAAAAGTCATACGTCCTTTTAAAACGTAAAACGCTGATCACCACAAAAAAATGCAGTGATCAGCGTTAGCCTTTACGTCAGCCCTCCAGGGCCTCAGTGCTTACCAGCCCAGCAGGTAAGCAAATATCAACGGAGCTACGATAGTAGCGTCAGATTCAACGATGAATTTAGGGGTGTTGATATCCAGTTTACCCCACGTAATCTTCTCATTAGGTACTGCACCTGAGTAAGAACCATAAGAGGTAGTTGAATCAGAGATCTGGCAGAAATAGCCCCAGAAAGGTACATCATGCCACTCCAGATCCTGGTACATCATAGGTACTACGCAGATCGGGAAGTCACCGGCAATACCACCACCTATCTGGAAGAAGCCAACGCCCTTACCACCAGAGTTATTACGGTACCAGTCAGCCAGCCACACCATATACTCGATACCGCTCTTCATAGTGGAAGCTTTCAGTTCGCCTTTGATGATGTAAGAAGCGAAGATATTACCCATGGTGCTATCTTCCCATCCTGGTACTACGATAGGAATATTACGCTCAGCTGCAGCAATCATCCAGCTGTTCTTTGGGTCGATCTCGTAATGTTCTTTCATTACGCCGCTCAGCAGCAACTTGTACATGTACTCATGCGGGAAGTAACGCTCACCTTTATCATCAGCGTCTTTCCAGATTTTATGAATATGTTCCTGAATACGACGGAAGGCTTCTTCCTCCGGAATACAGGTATCAGTCACCCTGTTGAAACCATCCTGCAGGAGGTCCCATTCTTCCTGAGGACTCAGGTCACGGTAATGAGGAACCCTTTTGTAGTGAGTGTGAGCTACCAGGTTCATGATATCTTCCTCCAGGTTAGCCCCGGTACAGGAAATGATATCCACCTTACCCTGGCGGATCATTTCCGCGAAGGAGATGCCCAACTCGGCAGTACTCATAGCACCGGCGAGGGATACCAGCATTTTACCGCCTTCCAGCAAATGTGTTTCATATCCCTTAGCAGCATCCACCAATGCAGCCGCGTTAAAGTGACGGTAGTGGTGCTGGATAAATTGAGAAATAGGCCCTTTATTCATGTCCGTTTAAATAATTTAAAATGCAAAAGAGAACGGCAAAGGTAAGGAATAAAAAAAAATAGCCCACAATAGCTGTCGCTACCGTGGACTATACTGACTATGGACTATCAACTGATGAACTGACGTCTAAACTTTCTTCAGATGCTGGTGTACACTCATGTCACCACCTGCACTTGTTTTAATCACTTTCCAGGTCTTTTCTCCTTCCAGGGTTACATAATACACAGTGGTACCTTCTGTTTCAAATTCTACTACCCAACGCACCTTCTCAGTCGGATAACGTTTTGCCAGCTTGTTAGTAATATTCATCGGCAGATGCTCTTCTGCGATGTAACGACGTGTTGCCAGCAAATTTCCATCCTCATCAAAATACGCTGTAACATTGAGTGCTTTCATGGTAAATCTGGCCATAAAAGTTTTATTGTCTTCGCTGTACCATTTTACGTCTGCCGCTCCGGCAAACTCTTTACTCAGTGCATCTTTTAACTTAGTGGATGCCTCGGTTTCCTTGGCACCCGCAAATGCGAATTGTGTTGTAAAAAGAAGTGCGGCAACAAATAAAAGCAGCATTCTTCTAATACGGCCTGCAAACAGGCGGGTAGTACCATTAGGTACATTGAGGTTAATTGATTTGATCGGTTTCATGGCGGAAACTTTTTAGTGGTTTGGTTTGATGATGTAAAGGTACTCGCAGAAAGGGCAGGAGGTCAAATGCTTTGTTACAAATGGATACGCTAGATTACTTGGTAATGCACATTTACAGCGGACTTTGCCCCAACTTGCCATGTCATGTCATATAGTTCCTTTCCTATACACATGTTGCGCTGAAACGCCGAATGTTGCAAGCTGTTACGTTAAGCTTTTGTTAAACTGGCTTTTAGCAGATGAGCGGTAAGTATCACTGATGCAATTCAGCTTACACCCCTGTAAACGGTGGTAGCTGCAAAGTTTATTCTACCTTCATTGCATGAATTATCTGGCCCACGCATATCTCTCTTTCAATGATCAGTCCCTGACAGTGGGCAATATGATAGCCGATTATGTGAAAGGCAAACACTGGCAGGAATATGCCCCTGGCATACAACAGGGTATACAACTGCATAGAGCAATTGATTCATTCACTGATACTCACCCTGTTACACTCGCTGCAAGAGACTACTTCCAGCCTTCCTGCGGCAGGTACAGTGCCGTGTTTATCGACATTGTATATGATCATTTCCTGGCTACTGATACCACTATCTTCACTGATCAGACACTGGCAACATTTTCTCAACAGACCTATGCAACCATTGCCAGGCATCATGGCATATTACCTCCTGTATTTCAACAGGTATTCCATTATATGCGTCAGCACGACTGGCTGTATAACTACCGGCTGATGGATGGTATATATAAGAGCTTCAGTGGCATCGTACACCGGGCTAAATACCTGGAAGCCCAGACTGATGCCCCTTTTGGTGTACTCGAAAAGCATTACGAACAACTCGCTGCACACTACAGAACATTCTTTCCTGAATTGGTTGCATACGTTAAAACATACCCACATTAATCGTAGGTTTGCAAATATTTTGTAACAATCAGAATTGATAGCCAACAATGAAAAATGTACTTCGCTTATTGCTGCTTACCATTATAGCAGGTCTTACCAGTCTTACAGGTTATGCCCAGGACAAAAAAATGCCCCCGCTTGATTCCAGCCCTATGGACATGGCCTATTATCCGGTAATGTATCCCTATGTAGTAAAAGTAAAAGGCGAACCAGGCAACCTCGTTGCCCGCGTTATATATAGCCGCCCCCAGAAAAAAGGAAGAAAGATCTTCGGTGAACTCGAAGCTTATGGCGAAATCTATCGGCTGGGTGCTAACGAAGCCACTGAAATAGAGTTTTTCCGCCCCGTTATCATTGGTGGTAAAACCGTTCCAAAAGGACGCTATACTTTATATGCAATCCTTTCAGAACAGAAATGGACTTTCATTGTAAACCGTGAGACAGATATCTGGGGTGCATTTAAATATGACCAGAAAAAAGACGTGGCTAGAACAGATGTACCCGTAGTAAAACTGACTACCCCGGTAGAACCATTCTCTATGATGTTTGAAAAAGCTGATAATGGCGCTAACCTGGTTGTTGCCTGGGATACTACCAGTGTAAGCCTGCCTATTAAATGGTCTGACAAACCACCTGTTGCCAGTAAAAAGAAATAGTTAACGTTACCAGCATTATATAAAAAGAGCGGAAGTATCACTACTTCCGCTCTTTTACTTTTTAGAAAAAAGATAGGCGGTAAGATTACCGCCCACGAATTTTAACCATATCCTATGAAAAACCTTTTCAAATGTAGTCCGAATAACTGCGCGGAAACTACGTTTTCGGCTGAATGAGTCATTTTTGTTCGTGAATGTGGCGATTTCATCCGTAAAGGCATTCCGGATAGCCAGATCGGACAAAACCCGCCACCACAGGGCGTATTTCTACTTTTTGACAGTGCTGCGTAAAAGTACTTATTTGTTATTTTGATTATCTGAACTGATAAAGAAGAGGTTGTCTGCCAATGGTAACTGATACGGAAATAAGACTGTCTGAAACAATACCCGATCCCTGTAGTAATACGGAACAGTAGCCAGCTTCATATTCAGCCCCAACAGCAACTAAACCCACCACCTGTTCCTGATGTTGCTGCCCTCATGTCAATCATCTGCTGCTGAAATGCCGGAATTAGTACCTTTGGAACTTTCAGATGAACAAAATCGTATCATACTAAAATATTTCAGGCATGAAGCTGGGAACTAAACTCATACACGCAGGCGTTACCCCTGATCCTTCTACAGGGGCTATTATGACGCCTATTTTTCAGACATCCACGTATGTGCAAAATGCACCGGGCGACCATAAAGGATACGAATATGCCCGCACCCAAAACCCGACCCGCGACGCCCTACAGGCTGCGCTGGCTGCAATTGAAAATGGTACTCACGGCATCTCATTCGGTAGTGGCCTGGCTGCTACTGACGCCGTAATGAAACTACTCAATCCTGGTGATGAAGTGATTGCATCTAATGACTTGTATGGTGGCACTTATCGCATCTTTACCAAGATATTTGAGCGTTATGGCATCAAGTTCCATTTTATCGGGATGCAGGATGCTGAAAACATCCGCCAGCATATTAACGCAAACACTAAGCTGATCTGGATAGAAACACCTACCAATCCGCTGCTTAATATCATCGACATCGCTGCCAGCGCAAAGATCGCTAAGGAACATAACCTGCTGCTGTGCGTTGATAATACCTTTGCTTCTCCCTATCTCCAGAATCCGCTGGACCTGGGCGCACATATCGTTGTACACAGCGCCACCAAATACCTGGGCGGTCACAGCGACGTGGTACATGGGGCTATCATAGTAAAAGACGAAGCACTGGCCAAACAGCTCTATTTCATACAGAATAGCTGTGGTGCAGTGCCCGGTCCGCAGGATTGCTTCCTGGTACTCCGCGGACTAAAAACGCTGCATGTACGTATGCAACGTCATTGTGAAAACGGCGCTGCTGTAGCCAACTTCCTCCGCCAGCACCCGAAAGTGGCAAAAGTATACTGGTGTGGTTTTGAAGATCATCCTAACCACCATATTGCCAAACAGCAGATGAGAGACTTTGGTGGTATGATATCTTTCACACTGAAAGATGACAGCCAGGAAGCTGCTTTCAAAGTATTAAGCGGTACACACCTCTTCTCCCTGGCAGAATCGCTGGGCGGCGTAGAATCCCTGATAGGACATCCGGCCAGCATGACCCATGCCTCCATCCCACGGGAAGACAGGGTCGCCAACGGACTTGTCGATTCACTTATCCGCCTCAGCGTAGGTATTGAAGATGCAGAAGACCTGATCGCCGATCTCCAGAAGGCAATCGGATAACTACAACAGGTCATCTATCATAAATGAATGCAGGAATTGCCCATAGCATTAGCTATCCCGGCAATTCCTGCATTCATTTTAACAGCCAGCTATACCAGTCACTGCTCTGTAAACAGTTGTATATTAGTTGTACTTTTCAACACAATACCCCCCGGCAGTGTATAATTAACATGCACATACTACAAAAAACCAATGGCTCCGGAATCCCAAAGTACCGGCACTCTATCATCCTAATACTCACAATTATTCATTTTCAATTGACTATAATAGGTAATATATTATCTATATAATTTGTTATAGTATGAACATCTTTCAGTATTTTTCGGCTTCCCGAGTAATGCATTCCCGACAACAGACTAAACCGAGTAGAACTATATGAAATTTGACCAACTGAAGACCTTTCTGGACACAAAAGCGGTACAGTATAATACGCCTGACTTTATTCCGGGCGATCCTATCTCTATACCGCACCGGTTTACACAACTACAGGACATCGAAATCTCTGGCCTGTTTGCCGCTATACTGGCCTGGGGCAATCGTACCACCATTATCAACAAGTGCACAGAACTGCTGCAGCTGATGGATAATGCACCTTATGACTTTATCAAAAACCATAAGCCAAAGGAGAGGATGAAACTACTCCAGTTCTGCCACCGTACCTTCAATGGTGTAGACCTGATGTACTTTGTGGAGTTCCTGCAAGGCTACTACAATGACCTGACCTCACTCGAATTTGCCTTCAGCGGCCATATTACCGCCGAAGACGATACGGTAGAGAAGGCCTTGAAGGGCTTCCACCATATGTTCTTCCTGCCAGAACATCCTGAACGTACCCGAAAACATATTTCAACTCCGGCGAGAAATTCCGCCTGTAAAAGATTGAATATGTACCTTCGCTGGATGGTCAGGAAAGATGAAAATGGCGTGGATTTTGGACTATGGGACCACATTCAGCCTTCTCAGCTGGTTTGCCCTGTGGATGTACATGTAGGCAGAGTGGCCACCAGACTAGGTTTAATACCTGCTGCCAAATCAGATTGGAAAACAGCAATTGCCCTTACCGAGCAGCTCAGACAGCTGGACCCATTAGACCCGGCTAAATACGACTTTGCATTGTTCGGGCTGGGAGTAATTGAAAAGTATGTTTAATAAATATAGCGCAATGATGAAGCGATTTTTGGTGACAATGGCAATGGGCGCCGTGCTGGCATTACCGGCAACAGCCCAGTATCAGGAAGAAAAAAGAGACTACGTAGACCTAAGCTACAATTTTCAGAAAGGACAACAGTTTGAACTGAAACAGGAGAGTCGCAGCGAAACATATACTACCGTAAATGATATCATGCAACGCGTGACCCGCGATTTCAATAACACCATCGCTATTGAAGTCGAAGACGCCGCCGCCAATCATTTCTATCTGACATTCCGGTATAAAGAACTCAAATTCAACTTTAACGCCCGGAATCAGAACATCCTTGTTGATGCTGCCGTACCTAATGATAAAGAACCTTTCCAGGCTGCCCTGAAAAGCATTCTCGACCATCCCTTCACTGTTGATATCACCGGTTCCGGCTTTATCAATAAGATTACCGGACTAGATGAACTACTGGATAAAGCAAGTGCCACTTTTTCCAAACTGAAGGAAGACGAACAGGAAGCATATAAGAAACTCATGAAAGACCAGTTTGGCACTGCTGCCTTCCGCTCCTGGCTGGAACAACTCCTGGTTATCTACCCGGTGCGTAGCATCAAAACCGGTACCCGCTGGGAAGAAACGGTGCCTATCCGTACAGGACTCGTAGGCGATATAGACCTGTACTGGAACCTGCAAACCTGGGATGCCAGAACAGCAAAAATAGCCGGTACCGGAAAGGTGCATACCAATAAAGTCGAAACCTTTACTATCGAAGACGGTATCACTGCTACCGCAGAAATTGACGGCGATATTATGGCTAACTACCTCATAGACCGCAATACAGGCTTACCAAGCATCTGCGCACAGAATACCGAAATGAATGGTACCTACACCTACAAAGCCAATAAGGCCAAACGTATCAAGAAAGATATTAAGGTGCCGGTGAAGATAGTGACCAACTCCTCTTACAAGATCAAACAAATGAAATAACATACAAAAGGTCTCGTCTTAGACGAGACCTTTCTATTCTGAGTAATATGATACAATTACTTCCGGAAACCACATTGCAATTATCAACAGATGCCGGATTACCATTAACTACCGGCGTTACCTATGACCAGTTCGAGGCTGCCCTCGCAGAAAAACTGGAACAACTTATCAGTAACGACTTCCAGCAGTTTGTACTATTGCTGTATAAAGTAGACGTCTCTGAACATGCCATCCGGCAAGTACTGGAAGCCGACCTCTCACCCGAAATATACCGGAAAATTGCCGCCCTGCTGATTGAAAGACAACAGGAAAAGATCCTTTCCCGTAAGCAATACAGCCAACCCCCGCCTGACGACGGAGAAGAGAAATGGTAGCCGCTTACGGCTTGTTGAACATCAGCTCTCTCACTTTCTCTTTGTCCTCTTTCTCTTTTTCCAGATCAAAACTTGTTCTGAAAATATAATCCCACATACTGGAACTTACACCAAAACCCTTTTCATCTCCCTTGTAATGATGCAAATGGTGATTACGCCATAAAGGCTTCAGGAATTTTGCCGGTGGATTCCATGCGTGAATCGCATAGTGCATGCTTCCATAGATCAGATAACCCAGAATAAAGCCCGGGAAGAACATGAAAGTATACTCTCTCAGGAATATATATTGTACACTGAAAATAATAGAAGCTAAAATGAGACTGGGCACCGGTGGCATGAATAAACGCTGCTTGTCACGAGGATACTCATGATGGTTGCCGTGCATAACGTAAATGAATCTTCTGACCTTGGGGTTCTCGCTGCTAAAATGGAAAAGATAGCGATGCATCAAGTACTCAAATAACGTCCAGATAAACATTGCTCCGAAAAAAACAGTTGTAACACGTGTAATGCTAAAACCTAATGTAGTATTGCTGTAATACAACATGTAACTGATGATGGGGACATATAACGCCCAGATGACCAGGGGGTGTGTCTTGGTGAGCATCTCCAAATACCTGCTTTCAAATAATCTCGCCTGTCCCTTGTTCTTAATCTTATCAAACTTCATAACTCCTGTGTTTAATGCGAATGAGTGCTTGTACGAATGATACGTTGGTTTCCTCTTTACAACCTTGATTTAGCCAAAAAACTGGTCCCGCCAATATTATGCCGATCTTAAGCATATGGGGGCGATGTGAATATCTATTTTCAGTTACCGCACTGGCAACCAAATAACTATATTATTAACTATCAACTAATTGGGATGAGCCAAATGCGGCTATTCTATTGATTATTACTTGATAAAATATTATCACTTTACCACGATATATGCTATAAAACACCCGAAAATAGGCTAACTACCCGTAAATGCGTCGTCCTCACCTCGCTATTTGCAAAACACCTGGTCTGTCATTATGTTCAGTCAGACACCGCTGCAAATGACACCTACCATACTAACACGCAGCACATTACACGCCGCCAGCTATTTCTTTTATCTGACGGTGAAACCACCGCCTACCCCTAACAAGTCACATGACAATCGGGGAGAATTTATCCCATCCCTAACCGGAACGCTGATATACCTCCCCGGAGATTAGCGCTACACTGTTTCTTAATAACGCATTTCCCTATATTTACAGGATCATACAACCAGAACCAACTACTTTATGAAACTTGTAAGTTATCTACGGGATGAAGCTGACCACCTGGCTATATTAATAGGCGACCAATTGTACAACACACAGGATCTGCACCCCAACCTGCCAGGCAATATGCAGATGTTCCTGCTCTCCTGGGAAGAAGTGATCGACCTGGCCCTGGAAATAGACGCACAGCTGAAAGCCGGAAAACATATCGGCGCAGCCAAACCGATCCCTTACCACTCAGTAGAGGTAATTGCACCGGTGCCATCTCCTACATCCTGCCGTGACGGTTATGCTTTCAGACAACACGTGGCCGCTGCAAGACGTAACCGCCGCGTAGACATGATCCCAGAGTTTGACGAGTATCCAATCTTCTACTTCACCAATCACAATGCAATACAAGGCCCCGGCGATGTATTGTGCATGCCCGACCATTTCGACAAACTGGACTTCGAATTGGAAGCTGCTATTGTGATCTGTAAATTCGGACGTAACATTCCCGCTGCTGAAGCAGATAAGTATATCGGCGGCTTTATGATCATGAATGATATGAGCGCCCGCACTCTCCAGATGGAAGAAATGAAGCTTAACCTCGGACCTGCAAAAGGAAAAGACTTCAGCACCGTGATCGGGCCTATGCTCGTTACCCCTGATGAACTGGAACATTTGCTTATACCTGCCAAACCAGGGCATACCGGCAAGAACTATAATCTGAAAATGACCTGCCGTGTCAATGGCATACAGGTAAGCGAAGGTAACATGGGCGATATGGACTGGACATTTGCAGAGATCATTGAACGCTGTGCTTACGGTGCCAATATATATCCCGGAGATGTAATAGGCAGCGGTACGGTAGGTACCGGATGTTTCCTCGAACTGAACGGAACCGGCAAACGCGAAAACCCGGATTACCAGGAACAATGGCTGCAACCCGGCGATGTAGTGGAAATGGAAATAGACGGCCTGGGTACGCTTACAAATACCATCGTAGCAGAAGAATCTGACTTCTCCATCCTGCGATTGAAAAAATAGTATACAACATGCAGATTATACCAGGACAGATAAAAACAGCTGCATTGCAAGGATATCTACAGGGCGCGGTAGCTCCCAGACCTATCTGCTTTGCCAGCACGGTTGATAAAGACGGTACGCCTAATCTGTCTCCCTTCAGCTTTTTCAACATATTCGGCAGCAACCCGGTAACACTGATATTCTCGCCTGCCCGCAGGGTACGTGATAATACTACCAAACACACACTCGAAAACATCCTCGAAACAAAAGAGGTAGTGATCAATGTGGTAAATTATGCCATGGTGCAACAGGCATCATTGTCCAGTTGCGAGTATCCTAAAGGTGTGAACGAATTTGAAAAATCCGGATTTACGCCGGTGGCAGCCGAAAAGGTAAAGCCCTTCCGCGTAAAAGAAAGTCCGGTACAGTTTGAATGTGTAGTAAAAGAAGTACTCGAGCAGGGAACAGAAGGAGGCGCAGGAAACCTCATCATCTGTGAAGCTGTCATGATCCACATTAATGATAACATCCTTAACGAAGCAGGCAACATCGATCCACATAAGATCGACCTGGTAGCCCGTATGGGAGGCGATTACTACTGCCGGGCATCCGGTGGTGCCGTATTTGAGGTGGCAAAGCCCAATACATCCCTGGGGATAGGAATAGACGCATTACCATCATCCATCAGGCAAAGCCGCATCCTCACAGGCAATAACCTGGGTCAGCTGGCTAATGTACACGAACAACCTGTCATTGATCCTGCTTTTGAAGATGAACACCTGAAAAACATCTTCCAGTACTATAGTATTACGCCCGACGAAATGGAAAAAGAACTGCACCTTCATGCGCAGCAGTTACTGGAAAACGGGAAAGTACAGGAAGCATGGCAGGTATTGCTTGCCGGTGCGCAATAACAAATCATACCTTCTTACATAAGAAAAGCCTCGTATCAGTGATACGAGGCTTTTTATAATCAGTTCATCAGCGACTATTTGCTGCTGCCAGCAGTGCTGCTGCCAAATACTTTCTTCAGCAGGTCAGTAGTTCTTGCAGCAGGATTAGCACGGATGTTAGCTTCTTCTTTTGCAATCTGGTCAAACAGTGCATTCACCGCCATTCCCGTTACATAGTCCTGCAAGTCAGGATTAGCCTTGTTGAATGTAGTAGGCAGTTTGTTATACGCTGTTACAATATCACCATAATATTTAGTAGCGCTGGTGCTATCCAGTGATCCCTTAATTACCGGAGAAAACGCAGTTTTCAACTTGTCTGTCGTCTTTCCTTTGAAATACTCAGTAGCAGAATTATTACCGCCGGAGAGCAGCTTCAGGGCGTCAGTAATACTCATTTCCTTAATCGCATCTACAAAGATAGGAGCCGCAGAACCTACCGCTTTTTCCGCAGCACGGTTGATAGAAAGAATGGCTTTGTCCACCTGGCTGCCCAGTCCTACTGAACGCAGAGTGTTGCCTATTTTTACCGCATCTGGAGGTAATAACAGTTTATAGAGATCATTTCCAAAGAAACCATCAGTTTTGTTCAGGTTAGCAATACCATTCGCTACGCCTTTTGCCAGCGCTTCTTTGATGCCGTTACCAGCTTCAGATTGGGTTACATTGGAAGTACCACCTTTAGAGGCTACAGTATTGGCAGCTTCGCCTAATTTCTTTAGCAATTGCGCCTGAGTAGCGGGCACAAACGCTATTCCGGATAATAACAGCAGACATAGTTTCTTGTACATAGACTGGATTGTTGTGGTTTTATATGCAAAATAGCAACAATATTTAATAAGCGCTACTATAAAGTTAGAACAAAAACCTACCCGGAAGTTTAAAGACGGACAAAAGCTTTTTTATTCATGTATCGCCAGCAGCGGAATATGTGTATGGAATGCCAGCTGAGCCGTACGACTACGTTTGAAGATGCTTTCAAATAAACCATGCTTACGGGGAATAGTCAGTATCAGATCAGCCTTTTCCCTATCGGCAAACTCCATAATACCTTCTACTACGTTGGAATGATCGATGAAATGATATTTCGGATGATATCCTTCCAGCAATGTATCCAGCAACAGGCTGGCCTCTGGCGTCTCTGTACTCAGCCCTTTTCCGTCTTTGTCAATGTTCAGCACATGCAGTTCCGCCTGGAATACGCTTAGCAGGCGCTTCAGTGGGTACACCGGCGTGCTGGTACCTACCTTTTTGAAGTCACAGGCAAATACGATCTTCCTGACCGGCCGGAAGGTAACTTCTGCTGGTATAATCAGCACAGGGCAGGAGGTGTGCTTTACTACATCAATAGTATTTGAACCTATCAGGATCTCCTCCAGCTGACTACCACCAGTAGTTCCCATGATGATCACATCAGCATGTTCCTCCTTACTGAGCGTGTCAATATTGGCAGCCAGCAGATTGTTATCTGCCCGGTACTCCAATACTACTCCCGGCGGCAAAGCCGGCAACAAATCCTGTTTCATACGTTCCAGCCCTTCCAGGCTGGCCGCTTTTAACTCGTTAGGATCAACCATGGGTATGGAAGATGGCACATCCGGAACCGGCACTATCAGCTCATAGGCATGATAAAGCAGTATACGGGTGGTGCCCATCTGTTCAGCCAGTCCCAGCGCATAGCGGGCGGCATTATAAGCAGTAGCAGAAAAGTCTGTAGGTACTATGATGGTTTTCATCGTGTTAGTTTTTTAAAAGCTGATGAATCCCGGTTGAGGGGGCTCATATGTAATGAAAATTTGGTGCCAAACCCACGTTTCGCTCATTTCCCCCTTAAATCAATTATTTTTGCACTCCATTATTGTAATCAGTAAGTCATGACAACATTATCCGAGCAAGAGATTATACGCAGAAATAAACTGCAGGAACTGGAAAAACTGGGCATCAACCCTTATCCGGCAGAGAAATATCCGGTAAGCATTACAGCTGCCAAACTGAGGACCCTGTATTCAGAGGAATCCAAAGACCAGTTCCAGGATATCTGTCTGGCTGGCCGTATCATGCATGTGCGTGATATGGGTAAGGCTTGTTTTGTAGAAATGCACGACCATACGGGCAAAATGCAGCTGTACATCCGTCGTGATGATATCTGCACCGGCGAAGACAAGACCTTATATGACGTTGTGTTCAAGAAACTCATGGATCATGGGGATATCATTGGTGTAAAAGGTTATGCCTTCATTACCAAAACCGGCGAACTGTCTGTCCATGTCAAAACCCTGGACCTGCTTGCTAAATCCATCCGCCCGTTACCAGTAGTGCGTGAGAAGGAAGGAGAGATCTTCGACGAAGTAACCGATCCTGAGTTCAAATATCGTCAGCGTTACGTAGACCTGATTGTGAATCCGCAGGTAAAGGACGTTTTCATCAAACGTACCCGCATCATGCAGACCATCCGCGACTTCTATAATGACCTGGGCTACCTGGAAGTTGAAACGCCGATCCTGCAGCCTATCCCTGGCGGTGCAGCAGCGCGTCCGTTCAAAACGCATCACAATGCACTGGACATGCCTTTGTATCTGCGCATTGCTAACGAATTATACCTGAAGCGCCTCATCGTGGGTGGCTTTGAAGGTGTATACGAATTTGCGAAAGACTTCCGTAATGAGGGTATGGACCGTACCCACAACCCGGAATTTACCGTAATGGAAATGTACGCTGCTTACAAAGACTACGAGTGGATGATGGATACTACTGAAACACTGCTGGAAAAGATCGCAATAGCCCTTCATGGTACTACCGAAGTAACAGTAGGAGACAGGGTGATCAACTTCAAAGCACCTTTCCGCAGAGTAAGCATGTATGAAGCGATCCTGGAACATACCGGTATCGACGTTACACATATGGATGAAGAGCAGCTGCGTGCTACCTGTAACCAGCTGGGCATCTACGTGAAGCCAAGTATGGGTAAAGGAAAACTGATAGATGAGATCTTCGGAGAGAAGTGCGAACATCACTATGTGCAGCCAACCTTCATCATCGACTATCCGGTGGAAATGAGTCCGCTGACCAAAAAGCACCGTAGCAAAGAAGGTCTGGTAGAACGTTTTGAGCTGATGGTAAATGGTAAAGAGCTGGCCAATGCCTACAGTGAGTTGAACGATCCTATCGATCAGCGTGCACGCTTTGAAGATCAGGTAAAACTGATGGAGCGTGGTGATGATGAAGCGATGTACATTGACTATGACTTCCTGCGTGCACTGGAATACGGTATGCCGCCTACCTCTGGTATCGGTATTGGTATTGACCGTCTGACCATGATCATGACCAACCAGCCATCTATCCAGGATGTATTGTTCTTCCCTCAGATGAAAGCTGAAAGAACAGTGTAGTCTTTCCCATGATTTTTAATGACCGCTATCCGGTCTGCAAACAATATACAGGAGGCAGTTTCCCATCCGGGAGGCTGCCTCTTTTTCATTCAACCCGCTACTGCCATCGCAATGGCTGGTACCGGAAAATTGAACTTTACTCCGCCCATCCGTAAATAGCGCCGGATCATTTCCTTAATTAACTATTTTAGCTGCACTTATAACAACAGCTAAACTATGCATACAACACGTTACAGGTCAGTCTGTTTTACAGCACTAAGCCTGCTCGGTCTCAGTCTGCAGGCTCAGGAAAAGAAAGACCTCACTTTCCGGCAGATATTTAAGGGAGAAGCAACCGGCCTTTATCAACCACTGCCCAACATCAGGGGATGGGCAGATGCTACCCACTACATCCAGTACCGTACAGAAGGAGGAGCATCCAAAGCATACAAAGTAGATGCAGCCACCGGCAAGTCAGAACCTTATGTTACCCCTCCGGAAGGAGCTACCGTAACAGTGCGTAACAATGACATCGTCTATACATCTCCGACCGGTACAACTACACAGTTAACCAGCGACACTGCCCAGGAGCGTAACCCGACATTATCCCCCGATGGCAGATATGTTGCTTTCACGCGTAACAATGACCTGTATGCAGTGGAAGTAGCCACTAAAAAAGAGATTCGTTATACTACGGATGGTTCTGACGTCATCTATAATGGTTGGGCATCCTGGGTGTATTATGAGGAGATCCTCGGTAGGGCATCCAAATATCGCGCTTTCTGGTGGAGTCCTGATAGCCGTTATATTGCCTACATGCGTTTTGATGATGCAAAGGTACCTGTATTCCCTATCTATAGTGAGAAAGGACAACATGGTTATCTTGAAAACACCCGGTATCCTAAAGCCGGCGATACCAACCCTGCTGTAAAAATAGGTACCGTACCTGTTGGGGGAGGAGCTACACTATGGGCTGACTTCAATGAAAACGAAGACCAGTATTTCGGTGCGCCATTCTTCACACCTGAAGGACATCTATGGGTACAATGGATGCCACGCGGACAAGACAATCTGAAAATTTATGAGATTAATCCGGATAATGGCAGAAAAAAGGAGATTTACAGTGAGCAGCAAAAGACCTGGGTTGACTGGTATGAGGACATTCCATTCCTGGCAAACAATAAGGGCTTTATCATCAGAAGTGATAAATCTGGCTGGGCACACCTGTACTGGCACAATATGGACGGCTCTCTTAACAAGCAGCTAACCAGTGGCAGCTGGACGGTAAAAGATATCCGCGCTATTGACAACAAGCAGCAAGTGATCTATTTCACTGCGCGTAAAGAGGCTGCTCCGCGTACAGACCTGTACCAGGTAAGCCTGAAAACCGGCGCAATTACCCGCCTTACCTTCGGAGACTACCTGCACAATGTAGATGTAAGTCCAAACGGCAACTACTTTGTTACCACCTACTCCAACCTGTCTACACCGCCACGTATGGCATTACTGAACAGTAAAGGAAAGGTAGTACGTGAACTGGGAGATGCGAAGGGCAGTCAGTTTGACCAATATAACCTTGCAACCACCAAAATGCAGTATTATAAGACCCGTGACGGCCTGGAATTGCCTATGACCATTACAATGCCATTGCATATGCAGCCAGGCAAAAAATACCCTGTTCTGATCAGTATATATGGCGGTCCTGATGCAGGATCAGTATATGACTCCTGGAAAATGCCGCTGACATCGCAATGGTGGGCAAAAGAAGGGGTAATACAGGTAGCGATAGACAATCGGAGTTCCGGTCAGCTGGGCAAAATGGGCATGAATTACATCCACCGGCAGTTGGGCAAATATGAGACAGAAGATTACATGGATGCGGCTATCTGGCTGAGATCACAGCCATGGACAGATTCTTCAAAAATATGTATTACAGGCGGCAGCTTTGGCGGATATATGACCTGTATGGCCCTGACATATGGAGCTGACGTATTTACACATGGCATGGCAAACTTTGCAGTAACTGACTGGCGGTTGTATGACAGCCATTATTCAGAACGCTATATGGACACGCCGCAGGAGAATGAAGAGGGGTATCGTATTACGTCGCCAATGACCTATGCAGACCGTTATAAGGGGCTGATCCGTATAGTTCATGGTACTATGGATGACAACGTACATATGCAAAACAGTATTCAGTTGGTAGATAAGCTGGAGAACCTGAATAAACACTTCGAGTTTATGGTATACCCTGGTGAGCGCCATGGCTGGAGAAGTATCAAGTCATTGCATAGTGATAATGAGACGTACCGTTTCATCTACCTCAATTTGCTGGATCGACCTTTTCCGAAGGAATTTGGTCAATAGGCACTTACACTTTGAATAATTAAGACAGCTGGTTGGGCAATACCTAACCAGCTGTTTTTTATTGTACAGTCTGGTATAGAGCATGACGCGTTGGTCTGTTGGATCGGGATGTATTGTTTTCGGCAAATAAGTGGCTTTATTTTTCATTGAACGCCGCTTTAGTATTCAAACCATATAGGCTCCAAGCGGGCACTAAGAGGGTACCAAAAGGGCACTTCAATATCCCCGGGATATTCAGGTGACCTTGAGATGAGCTTAAGGTGAAGGAATAGTATGAAACATAAAGCGAAACCAAACGCTTATGCATGATCACACTTACAGCTGGTGAATGGTGGTGGTTAGAGGTATTTGCTGGCAGATGTGGGCACTATAGCCGCCGGCAGAAGGGCCGGAACTGGCAGAATGGTCGAACGTGGATTATTTTCCGGTGAACGTATCGATTTTCCGGGTGAACGTTTTAGGAAAATCCAAGGGAAATCCGGCTAAGCAGTTCAAGGTAGCGTTACTGTGGTACAGTCAGGGTGAATAAGGTAGATGTGAGAAAGGGGGTGAAAAGTGGTATAAGGCGGGGGTTTCAGGATTTCGGGAAAAAGAAACGGGGCTGCAAGACTACAGCCCCGAAAAATTTTAACCATATCTTTATTGAAAAACCTGAACCAAAGGTGCGCGTATTTTCCATACAGGCAATCTCCATTCTAGTGAATGCTATATTTTAGTTGGGGAACGTAACGAAAGAGAAGGTGAACGTATAGTGATAACTATGGAAAAAATTACCCAGTTTTGGGAGGTGCCAGAAGGGCTTTATCTGATTATCATGTAGTTAGTGAAAATGGGGCCAAAATGAGGCTGGAAGGGCTTTAAAAAATAGAAGGGCGGTAAGAATACCGCCCTTGTAATAATTTTAACCATATCCTATGAAAAACCTGAACCAAAGATATAGCAGGCTCACATGCACTGATCTCCTATTTCCGTGAACGTTATATTCTAGTTCGTAAAATGGTCATTTTGGATAGGTCAGCCAACATATACCAAATATTATCATATTAAATTAAAAACGAATTGTAGTATACCTACATATAATAGACAATATACTATCAAGGAGTTAGCGTTTTAGCCTATTTTCAGGCCATTTGCTACTGGTTTGTCTGGCTGCAGTAGAATAATGTCTTTCCCGGTTCCGTAGATACCCAAAACCAGGCATTCGGAGAAAAAGTTTGCAATCTGCTTTACGGGGAAATTAACAACGGCAATAACTTGTTTGCCTACCAGCTCCTCCTGTTGGTATAGTGTGGTAATTTGCGCGGAGGAGTTTTTAATACCTAATGCTGGTCCGAAATCGATTTTCAGCTGGTAAGAGGGATTCCTTGCTTTGGGAAAATCGGCAACCGAAATAATGGTACCTACCCTGATATCTATCTTTTCAAAATCTGGCCAATTGATCATCTCCATATTTAAAACTATGAAGATTAAGGGAATAAAAAAAGGGCAGGTAAGACTACCGCCCAATAATTTAAACCATATCCTATGAAAAACCTGCACGAATATAGTTTGCTACCAGATACCACGAAAGTATCATTTCGTGAATGCACCTATTTTGGCGTGTGAATGCTATAAATGGCAGCATTTGTACAACAAATAGAATTATGTTATTATATCATAAAAAAAGTTTCTATTTAGACATACTTAGTGGCATGGTTCTTGCGTTTTTATAGAGACAAAATTTTAGGTTAAAAATAGGTTAAAGCGAAACGGCCCGACATTGTATCATACAATGTCGGGCCGTTGTCGTAAAGGCTTTTCAAAGCCTTCAGTATCATGTTATTGTTGTGTCATTGTGCTATCCTGAATAACGAAAGGACCACTTGGATGCAGGATGGTATAGTCACTGAAATCCTGGTTTGACTCCAGCCCTGTACCATACAGGGTGTCTGTCACGGTACTGATACGCACTGGTTTGCTGGAGAGGAACTTTTGTACTTTAGAGTCCCAGTTTAATTCCTCACAATCCAGGCGTTCTCCCTTTTTATTGATTACCACTACATGATCTCTCAGGAAGACATTGGCATCATTTTCAAAATATTTACCGTAGCGGGCGGTCAGTGTACTTTCCACGCCCAGTGAGTCGTTGTAAAAAAGCACCTTCAGTCCGGTATTAAATTCAACATATACCGGAGGTTTCAGATGCCTGATCATGGTAGGTGCAGTCAGCTTGGCTTTTACGCGGCCTGTCTGACTGTACATGGATTCTATATCTTTTCCCTCCTCAACGGCAGTAACCTTTTTGTCGAGGTTCATAATAGCGTTGATATCATTTTCGCAGGATACCATTGCCAGCAGGGAAAGAAACAACGCGATATGCGCTATAGTCTTGTTCATAATACTGATTGATAAAAGCCCCTATGAGCATTTCTGGCCCCAAATGTAGACAATCCCAGGCAAAACAGGAACGTCGCCGGAGTTACCGGTTTATGCCTCGCCTGTTGTCAGATTTCTGAAATGCCCATTGAGTTTTACCCTGTCTTTCAGCCGTTCCATTTCTGCCATCAGCGGAATTACCTTCAGCAGGTGTCGCTTCAGGTATTCCAGGCGCTGCAATTCCTGGAACAGGTACAGTAGCTCATACTCCTCGGCAAGGGATAGCCCTACGTGATGCGCTATATCGTAAGACTGCAGGTCTTCATCCGTCTTTGTGAATTGTTTACTGATCTGTAGTATATGATGTAATTCCCGCATTGCATGCAATACCTGAGCATGCACGCGGCTGTTGCCGGTGGTAGTATTACCCGGATAGGTAACGATAGCGCCGGCAAACAACTTATCCGGGATACTCTTAATTACTTCCAATACTCTGAAAACCTTAATACCTCGGGTCACTACGTCCAGTTCGCCATTGTCATACGTCTTTTCTACACGCACTATTTCTACCAGTGTACCGTACTCCGCCACCCGCTTATCAATGACTGTTGGAATGCCGAATGGTTTGTTTTCAGCAATACATTCTTTTATAAGCTGTTTATACCTTGGCTCGAAGATGTGCAGGTTCAGCTGCTCATCGGGGTACACTACGATGCCAAGGGGGAATATGGGAATGAAATTGGTCATAACCTAAATTATAGAATTAGTTGTTACCAATGAAATATATAAGGATGTTATCTATATTTGCCCGATTGCTGAAAAACCGGGTATCAACCGGTGTCTAAAGTGTTCAGCGTCCAACTAAATATCTTCCATGCATCACATCTTGTTTGATTGCGAGACAATGAAATATGCCAATACAGGACTTTACGAGTACTGTAAACAATTTGGGCATGCGCTTCTTCGCCAGAAAGCAGCGGACGAGAAAGTTACTTACTATGTTCCTCCGGGACTGAAAGGCTTTTTTGGAGACGAACATCAGTATGTTACTATCAGCAAGCTGCACCGGCTTATTATGCCATCATTCTCTTACCTGGATGTGTGGCATACTTCTTTTCAGTCAACGCATTTCAGACCATCCAACAAGGATATCGGTCACGTGCTGACGATACATGATCTGAACTTCATTCATGAGAAGAAGAACCCTAAGAAGGTAGCCTCTTTTCTCAAAAAGGTACAGCGTAATATTGACCGTGCAGATCACGTTGTAACTATTTCCAAATTTGTGCTGGAAGATGTCAAACATCATCTTGATCTGCGCAACAAACCTGCCAGTGTAATATACAATGGCGGTGTGCTGGAAACCTTCCCTGAGTTTGACTCGCCGGAGTATCGCCCGCAACGTCCGTTTATTTTTAATATTGGTAGTATAGATGCGAAAAAGAATGCGCATGTATTGCCGGCATTGCTGCAGAACAATGACTACGAACTGGTCATTGCAGGGCCTGTATTTGATGAGGAATATAAAAACAAGATCCTGACCACCGCCCAGCAGTATGGTGTGTCTGATCGTGTAAAGATACTTGGTAGCATTTCCAATAAAAGCAGATACTGGTATTACCATCACTGCACCGCATTTGCTTTCCCATCACTGGCAGAAGGTTTCGGACTACCTGTTGTGGAAGCGCTGAGTGAAGGGAAACCCTGCTTCCTTTCTGACAAGACCAGTTTACCAGAAGTAGGCGGACCATTATGTTACTACTTCCATGAGTTTACAGATACAGTGATGCAAAAGGTTTTTGCAGAAGGAATGGCACATTTCAATGCAACCAAACCTATTGAAGCAATGAAAGCACATGCTGCTACACTGAATCTGGACAATACCGCTAAACATTACCTGCAGATATACCGTAGTCTGTATTAACATATTGCATATGCATCGCATTGGCTTAGACTTAGAAAAACTTAAATATCCTCATAACGGTCTGTACACTTTTTGTGTACAGTTAGGACAACGGTTGCTGCAGTTAAAGCAAGAAGATGAGCAACTGCTGTACTATCTGCCACCTGCATTTAATGGTTACCAGGGAAGCTATCAGCAGATACCTTACAAGTGGTATGACCGATATGCTTTTAATCCGCCACAAATGGACATCTGGCATGCTGTACACCAGTCAGGTAATGTATGGCCAAGGAAGAAAGCTAAAAAGACCATCCTCACTATTCACGATCTGAACTTTTTGTTTGAACCGAATAAGAGTGAACGTGAGAAGAAGCGCTCACTGGACGTAATACAAAAGCAGGTGGATGAAACAGATCGTATCGTTGCTATTTCTGAATTTACTTTAAAGACGATAAATGCGCATCTGCGCATTCCTGAAAACAAGTGCAGCATTATTTATCAGGGTTCCGAAATAAAGGAGTATCCTGGATTTGATGCACCTCAATACCGGCCTGCAGTTCCGTTCCTGTTCTCTATCGGGATGATATTACCGAAGAAGAATTTCCATGTTCTACCACGATTGCTGGAGCATAATAATTTTGAACTGCTGATAGCAGGTAAAACACAGGGCGAGTATTACAAAAAGATTGAAGAAGAAGCTGCCAAACTGGGAGTAAGTGCGCGTGTAAAAATGCTGGGAAGTATTACTGATGAAGAGAAGTACTGGTATTATAAAAACTGTGCTGCGTTTATGTTTCCCTCAGTAGCTGAAGGCTTTGGTGCACCTGTGGTTGAGGCGATGCATTTTGGTAAGCCGGTTTTTCTTTCTGACAAGACGAGTTTGCCTGAAATAGGAGGAGCGGCTGCTTACTACTTTAAATCTTTTGAGAACGATCATATGCGTGATGTATTTGAAAAAGGGATGCATCATTATGAAACAAATCAACCAGCAGATAAGATCAGGCAACATGCAGTAAAATTCAGCTGGGATACTAACGCTCAAAAATATATGGACCTGTATAGAAGTCTGTATTGATATAAACAATCAACCGGCAACATCAGTGAGTTGACTACTGCTGTTGCCGGTTGGAACTTAGATTATTTTGTAGTTTCTATAGTCGAATAAACGCTTCCCTGTTCTCTTCTCTATCCAATACAGGAGGCTGTCCTTAAAAGAAAATTTCTTCCTGCTGATATCGTGTGAGAACTGCCAGTTCCTTTGCTGAATGCGTTCGTGCATCACTTGTGGATGTGTACCTTTGAAGATAGCCAGCGAATCTACTTCACCGTAATCAAATGCAGCAATAGGAACCCTGTTGTTAATATGTTCTTCATTAGCGCCATGATAAAGTTCAAAGGAGCTATTCAGTTTCTGCGCCTGGGTTTGGGGATCTTTCACCCAGCCATAATGATACATTCTTGCATCGACCGGTTTGACATGCAGTTTACGTCCTTCTTTTCTGAAACCCTGGGCGTCGCGATAAGAAGATATGCGTTTATCATTACGGATAACACGGATTTCATGCTGATACCAGGTTCTTGAATCGCCGATGTAATCATAACTGCCAAAGAAGTGGGTATATCTGAATAGTAGTCCTTCTACTTTGGCATCGTCACGATACTTTGTCATTGCCGCACGGATAGCGTTGTAGTCTTGTTCATGCACTACTTCGTCTGCCTGTATATAGAAAGCCCAATCAGCGTCAGGGCTTACATGAGCGTATGCTTTATCCGTTTCAACAGCGAGAATACGTCCGCCTTCCTTGAGAGAGTCATCCCATACAGAATGAAAGATCTTTATCTTTGGAGAGCCTATTGACCTGATGAGTTCCAGCGTACCGTCTTCACAGTCTCCGACACTGACAATTACCTCGTCACACAGTGGCAGAATTGACTGAATAGATGCCACTACGGGGTAATCATATTTAACGGCATTGCGCACAAAAGTGAACCCGGATACTTTCATATTGACAGATATATATTGTTTGCGAAGATATATAATCATTGCGAATTGTTTAATTTCGGCACATGCATCAGCAACTGCTTACAGCTTTACAGAAAGGGGATATTAAATCTCTTGCAAGAAGCATTTCGCTTATCGAAAACGAAGCCACCGGCTATGAGCGGTTGCTGGAAGATATTCCTGCCGGCAGTCCCACCCGTGTGATAGGTATTACTGGTCCGCCGGGAGCAGGCAAAAGTACACTTGTCAATTCGCTGATAACGTTCTTACTGCAACAGGGTAAGCGTATTGCGATCATTGCAGTTGACCCATCATCTCCTTTTAACTATGGAGCGTTGCTCGGTGATCGTATCAGGATGGCGCAGCACTTTGGTAATAACGATGTGTATATACGCTCAATGGCGAGCAGGGGAGCGCTTGGCGGATTGAGCCCGAAGATTGTTGAAGTTGCTGATATTATCAAAGCAGCCCGTTTTGACTACCTGTTTATAGAGACAGTAGGTGTAGGGCAGAGCGAAGTAGAGATTGCCGGTATCGCTGATACTACAGTGGTAGTAGTAGTGCCTGAAGCCGGCGACGAGATACAGACCATGAAAGCCGGGCTGATGGAAATAGCAGATGTATTTGTGGTTAACAAAGCTGACAGGGACAATGCAGCTGAGTTTGTAAAGAATCTTCGTTTGCTGGCACATACCAGGCAAAAGGAAAACTGGGAGATACCAGTATTAAAAACCGTTGCAACGAAAGACGAGGGATTAGCGGAATTGGTAACTGCGATTGACGCACATCAACAGCAGGTGACCGGTAATAATGCACATCATGCGCTATTACTGGCAGAGAAAGCCTATCAGTTATTACAGCACCGCAGGATGCGGGATGTTAGCCGGCGAGACTTACAACAACAGATTACCACCGCACTGGCCAGTGGTCAATTTAACCTTTATAGGTTTATTAATACGCTATAGTCAGTTAAGAAAACATCATTGGATATGTCAGGATACATTTTCTACGAATGTTGATTGTACAGCAGTCTTCCTTTTTGTTAATAAATACACGACAGTGTATGCTGCTGTGCATGCACATATGACCGGTAGTAGTGCATTTAGAGCATGTGTGGTTTCTATGGCAAAGAGGATGGCTGATAGTAATACCCTGTTTCCAGCAGAAAACATTGCAGACATGCCTACCAACGCTGCTACAGCAACATGCAGATGTACACCGGGAAAGGCAAATTGAAGGAGGAATGTAATAAAGATACCAGCTGCCCCACCAGCTACAATTAAAGGTGCCATCGTTCCCCCCGGGATGCCACTGGCTATAACGATTGCCATCAGCACTAGCTTACCTATCATCATGATCACAAGGAACTGTAAAGTAATCTGGCCGTTGAGCATTGCTTCAATATGGTCGTAGCCTGCGCCAAAGGTTTCAGGCAAATAGTAACCAGTTATTCCGACAATGCCTGCAGCAAGTACCGGCCACCACAGTTTATTTAGTGGTAGTCGCTGAAAGAGTGCGTTTGTAAGGCTCATCAGCTTGCCTGTTGGCAGTACCAGCAAGCCTGCCAGTACGCCTGCTACTATGTATCCTAATAACATGTGAATATTTGCAGATGGCACGTCAGGCATAGACCAGATGGCGGTTTCTCCGATTAACATATAGCGAAGTAAGAACCCTGTTCCACCACCGGCAATTGCAGCAATAATACCTAACCAGGTTAGCTCCACTATGAGCAGTTCAATACTAAGAGCAACAGCCATTAATGGTGCTCCGAATAAAAAGGCTAGTCCGGCAGTCATACATGCCACTGACAATATATGTATGCGTCTGGAATTACTTGTAGAGATAGAGAAAGGCATATCTGTGAGGGGGCCTTCCAGTCCTAAAGGAATGCCTGAACAGATCATGAGAATACTTTGAATCGGCCTTATTTTTTTGGCAGAGAGGTTACCTGTATAGTGCAATAAGCAACTTATAATCAGTGCGGTGATGACTGGTACTATAAGTATTAGTATATCCTGTTCCTGCAGGTAACGGGATTCACCGGGCAATCCGCTATATACGGGTATGGCATTCATCAGGGTAAGGAGTCCGTACAGCAGGAGAGAGGTAGCGGCGGCGAGTGCTACACTACAGACTAGCATTAACAATGCGCGCATACCGCTAATACGTTGATCGGGAGTAGGTATTTCTTTTCCAGCTACTTCCGAAAAAGGGATACGATTCTTCATTAGTGCCAGGAAATTGGCTTTCATGCAGCTGAGTTTTAAAAGTTCAATATACGTAGAACAATGGATTACTGCATGCTATGTTTAGTATGGCAGTGTTTTAGGACTGTATTGTAAATAGCTGCGTCCTTCAGCAGCGATTATAATTTGTGTATAAAGCATGTTAATAGGATGTTAACATATCCTGGATCTCAAAACATTTGGACGATAAGATTAATCTGTTATCCGATGATAAGAATTGATTTAATATAATACCTACTCATATTAGTTATCCATTTTAGTGGTGGTAAATAAGATGTTAAATATTTGACCAGTTTTTAACCGTTTCTATATTTGTGGCCTACCGTTGATCCAACATCTTGTTACTATATTCTATGACCTTAAAAGTGTAGACATTCATGGACGTTGCTATCTTTGACACCTACGTAAAGCGCCGGGAAGGCGGCTATATGCACTTCGACATAATCGTATCTGCTGATACAAACTATGAGAATGTGCTAACCTTCGGAAACGCATATCTCAAATCAAAATCAATTGAAAAACAATCTGTCTCCTCCAGGGACTGTCGGTTCTGTCATGTACAGGAGATGATCCCGACCTGGGAGCAGGACATTCGTAAGCATGGCTATCATATTTACGAAATGGAGGGTTGCAGATAGGACATATTCTTATACTAAACCGTATCCTAACAAAGCGAAAAAAGGAGGTCTGGCTCACTGCCGGACCTCCTTCATTTTATAAAGAGTTTATTTACCTATGCTCCGCGGTGATTCCTCCAGTACCTGAATCCCATTATCCCGATAATTACTAGTGGCGTCGCTGCCAGCATCAGGATACCGTTATTCAACCCTTTCGCCGGACCTTCACCCAGCTGTTGAGCTGTTTTTGTACAAAGAGAGCACTGCGCCATTACCTGGGCACTGAAGCATAAAATGATCGCTAAAATCTGCGCTGTCTTTTTCATACAGTAAAATTAAGCATTATTACCATTATGGCTTTACCATTTGTCAATAGTATGGAGATATCATCACGTATACTATTACACCGGTTACAGCTACATAGAACCAGATTGGCCAGGTGATTCGGGCAATCTTCTTGTGTTTAACGAAGTCTGACTGGAAACCACGCAGTAATGTAAACAATACCAAAGGTACTATGATAGCAGCCAGTACAATATGTGTCAGCAATATGAAATAATATATAGCGGCAGTACTACTGATAGCCGCCTTTTCAGTTGCATCTACTATATGGTCGTGGTTAAGATCACCATACTTGGTACTTTCAGTGAAGAAGTGGTAAGTCACATATGATACCAGGAAGACCAGCGACAAAGCAACTGCAATCAGGTTAGTAATCTTATGTGCTTTGATCTGCCCGTTTCTGATGAAGAACAAACTACCTAACAATAACACTGCCGTTGCCGAGTTCAGCACAGCATGAAACAGTGGTAATATGCTCACATTAAATCCAGCTTCAACATTTGGTCTTGGCAGATAGAAGAGGATGGCTACAACTACCGGTATAACGATTGAGATAATCGCGATCGGCAGGTTTAGATTTTTACTTTTGAGATCCATTGCAGTGTCTGATTTTACTTAAATGTAAAAAGTGAAATGTGAGCGCGTATCAGGGCGTATCACATTTCACTTTTCACATTTACATTTCATCTTTATGTATTTGGAATATACTTACGTATGTCCTGGTCATTCCGTTGTGGAAAACAGTCTTTTTAACAATCCTGGTCTGTGTTTGTCCTTTTCAAGATGTAATACAGCGATGTCATTTGCACATTTGCGTACTGCATTTGAATCCAGCCCATCATAGTAACCTCGGATATTATGATTTTTATCCAGTAGCACCAGCTTCTCTGTATGGATGAAATCGTCTGGTCCACCGTCGCCCTGTACTACACTGACAAACACTTCATTTCTTGCCCAGTCATAGATATCCTTCTTTGCACCGGTCAGCAACCACCAGTTATCCGGGTTGATATGGTGTTTTACTCCGTACATGCGCAATACTTCAGATGAATCTCTTTCCGGATCTACGGTCAGTGATACCATCTGTAAGAGCGTATCATTTTTGATATATGCCTGCTGGATCTTTTCGAGATTTGCCATCATGCGTGGGCATATGCTTGGGCAGGAGGTAAAGAAGAAGTTGACCAGTATTACTTTGTTAGGAAGGTCTTTGAGACTTACCTGGCGTCCCATCTGGTTAGTGAGTGTAATATCATTCACCACATGGAATGTGGTATCATATATTGTCTCTCCGCCTTTTACTACTGTATCTACTTTTTCAGGAATGTAGTAGCGGGGGATAGGCACTACATTTTTACTGTAATGATCTACAATCAGGTATCCCGTCAATGGCACCAGTACTGCCAGCATCAATCCTATAAGTCCTCTCTTGGTAATGGCCTGAAGTTTTAAATTGTCAGATAAAAGTTACGCTTTACAAATCCTGACGTAAAGATACGTCAGGACCTGTAAAGCGTAGTATACTAAGTTCGATTAGTGATGTGCCGGCTCGTTGGTAATGTGTGTAGCTGGAGCTACAGGAGTACCAGGAGCAAGGTCTTTACGCATGTTCTTCCAGGATTCGCCGTCAGCCAGGAAAGCGATGATGAACCAAACGAACAGCAGTAAAGGAATCAGGATAGTCATCACCAGGTTTCTGATCTCATGACGTAAGTGCATAAATTCAGCAACGATGAAGAATGCTTTCACCAGCGTCAGACAGATGAAAATACCATTAAGCATCCATCTTGCCATGAAGTCAAATTCCAGATAAAGGAATGCCAGACCCACTTCAAAAACAGTGATTGCTAACAATATCCAGAACGTTTTCCAGATACCTTTGGTAGATGAATCATGTGTATGACCTTCGTGCGCCACTCCTGTATGTGTATGTTCCATTAGTTATTTCTTTTAAAATTCCAGATTACAAATACTTACCGACTGACTATTAGAGCAGGTAGAAACAGGTGAATACGAATACCCAAACCAGATCTACAAAGTGCCAGTACAGACCTACTTTTTCAACCATTTCATAATGACCTCTCTGCTCGTAAGTACCTTTCAGCGTGTTAGCCAGGATTACGATGTTCAGAACCACACCGGAAGTTACGTGCAAACCGTGGAAACCAGTGATAGTGAAGAAGAAGTTAGTAAAGTTGGTAGACGCAAGTGTTCCGTCAACGTTCAGGAAAGGGTTACGACCCCACCATGCACCGGATTCATACAGGTGTGTCCATTCCCATGCCTGACAGCCCAGGAAAGCAGCACCACCGATAATAGTCCAGGTCATCCATTTAATAACTGCCTTGCGGTCTCTCATGTGACCTGCATGTACAGCCAATACCATTGTTACAGAACTCATGATCAGGATGAATGTCATCACACTCACAAATACCAGCGGGAGATCAGCATGTCCCATACCTGGGAATGAGTGAAACACCACGTTAGGATCAGGCCAGGATGGGCTCATGAAGCGGATCGTACCATATGCTATCAGCAATGCTCCAAAAGTAAAGGCATCTGACATCAGGAAGTACCACATCATCAACTTTCCGTAGCTAACATTAAAAGGAGAATGTCCCCCGGACCACCATTTTTTCTTCGCTGTAACTGCTGTATCCATTGTTTGTTTTGTAATTAATTTTTAGAAAGTTTATCTGGCAATACTCAGAAATATCAACAGGTAAATCCATAACGCGTCCACAAAATGCCAATATGTGGCGGCTACTTCTATAGGTACTGAACTGTAAGTACGTACTCTGGTACGGAATGCTCTGCCAAACATGATCAGCAGTGCAACTACGCCACCCAGCACGTGCAAAAGGTGTACACTTACGATTACATAAATGAATGATACGGAAGCGGGACCGTTAAGTCTCAGCCCGGTATCGTTCATCTGTTTGAAACCTATCCATTGGCACACTGCAAAAGCTACACCTAATACGGCGGTCAGCGTAATCAGCTGTTTATACCGCTGCATGTTCCTGTTACGGAACTCCTTTACCGCCATCTGGATGGTTGCGCTGCTAGTAAGTATAACAAACGTCGAGATCCAGAATATAACCGGTAAATCAAAGGTGAACCAGTTTGCCTGCGCGCGCTTCACTACATATGCACTTGTAAACCCGATGAACATCATGGTAATGCTACCCATGGCTATCCATAGTGAATATTTATGCGGATGTATTTTCTTTCGTTGTAAGCTCATTGCGTCCATCACTCCTTGATTTCAAAAATTAGATTATCCGATCTTATCAAAAAGCAGTGCAAACTGCATGATCATCAGATAAATATATGAACCAAACATCAACTTGCGTGCTGCGGGTACATCTGCCTTTCTGTAGAGGTTTACCGCTCTATACAGGAAGAACAATGTAACCAGCAATATTACAATAGCAGAAGTCGGGCCACTGATATGCAGGTAATATGGGAATAATCCTGCGGGGATCAGCAGCAACGTATACAATACTGCCTGTAATGCGATCAGCTTGTTAGGTTCCCCTCCGGCAGGTAATAGTTTGAATCCTGCTCTTGTGTAGTCCTTGTGTCCAATCCAGGCGATAGCCCAGAAATGGGGGAACTGCCACAGGAACTGAATAGCAAACAAAGCCCATCCGCCTTCACCAATTGCATTAGCACCACCAGCCCATCCGATGAGCAGCGGCATTGCTCCTGGAACAGCGCCCACCAGCACAGCCAGTGAGTTCCACTTTTTCCATGGTGTATACACAAAACCGTACAGCACCAGTGAAATCAGACTCAGTCCAGCACAAAGCAGGTTGAAACCGAGCCCCAGGATAACCAGACCAGACACTCCTGTAACGATAGCCAGTATAGTAGCTTCTGTTTCAGACATCCGGCCGGATGGTAAAGGGCGTACTGCTGTACGCGCCATTAGTTTATCCGTTTCCTTTTCCAGTAACTGATTGATCGTGTTGGCGGAGCCAGACACCAGCAATCCACCGGCAAATAAAGTAAGAACTTTTACGAGATTGAACTCAATACCCGGCACCAGCAGATACCCAACCGCACTTGAAAACACCACCATGATGGTCAGATTAAACTTCATTAACTGAGAATAATCCCTCACCTTACTGGCTACTGCATACGATGTCGACAATTTTATCGAGTTTTCTCTTATCATTTTCTTCAGCCCATACTAACGGACGTTACTCCGTAGTTTGCCCAAAAATTCAAATAATTAGTGACCTTCTTTTTCTTCCTCTGGAGACAATGGTACAGTCTGCGGAACGAAATCTTTACCGTTCTTGCTGTAATCATATGGCCAGCGATATACTTCAGGAATCTCACCAGGCCAGTTACCGTGACCAGGATTGATAGGAGTAGTCCACTCAAGTGTAGTTGCACTCCATGGGTTAGTGGACTGTACTTTTCTACCTTTAAAGATGCTGTAGAAGAAGTTGAACACGAACAGGAGCTGAGCAGCAAATACTGCGATTACTACAATACTGATGAAGAAGTTCAGATCATTGAACTGTTTGAAAGACTCCCAGCTTGAGTAGTCGTAATACCTTCTTGGCATACCTGCAATACCTTCATAGTGCATAGGCCAGAAGATCAGGTAAGCACCGATCAGCGTAGCCCAGAAGTGAATGTAAGACAGTGTATTGTTCATATAACGACCGAACATCTTAGGGAACCAATGGTATACACCAGCGAACGTACCAAAGAATGCAGACACACCCATTACAATGTGGAAGTGCGCAATTACGAAGTATGTATCGTGCAGGTGAATATCAATAGAAGAGTTACCTAACCAGATACCTGTCAGACCACCGGAGATGAATGTGCTCACAAAACCGATAGAGAACAGCATACCAGTCGTAAAGCGCAGGTTACCTCTCCAGATAGTTGTGATCCAGTTAAACACCTTGATAGCTGATGGTACGGCGATCAACAATGTTAACAGTACGAAGAATGCACCCAGGAATGGATTCAAACCAGTAACGAACATATGGTGCGCCCATACCAGGAACGCCAGGATAACGATAGCAAACATAGAACCCACCATCGCAAGGTAACCGAAGATTGGCTTGCGGGAGTTAACCGCCAGGATCTCAGATACCATGCCCATCGCAGGGAGGATGATGATATATACCTCAGGGTGACCGAGGAACCAGAACAAGTGTTGGTACAGGATAGCACTACCACCTTCGTTAGAGAGTGCTTTACCGGCAACGAACAGATCGCTCAGGTAGAAGCTGGTACCTGCGTGACGATCAAACAGCAGCAGGATGAAACCAGACAATAATACAGGGAAGGAGAGTACACCCAGGATAGCTGTGAAGAAGAAGCTCCAGATAGTCAGCGGCATCTTGGTCATAGTCATACCTTTAGTACGCATATTCAGGATAGTGGAGATGTAGTTCAGACCACCCAGCAGCTGCGAAACAACGAACAGCGCCATAGAGATCAACCACAGGTCCATACCTATTTTAGAACCGATTGAAGCGTCTCCCAGAGCACTCAGTGGAGGATAAGCAGTCCAACCACCAGATGCAGGACCAGTCTGTACGAACAAGGAAGACATCATGACAACACTTGCCAGGAAGAATGCCCAATAGCTCATACAGTTCATCAGCGGAGAAGCCATATCGCGGGCACCCACCTGCAGAGGAATCAGCAGGTTAGAGAATGTACCGCTCAAACCGGCTGTTAATACGAAGAATACAAGGATAGTACCGTGCATGGTTACCAGTGCGTAGTACGCTTCAGGCGTAATACGGCCACCTTTCGCCCAGTGACCCAGGATGCTTTCCAACCAAGGGAAAGTAGCATCAGGGAAACCCAGCTGTAAACGGAACAGTACAGAGAAAAAAGCACCTATGATAGCCCAGATAATACCGGTAATCAGAAACTGCTTGGCAATAGTTTTGTGGTCCAGACTGAAAACGTACTTCGATATGAAGCCGCCTTCGTGATGCTCATGATCATCATGCCCGTGGCCGTGGTCGTGCGCATGCGCTGCGCCATGAATTACCTCCTGACTGTGCAATGTTGCTTCGTTACTCATAATCGGTTCTATTTATATAAAACTGTCATCGGGGAGTACCGCTACCAGTTTATCTTATAATTTTAAAAATTCCTGCGTCAATTAATTATATCTCTTCTGCTAAGGCAAAATTACTATTTCGCCAAATTAGATGCCACTACTTTCGTAGAATCAGCTGCAGGAGACGCGGCCGGCGCTTCTGCAGGATGAGCAACTGTGTACTGTGCTACCTGTTTAGCAGACCATTCGTCATATTCTGCCTGTGTTTCTACAACGATATTCGCCTTCATAGAATAGTGACCTGAACCACACATCTGATCACAGGAAATCTCATACACGAAATCTGGATTACCGGTTTTTTCCTTCATCTCAGCTGTAGTGTACTTAGGAGTAAACCACAGTGTTGTAGGAATACCAGGCACAGCATCCATCTTCAGACGGAAATGAGCAAGACCTACGTCATGGATAACGTCACGGGCATTGATAATCAGTTTTACAGGTTTACCAACTACCAGGTGCATTTCTGTAGCCATGTAGTCGTCCTTGTTCAGCTGATCATCCCAATCCTGACCAACAGGATTGTTTGCATCGTTGATGTTTTTGAAGAATTTACGGCCCAGCTGACCATCTTTACCAGGGTAGCGGATCAGCCAGTTAAACTGCTTACCGGTGATTTCAACAACTGCTGCGTCTTTAGGCGCTTCAGAAGTGAGACGGAACCAGTGTCTTAAACCGATAGCCACCAGGATAGTGAGCGCAATAGCTGGAATAACGGTCCATATTAACTCCAGTTTATTGTTATGAGGGAAATAAAAGGCTTGTTGACCTTCTTTCTCCTGATACTTAAATGAAAACCAGAATAATAAGATCTGGGTTACGATGAATACTATACCTGTGATAGCGAGGGTCCACACGATCATGTTATCGATCCCTTCACCCTGAACAGAGGCAGATTCAAAAAAGATCTTTCCCTTCAGCGCATTGTGGCAGTAGTACACACCTATCAGGCCCAGTACCAGGAAGATGATCAACAGGAAACCGTTCACACGGTTGGATTGCTGACGTGCTTTCTTTTCTCCCTTCAATATGGACACATACTCGCTGGCCTTCGCAATCTGGAAGATGACTACGAATATGAGCACAACAACTAAGACTGCTAAATATCCTGACATTGCTATTTGAAATAATTAAGTTATCTAATGCTTTTCGTTATTACCTATCACTTCCGGCTCTGCACCGGAATCTCCGTTACTTGCTCGATGATCAGGTATGGTGTATAATACTTTCTTTCAGATAAGGATGATTCTTTGGAACCAGCGCAGCCTTGCTCAGCTGACCTGATACTATAAAGATAATCAGACCTACGAAACCAGCACCCAGACCTGCTTCAAACCATGGGAATACCAGGTGTTTATAAGTACCAGGACCTACCATCTGCCAGAAATCTATCCAGTGACCAACCAGAATCACCACAGAGATGAACACCATGGAAGAGTAGTTACGTTTTGTATCACGTTTCATCAGGTACAATAACGGAGCGATGAAGTTGATCAGCAGGTTAAGGAAGAAGATTGGTCTCCACTCACCCCAAACACGTGGTTTGAAGTAAACGATCTCTTCAGGGATGTTTGCATACCAGATCAGCATGTACTGGGAGAACCACAGGTACGTCCAGAAAATACTGAAACCGAAAGCAAATTTACCCAGGTCATGCAGGTGCTCTTCATTCACCATTGGCAGATAACCATTACGTTTCAGGTAAACCAGGAACAGAATGATCAGTGCGATACCAGATACCCAGCTGCTAACGAATGTATACCAGCTATACATGGTAGAATACCAGTGTGCATCGATACTCATCAACCAGATCCATGGGGTGGTAGAACCCACAGTCAGGGCATATACAACGATAAATCCACCACACCATACTGTATTTCTCCAGATGATACGACGACCGGTAGCTGCAGTCAGATCCCAGCCATCTTCTTCGATGGACATGTTACGTAATTTCATTACAAAGAAGATCCACGCGCCAATAGTAATAACTGTGAACGCTGTGAACATTCCTTTATTCAGGAAAGCTGATTTCCAGCTTAAAATATGATCATGTTCAACATGCTCTGCATTTACCCAGTGATAAATGTGTTCCTGACCGGTAAATACAATTAACAATACTATTGCCAGCAGGATAACTCCCAGGGCAGGTACTGCCATTGAAATAGCTTCCGGTACGCGACGGAATGCAATCTGCCATCCGCCATGTGCCAGGGTAGTAGCACCAATAAAGAAGGCGCTGGCTAATGTTACCAACAAAAAGAATGAACTGTTCTGGAGGAGGCCAGCCCAGAAACGTGTAGAGCCATGCTCGCCATGAAATGCAAAAAATCCGATCAACAAAGTCAACACGCCAATCCCCATTAACACGAAGCTGGTCGTTTTTAATCTTGCCGGTACTACAAATTTGTCCTTCATTACTGTATATTAAAATACTTGATTGAATGCTAGTTTATCTTAGTGAGATGCTGCTGTTGAATCATTAGCCGGAGCTGCCGCTGCTGATGCCGCCGGAGCCGATTGTGTTGAATCACTAGCAACAGCTGACGCGTTTGCACCGTCGTTCTGTACGCTGCGGATATATGCAGCAACTTTCCAACGCTGTTCTTTATCCAGCTGACTGGCGTAACTACCCATCGCATTATAACCGAAGGTCATTACGTGGAACAGGCGTCCTTCTGTGTAACCGGCCTTAGGACCGCTCACCAGATTAGCCGGAGCAGCTACATAAGGACCATTACCACCATTGTACAGCGGACCATTACCGTCCAGCTTGGAACCATGGCAGATACCACAGTAGATATTGAATAAACGTTTTCCTTCCTCCAGATCCGCTTTTGTGAGAGTCAGCGGATTTTTTACTGCATTAGACTGAGCGGTATCTACCGCTTTCAGATGGTAAGGCAGCAGCTCTCCTCTTTTAACTGTTCCATCTACTGGCTTCAGTGTAGAAAGACGCTCACTGTAGAACTCATACGCACGGGATTCACCCATGTCCGGCATATAATGCTTGCCGGGTTTCCTGTTGTCTTTTCCGCATGCCGATAACATAGCTCCACTTACCACAGCAGCCGCGATCAATATGTTGGAAGTCCTTTTCATCTGTTTATTATAATTCAAGCTTATGTTCTGTGTGCACCCCCGATGATTCTTCACCGAAAGTTTTAAATTCTGTGTTTATGCATTAACAGCTTCTACACCTTTGTTTTCAAACAGGCGGTCTTCGCGGTCAAAACGACCAAACCACCAACCTGCTTCAACACGCTGTTCATTGATCTGCTGTCCACCGATGCTGGCCAGGAATGTTTTCAGTTCCTCCGCATTGGTCTTCGCAGTTACTTCAATCGCCATTACAAACAAATCGTCTGTCTGACGAGGATTGAAGATATGTTTCTTTACGAAAGGAGCCAGCTGACACAGGTAGCAGAATGTGAGCACCATACCTACTGCAGAGAACAATACCGTCAACTCAAAAGTGATAGGTATGAACGCTGGCAATGGGAAGTGTGGCTTACCACCTATATTCATAGGCCAGTCAGAGTTAAATATCCAGCTCATGCAGGATAATGCCGTAGTAGTACCGGTGATACCATATATAAAGCCGGCAGTGTGCAGGCTGGTTTCGCGCAGACCCATTGCATGATCCAAACCATGCACTGGAAAAGGTGTGTACACATCGTGAATCTTGTAACCCGCAGTTCTTACTTTTTTCACTGCCGGAAACAATACCGCCTCATCACTAAAACTTGCTACAACAAAATTTTTAACCGCCATATGTTTAAAAAATTCTTAGTCTAAAAAACGAAATCCGATTCTTTACTAGCCGGTATGACCCGGTCATAGATTAGTTATGATGAGCGTGAGCTACTGCACCGTGTGCATCGTGATGATGATCATCATGGTGTAAACCAGCTTCAAACTCTTCAGCAGACTGCTGCTCATACTGCTCCATGTCTTTCTTATAGTTTTCGCCTGAAGTTTTCAGTACGCTCTTGATCTCAGCAACCGCAATTACCGGGAAATACTTAGCGAACAGGAAGAAGCAGGTAAAGAACAGACCGAATGTACCCATATAGAAACCAACTTCTGGCCAGGATGGACGATAGTAGCTCCAGCTGGATGGCAGATAGTCACGATACAGGGAAGTACAGATGATCACGAAACGCTCGAACCACATACCGATGTTTACGATGATAGACATCACAAAGGTTACGGCTACGTTTCTTCTCATTTTGCTGAACCAGAATACCTGCGGAGAAATTACGTTACAGGTCATCATGATCCAGTAAGACCAACCCAGAGGACCCGCTGCGCGGTATTTATAGAAAGTATCAAATTCATAAGGAACTGCTGCGTACCATGCCATGAATAACTCAGTCAGGTAAGCACAACCTACTACAGAACCAGTCAGTACAATCACCTTGTTCATAGCCTCCATGTGGCCAACAGTGATGTAATCTTCCAGGCTCAGTATCTTACGTACAATGATCAGCAGGGTCTGTACCATCGCAAATCCGGAGAAGATCGCACCCGCCACAAAGTATGGAGGGAAGATGGTAGTATGCCAACCAGGTATTACGGAAGTAGCAAAGTCAAAGGATACAATGGTGTGTACTGACAGTACCAGTGGGGTAGACAGACCAGCCAGTACCAGCGACAGTGCCTCGTGACGCTGCCAGTGCTTGGTAGAACCTGTCCAGCCGAAAGAAGCTACACCATATAATAACTTACGCAGTTTGGTTTTAGCTCTGTCACGTACTGTTGCAAAGTCAGGAATCAGACCAGAATACCAGAACAGGAGAGATACTGTGAAGTAAGTAGAGATCGCGAACACGTCCCATAAGAGGGGAGAGTTGAAGTTCACCCACAGCGGACCACGGGTATTTGGATAAGGCAATACAAAGAAGGCCATCCATACACGACCCATGTGGAAGATCGGGAACTGACCGGCGCACATTACCGCGAAGATAGTCATCGCTTCTGCCGCACGGTTCACCCCTGTACGCCATCCCTGGCGGAACAACAGGAGGATCGCAGAGATCAGTGTACCGGCGTGACCGATACCTACCCACCATACGAAGTTGGTAATATCCCATCCCCAACCGATTGTTTTATTCAGGTTCCACACACCCGTACCGTAGTAAACTTCCCAGGTTACGGAGAAGGCACCAAATGCCAGCAGCATTAGGGAAATGAAAAAGCCCACATACCACAATTTACCAGGCTTTGCCTCAATCGGGCTGATGATATCTTCTGTTACCTGGTGGTAATCTTTCACCCCATCAACTAATGGTTCTCTTAGTGTGGATTCGTACTTTAAATGCATAATTCTTTAAGCTTTAACCCCTAACCTACACCTGGATGCAGAATAAGGAGCTTTAATTGTTCTAAACTTAAAACTTTATCTCTCTGTTAATCTTTCAATCTAATCAGCTCAACCGGCTTACGCTTAGTGTTTTGCTGCTGCTTCATGATGAGCTGCCTCTTCATGATGTCCCTTCGCCTTTGGCTCAGCATCTTTGTTTCTGATCTTAGCCAGGTAGTTGATGGAAGGTAATGTATGGATCTGCTCCAGTACATAATACATCCTGTTAGTCTGCTCTTCATTACGCAGTTTAGCAATGCGGCTTTCTTTGTCGTTTACGTTACCGAAAACGATCGCATCAGCAGCACATGCTACCTGACATGCAGTCTTAGCTTCACCATCTTTCATCGGACGGCCAGCTTTTTTAGCTGTCAGTTTAGCATCCTGTAAACGCTGTACGCAGAAAGAACATTTCTCCATTACACCACGGCTACGAACCACTACATCCGGGTTCAATACCATACGTGTCAGATCATCATTCATACCTGCTACGTCATACAGGTTATTTTCAAAGCTGTCAGCACCATTCCAGTCTCTCCAGTTGAAGCGACGAACTTTATACGGACAGTTGTTAGCGCAGTAACGGGTACCAATACAACGGTTGTAAGCCATCTGGTTGATACCTTCAGAGCTGTGGTTGGTTGCAGCTACCGGACAAACGTTCTCACACGGAGCGTTATCACAGTGTTGACACAGCATAGGCTGGAACACTACCTCAGGGTTGTTTTCATCACCTGCGAAGTAGCGGTCAATACGCAGCCAGTGCATTTCATGTGCCTTGATTACCTGCTCTTTACCAACAACAGATACGTTGTTTTCAGCCTGACATGCAATAGTACAAGCTCCACAACCGAAACAGGTGTTCAGGTCAATTGACATACCCCATTTGATACCCTGGTACTGATGAACATCAGGATACAGTGTACCATCTTTACGGAAGTCAGGACCAAACTGCTCCAGTTCTTTGCGGTCTTCATTCACCTCATGAGGGTTCTTCAGGAACTCTTCAAGAGTAGTTTCTTTTACAATCGGACGACCTTCATAGCTGTTATGCGTCTGAGTCACCCCTATCTGTGCTGTTTCGCCTGTCTTCTCAACAGTTGCGTCAGCAGCGAAATAATCGAAAGTCTGACCGTTAAAGGTTACAAAAGGATAGGCGTTTTTACCTACTCCTGCTGCTGCTTTACCAGCGTTGTTGTTACGACCGTAACCTACTGCGATAGCCACAACTTCAGGATGTATACCAGGCAGGATCAACAGTGGCAGAGAGATTTCCTTGCCATTAGCTTTGATCTTCAGTACAGTTCTGTCATTGTTGATTTCGTAGTCATCACCCAGCTCAGTGTTGAAGGTTTTAGCAAGGGTGTTAGAGATTACAGCGTAGTTGTCCCATGTAGAACGGGTGATCGGGTCAGGCATCTCCTGTAACCATGGGTTGTTGGCTTCTTTACCATTACCGATAGCTACTTTCTGATACAGTACCAGTTCCAGCTTACCGCCTTTCTTAGCACTATTGATTTTGGATGCTGCACCAGCAACGTCGCCACTGAATGAAGCACCACCTAAAGCAGCTGGCTGTGCAGGCTCAATAATACCTTCCTGCAGCGCTTTATCCCATGCTTCCTGGCTACCCAGTTTTGTGATCCACTCGTTTTTCAGGAAATCTTCCCAGGATGTAGCGTTTCCGCTCCATGCCAGCAGGGTAGATTCAAATGCACGTGTCTTGAACAGTGGTGCAATTGTTGGCTGTATGAAACTGAAGTATCCGGTACGGCCTTCTGCATCTCCCCAGCTTTCCAGGAAGTGATGAGCAGGAGCTGCGTATTTGAATATTTCAGAAGTTTCGTCTTTACGATCGTTAAATGTAACGGTCAGTTTAGTCTGCTTAACACCGGAAACGAATTTCGCAGCATCATAATAGTCATAAGCAGGATTCACACCGTATACGAATAAAGCACCAATGCTACCAGCGTTCAGCTCACTTACCAGGCTGGTCATGTCGCTGTCAATACCCTGACGGTAGCTAACAGTTGATGCCCAGTCAATAGTGTTACCATTCGCGCCGATCTGGTTGTTGATAGCGTTAACGATGATCTGTACGTTCACATCGTTAGAACCGCTCACTACCAGTGCTTTACCCTGGCTTGCCACCAGTGCTTTAGCAGCTTTTTCGATACCTTCTGCCAGACGCTTGTCAGCGATAGCCGGTTTGCTAACCGCACCACCTACTGCACTCAGCAGCGCCAGTGCAACTGCACCAGCTTCAGAAGGTTTATGAGTATATCTTTCATCAGCATTTGCACCAGTAACACTCATCATGCTCTCAAAGTGGAAATGTTTGCTCATTTCCGGCTTGCGCTGATCAATCTTACGGTTTGCACCATAACCTCTTGAATATTCTACAGGATTCAGCCAGGTACCCAGGAAATCTGCATCCAGACTTACAATAGTCTTTGCATTTTCAAAATGGTAAACAGGCAGGGCTCTCTTTCCGTAAGAAGCTTCGTTAGCCTGCAGCATACCGGAGTAGGATACTGCATCATATGTTACATGACGGAACCCAGGATATTTAGCCTGGAAACCAGCAATAACTTTTTTAGTAGACGGACTGATAATAGTGGAGGTCAGTAACACGATAGGAGCACCACCCAGGCCTGCCAGTGCGGCTCCAACCTGTTTGTCCAGCTCTGCCCATGTAGTTTCCGCACCATTGATAGTAGGGAAACGCAGACGTGCTGCATCATACAGGCTCAGTACTGAACCCTGTACTCTTGCAGAAGAAGCTGTACCTGTGATGGAAGATAAATCGTTACCATCAACTTTTATCGGACGGCCTTCACGGGTTTTAACAACGATAGGCAGGTATTCACCATCTACCGCGTATGTGGAAGCGTAATAGTTAGGTACACCAGGAGTAATGTCTTCTGGCTTATTTACGTATGGTATTGCTTTTTTAACAGGCGTTTCGCAACTAGCCGCAATTGTAGCAGCTGCGGTAGTGAACCCCAGGTATTTCAGGAAATCCCTGCGGGGTGTAGTAGCATTCAACAGGCTTTCACTCTCCTCAAAAGGCAGATCCTCTCTAAATTCGTTATTCACAATCTCCTGATGTTCCTTGGTATTGTGCAACTCCTCCAAGCCTTTCCAATACTTTTTTTGCTCCATGTTATTTATACTAACGAGTTACGGATATATGTTTTAGAAAACTATGAAGTCAGACGTTGAAGTATGGCATGCCGGCATAACGGTTTAACACTCGCTAATTCCCCCCAGCTTCCTCCATCCGATTTACTTCATCTATATATTAATAGTGACATTTCTGACATTCAGTACCACCGACCATCTCAACTGTTACGCTGTCGATCTTACCATCTTTCACCTGCTGGTGGAACTGTTCAAAAATGCTGTAGTATTTGTTATCTGCGAACTGTACTTTGGTTGTACGGTGACAGTTTACACACCAGCCCATTGACAGCTCAGCAAACTGATGAACTTCATCCATCTCAGTAATCGCACCATGACAGGTCTGACACTGCTGCTTCCCAGCTACTATGTGTTGAGAGTGGTTGAAGTAAACGTGATCCGGCAGGTTATGGATCTTAGTCCACTGGATAGGTTTGCCAGGTTTAGTGTAAGCCTGTGCTGTCTTATCCCAACCTACGTGATCATATAATTTCTGAATCTCCGCAGTACCATTCACTTTCTTACCCTCTGCAGTGTACAGGTCAGCACCACTATACTCGCTAATGGTCTTGTGACAGTTCATACAGATATTCTCGGAAGGAATCATGGCATGCTTGCTCTTCTCAGCACCAGCGTGGCAATACAGACAGTTGATCTGGTTAACACCCGCGTGAACTTTGTGAGAATAGAAGATCGGTTGCTCAGGCATGTAGTCTTTCTGACGACCCAGACCAATCGCACCATTGATTGTATAGTAACCACCTACAATGAACAGCAGCAGAATCGCCAGAGCGATGTAAGCCTTATTCTTGTAGAAAGGAACCGGTTCACCAGTAGGTACACCATCTTTGTCAGCAGCAAGCTTGTTCAGGTTACTGTTGATCTGCATCAGAATCAGCGCAACAACCGCCAGAATCAAAGTGATGATACCAAACAGCAGACTGTTGTTACCGCTATCTTGACTTGCAGCACTAGCACCTGCAGGACCAGCTGTTTTCCCAGCATTCGGATCTTTAACTTCCTCCTGTGCAATAAACGCCAGGATGTCATCAATATCCGCATCAGAGAAAGAAGGGAAACCAGGCATCACCTGCTTGTTAAAATCATTGAAGATCTTAACAGCATAGGGGTCGCCAGAGGCCACCACTGAAGATGAATTTTTAATCCATTGGTGCAATAATTTCTTATCAGACCAACGTCCCTCTACACCCTTCAGTGCAGGACCAGTAACTTGTTTGTGAACATTATGGCAGCTGGCGCAATTCTGCTGAAACAATGTTTTACCCTTGCCTGGATCTGCAGCCCTTACAGATAAGGAGGCGATCATTGCAACGCATAGGACAAGAACACTCACAAAATGCTTGCGCATAAGAATGGAAACACGACGATACACAGCCTATTTAGTTTAGATTTGACCTTAAGTTTCTTTAAAAGTGCTCACAAAAATAAGACACAATGTTGACAATTTATCAACAATTATAAAAAAATCTTACTTGCTTCACTGATTCCTTTTCCCTATATACAATGCGGCGAACCGCATATCGGTCAATGCTTTTCGCATGAGAAAAAACATGATAAAAGTCATGATTTACGACGGACTCTTGCAACTCTTATGGTTCTCCTTATATATAATATGGTATGCCTTTGAGATGGTATTATTTTTGTCCAGAGTTGTTGTTTTCTTAACTTCCTTTGCCCCTTCAGGTTTCCTTTATAACCCCGCCCATACCCCTAATGTTCAAACCCGCATATAAATAACCGCAATTAATTACTTTTGCGCCGTCTTATAATTTAACACACACACTTTGAAAAATATAGCCATCTTCGCCTCAGGAACAGGTAGTAATGCACAAAAAATTATCGATCACTTCCGGAACTCGTCCGTCGCCAAAGTATCCATGATACTTTGTAATAAGCCTGAAGCCGGTGTGCTGAAGATTGCCGAAACGGAAGGCATCCCCTCCGTGCTGATCGAAAAAGAACTCTTCTTCCGCACAGATCATTATATTAAATTACTGCAGAACGCCGCTACCGACCTGGTCGTATTAGCCGGTTTCCTTTGGAAAGTACCTGCCAACCTCGTCCAGGCTTTTCCAGACCGTATTATTAATATACATCCTGCACTGTTGCCCAAATATGGTGGTAAAGGAATGTACGGCCACTTTGTACACGAAGCTGTCATCCTGGCTAAAGAACCGGAAAGCGGTATCACCATCCACTATGTCAACGAGAAATACGATGATGGCGCTACTATCCTCCAGGAACGTTGCACCATCACCCCCGACGATACCCCCGATACACTGGCAGCCAAAATTCACCTGCTGGAACATCAATGGTATCCGGTAATTGTGGAACGATTATTGACCTCATAATCACGGGCTTTCAGCTCAGCTGTAGGCTCCCTTTCTGAACCTACAATTGCTGACGGCCAACGTCAAATGCAGACTAATATATGAAACAACCACTGCTTGTTATTTGCCTGTTATGCCTGATAGGGATGCCCCTGGCTGCCCAGGACAAAACTCCCTTTCGCCGGTCTACCTATTTCAAGGTCAATCCCGGACGCCTGATTAATCAACTAGAGTTTTCCATCGAACAGGAACTATCTGAAAAAATCAGTATCGAACTCGGTGTGTCCGGTATTTATACTGATTACCCTGATTATATATTAGCCAGAAAAATAGACATCGGGCAGAAGAAGCCAAATATTAGTACCGAACAATTTGTTGATGGGAGAGGACTTGGCTTCAGTGCCAGCCTCCGCTGGTACCTTATTACCCGTAAAGACGACCTGGCCCGGGCACAAGGCACCTACTTCCAGCCTGTCATATTATATAAGAAAGTATTCTACCCCAACGAAAAGACTACTATCGCCGGCCGTGAATATGAAAACTCCGCCGATAAAGACGTCTATGCACTCCAATTCCTCCTCGGCCGCCAGATCAACAAAGACAGATTCGTCATTGATCCCTACATCGGCTTAGGGGTGCGCGCCAAAGTTTACGACTATAATAACTATTTCGATAATAACGGTGTAGCCGACTCAAGAGACGGACGCCTTATCAGCGTACTGCCCAGCCTGCACCTAGGTATCAAGATAGGTCTGCGCATATAACCCGCTACTAGCCATATTTAACAGTCTCCTCCCCGCGCTTCTCCGCCATCCGCCTGCCGGCAGGATGCTTAGGCATATTTAGCTAATTGTGTGCTACCTTTGTAGTGTAAAACGACTGGCTTTATGTCTAAAAAGAATGTGTTCTATGTGATATTTTTTGTCCTGCTATCTATTGCCTTCCTCGGCTACTCAGGCTATGTGATCAAAGGCGAAAAGGGCAGCTTCTTCGGAGAAGAGAAATTACCAATACTAGGTACTAATGGCCATACTGTAGGCGGCTTCTCTTTTATTAACCAGGAAGGAAAGACTATCACCAGCAAAGACGTAGAAGGGAAAGTATACGTTGCAGAATTTTTCTTTACCACCTGCACCAACATCTGTCCAAAGATGAACGCCAACATGACCAAGGTGTACGCGGTATATAAAGAGGATCCACGCTTCCGCATATTATCCCATACCGTAGATCCTGAAACCGATAGTATACCGGTACTGAAAAAGTACGCGGAAGAACATGGAGCCGATCCATCAAACTGGTGGTTCCTCACCGGTTCCAAAAGAGAATTATATAAACTGGCCAGAACCGGCTATCAGGTAGATAACGGTACGTTCACAGGAGATGAAGACTTTGTACATACACAGTGGTTCGCGCTGGTTGATGGTGAAGGCCGCCTCAGAGGTCTCTATGAAGGAACAAAAAGTACTGACATTGACAAATTAATTACGGACACAGACCGTCTGCTAAAGGAAAAATAATAACTCATCATAATCATGAGCAACAAGAACAAAGTAAGTATTACGGAACTGCTCCGGGCCAGTAAGCTCAGCATAACTGATACCCGTGTGAAGATACTGGAACTGTTCATGAACAGTAATGGCGCACTTGAACATAGCAGTTTTGAGAAACTGGCCGGGCAAAGTTTTGACCGCGTAACAGTCTACCGCACCCTGCAAACCTTTCTTGACAAAGGTATTATTCACAGTATTCCCACTACAGATACCTCCATCCGCTATGCACTATGCAAGTCTGAGTGCTCGGAACATGATCACCATGACCATCATGTGCACTTCAAATGCGAAGAATGTGGTACTACTACCTGCCTGGACACAGACGTGCCGGCTATCCATCTACCAAAAGGATATGCTGCCCATAATGTGGACGTTGTAGTTAGCGGTGTGTGCAAAGAATGCAAGTAAAAAAATACTGCCCTGAATATTCGGTATAAAGAGAGAGGCGCTTCACTGGTGAAGCGCCTCTCTCTTTATTTATTATGTACCAGTACCTGCAAAGGATGTCAGGCACATCGTTTAATGATTACCCCGGATGGCCTCAATTTCTGACTGAACAAATGCCGCCAGCTCCTTCACATAAGCAGGAGAGAAATCAAACTTAATGCCGGCTGCCTTATATAACTCTGGCAACGTACGCGTGCTGCCGAGGCTCAATGCCTTCACATAGTTATTAAGCGCCTGCTCTTTGTTTTCCTTAAATTGTTTCCACATAGCAATAGCGCCCAACTGTGCGATACCATATTCTATATAATAGAATGGCACTTCAAACAGGTGCAGCTGTCTTTGCCAGCCTATTTCCCGGTAAGCTTCCCAACCACTCCAGTCGGCAACGCCGGTAGAGAACTCGTCCTGAATACGCGTCCATGCAGCGGTACGCTCTTCAACAGTGTGCTGCGGATGTTCATATACCCAATGCTGGAACTTGTCTATAATAGCGATCCATGGGAAGATCACAATAGCTCTTTCCAGCTGCTGTAATTTGGCTCGGCGCAACTCTTCAGGATCGCTGAAGAAGATATTCCAGTAGTCCATAGTAAATAATTCCATACTCATACTGGCTACTTCGGCAATTTCCATCGGATATTCCTTGAAAGCACTTAGGGACAAATTATGACTCAGGAACGAATGGACAGCATGTCCGCCCTCGTGTACCATGGTGGTCAGGTCTTTCATCTGTCCGGCTGCATTCATGAATATGAATGGAACACCCGTTTCGGCCAGCGGACAGTTATACCCACCCGGTGCTTTGCCCTTACGACTTTCCAGATCCAGGCGGTTCATCTTACGCATCACCCGCAGGCAGTTCCCAAAGAATGGCCCCAGCTGATCAAAACATTCAATCGTTTTATCCACCAGTTCTTCGCCTGTATGGAATGGTTCCAGCGGTTTAATACCAGCAGGCTCTGCTTCCGTATCCCATGGTTTCAGCACATCCAACCCTAATTTGGTACGCTGCTGCTCCTGCAAACCTTTTACCAGCGGCAGAATATGTTCTTTTACAGCGGCGTGAAACTGGAAACAGTCCTCTTTGGTATAATCGAATCGGCCTAGTTCCTCAAATTTGTAGTCGCGGTAATTCTCAAATCCTGCATTTTTTGCCACCTGGTCACGTTTTACAACAAGATTGGTGTATAACTGATCAAAAGTGTCTTTGTCTTCCAGGCGACGGTTAGCTGTTTTGGAGAAAACCTCTTCTCTCAAATTACGGTCGCTGCCTTCCAGGAAGCGGGCCGCCTGTTGCAAGGTATATTCCTGGCCATTAACGGTGATCGTCATTTTACCAGCGATAGCGCCATACTGCTGAGACTGTACACTGAGTTCTGCCTGGAGTGGTACATTCTCCTCGCGGAATAGCTTAACTTGTTTGCGCACATTGCGCAGGTAGGTAGCATATAAATCCTGATCCAGCTCTTTCACTAACTCACTGGCAAGCAGCTTCTTATTCAATGCATCTGCATATGGCTGTAGTTTGGGCTGTATTTCCATACAGAAGTAGGCAAAAGCCTCTTCCAACGACTTGTCGGTAGTATCGCATGTCATGCGGATCTGACGCCAGCAGGCGTCTTCACTTATAACAGCCTCTAATTCACTGATGTCTTCCAGCCATTGCTCCAATGCAGCTACGCTATCCAGCGGACGCTGCTGCAACTCCTCAAAATATGGCTGTAGTGCCTCCCACGTAGTTACCGTGAAGTTTTCTGGTAACAGTTTACGTGGCTGTTTCTCAATATTTGCGTCTAAAGTCTTCATTTTACTAAAATAAGAAATTCTGCGCCACCGACCTTCATCGTACACCTGTTCCGATCTGATAGTTTTTGCCTTCATATGTACAGGTTCATGGTTAATATTTTGTTGGTCAGACGCCGTTTGATGTTTCATATTATAATGCTACCATAAGGTCATCAAAAGGGCACTTCAATATCCCCCGATATTGAAGTGCCCTTTTGATGACGTAAATAGGACTGGTTGGTATGAAGATTAAAGCGGAAACCGGCCATATTTTAAAGGAGTGCCGTGGAAAGGCTGAAATAAATGAGATAGCTGGCGGCGGACAAGGGGAGGCGGCCACCAAAGGCGGTGTTCTTTTTTATCGATATCTTCTCAGAGGGGGGGTATAATGTCAGAAACAGTAAGGCGTCAGGCTATGCGATCGGGGAGTACCAGGAGAGGTAATGAGGGGTAAATACATAAAAAGCCAGACGCTGCGTGTTACGCACACACAGCGTCTGGCATTAGAATTAATCAGTTATCTGAGACTACTCTTCAGCTTTCTTTTTCTTTGGAGCAGCTTTCTTTTTAGGTGCTTCTTCACCTTCAGCAGCAGGAGCATCTTCTTTCTTAGCTCTTGCTTTTTTAGGTTTTTCAGCCGGTGCTTCTTCACCTGCTACCTCTTCAGCGCCGTCTTTAGCAGCAGCTTTTTTAGGTTTAGCAGCTTTTTTAGCTGGCTTTTCAGCGGCTTCTGTTTCACCAGCAGCAGCTTCTACAGCGGCAGTTTCATCGGCAGCTTCTTCAGCAACTTCCTCGAATCTCAGCAGGTCGTTGCTCTTGAGGATGGCATACCATTTAACCATCTTCTTCATATCGCTAACGTACACCCTTTCTTCATCGAAAGTAGGAAACACGCTTTTGAAATAAGACTTGATAGCATTGTTGTCAGCTTTAGCACCAACTGGCGCTGTTTTAGCTTCCTGATCAAGCATTGCTTTGAATACTTCAGCCAGGTTCACATTTTCTCCTGTTGTAAACACCTCGATGCTTTCCAGTGGAGTAAAATTGTGGATGCGGGAGCTCACAAATTTTGTGCTCTTGTCTTCCAGAGATCTTACGATAGCGCCATCCTGTTTGCTGGCAATTAATTGAAACAGACCACTCAAACCGGTTACTGCAACTATTTCTCTATACTGCATGTTCAAATTTTTAAGAAGCGCAAATATAAAAAATCGTTTCTATCCGACAAATTGGAGAGGCTGTTCATTTAATTATTCTCTATAATTGACCGAATCAACCTTTCTTATTGACGACATCAACCATTTAACTTTTTTCCTAATACTACAGGCAATTTCCACTGCCGGACATCCCCTGTAGGGCTCACCGCCTCGGCAAAGATGATATAAATACCTGTAGTCAGTTCGCGTTGCTGATCTCCCCGGCCGTCCCAGATCAGATGTCCGGACTGGGGAAGGGCTATATTTTTCTCCAACGTCCTGATTAGCCGCCCTTCAGCATCAAAAACCATGACATTCATGACACAACCTGGTAGCGGAAATCGGTAGGAGAGTACTGCTACGTCAGACTGCCCGTCATTATCAGGAGAAAAAATGCCTGGATGTACGGTAAGCGCTCCGTCGAGCCGGGAAACAGGTAGTTGCTGGGAATTGGTCCTTCCAGGGGTACCATATTTCACTGTAACGGCAGCAGAATGCCAGTTGTGCCGGTCACGGGTAGGACTATCAGGGTGCAGCCGCTCCAGCGATACTCCCCGGGTATTGCCGGCAAGTGCCTGATGCATCTTATCTGAGTAATACAACTCATCAACAATATTCCCGGAAGCATTAAGTAACACCACACCACCTTCTGCATTGATCAGTGCAGGAAGGTTAAACTGCTGGACGGTGGATGAGGTGGGGCAATCATATTGCCGGCATAATGCTTCAGGCGCTGTTGTGAAGGCCATGTATGCCCCGGGAGCAAGTAACCTGGGTGTTGATGTCAATGGTACAGCATCTTCTGGTTCGCCGCCGGCCTTTATCCTGGCAAAGAACAGGCGCGAAAGGTCTATTGCCCTGGTACCGCGGTTATATAGTTCTATAAACTCAGGCGTACCTGGCGCAGGATCATACAATATTTCATTAAAGATCACCTCTGCACTATCTGCGCCGGTCATGCGGGCAATGGTAAGTCCTTCAGCAACAGTTACAGGCTGCCCGGAACAGTCATTTACGCCAGCTATACGGATACTATGCAACTGATCAGGAGCAAGCGGCGTAGTAAGTTGTACCGAAACCTGATGATAGAGGGGAGGTTTTGCAGTTATGCTGGATATAGGGATGGCAGGGTCGAATATATAGTGAGTGGCAGTACTCACCGCCAGACTATCCATCATAGCTGAAAAGAAAAGATGTATAGTCATACTGTCCTGTACATATGCATGCACAAGCGTTGCCGATGGAGGTGGTTGTCCGGGGCCGGCAGCAGTATTAGGCATACCGGGTGTACCGCCGGCTGTGGCATTGGAAGGCCGCCAGTTTGAGCTACCTGCGCAGGGCCATTGAGGGGAAATCATTTCAAGACTCCAGCCACCTTTGGCTTTTACCGGATTATTGTACCATTGACGATCATAGGCAATAGCATGTACAAGCAGGCCGCTATCATTTCGAAGCGTGATGTAGTCGCTATCACCAGGTGCGGGAAAACTGCTTAGACCCAATAGGGGCAAACCGGCAGGGAATGATTCTACTGCCTGTTTATCGCAAAGCACGACATAATCTCCTGGTAGCAGCAGCCAGGAAGGCAGCGTTATTTCCCTGCTGCTGTTTCCTATACGCCAGCCTTTCAGCTGAAGGGCGAACGGGCTGTTGTTAAGTAACTCTATGAACCGGGCGGGTAACAGGCCGGCGGACGGGAGTGCTTTGGGAAGAAATTCATGGATCAGTACATCATAACCGCTACTTAGATAATACAGGAAAGTGGCCGTCAGCACCGGGGCAGCATTACCATTCGTGTCATTTACACCTTTAATATATATACTGCAGCTATCGCCATTGGGAAAGGGATTTCTGAATACAATGTTGATACAGGCCGGTGTATGGCTATCCTGCCAGATACGCACCGGGGCGTTTGCAGTATCAGACAGGGAGATATGGTGAAAGTTACTGATAATAGCGCTGTCGGGTATTTCGCTGAAGCAACAGCTGAGCGTACGGTCGTTCATCAGTTGTACCCCTAGCAGAGAGGGCGGCGTAGTATCTGCAGTAAAGGGATGGACGGAGATATTGTCAAAGTAGTGCTTACGGAAGAAAGAAGCAGTGGACTGGCGAATAGTTATACCCATGAACTTTGACGTGTTATACCGGTTGTCTCTGGCTATGCCTTCCCTGGTATAGGCAGTACCATTGGCCTTTTCATCGGTCCATAGTTCCCAGCTATCTTCTTTTCTGATCACTTTTATTTTCAGCGTGGAGGAAGTGTGATCGGTAATACCATCCCGGCCGTCGATAAGCAGAACCGGCGTGCTTGCGCCATCTTTGCGGTACAGGCAGATATCATCTTTTGTATTACCGATACGTACAAAATATCCTTTAAGAGCGGGAGCTAACAGGTTAGCGCTATCAGCAGTGAGAAAGACGTCGGTATAATTGAGAGACGAGGTATTGAAGTCCAGCTGCAGCCACCATTCCCATATTACATCTTGAGCGAGCAGTGATGGCGTTGAGATATAGAAAGCGGTGCTGGCTTGTTGCAGATGGCTTTTCAGGCGTCCCTGCTGGATGGACCATGCCGTATCAGAGCCTTTCCAGGCGACAAGGTCTCTAATAGACTGATAATCAAAAGACTCATTGACCTGAGCAAATGAGAAGGATACCTGCAGGAGCAGGTATGCACAAACAATGGACATACGCATATTTAAATAAATTGGGTTGGTTTGGGCAGAAAATTAGTGAATTTCAATGATTCCGGATCCGACATTGAAAACCGCAATGCTTGTGTTAAATTTGCATTTCCAAAAATTTAAAATGTAAAAACAATGAAAGTTGCCGTAGTAGGAGCTACCGGACTGGTAGGCTCAAAAATGTTACAAGTATTGACCGAGAGAAATTTTCCGGTTACAGAACTGATTCCCGTGGCTTCAGAGAAGTCAGTTGGTAAGGAAGTAACATTTAAGGGCAAGCCTTATAAGGTGGTCAATGCGGATACGGCAATTTCCATGAAGCCGGATGTGGCATTGTTTTCAGCGGGTGGCAGTACCTCTCTGGAATGGGCACCTAAGTTTGCAGCAGCAGGTATTACTGTGATTGACAACTCTTCTGCATGGAGAATGGATCCTACCAAAAAGCTGGTAGTACCGGAGATCAATGGTAAGACCTTAACACCTGAAGATAAGATCATTGCTAATCCGAATTGTTCTACTATTCAGATGGTATTGGTGTTAAACCCATTACATGAGAAGTACAAAATTAACCGTGTGGTAGTATCGACTTATCAGTCAGTGACTGGTACGGGGGTAAAAGCGGTTGATCAGCTGATGAACGAGCGTAATGGCGTTGAAGGTGAGAAGGCTTATGCGCATCGTATTGACCTGAATGTGATTCCACAGATCGATGTATTCCTGGATAATGGTTACACGAAGGAGGAGATGAAGATGGTGAAAGAAACGGTGAAGATCATGGGAGATGATAACATTCGTGTAACGGCTACTACGGTACGTATACCGGTAATAGGCGGTCATAGTGAGTCTGTGAATATTGCTTTTGACAACGAATATGAGCTGGCAGAGGTACGCAGTATACTGGAGAATACACCGGGCGTTATAGTGGTAGATGAGCCTACAAAGGGCCTTTATCCGATGCCGAAGGATGCACATGAGAAAGATGAGGTGTTTGTAGGTCGTATTCGTCGTGATGAGACGCAGGAAAAAACATTGAATATGTGGATTGTGGCAGACAACCTGCGTAAAGGAGCAGCGACAAATGCTGTTCAGATAGCAGAATATTTACATGCACAGAAATGGATTTAGTCGATTTCGGGAAGCGGAATTTATACTTAACCGTGAGAATTTCGCCAACGTATAAACGTTTTATTTAAAGTGATGAGGGCAAGTGTGTTAGCACTTGCCCTTTTAGTATCGATTTGATGTGAATTAACTATCAGTTTAACAAAAATTACACAGAAGTAGTATTGCTTTGTGGAAGATAAAATCCAATTTTGGTATCATAATCCTATGCCGACTGAGTTATTTCAAAAAAGTAACTTTGTAAAAAAGTAAGGAGTCGAAGAACTAAACATTCTCAAATCCGTAAATACCCTTAAGTCCTATGAAAACCAACGCCAATCGTGAGCTTTTACTGATGCACAAATTTACTGAAGAGTGGAGTACTAATTTTTCTTCACAGGTTTCCCGCATCATGAACATTGTGGATCAACATGATACACTGGACGGCATTATCCCGATTATTGAGGTTGCCAACGTGTATAATCAACGTTTTGCGCATACGAAGACTGACAAGGAGAACCTGTTAAAAAATCGTAAGGCAAGACCTTTTGAATTTTTGATCCACAAGAACTAACCCGTTGAAAATTATTGTGCTGTAGTCATCTGCCGGCCGGTATATGTGCATACGGTCGAATATTATATCCGGCAGATGGACATGCGGCTTCACGTTAGAAACGGAGTTGTTCCCTAAGAAAAATCATGGTGCATTGTGGCCTACCCATCTGTGGCAACAGACAGTGACCAATGATATTATTTTCACCCCGGGATCCTAACTGAATTATTCCTGATCGAGAGCCCTGTCCATAAATTTGACGAAGGGTTGCATAACGGAAAATATTTTAAGAATTTCCCTCACCAATGCAGGCTGCAATGCGGCTTCGTCGGATATGTGGTGCCATACAGTAAAACTTTTCAGTTTGAGATATGCGATGGCAGGATTATCCGGGAAGTAGCCCTGTGGAGCTGTTTTGAGTGATTCGCCTTCAATTTTACCGAAGTAGCGGATAAATTCTTTATTGGATATGATCTGTTGGAACTCTTCAAAGTTGTAGTCTATTTCCTGTCTTACTTTTTTAAGTACAGCAGCTTCCGGCATCCATAATCCGCCGCCGGCAAAGCTGTTACCGCCGGGTTCCAGATGGAAGTAATAGCCAGGACGGGGCGTTTTGCGGCCACCCGGAGCAAACGAAGCGCCCATATTGGTTTTATAGGGCGTTTTATCTTTGGAGAAACGCACATCTTTGTAAATACGGAAGGTACAATCCTTTACCTGGAGACCGACGAGTGCCGGTTCCAGTTTATACAGCCCATCGAGGATCTGCTGCACTACACTTTCGTAATCTGCCTTTGCATGCTGATAATCTGATTTATGTTCATCAAACCAGACCTTGTTATTATTTTTATTTAATGACTTGAGAAATTTCAACGTGGGGGGCTGTAACATGTAATCAGTTTTGTACACAAAATATAAAATTTATTTTCCTCTATATAGTAATCTGCATATGCACTAAGCCCTTCATCCCTGGCCGGAAAGCCAGAGACGAAGAGCGCAGGCAAAAGACTTTATATACTAGAAGTGGTATGTAGCTGCCAGGAGGGCACTGGGAGAGGTGCCTATAGGAGCACCTGACTTCTTATTAAAGATATCAACGGAAGATTTGTCCAGTCTAAATTCCGGAACAATGGTAAGATTACCTACCTTGTAAATGACAGACAGCGTACCAGCAAGGATGTTGCCGCCATTTGTACCAGCAAGGGTTTTCAGACCATCCTGGTCATCAAAGTATTCACCACGTAAGGTCAGACCCAGCTTGTCAGAGAAATCAACATTGATATACACAGCCGATCCCCACCACTGTCTGGCAGTTTCGCCGGGTTCCTTTTTACGGGTATTGTTATAGGTGCTGACAGTACCATTATATCCCAATCCGAATACAGTATTTATCTGATAGGTAGCGACGAAATCGATCTGATGATTTTGTACACCCAGCGTATCTTTTCCTTCCAGGTAGTTAAGATAGAGTTTGAGTGGCACAGCGGTAGAGGAATAGCCTAATTGCGCGCCTACATACTTGTTGTTGGTCCAGGAGGCAGATTTAAAGTCGGTAGGATTGAAGATACCGATCATGGCTGTCCAGGCGCGGCTGATAGTAATGTCAGCCTTTACACCGGTACTGAAAAACGGTCCGTTACTGAACATGTAGCTCATACTGTAGTTCCTGTTCAGATAAGCATCGAGCAACTCGTAACCTACGTGCGTACCGAAGCTACCCATGCTGACTTTTAATCTGTCCATCACCTGGTATCCTACATATAACTGTTTGATAACCACTTCAGCATTTCTGGTCTTATCAGTCGTTTCGTTATAGGAAAATTCAGCTGCTCTTTTACCAAAGCCGACATCTGCCACAATACTGCCTTTCTTAAATTCATGTTCGGCTTTCAGAGAGATCATACCAAGTTCAAAACTGTTGTGGGAGTTAGTGAAACTGGTTTTGTTGTCAGTGTTATTGCCATTGAAATCATACCGATAGTATACATCCGCAGAACCGGAGATCTTCACGAGTGGAGATTGAGTAGTATCAGCAGCAGTCTGGGAATGGGCAATAAATCCCTGGCAGGCAGCATATGCTACCAATAGAACTTTTTTCATGCAATGAAATTTGGTTGATAAATGGAGTGCGTGTGTTGTTTAGTCGTAGTTTCTTTGCTCGCTCTGTCCTATAGCCGGAAATGAAGGGAAAAGAATAGCTAATAATTATCCTGGAGGAAAATTTTTACAGGGAATATTAGAAATTGGTTGATAAAAAATACTGGTTGATAAAATGCTATACAGTCTACGATATCAAATCCAGGTATAATTATTAGCTATTCGATCTTTGGGGTATCAAACTATGTAAATCTCTTTTAGTGTGGCTTATTAGTGTATCATCTGTTCTTCTTTCAGTGTACCATTAGTATGTACACTTAGCATAGCAGGGTGATACTGTTCGTTATGCTGAGTAGCATCCAGCCCCAGTTCTTCTTCTACATCGCTTACACGCAACGGATGGATCAGATCAATCAGTTTGAAGATACCGTATGATACGGAGAAGCTATATACTACAACGATCACCAGACCAATTACCTGATTTTTGAACAGTTCAAAACCACCGTAGAACAGACCATCGCTGATTGCGCCATTTACATTTTTGCTGGCAAATACACCGGTCAGCAACATACCTACCATACCACCTATACCATGGCAAGGGAATACATCCAGGGTATCGTCAATAGCGGTTTTGGATTTATAATGTGCTACAAGGTTAGATACGATTGCAGACAGGAAGCCGATCATAATACTCTGCGGAATACCTACGAAACCTGCGGCCGGAGTGATAGCAACGAGGCCAACCACAGCACCGATACAGAAACCGAGAGCAGAAGGTTTACGTCCGCGGATTACATCAAAGAAGATCCAGGACAAACCAGCGGCAGCAGCGGCGGTATTAGTAGTAGCGAAAGCAGAAGCAGCAAGGCCATTCGCGCCCAGGGCAGAACCAGCATTAAAGCCGAACCAGCCGAACCATAAGAGGCCTGTACCTAATAATACGAAAGGAATATTTGCAGGCTGCAGTTCTTTCTTATCTATATGATCTTTACGGCGTTTCAGTACCAGTACACCAGCAAGCGCAGCGCAACCGGCAGAGATGTGTACAACAGTACCACCTGCAAAGTCGAGTACACCAAGTTTGAACAGGATACCTTCAGGATGCCAGGTCCAGTGTGCAATTGGCGCATACACCAGCAGACTGAATAACACCATGAATAATACGTAGGAAGTAAAACGGATTCTTTCTGCTACAGCACCTACTACCAGTGCCGGAGTAATTACAGCAAACTTCATTTGGAAGAGTGCGAATAACAGGATAGGAATTGAACCTGCAAGAGACCATGGTTCACCGGAAGGCACACCTTTAAAAAACAGGAAAGTTGAAGGATCACCGATCAGACCATTTATTGATTTGCCGAAGGATAAGCTAAATCCGACAGCAACCCACATGATGCTTACTACACCGGTAGCAATGAAGCTCTGTACCAGTGTTGAAATCACATTTTTACGATTCACCATACCACCGTAAAAGAATGACAAACCAGGAGTCATTAGAAATACGAGGCATGATGCCACCAGAATCCAGGCAATGTCGCCGTAATTATACTTACCCTCAGGATCAGCAAAAGGTAGCTCCCCTGGAATAAAAAGTGCAATTACCGCGACTACAGCCAGCACAATGAAGGGCAAATAGTCTTGAAATGATGTTTTCTTCATAGCAATTGATTTTTAAATTTCTTTAATAAATGTATAAAGGATATTCAATTCATCAAATAGAAAAGGCAAAAAATAGAAATGATTGAAGAAAAATATGGTATAGAGGGGTAAATATTAACTATATTACATTTAAATATAATATAAATATTAGTTTTTGTAATTTGAAGGCATAAAAACAGAGGCTATTAATGCTCTTATATCATTTATAATCAGCACTTTATTAGGAACAAACTGAGGCGTTTAACAATTTTCTAACATGGAGAAGTCAGTTGCTACTGCAAATATGTCTTAAGACATATAATAAAAAGAAAATCAGCCTATTAAATATTAGGCTGATTTTACTGAATGACTTTAAAAAGCCAAAAAGGAATATTATATTACAAATAAAACAATGTGAGTTTTATGATCCAGGACATATTTTTAGCACCTTAGCGGATCCTATTGCTTCATACTTTCTAATTCACGTTGCATTGCAAACATCTGGTCACGTAGACGGGCAGCTTCCATAAAGTCTAAGTCTTTAGCTGCTTTCTCCATATCCTTCTTCACTTTACCTATTGCTTTTTCCATCTGAGGAATGGTTTTGGCTGATACGGCTTCCTGTTTCGCATATCCCATAGCGTCTTCTGCTACTAATGTTACTTCATCATGTACAGCATATGGCGAGTGTTCGTCGAACTGCTTGATTTCCAATACGGCTGTTTGTCCCATGATCTGTTCCTTACTTTTCAGCACCGTTCTTGGAGTGATATTATGCAGTTTATTATAGGCAACCTGCTTTTCGCGGCGTCGGTCAGTTTCATCAATTGTACGCTGCATACTATCTGTGATCTTATCTGCGTAAAATATAACCAGCCCCTCAGCGTTTCTAGCCGCACGGCCTGCAGTCTGAGTAAGGGAACGCTCATCACGGAGAAAACCCTCCTTATCGGCATCCAGGATGGCTACTAATGTCACCTCTGGCAGATCAAGACCTTCACGTAACAGGTTCACCCCTACAAGTACATCAATATTACCAAGTCTTAGGTCTCTGAGTATCTCGATCCTTTCCAATGTATCCACTTCCGAGTGGATATAGCGTGACTTTACATTAATACGATGCAGGTATTTGTCCATTTCTTCTGCCATCCTCTTGGTCAGCGTTGTTACCAGCACACGGCCACCATTCAGTACCCGTTTATCTATCTCATCCAGCAGGTCGTCTACCTGGTTAACGCTCGGCCTTATCTCTATAGGAGGTTCTAGTAAGCCCGTTGGCCTTACCACCTGCTCTACAACAACACCTTCTGTTTGCCTCAATTCATATTCTCCTGGCGTTGCACTCACAAAAATCACTTGATTTACAAGGTTTTCAAATTCATAGAAGTTAAGCGGCCGGTTGTCCATGGCAGATGGTAAACGGAAGCCAAAGTCTACAAGTGTGAGCTTCCTGGATCTGTCACCTCCATACATACCACCAATCTGAGGAATAGTTACGTGACTTTCGTCTATAACCAGTAGATAGTCTTTAGGGAAGTAGTCCAGCAGACAGAATGGCCTGGTACCCGGCGCGCGTCTGTCAAGAAAGCGTGAATAGTTTTCGATACCGCTGCAATAGCCAAGTTCACGAATCATTTCCAGATCATAGTTCACCCTCTCTGAGAGGCGCTGTGCTTCCAGATGTTTACCGATGGAACGGAAGTATTCTACCTGTGCCATCAGCTCATCCTGGATCTCAAAAGTTATCTGTGCCATCATATCCTTTGGAGCCATATACAGGTTAGCCGGGAAGATAGCTGCATTATCCATAGTACCGATGCGCTTGCCGTTCTGCACATCAAAGCTTTCTATTTCTTCTACCTCATCGCCAAAGAAGGTGATACGGTAGCCATAGTCCACATATGGCAGGTTGATGTCTACAGTATCTCCCTGTACCCGGAAGTTACCACGGTTGAAGTCGCCGGTTGTACGGCTATATAAGGAGTTAACCAATCCGTGTAATACAGTATTACGGGCAATGGTTTGTCCTTTATGCAGGCGGATGATCCCATTCTCATAATCCGTTGGATTACCCATACCATATATACAAGAGACGCTGGCTACAACAATGATATCGCGGCGGCCGGATAACAAACTGGTTGTAGCGCGGAGGCGTAATTTATCCAGCTCCTCATTGATAGAGAGGTCTTTTTCAATATAGGTATCACTTACCGGCATATAAGCTTCCGGTTGGTAGTAATCGTAGTAGGATACGAAGTACTCAACTGCATTGTCTGGAAAGAATTGTCTGAACTCTCCGTACAGCTGAGCTACCAGGGTTTTATTATGTGTCAATACCAGCGTTGGGCGCTGTACCTGCTGAATAACATTGGCTACAGTGAAAGTTTTACCGGAGCCTGTTACTCCCAGTAAGGTCTGGGCAGGGGATCCATCCTGTAGTCCTTCCACCAGCTGACGAATAGCTGTTGGCTGATCACCTGCAGGAGCGTATGGTGCGTTTATTTTAAAGGGCATATTGTAAATTATGGCGTTATCAAATGTACAAATTATAGAGAGTGCTTTTTCAATTCAAAAAACTGGCTCACCTTTATACACTTGTAAGACTTAATCTTTCGTGTTCTATGCTAAAAAAATTGTACCATGTTTTACTAGGTGTCATATTGCCATTGATACCTATGTCTGGTTTTGCCTGGGGTGTAACGGGCCATCGTGTAGTGGCTGAGATTGCCAGCAATCATCTTACGCCGAAAGCTCGCAAAGCAATTGCGGCACTGCTTGGTCCGCAGAGTATGGCGTTGGTTGCTAACTGGCCTGATTTTATCAAATCAGATACTACCCATAAATATGATCATACATCAAAGTGGCATTACCTGGACTTTCCTGCTAATAGTACCCGTGTACAATTTGACGAAGTGATAAAATCACACGCCACAGGAGACAATCTGTATGCACAGACCGAAGCGCTGATCAAACAGTTAAAAGATCCTGCAGTATCTAAAGAGGACAAAGTATTCGCATTAACATTCCTTATTCACCTGGTGGGAGATATGCATCAGCCCTTACATATAGGCCGCGACGAGGATCAGGGCGGTAATAAAATACAGGTAATGTGGTTTGACAAACAGAGTAACCTGCACAGGGTATGGGACGAGCAGCTGATTGAATTTCAGCAGTTAAGCTATACGGAATATACCAGGGCACTGGATACGGCAAATGCCGCAGAAATCCGTAAATTACAGCGTGGCAGTATTGCTGACTGGATGTTTGAATCCAATCAGTTATCGAATAAAGTATATGCATTAACACACAACAATGACAAGTTGAGTTATCGCTATAATTATTGGTTTATTGCTGACCTGAATAGTCAGCTGTTAAAAGGAGGCTTGCGACTAGCGGCGATCCTGAATCAGATCTACAAGTAATGGGTTACAAGTATAAAAGAGAAAAAGCATTCCTGATGGGAATGCTTTTTCTCTTTTATAAGTTTGCTGATACTAGATCAGGTCAATATCAAAGTTTACGAGTTGTACGAATTGGTCAAGGCGTGCACTGATATCATCCTGAGAGATTTCACGCAGGCGGCCTACACCGAAGCGTTCAACGCAGAAGGAAGCCATAGCTGAACCTACAATGATTGCCGTTTTCATATTCTCAAAAGAGATGTCTTTGGTTTTAGCCAGGTGGCCGATAAAGCCGCCAGCGAAAGTATCTCCGGCACCGGTTGGATCAAAAACTTCTTCGAGCGGCAGTGCAGGAGCAAAGAATACATGATTTTCGTGGAACAGCAAAGCGCCGTGCTCACCTTTCTTAATAATCAGGTATTTTGGTCCCATAGTGGTGAGGATAGTGCGGGCAGCTTTTACCAGGGATACTTCACCAGTCAGCTGACGAGCTTCTCCATCGTTCACCAGGAGTACGTCTACTTCTTTCAGTACCTTCTTCAGATCGTCCATTGCAACTTCCATCCAGAAGTTCATGGTATCCATGACGATCAGCTTAGGCCTTGTTTTCATCTGCTTGATTACACTTAACTGTACCTGAGGGGTCAGATTACCCAGGATCAGAAATTCGCTACCCTGATAGCTGTCAGGTATTACTGGCTGAAATTCGCCCAGTACATTCAGCTCAGTGGCTAAAGTATCGCGGGTATTCATATCCATATGATATCTTCCGGCCCAGTAGAAAGATTTTTCATCTTTCTTTACCTGTACTCCATCCAACGCAACACCTTTGGCACTCAACGCATTCAGTTCATCCTGGGGGAAATCTCCTCCGATTACCGATACCTGATTAATTGGCTTAACAAAATTTGAAGCAGCCCAGGCGATATAAGTGGCGGAACCACCAATAATTCGTCCGGATTTACCAAAGGGCGTCTCAATATCATCAAACGCCATCGTACCTACAACAGTTAGCGACATGCTTAATCTTTTTTATTTGGTTTAGTTAGTGTAAAAATAAACAGCGCAAATGTAACTAAACTTTTACCCGCTTCCACCATCCTTTCCTGAATATAAATATAGCTGCTACCGCCACGCAGGACTCCGCAATAGCAATAGCCCAGAAGACACCGGCCGGCCCCATATGATAGTTCACTGCCAGCATCCAGGCCATTGGTACCTGCAACATCCAGAAGCCGACGAGGTTAATCAGCGTAGGCGTACGTGTATCACCGGCACCATTGAAGGACTGTGTCAGTACCATTCCATAAGCATAAAAGATATATCCCACACTGACCAGCTGCAGGCATTGCGCCGCATAGAAGATGATTCCGCTGTCCTGAGTGAAAAGCATGACAATGGGTCTGGCGGCCAATAGGAAGGACACGGATACCAGTCCCAGGAACAGCATATTAAAAAATGCAGCTCGCCAGACGGATGTCTCGGCTCTTTCCGGCTGTCCTGCACCAAGGTTCTGGCCGACAAGCGCAGCCGCAGCATTGGCCATACCCGAGGCAGGCAGCAGGGTAAAGATGATCACCCTTATGGCTATAGTATAACCAGCTACAGCGTCTTCGCCAAAGCGGGCAATGAGCCTGACCAGGAAAATCCAGCTGGCAGTATTGATTAATAGCTGGGCAGTACCTCCCGCAGCTATTTTAAACAAACGTAGTATGACGTCTTTGTCGGGCAAAAGATGACGACGGGCAATTTTAATCAGTCCCCTACCGCCAAATAAGTGGTAAAGCTGATAACAGACGCCGGTTCCCCGGCCTATAGTGGTAGCCCAAGCAGCACCTTTAAGCCCTAAGGCAGGTATAGGACCAAATCCATTGATCAATAAAGGGCAAAGGATTATGTTCAGCATATTCGCGATCCATAGGGAGCGCATTGCAACAGCAGCATCACCCGCACCGCGGAATATACCATTGATCAGGAAGATCAGGATGACAATAAGATTGCTGCCCAGCATAATGCGCGTATATATATAGCCGTGTGCAATCACTTCCTGGGAAGCGCCCATCAGCGACAATATTTCACGGGCGAAGACAACGCCTGTAACAGCAATCAGTATAGATAGCGCCAGCGCCACATACAAGGATTGTACGGCAGTATGAGCAGCTGCATCACTATCCTTCTCACCTGTACGGCGGGCTACTACGGCGGTAGCCGCCATACTCAGACCGAATGCCGCAGTATACACCAACGTCATCATGGATTCTGTTAGTCCGACGGTGGTAATAGCATGTTTACCCAGTTTACTGACAAAAAATATATCTACAACCGCAAACAGTGATTCCATCACCATCTCCAGTATCATTGGAACAGATAATAAAAAGATTGCACGGTTAATATTGCCACTGGTAAACTCTTTTTCCTTACCTGACACGGCAATAACAAACAGCCGCAATATGCTGCCCGGCCGGGAACTGGCCTTTGTATTTTGCATAGTTAAAAAATTATTAAAGCAATTAAAAGGGGATAGGCAGGCACTGTATAAAGTGCGTGCATAAGAAATTGGCGTGGGGTATCCTGGTTAAACCAGGAGTTACATGATGATTTCCATGGTGCTTAAATTGTAGGCTACAAAGCTAAAAATGTTTTTTTAAAACGGCCAGCTTTTTTCATATGATGTGACAACATGCATCACTTTCTAAACATTTTTTTATTGGCCCAAATTCAGCACAGGTAAGCAATTCATTGCATGAAGAAAACACATTAAATAATTTTTTTACAGTGGTTGTAACTTTTCTTTAACGTCCTCGTTTAACTATAGCATCAGCGCTGAGAAACCATTATTGTACTTAAAATAAGGAAACCTAAGTTCTAATAAATTTAAATTAAACGGAAACCATGCTTACGATTAAAAAACATGCTCTTAAAATGGGAGCAATAGCCCTTGCTATGGGTTTTACTTTTGCAGCTTGCAGCGATGATGATGATAATCCTACACCTGCCACACGTACAAAGGAATACAAATTGTCTAAAAGTGCAACTGATGCAACTCAGGTAGGTTCTATCATCTTAACTGAAAATGCTGATAGCAGCGTGAACCTGGCTATCACACTGAAAGCATCTGCTAAAGATATCAAACATCCGTTCTTCCTGATCAGCGGTAACGTTGCTTCACCGAAAACAGATACTCTGGTTAGAGATAGTATTGCTGGTAATGGTGCAGCAGCTACTAAAGTTATCTGGAACAAAGTTGATTCAGTTATGGTAAATGGCAGCAAACGCAAATTCACTTTTGACAGCGCTGTACAGATCAATGCATTCTCTAAAGTTTACTACAAAGCTGGTAAAGACAGCGTAATTGCTATCGGTAACATTCTGAAAAGCGTTGCGCAGTAATTACTGACAGTCTTAAATATTTGATGTAAGAAATTCAGAGACTCACTGGTTCAACTAAAAGTAATAATGGCCGGAATTATCCGGCCATTATTATGATGGTCTTCACTCGTAATTAGGATATGGCTCCAATCCTGAGATCGGAAAAACCGACTTTATAAAGAGGTTGCTGCTACTGCGATAACTGCGTTACGCGCAACACTTTAAATTCAGTTCTACGGTTCAATTGTCTGCCTTCCGGATTGTCCTTTCCATCACTCATTGTATTAGGCGCAATTGGTCTCGTTTCTCCATAACCCTTGGCAATCATGCGATCGCTGGAGATGCCTTTGCTAATGAGGTAATCTACGCAGGATTGTGCCCGTTTCTGAGACAATTTCATGTTATAATCATCTTTTCCTTTACTATCTGTATGTGCACTCATTTCAATGATGATATTCGGATTATCCTGCATTATGGATACAACAGTATCCAGTACAATCAATGACTGAGAACGTAGCGTAGCCTTGTCAAAGTCATAATAAATATCTTTCAGAATAATAGGCTTCCCTATTTCATAACGTTTCAGACATATAGTTGGACTACCCAAAGAGTCAATACTTGTAAGATTGTCTGTATTTACATAAATGGCTTTAGAGAAATAATTTTCCTTCTCAGCAAGAATCTTATAGTGTTTCAATGGCTCCACATCAAACCGATAACGCCCTGTCTCATCAAGCGTCACCTGCTTCAATACACGATGTAATACGGTATCCAGCAAAGTAATCTTTGCACCAGTAAGGGGCAGGTTGCCATCACAATCCAGTACAAGGCCATTAACCGTTTTAGATATCTTCTTAATTGTAAAGACTTCAAGACAACATACAGATTCCCTGTCAGAACTGATATAACCGCCAAGCATTGGATGTGCATTATCCACCGGAGAAAAGTAAATATCATCCTTAGGCGAGTTCAGTGGCAGTCCCATGTTCTTAGGAGTTCCCCAATTACTGAAATCACCATCGCTCATAAAGAAATCCAGTCCACCAAGACCTACTCGGCCATCAGTACTGAAAACAAGCGCACGCTTTTCTCCGTCATAATAAGGAGCTTGTTCTTCATCACGGGTATTAATATTGATTCCCATATTCTTGGCCGGACCAGTAGCGCCATTCTCAATCGAGCAATACCAAAGGTCGTTTTTACCCATACCACCAGGCCTGTTGGAAGCGAACAACATATATTTACCGTCGGCAGTTACAAATGGCTGCATCGAGCTATAACCATCTACATTCACATTTGGTCCCAGGACTTTTGGTTCATCCCAACTGTTGCCATTACGTGCACTGCTATAGATAGCGGCAGCTTTTACACCATTTTTGGTAGTCCACCGGGTCAGATAGATAGTATTACCGTCAGGACTTACAGTAGCGACGCCTTGGTCTATACCCTTTGCTTCGGGGATTTTAACCGGCTGACTGTTACTAAAGTCGCTACCATCTCCAGTTGCTACGAAAAGATTATTAACGTATGGGTTTACTTTCTTTGATTTTTTCTCTTTCTCAAGATCACTGCTATCAGGACGGGAAGATGTATACAGCAACAGGTTTTTGCCGAGTACAGCAGGAGCATAGTTAGCGCCGCCTGCATTGACATCTCCTGATAGTTTGCTGATGGTATAGCCAGGAAGACGGTTAGTTTCAGATATTGCAAATTCACAGCTGGCTATTTCCAACGTAGCTCTTGCACTAATATCGTCTACCTTTGTATATTCCTGTTTAAACTTTGTGAATTGCTCCAGTGCAGGAGTATATTTACCATTAGCACGAAGGCAAACGCCATACCAGAAGCGGGCCAGAGGGAATAGTGTATTATTATTAAATCCTACCGCCTGTTCATAATATTTTTCAGCATTGCCAAAGTCATTGTAATTCCTGTAAGACTCTGCCAGCCTATATATGACTGTTTCATAATCCTTCAGTTTTCCAGACTCCTTGCCGCGCAGGTCTACTGTATATGGTAATATCTGTTCAGGCTTGATCTTAAAAGTTCCAAGAGCTCTGTTGTAATATTGAGCAGCGGAGTAGTAATCTTTTGCTTCAAAATAGATATCAGCGGTCCGTTTATAATCGTATACATACTGCGCTTTTCCGATACTAACAATCCCTAATAGTGCGATAACCAGCCAATAGCGTACATGTTTTTTCATCCGTGTATTTTTTGTTTTTACAAGCGCGGGCAAAAGAAATTCTCTTCAGAATAAACTCTTTTTTTCCGGCTTATGAAGGATAAGGATAGCTCAAAGCTGTTACTACCATTTACCAGTCTTTTTAGATTAGAGGTATTGACATCATAACTCAGCCCGAGCACAAAACTCTTAAAGTGGAAGCCTGCAAAAGGGATAGCCGAATCATTGATGCGGTAGTTTGCACCCAGCAGGAAGTCAAATTCGTCATTTAGGAAGGCCTGTCCGTAGAGACCTACCACTGCTTCATGTGAATTACCTTGTCTCATATACAAACCATGGGGTGTGATGCTGAAAATATTGTTCAATTTGATTCGCGTACCACCATGCGCCAGGTACCTTACCGGCAAACGTTTGTTACTGCCTGACACAAACGGATCCTGCGGTTGAGTCAGATGACCTGCAGAAAACCCTGCAAATGGATTGAACTGATGATTAGGATTTCCATCAAAAAACATCACACCAGCCGCTGCATCAAACACATTAGAGGAGGTAGTATTAATGTTCTCTCCGCTAGGTTTGGAAGGATCAAATCCCATTACAGGGTCATATTGACTACCCAATTGCCATTTAGCAGGGTCGATCTTACGATTGATCATACCTGCCTGTATACCAAAAACCAACTGACTTGTTCCCGTTTCGCCAAAGCGTACACCCCGGTAGGATACACTTGCCATGGCATTGAGATAGTTGTACCCGGCATCACCTGCGGACATGTTTGTTACATTAATCCCCACACCAATGTTATTAGGAGCGGCAGCATCAAATGAAACGCCTGTAGTTGAAAAGGGTTTCCCAATGTTCACCCATTGGTTACGATAATTTGCACTGACACGGTAATCGCCATCAACAATACCGGTCAGCGCAGGATTCAACCACATCGGATAAGCATAATACTGGGAGAAGTGAGGATCTACCTGGGCTTTTACCCAACCTGGCAGCAATGCCATCAACACTATCCCGACAACTAAGTGTATATTCTTATTCTTCATAGGAAGATGTTTAACGTTTTGAGAAATACCGGGATAGTTTCCTATCCCGGCTTATGTATTTTCAAATCTTTAGCGAACAATAGTCACAGTGCCCTTCATGTTAACAACAGAGCCATCCTGGAGCGTAGCACGCAGTACCCAGATATAAACACCTACCGGTTGCTGACGGCCACTCATTGTACCATCCCATCCGGCACGCTGGTCTTTAGACTCAAAGATCTGTTGACCGAACTGGTTATAATATCTGATAACTACATTGGCGATCGTAGTACCAAATACATAGTGCACATCATTGAAACCATCTCCGTTTGGCGTGAAGACATTCGGTACGAATATCCTGTTGCCCTGCGGATTCTCTGCTGTAGCAGTTACTGCGGCAGACAAAGCGCTGGTTTCACAATCAGCATCACCTAGTGCTCTTACACGTATGGTCACTGCCTGACCAGGAGTAAGACTATATATAGAATGCGTCAATCCTCCGGCACCGGAGCTAGGCAGGATGTAAGTCGTACCGTTATCCAGAGTTACCTCATATGATGATGCACCCGGAACAGCAGCCCATTGGAACGTTACCTGAGTAGGTTGGGTTTCTCCGACAGTTACAACCGGAGCAGCCAGCGCTTGCAGAATATTTACTTCAACAGCTACTCGGCTGGTGCTGGTACAACCACCGGCACTTACTACCTCTACATAATAGGTAGTATTGTCATTCAGTGCCGGAGTAGTAAACGCAGCTGTATTCGCTACCGGCGTACCGCCTGTTTCTGTAGTGTACCAGCGGAAACCTGCACCTGTAGTTGTAGAAGTAGCAGTAAGTGTTGCCGTCTCACCAGGACAGATACCTGATTCATTACCAGTTACAGTAGCGTTATTCGCTGAAGCACCCACATTTACATTTACTGTAGTACGTGTAGCACTTGCACAGCCTGAAGCATTGAGTGCTTCTACATAGTAGGTAGTATTTGCTGTTATAGCAGGAGTAGTAAAGCTATTTCCAGTACCAGCCGGCGTACCACCAGTAGGAGAAGTGTACCAACGATAGGTAAACGCAGGATTCGGATTCAGTATACTCAGGCTTGCCGTCTCACCCTGACAAGCAGTTACCGTTGCATTGGCCACTACTGGCGATGCAGGCGTAGTGTTCACAGTTACCTGTACTATTGTACGGCTCTGACTTACACAGCCACCGGAAGAAGCTTCTACATAATAGGTCATATTAGTATTCAGCTGCGGCGTAGTAAATTCTGCGCCTGTAAAGCCGGCAGTTCCGCCTGTTGCAGTTGAGTACCATCTATAAGTAATGCCGGCCTGTGGATTAGTTATAGCAAGCAATGCGGAGGTACCTGCGCAGATAGTAGCGCCATTAGCCAACGGAGCACTGATAGTATTAACCACTGTCACAGTTACTCCTTTTCTGGCCTGACTGATACAACCCGAGCCATTCAATGCTTCCACATAGTAGGTAGTATTGCTGTTCAGCGCAGCCGTAGTATACTCCGGACCTGTCGCCAGCAGTGTACCATTAGCAGGAGCATCATACCAGCGATAGGTTAGTGCCGCATCCGGATTCAGTACATTGAATGTTGCAGTACCACCTGTACAGGTTACTACATTAGTTGCAGTCACATCAGGAGTTGGAGCAGCTGCATCAACTACTATATTCGCCGTAGCACGGGAGGTGCTTACACAGGTGGTTCCAGTAGCAGCCTGCACATAGTAGGTTGTATTTGCAGTAACAGCTGTCGCTGTGAATGACGGACCTGTAAAGACAAGCATACCTCCATTGGCAGCGTCAAACCACTGATAGTCTATACCAGACTGTGGATTCTGCACGGTAAATGTTGCATCCTCACCAGCACAGATCCTTACACTACCAGCAGCAAGTACAGGTACATCAGGAGACTGTCCTACCGTTACAGTAGCAGCCACCCTTGTACTGGTGCCGGCGCATTGACTATTGTTACTTACAGCTTCCACGTAGTAAGTAGTGCTTGCATTAAGATTTGGCGTTACAAACTCAGGGCCGGTAAATACTGAAGTACCGCCTGTTGCAGTTGTATACCAGTTATAGATCACACCAGTTGTAGTAGAGATAACACGCAGTCTTGCAGTACCTCCTGTACAGGTGGTTACATTATTGGATTCAAGCGTCGGAACTGGTGCAGCTGTCGATAATGTTATACTTACCGCAGCCCTTGTTGCGCTAGTACAGTTATCATTTGTAGCTTCGACATAGTAAGTAGTTGCTGCATTGACTACCGGAGTGGTAAATGTACTGCCGGTACCTGCAAGCGTACCACCAGTAGCTGTAGTATACCAGTTATATGTCAGCGCAGGATTCGGATTCTGTACAGAAAGATTAACCGTTGTGCCAGGACAGGCCGTAACATTCGCAGCAGTAACAGGTACAGCCGGAGCAGTAGTAACATTTACAGTCACCCCAACCCTTGCACCTGCATTAGCACAGCCATTTGAATTAACTGCCTGCACATAGTATGTAACATTGCTTGTAACACCATTGACAACAAACGCAGGTCCTGTGAATACCAGCGTACCGCCAGTAGGAGCATCATACCACTGGTAGGAAATATCATCCTGCGGATTCTGAATGAACAGAACTGTATTCTGACCTGCACATACTTCTACACTATTGCTAACTAACACTGGAGCACCTGGTCTTGGTACCACGGTTACAGTAGCTGCTACTCTTGTACCGCTGCCGCCACAACCGGAAGCTGCATTGACTGCTTCTACATAGTAAACAGCGGTAGCCGTCAGCTGCGGAGTTGTATACTCAGAGCCTGTAAATACCGGCGTACCACCAGTTGCCGCAGTATACCAGTTATAGGTAATTCCCGTATTCTGAGATGTTACCCGGAGTACGGCAGCAGCACCTGTACATACATTAACATTGGCTGCTTCAAGTGTTGGCGTTGGAGCCGGATCACTTACCAGTACGCTGACCCTTGCTCTTACTGCACTGCTGCAGTTGCCGCCGGTAGCTTCGACATAGAAATCTGTATTTACAGTAAGCTCAGGTGTGGTAAAGCTTGGACCTGTACCGACTGCTGTTCCGCCTGTTGGCGTAGTATACCAGCGATAAGTAAAGTTGCCGCTTGTCTGTACCGCCAGCACAGCTGTATTACCACGACACACATTTACTACGTTTGATACAACCGCAGGAGTACCAGGAGCAGGTGTAACTACAACACTTGCTCTTGTACGAACGCCCGTACTGATACAGCCATTACTATTTACTGCCTGCACGTAGTAATCTGCACTTGCATTAGCTGCCCTTATTACGAATGTGGGACCTGATTGTACCAGTGTGCCACCAGTAGCCGCATCATACCACTGATAAGTTAAGCCTGCCTGTGGGTTAAGTACTGCAAGAGTTGCATCCTGACCGGCACATACAGATATACTTGCACTCTGTACTGCTGGTGCACCTGGATTAAGCGCAACGCTGGCTGTCGCTGCTACTCTTGTACCAGCACTACCACATTGGGACGCGTCATTTATTGCTTCTACATAGTAAACAGTGGTTGTGGAAATAGCCGGCGTAGTAAAGGTTGGTCCAGTAGCAACCTGTGTACCACCCGTCAGGGCCGTGAACCATCTATAGGTAACGCCTGCTGCCGGAGTTGTTACTCTGAAAGAAGCAGTTCCTCCTGCGCAGATATCCACATTGGGCGTTTCCAGTACCGGTACAGGAGCTCCTGCGCCAACACTTACCGTTGCCCTGACTCTTGAAGCAAGGGTACATGATCCATTACCGGTTTCTATATAAAATGCAGTATCTGCATTCAATGCATTCGTAACATAAGTAGTACCTGTAAAGAGGAGAGTACCACCCGTAGGAGCATTGTACCAGCGGGTCTGGATATTCTGTCCGGTCACGTTAGCTGTCAGTGTAGCCTGCTGACCTGCACAAATAGTTGCATTAGTTACAGCTGGCGCGACGAGTGCCGGCACTACACTTACTGTTACTGATACCCTGTTCGGATTAGCGCAATTATTGGCAGTACGTTTACTCTGTACATAATATGTTGTAGTAGCTGTCAGCTGAGGGGTGGTAAAGCTAGTACCTTCACCAAGCTTCTGACCTCCTACTGGCGCACTATACCATTCCAGTGTGGATACAGCGCTACCGGTTGCCGACAGCGTAGCTGTATTACCGCTACAAATAGTTAGATTTCTTACCGCCACTGATGGTGCCGACACCTGTCTCGTAGCGTAGTAAACATTTGCTCTTACCAGCGCTGAGACAATACCGCCTCTTAAACGTATCTGTACTCTGTCATAAATAGCACCCGGAGCAAAAGCTACGGTAAATTTGCTGGTACCAGTTAGTAAGCGTACGCTTACTGTATTACTATTGAGCAATACTGCATCGCTATTTGCGGTAGCGCCATTGAAGCTGGATATCTCCAGTGAACTGAGCAAACTAGCGTCTACTACCTGCGCTGGCAGTTCCATCACAATGCGAACGCTATCCCCGGCAGCTGCTGCATCAGGGAAGATCAGACTTTGCTGTACGCTACCACTTCCTGCCGCAAGCGGTACTGACAGTATAGAGAAGTTATTAATATCTGCATCTGTTGTATTAGCAGCATCCTGTACTGAGCAAAGTACACATACAGCAGTTGTACTATTGGTCTGTGCATTTGCAAAGTCGCACACCGTATTTGGCGCTACAGTGACTGTCAGCGGTACTGCTGTACGCTGACTTGGACAGCTGCCGGCTCCTGCAACTGCTTCAACGTAGTAGGTAATATTGCTTGTCAGTGCCGGAGTAATGAATGTTACACCTGTGGCAACAGAACTACCGCCTGTAGCTACCGTATACCAAGCGTAGTTCACACCTGGTGTTACAGAGTTGGCAGTTAATGTAGCTGTCTGACCGGATATTACCTGGCCATTTGCAGGTACTGTAGTAACAGTAGGGGCGGCTGGTACTGTATTAACTGTTACAGTAGCTGCTGTTCTGCCAGCACTTGCACATGTGCCTGTCACAGCCTCTACATAATAAGTAGTTGTTGCTGTCAGTACCGGCGTTTGGAAAGAAGCGCCTTCAAATACCGGCGTACCACCTGTAGCGGCTGCATACCAGCGGAAGGTTACGCCAGGTGTGGTAGATGTTGCTACCAGCTGGGTACTGTTATTAGCACAAATAGTTGCACTGGTTGGTGTTACCACCGGCACTACCGGCTGAGTGATTACATTAGCTGTAACTCTTGTACGTGTTGTATTCGCACATCCGGTTGCATTGGCTGCTTCTATGTAGTAAACAGTTGTTGCGTTTAATGCCGGACTTGTATATGAAGTACCCGTAAAGAATGCAGTACCTCCTGTCAGCGAGGTATACCAGCGGTAGGTAATACCTGCAACCGGAGTTACATTGAAGGTAGCTGTACTGCCACTGCAGATGGTCAGTGCAGTTGTATCCAGTACAGGAACATCTGGTACTGGATCAACGATGGCAGTAACAGGTACACGCTGCAGGTTCGGACAGTTCAGACTTGTCTTCACTGCTTCCACATAATAAGTAGTGTTGGCCGTCAGCGCAGGCGTCTGATAGCTTGTACCTGTGAATATGGACGATCCGCCCGTGGCAGTTGTATACCAGCGGAAAGAGACATTGGCCGGTCCGGCAGCAGTAAGCGATGCACGGTTGCCTGCGCAGATAGTATCTCCCTTAACCACAGGCAGACCTACCACACGGCTGGCAAAATGTATATTGACTGCGCTCAGGGCTGTTGCAACACCAGAATTGAGACGTACTACAATCCTGTCGAAGAGGGCTTTAGGTTTGAAGCCTACAAGCGCCTGTTGATTACCGCTCAGCAGAGATACTTTCACCAGCGGATTATTAAGAGCAACAAAGTCATTATTAGAAGCTGCACCGTTAAATGAGCCTATTTCAATTGTAGATAATAGTCCTACATCTGCCAGCGAACCATCAAAAGACAGCGCAATAACAGTACTGTCATTAAGTTCACTGATCTGTGGAAACACAAGCGACTGTTGTACATATCCGTTCAGCAGACCCAATGCTACACGTAATGTGGACCTGGTTGAGGTACTATTATCTACTGCAAGAGCTGGATTTTCCACATAACATCCAACGCAGATACCATTAGCAGTGTTTTGCTGACTGTTAGCAGCGTCACAAGGAATGTCATTATTACCGGGAACTACGGTAGCGGTTACAATAACACGCGGGCCGTTTTTACAACCGCCTGCTGTTACTGCCTCAGCGGAGAAGCTGGTAGTAGCTGTAAGCGGACCTGTATTAAATACAGCGCCTGTGAATATAGAATCACCAGCGGCATTGTACCACTTGTAGGTTATGTTGGTACCAGATGCATATGCAGTAAAGATAGCGCCCTGACCACTGCTTACAGTAGTTGTCAGTGGCGTTACTGTCAGTGTGCCTGGCGCAGGACTAACCGTAACAGGAACCCGGGTTCTTGTTGTACTTCTGCAACCGTTATTATCTGACTCTACATAGAATGCGGTATCTGCTGTCAGTGCATTGGTTGTATAGCTGGCAGTTGAAGCCAGTAAGGTACCACCTGTAGGAGCGGTATACCAGCGGAAGGTAGCGCCAGCCGGTGCTGTAGCCAGCAGAGTAGCAGGGCTACCTGTACATATTGCTCTTCCGGCAGCTACAGGAACTGCAGGCGTAGCGCCTACATTAACCCTTACAGGTATCCTGGTTGGATTCGCACAACCAAACCGGCCTGCTTCCACATAATAAGTGGCTGAAGCTGTAAGCGGACCGGTAGTATAGCTTGCACCAATCTGTACCGGCGTACCACCAACAGCCACGGTATACCATGCCAGATCAGCTCCATTAGCGGTGGAGGCATTGAGAGTAGCCGTATTGCCACTGCAGACGTCTACATTAGCAACAGTTGCCTGCGGACGAGGAGTCACAACTGCTGCAAAGTACACCTTAACACTTGTCAGCGCTGCCAGCACGCCGTTAATGCTGACCATTACACCATTGAAGGCCTTGGATACAGGTATTGTTACCCGGAACTTATTACCCGTATTCAGTAAGGTAAGATGTACAAGGGTATTATTCAGGAAAACGGCATCTGCGTTTGGCGTACTTCCATTGTATGTCTCCAGTCTGATACCTCCCAACAGGGCAGCATCTGCCAGCTGGCCAGGTATTTCCAGATCCAGCGTAACACTATCGCCGGCAGGGTATGTATTTTCAAAACGCAATAGCTGGCCAACATAGCCCAGCGCATTTACTGTGGCCGTAATTGTAGATGCTGAATTAGAGTTTTCGTCCACTGCCAGTCCCGGATCAGACACTGCACACAAGAGACATACACCAGATATTACAGGACTTACCTGCTGCTTGGCGTAGCTACATGGTGTCGGTTCTGTCGGTAGATTTATGTCTACCTGTACTCTTGTACGGACAGGGCTGGTACAATTATTTGCAGGATCACGTACCTCGACATAGTATACCGCCGCCGCAGAAAGCGCAGGAGTAGTGAAAGTAGGAGCGTTACTCTGCACCACATTGCCACCGGCAGGGGCATCATACCAGTTGTACTGATAAGCAGGATTAGGACTGGCTACAGCAAAAGTAACTGTCTGACCTGCATTGATAGTCCTAACTGCTGGTGTAACAACAGGTTGTGGTAAGCCCACAATGACATATACCGGCTTTCTAGCTGGATTCACACAGCCGGAGGAAGAAACAGACTCAACATAGTAAATAGCATTCGTAACGTCGCTTACCTGGAATGTTGCACCGGTACCCAAAACAGTACCACCAGCAGGCTGATTGTACCAGCGGAAGGTAGCTCCTGGTCCGGTAGCGCGTAATGTACCCGTGGCCCCCTGACAAATATAGACTGTATCTCGTTCCACTGTCGGAGTACCCGCAAAGATCTGCGCAGAATATACCTTGAGAGCAGTAAGTGCAGTGGCCAGGCCATTTAGTTTAATATTTACCCGGTCAAATGCAGCACCTGGTGCAAATGAATATATCAGATCTCTGTTACCGTTTAATAACTGCAGATTTAATATGCCAGGAGTCAGGGTTACTTCATCGTTATTCAATGTACCCGCATTGGAAGACGAAATCTGTATACCTGATAATACGCTCAGATCAGCCAGGCCGGTTGTAAAACCAAGTTTGATGCGAACACTGTCTCCTCTCACACCTGGTGCCGGGAAGATCAGTGATTGCTGTATGTTGGCACCAACACCCAGTATTGTATGGATAACAGAGGCTGTTCTTGAACTATTGTCTACAGCGGAGTCAGGTTTCTCAACATAACATCCTACACAGATGCCGCTTGTTGCAGTTTGCTGACTGGTTGCTCCTCCGCAATCTATATCCCCTGGATCAGCCGGACCACCATCACCATTCAATGTAACAGATACCGGAGTACGCAGACTACGACAACCAGTATTCCCCTGGAGTACAGCTTCCGCATAATACGTTACATTACCGGTAACTGGAGGAGCAGTAAACTGTGTACCTACAAATACAGGCGTACCACCTGTTGGTCCACTATACCAATTATACTGGTATCCTGCATTTGGAGATACGACATTAAATGTTGGTGTAGTACCTTCTTCTACAGAAGCTGATGACGGTGTGACAGTCACACCTGGCAGGCCTGTTTTTACCTGAACAGGTGTACGTCTTTCACTGCCACAGCTATCAGCGCCGGCAGCTTCCACGAAATAGGTAGTGTCTTTGGTGATAGCAGGCGAGATAAAGGTAGCGCCATATCCGACAGGCGTGCCTCCTGTATAAGAGGTGTACCAGCGATAGGTATAACCGGCTGGTGCAATAGCACTGAGTGTAGCCGGACTACCTGTACAAACATAAGCTGTAGCTACAGCCGGTTGCACCACAGGCGTAACCACCTGGGCATAATACACATTAAGTGAAGAAAGTGCACCGACAACCGCATTCAGCCTTATTTCTATTCTGTCAAATTCTTTATTGGCGACAAAGGTATAAGCCGTCTGCTGAACACCATTAAGTAAACGCAGTGTTAGCAGGGAACTGTTAATACCTGCCATTTCAGCATCAGCTGGACGTGCACCGTTACCAAGACCAATACCGATACCGCTGATCAACCCCAGATCCAGCAAGCCAGTAGTAGTACCCAGCCCCAGACGTATAGAGTCTCCAGCTTTGCCTTTTGCAGCAAATACCAGATCCTGATAAGCATAACCCAGCGCTCCCACGCCTAAACGTATAGTGGAAGCTGTAAGCGGATCATCATCTGTTGCAAAGGTCGGGTCAGTTGTACCGCACAGCAAACAGGCCAGACCACCTGTTCCGCTGTTCTGCGTCTTAGCTCCACTACAGCTTAAAGGTCCATTGCCGGTAGCACCATTTACATCTACTTCTACAGCCGTCCTACGAATACTGATCAATCCATCAGTTGGAGAAACTGCTTCAACATAATAAGTCTTATCCTGAAACAATGGAGGCGTTGTTAGACTATTACCAGTATGAACGGGAGACCCTCCTTCCAGCGTCTCATACCAGTTAAAGATAACACCTGGTACTGAAGGCAGCGTGGCGTTGAGCGTAGCAGTTTGTCCGACGGTAATGGTAGCCGGAGCCGGTGTTACTACTACAGGCGTCATGGCAATTGCCTCGTATATATATAAGGTGTTATCTAATGCCAGCAGACTACTAATATCAACTTGCGCAGCGTCAAAATTACGAGACACCGGTATGGCGACACGGAACTTATTAATTTCTGCCTGAGTCTGTAATAAATTCACCCTTAATAGTGGGTTATTTAATGTCTGCGGATCATTATTGCTGACATTATTTAAAGAAGTTGTCACTCTTATACTACCCAGTACTGATGCATCTGCAAGGAAATCAGCTTTGCTTCCCAGTATCAGAATAATGCTATCTCCACTACGGTAATTACCAGGGAAGTTGATTTTTTGCCCGAGGGTTGATGCTACCCCTAATGGAAGCACAAGCCTGGAAGCGGTAGTAGAATCCCCATCGGCAGCAAATGCAGGATCTGTAATCGTGCACAATGCGCAGGCTATACCACCCGTAATAGGACCATTCTGACTGGTTCCATATGTCCATAGCGGGCCTGTACCACCACCAATGGTAACAGGTACCGCAGTTCTTACCAGACTATTAGTACCGGCAGGATCCTTAGCCTCAACATAGTAGGTCGTATTACGGATCAATGCAGGCGTTGTAAATGCTCCTGAACCTGTAAATACCGGTGAGCCGCCTGTTGGAGCAGTATACCAGGTAAAAACTGGATTATTGGTACGGATAGAAGGAGTTAGCGTGACTCCGGTATTATATGGTGTTCTGGCAGGACTGGGCAAAACTGCTACAGGAATCATGGCAGCTACCTCGTATAGTTTCAGTGCACCGGATACGCCTACAAGTCCACCGAAATCTACCCGTACACCGTCAAAGGTTTTAGTTGCGGGAATAGTTACGCGGAACTTCCTGGCATTATTCAGTCCTATTCCCAACACCTGCAACTTTACAGTAGCGGCATCCAGCCGGATCTGGTCATTATTTGATACGGCCGGACCAGCAATGCTGTTGTTGAAAGTAGTTACGTTTACTCTGGGTAGTACAACTGCAGCAAGATTTTCGGTAGGCGCTTCCAGGAACAGTACAATGCTGTCTCCAGCCTGGTATACACCCGGCAATTTCACCAGTTGTCCTACACTGGCTGCAATACCTAAGGGCACAGTGAGGGTAGAGGCTGTGGCTGTATCGCCATCCGCAGCTGCTGCCGGTGTACCTACAGTACATGCCGCGCAGGCAACACCCGTCGTAAACGGACTTTCCTGCTCCTGGCCATAACTCCAGATAGTACCAGGACCACCCGCTACTTTTACTGTCACAGGTGTACGTACATAGCTGCTTAGGTTATCTGCAGCGCTAAATGCTTCAACATAATATGTCGTAGTACGATTTAGCAGGGGGGTAGGGAAGCTATTTCCTGTTGCAACAGGTGTACCGTCTGTAGGACTTGTATACCATCTGTATACGGGAGCCGATACCCGTGCATCCGTAGTTGCCGCAAGTGTCACACTACTACCGGCAGTAATCAGCGGAGCAGCAGGTGTAATATTTACTGGAATAACAGCAGCTGCCTCATAAATACGAAGGGACCCGAAGGCGGTAAATGCAGTAGTAAGACTTACCTGGGCCGCATCAAAATCTTTAGTGACAGGGATTGTTACGCGGAATTTTGGTGTACTACCTAGCCCAAGGCCAAGCGCATCAACACGTATAGTTCCTATGCCGAGATTAACCGCGTCATTATTTGCAACGTTATTATTGAACGTTTGAAATTGAATAGCTGATAGTGCACCGGCAGACAATAACTGACCTGGAATTTCAAGATCCAGGACAATTCTGTCACCAGCTTTATAGTCACCTGGAAATCTGAGAAGTTGTCCGACAGACGTTATTGCACCTACCGGCAGTTGTAACATAGAAGCCGTAGTCGTATCTGCATCAACAGCGGCCGCCGGATTATCCACATAACACAAGGCACATGCGATACCGCCGGTAACAGGACTTACCTGCTGGTCTGCATAGGACCAGATCGGCCCGGTACCACCATTTACACGTACAGTCACAGGCGTACGCACTGGACTTACCAGTCCATCTAAAGGATTGGTAGCTGATACATAATAAGTTGTAGTACGTTTTAAGGCAGGAGTGGTAAAACCGGCACCGCTAAAAACAGGTGTGCCTCCTTCAGGAGTAGTATACCATTGATAGGTAGCCCCCGGAATCCTGATAGAAGGAGAGAAGGTAACAGTTCCACCAATGGGGATAGCGGGTGTGGCCGGGCTGATAGTAACTGGTATAAACGCTGCAGCCTCGTACACGCGTAATGTAGAGAATGTAGTAACAAGCGCTGAGAAACTGATCTGCACTTCGTCAAAAGCGCGAGCAATAGTTGCAGTTACGCGGAATTTTGGTGTTGAACCCAGACCCAACCCTAATAGATCGAGACGGATCTGCGAGCTATTAAGGGGTGTTGCGTCGTTATTAGAGATACCACCGTTAAAAGAGGATACGGACAGCGCGGCCAGTAATTGCTGAGAATAGATCTGATCAGGGATTTCCAGATCTAAAGCTACCTGATCTCCTGCTTGATAAGTTCCTGAAAATTTCAACTTTAGTCCGACGCCACCAAGTGCACCTGCAGGCAGTACTAATGTGGCCGCTGTGTTAGGATTGGCATCAATAGCATTAGCGCCGTTATCGACACGGCATAATGCACAGGCTACACCAAATGTAACAAACGACTGACTGGCAGCGTAGCTCCATAAGGGGCCATCGGCAGCGGCGCTGACAGCACGCCAGGCGTTCGGACGTAGAGGTGCATAGGGATGGTAATACAGGTAATTGTCCAGCCAGGCAGTAGATGTGTTTGTCACAATTGACTTGGTTACAGGGAGCTTCCTGAAGGAAGCCTTGCCCACCGGTAACCCAACCAGCCAGACCAGACAAAAGAAAATAAGAATAAAAGCTCTTAACGGGCCTTTAGGAGTAGCTTTCAGATACATAGCAATCAATTGGTTCGGGTTATAAAGCGTGTATGTTTTTCACAGTTTGTAATACAGTAATTGAACCCAGGATACTGGTTTGTACTCTTATAGGCAGGCTATGAAGCTTAGGATAAGGATAAGGGGGATCTACAAGGCTGATCTTCAGGATGCACTGAACGCGTAGGTCGTCCTTACGCAATTGTTTGTTAAAAAAATGTTGAGACAACGTAGCGAATGTATGGTGGGCAGGTGATTTCTAAGGAGTTCTTTTTATTCACTATTGGATCATCCGTTCATTTCATTCATTCGACGAATTAGCCCTGGTCATTTTGTTCAACTCGCTGTTTTGAACGTAGAATTACTTATTATTTAGGTAGCCATCTGAACCACAGTAATAGCTATAATTGGTGGATTATGAGTAGCGGGCATGACTACTCATAATTTTTATACCGGTAGTCCTACCTATTCAAACGCACTTTACCGTAAGCACTGCTAATTATATAGAGGAAGATGCCCATTCGATATATACACCTTAATCGAGCAGCAAACTGTGCCAAAAATACCTAATATTCAATTAGTTGTTTGTAAATCAGCAAATCGTACATGTTGTTCATTCTAATTTATTCTGTTCATTTCATCCATTTTTTATTCAAATAAAACTGAACTGAAAATGGATACGTATGTTTACTTTTGAGAACCGAAATCCATTTACTCAAAATCCATTTTTCTTGTCCCCATATGATAGATCTCTCCTATGACTTTATCATAACATTGCAGAATGAAGTATCCAGAAAGTTCGGCGCTGAGACAATCACACCAAGTGATTGCAAGCGGCTTTCAGATCTTATCAGGGATGAAACTACTAAAGCCGTTAGTGAGACAACCCTTAAAAGGGTATTTGGCTTCGCGACGACCAAGCACAGCTTTTCACGTTACACACTGAATACCTTAGCTCAATATTGTAATTATAAGGACTGGGATGACTTCCAGGCCCAACACTATATACAGACAGATGGTAATGAACTCAATGACAGCAAATGGCTCGATCTGAAAAATAAAGCGGTCACCGTGTCTCATTATACCATCCTCACACTTAAAAACAGATCAGGCGTTCCCTTTGCGCTGACCGTTCCCAGACCTTCCTGCTTTGCTCATATTGAACGCTTCTTGGAGAGCGATTATGCAGCTACAGCGCTGATTGCTCCATCAGGTTGGGGTAAATCAGTGACGCTGGTACATATGGCAGAGCATTTCTGGTTTAGTAAAGACGCAAAGTATAAAAAAGATATATGCTGGTTCATTCATGCACATGCTGCAGGCAGTCTCTTACTAAGGGGCTTCTCTCTGGCTACATGGCTGGATAATCAACTAAACCTGGGTGCAGGAGAAAACTTCCGTGAATACTTCGCCAACCACTTCGATAAGATCAGAGGCAGACTTATCCTGATCATCGACGGATTTGATGAGATCACCGTTGCAGGTGATAAGCTGAAACTGCTTTATACTAAACTAGAAGAGTTTGTTTATTCCAACGATCTCTTCCCATGGGTGAAAGTTATCTTGTCCATCCGCAGCAGTACCTGGTCCGACATATTCCAACATTCCCTACAATACCCGGCCTTCCGGAGATACTGGTACCTGGGGCCTGAAATGGATGAAGAAACCAGTATCAATCTTCCTTACCTAACCGAACAGGAGGTAAAGTCGGTATTATATAATCACCGTATCGATCCTGCAACAGTACGGACGTTCAGCGAAAGCTTCCTTCAGAAGCTACGCTACCCTTATTACCTGCAGCTATTCTGCCAGCTGAATACCGGTCCCGGACAAACATTCATCAATGAGCATCTTAGTCTATTTGAGATGATTTCCAAGTTTGTCCAGATTAAGGTATTTAACTCGCCAACCAATACTTTTAAGGTGAGAATAATCGAGAAGCTATTATGGCTGCTCGACCTCGGTAAGTCAGGACAATACACCGATAAAAACCTGCTGCTTAATAAAAACGCTGATCTGTTTCCGGCCTATAAAGAACTATTGGCGGATAATATATTGGTAGAAGAAAACCTTAGTCAGGAGGTAATGTTCCTGGTTAAAGTACGGTTCGCTCATCAGTTTCTCCTAGAGTATTTTGCGGCCATGCACTATATCAAACATGCTAATGATACTATTTCAGACAGTATGCTTGAAAAGATCACGCTTCAGTTGCCCGCCTCGTCATACAGAGTAGGCGTATTTAAATGGCTGGTCAGATATGCCATCAATAATGAACAACTGGAAGGTATACATAAGATTTTCTACCTGCCGCTGAGCACCATGGAAAAGTCCTACCTGCTTGAATACCTGGCCGTTCATTACCAGCACGAAGGCGAAAAGCAGATGCAGCTAAGTGCTGTATTCCCACAAGGATATTTCCGCAAAAATCCGCTCAGCCGTATTATCAATGATAACTTCCTCCATTTCGGAAAGAAAAGGGTATTGAGCGCCTTGCTTGACCTGTCAGAGGTACCAGAAGACAAGATGAAGATCCGTAGTATACTCTTTACCATGTCTCTGCTGCAGCTCGATGCGGAACACTGCGAGATTGAACTGAACAGTATTAAGAAACTGATTCCACGCGATACAATTGATGAGGAAGTATGGGTATCTCCTTATGACCTATACCTGTTCCTATATGAATACCTCAAGTTTGGGATCATCAATGAAAGTATAAAAGACAAAATATACAATTATCCGCGCTACCTGACCGGAAGTACCCGTCATGCACCCTCGGTTGCACAGGAAATGGTATTCCGGCTAAGCGGCCTTGCTTTTGCCATGCTGGCAGATTATACTCACATGCTTAACTATACTAAACGAATATTTGAATGTTATCCGTCGCTGATTCATCAGCGCACAAATCCGTTAAGATTGTCATTATTATGCTGGCAGGCCTTTGGGCATTTAGGTCTTAACAACCTAACACTGGCAGGCAAAATCTGCCGGCATACAGATAAGCTAATACGTACCTACTCTTTTAATTTCACCAATGGCCGTCATATAGAAGTACTGCAAAAACTGATTACCTCAGAAATCTATTATCATGAGAATGAGTTGAACAGGGCTATCCGCACAGCAGAAACCGCCATCGAAGTATCCCAGAAAATGGACTTCAAACTATTGATGCTTATCGGGTATAAATTGCTTAGTAAAATGTATCCACAGGCACGTTTTGAGAAACAGTTCAATCTGGCGCAACAACAAATATCGCTTATTAATAAAAGTACCTCCTTCCGGCACTTTGACAGACTACTATCAAGTGCCCTGAAAGCAAATTAGCTGCAAATCAACCACTTGATACAACAATTGTTAGTAAAAAATGGCTGGAAATGCCTGTGTCTGTAACTTTTTGTTACTCATCTGGCATAATTTTGCGTTATTGCATATCATAATGGCTATTGATGAAAGCAAATACACTACATTCCAGCGATTTTTGCTCAATGTACTGAGCCTCCTGACTATTATACCATTAGCGCCGTATCTGAACCGCTATATCCCTCATTTAGTCCTGAATGGCTGGCATATGGACATGGTTGTAGCTGTATTGGCTACTTTCCTGTTTACACGCTTACTGTTATGGATATTCAGACCGCTGATTGTCCCGGCATTTATCCTTATTTGCACCATATTTGGCATTAATTACTTTAATGACAATTACTCCTTCATTAATGTACTGAACGACTACAAGGGTATGGTACAGGGAAACTGGGGAGCGAAAAACAATAAACAATTCGACATCCTCAGTCTTTATCCCAGAAAGGTTGAAACCTACCGGGATAAAACTGTACGAGGTATCCGTGATAAGGTAAACTACAAAGACTCGCTTGTAAGAAACTTCTCTGTTGCACACTCACTCAAGGAATTTGACGAATATTTCCCTAAATATGGGAAGATCTCCCGGTACCTGGCCTTGTTCCACTACCTGAACAGGAACTTCAAATATGTTCCTGATACACATCGTGACGAATACTTCGCAACTCCCATGGAAACCATTCAGAATGGGCTTGGTGGAGACTGTGATGACCATTCTATCCTGATGGCTTCCTGCATGCAATCTATAGGAGCACGCTGCCGTATTGTTCTGATACAGGGTCATGCCTACCCAGAACTCTATTGCGGCAGTAAAGAAGACTTCGAGATCATGAAGCAAGCCATTGTAACGCTGTTTCCCAATCCACCGGTTAAAGAGATCCACTACCACGAAATGAAAGGCGAATACTGGATAAACCTTGACTATACGGCTCGTCATCCTGGTGGCAAGTACATGAACGACAAGGTGTATGCACTGATTGAATTATGATACAAAGAAAGCATTTGCCATGAGCCAATTCAAGACGATCAAACAATATCACTCATTTTTCAAGTTTAAACGGGATTTTGAGCGTTACAGCTTACGCAAAGTAAGAAGCTATGAAATTATTATACACTGGCTGCACAAAGTATTAAGCAGAAGCCAATTCCTTATACTCTCTGGTATTATTGTAGGTCTGGTAGCCGGTATGGCTGGTGTAGTACTGAAAGTGCTGGTACACTATATTCATTACTTTATTACTCATAAGGTACATTTCAGTACACAGCTTATATTCTACGCGCTATTCCCCTTCCTGGGTATTGTGCTTACTGCAATACTGGTGATATGGTTTTTCAAAGGACAGTCAAGAAAAGGGATAGGGCTCATTCTACATGAAATTGCCCAAAATTCCAGCCTGATCCCCCCGGTAAAAATGTACTCTCAGATTATGCAGAGTGCTATTACGGTAGGCTTAGGCGGTTCTGCTGGTCTTGAAAGCCCTATTGCTGTAACCGGAGCGGCCATTGGCAGCAACTATGCGCACAATTACCACCTGGGATACAAGGAAAGAACACTTTTGCTAGCTGCCGGCGCTACTGCTGGTATTGCTGCTGCATTCAATGCACCAATAGCAGGTGTTATGTTTGCTTTTGAAATACTACTTACCGGAGTTGTATTTTCAGACTTCATGCCCCTTATTCTGGCGGCAGTATGTGGTAGCCTGCTTTCCAAGATAATTTTACAGGAAGAGGTACTGTTTCACTTTGAAACCAGACAGGCCTTTAACTACTACAACGTTCCTTTCTATATAGGCCTGGGATTACTCAGCGCACTTTACGCCCGCTACTTTATCGTGGTGTCGCAGCGCATTGAACATTTTATGGCCAGTTTGAAATGGTCGGCTTTGCAGAAGGCCATTATGGGCGGACTGGTAGTATCCTGCCTTTGCGTATTAATGCCGCCACTATTTGGCGAGGGGTATACCAGTGTCAAACAGCTGGCCGGCGGCTTTTCTGAGGAAATTATCAAAAACAGCTTTTTTCGATACTTCCCTTCCCAGAGCTGGATGCTGCTTGTATTTACAGGATTTACCTGCCTGCTGAAAGTATTTGCTACTGCCTTCACTATTCATAGCGGTGGTAATGGCGGTAACTTTGCTCCTTCTCTGTTTGCGGGTGGATTTCTGGGATACTTTTTTGCCCTGTTATGCACACACCTCGGCTTTGAGGATGTTCCATTTACCAACCTGGTTATTGTCGGTATGGCAGGGGTGATGAGTGGTGTGATGTACGCCCCGCTGACTGCTATATTTCTCATCGCAGAGTCCAGCTCAGGATATGATCTGTTCATACCGCTGATGATCGTATCCACCACTTCATTCCTGCTGGCAAAATGGTTTTCGCCCATATCTCCCGAGCTCAAACACCTTGCTGACAAGGGCAAGATATTTACCAAAGCTCATGACAAAAATATCCTGTCACTATTAAAACTGGATACCCTGGTAGAAAAAGATGTACAGACTATTTCTCCTGAAAAAACACTGAGGGAGCTGATCGAATTAGTAAAACAAGGGCACCGGAATATGATAGGCGTACTGAATGCCGAAGGCCGGCTGGAAGGGGTGATCACCCTTGACGATATCCGGCCGATCATGTTCAATGCAGCCCGGTATGACACCACTACTGTAAGGCAATTAATGAAACCTCCGTTAGCGATCATTGACCTTCAGGAGAATGTCGCTGATGTAATCAGCAAGTTCGATGAGGTAAATGCCTGGAACCTGCCAGTTGTAAACGACAATAAACTCGTCGGCTTTGTTTCAAAATCAGGCATTCTGAACCAGTACAGACTACTATTACAGGAGTATTCCTGATCCCTGACTATCAATCTAATCCGGTCTATGGCCAAAATTCTAATATTATTCGCGCATCCTGCCTTGGAAAAGTCGAGGGTGCATGCTCAATTAATTGCTGCTATACGCGGTATGCAAGGCATTACACTACATGATCTTTATGAAGTATATCCAGACTTTAATATTGATGTAAGGCAGGAACAATCACTGCTATTACAACATGATATTATTTTGTTTCAGCATCCGTTTTACTGGTACAGCGCTCCAGCTATTATTAAGCAATGGATGGACCTTGTACTGGAACATGGCTGGGCTTATGGCCATACCGGCACTGCCCTGAGAGGTAAATTTGCCGGAAATATAGTCACTGCCGGTGCCCAGGAAGCTGCTTATCAGAAAGACGGATGGCATCACCATACTATCAGGGATTTCCTGCTTCCATTTCAACAGACTGCGGCCCTGTGCAACATGCAGTACCTGGATCCGTATGTTATCTACGGTACCCACAGACTTACTCACGACAGCATCGTCGAGCAGGCTATTTCTTATAAACATATGCTGGAGCAACTCCGGGATGGACAACTAAAAATTCAATGACATGGAGCACTCTTATTTCTTTATAGCAATGATCTATCTGGCAGCAGCAGTGATATTTATTCCTATTGCCAGAAAACTCGGATTAGGCTCCGTGCTCGGTTACCTGCTTGCTGGTGTGGTGATTGGCCCTTCCCTGATGGGCTTTATCGGGCAGGAAGGCCAGGATATTATGCACTTTGCCGAATTTGGTGTAGTCATGATGCTCTTCCTGATCGGTATTGAACTGGAGCCTGCCTTGCTTTGGAATATGCGGGCTCCTATACTCGGACTAGGCGGCCTACAAGTGCTGATTACCACTGCACTGGCTACAGGACTGGCCCTGCTGCTGGGACAACCACTAAACGTATCACTGGCGCTGGGCATGATCCTTTCACTGTCTTCTACGGCTATTGTGCTCCAAAGTCTCAAGGAAAAAGGACAGTTGTCATCATCCGCTGGCCAAAGCGCCTTTTCTGTACTCTTATTCCAGGATATCGCTGTTATCCCAATGCTGGCAATCTTTCCATTACTGGCAGGAACAGCGTCTGGCGATACGGCATCGCACGAACATACCTTACGCGACGATCTTCCGGCGTGGGCGCAGACATTGGTAGTATTAGGCGCTGTAACCGTTATTATTGTTGCCGGCAGATACCTGGTACGCCCCTTACTGCGGGTGGTTGCCAGGGCACGGGTAAGAGAACTGTTTACCGCCTTTGCACTATTGCTGGTAGTGTCAATATCAGTACTTATGAGCCTTGTAGGCTTAAGCCCGGCACTGGGCGCTTTTCTGGGAGGTGTAGTACTAGCCAACAGTGAATACCGCCATGAGCTGGAGAGCGACATTGAACCATTTAAAGGACTGCTCCTGGGCCTGTTTTTCATGGCGGTAGGCGCGTCGATAGACTTCAAACTGGTATTGTCTATGCCCTGGGTGATCCTCGGACTAGTAATATCTATCATGGTTATTAAGGCCGTTACCCTGATTATATTAGGAAAGACATTCCGGATAAGTATAGAACAAAATCTGCTGTTTGGAATGGCCCTTTCCCAGGTTGGTGAATTTGCCTTCGTATTACTTTCATTTACTCAGCAAAACAATATCCTTTCCACTGATACGGTCAGTATAATGACTGCAGTGGTGGCATTGAGCATGGCTTTCACGCCCTTGCTATTGCTGCTCCACGAGCGTCTGATACAACCACGGTTTAACAGGAAAGAAACAACTGATACCCGCGAAGCAGACGAGATCCATGAAAAGCACCCGGTGATCATTGCCGGATTCGGCCGCTTTGGCAATATCGTAGGCCGTTTCCTGCGTGTAAACGGGGTACAGGCTACCATACTCGATCTTGATTCAGACAGGGTAGATGCGCTGCATAATCTCGGTGTAAAGGTATATTACGGAGATGCATCCCGGCAGGACCTGCTGGCCGCTGCGGGAGCCGCAGAAGCCAAAGTGATCATCATTGCTATGGATACTGTAGAACAGACGCTGGAGGTCGTAAAAATCGTCAGAAAACACTTCCCTCACCTGCAGATGCTGGTAAAAGCAGAGAATATTCCGGATACATATGAACTGATGGACCTTGGTGTGTTACATATCTATAGGGAAACATTGGATACATCCTTGAGAATGGGGGCGGATGCCTTGCAAATGCTGGGTATAAGGGCCTATCATGCCCAAAGAAGCGCAAACACCTTCAGGAAACAGGATGACAAAGCACTGAAAGGATTGTCAGCTATTCGTAATGATAAAAAGCTCTATATCAATACAGTAAAAGAAAGGATTGAGGAACTGGAAAAGCTGATGTCCAGTGACAGAGTAACCAGGTGGAACCCGACTGCACAAGGCTGGGATGAACAATCGATGATAGATGAAGCCAACCAGGACTAAACGTCCAGGGCTTCTTCTATCTTATGTGCGATTTCCTGTAGCAACTGCGGATCAATCTTACCACCTGCCTGCGCATTCGCATCGGCGATGGCTCTGTATTGTCCTTCATCGTCTTTTTCAAAGGTAATTTCATGCTGCTCTACCGTTACCTTAAAGGCAACTTTATACTGCTGTACCCACGGGCGTACCTCCAGGATATGCGGCTTTCCTTTATATTCAAACTTTAGTATAAACGGGTCATCAAATCCTTCCATAATTCGTCTGTTATCAGGTAAAGATATATATAATACTTTTAGAAGCTTTTATTGCGGATACGTATTTTCTCTTCTCTTGACAGCTGGTGAATAAACAGCAAGGAGAAATAAGCAGCAGCACTGATGATCAGTATATAACCAACAAACCCTAGTGTATGGAATAACCAGAAGAGTGTCCAGTCATTCATCAGGGAGTACTGACCTAATACTGCCAGTATAGTTCCAATTAGCGCGAAGGCGAAAGCAATTCTTCTCATAAAGGGTACTTTTTTGGGATCCGTTTAATTTCCTCGAATTAATTAATCATTACTATTGTCCGTCGTTCTTTTGGTAATTGTCCATATGTCTCGGGGCAAACAAAATGCCATGGCGGCAATACAGCAAAGTTACTATCAGCATAGGTTTTCACGTAGATATTTTTCCACATTTGCGGGAAACTTGGAAATGTGCATAACTCACGTCCCACATACCCACATTTTCAGAGAATTGAAAGGAAGTGTATCATACTGATAATTTTTACATAACCGTATCTTTTGTAATCATTTTTGCTATATTTTTATTGCACTTAATGATTATACCACTGTTTAAATCCTCCACAGGTATTGAAATTATAGCAAGTGTGATGTGAATAAATATCCAACATCATAATGCGATGATCTTGTCCCGGCAATTCGGGCAAGCCTGCCGGTACGATCTGCGACTAGTGACTACCGGTACGGGATTAATTTGAGGGAAAGTAGTACCCGGGGGGCTTGTCCAGGCCTTGGGTTTTTATATCCAACATATAACGCTGCGTTACTCTCACGCTGCAACCACATGCATTTCCATCCATAAAAGTGTAATAATAAAAAAAGCCGGAATAAGATTATTCCGGCTCATTACCTAAACCTACAACTGTTACACTGTTAGTAACATATCTTAAATATCTTTAGTGCATTGCACTTGCGTCTACTTTACCACCTTTCTTACTTCCTTTCACCATCAGCACAAACGGCACACACACCAGGAACAGTAAGCCTAAATAGAGGAATACATCCATATAAGACAGTACAGTCGCCTGCCTCATCACACTCAACTCCAGGGATTGATAAGCACTTCCCGCCGCTTTTTTCAGGTCCATGCCTTTTTGGACAAAGCTGGCCATTGTTGCATTCACCCTGTTTATGACAGCAGGGTTGTTGCTATCCAATTTACTTACCAAATCCATTCTGTGCAGCTCGTTACGGCGGGATACAAATGTAGTAATCAATGCTACGCCAAAAGATCCGCCTAACTGCCTCATCATACCCGTAAATGCTGCACCTTCACCAATCTGTTTACCTTGCAGCGTAGAAAGAGACAGGGTCGTAATTGGAATAAACAACATACCCATACCAATACCACGTACAATCAGCATCCAGAAGAAAGCTTCAGAACCCGTATCCGGTGTAATGATTTTATATCCCCACAGACAGAATACGAAGAACAGGAACATACCTGCTGCTACAAGATACTGCTGCGGTACACCTTTTTCCAGCAGCTTACCGATGATAGGCATCATGAACGCAGTGGTCAGTGCCGCCGGTATCATCAACATACCAGATTGTGTAGCTGTCCATCCAAGCAGGCTCTGTGTATACAGCGGAATGATAAAGGTTGAACCATACAATCCGAAGCCCATCAGAAAGGATAATAATGTACCTACCCGCAGGTTCCCATTCGATAATACCCTGATATTCACTATCGGATTCTTATATACCAGTTCCCGCCATATAAAGAAGAAGAAGCCCAGTACCGCCGCTATTCCCAAAATCAGTATTGTCGTATCATTAAACCAGTCATCTTCCTGTCCGCGCTCTAACACATACTGGAGTGAACCAACTGCCAGTGCCAGGAAACCAATTCCCAGCCAGTCAATTTCACTGGCCGCTTTCTTCTCACCATACTGCGGACTTCTCACGAATTGCAGTGTAAGCAGGGTTGCAACTACACCGATAGGAATGTTGATATAAAATATATAAGGCCATGTAAAGTTATCTACTATATAACCACCCAGTGGCGGACCTAACGTTGGTCCGATAATCACACCCAGACCGTAGATGGCCTGCGCCATCCCTCTTTTTTCAGGAGGATAACTTTCAGTAATGATGGTCTGTGAGGTTACCAGCAATGCGCCACCACCTAAACCCTGGATAAAGCGGAATAGCACCAGCTCCCACATGGTTTCTGCGTTACCGCAAAGGAAAGAGGATATAGTAAATATAATGATGGAAACAGCAAAATAGTTACGGCGTCCAAACTGTTGTGACAACCAACTTGTCATCGGTACGATAATTACGTTACCGATCGCATAAGCTGTGATCACCCAGCCAATCTCACTTAGTGTAGCACCCATGTTACCACGCATCTCATTCAATGCCACGTTCACAATGGTGGTATCTACGATCTCCAGCAAGGCACAAAGTATGGCAGTAATTGTAATGATCACCCTACGGGCACCATACTCTACCAATGATTCCTGTTGTATCACGTTATTAATTTTTTATATGATGATCAGTTCCCGAATGTTCCCGCCAGGTGATACGAAATATGCAGTAGTGTATATGCCTGTCCGTAAATAATACCTGTTTAGTTCTCCGCCGTACCACACCAGCGGGATCATTCGTTACTGACATTAGTCAAGATGTACGTCCACCTCTGCGTTCATACCAGGACGCAGCTGTTTCACTTCTGCCTGATTCAGATCATTAAATTCGATCTTTACGGGAAGACGCTGTACCACCTTTACAAAGTTACCGGAAGCGTTGTCTGGAGGCAGCAATGCAAAACGGGCACCGGTAGCAGGGGAGAAGGAGGTTACTTTACCTTCAATAGATTTTCCAGGGAATGCATCAATATGCACACTTACTTTCTGTCCCAGTTTCATTTTGTTAAGCTGGGTTTCTTTAAAGTTGGCCACAACCCACACATCATTGGAAAGTACTACGCTGAACAGCGACTGACCTGCCTGTACCAGCTGTCCTGGCTGCACAAATATCTTTGACACTTCACCATCTGCCTGCGCTGTAATTACTGAGTAGCTCAGTACCAGGTTGGCATTATCCAGTTCTGCCTGACGCTCTTTAATGATTGCTTTCGCTGCATTAATCTGTTCAGCAGTCGCATCACTTTGTGTAGATACTGCGTTCGATTGGCGGGAAGCTACTTTCTTCTGTTCCTGTAGCACGTTCAGCTGACGTTCAGCAGTTTGCTTTGCAGCCAGTGCCTGCTCATATTGCTGCTGTGTGATAGAGTGATCTTTAATCAGGTTGGCATAACGATCGTAGTCCTGACTAGCACGCCATACGTTTACTTTCGCTGCTTCGATCTGTGCATCTACGGCAGAGATATTAGCCTGCGAAGAAGATATATTAGAACGGGCCGCATTGGTACTGGCCACTGCCACCTGAACATTTACTTCAGCAGCAGCCAGCCCTGCCTGGGCCTGCGCCACTTTGATCTGCAGATCTCTGTCATCCAGTATCACCAGGGTATCGCCTTTCTTTACCCGCTGGTTATCTTTTACCCTCACTTCCTTTACATATCCTGTGATACGGGGTATTACAGGACTCACGTTTGCTTCTACCTGCGCGTTATCTGTTTCTTCATGGTGAAGGGAGTGTATATATTTAGTGACACCAAATGCACCACCACCGATCACCAGCACAGCCAAGACGATGATGAAACGGTAGTTTCTCTTCTTGGGAGCCTCCTGCATATTGTTGGCGCCTTTATTAGTAGTTGTAGCTGATTGCGTTTCCATATAGCGTATATATGATTATTACTTTTTAAAATTCTTTAATGAGATAGAAAATTACCTGATAGCTTCTGCGCCTGTTTCTGTAAGCACTCCCGCCGTCTCCAGCAGTTTGGTATATGATACCACTGCATCAGCTTTTGCGAAAGCGTAGTTCAGTTTTGCCTGGATATTGGCAACGTCTGCTTCCAGCAGGTCTGTTGTTGTTGCGAGATTGTTTTCCTGCTTATTCTTCACTATCTTATAATTCTCACTCGCCTGATCAATTGCTTTCTGATAAGCCTCGATTTTCTTCTGGTTGACCAGGTAATTCTGGTAAGCCCTGTTAATAGTCAGATGTATGTTATCGGCCAGCAGCTCTTCATTTACCTGTACTTCCTGTAATCTTACCTTTGCTTCATTCACCTTTGAACCTGATTTCCAGAATGAAGACGGAGAATATTTCACACCGACACCCAGGTTAAGCGCGTTGGTTACAGTCAATGCATTAGGCACATGAATAGCGGCATAACCACCAGTCAGGCCTATAGAAGGATAATATTCACCTTTGGCAGCCTTGATACCCGCATTAGCAGCCTTCTCCCGGATAGTCAGGGCAGCAGCATCTTTACGATTTTGCAAAGCAATCTGTTCCCACTCGGTAACCGCCTTTGAAGCAGCAGGAGCCGATTGTTCAAAAGTGTTCACATCAGCTACCAGTTCCGTCGTATCAGGTAAACCTATCAGCAGGTTCATAGCGATACTTGCCAGCTTCAGGTTACTTTCAGCTTCCATTAGTGAAACTTCCACATTAGATTGTTGTAGCTGTACTTTTAATAAGTCGTTTCGGGCTATAATACCGTTCTTTTCCAGGTTGGTAAAGTCGGTTACGCGCTGCTGCTGCTGCTTCAGATTTTCACGCACCAGTTCCACTGCCTGCTGAGATTTGTACAGATTGCTGTAAGCGTTGATTGTATTCTGTATCACCGCCTCACGATCTTTATCCGCGTCCAGCTTTGCAGCTTCTGCCAAGTACCGCGCTGATTCTTTCTGGCTTTGGATAATAAAACCGGAAAAAACAGGCACTGATACAGTTGCCATGGCATAAGCCAGGGAATTTACTTTAGGAGAAGAGCCCCCGCCTGAACCTGTACTATCGCCACCTAGTTTGAGTTTCAGATCGACATTTGGTTCGTTTATTCTGAGATAGGAGCCTGACACACTTACATCAGGTAATTGCGCATTGTTAGCTGTCTTAACGGTGGCCAGCGCAGCGTCGATCTTCGTTTTGCTGAGTTTAAGTTCTTTACTGTTCTGTATACTAAGCGATATGGCTTCTTTCAAAGACAGGCTCTTCTTGTCCTGCGCAAAACTGGTATAAGGTATAGCCAGTATAGCGCAAACTGCCAGAGACCATAGCCGCCTGTATGTCGTATTAAGCTTCATGGAGGAGAATGGCTTTAAACAAATTTTTCAAATGATTGCTTGTATGAATAATTAAATATTCCTGTAGTTCACTATCTGTGAGGTGTTCCAGATTACTCATGCGCTGAAAGTGATGCCTTGTTGACATGATATGATTCGTTGTACCCGTCAGGGTCGTTACCATCATCAAAACGTCTACATTCTTCTTGAAATGCCCTTTTTCCTGTCCTTCGGAAATGAATGCGCGGATAACCTCGTACGCTTCTTTCTTATTCTCGTGAATTAGTTCGTTGACGGCAATATCTGCCTGGATCTGTGCACGCATCATCATCAGGTTAAAGCACGGATTGCTCATTATCCTTCTTACAAACCTTTCTACCAGTGATTCCAGTCTTTCAACATAGCTTTTTGAAGTATCAGCTAAGGTTTCAGTTAATGTTGCTTTCCAGGTGATGATCCTTTTCAGGAAAATAGACTCAATCAATTTCTCTTTTGAGCCGAAATAATAAGAGATCATTGCGATGTTCACACCAGCCTCATGAGCAATATCCCTCACTGATGTTGCATGAAAACCATGCAACGCGAATAGCTTTTCTGCTGATTCCAGGATAGATAATTGCTTTTGATTGTATTCCATGTGTTAAATCCAATTGTTGACACAAAATTAAACAAACATTTAATTAAATCAAACGACCGTTTAAATTTCACCCTGTTATAATATATTTTTAAGCAGATTTTAAGGTACTTGTAAAGTTTAAGGAGAAATTACTAACAGCAGGCGGAGCGGTATTCACAAAATCTTCATCCGATGGCTGGGCTTTTAAGGCTGATAATTACAGAATGAACAGTCAGATTCTGATAAGGGGCAAATGAACATAATGACCTCAGCAATTACTATTTTTTCATTCTACTTTTGATCCGTTGATTTGAAAATCGAACACAACAAATACAGATTGATCGCAAGGAAACTGTATCATATTGAAGAGAAGCAGAACGACCTGCTGTTAACCAAACCATTCATCTTTATTATGCTAAAAACTACTTTTTAAATGAAACACGTCAGTAACAACTGTTTGTCCATATCCATTATCTGAAAAACCAGTATCGGATAAAAACGTAGTCAATCCGGCTTTCTATTCACCATTATTAAACCTGTCTGACCGCATTGGATTTCAATGCGAGAGGACACATCCATTGCTTGTATCTAAGGCATTATAAGTTATCTGTAATGCCCTGAGGCTACGTTTTACGGTCTTCCGATTACATCCAAGGTTGATAACGAGGTACCCCGGGGCGCTTTCCAGCGCACCGGTCCTTTATAGCTGTCATCATCCATTATTTAAGCGCAAATACATTGACAATGACTGCCTTCCTGAAATTTCGATGCCTCAATTTGAGCAGGAAAGACTATTATTATATCATCAACATCTTATTACTGAGCACAAACACATCAATTATGACACAATATCAAGTAGCCTGTTTTGGAGAAGTGCTCTGGGATATTTTGCCTGATAAGGCCTTACCCGGAGGAGCTCCAATGAATGTGGCCTATCACCTTCAGAAATTGTCTGTTCCTGTAGCAATGATATCCAGTGTAGGAAATGACGAACAAGGACAATCCCTGCTGGAGATAATGAAAAAGTATCAGCTTACGACAGACTTTATACAAAAAGACCCGGCTCACGAAACCGGGAAGGTATATGCCCAGGCATCTCCGGATAATCCGCTGGAGATGAAGTATGATATCGTCAGGCCCGTTGCCTGGGACTATATCGACTTCACCCCGGCATTGAAAGAACTGGCCCAGCAACCCAACGATACCTACCTCGTATTCGGTAGCCTTGCGGCCCGCAATACTACAAGCAGGCAAACATTGCAATCATTGCTGGAAGGGAATCGCACCTTTATCCTCGATATCAATCTGCGCCCCCCGCATTTTGAGAAAGAATTACTTGTCTGGTTACTCCACCAATGCCATGTTCTTAAACTGAACGAATCTGAACTGGCAATGATCGGTGGCTGGCATCAATGGCCTGATACAATAGAAGGACAGGTAAAAGCACTAAGCTCTCAATATAGTATCCAGACTATAATCGTAACACTGGGCGAAAACGGTGCTGCCCTGTTTTCAGATGGAAAATTCTACCGGCATCCGGGCTACAAAGTAAAAGTGGCTGATACCATTGGCAGCGGCGACGCTTTCCTGGCAGGCTTCATATATAGCACCATCAAAGGATATACACCTGCAGATACGCTCTCATTTGCCTGCGCAATCGGAGCGCTTGTCGCCTCCTATTCCGGTGGCTGTCCCGATTATAAACGAGAAGAAATTACAACATTAATGGCCGCCCATTAATTGCTGGCAACAACACCTATAAGAGCATAGTCTAAGATTGTGCTCTTTTTTTACATTTTAATCATCCGATAAGACCATTCATTGAAAAAAATATAAAAATAGCAGGCAGCTTTCCTATATTTAACTCATGTCTCAACTTATTCGTCATGTGATCACAGGAATGGGAATGGTATGCCTGTACCTACCATCCTTCGCACAACAAAAACAGGCCTATGTGCCACCCAGGCAATACAATACCTATCAAACCACTGCTCCCATTAACATCGACGGCCTGGCCAATGAAGAAGCCTGGTCAAAAGCTGTCTGGAGTGATGACTTCACCGATATCGAGGGTGATAAACAACCTGCTCCTGCCATGCGCACCCGCATGAAAATGCTGTGGGACCAGCAATACCTGTACATATTCGCAGAAATGGAAGACCCACATGTATGGGCAACACTGCACCAGCATGATACTATCATCTTCCAGGACAACGATTTTGAAGTATTTGTAGATCCTGATGGAGACGGAGAAAGATACTTTGAGATTGAAATCAATGCCCATAACACCATCATGGACCTGTTCATGTCAAAAGCCTACCGCGTAGGCGGCGATGCCTTAATGACCTGGGATACCAGAGGACTTAAAACGGCAGTTCAGATTGATGGCACCTTAAACAACCCGACAGACAAAGACAGAAAATGGACGGTTGAAATGGCCATTCCCTTTTCTGCCTTCGCATTTTTTAACGAAGGACTCACCCCTAAAGACGGTGCCAGCTGGAGAATCAACTTTTCAAGGGTAGAGTGGGATACGGACATCGTAAACGGACAATACGTGAAACGTAAAAATCCGCAAACCGGCAAACCACTGCCTGAACATAACTGGGTGTGGTCACCGCAGGGTATTATCAACATGCACGCACCTGAAAAATGGGGATACCTGCACTTTATCAGCAAACCGGCAGGCAGTACTCCGGTTACTGTCAAGCTACCTGCCATTGAAGCCGCCAAGGAACATCTTTGGGAGGTATATGCCAAACAACAGCAATATCGTAGAAAAAACGGCCGCTATGCAGCTACCTTGCAAACGCTGGGTATTACCAATACAAACATTAAAGAACAAGGTGTAACTTATACCTTACAAATGGAAGGCATTACAAACCAGTTCACGGCAACACTACTCGACAAAAACTCCAGACAACGCTGTTCTATTAACCAGGAAGGTAAAATATCTCAAAACGCATCACATGAATAAACGCAATTTCCTGAAATCCGTAGGTCTTGGCAGCCTCGCTATAATACAGCCGGGCATCCCATCTTTGTCTGCCACGGCAGCTAAGACACCGTCTCAACCGGCTAAAAAGGTAAGACACCGCGTCTGGATTAATCCGGATGAGAACGACACGGCAGCTGATCTGCAAAAGCGCTATGCTGCTTACAAAAAAGCTGGCATTGGCGACATCTTTTTCGAGGCAGACAGTGAAAAACACTTCAGAGCAGCGAAACAGCATGGCATCATGGCCCACAGATGGATCTGGACGATGAACCGCGGTGAGAAAGAACTACTGGCCAGTCATCCGGAATGGTATGCCAAGAACAGGAAAGGCGAATCCTGTGCAACAAATCCTCCCTATGTAGATTACTACCGCTGGTTATGCCCAAGCAAACCGGAAGTTATTAACTACCTGAAAGAACAGGCAAAAGCGGTACTGTCTAAAGACTATGTAGACGGTCTGCATCTTGACTACGTACGCTATTGTGATGTGGTATTACCTGTCAACCTCTGGAGCAACTATGGCATTGATCAGTCCAAAGAACTACCTGAATACGATTTCTGTTACTGCGAAACCTGTAGAGAAAAATATAAAGAAGAGAAAGGAGTAGACCCACTTGAAATGGAACATCCTGACCAGATTCCATCATGGAGAAGATTCAGGTACAACCGCATTACTAATGTGGTAAACAATCTTGCAGCCGTTGCTAAACAATACAAAAAGCCAATTACCGCTGCCGTATTCCCGACACCGGATATTGCTAAACGTATTGTACGCCAGGACTGGGTTAACTGGCCGCTCGATTCTGTCAATCCTATGATCTACCATGGCTTCTACAAAGAAGATGTCAGCTGGATAGGAGAAGCTGTAACAGAAGGTGTCAGCGCGCTACATGGTAAGTTCCCGCTGTATGCAGGTTTATATCTTCCTGACTTCAATGGTAACATGGCCGATCTTGAAAAAGGTATACGACTGGCTATCCAGCACGGCGCTGCCGGTGTATCATTATTTGGCGGTGTCACGGATGAAGTACTGCAGACTTTACAAAAAGCAAGTGTCTAAGCAAACCATGTCAGCTATAAATGACCGGCTATCTTGAAGAGCTATGCTGCAAAGACCCGACGGTCTTACCTCGCGCAACAAAAGATACCGTCTCAGCAAAGATTGAAAACTATCCGGGGATCAGGAATGATCCCCGGTTTCAGCTTTGACTTAACCCTGTGTTTCTAAAATGACTTATACCTTGAAAAACCTGCTCGTTACACTCAACCAATAGTCCCTATAAAAACCCAGCTCAGTTGCTGTGATATTCTTATTTTATCCCTCTTCTGTGCCTGATCCATACCTGATCCACACCTGATCTCTGCCTGATCCATACCTGATCTGTACCTCTTCTCTGCCTCTTCTGTGCCTGACCTACACCTCGCTGATGCTTTATCTATAGCTCTTCTATAACTTCTTCATACCTGATCTCTGCCTGATCCATACCTCTTCTCTGCCTCTTCTGCGCCTGACCTACACCTCGCTGATGCTTTATCTATACCTCTTCTATAACTTCTTCATACCTGATCTCTGCCTGATCCATACCTCTTCTCTGCCTCTTCTGCCTCCTACCTGTTCTGCATCCATTTCATCCCTGTTTCCTGTTATAAAATTTACCTATCTGCGCAACACAAAATATTTCCAGACACCAGGAATAGTATCCGGGATTAACGTGATAACCTACTATCATGCGGATTGAGTAAATCTTTACTGATTATCTTGACATCGAATTATACTATGAGAATATCCGGGTGCCAGAAATAGCACCCGGGTGCTTCAATGGATTCTCTAACTATAATTGCGACTCCCAAAAGTGTCTAAATGATTACAGCCATTCCCACTACATGCTACGCCACTTACACCTGCTACGCTAAATACCATTCTCCCGCACTTACACAACAGTATGTACCGGCTACACATGTATGCCTGAATTACGCCGCACAAAATTTTTGGAATTGGTGCCTGACCTGTAATTGTTGCTCATTTGCAACCGTTGACCTCATCCCAATAACATTTCTTATCTGTCAGAATGACAAAAAAGCACCCTCTATAGCAGGGACGAAGCCGGGTAGAACAAGCTTCGAACTAGCGACGAATTAGCGACGAACAAGCGACGGTATCTTCCCTGCAAACACACCGCCTTCAACCTGCCAAACAGGCATATAACACCTACCACATTACCTACCACCTCTCCATCACACCACAATTCCGCATTTGAACTTCAGCCTGCCTTACAGCAATTTCCCACACAAGAAATAATAAACCAGGTACCAGGATTAGTGCCCGGGAATGATCTTGTGTTTGTTGTGTTAAACCCTCATTAACATCAAACATTCTTCTCTGATTGAAATGCTATACCCGTTATTTAGCTAACAATTCTTTATTAGAAACAAAGGTTTTAGAATCCAGGTATCAGGACTGACACCCGGGTACACATCGTTTGTTTAACCCCTAAATAAATAACCATGTAAACAAAGCAACATAGCTACCCCAATAGCCCTATGTCAATTTCCGGATTCCCCAGTGTATGAAGAAACAGTGTCTTTATCATTGTATATGAAGTGTAAGTTTGCATCTCTTTCATCAGATAAATATGCTGCTGCATTAGCATGCAGATATGGTTAACTAAAAAGCTGTTATTATTCTGCCATTCACAGTAACATGATAGAACAAATGTAAACCGGTGTTTTTAATTAACCTTACATCATTACATTCATTCAAATAACAGCATTCATTTCATTCAGTTGGCGTGTGCATAGAGAGTTTGAAGTGAAAAATGTGTAGTAGTTGGAAGTGAAGCGGTAGCAGCTAAAAATAGCCATTCGTCATGATAATGTGAGGTTTCATCGGTATTTTGAGGGATATTTTTCGTTCAGTATTGAGATGTGCCCTGAACAACTATTAATCAACTACACCCGTTTACGTTATAAAACATCAAATGCCTATTCCCGGTGGAGGTAACCAATCTCTACCCCCAACCGGGTAATAAGCTGCATCAAAATTCCACCACATTTCCACGCTGCACTATCTTTATGCCCGCTCAGGCTTCATCCCGCCCGCAGCAACATTCCCCCCGCCACCATCTATCCCACTCCTCACAAATGCTTAGAACATACAGTATCCGTGTGTGATGAAAGTTTTAATGCATATAACTATACTATTAAGAATACAACTATTCTACGCTATCCTGTATACGCGCAGCATCGGCCCTGAATAACTATACGATATAGCCATTATCATAACCTGACCTGTACCAAAAATCAGGAGAGACTGCACTATACAGCCTCTCCTGATAAATTATTAATAACCTTCATTCTGTTGCAGATTCCTGTTAACGGCCAGATCCCTGGTAGGAATAGGGAACAACAGGTTCTTAGGATCGTCATTCGGTTTCAGCTGCCATGGCTGCAGAAACTTACCAAAACGGATCAGGTCCTGCCTGCGCCATCCTTCCCAATACAACTCACGGCCTCTTTCATCTATCAGCTTATCCAGGTCAACAGCTGCCCAGCTACTGGCTTTCCTGTGCGTACGAATAGTGTTCACTATCGTAAGTGCATCGCCAGCCCTATTAGTACGCAATAACGCTTCTGCCTTCATCAACAACACATCAGCATAACGCAGAAACACATAGTCATTATTGGCATTATTACTACTCTTGGTCTCGTTGTTCGTCATATCCGGCGGATATTTCACCACCCTTATACCGGTCACTTCCAATGTATTCGGATCTGTTTCCTGCAATTTCAACTCTCTGGTGAAGATCAACGGATTACCTTTTCTGTCTTTCAACGCTGTACCACTTGCATTTACCTGCTGACCAACAAGGAAACCTACTTTAAGTCCGCTTCTGTCTGTCACGCCCGGATAATCACCTCCGCGACGTACATCTGTCGCCTCAAATTTGTCATAAAAGTCAGAGATCGTTGCGTAACCGTTCCATCCACTTGGATCCTGATTATAGTGCAGGGTAGGAGCCCAATGGCAGAAAGCAGCATTACCACTGCGCACAGTACTATAACCTGGTCCGTTACGCTGAGTGAAAATGTTCTCCTTCGAGATAGCATCGTTGTTAAAGGCAAAATTGTCGAAATAGTTAGTCAGGCTATACCTGCCACTGGCCGTAATATCATCCGCCAGCTCTATCACTTTCTGCATATCTGCCGGGTCGAATGTCGGAGCCTGTCTGTTGGCAAATGCACCTTTATTCAGGTAACATTTCATCAGCAGGGCACGGGCTGCATTTTTATTTGCGGTGAAAGCAGGCACGTTCTCGTCCAATGCATCAATGATTTCGGTAAGTTCCCCGATTATATAAGTAGTCGCCTCTGTGCTCGTCATTACTCTGGGTGCATTCAGCAGGGTATCTCCCGGATTGCGGAAAGGTACCTGTCCCCAGCCATCCAGAACGGTAAACATAGCAAACGCACGAAGGAAACGGGCTTCTGCTGCCTGACGTGCAGAAGGCTTAAAGCTCAATACATTCGTAGCAAGGAACTGTAATTGCAGAATGTTAGTGAACGTATTGCTGATATACGTATGATCTGGCGTCCAGTTATGCAGCTTCAACGCTCTCCATACACCGTTATCATCCCAGTCGCCACCACGGGTAGGCGCTACCGCTTCATCTGCGGTCATCTCCTGCAGTGCCCAGAAGTTGGATTGATCCTGATAGGGTAACTGTAAACCATTATAAGCAGCCTCTAGCAAAGCCGGAACCTTGATAACTGAATCTGCCTGTGCACGCGTTACGGTAGAACCAAGTTCCTCATCAAGTGAACAAGAGGCCAATCCGAATCCTGATGCAGTAATTAATATGATGAATAATTTACTAAGTCGCATATTAAAATGTTTTAAATCAGTGAATTACAACGAGAAGTTAATACCTGCGAGGAAGTTCCTGGCAGTAGGATAAGGTGAATACTCAATACCAAAAGACGTTACGCCATTGATACTTTTATCTGTGTTCACTTCTGGGTCAAAACCGGAGTACTTCGTGATAATGAAGAGGTTTTGTCCGGTGATATACACAGACGCATTTTTGATCACCTTACCTATATTCCCGATACTATAACTGATAGTGGCATTATCCATTTTCATGAAATCGCCCTTTTCCAGGTAGCGGCTGGATACTGAAATGGGGTTAGAAAGACTTTCCTTCGTGCCTACCAGATCAGCTGCTATGTTTCTGGATCCGAGGTTGTTGATTGGCAATACGGTATTAGCAGTGTTATTATAAACATCAAACCCGTAAGCGCCATGCATACTGATATTCAACGCCCACTTCTTATAGTTTACAGCACTGATGATACCAAGCATAGTCTTAGGGTTTGGATCTCCTCTGTAAAACAATGTGTTACCGCCATCTGTATATACACCCTGGCCATTGTCGTCAAAACCTTCAAATCTTCTGAGATAGAAAGTATTTAACGGCTCATTATTTACCAGGCGTTGTGCATAAGCATCAGATACGCCCTGACCACTGATAGAACCGGTCAGTACCGGCGGACCATCATAATTCTGCAGTTTGTTTGTCAGGAAAGTTGCATTTACACCAAGGTTCCAGTTGAAGTTTTTGTTGGATATAATGTCTCCGCGTAATGCCAGTTCTATACCCTTGTTGATAACATTTGCCGGCAGATTGATCCAGTAGTTGGATGCAGGCGCTGGCTGAATGGCCGGAAAGTTGAACAGCAGATCTGATGTATTCTTATAGAAGTAATCAACGCTACCATACAACCTGTTACCGAAGAATGCATAATCGATACCCGCATTCAACTGTTTGGAACTTTCCCACTTCAGGTTAGGGTTGGCCACGTTACTTAAATTAGCAGTACCGTTTGAATTAAGGACATATTGCTCCTGTGAAGCACCCGCAGGGAACTCCTGGTTACCGGTAATACCCCAGCCAACACGTAAGGCCAGCTGATTGATCGTCTTGTTGTCTTTCAGGAATGCCTCATTGCTGATGTTCCATTTTGCAGCGAATGAAGGGAAATAACCATACCTTTTATTTTCACCAAACTTGCTGGAACCATCAGAACGAAGGGTAGCGGTTAAGAGGTATTTGTCCAGGAAGTTGAGGTTCACCCTGCCAAAGTACGACTGCAGCTGTGACTTTGGATTGCGGAATGACCTGATGAAAGTATTGGTCTGAGAAGGGTTCTGCAGAATATCAGTGTACTTCAGCTCATCAGTGGTAAAGCCTAGTCCGCCGAGATTCCTTCCTTTATAATCAAATTTCTGGCGTTCATAACCTACTACTGCACTCAGGAACAGGGCAGTAGACAGTTGCTTGTTGAAGCTCAGGGTATGTGTCATTAACTGCGAAGTCAGGGTAGTGGTACCATAATATGCCTGGCCGTTGCTGAATATCTGCGGCAGGTTGATAAAGGATGCTAACTGCGTTTCGCGTTCACCTACCTGGTGATTGATACTATACACAAAACGATATTCGAGTTCATCAGTCAGTTTGATATTAGGAGAAATGTTAGCCAGGATACTGTTGATGTTTACCTTATCATCATAAGCAGCCGACATGGCCTCCGGGTTAATGGCAGAACCTACCCCCAGTGTGTTGAAAGACCCGTCAGGCTTCTTCAGTGCGAGCGTAGGGTTCCATTGCAATGCCTGTCCGATAAGACTACCTGTAAATCCGGCATTGTTGGTAATCGGAGCAATCTGCTCGGTGGTATGTGCAGCCTGGATGAAGTAGTCAACACCTAACTTTTTACTTTCCAGCAGTTTATATTGTCCGTTCAGATTGGCAGTATATTTCTTCAAACCGGTTTTATTAACAATACCCTGTTGGTCCAGCATACCGAAAGAGGCTCTGTATACACCAGATTCACTGCCGCCACTTATACCAACGTTAACATTGTGCGTGGTACCGGTACGCAGTATACTTTCCATTGGGTCAACACTGGCACCTTCATCACCGCCGGTCAGGCCATATTGTTTTAATGCACTGCGGTAACCCGCAGCATCCAGCACATCCAGCTTTTTGAGGATCTGGCTCATACCGGCTGAGTAGTTAATATCCAGCTTCGGCTCGCCTGGAATACCTTTTTTGGTGGTGATAATCACAACGCCGTTAGCGCCTCTTGCACCGTAGATGGCGGTAGCAGATGCGTCTTTCAGAACGTCCATGGATTGGATGTCGAAGGAGTTGATGAAGTTCAGCGGGTTAGCGTCTGGCGTCTGGCCAAGACCACTTGCATCTACAGATGGTTTGGCGGTACGGCCATCCAGGGGCATCCCGTCAATTACGTACAGCGGCTGGTTACCGGTTCTGACAGAAGAGTTACCCCTGATCCTTACCGTGGTAGCTCCACCCGGAGCGCCACTGTTGGCAATCACCATGAGACCAGCTACTTTACCCTGGATCAGTTGATCAGGAGCGGTGACGATACCGCGGTTAAAGTCGGCTGATTTAATAGAGACTACCGAACCAGTGAGGTCTTTCTTACGGGTGGTACCGTAACCTACTACTACAACGTCTGTGAGGGTAGTACTGGTAGGCGCTAATGAAATGGAGAATTGAGACTGGCCACCGATAGTTACTTCCTGTTGTACATACCCGACAAATGAGACAACAAGCGTGGTTGCAGTTGCAGGTACATTGAGTTTAAAAGTACCATCTGCACTGGTAGCCGTACCTGTGGAGGTGCCTTTCACCTGCACCGTAGCTCCGGGAACGGCATTACCATTTTCATCCGTGATCTTGCCGGTCACGGGTTTGGTCTGAGCGCTGGCTACACCTGCAATCAGCAGTAATAACGAGCATAACAGACGCACCTTGCGAAATAGAAGATTGGTCATTAGATCAGTTTTTATTGGTTTGTGGAATAATGATGCCTGCATGAATGAGTCCGGTAGGCCTGGCGGCCTGCCAAACGTGGAATGAATCTCTGCGCAGATGGCAAATCATCAACGTGGATAATGTCACGCGAAGGCCCTGACTAAATCGAATTAGGGCTTGGCAGTAATTGTTTCATAACGGATATTGCTGACATTGATCTAACGTGGTCTCACTGGTTGCTACATCACCGATTGATTCTGGCTGCGGTTGATTGGGTCAAAGTAAGCCTGCATGAAACAGGTTAACAATTTATATGATCAATATATAGAAAATATTGGCTGAAAAGATGGATACATAAGTTTTAATTTACTGATTAACAATTCATTGTATTCACATTATCATTATACATATATAACGATAATACCCGGGTTTTCTTATCATTTTCACCCCCGTTTCAGAGGGCTTTGATGTCCATTAGTCGTTCCTCAAACTCTTCTTTTGGAATGATGGCCTTGTTCTTAATCTTCGTTTTATATGTGTAAATAGTGTTAACTGAGTATTCAAGGATCTGTGCAATTTTCACATTATCGCTGATGCCTATTCTGATCAAAGCAAAGATCCGGAGGTCTGTATTAAGTAATTCGTTGTCTTTTAACCGGATCCTGTCTTCCTCTTTAAAGAAGGAATTGAAGACAGTTACAAAGTTGGGAAATATTTTCAGGAAGATGCGGTCGAAGTTTCTGAATAACTCATCTCTTTCTTCTTTCAGGTCAATATTATTGACCAGGTATCTGACTTCCGCATATTTATTATCCGTTAGTTTCTGATCAGCCAGCTTTTTGAACTTCTTAATCTTGTCCAGGTAGGAGGAATTGATCTGAAAACAGTAACCGATATATTCTTCCTTGATCTTATTGGCTTCCATCAACTTATCATTGATTTCCTGCTGCAATGCGTGTGCCGAAGTAATAACCTGCTGAGCCGCCTGCAGCTTTTTATACTGCCGGGATATAATGATAGCAAGCCATATAAGGGCCAGGAGCAGGAGGGTAGCAATGGCAGAATACACGAATAAAAGCTTCTTCTGGGCTTCAACAGTGTTGATTTTTTCCACCTCAATAATGGGCAGAATGGCGCTGACCTGCACCTTTCTGAGCCGGGCACCATAAAACGAGGCATCCGCTACCGCATATTCGATGTACCTGGATGCATGTTTAACATCACGTTCCTTAAACAGCAGCTCTGCCAGGATGAACATGGCAGTAGTTTCCTTGGTGCTGGACATGATATCAGCCATCGCTGCCCGGGTCATCATCATAATAGCGCTGTCCTGGTTACCCGTACGGATATAGATGTTACCTAATGAAGATGTGGCAATAGCCTGTTGATGCATGGTCAGGTCCGGGTGTGCGACCGTCAGCGTATAATAGTGCTTGGCACTATCCAGCATCTGCTTTTTCTGATACATTAATCCATAGCTATAGTCATAATAGAAAGAATGTGGTTTATATAACATCAGCGCGGAGTCTATGTAGATATTCCCCTGGCGGGTATAAGCCGGGGCGAAATAGGTATCACTGCTATAGTCAGACATGTCGTAGTAGTACCTTCCCATCAGGGAATAGTATTCTGCCCGGGCAGTATCCGGCAGGGAATGCACGTTCACATTGAGCAGATAGTCGCCGGCTTCTCTGAACATGCCTGAAGACAACAATACAAAGCCCAGTTTTACTACCGCATAGTTTACCCGCTGTGAATCGTTCATTTGCCTGGCTAGTTCATGCAGCTTTCGGGCATAGGCGAAGGCAGAGTCATATTTAAAAACTTTAAATTGTTCATATAACTGCTGGCATATCTTGAACTGCTGCTCTTCCGGCAGGTGTTTGCCGGAAGACAACGTCTGTCTTAGTATATTGATTTGTTTGATCTTTTCTTCATCATAAACGCGGGCATTTTCAATTGTCTGATTTAGCCTGTTTAATAAACTATCCCGGGGCGGTCCGGCAAGTGATACTTTACATGCAAACAGTAATAACAAACAAATTAGCTTAGATTTCATTTTTCAGATTTGTGGAACTATTCCGGGTTGTCGTAATTCTGTACTCCCCGCTTTAATTTCTTTTGGATTCTGTCTCTGAGAGAATGAGGTGAGAGCACGATCATACCCTCCGCATACCCCAGGATTTCCCTTTCGAGTTCAAAATTCTGTTGGACCTTCAGATTAATAATAATACCATCTTCCCGGGTCTCGAGGAGCTCCTGGGAATGGTGCATAGGTTTCGTAAGAATGTATGGTGCGTGTTCATGTGTAACAAGTATCCTGACATTCTGGACACGCAGATTACTGGAAACGGTCACGCCGACTACATGTTTGTAATAATCAGCCGGTTCTACATCCTCATTCTCAATATACAAAGGGCCGTCCAAAAGTTCTAATTCTGCTATTCTGTCTAGTGCCAGGTGCATCAGTACGTGTCCTTTTCCTTTTACGCCGACTGCAAACCAGCGGTTTTTAAACTCCTTTAACCACCATACATGATACTCAAATGAGTTACCGGTTTTTGCCTTAAAAGACTGGTAGGCAATCCGTACTACCTTTTTCTGTACTACGGATTGATAAAGTATGTCCAGGTATTCCAACCCTTTCAGGCGTTCATTCTTTTCAAATTCTATTACCGAGCGGGTATTATTTGATGCAGCATAGACATGATCTTCCAGTTTTTGTACTACCTCATTGAGGCTGTTGAAATGAGAAAATCCTTTGAATTGCTTCAGTACTTCTACCGCTTCGTTCATCCGGCTGAGATCTACTTCACTCAGTGGAATGTTGGTGATGCTATACTCCGGATCTTCGTAGGTATAGTACTTTTTTTCTATGACGATAATAGGGGCGCTGTACCCAAGTTTATCACTGCGCATAGCCTGTATATCCATTTGTATGGCGCGCCTGCTGATGCCTTTATGGATGCCTTCATATTCGTACAGTGCGTCGCTGACAGCATCTATCAGGTCGTGCAAAGTCCATCTTCGCCTGCGGTTACGGAGGCAGGAATCAATTGTTCGATAGCGTATAAGGGCATTTTTATTAACAGGCATTCAGCTAATTTTTCAAAAAGTAGAAAAAATATTCTAATGCGCAAAAAAAGTGCGCACATGCGTTTCATCTTTGTATTGTCGTCGTTGATGACACAATTTTTTGAGCTGTGGCGGACCGGATGAAGGCTTCTGAGAGCATTCATAGTATTGCGGCCGATGGCTGGTAATATGCTTCCAAGACAGCAGGACAATTGTTTGCTTAGGGTTCTATGGGTCGCAGGTTCGATTCCTGCTCCTGAATGATCAGGATAGCTCAGTTGGTAGAGCAATAGATTAGCACCGAACCTGAAGGGGTTCATTTATACACTGGACTGATAATCCAGGCTTTTAGCCAGGCAGATGACGGATCTGCCTTAATTAATCCGTCTCACATACAAACAACAGGATCAGCAGCCTGGATAGATGGCAAAAGGTCATTATATCCGATTGCTACCGCCTTGAAAAAGGCAGATACCGTTGTTGAACGTATAACTGATAGTAGGCTGGTAACCGGTTCATCCCTATACCTTTGATGCCCTTGTTCTATTTAGCACACCGGTTATCATCACCCGCGTCATGTTATACTGCCAGCAACTCAAGCCCGCTTCCGCAGGTACCAGTTACCCCGGTTCTGATCCTGGATGTTTATAACAACGAATAAAATCATCCTATACACTATACACAATACCCTTAAAACTAACTAATTATGATATCTCGAATAAAAGTAGCCGCATATAATAAAGCATTGGTTTTCAGAGACAACCGATATGTAAAGCTGTTAAATGAAGGTACTCACTGGACCAAATCAGGAGACGTAGTTGTTAACTACGACATGTTCAAGCCCTTCACCCCAACTATTGACCTGAATATCTTACTACAGAATAAAGATCTGGCAGAAGCGCTGGACGTAATTACCGTTAACCAGCAGGAAGTGGCACTGGTATATGAAAACGGCCTGCTGCATTCCGTACTGACTGTAGGTAAATACGGCTTCTGGAAAGGATTGGTAGAGCGTAAGCACGTGATATACGATATGTATAAACCTTTCCTGCCGGAAGATGACCTTAACGTCTTACTGCAGAACGGAAGACTGGCAAGTATGTTGGATGTTATAAATGTAAAGCAGCATGAAGTGGGCGTGGTATTTGAAAATAACCTGTTGCATTCAGTGCTGACAGTAGGTAAATATGCATACTGGAAAGGTGCGGCAGACCGTAGCTATAAGGTCTATGATATGTCAGCTCCGCTGGTAGCTACCATTGATATAACTACATTTCTGCAGCAGGAGAAACTGGCAGGCAAGCTGGAAATGGTCAATGTACTACAGCATGAACTGGCCATTGTGTATGAAAACGGATTGCTGAAAGGCGCTTATGGTCCGGGAGAATATGCTTTCTGGAAAGGTCCGCTGAAGCGGAAGATAGTTATGGCTGATCTGTCTAAGTATGAGATCACCGAACCTATTGAACGGGCTATATTGCTAAAACAGGAATTGCAGGCCTATGTGAGAGTGTTTAATGTAGAATCTTACGAGAAAGGACTACTATATGTAGATGGTAATTTCAAAGCAGAACTGGCTGCTGGGATCCATTATTTCTGGAAGAACCCTATAGCACTGACTGTATATAAGACAGATATGCGCCAGTCGCAGATGGAGATCAATGGTCAGGAAATCCTGACGAAGGATAAGGCTAACATCCGTATCAACTTCACCCTGCGATACAGCAATGCTGATATCTATAAACTGGTAGAGAACAAAGAATACGAGAAACAATTGTATGTATTGCTGCAACTGGCACTGCGGGAACAGATATCTACCTATACACTTGATGAGTTGCTGGATAAACGGGACGATATTTCACCAATGGTGATGAACCTGGTGAAAGATAAGGCAGCCAGACTGGGAGTAGAACTGGTGGATTGCGGTATCCGCGACATCATACTACCTGGAGATGTAAAAGAGATCATGAACCAGGTACTGATTGCGGAAAAGAAAGCCCAGGCCAACACAATCATGAGAAGAGAAGAAACAGCCAGCACCCGTAGCCTGTTGAATACAGCACGGTTGATGGAAGAAAATGAGATGCTCTTCAAGCTGAAAGAAATGGAATACGTGGAAAAGATTGCTGATAAGATCAGCAGCATTTCAGTGAGCGGGGGAGGAGACCTGGTAGGTCAGCTTAAACAGATATTCGTACCAGCAGGTAAGGGGTGACGCTGTCGTCCCTTACTTTTTCAACATAAAACCCCTGTTTTCAGGGATTTCCATTCCCGGTAATCGGTGATATTTTTAACTCATGCTCAAGTATGGCATTACCATCTTTATTGTGACCGCCACAGCGATCTGTGGTTACTTCCTGTTTTCCTATAAATTGGATACGATAGTGCTATACGATCGTACCAGTGCCTACACGACAATTGCACCTTATTTTTCAGCAGTACCCGAGATTCTTATCAATAAAGACAAAGAGTTGAGTGTAGTGCTTACCTTCGAGGACATCCGGGAGGCAGTCTATCTGAACAATCTGGAGGTGAATGTAGCACCCGTTAATTCACTGCCTGTATTACCAGTAGCGGTAAGAGAAAATGCCAATAATTGTGAGGCCACATCCTATAATGCCCTTCCTCGTCCGTCAAAAGTGCTGCAACCACTGAAACAGGACCAGCATTTTACGTTCACCTTCAATACCAGCAAGTTCCACACAAAACACTACCTGGTAACCATAACAGGAGACATTGTAAATGGCGGCTTCCGCTCTTCTTTCCGGAAACAGATCCCGATACAGGAAAAAGCTGTATTCCTCGAGCGCAATTAATCACTATTTTTAACAGGTACCATCAACCTGTTCACTTGCATCAGTCAGTATCAACCGGTCTTTCACCCCGGCAACTCACCATCGCTATTTTCTCGGCAGTTGTGCCCTTTGCCGCATATACCTGCATCTTTGCTTTCCGTAAAGCATTCAATGTAGCGCCTTACGAAGGGTACACTATCCTTGGTATAGACTATAAAATTGTACTTGTCATTACCCAGGTAGCGGGATATATGGCCAGCAAATTTTACGGTATACGCTTTATATCTGAGATGAAAAGGGTGGGAAGAGGAAGGCTGATACTGCTACTTGTAGCCATTTCCTGGCTGGCCTGGCTGCTGTTTGCCCTGATACCACCTCCTTATAATGCCTGGAGCCTGTTCTTTAATGGGTTTCCCCTTGGCATGTTGTGGGGAGTTGTCTTTTCCTTTGTAGAAGGCAGAAAGACGACAGACCTGATCAGTGCCGCCCTGGCAGTGAGCTTTATATTCGCCTCCGGCTTGGCAAAGTCAACAGCACAATGGGTAATGCAGTCGCTGTCAGTAAGCCAATACTGGATGCCATTTACAGTAGGAGCTATATTTATACTGCCACTCATCCTCTTCATCTACCTGCTGGAAAAGATCCCTCCGCCGGATAAGGAAGATGAGGCCTTGCGAATGCACAGGTTACCGATGCCGGCGCAGGAAAGGAAGCAGCTTATAGCCAGGTTCCTACCCGGACTGGTCACACTGATAATCATCTATATACTTGTTACCATTCTCAGAGAAGTAAGAGATAGTTTTATGGCGGATATGTGGCGCGCCTCGGGGGAAGAATATAATGCCGCCACCTTTACCGCTACCGAGACTACCATATCACTGGTCATTCTGGTAATGATTGCTTCCATGATATTCCTGCAGAACAACTACCGTGCTTTTGTGCTCACACAGATCATCATGTTGCTCGGCTTCATCATTTCACTGGCAGCTACCATCGGCTATTTACAACAGCTGTTATCCTTGTATAGCTGGATGGTGCTGGTAGGCCTGGGGCTTTTCATGGTATATATCCCGTTTAACAGTATACTGTTTGACAGGTTCATAGCCACCTTTCGGTTTTCCGGGAATGTAGGCTTCCTCATTTACCTGGCGGACTCCTTTGGATATCTGGGTAGTGTAGGAGTATTACTAACCAGATCCATCTTCCGGGTTCAGACTAACTGGCTGCAGTTTTACACACAGCTGGTACTTATTTCCGGATGCATTGGCATTGTAGCTACTACTATCAGCATATGGTATTTCATACGTAAATACCGGCAAGCCTCAGCGCATCAGCTCTGACCATTCCAGTGGCGCTGGTAGTACTTCCTTACTGAACTCAATGTGGATAACCCTTCTTTTGTGGTTATTGGTTGTTCTGCTGGAAGCATGTAACAGCAAAGGACGCATAATCATTATACCGCCTTTTGGTACAGGGCAGCTTACTTCCGTTTCAATGGACCAATCAATCGTCTCCGGCCTATAGATGCCTTTATTATGTGAACCGGGGATGACCCTAAGCGCACCATTATGCTCATCCGTATCATCCAGGTGTATACGTACTGTAAAGTTGCTTTCAAGTACAGGCAAGGGAGGCTGTACTGCATATTGCTGCTGTTTGACCGTCCAGGGGCCAAAGCCCGGAACATCCGCCTTCTCCTTTACCGAGACAGTCAGGTCCTGATGATAAGCAACAAACCAGTTGGACGCTCCCGGCTTATCAAAGTAGATAGACTTTACTGGTTTATACCCATCTCCGAACAAACGATAGATAGTATCTTTCAGCATATCGTTAAATACAAAGGGAACGACATCCGGTACTTCCTTCAGAAACTGCCGGATAGCAAACAAATCCTTGGTTTTGCGAAAGGTGTCATTTGAACTATCAGCCCTTTGTATAATAGCTATAAGAGATGCTACTTCGGCATTGGTAAAGATATCGTCTATAACAGTGAAGCCTTGCGCTTGCAACAGCTGTTGGTGAGTGACTACATTCATAGATAGTGTTTGTAAAACTTCGCTCTGATATTAACCAGCACCTGTTCTGCCATCTGGATGTCAGGAGTATCAGGTAAGCCTGATTTAGCGTAGAGATCGTCCATTTTTTCCATTTTCTCATTGACCATTTTCAGCAGGTCTTCGTACTCAAATTCGCCTCGCTTTATCTGTAATAACAGATCACGGTCCTTCCGTTGTACATGTACCTGGTGTTCCGTTGCAATTTCAGCAGCCATACTTAATAGCCGGAAGGTATGCATCATGTTCTTGGCATCGTAGTTTTTACCGTGACTCATTGTGTTCTGGTAACGGGTATCATTTCTCTTTTCAACCCATTCCCAGTATTCGAGGTATTCCCGGCAGTAGACGGAGTAGCCGTCTTTATTAAAGTTCATTACAGCGAGGTGCGGTACAGCTACAGGTATAGAACTCAGTTGTACATCATTGGCAGTATCGCCGGAAGCAATACCTTTAAGGAAGCTGCCGTCTTTGATCTGATGCTGATGAAACAGCAGGTATACATCCCTGAAGTGATCTAGCTGGGTCAGTCCGCAGTCTTCCTGTTGATAATTGTTACTGTCAAGCCATTTCCTGAGCGGCATACTTCCATTCCCTTGGATAACATAGCAGAAATCAAGAATAGACTTCCGTTTGCTTTCTACAGGGCGGTGTATCTTCTTATTCAGGCCCTTCGCCTTTTTTATCTGAGAGGCTGCGTAGCCGGCAAAGGTATCCTTGCATAGCTTTGACAGAAAGTGCTCCGGATTAATCTCATCCATCAGTGGGTGACGGAACAGGATACAGTCATCGGGTGTACTGACCAGTTCAATAATGTTGGGATTATTCTTTGTGAGCAGGTCTATAAAGCGGCCAATTTCATAATACACTTCGTCATTTGTAGCATTGGCTATCTGTGGAATGTAGGTCAACCCATACAGTTCTCTGGCCGGCAATACAAAGATGCCTTTTATATCTGTATCCGAAGTAGGGGAGTGCAATTGCTGTGCCCTGCTGCCACTGATACATTTAAATAGCAGGTCTTTTGTGTCTGTTTGTAGCTGTTCGAGTGTCATAGGGCTATATACTTTCTGAATAGTTGGTTTAGTTCATCAGCATTGTTTTGCAGCGGTGCTATATAAGCTGCCTGCTCTTTACAGAGGGCAATTGTTTCAGCTATCCATTGTTGCAACACAGGCAAAGGAGCAATCAGCGTCTTTTCGTCTGATACTTTCTTTTGTTCTAACAGTTCATCGACAATAGTATGCCATGTATGGTCAGTTATTATAGTTCGCAGTTCATCGAAAGTAATAGGCGGCATTGTTTTCCGTTGGATAATCCATTGTGCAGCCAGGGCAGGGCGCAAAGCATAGAAGTACTTTTTGATCCTTACCTGTTCTCCCTGGAGCTCATGTTCAAAAGTATTCCAGGCCATGGAGATGTAGTGGTGGCATCCTGCGCGGCCGGAGAAGTATTTACTCGAAAATTGCAGTAGTTCAGCTCTTAGTCCACTTTGTTCTTTATATACGATGGATGATTGTAGCCACTCATATAACGGTGGATTGGATTTAAGGTATAACTGTAATACCTTTCTGATATCCCATCCGCTGATATCCAGCACCTCATTAACGGGCAATTCTATTACATCTTTTCTGTCATTTATACTAAGGTATTCGCTAACGGGTTGTGCATATATAAAACGTACGTCGTAATCACTATCGGGAGAGGCGAATCCCCAGGCACGACTGCCCGACTCGCATGCATATAGAATGTTGACATTTTTATCTTGCTCAAGCGTCTGTAATCTGGCTTCTATCACGTCATTCATTGGTATTCAGCTTATATATAACAAGGTATATTTTTTTTAAAAAATATCTTTAGAGAAATTGCTAATATTTAAAAAATAGTCTGATCTTTGCATCGTTAAAATTAAATCAAACAATAACGATGTTACGCATACAGCTACATATTGAACGCAAAGGCACATTCGGTCCGGTGATGGACTGTGCTGAAGCCAGGGCTGTTATTGCTATGATATAGTTTAAAAAACTAACTCGATATAACTCAAGCCCTGCAAGCAATTGCGGGGCTTATTTATTTCACCCCATATTCAGTCTCTTATGTATACACGATTATCATCGATACGATTTACCGGGATTAGAACAGCACAGCCTCTGAGCATGCCGGATCTCTGCGCGTGGCTACATGTGGGCTATAAACATGATCTATTTCTCCAACGACCAGATATTATATAGTCTGATTCAGCAGTAGCTATTTTCAGTACAGATATAAGAACCCGGTCGTTACAACGGCCGGGTTTTTTAATATCTGCCACCTGCACTGGACCTGGTGTCCTGTGATGGAGAAAGTATGCCCTGTACGCAACAAAACACTGTAATAACAGGCGTTGCAGCCAGGTATAATAATACAGATTGATCTGTAGCTCAATGGTGAGAGCAACTGCCTTATACGCAGCAGGTTACCGGTTCAAATCCGGTCAGATCAACGAATACTTCCGGATAGTGTAACGGTTAACATATCACACTTTGACTGTGATGTTCTTAGTTCGAATCTGAGTCTGGAATCAATAAATGGTGTCAGTAGTTTAATGGCAAAACACCCGAATGTGAATCGGGAGCTGAGGGTTCGATCCCCCCTGACACCCTGATAAAATTTACTAGCAATAAATATGACTTGACAATGCAACACATTAACAAATGGAGACGGTTCAACGGTGATGAAATTCAACGGGCAATAGCAGATGAAATCAGTGATATGCTGATAGTGGAAAGAGAAGCCGGCAACGAGTTAAAAGTCTGTATCGGTACAGATAGCCAGGTGAAGGGCCGGATCACTGAATTTGCAACCGTAATCGTGTTCCTGAGAAAAGGGAAAGGTGGTTTTATGTATATCCACAACTTCAGTACACAGCGCAAGATGAGCATTAAAGAACGGATGCTGGAAGAAGTAGGCAGAAGTATTGAAGTAGCATACTCACTATGTCACATTTTTACTGAGTACAATGTTGACATGGAAGTACATGCGGATATCAACACTAATCCGAATTTCAAAAGTAATGATGCATTGAAAGAAGCAATGGGGTATATCATGGGAATGGGTTTCACCTTTCGGGCTAAGCCTTATGCCTTTGCAAGTACCTCCTGCGCAAACAAAATAGTACATTAAAACTAAGCTATATGGTTTATGTAAACACCCTGATGGGTATTGCAGTAACAATACAGGAAGATATTATCAACACAGTAACCATCCCCGGGTTTGAAACAGCTGTGATGATCGCAACAAGAATGCACCGGGGTGCAGGTCTTGTTGATAGTGTAAATGAAAAGATTACAAGAGGAGGTATGGTATTACCAGCAATACTGCGGGATGATTAGTCATTGCATGCAATGAACTTTTCTTCACTGGATTAATTAATCATCATGATATTCGTAGGGGATCTCCATGGAGGATATCCTTCATTATTATACCACATCGTTAAAAGGGCAGTAACCAATGAGCACATTATTCAGGTTGGTGATTGGGGATTGGGCTTTGCACCTTTAACAGATGATATACAGGCGCTCCAACGTATCAATGCGTTCCTTAAGGAACGTGATATCAAACTATATATTATTCGTGGCAATCACGATAATAAATGGTATTGGACAAATGGCAGGAAATTGGGCCTGACACATGTACTTCTTGTTGAAGATTATGAAGTACTGACTATAGAAGGGCAACGCATATTGTTCATAGGCGGAGGAATTTCTATTGACAGGAGCAGCCGGACTATTAGAAAAGACTATTGGCCAGATGAAGTCTTCGTATACCGTAAGAAGGCATTGATACATGCCTGCAGGGAATCTGTAGATATAGTCGTCTCTCATATAGCTCCTGCTTCATGCTGGCCGTATGTGCTTACACCGGTGGTTGAACATTACATCAATAGGGAGCAAATCGCAGGAAAAGACCTAAAAACAGCACTTCTCTCAGAACGGGAGCAGATGGACGCTGTTTTGGCCTACGTAGCTAAAAAGGGCTTAAAAGAGTGGTATTATGGTCACTACCACCAATCTGTTACAACACATATTCAGAACATCTCCCTCAGGTGCCTGGATGAGGGGGAACTATACTACCGCCGGTAGTTAACTGGCCATACCGACAATGCCATTGGTCCTGCTACCTCTTTCCCTAGGAAAGGTCTGCGAGCAATGGAGGCATTAGCTTATCTTGCTCCTCAAATCCTGCATACCTACTTGCTTGTTCGTTTTACGTTAACCAATTAAAAGGCATATCCTGTATTAATGGCTTGAATTGTCTAACTGCCAGATGATTTTGTCCACCTAAACAGAAAGCGCTCCTTAACCTGCTGGCTTTACAACAATTTTGTATCAACAAATAACATAAAACCAGCAAGATCATGAACATAAAAACAACAAAAGCAATTTACTGGGCAGGCGCTGTCTTCATTTCATTATGGTTCGGAGCAAGTGGCTTTTTTGAAGTAACTAAAAATCCGATTGTATGGGACATCACGGTGCAACTTGGATATCCTTCTCATTTCATCTATATACTAGGTGTCGCTAAACTAACCGGTGTTATTGTACTACTGACGCCCGACAGACTACTAAGGCTAAAGGAATGGGTATTCGCAGGCATCTTCTTTGATATCATTTTCGCATTCTGCTCAAAACTAGCAGTACTTACGTTTGCAGCCAGCATAGACGCTATCGTAGCATTCACCGCCATCAGCATTACTTATATAATGTATAGAAAGTTGTATCCCGCATACTACAGTATAGCAAACAGCCGATAAGTATTTTCAAAGTATTAACCAACCTACTAATAGACAGAAGTCGTCCCGATATGATTGTTAGGCGATGTCTGTCTGTTAGTAAGTTTACAGATACTATTTTATAAAACTGTTATTTATAGCTGTACCTTCCAATTTAATTTCATACGGCCACTGCTCATCATTGCTATCATTATTATCATTTAAATGTTCCCAATGTTCGGTAGGAGCTCCACTTACCACGAACCATAAGAACGCAGTATTTGCAGGTATAGTAAACCTGGCTTCACCATTGGAACTTCGATTGACATCTCCATATACTCTTGAGCCATCCGTTTTAACTGCAAGAAATCCGTACCTCCAGCCTGCTTTATCTACCTTTATACTCCTGTAACCAGATTGTCCGGCAATCCCCTTGAATTGCAGCCTAATATTAGTACCTGCCGCCGGCACATCCAGTTTAATAGCATTGTAGCCATAATTCTGTGGGCATACCTCCGGCCGGATCCTATACCAACCGTTGCCAGCAGCACTGAGAGATGAAAGGTGCTGATTGGCATATTGGCTGGCTACTGACTGTATACGGGACATGTCCCAGGTAATAAATCGCCTATTAGCGTCAAATATTTCATCATTAAATGCCTGCTGGCTCAACTGAGTCATTCGTTTATATGTAGCCACCGGATCTTCTCCTCGGCGGGCCCCTTTCCAGAGCTTACCTATAAAGTTTTTCCCTCTCTTATCAGACCAGTATTCCAGTACAAAAGGGGAGTGGTATTGATTAATTTCATGCAGAAATGCGTAGTGCGTATTCTTCATAAACGCCTGAAGATGATAATTTTCAAATGCCAGCCAGGTAGGGTATACCTGCCAAAGCATATATTGAGCTGTCATTTCAAATATAGTCTGACCATTACTGCCGGTTGGAGAACTGGAATACCCCCAGTTACCGTCTGACTGTACAAAATATTGAAATACATGCCCTAATTCATGCGCAACAGCTCCAAATGGCTGTGTGTTTATACGTGGAGGAGTAACCCAAAGTATACCTACCTTATTCTCTGCTCCACCACCGTAAGCGGTACCGTCGGTGGAGTTGGTAATATAGATAAGCGTTTTGAAGCTATCCGCAATAGATCGTCCTCTTTCGACAAATTGCAGAGTATCTGTATAATACTGATAGAACCTTTCACATTCTGGAAGGATTAGGGTTAGGTCAAACCGCTTATTAGGATCTATATTACTAGAAGGTGTAGTCCCGAAGTCCTTCGCCCAGAATGCTGCGAAATTTGCTGTTTCTCCCTTGCGATTATGGCTATAGAGACTAGCATCATTATTATAATCATTATTTGTTGGGACGTTCCAGATCACTTTTGGAATATAAATAGGTTTGTCAGCCGCGACCAGTTTTTTTAATGAATCAACAGCAGTTTTCTTATCGCAGGAATAGAAAATTGCGCTTACAGCAGCAGTCAGACAGAGGATAAGTTTTGTCATCTTTGTTGGGTTAATAGATGTAACAATTTTGGCTGCTCCTAAGGTAGCTTTGATTTAATGCAAGCGTTTCATGGTATTTAACAGAGCATATCCAGATTTTGACTTCTTGGCTTACTGACAAGCCAAATCAGCTGATAAATGAGAATAAAGAACGTCTGAATAGTCAGCATCGGGGTTAGTATGTAGTATAGTATATCTCACTAATCGACCTGCAAACAGATTTTCATGGGGATCAGGACCCTAACAGCTACATTCTTTCCATTCAGCTGGCCTGGTATCCATTTAGGCATCCGGTTCAGCAGCATGATGCCTTCCTTATCCAGCAAAGTGTAATCTGCTGCCTTTTTGTTATGAATGCATTTATCAAGTACATTGCCTTCAGCATCGACAATAAATGAAAGATGCAATTTCCCGTGGTAGTCCAACTGCTCTTTCGGATATCTAATCTTGCTGAGGAATTTTGCAAGTGCCATGTCACCTCCCGGGAAAAGAGGCATTTTATCCACATGTTCATAAACAAGCATATTGAAGCGGGAATCAAATAGCGGGAGAGATAGCTGGGCTTGGCAACGGTTAGCCAGAAAGAGAATGGTGACTAATAAGAATATCCGTTTTAATAACATCATGAACTAACTAAAAGACATAAATGCAGCAAAAGCTAAAATAAAAAAGGCCTGCATTACTGCAAGCCTTTCCTTTTCGCTCCCCCTGTTGGACTTGAACCAACGACCCTCTGATTAACAGTCAGATGCTCTAACCAACTGAGCTAAGGAGGAATTTCTTTTCCCGTTTGAGAAATTTGTTTTCCCGTTTCGGGATTGCAAAGATAGATATTTTCTTATTCCCGCCAAATCCTTTTTAGATTTTTTTTCAAAAAGGATCAACCAAAATTAAGAAACGCTTATCCAGAGAGGATTCCCGAGAGAAAAAATTTACAAACTTCAGATCCAGACGAGTCACCGGGAACTGAGAGAAGGTCTTTAACTCCTTAATACGCCGTCCTCCAGCCACCAACGAATCCCTATGCTCTGCTGACGTAAAGACAATAGATGGCCCGGCCGGAACGGTATCATATCTAAGCAGCGGAGCATCCAGATAATATTCCATCGCGTATGAGTTCACTCCATAAAAGCCGACCGCTGCACCTTTCAGTTCCTTATTTGCATAAAAAGCTGCTGTACTTCCACTTTGATATCTCAGCACGTCCGGATAGAATAGTCCATTTAAAAATATATTCAGAATAACTCCGGCCATGCAGGTACGGAAAAATACACGTGCCGTTCCTTGCAAAGGAAGCCATATAAATGCCGCAATCCCTATCATAATAAGTATAACTGCCCATAAATGGATTTCAGGCCTGTAAAGCGCCCATAAACCGACAATAGCGATACCCATGATACCCATCAGGATATGCTGAGTTATACGAAAGGCTCTTTCGGGCACATCGTCTACTATATACTTCGCTGTTAGAATAGCAAAAAAGGGAAAGATGATATTCAGATAATGCGGTAGCTGAAACTTTGACAAGGAAAATAACAGGAACGTCGATAACGCAGCGCTAATACAATAATACTCCACGGCAGACTTCCCACGGCGACGAAAGAACTGTACAATTGCTACATACAGGAAGATCGACCAAGGCAGAAATGCCCATAGTACTGTATGGAGGAAAAAGGAAGGATCGCCATGGCCTTTGATAGGCCCGCTATTCATAAACCTGCCAAACTGACTATCCCAGAAAAAGAAACGGATACCTGATACACCTGTCTGCCCAAATACCACCTTCTCCGGATGCGCATCGAACTGTTGATACAAAGCATATAATTCAGGGCTGATAAATACTAAAATCAAAAGAGCTGTTACCAGCCAATGCCAGTGAAACAGTTGCTTCCATCTGCCTGTAAATACATGATCGCCTATAATTGCAAAGCCAATAGGCACTAATGCAAAAGGCCCCTTCGTCATTACCGCACAGGCGGCAAATAATGCGCCCGGCAACAACTGCCGCTTATACAGATGGTATACACTGGCTATAATCAGGCCCGTAAGATAAGGCTCCGCCCGTACGTCCGTACTCGATATCACCAGGTGCTCTGCCGACAGGAATATACATACTGACCATCGTGCTACTCTTTCGTTATATACATTGAGCGCTTTCGCAAACCTGTAAGTATATACAGCTCCCATCATCAGAAACAGAAATGCCGGCAGCTTATAGGCAAAACTGGTAAACCCGAACAGCAGATAGGAGAGTGCTGCCATCCAGAAAGGGAAATGCGGTTTGTCCAGCCAGTCACGGCCATCTGCTACCAGATTCAGGTAATCATGATGCTGCACCATATGCTTGGCTATACCTGCATACAGTGCCCCATCAGGCTCCATTATGGTTACAGGTAGACCCGTCATGTGCACAAACACCAGCAAACCAACCATCACCCGCCAAACTTGTTTCTCGGAAATAGAATTAACTGCCATGGGGAAAAATTACGGCTCTGACTGCATATCCGCAAAACAGAAGGGGCTTTTAATAGAAAATTAACAGGGTTACCAGCCAAACAGGCTCGATTTCTCTAATCCAATATAGAGACCGTCTGAACGCTGCTCTAATGGATAAGTCTTGAGGTAAAAGCCTTCTCCGCTGCTATTATACCCGTTCTTGATACTAAAACGATACCTGTGCAGCGGACAAACAACATTACCGGCATCATCCATAAACCCATCCGCCATAATGCCGCTTGCATGCGGACACTTATAGGCAAAGGCATAAAACTGCTCCTGATACTTTGTGTAACAGATCTTTTTGCCCTGCACCTCCAGGACCCCAATCTCGCCCTCCCTTGCATACAGGTCTGATAAACGATGCCAGTTGTATTGTTTAGCCATGCTACTGATTAATAGAAATATTCGCTCTTGTATGGGTAACGCACTCTATATAGCTCTATTACCTTGCTCAGAATAGTCTGACGCAGTTCATCAATATTCTTACGCTCCAGGGCAGAAATAAAGACACAATTACCATGAGTTCTTGTCTGCCAGTTCTCCTTCAGCTGATTCAGAATATCCTGCTTCACATCCTCGGCCAACCACTTGTCGAATGTCTGCTGCTCATACAAGTCCATCTTATTGAAAATCATGATACTTGGCTTATCAAAAGCTTTCAGCTCCTGCAGCGTGCGATTCACGACCTCTACCTGATCTTCATACTGCGGATGTGAAATATCCACTACATGAAGCAGAATATCGCTTTCCCGCACCTCGTCAAGGGTAGACTTAAAGCTCTCTACCAGGTGATGCGGCAGTTTCCTGATAAACCCTACGGTGTCACTCAACAGAAAAGCTGTTTGGTCAAATACTACCTTACGAGTAGTAGTATCCAAGGTGGCAAACAGTTTATTCTCTGCAAACACCTCACTTTTACTCAGCAGATTCATGATCGTACTCTTACCCACGTTGGTATAACCGACCAGGGCCACACGAATGTACTCACCACGATCTTTACGCTGCGTAAGTGATTGTTTATCAATCTCAGCCAACCGCTTTCTCAATAAAGCAATCTTATCCTTAATAATACGACGGTCAGTCTCAATCTCCGTTTCACCAGGACCACGGCTACCGATACCACCTCCCTGCCGTTCCAGGTGACTCCACATACCTCTCAGACGGGGCAGGATATACTGGTATTGTGCCAGTTCTACCTGCACCTTCGCCTGGGCTGTACGGGCGCGACGGGCAAAGATGTCCAGAATAAGGTCACTACGGTCAATCACCTTCACATTCAGTACCTTTTCTATGTTTGCTATCTGCGAACCGGTCAGCTCATCATCGAATATGACCAGATTAATATTTCTACCTGTAATGAAATCCTTGATTTCTTCAAGCTTACCCTTCCCGACAAAAGTCGCTCTGTCAGGGTGGGAGAGTTTTTGGGTAAACCTTTTTACAGTTATTGCGCCGGCTGTCTCAGCAAGGAACACCAGCTCGTCCAGATACTCCTGTACCTGACGCTCCGTCTGCTCCTTATGTATCAGTCCCACAATTACAGCCCGCTCTTCCTGTTGTACTACTTGTTTCTTTTCAATCAAAGTATATAAAAATTTACTGCAAAGGTATGGAATTAGTCCATAGCACTATTTTCCCTACATTTAGCTTCCAAACAGAATCTGAACATGCACAAATCACTTTTGTTAACAACACTTTTTATATCATCTATGGCAGCGGCCCAGCAGAAAATGACGCCTGAGCTGCTCTGGCAATTGGGCAGAGTTAGCGGCGAGGCGATCACGGCAGACGGAAAGACAGTTATCTACAGCGTAGCAAGGTACAATATCGCAGAAAACAAAAGCGACAGAGACCTCTTTGCAATCCCCCTGGCAGGTGGAACTGCCCTCCAGATTACCAAAGAACCTGGAGCAGAAGGCGAAGTAAGCCCTCTCGGCGGACAAAAAATCGCTTATGTCTACAAAGGACAAAGATGGGAGATCAATGCTGACGGTACCGGCGCTACCCAGATCACCAATGTAGAAGGTGGCCTGCAAAATATGCGTATATCCCCCGACGGAAAGCATATTCTCTTCTCCAAAGAAGTGAAACTGAAGAAGATAAGTGGTAGCGACATCTATCCTGACCTCCCTAAATCTAATGTGCAGATCTATGACAACCTCAACTATCGGCACTGGGATACCTGGGAAGATGGCAACTTCCAGCATATCTTCTTTGCTACATACGATAATGGCAAAGTAGGCACACCCATCGACATTATGGAGGGCGAACTGCATGATAGCCCACAGATGCCTTTCGGGGGTGCGGAAGACGTTATCTGGAGCCCGGATGGCAAAAGCATCCTCTATGTTACAAAAAAGAAGTTTGGTAAAGATTACGCGGTAAGCACCAATACCAATATCTACGAATACAACCTTGAAAGCCGCACTACCAAAAACCTGTCCGAAGGGCTGGCTGGCTACAATACCAGTCCATCCTTCAGCCCTGATGGTAAATACCTGGCATGGCTGGGTATGGCAAAAGACGGCTTTGAGGCTGATAAAAACGATATCATTGTTCTAAACCGTACAACCGGTACCCGTACTAACCTTACCAAGGACTGGGATGGTACTGTTGCATCCATTTCCTGGAGCAAGGATAATAAACAGCTGTTCTTCCTGGCAGTAGTAAAAGGTACCGAACACCTGCATGAAGTTACCCTGCAGAAGGATATGGCTACTACCAATGCTAAACACATCCGCCAGATAACCACAGGCGACTTCGATATTAATGGTATTGTAGGACAGGCAGGCAATACGCTCGTAGTAAGCCGTACCGATATGAACCACGCGGCAGAGTTATATACCGTTCAATTGCCTAAAGGTACACTCCAGCCACTCACTACCGTCAATAAGGAGACCTACGATAAAACCGGTATGTGTAAAGTGGAAAAACGCTGGATAAAGACTACCGATAATAAAGAAATGCTGGCATGGGTAATATTCCCTCCTGATTTCGACCCGGCCAAGAAATATCCTACCCTGCTATACTGCCAGGGAGGACCACAGTCTGCATTGTCCCAATTCTATTCCTACCGCTGGAACTTCCAGCTGATGGCCTCACAGGGGTATATAGTAGTAGCTCCTAACCGTCGCGGTATGCCAGGCCATGGTGTAGAATGGAACGCCGCTATTAGTAAAGACTGGGGCGGACAACCCATCCGGGATTACCTGAGTGCTATCGATGCGGTAAGCCAGGAACCCTATGTTGATAAAAGCCGCCTGGGAGCTGTTGGTGCCAGCTATGGTGGATACTCGGTGTTTATGCTTGCAGGTATTCATAACAACCGCTTCAAAAGCTTTATAGCTCATGACGGCCTGTTTGACCTGAAAAGCTGGTATGGCACCACTGAAGAACTCTGGTTCGCCAACTGGGATATAGGCCCTTACTGGGATCCGGCTAATGCAAAGATCTATAAGGAGTATAATCCAAGTGAATATGCCAATAAATGGAATACTCCGATTATGATTGTTCAGGGTGGCACCGACTTCCGTGTAGGCATCGAACAAGGGCTACAGGCCTTCCAGCTGGCACAGCTGAAAGGTATCAAAAGCAAACTGCTTTACTTCCCTGAAGAAAACCACTGGGTACTGAAGGCACAAAATGCCCTGGTATGGCAACGGGAGTTCTTCCAATGGCTGAAAGAAACGCTGTAAGTATATAATATCAGCAGTCAGGCCTTTAGTGGCCTGACTGCTCTTTATCATTATTTATAAATTCCCCGAAACGTTATGTTTACCTCTCTCTTGCTCGACATCCAGGAAGGTATTGCTACCATCACCCTCAATCGCCCGGATGTATACAATGCATTTAATGATCCGCTGAGTTATGAATTACAGGATGCCCTCCGGCAGGTAGAAAAAGACGCGGCCGTCAGGGCTGTCATACTTACCGGAGCTGGTAAAGCCTTCTGCAGCGGCCAGGACCTCAAGGCTGCAATGAATGGCGAAAAACGTAACTTAAGTGAATCACTGCATAAGCGGTATAATCCTATTATCAGGGCTATACGCAATATGCCCAAGCCTGTAATCTGCCAGCTGAATGGTATTGCCGCTGGTGCGGGATGCTCACTGGCGCTGGCCTGTGATGTAATTATTGCCAGCGAGACGGCCGCAATGGTAGAGATATTTATTAATATCGCGCTGGTGCTGGACTCAGGATCGTCTTACTTCCTTCCCCGTACTGTTGGATATCATAAGGCATTTGAACTGGCTACTAAAGCAACAAAACTGTCGGCGCAGGAAGCTATGCAGTTGGGGTTTGTTAATAAGGTGGTACCACCAGCGGAACTGGAAAGTACTGTCAGGGCTGAAGCGGCTTTCTATGCCGGCGCACCCACCAAAGCTATCGCCCTGCTAAAGAAAATGCTGACAAAAGGTATGACTGAAAACCTGGACGCTGTACTGGACTATGAGGCTTATTGCCAGGAAATAGCAGGAAATACTGCTGATAATAAAGAAGGAATCCAGGCCTTCCTGGAAAAACGTAAACCTGTGTTCAAAGGCGCTTAAACGGCCAATGGCTATACATCAAAAAGGGCTGTATCATTGATGATACAGCCCTTTCAAATATTATTAAGATCTGCCTATAAACCGCTGATCATGAATCCAAATGAGTAAGGATTTACATCATAGGTACCGTTCTCCTTAAATATACCATTCAGGGCATAAGTACCATATACTGCAAAGTTGCCATAGCCTACTCTTGCAGTACCCGAGAAGCGCCAGGTATTGAAAAGACGTTTGCTTGCCTCTTTTTCTATCAGTTTGGAACCTCCCAGGTTTTCTACAGAACGGGTATGTGCGTTGATCAGGTTACCTACCTTCAGACCAAAACCCACTTTAAACCCTTTGTTCGCATTATCCGGTACCTGGCGGTAGCGCAGCTCCAGTGGTATTTCCACATAGGTCGCAGCCAGTTTGAATTTGCTATAGGTATCAGTTTCCTGGAAGTTAGGTACTGAAGATGTATTCCTCAGATCCAGGCTCATATCATTCAGCTGATAGTGATCAGACCCTATTCCCAAACCTGCTGCAAGACTGAAATTCGTTTTCTGCATAGGAATGTCATACATAAGGGCAATATTAAGCTGACGGTTAAAACCTGTCTTAATGTTACCGGCTCCTGTGCCTGACAATCCAACATATCCTAACTGAATCACTAAGAAATCCTTGGAATGTGAGGCTGCTCCCATGGCAGTATTAGCAACTGCATTCTTGGCATCCTGTGCAAAACCACCCAGTGAAGCCGCCATCAGTCCCAGCGAAATGAATAATTTCTTCATGTTTAAGTATAAAGTCTTGAAAAAGAATATTAGGCAAATTTAATGGAATAGGAATAAAACCAAGGGTTAAAATATTTATAAAATATCTGTCTTCTTCTATTACCGCTTTTTATCATCTCATCATAAAGACATATCCTTTTCTAATATATTCTGCCCTATATCGGCTTCCATCCCACGCTTACAGGAAAAAGCAGGCTGCCAGTAACTGACAGCCTGCTTTTTTATATAGCATCCCCTTATTAACTAAAGAGATATAACACATCTTCTTTGGTCAGCTTCTTCACAAATCCCGAATCATCTGCTATGATCTCTTTCACCAGCGACTTCTTACGCTCCTGAAGCTGGAGTATCTTTTCCTCTACAGAATCTTTACAGATCATTCTATAGGCAAAGATATTCTTCGTCTGCCCGATACGGTGCGTACGGTCAATCGCCTGTTGCTCTACTGCCGGGTTCCACCACGGATCTACGATATATACATAGTCTGCCGCTGTCAGGTTAAGACCCACACCTCCCGCTTTCAGCGAGATCAGGAACACCCTGCAGTCGTCATTGGTCTGGAAGTTCTGAATAGCACGCTCACGCTCTGTGGCGGATGTACTACCGTCGAAATACTCAAAAGCCACCTTCATATGCTGCAGCTTCTCACGGATCAGCCCCAGCATACCCAGGAACTGTGAGAAAATCAACACCTTGTGGTTGCTGATATTTTCTGACATCTCACGGGTAAGCTCATGCAGCTTTACTGAGTGATTCGGATACTGTTCCGCTTCATTCAGAATAGCCGGAGAGTCACAGATCTGACGCAGTTTCATCAGACCCTGGAGGATGGTCAGCTGAGAACGTTCCATACCTTGATCCTCAATAACACCCAATATCTTGGACCTGTAAGAGTTCCGGTATGCATCGTATATATGTCGCTGTTCTGCATCCATTTCACAGAAGATGACTGTCTCAATTTTCTCCGGCAGGTCTTTGGCCACCTGCTCCTTCGTACGGCGCAGGATGAAAGGATAGATCAGCTTACGCAGATGGTCCTTACGCTCTTCATCCTGGAACTTGTCAATAGGCGTGGCAAATTCATTCCGGAAGAAGTCTACGCTACCCAGCATGCCGGGATTCAGGAAGTTCATCTGTGCATAGATATCAAAAGTATTATTCTGCATCGGCGTACCGCTCAATGCCAGTTTGTTCCTGGTATTCAGCAGTTGCGCAGCCTTGGTTACCTTACTCTGCGGATTCTTAATAGCCTGGGATTCATCCAGTACCACATAGTCCAGATCCAGTTTCATCAGCGTCTGTACATCGCTGCGGAGGGTGCCATAAGTGGTGATCAGGATATCAAACTTCATCAATTCCTCTGCCGTCTTCAGGCGGGTAGGGCCGTGATGAATATGATATGTCATGGTAGGCGTAAACTTCCGGATCTCATTCTCCCAGTTATAGATCAGGGTAGTAGGACATACCACGAGTGCCAGACACTTATCATCATTCTTGTTCTTATAATGCTGGATAAACGTCAGTGCCTGGATAGTCTTACCAAGACCCATATCATCGGCCAGGATACCGCCCCACTTCACCTCATCCAGGTAGTTCAGCCATTGGAAACCACTTTCCTGGTATGGACGCAGGGTGGCCTGCAGGTTATGAGGCAGCTGTATATTACGGATCTCGTCAAACTGCAACAGCTTGCGGCGCTTTTGCTCTAACTCCTGCAATACGGTTTCATCGTCGATGAACTCATATAGTTCATCAATAACGCTGAAGTTATACTTACTCAGTTTCAGCGCACCTTTGTCTTTTTCTTCCCCGATCTTGAACAACAGGGAATACTTTTTCAGCCACTCTTCCGGCAACAGTCCCAATGAACCATCTGCCAGCTGCACGTAATTCTGTTTACCTGTTAGGGCTTGTTTTATCTCCCGTATGCTTACCTTCTGATCACCATAGACTACTTCAATCTGTGCGTCAAACCAGTCAATACCTGAGCTGATCTGAAGGTTAGTAACAGGTTTATGTGCGCTGAATTTGAAATTTTTAAGGTTCTCAAATCCAAATACACGTACATTCATTTCCTTCAGGGTATCAAAGAAGAGGAAAAACCAGTTGTTTTTCAGCGCTTCTTTCGCCTTCAGATAGAAGTAATTATTTGAATTAGGCTGTGTAAAATTGGTATGCAGGGCACTCAGCTTCTCAACAAATTGTTGCTCTGCCTCTTTGTTCCTGTGGATAATAAGTACCTTGTTACCTTCCTGCACAGTGATTTTTCCGTCATCATTCCATTCCACTTCCTGACCATGATAAGCAAAGCCTGGCTGAATAATGAATGTCTCACCCACTTCACGTAGAAATACCCTGCATTCAGGCAGAATATCATCTACCTCTGCCAGCAGCGAACTGTCAAATTGTATCTGATATTGCTTGCTCAGTGGTAGAAGGTAGTCCTGGAGATAGGTACTCCATTGATCGGCAGGTATACGGATCTTACCGCTTTCGCGGAATAATTCCACATGTAATGCATCCTGCGGATTTTCAAAGAGATACAATACTTTGTTCTTCAGGAACAATATAGGGCTATCCCATTCATTGGCCGATACATTTACCAGTTCTCCCTCTATTTCCACATGACAGGTCACTTCCACAACGTCAGGCGCTGTATGCGTTTTAAATACCGGCTGCAACCTGTCTCCGGCAAGGTGTATTGGCTGAAGATTCTTCGTTTTGAACTGTTGCCGGTTGGGCAACAGGAATAACAATCCGTGGGCTGCCATCTGGGGAAACAGCTTGGCAAATTTAGGATGCAGGTATTCCAGCATCAGCTCCTTTGTCTCTGTCGGCAGATCTGACTCATTATCATTATGGGTAATGTTTTCCCAGATGCCGGCAAAAGGAGAATTTTTGCTCAGGAACTTGCTGACTTCTATACCCTGTACCTTACGTACAGGCGTGATCAGGTCACGGTCAGCCTCTTTATATAAATAGAAGTCAACATACTTGGACAGGTCCAGTTTATTGACAAGTGATACAAATTCGCTTTGTTCATCATTCACCTCTCCGCTCACAAGGTCTACCCGGAAGAAGGGATATAATGGTTCGTTGGCGTTAAATACAACTCCGATACGCTGTGTAATGGTATTAGCCTCTTCCGCAGCAGGAGGGGGGGCGGCCGGCTGTCTGGTAGCAACGGCGGCATCCACACGTTTGATACTGGGATCGAGTACACGCAGATAGGGCTTGCCCTCCATATAGCTGAAGGTAAACTTCCCTTCCAGGTCGTCTTCGAGTGAATAGCCATACAGGGCCAGAAGTTTATTCTTTTCCTTGTCCCAGTTACGCAGGGTATCAAAATAATATGGACCGTGGTTATTCAGAAGGCTGAGAAACAGCGCCGTTTTATGCTTACAAATGGCATGCTCTGTCTCATCGCAGGTACAGGCAGTATCAAAGAACCGCTCTTCATTACGCTGGATGATCAAGGGGTATTCCTGCCCTTCATATTTCAGCGTAGCTTCTACCTTTTCATCCTTTGCAGAAGTGATTTTAAATGCCTTTGCAGGTTTAGCTATTTTTTCAGCTTCCTGGAATATTTCAGTGGAGGTAAGGAGCTTCAGCGATTTCATATCGATGAACTTCATTTTCACCAGCGTATGCTGCTGGTTATACTGAGTATCGAAGCTCTCGAAGTGATTCTTATCAAGCATTTCCTGCAACTGGAACATGGCTGCGGCTTCATGCCGGCAGATATCTCCCAGGTTGTAGGGACACTGGCAACGAACAGACATAATGCCCGTTTCGTGATACTTGTTAATAGATACGCGATAATAATTCGCATGGGTATCGCTCTTTACCCGGAAAGTGGCTGATTTCAATACAGGATCAGCTTCTAACAACTCCACACCACCAGTCGCAAAGATGCGCTTCCCCCTACGGATTACCTCATCGGTTCCGTTATTATAGACATATTTCAGCAACTGGGGCAGCGACATAGTTTCAAATTGCCCGGTTTATTTACCAGCCTGGGTTAAACGCTAAAATCTTTAGCAGCTGGTGAAAAGGCAATTCACAAAAGTACGCAGAAAAATTCTAAAAAGCTACAGCATGAGTAGCGTGTACGCTACATTGCATCACTTCCAGAAACAAACACTTTAAGAAAAGAAATTATCTTGCAGCTATTCCGCAGCAACAAGCTCTCCATTCCGGTAAACGGGCAGCACATTTGCACCGTCTGGAGTCAGACAATACTGTATATCTTTCTCCAATCCGAATTTAGCCAGCCGCTTGTAGTGGGATGCCTGCTTCATTACCTCGTACATGTTGTCTTTTGAGGTAGTATATAATGCTTCAGCAGCGATTGCAGAATCGCAATCTATGTTGAAGTGTTCCCTGATACGATTCACTACTGCACCGGCGAAAAGGGTATCTTCCATATTGACCCTGTCTTTCCAGGCGGCACAACCAAGTATCACGGGTTTGCCCTGTGCAATGAGGTAGTCACAGACAGCAGATATATTAGGGAATGAACCTGTAATGATTTCAATGGCATCTTTGGCCATATGCAACAGTTTGGTACCGTTTGTGGTTGTCAGTACCAATGTCTTATCCTGTATAAACTCCCGTGGGTATTCAAAAGGCGAGTTTCCATGTAGTAATCCTTCCGCAATCCGTCCGTCTCTCTCGCCCGCAGTAATGGCATTGTCTCCCAGCTGTTCTCCAATACTCACACACTCCGGCACTGACGCTACCGGTATAACACGGCTGGCCCCATTATATAATACTGTACAGATGGTTGATGTAGCTCTCAATACATCAATAATCACCACTATACTGTTCTTTACGTCGTACAAATGTAACAGTGCCGGTGACAGACAAACTTCCAGTCTCGGTTTCAACTCTTCCATATTAGTCTATTAGAAATTAAGAATTAATAACTAAGCATGATGGTGCTTGCCTGTCATTCCTGGTTATTAATTCTTAACTATACATTCAATCCAGAATCACTCTCCACTTCTCCGTCTCTGCATATTCTTTTATAACGCTGTTCCGTAACCTTAGCAGCTCGGTCATATATCTATGCAGGTAAAACCGCTCAAACATTTTCCCGAACCAGCCGTAAGGTGTGCCAAATTCCATAATATCTATTGCAACGGTACCGTTACCTATTTCTTTAAAATGGTGCTCATGCTTCATGAAGGTAAAATCTCCTGAAACCATTTCGTCACAGAAATACTCTTTCTTGCGCATTTCCGTGATGCGGGTAGTCAGCTGTCGTAGCTTCCCCAGGTGTTTCGCCTGCCAGGTAACCGTTTCATTCTGTTCAATGAGCCCGTTTGTACGGCCATAAATTGCGTCCTCCTGCATATGAGACATGCTCTTTTTATGCAGAGTGATACTCCGGCTCAGGTCAAAGACCCGCTCGAGCGGAGCGTGAATTACGGTTGTAATATGAATTTTGGGCATAGAAATAGATATGGTTTTTGCAATATAAGTTATCTTAACTTAAGAATGGCACCTTTACAACTCTGGCTTTCAATAATTTATCCCTTACAGCAATAAAAATATCTGAATCCTGCGTGGCATGCTCCGTTTTCACATATCCCAGACCAATTGCTTTCTGCATGGACGGAGACTGTGTTCCTGAGGTTACCTTACCAATTACTTCCCCGGCTGCATTCTTGATTTCGTAGTCGTGGCGGGGAATACCCTTATCGACCATCTCAAATCCTACCAGCTTACGGGTAATACCGGCAGCTTTCTGTTGCTCGAATGTAGCCCGGGAGGTAAAGTCTTTGGTGAATTTGGTAATCCAGCCCAGACCTGCTTCCATTGGCGATGTAGTATCATCAATGTCATTCCCGTAAAGACAGAAGCCCATTTCCAGACGCAGTGTGTCACGTGCGCCTAAACCTATAGGTTTCAGTCCTTTAGGACCACCCACTTCAAAAATAGCGTCCCAGATCTTCTCGGCAGCGCCATCCTTATCTTCAAAGTAGATTTCAATTCCACCTGCTCCGGTATAACCGGTAGCGCTGATCACTACATTCGGTACGCCTGCAAATTCCCCCTTGGCAAAAGTGTAATACTTGAGGTTGACCAATTCTACATCCGTCAGCGGTTGCAAAATGCTTGCCGCATTTGGTCCCTGGATAGCCAGCAGACAAGTTTTGTCAGAAATGTCGTGCATTTCCACATTCTTTGTATTGAATTTGCTGATCCAGTTCCAATCCTTTTCAATGTTGCTTGCATTCACCACCAGCATATACACTTTGTTCTCCTCAATGCAATATACCAGCAAATCATCCACAATACCCCCTTCTTCATTAGGCAAACAGCTATACTGGGCCTTGCCCGCAGTCAGCTTGGAAGCATCATTGCTTGTTACCCGCTGGATCAGGTCCAGCGCATGCTCTCCCTTCAGGATGAACTCACCCATATGACTTACATCAAACACCCCCGCATTATTCCTGACCGCCAGGTGTTCATCGTTAATACCGGTGTAGGAAATAGGCATATTATATCCCGCAAAAGGAGCCATCTTAGCGCCCAGCGCTATGTGTTTGTTTGTAAATGGTGTGTTCTTCATAAATAAACTAATGATCGGTTCTGTTTTGGGTATGCTTTTAGGTTTAAGTTTTGTTTAAGCCCGGCAAAAATAGGCTGATTTTCCAAATTAGCTGGTTAAATAGTGATTTTGGTGCAATAATTGCCTCCCCGTAAGCAGTGCATTGCCGGTAAACCAAACCACCCGGAATCGTGAATAAACAACTTCCAGCCAGCAACTGTTATTAGCCAGTCGATATATTCATTGCTAACCAGCTTCCTGGATACGTATCTTTGCAAACGAAACCTGGTTTGCCGGCTTTATCCGTAGACTTTAAAATTCAACAACTGTGCAGCACCTCACATGCCTCCTGGCACTGTCATTAACCTTAACTACGCAGCTTTACGCCCAGAAGAAAGCCGACCGCAAAGCGCTGGGTAATATCCAGACCCATATTAATTTCCTCGCCAGCGATAAACTGGAAGGACGCCGTACCGGTACCCAAGGTGAACGACTCGCAGCTGAATATATAGCCAGCCAGATGCAACTGGCCGGATTAACCCCCGCAGGTGATAGTGGCTTCCTCCAGACATTCCCGGTAAGTGAAGGCAAACTGATCGCCAACACCTCGCACCTGACAGTGAATAAGTCTACCCTGACTGCCGGCGAACAGTTCGTACCCCTTCCTTTCAGCGCTCAAAAAGACGCTAAAGGCGATGTACTCCCAGATGTTAATGAACCCGATAATATATGGCTCTTCAATGTCAATGACTTTGAAATGTCTCCCCATGCTGACCCCCTGGAAATATACAGGCAAAATGCAAGGGAAGCTGCCAAAGCAGGCGCTACGGGCGTAATATTCTATAACGGTACCGAGAAAACAGCTGATGTCCAGAAATGGCTCAAGGTTGCCGTAGACCCGCTCACTATTCCTGTCATGTGGGTCAATGAGGCAACCAGCAAGATGCTGGATGATGCGGAAGACCTGCGTATTGATATGAAAGTGGATTTTGCCTCCGGCAGACGTACAGGCACCAATGTAATAGGCAAAATTGATAATAAAGCCGCCAGCACGATCGTTATCGGCGCTCATTTTGACCATCTTGGCTATGGTGAAGATCATAACTCACTCGCTCCCAATGACAAAACCATACATCATGGAGCTGACGACAATGCCAGTGGTACGGCTGCATTGCTGGAACTGGCCCGGCAACTGAAAGCTTCCAACCTGCAGAAGTATAACTACCTGTTCGTGGCTTTCTCCGGCGAAGAACTAGGCCTGTTTGGCTCCAAATACTTTACAGAGCACAGCGCCATACCAACTACCTCTTTTAACTACATGATCAATATGGATATGATCGGCAGACTCGATCCGGCCAAAGGACTTCAGGTAGGAGGGATAGGTACCTCTCCGGCATGGCCTGCATTACTGCAACAAGCCATGCCTGCAGATATCCGCGCTAACTACGACTCATCCGGCACCGGCCCGTCAGATCATACCTCATTCTACCTGAAAAATATTCCCGTATTATTCTTCTTCACCGGTACCCACAGCGATTACCATAAACCATCAGACCTGGCAGCTAAGATCAACTATGAAGGCGAACTGGCAGTGATCAGAGTCGTATATACCCTCATAGAAAAGACCAACGAGATGGATAAACTGGTCTTTACCAAAACACGTGACAAACAAACCGGTACCGGAGCCCGCTTTTCCGTAACATTAGGTATCATGCCTGACTATACCTGGCAGAAACCAGGCGTTAAAGTAGATGGGGTGTCAGATAATAAAGCTGCCAGCAAAGCCGGTATACTTACCAATGATGTAATCGTCGAACTTGGTACACATGTCATCGTTAATCTGGAAGATTATATGCAGGCACTGGCCACCTTTAAAAAAGGGGATAAAACAACCGTGAAAGTCAGAAGGGAAGACACTGAAAAAGTATTTGATATCCAATTCTGAGTGTTTTATAATATCTTGCAGCCCTTAATATCGTTGTATGAAGCGTGTTTTATTCATATTGGGTCTGGCTGTATTTGGCTTTTCGTGTAATCAGACACGTACAAGTGGTGAGGATACTTCTAACTACGATATCATCACGGAAAAAAGCTATGTCATCCGCGAAGTGAAACCCGCTGGCGGAGATCCGGAGACAGACTCAATACTGATACGCAAGCAGGAAATGACCAGCTACCTGGAACGGCAGGGCTTTACGCGTCATGTCGCTGCCAAGGAAGTACTGATGTTCCGCAGGAGTAACAGACAGGAAGTAGTAATAGATCTTCCGGCACCGGCAACTGCTGCCGCAGCCAATATGATCATTGTATTTGATCCGATGAAAAATCCCCTGTTCATCAATCTGAAAAAAGACACAACACAGGTGGAACACTATATAAATATGTAAAGAGATGCCGGCATACACGCACCGGCTATAACTTTAAAACTCGATTTGGAACCTACGCAAAACATAAGACTGTGTGTGGATGCGGTAGTCTTTGGCTACACGGCCAAAGAAAGTATTTCCGTACTGCTCATCAAACGCACCATTCCTCCCTTTATGCACCGCTGGGCATTGCCCGGAGGCTTTGTAATTGACGGCGAAACACTTGAAGAAGCAGTTACCCGTGAATTACTGACCGAAGCCGGTGTACACATCAACTATCTCGAACAACTGTATACATTCGGCCAGCCGGAACGAGATCCCAGGGGCAGAATAGTCTCTGTAGCCTATTTCGGACTTGTCAACCCTACCAACTTTAAACTGGCCGCTAGCTCTGATGCGGAAGATGCCAACTGGTTTGATATCAAAAATCTGCCTGACCTTGCCTTTGACCACTCCGTCATTGTAGACGCAGCCATCCAGAGACTACGTGCAAAGATCCGGTATGAGCCTATCGGCTTTGAACTGCTGGACAACAAATTCCCGGTGTCTGACCTGGAGAAACTGTACGAAACAGTATTAGATCGCCCGATTGACCGCCGGAATTTCCAGAAGAAAATCAATCACCTGGGCATCCTCAAAGGACATAATGAAAAGCAGAAACATCCTTCTGCCGGCAGGCCTGCCAAACTATACAGCTTCAATGAAGAACGCTATTTCCAGCTGAAAAAAGAAGGGATCACATTCGAGATATAAGAAAAATCATTGCTGCGAATCTGACGCTATGAGCATAACGTTGCCACCTCCTGGCAACAGCGCTGACATATAACTCACCCTTGTCTTAATATGCTGTTATTGAGATACTTAACACTGTCAACATATCTACTCTGTGAATATAGGATCTGAAATCGCGTGGTTATCCGGGCCACCTTCCAGACATCCTTTGCCCCGGCGGACGGCCTCAATATGCTATCTCGGGGGCAACAATAATGTTTCCACATGCTGTTACTGAAACAGGGTTTATCTTTCATACCAACCAAGGGCTAATTCGTCACTAAGAGGTCACCTCAATATCCCCGGGATATTGAAGTGACCTCTTAGTGACCTTTTGGTGATGGGATGGCACAAAACATAAAAGCCACATTAACCGATAAAAGACTATTAATATATTGTAAGGCCTATCATGCTGAAGCCGGTGCTCCTATAACCGAAACAGCTTATTCAGGGTTCCGGCAAACCAGCCTGAAGTAGTGGGGACCGAGGGATTTTCGTTGCCGGCAAATCGGCAATCAACGAATCTGGCATGAGGCAGTACCGGGAGCTTCTACTGCCAGATAGGCTAAATTGATCAGCCGGAAATTTTTTCATCGTATCATAACATTATCATTTACAATACATTGACACTATAAACACGCTATATCGACGAGTATTTGTGTAAAAAGTACAGAAAATATTTTGTCTATATGTCGGATCTTCTATACATTTGTGTAGAAGTTACACAAAACAATATTCTATGACAACGCTTAAGCCTACAGGAGTAATAATAGCACGGTTTCAGACACCTACCTTGCACGAGGGGCATCTGCAACTGATCAAAGAAGTAAAGTCCAAACATAACAGGCTGATTATCATACTGGGCGTAAGTCCGATAAAGGGCGGCCGCAAGAACCCGCTGGATTATTACACCAGGGAGCGGATGATCAAAAAGTTATTTCCGGAGGTGATCGTATTACCGCTCAGCGACCAGGCGTCTGACAAGGTATGGTCCCGGAAGATGGATGAGTTGTTAAGTAACAATTTCAATAACGAAAGCTTCATCCTGTATGGCAGCCGTGACAGTTTCATTCCTTACTACTCCGGCCGTTTTCCTACAGCGGCATTACCGCCGGTACAGGACTTTAACTCTACTGCCCAGCGAGAGGCAATATCTGACAAAGTATTTGATACAGAGGAGTTTAGGGCAGGAGTGATCTATGGTACATACAATCTTTATCCGAAGGTATATCCAACTGTTGATATAGCATTATTCCGTAACAACCGTACCGAGTTGCTGCTTGGTCGTAAGTCAGCAGAAAGTGGCTGGCGGCTGCCGGGTGGATTTGCAGACCCTTCAGACATGAGTTTTGATATTGCTGCGAAGAGGGAATTGCAGGAAGAATGCGGCCCGGTAGAGACCAGTGCGATGCAATATGAGCTGTCACTTCAGATGGATGACTGGCGTTACCGCTCTGAAGTAGACAAAATCATCACAACCTTATTCAGCACAGACCTGCTGTTTGGAGAACCTGCTGCTGATGACGACCTGGCTGACATGAAATGGGTGAAAGTCAACGATATTACCAACATGATTGCACAGGGCACTATCGTGAGCACACACATACCACTATTAAACAAATTAGCTGAAAAATATTCTACTAACGATTAAATAGAAGAATCATGACAAAGGAAAACCTCATCTTGTTAGCTGATGCTTACAAATACTCCCACCACAAACTCTACATCCCCGGCACTGAATATATCTATTCTTACTTTGAAAGCAGAGGTGGTAAATTCCAGGATACTGTTTTCTATGGTCTGCAATATTTCCTGATGGAATACCTGCAGGGCACTGTTATCACCAAAGAAAAACTTGACGAAGCAGAAACTACTTTGCTGGAAGTCTTCGGCCGTAACGATGTATTTGACCGCAGCCGTTTTGAGTACATCATTGAAAAGCATGGTGGACGCCTGCCGGTACGTATCAAGGCAATACCTGAAGGAACCGTCACTGGTGTGAAGAATGTACTGATGACTATTGAGAACACCGATCCCAATTGTTACTGGTTAACCAACTTCCTGGAAACCCTGCTGATGCAGATCTGGTACCCTTGTACAGTGGCTACATTATCCAGAGAGATAAAAAAGACAGTTAAAAAATATTACATTGAGACAGCCAGCGAGGCGGCTTTCGGAGGAATTGACTTCGTACTCAATGACTTCGGTTTCCGTGGTGCAAGTTCTGTAGAGAGTGCCGGTATTGGAGGCAGCGCTCACCTGATCAATTTCTCTGGTAGCGATACCCTGATGGCCTCTACTTTTGCTAAAAAGTACTATCAGGCACCAACGGCACCTGGTCTTTCTATACCGGCTACAGAACACTCGATTGTAACGATGCTGGGTGAAGAAGGGGAGCTGGAGATCTTCCGTCACATACTGAATGCATTCCCTACGGGAACAATTGCCTGTGTATCTGACTCTTACAATATCCTTCGTGCCTGCAAAGAGTACTGGGGTACCGAATTAAAAGAGCAGATCCTGTCCAGACAAGGTACACTCGTGATCCGTCCTGACAGTGGAGATGCTATTCAGACGTTATTGCGGGTATTTGAAATATTGATGGAAACGTTCGGGTATACTGTCAATGAAAAGGGATACAAAGTATTGCCACCGCAGGTAAGAGTGATACAAGGGGATGGTATCAGTTATTCTTCTATACCTCCGATTTACGAGGCCCTGAAAAAGGCGGGTATCAGTGCAGAAAACCTGGTATTGGGAATGGGCGGCGCACTGCTGCAACGAGTGAACAGAGATACACAGGAATATGCATTAAAATGCTCTTATGCTGTAGTGAATGGTAAGCCTATCAATGTGCAGAAAAATCCGATGGAGCTGGATGCAGACGGAAACCCTCGTGTATCCTTTAAGAAGTCCAAATCCGGTAAGCAGAAACTGGTTCTGCAGAACGGGGCATATGTGTCTCTTCCTGAGCATGAAGCGCCTGAACTGGCCGATCAGCTGGTAACAGTGTTTGAAGATGGCGATATTAAAACAGCGTACACCTTTGAACAGATCAGGAAGAACGCAACAATCTAACTTGTCGCCATCATTTGTCCCCCAATGCAGCGCCGTCCACAGGACGGCTTTTTTTATATAAGAAAGGCCGGAGTAGGAATACTCCGGCCATTGTTTAAACCTACAACTGTTACACTATTAGTAACTAAAATCTTTATCATTAATTCAATGAAGCTTCTTCTATTTCTGCCGCATACGGAGCTACCAGGCGCTGACGGATCAGTCTTTTGGCAGATGGCTTATTCCAGCCAAAGCGGTTCATGATGCTATCCACGATCTTGTACACAACAGGCACTACAATCAGCGTCAGGAACATGGAACTGATCAGACCACCGATGATAACCCAGGCCAGACCATTCTTGGTTGCAGCCACACCACCTGTTGCCAGTGCGATAGGCAACATACCTATTACCATCGCGATAGTTGTCATCAGGATCGGACGTAAACGTGCGTTGTTTGCATGGATCAGGGCCTCTGTAGTACTTTGACCTTGTTCTTTCATCTGGTTGGTGAAGTCCACAAGAATGATCGCATTCTTCGCCACCAGACCAATCAACATGATCATACCCAGGATTGTAAAGATGTTCAGGGTATTGTTAGTCAATGCCAGCGCGAGCAATGCTCCGATAATCGCCAGCGGGATAGAGAACAATACCACAAACGGATAGATATAGTTGTCATACAGTGCCACCATGATCAGGTATACCATGACGATAGAGATTAGGAGCGCAGCACCCAGCGTACCGAAGGAATCTCCCTGGTTTTCTGCATCACCGGCCCACAGGTAACTGATACCTACCGGCTTACGCAGAGACTCCAGTTTTGTAGCAAATTCCTGCTGTACAGTACCGGAAGGACGGCCTACGACCAGCGATTTTACAGAGACAGATGTATTTTTATCTCTTCTTTCCAGGCGGCTAGGTCCGGAACCTTCTGTTACAGTAGCAAACTGAGATAATCTTACCAGTTGCCCCTGGTTATTGATAAATTCAATATTGGAAACATCCTGCAGATTCTTACGATCGAAGTCATCAAAGCGGATGTTGATATCATATTCATAGTCACCCTGGCGGAACTTCACTTTAGAGTCATCGGCAGTACCGCTGAATGCAGTCTGCATGGTTCCACCTACACTTTCCAGTGTAAGACCCAGCGCAGACATTTTATCTCTGTCTACCTGTACATTGATCTCGGGGTTACCTTCTTCTACTGACAGTTTCACGTCGCTCGTACCATCAATGGTAGCCAGTACACCCATCGCCTGCTTCGCATAGCTCATTACACTATCCATCTCAGTACCCATTACAACCAGTTCAACCGGAGAGGCTTCTGCTGTACCCAGGATACTTACGTCCATGGTCTTGAGTTTAACACCAGGCAGCAGTTTCCTTAGCTCCACTTTAGTTTTGGCGGCATAGATATCTGAACCGTCAGTACGGTGCTCAGCCTCTACCAGCATTACTGTAATTTCTGATTTATAGGCAGTGGACTGAGAGGCCCCGAAACCATCTTCACTGGTCTGACCTACAGTTGTGATCAGACGGGTAATTTCTTTCTTCTTTGACAGGTATTCTTCCGCTTTACGGGTGGCCTGGTTAGTCTGTTCTACAGAGGCATCTTTAGGCATTTCCAGTACGACGATGAACTGTCCGCGGTCACCTTTTGGAATGAACTCACCACCGATATATCCTTTACCGATCAGCATGAAAGAGAGGAACAGCAAACCGATGGCTACTACCAGTGTGATAGCTTTATGGTTAAGGGACCACTTCAGGATGCTGGTCATCCAGTCAGTGAACTTCTGCAGTTGTCTTTCAAACCAGAGGATGAATTTCTCGAAGAAGTTCTTACCAGTGATATGTTCCAGTTTACCGAAACGGGAGGACAGCAGCGGTACAATCATAAAGGAAGACAACAAACTGAGCATTGTCGAGATCATCACTACCACACAGAACTCACGCAGGATCTTTGATACCAGTTCATTTGTCAGGGAAATCGGAAGGAATACCACCACAATTACGAGGGTAATGGATGTTACGGTAAAGCCGATCTCCTTCACACCATCAAATGCAGCCCGTACCCTGTTTTTACCCATTTCCATATGGCGGTAGATATTTTCAAGTACCACGATGGCATCATCCACGAGGATACCTACTACCAGTGACAGGCCAAGTAATGACATCAGGTTCAGAGAGAAGCCGAACATCTTCATACCAATGAAGGTAGCTACCAGTGAAGCCGGGATAGAGATCATTACGAAGATCGCACTACGGATACTATGCAGGAACAGCAGCATTACAGCAGCTACCAGCACAATTGCGATGATCAGGTCATGTATTACGGAATCAGCTGATTCGAGGGTAAAGTCAGAAGAGTCGTTCGCAATGAATATTTTCAGGTTAGCAGCAGCATAATCTTTTTCGATAGAGGCAATTGCCTTCTTCATTCCCTCACTCACAGTTACGGCGTTCGCGTCATTCTGCTTCTGTACTTGTAATGCGATAGAGCTCACACCGTCCACACGGGCCAGACGATCTACGTCTTTCTGGGAGTCCTGTACATCAGCCACATCTTTCAGGCGGATCTGAGTTCCGGTGGCGGTTGTAGAGAGTACCAGGTTACGCAGCTGATCAACATCTTTATATTTACCTGCCAGACGTACCAGGATCTGCTGTTCCTGGGTTTTTACCTTACCGGTAGGGAAGTCCAGGTTAGCGTTGGTAATGGTTTGTCTTACCTGCAGGATAGACATTTTATATGCTTCCAGTTTCCTTGGATCGATATTCACCTGGATCTCACGTTCCTGACCACCGATGAGGGTAATCTGAGCTACACCTGGTAAGCGGGAGAGGAGAGGTTGCAGTTTTTTATCGATCAGATCATAGAATTGTTTGCTGTCCATATTGGCAGTAGCAGACAATGTCATGATTGGTAAGTCATCCAGGGAGAATTTGTTAAGAGACGGTGCTTTAGCATCAGTAGGCAGGTCTGACAGGATAGCGTTCACTTTACGTTGTGCATCCTGCAGGGCGATGTCTACGTTAGCATCGTTGTTCAACTCAACCGTAACGGTAGATAAGCTCTCTGAAGATTTGGATATGATCTTTTTGATCTTCTCCATTGACGCTACCGCATCCTCTATCTTTTTGGTGATGGTGCTTTCCACTTCATTAGGAGAGGCACCGGGATATACGGTAGCAATGGTTACTACCGGCGAACTAAACTTCGGCAGCAGCTCATAGTTGAGCGATTTATAGCTCATCACACCCAGCAGCGTCAGGATGGTAAAGATTACCACCACTATTGTGGGTCGCTTTATGGATATTTCTGTGATCTTCATAGTTGATTATTTTTGTACGGATACTTTAGATCCGTCTACCAGGTTGATTTGTCCGCTGGTGATTACGGTTTCGCCTTCATTCAGTCCTTCTCTGATTTCCACTCTGTCGCCATAGATACGACCGGCAATCACCTTACGTACTTTAGCAGTATTATTTTCCAGTACGTATACCTGGTTGCTGTTTACGCCGCCAATGAAAGCACTACGGGCTACGAGGATAGCAGGAACTGCATTTTTCATTTCAAAATGGGCAGTACCGTACATACCGGCTCTCAGTTGTTTATCGCCGCTATTGGTCACTTCCATTTCAACAGGGTAGTTGAGGGTATTGTCGCCTTTCGCAGCGATGAAAGACACGCGGCCTTCGTAGTTAACTTCAGGGAATACGGAGGAGGTCACCCTTACTTTATCGCCTTCTTTCAGGTTTACCACCTGGATTTCCGGAACGGATACAGCCAGTTTCAGGCGGGATACGTCTACGATATCGAACATTTTGTTACCGGGGGAGAGGTAGGCACCCTGTTCTACATATTTCTTGTTGATCACACCACTGATTGGTGCTTTGATATAAGTATCACCTACACGACGGCTGGCAGCAGCATATTTTGTTTTTGCCAGTTCGTACTGAAGTGTTGCATCGTCTACTTGTTTCTTTGTTACGCCGCCTGTTTTGAAAGCAGCTTCGTATCTTTCTTTGTCTACTCTCAGTTGCTCAAGGTTGGTTTTAGCGGCCTGGAGGTCAGTGCTGAGTATTTCACCATCTACATGGGCGAGGGCCTGGCCTTGTTTTACAACAGTACCTTCGTCTACCATCAGTTTGGTGATACGGCCGGATGTCTCGGCGAGGTAGCTCAGTTCGCGGAATGGAGTGAAGTTACCATTGGCGAGGAAGCCTTCAGAGAAATCAGATTTTGCCACTTTTTCCACCAGAACAGGCACATCGCCGGCATTGCTTTTCTTAACAAATTCTGTTTTGGTTTCGTTGGCTTTTTTATTGGCGCCCAGCTTCCACATGATCAATACAACAGCTGCGATTGTCACTGCGCTCCAGATAAGAATCTTTTTCATATAGTTCGGTATGCGGTTTTTAGCGGTTTTAGTTAGTTGAGCAGGCTTTTGAGGTTACCATTAGATTTGATGATATCCAGTTCTGCCAGCTTGTATTGCAATAAAGCTTCGTTGTAGTTATTCTGAGCCGAGATAAGGGATGTTTCAGCATCCAGCAGATCGGTCAGATTTGCCAGTCCCAGGTTATAGTTATTCTGGGTAGAGTTATACACTTCATTGGCCAGGTCTACGTTTTCTTTCTGTGCTTTTATCGTGCTCAGGTTATTCTGAACCTGCAGTTTTGCATTTTCATACTGCGTATTCAGTGAGAGGTTAGTGGCTTCCATGTCCTTTCTGATCTGTTTCAGTGCAACAGTAGCCTGGCTAACGCGGGAGCGGCGTGCCCAACCATCGAAAATGGGTATTTTCAGGGTGAGGCTTACAGCAGCCATATCGTACCAGCTGGCAGTAGATCCGCCGGATTTTGACTTCAGCAGGTCAAACTTGTTACTGATACCGTTGTATGAGTAGTTACCATTGAGCGCCAGCGACGGGTAAAATTCTGCGAGGTAAGCTTTCTTCTGGAAGTTTTGTAGTTCTTCCTGTTTTTTCAGGAGGCGGTATTCGATACGGTTATCGAGGTTCAGTCCACCGAAATCAGCCGCAGTAGCTTTATTTTCAATTTCTTTAAACGAAGTAGAGGGCAGGTTGATGATATTGGCAACGGGCATACCCATCATCATTTTCAGCTGGTTGGTTTGCAGCTGGAACTGGTTTTTTGCCTGCGTACGTTGTGTTTTATAGTTGGTGAGGTTTACACGCATACGATCCAGATCGATTTTGCGGGCAAGGCCGTTATCTACCTGAGAGGAAGTTGTTTCCACCAGTTTAGTCATAGTTTCGATATTGGCATCGAGAACGGTCATTTTCTCACGGGATACCAGGGCGCTGTAGTAGAGTTGAGTAACGTTATAGATGACAGTTTCTTCGCTTTGCGCAGTCTGCATGCTATAAAATTCTTCGCCGGCTTTAGCGGCTTTAAGGCCGGTGAATACAGATTGGTTGTATACTTCCTGCGAGAGTGTACCGGTTGCAGCTACGTTATGAGTTACACCGGCTTCGAGCAGGAGGGTGGTACCGGGAGCGCCTCCGGCAAATTCGCCTGGCACTGGTATTACCTGTTTCTTGATATTATTGGTATAGGATCCTTGTGCATTTACCTGTGGTAATGCTCTGGCTCTTACTTCACTTGTTTTGAAACGACCCATATCTTCTTCCAGGCGGGTACGTGCCAGTTGCTGGTTGTTGGAGAGTGCATATTTCAGGCACTCCTGCAACGACAGTTCCGATTGCGCATAGGAGGTATATCCCCCTATTCCCGTTAAGAGAATAAGCGTTAACATTATCCTTTTCATCCGTATGTATTTCTTTGATTTTTTAGTTGGCGGATATCGTGTTTAGTGGTGGTTAGTCTTGTTCTATCCGGATATATCCGGCAGCTACTTTTCGACCTTTTGTTGTGGTAATGCCCAGTAGGAAATGAGCGGTGATCTCTCTGATCACTTCGTGCATATTGAACTGTGTTGCAGGAAATAGGGCTGGTTGAAACACCGTTTCCAGTTGCAGCAGTCTCATATGCGCCATTATATCCAGTTTGAGATCATTGCGGTATATTCCTTCCTGTATACCCCGTTCCAGGTTGGTTGTGATGGCGCGCACCAGGTGTTCTTTTTTGAACACCTCCACTTCCTGCCAGATTGCGGGGTGATACTTTTGCATTTCGTAGAGCATTACAGGATTGATGGTGTTACCCATGTCTTCCATAAATTTCACTTCTTTAAGTAGCTCCTCAATAGCGTTAGCAGATTGCTGGCGAAAATCTTCGAGATGTTGTTCATGTCCATTCAGCATAAATCTCATTCCTTCCTGAACCAGTTCTTCTTTGTCTTTAAAATGTTCGTATACAGTCTTCTTCGACACCCCGCTTTCCCTCGATATATCGAACATTGTTACACTCTTAATGCCGTACATTCTGAACATCCTAAGCGCTGTTTCTAATATCCGCTCTTTGACTGGCATGATTCCTTTTATTGTTTCTTAATTCCCCGTACGAATATTTCCGTCAGCAACTTCTGCTGTGCTACTATCTTTTCGAATCCTTCTTTATCTAAGTCTACTACTACTTCCGGCATACAGCTCATACCAGCGAAACGGAGGCCTTCCATTGCATCCTGGTACAACATGCCTATTTCCTCCGGATTGGTTACATCAAATTCACCGGTTGTTACACCCCGTTTCACTATTTTGATATGCATTGCATATTCTCTGCTCTGTACAGAATTGATGATTTCCTGTATTTCCGGTGTTTTATCGTTCAGCACTTTGAAAAGTTCCAGTCGGCTGAAACGCTCAATGAACTGTATTTTGCTCTGAATCATGTTGAAGAAGATCTGTTCGGCTGAAATATCAGTTCTATCCGCTTCTGATTCCAGTTCCTGAAAGAAAGCTTCTCCGATCTTCATTAATACGGCATTATGCAATGCCTTTTTATCAGAAAAGTAGTAATACAATGATGCTTTTGAACAACGCAGGTCATCTGCGATCTCATTCATAGTGGTTTTACTTGCACCGTAGTGCATAAACCTCTTCAAAGCTGCTTCCAGGATTTTCTCCCGCATTTCATCTTTGTTCTCAGCGAGCATTAACTTTTTGACTTTTTTAGTTTCGGAGTCAAAAGTAGGAACTTTTATGAACTTTTAAAACGTTAAAATCCATTTAACAATTGATTAACTTTTTGACTTTAAGAGTCAGAAGGTTGAAAAGTCAGAAAATGAGAAACGTATATAATTGGTAAATAGCAACTTACATTGACATTTTTTCATAATCTGTCTAAAAACAGAGCAGAGGAAATTTTTTAGACTGAACCAAGGCAAATGGACAAGCGGACTTATTTAGACATCACCAGACGGTGAAATTTTGCCAGAACAGGGTTAATATTCGCCCTTCGGGTGACGGGAGTCAGGATGCAGGACCTCCAAATATCTGGTTGCGGATAGTGCAATAGGGGTACGGATAAATGGACAAAAGACTATAAAGTAAGTTCCTTTCGATTTAGTCATCGGCAGTTACTTGATCGGCTATTTCCGAAAAGAGGGCTTGGAGAGGGAGGAAAACGACCTTTAGGCAGGAGAAAGGAGGATACTGCATGAACATTCTTTTATTAGCGGGGTTAATTAAAAAGCGGCCTGTCTCAATTTTCCTGCTTTTAGCAGACACATTTTGCAGCTACATCTCGGAAAAGCTTTAGAGGTATACAAGGGGCATTGGTTTTGCCTTACATGAACAAAATCAAACGCTATGAAAAAGATAATGCTGCTGCTGATTGCCGTAACAGGTTTTACAGCTACCTCAATGGCCCAGATCAATGTTAGTATCAATATAGGAAGGCAACCGGTATGGGGGCCTGTGGGATATGACCATGTAGACTACTACTACTTGCCAGATGTAGAGTGTTATTACAGTGTACCTGAGCGGGTATATATATACAGGAATGGCAATAGCTGGGCAAGGTCAAGGGCATTACCTCGCAGATATGCAAACTTTGATGTGTATCATGCGCACAAAGTAGTGATAAATGGAGTAGACAGGCCTTATCTGATGCACGACAGGTATCGTAAGGAGTACTATGGCTATCGTAACAAGCATGACCAGATGGCTATCCGTGATAGCCGGGAAGCAAAGTATTATGTAAACAGATACCATCCGAAACACGACGAATGGAAGAAGTACCATAAAGGAAAAGAGAACCGTGGTAGAGCGGACAGGGGCAATGGGAATGGTAGAGGTAATGGTCGTGACCGGGACAGATATTAAGCAGGACTCCCTTCTTTCAGCACCACACCTATCATGAAGAAGGCCGCTCCGTTTGTGACGGGGCGGCCTTTCCTGTTTTATGTCGCTTGCCATTAAACAATCTTATTGCAGCTTTTCCAGCGCAGCTTTCAGCTGAGCGATCATAGCCGGAATCTCTTCTTTTACGCAGGTACCTACGCTGAGGCGATACCACGGAGAGTTTTTAGCTGCACCAAATGCATAGAACGGAACCAGTCCCAGTTTGGCTTCATTCAGGATATAGGAAGTAACTGCCGCCTGATCTTCCAGTACTGTACCGTCAGCAGTCTTTTTACCAGCCAGATCGATCTTAAGAGTCAGGTAGATAGCAGCCTGTGGCGCGATAGCTTCTACTGGGTGACCAGCTTTCTTCAGGCTATCAAATCCTTCATAGATCTTCTGTAGGCGCTCTTCTACTTCACCTTTAAACTTCTTCAGGTAAGCATTAACCTCGTCTTTGCGACGCAGGTAACGGGCAGCAGCATGTTGTTCTGCCATAGGGCTCCAGGCACCTACGTGAGACAGGATAGACTTCATTTTTGCTATCACGTGGGCAGGACCTAAAGCCCACCCAACTCTTACACCCGTAGCAGCGAAAGCCTTACTCATACCATCTATGAAGATGGTATAGTCTCTCAGCTCAGGACGCAGGGATACCGGAGTATAGTGCTGCGTCTGACCGAAGGTCAGCACCCAGTACATCTGGTCAAACATGATGTACAGAGGCTTTTCATCAGCACCACGGCTTTTGTTTTCAGCAATCACCAGGTCGCAGATTTCTTCCAGCTGTTGCTTACCGAAAGCAGTACCGGTCGGGTTCTGCGGAGAACACAGCGCCAGAAGGGTAGCTCCCTTCAGGAGAGGTTTCAGTTCGGCAGCAGTAGGCATAAAGTCGTTTTCTGGTTTAGTTTCCAGTACGACATGTTCTGCTTCAAGGAAGTGAGTATAGTGGTTATTGTTCCAGGAAGGGGTAGCATAAACCACCTTTTCTCCTCTGTCAACAATTGTTCTGAAAGTTGCATAGATAATTGGACGTCCGCCGCAGGAGATAACAATTTCTTTAGCAGGATCGTAGTTCAGGTTTTCGTGTTCGGCGATGAACTCACCAACAGATTTTCTGAGTTCAGGAATACCATCAGCGGGGGGGTAGTTGGTAAATCCTTCCTTGTAAGCCGTTATGATCTCTTCCTCAAATTCAGCCGGAATCGGGAATACCTTGGGATCAAAATCGCCAATGGTGAAATTGTAGATCTTTTCGCCCTTGGCCTGCTTCTCCTTAATCTCACCGGCCAGCTTAATAATTTCAGACCCGATCAAGGTTTCGGCTAAATGAGATAGTTTCATAACCCAAAAGAATTTTAGTTTTAAAAATATTTTTTTGCGCCCGCAAAGCTAAAGGATATGAACATCATTTAAAAGAAAAGGTAGATTTTTTCAAAGCATATTAATAAATCGGCCTTTTATTAAAAACAATCTAACAGAAGCCTTACTAATCATCATTTTATCTAACATTGCATTTTCCGATAATATCTGTAAATAGCACGATACTTGACAATTCTTTCTATCTTTGTCCGCATTCTTAAAAAGCCTTATTTTAGATGGGTTAACAGGATGCAGATTGCTGTCAATCGCCTCACTGCCCGTTGCGAGGGCTATTTTTTGAATCATAGCAAATAAGTAAATACAATATATCACATGAAGTTTATCGTTTCTTCCTCTACTTTGTTAAAACAATTGCAGCAGATCAGCGGGGTGATCAACTCGAACACGGTGTTGCCTATATTGGAAGATTTCCTGTTCCTGATAGATAAGAACGAACTGACTGTAGTCGCTACAGATCTTGAGACTGTGATGAAGGTAAAGCTGGAGGTAGAAGCCAAAGAGAGTGGCCGTATCTGTATACCGGCAAAGATCCTGATGGATTCACTCAAAAACCTGCCTGACCAGCCGCTGACGTTTCAAATAGATCTTAACTCATACGCGGTTGAAATCACTTCCGACAATGGTAAGTACAAGGTGATGGGAGAAAACCCTGAGAATTTCCCAAAAGAACCTGCTGCTGATGATACTACATCATTCAACGTAACGTCTACCGCACTGGTAACGGCGATCAACAAAACACTGTTTGCAGTAAGCAACGACGATCTTCGTCCAGCTATGACAGGTGTATTTTTTGAACTGACTCCTACCAGTCTGACATTTGTAGCAACAGATGCGCACCGTCTGGTAAAATATGTAAGAACCGGAGTAGAATGCCCTAAAGCAGAAACATTCATCGTACCTAAAAAGCCGTTGAACCTGCTGAAGTCTGCATTACCTGACAATGACACAGAGATTAAAATTGCCTATAGCCAGAATCACTTCTTTGTAACACATGATGGCGCACAGATGATCTGTCGTCTGATCGATGCAAGATTCCCTGATTATAAGGTAGTTATTCCAAAAGACAATCCTTATCGCCTGACAGTGGCAAAAAGCGATTTCCAGAACGCTTTGAAACGTGTGAGCGTATTTGCCAATAAGAGCACCAACCAGGTTGCATTGAGCATCACAGGCAGCGAATTGCAGCTCTCAGCGCAGGATGTTGACTTCTCTTTTGAAGGTAATGAGCGTATGAGTTGCCAGTACACTGGTGATGATATGCAGATTGCATTCAATGCCAAGTTCCTGATCGAAATGCTGAATGCAGCAGAAGGAGATGAGATCTCTATTGAATTATCTACACCAACTAAAGCAGGTATCCTGAAACCTTCTGAAAAAGAAGAAAATGAAGATCTGCTGATGCTGGTAATGCCGCTTATGTTGAATAACTAGACCGGTAAGGCAACAACTAATAACTAATGTTTATCTATAAAGCAATCTCTCACAAGGGGATTGCTTTTTTCTTTGCCCCTAGCCACTTTCAAAAGAATTATTATTTGAAAAAGTCGTAAATTAATAGCTGTAAATAAGGACAGTAAGCGATTGATTTGCCCCCGTTTGATGACCACTATTTCACGTTAACTGATCACCGCATGGAACCCATCATGCAATAAACGCATTCCCGTATGGAAGAATTTTTTAATAATATTCCTCCGTTGTATCGTGCCGCTTTTCTTGTAGGCGGACTTGCACTGCTTTGGATGATAGAAGGTGTTATTCCCCGCCTGTCATTTAAAGGAGACCGGTACAGGCATGCCGGCACTAATCTTTTTTTTACGTTAACAACCGCTGTTGTTAATCTAGGCTTTGCGTTTCTGATTGTTACAGCCTCAGAATGGACGGCCAGAACGCAATTTGGCTTGTTATACACCATTGAACTTCCGGGCTGGCTGCATTGCCTGCTTGCCATTATGATGATGGACTTTATTGGCGCTTACCTGGTACATGTTATTCAGCATAAAATTGCCTGGATGTGGCATTTTCATAAGATACACCATATTGACACTGCAGTAGATACTACTACAGCTTTGAGACATCATCCGGTAGAGAGCATTTTCAGGGTAGTAGCACTGCTGCTGGCTATTGTTGCAATGGGCATACCTATCTGGATGGTGATGCTGTACCAAAGTGTTTCAGCATTCATGTCACAGTTTAATCACGCAAATATCCGGTTACCCAAATGGCTAGATAACATCCTTAGCATGATCATTGTATCGCCTGACATGCACAAGGTACATCATAGTCATTACCAGCCGGAGACAGACTCTAACTACGCAAATATCTTTTCATTCTGGGACCGTCTGTTCGGCACATTCGTGAAAGTAAAAGACGTAACACGATTGCGCTACGGACTGGATGAGTATCAGGACGATCATTATCAGCAGATCGGGACACTACTGAAAGTGCCCTGGGAGCAAGCAAAACAGGAAAAAGTTATAAACTAATTGTTATCACGTTTAATTCATCTTCATATGCAACAGCACACTACGTCCACACCAACAAAAATCGCCTGTTTCGTATCAATGTTTGCAGGCATATTCGCTGCAGTATATGCGTTTGTAGCAAGGAACCCGAATACAGCTCTTGTATTGGGTATAGCAGCTATAGTAATTGGGGGGCTCTCCGTTTTAAAAGCGCACAGAAATATTGACGACACACAAGTTGCCACTGCCGGTGTATTTATGGCAGTAGTAGCCTGCGCAGTAGCTTTGTGGCAAATGTATAACTAGTAAAGTTCATGACTACAATAGTCCGGAAACAGGTGACAGGCAGTATACGCCATACTGCTTGTTACCTGTCGGCTATTTAAGCACTGGCTATTTCTTTTTAGCAGCTTTTTTATATTCCTCAATATACCCCTCTGCAGCTTTGATAGGGAATAGCACTAACGAAGTATCTGTCAGCGACCTGATAAGTATAGTATCAATAACTACCGCAGAATCTTTCTGAGGGCGACCCTCTATGTGACTCCAAAAAAGTAAAGTGTCGTGAGAAACACTCCACTTATCATACACCATTGAATAAGTATTAATCGATGTAATGCCCCCGTTCTTCTTTAATTGAAAACCCTGTGTTGCTTTGTCTACACCAGGCACAGGCTGTAACCACTTGCCTAATAACTGTGCTTCGCTATACGAAATGGTGTCTGCCTTGATCGTAGTAATAGAATCTATAATAGTCTCAGGAGTGACTGTATCAGGCACATCTATCAGGCTGCTGTCTTCTACCAGAACAGTCTGGGGTGGAGGTGCAGGCTGTTGGCAAGCTGCAACTATAACAGTTGAGATTACTGACAAAAGCAGACTTTTTTTCATAGCATCAAAGATAGGAATAGTAGTTTAACAATTTTAACTACCTTTAAGGCACTTTAGGGGTGTTTCCCGGAACAATATATAACCGGGAAGCTGAGATGAGACCCTCAGACCTGATGCAGTTCATACTGCCGTAGGAAAAAGTACCTGACACAGTGCTCACTGTACTTCAGGGAAACAAGCTGAATGCTCCATCATTTCCATCCTTAAAGTTTATTGTTTAACTAAATTCCTTGCAAACATGGAAGTGCTTGTAAACAATAAACTTTATGCGGTGCAGCCAGGAACAACTGTTGCTGCCCTCTTACAGTTTATTCAACTCCCATCAGAAAAAGGCGTTGCAATCGCCATTAACAGCCAGGTCATACCCAAAACCTCATGGCATGATCAGACCCTGCAGACTTCAGATAAGGTCACCATCATCCATGCGACTCAGGGAGGATAATTCCAGCTGACATATTGAATACAGAACGCTTTACAAATGGATATTACAGCCATAAGGGCCATTCTATGTCCATAAGTAACCACTATGTTCATTTGCCTGCTGTCTTAAGGATACTTCAATACTATTACTCACTGTAAATCATTGTCTGATTATGCATTCCATTTCCCGTACGCCATTTCCTGGCTCCAGAAAAATTTATGTAGATGGCGTTGCCATGAGAGAGATCACGCTGACTCCTACACGCCTGCACGGTACAAAAGGAGAAGAAGTGCCCAACGCACCTGTTGTAATATATGATACCAGTGGCCCGTACACTGACCCTAATGTAGATATAGACGTACGCAAAGGCCTGCCGAGACTTAGGGAGTCCTGGATATTGGATCGCAATGACGTGGAAAAACTTCCTGGTATCACCTCTGCATATGGCAGACAGAGACTGGACGACAACCGGCTGGACGATTTACGCTTTTCCTATCAGCACTCGCCGTTAAGAGCTAAAACAGGGCATAATGTATCACAAATGCATTATGCAAAAAAAGGGATCATTACCCGGGAAATGGAATATATCGCCACCCGTGAAAACCAATGCGTAGAAAAGCTGTTTCAGGAAAATAATGCCCTATGGCAACAACACAAAGGACAGTCCTTTGGCGCAAATACACCTGTAAAGTTTATAACACCGGAATTTGTAAGGCAGGAGGTAGCTGCCGGACGTGCAATCATTCCCAATAACATTAATCACCCGGAAAGCGAGCCCATGATCATCGGTCGTAACTTCCTGGTTAAGATAAACGCTAATATTGGCAATTCCGCCGTTACGTCAAGTATAGAAGAAGAAGTAGAAAAAGCGGTATGGGCATGTCGCTGGGGAGCAGATACAATTATGGATCTCAGCACCGGTAAAAATATCCATGAAACAAGGGAATGGATTATTCGTAACTCTCCTGTACCCATTGGTACTGTACCTATCTACCAGGCGCTGGAAAAGGTGAATGGAAAGGCAGAGGAACTAACCTGGGATATTTTCCGGGATACGCTTATAGAACAGGCAGAACAAGGCGTAGACTACTTCACCATCCATGCGGGTGTATTGCTGCGCTATGTACCATTAACCGCTAAACGTACGACCGGTATTGTGTCACGCGGAGGCTCGATTATGGCTAAATGGTGCCTGGCACATCATAAGGAAAACTTCCTGTATACCAACTTTGAAGAGATTTGTGACATTATGAAAGCCTATGATGTAGCTTTTTCACTTGGTGATGGACTACGGCCTGGAAGCATCGCTGATGCGAATGACGCCGCACAATTTGCAGAGCTGGAAACACTCGGGGAACTCACCCATCATGCTTGGAAACATGATATTCAAACAATGATCGAAGGACCAGGCCATGTGCCGATGCACCTTATAAAGGCCAATATGGATAAGCAACTGGAGCATTGTAAAGAAGCACCTTTTTATACGCTTGGTCCGTTAACTACAGATATTGCTCCTGGCTACGACCACATTACATCTGCTATCGGAGCAGCTATGATCGGCTGGTTCGGTACCGCTATGCTGTGTTATGTTACGCCCAAAGAGCACCTCGGACTGCCTGATAAAGAGGACGTTAGACAGGGAGTGATTACTTATAAGATTGCTGCGCATGCTGCTGATCTGGCAAAAGGACATCCTGGTGCACAACATCGTGACAACGCATTAAGTAAGGCACGTTTTGAGTTCAGGTGGGAGGATCAATTCAACTTGTCGCTCGATCCAGAGACTGCCCGTTCCTATCATGATGAGACCCTGCCTGCAGAAGGAGCAAAGATTGCTCACTTTTGCTCTATGTGCGGACCACATTTCTGCTCTATGAAGATTACGCAGGAAGTACGGGATTATGCCGCTACGCAACAGATAGATGAGACACTGGCACTGGAAACTGGTATGGCAGAACAAGCAAATGCCTTCAAAGAACAGGGAGGGGCTATTTACTTCTAATGATACAGATTATCACACACAGCAGTTATCTGCCGAAAGAAACCATCTATTGGCAACAGCTACTGGATGAAGGAGCCGACTGCATACTGCTGCGCAAACCCGGATGGACAATTGCGGAGTATGAACAGCTGCTGCTGGAAGCGGATGCCACCTGTTATAATCAGCTTATTATAGCAGAACACGTTGAGCTCTGTGAGACGTATGGTTTGCAGGGAGTGCATTTCAGTGAAACCAGCAGTAGTCTTCTTCCTGTTGATAAGCTAGTGGAATACCGGCAACGGGATTGGAGACTCAGCACCAGCGTACATACAACTGCGGCGTTACAGACCGCAAGCGCTTACTGGGATCAGTTGCTGCTGGCACCAATATTTGACAGCATATCCAAACCAGCGCATTACAGTGCTTTTAGTGAAGATTTCCAACTGTCGAAAGGCAATTACACTGGTAACGTGCTGGCGTTAGGTGGAGTCGATCATACTACAGCACGCAAAGCCCGCAATATGCAGTTTGACGGGATTGCCCTTTTGGGCGCTATCTGGCAGGAACCAGCAGCCGCGGTAAGCAGGTTCCGTCAAATTAAAGATATATGGCACAACATCGGCCCTTCGTGATAAGCCTTGCAGGAATGGACCCTTCTGCGGGTGCAGGCCTGCTGGCTGATATAAAAACATTTGAAGCACTCGGCACCTATGGACTGGGTGTCTGTACTGCCCTTACCGTGCAGACAGATACCCGGTTCATTTCTGCCGAATGGCAATCTGCCGCTCAGATCATTGCCCAATTGAAGCCTTTGCTAGAGACATTCCCAGTGCAATACTGTAAGATTGGTATCATGAAAGATGCAGACACAATGCTGGAAGTGATAAGCACTATCACCTCCCTCAGACCAGGTATCAGGATCGTACTGGACCCGGTGCTGAAAGCCAGCGCAGGCTACACCTTTCATGACGATACCAGATTAAGCACCTGGAAAGCTGTTTTAGAACAAGTCTACCTGCTGACACCCAATTACCAGGAGGCCATGTTGCTGACCGGAGCAGTAGATGGCGAGGCCGCAGCAAAGAAACTAGCCTCGTATTGTGCAATACTGCTGAAAGGCGGGCACCGTTCGGACAAGCAAGGAATAGATACACTATATCTACCGGAGGGGGAAAGCGGCAAAAAACACCTGACAATTCTGGACATTCCTGCGGGTAAACAATCAGTCTTCCCTAAACACGGTTCCGGATGTGTACTCAGTGCTGCCATCACCGCCCAACTGGCAGCAGGGATGCCCTTACAAACAGCCTGTATTACGGCCAAGCTTTACACAGAAAAGTTTCTGGCCAGTCATTCATCATTATTAGGATATCATAACACATGATCAGCTCATTACATTACATATCGCAGCAAACGACGGCTGCCTCTCACCTGGAGAATATACAGTCAGCATGTGAAGCTGGCTGCAGGTGGATACAGCTCCGTATTAAGAATGAACCAGAGGAGACCGTGCTTCGCAGCGCGCTGGCAGCAAAAGCTATCTGCGCTGCCTATAATGCTACGCTTATCATCAATGATCATCCGCGCATTGCGGTGAAGGTAGGTGCGCATGGTGTACATGTAGGCAAGCAGGATATGACAGTGGCTGCAGCAAGAGCCATAACAGGCAGTAACTTCATTATTGGAGGAACAGCTAACACACTGGAAGACATCCTGACCCATGTAAAAGAAGGAGCCGACTACGTAGGAGTGGGCCCTTATCGTTTTACGAAGACGAAGGAGAAGCTTAGTCCGATACTCGGTCTGGAGGGTATTGCTGATATGATGCAAGCACTAAAGCAACGGAATATTCAGATTCCGGTTATTGCTATCGGGGGGATACTGGCAGCAGATGTACCTGCACTGATGCAGACCGGCATTCATGGTATTGCCGTAAGCGGACTTATTACCCATGGGGAAAACAAATCTCAAACAATATTATCAATTACAATATGAAACCTCTGGTAATAGCAGGACACACTTTTTCTTCCCGCCTGTTCACCGGCACAGGTAAATTCTCTTCTATGACAGTCATGGAAGAAGCGTTGTTGGAATCAGGCTCAGAACTGGTAACAGTCGCATTAAAACGGGTAGATGTGCACAATCACTCGGATGATATGCTACAGCATGTGCAACATCCACAATTAAAATTACTGCCGAATACGTCTGGGGTAAGGACGGCCAAAGAAGCCGTATACGCCGCACAACTGGCAAGGGAAGCACTGGAAACGAACTGGCTGAAGCTGGAGATCCATCCGGATCCGAGGTATTTGCTGCCAGACCCCATAGAGACATTAAAAGCAGCAGAAGAGCTGGTAAAGCTTGGCTTTGTGGTACTGCCTTATGTGCATGCAGATCCGGTATTGTGTAAAAGACTGGAAGAAGCAGGTACAGCAGCTGTGATGCCGCTGGGTGCACCAATTGGCAGCAATAAAGGGCTAAAGACACTCGACTTCCTTGAAATCATTATCGAACAAAGTAATATTCCGGTAATTGTGGATGCAGGTATTGGCAGTCCTTCGGATGCAGCCAAAGCGATGGAAATAGGCGCGGATGCAGTACTGGTCAATACAGCCATTGCTGTGGCCAAAGATCCGGTATTGATGGCAAGAGCTTTCAGATTGGGTGTGATAGCAGGCAGACAGGCCTACGAAGCAGGACTTGCACCGGTACTTCAGGAAGCAGCAGCATCCAGTCCATTAATCGGTTTCCTTGACGAAGTTTAAAAGAAGCGTAAGATGTCAGGTTTCAGAAACATATTTGACCAGCATGACTGGGACGCGGTAAAAGCGTCTATTTATGCTAAAACGTCCCGTGATGTGGAGGCCGCTCTTGCAGCAGGCAGGCGTACATTGGAAGATTTCAAAGCGCTGATATCACCGGCAGCGGCTCCGTATCTGGAGCAGATGGCGCAACTGAGCAGGAAACTCACCCAGCAGCGTTTTGGTAATACTATGCAGTTGTATATACCGCTTTATTTAAGCAATGAATGTCAAAATATCTGTACCTATTGCGGTTTCAGCCTGGACAATAAAATTGCCAGAAAGACACTTAGCAGGGATGAGATACTCAGGGAGGTGGCAGTAATTAAAGCTATGGGGTATGAACACGTTTTACTGGTGACAGGAGAGGCCAATCAGACGGTAGGCTTGGATTATTTCCGTGAGGCGATGCAGGTGATACGGCCACACTTTGCCAACATCTCTATGGAGGTGCAACCTATGGATGAAGCAGAGTATGCAACACTTAAGCAGGATGGTCTGCATGGGGTATTGGTATACCAGGAAACGTATCACCATGCTGACTATAAGCTTCATCATCCGAAAGGCAAGAAATCCAACTTCTACTACCGGCTGGATACCCCGGACAGACTAGGCAGGGCAGGAGTGCATAAGATTGGGCTTGGCGTACTGATCGGGCTGGAAGACTGGCGCACTGACAGCTTTTTTACGGCATTACATCTGCAATATCTGGAAAGAACATACTGGCAGACAAAGTATAGCATCTCATTTCCGAGGCTACGGCCATGTTCAGGAGGCTTACCACCCAAGGTGGAGATGAATGACCGGGAGCTGGTACAACTGATCTGTGCTTACCGGATATTGGACCAGGAAGTCGAATTAAGCCTTTCTACGCGTGAAACACCCTGCTTCCGGGACAATGTTATCAAACTGGGTATTACAGCGCTTAGTGCGGGTTCTAAAACGAATCCTGGAGGGTATGCCACCGACCTGTCGTCACTGGAGCAATTTGAAATATCAGACGAGCGTAGTCCGGAGCATATCAGTGGCATGTTAAGATCACAAGGGTATGAGCCTGTGTGGAAGGACTGGGATGAAGGATATTAACAGCATAATATAACCAAGTCAGCCCCGCATTTCCGCGGGGCTGCGAATTTTACCTAAATCCATTACTGAAATTTGTTACTTATGGAGATAAGTAGCCGCTTAATCTTACATTTCAAATGTAAGCCGCTCATAATGAACAACCTAGGTGATGTCTATTTTGAACAAAAAGAACAAGGTTGTGCAAAATGAACAAACCCACTAATGAGCAACTTTCTCCAATTCCCTATAAGTTCTCACTGTATCATGTGAACTTCTGAGTGCACCTTTTTGATTGGCGATCAGTTCACGCACACTGTAAGGCATCGGGATACTGGAACGTAGTATTTCCTCGTAGGTCCGCTGGGCGGCGCCTTCTCCATACTCACAAGAGGAGAGGATGGAATGACGATCCGGGCCGGAAAAGGTAGCCTTGACATCCATCCAGGTTCTATAGATTCTTCCATAGATAGAGGATTGCATAGTTGCACCTTCTCCATTTGTCAGTAATAGCATGTTCAGTTGATCTATATATGAATTACTTTCATCTGCCATTCTTTGAAACAATGCTTTGAGGTCTGCATCATCGGTCTGATCAATTGCTTTTCTATATCCTTCCACACGGTCGCGGTTAATTCTAACCAGGTCATTCAGGGCTTCCAACAATTTTTCATTGAGTTGCATGATAGTAAATTTTAAATTAATGCGATGTTGACTAATATATATGTAAAGTAAGAAGTTCAAAAATATGACCAGATCTGCGGTTTCAGACGGGGCTTGACTCGTAGCCGGATCTCATGTATTGTTTGACGTAGAATCTACCCTGGCTGGGGAATACGTTCCACATAGAAAATCACTCTTTTTAGAATGGTACACATTGCTTATATAAGGGGCCTCTCCTCGCAAACACTTGTAAATAGAAGGATTTCATTCCTCATCGTGTTGTTAACATGATCTGGCATAAATTTTCTACTTACAATTTTAACCAAATCTTTTTGATATGAACGGCTTACTTTATTTAATCGCAGTTATTCTAATTATCGGATGGGTTCTGGGTGCGTTTGTTTACTCCGCTGGTGGTCTTATACATGCACTGCTAGTATTGGCGATCATTGCTATTCTTGTAAATATCATACGCGGCCGGGCTGTTTAAGTCAGGCAAACCGAACTCCATTGTGTGAAAGGTAATCAATCGTACTGAAGAGAAACTTACACTCTGACAGCACGATTGGTTACCTTATTTTTTTAGTAAAAAGCTCTACTGGTCATAATTTCAGGAGAATAAATAATTAGTAAAAATCAAAAACCAGAACGGATTATCCCCCGTATATCAAATCAGAAGCACTTGCGATTAATCCGGAAAAATATCCACGTGTTTCAGCTATCGCGTAGCTTTCTTTTCTTTTCTATTTGTTAGTAGGTGTAAATTTTCGTTCACTTTAAATCTCATCTTATGTTAATACGGAAAACCCGCTCCGTAACCAGTGATGGTAAGGAGGAAGGTATTGCCATGCCTAATGTACATCGCCGTGCTTTCCTTAAATACGCTGGTATGGGCGCGGCCATTCTTACCGCAGGATCTATCGCAAGCTGTAGCAGCGATGAGGATGGCGGTATGGTTGACGAAGGCGTAAGCCTGGGCACCGGTGACGTATCTGTGTTGAACTATGCCTATGCATTGGAACAACTGGAAGCAGCCTTCTATACGCAGGTAGTAGCCACTCCTTACTCCGGCATTTCAGATGTTGAACTGACATTGCTCACAGACATACGTAATCATGAAATAGCTCATCGTGAATTTTTCAAGAAAGCTCTTGCAAGCGGAGCTATCCCCAATCTTACAGTAGACTTTTCCTCAATCAATTTCTCAAGCAGAGACGCAGTATTAGGCGCTGCCAAGACTTTTGAAGATCTTGGCGTAGCTGCTTACAATGGTGCGGGAAAATTTATCAAAACGGCCGAATACCTGGTACTTGCCGGTAAGATAGTATCTGTGGAGGCACGCCATGCAGCACTCATCAGAGACCTTATCAGCAATGGTTCATTTGCTTCAGATGCAGATGCCCAGGGCCTCGATTTTGTTAAAACGCCACAGGAAGTCTTTGCGGCAGCAGGCGCGTATATCAAAACTAAAGTTAATACCAATACGCTTCCTAAGTAACACGCGCATTCCTCATTGTAAAAACTGATCACTATGAATCTGCAAAACATCTTTAACGAGATAGAGAAAATAGACCCCGAAATAAACGAGCGTCTTGACACCCGCAGAGATGCGATGAAACAATTCAGGAATATTGGCCGTGTGCTTGCTCTTTCTGCCCTTCCCATTGCATTGGGTAGTATGCTGAAGAAAGCCTATGGTCGTACTCCCGCAGATGTGCTGGGCGTATTAAACTATGCGCTTACGCTGGAATATCTGGAAGCTGAATATTATTCAACTGCAATTACCAGAACTTCCCTCTTTCCCAATGCTGCATCCTTAGGCGCATTTACAACCATCGCTAATCACGAGAATGCCCACGTAACATTACTGAAAAGCGCAATCACCGGCGCTGGCGGTACTCCTGTTACTAAGCCAACCTTCGACTTCACTGGCGGAAGCTTAAACCTCAAACCTTTTCAGGATTACCCAACACTCCTGATCTTAGCTCAGGCGTTTGAAGATACCGGTGTAAGGGCATATAAAGGTAAAGCAACTGTATTGATGGAGAATCCGGCGGTATTAACTGTCGCCCTGCAGATCCACTCTATAGAAGCACGCCACGCAGCACACATCCGTTATATGCGCAGAAATCTGACATCTGCTCCACAGCCTGCACTGAAGCCGTGGATCACTAATGCAGAAAATAACGTTCCTGCTATTCAGCCTGTATACGCCGGCGAAGACAACCAGGTACAGGCAGGGGTAACCATCACCGGTATTGCCAGTCAGGTAGATAAAGCAGCGGCTACCGAAGCCTTTGACGAGTTCCTGACAGAAGACCAGGTACTGGATATCGCAAGCTTATTCATTAAGTAATAAAGTATCTTAACCGTTCAATATCAAAGAGAAAAGTAATCACACAAATGGTGTTACTGAGGAATCCTCCTGCTCAAGCTGGAGGGTTCCTTGTTTTCATTCGCTACTTTTGCACATAGGCAAAAACATGCGTATATGAGAAGATTACTGCTGATGGCGGTTTTACTAAGTGGTTGCACCACTGCCAGGAAAACGACCGGCAATGAAACAACACCTGCCGTTTCATCACTGCGGCTACTGCATAAATATGTTGTACCACACGACCAACCTTTTGACGGAACTACTATCGGAGGACTATCCGGTATTGACTACGATACTGCCCGCAAGATATACTACCTTATATGTGATGACAGATCTGAGAAACAGCCTGCCAGGTTTTATACTGCACGAATACCTGTACCCGGAAATGCAACAGACAGTGTACAATTTACCAGTGTCACCTATTTAAAGGCCCGTGATGGAAACGTATTCCCTCCCGACAAACATTTTGCGCCTGATCCCGAGGCGATGAGGTACAACCCACATACAGGAAAACTTATATGGAGCAGTGAAGGTGAGCGGATTATTTCTAACAAAGGCAATATCCTAAATGATCCGGGTATATTTGAGATTGACAGCTCCGGACGTCTCCTGGATAGCTTTCCTATACCTGAGCAGTTTCATATGCGCGTTACAGATAACGGCCCCAGACGTAACGGCGTATTCGAGGGACTGGGATTTACTGCCAACGGGCGTTACATGTTTGTTAGCCTGGAGGAACCCCGCTATGAAGACGGTCCCAAAGCCGGACTAGCTGATACAACCGCTTATATCAGGCTGATCAAATATGACTTGACTACCAGAAAGCCAGTTGCACAATATGCCTATAAGCTCGATCCGGTTGCATACAAGCCCGTACCAGACACTGCCTTTCGTGTAAATGGTATTTCGGATATACTGGTACTGTCTGAACAGAAGTTGTTGGTTATGGAGCGGTCTTTCTCCACCGGTGTAAAGAACAACACCATCAAAGTCTTTATAGCCGAACTCCAACATGCAACCAATGTTGACAACACTGTATCCCTGCAAACAACACAAAACTTTATACCTGTAAAGAAATCATTACTACTAAACTTCGAGCGCCTCAATACTTATGTTGACAATGTAGAAGGTATGACTTTCGGACCTGTACTACCTAACGGAAATAGAAGTATGGTATTCGTAGCTGATAACAACTTTGACAGTAAAGAAGAAACACAGTTTTTTATCTTTGAGGTAGAGTAGAAGGATACTATTTTATCAAACATTTATAACTAAACAGGAAAGTACGCCAAAATGCTACTTTCCTGTTTTCTTTTTTACAGATCTGTGATCTTTTATTGATGTTAGTAATAGAAAAATCCGCCGCCAATGCAGTACCAGTATAGCTCCGGATAAGAAAAAGTTTTTTGCAAAAACGTTTTACTTTACTTAAAAAATATTCTACTTTTAACAGGAAGTTACCATACTTTAGGAGCCGTAATCATATTTTAAACTAACTATTGACGTAAACCAAAATTCCGAACGCGTTAAAAGAGTCATCAATTTATTTACTGTTAGCTTTTCTTTTATCCACGGATATCGATCAGCATTAATTTTATCATTACTGAGCCACGTAAAATAATGATGTAATGTCAATACACTGATCCAGGTCGCATATGCAGGAAGTTCCTGTATGTGCATGCTAATCTATTCTCTAAAACCTCCAAAATATGAAATCCAAATTCACACGTTTCATGAGAATCGCTGTGCAGGGAACATTGGCATTGCTAATGACTTTGCAGGCATTCTCCCAAAGCCGGAAAGTAACCGGTAGAGTTCTGGATAACCGGGATAACTCTCCTCTCCCCGGGGTATCTGTTCAAGTTAAAGGCACAGCTAACGGTACTCAGACAAAAGCAGATGGTACGTATAGCATAGACGCTGCACAGGGTAGCACATTGGTGTTCTCTTTCATTGGCTACCTGAGCCAGGAAAAACCTGTCGCCGATGCAAATAATATTAACGTCAGTTTGTCTTCCGATGTAAAGTCCCTACAGGACGTTGTCGTGGTGGGTTACGGTACACAGCGCCGTTCCGACCTTACCGGCGCGGTAGCATCTGTAAAAACAGCGCAACTGGAAGAAAGACCTGCCGCTTCTGTCAATCAGGCACTGGCAGGCAGGATTCCAGGGGTACAGGTAAATACTAACTCCGGCCGGCCAGGAGGGCAGACGAACGTACGCATCCGCGGTTTCAGCTCTATCAATACTACTAATAACCCGCTATATGTAATAGACGGAGTGGTTATCCCTGTAGGTGTTCAGACGCAGAACAGTAACGCAATTGATTTCCTCAACCCTAATGAGATCGCTTCTGTGGAAGTACTGAAAGATGCTTCTTCCACTGCCATCTATGGAGCCAGAGGTGCTAACGGTGTTATTCTTGTAACAACCAAAAGAGGTAACGCCAGCGGCAGCCGCGTCACCTACGATGCTGGCCTGGCCTATAACATTGTCGGCCCTCGCAGAGTAGAAATGCTGAATGCACGGGAATACATGCAGGTAGAAGACCTGGCCTGGAAAAACGCAGAAATCTACGATCCGGAAGGTTGGGCGAAAGGCGACTATATCTCCAGAGATCCTAAGCTAAAAAGAACCAATCCACTCTTGTTCGACAGCAATGGCAACCCGCTATACGATACTGACTGGTTCAAAGAATCTGTGCAAAAAAAGGTATCCCATAGCCATCAGCTAGGCTTTACCGGTGGGGATGAAAACAGCCAGTTCGGACTCTTCCTGGGCTATAGAGATGATCAGGGCCTGCTGCTCAATTCTTACCTCAAACGTTACTCTGCCCGTTTCACCTTTGACAGCCAAATGAAGTCATGGCTAAAGGTAGGAGGCTCACTGGGCTATACCAACCAGGACGAAAACCTGGTAGATATCGGTACCGGTGGACTGAACGCTGTGCGTATGATTACCGAAGGATTACCATTCCTGCCTGTTAAAATGCCGGACGGTACCTACAGTAATAACAAAATGTATCCGGGCGCGGAAGGCGGTTCTAACCCTGTACATATTCTCACTGACCGTAAATACATGCTCCAGACACAAAACGTACTGGGTAACGCTTATGCTACTATCACACTTGCCAAAGGACTCGAGTTCCGCAGTGTTGTAGGCGCTAATATCGTAACCCGTGGCAGAAATGAATGGAACGGACGTTCACTGCTGGATATCTCTGCTACCCAGAAGGGTATAGCAATCACAGCCAATGACAGAGAAACATACTGGTCATTTGAAAACTACCTCACTTATAATAAGCGCTTTAACGACCTGCACTCCATCAATGCAATAGCAGGGGTGGGCTGGCAAAAGGATAACCTCTTCGGCTTCAACCTGCGCGCAGAGAACTTCTCCACCGACTACTTCCAGAACAACAATATGGGTGCAGGTGGACTGATCCCATCTTCAGGTGCAGGCTCCCGTAAACTTGGCTTTGCCTTCAACTCTTACTTCGGTAGGGTCAACTATGGCTTCAAAGATAAGTACTACGTAACCTTCACAGGCCGCGCAGATGGTTCCTCCAAATTTGGTCCCAATAACAAGTATGCGTTCTTCCCATCAGGAGCTTTGGCATGGCGCGTATCTGAAGAGCCATTCCTGAAGAACAATACAACTATCTCCACTCTGAAACTGCGTACCAGCTATGGTCTGACTGGTAACTCAGAGATTGATCCGTACAACTACCTGCCGTCGCTTGCTGCAAGTAACGATTTCGCATTCCCACTGAACGGGCAGAAAGTACAGGGTGTTGGTACCAACAGGTTAGGTAATGATGACCTGAAATGGGAAAAAACGGCTCAGTATGACTTTGGTCTCGAACTGGGGCTGTTTAAAAACAGGATCTCCCTGGAAGCGGATATCTACTACAGGAAGACTACCGACATGCTGCTGGAAGCGCCTGTACCAGGAAGCAGTGGCTATCCTAACATCCGGAAGAACATTGGTTCCATGGAGAACAAAGGTTTGGAACTTGGCATTAACAGCGTGAATATTGAAAATAAAGACTTCTCCTGGACTACCACCTTCAACGTCTCTTTCAACAAGAATAAAGTACTGTCTCTGGCGTCTCCTGCCGACATCTTTGGTGTGGGTGGACCCAACTTCACCAACCAGACTAACATCATCCGTGTGGGTGAACCGGTTGGTTCCTTCTGGGGACTGGTACGTGAAGGTACCTGGAGCACAAAAGAAGCAGCCCAGGCTGCCCTGTTCAAAGACTACCGTGGTGGTAAGCCTATCCTGCCCGGTGATATCAAGTACCGCGACGTAAATGGCGACAACGCTATTAACGATGCTGACCGTATGATCATCGGTAATGGTAACCCTGACTTCTGGGGAGGCTTCTTCAACACCTTCAAATACAGAAATCTGGACCTGACTATCGAATTGCAGTTTGTATATGGCAATGATGTACTGAATATGACTCACCACTCCGGTGAAGACCGTACAGGCCTGGCAAACAGCTTCAAATCAGTACTGAACTACTGGACAGAAGATCACCAGAATACGGATATCGCTGCACCACGTAACCCGGCAGCAGGCTATGTTACCAACGTAGATACCCGTTGGGTAGAAGATGGTTCTTTCCTCCGTGGCCGTAACCTGGCCCTGGGGTATAACTTCTCTCCTGAAAAACTGAAACGCCTGCATCTCTCCAAACTGAGACTATATGCATCTGTTCAGAACTTCTTCCTGGCTACCAAGTTCAGTGGAAATGATCCGGAAGTAAGTACCTACTCCCAGCCATTTGCCCAGGGTCAGACCTTCTTTGATTATCCGAAACCTACTACGTTCCAGCTGGGCGCAAACGTAGCATTCTAGTCAACATTCATCCAGAAAAAAGAGATGCTCATGAAGAACTACATTAAAAAAACCGCATTCAGTATATTACTCGGAGGTAGCCTGTTTATGACCGGCTGTTCCAACTTCCTGGAAGACCAGGATCCATCCAACCTGTCTCCTGACAACTTCTATACGCTCCCTGAACATGCTGATGCTGCTGTATTCGCAGCCTATGCACGCGCCCGTTTTATCGCTGCCGGAGCCGGTATATTCTCTAACAACTTCCAGATGCTGGATGCTCCTACCGGCACTGCTACTACTGCCACTCCTCAAAACTCTGACCTTAACAACCTGTTAGGTCTGGTATATGACGGGGATAACCTGCATGTAAGACAATGGTGGAACGGAGCCTACAGGGTGATTGCCCAGGCCAACCTCGCCCTGGAGAAAATACCCGGTATCAACCCAATGGATGAAGCTCAGAAAAAGAGAACCCTGGGTGAAGCCAGCTTTATGCGGGCCTGGGCGTACTTTTATATCGTAAGATTATGGGGTGATGCGCCGCTGATACTTACTCCACAAACTGCCAATTCTCCGGACTTTTATCCAAACCGTACCAAGGTAGAAGATATTTATACCCAGATAGTTACGGATCTGAAGGCGGCGGAAGCCTCCGGACTGCCATGGATGGATGCTTCAGGCAGGGTAGGACAAGCCGCTATCAAAACAGAGCTGGCAAAGGTATACTTGACCATGGCCGGCGCACCATTGAATAAAGGCACTGAGTATTATAAGCTGGCTGCTGATAAGGCTAAGGAAGTAATAGACTATTCTGCTGCCAATCCGACGATGGTAAACCTCTTTACCAACTACAACGACCTGCATTCGGTAACGCAGAATAACCGGGTGGAACACCTCTTTGAGGTACAGTACCTGGCTGATATTGAAGGTAATCCGCTGCAGACCATTATGCTTCCTAACAACTCACTTGCCAAGAACGTATCTGCTTTTGGCAGCGGTGTTGGTAGCTCTGTGCCTACGGCGTCTTTCTATAACTCATACAAAAAGTATGAACCAACCGATAAGCGTACGGATGAACAACAGTTCTTCTTTACCTCTTATTACGAAAACGGTAATGGTGCGCCTTTCCCACTAGGCGGACCCTACATCTTTAAACATTTTGATGCGGAAGGCCATGGTAGTGTTGGCAAAGCCGGTACCGGCAGAAGTAACCTGAACCTAATGCAGATCCGTTTTGCAGAAACCCTGCTGATTTATGCAGAAGCACAGAACAAAGCAGACGGTGCACCTAATGCGCTTGCCTATGAGTCCCTGAACCGTGTACGCGGCAGAGCCAATCTGACTGCTTTACAGGGACTTACGCCTGCTGCTTTCGAGCTGGCTGTATGGCGCGAACGCTGGCATGAATTTGCCTATGAAGGCATTATCTGGTTTGATATGGTGAGACTGAGAAAGGTATATAACGAAGATACCAATGGCTTCGACAACTTTACCGGTCACGTCAACAAAAACTCTGGTGCTACACTGGCAGAAAAACACCTGCTGTTTCCATTACCGATCCAGGAAATGAGAAATAACCCTAATCTGAGGCCTCAGAATCCAGGTTACGGCTCATAAGCCTGTAAGTAGATATTAAAAGGGAAAGGGAGGCTCAAATGAGCCTCCCTTTCCCTTTTAACGGCATCTATCTTATCAAAGCACCACAGCCTCACTAACTACCTGCATCCAGGATAAGTGAGAGGTGGATGTAATTGACAGATGTTCCCTTATTTACTGATATTATGGATGATCGCTGCGTGGATATCTTCAACAGTACGCATGTTGCTATCCTGATCACAACAAACAATCTTTGTAATAGTAGGATCTGTATCTGCCAGTATATCATACTCCTGCTTCACTGCCAGCTGAAGAGAAAAGTCCTTTTCATGTATATCCTCTTTTCCCTTCAGATACTGCCTGTCATTAGCCGCACGCCGCTGGGTCAGCGCCTTTTTTGTAAACGAAAATGGCACATCCAGGTATACTGAAAGATCCGGCCTTGGAATACCATTGTACTCATATTCAAACATATTGATCCATTCCCGCAGCGCCTGTTTTTCTTCTTCAGTTTTCAGCTTTGCACACTGGTAGGCTATATTAGACAAAACATACCGGTCTACCAGTACTACGTATCCATTAGCCAGCCATTCATTGATAGTATGTGAAAATGCCTTTCTGTCTTCTGCAAATAACAAAGCGACAAGTTGCGGATGCACATCTTTCACCTCTCCAAATTCCCCCCGCAGGAATTTTGCAATCAATTCTCCAAACACCCCTTCCTGTACAATTGGGAAGTGTACAAACCTTGTTTCTATTCCCTGGTTACTATAAAACTGTCTGAGTAGATCAATCTGCGTAGACTTACCTGCGCCGTCCAGTCCTTCGATGGCTATAAACCTGCTGTTGTTTTGCATTAAAATCAGTTGAAGCTATCCGGCAAAGATACCACTTATTCAACGAACGAGGTTTCCCCTGAGCTGGTATCCGCTACATCAATATAAAAGTGCGCTTCATCCACTTCAAAATCATCAGCATGCATATTCTTCAATGTCATCGTCTTCCAGGTGGTAGCCGGACGAATAAAGGCCATCCTGCCAGCAGCCGTTGTTACTCTGACCGGCATATTAAAAGCAGGAACATCTGCCTTCCAGCGGTAACGTACTATCAGATCTTTACCCTGCTGCTGTAATGCGTACTCCAACCGGGGAAGATGGACATGCTTCAGATACTGGTTGAAGAAAGGCGTGTAGTCCTGCTTTGTAAACCGGCATATATAGCTGACAAGACTATCTGAAGACAACGTTTGATAACGGTAATGCTGCTGGATGCCCCTTAGCAGGTCAAACCATAAAACATCGTTTTGTAATACCTGTCTGAAGGTATGCAGCATCAAGCTTCCCTTCCCATACATATCCCCGATCTCATAATAGATATGATTCACATCGTACTCGCCTATTACCGGCTCTTTGTTGAAAACACCGCTTCTCTGGTCATTCAGGAATATTGTTGCCGTCTCTTTACCCAACATCTGCTCAATGACCAAAGCCTCTGCATAAGTTGCAAATGCCTCATGTATCCACATATCCGCTATATCCCGGCAACTGATCGCATTGCCCCACCACTCATGCGCAGACTCATGCCAGACCAGGGCGGGATACTGCATATTAATATCCTTTCTCAGCTTACCGATACACACGCCACTCTGATGCTCCATCGGGTAGGGGCTCTCTACCAGCGTAAATCCATCTCTGCGAAAAGCATAAGGTCCGAAGTTCTTCTCAAAACAAGCCAGCATTGTCTTTACCTGGGCTTTGAGCTGCTGGAATAGCGGCTTATTATACGGCATGATATAGTAGTCAATAGTCAGGCTGTCTGCACCCACATATAAATCCGTCTCATGCAGGTACTTTCCGAAACAGAAACTTACATTATAGTTATTGATCGGGTAACTAACCTGCCACTCAAACCGGTTCTGGCCATTACCAACAGATACCTTGCGCAGCAAACGCCCGTTTGATACCTCTGTAAAGCCTTCCGGCAAAGTCACGCAGATACGCATACTGTCCGGCTCGTCAGATAGGTGATCTTTACATGGCCACCACAAGCTGGCACCAGATCCCTGGCAGACCATCTGCACCCAAGGGTTTCCTGCTTCGTCTTTGTCCCATATCAGGCCACCGTTCATCGGTATACTTTTATCGGGGACCTGTGGAATGCCTTCGTAATAAATTGTCATCTCTCCGGTACTACCAGCAGCCTGCATTGCCGGAAAAGAAACATATACAGCATCGTACTCTCTTGTATATGACAAGGGCTTACCATTATACAGGATACGTTCTATCCGCATATTGGCATACAGGTCTATCTGCATCCTGTCAAAGGGTTCCAATACCTTATACCTGATCAGATTGCTGCCGGATAACCGGCGCTGGCTGGTATCTATGGTTACATCGAGGTAGTAAAACTTCACGTCATAGCAGGAGCGAAGCGGGGAGAGCTGCCCTCTGAGTGTATCGGCCCGCGTAAAACCATGCTGGCGGTTAGACACGCGCTTCAGCGGAGCAACTGCTACCTGCGGCACGGTCTTCAGCGTATCGGGCAGGTCCGGCTGAATGATGTTATAATGCTCCCAGAAAGCAGGATCGTAACTATTGCTAACCTGATAGTTCATAGAAGAGCGAGCATCAGCCACGCCTGTCTGGAATTGCCGTACACTGTCTTTGCTTACATCCGTAACCAGCAAGCTAAAATCGCCGGACCAGGGTACTTCCCGGAGATTTCTCTTCCTGCTGTCAATAGCCACCTCCCAATGCCGTTGTACGGTATGCAGATAATACTTGCCCTTATATGCCTTATAAGAAAGTACTGTTCTTATTGCAGTAAACTTCAGGGTAGCGCCAACTACTTTTGACATAATAATATATGCTATCCCACCCTTGCCATGCCTGTTAATGTACTCATTACCCCGGGAACTGGTTTCCATATCTAACCTGACGATAGCATAGGTAGCTTCATCTATATAAATGCGGCCTTGTAAAATAGCCTTCCTGTGATTTCCCCTGGGTAATACCTGGATAACCAACAACTTACGGCCACCTTCTGTGATAGTCTCCAAGAGGGAATATTGATAGTAACGATAGTTCTGAGGCCGGAGAAGACTGTTCTTTACGTCGTGGTATTTAATGATATCTTCTGACAATGAACTGTAAGCCGTGTTCAGAATATTACCTATCCAGTTGTAGAACTGCGGATCATTATTCGGGGGAGAGGGCCTTCTTCTTCCTTTTAAGATGCGTACCTGGTCTCTATACGTTTTGTCCCTGCGGAAAGTCTTAAAGATATCCAATACCGACTCATTATAGTTCAGGGTATCATGATTGAAGTGAATGTTCTCCCTGTAAAAGGCAGTCATCCTGGTATCTGTTGTATCATAATTCTGCGGAATGAGGGCAACTGCTTTCCTGATAATATCCAGTCCGTCGGGTATATACACAGCTACCTCCGGCAAGGCAATAATGGCAGGTTCGAGACCGATATTAACAAACTCACTATTTCCCGAAAAAGACCTGACCACAGTCCGATACCCTATACAGGATATCAGGATACTGTCTGCAACTAAGTGGGTAGGTATTTTAAAGGTAAAGTTCCCCAGGGTATTTGTCATAGTGCCGGAATGCCCGTTCTTCAGTTGAATGTTGGCGGCGGGGATAGGACGATGGCTGGTAGCGTCTGTGATAGTCCCGGAAAACACAATGAACGGGTCCTGGCAAAACACGGGTTTAGTGAACAGGAGTAAACAGACAACAAATAAAATTCGTGGGTACATGGCTTCTTTTTTACCAGCAAAAGAAGCGGTTAATCTGGCTGCTGTCCACTCAAATCCGGATTTGATCAGTATTTAATCCATTCATTTTCAGCTTTTAATCACTTTGCCGGGGTTGTTCATATATTCCCGGGGAGACATCCCGGTATTATTCCGGAAGGCACGTTGAAAAGTAGGAAGGGAGTTAAAGCCCGACTCCAGCGCCAGGCTCAGAATGGTGAACTGTTCCTGCCGGGACTCGGCAATTTTCTGTTTAAAGGCCGCTATTCTATATTCATTCACGAACTCATTAAAGCTCTTCTGCAGATGTTGATTCAACACTGCAGAGATAGTTTTCTGGGGAAGTCCGGTATACCGGGCCACGATAGACAGGTTCAATTCGGGGTTCAGGTAAAGCTGGTCCTGTTCCATAGCATTTACCAGTAGAAATACTGCCTCGCTAACAACTGATGCAGCAATAGGTTGGGTAACTGCAGGACTTTTAACAACCGGCATTTCTCCGGCGGCTGTCAGCATATATCCTTTGATGCCCAGATAATAGGTCAATATCACCATCGGAATATACACCGGGTACCAGTCAACCTTATCCAGCAGCCAATCAGTATAACGAGGTATTACATATGGTACGAGGTATACCAGCCATATGAGCTGGAACACCAGAAATACCTTCAGAAATTGCCGGATCCACTGCAAATGTTGCTGGTTGCTGATAGGGGTGGCAACCATGTACCGATAAGAAAAGTAGACATACAAGGTCATTGATAACCAACGTAGTATATCTGAATATACATTGTAGGTATCAATAAAAGTCACCCAGGGCTGCGGCCGCCTGTCCAGCACTCCAGTCACAATGCCGGCTACGTAGATGACTGCCGCCAGCTGGGGCACCATATCAATAATGATTGGACAGAAATGCAGGCGGTGTTGGCGGGTCACTACAAATGCCGGATCCAGGGTACTTCTTACATAAAAATATATCAGCGGACCAATAGGCATTATTATTATCAGAGGTACAAAATTCAACAGAAATCCGACGAGGGGTACCGACCCCACCCAGCTGGCATAGTTTAGGTACAGGTTAAGGCAAGCCGTTGCTATGAGCAGGATCACCAGCGCCAACAGTCGATCTCTTGCCGGCCGTTTTCGGGCAAAGAACAGCAGTCCGCTCATGATGAAGCCTTGCAGCGCGCCAAGTGATAACATGGTACTGAATATTCCGGAGAAGTTCATCGGGTTAATTTGAACACCCTGAAGTTACATCACACCCTATGATCCCGCAATATATTTTTCTGTTGATAAAGGGATGAATTGCTGATGTGCGTCGGTGTATATTCCCGATCCTTTGGCATGCGTCTTATGATGGGCGGCATCGCTACATATGCTGCAGGAGATGATTACACAAAAGGATATAACCAAGCTGGTGTATTTGCGCAATAGCGAACCGTACAATTAAGCAATGATGCGTTCAGATATCCTGGACTATGCTTGGAGGTCGCTTGGAGGTCGCTTGGACTACCCTTGGACTACCCTTGTTCGTAGCTTGTTCAAAGACGCTGCTTTGCGACAGCGATCACACTGTAATACAATAAATTTCATTTACCTATTCTGTCGATTTTTGTAACTTCGATTATGGGACAACTTAATTGCTGCAGGTTTGAATACTTGTGACAGCGATGATGCATAAAATATTACTATACACCGATTTATCTGAAGGCAACCAAGTACCCACCTTGTAAATATCCTTAAGACTTTTTTCACCTATGAGATTTTTTTTACTGTTGCTGTCACTATTGGTGGTGCACAACGTATACCCACAATGTGCTAATACCTTCCGGTACACCTTACAGGGATCTGGTACCGATGCAGCCTATGATATACAGGAATTATCCGGGGGCGACCTCGTCATAGGCGGACAGACCAACAGTTTCGGTGCAGGCGGATATGACTTCTTTCTAATTAGGATTACAAAAACAGGTAACATTGTTTGGAGCAAGACATTTGGTGGACCGGCTGATGAGACAATCAGAAAAATGCGGTTGGCCAGGGATGGTAATATCCTGATCACCGGCCAGACAAGATCTTTCGGTCATTTCCCGGGCCATGCATTGGCCATGAAAGTGGACGTTAATGGTAATGTGATCTGGTCTGTGGCCGTTGCAGAGGGCAATGAAACTACGCTGGGGGTGGATATCTATAGTGCAGCCGACAACAGTGTTATATTAAGCGGCTCCAGTTACCAGTCATCCAGTACATCTGACTGGCTCGTAGCAAAAATTGATGGTAATGGTAATCTTGCCTGGTTTAAACGCCTGGATGGTTCATTTACAGAAGATGTATTCTCTGTTATACAGAAGGGCGATACGCTTATTGTGAACGGAGACTCCAGTCCGCTTGCTGAATATTCGCTGGTGATGGCCAAACTGTCCTTTGCTGACGGTACGCTGTATGAAACACGCGCGTTCCAGATGGGCAACAAGGGAGCGTTCAGCAGTAATTTGCAGTATTCTTCCGGACAATACCGTATCAATTCGCACCTGATCAATGCCAGTTCCTATGCGCAAAAGGAAGATGCTTTCATTATCCTGGATACTGCGTCATTGACGCCATTGAATAGTTTTAAGATCCACACTTCGCCCAATTATAATAACTATTATTTCACCGGGTTCTATCAGACCGCAGACGGTGGTTTTATTGCTGCAACAAGTCCGTCGGCCTCCAATGAGGGATATCTTTACCGGTTCAATCAGCAATCCAACCTGGTATCCACACACAGGTATACTTCTTCCCAGAACCTGATACTATCCGGCGCGGTAGAAGACAGTGATGGGGCCATATGGCTGGTAGGTACTGAGGGGAATGATGCCGTGGTGATGAGATTAACTGCTAATGGTGAATTTGAGTACTGTACCAATGAGCCAGTACAGGGAGTTACTACGCCTATCTCTATCAGTGATCATACGTTCAGCTGGATCAGTCAGTCGCTGTATAATGCTCAAATGACTACCCATACGCCGGTTGTGACTGACTTTACCTTCCAGATAGATCAGTTATGTAACATTCCGGTGTGTGGCAATGTACAGATTACTGGTCCGGCAACCAGCTGTAGCCTGACCGATTCGCTCACTTACTTTGCTTCCACAGGAGCCGTTTGTGCTACTAACTGGCGGTGGATATTGCCGGCAGGTATTTCTTCGCGGATGGAGAATGATTCAATGATCAGGTTACTTCCTTCCGGTGCGGGGACCTATGAGATTATTGTAGAGAATCTGGCGGGTTGTAGCATACAGAGAGACACATTAACCCTAACGGTAACCGTCTCATCTGCGCCACGCAGTATTCATCTGGGTAGTGATACGACGCTGTGTACAGCCGCAACACTATTACTGGATGCTGGCGCTGGTTTTGACCGCTACCTGTGGCAGAACAATAGCACGGGTCGGACGCTGGTTGCCAGTGCAGCAGGGACTTATTTTGTGAGAGCCTGGAACAGTTGTAACGAAGAGTTTTCAGATACTATACAGGTGAGGTACCGGCAGCCGTCGGATTTTATTGCTACCCCGCAGGATACTACTTACTGTAATCCGCTGTCTCCGGTGCAGCTTTCGGCAACCGGTGGCCAGGTATATCAATGGAGCCCGGCTACTTATCTTGACAATGCACAGATAGCTAATCCGGTAGCACGTCCTGCTGCCACTATCACCTATACGGTGACTATTACGGACACGGTGTGCAATGTTTCTCAGACAAGGGATGTAAATATCCGTATAACACCTTCTCCGCGCAGCATTAACCTCGGTAATGACACGTCATTGTGTAACGCAACCATACTGTTACTGGATGCAGGTGCTGGTTTTGCCCGTTATCAATGGCAGAACAACAGTACGGCTCAGACGTTAACGGTAAGCAGTCCGGGAACCTACTTTGTAAGGGCCTGGAATGATTGTAACGAAGTATTTACAGACACGGTACAGGTACGTTACCGCTCACTGTCTGATTTTACAGCTACACCGCAGGATACGGCTTATTGTATACCATCAGCGGCCATACAGCTCTCAGCAACAGGTGGCCAGGTATATCAGTGGAGCCCTGCCAGCTTTCTCGATAATGCGCAGATAGCTAATCCTGTAGCCCGTCCTGATGCATCTATTACATATACGGTGACTATTACAGACAATGTTTGTAATGTGACGCAGACGCGCGACGTAGAGATCAACATCACACCATCTCCGCGTAGCATTAGCCTGGGTAATGATACTGTTTTATGTCGTGCTGCTACGCTGGCATTGGATGCAGGAGTGGGATTTGCCCGCTACCAGTGGCAGGATAACAGTACGGGTCAGCGCTTTACAGTAAGCGGTCCGGGAACATACTTTGTAACAGCATGGAACAGTTGTAATGAAGCCTTTACGGATACAATCAGGGTACGCTCACAGGCAGAGAATTTTGTAGTAACCCCACAGGATACCATGGTTTGTACGTCATTTGCGCCTGTTCAGCTGGCAGCTAGCGGTGGCCATTTATATCAATGGAGTCCGGTCGAATTTCTGGATGATCCGCAGGTAAGCAACCCAGTTAGCCGGCCTGGCGCAGCCATCACTTACAGCGTAACTATTACAGATACAGTTTGTAATGTATCAAGGACGTTAGATGTGCATGTGAACGTAGTAGTGTCTCCAAGAAGTATTAATCTGGGTAATGATACTACACTTTGTAATGCCGCCACGATCACCCTGGATGCCGGCGCAGGCTTTGCGCGCTATCAATGGCAGGATAACAGTACCAATCAGACATATAATACAGGCAGGGCAGGTATATACACTGTGCGGGCCTGGAATAGCTGTAATGAAATGTTTACAGATAATATCCGGATCAGTCAGCGTTCAGCAGATAACATCAGTGTAACACCGGGAGATACTGCTTTCTGTACCGCAACCAGTCCGATTCAGTTCAATGCGAGTGGGGGAGACCTGTATCAATGGATGCCGGCGACTTACCTGGATGATCCACTGATAAGCAATCCTACTGGCCGCCCGGATGCCTCTATTACCTATACCGTAACTATCAGTGATACGGTATGTAATTATTCGAGAGATCTGCAGGTGAATGTGACAGTCAATGCATCACCGGATATACAATTGTCAAAAACCAATGATGTCAACTGTGCAGTAGGAGCCGCACAGCTATCCGTAACAGGCGCAGACCGCTATGAATGGATGCCGGATGCATCTTTGAGTGCCGTGGATATTGCTAATCCGGTGGTACGGCCTAGGCAGACAACTACTTACCGGGTTAAAGCCTATAGCACCGGGGGATGTATGACAGAAGATTCTATTACTGTCAACTTTGAAAATACCGGCGTAGCCAATATTTACCTGCCTACAGCGTTTACACCTAATGGGGATGGCCGTAACGATATTTTCCGCGTAGTAACAACAGGCGCTGTGGAGATGAAAGAGTTGTCGGTGTTTAATCGGTGGGGAGAACTGGTATTCAGTAGTAATAATATTTCACGCGGCTGGGACGGCACATGCAAGGGCGTAATTTCGGAACCTGGTGCATATTACTGGTTTGTGAAAGCAACCACGCCTTGTGCAGGTGAGATATTTAAGCGGGGGCACGTAATACTGATTAAATAATCTCGATATTGTGTAATATTGCGATAATTTTTAAAATCATGAAAGACAGTATATTCGGAAGTTTCTTATCGAAACTCCCATATTTACGTTACGCTCACTTATATAGAAAGAATGTTGCCCACAGACCCGGACATTTTTATTCGCCTGTTGTAGACTTACATGATCTTGAAAGCCGTCAGGAGCAGATATGGTCCTCAAAATCGCTGAAAGGCATCAATATGAATGATACCCAGCAGCTTGCGCTGATGGATGACATGGCTGAAGCTGCTAAAGTGATTCCATTCACTTCACAGCCTTCGCAACAAAACCTGAGATATTATTTCGATAATAAGACCTACGCACATGCGGATGGTATGTCGTTATTCAATATTCTGCTGAAGTTCAGACCTAAGAGAGTCATCGAAATAGGCTCCGGGTTTTCTTCTGCACTGATGCTGGATACAAATGACAGGATACTGAATAACAGCATTCATTTTACTTTCATTGAGCCTAATCCGGATATCAATCTTAAACGCCTGTTACGTCAGGAAGATTATAAAAATACAGATGTAAAGCAGCAGCTGGTACAGCAGGTAGACCCGCAGATCTTTACTACTCTTCAGGAGAATGATGTATTGATGATTGATAACTCACACGTATCAAAGACCGGTAGTGATGTAAATTACCTTATGTCAGAGGTGCTGCCGATACTTAACAAGGGTGTGATCATCCATATTCATGATATATTCTATCCATTTGAATATCCGAAAGAGTGGTTGTTTGAACATAAACTGAATTGGAACGAGATTTACACGGTGCATAACTTCCTGCTGTTTAACAATACGTTTGAGATCCTGTTTTTCTCTGACTATATGCATCAGCAGGCAAAAGCAAAATATGGAGACAAGGCCCCGCTGTTCTTCAAAGACAGGCCAAGTAGCCTTTGGATAAGGAAGGTACAATAACAGGCAGTTTCAATACTTAGATATATTCCCGCACGATGGCTAGTCACTGTGCGGGATTTTTTTATACTACCAGCAGCCGATAGGAAATACTGCACCTGCCAACTATCAATACAACACATAAAACATATCAGATCAGTCCGTCAATTTTGATTTCGTATATGCTAATAAGATAGTCTTTGGAAATCGTGAATGTCAACCTGGATAACACTATACATTGTATGATTTATTTTACTAATCTACGTTCATAATTATTTAACATTGCGTTGCTTTGACGTCCAAACTATTTTGCCTAGTTTGGATGTTGAAGGTATTCATTACAATGTCGTCGTTGACATCATCGAGTAAGATGCAACTTTAGTAACGGGAACCATTAAAACAACCCACTTACCTTTCATAACTCATTCATTTACAAGTAAAATATTCTTTTACTGTAGCGATAGCCTTTCCCTATTCGCATATTTCAAATCACTGTTAATCTGTTTGAAAATGACCCGGTTCGCAACTGGTTGGTATGTGATGTATACCAAGTCTCGCCATGAACAAAAAGTAGCCAGGCAATTGTCAGAAAACAATATTCACAACTTCCTGCCAACTATTAAAGAAACAGGTACCGGTAAAAACGTGATACTGATCAGAGAGAAGCCCTTGTACCCTTCTTACATTTTTGTTTACATCGATACGCAATTGACATACTATAATAGTATGAACGTAGATGGCTATGCCTGGTACGTGAGGTTTGGCAATGAGATAGCCACGCTTTCAAGTGATATTATTGAGAAGATAAAATTGATTACAGAACGGGGGAGACATATTGAAATCAGCCATTCGCCCTTACCTGAAGGACAAAAACTACTCATCACCAAAGGGCCACTATGTGGCTTTGGTTGTGAGGTAAAAAAACATAAACAGAAGAATGTAATTGTTACTGTTGATCTGCTGGGAAAAGTTGTGACAGCAGTCATTGCCAGGCAGCACCTGGAAGTAGTGTAATATTCATTTACATACCCACGCATTGTACTCATAAAATCCCACTGGTCTATGATAATAAACCTTTCCGGTATCTTATCTCCATATTCCAAAACATCATTCCTGCAGGATTATTTTGAGCAATCAGTACTTGTTGTAAACAGGCAGGATGCTCATTTCTTCCAGGCATTCCCTCTTTTTGATGATATAGCTTCATTGATTGAGAAGGCGGTATCGCCGGCTGCATATGCCGTTGTACTGGAAGACAGTGCAGGCGCACTAGCTGCTGAGCAGTATATGCATATCAGGTCTTTGCCTGGTAATATAAAGTTCAAATACGGTGTTGATATAAACAAAGTATTTCAACTTTATTCGAGTGGGGCTGCGATTGTAGTTGTCAACAACCTGCATGAACAATTTGCAGCCGTTGACCAGCTGAAGTACAGCCTGGAAGCAGAATTAGGTTGTACGTGCGATAGCCATATCCTGTTGCAGGCAGCCGGCGCTGTACCATCCCGTGCAGCTTATGAAACAACAGAGATGTTCATATTACAGCTTTCAGGCCGTACTCAATGGAAGATCTGTGAAGGGCCTATACAGCAGCCGCTATCGTCCCAGACTGACATCCCTTTTGATGCAGATCAGCTGCCTGTTGTCAGCGAATGTACTACCGCTGCCGGCGATACTTTATATATACCCAGAGGATATGTATACACAGCTTACGCTACAGATGAAAATGCGGTATTGCTTAAAGTGAAATGCACCTTTATTCCCTATCTGCGCCTGCTGCTCGATCAGTTGAAAGATATCGGATTATCCAGTGATCTACTGCGCAGATCAGGCTTTCTTCATCCTACGGACAATACCACCGGACCAGCGGAAGCGACCGATATGCTAACTGCTCAACTGAATAGGCAGCTGACCGTCGAAGCACTGGAAAGTCTCTATATGCGCCGCCGACCTGTAAAATGATATAAACCTCTTGAAGATGAGTATTCCATTCGACTTTCAGCAACTGATAGCTCCGTTTGACAAGCAGGAGTTTATCAGTAACTATTATGAAAAGAAACCACTTGTTATCAGAAGAGGTGATCCACAATATTATGAGCGCCTGCTCTCAGTAAAAGATATTGATACCATCATCAAAACCGGTATTGAACAGGGCAATCTGCAACTTACCATGAGTCATGCAGCAAAGAAGATACTACCTGCTGACTATATGAGTGGCTGGAGCAATGACAGAGTAATTGTGCAGACAGGGATCAATCAAAACAAGGTATTTGAGCGGTTTGTGCAGGACAAAGCAACCATGATTATCCACAACACATTACGCTATAATGCAGCTCTACAAGACCTCGTGTCAAGTGTGGATGCGTCTTTTGGCTGTAACTCAGGAGTCAATGTATTCATCACCCCAAGTAATGCACAATGCTTTCAGGTACACTACGATGAGCATGATCTGTTCATTATACAGATCTCTGGCAGTAAACGCTGGAAGCTGTTTGAGAGCGCTGTTTACCTACCGCTTGAACCACAGAATAAGAGGGCGGTAGACTTCTCCGGCTTAGCTTTACTGGAGGATATATGCCTGGAGCAGGGAGACCTGCTGTATCTTCCAAGGGGGTTTGTACATGAAGTGACTACTACAGACCAGCTTTCGTGTCATATTACACTGGGCCTTATGAATATGAGCTGGATTAAACGTTTTGCAGATCATCTGACGCAGGTAGCGCTGGAAGACGAACCCATATTCAGAAAAGCTTATCTCGGCAGCGCCAACAGATCCGTTGAGGAATTACAGCATATAGTATTGCAGCTCAGGAAGACATTAGCGCAACACCTGTCGGTTGATGCTATACAGGCATACCTGGATCAGCAGGCTATAAAGACACAAAAGCAAGATGCTATATCAGTACCATCCCTGGCAGCTATTGCAGCAGCCGAAGTTCACCCTATCAATGTAAAATGATGACCATTACCCATGATATGACGTTTGAGCACCTGATTGCCCCCCTGGACAGGAAGACCTTCTTCAATGAATACTTCGAGAAGAAGCCTTTTGTTATCAAAAGGGAGAACAGCCAGTTTTTTGCATCGCTTTTACAGCTGAAAGATATTGAGGCAGCACTATTGGCAGACGATATCCTTAGCAAGGTGAACATGCGTATGGTAAAGCTGGGCGACCCGATTCCGGCACAGGACTATATACAGATTGAAAAGGTAAGGAATGTGGAAATCAGAAACAAATTACTCCTGGATGAGGTAAGCCGTTTGTTTAATGAGGAGAAAGCCACCTTTGTACTAGAACAGACAAAAAGCTTGTGGCCTACCGTATCGCATATGCTATCCTCGATAAATGAGGCATTCTGCTGCAGTTCTAATACAAACATATACATATCTCCTCCGGGTGCCTGTGGGTTTGCTATACACTATGACTCTCATGACGTATTTGTTATGCAGATAGCGGGAGCCAAGCACTGGAAGATATACAACAATCCCTTTTACCTGCCACTCGGCATCCACAACTCGCTACCATTTAAGACAGAAGACCTGGAATTACTGTATGATCTTGAGGTAGAGGCAGGTGATACTATTTATCTGCCAAGAGGGTTCGTACACGAAGCCAGTACTTCTCATGACCTGTCGGCGCATATCACGGCAGGCATTTACAATACCACGCTTGCAAAGGTATTATCCGATTATGTTATCAGCCTGGCTGGCCGTGAAGGTATTCTTCGGGAAAGTGTACTGGCACTTGTCAGCCAATATGAAGGATCAGAAGCTGACCTGCTGGCAAAGATCGGAGACGTACTGACAAGCAGTCTGGATATGAGTGTTCTAAGGAAGAGTATTCAACAGGCAGTACGGAAGGACGCTAAGTCACCAGTACGGGAAATCTTTAAAACCGAGGCGCTCATTCAATAACCACCTTCTTTCTATGAAAGCGAAAACGGCCATCTTCATTGTAGAAGAGCATCACGAAGCGTATCTTATCTGGAAATACGCCCTGGCAAAAAAGCTGATCAAACCTTCAAATAATACGCTGGTCCATATTGATGAACATTCAGATATGGGGATTCCTTTTCTGAATGTACCTGTGCCTCCGCTAAACAGCGATCTGCGCCAGGTGAAAGATTTCACATACAATGAGTTAGGAATAGCCACTTTCATCCTGCCGGCTATTTATGAGGGCCTGTTCAACGATATATACTGGATCAAACAGCATCATGGCAAAACAAACCGGCTGGCATACAAGATGTACATCCGCTCGCAGAATAATAACGGAACCTATCTGGCAGGCGGGCAGGAGGCGGTATTAAACCGCTATGACGATCAGTCTAAAACCAAGAGCCAGGATGCTAAAAGATACCGGTTCTACAAGCAACATATGAAGGATGTGAAGAAATTCGGGCCTGTTGTATTGGATATAGACCTGGACTACTTCTCCTGCATTCAGAATCCGCTGCAGAAGGAACTACGCATAGCTATTACGGAAGAGGAGTATCTCGCCTTCCGGGAGTCACCTTACCACCGGATCAGGTTCTTTGATTTTGGCAGGGTTGACGCTGTATATGAAGATGGCGGTTATTACTACTACTTCAACCGTATTACCGACCCCCGGGTGTCGCCATTGAAAGTAAGCTTTGAAAAGATCCAGGAACGGATTGACCAGGCAGCCGACTTATTAAAGGACCGGGTCAGCCAACCCCGGATTATCACCATCTGCAGGTCCCGCATTAGCGGCTACACCCCGGATGACCAGTGGGCGTTCATAGAAGAACAACTGCTGAAAGCCCTGAACAGTATCTATGAAGTTGAATCCTGTATACATGTGCGAGACATCATTCACCAGCATATCCCTTTGTACGGTATCCATGAACAGGCTGTTCACCTTGAAGCAGACGCTGCCAGGTAACATCGAATGTTGCAGGAAGTACCCTAATGCGCAGGTAGTACTGCTGGACTATAACTCAACTGATGGCCTGGAGCATTGGATAAAAGACAATTTTTATCAGTATATAGAGCAGGGACTATTGGTATTCTACAAGTTAATAGATCCGCAACCACGCTTCTTCTCCCATTCTCATTCAAGAAATATCGCTTTCAGACTGGCTACAGGAAACATTCTCTGTAATGTGAATGCTGATTACCATGTCGGGGATAATATTCTTACCTATATCAATGAGGCGATGCAGGTTACCGAGCAACTTGCCCTGATTGCCCACCTGGATGATTCAGACAGGGATAACCTGGGCCGCATATGCCTGAGAAATAAAGACTTTAACCTGGTTGGTGGCTTTGACGAAACATTTAAAGGCTATGGCTATGAGGATATTGACCTGAATATGCGGCTGAAAATGGCCGGCGTGCGGTTGCAATACCTGCCGGGAGCCTTCTATAATGCATACGTGGAACATGAAGACGTTAGCCGGTTGGAGAACAGTTATGACTACCATCACCTGAAAAGAGCCTTCGTACGCAAGATTGAACGAGGTAAAAGCAGTGTACTGTTTCTATATGAAGATCATCAGCTGGAAACCGGTACCCTGATCAAATCCAGTCATAACTTCCCGGATATACAGGAAGAGGGATGGCTTAAAGGATACTGGCAGCAAGCAGCAGATGAAATTTCACTGGACGGTTTACCTGGCGGGACTGTCAGGTACAGGGAGGACCTATCGGCAGATGTACCCCGGTTGCTACGCGGAAATGAAGTATACAAGGAAGTAACCGGTGAGCAGAACCGCAGGAAGCTGCTGCTCAACAAATCCATCATACAGAACTATCAGATGATGAAGAACAGGCGTAAAAGCGGCCAATTCCGGGCAAATACAGCCGGTTTTGGCAATGGGGTGGTGATCAGGAACTTCAGCGATACAATTGAACTCAGGTAGTTTCCCCCGACTTAAGCATCCCAACACAATGAAGAAAGTATTTCAACTCATAATACTGACAAACCTCCTCTGTATTACTGCAAAGGCACAATGGAGAGCAGTATCTTATCCTATTACTACGGTTAATAAATGGAACGCAGCGAGCCAACCAGGTATTTTCACTAGTAGTCCTATTCCATTTCCGGATCAGCGGGAAGATAAGGCATTCATTATCAGCAATAATGAACAACCTGCGGCCAGGGACTTACGTACCCTGCTGGCAGATGCCGGTCTGGATACTAATGCCTTTTGCTTCAGGCGGATATCCCTGCCGGACAGCTTTACCCTGAACTATGACGCCGGAAAGGTGAATTTCACCTATTTTACCCGTAATGTAAAGGAATTGCTACTGGCAGGCCTGGACAAGGATGGCCACTGGCATTACCGGATGCTGCCTGTCAGTCACGACGGATTCCAGCTTCCTGTATCTACCTTTCTAAGTACCTGGGAGTATAGCAAGAGAGTGCCTTATGAAGAGGAAAAGATTGTCCTGACAGATCTTATACTGGGATACACCCCGGCAAAGGCGTCAGAACGTGCAGAAATGGCCGTAGGCGATCTTACGGTAGATGAGGTAAGTGTAACCCCGGGACGGAACGTTTTTGCCTGGATTGACAGTCTTACTGGCCAGCCACAGGAAACATACACCCGGATGTTCAATGACTACTCATCTTACTTTTATACAAGGCCCCCTGCCGTCAATAAATACGAACACCCGGCCACCTTTGAAGAGTTTGGATTGAATAAGGGCTACCTGACAGGGTATGTGAACTTCATTCCGGACAATGACAAGGCAGATGAGGCTAAACTAGTTGCGGCGCTGATGAAGAGGTTCATCGCCCTTTACCCCTTCTACGAGCAGAGGGGAATCAGTCAAACAACAGCGCGGGCAGACATTGACAAAGTGTTTAGTAAAAAAGGGAAGTCCTATACTGAAGTACTGACTGACCTGAAATCTACCTTCAGAAAACTGTATCCAGACCCTCACCTGGATATGACCCTACCGGTCCTGAGCGCTAATAAGATGCCTGCCAGGTTGAAAAATGGCCCTTTAAGGTTACGAACAATAGGAGAGGATGTGGTAGTAGCCGCCGTACTGAATGATCAGTACCGGGATTCTATACCGCTGGGGGCTAAAGTGATGGCGCTGGATGGCAAACCAGTCTATGCTGCCGGCGATCCGAACCTGCTGCTGTACAAAAAGGAGAATGACACGCTCAACATCCGTCTTCAGACTAATAGCATTCCGGCCGTAAGAACGTTTCATATACCCTATTCCCTTCCTGTACGTGTTAGCCGGAATTTCGTACCTCTTCCCGGCATGGAAAGACTACCTGGCGATGTGCTGCTGGTCAGGATAGGTAACTGGAAAGGAGAGGAGTATTACCGCTTTCTGAATGCCTTTTATGCACACCCGGAAATGAAAGGTATCATCATTGATCTGAGAGGCAATGGTGGTGGATATAGTGCAGACGTACTCAAGACCCTGTCACTCTTCACTGACCAGGCGTATAGTATTGGCAGCAGGCATTACCCTTGGTTTGACGAATCAATGCTGATAACTCCTGCCAGGAAAGAACTGAGATGTAACCCGGCCACTAAAGTGATCATTCTTGCTGATAAAAGTACTGCCTGCGCTTCGGAGATATTCATATTGGGCATGAAGAAAAGGAAGCACACCTTTGTAGTCGGAGACGCACCCACCATGGGCGCTATTGCCAGCCCTACGATCTTCCGTTTTCCTTCAGGACTCACTATACAGTTACATACCGGCTTCAGGCAATTCCTGTTTGATCCCGCAGTCTATACTGAAGGTAAAGGCATAGCGCCGGATATCTGGGTGGCGCGTACACATGCCCGGGATTTGGCCCCTTATGAAGACAAGCTGTTGCAATACGCCAAACAGCTGATCAGTTTATAACTGTCCCACTCACCCATTCACACAGGTAAAAAAGATTATGCAATGATAAAGTTCAGCTATTACAATGAGTTGATCCCTGTTCGCAGCACCGGCGAGTTTCTGTTATACAACATTATTACCGGCGGCTTACAGGTACTGGACAATCAACTGGGACAAACAGTAGCCCAACTTGTTCCGCAATCCGGCTTTTTCCCCGCCGCATATCCCTCTTTTGAAGAAGAACTGATCCGGTTGTCAAACCTAGGCTTCTTTGTGGATAGCTCCCTGGATGAAATAGCAACTTATCAGCAGAACTATCACGAAAGCCAGTTGCGGAAATTTACCGACAATTCCCACATCGGACTTACCATCGGAACTACCATTACCTGCAACATGGGATGCCCGTACTGTTTCGAGGTAATTAAGCCTAATAAGAGCCTGCGTGACCAGAAAGTAGTGGAAGGTATTGCCAACTACATTGAAAGCATGATCCAGAAAGCGCCCGTGAAGAAGTGGTCCTCCCTTTCAATTATCTGGTATGGTGGAGAACCATTGATTAATAAAGAAGCCATCCGTCAACTGTCGGCACATTTTATACCGCTCTGTGAGAAATATAATATTCCATACGACGCATCCATTATCACGAATGGCATACTGCTGAGTAAGGAGAACTGGTTCTTCCTGAAGGAAAATAAAGTAAAGGACGTTCAGATCACTATTGATGGCTCCAAAGAAGTACATGACGTGTACAGGCCATTGAAAAGTGCCAACGGCAAGAACTATGAGAAGATCATGGAGAACCTCTCTATGATGCCTTTAGGTATCAACGCCAATATCCGTATCAATACAGATAAACGGGTAGCCGCCACCCTTCCTCAGTTACTAAGCGACCTGCAGTCTTATGGTATATGGCCGCAAAGGTTCAGGGAAGTCTCTGTAAAGCTGGCCTGGTTACGCGCCTATAAGGATGCAGATATAGCAGATATGCGCTTCATGACACAGGAAGAGTTCTTTAATACAGAACATGAGTTCAGCAGGATGATGATCGATAAGTTCACCAACTGGCCTGGCAATGCAAACAGGAAAGCGCCCAAGTTGAAATGGAAGTTTCCTGAGAAGCAGACTGACTGCGCTACCTATGTATCTCCATACTCTTTTACATTTGATACGGAAGGTACTATTCATAAATGCTGGGAAACTATCCACGATACCAATATTTCATCGGGCAAAAAAGTGTTCGGTACCTGGGATCAGGAGGACTTCAGAAAGTACCTTGATTACTCCAGAACCACTATTCACCCTACCTGCTATAAGTGCAAATTCAACCCGGTATGTGAAGGTCTTTCCTGCGCATACGACACGATAAATATGCTGGATGAAGGTCGTTTTCCTTGTACAGCCTGGAAATCTCAGCTGCCGTCCTATTTTGAAAAGATGTATAACCTGATGCTGGAAGAGGGTGACAAAGTAGCTATTGAAGCGCCTAAGGCGGCCGCCCATCAGACCCATGCTAACAAATAAAGACAATTCCTATGGACATAGCCGCTCTTCTCAAAGATGTGCCGGATTATACCAGGGTATATCATGAATCAGTTATACCCCAGCATCTTCAGTACTACTTCCTTAACAGGCAGCACGATCTGATGGCCTCCATAAAAAAAGATGGAAACGCCTATGGCGGGTTAAATGCGGCAAGTAGCACCCTGGCAGCGTTCCTCCAGAACAAACTTGATAGCATATCCCCAGGGGCCGGTACGGATAGTACGTTTGTCAATGAAGTTAATCAGTACATTGCCGATTGGCAAGGCACCTTTGACTCAGGAAAGGTATACGCTTCCCTGCAGTATGCAGAAAGGATCTGTGAACTTTTCGAGCAACAAGGACATCCGATAAAGGAAGAGATCAGGCAACATGGGGAGATCGAAGCGCGCTTTATACAAATTTCATATTGGGTAAAAGCAGCCTTCCAGGTAGAAATATGGGTAGAGGAATCTAATCTTTCGCAGTTCATTGCCAACAGCGTCAGCTTCCTTGCGGAAAAGCCGCATTTAGCCTATTACATCAAAGAGATGACAATACGTGCAAAGCCACAGCAACAGCTGATAAATGGCATTGCTATACCATACAACAACGTAAAGATCCGGCTGATGCCGGAGGTAGTGAATACCTACCGCAATCCGCTGGTCATGGAGATCTGTGAAGCCGCGCTGGAATGGAATAAAGACTTTTCCTGTAACGATATAGCACAACGCCCATTTACGGTTAAAGCGGGCAATAACGTGTCCATATCCCAGGGTAACTTTAACTATAAGCAGTTCCTGCAATTGCTCGGTGCTTTGGAGAAGGTATATGATAGCAACTATGACCATGCCTACCTGTTAAATCAATAATGATGGCTTATCCGGTTGTGGCTATTATAGATGAGGGCTTAATACTATCAAAATTTCAGGATAGCAAGGTTCGGGAAATAGACATTTATGAATCAGATGACGCAGTACCTGTTGACCTGACCAGCGCTGATGACAAGCGGCTGCACGGTACCAATATCGCCTCCCTGATCTTCCAGGTATGCCCTGCTGCAGATGTCCTGTCAATACGGATGATCCCTGTAGGGCAGATCAATATTTCTCTGCTTTGTAAAGCGCTTCGGTTCTGTGCCACACAGGATCATATCCGGATCATTAATATCAGCCTGGGTATTCTTGCCAATGAGAACCCATCCCAGGAGTTACTGGAAAGCTGTGAGGCATGCTTCAGGAAAGGGCAGCTACTCTTAGCCGCCGCCCATTTCAATAGTGAAAAGCCATGTTACCCTGCGGCTTACCCATTCGTATACGGTGTAGGTGTAGGGATGCTGAAGGATGTACGCAGGTATGCTTATGTAGGAGAGGGTTATATTAACATCCTGGCCAAAGGCATCCACCAGCGCCTGCTGCATGAAGCAGGCCGCCACATCCTCAGAGGGGGGACCAGTTACGCAACAGCAGCCTTTTCAGGTATACTCTGTGAGCGATTACTCCAGGAACCCGCCGCTACAAACGCAGAGCTCCATCAGAAAATCCAGCTGGGAAGTACTGACGCCTTCAGCCTGCATTATAACTGCCTGTCCCAACCGGATGCATATACAGATGATGATAAGGCGTTTAGTATTGACAATACATGGAAAATAATGACCTATGCTATAGATCCTGCTACTGTACCAGAAAGGAGTATTCCCAAAGAACAGTTGCTTTATAACATGAGCTACTTTATGCCCGGCAATAAGCAGGCTACCACATACCCTGGAGTACCAATCATAAGACCAATACTGTCTCCGGGGATATTCGGGCGGGTAAATACCTTATTACTAGGTAACTTCTTGAGTGATCCAATGTTACTAAATGTTTATTTCGGGCATTCACTCATCCATTACTTTATTAAACATAATGGGAATTTTGTAGTTTTCGATGCATACATCGCCAGTGTAATCAGAAAATCAGTACGTTTAACTGACGCCTCTTTTACCGGGCAAATCGTGTTTCTGGAAACCTCTTATAATTGTTGAAGATGAATACCTCAATCCTGCAAAAGACCATCAGGCTATTTAAAAGCAACAAACTGCTTTTTAGCATCAATATACTGGGCCTGTCTATAGGCATCGCATCATTCATCATACTCATACTCTGGGTCACGAAGGAAAAAGGATATAACACCTTCCTGAAAGACAAAGATGTATACCAGGTAGTAACTACCTATACGGTCAACGGTGGTATCCGGTCTGCCAGAACCACTTCCTTACCCCTGGTCCGCGCGATGAGCCAGGACATACCAGGTATTACAACTGTTGCTTATACCAAGCCGGCAGACGGGCTAAACCTGAAAACAACACAAAAACAGACACGATCCAACGGCAGATACGCCAGTAGCAGCATCTTCAAGATATTTCCCCAGCCTTTCCTGATGGGCAGTCCTGACAGGGCCCTCGATGATCCTGCGGCTATTGTAATATCCGCTGATGTGGCAGAGCGCCTGTATGGGAAGGACTGGCGTACGCAGATGGATAACAATATCATATCGCTGGAGAATAAAGAATGGCTGGTAAAAGGTGTATTTGAGTCTTTCCCTGGCAATTCGACCTTCCGGAGTGACTTCTTTCTACCAATGCCCAAAGATACCAATGAGCATATCGGCAGCTATAATTACGAGACTTATCTGAAACTGGAAAGTCAGATCAACCCGCAAACTGTAGCCGCCGGCATTAATCAGAAGATAGCCGGTATCACAAAGTCAGCGGTTACACTACAGGCTTTCCAGGATATCCATCTGTACTCTAATTTCAGCAATGGCATTGTCGATGGCGGAAGAATATTATACGTGCGCCTATTTACCATAGCAGCCTTTTTCCTGCTGGGCATGGCTTGCATCAACTTTATGAACCTCTATATCGCCAGCTCCTTTAAACGAACGAAAGAGTTAAGCGTCAAACGGATTATAGGTGCAGATAGAACATCTCTTGTGATGCAGCTGGTTGGCGAGGCTTACATCACCGTTTTTATAGCAATTGTACTGGCGCTGGTAATGGTATTCCTGCTGCTGCCTTCTATCAATGTATACCTGGCAGAAAACCTGCATTTCCCTTTACAGTCCTGGAGATTCTGGTTATTTATAGTCGGTGTCTTTGCCGTAACAGGGGTATTGGCCAGTATTTATCCTGCGCTACGCCTGACTTCCTTTAACCCCTTAAGTGTACTTAAAAGCAGTCAGGGTGCTAAGATCGGCGGCATAGGCATTACTAAAATTCTGTTTACACTACAGTTCTTCATCTCAGTATTCCTGATATATATCGCCTTTACCACCAATAGACAAGTACAATACCTGCTGCATAAAGATCTTGGATATAGTAAAGAGAATATTGTAGGTAAAAAACTAAGCAGGGAAGAGATTGAAAAGATACCCGTGCTGAAAGCAGAACTGGCCGCTAAAAGCTTTGTGACCAGTCAGACCTTTTCCAGCTCTAACCTGATCAGCGGTACCCCTATGACAGGAGATGTTACCTGGACGGGCAAACTGCCTGCCGATAGTGTACGGTTTGCGGTGCTGTATACTGACAAAGACTTTTCCGCTACCTTTAAGCTAAAGATGCTGACAGGGGGATTTGGCGCTGAATACGGGGCCGACCTGCCTGTCGTTATCAATAAGAAAGCCGCCCGTATAATGGGAGGCGAAGCTGCTATACTCAATAAAACAATCAATGTATTTGGTAACAACTGCCGGGTAACAGGTATAGTAGACGACTTTAACTTTACGTCTCTGTACAACCCGATCGATCCGTTGATCATTGCAGACTATCCTGCTGAATCTGAATATATCTTCGCCCGACCGGTACCAGGACGCGAGGCTGATGTAGTTGCCTATATGGAAACGTTAGGCAGAAAAGACAACTCCGGTAAGGCAGAAAACTACTTCTGGGTAGAAGACACCCTCCATACCCTGTACAAAGATGAAGCTAATCTGGGTAAACGGTCATTCCTGTTCAGCATTGTATGTATCCTGATCGCCCTGTCAGGCTTCTTCGGACTGGTCAACTTCTCAATCATAAAGAGGACCAGGGAAATGGGTATCCGGAAGATATTCGGCAGTGCACAGCATCAGATAGTCTTCCTGATATTCAGAGATTTCCTGAAATGGATTGCTGTAGCAGCCCTGATAGCCATCCCTGTTTCATACATGTTCCTGAATAACTGGCTGGAAAAGTTTCCATACCGTATCTATCTCAACCCCGCGTCATTCGTTATACCACTGCTGGGAATGGGGGCAATTATCTTCCTGATCGTGGTATTCTATGCGCTAAGATTGGGAAGAATTAATCCGATACGCGTATTGAGAGACGAATAAACCCACTAATATAAATAAGATGACCTCACCGGAAACGCTGGAAAGCTACCTGCTCTCCGAGCTGAAAGGCCGCATAGATATACCTCCGGCCTTTACGGATGAATTAATCCACCTGAATCTGCTATATCTCTTTTCACAGGATGACCATTCAGCCCTGCAATGGGTAGCCTTTCTGGAAGCGCATTTCCAGATATCTATACCCGATAATGAAGTGGATTACTACTTCTTCAGCAGCCTGGAACATATGGCCGCCGTCATTTTCAGACATATGGCCTGGAATAAATAAACTTACTTATGGATATGCTTCCAATCTTCCGCCAGCAGCGGGACATACTCCGTGCGTCTACTCCTGACCAGTTCATAGACAAGAACTTGCCGGTACTGTATGAAGGCATCATGCATCAATGGGCATCTTATCCTAAATGGAACATTCAGTACCTGGCGGATACATTCGGCAATTATAAAATATCGGCCGACCGCAACATAAACGGCCAGATCAGTTATATACAGGCACCGATGAAGGATTATGCAGGCTATATCCGTGATACAGCTGATCCGATTCCTTACTACGGTAAGTCAACGATGCACCTCAAAACGCATATGAACCTGGAGTACCAGACGCCTGATGCATTTAACTGCTGGTACAAGGCCTATTATACTGCGCAATCTGCCACCAGGAAGATTGACCTCTCAAGTCTTTATTTCGGTCCTCGTGGGGCCAGAAGCACTATCCACCAGGATATCTGGGGTACCAGTTTCTGGAATGCTTTATACGAAGGACGAAAGCTCTGGCTCTTCTTTCCACAGGAACAGGAGCATTTATTATACAACGGTGAATTTGACCCGTTGACGGCAGATATTGCCAGCTACCCTTTGTTAGGCGAAGCCGAGCCTATCATCTGCATACAGGAGCCAGGTGAATTGATATACTGTCCGGCCAATATATGGCATTGGGCCTATGTGCTGGAACCCGGACTGGCCCTATCAGAGAACTTTATCAACGAAGACAACTATCTGCATGTATTACAGTATTTCCAGCGCATGGGATACACTAATGCCGAACAGAAAATGAAAGATATAGCCAACACCTTTTTAAACAAGCAGTAGCAGCAATACGCAGATGGATTCCCGGAAATTGATCTGGAAGCGTTTTTTCGTCTTCCTCAGACCTTACATGAAATATGAAGCGTTACTGTTGCTCCTGATGATCCTTGGGAACGCAGCAGCGCTGGCATCGCCCTACTTCCTTAAGATCATCATAGACCATGTACTGGTAGAAAAGCAGCTGCAATTGCTATTGGGCATCCTCGCTGTGATTCTGGCCACTTATATACTGCGTGTGCTACTGGGTGTTGCTGCTGAATACCTGTATAGCTGGATCAGCAACCAGGTACTTAACACATTATCTCTCAAGCTGTTTAATCATGTAATCAGGCTTCCTATGTCCTTTTTTAAAGAAAGAAGCCTGGGCGACCTGATACATCGTATGAACAATGAAGTAAATAATGTGCGCAACGCCCTTACCGGTACACTTATCAATTTCATCAATAACGGAATTACCATTATCGGCCTGATCGTCATCATGTGTGTGCTGGAAATCAGGTTATTCCTGGCCATCTGCCTGATATACCCGCTGCTGTTCATTACCATCAGGCGCTTCCATCCGCAGATAAAAGCCATTACTAGTAAAATCAGAACAAAAGAGTCTGAAATACTGGGGCATCTGACGGAACGTGTATCAAACATCAGGTTCATTAAACTATTCAATACATACCTGTACGAGGGTGGTGTACTCAAAGACCAGTTCAGCTTTCTCGTAAAGCTGAATATGAATGGTGCACTCGTACGCTCTACGTCGAAGGGTATCAGCATCTTTTTGCTGGCAATGGTACCACTGGTCACCCTCGGACTAGGAGGGTGGCAGGTCATTAAAGGCGCTATGACTATTGGTACGCTCATCGCTTTTCTGCAGTATGCCAATAAGTTGTATGAGCCCTTCCAGAACATTGTCTCCTTGTATGCAGAGCTGATCAATACTTCCGTTTCGCTGTCCAGGATCTTTGAACTACTTGACCACCCGCTGCAATTCAGTGATGGATCTTATGTCAGGCTGGAGGAGAAGATTAACAGTATTACACTTAACAATGTCTCCTTCTCCCATCAGGATAAGGCTGTGATCAGTAACCTTGACTTTACTTTTGAAGCTGGCAGACATTACGCAATAGTAGGTGCCAGTGGTAGTGGAAAGTCAACTATTGTTGACCTCCTATGCAAGTTCAATGTGCCGGCAACCGGCAATATACTGGTAAACGGCAGGGACCTGCAGAGTATTGATATGGAAAGCTGGATGCAGAAATTGACTGTCAACAGTCAGGGGTACTTCCTGTTCAACGACACTATCATAGAAAACATCCGGTATGGCCAGCCAGCCTCCACACCACAGGAAGCTGTTGAAGCAGCAAAAGCAGTCAGGCTATTCAGCGATAATGCTGACTACAGTACCAGAACCCAGAGTATGATAGGAGATAATGGAGTGAAGCTCTCGGGCGGACAAAAACAGAAGCTTTCCCTTGGCAGAACCCTGCTGAGGAAAACTGAACTGCTGATCATAGATGAAGCTACTTCAGAGACTGATTCCAAAAGCGAAGATGCTATTTACGGTCATCTTTTTGACAGCGGCGCATTTCATACCATTATCATTATTTCTCACAGATTAAGCGCATTGAAACATGTGCAGGAGATTATTGTCATTGATGCAGGTAACATTGTGGAGCATGGCACTATGTCTGACCTCATCAGTAGAAGAGGGCACTTCTTGCGTCTGTTTGAAAGCCAGCTGCAACTTGCTGGGACGGCAGCCTTTTAAGTGACAGGTAGCCATATAATACATCACGGTCCATTTAACTAAACGGATAATCTTTTTCTTTTTTTCACCCTTAAACACAAAGTTGTATGACAAACAACGAAAATCCACAAAGCAAACAGCTGGTTGAACCAAAAAACCTTGGTAAAGCTGTTGAAGAAGTTTCATTGGAAGTATTGGAGTCTCTCTGCTCCGGATTCGCAAGACGCCCTCGCGGTTGCGGTTCCTACGATTCAGTAGGAAACAATGACGATATCCTGTTCTAGTAGCAGCGACGTCTGATCGTCACTTTTTCATTATGGAGGGCCTGTGAATACAGGCTCTCCTTTATTTGTCCAAACACCTGGCTGTATGTTACTTCGCGTGTTCATCCTGCTTTCCGGTATGTGCCTGCCGGCACGCAATAACCCTTCCTCTTTCCAGGGCTACGATTTCTCCGGCACCTATAAGTATGAAGTAAAAGATACTCCTTATGGCAATTTCGCTGGCAGCATTAAACTGGCAAAAGGCAAGGAAGGATACAAAGTAGAGATCGTTAATAATAAAGGTGAACAGTTCAGCGCACGTATCGTTCACCTACGGGATACGCGAATTATTCTCGCTACCAATTTTGAACATTCAGACGCCATGTTATACGGTTACTTTAAAGGAGACTCTCTGTCGGCAAGAATTGAAGCGAAAGGCGATCCTTTCCTGTATAAGCTTGTCGCACACAAATAGGTAAAAGTTATCACCCCTAAAATGATTTGATATGCGCCCTAATGAAACGCTGCTATATGCTGCTACCTCTGCCAATTTATACAATTTCACAGGTGACTCAGATTTTACCTCACATCTTGAATTGTTCCGCACCATACTGGGTAATTCATCACAGGCCTTCAGAGACCTCTTTAACTTTACCATTGACGAGGTAAGTGTGCTGGATGAGGAGCGCATACTTGAAAATTTGCATAGCAGTTCGCGGATATTTATCAGCTTCCATACCGGCTCTTACTATGCTTTACCGGCATGGCTGATGAAACACGGGCATGATGTGATTGTTATGTCTGATACCCAGTCCGTCAACAGTGGTGAATTTGCCGATGTTGCCGAGATCTACAGAAAACGATATAACAATAACTGCAACCTGGAACTGATCAATGTAGAACAGCAGGGCGCTATATTCAAGCTGATAAAAAGAATTAAAGCCGGCGCGATTGTGATCGGCTATATAGACGGCAACAAAGGTGTAGGCGGACAAACCATGCACAACGAGAATATGCTTACGCTCGACTTCCTCAGAGGGAAAGTGAAAGTAAGAAAAGGCGTTGTTTATCTTTCCAGCATAACCGGCGTACCTATACAACTTGCCCTGAGCCACCAGGAAGGAGAGCAGATATACCTGCAATGCTGCGGAGCGTCATTCCATCCCGGAAAAGAGGACAGAGAAGTATTTGCAAACAGCGTACTGCAACAGATCCTGACTCAGTTTGGTGACCATGTACTAAAGTATAGTTCACAGTGGGCCAACTGGCCATATGTGCATAACTGGTCGCTGATTGATGCTTTTACCGCATCAACCGTCAATACATCACATTCGGTCAATATCAATGAGCGATGGAAACTGGACCTTTCCAGGTGTTGCCCGCTCAAACTGGAAGGGCGGCATTTTGTATTTGACAGATCCCGCTATTCCCTCTTTCCATTGGAAGATAAATATCTCAGTTTGTTTTCCTATAAAACCAGCCCTGAAGAAAAAATACAGGTAGCAGCACAGATCATAAATGAAGACCAGGATATGGCAGCAGAGCTGGTGTCCAGACAGGTCCTTGCTCCACTTTAGCTCATATTGAACATACTTAGCCAATACGATGATAGTATACAATATCCCTCTTGTAAATGAACAGAAAATACACGGCGACATCCTCCCATCCCTGAAGCTGGAAGGCGATGCACCGGCAATCATCCATCTATCACTCCAGGAAAACCTGCCTTCTCTGGAAGTCAATCCTACCTGGCATACCACCAGGTATGGCTTCGGACTTCCTCAATCAGATATCACCAACTATCTGCTGCATTACCGTGCATGGCAGTCTTTTGCCGAAAGAGAGGAGGAATGGTGTATGATAGTCGAGGAATCTGTGTACCTGGAAACCAGTTATCAGCAGATACAGGAACAGATCAGCGCTTTGTCAGCCGGCTGGGATGTATATTTCCCCTTTGACAGACTACGCATCCGCAACCAGGAAAAAGAGTTTACCACTAATCATAACAATTCCCTGCGGAACCCTAACAGAAAGGAAATTTACGATTTCATGCCGTTCCTTTTAGGGTTCTACTGGGGCAGCAGCATATATTTTTTAAGTAAATCCGGCGTAGCCAAACTGTTACAGGTTCGCGAAATCAGGCAACGTGCAGATGATGAAATTATCAGCTTGTCGGCCAGGAAGCAATTGAATGCCTTCTTTGACGACGTACCCTGGTTCAGGTATGAGGCACAGCCAAAAGTAAAGTCGATTGACAGGGAAAGGGATATACTGCATACTATCCTGAATACCAGCCGATGGTCTGCCGAAACTAAAAGCCAGATCAGGACTATTCTGGCATTAATCAGTGAAACCGCAGCCAAACTGGATATCGACCTTATTCTGCAGGGAGGTACCCATCTGGGATATATCCGGCATGGCGGGATCATGCCATGGGATGACGATGTGGATATAGGAATAGAGGAAAAACACCTTGACACCTTCCTGCAGGCTATTGCAGACCATACCCCGCTCAGGTATAATTACCAGATTGAAGAAGCTTCAGATACGCCGTTTTATAAGATCTGGCTGGATGGAGGTGTTCCTATAGACGAGCATGGACATACCTTCCCCTTTGTAGACCTGTGGATGTATAATAGGGTGGGGGATGATCTTGTCTTTAAAAATAATATCGTATGCCCTAATTCCGGTAAGTATCCCTTCCAGGAGGTATGTTTTGAAGGGGCTACGCTTAAGATGACTGCCAACTCGCTGGAAGTACTTGATTCCAGGTACAGAACCTGGAGGAGCGGCATCCGGGTATATAACTATTACCACAGCCTGGAGCGGAACCTGGGCTTTTCATTGAGAGTGCCGGTATCTGTTGACGAAAACGGCCGGATCATATTACCAGCATAAATCAACCGGTGTATACATGAATGTCACAATCATTGGTAGAAATAACAGCGGCGGCCTCGAAAAAGATAAGCTTATCCTGACAGATCTGCTGTTACAAAATGGGATGAGTGTAGATTTCTGGGATCTGGATAACACGTTTATACCTGTCAGTGAAGATACAGATCTGTGTATACACCTGGAAATTGTGAATGAGCAATACTTTGGACGAAGGAACATACTGATTCCCAACCAGGAATGGTTTTACAGGGAATGGTTGCAACACCTAGACAGATTTGACGCTGTTTTCTGTAAATCGGTATATGCCGCTAATCTGTTCCGTCAACATCATAACAATGTGAAATACACAGGGTTTACCTCCCTGGATTGTTATCAGGAAGGGGATAAACTACTCGAATGCTTTCATTCCTCGGGTAGCTCAAAAGCCAAGGGGACCAGCGTTTTAGTAGAGGCGCTGCGGGAATACAGCTATTCCAGGTTTCACATTGTGAGCAGTCTTATAACAGCAGCGCCGTTTGATAATGATCATCTCATTTTCCATGGTACACTTCCTGAGAAAGCATATAATGATTGCAGAAACAGGTGCCTGGTGCATATATATCCCTCTATGATAGAAGGCTTTGGGCATGCCATTAATGAAGCAAAAGCCTGTGGCGCGGTGGTGCTTACGACAGATTATCCGCCGATGAATGAACTGACATCCGATTTTCTGATCCCATTTGCCAAAGAATATGTTATTCCGGGCAGGCTGGGGGGAATTGTTGAATTACATCCCCTGGCCATTCAGGCATCTCTGCAGGCGGTATTGCATCGCGAAGACCTGCAGGAACTGGGCCGGAGTAACCGGCTGTCCTTCCTGCAAAATGACCAGCTTTTCAGAGAACAGTTTATGCATGCATTACTGACATTGTAGTCATCTGGCGGGGCCATCTGGAAGTAACTTTTAAAAAGAAACAAGTATCATTGTGAATAGACATCTGAGTATATGAAAAAATTTGTTGATCCATCAGGTAATCCATGCTATATATTATTATTAATAGTACTGATGTTGCCCTGTACAGGCCTCTTTGCACAAACCCTTCAGGGAACACTGTATGACGCAAAAACAGGCGAGCCTATTCCATACGCCAGTGTTGGTATTAAATATAAGAGCAAAGGTGGTATTGCTGACAGGAATGGCGCGTATGCCATTGACATCTCAGGTATAGCTTCTTCAGATTCTGTCATCTTCAGTCATATTGGTTACACAACACTTGCCTTCAGGCTGTCTGATATTAATGTGGCCGGTAAAATGGATGTGAAGTTAGTACCCCGTGAGCAGTCACTGGCTACGGTAACAGTAAGTGCGCAACGCGAGATGCTGACGTTGGGCAGTGAAAGAGCTACCAGCAGATTTACAGGCTGGGGCGATTACCAGAGCTCGCGTGGCAGGACCAGGGGTTTGCAGCTGGATGTATCCGGCGCACCATTTAAGGTACTTGCATTTGCCTGCAGGATCAAAGAGATGTCATTTGACAGTGTGAAAGTCAGGTTGAACATCCTGGGTAAGGTGAAGGGAGAAGATCAGCTGCAGCAGTTATTACAAAGGCCGGTCTATTTTAATATCTATAAAGGGGCGAAGTGGGTCAATGTAGATCTGACTCCATATAATATTATTCTTTCAGACACAGTAGTATTGGCTGTGGAATGGGTAGACTCCTGGGCTCCGCCTAAGAAGCCCAGGGAGGAAAGTAATCAGTTCACTATTGCGCTGAGTAAAGACCATGGCTACTTCTACGAACGTAATACACCTAATGAACGCCCTGTTCTACGGCAATCCATGGAGTTACCTGTGATGTACCTGAAGGGTTACAAGGTAGGTAATGAAGGTAAATAGGCCATTAGCATAGCAGCAGTAATGGCGTGTACTTCACCGGCGATATTCTGAAAGGTGTCTGTATCTGCCGGACTTTCTTCCAGCGGAACCAGCAAAAGCTGGTCATCCTGCCTGATGATCACTGCACAGTTAACAAATGAATTATTCCACCAGTTTCGGGGAAGGTATCCTTCGTCATGTGCCTGTTTACCAGTATATACCAGCATATAAGGAATCTGGGAACGGTCTCTCAGCCCATTATTCACCAGGTAAGTGACCGCTCCATTTGCCAGATGAAAAATCCCGGTACAGGGGCCTATAGCCAGCCGGGTATAAGGGCTTGCTATCAGGCACATATCCATTGTGAGTCCTAAGCCTGCGGCGAATAATACGCGCTCTTTCTGTGCAACCGTCAACAGCGGTTGTATATTGTTTTCCTGCTTATGTTCCGCCCCGTCGAATATCAACACTTTTACCCGAGGGTTTAATAAAAGCCCCTGTAGTACAGCAATGAACTCACTGAATAACAGCACTTTTTTATCTTCTGTGGATCCATTTTGTAAAATAACCAGGTAGTCTTCCGATGTTATCCCATGTTTTTCCAGCCATTGATCAGCCGTAGTAAGTGCTGCATCAGTTATATATATTTCCTTGTCTTCATTTAAGCTACGGGGGGCAGTAGCAGGATGTTGGGTGAGAAAATCCCATCCATAACTATCTTCAAAATCGTCTTCCTTTAAAGGTGTGAGTGTGTATATAGCTGTTTGTAGCAAAGCGGCATCATATAGTGGAGAGATATGCAGGAGGAAGGGCAGCATCAGGTCACCTTCTACCAGTATCAGGTCATAATCTGAAAAATTTAGTTGCTCCCATGGCAGGCAGCTGATTGTAACGTTTTCTCCGAACGTGTTGCCATATAATTCTCGCAGCCGGGGTGCTATTCCGTAATTGTAACAATTGATTTTCACTTCTTCGTAGGCCCCACAATTTCTCAGTACCCGCTTCATGAATCTCACCCAGACAGTTGAGTCTCCGATAAAAAAGCTTCGTTTATAGTCGTCCAGGACCAGGATTTTTCTATATCCGGGAGGTGTGTAACGTTTATTTGCAGCGATAATTTTCAGCAGCAAAGCATGGAAGGATTGCTCCTGCTCTTTCCGGGTATGCCCCTTCCACGCGGTGGTTAATGATTGTTTAAAGGAGTGGAGAGTACTGTTTTTCAAAGTATCAGGTACTTCCCATTTCCCTTTCGGATGAAAGAGGGTGATTATGCTTTTATAGATCGGTGCTGCTGGTTTATAGGCCGGGTTGACCAGAGAATAGATTTTATCCTGCGGATACTGGCCCTGGTATCTGTTGTTCAGGTAGCGTTGTAGAATCTGTTCGTAATCAAAATGACAGATAATCAGCGAGTAAGCTGAAAAATCAATGTCGTCCCAGGGTAGGTGGGAGAGGAAGCGGTTGATGAATGTTGACGGCGGGGATTGAGGGTTCCACAGTTGCCGGTAGTCCATTTTTGACCGGTCGTTGAGTTGGATCACTGCGGGCTGGCCGGCAGTAAAATGATCCAGCAGAAAGAGGGTAGTATATAGTTGTCTGACCAGGGGAGCGTGTATTTTCTGGTGTTTTATGAGGTCGGGATAGTCGGCGAGTATGAGTATGTTTTCGAGAAGCATGGTGTTGGCTGGATTAACCATGGTTAAGATAGGAAAAAAGATGAGGAGGAGGAAAATGTGCCGGTGTAATTGGCTGATGGGTGGCATAATTAACCAATTGATAACGCTTGGTGTCTTATATCATCCGGGTACCAAAAGGGCACTAAGAGGGCATCTCTATATCCCGGGGATATTGAGGTGACGTATTGGTGAGCGGAAGATGAGTATGTGGAGTAAAAGGCAGACCGGGTATAAGAAAAGAATAGTGATCGGGGGAATCTAGGCGGTAGAACTGATTTTTAAGGAGTTAGGGAAGGATAGGAGACAGCGGTAGTAGCGAGGGCTGTCAGTTTTACCTGGGCCAAAAGAAAATAGCCTTACCAATGATAACATTAGTAAGGCTTTAATTTTCGTGGTCCCACCAGGGCATGATCCTGGGACCCCCTGATTATGAGTCAGGTGCTCTAACCAACTGAGCTATAGGACCTGTTCTTTTCAGAACGAATATTTTGAAACTTTCTCGAGGGTTCCCCTCAAAGGGGAGGGCAAAATTAATTATTTTTTATTCAATTATCCAATCATTTTAAAATTTTTTATTTCCTCCATATAAATTTGCATTTTCTCACCCAGCACTCAATACGATGAAAGGCATTAAACACATTATTTTCGATCTAGGGGGCGTTATTATAAATCTTGACTACCAGGCTACTTACAAGGCATTTGAAGCGTTGGGAGTGAAGGAGTTTACTAGTTTATACAATCAGTTTTCGCTGAACACATTGTTTGACGATCTGGAGACGGGCAAGGTTGGGCCGGAGGTATTTCTGAATGAGATGCAGCAGCATACTGCGCCGGGCACAACGCATCAGCAGATTATTGATGCATGGAATGCGATGTTACTGGATTTTCCTTTACGCCGGTTGCAGATATTGCAGCAATTGCGGCAGCATTATGGGTTATATTTGCTGAGTAATACGAATGCGATTCATCTGGAGCGGTTTAACAGGATATTACAGGAGAGCAGGGGCATACCATCTCTGGCCGCGTTTTTTGACAGGGCGTATTATTCGCATGAGATAGGGCTACGTAAGCCTACCCCTGAATCCTTTGAGTATGTGTTGGAGGAAAATGGTCTGAATCCTGCGGAGACCTTATTTATAGACGACACCCTTCCTAACATAGAGGGGGCGAAGGCAGTTGGTCTGCAAACAATCCATCTGGAGCCACCGAAGACGATGGCAGACATATTCAGATGATATGAGGATTATTTAACTTCTTCAAAATCCAGGTAATCACCTTTATCCGCCTTTTTAGAGGCAGCGTATTGTTGTTGCTGTTGCTGTGCCTGTGCAGCCTGTCTTTGGGCCTGTTCCTGTTGCTGGTATTGGCGGCGAAGATGTTCCTGAATATCGCCCATCTGTCTGCGTACTTGTTTAGTTGACTGATAGACAGGTACGATGAAGCCGAACACGATTTTGTACAGTAGCCAGAACACGAAGGCTAAAATTGCATATTTCAGTATCATATTTACAAATTTAGCGGTTAATCTGTTTTCGGGGCAGAAAAAAGGGGTCCTTTAAGTTTTCTTTAACAGCCCCGGAAACAGATTAACAGGCTATAAACCAAGCAGCACGGCGCATTCCAGGGCGGCCTTTTTGTTATACTCCCAGGTTAGCTTACGATAGTTGATAGCGTCTACGATGGTACCGACCCAGCATAATCCTACAGTAAAGATGTATAGTACACCCATTCCGATGTGATTGATCAGGAAGCGGTGGATACCTGCGGGGCCGATAAGGCCTACGAGGCAGCATACGAGAATGGTGGTGGGGTCTTTGCGGCGGCCTTGATAAATGGCAAGGAACCGTTGGCGGCTGTCCGTGGAATAATTCCTGGTAAGTTCCTGCAGCCACAGGAGTTCTTCCTGTTCTATACCAGGTAATGAGGCAAACGAATAGTCGATCATGTATAGTGGTTTTTAAGTTCCGCGAAAGATTGCCATTGTGCTCTGCCTAGTTGAAAGATGCGGTAGGTGAGCAGGGGCAGGGCGAAGGGGCCGAGAAAGTGAGCCTGCAGGGATGCTTTCCATTGACCATGGAGCAGGAAACTGATGGAGTGACCCATTCCACAGCCGGGGCACCAGGTGATGCCGATACGTTTGAGCATACAGAATCCGGGGCCGTTATCTGAGTACGGATCCATGAGGAACAGGAGTATCAGCGCAGTTGGCCAGATGATTAACTCATAGTTAATACGTTGTATGTATGCTTTAACAGACATATAAGAAGGCAGGGGCTACAGGCATTAAATATTTTTGAAATCTATGCGGACAGTGACTTTTATCTGGTTAATTTATTTACTACAAGTTAAAGAAAATGTTCTTGGATCAAAATAAAATCCTAATTTTGCATAGGAAAATGATAATAACGAAGGGGACTGAGCGGTCCCCTTCTCGTTTTTTTATGGCAAATGAACAAGTGATAACAACAATCAGGGACATGGCCACAGAGATGCTGTCGCCTTATCCTGAATACTTCGTAGTAGAAGTGCGGATCAAACCCACGAATAACATAAAACTCTTTGTGGACGGAGACAATGGCGTACCGGTAGACAAGCTGGTAGCATTCAACCGGAACCTGTATAGCAGGCTGGAAGAAGCTAATTTGTTTCCTGACAATGATTTTTCCCTGGAAGTATCTTCCCCTGGTCTGGACGAACCGTTAAAACTTCACCGTCAATACGTTAAGAATATTGGTCGTAAGATAGCTGTGACTTTATTGGATAATTCCGAAAAAGAGGGTACGCTGTTATCTGTGACGGAGGAAGTGGTGACGATTGAGGAAGTGGTGGGTAAGAAGAAGGAGAAAAAAACAACTGAGATAAATTTAAATGAAATCAAGCACACAAAGGTGTGCATCGTGTTTTAAAATATAATAATATAACCGAAACATGGCTAGTATTAACCTGATTGAGTCATTCACGGAGTTTAAAGAGGCGGAAAACATTGACCGCCCGACGTTGATGAAAGTGTTGGAAGATGTGTTCAAAACTCTTCTCCGTAAAAAGTATGGCTCTGATGAGAACTTTGACGTGATTGTAAATACTGAGAAGGGTGACCTGGAAATTTTACGCCGCCGTACCATTGTTGCAGATGGAGACGTAGAGGATGATAATGCCCAGATCGCTTATTCCGAAGCCATTTTAGTTGAACCGGACTATCAGGTAGGTGAAGATCTGTACGAAGAAGTGGAGATACTGGATTTTGGCCGCAGGGCTATCCTGGCTGCTAAGCAGACGTTATCTGCCCGTATCGGAGACCTTAAAAAGAACATACTTGTCAAGAAATATGCTGATCGTGTAGGTGAAATTGTAACGGGTGAAGTGTATCAGGTATGGAAAAAAGAAGTTTTATTGCTTGATGATGAAAGGAATGAGTTAATTTTACCTAAATCTGAACAAATTCCTACCGATTATTTCAAGAAAGGTGAAAATGTAAGGGCTGTAGTTAAGAAAGTGGAGATGAAGAACAACGCTCCGCTGATCATACTGTCCCGTACCCATCCTACCTTCCTGGCTAAATTGCTGGAAATTGAGGTTCCTGAGATCTTTGACGGCCTTATAGTAATCAAGAAAATCGTACGCGAGCCGGGAGAAAGGGCTAAAGTAGCGGTGGAGTCTTATGATGACCGCATTGACCCGGTAGGTGCCTGCGTGGGTATGAAAGGTAGCCGTATTCACGGTATAGTGCGCGAGTTGCGTAATGAAAACATAGATATCATTAACTACACTGCCAATATTCAGCTATTGATCCAGCGTGCGCTCACACCGGCAAGGATCAGCCGTATGGAGGTAGATAATGAGAATAAATATGCTTCGGTTTTCCTCAAGGCTGATCAGGTATCCCTGGCTATCGGTAAGAAAGGGGTCAATATAAAACTGGCCTGTGAATTGACAGGTTATGAGATAGATGTCTTCCGTGACGAAGAGCAGGAGCAGGCAGAGTATGACATTGACCTGGGAGAATTTTCCGATGAAATCGAAGAATGGATACTGGATGAACTCAAACGTATTGGTTGTGACACTGCCCGTAGTGTACTTGACCTGACGGTAGAGGAACTGGTACGCCGCTCTGACCTGGAAGAGGAAACTGTAAAAGATATAAGAAGAATACTACAGGAAGAATTTGATAAAGAGTAGGTTCACACCACTAACTTCCCCGGGATGTGGGCTTGCTCGACAGAAAGTATTTTTTAGTTATTGTTAATTGTTAAAAAGGAGTCCCGTTAGCCAACGGGAAAAATGGGGAGGCCCGAGATTACAATATGCCTGAAGTAACAAACAACACGCCACGATTGCTGGCTGCAGCCAAGGAGTTCAATATTGGTAAGGAGACGTTGATCGATTTCCTTGCTAATAAGGGCTATGATATGGGGGGCTTCGGCTCACCCAACGCACGCCTGACCTCTCAGATGTATGCAGCTTTGCAGTCCGAATTCCAACAGGACAAGGCTAACAAACGCAAAAGCGATCAGATAGCCCTGCCCAAAGGAAGCGTGTTAGATGCAATGAAGAAGAAAGAGAAGGAAGAAGCAGAGGCAGCAGCCAAGAAGAAAGAAGCAGCTCCTAAAGAGGAACCCACTCCCGCGGTTGCAGTTGAAGCACCCAAACCCGAGCCAAAACCAGAACCTAAGCCGGAACCAAAGGCAGAGCCTAAGCCCGAACCTAAACCGGAGCCTAAGCCTGAACCTAAACCCGAGCCGGTACCGGTTGCGGAAGTTAAACCACCTGTTACCAAAACAGAAGAGGGTCCGAAAGAGCCTGTCGCTGTGCCTCAGCAACCTGTTGCCGAGAAAGCACCGCCTGTACAGACGCCTCCGGAAGCTCAGGAAGTTATAAAAACAGATGCGCCAAGGATCAATGGCCCGAAAGTCGTAGCAACCATCGACCTGGATGCACTGAATAGACCTAAAAAGCCACCTGTTCCCCCGGTTACTAAAAAACCAGAACAGGAGGAAAAACCGGCTGTCGTAAGACAACCGGAACCACCAGCCAGTGAGAAAGCGCAGGTAAAAGAACCAGCGCCACAGCCACAGGCACAACCGCAACAACCCGTTGCACAGCAACAACCTCCGGTAGAACCAGTAAAACCTGCTGTTCAACCTGAAGTGAAACCAGTGCAACCCGTTCAGCCCGTACAAAACGTACAACAAACAGTACAACAAGAAAAAACAACTGCACCCGCTGCTGATAAACCTGCTGTCCCCGCTGTAGAAGAGAAACAAGCGCCGGCAGCCGAAAAACCGGCAGCTGCTCAGGAAAAAACAAAAGACCCGGCAGAAGTGAAAGAACCAGTCACACAGAAACCTGCCGCTAAGCATATGGACGAAGTTGCAGCAGCAGACATTGCATCAGCACCAGCATCAGAGCAGGACGATAACGGAAGCACTGCCGTTATTGAAAACATACAGGCAGAAAAACTGACCGGCCCGAAAGTGATCGGTAAAATAGAACTGCCCGTACATTCAGAAAGACGTGACAATAAAGGGAATAACAATTTCAACCGCGGCGGCAATAATAATAATGCCGACAACAACCGCAAGCGGAAACGCATTATCGTTGAAAAGAAACCCGAACCTGTTCAGCCAAACGATCTTTCTAAAGGTGGAAACACGGATAACCGTAACAGCGGCAACCGCGATTTCAACCGTGATAACCGTAACACCGGTAACCGCGACAACCGTGGCGGTGATAACAACAGACCAGGTGGCGGTCAAAGCAGACCACATGCTGCACCTAACCGCGATGGCCGTCCAGGTGGACCAGGCCAGCACGGTGGTAACAGACCAGGTGGCGGCGGCCAACACGGTGGTAACCGTCCCGGTGGACCAGGTGGCAACAGACAAGGCGGACCAGGCCAGCACGGTAACAGACCGGGTGGCAACTTTGGTAACCGTCCCGGTGGCCAACATGGTGGCTATGGCGGAAACCGCGATAACAGAAGACCAGAAGACAAGGAAATCGATAAAAACGAAATCCAGAATAAAATCAAGGAAACCATGGCCAAAATGGGCGGTGGTAACCGAGGTAAGAACGTCAAAGCAAAACAGCGTCGTGAAAAACGCCATGAACTGGCAGAACAAATGGCCAACCAGGGGGCTGAAAACAACAAACTCCAGGTTACTGAATTTGTATCTGTAAGCGAACTGGCTAACCTGATGGATGTAAGCTTCGCCGAAGTAATCTCAAAATGTATGGGATTAGGTATCATGGTGTCTATCAACCAGCGTCTTGACGCAGAGGTAATAGAACTGGTTGCCGGAGAATTTGGCTATGAAGTAGAATTTATCGGTGTGGATGACGCTGACGAAATGGAAGAAGAAGTAGTAACCGATAATGAGGAAGACCTGGTACCAAGAGCGCCTATCGTGACTATCATGGGTCACGTAGACCATGGTAAAACCTCCCTGCTTGACTACATCCGTAACGCCAATGTGGTATCCGGTGAAGCAGGTGGTATCACACAGCACATCGGTGCTTACCAGGTAGTAACCGCCTCCGGTAAGAAACTGACCTTCCTGGATACACCTGGTCACGAAGCGTTTACCGCGATGCGTGCCCGTGGTGCGAAAGTAGCTGACATTGCCATTATCGTAATTGCTGCGGATGACGCCATCATGCCACAGACACGTGAAGCGATCTCCCACTCACAGGCTGCAGGTCTGCCAATGGTATTCGCTATCAATAAAGTGGATAAAGACGGCGCTAATCCTGAAAAAATTAAAGAACAACTGGCAGGTATGAACCTGTTGGTGGAAGACTGGGGTGGTAAATACCAAAGCCAGGAAATTTCTGCCAAGAGCGGTATGAATATCGACGTCCTGCTGGAAAAAATACTCCTCGAAGCAGAATTACTCGAACTGAAAGCTAATCCGAACAGAGAAGCTTCAGGTAGTGTAATCGAAGCATCCCTCGACAAAGGTCGTGGTTATGTGGCTACGCTGCTTGTACAAAGCGGTACCCTCCGCCAGGGTGATACTATCGCCTCCGGATCTAACTTCGGTAAGATCAAAGCGATGTTCAATGAACGCGGACAACGCGTTGATATCGCCGGACCATCATCTCCTGTACAGGTACTTGGTCTAAACGGTGCACCTCAGGCTGGTGAGAAGTTCCGTATGTATGAAAGTGAATCAGAAGCAAAAGAAGTGGCTAACCGCCGTGCTCAGATCATCCGTGAACAAGGTATCCGTACCAAGAAACACATCACGCTGGATGAGATCGGACGCCGTCTTGCACTGGGTAACTTCAAACAGCTTAACCTCATTATCAAGGGTGACTTTGACGGTTCCGTAGAAGCATTGAGCGACTCCCTGCAGAAACTGTCTACCGAAGAAATCGTAGTAAGCGTTGTACACAAAGCAGTAGGTCAGATCACAGAATCCGACGTATTGCTGGCAACAGCTTCCGATGCGATCATCGTAGGTTTCCAGGTACGTCCTTCTTCTCAGGCTTCCAGACTGGCAGAGAAAGAAAACATCGAGATCCGTACTTACTCTATTATCTACGACGCAATCGACGAACTGAAGAGCGCGATGGAAGGTATGCTGGAGCCGAAGATCGAGAAGAAAGTGGTGGCAAACGTGGAAATCCGCGAAACTTACCGCTTCGACAAGGTAACTGTAGCAGGTTGTTTTGTACTGGACGGAAAGATCACCCGCAATACCCGTGTCAACCTGGTACGCGATGGTATCGTAATCTATACAGGCGAACTGCAGTCACTGAAACGCTACAAAGACGACGTGAAGGAAGTTGCTTCCAACATGGAGTGTGGTCTGAGTATCAAGAACTACAGCGATCTGAAAGTGGGCGATATCGTAGAAGGCTTCGAAGAAGTAGAAGTAAAGAGAACTTTATAATATCAGTATAAACTTTTGTTAAAAAGATAAGCCGCTATCATGCGGCTTATTTTTTATTGGCTATTTTTGAAATTCACTGCACTCGTTAACATGAACAGATTTTTTGCACTTTCTGCTGGCACACTACTACTTTGTCAGGTAGCTGCTGCCCAACAGAAAATGGTAGCTGATAAGATTGCCGCCATAGTGGGGGATAAGATCATTCTGCGGTCTGACATTGAAGGAGAAATGGTAAATCTACAGCGTAACTCTGTGGATAACAGCCTCCCTCATGATGCACCGTGCATGATTATGGAACAGATCATTTCTCAGAAAGTAATGGTCATGCAGGCAGAAAGAGACAGCTTGCCGGTAAGTGAAGCAGATGTAGACGGACAAATCGAAAACCGTATCCGTTATTTCCAGGACCTGTATGGTAGCCCGGAAAAAATGAAAGAGGTTACCGGTTATTCTATCTACCAGCTGAAAGAACGCTTCCGTCAGCCTATCAGAGAAGGGCTGCTGGCTAAAGCGATGCAGGACAAGATCACCAGTTCCGTAAAAGTTACTCCTTCCGAAGTAAAAAGATATTTCGATGGTATTCCGAAAGACAGCCTTCAGTTCTATGAATCTGAACTGGAGATAGGTCAGATCGTAATACAACCGAAAGCAACCAAAGAAATGGACCAGTATGCAATTGACCGCCTGCTGGAATTTAAGAAACAGGTACAGGAAAAGAGCAGCGACTTTGGCCGCCTCGCCATCCTGTATTCGGAAGATCCGGGTGCTAAAGAAAATAAAGGTGTATACATCCTGAACCGTAACGACAAACAGTGGGACGCAGACTTCCTGGCGGCGTCTTTCCGTTTGAAAGAGAATGAAATATCTTCTCCGATAAAGTCACAGTTCGGATACCACCTGATTCAGTGTATTAAACGTCAGGGCGATAACATTACTGTACAGCATATCCTGCTGAGACCTAATGTAACCCGCGGAGACCTTGCAGAAGCTACTAAACTGCTTGACAGTGTTCGTACAGTTATTCTGAATGGCAAAATGACCTTCTCTGAAGCAGTTGTTAAATACAGTACTCTGCCGACAGCTAAGTTTGATGGTGGTATGCTTCAGAACAGAATGAATGGTAGTACCTACATTACTATTGACCAGCTGGATGAACCTTCAGAAAGAGAAATCGTATTACTGCTGGATACCCTGAAAGCAGGCGGCATTTCCAAACCAATGCCTTTTGTAGATGATCAGCCGAATGGCCGTAACGGTGTTCGTATTGTTTATCTGAAAACACGTACCCAGCCTCACCGTGAGAATATGAATGATGACTATTCCCGCATACAGCAGCGTACCCTTCAGATTAAACAGCAGGATGCACGCGATAAGTGGCTGAGAGAGAAGATTCCGACGTATTATATCCATGTTGACGATGAGTTCAGACAATGTAACCACATCAGTCAGTGGATGGGAGGTATAGCAAAACAATAACACATATAATTGAGTAACAATCCCCGGTATATATCAATACCGGGGATTGTTATTTTAGGGAGTCTCTGCATTTATCATTGGGCGTTGGGGGTTCGGCTTTTTACTCGTAACTTTGCGCCTTCAATTCTAATAGGGATGAGTGATGCCATAAAACATGAATGCGGGTTAGCATTTATTAGACTCAGAAAACCGTTTTCTTATTATCAACAACAATACGGATCGGTTTTCTACGGGCTAAACAAGTTGTACCTCCTAATGGAGAAGCAACATAACCGCGGACAGGACGGAGCAGGTATAGCCACAGTGAAGTTAAACACGGAACCAGGAGTACCTTTCATGCATCGCCTGCGAAGCAGTGCCCCGCAAGCAATCGGAGATATCTTTGCCAAGGTAAGAGAAGAGATAGACGAAATCGAGAAGTACCAGCCAGAAATCACCAAATACCCCGGCCTTATGAAAGGCCACATACGTTTCCTGGGAGAACTCTTAATGGGCCACCTCCGCTACGCCACCCAGGGTAAAAACAATGTAGAACTCTGCCATCCTTTTGTACGTCACAATACCATTCCCGCACGCAACCTTGCCCTTGCAGGTAACTTTAACCTGGTAAACGTAGATGAACTATTCAAGTTTGTTAACGTAACTCCGGGCGAAACTCACCGTAATAGCGACCTTGCTGCAATGCTGGAGGTAATTCATCACTTCCTGAGCCAGGAAGATGAGGAAAAACGTAACGGACTGGATATCAAGAACATTCTGCAGAAAGCATTTTCGATGTTTGACGGAGGTTACCACGTCTGCGGTCTGATGGGTAGTGGAGATGCATTTGTAATGCGTGATGCACACGGTATTCGTCCTTCATACTACTACATTAACGATGAAGTAATTGTTGCAGCTTCCGAGCGGGCAGCTATACGCACTGCCTTTAATGTAGGCGAGAATGAAGTACTGGAACTGATGCCGGGTAATGCCCTCATTGTAAAAGAGAATGGCGAATACAGCATCGAACAGATCCTGCAACCGAAAGAACGCAGAGCTTGTAGCTTTGAACGTATCTATTTCTCCCGTGGTAATGACGAAAAGATCTATAAAGAACGTACGGCTTTAGGTTACAACTTGTCTGAAACAGTGCTGAAAAGCATTGATAATGATCTGCGCAATACCATCTTCTCTTTCATCCCCAATACAGCAGAAATTGCCTTCTATGGTATGCTGAAAGGACTCGAGGACTACCTGAATAAAATCAAGGTAGAACGTATCGTTTCATGGGGTAAGGACTTCGACGAAGAGAAACTGACCGAAATGGTTAACCGTCGTATCCGTATTGACAAGATCGCTATTAAAGATGTTAAGATGCGTACTTTCATTACTGCTGATACCGGCCGTAATGAAATGGTACAGCACGTATATGATATAACATACGGTACAGTACGTCCTGGTGTTGATACCCTGGTGGTAATTGATGACTCGATCGTACGTGGTACAACACTGCGTGAAAGCATTATCCGGATGCTGGATCGTCTGGGACCCAAACGTATTATTGTCGTATCTTCTGCTCCGCAGATACGTTATCCTGACTGTTATGGTATTGACATGAGTAAGATTGGCGATTTCGTCGCATTTAAAGCGGCTATAGAGCTATTAAAAGATCATGGCAAGGAACATATCCTGCAGGAGGCTTATGGCCTTTGCATGGAACTGCAACGTACCAATACATTGCATGCACAGAACGTAGTAAGAAACATCTATAAGCCATTCACAACAGAAGAGATCTCTGCAAAAATTGCCGAGATCATCACACCGTCTAATATAGGCGCGAAAGTAGATGTCATCTACCAGTCTATTGATGGTCTGCACCAGGCTTGTCCTAATAACCTGGGCGACTGGTACTTCACAGGTAACTTCCCAACGCCGGGAGGTAACCGCGTAGTGAACAAAGCCTTCATGAACTACATGGAAGGTAAGAACGAAAGAGGTTACTAAACATAGCAAACGGCCTGTTTTAAACAGGCCGTTTTTATTTATCCCATTATTAAATTTACTTTAAATCCGCCCTCCACGGGCTGGATAAGCTTTCCGTGCCGCATCTACTTTCAGTAAAATCCGTAAATTAGGAAGTACTTACTGTTAATACTAACTCTAATCTCTCACAGCGGATCCTCTGCTGCATGGTAACATTGTTGTTATGAAGACGTTATTACTAATCCGTCATGCCAAATCAAGCTGGAATGACCCCGACGTAGATGATTTTGACAGACCGCTTAATAAACGCGGCAAACAAAATGCCCCGGAAATGGCGCTCCGGCTGGCAAACAGAGGTATCACACCTGAACTCCTGATAGCAAGTCCTGCCAAACGCACCAGGACCACTGCCAGAATGATGGCAAAGGAGTGGCATTATGATAAAGATGCCATTATGCTGGAAGAGGAACTATATCTGTGTTACGCATCTACCTTTCTGAAAGTGATCACGAAAGTGGACGACGATATTGACACAGTTGCAATATTTGCACACAACCCAGGTATCACAGACTTCGCGAATTATTTAACTCAGGAGATCAGGATTGACAACATCCCCACCTCAGGCGTATTTGCGGTAAAAGCGAATATAGATTCCTGGAAAGACTTTGATGGTGCCAAAAAAGCCTTCCTCTTCTTTGACTATCCAAAACAGGAAGTAGTCTGAACTTAGTCTTTTGCTATCCGGTTGTAGGATACAGTAATTCCTTTTATAAGTGAAGAGCTGAAGCCCTGATGTTCCATTTCATTGAGTCCTGCAATGGTGCAACCCTTTGGAGTAGTCACTTTGTCTATTTCCTCTTCCGGATGGCGGTTCTCCTTGATCAGCAGCTGCGCAGCTCCTTTTACTGTTTGTGCAGCTATCAGGTTGGCTGTACGTGCGTCAAATCCGATTTCAATACCTCCCTGGATGCTGGCCCTGATAAAGCGCAGGGCATAGGCAATACCACAGGCTCCCAGCACTGTTGCAGCGTCCATCAGTTTCTCATCAATCAGTACGGCAACGCCCAGCTGATCAAACATTTCCTTCACATAGGCTGCTTGCTCCGCAGATATATTTTTGTGGCAGATACAGGTCATAGATTCCTGTATAGCGATGGCAGTATTCGGCATTGCTCTGACTACAGGCATGCCCGCCCCGGCAATCTGTTCCAGATCATCAATAGAAATACCTGTAATAACGCTGATCAATATCTGCCTGGAAGGATCAAAAGCATGTTTGACCTGTGCCAGCACTTCTCTGACATTATAGGGTTTCAACGCTACGACGATTATCTCGGCATTGCGGATTGCAGCTTCATTATCTGAAATAGTTTGCACTCCTAAAGATTGCAACTCACCTAGTGATGCAAGATTCCGTCTTGTTACGGTCAGGTCCGCAGGCATTGAAAACCCGCTTTTTAACAATCCCTGAGCGATCGCGCTACCCAGATTGCCACCACCAATGATGGCTATTTTCTTGTTGGACATGTTCACTTATTACTTTAAATCCTTCGGAAGGTAGAACAAAAATTTGTTACTTCGCATCCCTAAATACAGCGTGTAATGCCGAAAGTTTTTTATTGTGTGGTGTCATGCCTTATCCTATGCCTATCTACTCAACTATCGATTGCTGCCGACCCGCCAAAAAAAGTGAAAGGTAAAGTAGTGCGTATTATGGATGGCGATACCTTTGAACTACTCGTAAATAAAATCACCTACAAGATACGTCTCAGTGCTATTGACGCTCCTGAAAAAGGGCAGGACTTCTATCAGAAAAGCAAACAGGCCTTGTCAAATCTTTGTTTCAACAAAACCGTTACAGTAGAATTGTTACGTAAGGACAAATATCAGCGCTGGATAGGAGACGTATATAGTGCTGACGGACAATACATCAATGGAAGAATGATTTCTGACGGATATGCCTGGCACTATACAGAATATTCAAAGAGTGCCCCATTGGCAGCAGCACAGGCAACAGCCAAGCGGCAAAAACTGGGTCTATGGTCACAAAGCAAACCTGTAGCGCCGTGGTTATTCAGGGCAGAACATCGGAATACCAAGCCGCGCAAGGCCGCCTAAGTTGTTTTTACTTATATTGCCGTTTGCATCGTCATTAACAAGTGTTAATGATCGATGACTGCCCATTAATATGTCAGTGAATAAGACCAATGCTTCCTTGCATCAGCTTACAGGACAGGCCTGTTATATGCGCCTGCTGGAAATTTCAGACAGACAGTCACCTGTAGAGATCATACGGCAACTTCGACAATTGCTGGAACAGCTGTTCCGGCATCTTACCAGGGAAGAATCCCGCAGCTTCGGCAATCTGTTTGCCCGGATGCAGTTCTTTTTTGATAAATACACAGTGCCAGCCGCTGTGCAGGAACAATTGACCGTTCTTCGCATCCTGACACATAAAGCTATTATTGGTACACTGAAGGCGGATGAGGAACTGGCGCTCATCTGCGTCCGTACCATGGCAGACGCGATACAGCATTTTTACCAGGAGATTATTCCCGCTACGCTGGAGACCCGGTGTAGCCCGGTAGAAGGCAAGATCCTCTCTTACGCCCCACAGCACGCCGCCACACTGATAGCCCAGGTAAAATGCCTGATCACACAGGTAGGAGTGCTGCAAAAGAAACCAGGCCATGCTCCCTACTTTATGCTGGATTGCCGCAATGACGACCTCGGCGCCTTCCAGCTGATCATCTCCGAAAGTGTTTATACCCATGCTACGCTACTGCATCAGCAGCTAAGGCCCTACGATACCATTCATGTGCTAGAATGCAGCAAAAGCGAAGCGCCGGGAATCTATGAAGCAGTCAGTATGACGCGCATCATTCTTGAACCTGATTTGCTGATTGATATCAGCGACCTGGCTGAATGTTTCGGCAGACAAGGTGCTCACAGGCTACTTTATCTTGTAAGGAAGCTGGTACCACAAACGCCTGGTATCGCCGCTTTCAAAGGAAATGTGGTTAACTCCCTCCTGGATAATGTGTTACGTAATCCCAGGATGGAACTACGTCAATCGTTTGTAGAAGCTGTTGCAGATCACGTATTGCAGGCCGCCGCCTACGGCAAGGAGGAACTCAATAAAATGTTTACCGATATCCGCGGACTTCACTGGCCTAACCTGCTCCAATCATCAGCAGAAATGCACGACAGGCCGGTAAGGATAGAGCCTACGTTCTTTTCCGCTCTGTATGGATTACAGGGTCGGCTTGATATCCTTGCTGAGGATGAAAAGGACCCTTTGAGAAAGGAGATATTCGAGTTAAAGAGTGGGCGTAGTCCGGAATATGGAGCCTGGAAAAATCATGAAATGCAGGTAGTTGGATACAACCTCCTACTACAGTCAGCTTTTGGGAATGAGCGACGGGGCAGCTCGGCCATTCTATATTCTGCTGCCACTGATACACCGCTACGCAACGTAAGCACCACCCGCCAGGGAGAAAATGAGCTGCTGGCTCTCAGGAATGAAATCGTATCGCAACTGTTGCGACTTGCGGCCGGTGAATATGATATCCTGGATCAGATTACGGAGGAGGCAGCTGAAGGATTACCCCCTTTCAACATCGTTCACTTTACTGCCTTTCAGGAAGTATATTCAAAAGCGAGTCCGCTGCTACGTACCTACTACCAGCAATTCCTGTCATTCCTGCTGCGGGAATACCTTTTGGCCAAATGTGGCATGTATGCTGCGCCTGATAGAGAAGAAGACGCAGAAGGCTTTGCTGCTCTGTGGCTATTGCATGAACAGGAAAAGCTGGATCGGTTCAATATAATGCCCGGACTACAGTTCCGGCATTTCGACACTGATAGCAGTACGGTGGTATTTAACATGCATATACCTGTCAATCACAACTTCCGGCCGGGAGATACTGCTATTATCTATCCACGATCTCCGGATGGATTATTCCCATTACAGCATCAGGTACTGAAGGGAAGGATAGATGATATGTCAAAAGACCGGCTAATATTTTCACTGAATAACCGGCAGATTGGCCATGACTTCTTTGCACAGCAGGAATTATGGGCAATCGAACATGACATTTATGAATCCAACTACTGGATAGCTGCTACTGCACTTTTCCATGTACTGGAGCCTCGCTTCGGCCGCAAAATGGAGGTACTGATGGGGCAACAGGCACCTCAGACAGCACCTTCGGCCATTCCTGTCCCACAGATGTTCAACAACAACCAGCAGGCAATTTTGCAGGCTGCACTGGATGCACAGGATTACTATCTGATACAGGGCCCTCCTGGTACCGGAAAAACTTCTGCATTGCTGACAGCCTTGGTAAGTGTGTTAGCCGCAACCGATACTCAAACGATCATAGTGGCATTCACCAATAGGGCAGTAGAGGAGATATGCCGCAAACTTGATAATAGGGGAATTGCCCACCTGCGTATGGGCAGTCGCCGATCTGCCGCAGAAAACCGCTTACGTCAGTACTGCCTGGATGGAGACATAGCCGGGGCGGCGCAGTTTATCCTCCAGCAAAAGGTATTTGTAGGCACTGTAGCAACCATGGCAACGCGTCTTCACTTGCTACAGATGCTGGGGGTAAAAACAGATATTCTAATCGCAGATGAAGCCTCTCAGTTGACAGAACCTCAGTTACTGGGCTTACTAATGCCTTTCAGGAAGTTTATTCTGATCGGGGATCAGAACCAGCTGCCTCCAGTGGTAGCCCAAGACGATCTGTTCTGTCATACTCAGAATAACTTACTAAACAGAGCCGGCATTACCGATCTGAGATGTACACTGTTTGAGCGGTTAATCAGGCGTTGTAAGGAGCAGCAATGGCATTATGCCTGGGGTATGCTCAATACCCACTTCCGTATGCATACAGATATTGCTTCACTGATTAATCATTACTATGCGGGCCAGCTTTCAGCCGGCAGTGCTGACCAGTCTTACCCTTATGATACCAATGCCCACACAGGTACAGAAGACTGGGCCCGGATTCTCGCCAGGGGACGTACGTTATTTATACCAAGCCCACTTGAACCTACTTCCAAAATGAATCGGACGGAAGCTCACCGGGTAGTTTCCCTGCTACACTACTTGCGTAACCAGTACGGACAAGGTTTTACCAGGGAAACAGTGGGTGTGGTCACACCCTGGCGCACCCAGATCAGTTTAATCAAAGAGCTGATAGGAGATGATGAGCAATTACAGGCAGTAAATATCGATACGGCAGAACGGTTTCAGGGAGCAGAAAATGATATCATCATTGTCTCGCTGGCGGTATATCATCCGGTACAACTAGGCTTATTGGAAAACCTGGGCGTATTTCACTGGGAGGATGACAGGGTAGAGGTAGACAGAAAACTGTTAGTAACCCTTTCGCGGGCACGGCATCAGGTGATTATTATGGGGTATGAACCAGTATTGCGTGCAAGCGATCATTATAAAGGACTGCTGGATAGCATCATTGTTTGTGGGTAAAGAAAAGCCACCTGTCACAAAACAGATGGCCGTATGTCAGACAACATCATATGATCATTCCTGGTAAACCAGGCTTTAATCCAATGTTACATGGCTCCAGTTTTCTCCGCTTTTGATACGGTAGAGCTGCATTTCACTGATATCAAACTGTTCAGCAATCTGCTTCATAGTTTTCCTACCAGGTTTTGCCAGCAGGCGTTTAATACTTTTTACTTTAGTAATGTTCAGCTTTAGCCCTTTTACCCTGTTACGCTGTTTTTCCTTATAGGCCAGCTTGGCGGGGCTAAACTGCTGGTGCGCTTCCATTTCTTCTTTGGTTGCCCATTGCAGGTTAGTGGCTTTATTGTTCTTTTTGTCGTAATCCATGTGGATCACAAATTTGTAATTACGTCCCGGCTTCTTATTAAATAACTTTGCTACTTCCCGGTGCAGGTAAAGGGACTGATAACTGTCCGCTGGCTTCACGTTTAATACCGTATAGCCTTCTACCGTCGAACCGGACAACAACTTCCCGTCTGAAATGTCCTCATAATAGCTGATCACTCTTCCCATGTTAGATACTGCGTACTTTTTACGCAGGGCAGACTTATTTTTAATCTGCAAGTCTTTCCAGACTTCATTTTTCAGATTTTTAATCGTGGCCATGTGAAAGAAATTTAATAGTTGAACCTGGGGTTTATCCGCAAACGTTACAATCTGCTACTTCATTCTTTGCTGGCAGTAGGTTTTGGTCAGTAAGGGGGGATGTCCTTTCAATTATGTGATCTTTGTAATGCAATGCTATCGCGTCTAACACATCTTCTACCGCTGACAATGTACTGCAAGTTACTAATTGCTGTCTAAACTCTTTTATATGAGGTAAACCCTTCAGGTAATTGGTATAGTGCCTTCTCATCTCCAGTATTCCCACAATGTCTCCCTTCCACTGCACAGAATGCCGCAGGTGTTTTTTACAGACTTCCACCCGTTCAAAAACAGATGGCGGCGGCAAATGTTCACCTGTTTTCATAAAATGCTTTATTTCATTAAATATCCACGGATACCCGATAGCAGCGCGTCCTATCATGATGCCATCCACTCCATACTTATTGCGGGCAGCTATTGCTTGTTCCGGGGTGCATATGTCTCCGTTACCGAATATAGGAATCTGGATACGTGGATTATTCTTCACTTTTCCTATCAGCGTCCAGTCAGCATTTCCTTTATACATCTGGGTACGGGTACGACCATGAATCGTAAGGGCCTGTATACCTACGTCCTGCAGACGTTCAGCTACTTCCTCAATATTCTTGGTATCATCGTCCCAGCCAAGGCGGGTTTTAACGGTTACCGGCAGCTTAGTGGCCTTTACCACGGCAGCTGTCAGTCTCACCATTTTAGGAATATCTTTCAGAATACCAGAACCGGCACCTTTGCAGACCACCTTTTTTACCGGACAACCGTAGTTGATGTCCAGCAGGTCAGGATTGGTAGCCTCCACAATCTGGGCAGCCATGGCCATTGGCTCTTCGTCCCCTCCGAAAATCTGAATACCTACAGGGCGTTCATAATCAAAGATATCGAGCTTCTTCCGGCTCTTTATTGCGTCACGTATAAGTCCCTCCGAAGAGATAAACTCTGTATACATCAGGTCCGCACCGTTCTCTTTACACACCGCACGAAATGGCGGGTCACTAACATCCTCCATAGGAGCAAGCAATAGCGGAAAATTGCCCAATGTTATATTTCCAATCTTTACCATTTTATCTATTGTGGCTGATCTGTGGCCTCCGGTAAATCCGGAAAGCAATTGTCAACTCGATTTCACAATGTAAATTTACGCAAATTTAAACTATGACAGGCCGACTGAAGCAATATCCGCCCTCTTTACAGTTTGCAGCATTTATGGCGCTATTCCTGATATGCGGGATGCTGTATTTTATTTTCCTGGTGGCTATATTCCCGCTGATAAGCGGCTACTCCCTTCTTTCTCTCCAGCAAGCGTTGACAGATGCACAGGCTTCGTCCCAGTCTATATCCCCTAAAGTTCTCGGCTATCTGAAATTAACGCAATTTCTATATACTTTGATAGTTTATTTATTGCCTCCTGTAATTTTTGCCTGGCTAAGTTTCGATCGGCCAGCAAGCTGGCTGCGTATAGACCGTAAACTGCATTTCCTGCCCGTCATATTATCACTATTGATCATGTTGCTGGCACTTCCGCTAGTTAGCTACATAGCAGAATGGAACCACTCCTGGCCATTCTCTCCGGCGCTCAGGGAAGCCGAAAAACAGACAGAAGCGCTTACCCGTGTGCTGCTTATCATGCCCGACGTTTCGAGTCTGCTGATAAATCTTATCATGATAGCTGTAATACCGGCCATAGCAGAAGAGTTCTTCTTCCGTGGTGTAGTACAGCAACTGTTTATCCGGATGATGCCGAAAGTTCCCTGGCTGGCAATAGTCATAACAGCTATCTGCTTCAGCGCCATCCATATGCAATGGATGGACTTTGTGCCCCGTGTGCTCCTGGGCTTTCTGCTTGGTACCATCTATTACCTGAGTGGTAATTTATGGCTATCTATCGTTGGCCACTTCCTTAATAACGGTCTACAGGTACTGTTGGTTTACCTTTACCAGATAAAAGTCATCAAAACCGATCCGATGGAAGCAGAGGCAACTCAATGGTACCTCGCATTGGGTAGCCTGGTATTAACCATTACCGCCGCCTGGCTGCTATACAAAAAGACTCCCCCCGCCGAACGCTCCCTTACTTCTTCACATAACTTTGAAGACAATATTGACTCAATCGGGAAGTAATTTGTACTTTAGTCCTAACAAACAGATTATTATGGAAAAAGACTGGGTGAAAATTTATTATACTAACCAGGCATTCCGGGCAGAAATTGTAAAAGGGATGCTGGAGGAACATGGTATCAACGTAGTTCTTGTTAATAAGCAGGACTCAGCCTACCTCATCGCATTGCCTGGTATGGCTGAATTGTTCGTACACAATTCTCAGGAAGCGGAAGCTCGCCAGCTGCTTGCAGATAACCCGGAAAATCTGTCCTGACACAACTGCCGGCATACCGTCTTATATCTCTAAAACAATTGTCCTTTCTGCATGAAAACATTTTTCACCCGTACAGCCACTGCACTCGTTTTTGTAGCAGTTATGCTAGGCGGGATACTATATGGTCCTTTCACCTTCTTCCTGCTGTTCTTTCTGATCAACTTCTTTGCCTTACAGGAGTATTTTAAGCTGATCCGTCATATAGACCCGGATTACAACAACATTTCCGGCTGGCACAAAACAGGGCTGCTGGTAGCTAGCTGCTCCCTCATGCTGGCATTTACAGGAGAACACTTCTCCTCCACATCCAACCTCTCTCTGGGCTTTCTGGGCTGGTGGCTGACCGTCATTTTCCTGCTAATTATGCCAATTGGAGAGATTCTCCTAAGCAAAGACTTCCAGCTGAAGAATATGGGCTATTCTGCCCTCGGACTGGCCTATATTACACTGTCCTTTGGCTTGCTGGTTCACCTGTGCCTGAATTACAGAACGATCCAATTCACAGAAACAGCAACTGGTACCGGCCCCGGCTGGTTAATCCCTTTATTGCTGATTGCTTTCATCTGGATTAATGATACCATGGCTTATATTGTCGGTTCGCTCATTGGCAGAACACCTTTTGCGCCTGCCATTTCTCCGAAAAAAACAATCGAAGGAACTGTAGGAGGTATGATCCTGGCAGTAGCAGCCGCAGGTATATATGGCCATTTCTGGGGTGAACAATATCTGGCGCTGCAACATTGGCTCGCATTGGCAGGTATAGCTGCCATATTCGGTACCGCCGGCGATCTCATCGAATCCAAACTCAAACGTATGGCTGGCGTCAAAGATTCCGGCAGTATTATGCCTGGACATGGCGGCTTTATGGATCGCTTCGATTCTTTGCTGCTGGCGGCTCCATTCGCCTGGTTATATGTACATTTCTTCGCAATGATTTAACTTCGCATAAAATAACACAACAACAATGAAGATCCATCGAGAAGGATTAGCTTCCATTTTACTGACTTTTGCTGTCCTTGCACTGATCAACGGCGCAGTTTTCTACTTCCTGGGACATATGCCGCTGCTTTGTAGAATAGTGGCAGGTTTTTCCCTCGTATTATTCCTCTTTATCATTTCTTTCTTCCGTATTCCGAAAAGAGACATGAAACTGGACGAATCGCTGGTCATTGCACCTTGTGACGGTAAAGTTGTGGTAATTGAAGAGACCTATGAGCCTGAGTATTTCAAAGACAAACGTCTGCAGGTATCAATCTTTATGAGCCCGGCGAATGTGCATGTGAACAGAAATCCTATTAGCGGACAGGTAAAATTATCCCAGTACCATGCAGGTAAATACCTGGTAGCATGGCACCCTAAATCTTCTACTGAAAATGAACGCCACACAGTAGTGATCGGGAACGGTAAAACTGACATCCTGGTAAGACAGATTGCAGGTGCACTTGCCCGCCGTATTGTAAACTATCTGAAACCAGGTATGCAGGTAACGCAGAATGAGGAACTGGGCTTTATTAAATTTGGCTCCAGGGTTGATATCTACCTGCCAGTAGGTACTCCTGTATCAGTTGAACTGGAACAGGTAGTACGTGGGGGTCAGACTGTGATTGCTACCATATAATTGACTATATTTAGTAGTATAAACCCAGTCATGAAGAAATTCATAATAAGCACCACAACTGTACTATTCCTTGCTGCCGCTGTATATGCTCAGGATAAGTCAAAAGAACAATCCTGCTGCAAGAAGCCTTCTAAAGAAGTTGCTGAAGCTTGTTGTAAGAAGAAAGCCGGCGCAGATAAGAAAGCGAGCGCATGCTGTAAACAGCCTTCAAAAACGGCAGCAATACGTACTGCTACCGCTAAACCGGCAACACCAGCACAGGCTGTTCCAGCAGCCAAACCAGCAGGAAAATAACCATCTTACTTTTCAGCTAAAAGTCCCGTCTCTTTCGCCATTGGCGGCAGAGACGGGACTTTCTTATTCAGCAGCTATTTTAGAGAATAGCTTTCAGCTCGTGCAGGCTATTAATAACGTAAGTTGGCTTAAGATTGCCGGTTACTGGTATCAGGTTGTTAAAATATACCTGGTCAATCCCTGCATTATGTGCGCCCAGAATATCTATCTCCAGGGCATCCCCGATCATTATACTAGAATCAGCGGTCGCACCGGCTTTTGTTACAGCATAATCGAATATTTCTCTGTAAGGCTTAAGACTACCGGCTGATTCCGAGGTAATCACATGCGTAAAGAAGTGATCAATGCCCGAACTTTTCATCTTCCGGAACTGAACTTCTTCAAACCCGTTGGTAATCATATGGATAGGATAGCCCTTAGCAGCCAGGTACTCCAGTACTTCTTTTGCGTGTGGGAAGAGGGCCGTCTGAGCAGGCAGTTCTTCCAGGAACTGTGTTCCCAATGCTTCACACAACTTTTCATCCCCTATTTTGAAGTCCAGCAGCGTCAGCCTGAATCGTTTGGTACGCAGGTCATTTCTGGTGATGTACCCCTTACGGAAGCGATCCCACAGCTTATCATTGTGTACCATATAGGTAGTCTGGAAATCTTTAAACGTAGGAACACCGCGTCCTTCCAGTTTATGTGTGAGATACAGTTGTTCCAGCACCAGGCCTGCGTTTGTCTCAAAGTCCCATAATGTGTGGTCCAGGTCGAAAAATATATGCTTGTATTTCATTTGCTAACACTCCTTGACAGTTGCAAAGATACTCAATACGTAGGGAAGCGCATTTTTTACTATTTTCCGTGTTCTTTAATCACCAACAGATATGAACGCAGTTATTACCGGCGCAAGTAAAGGAATAGGCAAGGCTATAGCAATAAAGCTGGCCAAAGAAGGATTTAATGTAGCTATCTGCGCCAGAAACCCAATCACCCTGGAGAAAGCTCAAGCTGATATTCAGGCAGTTAACCCTGATATTCAGGTTCTGGCCATACCTGTAGATATGGGCAAAAAAGACGAAGTGATAGCATTTGCAGACCGGATCAAGTCCACCTTTTCTCCGGTGCATATACTGGTTAACAATGCCGGTCTCTTCATACCAGGCTCTTTGCATGAGCAGGAGGATGGTTTGCTCGAAAATTTGATGGCTACCAATGTATATAGTGCATATCACCTTACCAGACAATTGTTAGCTAACATGAAAGCAAACAAAAAAGGGCACATTTTTAACATGTGTTCAACTGCCAGCTACACGTCTTACCCTAATGGCGGTGCATACAGCATCACTAAGTTTGCCCTGCTTGGTTTCTCCAGAAATCTAAGAGAAGAATTAAAAGGCCACAATGTAAAAGTTACCTCACTCAGCCCTGGTCCAACCCTTACTGCTTCATGGGAAGGCTTTGAAGCTCCCCCCGGCAGATTGATGGAGCCCGAAGATGTGGCCAACCTGTTATGGAGCGCTTATACCCTGTCAGAGCAAGCAGTAGTGGAAGAGGTAATCATGCGGCCAATGCTGGGGGACATATCATAAATCCTTCACCAGCAAGCACTTCCGGGCTTATATAAATAATTTTTTTAACTAACTTTTAACTGGCTGTTCAGCGCCAACAGGGCTGGCTTTGGTTAAATTTGTTTTGCATTATGAACGTCGCAACTGTTAGTATAAGGAAGTTTGTATTATCCCTGTTCTTCTGTCTGGGCGCTATCACGTGCCTGCAGGCGCAGGAATTTAGGTTCACTACCACTGTCAGCAGTAATAAGGTAGCACTGGATGAACCGTTTCAGATACAGTTCATGCTGGAAAATGCTCCTAATGTTTCCAGTTTTACGCCTCCGGCTTTTAATGATTTTGAAATATTACAGGGTCCCTCTCAGATGCAGGGTCAGTCTATTATGAATGGACGACGCTCAGAGTATATTGCCCTGATCTATGTTATCCAGGCAAGGAGGGTAGGTAATTTTACCCTACCAGGAGCCACCGCCCGTTCCAATGGTAACGTAGTACGTTCCAACCCCGTAACTATTGAGGTTGTGAAGTCCGGTGCAGCCCGGGGTAATCAAAATCAGCAGCAGGCAGTACCACAGGGAGGTAACGGCTACCCCCCATCCCGCTCGCCGCGTTCCCAATCACAACAAGATGAGATGGAAGGCGTTTTGAAAAACGGGGAAGATGTAAATGCTAAACTCAAGAAGAATATTTTCGTTAAAGTAGACGTAGACAAAACCACTCTGTACGAGGGGGAACAGCTCACTGCTACTTATAAGCTATATACCCGGCTCCCTACCAACTCCAGTGTAACAAAGGTGCCGGCATTCAAAGGATTCTCCGCTAAAGACATTGAATTGCCTAATCCTCCACAGGCCTCTGACGAAATGGTGAATGGGGTACGTTACCGGGTATTTACTATCCGCAAGACGCTATTATTTCCATTACAGTCAGGCACCCTGGAGCTTGATCCGGTAGAGGTAGACAACCATGTCAGATTAGTGAAAATGGTCAAGAACAACAATAAACGCGCAAGAGATCCTTTTGCCGACCTGTTCAACGACCCCTCTCTTAAAGATCCTTTTGACGATCCGTTCTTTGACGACTTCTTTAACCGTCCGGAGGTAACCTACGAAGACGTTCCCTATAAAATCCAGACAGCGCCCGTAAAAGTAACGGTCAAGCCATTGCCGGTAGATAATCGACCTGTAAGTTTTACCGGAGCAGTAGGAAAGTTTAATCTGACAGCTACGCTAGACAAAAAGGAGCTGACCACAGATGATGCGCTTACACTAAAAGTAGTGGTTTCCGGACAGGGTAACGTCAACCTGCTGAATGGCCCGAAAGTCGAAGTGCCTGCAGGCTTTGAAAAATATGATCCAAAGGTTACCGACAATATTGAGAAGAATAGCAATCCTTTATCTGGTTCCCGCCAGTTTGAATACGTGCTGATGCCGCAGGAAGCAGGCGATCAGACTATCCCACCGGTGGAGTTCTCTTATTTTGATGTAGCTTCCAATAGTTATAAGACCGTTCGTTCTGAAGCATTTACAGTTCACGTAAAACCTGGTAAACAGACCAAACGTGAAAAGGAAGACTTCAGTGTTAATAAAAATACTATCACCTCCAATTATACCGGCGTACTTAATTGGGTGAAGCAAGGTGGCTACCTGCTGGTCAGTCCGCTGTTCTGTATATTACTGCTGCTACCGGTATTGGCAGTGATTGTAGCCATTATATACCGCCGCAAAAAGAACTATCAGCAAAATAATGCCGCGTTCCTCAAACACCGGTATGCTAACAAGGTAGCATTGAAACGTCTTGAACTGGCAGCACGCTACCTGAAAGAAGGAAAAGACAAAGCTTTTTACGAAGAAACGTCCAGGGCTGTCTGGGGGTATCTTAGCAATAAGCTGCATGTTCCTTTTGCAGATCTGAGTAAACAGCTAATCCAGGACCGACTTGCCCAGCAGCAGGTTAGCGAGCAATATACAGTTAAGCTGTTCGATCTGCTGGACAATTGCGAGATGGCGCTGTACACGCCTATGCACAATAATGATAAAATGCAGGTTACCTACCAGCAGGCCGTAGAGGTAATCAGCCAGCTGGAAGATGAACTGCAGCGTGCAAAAAGTGTTGTATAAACCTGCTAACTATTAACGATGAAAAAGATATTCTCTGCTATATGTTCCCTTCTATTGTTATCTCATCTTGCAGGAGCTGCATCAGCACCTCAGCAGGAGTTTGAGAAGGGCAACCAACTGTTTAATCAGAAACAGTACTCAGAAGCTGCTACGGTATATCAAGGTCTGATTGACCAGGGGTATGAACAGCCGGAACTATTTCTTAATGCTGGTAATGCCTGGTATAAGGCTAATAAAACCGGAATGGCCATTTTCAACTATGAAATGGCGCTTGCCAGGGATCCTTTTAATAAATCAGCAACACACAATCTATCAGTGGCAAACCAGCGGGTAGAAGGATATGTAAATGATCTGCCTTTGTTGTTCTTTCAGCGTTGGTGGTTACACACACTGCATTTCCATAGTCCCGATGGTTGGGCAACCGGCGCAGTTATCCTATTATGGCTGGCCGTTGCAGCCTTTGTTACACTACTGATAGCTCCTTCATTCAGGCCTGTACTGGTAAAGTGGGTAAGCGGTGCTGCATTGGTGCTATTCCTGTTTTACCTGAGTATGGGAATTAGCGCATATGTCTCAGCCAATGCTCACGATGAAGGTATTATTATGGGCAGTGTGGTAAAAGTGAAAGCTGCACCGGATGATGAAAGTAAAGATATGTTTGAATTGCATGAGGGTGTTAAGGTACAGGTTACTGATGCTACCCAGGAATACTGTAAAATATCGCTGCCGGATGGCAAGACCGGCTGGCTGGCTTGTGCAGAGATCAAGAGGTTGTAGAAAGCCGCAAACTACGGGCATCCGGTTAGGGGAGTGAGCTCTCCAGAAGCCTGTAGTTTGCGGCTTAAAGCTTTTCTATCCTATCCATAAACTCTTGCTTACGATGGCGGGACACTGGAATACAGCTACCATCTTTCATAATAATATCCCCACCATCTCCTTTTATATACCGGTCCATATGATTCAGATTGACCACATAGCTATGATGGACCCGGAAAAAGCCTTTATTTTTCAGTTGACTTTCTACTTCCTTCAGTGAACGGAATACAAGACATGGTTCAGGCGTGCTGACAAGATGCACCAGAGTAGTGTCTCCATCAGCCGCACAGTATAGTATGTCTTTTACCAGCAGCATACGTAGTCCTTCGTGACTTGGCAAGGCCAGCCGTTCACCAGGATACAGGTGCTGATGCAATACTTCCAGCAGGGAAGTATCAGGTTTAGTATCTGCAGATCCATTTGGATGGTAGCGGGCTATTGCTTTATCCACCGCATCTATGAGATCTTCCCTTATAATGGGTTTCAGCAGGTAGTCCAGCGCATTGTGCCGTATAGCATCCAGGGCATACTGATCATGTGAAGTAGTTACAATAATGGAAAAGCTTGCGTCTTTACAGGCTTTCAATACTTCAAATCCATTCAGTCCCGGCATTTCCACATCCAGGAAAAGCAGATCAGGTTGATATTTTTCTATTGCCTCCAATGCAGAGATCCCGTCAGCGCAAACCGCCACTATATTGACTGCAGGGCAATGCTTTTCCAGCAAAAGCTTTAGAACACTTCTGCTGAGCTTCTCATCATCCACGATAATAGTGCGCATGTTGTATTAGTTCTTGTCCCCAGAACCCTCTGTCATCAAAAGAAAAGCATAGGTGAGGGTCTACAAAATATACAATATCTACTGTAAAGATGTGAAAGTTTATTTAACGCGGGTACTACTTTTATATGTTACATGGCGCTTTCCCTGGTGGCTGCTTGCTGCATTTTAATGATAACAACATGACCACTAGGCTGTTTCAAATCATTATATAACTCCTGCTGGGTGATACCTGTACTCATATTATAACGCTCATTGATAGCGCTGAGCCGGGCAGCTGCTATGTTTATACCCCGGGCCAGGTGGCTTTCCGGAGACAGGGGTTCCTGGCTGATGCCGTTATCTTCGATACGGATATGCAACATTTCATGCTGCCTGCTGATTCTGATATGAAGGCAACCACCACTTTTCGCGGGCCGTAGTAGTAACCGTCGCCAGATAGCTTCCTGTATATACGGCTGAATAATAAGCGGGGGTATGAAGGTGACCTGTTGAAAAACCTCGGGGGCAATATCCACTTTGTAATCAAACTGAGAGCCGAACCTAAGCTGTTCCAATTGTAAATAGAGTTCCAGGGCTTCTATATCTTCTTCCAGGTTAACCCACTGTTTGTTGCAGTTGCGGATAAGCAAGCGCATCAACCGGGCAAACCGGGTGAGGTAGAGGGAAGCAAGATCAGTACTGGTGGTTAGGATGTAGTGGTGTATAGCATTCAGGCTGTTAAATATGAAATGCGGGTCCATTTGCGCCTGAAATGCATGCATCTCCAGGTGTATCAGCTGCTGTTGCCTGCTTATCTCTTTTGTTGAAGCCTGTCTGATTCGCCTCTCCCGGAGATAGAACACGCTGCAGATCACTATCAAACTCAACAGAAAAAACACCCAGTACGGCCAACCTACTGCATTGAGTATGTTAGAGCAAAAAGCCAAAATTTTATAGGTTTGCGAAAGGATATAATATTAAGCACCTCAAAAAGTCATACAACTCCATCAGGCACAATGTTGCAATGTAGTTAAGACCGATGTTAAATATCCGTCAATTCCGGTTGCCGGGAAAGGGGCATTTATTACAAGGCAGCATTTGGAGAACAACCGGACGAAAAATAAGGGTAACTGGTAACAATGGCTATTCAGTAAATTTATAACCTACGCCTCTTACGGAGTGGAAATACCTGGAGTTACGGCTATCTTCCTCAAAGTATTTGCGGAAATTGAGTATAAAGTTGTCAATAGTACGGGTAGTAGGGTAGACGTTGTACCCCCAAACCACCTGCAGGATCTTTTCGCGGGTTACGACTTCGCCTTTATTCTCAATCAGCAGTTTCAGGAGCATCGTCTCTTTCTTGCTCAGCTCATAGTGTTTACCATCTTTACCGATGCACTCCTGTGCGGCAAAGTCGATCTCATTATTACCAAATTGATAGACGGTGGATACGCTATCCTTATCTTGTATGCGTTTATTTTTTACAATCAGCTTTTCTACTCTGAGCAGCAGTTCTTCCAGGTTGAAAGGCTTGGTCATATAGTCATCACCACCTTTTTTCAGCCCCAGCACGCGGTCAGCGCTACTGTTTTTGGCACTGAGAAACAGGATGGGCACTTCGTTATTCTGAATACGGATATTTTCACAAACCGCGATGCCGTCCATTTCCGGCAGCATGATATCCAGGATGATCAGGTCAAAATATTCGTTCTTTACCGCCTTTAAAGCAGCGGTGCCATTATCTACAGCTGTTACTTCATATCCCTCCAGTTCCAGGTTGAGTTTCAGCGCTTCCTGGAGGTTTTCTTCGTCCTCTACCAGTAGTATGGATGCTTTAGTAGCTTCCTTCATAGTTAATAATTGCAATCACTAATTTACACTCTTTGACTGGAATATGCCGGCCAGGATATCTCAAAACTTGCACCGGTAGGTACATTGTCTTTCACCACAATTGTACCTCCATGCTGCTGAACAATCTTTCTGCACAAAAACAATCCGAGGCCCGATCCCTTCGCCTTACGCGTATTTTCATTACCTATACGATAAAACTTAAGGAATATCCTATCCCGTTCGTCTGCCGGTATGCCTGGTCCTTCGTCAGTCACTTTCAGCTTTAACTGGTTATTGTTTCCTCTTTCCAGTCTTACATTAATGACGGTATTCTTAGGCGCATATTTTACAGCATTCTCCACAAGGTTACTCAATAAGATCTGCAGCATGAACTTATCCCCATTGACCCACACATCAGGCAAAATATGTGCCTGTATGGTATGTGTCGATATGCGTGCCTGCATTTCCTTGACCCCGTTTTCCAGCAGTTCAGAGTAATCTATGTCTTCCCGGAATAGCTGGTAACGTTGAGATTCCATCTGGGAAGCAAGGAGTATATTGTTACATAACTGGTCCAGGCGGTTAGTCTCCCGGATAGTATTATCCAGCAGCTTTAACCGCTTATCCTCGTCCAGCTTGTGTTTCCGGAGTGTTTCAAGATTAAGTTTGGCAGCAGCAATAGGCGATTTCAATTCATGTGTTACCGCCATCAGAAAATTCTGCTGTTGCTGTGACAGGCGCATTTGCTTCCAGATAGCCCGGTAAACGAAGAATCCTCCCAGGAAAATAATCGCCAGAAAAATCAGCCCTTCGCCAAAAAACATGACAGAACGTCTCTCTTCTTTGAGCTCTATACGCTGTAATTCTTCATGATATTCCTTAGGATGTGCAATACTGTCAGTACGTAAAACGAGGTTTTGTATCTCAAACCCGGTGATCTGTTCACTTTGATTGAACAACAGCACCCCCCACCACACCAGTGCGAGGATGGTATATGCCAGTACAAAGAGATAGATAAAGGAGATGGCTCTCCCTTCCTGCATATTACGGAATAGCTTTTTCATTTTTTCGCAACCCGGCTTTCTCAATCCGCAGACCTACATTCATAATATCGGGCAACGGATTTTGCCGCATATTTTGTTCAAAAGTAAACTTGTAGGTCCCTGGCTTATTCAGTATAGCATGCTGCTGAATGGGGATTCTGTGCTCATAGACATACATACCATCCAGTCCGCTACCGAGCCATTTACCCGACATATCAGCCAGGGGAAGTTCCACCCTTTGTGCCACCGGTTTTTCTCCAGGGAACTGCGTGTGAACCAACAACCAGATATTGCTATAAGGGTAGGAGTCCTTATGCCTTACATTCACATAAATGTTATAAAGGTATGCCGTATCCTGAGGCTGCACGGTAACCTCAAAAACGGGCTTGTCAGCATAAGCCCACTCATGTCCCGGAATATCCAGGTTCTTTTCATAGGTGTCCATTGTCAGGGGCTGACAGGAGGCTGCTGCTAACAACATTCCTGCGACCACCATCATCCGGCAGCGTTTATTCATACTTTATTGAAAATACTTTTTATACATGAAGACTGAAAGATCCGCTTACAGGACATTCAGTACCTGCTCTTTTGCTTTCTCCAATTCATCCTTCATCAGTACCACCCATTGCTGGATGCTGGCATCATTTGCTTTGGAACCGGTAGTATTGATCTCTCTGCCCACTTCCTGCAATACGAAACCTAACTTTTTACCTTTAGCCGGATCAGCATCCGCCAGTATTTCTTTGAAATAACGGCAATGGTTCTCCAGTCGTACCAGCTCTTCCGAAATATCGAGCTTTTCCAGATAGAAAATCAGTTCCTGCTCCAGGCGGTTCTCATCTACATTCTCTTTACCCACATGTTCTGCCAGCAGACTTTCCAGGCGCTGACGTACTTTATCTTTACGCAATGGGTCCAGTTCACGCACTTTTGCACAATAGGTTCCGATATTCTCTATACGCAGCAGCAGGTCGGCAGCCAGCATCTGTCCCTCATCCACACGGTGTGCGTCCAGGTCAGATACAGCCTGTCTGATTGCTGTCTCAACTTCCAGCCATTCTTCTTCGGAAATCTGCTCGGTTGCCGGAGAAACCACCTCTGGTAATTTCATCAGTACATTCAGCATATCTTCCTGCGGCAGCTTCAGTTCTGTAGCCAGCGCAGTTATAGAATGATAGTAATACTTTGCCAGGTCAGTATTTATTACCACCGGACGAGTAGCTCCATTCTGCCTGATATTTACTGTTGCATCCAGCGTACCACGTAACAGAGACTGCTGCATTAAGTTACGGATATCAAACTCATATGGCTTTAACAGTGGAGAAATTTTCAGGTTTACCTCAAACTGCTTACCATTGAGCGATTTAACTTCCGCTACAATCGTAGTTTCACCTTTGGTAATTTCCGCCCTTCCAAAGCCGGTCATTGATTTCAGCATAATAGAGATTTGTTGGCAACAAACCTACCTAAATTAGCCCAAAGCACAAAGAATACGTACAGGCAAACCCTATCCGGCTTCAGCCTGCCCCGTTTCTATGTCCGTCACGTCCTGCCCGTACAGCTATCTCAGAACAGCAGCCCGTATATCTCCTTCCGGTCCATCTCCCTCATCTGCCCTGGCTCCAGACCATCTACTGTGATACGGGCTATACGGTAACGGATAAGTCTCAACGTAGGGAATCCCACAGCAGCCGTCATTTTCCTGACCTGCCTGTTTTTCCCTTCCCCCAGCGTCAATCTGACCCACGGGGCTGGAATCAACTTACGGAAACGAATAGGCGGATGCCGCTCCGGTACCTCCGGATCAGTCTCGAATATCTCTGCCTGACAACGGCGGGTCTGATAGGGCTTTCCATCTATAGATATCTGAACCCCCTGCCTCAATTGCTGAACTGCTTCCCCCGTAACTGCACCATCCACCTGTACCCAATACTCCCGTTCATGCGAAAATTTAGGGTCCAGCAAACGGTGATTCAGGGATTTATCGTTCGTCAGGATTAATAATCCCTCACTGTCGTAATCCAGTCTGCCGACAGGATAAACATCGGACGGAACATTGAAATGATCCGCCAGACTGGCCTTTCCCTCTTCTTTCCCGAAACGCGTGAGCACCTGGAAAGGCTTATATATAATATAATATTTAAGTGACATACCCAAAGTAGTAAGGTCGTACGTTTATTTTGGCTGTAAATTAGTAATTTTGCCAACTGAAACTTATGTGTACGCCTTACCATAATGCCTCATGTGCGAATTGCCAGGACCGCTTTGGATCTATTTTATTCAAGGCAGAGAAGTGTAATCTGGAAGAAATTGAGTCTGCGAAAGTTTGTACCACCTACAAAAAAGGACAGATCGTTTTTCAGGAAGGCGCTTATCCGTTCGGCATTTATTGCGTTAATTCAGGCAAGATTAAGCTCTCCCACTGTGGAGACGACGGCCGCGAACAAATCGTTCGTCTGGCTAAACCCGGCGACATTATAGGTTACAAAGCACTGCTCAGCGCCGAGCGCTACACCGCTTCCGCTATAGCCCTGGACGATTCCTCCGTCTGCTTTATTCCTAAAGACCTTTTCATGAGCATATTGCAGAAAGATGCCAGCCTTTCCCTGGAAATGATGCGCATTCTCGCCAGCGAACTCAGAAAAGCAGAACTTAAAATCACACACCTGGCGCAAAAGCCTGTGCGTGAACGCCTTGCAGAAACACTCCTGTTTATAAAAGAAACTTATGGGGTAGAACAGGATGGCAGCACCCTCAACGTCCGCCTTTCCCGCGAAGAGATTGCCAACCTCGTCGGAACAGCTACAGAATCTGCTATCCGTCTACTATCTGAATTTAAAAAAGACGGACTTATAGAACTCCAGGGTAAAAAAATCCGCCTGCTTAATCCGGAAGAACTGACCCGGACCGCCAACCTGCAGGATTAGTTTCTTCCACAAAGATACCACCACGCCTCACAGATCTCCACTGATACAGATCAGCCCTCACTTTGATACCCATCATTGCCACCTTTTCATGATGCCGGTAATTTTGCAGCAAACCGTTTATCATGGCAACAACCACTGTTATCCCGGATACCAGATTGCAATGTACCCACTGTGGAGAAGATTGTCCGGACGACAAAATCGTCCTGGAAACCAATCACTTCTGCTGTGAAGGATGTAAACTGGTATACGAAATACTGAATGAAAACGGACTTTGCGATTACTACACCCTGAATAATAATCCCGGCCAGTCACAACGTATCCCTGTACGTAAAGACAAATTTGCTTTTCTCGACGACCGGAAAATACAGCAACAACTGATTCAATTCCAGGATGATAATCAGACACATATCACCTTTTATATTCCTCATATTCATTGCAGCTCCTGCCTGTGGTTACTAGAAAACCTCCATCGGCTGGATGCGGGCGTGCAACGGGTAACAGTTAATTTCTCCCGGAAAGAGACATTTATTGTATTCCGTCAGCAGGAAACGACCCTTCGCCGTATCGCTGAAATACTTACCAGCATCGGCTATGAACCTTATATCAGTCTGCAGGACCTGGGGCAGAAAAAGCCTCGTATCCAACGCGATCTGGTATACCGGCTGGGTGTAGCAGGCTTTTGTTTCGGCAATATCATGCTGCTCAGCTTCCCTGAATATTTTTCCAGTTATGGCTATTCTGATGAGAAGATGAACCACCTCTTCCGTTGGATGAACCTGACACTTTCACTGCCCGTCTTTTTTTACAGCGCCCAGGTATTCTTCAGGTCTGCCTGGGGAGGCATAAAAACAGGATTCCTGAATATTGACGTTCCAATTGTACTGGCTATTATTGTCACGTTTATCCGCAGTTTGACAGATGTGTTCAGCGGAGCGGGAGCCGGCTACTTTGATTCTATGACTGGTATTGTCTTTTTTATGCTGATTGGCAGAATATTGCAAGACAAGACGTACCAGGGTCTATCTTTCGACCGTGATTACACCGCCTATTTCCCTATTGCCGTCTCTGTGCTGAAAAGCGGAGAGGAAATCCCTACAGCGCTGCCTGATATCCGTACCAATGATACGCTCCTTATACACAACCAGGAACTGATCCCTGCGGATGGCATCCTGGTAAAAGGAAATGCCGTAATAGATTATAGCTTTGTAACCGGAGAAGCTGTTCCTGTACATAAAAATACCGGCGAAATTGTATATGCCGGTGGCAAACAACTTGAAGGCAATATTGAAATACTGACTATTAAAGAGGTGGCCCAAAGCTATCTCACCAGCCTGTGGAACAGAGACGAATTACGCAGTCCGGAGGAAAAAGCGCCTTCCTTCATACATATGCTTAGCCGCTATTTCACCTGGGTCGTATTATCTGTTGCGGTAATCGCTGCTACCTACTGGTGGGCTAATGATCCCTCTCGCATATGGCCGGCAGTAACGGCTGTGCTGATCATTGCCTGCCCCTGTGCGCTACTGTTGGCGGCGTCTTTTACCAACGGACATATTCTGCGTATCCTCAGCCGGCAGCACTTATACCTGCGTAACGCGGATGCGATAGAGCGGCTAGCAGCTATTGACCATATTGTATTCGATAAAACCGGTACGCTTACAGGTAAAGCAAAAGCAACTATTTCATACGAGGGCGATACTCTTTCGCCCGAAAAACTGATCGCTATTGGTACCCTGGCGGCACAGTCCAGCCATCCGCTCAGTAAGATGGTTGCCGCCTTCTGCGGAAAAGACGAACGCCTTCCTGTCAGGAACTTCCGTAGTATTGAGGCAAATGGCATCAGCGGATGGGTGGAATATAACTTTATACAGCTGGGCAACGCTACTTTTACAGGAGCCGTAAATAAGCCCCATACGGATGGTAGTACTGTATATGTAACTATTGATGGTCAACCGGCAGGGCGTTTTATTATCCGTCATCAATATAGGGAAGGGATACAGGAGTTGCTGCAACAGCTGCAGCAACGGTATAAACTATCCCTGCTATCCGGCGACAATGATGCTGAGGGTAATTATCTGCAGCAGATCATGGGTCCTGGGGCAAGTCTTCACTTTGCACAACAGCCGGCTGACAAACTCAATTATGTCATTACTTTACAGCGGCAAGGCCATCATGTATTAATGATCGGCGACGGATTAAATGACGCCGGCGCACTAAAACAAAGTGACGTAGGTATTTCTCTGACAGAAAGCAGTAACAATTTTACTCCTGCAAGTGATGGCATACTTGAAGCCGCACAACTGGTACAATTACCCCGGCTGATCCGGACATGTACCAATAACCGGCGTATTATCATCATTACGTTTATCATCTCCCTTCTTTACAACTTCATCGGACTATTCTTTGCCGTACAGGGTATTCTTTCTCCGCTGACGGCCGCGATACTCATGCCTGCCAGCTCTATCAGTATCGTGTTGCTGACATATGCACTGAGCGAGTGGATGAACAGATCATGATATGAATCAGTATACCGGTTGAGCAGCATCATCGTACCCGCAACAGCAACAGGCTAGCTTTGTTCATGGAAATTAAAACCAATTACTATGAGCGTGATCATCATCCTTCTCGGAGCCAGCCTGCTGGTGGCAATCTTCTTCCTGGCGGCTTTTATATGGTCAGTAAGGAACGGGCAATTTGAAGATAATTTCTCTCCTGCGCACCGTGTGCTGTTCGAAACAAAACCTGCTGAAACTTCTACCTGCAAGTCAGGGAATGCATGTACGAATATTAACTGCAAATCACGCATCTGCAAAAACTAATACACCTCATATCTACTAGCAACGCATCTCTTATAATTCGTAATTGAACAAACATGTCTCTCGAAAAATTTTCGTACGATAACCGTACCGTGAAATGGTTTGCATACGCCTGTATCGGCTGGGGGCTGGTCGGCATGCTGGCCGGACTGTGGGCTGCGCTGGCGCTTGTGCTGCCTGACCTTAATCTCGCCTATGCACCAACAACATTCGGCCGTCTCAGGCCAGTACACACCAATGCTGTCATCTTCGCCTTTGTCGGTAATGGCATCTTCATGGGGGTGTATTATTCACTACAGCGGTTATGTAAAGCCCGCATGTTCAGCGATCTGCTGAGCAAAATACACTTCTGGGGATGGCAGGCTATCATTGCCGGTGGCGCACTGACCTTACTGATGGGGTATACTACCGGTAAAGAATACGCAGAACTGGAGTGGCCTTTCGACATTGCTATTACCCTGATATGGGTGGTGTTTGGCGCTAACATGCTGGGTACCATCCTGCGTCGTCGTGAAACACACCTTTATGTGGCCATCTGGTTCTACATCGGTACATGGGTAGCAATCGCAATGCTACACATTGTTAACTCCTTTGAGATGCCGATATCCTTCCTGAAAAGTTACTCCTGGTATGCAGGCGTACAGGATGCACTGGTACAATGGTGGTATGGACACAATGCAGTAGCATTCTTCCTCACCACACCTTACCTGGGTCTGATGTACTACTTTGTACCTAAAGCAGCCAACAGACCGGTGTACTCATACCGCTGGTCTATTATCCACTTCTGGGCACTGATCTTTATCTATATCTGGGCAGGACCACACCATCTGTTATACACCGCATTACCTGAATGGGCACAATCTCTGGGTACCGTTTTCTCTATTATGCTGATTGCGCCATCCTGGGGCGGTATGCTGAACGGGTTGCTGACACTGAGAGGTGCATGGGATCGTGTTAGAGAAGACGCTATTCTGAAATTCTTTGTAGTAGCGCTTACCTGTTATGGTATGGCCACTTTTGAAGGACCGATGCTTTCCTTAAAAAATGTGAATGCTATCAGTCACTACACCGACTGGACTATTGCACACGTACACGTAGGCGCTTTGGGATGGAACGGCTTCCTAACCTTCGGTATCCTTTACTGGTTACTGCCACGTATGTTCAACACTGAACTGTATTCCCGCAAATGGGCAAATACACACTTCTGGCTGGGTACACTGGGTATTATATTCTATGTGGTACCACTGTACTGGGCTGCCTTTACACAAAGCATGATGTGGAAACAGTTTACACCGGAAGGACAGCTGAAATTCCAGTTCCTGGAAACAGTGAATACGGTAGTTCCAATGTACGCATTACGTGGATTAGGTGGTCTGTTATACATATCCGGCGTTATACTGATGATCGTAAACGTTGCTAAAACCGTACGCCGCGGAACATTTGTTGCCGATGAACCTGCAGAAGCTGCACCATTACCCAAAGAAGTTCATACCCATGGTAAGTCTCACTGGCACAACTGGATAGAACGCAGACCTATACAGCTTGCTGTATTCAGCCTGATCGTTGTGGGCATAGGTGGTATCCTGGAAATGATCCCAACCTTCCTGGTAAGAAGCAATATACCTACCATTACCAGTGTAAAACCATATACTCCGCTTGAACTGCATGGCCGTGATGTATATATCCGCGAAGGATGTTATACCTGTCACTCCCAGATGATCCGTCCGTTTAGAGACGAGGTAGCCCGTTACGGAGAATATTCCAAGGCTGGTGAGTTTGTATATGACCACCCGTTTCAGTGGGGTTCTAAAAGGACAGGCCCCGACCTGGCCAGATTAGGGGGTAAATATCCTGACTCATGGCACTACAACCACATGCTGGATCCAACATCTATGTCTCCGGGATCCATCATGCCACAGTATCCATGGTTGTTTGATGACAAGATCGATAAGGCGAAAACACCTGCAATGATCAATGCCATGAGAAAACTGGGCGTTCCTTATCCGGCAGGTTTTGAAACGCAGGCAAATACCGATATGCTGAAACAGGCAACTGAAATTTCAGAAAGGCTGAAGAAAGATAAGCTGGAAGTAGGACCTGATAAAGAGATCGTAGCGCTTATCGCTTACCTGCAACGTCTGGGTGCTGATATTAAAAACAATACCACCGCGGAGAAACAATAATCTGAACAATTGTAAATCAAGCAAGACATGAAGTTTATCAATTATCTGGAATCTATCACAGGCGTGAGTATTTATCCGCTTAGTTCACTGTGCATCTTTACAGTATTCTTCATATTCGCTGCATTCTGGGCATTCAAGGCAGATAAAGGCATGATAGATCATATCCGCAATATCCCGCTGGATGATCACTAATGACGCGCTGCTCGTTTACTATTCTCCAATTGCAACATTATGAACAAGAAATCAATCACTATAACAGGCCTTTCTCTTTTTTCCCTGTGCCTCCTGAGCACTCTTCCGGCAGCAGCCCAATATAAACCTGCGCCTCCTTCAGAAGTGTGGCACCCTGTCGCTCTTGTATTACTGACGGTTATCATTGGATTGCTTATCGCAATTGTGGTGCTGGGCAGCGCAGTGATCAGTGCCATGGACATCTACAGGGACCGCATCAAAAGTGAAAAAAGCAAAGCAGTTGCTACTATCGTGTTACTGCTGGCCGGTCTCTTTTCGGCCGATAGCGTATTTGCACAGGAAACAACTGAAGCGGCAAAAGCCGTATCTACTACTGTGGTATCCGGACTGTCAGATACTTCTTTTTACCTGCTGATCTCTGTGATCACGCTACAGATACTGATCATCATCAGTATGTTATACACCCTGCGCGTGCTGGTCGGTATAAAAAGTAAAAAGAAGAAGAAAAAAGAAGAGATCCCCGGTAAACCGAAAGTTAACTGGTTTGAACGCCTCAATGATACCAAGTCACTGGATGCCGCTTCTGAAGAAGAACAGGATATGGGCCACGACTATGATGGTATCCGTGAGCTGAACAACCCTACACCTCCCTGGTGGAGATGGAGCTTCTACTTCAGCATTGTGTTTGCCGTAGTCTATTTCTGGCGCTTCCAGATAACACACTCTGCACCTTCCCAGCTGGAAGAACTGGCTATTGCGGAAGCCGCAGCCGCAGAAGCAAAAGAAGAATACCTTAAAAATGCCGCTAACAATATCGACGAAAACAATGTCACCCTCCTCACAGGAGCCGATGATATTGCCGGCGGACAGAAACTCTTTGCTGCCAACTGTGCTGCCTGTCATGGCGCTGAGGGACAGGGTGTTGTAGGTCCCAACCTTACAGATGATTACTGGTTGCATGGCGGACAACTAAAAGAAGTCTTCTCGACCATTAAATACGGTGTACCTGAAAAAGGAATGAAGTCATGGAAAGATGACTTCTCACCCAAACAACTGGCTCAATTGGCCAGCTATATCAAGAGTATACACGGTTCCAATCCTCCTAATCCTAAAGAACAGCAGGGTACATTGGAGAAAGAATAAATAAAAGCATTTGTGATGGAAGAAACGTTCAGAGATAGTCTTGCTACTGTTGATAAACAGGGGAAAAGAAGCTGGATTTACAGCCAGCGACCGAAAGGAAAATTGTATAACGCGAGGAGTGTGCTGAGCTTCCTTTATTTCCTTGCGTTTTTCGCCGGCCCGTTCATTAAATTGAACGGCCGGCCCCTGTTTTTGTTCAACGTAGTAGAAGGCCGCTTTATCCTGTTTGGAGCCATATTCTGGCCACAGGATTTTTTCATTTTCGGACTGGCAATGGTTGCCTTTATTCTCTTCATCGTCTTGTTTACCATGGCCTTTGGCCGACTCTTTTGCGGATGGGCATGTCCACAAACCATCTTTATGGAAATGCTCTTCCGCAAAATTGAATACTGGATTGAAGGAGATGCTGCTGCACAAAAACTACTCAGTCAGGCACCCTGGCATACAGATAAAATCATCAAGAAAACCAGTAAACATATCCTCTTCTACCTCTTGTCCTTCCTGATCGCTAATACCTTCCTGGCATATGTAATTGGTATAGACAGCCTGATTGAAATTATAACTGGACCAGTTGCGGAACATACCGGCGGACTCGCAGCCATGACCATCTTTGCTGCCGTGTTCTACGGCGTATTCGCTTTCTTCAGAGAACAGGTGTGTACCGTTGTATGCCCTTACGGACGCTTACAAGGGGTACTGCTGGACAGAGACTCTGTGGTGGTTGCTTATGATTACACCAGGGGAGAACCAAGAGGCCGTTTTAAAAAAAATGCGGATAAGAACCTGGGCGATTGTATTGATTGCTATCAATGTGTCAAGGTTTGCCCTACCGGTATCGACATCCGTAATGGTACCCAGCTGGAATGTGTCAACTGTACCGCCTGTATTGACGCCTGTAACTTCATGATGGAGAAAACCGGCCGGCCACTGAACCTGATCCGTTACGCTTCAGAGAATGGTATTGCCAATAAACAGCCTTTGCGTTTTACACCAAGGTTCAGAGTATACAGCTCCATCCTGGTAATATTACTGACCGCCATCACCTGGATGCTGGCAAGCAGAAAACCAGTAAGCGGCACCATCATCCGTACAGCAGGTATGTTATACCAGGAGAGGGGACAAGACAGCATTTCAAACCTCTACAGGATTAAACTGGTCAATAAAACAACAGCTGATATTCCGCTTACCCTGAAACTGGAAGATACACCCGGGCATATTGAACTGCTCGGTCATCAACAAATTCTGGTAAAGGAAGAACAACAGGGAGAAGGCATATTCTTCATCGTTCTTCCCCGTGATGCGATCAGCAAACGTAAAACCGCATTGCGCATTTCCCTTTACGAAGGAGAAAAAAAGACCGGTACGCTACAAACTACCTTTCTGGGACCGGCAAGATAATTTTCATCATCCTATAAAATAACAGATCATGCACTGGGGTCATAAAATCATTATTGTATTTATAGTTTTTGCAGCAGGCATACTTACCCTGGTCACCAAAAGCATGCGTACACGCATTGATATGGTTACACCAGACTACTATGCAGAGGAACTTAAGTACCAGCAGGTAATAGACGGAAGGAGAGAGGCAAAGTCCCTGTCTGCACCAGTCAGTATCAACCAGTCGCCACAGTCTATTGGCGTGCTGTTTCCGTCAGAAATGCATGGTATCACTATGAAAGGCAATGTCTTATTCTACCGGGCGTCAGATTCCCGCCAGGATGTGTCACTTCCCCTCCAGCTGGATGAAAATGGCCTGATGCTGGTTAGCAAACAGCGGTTCCATAAAGGCAACTACCGCGTAAAATTGCAATGGGAAGCCGGCGGTAAATCTTACTACCAGGAAAACTTCGTCACCGTTAACTGATTCATCATGTTTCTGACATTGCTATACGCTTTATCAATGGGTTTCATCGGCAGTTTTCACTGCATAGGTATGTGTGGTCCTATCGCACTTACCCTACCGGTGCAACATCTTGATGGGGTGCGGAGGCAGGCAGGCATCCTGCTGTACAATGCTGGCAGGGTCACAGCATATGCTATTCCCGGTACAATAGCCGGATGGCTGGGACAACAGTTTTTCCTGGGTGGCTTACAGCAATGGCTGTCTGTTACACTAGGTTGTGGTATGCTGCTGTTTATCCTGCTCAGATATGTGCTGAATAAAGGCCATCTCCGGATGAAGACCAGCTTTTATGACCGTTATATTAAGAAAGCCCTGGGAGTCCTGCTTCGCAAACAGCAGTTGTCTACACTCTATGCAATCGGATTCCTGAATGGTCTGCTACCCTGTGGCCTGGTATGGTTTGCCGTAACAGGCGCTATTGCCACCGGCAGCTATATACAGGGAGGCCTGTTTATGATGGCTTTCGGACTAGGCACATTACCTGCAATGGTAGCCATCAGCTGGTGCAACGATCTTATCAGTATTGATCTTCGCAACCGTCTGCGCCGATGTATACCTTATGCTATGACAGTCATGGCCCTTTTACTCATCATGCGCGGGCTGAATTTAAATATTCCTTACGTAAGTCCTGCATTGCCTGCCCCCAACGAACGGGTGATGCAACACTGTTATAAACCATCCTGATATGCAACTCATCAGAAAGTACAATACCGCCGCTCCCCGTTACACCAGTTATCCTACGGTGCCTTATTGGGATGAATCGACTTTCAATATTGATACCTGGAAGCAGACTTTACTGCAATCATTCCGTGTCTCCAATGAAAAAGAAGGCATCAGTATTTACATTCACCTGCCATATTGTGAACAGTTGTGTACATATTGTGGCTGCAACAAGCACATAACTGTTAATCATGCTGTAGAAGCGCCCTATATACAATCACTGCTGAACGAGTGGGAGCTGTATGTACGGTTGTTTAAAGACAGGCCACGTATCAGGGAAATACATCTCGGCGGAGGTACGCCTACTTTTTTCAGTCCCGAAAGCCTGCATCAGTTGTTGTCACGTCTTTACCTGGATGCTGACCTGTTACCAGATGCTACACTGAGTTTTGAAGGGCATCCGAATAATACGACCACAGCACATATGCTGACGCTCTATAACCTGGGCTTCCGGCGTATGAGTTTGGGCATCCAGGATTTTGACATCAGGGTGCAGGATATTATCAATCGCATACAGCCTTACGAGACGGTAGAGCGGGTAACAGCTGCCGCAAGGGAGATTGGTTATACTTCCATCAATTATGATCTGGTATACGGATTGCCATTACAGACCATCCAAAGTGTCAGAGACACTATCAGCAAAGTCATGCAGCTGAAGCCAGACAGGATATCTTTCTACAGTTATGCGCATGTGCCCTGGGTAAAAGGTGTCGGACAAAGGCGATATTCAGAAGAAGATCTGCCTAAGGACGAAGAGAAACGGGCGCTGTATGAGCTGGGTAAAACGATGTTTGCAGAAAATGGCTATACAGAAATTGGTATGGACCATTTTGCATTACCACATGACAGTCTGTTTCATTCCTTCCGGGAAGGATCGCTGCACAGAAACTTTATGGGTTATACCGATCATCATACCTCCGTGATGATAGGACTTGGAGCGTCTTCTATAGGAGACAGCTGGTATGCTTATGCACAGAATGAAAAACGTATTGCAGTATGGCAGCAACTGGTAAACAATGGCGAGTTTCCTGTAGTACGCGGGCATATTCTTGACAGGGAAGACCTACAATTACGCCGTCATATCCATCAGCTGATGTGTGGTTTTAGTACCAGCTGGAATGATGAAACTGATAAGGACAACGTCATTGCTGATTGTCTTGAAAGGCTTGGAGAGCTTGAAAAAGACGGACTGGTAGATATACAGTCCGGTAGCGTATCAGTTACTGAAAGAGGACGGCCTTTCATCCGTAATATCTGTATGGCTTTTGACGCCCGCTTGTGGAAAAAGCTGCCGCAATCTCAACTGTTCAGTAGTGCGATATGATACTTCTTCCTCTTATTCACTTCATTTTTATCACTTTATAAGCAACCGATTACTGTTGCCGAAATACGGTTGCTTTTTTCCAAAAAATGGAAATTCCAAAGACAGCAGTTATACAGTATTTGAAGCAGGCTGTCTTTGCTTGTGTAACAACAGAAAGCTGTATACATTCAATCGGCGGAAATACTTGTGGAGAGCGGCTTTTAGTGGGCATTAAAAAAGTCTGACCGTGTTTACAATCAGACTTTCTTGTTATGTGAATGGGTTAGTAAGTACAGGGAACAAAAATTCCCTACACAATATTAAAAAGAATTTCATCACAAAAGAAAAAAAATACAAACTTTTTTATTCACACCACTAAAAAAAGTGTGGATAACAACAGTTACAAAGAAGCGTTAAAACTTAGCTTATCATACTTGTCTAAGCAGAACGTGTGAACAATAATATCGGATTCTCTACTACCTTTGCCTCACTAAACAACAGAAAACATGAAGTTTAACGAACCGATCGCGGTAACGGAAATAGCAGCATTCATAGGCGCTACGCTGGAAGGCGATGAGAAACTGATGGCAACCGGTATCAATGAGATCCATAAGGTTGAACCAGGTGATATCTCATTCGTGGATTTCGAGAAATACTATGATGCCTGTCTGCGTTCTGCGGCGACGATTATCATCATCAATAAAAAAGTTACCTGCCCTCCAGGGAAAGTGTTACTGATATCAGATGACCCATTCAGCGCTTATGTAAAACTGGTTAAACGTTTCCGTCCATTCCAACCCGCCACCAGTCCCATCAGCGATTCCGCTGTAATAGGCGAGGGTACTATCATACAGCCGAATGTATTCATCGGCAACAACGTCACAATCGGTACTAACTGCATCATTCATCCGAACGTAACTATTTATGACAACTCCATTATTGGCAACAATGTGATCATACATGCAGGTACTGTGATCGGTGCTGATGCATTTTACTTCAAGAAGAGAGCAAACAGGGAAGTGATGTATGATAAAATGGAAAGCTGCGGAAGGGTGATCATTGAAGACGATGTAGAGATAGGCGCTGGTTGTGCTATCGACAAAGGGGTAAGTGGCGATACCATCATCGGCCGTGGCACAAAATTCGATAACATGATCCACATAGGACATGGTACTGTCATAGGACGTAACTGTCTCTTCGCAGGTCAGGTCGGTGTAGGCGGTAAAGCACGCATCGAAGACAATGTAATACTCTGGGGCCAGGTTGGCGTATCCAAAGACCTTACTATAGGAAAAGGAGCAGTTGTACTGGCCCAAAGTGGTGTGCCTTCTTCCCTGGAAGGTGGCAAAACATACTTCGGTTCTCCTGTAGAAGATGCCCGCACTAAAATGAAAGAAATAAACTGGATTAAACGTATTCCGGAGATCTGGCAGAAGATCACTGCCGGCAATTGATATTTTCCATCACAAAGGCTTCATGCACCCACATGCATGAAGCCTTTCCGTATAAGCAATTCATATGTTCCGTTATCTCCCAGCTTTACTGCTTGTTATTGCCTGCCATACTATGGCTTTCTCCCAAAAGGCCTTGTATACCTCCGCTCAGGAGCTACCTGTGAAGATCGATGATGGCTGGTTTACTGCAAGAACCATTTCTTTCGGTCCTTACCAGACTTCCTCCCGTAAAAACGGTATAGATGCCGGTACAGACCTTTCTTTCATTAAGTCGCCCCAGCATCCTTTTAACTTCCGGGTAACTGGCAATAACGCCGACATACTGATACAAGTTATACAGGTCGCTCATATTGGCCTATCCGGGCTTTCTCTGCCTTCATTTCTTGATAAAATGCCCCCGCCTGCACTATTTACCTATGCTGGTATCAATGCCGGTAAAAACGAGCCGCAGCAGCAATGGCAAATGATCCTGAAGGATATGACCTATCTGGAGCTCAATGATAATAAACCGGCAGGTATATTACAGTCTCCGGAAACGGACATCCGTATCACGGCCAATAACCGGTTCGGGGCCAAAAATTCCTACGAGAATATCTGCTATGAGTTTCATTACCGTAAGGAAGTAGTAGCGGCTGTGGTTACCGGCCAGCAACCACGAGTATGGATGAGTACGAAAACAGATCATACTCCGCTGCAAGCTATGCTTGCTGCGGCAATAGGTACATTACTGGTAAGATAGCGGTAGTTATGACTGTTGTTGCTGTTCCTGCAGAAAAACCCTGCACATATCAGCAATGGTCTGCTTTAATGGTGTATAGGTAAAATCGGGTAATGTTCTGGTTAGCTTGTCACTGTTATAAAAAACCTGCATTTGTGCTGTCCTTGCAGTTTCTTTGGTCAGAATACTCTTTTTGCCGGTGAACTTACTCTTCAGTGCTTCCATGCGCCATACAATCTCTGCCATCCAGGGCTTTACTGCTATATGGGGTGGCTTTTTGCCCAGCTGCCCGGCCATTTCTGTAAACAGGTCGTAGTATTTCCAGTTGTCTGTTGATACCACAAACCGTTCTCCCTCTATCTCACTTTCCATCAGGCGGTACATCACCTCTGCTACATCCCGCACGTCTGTAAAACCGTTGATACCTTGTGTATAATAGGGAAACTCTTTCCAGGCATTTTTGATCAGCATCCCTGATCCGTCGTTCCAGTACCCTGCACCAAGGATGATACTCGGATTGACAATAGCAACTTCAAGTCCTTCTGCACGTCCTCTCCATACTTCCATTTCCGAAAAGTATTTGCTGACTGCATACTTCGAGTTATTCTTACTATCCTGCCACTCACAGGATTCATCGAGTTTCCCGGTTTTGGACCGTCCCAGGGCTGCAACCGAGCTTACATGCACAAATTTTCTTACGCCCGCATCTATGGCAAGGTTTACCACGTTGGCAGTTCCCTCCACATTTACCTTCATCATCGTAGCATGTTCTCCGGGGCGAAAGGATACAACAGCTGCACAGTGATAGACCTTTTCTATCCCTTCCATTGCTTCTTCCAGTGCGACTACATCCAGTACATCGCCCTGTATCCATTCAATTTTGTGCTGAATATCTTTTACCTGCTGAGGAATTTCCTTACGGTACAAGGCCCGTACCGGTTGCCCGACATTCACCAGTTTCCGTAATAAATGACTGCCTAAAAAGCCTGTTCCTCCCGTTACTAAAATCATGAAGTAAGTCCCGTTTGCATCAAAGATAGTTATAAAATCCCTTCCCGCTTTTCTTTCCAAGTGCCCCTTCTTCTACCTTCGCTATTTGTAAGGGACTGGGCGCAAATCTTGGCGCTCCATTATACGCTTCATACAATGAACGTGTCACGGCAAGGTTCACATCATTTCCAATCAGATCCATCAAGGCAAATGGTCCCATGCGGAAGCCTGCACTTTCCAGCAGCCTATCTATCGTTTTATAATCTGCCACTCCATCTGCTGCTACCTGCATCGCTTCAAGATAATAGTGCCTGGCTACTCTGTTCACAATGAAGCCTGGCGTATCTTTTACCATCACAGGCGTTTTGCCCATCCGCTGCGAAAGGGTATAAAGCAACGCTGCTACAGCAGGGTCGGTCTCATTCCCACTCACGATCTCCACCAGCTTCATCAAAGGTGCAGGATTGAAAAAATGCATCCCTGCTACCCGTTCCGGATGTTGGATGCCGTGTGCAATAAGAGATATGGAAAGAGAAGATGTGTTAGTGGCAAAGATTGTTTCCTGACCATTCAATTCAGCCAGTTGACTGAATAATGCTGTCTTGACAGCTGGTTTTTCAATAATGGCTTCAATAATGACTGACGCCTGGCAGTCTTCTATTTTCTGGGTAAAAGTAATACGCTGCAGTATTGCCTCTTTCTCTGCCGCCGTAAGGCGCTCTTTTTTAACTGCACTTTCCAGTTGCCCGGAGATCTGTTGCTGCGCTTTTTCCAGCACCGGGGCCTGCAGGTCATACAGTACTGTTTTATAACCCGCTGTTGCCGCTACCTGTGCAATACCTGCACCCATAGTACCTGCGCCACATACTGCGATTATGCTTATCTGGTCGATAGTTATCATAATTGGAATTTGTAGGGGTAAACAACGAAGGAGAAAACGGCGCATCGTTTCAACGCACGTTTTCTCCTTCGGAAAAAGTATTTATTATCTGCGTCAAAGGGCACCTTCAAACTGCTCCAGGAACCTTGTATCGTTCTCAGAAAACAGTCGGAGGTCTTTGATCTGATAGTTCAGCATGGTAATACGCTCGATACCCATACCGAAGGCAAAACCGGTATATTTCTCAGGATCAATACCACAGTTCTCAAGTACCTTAGGATGTACCATTCCACATCCAAGGATCTCTACCCAGCCGGTATGCTTACACACGTTACATCCTGAACCGCCACATATCTGGCAGGAAATGTCCATTTCGGCGCTTGGCTCAGTGAACGGGAAATAAGAAGGGCGGAAGCGGATACGTGTATTCTCACCAAACAGTTCTTTTACGAAATGGTAAAGGGTCTGTTTCAGATCGGCAAATGACACGTTCTCGTCAATGTACAGTCCTTCTACCTGGTGGAAGAAGCAGTGCGCCCTGGCAGAGATAGTTTCATTGCGGTATACACGTCCCGGACAGATAATACGGATCGGCAGTTTGCCGGACTCCATCGCTCTTACCTGTACGGAAGAAGTATGGGTACGCAGCAACCAGTCCGGATGCTTGCTGATATAGAAAGTATCCTGCATGTCGCGGGCAGGATGGTTTTCCGGAAGGTTCAACGCTGTAAAGTTATGCCAGTCGTCTTCTATTTCCGGTCCCTCTGCAATCGCAAAACCCAGGCGTTCAAATATGCTGATGATTTTATTTCTTACTACGCTGATCGGGTGGCGGGTACCCAGTCTGTGCGGTTCTGCGGGCAGGGTAAGATCGGCATCGGTGCTGGCAGCAGCGCCGCTGTCTTTGAGATGCTCAAATTGTGCATATCTGTCCTCTGCCAGCTGCTTGAAACCATTCAGTACCTGACCAAATTCCTTTTTCCGGTCATTAGGCACCTGCTTCATTTCGCCAAACATGGCCTTTACAATTCCCTTAGTTCCGAGAAATTTAATGCGGTATTGTTCAAGATCCGCAGCTGTGGCTGGTTCAAAAGCCAGAATTTCCTGTTTGTAGGCAGCTATTTGCTGTTCTATCTGCTCCATAGGTCGCAAATATAATTCAAAAGATCAGTTTATAACCAACCCCTCTTATATTCACAATCTGTACCCGCGGATCATCTTTCAGGTACCGCCGCAGCTTCGTAATAAAGACGTCCATACTCCTTGCGTTAAAGAAGCTGTCATCCCCCCAGAGGTCCAGCAGGACCGTCTTTCTTTCCATCACCTGATTAAGGTTTTCAGACAATCGCCGCAGTATTTCAGCCTCCCGGTGGGAGAGGAACTCAGTCGTATTATTACGGGTCAATGTCTGCTTGGTATAGTTGAATACGTACTGCCCTATATGTATCTCATCCTGACTGCCCATGGTTCCTCCACCTGACGCCTCCTTGAAGCGTTGTAGCAAAGCCTTTATCCGCACAATCAGCTCATCCATGCTGAACGGCTTCTTCAGGTAGTCATTTCCTCCCAGCTCAAAGCCTTTTACCACGTCTGTCGTTTGCGATTTTGCTGTCAGAAAGATGATAGGAGTAGTTTTATCCTGCTTCCTGATCTCCGTCGTTACTGTAAAACCGTCCATGTTTGGCATCATAATATCCAGCACCACTACGTCTGGCTTATGCTCCTGGTATAAACGAAGTCCCTCTTTGCCATCTGCCGCATATAACATTTCAAAACCTCTCATTTCCAGGCTGTCCTTCACGATCTGCCCAAGCTGCCATTCGTCTTCAATCAGTAATACTTTCGACATATTTGTACGTATTAAACCAGTATTTGTATAGTAAATTCACTTCCTTTTTCAGGTTCACTATTTAAAGTAATGGTCCCGCCATGTAGCTCCACCACCTTTTTCACATAGCTAAGTCCCAGTCCGAACCCTTTTACATTATGCAGGTTACCCGTAGGCACCCTGAAAAAGGTATCGAAGATGTTCTGCTGATAAACCCTGGGAATACCTATCCCGTTATCTTTCACCCTGATCACCAACCGGCTTCCCTCCAGTGCTGTCCGGATATACACATTTGGCTGCTCCCCGGAATATTTAATCGCATTATCCACCAGGTTACTCACTGCATTGCTCAGGTGTGTTCTGTCCACATTCACCTGTTGATCTCCTACCAGGTTATCAAACCTGAACTGTACCGGACGTCCTGACTTCAGCTGGTGATTAGTGATAATACTATCCATCATCTCGCTCAGATCTGTCGGTTCTCTGAACAGCTCTATTTCCTCTTTCTCTTCCGCTGCAATATGCAGCACTTTTTCGACCAGATCAGATAAACGCTGCAGTTCCTGCTTGGAAATATCAAGGTAAGTCTGCGTTTTACGCTGATCATTCAGTGCATTAAAATTCTGCATAGCTTCCACGGCAGCATATACTGTAGCAATAGGCGTTTTCAGCTCATGCGTCATGTTATTGATGAAATCATTCTTCACTTCTGACAAACGCTTCTGCTTCAGAATAGTACGCAACATGTACATAAAGCAGACGGTTGTCAGTACCAGCAATACCAGAGACCCCATCAATGTCCACATCATTCTGGTCAGAATATACTGCAGGGGCGACTGAAATTTTGCCTGTACAAAGAGGCTGCTCGCCGGATTGAAAGGTATTTTGGATGTTTGCAACGGCGGCCTTTTCCTGAGACTATCCCTGAATCCTTCCCTTGAATATCCATTGAAGTCCATGTGGAACGTATCCAGTACATAGTCCGTCATAATCTGGCGGGAATGCAGTTCTGCATTGAACAACGAATCCAGCTTCACGAGCTTAAGACTATCGTCAGTCAGGTTGTTCATCAGTATCAGATCCGATATCTGCCGGGCCAATGTATCAGCATATTCCCTTCTGGAAGAGTCATTCCCCTGCCGAAATTCCCGCCGGCGTTTACCCATTTCTGTTGTCGTATCGCGGCGGCCATTATATATCCTGATCAGGGCTTCGCCGCGGGGCGGCAGGTCACGTGGCGTCATCCTGAATGAATCCCGATCCCGGCCATAGTTTCTGAAATAGCGGCGTGCATCAGCAAACTGCTTGTTGAAGACTGCTGTACGCAGTGATTCATTGATGTCTTTATTAAACTGATCCAGTTGTATATGATAGGAATTGTAGAGCCAGTATCCCTGAAAAAGGAAGATGCCCACTATGCATACACACATTAGTATCAAAATGTTACGGATCCGCTGACGCATAACTACCAATTTTCACTTTTAAGATGAGTCCCCCGCAAGGGCGTATGGTGCAAAACTATTGGTTCCTGCGCTACCTGCTTTATGTCCTTAACAATAATTAACAGTAAATAAAGCTATTTAACCAATAAATGAAAACCGAATAATGACTTTTGTACCAGCAAAATCAGCGCATATGAAATACTTACCAAAGACACTACTCAGCGCCGCACTCATTGCCTTTACTGGTATGACGGCTTCCGCACAGGATAAAAACTCCGGTGTGATCGACTACGAAGTAAATGCAAAAATGCCCCAGCGCGGCGGTGCAGAAGGAGACGGAGAGGAACAGGTGATCACTTTTAACCAACACTTCTACTTTTCCGGTGGTAAGGGCAAACTGGAAACAGAACGTCCTGATTTTGGCGGACGTGGCTTTGGGGGTGGACGTCCGGGTGGCGCTAACCGTGAAGGCGGTAATAGCGGTGCACGTGGCGGACGCTTTGGTATGCGCGGCCCTGGCGGTAATGCTTTTGTAGATCTGAACGGCAAAAAATACCTGCAGGTATTCTCTAAACCAGATGATACTACTAAAGTCTACTTCGCAGAAGAAGCTTATACAGCCGCAACAGCGCCCAAACTGAGCGAAAAAACAAAAAAAATAGCTGGATTGCTCTGTAAAAAAGCAACTGTAACGATACGTAACGAAGAATACACCGTGTGGTACACCCAGGAATTACCTTTCAGCTATAGTCCGATTAACGGTCTTTTACCCGATGGTAATGGCGTAGTACTCTCTGCCGAAGGCAGCCGCCGTTCTTTTAATGCACTCAAAGTAGACTTCAAGCCAGTAACCACCGAACTTTCTTTACCCGCTAATGCAGAGAAGGTTACCGAAGATCAGCTGCGCGATATGCGCCGCGAAGCGATGCAGAAATTCCGTGAACGGCAAAACGGAACTAATTAAGAACCGTAAGTTTGCATCGTTTCCTCCTTTACCAATTACCCTTTCATGAAAACATTTACCCTTATAGCTATAACGCTGTTCCTGTTTGCGCTGTCCACACAAGCGCAGCAGGGACAGATTAAAGGTTTACTGACTGACTCTTCTGCTACCCATCCACTAACGGATGCCACGGTAGCATTGCTACATGGACGAGACTCTTCGCTGGCTGCCACATCCTTTACTGATAAAAAAGGCGCTTTCTCCTTTACTGGTGTTGCCGTAGGTGACTATAGGATCTATATCACTTTTCTTGGTTACCAGCCTGTTTTTAAAAGTATCAGGTTAACTGCTGAACAGCCGGTGCTGGATATGGGAACAGTACGTCTTAAAGGTAAAGGCCTGCTGCTGAACGAAGTAGAAATCGTACAGGAAGTACCTCCCATCACGGTAAAAAAAGATACGCTTGAATTTAATGCCGGCTCTTTTAAAACCCGGGAGAATGCTGTAGTAGAAGACCTTTTGAAAAAACTGCCCGGCGTAACTGTTGATAAAGATGGTGCCGTAACTGCACAAGGGGAAACTGTTAAAAGGATATTGGTAGATGGTAAACCTTTCTTTGGCGATGATCCCAAACTGGCTACTAAAAACCTACCGGCAGATATCATCGACAAAATTCAGCTGATAGACCGTAAGTCAGATCAGGCACAGTTCACCGGTATTGATGATAACAACACTGAAAAAACGATCAACATTACGCTGAAGAAAGATAAAAAACAAGGTTTCTTCGGACGTAGCTCTGCGGGCTATGGCGATAATGATCGTTTCGCTGTAAATGCAAGCCTGAACAGCTTCCGGGACAATATTCAACTGTCTTTCCTGGGTAGTGGCAATAATGTTAATAACCTGGGTTACACCTTTAATGACGTTTTCAGCTTCAGCGGCGGTGGCGGCGGTGGAGGAGGAGGTGGTGGTGGCCGTGCTGGTGGTGGCGGCCGTGGCGCTGCACAATCTACATTAAGTAATCTTGGCGGCAACAATTCCAATGGCATTACGCGTAACTGGAATGCCGGCTTCAACTACAACCAGGATATTAATTCCAAGCTGAAAATAAATGGAAGCTATTTTATCAGCGATACCCGTACGGAAACAAGTAGAAATAGTGACAGGCAGACGTTCCTGGCGGATAGTACTTTTTACTATAATCAACAGTCTGGCGCTGTCAGCAATAACAATAATCACCGGCTGAATATGCGCGTTGAATACCAGATTGACTCTATGCACTCATTGATTGTAACGCCTACATTCAGCTACTCAGATGGAAGCAGTTCTTCACAGAATACTTATCAGTCGCTGGATAAAAACAGGGTGCAGACAATAGACGGTGAATCAGATAACCGTAGTCATGCTACTTCTCCTAACTTTTCCACCAATGCGTTATTCCGGAAAAAATTCAATAAAATAGGCCGTACGCTCAGCGCAAATCTGACTTTCGGCTACAATACCACAGACCGGCAAAATTACTTCAAGATCAGAGATACGCATCTGGGTACAGATACAACAGACGCCTATTTCACCGGTTATGACAGGATGACTAACGCCGATAATGTAGGACGCAATATGGGCGTAAGATTGACATATACGGAGCCAGTAATGAAAGATCGATTCCTTGAAATAAATTACTCCTGGAATAACAATTACAGCGACTCAAAAAACCTCACTTATGATGTGAACGGAGATAACGGGAAATACGATCTGTTGAACGACAGCTTAAGTAACCTGTTTGAAAATACTTTCACAACACAACAGGCAGGCATCAACCTACGTACGCAGAAACTGAAATACGACTATACTTTTGGTATGAACGTACAATTTGCCAGTCTTTTAAATGATAACATCAGTCGCAAGACGCACATTGACCAGCGTACAGTCAACTTCTACCCATCAGCGTCTTTCAACTATAACTTTCAGCGAGGTAAAAGACTGCGTTTCCGTTATAATGGTAGCACCACACAGCCAACAGTATCCCAGTTGCAGCCATTGCCAGATCTGACCAGTTCATTGTATGTACCGCAAGGTAATCCGGACCTGAAGCCATCATTTCAGCACAGCATTAATATGGGCTACAACGTGTTCAACAGCAGCACTTTCCGGGGCTTTATCACCGGAGTTAACGCTAGCCTGACCAGCAACAAAATTGTGAATGCCAACAGGGTTGATACATCCGGTAAACAATACACGAAACCCATGAACGCGAATGGAGCTTACAACCTGAATGCATTTGTGGTGAACATCATCCCGATTAAAAAGCTGAATAGTTCTATTAATCTGAATACGAATTTCAATTACAACAGGGATGTAAGTTTTGTTAGCAGCAACGCAGACTTTTCCAGACTAGGCAAAAACTATAATCAGAATTTCGGGTTAACCCAGGGTGTAAGTTTTAACTATGCCTACAAGGAATTGTTTGACTTTTCTACCAATGCCAGCGTGAATTATCAGGGTGCACGTTATGATATACAGCCCAACAACAATACTAACTATTTCAACTATGCTTTCTCTTTTGACTATAATGTCAATTTACCACTGGGCTTTATTATTGGCAGTGATATCACTTACACATTAAATGCAGGCCGGGCAGAAGGTTATAATGTTGACGTTACTATGCTGAATGCTTTCATATCCAAAAGTGTATTTAAAAATAAAAGAGGCCTGATTAAATTATCGGGGTATGACCTGTTACATCAAAACGTAAGCATTGCGCGTAATATCGGGGAAAACTATATTGAGGATGTGAACAACATGGTATTACAACGTTATTTTATGCTGAGCTTTACTTATTTCATTAACAAGTTTGCCGGTGGTGGCAACAGCGGTGGAAGGGAACAACGCAGAATGGGTCCTCCGGGAATGAGAATGCAAATGAGAAACTGACATTGATACCTCTGCAATCACCAATTTTGTTATAGTAAAGAGGAGAGTGGGGCTTTGAGGGATAAAATGTTTGATTAAACAGAAGGGCTGACCAGTTAACTGATCAGCCCTTTCTTATTCAAAGATGATGTAAAATGACTCCGATGTTGAAGAATTTTTGAAAGGTTGAAAGGATAACAAAGGTGGGGGCGTACTTCCTCATTCATACCTCCAGCTTTGAAACCTTACAACCTTAATATTTTTTGCTGGTGCTTATGGTACTATACTCCGGCTGTTCTGTATCTGTGTACTTTTTGAGCCGTCTTGCGTTCCTTGATACTTTGTGACACTTTTCTTACTACCCAGCTCAGTGTAAATGTTGGAATGAAATCCAGACCAGGGAATAGTTCTTCAATAAAATTGAAAACACTTCCAAAAGCACCCAGGTTACTGCCAAACATTCTGTAAAAAATAATAGCAGAAATTGGGGCCCAGATCACGTCACTTACTTCTCCTAAAACCGGCACAGTATAACTGGCACATCCAATCAGGTCCATTAAAATGCAAGTCCATAATGCAGGGGTAAATCGTCTTTCCATAGACCTCCGCTTTAATAAGTTAACTATATATAATCAAATAGCTTACCAAAAACAATTACGTTTGAACGGTATAGGAGTTACGATGCGGCGTTGCGGCGTTTTTTGGGAGTAATTAACTGTAAAACAAACTCTTAAAAAAATGCTGATTTATTAGGCTGTGTATTCGTAATCCATCTTCATCATAATTGTCGGTTAATTAGTATAACGTATCGGCACTATATAAAGTTACGAAGTATTTAAATCAACAGATCTACGCAATTTTAAATTGCGTAGTTTCACGTAAACTGTAATCCGACATGCTTAACGAAAATTCCCGCCGCGATATGATTAAGAAGGCCGCCGCTATGGCATTTGCTTCGACTTCCCTCGCTTCCCTTACAACCCGTGTCATGGCCCACGAGACTAAGGTAGAAGAAAAACTAAAAGGTCAGATCAATCATTCTGTTTGCGCCTGGTGCTATGATGGTATTCCACTGGAAGATCTCTGCAAGGCAGCCAGCAAAATTGGTATTCAATCCATTGATCTGCTGGATCCGAAAGATTTCGCTACTGCAAAAAAATATGACCTTACCTGTGCCATGGTAGCGTCTATTAACAAAGACTGGCACATTGGCCGGGGATGGAACCGTGTTGAACATCACGATCAGCTTGTTACCTATTATGAACACTTAATAGATGAGACAGCTAAAGCAGGTTTTCCGAACCTCATCTGCTTCTCCGGCAATCGCGAAGGGCTTGATGATCAGACTGGTATCGAGAACTGTGCAAAAGGTCTGAAGCGTATTATGAACTATGCAGAAAAGAAGAAAGTTACCATTGTAATGGAGCTGCTCAATAGTAAAGTGAACCATCCTGATTACCAGTGCGATCATAGCAACTGGGGCGTAGAACTATGTAAAGCTATTGGCTCAGAACGCTTTAAACTGCTGTACGATATATACCACATGCAGATTATGGAGGGCGACGTGATCCGGACTATTCAAAACAGTCACCAGTATTTTGCGCATTATCATACAGGCGGTGTACCTGGCAGAAATGAGATTGACGAGACGCAGGAATTATATTACCCTGCTATTATGAAAGCGATACATGATACTGGTTTTAAAGGCTTTGTGGCGCAGGAGTTTGTACCTAAACGTGCTGATAAACTGGCATCTCTGAAGCAGAGCATCCAGATCTGTGATATTTAATGTTTCCAGTCCTGCTTCAGTATCCCCATCACGACGGTATCCACATAGCGGCCATGCAATTTGGCACTGTGGCGAAGGATCCCCTCTTTGGAAAAACCGAGCCTGATGGGGATCTGGGCGCTCTGGTTGTTCTGGAGTGCAAAACGGATCTCTAATTTATTCAGCTTCAGTGACTCAAAGGCAAATGAAATAAGCACTTTACAAGCCGCCACAGCAATTCCCTTTCCGCGGAAATTATCCCCCAACCAATATCCAATTTCTGCTTTTTCCAGCAGATGATCCCATCCATGCAGGTCGATAACGCCGCACAACTGCTCCTGGTACCATACGCCAAAGGCAATAGCATCCTGTTCTTCCGCTTTGCGTAACATCATTTCAATAAATCGCAGGGTGTGCTCAGGGGCTGTATTGTAATCAACCCAGGGTAGAAAACGGCGCAGGCTTTTGCGCGACGTATCCAATTGCTGATAAAGTGCCGGGGCATGTTCAGGCTGCAACTGCCTCAAAACAACGGATTCATTAACAGGTAATTCCAGCATAAACAAAAGAGGTTTGGCGTTGTGCCAAACCTCAAATTTAATAAAATACTACTTCATTGCTATGAGCTGCTGCTTTTGCATATCCTTCACGATCTGCCTTGCAAACAGGTAGGCCTGCCGGTATGCAGTAGGGGGATCTACTGAAGCTGTCTGCGCATTGTAGAGCAATTTCTTTTCCTTCAGATCATACAGATTGGTTTCCCACTCGTACTTGGTATTCTCTGAGTAATACCCCGGATCGTACATACGCCCGTACCATCCTCTGTAATAAGGCCAGAAGCCACCGTAATACGGATAGCCATAAGGGCCGAAGCGATTAAAACCAGGTACATAGTTTTTCTCGCGGGACTTATCAACCATTGCAATGGTCATCACCTGATCCACATCGCTGCTGCGAAACTTTTTTAACGCGGCTTTTTCATCTCCTTTACCGAGATTGTCTTCCGGGCCGTAGGTAGCATATGCAGAAACTGCATTGTAGCCCTCTTTTTTCAATTCTGTAACCAGGTTATTTTCCATTAGAATACGCAGATTGCGTTCCTTCTCAGGTACCAGCGCGATCACCATAATTTTATTTTCCTGCTGTAACCGGGCATCCGGCGTCTTCCAGGATGAAGTCAGTTTGGTGCTGGTACAGGCTGTCATTGACAACAAACCGATAGCCATTAAAAACAATCCTAACCTTTTCATATATCCTCCTTTTAACTACTTGTTAGACGCATATCAAAGGCCAGAGTTACATAAGGGCAGGAAATTAACATTTCTTTGATAACCAGGTCATTGCTGAGCTAAAATCTAACATTCCGGTTATCAGAACGGCTGTTGAAGTGCAGGATGTTGTACCAGGCGGGCATACACGGGCATACCTGTCTGGTACATACATCATACACTGATATATATGCAGTATATCAAGGATTATAATAAACCTGATCTGCTGAAAGGCTGATCAGATCAGGTTACATGCAATATGTCAAAGAGCTGCTTCCGCCTTCATCACCAGTGTGGCTCTTAAGGCGTTTTGCAATATTAACGAGAATATTCACCCGGATGCGGGCAATGTCCATAGGACGCCATATCATGTCCACAGGACGCCGATACATTTTATAAAATACTCTATATCAATACATTAAGATGAATTGTAAATAACATAGGCAGGGGATAATTCCGGTATTCGGCGGTCTGTGACGATATAGGGCAACTTACGTTAATCTTACGTTTTCGAACGTAGGATTAACGTAGGTTGATGAAGAGGAAAGCAGCGATCAGTAAAAAAGGAAGGCGCTTCACTTATTGAAGCGCCTTCCTCGAACAAATAAAGAATTATTGTCCAAATAATTTTATCATAATGTATTTTCCTGCAACCTAATTTTTATATAAAACTATAATTTTTTATAGTTTTTCTATTACCTTTGTACAGTCCTTAATTAGCTTAGTAACCTCAACGGAATTGGACTGTTGTTTACCAAGCCAGTTAAGGATTTTTTCTTTGTTGCAGTATTCCATTAATTTATCTTCTGCAATCCAACGTAAAACATCTAAGATATTATCCTTTGGATAAACACTTCTAACGTCATTTATTTCTTGCTTACCCTGTATTCTTCGTAATTCAATTGCGACCACAAAATTAATTCCCTTTTCTTCCATATCGGTGAGCACTACTTTAACATCGCTACGCGTTTTACTTTGAAAAATTGCAATTGGGTCATCTAAATATTCTGGCATGTGTACTACCGAGACTAATGAAAATGGATGATTAGCTTGCAATTTTTTATCTACTAAACGTCTAACAGATATTTGTATAGGCAAATCTGGTGTTCCACAGCTTATTAAGTGTTTGCATGGACGCCCTAGTTCTAATGGAGTATAATCAGTATTGGTACCGTTTAATATTATTCTAAGCCTTTCGTTATAGATATTACATATGTCTTTTATGCTAGGTTTTAAAACAGATTCTTCTTTTTTGGGTGTGGTTGGTGTGGTTGGTCTTATTGGCTTATGCATCAGTTATTTTTATTAAAGCCTTCGTAGTTCAATTTTCATCATGGAACCATCTAACAAATAACGGTTTATTGCTCGAAATATCGAAATAAAGTTCAGTACAAGATTTGTAACTACTATCATTCGCGCATATAAAGAAAAGGGCAAATCTTTAAAGATTTGCCCTTTTCTTTATATGTTGTAAACCTAACTAATTATTAATTGTCTTCTATAGATCACTACCTTCTAGTAGTTGATAATTTGTTCCTGGATGCCTGCTGGTATTTCTCTGAACTCGTACAACTGTGTTCTGAGCTGTGGTTCAAAACCCGCCTCTTTGATAGCTTCCTGCATAGACCGGTAGGTGAAGCGGTGCGGAGCGCCCGCGGCACTTACCACGTTTTCTTCGATCATAATAGAGCCGAAGTCATTTGCGCCGGCATGAAGACATATCTGCGCTACCTGTTTACCAACTGTCAGCCAGGAAGCCTGGATATTTTTGATATTGGGCAGCATGATGCGGCTTAACGCGATCATACGAATATATTCTTCGGAAGTGGTCATGTTATGCACACCACGGATGCGCGACAGCAGGGTGTCTACATCCTGGAACGTCCAAGGAATGAATGCGGTAAAGCCGTAATGGCCTTCCGGCTTTTCACTCTGCACCTGCCGGATGTCGGCAAAATGCTGGAAGCGTTCCATCAGTGTTTCCACGTGACCAAACATCATGGTTGCGGAAGATGGTATGTTCAGTTTATGAGCAGCTCTCATTACATCCAACCATTCCTGCGCGCCGCATTTTCCTTTGGAGATCAGCCGGCGTACGCGGTCATTCAGGATTTCAGCGCCTGCACCAGGTAAACTGGCCAGACCGGCTTCCTGCAGTGCAGCCAGTACTTCTATATGGGTGCTCTTTTCCAGTTTGGTGATATGTGCTACTTCGGGGGGACCGAGTGCATGCAGCTTCACAGCAGGGTACAACTGTTTCAGCTGTTTGAAAGTATCTACATAAAATTTCAGCCCCAGTTCCGGGTGGTGACCACCCTGCAGCAGCAGCTGGTCTCCGCCGTACTTCAGCGTCTCTTCTATTTTTGTCTTGTATTCGTCAATGCTGGTGATGTAAGCTTCCGCGTGACCGGGAATCCTGTAGAAGTTACAGAACTTACAGTTGGCCGTGCACACGTTGGTTGTATTCACATTGCGGTCAATCTGCCAGGTCACCTTCCCATGCGGCACCTGCTGCTTACGCAGTTCGTTTGCAATATCCATCAGTTCCGCAAGTGGCGCCTTCTCAAATAGGTAAATCCCTTCTTCCGGAGTAAGCCACTCGAAGTTTAATGCTTTCCTGTATAGATCTTTCAGTTCCATGATGGACAAAGGTAGGAATAATGTTAAATTTATAGCACCGTTATTCTGTCACCATACACGTATCCTAAATTCTACGCTGTTGAAGCACTGTTGGTTCATACTGATTGCCATTAATTGTCTATTCCACGTTGCCCATGCGCAAACGACACCGACATCTGCCACTTCTTTAAAAGAGGGTGAGCTGATAACTACTTTCCCCTTCCGCCAATACTATGGAGGTGTTGTTGTGATCCAGGCATGCCTGGCCGGTATACCTGATACGCTCCAGTTCATACTGGATACTGGCAGCGCAGGAATCTCACTGGATACCACTACCTGCCTGCAATTGGGCATTCCACTAACGCCGACAGACAGGGTAGTACGGGGAGTAGGAGGGTCTAAGACGGTTGCATTTGCCATGGACCGAACACTGTTATTACCTGGTTTACAAGTGGATAGCCTTGATTTTCATATCAATGACTATGAGCTGATCAGCCAGGTATACGGCTTGCAGATAGATGGCATTGTAGGATATAGCCTGTTAAGTAAATTCATTGTGAAAGTGGATTACGACACAGAAACCATCTCTATTTACAACAAAGGCAAATTTAATTATCCAAGAGGTGGCCAGCTGCTACGCCCATCCCTGACACTGATCCCGATAGTGAATGCTTTTCTGAAAAATGGTAAAGCGCAACACAATAACCGCTATTATTTCGATACCGGCGCTGGTATGTGTTTACTCTTGTCTCACCAATTTGTAAAAGACAGCGCCATTTTATCTTCCCGGAAAAGACAACGGAAGGTCATACAAACGGAAGCCCAGGGCCTCGGCGGCAAAATGAATATGGACATTACTACACTGCAGGAGTTTAAGATAGGCAATTATGCTTTCCGTAATGTGCCGGTATACCTGTTTGACGATGTAACGAATGTAACTGCCTATCCTTTCCTTGGCGGCATGGTCGGCAATGACCTGCTGCGCAGGTTTAACCTGATACTGAACTATGGCAAAAAAGAGATCTATCTCATACCTAATTCGCACTTCAGAGATCCGTTTGATTATTCCTATACAGGGTTGATCATCTACCTGATTGATGGCAGAATTGAAGTGACAGACATCATCAAAGGATCGCCGGCAGAAAAGGCAGGCATTGAAAAAGGGGATATCATCGTAGCTATTAACAATACTTTCTCCTCCAATCTGCAGTTATATCGTGATCTGTTGAAAAATGTAGGTACAAAGCCTACTCTCCTGATAATGCGCAACAAAGAATTGCTGATAAAAAAAATCCAGATCAAAAGCATATTATAACCGCCTGATATAATACATTGCACATTCTGCCGTTAGAAAACGGGTGTGGGGCCAATCCCACTAAAAAGGAGATAATGTTCATCGTGAGAAAGTACCTTTTTGCTATACTCGTATGCCTGCCGGTATTCGTTTTCGCTCAGGAACCGGCTAATCAGAAGCCTACAGCAACGGTTCCTTTCAGGCTATTTGACCGTTACATGGTGATAAGTTGTGCCCTGTCAGGCATTACACCATCCGGCGTACCCGACAGTCTTCACTTTATCTTTGATACAGGGGCAGAAGTGACAACCCTCCGGCAACAAACGGCCGACAGACTGCAACTGAAAACGAAGAACATTGGCGGCTTGAGTGGTACAGATGCAGTGGTGGTCAGGGTGCCGACAGCAGAACTCAGCGTGCTGTATTTTGAGAAAACCAGGCTGCCATTTGTAAAAGTCTATATTGAACCCCTCAACGAATTTCAGGATATACCAGTCACGATTGACGGTATTATAGGTGTTGACCTGCTCAAGGCGTTCGTTGTCAGAATAGACTATGAAAAAGAAGTGCTGCTGTTATACCGCTCTAATAAGACGCCTCCCGGTACGCCTGGACAGCGGTTGCCGCTAAGCCTTAATTTTAACACACCGGTAGTCAACGGCGTTATCAATCTGCCTGATGGTCAGTCTATTGACAGCAGGTTTCACCTGATATCCGGTGGTGAATACGGTATTCTCTTCAACTATCCGTTTGTGGAAAAACACAGGCTGAATAGCCGGCTTACCACCCTCAGCACAGATAAGGTACGCGACCTGTATAAAGAACTGACTTATACCAATACCAGCCTGCCTGCTATGGAACTGGGCGCGGTAAAGCTGACACAGGTAGCCGCGAGTTACTGCAAAGACGTCAATGATGCAGGTTCCATTTACGAGATGGCCGGCTCCATTGGTTATATGGTATGGAGACAATTCAGAACCATCACGATCAATTATAGCGGACGCGAGTTATTTCTCGATAAATAAGCCCCGTCTATTCTCCCATTCTTTTAATTAACTTGCAACTCTCATAAACAGGGAAATATGATTCATTTCAATAAATTCACTTTAGCCAACGGACTGCGCGTGATTGTGCATGAAGACCATACCACTCCTATGGCTGTGGTAAATGTGATGTACGACGTTGGTGCGCGCGATGAAGATCCCAATAAGACCGGATTTGCTCACCTGTTCGAACACCTGATGTTTGGCGGTTCCATCAATATTCCGGAATACGATGAACCACTGCAAATGGCAGGAGGTGAGAACAATGCTTATACTACCAGTGATCTGACCAACTATTACATACAGCTGCCAGCCGAGAATATTGAAACAGCATTCTGGCTGGAAAGCGATCGCATGTTGTCTCTCGCCTTCAGCGAAAAGAGCCTGGATGTGCAGCGCAAGGTTGTATGTGAAGAGTTTAAAGAGCACTATATCAACAAACCATATGGCGATGTATGGCATAAGATGCGCGACCTGGCATATGCTGTACATCCTTATAAATGGATGACCATCGGTAAAGAGCTGTCACACATCGAAGATGCAAAACTTCAGGATGTAAAAGATTTCTTCTTTAAGTATTACCGGCCGGCGAATGCGATACTCGTAGTGGGCGGTCATGTAACCACGGCACAGGTAAAAGCACTGGCAGAAAAATGGTTTGGTGATATTCCGTCGGGAGAACGTATACAGCGCAATATCCTGGCAGAACCGCCTCAGACAGCTGCACACAAGCTGGAAGTAAAATCCAATGTGCCACTGGACGCACTGTACAAATGTTACCATATGCCTGCCCGTACCGGAAAAGGCTATTATGCTACAGACCTGATCTCTGACATTCTGGGCGGCGGCGCATCTTCGCGTTTGAACCAGGTGCTGGTAAAAGAGAAAAAGCTGTTCAGCAATATTGATTGTTATCATTTCGGTACCCTCGACGCCGGCCTGCTGACTATCGAAGGCAAACTGGTAAAAGGTGTGAAAATGAAAGATGCTGAAAAAGCCGTGCAGGAAGAAATTGATAAAGTACAGCAAACAGTGATCCCGGAAAGAGAACTGCAGAAAGTGAAAAACAGGGTGGAAAGTATGCTGGCTTTTGAAGATATGGGACTGCTTAACCGTGCAAATAACCTCGCATTCTATGAACTGATCGGCGATGCTTCTCTCATGAACAATGAGTTTACTCACTACGATGCAGTTACGACTACAGAAATGCATGAGGAGGCACAACATCTTTTCGACGAGAAAAATTCCAATACGATTTACTATTACGCTGGATAATATGCAACATGCGTTGATATAATCATCCTTTGTAAATAAATATGCATTTAGATTAATGATAAACCGGAAAATTGCCCCTGAAATAAAAGATGCCACGGCGTTTGATATTAAGCTGAGACCTTACGAAAAAGTGACGCTTGATAACGGCATCCCAGTATATATCATCAAATCAGAGGAACAGGACACATTACAGCTGGAACTGGTATTTACCGGTGGCAGCTGGTATGAGACTGAAAACCTGGTAGCATCTGCTACCAATTTCCTCATGAAAAACGGGACGAGTAAACGTACTGCCCACGAGATCAACGAAAGCACGGACTATTTTGGCGCTTACCTGAACCGTAACAGCCATCACGAATACGCGACTTATACTTTACACTGCCTGACCAAACATTTCGGCGATCTCATACCTGTACTGCAGGATGTGATTCTCGATCCGGCTTTTCCTGAAGAAGAACTGTCCATCTTCAGGCAGAATATGAAACAGCGACTGGCAGTAAACTTGCAGAAATGCGATTTTGTGGCCAATAGACATATCGATAAATACCTGTTCGGCGAGTTTCACCCTTATGGCCGGGTAAGCAGCATGGATGCATACGATGCATTACAGGTTGAAACGATGAAGGCGTTCTACAAGCAACATTACACGTATAATAACTGTAAGATCTTTGTAGCTGGTAATCTTCCTGCTAATATGATTCACTTGCTGAACGAGCACTTCGGTAAAGAAAAATGGAATGGCGAAGCCTCTCTTATCCGCCCGGAAATTTCGATCATGCCTGCAGAAGAAAAGAAATTCCGCATCTTCAATGATGAGAACGGGGTACAGGGTGCTGTGCGTATAGCCAGACCATTCCCTAACCGTTATCATCCTGACTTCTCCAAGATGCTGGTACTGAATACTATCCTGGGTGGTTATTTTGGTTCCCGTCTCATGAGCAACATCCGTGAAGAGAAGGGATATACCTATGGCATTCACTCACAGTTATACAACTTCCGTCAATCCAGCGCTATCAACATACAGACAGAAGCAGGACGCGACGTTTGTGAAGCAACAATTGAGGAAGTTTACAAGGAACTCCGTACGCTGCAGCAGGAGATAGTACCTGAAGAAGAGTTACACCTGGTGCGTAACTTTATGATCGGCTCAATACTGGGCGACCTCGATGGCGCTTTTGAAGTGATACAGCGTTGGAAAAATCTGATTCTGAACGGACTGGATGAAAATTACTTCTACAATAACATTAATACCATCAAGACTATTACAGCTGAAGAGCTGCAGGAACTGGCACAGGAATACTTTACACCAGAAGATTTCTATGAGCTGGTTGTGATATGATCTTGCTTAAAATTGCTATTATTTTATAAGTGCTATTATAAAAAAAAGGGCTTCCATGCAGCATGGAAGCCCTTTTTCATTGCTTGTTTCTAATAATTATCCCTGAAACCCGGGATAATCACATATGTATGATTTGTTATATTTGCATCCCTAATTGCTCGATAGTATGAAACGTTTAATCCTATGTTTACCATTGTGCATATGCATGAATGTTTTCGCACAAACCAACAAAGTAGCTATAGAGGCTATTGAAAGAAACTATCAGGATTGTTTGTCTGAAGGCTCAGATCATTACAATTGCGCCGTGCAGTATTATGCCCAGATGGACAGTTTGTTGAACACCGTATATCATCAGTTGTACGAGAACCTGGATACCATTCGCCGTCACTCATTGGAACTGTCACAGCAACAATGGAAAGAGAAGCGGGAGAACTATTTCAAGGAAATAGATGTGCGTGTAGAAAAGAAGCGGCCAATGACGCTGGCAGGTCTGGACGATGATATGATTGTAACTGATAATAAAGCTGCGTTTTTGAGAAGACGCGTGATGGAATTAATCAGCAAACAATCATAACAGGTAAAAAATCAGGAATCAGGAATTGGATGCAGTAAAGACGGCAGTATTCCTGATTCCTGTTTACTTTAGTGGTGTGTTGCACGGCGTTTGATCATACCACCTTTGGTATCGTTAATGTTGTGTTGTACAATGAATGCTTTCTCGTCAATTTTCTCTATCTCGTCAATAATCTTGTGTACTTCCAGTCGAGTCACTACTGTGTAGATGATATCGATATCTCTGTCAACGGAGCCCCGTTTACCAAAGCCACTCTGGCCTTTGAAGACAGTTACGCCTTTTCGCAGGGAAAGTGTTAACGTTTTGCGTATCAGTTCACTTTCGTTGGAGATAATGGTAAGTGCAATGTATTCTTCAAAACCCTGGATAATAAAATCAACGGTTTTAGAGGCGGAGAGGTAGGTCAGCATTGCGTACAGGGCTGTTTCGATATTAATGAGTACCGCGGCAATACTGAATATGACGATGTTGAAGTACATAATCACTTCCCCCATAGAGAGTACCGTTTTGCGGTTGATGTACAGGGCAAGTACTTCCGTACCATCCAGTACAGCGCCACCTCTGACGGACATACCTATACCTGCGCCCAGGAAGAACCCACCGAAAATAGCGATCAGCAATTTATCATTGGTGATGATTGGTACATTTATAAAAACCAGTGCAGCTGCCAGGCCGAGAATGGCGGCCAGCGCCCTGATAGTGAAGGCGACAGATAACTGTTTGTAGGCCAGCAGAATAAAGGGCATATTTATCACAATCAGCAGGACGGAGATAGACCATCCGGTAAGCCGGCTTATTAACAGGGAGATACCTGTCACACCTCCATCGAGAAATCCGTTTGGTAATAAGAAGCCTTTCAGCCCTACGGCTGCCAATAATACCCCGATAGCAATCAGGGCGATGTCCTGTGCATTCTGAATATAGCTAAGACGGGCGCGCGTCTTCCTGGTCTGTGACATATCTATAAACTTACAATCTTTCCTGATGTCTGAGCCATCTTTCCGGAATTTCGTTATTGCTGGCAGTTACATAATCGCTGTAGGTGCAGGGGAGGAACTCGTTTTCTTTTCCTTTACCAGGCAGTTTCATCCACCAGCGACCTGTTTTTTTACTTTTCAGGAATACAGTGTCCAGATCTGCGCATACGATGTTAAACTCGTAGAAGGCATCTCTGTCATGCAGTAATGCTTCTTTATTCTTGACAGCACAGCCATCCACAAAGTACCAGAGCATCTGAGCGATTTGTTTGGCCGTAAGTGATTCCCTGTCTTTCTCGGGGCGGTAACCATAGATTCCGAAAGTACTGAGTCTTCCGCTCATGCCGGCATATCGTGTCAGTGCGCAGGCCTCATCTCCTGCTAATCCGTTAGGAGAGAGAGTATTAGCCGGAGCATCATGATGTTTGACGATATTGATATCAATACTTAACAGGTCGGTATTACGAAGTACCGGCTCAATATCTTCCAGGTTTTCTCTCACTTTACCCAGCCGGAAACAGTCAAAACGGAGTTTGTCCAGTGTTTCGAGCATATGTGGGTGGATAAAGTAGCTCTGGAAAGCGAGGTGATTATAGTGGCGGATGTAGTTAGGCTGTTCCGTAAGCATTTCCATGAGGAAGTTATCTGCCGGGATGGAAGAGCCTTCTTTGAGGTCAATGATGGCATCGGCCACAGTTACTTCAATGACGTATTTCTGGGCAGCGTATGCTTTGTATTGGGAGTAGGTCAGGTCATGTGAACCCCCGAGGATGATAACAGTTTTACTGGCGTTGATCAGTTCTCCCAATACTGTTTTGAGAGCCGCGTAGGTATCTTCCAGGGTTATTCCTTTACGCAGGTTACCCAGGTCAGCGATTTTCACGGCGCGATGCCAGTAGTACAGATTATAAAACTCCCTTCTTACAATATCAGGTGCTTCGGGCCCTCGTCTGCCGGGGCCATATCCACGGTCTTCACTGACACCCAGGAGTATAACATCGGCAGTTTCCAGATCGGGGATGTGACCTACTTCGTAGGCATCTGTAACGCCTCCTATCTGGAAGTCATCATATTCCTGATCGTCATTGAGGCTTACTTTAGAAATTGGTAGCAGGTAGTCATGCAGAATCGAGAAGTCTGACATCACAACAGTATTTGTTTGGCGGCAAACCTACGAATCAAAAACGAAATATATTCTTTTGGGAAAGAAGGAATTGCGGATAATTTCTGTTGGGTGCATCAGTTATCACATGATCAGTAATTGGTCATGATGTAATCCGCGAAGCTGTGGGTGATTAGTTCTTGTGAACGATAAATTCGAATGCTTTATGCTCCCTTCTGGCAAATGCTTTCTGCAATACTGAGCGTTTGCTGGTGATACGGTTTTTGTTGCAATCAGCTACTTCCATTACATTACACAGGTAATCCATGGTTTCTACCATTGTAAGCATGTCGCTAATCTGTTTGACTGCATATTGGATCTGTTGTTCGCTGTACCGATCTTCATGCAGTAAGATCAATAAGTCCCTCTCAACCTGTTTCATTTGAATAATTTGACTGTTCCCTTAAATTAGTTAAAGGTGTTTCCATATAGGTGTAAGCGGCTTGGCGTGTTCAACAACTGGATGTCACAAGTTTTCCTTCAAGATCGGGAACTCAACGGCAAAAACAAAATACTAATTACTAGTGCATACGCTTTTTATTCATGGTAGGGCATCCGCAGTCGTTCTTCTTCAATATCTTACAACCCTGACTCATTACGCTTAGACTACCGCACACTAAAAAGATAGTCAGCCATTTTCTTGTTATCATACTCTTAAGTTAGTTCACTTTTTAGAGAGCCTGTCCATACGAGACTTTACCGTTTCTTAACAGTGCGCTTTTCTAAATTAAGCTAATTTCGTAAAAATTTCAAATATTTGTCCACAATTTCTACGCGCAAAACGATTCTCATAGTCCCGCTCGACTGGGGATTGGGACATGCTACACGCGACATCCCGCTCATCCATGAACTACTAAACGCTGGTTGCAATGTTGTTATTGCAGCAGAGGGCAAACACGCCTCTCTATTACAGCAGGAGTTCCCGAACCTGACTATCCTTCCCTTGCCTGGTTACCGTATTGAATATGCACAGAAAGGCTGGTTTTTTGGCTGGAAAATTATCCAGCAGATTCCTAAGATCCTGCATGCCATCCGGTATGAACAGGAGTGGTTGCAGCGGGTGGTAGAAGAGCACAAAATTGATGCTGTTATATCCGATAACCGGTTCGGCCTTTACCATGATAAAATCCCTACCGTTTTCATATCACATCAGCTACTTATCAAGACTCCTTTCGGAGGTGTGATTGAAAAAAGTCTGCAGGCCCTGAACTATCGCTACATCCGTCGCTATAGTGCCTGCTGGATACCTGACTATGCAGATGCTCACAACCTGTCAGGCATACTGGCTCACCCTGCCAAACTTCCTGACAATACTACATACCTGGGTTGTCTTAGTCGCTTTGAAGACCGTCCGGACGTACCACAACAATATGACCTGCTGGTATTAATATCCGGTCCTGAGCCACAGCGTTCTAACCTGGAAAAAATGATACTCGATCAGATCAAAGCATTGCCTATCAGCGCGCTGATAGTAAGTGGTAAACCAGGTACCCCGGAAAAGAAACAGATCGCTCCGCGTGTACAACAGGTAAATCATATGAATGCGAAAGAGTTGAACGAGGCCATGCTTGCCTCTAAAATGGTATTGAGCCGCTCAGGCTATACCACCCTGATGGACCTCGTGAAACTGAATAAAAAAGCGATCCTTATTCCAACACCGGGTCAGTCCGAACAGGAATACCTGGGTAAGTTCCTCATGAAGAAAGGCTATTTCTATAACATCCCTCAACATGCATTTAACCTGAAAGATGCATTGGCCGCTGCTGATAAATTCCAGTTCAAATCTTTTGAACATGAACAGGATATGCTGCAGTACAAAGGGGTAGTAAGAAAATTTGTGGAAGACCTGCATAAGGCATAAACTGCTTCAACATAATGAAAAGGGTATGTACGATAAGTACATGCCCTTTTTATTTCCGTCAGCCTCAATTATACCCAATTGGGTACAATTATAACAGATTCGAGGAATTTATACCTAATTGGGTATAAATTCCGCAGATTCATTAAATTTATACCTTAAAAGGTATAAAATGACGCTGTTATCTAAAGTCATTAAAGCGAAAAGAAAAGAAACAGGTCTGACACAGGAAGACCTGTCTTACAAGTCAGGCATCGGGTTACGACTAATCCGTGAGATTGAACAAGGGAAGACAACCATGCGGGTAGATAAGGTCAATCAGATTTTGTCATTGTTCGGCATGGAACTGGTGCCCGGCCCTAAACCAAGGAATCATGAGTAAAGCAGGAAGGGTGTTTTATGGCAAGTTATTAGCCGGGATTCTCAAAGAGTCTGATATGGGCTACACTTTTTTGTATGATGCTGAATACTTAGCAAGTGAATTGGCAAAACCAGTTAGCCTAACTATGCCCTTAAGAAAAGAAGCCTATTTTAGTACCACACTGTTTGCTTTTTTTGACGGACTTATTCCTGAAGGGTGGCTATTAGATATAGCTAAAGATCATTGGAAAGTACGGGGAAATGATCGTTTCGAATTATTATTACTTACTTGCAGAGATGCCATCGGCGCGGTAAGTGTCGTGCCCGAAAATGAAACTGAACAAGATGTCTAATTGTTTATTCTGTTATACGGATGCTGGTGATCAGGAATATCACAGTAAGTGTGCAAAGCAATTCTTTAATACTGAAGTGATGCCCGAGTTGGAAATGAATGATCAACTACTGAAAGAGTTGGCAGCAAAAACAATTAATAAACATGTTGCGGTTACAGGCGTGCAACCTAAACTATCTGTTACGCTCGATAAGAACCAGGGTAACAACAGGCTGACCATAGTAGGACTCTGGGGGGAATATATTTTGAAACCACAACATCCAGGCTTCATGCAAATGCCTGAGACAGAAGATCTTACCCTGCATTTGGCAGAGATATTCGATATTTCTGTTTGCGAACATACCTTACTAAAAGCGACAGACGGAACATTGGTTTTTATTGCCAGACGTTTTGATAGGGTCAAAGGTCGCAAAATTCACATGGAGGATTTTTGCCAACTTTCCGGTTTCCCAACTGAGAATAAATACAAAGGGTCCTATGAGAGGTGTGGTAAATTGATACAGGAACACTGTACAAACTCCGGTCTGGACCTTATTCGCTATTTTGAGTTGCTTGTATTTTGTTACCTGACCGGTAACAATGACATGCACCTTAAGAACTTTTCCTTATTACACCTTGATAATGATATTGTATTAAGTCCTGCGTACGACTTACTCAATGTGAATCTTGTCCATCCAAAAGACAAAGAAGAAACCGCATTATTACTTTGCGGGAAAAAGAAAAATATCAAAAAAGCTGATTTTGAGGCACTTGGTACTTTATTACGTATTCCTGAAAAAGTTCGGGATAATATTTACAAAAAATTCACCACCAACAACACAGCAGTTCAGCAAATGATTAACGCTTCATTTTTGAATGCTGTGTCTAAAGCAACTTATTGGAATATCTGGAATAAGAAACTGGAAATATTCACATGACTCAATTATCCCTTACCAAAAGCGGGCGTACATATTCCATATACCCCCGCTTTTGACACAAAAGATTTACTTCGACTATGCGTTAATCCCTAACGCCGCTTTTAACCCTTCAACTGCTTTCTTATCACTACCTACAAAAATCTGCTTATCCACAATCGCTACCGGGCGTTTCAGAAAAGAGTATTCCTCCAGGATCAGATCATGATAGTCTTGCTCTGTCAGTTCTTTCTCATGTAAGCCCATGGGCCTGTATTTCATTGATCTGCGGCTGAACAGCGATTCGTAACTACCCGCCAGGGCGTGCATCTCCTTCAGCTGTTCTGCTGTGATCTTTTCTGTTTTAATATCTTGCAGTACAAATCCGTTCTCCTTCGCTTTTACCTCTTCCAAAATACGCTTACAGGTACTACAGGTAGATAAATGATATATTTTCTTCATATTCTTGCGCTTTGTACCGCAAATATCCATTATTACCTGTAATGTCTGGCCATCTCGCCGGCAGACAGTTTTGCCCTGGCAGATGAAAACAGCGACCTGTCCGGCTACTGACAGCCAATCATCTGCGCAGGATTTTTACTTTAATTCTTAAATCTTAATCCTTAATTTTTAATTCCCAATTGAATCTTACTTTTGGCAGATGCAAAAGAAATTATTTTTACTGGATGCAATGGCGCTGATCTACCGTGCCTACTATGCATTGATTAGAAATCCACGCCTCACCAGCACCGGCAGGAATACCAACGCTCAGTTCGGTTTTACCTCTACTTTGCTGGACCTCATCAATAAAGAGAAGCCGACACATATGGCTGTCGCCTTTGACACGCATGCTCCTACTGAACGACATACCACTTTCGTTGATTATAAAGCAAACCGTATGGATGCGCCGGAAGATATCCTGGATTCACTGGATGATATCAAGCGCATCATCACCGGCTTTAACATCCCGGTTGTAGAATTAGATGGTTATGAAGCAGATGATGTGATTGGCACATTGGCCTGGCAGGCCGCTGATGCGGGCTATGATGTATTTATGGTCACGCCAGATAAAGACTATGGTCAGCTGGTAAGAGAAAATGTATTTATCTATAAGCCACCCTACATGGGTAATAAGGAAGAAATTCTTGGGCCTAAGGAGGTATGTGAAAAATGGCAGATCAGTAATGTACACCAGGTGATTGACATCCTCGGATTGATGGGGGATGCTGTAGATAATATACCAGGTATACCTGGCGTAGGAGAGAAGACGGCGATGAAACTGCTTTCACAGTTTGGCTCTGTAGAGGAAGTGATTGCCAATGCAGATAAGATCGGCGGCAAGATGGCCGAGAAGATCAAAGCCGGCGCTGAAAGCGCTATCCTGTCTAAACAGCTGGCTACTATCATCACCAATGTACCGGTTACTTTCCATGAGGAAGATTTCTGTATTAAGGAACCCAACAAGGAACAACTAATTGAAGTCTTTACTGAACTGGAGTTTAAAACCATGGGCAGACGTATCCTCGGAGACGCCTTCGCAACTCCCGCATCCGTTGAACCAGCATCTCCCCCAAAAGCACAGCTGGACCTCTTCGGTAATGAGATACAAGGTGCAGTGCCACCGGCATCTGAAGAACAGCCGGAAACAACTGCCAGTATAATGACGGCAGACAAGAACATTAATAATACACCGCACAACTACCTGCTGGCAGATACGCCAGAGAAAAGAGCGGAACTGCTGGCATTATTATTACAACAGCAGGAAATTTCTTTTGATACTGAAACTACCGGCACCGATGCCAATGCCGTTGACCTGGTAGGTATGAGCTTCTCCATCAAAGCAGGAGAAGGCTGGTATGTTCCCGTACCCGCTGATAAAACACAGGCCCAGGCTATTGTAGATAGCTTCCGTCCGCTGTTTGATACTACACATATCCTGTTCATCGGACAAAATATCAAGTATGATATGATCGTGATGAAATGGTACGGCGTTGATTTCAAAGGTCCTGTGTTCGACACCATGCTGGCACACTACCTCATCGAACCGGAAGGCCGCCGCAGCATGGATCTGCTGAGTGCCCAGTACCTTCAGTATGAGCCTGTCTCCATAGAAAGCCTGATCGGTAAAAAAGGGAAAGGCCAGGGCAATATGCGGGATGTGGAAATTGATAAGATCAAGGAGTATGCGGTGGAAGATGCCGACATCACCCTGCAGCTGAAAGAAAAGTTTGCACCTTTACTGCCATTAAAGGCTGTTGAAAAGGTATTCTACGAAGTAGAAAATCCATTGGTGCAGGTACTCACTGATATGGAATATGAGGGCATCGCACTGGATATCCAGGCGTTAAGCGACTATTCCCGTGAACTTGAAACGGAGATAAAACGTGCAGAAGAAAGTGTATACTCCCAGGCAGGGGTGCGTTTCAATCTTGCTTCTCCTAAACAATTGGGTGAAGTACTGTTTGAAAAATTGATGCTGGATCCTAAAGCTAAGAAAACCAGAACCGGACAGTATGCAACAGGTGAAGATGTGCTGGCAAAGCTGTCTACCAAACACCAGATTGTTGAAGACATCCTGGTATTTCGAGAACTCAGCAAACTGAAGTCTACCTATGTAGATGCATTGCCGCTGATGCTGAACAAGCGTACTAACCGGGTACATACCTCTTACAATCAAGCGGTTGCTGTAACCGGCCGTCTCAGCTCTAACAATCCGAATCTTCAGAACATCCCGATCCGTACAGACAGGGGGCGTGAAGTGCGTAAAGCATTTGTAGCAAGAAATGAAGATTTTGTACTCATGTCTGCCGACTACTCACAGATTGAACTACGCATTATTGCAGCGATCAGTGAAGATGTACACATGATTGACGCCTTCCGCCAGGGACTGGATATTCATGCCGCCACTGCTGCAAAAGTATATGGTGTTGAGCTATCGGAAGTGACCCCGGAAATGCGCCGTAATGCCAAAAGCGTAAACTTCGGTATTATATATGGCGTTAGCGCCTTCGGTTTATCTGAAAACCTGGGTATTGCCAGGGGAGAAGCTAAAACACTGATCGATAACTATTTCACACAATATCCGTCCATTAAAAAATATATGGACAAACAAATTACATCTGCGCAACTGAATGGATATGTGGAAACACTACTGGGACGTAAACGCTGGCTGAAAGATATCAATTCATCCAATGCTGTTGTAAGAGGCTATGCTGAGCGAAACGCTATCAACATGCCAATACAAGGTACCGCCGCAGATATGATCAAGCTGGCTATGATCGCTATTCATAAAAAGCTGAAAGCGGAGAACCTGCGCTCCCGTATGATATTGCAGGTACATGATGAGTTGGTGTTTGATGTGCATAAAGATGAAATTGAGCAGATCAAACCATTGATACTGGAAGGTATGCGTAATGCATTACCACTGACGGTGCCTGTGGATGTTGAGATAGGTACTGGCGTTAACTGGTTACAGGCGCATTAATAACTACCCTGTCACTATCAGAATAATATAACCGCGGAATCACTTTTACGGATACGGCATACAGGTTGAACAGCCTGTTTGCCATCAGTAACAGTGACTTTCGCGGTTATTTGTTTAAAGGCTTAATAAAAGTCCCTCGCAATAGCATTGCAGCTACTGTCTTTATTGCTGATAATTAATATTTTTTAACCCGGTTTGCCTATTGTGTTTTCCAAAATCGTTTACTAGCTTTCGCCCATGATCCTGACCTCCCGTCTCCAATTATTATCTTGTACCCTGCAGTATTTTGAGGCGCTGTTGCAGGGAGAGGAGGTATTGAGTGAATTATTGCACATCCGTATCCCCGAAGGCTGGACTGAATATCCGGAAATAATCCTCATTGCTTACGACAAACTGCGTAATGACCCTTCCATGCTTGGTTGGTTTTTTTACCTGGTGATTCATAAAGAAGATAAATCGCTGATCGGGGCCGGCGGCTTTAAAGGACGTCCCGATAAAGATGGCATGGTTGAAATAGGCTATGAGATCTCTGCTCCTTATCGTGAACAGGGATATGGTACAGAACTGACACAGGCGCTTGTTCGCTTTGCATTCGGCCATTCGTATGTTAATAAAGTGGTCGCTCACACAGAAGAAGAATATAATGCAGCGGTAAAAGTGCTTCAGAAATCAGGGATGCATTTTGCCGGAGAAGATCCTGAACAACTCTGGAAATGGGAGATTACCCGCGACCAGTATCAATGGCCACAGGACTAACTCCTTCCCACCTGCAATCTATTGCATCGCCCATTCATCAATCTTTCCCCCTTATAAATGACTGTTTTAGCTTAGATTAGACCTCTTTTTATTTACAACAAGCAAAAACACCATTACAAAATGAAGAAATGGGCGCTCTGCCTTGCCGCTTTCTGCTCTACAGCGGCGATAGCACAAACAACCAACAAGGAAGGAAGTAACTACAAATTTACTGTTGTTAAAAATCTGGATGCAGGCGATGTTGAAAACCAGGGTAATACTGGTACCTGCTGGTCATTTTCCGGTCTCTCATTTTTCCAGGCAGAAGCACTGCGCAATAGCAAAGGGAAAGATGTTAACCTGAGCGAAATGTTCGTGGTTAGAAAGATGTATCCATTGAAAGCAGCTAACTATGTGCGCATGCATGGCAAAGCTAATTTCGCTGAAGGTGGTGGTTTCCCGGATGACCTGCTGTGCCTTCGTGAATATGGTCTGGTACCTCAGAGCATATATGATGGTAATCGCGTTAAAACATACAACCATGCCGAAATGACAGCGTTGATGGAAGGCGTTGTGAAAAAGATCGGCGCTACTGAAACTACCATCAATCCTAACTGGAATAAAGCAGTAGATGGTATCCTGAATGCTTACATGGGCGATGCTCCTGAGCAGTTTGAATACAACGGTAAAAAATATACTCCGAAAACTTTTGCGAAAGAACTGGGTCTGGATGCTGATGATTATGTGATGATCACTTCATTCACACATCATCCTTTCTATGAGCAGTTTGTACTGGAAGTTCCTGACAACTGGAACTGGGACAGAATGTACAATGTACCGCTGAACGACCTGACTGCGATTGCTGAAAATGCGATTCAGTCTGGCTACACCATTGCATGGGCTGCTGATGTAAGTGAAAAAGGTTTCAATTTCTCACAGGGCCTGGCTATCGTTCCCGATGTTGCTAATTTGACTCCAGAACAGCTGCAGAAAGCATTCACTGAACCGGTGAAAGAACTGACCATCACACCGGAATTGCGTCAGCAGGCTTTTGATAACTACGAAACACAGGATGATCATGGTATGCACATCGTGGGCATGTCCAAAGATCAGAATGGAAAAGTATTTTACCGTGTGAAGAACTCCTGGGGTGTTAACAACCCAGGTAGTGGTTTCTTTTATGTATCTGAACCATACTTTGCTTACAAAACCACCAGTATTATGGTGAATAAAAAGGCAGTTCCCCGTGAAATTGCCAAGAAACTGGGTATCAAATAGTCCGGTTTAAAAACTGAAGCCGAAAAACGGCATAGGTTATTATATATAAAAGCGAGGCGGCTATAGTAACCGCCTCGCTTTATTTTAATAGGTAGATACCTGAGAAGAACTTGGTACTTCCCACAGCTTACTCACATTAGAAGTGCTCATGTTTCTGTAACGTACCCGCAGGTTTTTACTTTCCGTACGTACAATGTTAGTACCTCCATTAAAGGTACCACCATTAATAGTTACAGTAACGTTATACTGTCCGCTACCATTTGTACGTAATACCTTGCCGAAAGTGGTTACCCTGAAGTTGTTAATATTAATTGTACCATCCGCATTTATCTGCAGTACTTTATCTGCAGCTTTCTGCGCAATACAGTTATTCAGTGTTACTGTTCCTTTTGATTTCAGGGTCATTGCATCTTCTCCTACATCCAGCCATTCTACATTGTCCAGTGTAGCGTTACCATATACGTGCACACCATCGCAACCAGGTGCCCCAATCTTCACATTTTTCAGAGTAGCGCCGTTTTCCAGTCTGAAGATAGGCTTCTGACCTTCTGACTGACTACCATCGCCCAATCCCTGTGCAATGATAGTATTGCCTTTACCGTCGTAAGTCTGGCCGGCTTTTACAATAATAGTTGCGGTGATAGGCACATTTGCCGCGGCGGTTACATCTGTTGCAGCAATTGCGTCAGCAGTGGGTCTTGATACATCTGCGCTGTTATCTTTAGAACAGCCAATAGTTAGGGAGCCAGCCAATAGGGCCGACATCAGCATGTAGTTTGTTTTCATGTCAGTAGAATTTATAAGTAATCAATAAATCATAATGTGGAACAGGAGGGCATGGCGTGGCACATACCAATTTGGCTTACTTAAGAGATAACATTGTTTTTAAAGTGGAAAAACGGGACTATTACGTTGGGCTTTCACTTGTTTCACTATCGGGCTAATTGTTCGCTTCTCTGTCTAATCCGGCTTCGATAAGGTTACTTAAGGTTGATGTCCGAAATTATCTAAAAACAACACACAACGGCTGAAAAGACCAGTATATTTTTACGCAATCGTTCTCGGCAACGATTCCGTAAATAAATTATTTGCTTTAGTCAAATGAAAGGCTGTTTTAAACACTTTTGGCATACATTTTTATGGGCAAAATCTGCCTTTTTATTGCGTTTATTCGTTAACTACAATAAAGCCTGATTACAAAGTGTATTGCAGACACTATATTACATGACGATGGCAACCAGTTTGGTTGCCATCGTCATGTATATTTATTTAAAATAAGCACTGTCCTGAATTTGACAAGATACTCCAATAAAGTCATTACTTACCTTCCAGCCGCTGCGCTTCCTGGTAACTCCCTAATCTGACCTTCACAGGAAGCTGCGTTTGCTTCTCAAAATACCATTCCTGCTTGCAGAAAAATCCAAAATGCCGGGCGTAATATTCATTAGGCCTCAATGGCGATTTCACCACCCGGTTTTCTACCTTATCAGCAGGTCTGAATGCAGACAAATATACCGGAGAATAAAACTCCTTCTTATCACCTATCCACCATTTGCTTGACTTTGTCAAGGGATATAACGGCGCAACCGTTAATCTGGTCTGTGCAGATATTTGCGTCAGGCAAATAATCAGCAATAAAGCCACTATGGATGTCACTCTTCTCATGTCTGATTTGTTTTAATACTCTTACAGCATCCATTATACCAGGGCTTCCCAGCTACCGGCCCCCTCTCTGATCAATTCAGGTACATCACCTGTACAATCTACCACAGTAGAGAAGGTCATGCCGCCTGGTCCACCATCTACCACAATGTCTACAATATTGCCAAACTTCTCATGAATGATTTCCGGATCAGTATACTCTTCTACATACGCATCGATAGGAAGAGAGGTACTCATCACCGGATTACCTAACTGGTTCACGATAGCCCGGCTGATGTTATTATCAGGTATACGTATACCAACGGTATCCTTTTTCTGCTTCAGCAACCGGGGTACTGCTTTGCTGGCAGACAAGATAAATGTATACGGTCCGGGCAGCGCTTTCTTCAGCATTCTGAAAGTAGGCGTATCCACACTCTTCGCATAGTCAGACAAATGGCTGAGGTCATAACAGATGAAAGAGAACTGCGCCTTTGCCGGATTGATATGCTTGATGCGGCAGATTCTTTCAACCGCCTTGTGCTGAGAGATATCACACCCCATACCATATACGGTATCAGTAGGGTAGATGATCACTCCGCCGTCTTTCAGACATTCAACGATCGTCTTCAAATGACGGGGATTGGGATTGTCTGGATGTACTGTTAAAAGCATAATACAAATTTACGAAACTACTCCAGGAAGGCGTCCCAATTTCCAGGCCAACACGCCTTGCACATTAAATAATCTTACTATCTTTCGGTCCAATTTGAAAAACCAATCCGGATGAACTTAAAAGGGATTGTTCCGAGAACATGGCGAAGGCTGAAAAAGATTGCACTTATTCTGTTTATAGCACAATTTGTCTACATTATTATATTAAAGTGGATTAATCCACCAATCACACTCACCATGATCGCTAACTGGTTTAGCCTGATCGGTACGGATAAACACTTTCACAAAACCTGGGTTAACTACGATGAAATATCCCAGCATGCCAAACTGGCGGTATTAGCGAGTGAGGACCAACTATTCCCCGATCATAACGGCTTCGACTTTAAGTCTATCGAAAAGGCGATGAAGCACAACCAGAAAAGTAAAAAGATCCGCGGTGCAAGTACGATCAGTCAGCAAGTTGCTAAAAACGTTTTCCTCTGGCAGGGACGTAGCTGGGTACGTAAAGGACTGGAAGTGTATTTTACTTTTATGATTGAAAAGATCTGGGGAAAAGAGCGCATACTTGAAATGTACCTTAATGTAGCCCAGATGGGAGAGGGCATCTTCGGAATAGAGGCTGCCGCACAGCAGTACTACCGCAAAGGCGCAGCCAGTCTGAACCGCGAGCAGTCCGCGATGATTGCTGCCTGCCTGCCTAACCCGGTGAAATACACTGTTGTACCACCAGCACGGGTTACTTCTTACCGCCAACGCAAGATATTACAGCAAATGCGCTTCATAGCACCGGATCCGGATATCTCAGAACTGGTAAGAAGCAAGTAAACATACCGACATAAAAAAAGCGTTCGCCGTAGACGAACGCTTTTTTTATGTCGGTACTGCTATACTAATAATAGTTGATCCACAGCTGCTATTGCTACCTCTTTCCGCTCTTCAAACCCTCCTTTGATCTCTGCCCACGGTACGCCGGTTGCTATCACCAGGTCGCGGTATACATTGTAAAAATGCTCCCGCATAGCCGGATCAGGATGTTCCCGTTGAGGGTCTTCTTCCCAGGGGATGTCTACATATGTCAGCAGGTAAAGGTCATACTGCCGCCGGGCAATCTGCGTGAGGATGGCGGGGTCACAATTTCCATACTTGTGTTCACTCCATACCTTAATGACATGCAGGTCAGTATCGCAAATCAGCAAGCGATTAGCCTGTGACGCCAATTCATCTTCCAGTGCCAGCTGCCCCTCGGCTATCTTTAGCAGATCATGTTGTTCATACGGCCGTTTTAACTCCTCAAGGTACTGCCGGGCATACTCGGGCGTCCACAATGTATCATAGTGGGCAGCCAGCTGCTTACTCAACGTACTCTTACCGGTAGATTCCGGGCCTATTACAACAACTCTCAACATAAGATCATATTACTTTGCCAGCCCGGGCGTCTGCTGGGACACCCAGATCTTCTTCCAGCTAAAATACCCCATTACTGCAACGACAAACAGGAAAATAGTCAGCAACGCAGTGGGTAACAGGTGTTTATGAAATAACAGCGGGATAGCTACCAGGTTAGATACATTCAACAGGATCCAGTTTTCCAGTTTACGTTTAGCCAGGAGCCACATCCCCGCACAGGCGGTTGCAGATACAAACGCATCTATCAACGGTACATCCGAATTTGAGAAGGTACGCAACAGGTAACTGAATAATGCCCAGCCAATGGCTGTAATCAGGAATGTGATCAGCCAGTCTGCGCGGTTAGCTTTTGTAATAGGCGTACCCGGTTGGCCGGCACCTTTCTTTGCCCAATGATACCACCCGTATACGCTCATGATGAAATAATATACATTCAGCGTGGCTTCTGCATATAGGCGAAACTGCTCCTTGGACAACAGATACGCATAAATACCGGTGCTGACCAGGCCAGTAGGGTAGAGCCAGATGCTGTTAGCCTTACTGCATAAAACACTGATTGCACCAAACAGCGCAGCCAGTACTTCCAGCCAGGTCATCGCCTGCAAACCCTCCTGTAATCCCTGATATAGTGCATCAAAATTCATCCTGCTAAGTTATAATGCGTTATTTCTCACCTAATAAACATCCTGCCACATTCCAGGCACTAAAGCTGGTTCCTTCTCTTTCTCCCAGTGGTATAGCTATTTTAAAGGTATGTACCCCCGGCTTCAGATCCGGCAAAGGTATAGTAACTGGTTCAGTTACACCACCCGGGCACCAGTTTGACCGGCTCAGGTCAGAAGAGGACAATCCATTGCTGAAGTTACCGGAAGATGGATTGGATAAACGGAAATTGCCACAATCTGTTCTCCATGGATAAAAGTGATATACCCGCTGACCATCTACGAAGATCTCGTTCAGTTTAGGATTGAACTCGTCTCCGCCGCCCCAGCCACCATGACCGGTACTGGTATACCGTAAGCGGAGATTTTTTAATCCCTCCGGGATATTAACAGTTACCATCAACGAGTCCTTTCCGAACATAGTACCATATTCCTGTCCGGCCATCTCCATCAGGTTGGTGGAGTTAAAAATTGGCATAATCCAGTTTTCTTTCTTCTCCTTTTCCTCTCCACGATCAGCTGGATAATATTTTAACCGCACGCTCACTTTATGTCCGCCTTTGTCATAATTACCTACAAATACGCCTATCCATACTTTCCCTTTCAGGCGAGGCTGCAGTTCTGTAATGTCCTGACGGTATACTGCAGAATCAGCCCACTGGTATCCCTTGATCCTGGTTTTCTGGTTGTACTCCTTCACGCCGAAAGGAGTAAAAAAGCGCATCAGCTCTATTGTTGGCAGATAGTCATTTGTTGCTACCACCCCACGGTATTTCTCATGATACACCGGCAAAGCCGCTACACCCTTTTTTAATCCGTCCAGGAAAGAGCTCTTTTTATCCGTCGGTACTATGAATAATGAACCCGTACGGTCATAGGCATCGCCATTGGACACTTCGGTTACTTCTGCAAACAGGGTACCGGCTGACAAGTCAGGCAGGTCCACCTTCTTCATGATAACAGTACCGCCGGCGTAGTGATAGGTTACATTTTCCACATCTCCGTCTGGGTCAGCATGCTCATTTCCCCAGCTGATCTGTTCCTGGTTGAAGATATTGATAGTAGTAAATCTGTTTTCTATTACCTGACGCAGGTAAGTGGCGTCATCTACAAGCTGGCCCATGGTTGCCGGCCAGTTAAGTTCCTCGTTCCTGATGTTCCGCAGATCTATTTTGGAAGCTACGTATTCGGAGTTGCCGTTACGTACTGCTTTCAATACCAGTCCGAGGCCAGGAGCATAGCCCAGTACAGGAGTACCTTTAACAGGCAAAGCATCAGTATACCATACTTCGATGCTGTTGGAACGTACCCTCATCTTCGCTTTCTTGCAGGGGTAGCCCATGATGGTGTCTATTCCGGGAATAAGCTCTGCCTGCTCATATGCCTGGAAGGGCTTTTTGAATGTCAGCAGATTGCCTTCTTTGTCTTTGATCTGCTGGAAAGTTGCTTTGCTTTTGTTATCCAGCAACTGCAGCTCTTTCTGTGCATTGGCATCTACCGGTTGGAAGCGTACTTTATCTCCTTTGATAATCAGTTTGATATTCCCTTCAGGTACTGGTTTCCCGTTGTACTTAAAGCTGTAAGTAATTTCAGCACCGGGTTGAGTGCCTTTTGACTGTGCCAGTGCAGAGCCTGCGACCAACAGCGTCATCCACATGAATGATAATCTCCTCATAAGTATAAGTGTATCCTATTTATGGCTAAAGATACACGTATAAATAAAAAAGCACAGTCAAAAGACTGTGCTCTTTTTTAACACTATCATTCTCTCAACTATGGCTTATTCTGCTTCTGCCACTACTTCTTTCACTTCCGGGATCATCCGCTTCATCATGCCTTCAATGCCGGCCTTGAGCGTAATCATAGAAGATGGGCAGCCTGAACAGGAACCCTGCAGCATCAACGTCACAGTACCGTCGTCGTAATCTTTAAACTGAATCGCACCGCCATCCATTTCTACCGCTGGTTTAACGTAGTTCTCAAGTAATTCCTTGATACGTTTAACCACATCGGTATCATCTGCACTTACTTCGTTAGTGGCAGCTGCTTTTGTAACCACTATTTCCTCTTCGTTAATAACAGGACGGTTATCTTCCAGGTATTCTTTCAGGAAAGCTTTTATGGTAGGTATAATATCGTTCCAATCTGTGTCAGGCGTCTTAGTCAGGGTAATAAAATTAGCCATAATAAAAACGCCCCTAATGAACGGGAAGCTGAACAACTCAACAGCCAGTGGTGACGGCTTAGCGCTCGCTTCATCAGGGAAATCGATGTGCTTGCCTGGATACAGCAGTTTGTTTGCTACAAACTTCATTGTCTCCGGGTTCGGCGTCATTTCCGTATATATGCTGATTATGGGATTGCCTGTTTTGATCATGGTACTCTAAACTTTTTGATGAAACAAAGGTAGCAACTTTCGATCACATACCGAGGGTAAACAGCGTTAATACCTATCGAATTTTACAATGCGCATATAGATAAAATTTGAACTATAAGTAGTTTTTACCTGTTTTATCCTCATTCCGGCACCGTTTGTGCTGCAATATGCACTTCGTTATAACCATTCCCTACCCCGGATTGGTTAAATGATCCGATTCGTTATTTTCGCAGTTTTCAGGTCTTAACCTACATACCAGAATGCTCAAGTATTTATTGGGAGTTGCGCTGTTGCTGACGGGCATCTTCGTTCCGGCAAAAGCTCAACTGCCGCCTAAACGGGAATTTCGTGCTGTTTGGATTGCTACCGTAGAAAACATCGACTGGCCCTCAAGAAGGGGGCTGCCGGTAGAAACGCAGAAGCAGGAATTTATCAACCTACTGGATAAACAGCAACGCAACGGTATGAATGCCGTTATTGTTCAGATACGTCCTGTTGCTGACGCCTTCTACGATTCACTTTTCGAGCCCTGGTCAGAATACCTCAGCGGTACACAGGGACAGGCTCCCAATCCATATTATGATCCACTCCGCTTCATGCTGGAAGAAACACACAAGCGTGGAATGGAATTTCATGCGTGGTTCAATCCTTACCGCGCCGCTATCCGCAATACTACCCCCAATCACATCACCCGCATGCGTCCGCAATGGTTCGTAACCTTTGACGGTAAAAAATACTTCGATCCCGGCATTCCGGAGGTACGCGAATACGTCACCCAGATCATCCGTGATGTGGTACGCCGCTATGACATTGACGCAGTACACTTTGATGATTACTTCTACCCTTACCCGGTAGCAGGTAAAGAATTTGGCGACAATAACTCATATCGTCAGTATGGCCGCAATATGATGAAGGATGACTGGCGCCGCTGGAATGTGGATACCATTATCCAGATGGTAGGCAAAATGATCAAAGAAGAAAAGCCCTGGGTAAAATTTGGTATCAGCCCCTTCGGCATCTGGCGTAACAAAAATAAAGATCCGGAAGGCTCCTATACTACCGGTCTCGCCAACTACGATGACCTGTACGCAGATGTGCTGAAATGGCTCAAAAATGGCTGGATTGACTATGTTGCTCCGCAGCTCTACTGGGAGCGCGGGCACCGGGTAGCCAACTACGAACTATTGCTCAACTGGTGGGCACAACATGGCTACGGCCGCAATGTCTATATCGGGCACGGCGTATACCGCCTTCGCAGTAATGCCGCCTGGAGCATGCCTAATGAATTGCCCGTTCAGATTACAGAAGTCCGCACTTTGAATACCATCCAGGGCAGCGCCTTTTACAGCGCCAAGTCCTTCAACGGTAATCCCCTGGGAATAGAAGACAGCCTGCGTAATCACTTCTACCGCTATCCGGCCCTACGGCCTGCTATGCCGTGGATCAAGCTGCCAACACCATTCCCCCCTTACTTTACAGATGCATTTGAACGTGCGGATGGTCTGCATATCCATTGGGCTGATGACGATACTTCCCATCGTACGCAGCAATATGTACTGTACCGGTTCAATGCCGACGAGTCTATTAACCTGAACGACCCGTCCAAAATACTGGCTATCGTACAGCAAATGCCCGATCCGCAATTTATAGATTTGTCCTATGTCAAAGGAAACCTCTATACATATGTGGTTACCGCTATGAACAGATTGCAGATGGAAAGTTGGGCCAGTGACCCGCTTTATATGCGGATGTACGGCAGAAAACCGAAGTTCATCTTTGAGAATGAATGACATATTTAAATAAAAGAGAGCGGGCTGTTCATAATGAACGGCCCGCTCTCTTTTATCTGAATGCCTTATTGCCTCCTTCCAGCTTATTCTACCCGCTTTTGCCAGTCTTCTCCTTCACGTGACTGATTGGTTCAATCCCGCGGCGTTTAGCATGCTGCTCTTGTTCGAAGTTCAGACACCTGAATATTATTGCTTCATCACCGCCTGCACCGGCTTCCCAACAGCGCCATTCGGCATCTGTATATGCAGCATCGCAGCAATAGTCGGCGCAATATCTGCCATACTCACTACCTCGTTCGTTGCGCCATGCTTTATATGCCAGCCCATGAACACCAGCGGCAGATGAGTATCATACGGATTCCAGTTACCATGGGTCGTACCTTTTGCTGATCCGGAATACCACCCTGGCTCGGGAATAACAATCACTGATCCGCAACGCTTCGGGTTGTAGCCATTGGAGGCCATTTCCCGGATAGGTGCCGGCAGCGAACTGTTACCAAGGTTATCCATGTCTGCGGCAAACTGTACTCCTGGTAGTCTTTGCAGGTATTGTACTGTCAGCTTTTTAATGGCTTCAAAGTCTAATTGCTTCGCTGCTATGGTTTTATGATCGAAACCGATATGATAGTTCTCAGATGTCAATGCCAGCTTTTCTGCGCCAAAGCGCTCTTGCAGTAAGCTGTTCAGCCCAGAAAGCATTTTTCCATCCGGCAGACCGGCAGGCATCGCATTTTCTTTCATGAATCCCACCGAATGGGCAGCACCATGATCGGCAGAGAGGAACACCAGGTAATTACCTTTACCTACACGCTGATCCAGGTAGCGTAAGAACGCTGACAGATCTTTGTCCAGACGCAGATAAGTGTCTTCTACCTCTATAGAATTTGGCCCATACTTATGTCCTACATAATCTGTTGACGCACAATTGATAGTCAGAAAATCTGTCACAGCGCCTGCACCTAGCTGATAGCCATCAATAGCTGCCTTTGCAAATTCCAGTGTCAGGGTGTTGCCTGACGGTGTAGAGCGCAGACTACCTTTATCTGTCTTATAAATGTCGGGCATGTTATGCGGGAATGTTGCCGCTGTCTCCCCTTTGAATGTTCCTTCCCACGGCATATCATCTGCTGTACTTTGTACATATGTGTTAATCGGATAAAGCGGACTCCATGGTTTCGACATCAATGTTGCTGGCAGCTGACGTGCGTTAAAAGTCTTTACCCATTCCGGCAACTCTTTCATATAGAAAGAGCTGGTCACAAAGCTGCCGTTGCTGTCATCCAGCCAGAATGCCCCATTGGCCATATGGCCTGCCGGCAGGATAGATGCCCTGTCTTTTAACGATACGCCTACCACTTTAGAGCGGAAGTTGGTAGCCAGCTTTAATTCATCTGTAATAGTAGTGGCCAGCAGATTACGGGGTGACATTTTACCTGCATCTGTGGTAGTGCCTACCGGCTGTACAGTTGTATCTTCTGTACAATACCAGTGACGCCCGGTTACCTGGTCTGTCCAGTCATTGCCGGTAATACCATGTATTGCAGGAACAGAGCCGGTATAAATGGTACTGTGGCCAACGGCAGTAAAGGAGGGGAGATGTGTAATGAAAGTATTTTCGCAGGAGAAACCTTCTCCCAGCATTCTTTTGAACCCGCCGCCTTCGTAGCGGTCATAGTAACGGTATAGATAGTCCCAGCGCATCTGGTCAACAACAATTCCGACTACCAGCTTCGGACGATCCAGCGTCTTCTGCGCACGTATAACGCCTGCCTGCAGCATGGCGCCGGTAAGCGCCAGCGCAGACAAAGTTTTAAATAATTTACTCATGATAGATAATTTCAACAGTAATAAGACCTGATTATTAACGTCTTCCGTCAATTAAGGTTGTTAAATTATCTATCCTTTGAAGATTTAAGCCGTATAAATAGTATCAACGGGAATATACAGGGATAAGCCCTTGCGCATAACGCTTAGAAGCCTGCTTCTGCAAATCGCACCGGATAGTCAGAAATAATACCATCTACTCCCATCTCTTTCAGCTTCTTCATCTCAGCTACTTCCTGCACAGTCCAGGGCACTACCTGAATATTACGGCTGTGGCACAGCGATAATAATTCCGGCGTGGTAAACTGATAAAACGGGTTATAGAACTGTGGTGTGAATCCAAGTTGCTCCAGTTGCTGCGCCGGCTTTACTTCTTTGTCATAGGTCAGAAACCCTAGCGCTATCTTCGGATACCTGCGATGCAATACCTGCAGCGGGCGGGCATCAAATGACTGTATGATCAGACGATTGCCCAGGGGCTGTAACTGCTTCACAGCCATCAGTTTGTCTATATACTCTTCCGGGGCTGGCTGTTCAGTACCATCTGTTTTAGCAGAAGACTTTATTTCCAGTAGATAGATAACACCTGGCAGGTGATGCGTTTTTGTATAAGCTTCCACAGCATCAATCATTTCTGACAGGAGAGGAGCATATGATTTTACAGGCTGCTGCTGCGGAAACTCAGGATAAGCCTTTTGGCCGATGACAAATTCGCGGATGCGACTATAATCCATTTTGTAGAAGGTATAATCTGCCCTGGATGCAGGTGGTATTTCTGATCCGTCGGGCATCGTTGTATATGCCGGATTAAAAGACGCATCATGGTAAACTACTACCTGTCCATCCTTTGTGATATGTACATCAAATTCAATAGTATTTGCGCCTGTCTCTATTGCTTTGATCATAGACGGAATTGTGTTCTCCGCCATCAATCCACGGGTGCCTCTGTGTCCTACTTTGTAGAATGCGGGCAACTGCTGCTGTGCTGTCATCTGTTTTGCTGATTTACAGGCATTCATACCTGTTGCGGCCAGCAGTATCCCTGCGGCCAGCATGGCTTTTTGTAATGGTTTCATCGTTTAACGTTTTCCAGCTGTTAAAGTAATACCGCCTGTCTTTTTTATAAAACTATGTGTATTAACTGATTATTATTTTGACTGTACGTTATATGCACAAATATAAGGCTGCTGCGATAGCTGAGCCTACAAGCGGACCGATAACCGGTATCCAGGCATAGTCCCAGCCTGTATCACCCTTTCCTTTTACAGGTAAGATAGCATGCATCAGGCGTGGACCAAAGTCTCTTACCGGGTTGATGGCATACCCTGTTGTACCACCCAGGGAAAGCCCGATGGCCAGTACCAGTAGTGAAACCGGTACAGCACCCAGAGAGCCCATACCTATAGGCGTCTTTTCCTGCCCAAATTCTGCATTGTTGGTGATATAGAAAATAGTGAATAACAATACAAAAGTGCCTACGATCTCGCTGACCAGGTTACGGCTGGTATTGCGGATAGCCGGCGCTGTACAATAACATGCCTGGATCAATCCGGGATCTGCTGTATCATCCAGGTGGTCTTTATAGTGTATCCATACCAGGAACGCGCCAGTCATTGCTCCAAGTAATTGTGCTAGTATAAACAAAGGCAGATCTGCCCATGGAAATTTACCGGCTATGCTTAGTGCCAGCGATACTGCGGGATTCAGATGAGCGCCGCTATGTGGTCCTGCTACTACTACGCCGACAAAGACTGCCAGCGCCCAGCCAGTAGTTATTACGATCCAGCCACCACCGTGGCCTTTTGTCTTGTTGAGAATCACGTTAGCCACTACACCATTACCCAGCAATATCATCAACATGGTTCCCAGAAATTCGGCTAATAAGGGATGCATTGAAGAAGGTGTTTTATTGTTACGTGAATATTATTTAGTCGTCATATCCTCGTCCTCGTCCTGTTCAGTAAGTTTTGACCAGGCTTTCACCGCCTTAACAGCACGGCTCCATCCGCGTACCCATTTATGCACTTCTTCCGCATTACCTTCGGGTGTAAAAGATTGATCTACCTGCCACTGGTTGGCTATCTCCTCTTTATCTTTCCAGAAGCCTGTGGCCAGTCCGGCAAGATATGCCGCGCCCATGGCTGTTGTCTCTGTAATCTTCGGACGAACAACCTGCGTATTCAGGATGTCTGCCTGGAACTGCATCAGCAGATTATTATTGGTAGCGCCGCCATCCACACGTAACTCCTTAATACTGATATCTGCATCTGCCTCCATAGCTCTCAATACCTCCATCGTCTGATAGGCAATACTTTCCAACGCAGCCCTGGCAATGTGCGCTGCACCTGTACCCCTGGTCATACCAACCAGTGTACCTCTTGCATGCTGATCCCAGTGTGGCGCTCCTAATCCTGCAAAAGCGGGTACCAGGTATACACCATCATTCTGTTTTATTTTCAGAGCCAGTCCTTCTACTTCCGAAGAAGAGCGGATAATGCCCAATCCATCCCGTAACCATTGTACAACCGCACCGGCAATGAAGATGCTGCCTTCCAGCGCATATTCCACCTTCCCGTTTATCTTCCAGGCAATGGTTGTAACAAGATTGTTTTTAGAAAGAATAGGTTGCTCACCAATATTCATCAGCATAAAACAGCCCGTGCCATAAGTGTTCTTCACCATGCCTGGCGCTGTACACATTTGTCCGAATAAAGCCGCATGCTGATCCCCCGCAATACCTGCAATCGGAATGGTGGAGGAGAAGATAGCAGATGTGGTGTGCGCAATCAGTTCACTTGACTGCTTCACTTCCGGCAACATCGCTGCCGGTATGTCAAAAAGGGCCAACAGCTCCTCATCCCATTGCTGGGTATGTATGTTGAATAACATAGTGCGGGAAGCATTCGTAATATCTGTTGCATGCGTCTTACCTTCCGTGAGGTTCCATACCAGCCAGGCATCAATTGTTCCGAAAGCCAGTAACCCTTTAGCAGCTCTCTCTTTTGCACCGGCCACATTCTCCAGTATCCATTTCACTTTCGTTGCCGAAAAGTATGCATCTATGACCAGCCCGGTCTTCTCTCTGATCATCTGCTCATGACCGGCGGCTTTTAGTTCATCGCAATAGTCTGCCGTACGGCGATCCTGCCACACGATAGCATTATAGACAGGTTTTCCCGTATGCCGGTCCCATACAACGGTCGTTTCCCGTTGATTGGTAATACCAATTGCAGCAATGTCAGTACCTCTGAGCCCAGCTTTGGCCACAGCTTCTGCCGCAACACCCAGCTGGCTAGACCAGATCTCGCCGGCATCATGTTCTACCCATCCGGGAGAGGGGAATAACTGACGAAATTCTTTCTGCGCGATGGCAACGATACCGCCTGATTTATCAAATATGATGGCTCTTGAGCTGGTAGTACCTTGGTCCAGTGCCAGGATATACCGGGTTGTTTCCTTTTCCTTCATATGTACGAGCGTGAAATTTATATGTTAGTTATGGACAGGTGTTGATTCCGGTAACAGGTAATGGGCTGCAATAGCGGTAAACTCTCTTACCTGCTTCATCTCCCAGGACTTGTCTTTTCCCAGTTCAGCCGCCATCATTGCAGCTACGGCAGGTGCCATGTCAATAGCAGCGTGTGCATCCAGCAGCAGGGCGCGCAATCTTCTGGACAGCACATCTTCTACCGTAAGCGCCATCTCCTGACGTACAGCCCAGATGACCTGTGCTTTGATATAAGGCAATCTGGGATGCAGTGGTTCCTGCAGGCCTGGTTGTGTATCAATCAGTATGGCTATCTGAGCGGCGTCACTGCCATATACGTCCAATGGATCAGCAGCTGGTTTATCAGTCGTATAACCGTGTATGTGCAAACTTTCAGTACCGCAGGGAGCCGGTGCAAGTCCGCCGGTAGTAATGGCCATATCCACAGTTTCTTCTGCCATCTTTCGGAAGGTGGTCCATTTGCCACCGGTGATAGTGACCAGTCCTGAGCCGGCGACAATAATTTTATGACTGCGGGAAATCTCTTTGGTATTATCAGTGTCTTTCTGCGGAGCAGCCAATGGCCGCAGACCTGCGAATACGCTCAGTACATCAGCGCGGGTGGGTGCTTTTACGAGATATCCCGCAGCCGTTTGCAGAATGAAGCTGATCTCAGTTTCCAGCGCCTGTGGCTCCAGGCTGTGTGCATTCAATGGCGTATCTGTAGTGCCCACCAGCACTTTGCCATGCCAGGGAAGCGCAAAGAGCACTCTGCCATCAGCAGTTTTAGGAATCATTAATGCACTGGTACTGTTCAGAAAGGAGGCATCCAGTACGAGGTGTATACCCTGACTGGGCCGGATGGTGGGTCTTGCACCGGGTTCGTCCATCTGAAGCACTTCGTCAGCAAAGACACCAGTGGCATTAACGACCGTTTTTGCCTGAAGGTGATAAGTTTCCTCTGTTTCCAGATCAGTAGCAGTGACCCCGGCGATCTTACCGGCAGCATTTTTCAGTAATCCGTTGACTTTAAAATAATTCAGTACTACTGCACCTTGCTCTGCCGCCGTTTGTGCAAGATTGATAGCGAGGCGGGCATCGTCAAACTGTCCGTCCTGATATACAATACCACCTTTCAGTTTCTCTTTGCGTATAGCCGGCAGCGCGTTGATAACAGCGTTTCTGCCGATCACTTTTGATGGTCCGAGGCTAAGGCGGCCTGACAGCAGGTCGTACAATTTCAGACCGATGCCATAGAAGGGGCCTTGCCACCATTTATAATAAGGTATAATAAATTGCTGATTGTGTGCGATATGCGGAGCATTGGCCAGCAACAGACCTCTTTCATGAAGCGCTTCTTTTACAAGGCCCACGTCGCCTTGTGCCAGATAGCGTACACCACCATGTACCAGTTTTGTACTACGGCTGGAAGTCCCTTTTGCAAAATCCGACTGCTCGAGCAGCAGGGTGCGGTATCCTCTCTGAGCAGCGTCCATGGCAACACCCAGGCCGGTTGCACCGCCACCGATGACAATAATATCCCAAACGACTGATGCCGTATTGCCTATCTGTTGTTTAAAGGTTAACCTGTTCATAGTGAGGAAAATACTTTATTTTTCTTTTAATTACTTTCAGTTTATTTCATCCACATGAGGAAAAAACATGCCGGGTGATGGCGATCCCGTTAATCGAAAATAGATATTTTGTTCCTTCCTTTTCAGGAAGTTAATGTATAAACGAGCATTTATACATGATATTCTCCACTTTTGGCTAAATATTTTTTCTGATGCAATGTGTTTAATTCAACAACATGAAAGTACTTTTGTAACGAATTGGAAGAAGGCATAAGCGTATTTATTCCAAATCAGTTTAATTCATCTTTTGCTTTTTTCTACAACTGCTAATTTTTTTACGCATATGTCAATGATCAATATTGCAGAAAGACACAAATACATTCTGGACCGGTTAGCTGAGAAGGGGTATGTGAATGTGGTGGACCTCTGCAAAGAACTGGATGTTTCCGGTGTTACCATCCGTAAAGACCTCAAACTGCTCGAAGACAAATCCCTCTTATTCCGTTCGCATGGGGGTGCTACAGTCAACAATCCGTACATTAATGATAAACCAGTTAATGAGAAGGAAAAGCTGCGCCGGGAAGAGAAGAACAACATTGCCCTGGCTGCGGCAGCGATGATTGCACCGAACGATGCGATTATTATATCATCAGGTACAACTGCGCTGGCCCTGGCGAGAAATGTACATCCGAAAGGCCATCTGACCGTTATTACACCTGCCCTGAACGTTGCACAGGAATTGCTGCGGCATCCAGAGATTGAAGTATTGCAATTAGGCGGTATCGTGAGAAACAGTTCTTCTTCAGTAACAGGCACTTATGCGGAGCGTATCCTTGCAGATTTTTCCTGCTCGAAGTTATTTTTAGGATTAGAAGGGATTGATATAGAATTTGGCCTGACCACGACCAATCTGATGGAAGCACAGCTGAATGCGCGTATGGTTACGGCTGCGCAGAAGACGATTGTGCTGGCAGATTCTTCTAAGTTTGGCAGGCGCGGATTCGGAAAGATCTGTGAACTGGAGGATGTGGATGAAATAATTACTGATAGCGGCATATCGGGACATGTAGTAAAAGCGCTCGAAGAAATGGGCATCAATGTCACGATTGTTTAAATAATACGAAGAGGGAAGGCGGCCAGCCTTCCTTTTTTTATGCATTATGGTGGCCGTATTTCCACGATCAGCGCAGAACCGGCACCTTATTATGTAAGAGCTGTAAGTACTGCTTTTGGCCCCTGCAAATAGCAGCCAAGGGTATTCTATGTCCTGAATGACCCTCATTTAATCCTTTTCCTGTTTTGGACGAACAAGGGACGAACTAGCGACGAACAAACCCCGTAACTTTCACGAATACTCATACAAATATCCTGGTGCTGGGATATTGCTGTAATATTTATTAAATTAGTATTGGTGAGCATTGCTTGTACAAGATAATTTGTAAGCCAGGCTGATTGTTATAACACCTTTCTGGTACTTTACCCTCAACACATTAAACATTTTTACCAGTCAACAGGTTACCAGGATACCTTAAAAAGGCCACTTCCATCATCGCGCATTATTTAATTCTAACAAACACCTATACTTTTTTAATCTTTTCTAAATTTTTGGTGTTATACAAAAACTTTCCTAAAAAATACCGGCTTCCTTTAGTATCTTTATACCGTTCCCGAAACAATTACGGTACCTCAACCGCCACGAGAGAAGCGGGGAAGGTGTGCCAAGGTCAAAAAATCTAAACGAATGCAAGAAGTGAAGCAATTGCAAGGACTGTATCACCCGGATTTTGAGCATGATGCATGCGGAACAGGCTTTACTGCCCACATCAAGGGCCGTAAATCGCATCAGATCGTCCGGGATGCGCTGACCATGTTGGAAAACATGGAACACCGTGGTGCATGTGGTTATGAACAGAACACCGGTGATGGAGCAGGTATCCTGATTCAGTTACCACATGAGTTCCTGTACGATGAATGCCTGAAAATAGGCTTTAGCCTCCCGGAATTTGGAAAGTACGGTGTAGGTATGATTTTCTTTCCGAAGGAACCTCGCTGGCGTGAAGAATGCCGTGAGATACTGAACCGTGCGGCCGAGAAACTGGGACTGGATATTCTGGGTTACCGTAAGGTGCCAGTACGTCCTGATGGCATTGGTGAAGGTGCCCTTTCGGTAGAACCGGAAATTGAGCAGGTTTTTATTGCCTGTCCATACCATATTACAGATAATGACACTTTTGAACGCAAACTCTTTGTACTGCGTAACTACGTTTCCAAAACAGTTCGTAACACAGTACCAAAAGAGAAGGCGCTCTTCTATATTCCTTCCCTGTCTACAAAAACGATCGTTTACAAAGGTCAGCTGACAACCTACCAGGTACGTCACTATTATGCCGACCTGAGTGATGAGAAGATGGTATCTGCATTTGCGCTGATACACTCCCGTTTTGCAACCAACACGTTCCCGAGCTGGCGTCTGGCTCACCCTTACCGCTACATTGCGCATAATGGTGAGATCAATACCCTGAAAGGTAACCTGAACTGGTTAAGAGCAGGTGAGAAAGACTTTGTATCTAAATACTTCTCACAGGAAGAAATGGATATGCTGTTGCCACTGGTAGAAGAAGGTCAGTCTGACTCTGCCAGCCTTGACAACGTCGTTGAACTGCTGATGCTCACAGGCCGTTCCCTGCCACATGTAATGATGATGCTGATCCCGGAAGCATGGGACGGTAACGATGACATGGACCCGGTGAAAAAAGCATTCTACGAATACCATGCATCCCTCATGGAACCATGGGACGGTCCTGCATGTATCTCCTTCACTGACGGTAAGATCATAGGTGGCACCCTTGACCGTAACGGTCTTCGCCCTGCCCGCTTTGTCATCACCAAAGATGACCGTGTGATCATGGCATCTGAAGCAGGTGTACTGCCGGTAGATCCTAAAAATGTAAAAGAGAAAGGCCGCCTGCAGCCTGGTAAAATGTTCATCGTAGACATGGAACAGGGCCGTATTATCGGCGATGAGGAGCTGAAGCAGAGCATCTGTTCACAGCAACCTTACGGCGAGTGGCTGAATAAATATAAGATCCGCCTGGAAGAGCTGTCTGAACCAAGAGTAACCTTTACTCACCTGGAGCATGAACAAATCTTCAAATACCAGCGCGCTTTTGGGTATTCTATTGAAGACCTGAATACCATCATCGCCCCAATGGCGCTGGATGGTAAAGAGCCTATAGGATCCATGGGTACAGATGCGCCACTGGCTATCCTCAGCGATCAGCCACAGCACCTGACCAGCTACTTCAAACAGCTGTTTGCACAGGTAACCAACCCACCGATCGATCCGATCCGCGAAAGACTGGTTATGTCCCTGGCTACCTACGTAGGTAACAATGGTAACCTGCTCGACGAAGACCCGCTGCACTGTCATGGTCTGGCCCTTCGCCACCCGATACTGACCAACTTTGAACTGGAAAAGATCCGTAGTATAGATACAGGACTGTTCCAGGCAAAAACCCTGCATACTTACTTCAGAGCTGACGGTAAACCCGGTTCTATGGAGAAAGGCCTCCAACGCCTGTGCCGTTACGCAGTAGATGCAGTAGAAGATGGTTTTGAAGTGATCATCCTTTCTGACAGGGCGATCGACTCTGAGCACGCGGCTATTCCTTCCATCCTGGCAGCATCTGCAGTACACCACCACCTCATCCGTAAAGGATATCGTGGTCAGGTAGGACTGATAGTAGAAGCCGGAGATGTTTGGGAAGTGCATCACTTTGCCTGTCTGCTGGGCTTTGGCGTAACAGCTATCAACCCGTATCTGGCACTGAGCACTATCCGCGACATGAAACTGACAGATAAACTGGAAACAGACCTGGATGTAGATAAACTGAAAAAGAACTATATCAAGGCCGTATGTGATGGTTTGCTGAAAGTGTTCTCTAAAATGGGTATCTCTACCCTCCAGTCTTATCAGGGAGCACAGATATTTGAAATATTAGGTATCAACCGCCAGGTGGTAGACAAATACTTCACCGGAGCCGTATCCCGTATACAGGGGATGGGCCTCGACGAAATTGCCCGCGAGACACTGGCTAAGCACTGGATGGGATATGGCCGTAAGGAAACTCCGGTTCAGCGCCTGACTACCGGCGGTCTGTATCAGTGGAAGAGAAAAGGAGAGTTCCACCTCTTCAATCCTACCACTATCCACCTGTTGCAGTACGCTACCCGTATGGGAGACTATAATACCTTCAAAAAGTATTCTAAAGCGGTGAACGACCAGAGTGAAAAAGCAGCTACCCTGCGTAGTCTTTTCACTTTCAAACGTACCCGTCCTTCCGTACCATTAGAAGAAGTAGAATCTGCTGAAAGCATCCTGAAGCGTTTTGCTACCGGTGCGATGAGCTTTGGTTCTATCTCTCACGAAGCACACTCCACACTGGCCATCGCTATGAACCGTATCGGTGCAAAAAGCAATACCGGTGAAGGTGGAGAAGATGAACTGCGTTATGAGCAATTACCTAATGGTGATAGCATGCGCTCTTCCATCAAACAGGTAGCGAGCGCCCGTTTTGGTGTGACAAGCAACTACTTAACTAATGCGGACGAGCTCCAGATCAAGATGGCCCAGGGTGCGAAACCCGGTGAAGGCGGACAGCTGCCTGGCCATAAAGTTGATGAATGGATTGCAAAAGTGCGTCACTCCACACCAGGTGTGGGTCTGATTTCACCTCCTCCGCACCACGATATTTATTCCATCGAAGACCTGGCACAGCTGATCTTTGACCTGAAGAACGCTAACCGTGCAGCACGTATCAGTGTGAAGCTGGTATCCAAAGCAGGCGTAGGTACAATCGCTGCGGGCGTTGCTAAAGCGAAAGCAGATGTAGTACTGATTGCTGGTCATGACGGTGGTACAGGTGCTTCTCCGATCAGCTCTATCAAACATGCAGGTTTGCCATGGGAACTGGGTCTGGCTGAAACACATCAGACACTGGTGAAGAATAAACTGCGTAGCCGCGTAGTCGTTCAGACTGACGGTCAGCTGAAAACAGGCCGCGACATTGCTATCGCTACCTTACTGGGTGCGGAAGAATGGGGTGTAGCTACAGCTGCCCTGGTGGTAGAAGGCTGTATCATGATGCGTAAGTGTCACCTGAATACCTGCCCTGTTGGCGTAGCCACCCAGGATGCAGAACTGCGTAAGCGCTTCAATGGTAATGCTGATCACGTAGTGAATCTCTTTAAATTCCTGGTAGAAGAACTGCGTGAAATTATGGCAGATCTTGGTTTCCGCAAGATCACTGAAATGGTGGGCCAGGTAGATAGCCTCCAGTTACGTGAGAACATTACACACTGGAAGTATAAATCCCTGGATCTGTCTCCGATATTATATAAAGAACCAGCTGCTGAAGTAACAGGGCTGTTCAAACAGGAAGAACAGGATCACGGCATCAGCGAAGTGATTGACTGGAGACTGCTCAAAGCAGCACAGCCGGCACTTGAGAAGAAAGCACGTGTGTTCCAGCAGTTCCCTGTGAGAAATACAGACAGGGCAATCGGTACCATCCTTAGTAACGAAATATCTAAACGTTATGGTGGACCAGGCCTTCCGGAAGATACGATCCACTATAAGTTCGTAGGTTCTGCCGGCCAGAGCTTCGGTGCTTTTAATACCAAAGGTGTGACGCTGGAACTGGAAGGTGAAGCAAACGACTACTTTGGTAAAGGGCTCTCCGGCGCTAAACTGATACTGTATCCATCTCCTGAAGCTGGTTTTAAGGCAGAAGAGAATATTATCGCAGGAAACGTTGCCTTATATGGCGCTACTTCCGGCGAGGCCTATATCCGTGGCAAAGCAGGTGAACGTTTCTGCGTTCGTAACTCCGGCGCAACCATTGTAACAGAAGGCGTAGGCGATCACGGTTGTGAATACATGACTGGTGGTAAGGCAGTTATTCTGGGCGAGACAGGCCGCAACTTCGGTGCAGGTATGAGTGGTGGTATTGCTTATGTGTATGATGTTAAAGGTGTGTTTGCAGGACGTTGTAACAAGGACATGATTGATCTTGATCCGCTGGATCAGGATGATGCAGCCGACTTACAGGATCTGATCACCAAGCATCATGCTTACACAAACAGTACTGTGGCCAAATTCATACTGAAAGACTGGGAAAATCAGCTGCGTCATTTCGTGAAAGTATTCCCTAAGGAGTACAAAGCTGTGGTGACAGCCAGCAAAGCCGGCGCACAGAAAGTAGAGAAGTAGTAACATTCTAACACCACCTAACGAAGAAGACAAATGGGCAAACCAACAGGATTCCTGGAATTTACCCGGGAGCTGCCGGGCAAATCTCCCGCTAAGGAAAGAGTCCAGCACTATAATGAATTTGTAGAGAAATATTCAGACTCAAAGCTGAATGAACAGTCTGCACGTTGCATGAACTGCGGCGTACCATTCTGCCACAGCGGTTGTCCGCTGGGTAACGTGATCCCTGAGTTCAACGATGCGGTGTATCACAAAGACTGGAAAGAAGCCTACGAAATCCTGACAAGTACCAATAACTTCCCGGAATTTACAGGTCGTATCTGTCCTGCACCTTGCGAGAGTGCCTGCGTACTTGGTATCAATCAGCCTCCAGTGGCTATTGAGGAAATAGAACGTCACATCATTGAAATAGCTTTCGATAAAGGACTCGTACAGGCTAAAACGCCAAGAGTACGTACCGGTAAGAAAGTTGCCGTAATAGGCTCAGGTCCTGCAGGACTGGCGGCCGCTGCACAGCTGAACTATGCCGGTCATAACGTAACGGTATTTGAAAGAGATGATGCACCGGGTGGACTGCTGCGCTATGGTATTCCCGACTTCAAACTGGAGAAATGGGTGATCGACCGTCGTGTTAAACTGATGGAAGAAGAAGGTATTGTATTCCAGTGTAACGCTAACGTAGGAGTGAATGTAAGTGTGAATGACCTGCTGCGTGAATACAATGCAATCGTACTGGCAGGTGGTTCTACAGTACCCCGCGACTTGGGTATCCCTGGCCGTCAGCTGAAAGGTGTTCATTTTGCAATGGACTTCCTCAAGCAGCAAAATAAACGTGTAGGGCAGCGGGAAGTACAGGCAGAAGATATCCTGGCTACCGGCAAGAACGTTATTGTAATAGGTGGTGGCGATACAGGCTCTGACTGCGTAGGTACCTCCAACCGCCATGGCGCAATTGGCGTTACCCAACTGGAGCTGTTGCCAAAACCGCCAGGTGAACGTACTACGTATATGCCGTGGCCAACTTATCCTATGGTATTGAAAACTTCTTCCTCTCATGAAGAAGGTGCTACCCGCGAATGGGCTATCGGCACGAAAGAGTTTGTAGGCGATGCAGATGGTAATCTGAAAGGATTAAAGATAGTAAGGCTTGAATGGGCATTAGGTCCTGATGGCAGACCAGGCAGCTTTAAGGAAGTTCCCGGTACTGAACAGGAGATCCCTTGTGAACTGGCATTCCTGGCTATGGGCTTCCTGCATCCACAGCATGTTGGCTTACTGGATGAACTAGGTGTAGACAGAGATGAGCGTGGTAATGTGAAAGCTACAGAAAAAGCCTACCAGACATCTATCTCTAAAGTGTTTACCGCAGGAGATATGCGCCGTGGCCAGTCACTGGTGGTATGGGCCATCAGTGAAGGACGTGAGTGTGCAAGAAAAGTAGACGAGTTCCTGATGGGCGCATCTCAACTTGAAAGTAAAGATCATTCTCTTCAGGCAATGGCTGTATAACCCATCTGCCGCGGAAGAGCTCAAATTATAATCTAAGAGTCTCATAAGCAGGTTTAGATTTTGTTGTAACCTTCAGCCGGGCCGGGTCTTTACCCGGCCTTTTGTATACCGGAAGTTGTCGCCTGGGAATTTCCATATCTTTGATGCAGCAACTATACATGCTGTACACCTATGAGAGCACTATTATTGTCCCTGATTGCCGGATTATTCCTCCTGCCGGCCTATTCCCAGCCAAGAACAAAACTCAGACTCAATGTTAACGAAGACAAGCTGGATTCCGTTAAACACTATCATAAACTGCTGATTGTAGGCGAAGGAAATATGCAGGCACGTATGTACGTGCAAAGCCTGTCAGAACAACTGAGCAAAGCCTTGAAAAAGCAGGAGATCGAATGTAAATATGAATACCTGGGCGATAGCGATAAAAATAATATAGCCGCAGCACTGGAGAAAGCCAAATCATGGTCTCCCGATGCTATACTGCGCTTTATACCAGCGCAAAGCAGCGAGCAAACAAAGCAACATATCATCGCCACAGAAAATGATCCGAATAACCGGATGTACCGGTATGTGGACCGCTCTAACTCATTATATCTCACCAACGCCTTCGATATCATCCTGAATGACCAGGCAGATCCTCGTGTATGGTCTGCCAGGCTATCCACAGTGATAGAGGCTGGGCAGCCCACTATATACAAACGGATCAGTAAGATGATCATAACAGGCATGATCAAACAGAACATTTTTCCAAAATCATAACAGCAAGAAGCTGGTTATTCGTCAATTATCATTGTATATCTTTGTTTATCAGATTTTTATTCTCCCTTACCTTTTATGAAAGTAGTAGTATTATTATTGTTAGTCTGCCTGTTTACCACAAGAGTACAGGCACAATTAACAGAAATTCAGTTGAACCCTATTGAGCAGTTGCAGGACAGTTTAAAGCACTATCATAGGATATTAATTGTAGGTGATGGAAACTACATGAACCGCACGCTTGTCAATAACCTGGGCAATGAATTGGTAAAAGCCCTCCAACAAAAGAAGATTGAATGCCAGTATCAATACCTTGGAGACAAGAGCAAGACAGATATTAAGGCAGCACTGAAACAGGCAGAGCGCTGGGAGCATGACGCGGTGTTACAGATCAGTCCCATTTCGAGTGAGGTGAATGGATCAACAATAGGCGTAAGTGCTGACGCCATTGTAGGGACACTTTTATTTCCGGGAACTATACCTTTGTTAGGTAATGGCGGCGCTTATGTAAGAGACGACCTGGATATCTCTCTGCGGGAAAATACTACAGACGTCTGGTTTGGCCGTCTCACCGTACAGGCAAAGATGGGTAAGAAGTCAATATTCAAAAAGATCCGGAAAGCTATATTCGCCGACATGGAAAGGCAAAACGTGCTTGATTTATAACTACTGACATGCTAAAAGCAGTACATTTGTTATCTATGAGGCAGTTGGTATTTCTATTTATGTTCTGCACAACAATAGTGCATTACAGCTCCGCACAGGTAGGCAATACAGTTTACGATACGCGTCAGTATAAGAAAGGCGTGTATAAGACTTTCAAAGAGTTCAGATCAAATAATCCCTCCATCACGGGATCCCTGGTAGTAAAGAACAAAACGGCAGCAGCACAGGTATACCTGTTGGCATCTCCTAATGAGCTGAGAATCATTGACTCAACAGGGCAGGAGCAGAAAGTGAAAAAGTATTGGGGCTATTCTGATGGTACAGCCATCTATATTAAAGATAATGGCCTGAATAAATTAGAGGAGATTGGGTACTATTGCATCTATAAAGTGAACGCTATCACCTCAGTTCCGGTAAACAGGGCTACAGGTGGGATGGTATTTGAGAATACACCGCCTCCAGCAGCAGATAAGCGGGTGCTTAACCTGGCAACCGGCGATGTATATGATCTTACAATGTTTAATTTGCGCCGGTATATCCTTCCCCAGGATACGACCTTGTTGCGTGAGTTTATGGAAGATAAACAGAATAAGACCAGACTGGTGTATTATATACAGAAATTCAACAAGCGTAACACACCAAATTGGTGATATTCCGTCAATAATATTGATATACAGCTTCTTAAAATCAAAGCGTCTTGTGAGTAACAGGACGCTTTTTTTTATGTGTAGACGCCTCAGCAGGTATAGTATTTGTTTGTTTAACACCGTACAACAGAAGTGCCCTAAAGCGTTTTATTTCAGTAATTTACTGTAAGTAACCTTTTTCATAGTGACAGATCAATCTACAAACGAAGAAAAACATCATGGTCGTCCCTGGTGGCGATGGTTATTGTGGGCGCTTGTCGTCCTATTGATACTCCCTGTTATGGCGGTATTGCTTTTACAATTGCATCCTGTGCAGGACTTTATACGCCGGCAGGGGGAACAATACCTGAAAAAGAAACTCCATACCCAGGTCAAGATCGGCTATTTACGTATGCGTGGCTGGCAGTATCTGGAGCTCCGCGATGTATATGTTGCAGACACCTCCTCAAAAGCCTTGCTATATTCCGAATCCCTTAAAGTACGCTACAACTTGTTGGCATTTCTCAACAATGAGTTACAGGTGAACGGTCTCGATTGGGATTCTGTACTTGTTAACGTATACCGTAATCAGGGCGACAGCACATTTAACTACCAGTTTATTCAGGACGCATTTGTATCAAAAGATACGATCCCTGATACATTATCTGCAGAGACAGGTACTACCTTACAATTTAATATTAAGGATGTCAACCTCAGTAAACTGCGCCTGCGCTTTGCTGATGCAGAAGGAGGGATGAATGCTGTATTATATCTGCAATCCTTACATATAGACCCGGATGATTTGCTGCTGGACGAAGGCTTGTACGCCTTCAGAGGTATTGAGGTGAACGGACTTAAAGGGCTGTATACCCAGGCTTATCGTCCGAAGGCAGTAACAGCAGCACCGCCGCCGCCCGTGCCTGCTGATACCGCAGGAACACCGTTCCACCTGCTGCTTAAAAAACTTCAGATCAAAAACAGTTCATTCCTTTATGCAGACGAGGCTAGCGGTCTCTCTACAGTGTGGAGGATTGGTAATCTGCAGTTGTTAAATTCAAGCATAGACATGGATTCTACGCTGGTACAACTGGATGGTTTACAGCTTGGTAACACCGCAGGGGTATTTACATTATCCGCAGCAAAAGATACCTCCGCGCCACTTCCAACTGATAGTACAGCCCCCAATACCTGGAAGGTACTGGCTACCAAGGCGGAGATGGAGCATGTAGACTTCAAATTTGACAATAACACTGCTCCGGCTCCAAGAGGTGCTGGCAGCGACCCTGACTATAATCACCTCTTCCTCTATAACTTCAACACCGCAGTTTCTAATATTATCTATCAGCCAGACACTATAAAGGCTGTGTTGAAGAAACTGGAAGTAAGAGAAAAATCAGGCTTTGCGGTGAAACAGGGCCGTTTTGACGTATTGTTCACCCCACAGTCTCTGGCTCTGCAGAACCTTTTGCTGCAAACCAATAAAACTGTACTACGCAAAGAGATAGCTGTAACGGTTCCTTCATGGGCTACCATGGCAGACAATCTCGACTTGCTGCAGTTAAAAGCCAACATCGACTCTTCTCATATCTCTCTGGGAGAGTGGTTACCGTTTGTACCAGATTCCCGCAAGAATCCTTCAATGAAACCATTGTGGGACAAAGAAATAGATATCACGACTGTCCTAAAGGGTAGTCTTGGTAAACTGATCATTGAAACACTGCGTGTAGCAGACAACAAAGGCAACCGCATACGCACAAATGGTGAAATTGCTCATGCTGCCGATCCGGAGAAAGTTGCTGCTAACTTACCGGATATTTATATTGAATCCGGTAACAAACCATTACGCTCCTGGTTACCTCCGGGTACTATGCCGGATACACCACGCCTCCCTGAACATCTTGTTATTACCGGCAACTTGCTAGGCGGCATGCAGGATCTTAAAACACAGCTTCAACTAACAAGCAGTTCTGCCAACGCCAAGCTCGCTGCACACCTGGTTAATATTACAGACAGTATCCGTGCCCGCTACGATGTGAATCTGTCATCCTTCAAAGTACACCCTGGTGTACTGATGTACGATACCTCTATGGGTTGGATAAGCGGAAGGGCATCAGCTGCCGGCCAGGGATATACCTTCCCAGGCATGATCGCCAGGGCTGCTGTATACCTTGATGCTGCCACCTACAACGGATATACTTACCGTGGTGTAAAAGTGAATGGTGATATTGACAAACAACAGTTACACGCAGAAGGCGAAAGCACAGATACCAGTGTAACTATGGCTTTTGATGTGAACGCTGTACTCAATGATACCAGTATCAGTTCTTTACAGGCTAATCTGAAAATGGATAAAGCCGATCTGTATACAACCAATTGGTATAGTCAGCCAATGATGCTGAAAGGTAACCTTGCCGCAGACTTCGCCAGTCTTGATCCGAAGAGGCTGGAAGGTAAGGCCTTCCTCGACGGATGGCAGGTAGCCACAAACGGACAGGTGTTCCCAATTGATACTGTGGCGCTTACTGCCAGCTATCAGGACCAGCAATATCTATCACTGACAGGGCCGTTTGGCTATATCAATGCCAACGGACAAATAGATTATACCAAAGTTGGTGGTGCTTTTGGCCAGTTGATTAACAAGCCGTTACAACCATATGACAGTGCCAAACTGGTAAAGCTTCCTGCTGGACAGATACTTCAATGGAATGCCGCTATATCCTGGCCACGCAGCCTGAAAAATATGCTTCCTTACCTGCGTATGGAACAACCATTGATTATTACCGGCCGTCTAAACTCAGACAGTAGCCTGGTTGCCTTAAACGCATCCCTGCTTAAACTGACCTACGACTCTATCAGAGTAGATAGCGTGAATATCACCGCCCAGATACAAGATACCTCGCTGGAAGCGATGGTGGATATAGCCAAACTATATCATCCAGTCGCACCATTGAACCATACACAGATAAAGGCAGGCGCAGAAGCAGGAAAGGTAGAATGGGACCTGCTGCTGGACGATATCAAGCGAAATCCTAAATACAAACTTGGTGGCTATGTGACATTCCTGCCAGCTAACGCAATGGATCTTGCGCTGAAGACAGACCTGTTACTTAACAAACAGCAATGGAAAGTGAATGAAGGTAACCATATCCATATCATTGATGGTGGTCCGGATACTGCTCAGATGAAATTGTCTTACCAGGATCAATCTATTGAAATACAGACACTGAGAGATAGTACCAAAGGTAAATTGCCTCCGCTGAAAGCTACTATAAAAGACTTTAAATTATCAACAATCACAGCACTGCTTTCTGCAGATACATTACTAGCGAACGGTACCTTGAATGCAGAAGCACTGGCACGTAATCTTGATCAGTCTCCGCTGATTAACAGCCAGGTAAAAATAGATTCGCTTGTATTCCGTGGTACCTCTGTTGGTACACTGGATGCAAATGTAGAAACACCTCAGCCAGGACAGTATAAGCTGGCCGCTAACCTGACCGGTAACCAGAATGATGTGAAGGTGGACGGTACCTACGATTCTACTATCAACGCTACTGTCAATATCAATAACCTGAACATGGCTTCTATTGAGGCCTTTACCTTCGGGAATGTAGACCGGATGCACGGTAGTGCAGATGGTAGGTTTACAATAACCGGTACTGCCGCTAACCCTAAAATATTGGGTAACCTTCACTTTAACAATGCAGGTGGTACAATTACTTACGTTGGTACGCCATTAACGCTGCCTGATGAGACAATCTCTCTGGACGAAAGAGGCCTTGGCTTCAACCAGTTTGTTATCGCAGATAGTCTCGGTAATGAGATGGTTGTGAATGGACGTGTAAATACCCGTGACTTCACTAATTACAACTTCAACCTCACTGTTAACTCTGACAATTTCATGGTGCTGGGTGAGCAACAGAATCCTGACCAGTTATATTATGGTCCTGCATTCATTGACACCCGTATCTCGGTAAGAGGCAACATGGACCTGCCAAGAGTAGATGCCAATGTTAAACTGAGAGATAAATCCAAAGTAACAATTACCCTTCCATCTGAAGAACCAGGTGTGGCAAACAGGGAAGGGGTGATGGTATTTGTGGATAAGTCTAATCCTATAGACTCCTCAATGATCAAGGTGGCAGATAGCCTGCGTTTTCAGAATCCACGCCTGAAAGGCATCAACCTTTCCGGTAATGCTGAAATCACTCCGGAATCTATTATTAGGATTATTATTGACCCTGTGAATGGTGATTTTGTGGAAGCGCAGGGTACTGCAAATGTGAACGCAACCCTGGATGCCAGTAGCAAAATGAGCCTGACCGGCCGCTACGAAATATCTGAAGGTAAGTATGAAATGTCGCTGAACCAGCTCATCAAACGCTCTTTCAGCATTGAGAAAGGTAGTACAATTACTTTCAGCGGTGATGCTATGGACGCAGACCTGGATATTACTGCCCGCTATACAGTTAATGCAACAGCAGCTGACCTGGTACAAGACCAGTTGTCCAACCCCAATATGTCTGAAACTGATAGGAACAGGTATCGCCAGAAACTGCCCTTCTATGTATATCTGCGTATCAAAGGACAGATGCTGAAACCGGAAATATCCTTTGAACTGGATATGCCGGAAGCTGAACAAAATGCCTTTAACGGAAGTGTGTATAACCGCCTGAAACAGATCAATCAGATACCGTCAGAGTTAAATAAGCAGGTAATGGGCTTGCTGGTACTTAACCAGTTCATTCCTGAAGATCCTTTGGCAGGCGATGGCGGTGGTAGCGGAGACTTTGGTGTGAGCAATATGGCCCGCCAGAGTGTGAGCAAGATCCTTTCACAACAGTTAAATAACCTGGCTGGAAACCTCATTAAGGGTGTAGATCTGAACTTTGATGTTGAGTCAAGAGAAGACTATTCAACAGGCGCTGCCCGGGAAACGACTAATCTTAAAGTTGGTGCTTCTAAAAAACTGTTCAATGAAAGACTGTCAGTGTCCGTAGGCTCAAATGTCATGTTGGAAGGTGAGAATCGCGCAAATCCATCTTCACTCGTAGGCGATATTTCCATAGAATATAAACTAACAAAAGACGGCAGATATCGTGTAAGGGTATATCAACGCAACGATAACAGCACAGTAATCGAAGGCCAGATTATCGAAACAGGCGTTGCCTTTGCACTGATTATGGATTATGATGAGTTTAGGGAAATATTCCAAAGGGCTAAAAGCCAGCAGAAATCTGAAAAACTCCGCAATAAGAAAACCGTGACTAAAAAATAAGATGACCAAAGGATACAGGTATATATCATCCACTGTTAGTGCAGCGTTGTTTGTCCTGTGCATCAGCGCATGCAGTACCACCAAAACAGTTCCCGACAATGACCGCCTGTACACAGGCGCCGACGTCAAATGGGAAGGAAGAAAGCCCCGTGACTATAGCACGCTTTCGGCAGAAATGAGCAGTCAGACCAGGCCAAAACCTAACAGAAAGTTTGCCGGTATGCCATTCAGGCTCTGGCTATATAATCTGGGTAAAGAACCTAAAGGAAAAGGACTGAATCATCTGCTTAGAAATAAGTGGGGGGAACCACCTGTGTTGCTCAGCAGTGCTAAACCGGATTATACCGCCAATGTGCTGGAGCAATATCTGGTAGACAACGGCTTCTTTCAGGCAACCGTTACTTCTGAAATTAAAAACAGTGGTAAGAAAAAGGCGTCCATCAACTATAATGTAACGCCTAATACCCGTTACCGCATCAAAAGCGTTACCTATGAAACTGATAGCAGCGATCTGGGTAAAGCTGTAGCTGCCGCCAAGGAGGGAAGCTCTCTGAAATTAAGGCGTCCCTACCGCCTGGATAGCGTGGTGGCAGAACGTAATCGTGTGCATAATATATTAAAGGAACAGGGCTATTATTACTTTACTCCAGACCATTTGCTGGTAGAAGTTGATAGTACCAATGGGGGAATGGTAGATCTTTATCTGAAAGTTAAAGATGAAACACCTGCGGCTGCACGCCACCCCTACAGGATGAAGAATATTACTTTATACCCTAATTATTCACTGGACAACGATTCTGCCAGCCGTCGGGGCAAACCGGTACAATACAATCATATCAGGATCGTCGATTCAACTGAGAAATTCAGACCAAGCGTCTTTGACAGGTCTGTCTTCTTAAAACCCGATAGTCTTTACAGGCTTAGTAATCACAATATTACATTAAGACGTCTTACAGATATGGGTACCTTTAAGTTCGTTAAGGGGCAGTTCCGTACTGTAAGAGGTGATAGTTCCAGGTTGAATGCCAGTTTCTTCCTGACCCCTTATCCTCGAAGAAGTTTATCAGCCGAACTTAGAGGCACATCAAAATCAAACAACTTCGTAGGTTCAGAGATCAGAATTACCTCCAAGAACCGTAACTGGCTACATGCAGCCAATTTGTTGGAAATCATTCTCTCCGGTGGTATGGAATGGCAGGTAGGTGGACGAAAAACTGCTAATAACACAACCCTGATCGGTGGTAATTCATATAATGTAAAAGCAGAAGCTGCGGTTACTATCCCCCGCTTCTGGCAACCATTATTCAATTTCAATGTACGCACACCTTATGTGCCACGCACCCGTATCAGCCTGAGTTATGAATTGTTCAGCCGTAGTCAGTTGTATAACCTGAATGCATACTCATTCCAATTCCAGTATATCTGGAGACAAACTCAATATCTGGAACACAGGTGGTCTCCTATAGCAATTACATACGTATTGCCTACCAGTACAACTCCTGGCTATGATAGCATATTATTTAACGATCCTAGTCAGCGAGCGGCAATAGAAAAGCAATTTATACTGGGTGGAAATTACAGTGTGACTTACAACAATCAGTCGGACAATAGAATACACAGTTTCTATCTGAACGGAGACCTGGATTACTCTGGTAATCTGGCAGGACTGGTAGTACCAAAGAAAGATAGTGGCAGAACCATTATCGGTGCTCCTTTCGCTCAATATGTCCGGCTTACCGCTGATCTGAGACATTACTGGAAACTGAACAGAAAGCTGACCTGGGTAAACAGACTGTATGCCGGTTTTGGTATCCCTTATGGCAACTCTACGACATTACCATTTGTAAAACAATACTTTATAGGTGGTAGTAGTAGTCTCCGCGGGTTCCGAGCCAGAACCCTGGGACCTGGTTCCTATAAAGATACCGCCAGTCAATACCTTGCTAACGAGGCAGGGGATATCAGGCTGGAGTTTAACTCAGAGTTACGCGCCAAGCTGACTGGCATCTTTAATGCCGCTGTGTTTGTAGATGCTGGTAACATCTGGCTGAAGCAGAATGTTCCTACTAAACCCGGCAGTAAGTTCAGCGCCAGTTCTTTTGGTAACCAGATAGCCGTAGATGCTGGTGTGGGTCTACGTGTAGATGCTTCTATTATTGTCGTACGACTCGATCTGGCCTTCCCGTTGCGTAAACCATGGCTACCATCTGATGAGAGATGGGTCGTAAAAGACATCAAGTTTGGTGATCCCGACTGGCGTAAAGAAAACCTGATTCTAAATATTGCAATTGGATATCCTTTCTGATTTTTCTACCTTGGGCGGGATACTCCCGCCCATTTTATTAAAATTGCCTATGATAACAATGAAATATATACGTAATGCCATTTTCCTGCTCGGTACTATCATGTGTTTTACCGCCTGCAGCAGGAAAGTTACAGAAACAGGAAAAGCATCTTATTATGCAGATAAGTTTGAAGGTCGTAAAACTGCCAGCGGAGAAGTATTCAGACAACGACAAATGACAGCGGCTCATCGCACACTCCCTTTTGGTACCAAAGTTACCGTTGTGAATGTTTCCAATGGCCGATCAGTGAAAGTGCGTATTAATGACCGGGGTCCCTTTGCAGAAGGCAGGGTTATTGACCTATCTAAAAAAGCTGCACGTAAGCTGGGTATGGTCACCATGGGCGTTGCGCCGGTAGAAATTAAATACAAGAAGAAAAAGAAATAATCTGATTCTCATCTAAATAAGAAAAGGCGATACAGTAATACTGTATCGCCTTTTTTATATTGGAAACCTTAAGATCAGGCGTGTACTCCTTCGCCTATCTCCTCAACCATCTTTCTACAGAATGCCGGCAGGTCATTCGGATTACGGCTGGTAACCAATCCATTATCCACCACTACTTCCTGATCAACCCAGTTAGCGCCTGCATTGGTCAGATCTGTTTTCAACGAAGGGTAAGATGTAACCGTTCTGCCTTTCAGCTCACCTGTTTCTATCAACGTCCACGGACCATGACAAATGGCGGCAATCGGTTTACTATCATCAAAAAAGCCGGATACAAAGTTCACTGCCTCCTGATTTTCACGGAGGTGATCTGGGTTCATTACACCGCCTGGTAGCACAAGTGCATCATAATCTTTGGCATTGGCATCGCTCACTGTTTTATCCACAGGATATGCTTTACCCCAGTCTTTCTCTGCCCAAGCCTTTACTTCGCCATCATGCAATGAAATCACTTCTACCTGTGCACCTGCTTCCTGCAAAGCTTCCATTGGCTGCGTAAATTCACTTTCTTCAAAACCATCGGCCACCAGAATGGCCACTTTCTTATTACTGAGTTTGTTTTCCATAATCATCTGTTTTATGGGTGTTGGTAAATCAGTTCGGACTACTATCTGTTTACACAAAAACGGTTCCTAAAGGGGAAAGGCCTGTAGATCTGTGACCTATACTCATATATAAATGATGCTCAACAGTTCGGCTGTGCATTTATTTACTCAGAGTAATGTTAACAATACTCATTTAACTCACATTTATTGGGTAACTGCACTATTTTTTTTGGAATTATTCAATGGCTACTGTTACTTGCACGGCAATCAGTTTTGCTATCTCAATGAGAACAAGAGATTTGCCATAACGCATCTGAGAATGCATATTAAGATCAGATCAGAATTTTGCTGTAATTGGTTTTGTGAAATGAAAGTAATGTGAGAGAAAGCTGAGTATTTGTTATTTGTCCAATCTCTATTAATTCCCTTTTCTGTAAAGCATATCATGCTTCGTAAACACTTACGGAGTTATATGTCTGCGGCCTGTTTGTAACAACCACAATATTATTTTACATCGTCTTCCATATCCTAGTCTTAAATAGCCAATCTACTGCCGGTGAGTCCTTTACCGGCAGTTAACTTTTTTTAATTATCCGCAGCTACGGCATTCAATGCCCCATTCTGCTGCAGTAAATTGTACATATAACTTGCCCGGAACTGTTGCCCGTTTATCTCGTACGTCGGATCATTACTACCTGATGAATCGTTCATTGCATCTGTAGAAAAATACAATGGATGCACAGCATTCTTTGCGAAAATATTGGAAGCCGCAGGGTCTAAAACATAAGAGTCATTATTATAAGGAATCGATAAAGCTTCTCTGGATAGTTTGAGATTAACAGATAAACGATTCATATAATCAGTGACAAATTGTTGTTTGTCAAAATACTCCTGATTACCCGTATCAAGTCGTTGCGCAGCGGCGCTGATCAATTCTTCCGTATATCTTACAAGATCAGGGTTATAAATATTCACACGATCTGCATACAGATCCCAGACATTCTTAACACCCTTCAGCGCAGCTGAAGCTTCTTTCAGACTCTGACTGTTCTCAGGACAATCAAATCCACTGATACCCAGTGATATAATTCTAACCAGCTCCAGTCTCATTGCATCAAACAATTGGGCATCAGTAGGAGCAGGACAATTGTTTTCATGACACAATGTATTTACAGCAGTAGCCAGCTTCCGTGCTTCTACATATGCCATCTGGGTATCTGCGACGTGCAATGAAGGATATAACAAAGATTCCAGTCGCTGAAACGCTTTTCCCTCAGCATAAGCAGCTGTATCATGACCATTCCCGTTGATCAGTTGTACCGTATACGGGTGAAAATATTCAGCAAGTACCTCTACCTCTTTATAGGCAAGCCTGGATTGGCAGAATGCATCGTGCACTTCCTTCTGTGACTGGTGAGTAGCAAGAGCGGTACAAAGCTTGTCAACTTTGCCTTTCAGCTTCTGAATACCAGGCACATACCAGGATAAGACATGTTGCGAGGGAGCTGCTGGTTGTTGCCTGTGCTCATAGATGCTAAATGCACAGATAATTAACAGTAAAGTGGCTACGACAAAAATTAGAACACGCATAGACCTATTTATTTCACCAGTTAGTTAAAAGCATTTTATTTTTATCTATACAAAACTGATGTCAACATAATAGTAATGCATACCGGTGGAGGGGCTAACAAGTGAAGCAGTTATCCCGTATAATCATTATTATGTGAACAGTTGCAGGTAATTCTATATCACAAGATATAGACAAGTTGTTAAATAAGCGTTACGCCTATTTTAAGTTAACTTTAAAATAGCGCAGCATAAATCAGTCCATAAATGTCGAGATCGAACCGCATATTGCCTATACAGGATGTATTAGAAACGCTGAACCCGTTCAAGGTTAAGAAACAGCGTCTAATGAATTATAATCCTGCCACCGGTCCGCTGACCCGGAAACCTGCTCCTTGTGAAAAAATCACCATTTTCAACTACAGCACTACCCATTTTGAGGAAGTGTCTCTCAATGGGGGCGAAGTGGAGGCCATATTTAAACATATCAATAGTGAGAATGTTGTTTGGATCAATGTAGATGGGATTAACCGGCAAACCGTTCACAGAATTTGTGGCGAACTTGGTGTACATATCCTGCTCGAGGATGACATCATGAGTATAGGGCAGCGGGCAAAGATGGACGAGATCGGGGAACATTTATTTTGCCTGCTTCCAATGATGTATTTTAATGCAGAAAGCTGTACGGTAGATCAGGAGCAGGTAAGTGTTGTGCTGGGAAAGAATTTTGTCATCTCTTTCCAGGATGATGCAGAGCGAGACGTTTTCAACCATGTAAGGGACAAACTGCGTATTAACAATTCCCGCATCCGCTCTGTAGGAGCAGATTACCTCTGTTATTCACTGATAGACACCATTGTGGATAGCTATTATCAGATAATAGAAAAACTTGGTGAGCGTATAGAACTGATGGAAGATGCGGTACAGCATCAGCCGAATACCCGCGCACAGGCGCGTATTAATTTCCTTCGTAAGGAGTTATTACTGTTCAAGCGGGCCATTGCGCCGGTACGCGAACTGGTAAATGGCTTTCTGAAAAGTGATAGCGAGTTGCTGGAAGAGCGTACAACGAAGTATTTCAAAGATGTATATGACCATATCGTGCAGGCAAATGATCTCGCTGAGAATTATCGGGATATGATTCTGAACATACAGGATCTCTATCATACCCAGATCAATCTTAAAATGAATGAGATCATGAAGGTACTGGCAGTTGTCACCACACTGATGGCTCCGCTGACTTTTATAGCAGGCATTTACGGGATGAATTTTGAGAACATGCCGGAGCTGCGTACAAGGAATGGTTACTACTACACCCTGGGCTTCATGTTGTTGATGCTGATAGGGATGATATTATTTTTCCGGAAGAAGCGGTGGTTTTAGGTCACTTCTTTTTATAGATAGGAACTGTGGAGCACGGTTCACCATACATCAGGCTTTTTACAACTGGTCTGAGCAGGCGGGTTATTTCCACATAGGCAGCTTCTCCGGCTCCTTTGTCTCCGCAACCTTTGATTACTACGCGTTTGTCTGAGTACTCATTCACATCAATATTGGCGAGGCGCTTCATAAACTGCACCTGGTGAACGTGTTTTTTGTCACCAAAAGCAGCGAAGTTGGCAACAGGTTCCAGATAAGTCATTACCAACATATAAGCCCAGAAAGGTATAACGGCATCGGCACTGCAGATGATACCCACATTTTTATTACGGTATTGTTCCCAATCAAGGCCTTGTAAGGCAGCACGGAAATCCTTCTCTTTTAGGATCATCTCCATAAAGAGATACTGCTTAAGATCAAACTCTACAATTTCCTCTGCTGGGTAGTAGTCTTCGAGGTCAAGGGTGATGATTCCACTTTGCGCTACCTTATTTACAATCTCTTCCATAAAGATTACTTTTTACAAATTTACTGAAATTTGGCGCGTAGGCAGCTAATTATATTGATCACTTTCGATAGATTGTGCTAGTCAGGTAGACTTGCGTAACAATCGCTTCCCTGTCAATAACATGTGAACAATCCGGGGATAACAGTAATTAGACATCCTTTCTAACAGAGTATATCATTATGATAAAGCCAATTACATATATAATTTGCAGTCAGCCGTAGGTCAAATAGGTGTGAATAACTACGGGTCTAACCAAAAGACTTAAAAAAATCACTACATAACTTCACTGATTAAGATGTTGACATCAATAAATCTACCCTTGCAGCAACTTATGGATCTCGTTATAAGACAGACTATTTATACCAGGAAGCGTTTTCTAAAATCCATGACTATTTACACAATTAGCCCCCGATTAATAATAACCTGGTTAGAAATGATCCGGACACCTGTGCCTTACATTTCTGAGAGTTTGCGACAATCATCAGCCACTGGCATCACCACCTTTTTACTTTTTCTCATTGACCGGCGATTGTTTTCTTATTTGCCGCCGTATTATCTTTCAATCTTTCTCATCACCTTAAGGGCACCAAAAGGGCACCTCAATATCGAAGGGATATTGAAGTGCCCTTTTGGTGTTGGAATGATGATAGGATGGATTGAAGAATAGAGCGAATACTGACCAATGACAATAAGCGGACTAACTATAAAATATGGAGAAGCGTTATCCACAGAAAAGCGAATTTTTTACATAATGGTAATTCCGCGTAGAGGGAGGACTATGAAAGTTGATAACGAGGCCTTATGCAGTATGGGGTGAGGCATACGATGCAATTCAAGAAAGTACACTATTGATAATCAAATAATTATCTACAGAGGTTATAAATCAATTTTTTATCGGCTTACATGAAGCGATCTGATCGGTACATTCTAATAGGACTTATAAAAACCAAAAGCCCCAGGCATATGCCCGGGGCTTTTGGTTATGATCAGTTATTTGAAGAATCCTTAAAAGAATTTGCTACGGTTGTCTTCGATCTTGCTCAGTTTTTTCAGGACTGTGAACAATTGACCGTCGAGGGCAGAGAGCATGCTTTGTTCATAAGCACGGCTAACACTTGCCGGATCCTGACCACCAGGGCCTGGCTGATAAGCATCAACTTTCAGTACATATACACCTGCGTTACCTTCGATTGGAGCAGAAACTTTAGCTGTACCCCAGCTTTTGTTAAATGCAGCGCCTACAACACGAGGCTCAAAACCGAGGCTTGCTACGAAAGGAGTACCGAAGCCAATACCTTCTGCCTTTTGTTCTGGTTGGTTAGTTGCTTTTGCTACGTCAGCCAGAGAAGCTGGAGATTTAATTTTCTCCATGATCTGAGCTGCTTTCTTTTCTTTTCTCACTTCAGCTTCAACAGCAGGTCTAACATCTTCCAGTGGAGCAGTACCTTCTGCGCGAACAGCAGTCAGCACAGCTACAACATAAGTATTGTCGAAAGTGAACACGTTACTTACAGCACCTTTCTTGGAATCATATGCCCAACGTACCAGCTCACGAGCCTGACCGATACCTGGAATTGTGAAATCCATAGGGCGGAGGTTATCAGCGATACGTTTGTTTAAGCCTTGCTCCTGAATATTTTTCTCAAAAGTTTTCTGGTCACGGTTTTTAGAGGCAAATTCATTTGCTTCAGCATATGCTTTGCTATCTGTTTCGCGGCTAGGAGCTACTGGTTTAGCGAGGTAAGCCAGTTTAACAGCGGTACCGATATTCTTTTGTTCCAGTACTTCGATCAGGTGGTAACCAGCCTGTGTTTTCACAACACCGATAGAACCTTTACCTTTTTCCAGGGCGAAGTCTTTAAATTCTTTCAGGAAGTCTGTAGACGGAGTAACGTCGTACTCACCACCGGTAGGTTTGCTTCTTACGTCATCAGTATACTGATCAACAAGAGCTTTAAAGTCAGCACCGCCTCTTACAGCTCTTTCGATACTGTCTATACGTACTTTAGCCAGGGAGTCAGGAAGACCAGCGCCTTGCTGATTTTGAGTGGCAACTAATATATGACGTACTTTAACACTATCCGGTAAAGTTTTACGATCGATCATTTTAGCGTAAACGATCAGGTTATTATCATAATAAGGACCGAATACTGCGCCAACCGGGAGGGTAACCAGTGTATCTTTCTGAGGCACCATCAGTGCACTTTTAGATACATAGCTATCATAGTAAGGCAGGTCAGAGTTACGGTTGATAAAACCAGCGATATCGCTATTGCTGATAGTATCCAGTTCCTGCTTAGCGTCCATCAGCACTTTCAGTGCATTGGCAGTATCAGCAGCAGAAGGTACAACGTTGAAGGCGATATAATCAACCTTACGGGATTCTTCTGTTTTGAACAGTTCTTTATGTTTTGTAATGAAGTTATTCAGGTCGCTGTCTGTTAATTTAATGGTAGAATCAGCGATAGAGGCATATGGAACAGATACATAAGATATAGATGCTGTCTGTCCGTTATCCTGGATTTGCTTTTCAGCTAACCATTTAGGATAATAAACTGCCTGTTTGATCAGGGAGAGATATTTCTCAGAAATCCTTGACTGAGCAATGTAGTCTTCCAGCTGGAGGAGGCCTGCACGCATCTGACCGGTTTTATCCTGGCTGATGCTAGCGAGTACCTGTTGCATACGTGCGCGGTCGAACTGACCTGTTTTCTCATCAGTGAACTGTTGAGTGATAACAGGGCTTGGGTTTTTACCGGTGAATTGATCTTTGATCTCTTCTTCGGTAACAGCCAGACCCAGTTTTTCGTACTGAGCGCTCAGGATGTTGTCGCTCAGGAACTGGTTCCAGGCAGATTCACGTGCCTGCTGAGTGATTTGCTCATTCAGTGCGCCGTTAGACATACGCATTCTGTCTTCAGCAGTTTTAATCATCTGCTGATAGTCGGAGAATTCGAGCTCCTTGCCATTTACTTTACCAACTGTGGTAGAACGGCGAATTAGAGAGTTTTTGCCGAAAAAGGCATCCTGTAACAGGAAACTAACAATAGCCAGGCAGATCACAACTACGATCACCACGGCATATTTATCCCTGATCTTCTGAATAACTGACATATATTATATAGTCTAAATTTTTTAAGGAAAGCAAAAATAGAATAAAATAACTGTAACTGCAAAAAGGTTTTTATTGGCCGAAACCCAATACAGTAAAGGGTTTGCGGCATTTTAACCGGAAAAGTTAGTCAAGGTTCATTCACAGGTTATCCACATTTGTCATGATTTTTGTACCAGGTTGTTTGAAGTACCCAGGGATTTTTTAATACGGCTACAGACCATTATTTCAGGAAATATGCCACCCTAAAAACATGTGTTTGGTTATTCACATTTCACAGGCAGGCAAAATCTTCATTCACATAAAATTGTGCAAAAAGATTCATGTAAAGCTAAAAAAGCAATTTCATCCTGAGATAACTTTTTAGTTGTAGTTTATCCACATTGACTGTTAAAAAACTGGCAATTGTTGTCCAATATCTTCTGAAAAACTCCACTTCGGGTACCTGAAAACTAATTTTGTTATTTCGGAAGAAATTGGTCCGGATCAAAAAAGTGGATTTCGCGGCATAGTTTTACCCGTCTATTAACATTTTCTTAATACTGCACCGTCAAACAAATTATTCACGGAAAACGATATCCACCTATGTGGATTAAATTAGGGTTTTCTAGTACTATGGCCAATCTCGACTGTTAATTTATTGTGGATAGCAGTGAAAAAAAGAATAACAACTACATTTGTACACGACGGTCAAAATTTGTTTTCACATATTCACAGCCCTAATAGTAGTGGGTTTTTCTTTTTAAAAAATAAACTAGATATATAATTATGATGAGGGAGCTGGAAATTGCTAAAAGCGAACTTCAAAAAAAAGGGTACCTGGATTTACCGGTTGATGTGCGTCTCGATCTTTTTGCGGAAATCGAAAGATTGAAAAAAGAAAAAAATGCGATTGTCCTTGCGCACTATTACCAGGAGCCAGATATTCAGGATGTGGCAGATTACATCGGGGATAGTTTGGGACTAAGTCAGCAGGCAGCAAAAACTGATGCTGATATCATTGTTTTCGCCGGAGTTCACTTTATGGCTGAAACCGCAAAAATTTTGAGTCCGCAGAAGAAAGTGCTGTTACCTGACCTGAAAGCTGGTTGTTCACTGGCCGATAGCGCTCCGCCGGAACTTTTCCGGAAGTTTAAGGAAAAGCACCCCGATCACCTGGTTATATCCTACATAAACTGTTCGGCAGGTATCAAGGCGCTCAGCGATATCATTTGTACCTCTTCTAATGCCGAAAAGATCATCGAGAGCGTTCCGAAGGACCAGCCGATCATTTTTGCCCCCGACAGGAATTTAGGCGCTTATTTGGCCAAAAAAACTGGAAGGGACATGTTGCTCTGGAATGGTGCATGTATGGTTCACGAGATTTTTTCGTTGGAAAAGATCACAAAACTGAAGATTCGTCATCCCAAAGCCAAGGTGATAGCGCATCCGGAATGTGAAGCGGCGGTTTTGGATATTGCAGATTACATCGGTTCGACTACGGCTTTGTTGAATTTTTCTAAAAAGGATGAAGCGAAGGAATATATCGTGGTTACCGAAACTGGAATTTTACACCAGATGCAAATGGAGAATCCTTCTAAAACTTTTATACCTGCTCCACCCAATAATGCATGTGCCTGTAATGATTGTCCACATATGAAACTTAACACATTGGAAAAGTTGTATTTGTGCATGGAATATGAGGAACCTGAGATAACAATGAACGAGCAATTGCGTATTGCAGCAAAAAAGCCAATTGAGCGTATGTTGGAGATCAGTGCACAGCACGGATTGTAGTTAAATATCTGAAAAACAGTAGTTTACAACTTTAATTTCGCATAATTTATTTTTTACAGGCCTGATTAGCGTGCTAATCGGGCCTTTTTTATGTCTTTAAAAGCCTTATCCCACGGCTGATCCAGGTCATTTCAGGGGCTTCCCGGGGCTATTTCAGCCTAAAGCACTCGTTTTTCCAACCGCTTATAGATTCAATATTTGAAAAAATCCTGTAGGGGGGTACAGCATTTTCTTGTCTAATTGATTCTAAAGCCACTCTTTCGGGAAGCCCTTATACGTGGGATGGATCGTTTCATCCGGGCACAGATGCTATTTGGGTAAGTCTCACAACGTTTTGCGAAGGGCTCCTGGTTGTGATGAACTTTAAAATGCTGTAGGGTGGTACGAGTTTTTTAGTTTCAATAAAAATATGGGGGTTTCATTTTTGAAGCGCTTATAGCTGCGACGAAATTCACATTATGTGAATTGGTATAAATGATTAAAATCTAAGGGCTTTATTTTTAAGGCTTTGAGGTTTCGATGGATGTGGATATCGTGTGGGTACCTACAGAAAGTTGCTTTTCGTTAAAAATATAGCGCCTTCATTTTTGAAAGCCTTATAGCTGCGATGAAATTATGAATCTGCACTTGTACATAACTGATTGAATCCTGAGCGCTTTATTTTGAGTGCGTTGTGGTTGAATTGAAAATAATTTTCCTGTGGGTACCTACATAAAATCAGCCTTCAGGTAAAATATGGGCGTTTAAAATCTGAGCGGCTTATGGTTAAAATGAAATTTTGCATGCGGAGAGCTGTAGGCGTCATCCAATTCTCAGGGCATTCATGAATAGCTGATAGTTGCGAAATAGTAAAATACCTGTGGGTGACCACAGGTGTTTTATTTTGGCACAAACTATAGGCGTTTCAAAAATGAAGGGCTTATAGTTTTAATGAATTTTTGAAGAATGGAGGATAATGGGCCTCAATGAAAGCTGGAGGGCATCACGAAGCGGCTGAGAATCGAATTGGATTTGAGCAGTGTAGGTATCCACAGGAGAATTTTTTGGAGAGAAACAGGGAGCGTTAAATTTTGAAGGCTTTATAGCTATGACGGGAAGATGATGTGAAGGAATTTAGATTGATGAAGTTATTGTAGACGTATTCAGAGAGCTTTTACAGTTACATCTCAAAAATTTGCTGTAGGATCCCACAGCCATTTTTACAATATGATAAGTATAAGCGGTTCGTAAATGAACGGCTCAGGCCTGCGATGAAAATTTAAGTTTCAGATCATAGAAAGGACATTCAAACCTGAAGCGCTTCATAAAAATTCATTTTGATTTGCATTCAAACATGGGATATCAGCCTATTTCTGTGGATAACTATCTGTTTTTTGAGGAATTTTTAAAATTTTCTATTTTTTAAAGGAGCATATTTCTCAATTCTGACGTAAAATGTGTGTTACTAGTCTGACTAATGTTGAAAACGCAAATTTTTTTCTGTTTTTAGAATATTTACAATAGTGTTTTGTGAGTTATTCACAATTTCTTCGTTAAATGGGCTAAAATTTTTCTGAATTTTTTGATTTTGTGTATAAAGCGGGAAGCTTTGGGTAAGGGGATCAATGAACCCTGTTAAGAACGAGAACTTATTCACAAATTGCCTATCAAAAAGCTAATTTTTTTATTTTTTATAAATATTTCCTGTGTAAAATTGAAAAAGTAAAAATTATTGCCGCTTTTTGTTGATAACTTGATCATTTTATTGATGGTGCATGCAGCTATTCACACAATTGCCTGAAGTGAGGGGTAAATTCGTTAAATTGATCCATTCCACATAGGCAGATTTCAGCTTAAATATCTATAGGATGTGGAAAACTCTTTTTTTTCTACGTTTCACGATTAAAAGTTTCGAATAATTAACAATTCAATCAGGGCTTATAATAATAAGTTTCAGCTTTTCATATTATTTGAATATCAGAATGTATTTTTTGGTGATAACTCTGGTTTTAATCAAGTTATAGTTCAGGATTACCTGCCTTGAAAGGAGTGGCAAATGTGTAAATTCAGTCAACTGTTACTGGTGATATGATGCCTACATTTGTGCTGAGTGCATTTCATAAATTGGTTGGAATTATATCAGATATAGGGGCAGAAATTTAAAGAAGGATGGCAGATTTATTTATTTAGTAGGGGCGTAGTTTTAGAATAGTGTGATTGTTCCAGGAATTGATCAGTAAAGAGGCCGGTATTAAAATACAGATGGCCAATTGTAGGTATTACAATTGGCCATTTATATTTATGATTAGACCAGTTCTTCTACCCAGATGTAATCGGCTTCTGTCTTACGGAGGGAGAGATTATAGCCAGCCACCATAATTGAGATTGGATCTCCAAGCGGGGCGATCTTTTCGACTTTTACAGTTTCACCAGGTACACATCCCATTTCCATTAATTTAAGGTGCAGATCATCTTTCTCGAAAGATGTGATAATCGCACTTTTTCCTATAGCAAGGGAAGACAATTTAATCACTCCTTTTTTCATCCGTTATAATTTAATCTTTAATGCCTGAAGTGTTGTTTAATCTTAGCAGGTGATAATTGTACCGCTTACTAAGTGATTGCGGCAAAGGTACTGGCTCACAATCAATCCAACAAAGACAGGAGAGAAGTAATCAGAAATTTCACCATATTTTTACATTCTGAATCACTTACAAAATTTTGTATCAGGTATGGCTATCAATTTTACTGCACATGAGGTAAAGCTGAAATTAAAAAACAGAAATAAGCTGAAAACATTTATAAGAGAATTATTTGCCAGAGAAGGGCAGGGACTGAAGAATCTTCATTATGTATTTTGTAGCGACGAATATCTTTTACAAATTAATCAGGAGTTTCTTCGGCATGATACCTTAACTGATATTGTTACGTTTGAACTAGGAGAAGATCCTGAAGTTATTGAAGGTGAAATATACATCAGCATAGATCGGGTTGAAGAAAACGCAAAGAAATTCCAGGTAACAGAGGAGCAGGAATTACATCGGGTAATTTTTCATGGGGCTTTGCATTTATGTGGATATAAGGATAAGTCAAAAGAACAATCTGCTAAGATGAGGGCCAAGGAAAATGAGGCGATTGAAATGTACTTTGATATAAAAATATAGGTTATGTTCCACGTGGAACATGATAGAAGAACCAGACTCATAAGTCTGGTTTTTGTGTTTAGGGCTATAGTTATATCAGATGCCAGAACGCATAAGTAAGGCAATTCCAGAACACACCTCATTGCCCCCCTAAAGTATTGTACATCTGAGATTCATTACTCACTAAAAGGAACAAGACGCCTCGTTATTGCATAGTTGTAATGCTAGTGTTATACCAGTCTCTCGTGAATATTAAGCAGTACATAGCCAACCTCATAGCGCGGCTATCTGATCTATGACAATCTAATTAACGAATGCATATTTGACAACAGTTGATGTTCCAGGGTTATAATGACTAATTAAGTATTGAAATGTAAGAGGATTATTCACAGAAGTTTTGACTCAAATCATAGTGCATCGTTCATAAAAGTAACAGAGTATCTACTCTGCATGTAGCGTCGAAGCCTGTTTGATTAGAAGATTGGCATAGAAAGCAGGATGTTCCCAGCTTTCGTGTAAAGTCAAAGGTATTCGAGCTGAATAGTTAAGTAGTATCTCTCGCTATGATTCAATGCTCTAACAGGAAGCTATCTAACGATTAAATTTCAATGCCATCATTTAGCTACACATTCAATTATCTACAACGGTTCTATTGATTGAAGCAAACTATGAGGGACAGTGTTCTTACTAAGTAACGCTATCAACCTATAACGTTAAGATACTTTCCTGTACGAACACTTTAAAGTTCCTGGACAGAATATTGGTATATCCTGAATGTGCCAGTACTAATGTCCTTGAGTCAAAGTGAATTCGAGACACTACATACATAGATAAGCGTGAATTTCACTTGATCGACACTATGATATGAACAATTGGTATCATAGTTAGCCCTGCTCCAATAATATATCTCACTTTAGCAGCGAGTTAATTATACTATTAACGGATTCCCTCTTATTTGTAGATAGACAATTGGATGAACTGAGCTCGAACAAAAAATTGCTCTTCAAAATATCTGATCGGTTTCATTATATCTTATCCGTATCATTATAATTATCAACGTATCCGATACAATGATTGCTTTAAGTAATCAATTGGACGTTGCGATAGTTACTATGATTGATTACATAAACTATCTGCAATTTCAAACCTATGTCAGGAGAGGATATCTAGTTTAATAAGATAGGTGGCAAGGTGTAGTATTAATATATTCTTTACAGGCGCTTAATATTTCTGTTATCAATGCTAAGCGATATTATCCCTTACAAAGTCGAACTTGCTATAATTGTTACCTTCTGTTACTTTAGGGATATTCCCAAAATGAAACCTACCATACATTCATACCTCACCGTAGTATGATATGGGGCGACTATCTCAAGTAAGCTTCTGCAAAGCAAATATATCTTAATGCACAACTATGTCTAAAGGCGATATGTAGTATTAGCGTTATTGCTGGGGCTAATGAGACACTTAATTGCGGTTTGAGAGCTTTAACACCTTTCCTATTGATATGTCTTGAGTTTAAGGTAATGCTACCAAGTTTGGGAAAATGCTTTGCTTGGTTATGTTAATAACTATGGTAGGGGCTACCGTTAAGATTCCCAATCACAACTTACTACTCTCGAGAAAAGAAATCGGCTTGGTAATATTCAGAATAACGAGTCTAAAATACGTCCTGGTTGAATTTAGTAATGTAATTTGTGGAACCATAAGAAAGCAGTACTATCCCTGGATCAACTTTGGATATCCTACGTCATGTAGTTGGTACTTCATTTATTTAAGTCGCTTGTCAGTTTTTTATTGCGGCTCATGACAGGTCCAACAATATCGAGCCTTTAGTTGGGAACATCGAAACATTAGTAGTTCGTATGGGCAACTCCTGATTGATCATGTGTTATTGAGTATCTACTTGCTGGTCTATTAAGATAGCTGAACGCATCTGTTAGAAGGAGCTTATCAACAGTCGTAAGAAATCCGGATATCTACGGAAGTGATTATTTATTTAGGGATCTTGATCATACTCCATATTATAAGCAAGATATAAAAACAAGACTTCTATCCTTCATTTTGACATTATCAATCTTGAGGGTGAATATTTTTATGCAGTCTATATGTCTTTAGCTCAGTTGGGAAACCAATCCTCTATCTCACCTTATAGTAACTAAGCCCAGGCATTTGCATTTACTGCTTCACTTTGTATACATTTTTAGAAGTGACCTTGCATGTTCCACGTGGAACATCACATGTCCTACCTTCTATGTACCTTTGCATTTCTATTTAAATAAAATTATGTTTCCATCATACGATGTAATTGTAGTAGGCGCCGGACATGCCGGTTGCGAGGCGGCGGCAGCTGCTGCAAACATGGGATCAAAGGTTCTTTTGATTACTATGAACATGCAGACTATCGCCCAAATGAGTTGTAACCCAGCTATGGGTGGTATTGCTAAAGGGCAAATAGTGAGAGAGATTGATGCACTCGGTGGATATTCTGGAATCGTAACAGATCAGTCGATGATCCAATTCCGGATGCTAAACCGTTCTAAGGGACCTGCTATGTGGAGTCCACGTACACAGAACGATAGAATGTTGTTTGCTACTAAGTGGAGAGAAGCTTTAGAATTTACTCCAAATGTGGACTTCTACCAAGATATGGTAAAAGGCCTTTTAGTAAAAGACGGACATTGTTATGGAGTAGTTACCGGACTTGGTCACGAGATAAAAGCTAAATCTGTTGTTCTAACCAATGGTACATTCTTAAATGGTGTAATGCATATAGGGGACAAACAGTTTGGTGGTGGTCGCGTAGCGGAGAAAGCAGCAACTGGTATTACTGAACAATTGGTATCTCTTGGCTTTGAAAGTGATAGATTAAAGACAGGTACGCCACCCAGAATAGATGCCAGGAGTCTTGATTATTCTAAAATGGAAGAACAACCAGGTGATGATGTGATCACTGGTTTCTCTTACATGGATGTCGAAAAAATAAAACCAGAGCAGCAAAGAAGTTGTCATATCACTTACACAAGTGATAAAGTACACAACATGCTGAAGACAGGCTTTGATAGATCACCCATGTTCCAGGGTAGGATACAAGGCGTCGGTCCAAGATATTGCCCCAGTATAGAAGATAAGATAAACCGTTTTGCAGAAAGAGACAGACATCAATTGTTCGTAGAACCGGAAGGTTGGAATACTGTTGAAATCTATGTAAACGGATTTTCTACTTCTCTGCCAGAAGATGTACAATATAAGGCGTTACAATTAGTACCTGGATTTGAGAACGTAAAAATGTTCCGTCCAGGATACGCTATTGAATATGATTACTTCCCACCAACACAGCTGCAATTTTCTCTGGAAACCAAACATATTCAGAATCTATTCTTCGCAGGACAAATTAATGGAACTACAGGTTATGAGGAAGCTGCCTGTCAGGGTCTTATGGCAGGTATTAATGCACACCTGAAAGCAACAGGTCAGGCACCATTTGTTTTGAAAAGGAGCGAGGCATATATTGGAGTATTGATCGATGACCTAATTAACAAAGGCACAGATGAGCCCTATAGAATGTTCACTTCAAGAGCAGAATTTAGAACATTGTTGCGGCAGGATAATGCAGATCTGCGTTTGACAGAAAAGAGCTTTGAGATGGGACTAGCTAGACAAACCAGATTAGATAAGGTGATTGTTAAGAAGGAAGGTGTAGAAAAGATTAAGACTATCCTCAAAGAATTACCAATCGATCCTGAGGAGATTAATCATCTGCTGGCTGAGAAAAATACTTCGCCTTTACCTCAACGTATGCGTGCTTACCAGATATTGTTACGTCCAACGATGGATATATTCTCAATGAAGAATGGCGTAAATAAAATAGGAAAGGCACTAGCTGAATTTGCAGATGAAGTACTTGAACAGGCAGAAATACAAATCAAGTACGAAGTATACATAGAAAAGGAGAATGATCTTGTAAAAAGAATGAGCCAGATGGAGGACTTGCTAATTCCGGATGGATTCGACTATACTAAACTGGTTTCTTTAAGTGCAGAAGCCAGACAGAAATTTAATAAGATCCGTCCCCGTACCCTCGGACAAGCCAGTAGAATTAGTGGCGTTAATCCAAGTGATGTACAGATCCTGATGGTATACATGGGAAGATAGTAACTACTACATTGGATAAAAATAAAAATACATGCTTATTACGGGCATGTATTTTTTTTGTCTATATTCGTTAACGACCGGAATATCCTTGACCCTGATTAACAGATGTGATAAAGATTGAACCTATGACTCAACCGGAACTGATTTCATCCAAAAGAAATTTCTAAAGAAGCAGGCAGAAATTTGTTCATTCCACTGATACATTTAATTAGTGCATCTATGAATTTATTCACCACCCGATTTCCTGGAAACTTTATCTAACTAATACTAATACGGAACATCATGTTGACTGTTATATTAATGACAGCGCATGTGCCATTATAATATTTTGATGAATCAAAATTCATCTCACGATAAAAGTTAAGGTTAAATTAGAAGTAAATAGCTCCCGGACCGTGTCTTCGGACTGGGCTTTTTCATCATTTCTAATAAGCAATTGATTTTCAATCAATTATTATTTTCAACGCTTATTTACCATTGACTTTATTAGAGGCTTAAATTTCAACGATCTATTGATAGGCATAGGTATTGGTCCAAACTACAGGTATTCGCCTAAATAAGTACTTAAAACGCGTTTTATACTTAATTGCTTATTTAGTAACTTGTTTTTACACAAAAGGCACAGTATATGTTAAATACCTTACTTACTTGCACCGCTTTATCAATTACGACTATGTTATCAGCACAAACAGATACGACAAAAGAGAAATTTTTATTGGTGGGAACTTACACCAAAAATGCAGAGGAAGGTATCAATGTATATGCATTTAACACAACTACAGGTACCTTACGTTACGTAAGCACGGCTAAAGATGTGAATAATCCATCTTACCTGGTAATTGCTCCTGATCATCAGCATGTATATGCTGTAAACGAGAATGATGAAGGAGGTGTTAGTGCCTTTGAATGGGATACAACAACAGGCAATCTCACTTTTCTCAATAAACAACCATCAGGAGGAGCAGCACCTTGCTACATCTCAACTGATGAAGAAGGAAAGTATGTTATTGTTGGTAACTATGGTGGAGGCAGTTTATCAGTTTTACCAATAAAAAAAGATGGTAAGGTAGAAGCCCCTGTACAAACAATTGAGCATACTGGCACCGGTCCAAATAAAGAGCGACAAGAGAAACCACATGTACATTGTGTGGTATTTGGGCCCGATAAGAAAAACTTGTATGTCTCTGACCTGGGAATAGACCAGGTGGTTATCTACAATTATAAACAAGGTGATGTATTACCGCTTGTTCCTGCAGATACTGGCCACGCCGCCTTAGCGCCTGGAGCAGGCCCTCGGCATATTACTTTTCACCCGAATGGTAAGTGGGCATATGTTATTCATGAACTGGACGGTAAGGTAACCGCTTTCAACTATGTCAGAGGACGCCTTGTTCCATTTCAGACGATAACTACATTATCTGCAAAATATAAGGGTCCGATCTCAGGCGCTGATATTCACATTTCCCCGGATGGTAAATTTTTATATGCCTCCAATAGGGACAAGTTGAATAATATTGCTATCTACAGCATTGATCGTAAAACAGGTAGACTAGAGAAAAAAGGAGAACAACCTTCAGGTGGAAAATCACCGCGCAACTTTATGATAGACCCCGAAGGCAACTATTTATTAGTGGCTAATCAGAACACAGATAATGTAGTAGTGTTCAAAAGGAATAAACTGACAGGACTACTGAAACCAACTGGTCAGGAGATCAAAGTACCTAAACCAGTTTGCCTGAAAATGATTGGAACGAATTAACATTTACTGTGGAATAACTGGTATCTGATTGGCATAACTTTTTCAGAAAAATTTAAAACGAAAGATTATGAAAAAGAAAGCAGAACAACCAACAGATAAGAAATCAGAATTGAATGAAGATGAGAAGTTTCCTGGCTACCCTGTGTATCCAGCAACTGAAGATATCACATATAGGAGTGAACAGGAAGATCTCGACATCGAGAAAGTAACACGATCAGCAAGAATCAATAATGAATTGGCGAAAGAGTCTTCTGTTGACTCATCAACGCTGGATGAAGGTCTTGATGTACCGGGCGCAGAGCTTGATGATAACAATGAAGTGATTGGCGAAGAAGATGAAGAGAACAACTATTATAGTCTTGGCGGAGACAGGCATGAAAGTTTGGATGAAGATAATGATCAGTCATAATCTTACAGCGCCGATATTATAATAGTGGAGTCAGTAATCTGCACACTGCATCTATAAACTTTTGCCAAACGGAACGATTCTTCCAGGAACGACGGTCTATATGAACTGAATCCTGTAAGTCTTGCTCAAATGCAGCATTAAGTTTGCTTACCAGTGGCTTGTCGTATACAACTACAGCAATTTCGCTATTCAGATAAAAGCTGCGGTAGTCAAGGTTTACAGAACCTACAATCGCGAGGTTATCATCAATAGAAATTGACTTTGCGTGAATAAAACCTTTCTGATAGAAATATACTTTCACACCTGCATCCAACATGGATTTGATATAAGATTGCGCAGCGTGTTGTACAAAGAATGAATCACCTCTATATGGTAAAATAAGCTGCACCGTCTTTCCGGATAGTGCAGCCATTTGCAGTGCTGTTAATATCTGTTCATTTGGAATAAAATATGGATTGCTGATGCGGATAGAACGTCTTGCATTATTAATAGCCATCAGTATTGTCTGCATAGCCATAGGGAACTCTGAATCAGGACCGCTCGCAACAACGTCAACAAAACAATTTTCCTGTAACGCCGAACGGTGAAAGTAAGGTGGACCAAATGTAAATGTCTGTTTACTGCAATACCTGTAACTCATCATAAACTGCAGCTGTAACATATTCACCACATCTCCCTCCAGTTTCAGATGTGTATCTCTCCAAAAAACTTCATGCTTTGCGTTGTTAAGATAACGGTCATCCATATTGATACCACCAGTAAATCCAACCTCCCCATCTATTACTATTATCTTTCTGTGATTGCGGTAATTTGCATTCAGATAGAAGTTAATAAGCACGGGAGAAAATGAAAATACTTCTGCACCATTCTCCTCAAGCATATCAGGTATATCACCAATATTATCGCTGCCCAGATCATCATAAATAAACCTGACTTCGATTCCTTCCTTTAGCTTCTCAACTAGTATCTCAGCAATAGCATTACCAACGTCGTCAGCAGCGAAAATGTAATATTCAATATGTATGTGATGACGGGCTGCTTTAAGCGCCTCCATTACAGCAGGAAACTTCTCCTCACCATTTAATAAAAGCTCAACACGATTGTCACTGGACAGTACAGAATGCCTAGTATTTAACAGCATGGCCGAGATCTCCTGCTTACTGGCAACTAGTTTCCTTAGTTGTAATTGTGTCTGTTCTATCTCCTGACGTTGCGATTCAAAATACCGTAACATCAGTGTTTCATCTTTACTACCTTTCAGCGTGAACCGTCGCTTCTTTCGTAGATCCCTGCCCAGATAATAATAGACGACTAATCCCAGTATGGGAACAAAGACCAGCAACATGATATATGCCATTGCCTTAACCGGATTCCGGTTTTCCAGCAAAATTGTTCCTACCACCCCAATGAATGATAAAGAGATCAGCACATAGCCAATAATTTTCAGTGCGATGTGCCAGTTTGTACCCCAGAGAAAATATAAAGCCTGATACACGGAAATGTTAAATAGTTATGTCAATAAAGGTAATAGTAATATTATTAGAATAAATTATAGTCAATAATCGTTCTTAACATAAATTATCGTTTTTTTTGTTTCTACAACGAACTGTACATGAAGGAATCAATCCTTATTAAGCTGGAAGCCTCCCGCCGGGAATTACTGGATCTGGGATTACGTAACCCCTTGTTGAATTACCGTTTGCCCGTTAGTCGTGGAGTACACATTGAACAAGAGAATACCACCAATATTTATGAAGTATTGGTGAAGCAGGGTAAAGCAATGACTTTTCTGCCTAAAACAGATGTAAAAGAGAAAAAGGAACTATTAGAAAGTGAGACAGCTGTTTCTGAACCAGAAGAGGTCACACATAGCACCCGCTTGCAAACAACTGAAACGGCAACTGCCTTACAAGACAGATTGTTGAATACGTATTATGCTGCAAGAACCAGCCTGGAAGAGCAAGGTGTAAACATTCTTTTTCTGACATTGGGGATGTTGAAATGGTATGAGAAGGATAATGGAAAGGAAGCGCGTTATGCACCGTTGATATTGATACCTGTTTCACTCGAACGTTCCAGTGCAAGAGAAAAATTTCGTTTGCGCTATACGGGTAGTGATACCGAGATGAATCTAAGTTTGCAGACCAAGATCAAAGCTGAATACGGAATTATGCTGCCTGATATGCCGGAAGGTGATGAATTGCCTGTAATTGATTACATGCAGGACGTAGCAGAATCTATACATGGTATGGATGGATGGGAAGTGATTACTGATGCTGTTGAACTGGGATTCTTCTCTTTTGGTAAATTAATGCTGTATCATGATCTTGATAGTGACGGATGGCCTGTAGATGAACAACCGGTAGATCATCCTGTATTGCAAAGCTTATTTGGAGATGGCTTTAAAGATGGTGCGCCAGATATTGCGGAAGATGCATTCATTGATACAGAAACAAATGCACATGAATTACACCAGGTAGTCGATGCAGATGGCTCCCAATTATTGGCAATGCTTGCTGTACAGGAAGGACGCAATCTTGTAATACAAGGTCCGCCAGGTACAGGTAAATCGCAGACGATTACCAACCTCATTGCAAACGCAATAGGTGAGGGGAAGAAAGTACTGTTTGTTGCAGAGAAAATGGCTGCGCTTGAAGTAGTTAAGCGTAGACTCGACAGTATACAACTAGGTGATGCATGCCTCGAGTTACATAGCCACAAAGCCAATAAAAAGGAATTACATCAGGAATTAAGGAAAACACTTGAACTACGTAAGCCTGCGATATTACAATTGCAACAGGAAGTTACGCTATTGAATGATTATCGTCTGGAGTTAAACAACTATAGTATTGCGGTTAACACACCGGTTGGTGAAAGTGGTATTACGCCTCAGCAACTGATGGGTTACCTGTTGCAACTGAAAGAACAATTTCCGGATATTACTTTGCCACGGATCGCTATTGCAGATATCGACAGATGGAATGCATTACAAATGCAACGTGCAGAAGCGATGGCAATAAGGATTGAACATCGTCTGAAGGAGACAGGTATTCCCTCCACTTTATTGTTCTGGGGTATAGGACTAACCATACTAGTTCCTGCAGAACAGGAACGACTGATTCCTTTATTGCAAAAAGCGCTGGATACTACAACATCTCTTCAACATGAAAGTGCAATAATAGCAGGACATGTAGGATTGCCAATGCCATTGAACAGAAAGGCCAGTATGAATCTATCTTTCTTTATGCAGCTGGCATCGGTACGTCCTGATATCACTGGTGTACAACTTAGACATCCTGCATGGTTACAACAACAGGAAGATATTAAAGAACTGTTGCAGACGGGAAAGCGTTTACGTCAGATCCGTCAGGCATATGATGCTATCTTGATCCCGGAAGCATGGGATCAGCAGGTGCTGGAAATAAGACAAAACTTACTTGCCTATGGTGATAAGTGGTATAAATTCCTGAAAGGTGATTATAACAAAACTAACCGTCAACTGGCCGCTTTATGTAAGACCGGCGCACCAGATGATCTTGCGGGAAAGCTAGCCTGTGTAGATGCCATACTTGAGGCAAGAAGACTTGAGAAACAGCTTCAGGAACAGGAAGCACTGGCAAAGGAATTATTCCCTCAACGCTGGCAGAAAGGCTTTTCCAATTGGGAAGTACTTGAAACAATTACCAACTATATTACCGAGGTACATAAACAGATTAGCTATGGCACATGTTCGGTTGTCATATTTGATTACCTCGAAAAAAATGAGCCTGTTGATGTTGCAAAGAAATACTACGATGTGCTCATCAGAAATCTTCAGCAGCAAGGTACTGCCATTGATGCAGTAGTCAGTGTATTTGCGTTAAATGAGCAGCGCAGATTTAAAGATGTTACGCCGCTGTTGCATCGTGCATATGAAGAGCAATTGGTAATGATGCAGTCCTGGATAGATGGACTACCTGATATACATCATGCTATCTCGTGGAATAACCTGGAAGACACTGCTAAGTCAGAAGGTTTACAAACGCTTACAGATGCTGTTGCCTACTGGCCTGACGCAGTAACTGCTTTGAAAGCCGCATTACAAAAAACATGGTATGAATATCTGTGGGAGCAGGCTTTGCTAACACATGCTTCAATCAGAAAGTTTGAACGTGCAAGCCATGAAGCTGCTGTTAAACAGTTCGTAAAATTAGATACACTCAATCTCCAATATAACAGAGCGCGGGCTGCATTAAAACATTATGAGGGTATTCCTCCTTTGGAGGCTGGTGGCCAGGTGAATGTATTACGAACTGAGTTTAACAAAAAGGCAAGGCATATGCCTATACGCAAACTCATGCAGGCTGCTGGATTAGCAATACAAGCTATCAAGCCTGTCTTCATGATGAGCCCTCTTTCTATTGCAAACTTTCTGCCTCCCGGATCATTACAATTTGACTTGGTAATATTTGATGAGGCTAGTCAGGTCAGACCAGTAGATGCAATCGGCGCATTGCTTCGAGGAAAGCAGTTAGTCGTTGTTGGTGACAGTAAACAATTACCTCCCAGTAGTTTCTTTGATTCATTATTAAAGGAAGTTGATGATGATGAGAATGTAACAGCAGACATGCCCAGTATTCTGGGTATGTGCGACGCTCAGGGTGCGCCGCAAAGAATGTTACGTTGGCATTACCGTAGCCGTCATGAGTCATTGATTACAATGTCCAATCATGAGTTCTATGAAAATAAGCTGGTAATCTTTCCGAGTCCTGGAGCTACCCATCAAATGGGACTGGTATATCATCATCTGAAAGACGCGACTTACGATCGTGGCAAAACGAGAACAAATCTACAGGAAGCGGATGCCATTACTACTGCTGTTATTAACCATGCCCGTAATCATCCGGATATGAGTCTTGGTGTGGTTGCTTTTAGTACTGCTCAGATGCAGGCTATACAGCAATCACTTGAAACCGTAAGAAAAAAGATGCCAGATGTAGAAGCGTTTTTTAAAGCGCATCCGCATGAACCATTTTTCGTTAAAAATCTTGAGAATGTACAGGGTGATGAGCGGGACGTGATCTTCATAAGTATAGGATATGGTCGCACTCCTGAAGGAACTGTTAGCCTTTCTTTTGGACCGTTAAATAATGAGGGTGGCGAGAAACGTCTGAATGTATTGATCACAAGAGCGAAACAAAGATGTGAAGTCTTCACTAATCTTACAGCAGATGATATTGATTTGAATAAAACAGGTAGCGAGGGCGTACGTGCATTGCGTAACTTCCTTTACTTCGCACAACATGGTTCTATGCAACAGGCGTATACTGATGGTCTGCCGGTGAGTATTCCTTTTGAAACACTTGTAGCAGATCAACTGACAGCGGCCGGTTATAATGTAAAAAAACAGATAGGTAGCAAAGGCTTTTATATTGATCTGGCAGTAACTGATCCTATGCATCCTGCTAAGTATATCATAGGAATTATGTGTGATGGCGCTGCTTACCATTCTGCAAGATCTGCCAAAGACAGGGATCGCTTACGCCAGCAGGTATTAGAGAACATGGGATGGAATATCTACACGGTATGGAGTACAGACTGGTTCCGTCATCCGGTGCGGGAATTGAAAAGACTGATTGCTGCTATAGAAGCCGCAAAGGAAAAACCGGAAGATATGCAGGAGGAAATTTTACCTGTACAGGATTATACTATGATCAGGGAAGAAGATGAAGAAGGAACGGATATACCATTATATGAGATGGCTGTGTTACCTGAAGAAATTGCATTAAAAGATCTGCATCAGCATCCGGCAGATAAGTTAAGATCATGGCTGGAAATGATAGTAAAAGTAGAGAGTCCGGTGCATGTAGAAGAAGCTACGCGTAGAATGTTGGATGCTGCAGAGGTATCACGTGTAGGTAACAGAATAAGAGAAGTATTGAAGCAGGCAATAACAGATGCTGTTGGTAACGATACAATTGTTGTGAAAGATGAGTTTCTGTGGGATGCTGAGATGCAGCAACCCATTGTGCGCAGCAGGGCCAACTTGCCTTCTGCTTCACGAAAGATGACTTATATAGCGCCTGAGGAACTGACTGTTGTAATTGAGAAAGTAGTACGTGATGCGGTAGCTATCACAACCGTCGCTGCTATTCCAGTAATTGCTAAGACTTTGGGTTTTGCACGTGTAACTGAAGATCTGCGTACTGATTTGCAGGAAGCGGTCAAAAGCGCCCTGGCAGATGGTATCATCTACCAGGACGATGAGTGGTTAAAAGTGAAATAATTATTTTTTAAGTACAAAATCTTCTCTGGCTGCCCAGCTGTTAATATCCTGTTTACTTAACGCAGCTGCCATCATATCAGGGAACTTATCGGGCGTACAGGCAAATACCGGAATACCTAAGTTGGACAAAAATTGTGCATTGCCATGATCATATGCAGGTGCACCATCATCGTTCAATGCGAGTAATACGATCACCTGTACGCCTGCTGCTGTCAGCTCAGTTGCACGCTTACGCATTTTATCATCATTACCTCCTTCAAACAGATCTGTGATTAGTACCAGCACTGTATCAGCAGGACGTGTAATAATCTGCTGGCAATAAGACAGCGCCGCCTGTATATCTGTTCCTCCACCTAATTGTACGCCAAATAGCAGATCCACAGGATCATCCAGTTCTTCTGTAAGATCAGCAACTGCAGTATCAAATACGATCATGCGGGTCTTTATCGCTGGTATCGATGCCATTACAGAACCAAATATCCCTGAATACACTACCGACGATCCCATAGAACCACTCTGATCAAGACATAGTACCACATCTTTTAATGAGGTAGTCCTACGGCCGTAGCCGATACGTGTTTCAGGAATAATAGTTTTGTATTCAGGCTGATAATGCTGAAGGTTTTTCAGAATGGTAGCATGCCAGTTGATTTCATTATGCCTGGGCCTGCGGTTTCTGATACTTCTGTGCAGACTACCTGTTATAGCCTGTAAAGTAGGTTGCGTTAGCTTCTTTAATAGATCATCCACGACGCGTTTAACTACCTGCCTTGCGGTATCACGTGTTTTATCAGGAATTGCATGTTTCAATGTTAATAAAGTGGCTACTAGATGCACATCCGGTTCAACATTTTCCAGCATTTCTTTTTCAAAAAGCATCTGTGTAATATTCAGGCGCTGCAAAGCATCGCGTTGCATGATCTGTACTACGGAGGCAGGAAAGAATGTACGGATATCTCCAAGCCAACGGCTGACATTAGGAGAGGAGGGACCTAGTCCTCCTTTCTTTTCACTGTCATAAAGAGCTTCCAGTGTCTTATCCATCTGTAGTTCCTGTCCACCAAGTGAAAAGCCGGTACCGTCGGCATCATTGCCACCCAGCACCAGTCGCCATTTATTCAAATCGTCCATCAGAATATTATTTAACGCCCAACATTTGCAGCACGACAGGAATACCTTTCAATGCTCTTTCTGTATCAATATTTTCCATCATCTGGTGATGGTTTCCTGGAGCGCCACTCACACCGCCTTTCGCTTTCTCTCCCAGTTTTCTTCTCTCTGCTTTGGTAAAGCCTGAAAAGGTTCTGCGTAACAATGGGAGCAATTGTTTGAAGATATTCTCTTCCAATTGATGCATCCAGTTATATACTACTGTCCACAGGTCATTGTCTACCAGCAATAGCGTACCGCTACCTTTGAGGAAGCCTTCCAGCCATGCTGCTGCAATAGGAGGTGGAGTAGCTGAAGACATTGCATAGCTGAATGCCCTTACCAGCTCATTGCCGGATAGCTGTCTGTGATCTGCAAGCAGACGGGTAGCATAGCCAGAGAGCATTGCTGCGGCACTATCATTACGGGCAATGTTATATAACGTTTGTTGCCATTGCTTAGTCAGTTCATCATCCTGCAGTATGAGTATAGCATCGTTCATATTGTAGATCAGATCCAGCAACTCGGATGCAGCATCTTCTGCTATACCTATACAGGCTGCCGGCAAACTGATACATATACGGGTAATCATCCCGGCAACAATATTTTCTACTAATGCGGCATCTGTTTTTCTGACGTTCCCATAGCGGCTGATTTGTACCAGTCCTGGTATTACTGTCATTAGCTGCATTACATCACCGGTGGCTGCTGCCAGGTTATTCACCTGTTGTACCAGTACCGCTACTGCTGCCGGCAGCTCTGCGGGAATAGCAGTTTCGAGTAATGTACATACCTCTTTTAGCGAAGTAGCTGTTCGGGCCTGGTGTTGTACATATTTAGAGGTGGCTTCTTCCACAGTATTACCCCAGTTACCTTTTTCTATGATATCAATAGAAAAGCCGGGATCCCATTGTAACCGCCATTGTTCCTTAAATGTACCCTTACCGGATGGACCGTACCGATGTCCCCATTTGATATCCAGCATTTCCAGCCGATGCAGCAGTATACTGCGTTCAAGATCAGTATCCTTACGCAGATCCAGCACATAATCTTTATAGTCTGCTGTCTGTGGCAGCCGCAATTTCTTCTGCTGTTTTTCAATATCTGTCTGTAACGGCGGACGGGGAATATCTGTTGGAACTTCACCTATTTTATCGCTGACAATCAGTTCATCCCGGATCAGTTGTAACAGTATGTCTTCTCCGTTGCATAGTACACTTAGCGTGGCTTCGTTCAGCTCTTCGAGTCCTGCTTTTGGTAACCCTCTCAGTGAGGTTAGCGCAGTTGATAAGCGTACTGCCTCCATTACATGTGCAACTGAGATATCTTTCTGCTGATCACGGAATAGTCTTGCTACTCTCGACATCCAACGTGTACCATCATCCGTTGGATATCGCCAGTTATGTTCATACCATCCCGGTGAATTGATACCTGCTCCATATCCGCTGCTGTAGCTGAGACGGTTATATGTCCAGGGTATCCAGGTGGTAGCCACTTTTACCTTTGGTAATCCTTTCAGCAGTTCATTGTCATCTTTCGCCTTACCCATGTTTAACAGGGCGGGGGTATGCCATGCGCCACAAATAACAGCTATCTCAGTGTACATCTCTCGTTCTGCCTGCCGAATGGTCTTGCGCATGTGTGCTTCACGCAATTGTTCCTCACGATCATAAGGTAGCTGCAGATCCTGTCTAAGCGCCTGCATACCTTCTGCTACGGCATTGAACACATCAACCGGATCCTGCCTGTATTCAAACATGTGTTCCCACCACTTTTCTTCGTCGGCATAACCTGCTGCTCCTGCCAGATAAGCGACAGGGTTACGCCTTACAATAGATGCTCCGGGTATATAGGGAGCCATACTATTATTCACGGAAGGCGCTGCATCAGGATCTGCTGCGGGTGTTCGCTGTACTTTCAGTTCAAACTGATGCGCCATGGGCAGGTCCATGAAACGTACAGGTATATTATTGTTACGTGCATACAGTATTGCCTGCCATTCCGGTGAAAATTCAGCAAATGGGTAAAACACAGCTTTCTGTGGGGCATCAGGTTGATAAGCCAGTATGGCTACAGGTGGTCTGAGCTGCTCTTTTCCTACCCATTCCAATATATTGTCTGCTTCGGGCGGCCCCTCTACCAGTACGATGTCAGGTTTAACCTTTTCAAGATATTCCTTCACATGTCTGGCTGAGCCGGGCCCATGATGCCGAATGCCCAGGATATGTATTGACATATGAGATGTTTAAAGGTCGCGGCATGCGCGGTAAATGTCTTTCCATTCTTCTCTCGTCTTCACGACGGTTTCCAGGTATTCCTGCCATACAATTTTGTCCTGCACAGGATCTTTAAGTACTGCTCCAATAATGCCTGCCGCAAGATCAGCGGCCTTCAACTGGCCATCTCCGAAGTAAGCGGCCATTGCAAGACCGTTATTCACTACCGAAATAGCCTCTGCAGTACTCAATGTTCCTGAAGGTATCTTTATCTTCGTTTTGCCATCTGCTGTTACTCCACTTCGCAGCTCCCGGAAGATGGTCACAATACGACGTATCTCTTCCAGTGCCGGCTTCTCTGCCGGCAGATCCATTACCTTCTCATAACTTTCTACCCGACGACGCACGATATCTATTTCCTCTTCCATAGAATCAGGTACTGGTAAGATAACAGTATTAAAACGGCGTTTTAAGGCGCTGGAAAGATCGTTGACTCCCTTGTCCCTGTTATTGGCTGTGGCAATGATATTGAAGCCTTTCTGGGCCATTACGGCACTATTCAGTTCAGGTACAGGTAACGTCTTTTCAGACAATATGGTAATCAGCGTATCCTGTACGTCTGCACCAATACGGGTAAGTTCTTCTATTCTCGCTATCTTGCCTGCCTGCATGGCCCGCATTACAGGCGTTTCAACCAGGGCTTTCTCTGATGGCCCTTCTGCCAGCAAACGGGCATAGTTCCAGCCATAACGGATCGCTTCTTCGCCCGTTCCTGCTGTACCTTGTACTATTAAGGTAGAATCTCCGCTGATGGCAGCTGCCAGGTGCTCGCTTACCCAGCTTTTTGCTGTACCTGGCAAACCGTATAAAAGTAATGCTCTATCGGTAGTCAGTGTAGCAACAGCTATTTCTATCAGTCTACGGTTGCCGATATATTTAGGTTGTATCTCAAATCCATTCTTTAATGTACCTCCCAATAAATAAGTAACGACTGATTGTGGTGACAGCACCCAGTTAAACGGACGCTTATCATTATCCTGTTTTTTCAGCTCTTCGAGTTCTTCCAGGAACAGTTGTTCGGCATGTTGACGTAATACGTTTGACATCTTTTATATGCTTGAAAAGGTGATCGTTTTTGTGTTGATTTTATTTAAATGCATTAGTAATCTGCACTTTGCAGGATACTAGTTTACGTATATGCTCACTCGTATTTCTCCATGTAGCCTGATAAGCTGGTTCTTCCGGAGTTAGTTTATCCAGTTCATCTGCAATAGCTGGCGGTAGCTGCAATACATGTTTATCAAAGAAGTTCCGTGTATACTGATATGGATTACGGGCCATCCATTTCAATACTTCTCCGGTGATTGTTAATCCCCATTCATCTGTACGATTGCTGAGATAATTAATCACATCCTGTGGATAACTACTAAAAATGCTAAGTGCATATGTTTCCTGTTCTGCTGCAGTTAACAGCGGCATGCCTTCCGGATAAAAAGTAGTGGTATCCTGTAGCAGTAATCGTAACCAGGCAACAGCTTTGAATCTGTTCGCCGCTATTATTAATGCTGGTATAAATTGCTTACCTAGGTCGTCTTGCCTGAATAGTTCAATGACTTCTTCCTTACCAGCATTAAAATGCGATTCCCATAAAGAGGGAGGAACATTACCAATTAATTGAAACAGGATATGCGCTTCTTCACTAACATTCTTCTGGTTACTGATAGTAGAGATACCTGAATCAACTATTGTTTTATCCAGAGGTAATTGCAGCGAAATATGCAGTGCCTTTCCTGCTCCACGTGAAACACTGCGTTGCAGCAATTGCCAGTAAGCCTGTACAATAAACGACTCCGGTATTAGTCGGAGAAGCGTCCATACCTCATCTTTCACTTTCTGGTTTCTTTCCTGTAAAGATTCCAGCCAGGAAAGGTCTTCTTCACCGGCATTTGTACGCAGTATTCTGAGAAATTCTGTCCTAGCAGAAGTATTCTCCTGCGACCATGTCTGGGCTAACCATTCTCTGGCCATACCCGGATACGCCTGCCTGATCTCCAGCAATACCTGCCGGCGGTCTTCCGCACTGCCTGTCTGCCAGCGTTCTTCATTGCTAAGTGCAAAGGGAAATTGCCATTCAGCGTTCATTGCACTTAACCATTGTCCGCGCTTGCCACATACTGCCATCGCCAGGTGCCGGATGCGTTTCTGTGACACAGCCGTATCCAGTAATACCGGGATATACTCCGGTACCACAATCTGCTCTTTATGATAACATGCCTCCAGCCAGTAGGTTACTAACGGCAGCAGGTCCATGTCCAGTGCATCCTGTAAAGCATATATCGCAGCTGTATTACAAAAGGGTTTTTCCTCAGGCGGTGCAGGCGATAAGGGTACGCCACCATGCTGCACAGCATTCACGCCACTCTGCCGGTAGTTCAAGGCAACTGCTGCCAGGTGAAGGAACTGTGTCTCTGAATCCAGTGATCTGTCTCCCAACACGCTTTCTGCCACTGGTATCAGGTCAGCAGGCAGATCTGCGGGTGACAATGTTTTTTTACCAATGCCCAGTAAAGCCGTATTCACAATATTATTCCACATGGTACTTATAATAGTTTATAGACGCCGTTATGCCAGACGCCAAGTGGCTCATACTCCTGTTCCTTTCCCAGTACAGCCATATCCAGTGGATGGCCGCCACTAAGTGCCAGCAGTTTCCAGATGTTACGGAAGCTGTCTTTGACTGGCATAATCTGATCGTTACTATCTTTCAGCCACCACTTCAGATCATGCTGAACAGGGGTCAACTGTTGTACAATATAAGGCCGTTCACTGCGTACGGGCATCTGTGCTGCCAGTGAAGTCTCTGCTGTTACCACTTCCTGCCAGCCGGTCATGCCATAAGTATCCTGAAGCTTATTATTAGTTACAGGCTCTTTAATCAGGGCTCTGAGTGGAATGACAGATGGGAAAAAAACAAGTGCTGCTTCAATGGACATGCCGGGTGTAAGCAATAGCTGTGGCCTCGACATCCCTCTTGCATAAAACTGTAATACCAGTGCCGGCTGGTATGAATGCAGGCCGAATAACCAGTACTTCTCTGTAGTAAGGGCGTCTTCTTCTGTAATCTGTTTATTGAGAATCAGCCAGGTATCTTTTAGGCCGGCTTCCTGCCGCAGGGCTTCCTGGCTGTGCGTAAAGCCAACGAGTGACCGTAGTTCCTGTTGGAGCAGGGGAGACAGGTTTTCTCCCTGACTAAACCCTTGTATAACAAGATAGATACGAAGGAACTGTTCCATGAACTGATGTTGCCATCCCTCTCCGTAAAAGTTGATCTCTGATAATGCTCTGATCATTCCTGCCAGTCCGGGGGCCTGTGCATCCACCATACGGCGGGCCATATTCTCCCAATAGGAACTACCTTTTTCCGGTAGCTGTAACAGACCATTCCGCACAATGTCTTTCATCCACAACAGCAGTTCGTAAATACCGTCTTCTACTTTCTGCTGACGGGCCTGTTGTCTCTTATCGCGCGCAATATCATCTGCAGGCTTATCTTCCTTTTCCTGTTTCTTCGTTTCTTTGACAGTTCTTTTATCCAGCCATTCGGTTACCCATGATGGCGGCGTATTATCCGTAAATATTGCCGGTTCCCGTGCATATAACAGCATCAGGCCTATACCATGTTTACATGGAAATTTGCGGCTGGGACAACTGCATTTAAACGCAGTACTGGTCAGGTCTATCTGGGTTTGATATGGTTTACTGCCACTGCCCTGGCATTCTCCCCATAAGGCTTGTTCACTCGCCCCTTTACTTACCCATTTTGACACACCTGCCAGTGCCTTACCGGCTTTTCTGGACGGTTCATCCGGTGCTAATGTAAGCACTTGTTCTTCTGATAGGAGCAATGGATATAAGATTTAAAAGTATTGTACTACAAACAATGTTACGCCAGCAATACTTTGTATATCCTGGAATACAACATTACCAGGTATGTAATAAGTATCACTGAATTTAATACAAGCAACCAGTTCACGTCTGTCTGCTGGTATTTATTTTTCTTACAGAGGATAGCCAGCCATAGGAAACCAATGAAAAGAATAGCAGGAAATACCAGTGTCCATTTATTAGCGATTACCAGGTGTGCATTGGCAATACGCTCATTCCATCCTTGCTCATTTCCGGCTACCAGCGGCAAAATTCCCATGAAAAGAATAATAACAAATATTCTTACAGCCGTTTTCGCTGCTGTCTTGCTGATTTTCTGACTCTTATTTTCCTGTTGCATTGTTTCTTCAAGTTTTGAATAGCGACTTAGTTGCTAAGTTCGGGATTAAAGTATTACAATCCTATTGCTGGTTTTTGATGCATATCAGGTGATGTAACACTTTGTCGGTCAATATATCCGGGGGATATGAAATTGATATCTACCGGCATAATTATCTACCTCGATTGTTCTTTATCCATATAGGAAGTATGTTTTGTATCTCTCACAATCGCATAGACAATCAGAGAGATAAAAATACAACCGGTAATGTACCAGTAATATAGTGATTCATGTCCTGCATTCTTAAAATACAAGGCAATGTATTCTGCTGTACCACCAAACAAGGCTACTGTTAATGCGTACGGCAAACCAACACCTAATGCGCGGATCTCTGCAGGGAATAACTCGGCCTTTACTACTGCGTTAATAGAGGTGTAACCACTCACAATAATCAGTGCGCCGAGTATCAGGAAGAATGCGCTCCATTCAGATGTGGCATGACTGATGGCCGTGAGTATCGGAACTGTCAGCAAAGTACCCAGTATACCAAAACCCAGCAATAATGGCTTACGGCCTATTTTATCGCTCAACAGTCCGAATAAGGGCTGCATACATGCATATATCAGCATCAGGCAAAAGGTTAACAGTGTAGACCGTTCTTTGGTAAGATGTACCGTGTTAACCAGGAACTTCTGCATATAAGTTGTATAAGTATAGAATGCCAGCGTACCACCCATTGTAAGTCCAATGACTGTCAGTACCGCTCTGGGATGTTCCCTGAGCAGGATAAGTACAGAGCCGCGCTTTTTATCTTCCTTTCCGGTAGTAACTGTTTCCTGCATATGCTGGCGTATTACCAGTGCAAACAAAGACAATGCAGCGCCAATGACAAATGGTATACGCCATCCCCATTCATGCAGCTGCTCAGCTGTAAGAAATACCTTTTGCAACAGCAGTTGAATACCCAGCGCCGTTAACTGTCCACCGATAAGTGTCACATACTGAAAGCTAGAATAAAACCCTCTTTTGTCCCGGGTAGATATCTCACTCAGATAGGTAGCAGAGGTGCCATATTCTCCTCCTACGCTCAGGCCCTGCAGCAGTCTTGCCAGCAATAGTATTATCGGAGAAAAGATACCCGCCGTAGCATAGGTAGGTGCCAGTGCGATCATCATACTACCCAATGACATAAGTAGTACGGATAATGTCATGGATACCTTCCTGCCTTTGCGATCGGCAATACTTCCAAACAGCCATCCACCAATCGGCCGCATTAGGAAACCGACGGCAAAAATGGCTGCAGTGTCCAGTAGCTGTGCTGTAGGATTGCTCTTAGGAAAGAAAACAGGCGCAAAGTAAAGGGCAAAGGCTGCATAGGCATACCAATCATACCATTCAACCAGATTACCGATAGAGCCTGTAAAAATAGCTTTGACACGATGAGCCGTGTCGTTTTTTTGATATGTATTCATTATTAACGGGGGGTAGCCTCCAAAAATAATACAATCGGGGCAATAGTCTTATATTGCTAAACATTTAACAGGATAATCATGGACACGATCACAAAAGCAAAGAAAGCAGCTGGTGAAAAAGCTGCATCGTTGGTACAGTCCGGCATGTTGGTAGGATTGGGCACCGGATCAACCGCATACTGGGCGATAGAGAAGATTGGCCAGATGGTAAAGGAAGGTTTAAATATCCGTGCTGTAGCAACTTCTGTTGCCTCCGAACAACAGGCAATAGCATTAGGTATTCCTATCACCTCTTTCAGCGAAGTACAGCAACTGGACATTGATATTGACGGTGCAGACGAAATCAGTGAAGATCTGCAGATCATTAAAGGTGGTGGTGGTGCTTTGCTACGTGAAAAGATTGTTGCACATGCCAGCAGAAAAAAGGTAATCGTTGCCGACGAAAGGAAATACGTCAGAACATTAGGGAAATTCCCGCTGCCGGTAGAAATTATTCCCTTTGGCTGGGAGCTGGTCTTCAAATCCGTACAGGCGTTAAAGGGATCTCCTACGCTTCGTACAAGAGAAGACAAACCGTATATCACTGACAACGGTAACTATATCATCGATTGTCTGTTTGGATCTATAGAAAATCCCGAACAACTGCATCATCAGCTAAAAGCAATGACCGGCGTTGTAGAAACAGGATTATTCATCAATCTTAAGCCAACTGTGATTATTGCCTTTGAAAACGGCGAAGTGAAAACTATCTAACATCTAATCAATAGATCCTATGTACCTATATCTCCGCATTTTTGTTATTGTCGCCTGGATATTGTCAGAAATTCTGCTGAGCCGGTTGTTAAAATCTTCTCAGACTGATAAAACCCGTGCTGATAAGCAATCACTGCGGATAATATGGATCACTATCATGATTGCTCTGCCCGTTGCACATGTAGTGTCAGGTTTTATACACCTGCCCATCTGCAACACGCCTGCCGGAATGCAGGCCGGATTATTGTTGATCGTTTTAGGTATGATATACCGTTTCACAGCTGTATATATTTTAGGAAGGTACTTTACAGTTGACGTGGCTATCCGCGAAGACCATAAGATTGTCAGAAAAGGATTGTACAGATATACCAGGCACCCTTCTTATCTCGGGTCGCTTATCTCTTTCTTCGGAAATGGATTTGTACTGAACAGCTGGATAGGATTAGCCATTAGTTTCATTCCTGTACTGGTGGCTTTCTTATACAGAATGAAGATAGAAGAAGCGCTACTTATGTCGAACTTCGGACAGGAATATGCCGACTACAAAAAGAAAACCTGGAGATTAATACCATTCGTTTACTGATGTACGCTAAATAAAGCGTGTATCATATAAAGGACACAGTATGAGCTATACAAACTTTGTAAAAACAGCAGAAGCACAGGCGCTGATCAATACACCCGGTGTAATTTTCATTGATTGCAGCTTCGCTCTAAATGACAAGGAGTGGGGTAGGAAAGAATACGAAAAAGCACATATTCCCGGAGCTTTATATGCCGATCTTGATAAAGATCTTTCCAGTCCGGTTATTCCCGGCAAATCAGGCCGGCATCCTTTGCCGGATAAGAAGGCTTTTGAAGCTACAATTGCTTCCTGGGGCATTACGCCAACAACACAGGTGATCACCTATGATGCCGGTGCAGGTTTTATGGCTGCTGCCAGACTATGGTGGCTGCTTAAATGGGCTGGACATGACCAGGTGGCCGTGCTCGATGGCGGTAAAAAAGTATGGGCTGAAAAGGGTTTTCCGCTGGAACAAGGAACAGTTACGCCGGTTGCTGCCACTTTTACCGCGCATTATGAGGATGATCTCCTTGCCGATGCCAATACAGTGCTCGAAGCAACCCGCCTGCACACCTGCTGTGTGATCGATTCAAGAACAGCAGACAGATATGCCGGTCAGAACGAAACCATTGACCCTATTGCAGGACATATTCCTGAAGCTATTTCCAGACCATTTAACGCTAACATCACACCCGAAGGTGTTGTGGCCGGGCAAGAGGTAGTAAGAGGATATTTCGCGGCTGATTTTGCTAAAGATAACGTCATTTTTTACTGCGGATCAGGTGTAACAGCAGCATTCAATGTATTACTCGCAAATTATGCGGGATATGCAATGCCTAAACTATATGCAGGCTCCTGGAGTGAATGGATCACAGATCCTGCACGGCCAGTGGCTACCGGAGCCTGATAATCAGGTAACGGAAATTATAAAGGCGTCAACAGTTATACACCGTTGACGCCTTCGTTTTTATAGTTTACTGTTGATTAGCCAGGAAGATAATTACTATGATCACTGCAAGAATTGCCAATACCAGCAAAGCGATTTTTGTACCGCTATATGGTCTTTCTCCTACCACTTCGCCTGTAGAAGCGTTCACTGTAAAATGGTAAACCTTGTTGTTGTATCTGTAGGCGCTGATCCATACGGGCAGCAACAAGTACTTCAATCCAAGGTTGTAGTAATCAGCATGATATTCACTGATTCTTTGTTCATCACCGCCGATGTCATCACAGATGGTCCGCTCAATAACAGGTCTCATTACCAGTTTAGCCTGTTCCAGTCCATCTTCAGGAGGTACCTGGTATAATTCTGAACGGAAGCCGCTTACATACTGTTCATTGTAATGTTCCAATGCCTGCATATGCCAGGGCTCAAGCCTGGCCGCTACCTTCGGAGGGAGGGAGTGACTGGCAGAGATCAGTACATCTACGAATGAGTTATGCACAGTACCACTTACATAATGCCAGGAAGTACGTCGCACCTGCCTCGTACGATGCTCTGTACGGCCATTAACTGTCTCCGTATAATGCTGCGTTTCGTAGTAGTAATCTCCCCGCTGGCCATCATAGCCAGTAGTAGTATCAGCATCGTAACTCCAGTGCGGGAGGTACATTCCTTTCAGCTGATTAGCATGTCCTGACACAAGTTGTAGGAGGTCGGACGGTGCAAACCACAGTTGCTTCATCCAGTTCTGGAAGTTTGTGCCGGCCTGCTGTTTTGTAATAGCAAAGGGGAGTATATAATGTGGCTGTGATACGGTCCGGTTCTGTGCCTCGCTGATGACCAGCGGACTGGTACAGAATACGCAGTTTTCCGAGTTGACTTCAGCAGGCAGGGTAGTGGAGGCTCCGCAGTTTTTGCAGGATACTACCTTCGCCGTACGTTGTACGTCCCTATTGGTTTTATGAATGAAACCGTCGTAATCCACAGAGACGATCGGGCCGTGAAACTCCCTCACAATCTCGTTAGACGCGCCGCAGTAATTACACTTCAGGTGATTGGTACCAGGTGCAAAGTGCAGGGTAGCGCCACAGCTTGTGCATTGTAGTGTTGTATTAAGAGAGGCAGATTGTTCTGCCTGGGAAATTGGGTCCATGTATAATTATGGAATAGGTAAAGGTGGTGGTGTGTTATTAAAAATACCTGCCAGTTCAGGCAGCGTATTAGCAATGGCCCATGCGGCCATTCCTTTTTTCCACATATGGCTTTGCTGGGTAATGGTACCTGCCGTAGCCAGTTGCGTCAGCTGATCTATCGTATAAGGGCCTGCCTGTTGACCGTTCACCACTGCATAATATTGAACAACAGCAGGTAATGGCGGCGGACCATCATTTCCCTGAACACTGTTAGGTTGAAATATATTACTCATCTGGCTACCCATTGCCATACCGAATCCGGCACCCATACCTGCCCCAGCCAAACCGCCTCCGTTAGGATTTTGTGCTGCCTGTTCCATAGCGTTAGCCGCCTGGAATTGTGCATAGGCACCCAGGTTACCCACAATACCCATACTGGTACGTTTGTCTAATGCAGCTTCCACTTCCGGTGGTAACGAGATATTTTCTATCAGGAACTTGGTGAGTTCCAGCCCCATGGCATTAAACTCTGGTTGGATCTTGGTGGTGATAAGCGCAGATACTTCATCATAGTTGGCTGCCAGATCCAGTACCGGTATTCTTGCCTGTGCAATCGCATCCATTCCACGGGTAATGGCCAGATTACGCAGCTGCTCATTGACCCCCTCAACGGTAAATTCAGGATTGGTAGCAGCCACTTCTTTGATAAATAGCCCTGCATCCTGTACACGGAAGGCGAAGCTGCCGAAAGCCCGGAGACGTACCGGACCAAATTCTGCATCGCGCAGCATAACAGGGTTACGTGTGCCCCATTTCTGGTTGATAAACTGACGGGTGCTGACAAAGAACACGTCTGCTTTGAACGGACTGTTAAAGCCATGTACCCACCCTTTCAGTGTTGTCAATATCGGCATATTCTGCGTAGTCAGCGTGTACATGCCTGGCTTGTAAATGTCAGCAATAACGCCTTCATTCATAAAAACAGCTAGCTGCGATTCCCTTACAGTCAGCTTAGCATTCATCTTTATTTCATTCTGATAGCGGGGAAATTTCCATACTATGATTTCATTGGAGGTATCGACCCAATCAATGATGTCGATAAATTCGTTGCGGAGTTTGTCAAATAGTCCCATATAAGACGGATTTACGGTAGTATGAAAATAGAATAAAGGTGTAATATATTGTACAGCAGGAGGCTAAAAAAACAGCGGTCCTTATAATTTTTGCCAAAATCCATTCAATATTCCTCTGTTTTGTATAGGTCTGATATTCATGTCATCCAGGCATCAAAAGCGCACGTTAAGGGCATCTGTATATCCCGGGGATATTGAGGTGCCCTTGAGATGACGAATTGGTACCTGGAAGATATGAAACATTAAGCCTGTTTTAATGCAGGAAAATACTATTGTAAGCGTGAGATGGCAGATTGATTTTTCCAGCCGCATGGATGGCTGTACATGTATCGGGAGGGGAGATGGTAGGGGTATTGCTGGTGGATGGATATGGTGTATGTGCTCTCAGCGCAGGGTATGGACAATATGTATGTAAATAGGTAGTTGCTGTTGATTGTATAAGATAATCCTGAACTGATAAGAAGTTGCCTTGCGTTGGCTGGGAAGGTATGGAGCTGAGGGAAGTTGTATAAATGAAAAAAGCCTCAGAGCTTATCTCCAAGGCTTTTTATTTCGTGGTGTGAGGCGGGATCGAACCGCCGACACAAGGATTTTCAGTCCTTTGCTCTACCAACTGAGCTACCGCACCATCGTTGTTTTGTTGTCCTTCTCTCGTGAAGGGATTGCAAAGATAAGAAAATTAAAAAACAACTTCCAAATTTTATTCAATAAAAATTTTTATTTCCTCTAAAACGCCGTTCCACAGAGCGTTTCGTTGCTCCAGGGCAGTTCTGGAAGCTTGCGCTGCCTCTTCCCATTTCGCAGGATCATTGCCACAAAGTTCCTGAACCATTTCCATACCGAGGTGGCTGTGATGATCTCCATCTACTTCAATATGTCTTTCCAGGTAGTATTTAAACAGGCTGATTTGTCCTGGAAATTGTTTATCCAGATCATTCACGAGTGCCAGGAACATATCCGGGATCAGATCTTCTCTGCCAAATGTGAATACTGCTGCCTGTACATGCACAGGTTCATTAGCTATCAGATCGAATGTATATTTTACGAAAGAGCGGACCGCTGCCGGCAGACCATTAATTACTGCTGTCAGTGATTTACCTCGCTGCAATTGTGTCAGACAATCTTTAATACCGGAAGTATCAGCGCCTACCTGGTCCATCGCCTGCAGGTATAACTCGAAATGGCTTAAACGGTTACCCTCAGGATCTACATCGCTTTCTTCGCCGGTTACGATCTCATTAATGAGGTAACGGGTAGCCGGACTGCCTTTCGGTACCCAGGGAGTATCGGTACAAGTCAGGTGCTTTTGCAGGGATTTTAGGAGTGACATGAAATCCCATACTGCAAATACATGATACTGCATAAAGGTACGGATGTCCTCTATGCGTTGCATCTCAGGATAAAGAGGGTGTTGTATAATACGCTCTCTGACAGGAGCAATAGTTGTCTTAATGTGTGGTATACCAGTCATGTACGTGTTAAATATTGTCCATTAGTTGCCGTATTCCACCAGGAACTTGATGCGCATCAGCTTCAGCTGCTCCAGGGTGTAGTCGCTTTCAATCAGTTCTTCTCTTGCCAGTGCCAGGCTGGATGTTTCACATCCTTTGAAATATTCCATGATCTCGTCCTGGGCATAATCGTCCAGTTCTTCATCCAGGCAGTAATCCAGATTCAGCTTTGTACCGCTTGCCACGATTGTTTCCATTGCGTCCAGCAGCTGTGGAATGGTTAATTCCTTATTACGGGCGATAGTTTCCAGCGGCATTTTCTTATCAATATTCTGGATAATGAAAACCTTCAGACCGCTTTTGTTAACAACGCTCTTCATTACAAAATCGTCCGGTTTCACGATGTCATTCTGCTCTACATATTTAGAGATGACATCTACGAATTGTTTACCGTACCGGATTGCTTTACCCTTGCTTACGCCCTGGATCTTTTCCAGTTCCTCGATGGTAGTAGGATATTGCGTAGCCATGTCTTCCAGGGATGTTTCCAGGAAGATCACAAATGGCGGCAGATTCTTTTCTTTGGCGACCTTTTTACGGAGGTCTTTCAGCATTTCAAACAGGACAGTGTCAGCAGAAGCCTGTGCTTCGGCGGCCACTTCCTCATCTTCTCCGCCATCTTCTTCAAACTGGTGATTGAGAGACACCATGATGGAATAAGGTTCCTTCAGGAAACTATGGCCCTTCTCTGTCAATTTCAGCAGGCCATACTCTTCAATGTCTTTCTCTATCAGGTCTTCCAGCATCATCTGACGGATGAGGGAGTTCCAGAAGTGAGCGTCAAATTCTTTTCCCTGGCCAAACACTTCCAGCTGGTTGTGCTGGTAGGTGGTGATCTGTGGATTTACCTTGCCGGTAATGATATTTACAACGTATTCAGTACCAAATCGTTCTTCCAGTGACTGGATAGCTTTCAGTACAACGACTACGCGGTTTTTAACTTCAATTTTCTCTTTCGGATTACGGCAGTTATCGCAGGCGTTGTTACACTGTGATTCTTCATATTTCTCTCCGAAATAGTGAAGGATTACTTTCCTGCGGCAGGCAGAACTTTCAGCATACGCCACCGTTTCATTAATGAGCTGTGCCCCCATTTCTCTTTCACTCAGTGGCTTGTCCCGCATGAGGTGCTCCAGTTTCTGTACGTCTTTGTAGGAGTAGAAGCATACACAAATACCTTCCAGTCCGTCACGTCCAGCCCTTCCTGTTTCCTGGTAATAGTTTTCCAGGCTCTTCGGAATGTTATAATGTATAACAAAGCGTACATCCGGCTTATCGATACCCATACCAAAAGCGATCGTGGCAACAATCACATCTACATCTTCATGCAGGAACATATCCTGGCGCTGTGCACGGGTACCAGCATCCAGTCCGGCATGGTAGGCAACCGCCTTGATGTTGTTTGCTACCAGCATATCTGCCAGTTCTTCCGTTGTTTTACGGTTCAGGGTATAGATAATACCGCTTTTACCTTTATGCAGATGGATGAACTTGACAATTTCACGGATAGTCTGTTCCTTTTTCCGTTTAGGGCGGATTTCATAATACAGATTGGATCTGTTAAATGAAGAAAGGTATATTTCCGGATCCCGGAGGCCGAGGTTTTTAACGATATCGCTCTGTACTTTAGGAGTAGCGGTCGCTGTCAGGGCGATGATAGGCAACTGATCATTGATCTGTTCTATCATTTCCTTAAGACGGCGGTATTCGGGACGAAAATCATGTCCCCATTCGGAAATACAGTGAGCTTCGTCTACAGCTATAAAGGAGATCTCAAGTTCGCGGAAGAAATCAAGGTTTTCCTGTTTTGTCAGGGTCTCAGGTGCTACGTATAACATCTTCGTTTTACCTGACAGTAGGTCAGTCCTTACTTTTTTTATCTGTGCTTTAGACAGGGTAGAATTTAAGAAGTGTGCGACATTGTCTTTACTGCTATATGAACGTACCAGATCTACCTGGTTTTTCATCAAAGCGATCAGTGGCGAGACGATCAGCGCACAACCCGGACTCATCAGAGCCGGCAATTGATAACATAATGATTTGCCTCCGCCGGTTGGCATAATTACAAAAGTATCCTTACCGGCAAGAATGCTTTTGATGATGATCTCCTGGTTCCCTTTAAAGGAATCAAACCCAAAGTGTTCCCGTAATGCATCTATCAAACTTTCCTTTACAACAGCCATTGCATTCAAAATTTAAAACAAATAAACTCTAAAGAAAGTAACAAATTATGGATATTGTTTATGTGTTTTTTAGGGGACACGAAGTTAACGAAAAATGAGGTGACCGGCAATTAATTTATGTGTTATAGGAAGTTACAACTCATCCGAATCCCCCATCAGCCTGCTTTTCAGTCCGCCGCCATGCACGCTTGCCCTTTCGGGCAATATTTTACTCAAATAAGGGAAGGAAGGCAATCCTTATGATAAAATAAGCAAATATCATCCGGTTAATCTGCTGAATCCTAATTAACTTTGTGGCTGCCCATGAAAAATAGAACGGTTATTAATATTGCTGAAGTGGCAAAAAAGACGCTCTCCCTTGAGGCAGCAGCCGTCTCTGACCTGAAGCAATACATCAATGGTGATTTTGAACAGGCGGTAGAACTGATCGCTCATTGTACTGGCCGCCTGGTGGTGACTGGTATCGGTAAAAGCGCCATAATTGGTCAGAAAATTGTTGCTACATTAAATTCCACGGGTACTCCCGCAATTTTTATGCATGCTGCTGATGCCATCCACGGAGACCTTGGGATGATACAGCAGGATGACGCTATATTATGTATTTCTAAGAGTGGCAATTCCCCTGAAATAAAAGTGCTGGTTCCGCTGGTGAAGAATTTCGGAAACAAACTAATCGCCATGGTGGGAAATATGGAATCTTTCCTTGCCAGAGAAGCACACTTTGTATTGAATACGACGGTAGCACAGGAAGCATGTCCTAACAATTTGGCACCTACTACCAGTACGACTGCCCAATTGGCAATGGGAGATGCACTTGCGGTCTGTTTGATAGAATGGCATGGTTTTACTGCAGCTGATTTTGCAAAGTTTCATCCCGGAGGCACACTAGGTAAGAAATTGTACCTCAAGGTAGGAGACCTCAGCCGGCTGCATCAGGCACCGAAAGTTGCGAAGGGCAGCTCGCTGAAAGAAGTGATCGTTGCCATATCATCCGGTATGCTTGGTGTAACTGCTGTACTGGAAGCTGACGGGCAACTAGGAGGCATTATTACCGATGGTGACCTGCGTCGTATGCTGGAGAAAGGCATCCCGGGCGAGCACATTATAGCAGAACATATCATGTCCACTCATCCCAAAACAATACAGGAAGATGAACTGGCTATCAACGCGCTCGAAATGATGAGGCAATATGATATCACACAATTATTGGTTTTGAGAGATAAACAATATATAGGCATTATTCATTTACATGACTTAATCAGGGAAGGAATTATATAAGATGACAGCTGTGAACAGGCATTTTTACGTGGCCATTATGGCCGGGGGAATAGGTAGCCGTTTCTGGCCCTATAGCCGGACTGATTACCCCAAGCAATTCCTGGATATCCTGAATACCGGGAAAACGTTACTACAATGGACCTTTGAACGGTTCGCACAGTTTATTCCACAGGAAAACATATTTGTTGTAACACACCATCACTATGGATCGAAAGTAAAGGAACAGCTTCCGGAACTGCCTACTGAGAATATCGTCAGTGAACCGTCCCGTAAGAATACGGCTCCCTGCGTCGCTTACATTTCCCATAAGATCTATAAACAGGACCCGAAGGCTAACATTATCTGTGCCCCTGCCGATCACCTGATTATGGATTCAATCGCTTTCGCCAGCACCTGCCTGAACGCACTCATGTTTGTGCAGAAACATAGCGCCCTTGTCACGCTGGGTATCAAACCTACCCGCCCTGACACTGGCTATGGCTATATTCAGTTTGAAACACAACAGGTGTCAGATAACGTTTACCCGGTAAAAACATTTACCGAAAAGCCTAATCTGGAACTGGCCAAAACCTTCCTGCAAAGCGGAGACTTTCTCTGGAATGCCGGCATATTTGTATGGAATGTAAAGACCATCCTGGCCGCATTCAATAAATACCTGCCGGAAATTGACGAACTGTTCATCCAGAGCAGAGAATTGCTCAATACGCCGGAAGAAAAGAAGGCAGTTGAGACAATCTACCCTCAATGCACCAATATCTCCATCGACTATGCTGTTATGGAGAAAGCAGATAACGTATATGTGATTCCTTCCAACTTTGGCTGGAGCGATCTGGGTACCTGGGCTTCTGCCTACGAAAACCTGGAAAGAGATGAATCCGGCAATGCCGTTCAGGGCAAAAACATCATGCTGGTAGACGCTAAAAACTGTATGGTCAAAGCACCACAGGAAAAGCTGCTGGTCATTCAGGGCCTGGACGAGTTTATAGTAGTGGATACCTCGGATGTACTCCTCATCTGCAAAAAAGAAAATGAACAGCAAATCAAGGAATACGTAGCAGAAGTAAAAAGAAACAAGGGCGAAAAGTTCCTTTGATAATAAAAGCACCAGCCAGATGATCAATTACGGATTACATGTTTTAATTTCAGACATCTAACCGTAATTGATCATTTGCATTTTATGTCTAAACTACCCAATGTAGGCACCACCATTTTCTCGGTAATGTCCGCACTAGCGGCACAACATAAAGCCATTAATCTCTCTCAGGGATTCCCGGATTTTGATTGCGATGAACAGTTGAAGCGCATGGTGACCGAAGCCATGGAAGAAGGATACAATCAATATGCCCCCATGCCCGGTATCATGCCGCTGAGAGAAGTGATAGCCTCCAAAATATACAGCCTCTACCAGCAGCAGGTAAACCCTGATACAGAAATCACAATTACACCCGGAGGTACTTACGCGATCTTTACAGCCATCGCTACCTGCATCAATCCCGGAGATGAAGTAATTATCTTTGAACCGGCATATGACAGTTACATACCCAACGTATTGGTAAATGGTGGGGTACCTGTACTTATCCCACTATCCTTCCCTGATTATACCATAGACTGGTCGCTTGTACGCAGTAAGATTACTGACCGTACAAAAATGATCATGATTAATACTCCGCATAATCCGACTGCCAGTATTCTGACAGCCGCCGATATTGAAGCGTTACAGGACATTGTAACAGCGCACAACCTGTTGGTGTTATCTGACGAAGTATATGAACACCTCATTTTTGATGGGGCCCAGCACCTCAGCATCCTCAGATATCCTGAATTGCTGCAGCGTAGTTTTGTGACTTTCTCTTTCGGAAAGGTCTTTCACAACACCGGCTGGAAAATGGGCTATTGCGTAGCGCCTGCCCACCTCATGGCTGAATACCGGAAAGTACATCAGTATCTCTGCTTCTCTGTAAGCACACCTATGCAGTATGGCCTTTCCCGGTATTTACAAACGCCTGAACATTACCTGTCCCTGCCGGCATTCTATCAGCAGAAAAGAGATTATTTCCTGGAACTGATGCGCGATACCCGTTTCACTCCGCTGTCATCAAAAGGAAGTTACTTCCAGCTGATGCAGTATGACCGTATCTCGGATGAAGGCGACAAAGACTTTGCGACACGTATTACGAAGGAATTTGGCGTGGCCTGTATTCCGGTATCTGCATTTTATGAAAGCGCGAAAGACGATCACGTGGTAAGGTTCTGCTTCGCGAAGAAGAGAGAAACACTGGAACAGGCGGCAGAAAGACTGCGGAAGATGTAGGGTAAACTCGTTAACCGGATAGAAGTTTTCAGCTTATAACAAAGAAGCCGCTCCTGAACAGGAGCGGCTTTTCCTTTGTATATGACTACAAGCATGGCTTGTCGGACATTGATACTCTTTAGACGGTAACCGCCTCAAGAGTTTTGCTGAACTTCTCACTACCGATTACCAAGGTGTCTTCATTGAAGGTTACCACCCCGGTTTGTACATCGTACATTGCACCGATAATACCAACTTCTCCATTCAGGATCATCTCCCGCAGAATATTGCTCTGCTCAAGAATGGCCTGAACCGAACGTTCAGTGTGAAGATGTGTTACTGCATCAACAAATGCAGGATTAGATGAATCTCTATTTTCAGTGATTGTTTTTTCAGCAAATACCGCTGGCGTTATTTTATTGAGCAAGCCGGTCAGGTTACCCATCTGTACCATATCACAGGCACCTTTTATAGCTCCGCATTTAGTATGGCCAAGTACAACAATGAACTTAGAGCCTGCTACTTTACAGGCATATTCCAGACTACCCAGTACATTATCAGAAATGACAGCTCCTGCCAGGCGGATACTGAATATATCGCCAAGCCCCTGATCAAAGATCAGCTCTGCAGAAGTACGGGAATCCATACAGCTGACAATCGCAGCCATCGGCCACTGACCATCGCGTGTATCATTCACCTGTTCCAGCAGGTTACGGTGAAGTCTCAGGTTATCAACAAAACGGGCATTACCATTTTTCAGTAATTCATATGTCTGTTCAGGGGTAAGACTTGACTGTGAAGCTTTATCTAATGTTTTCATTTTCTTCAATTTTTTTGCTGTTTTAGAATTAATGCTTGGAGGTGCAGCGATTAGTTTAGCTGAAGCTCTTTTAATAGTTGTTCGTGGTTGCCTGTAATAGTATGAACGTGGCCACTGGCTATTTTTTCCTGGTGCTCAGGAGAGAGAATTTCAGTATTGGGCAACTTATACTGCTCTTTAAAGCCAGTGAGGATAACAGTAATGTTTTTTTGCACAGCTTTCACATCTTTAAATTCACGTATCGTTTCCAACACGTCGAAATCTATATATGTTGTTTTGCTGGCGTCAATTACTACGGTGGAATTTTCCGGCATATGATCCAGCGTCAGCAGGATGCTGGCTTTATTCAGGAATGATACTTCCTGTGCCAGTTCCAGGATGATGCTGTCTCCTGCTTTGTACTTTTCTTTGCGGAAAAAGTAGGAGCTGCGGATGTTACCGCGCAGGATGGCAATAACACTCACCGCCATACCCAATGAAATACCGATCAACAGGTCGGTGAATACAATCGCTACGACTGTTACCAGGAACGGTACCCACTGATATTTACCATTTCTGAACATCTCTTTGAATATAGAGATCTTACACAGTTTATAACCGGTTACCAGCAGTACCGCTGCGAGGGTAGCCAGCGGTATTTTGTTCAGCAGGGTAGGGATCATGGCAGTACAAACCAGCAGTAGCGCACCATGTGAGATAGCTGACAGTTTAGTACGCGCGCCGGAGTTGATATTGGCAGAGGAACGCACAATAACAGACGTTACCGGCAATCCACCCAGCATACCGCTGATGATGTTACCGATGCCCTGTGCCTGAAGTTCACGGTTAGGTGGTGAATGGCGCTTCATTGGGTCAAGTTTATCAGTAGCTTCCAGGTTCAGCAATGTTTCAATGGATGCGACTATCGCAATAGTAGCGCCCACTATCCACACATCTTTATTGGTAATAGCACTGAAATCGGGTAAGGTAAACTGACCGACAAAGGAATTGAAATCGTTGGCAACGGGTAGGTTAACCAGGTGACTTGATGAAACAGCCAGTACGCTATCTGTTGCAATGAACAGGGTATTGAGGCCAATGCCTGTCAGCACAGCTACCAGCGGAGCGGGGATCGCGTTCACTTTCGGGATCTTGTTCCAGTACAGGATGATCGCAATGGAAACAAGGGTGATCAGCGTCGCGCCCAGGTGAATGTGATTTAAGGTAGAGAACAATGCTGTAAAGCTATTATTACCGTCTACCTGTACAAAAGCAAAGTCTCCTTCTGCATCTGCATCATAACCAAATGCATGTGGCAACTGTTTCAGTATAATAATAATACCTATTGCCGTCAGCATACCTTTGATGACGTTGGACGGGAAGTAGTTAGCAACGATACCGGCCTTCAGCAGACCCAGTGCCAGCTGCATCACCCCGCCGACTACCACAGCCAGTAAGAAAACTTCAAATACGCCAAATTTGGTAATAGCAGTCAGTACAACAGCAGTCAGGCCGGCCGCGGGACCGCTTACGCTTAGTTGTGATCCGCTCAGCGATCCGACGATCAAACCGCCCACAATACCGGCAATCATGCCGGAGAATAAAGGTGCACCTGAAGCCAGGGCAATACCCAGGCAAAGAGGTACCGCTATCAGAAATACAACGAGACCCGCGGAGAGGTCGCCTTTCAAATTGGAGAAAATAGATTGCCTGCTCATAGTCAAAAGGATTTAAACAACGCAATTATGGCATAACAGGAGATAGGAATGCCTAAACTCACTGGCATAGCTACTCCGGTTGCGTGAATGATAAATGGATATTAGTAAGTGCTGCGCAGATAAATAGCGCAATAATGGAGGAAGTTTACATCAGTATAATGCCAACATTGCCCTTCATGGCACGTGGATATACTGAGAAAATAGCTAAGACTGATTAGCAATTGGGTGGTGGACAGTGTATTTCGCGGGCAGGCCCCTGTGGGATCTCTGCAAAGAAGTTATAATGGATACTTTTCACCAGTAATGATGGCTCAAACTGAATACTTGAATTATTATGAAGGAACTTCAGCTCCTTTGCCAGCTTAACAAGGTCGCAATGGCAATTATCCTCAACAGGATGTTCTTCCACGATTTGATTATTGAACAATACCTTCCCGACCTCCTTGATGGGGAGGAGTTGTGTGCACATCAGCGCCAGGAGGAATATGCCGATAATCTTTTTCATGGTTCAATACAAAAATAGGTTAGTCAGCACCTACTTTGTAAATATACTCTATAAAATAATGTTAAATCCCATTTCTTTATAGGTGGTTTTCAAAATAAACCCCTATGCACACCATATACTCCGGACGAACAAGCGACGAACAAGCGACGAACAAGCGACGAACAAGAGATTTCTAATAATCGCTCCTTCTCAGTATACTTTCATCCCACTCTTTAAACCGTTCATCACAAAGCAAAAGTTTTTTTTCGGTGAAAAATATTTGCGTAAGTAATTGACTATTAATGTATATGCCTACTGATATAGGTAATATCCTAAGCAAGTTATTTTGCTTTGTCTGGTATTGTGTATTGCATAGTAGTATAAATGTCCTATCTTTACATCGTAATTATCAGAAACCACCATTCAAAACATGCATACGTATCGTTTTATTCATAAAGCTCACTTGCCATGAATATAGATAACACACAATCACAGATGAGGAAAGGGGTGCTGGAATTTTGCATCCTGTCCATCATCAAGCAAGGAGAGGCTTATCCTTCAGACATTATCGAAAAAATGAAAGAGGCAAAGCTGGACATCCTGGAGGGCACCCTTTACCCACTTCTTACCCGGTTAAAGAATGCTGAATTGCTTACCTACCGATGGGTAGAAAGCAACTCCGGCCCTCCTCGTAAATATTTTTCCATGACCGACAAAGGAGAACTCTTTTACAAGGAACTGGAAGCTACCTGGAACGAGCTGGCCAATGCAGTAAATCAGCTCACAAACAATTAACAAAAGACGCCATCCAATAACCAAAACCTAAAATAGAGCAACGAAATGAAAAAGATCATTAACATAAACCTGGCTGGCCGCCTGATCGCTATCGAAGATAGTGCATATGAAATCCTGCGCCAGTACCTGGAAAGCTTGTCGCGGTACTTTGCCCGCGAAGAGGGTGGGGATGAGATTGTGAGTGATATTGAGAGCCGCATTGCAGAGCTTTTCCTGAATAAGTTGAAAACAACTCATTGTATAACCGACGAGGACGTTCACACTGTAAAAGCATCCATGGGTACGCCTGAGCAGTTTGATCAGGCTGAAGAAGGTGGCAAACAGCATGTTCCTCCTAATGACCCGGTAGCTGACTATGTACGTCCGCGTAAAAGGCTGTACCGCGACCCGGATAGCAAAGTACTCGGCGGTGTATGTGGTGGTCTCGGTGCCTACCTGAATGTAGACCCGGTAGTTTTCCGCATCATATTTGCCCTGCTCGCTATCGGTGGCTTCGGTTCCGGTATACTGGTGTATTTCATCCTCTGGGTAGTAACTCCTGAAGCCAACACTGCAGCTGAAAAGCTGCAGATGCGCGGCGAAAGGGTAGATGTTAATAACATCCGCGCTGCTGTACAGGACGAGATTAACTCAGCCAAAGGCCAGTTCAAGAATATTGGTAATGATTTTAAAAATTTTTCGCAGGGCCGCGGAAGGCAAGTTGGTAACGATATAGAGAGAGCATTTCGCAATATATTTCAAGCGTTGGGAAAAGTGCTCCTGTTACTGACTAAGGGATTCTTCTATTTTCTTGCGGTTGTGATCCTCCTCGCCCTGATCGGTGTTGGTATTGGTATCACCGCATCTTCTGCGGCCCTTTTCCCTCTTAAAAATCTGGTACTGTCAGGCACTTTACAAAACCTGCTGTTCTGGGGTTCTATCCTGTTCCTGATAGGTATTCCTATCGTAGCACTGATCACCTTCTTCGTACGCAAAGCTACCGGCATCAAAGAAGCTAACCGCTACGTAGGCTATACGCTCAGTCTGCTCTGGTTCACTGGCCTGATCTGCGCTTTTGCCCTGGTGGCATCCCTGATTAAGGACTTCAGAGCAGGTGAAAAAATAAAAGAAAATTATGCGCTCGTGCAACCTTCTACCGGAAAGTTAGTCATTAAACAGGCTGACGATTATATCGGTATCGATGATATCGACTTCTTCGGGGATGCATTACGCCTTACAGAAGATACCGTTATCATTAACTCAGCAAGAATAAGACTGGAAAAAAGCGATTCTAATGAGTTTGAAGTGATTGTAGAACGCTACTCCCGCGGCCGCACAATGTCTAAAGCCAGAATGCTTGCCAGCGAAATCCAGTACAAACTGGTACAACAGGACTCTATCCTTTATGTACCAAGTGGTATATCCATCCCGGTTAATTCCAAATTCAGAGGGCAGCACATCCGCGTGGTAGTGAAGGTGCCTGCTAATAAAAGAGTGATGATGGACAAAAACCTGGAATACAACAATTCATGGGACTATAATGATGAGGATCAATGGGATAACTGGGGTCGTAATCATGATAGAGGACATGTAGAGATCAAAATGAATGAAGATGGTTCAGCAGAAGATATGAACCGTCGGCAAGAAACCAACCAGGATAACGAAAACAGGAATTATGAAAACAAAACTGATTCCCTGGAAAGAAATTACCGCTATAAAGGCGGAAAACAAGAAAATAAGACACCTGTAGAAGATAGCGGCTCCGGCAGTACCCCTGTTGGTAGAACCAGCGAAGCAGCACTTGATGCTGTAAGTATGATCAGCTACAGTTTATATAAACTCGTTAAGTGATGAGATGGTGTAGTGGAGATTAAACTTTGTCATCACAATAAGTTCAATAGTTAAAGAAACACTAACCACGGTTTTTACCGTGGTTTTTTCATTATCTCATCTTTTTTCCCGATCCGATTGGCCCCCTCGCGTATTAAATCATAATTTTGCGTTTTTAAACCGTTCATAAGGAAAGGCTAAGGAATGCAGGCAACAAAAAAAGCTACGATCAATATCGCGTTGGTAGGTAATCCGAATAGTGGGAAAAGTTCGCTCTTTAATGCGCTGACAGGTCTGAACCAGAAAGTGAGCAACTTTCCGGGGGTGACTGTAGATAAGAAAACAGGCGCTTCGACCATTTCTCCGAATCTCCAGGCGAATATTATTGACCTGCCAGGCACCTATAGCCTGTATCCTAAAAGTGCGGATGAATTTGTCACCTATGACGTGCTGGTAAATCCTGCCGGCGATGAACACCCGGATATGATCCTCATCATAGCCGATGCCTCCAACCTGAAACGTAACCTGCTCTTCTGTTCCCAGATCATGGATCTGAAAATACCGGTGATTATCGGACTGACCATGATGGACATTGCCCGTAAAAAAGGTGTTGAAATAGATGAAGCCGGCCTCGAAAGAGAACTGGGGGTACCAGTGGTAACCATCAATCCACGGAAAAACAAGGGTATTACTGAACTGAAAAAGATGATTGACCTGGTGGCAAAGGAGAAACAGTCCGTAACCCCAAGAGATTTCATTGATAGTCAGTCGCTTGCGCCAGAAGTTGTCCAGGAAATCAAGAAATATGTACAGGTGAAAAGCGATTATGCAGCTTTGCATATCGCGGTTAACCATCATGAACTGCCGTTTCTCAACGGCGGTCAGCAGCTTGCCATCAGTAACTCGCTCCAACTGCACCAGTTCAACAAAACGAAGGTACAGGCAGAAGAGATCATGCAGCGTTACGGAAGGATTAAGCATATCATGAAGAATACTGTGGTAGAAGCAGATCCTTTACAGAAACAGTTGCAGACAGAAAAGCTTGATAATCTGTTGTTACACCGCTTCTGGGGATATGTGATTCTGCTTGGAATCATGTTTTTCATGTTCCAGAGCCTTTTCTGGCTGGCGTCCTTCCCAATGGACTGGATAGAAGCCGGATTTGGAGCCTTAAGTGGTTGGTTAACAGATGTGTTGCCTGCTAACCAGCTCACAGACATCCTGGTGAATGGGGTAATTGCCGGTCTGGGAGGTATAGCCGTATTTGTGCCGCAGATCATGATCCTGTTTGCATTTATCACCCTACTGGAAGATACGGGTTATATGGCCAGGATCAGTTTCCTGACAGACAGGCTGATGCGTCAGGTAGGTCTGAACGGGAAGTCGGTAATGCCACTGATTAGCGGAGTAGCTTGCGCCGTACCCGCTATTATGGCTACCAGGAATATTGAGAACAGGAAAGAACGCCTTATCACGATCCTGATTACCCCACTTATGAGCTGTTCTGCCCGCCTGCCGATATATACAGTAATGATTGCGCTGGTAATTCCTAATAAACCGGTGCTGGGCTTCCTTAACCTGCAGGGGCTTGTCATGATGGGACTGTATCTGTTAGGCTTTGTAATGGCCCTGTTGATTGCAGCAATACTGAAGTTATTCATCTCAATAAAGGAAAAGAGCTATTTTATCATGGAACTGCCGGTGTACCGTGCTCCCCGCTGGGCTAATGTCGGTACTACCATGGCACAGAAAGCCAAGATCTTCATCACGGATGCCGGTAAGGTGATTATGGTGATATCTATTGCGCTGTGGTTCCTGGCATCTTTTGGTCCTAAAGAAAGGATGGCAAAAGTGACCGCTCAGTATGAGCAGATGAAGGCCGCCAACCCGGATCAGGCAGAAGAGCTGGACGCACAATATCAGTCAGACAAACTCTCTAATTCCTATGCCGGTGTGCTGGGACATGCCATTGAACCAGTGATCCGCCCCCTGGGTTATGACTGGAAGATTGGTATTGCATTAATCACCTCATTTGCTGCCCGTGAGGTATTCGTTGGTACGATGGCTACACTATATAGTGTAGGAGAAGCGGCAGGAGAGGAAGATGCTACTTTGAGAGAAAAAATGCATAGCGCTACCTGGAAAGATGGTAGCCCGGTGTATACCCTTGCATCCGGCGTATCGCTTATGTTATTCTATGCGTTTGCTATGCAATGTATGAGTACCCTTGCTATTGTAAAAAGAGAGACAAAATCCTGGAAAATGCCCGCTATACAGTTCGCTTATATGACAGTACTGGCTTATGTTTCAGGGCTGATTGCATTTCAGTTGCTGAATTAGTCTCACCGCTGCTCCATGCGCAGCGAAATACCGTATATTGCATTATAACAAGGTTACGGTATGAAAATATTCATCCATATTTTGCTGTTACTGGTGGCAGTAGCTACCAGGGCGCAATCCACATTGGATTCTTCGCAGTTAATTAAAGATATTCAAACCCTTTCTTCTGATAAATATGAAGGGAGGATGGCCGGCAGCCGTGGCAGCCGGCAGGCACAGTTTTACCTTATATCCCGGTTCCGGGAGATTGGGTTACAACCGTACCATAATACCTTTGAATATCCCTTCTATTTCCAGCATGGTGCCAAGCAGATTATGGGTACCAACCTTTTTGGTTTCATTAAGGGGAAGTCTGACGCAGTGATTGTAATTACAGCACACTATGACCACCTGGGTATTGCCGCAAATACTGGGGGAAAAGATAGTATTTACAATGGGGCAGATGATAACGCTTCCGGTGTTGGTGGCCTGCTGGCACTGATGGCTTATTATAAGCAACATCAACCCCAGCACACGCTGATTTTTGCTGCGCTGGATGGCGAAGAAGAAGGGCTTCAGGGCGCTAAGGCATTATTGAAGCAGCCACCGGTACCTGTTGAGAAAATAAGGTTGAATATCAATATGGATATGATAGGCCGCAATGCAAAGAATGAATTGTATGTATGCGGACTGGCACAGTTCCCCGAATTGAAGCCTTATGTAGATGCAGCAGTGGCTACCGGCGGACAGGTAAAGCTGTTATCAGGGCACGACAGAAAGGAAGAAGGTGCAGGTAACTGGCTGAATCAGAGCGACCATTATGAGTTTTATAAACTAAAGATTCCCTTCCTGTACTTCGGAGTGGAAGACCACCCGGACTATCATCAGCTATCAGATGAGTTTTCCCGTATAGAACCTGCGTTTTATCACCAGGCCGTATTGAAGGTCCTACGCGTGGTGGAATCTGCGGATAAGGGTATTAAGTAGCGGGTAAGCGCGTCTTCGAGCGTCAGTGTTGCAAGCGCTTCACCAACAGAGCGTTTCCAGTTTTTCTGAGCTGCGGGGTCTAGTCCATGATTTGTTTCCCTGTCATAAGCTTCCTGTAATTTATTCATTTCCCTGAATGACTCAATGTATTGATACTGAATGATGCTGTCAAAATCTTCAGCAGTCAGTTCCATTGCTCTGATCCTTTGCTGAAAGCGGAGTGCTACCAGCCATGTGATATCAAAATGGATCTGCTCATGTTCCAGTGCATAGCTGTCTCTGGCGAATGATTTTACCCAGGAAGCGCTTTTTATGAAGAACACCTGTAAGGTCAGGTTAATCTGTAAAGTGTCTTTTTTTAGCAGGCTGCTGCCTTCGTAGGCGAAGCTGGTATAAGATACGGCAGCACTCGGACCGCGTAGGGGAGGCGTAGCTTTGAAATCAGTCCATTGCAGTTTCCGGTGGGGTTGGTAGAAAAGGCTGTCAGAAGCAGGATCTTCGGGACGGCGGTCTGGCTTGAAGACAACTTTAATGACGGTAACAGGGCGTTTATCCGCCGGTTGATCCGCGGGGAAGAATAAGCTACACCATATGAAATGCAGGAATAAAAACATAGCGCCCGTTCAGCTTTAAAGGTACATTTTTTCGTAACTTACAATCTACCAAAACAATCGCACTATGTACGGTGGCGGATATATTTATGAAGATTCCGGCAGGTCGCGTCAGCAGGAAGAACAACTGCAGGACGACCCTGTTAAGCTGGCAGCTTTTGAAGCGCGTATTGCCAGAGGGGAGAAAATTGAGCCCGGCGACTGGATGCCGGTAGAATATCGCAGACAGCTGATCCGGTTGATAGAACAGCATGCACATTCCGAGATTATAGGCGCTTTGCCTGAAGGTACCTGGATAACCCGGGCACCGGGGTTTAAGCGTAAGCTGGCGTTGATTGCCAAGGTACAGGATGAGATAGGTCATGGCCAGCTGCTATACAATGCAGCAGAAACACTGGGCAAGTCCAGGGAAGCCATGATCAATGACCTGTTAAGTGGTAAATCCAAGTACTCCAATGTATTTAACTATCCGGCAGAGACCTGGGCGGATGTTACAGTCATTGGTTTCCTGATCGATGCTGCCGCGATCGTTAACCAGGTGGCTAATGCGAAGGGGTCTTATGGTCCTTATTGCAGAGCATTGGAAAGAATCTGTTACGAAGAGAGCTTCCACCTGAAGCAGGGGCATGATGCATTTATCGAACTGGCTACCGGGACAGCTGCACAAAAAGCTATGCTGCAGGATGCATTGAATCGCTGGTGGCAGCCAATTATGCATTTCTTTGGTCCGCCGGACAAAGTATCCAGCCATAGCGAAAAGCTGATGCAATGGAAGGTGAAAATGGCCAGCAATGATGACATGCGCAACCAGTTCCTGGAAGCATATGTTCCTAAGATATGGGAGTTGGGCCTGACACTACCGGATACTTTGCTGAAGAAAAATCAGGAAACCGGTAAATGGGAGTATTCAGATCCGGACTGGGACCTGTTTTTTGAAGTGATCAAAGGCAATGGACCTTGTAATAAGGAGAGGCTGAATGTGCGTAAATGGGCAGAAGAGCATGGTAGCTGGATCAGGAAGGCGCTGATGCGCGAGGAAGAAAGGGAGCGTACAGCATTGCCGGTAGCCTAGAAAAGTAATTAGTAATCAGATTGTTTCCCCGGAGATATTAGAAAGTAAGTACCACGTTTTATGAATGAATCACTGGATCCACGTGTTAACCGGCTACGGTTAAATAATAGTGACGGCTCCTTCTCAGTAGAGGAAGGGGAAAACTGGAATGTATTTGAAGTCTTTCACCAGGAAAAAAGAGGCGCTCATCATGAGCATGTAGGTTGTGTACATGCACCTGACGCTAATCTTGCATTGATTTTTGCCAAAGAACAATTTGGCCGCAGGAAGAAATGTGTAAATCTATGGGTTGTGCGTAGTGCAGATATACTTGCATTCGACCTGGAAGATGAAGACATGTTTGCCAACAACCCGGACAAAACATACCGGGATGCCAGCGGATTTAAAGTAATGGACAAGATCAACAAATTTAAAGCACAGTCAAAATAGCGCCACCATATCCCAATGCAAATACAACAAGCATTACCCGAATTACTTATCAAGATAGCAGATGATGAGTTAATAATAGGACATCGTAACTCAGAATGGACTGGTTTAGGCCCGGTGATGGAAGAAGATATTGCTTTCTCTTCCATGGCACAGGACAAGATTGGACATGCCTGGGCTATTTACCGCATCCTGCAGGAGCATTTTGAAGGCCAGGATCCTGATCAGTTTGCATTTATGCGAGATGCAGCTGCCTATAAGTGTTGCCATCTGGTTGAAATGCCTATAGGGGCATATGAGTTCAGCCTGATGCGTCATTTTCTGTTTGATCATGCAGAGACGGCGCGATACCAGTCATTTTCACAAAGTAGCTTTACCCCGTTGCAGCAGCTGGCCGGTAAGATTAAAGGTGAACTGAAATATCATACGCTGCATGCTGATGCATGGATACTACAGCTGTGTAAGGCCGGAGAGGAAAGCCGGCAACGAATGCAGGGAGCGCTTGATGATTGTTTCCAGCTCGCTGGCGGAATTTTTGAACCTGGAAAAGAGGAAGCGTTGCTGATCAGCGAGAATATATATCCGGGCGAGCAGGCATTATATCAGCAGTGGCTGAGTACAATATCACCCGTTATAGAGAAAGCGGGTCTTATTATGCCCCAGATGACCGCCCCGGTTTATGGCGGCCGCCAAGGACAGCATACCCAATATCTGCAACAATTGTTAAACGAAATGGGAGAAGTTTTCCGGTTAGATCCGGAAGCTACCTGGTAGAAAAACAAGATTATGCAAACAATCACAACACTACAGGCAGTCTATAATGCCCTCGACCATGTTAAGGATCCTGAAATCCCTGTATTAAGTGTTCTTGAACTGGGGATGATTACAGATGTGAGAATAGATCTGGAAGGGGTACATATCAAGATGATTCCTACCTTTTCTGCTTGTCCGGCCATCAACGTTATTAAGGAAAATATTACCAATGCAGTGGAAAGAGAGCTGCAAATGCCGGCATTTGTCACAGTTGATAAAGAGGTAAACTGGAATAGTAACAGGTTGACAGAGAGTGCAAAAGAGAAATTACGTAACTACGGTATTGCTCCTCCGGCAAGGCATGAAGGGGAAGTAAATCTGGATATGCTGATAAAAGCTGATTGTCCGCATTGTGGCAGTGAGAACACTTATTTACGATCGCCTTTTGGCTCTGCACTATGCAGAGCATTGCATGTTTGCAGGCAATGTGGGATGATGTTTGAGCAGTTCAAGCCGCTCTCATAAGGACATATATATATATGTCCTTATTATTCACTACTTTCACGCTCAAAAAACAGGGCATGAAGATAGGCTTGTATTTTGGGTCATTTAATCCCATACATACCGGACATCTGATTATTGCGAATTATGTGGCATACAATTCGGATCTTGACAAAGTTTGGTTAGTAGTTTCTCCGCAAAACCCGCTGAAACCTGCAGGATCATTATTGAACGAACATACACGCTTCCATCTGGTGGAACTGGCTATTAAGGACGAACCCAAACTACGAGCGAGCAATATTGAATTTTCTCTGCCCAGGCCGTCTTTTACCATAGATACATTGACCTATCTGGAGGAAAAGTTTCCTACACAGGAGTTCACAATTATTATGGGGAGCGACAGCTTCCAGAACATTACGCGCTGGAAAAACTACCAGCAGATTATTGCGCATTATCCAATTTGTGTATATCTGCGTCCCGGACATGAAGTAACGGAGACACATGGAGCAAAGGTAGAAATACTAAAGGCTCCTATGCTGGACATTTCGTCTACCGATATCCGTAGGTATGTGCAGGAAGGGAAACCTATCCGGTACATGGTACCGGATAGTGTGGCTGCTTATATAGCGGAGAACAATTATTATAAATAACTCACTGCTTGATACGTACCTCACGCTTCTTCGTAAAGAACTCATTAGAGTAAATATCCAGTAAAAGAATAAACATTGATATCAGCAAAGGACCGAATATCAATCCTATAAAGCCAAAGAGATTCACACCTATCAGTACGCCAAATACCGTAATCAGTGGATGCACATCTCCGATCCGCTTAGCAAGTACAAAACGAAAGATATTATCTGAAGTACCAACCACGGCAAAGCCATAGACCAGTACGCCGATGCCTTGCCATGTCATACCTGTACCCATCAGGTAAAGGCCCATTGGAACATATACAGCGGCTGCACCAACAACAGGTAGCATAGAGGTGAAACATGTAACCGCAAACCAGAAAATTGGCTGTGGTACCTGGAAGATAAAGTACCCTATGAGGGATACAATACCCTGAATCACCGCAATAAGGGGAATACCCACCGCATTGGCAATCACTAGCTTCTGAAACTCGGAACCCAGTCGAAGTACATTTTCATCTTTCAGGGGAATATATTCATACAACCATGCCTCCATTTCTCTTCCATTCACCAGCATGAAGTATAATATGAAATAAAGTATAGCGATGGCAGTTAGCGTGTTGAAGGTTGCACCCAGCAGGGTAGGAAGTACTGATGTAAGGTAACCCTGCAGTTGTTCCAGCTTTACCTGAGAGAGTACGTCAAAGTTTGTAGACTGTTTAATCCGGTCGTTTAGTTTTTCAATACCAGCTACGAGTTCCTGTGAGTGAGACACAGCATATCCGATTTTATCAGTCAGCATATTGATCAGCATACCGAAGGGCAGGAGTATCACAATGAATGACATAAACATCATCAGTGCAGCGGCAAAGCTCTTTCTCCAGCCGCGTTCTTCTACCAGTCGGAACATATACTTCCGGCTTAGTATATACATGGTAACAGCGCCGAGAAATCCGGGGAGAAATGTATACAACTCTTTGAAAAGAACGTATGCCAGTAGCAGGATGATAAGCAAAAAGCTGACTTGTTTTATACGCTCGTTGTCTATTACACTCATGAGGTTAAAGGTTATTCTGTCAATAGATATAACTATTATGCAAAAAGAGTACCGTTCGCAGCAATATTGCCTGCCTGTATAAATCTAAACTATTAGAGGGGCTAAAGTGTTTAGACAGTGCAGCTTATTGATGATGTTCCAGTAACAAATAAATATTCTTTGACAGTTATTATCAATGGCCTGGAATTATTGGAATAATGTTTGTTCCCTGTACAGTACGATTGTAAAATCATTGTTCACTTTAAAAACTTCATTTTATGGCAAGCAACAGTTCAAAAGCAGTTGTATCATTCATTGTAGGAGCAGCAGTAGGTGTAGCAGTTGGTTACTTCCTAAATTCCGACAAAAAAGATGAACTGGTAGACAAGTTGAAATACCAGGCAGATAAGCTGAAAGACAAGTTCAAGAAGCAGAAAGAACAATATGAGGATGCATTGGAAAATGAGTTAGCATAACCCTTGCTTGTTGCACAAAAAAATTTTGCATGGAAGATAATTTCAGCAATTACTTCAATCAGACCGGGAAGGTTGCCAAAGAATATCTGGAAACCCGATTGGACCTGATTAAGCTACAGGCAGCAGGAAAGCTATCAAAAGCCTTAGGGCTTTTCTTCACATTGATACTAGCTTTCCTGCTGTTCTTTTTCGTCATCGTATTCCTGGGCATGGTGCTGGGATTCTGGATAGGTGAAATGACTAACAGTTTTACATTAGGCTTTTCCTGCTCTGCGGGATTGTTTGTATTGCTGCTGGGCATTATCCTTATTTTCAGAAAACCGCTTGTACAGGTGCCTTTATCCAACATGTTGATCAAGGAGCTCTTGAACGAGATGGATATGGATGAATCAAATGAAGAAGACGGAAAGCAAGCTGAATCAGTGAAAAAGTCTGAGCCTGAAGAAGAAGAATTGTACGAACAACTATAATTAAGTTGATAGCATTAATGATAAACTTTTACACATGCCCAAGGTGAAAGTAACGAGCGCCGATCTGTTACAGAAAGAAATTGTCCGCCTGAAGAAGAAGTCCCGTGCTTTAGAAAATGAGCTGGGACACCGGGTGGATCATTTAAAAGGCAACTACGGTAAGATGGCATTGAACTCTGTGATTCCTGGAAGCGCAAAAAGTGCGGGGGTTATGGGTATTGCTGGACGTATCGCAAAGGTTGCCTGGCAGAGCACCAAGGTCAAATCATTCACTACCAGTGCGTTAATGACGGCACTGGAGTTTGCAGGAGTCCGTTTGGGCATTAACCTGTTTGACAAGTTCCGAAAAAGCCGCAGCAAGAAGAAGAAAGAAAAAGCTGCGGCTTCTCGGGGAGAAGAAGATTAAGAGGTTTGTTACCCCCAAACCTTCGTTCCCTCACTACAATTGGCGCAGATATCAATATTTGCCCTTCCCTTCTGAATCTGAGTTCTGAACTGGATATATTTATCGTTGTGCCATAGTTCCTTCAGGGATTCCTGTTTCAGGTCTCCGAGTTTATGCTGTGCATCTTTATCAAAGCAGCAAGGCACTACCAGCCCATCCCAGGTAATAACCGGAGAGTGCCACAAGCGCCAGCAGTTGTTACCCATCTTATTCTTAATGGTATAGGTACCATCATCATTTTTACGGTAGCGGCTGTATTTATCGATTGTAGGAATCAGTCGGTTACCTTCCTCATAATCATATACCTGTGCTGTTTTAAAACGCACTTCATCCACACCAATCTCCTTAGCGAGCTTTTTAATGTCCTCTATCTGGTGTTCGTTTGGTTTCACAACCAGGAACTGGAAGAACACAAATGGTGTTTTAGAGTTTAATTCCTTTTTCCACTTTACTATGTTCTTAGCTCCCTGGATAACTTTATCCAGATTACCTCCTACACGATATTGTGTATACACGTCCTGCGTAGTACCATCTATAGAGATGATTAACCGGTCAAGACCGCTTTCTACAGTCTTACGTGCATTTTCTTCTGTCAGGTAATGCGCATTGGTGGAGGTAGCAGTATAGATACCCTTCGCATGAGCATATTTCACCATTTCCAGGAAACCCGGATTGAGGAATGGTTCTCCCTGAAAGTAGAATATCAGGTATAGCAACTCTTTGTAAATCTCATCAATGGTTTTCCTGAAGAAGTCTTGCTGCAACATCCCCGTCGGACGGGTAAATGCACGCAGGCCGCTTGGACATTCGGGACATCTCAGGTTGCATGATGTTGTAGGTTCAAAAGATATGGAAATAGGATAACCCCATTGTACAGGTTTACCGGTCCATTTGCTAACAAAATAACTACTCAGTACCTTTCCTGCGTTCCACATACGCCTTGGCGTGAACTTGGAAAGCAGGTTGAGGCTATCATTCAAATTAAATTCAGGCATAACAACATCACTTATTATTGTAAAAATAAGATAACTACGCCGGTTATGTATAATAATAATTATACTTGCTGTGAAATTTGAAAAACCTTCATATTTAATGCGAAAGCTGAATAAATAAAAAGTGTCAATACTCCGAATTAAGAAATCCAGGCGCCTGGTTTTCATCCTGTTATTCCTCCTATGTGTGGCATTTGGTGGCTGGCTATGGTGGCTGGAGAAAGAAGATGCCATCAATTTTGTACGGTACGAAGAATTTGGTATTGATATGCCGGTGAACTATTCCGTTCATGGGATTGATGTATCTAAGTTTCAGAAGAATATCAACTGGTCTGCAGTAGAGCAGATGCAGGTAGACAGAATACATATATCATTTGCCTTCATAAAGGCGACCGAGGGGATTACCCGTCAGGATGCATCTTTTAAGCAAAACTGGCAAAAAGCAAAGAAAGTGGGTATTATACGGGGAGCTTATCATTTCTTTTATTCCACAAGAGATCCCCTAAAGCAGGTCATCAATTTCCAGAACGTTGTTCAGCTCGAATCAGGTGATCTGCCACCGGTATTGGATATCGAAGTACATAACAATCAGCCGCCGGCAGTAATCAGGTCTACCGCCAGAATCTGGCTGGAGGAAATGGAAAAGGCGTACGGTGTGAAGCCGATCATCTATACAAATATGTACTTTTATGAGAAATACCTGGGGGAGGAGTTTGATAAGTACCCACTTTGGGTGGCGCACTACTATCAGAAAGAACGTCCTTCAACCAAAAGGCACTGGCTGTTTTGGCAGCATAGTGATATTGGACGTGTGAATGGTATAAGAACGACAGTAGACTTCAACGTATTCAGAGGAGACAGTCTGGCACTGCGAAAATTATGTCTTCCTTAAACAAAAATTACTAATATGGAATCACGGGAGCCACAGGAAGAAAGAAAAGAACCTATTGATATGAGAATTGTGCATTACTTCGTGAGAATAATGAGGACAGTTTTCATCGGTTTTTTCTGGATGTTCATCAATGTGTTTCTTGGATTGTACCTGGGTTTTGCCATACCGGAGGAATCTACTCCCGGAAGATTGATCTTTTTCTATACGTGGCTGGTACTGTCGCTGGGGGGATATTTATTCCTGCTGCTAAAAATGTGGAGAAAGAATGGCAAAGTGCAGGATAACTATAAATAAAAAAGAAGTGACCAATCATGTGTCTGGCTTTGGGAAGTATCAGTTCCTACGGGCAAACTCATAATTGGTCACTTACAGACCTTACAGCAATGTTGTCTGCTGCAAATATGCTTGTTGCATACCTTTGATTATGCGGGCAACATCTTCTTCAGACTTTCCTGTTTTACGTTCGAGTCTGACATACAGCTCCCTTTCTTTACCTCTTTCAAACACTAGATCTTCGTCTGAAAGTTCAGTGAAACGCTGTTTTAGCAGTTTCTTCAGTACCGACCACTGGTATCCCCGGATGTTCATAGTAGCGTTTTTAATAAGTGTTTTAGAAAAATTTATGATAGATATCCAAGTTGCCAATTTTCGATCTCTATCCGTGTCTAAACTGTAGGGTAACTGTTCAATTGCTGAGGTTTAACTATCGTATTCAGAACACGGTTGTACCAGTAAATATTCAATATCTGTGCCATCTGGCCGGACATAATGGTTAAAACAATTATAAAATATCTCCCCGCTATCGCTTAGCAGCACGCCGTTTTCTCCAAAATAATATTTCAGGGTATCCGCTTTTCCTGCTAAAAATGTGGCTAAAACTTATGAACCAGCAAATATGCAATCTATTGCACCAACCCCGACTTAAGGGTGAATGTGGAGTATGCTGCCCATTGTAAACAACGGTTTGGGGCGCGTTTTGTGGAATGCATTACTCATTAGCATAACAGAACCCCTAATTATTAAGGATTTGGCAGCTGGAACAGACTTTGCAAAGTATATATTGAATTTGACACGCAAACATTCTAAAACGAAGATATGCTAAGTGAAAAAGAGAATAGTTTAGAAAAGGAACCGTCGGAAGAATATCATCAACCCGAAAAGGAACCTGCAGAAGTGTTAAAGACAACTAAACAAGATAATTCAAGCAATCCGCTGCACAAAGACCTATCCGAAAGTCCGGAAGACGAAAATGCAGTGGTGCGCGATCAGGATACTAAAGATACTAAAGACTAAATCGTTACCATTTATTTATTGATTAACCTTTTAATGGTATTCCCAACAGAGGAAAAAACGATTAGTTAAAACTTCTTCTTTAATGTTGTGGTGTATAGCAGGCCGTCCCATTCATGGGATGGTTTTCTTTTTTTAGCTACTATGGTCAGCAATAATCTTCCATTCTCCCTTCATCCTTCTAATTAATAAGGAAAAGTGTCCTTCCAGATCCCCAATTGTTCTGGTAAGGTGCCATTTCCCCACAATAAACCACACCTCCGAAGATAATGATTTCATTTCCAGTATATTGAAGTGCAGTTTACCCATCGCGGCTGTATCAGGGTATGAGCGCTTATAATTATCCAGTGTTGCCTGCCAGCCATAGGTTGGTCCCCTTTTTCCAATAAAGATAAGAGAGTCTGACCGCCAATAAGTGCTCATGAATGATTCCAGGTCGCCTTTGTTCCAGGAATCAGTCTGTTTCTGAAGCAGCGCCTTGATGGCAGACTGCGGCTGCTGGGCACGCAAGCTTGTGAACGAAGCGGTCAACAGGATAAGGAACAGTATGAAACGCATGGTGATTTTTAGTAAAAGATAAACACTTTTTGCGAGGAAGGGCAATATGATTATACTACCTTTGCAAAAATCAACAACTTATGCCCGGATATGAATTTTTTGGCCCGGAAGAACGCAAGGAAGTAAACGATGTACTGGAAACAGGCATTTTTATGCGTTATGGCTTTGATGGTCCCCGTAAAGGCATCTGGAAAGCTAAGGAACTTGAACAGGCCATCTCTGAAAAACTCAATGTAAACCATACCCATCTGGTATCCAGCGGTACCGCCGCCCTCACTACAGTTATGGCTGCCCTGGGCATCGGCGCAGGAGATGAAGTGATCATGCCTACCTTTACCTTTGTTGCCAGCTTTGAATGTATCTTCTCTGTTGGTGCAACGCCGGTACTGGTAGATGTAGATGATACCCTCACGCTTGAGCCTAAAGCAGTAGAAGCAGCAATCACCCCAAGAACCAAAGCAATAATGCCGGTACATATGTGCGGTGCAATGGCTGATCTTGACGCGCTGAAAGCAATCTGCGATAAACATAACCTGATATTACTCGAAGACGCCTGCCAGTCCTTTGGCGGTACCTATAAAGGAAAAGCCCTCGGAACCATCGGTCACGCTGGCGCATTTTCTTTCGACTTTGTTAAAACAATTACCTGTGCTGAAGGTGGCGCTGTTGTAACCAATGACAAAGACGTATACCTCAAGTGCGACGCCTACGCAGACCATGGTCATGACCATCTCGGTGTAGACCGCGGTGCTGACCTTCACCCATATGTAGGTTATAACTACCGTATCTCCGAACTGCACGCTGCTGTAGGTCTTGCCCAGGTACGTAAACTGGATACCTTCCTGAGTATCCAACGTAAAACAAAGAAAATATTTAAAGACGCTCTGGCTACGGTACCTGGTGTTACTTTCCGCCGCCTGCCGGATGCAGAAGGTGACAGTGCTACTTTCCTGGCCTTCTTCCTGCCGGAGGAAAATCAGGCGAGAGCAGCAGCTGCTGCCATGAAGGCTGCCGGCCTCGCCGCTTTCTACTGGTTTGATAATAACTGGCACTACATCCGTAACTGGGAGCACTTCAAACAAAGTACAGTGCTGTCCCGTTTCGCTCCAGGCCTGCAACAGGCAATGGAACTGTATAAAGTAAAAGATTTCCCGGCTTCTGACGCTATCATGAGTCGTTGTATCTGCACGCCTATCAACCTGGGATGGAGTGAGGAAGAAATACAACAACGTGCAGAGAAATTAGTGAATGCGGTAAAGAGCGCTTTATAATCATATAAGTATGAAGAAAGTAGCCTTAATCCCTGCCAGATATGGCGCAACCCGTTTCCCGGGCAAGCTGATGGCAAAACTGGGAGGGAAATCAGTCATTCTGCGCACTTACGAGAGTACTGTCAATACCGGCGTGTTTGACGAAGTGATGGTAGTATGTGACAGTGATATCATTTATAATGAGATTGTTAGTAACGGTGGAAAAGCTGTTATGAGCAAAAAAGAACACGAATGCGGTACTGATCGTATTGCTGAAGCAATCGCTGACCGTACAGACGTAGACATCGTTGTGAATGTACAGGGAGATGAACCCTTCACCCAGAAAGAACCTCTGGAAAAACTCCTGAAAGTATTTGAAGGAGAAGAAGGTAAGCACGTACAGGTAGCTTCCCTCATGCAGGTACTCAAGGACTGGAAAGCAATAGAAGATCCTAACTACGTAAAAGTAGCGGTAGACAAAAAATTCAATGCGCTTTTCTTTTCCCGGTCTGTCATTCCTTATCCCCGGGATAAGAATGTCGCTACCACCTATTACGAACACATCGGCATCTACGCATTCCGCCGTCAGACGCTGATGGACTTTACCCAAATGCCTGTTAGTCCGCTGGAAGCTGCTGAAAAAGTAGAATGCCTTCGGTACCTGGAAAATGGTATCCCCATGAAAATGGTCGTAACTGAGTACATGGGAGTGGAAATCGACACACCGGAAGATTTGGTAAAAGCTGAAAAGTTATTATAACAATTAAAACATTAAACCACCGAGATGAAATTCAGGAACTTTAAAATGGTTGACTATGTGGTGTTTGGCCGTGGTGCGTTTGACCAGCTTGATGAAATACTCGCGCCCCGCCGTCAGGGCGATGCGCCAATGATATTCTTTATAGATCACTTCTTCCAGGGAAATGAAGCGTTTGCAAAACGTATTCCCCTGAGAGGTAAAGATAAGATTGTATATATCGACGTTACCGACGAACCCAAAACCAAGTATGTAGATAAGGTTAGAGATGACCTGAAAGCAGAATTTGGTGAAGTAAGCGGTATCATTGGTATCGGTGGTGGCTCTGTCATGGACATGGCAAAAGCTGTGGCGCTGATGATGAAAAACCCGGGATCTTCAGCTGACTATCAAGGCTGGGACCTCGTGAAAGTAGCGGGTGTATATAAAGTAGGTATCCCTACAATATCTGGTACCGGCGCAGAAGTTAGCCGTACCTGCGTACTTACTGGTCCTACCCGTAAACTGGGTATGAACTCTGACTTTACGCCTTTTGACCAGATTGTACTGGATCCGGAGCTGATTAAAGGAGTGCCTGTAAATCAGCAGTTCTATACTGCTATGGATTGCTACATTCACTGTATCGAATCTTTACAGGGTACTTATCTCAATGCATTCAGCCGCTCTTACGGAGAAGAAGCTCTCCGACTTTGCCAGGAAATCTTCCTGCACAAAGAACAGTGGGACGACGATGCGGATGAAAAGCTCATGATGGCATCTTACGCTGGTGGTATGAGTATCGCTTATTCCCAGGTGGGCGTTGCCCACGCGGTAAGCTACGGCCTGGCATACCTGCTCGGTACAAAACATGGTATTGGTAACTGTATCGTGTTTGATAAACTGGAAGAGTTCTATCCAGAAGGAGTGAAGGAGTTTAAAGAAATGGTGAAAAAGCATAACATCGACATTCCTCAGGGTATCACCAAAGGACTGACCGACGAGCAGTTTAACATCATGATCGACGTGTCCCTCGGTATGGCCCCATTATGGGAAAATGCACTGGGTAAAGACTGGAAAGAGCAGATGACCCGTGAGCGTTTACGCGCTTTATATGAGCAACTGTAAATCGGGCTGATAATATTGAAAGGGCTGACTTTGAAGTAGAAATGCTTTGAAGTCAGCCCTTTACCATTGGTGTTATTCCTTCTTCAGATAACTTTCTATAGCAATATTCCCAACCCCAATAACACGCTGTTTAACATCGGCAGTCTCCGTTGTATTTCCCACCTGAACATTCGGTTTCAACCGTCAGTTATGCACCAATCAGGCTTCCCCGCATCATTACTCATCCACCGAAAACTCCAGTTTACATCTCCATAGGCAAACTGACTGATCTGATGCCAGCAGATCCGCCCGCCCGCTTCCTGCATTTGTCAACATTTCCTGCAGTTAATGCGCTATCCCCACCTTATCCCTGTTTGCTGGTCGGGTTAAGATCACTGTATTGCCAGAATAACTGCTGCATCATTGTGGCTAAAAGAATGCTGGTAGTATATGCTGAATAAGGGCTTGTGTCTTACACTATCATATCATCAATAGGACACCAAAAGGGCACTTCAATATCCCCGGGATATCCAAGTGCCCTTTTAGTGTGCTAGACTTACTAAGTTGGTATGAAAGATAAATGAACTGCTTACCTGATTCTCCTCATCTGTACAAAACGCCACATCACCTGCAGCTTCCTATTATGATAAATGAATACCAGATATACAGACGCCAGCAGGGTCATTACTGCTGTAGAATAGAAGGTGACAGCAAAGAAACGTGCATCATTATGGTAGATGAACGCAGATAAATATGCGCCGAGGCCAATACCCACCTCCATGGCAATATACATAGTCGCCAGCGCGCGCCCTTTAAACTGTGGATGTCCCAGGTCAATCGTCCAGGCTGTGATAGCCGGAGAATTTAGTCCTACAGATACGCCATATATAATAGCAGCTGTCAGCATCATTGCCGGCGTATGAGATACTGCAAGCAGGAACACCGCTATAGCCATTGTAAAAGAGGAAATCTTCAGAATAGGCACTCTGCCGTACTTGTCTGAAACTTTACCCGCCACCAGCCGGATGCCTATAGAAGCGGCTGTGAAAAAGGTGAAGAATAATCCTTTATTCTCGATACCCAGATGACTACTAAAATCTGGTATGATGGTAAATAATGCACCATAACTCAGATAGGTGAGGAAGGTAATAATTACCGGTGCGATGACAAGTGGCTCGAAGATCTCACTTTTGGAAATACTAAGTGTTGATAACCGGAAACCTTGTTTATTCTCCAATGTCTCCCGCATACCTCCAACCAGAATAACGACAGATAACAAAGCGAACGCGGCTGATACCTGGAACATCACCTCTATATTCCAGATCGCAGAGATGTAACCGCCAATGGCCGGGCCTAATGCAAGGCCTATTGTGCTGAACAAGCCAACCATGCCCATCGCTTCCGCTCTACGGGTAGCTGGTACAATATCAGAGACGTATGCGGCCGTACCTGTGGGCTTAAAGCCAGTGGAGAAACCATGAAAGAATCGAAGCAAAAGAAACGCTCCTACAGAACTGACCAACGGATATAGCAAACTACAAACTACACATACCAGCGCTCCGAAGATCATTACCGGTACCCGGCCGATCGTGTCTGTCAGTTTACCGCTGAAAGGGCGGGAGAGCCCTGCCATAAGAGTGAAAAGTGCAAGTATGTATCCTTTATAATCCTCACCACCCATCCGGGTCAGATAAGCGGGTAATTCCGGAAGCAACATGTTAAAGCTGGCGGAAAACAGTGCATTGCTGAGGCATAGCATAATGAAGTGGAAGGTATAGACCTTTCCGGGCGACTGATCCATGATACAAAGTTACAGATAAAGGACACATTCACAGGGGCTTACTGCAAAAATTACAACTAATGTTATTTTATCAGCTGACTGGTGTTAAATTTGTTTATCCACCCCAATAAAACATGTATGGAAAACAAAGAACTCAGATTGGCAGTACTCATTGATGCAGATAACATACCCCACACCAGTGTAAAAGAAATAATGGAAGAAGTAGCCAAATATGGTATACCTACTTTCAAACGTATCTATGGCGACTGGACCAAGCCTACTTTAGCAGGTTGGAAAATAGTCTTACTGGATAATGCCATTACCCCGATACAGCAATATGCTTACACTACAGGAAAAAACGCTACCGATTCGGCTATGATCATCGATGCCATGGATATCCTGTATACCGGCAGAGTAGATGGATTTTGCCTGATCACCAGTGACAGCGACTTTACCCGCCTGGCTACCAGGTTGCGGGAAGCAGGTATGCGCGTATTCGGGCTGGGAGAGAAGAAAACACCCAGTGCATTCAGAGCTGCATGTGATAAGTTTATTTACCTGGAAATTCTTGTGAATGACCGTAAGGATACCTCAGTAAAGCAGAAGACTGTCAAGGAAAAAACGAAAGCTATCAGCAAGGCCGACAAGGACCTGGTTAATATGCTGACCTCCAGTATCAATGATATTGCAGATGAAGACGGATGGGCCTACTTGGGCGAACTGGGCAACCTGTTGTTGAAGAAACAACCCGATTTCGATGCCCGTAACTATGGGTATGGCAAACTGCTCCAGCTGATCAAAAGCTTTGACGATTTCGAGATAGATATCAGGGAAAGCAGCCGGAAAATGGGAAAACTGGTGTACGTAAGGGCCAAATAAGACATAAAAAAAGCCATTTTACTGGGGAGTAAAACAGCTTTTAAATATCTTAAGTTGTTGAATACTATTTCTTAGCGTATTTCAGCGCTGCGTAGAGGAACATAGCAGCAAACACGATGATGACAACATAGGTCAGGATGTGAGCAATGTTATCTCCAGCTCTGTAAAAATCAGTAGTCTCTACGTTATTGATTACTTCAAGCAACATAATAAAAATGTTTATTGGTCCGGGCTGCAAGTTAGCGCATTCTCTTTAAAAATCCCAACACCCATACCGTTCTAATAATTTGCTAACTGCTGTATACATTGATGCATACGCGTTTTCGCCAGGAAATTTTTCTCCAGCTCAGCCGCAAAAGGTACCGGTGTATCAAGGCCGGCACAACGCATTACCGGGGCATCCAGCAGGGCAAAGCAATGCTCGGCAATCCAGGCGGCAATCTCTCCTCCTAGTCCGCCGGTAAGGGTATCTTCATGCAGGATCAGCACCTTGCCGGTAGCCTCAACAGCAGTTTTAATGGCAGTATAGTCCAGCGGCTGTAAGGTGCGCAGGTCGAGTATGTATAATGAGCGTTCCGGATGCTGCTGTGCATACTCCATAGCCCAAAGTACCCCGCTGCCATAGGTAATAATGCTGATATCATCCCCGCTCTGAACTTGCCTGGCTTTCCCGATCTCAATGGTATACCAGTCTTCGGGTACTGGTCCGCTGATACTGCGGTACAACGCTTTATGCTCAAAATATAACACCGGGTTTGGATCTGCGAATGCGGCAAGCAGCAAGCCTTTAGCATCGGCCGGAGTAGAGGGGTAAACTACCTTTAACCCTGGTACATGGGTGAACCAGGCTTCATTGCTCTGGGAATGGAACGGGCCTGCACCTACACCGGCACCGGCGGGAAGCCGGAGTACCACATCTGCATTTTGTCCCCAGCGGTAGTGAATCTTGGCTAGGTTATTCACAATCTGATTAAATCCACAGGTCACAAAGTCACCAAACTGCATCTCCACCATACTTTTATATCCCATGATGGACAGTCCGAGTGCTGCGCCGATAATAGCACTTTCACAAAGCGGAGTATTCCTGACCCTATCTTTTCCGAATTTAGCGGAAAGGCCTTCTGTTATCTTGAAAGCGCCTCCGTATTCCGCAATATCCTGTCCCATGAGGACAAGATTGGGATAACGTTCCATTGCCTGATGAAGCGCTTCGGAAATAGCATTAATGAAGCGCTTCTCGTGCACAGTGGTAGCAGCCGGAGGTGGTTCTACCGGTATAGCAGGTGCATATATATCCAGTAATTCGTCTCCGATGGTGACGGCAGGAGCAGGGGCAATCAGCGCCTCATGGATATCGTGTTCTATATCCTGGCGGATCGTTTCCCGGATTTGACGGGTAGTTTGTTCATCCAGCAGGTGAAGATATTGAAGGAAACCTTCAAAGTGCCGGACAGGATCCTGTTGAGCCCATTCTTCCAGCAGAGCGGCAGGTACGTATTTGGTCCCGCTGGCTTCTTCATGTCCCCGCATACGGAAGGTCATTGCCTCAATAAGCACAGGTTGTTGCTCATGCAAGGCATGCTGTTTTGCTTCTTTAACTGCATGATAGACTTCGAGTAGGTTATTACCATTGATACGCATACCACGCATGCCATATCCGGTAGCGCGTTGTACCAGTTGCTCGCAACGGTATTGCTCTTCAACCGGAGTACTAAGGCCGTAGCCGTTGTTTTCTATGAGGAATATGACAGGCAGGCCCCATACTGCAGCTACATTGAGGGCTTCATGAAACTCTCCTTCACTGGTACCTCCCTCGCCGGTAAATGCCAGGGAGACCTTATTTTCTTGTCTGAGTTGATGTGCGAGTGCTATGCCATCAGCAATAGAAAGCTGAGGCCCCAGGTGGGATATCATGCCACATATATGATGCTGCCGGCTACCAAAGTGGAAAGAGCGTTCACGCCCTTTGCTGAAGCCCAGCGGACTACCCTGCCATTGGTGAAACAGCTGTTGCAGGGACATCTGCCGGGTAGTGAATACACCCAGGTTGCGGTGCAAAGGAAGTATCCATTCATCAGCATCCAAAGCTAAGGTAGCTCCAACAGCAATAGCCTCCTGACCGATACCGGAAAACCATTTAGTCACTTTTCCCTGGCGTAGCAGTAACAGCATTTTCTCCTCTACCAGCCGGGGGTACAGTAGCTTCCTGTAAAAGGTCAGCAGCTCTTCATCACTGATATGTGCACGTTCAAAGTACATGGTGTAAAAACTCAATCGTTATCACTTCCCGCGATGCTATGCATAATACCACTAACGATGGTCAGCACTATACTGAATATAAGCGCCCAGAAGAATCCATCCACCGCAAATCCTTTCACCAGTTTCGCCGCCAGCAGGATAATAATCGCGTTGATGACAAACAGGAATAGACCGAGCGTAAGTATGGTAGCCGGCAGTGTCAGTATTATCAGAATAGGCTTAACCAGCAAATTCAAGATAGCTAATACTAATGCGAGTATAAGCGCAGTAACAAAACTATTGATCTTTACGCCGGGTAGTACGTAGGAAGAAACCATTGCTGCCAGGGCAGTTACCAGTAAACGAATCAGAAAGTTCATAGGGATGAAATTTCCGGGAAGGTAACAAAAATTGGCTTTACCCCAGATTACAGGAAGTTATCACTTTCTCTGTAGGCTTTGATGAGCGCCTGTTCTCCTTCCTTACCTGGAAATGCATTACCATGTTCCATACCCAGAATGCCTTTGAATCCTTTTTTGTGGAGATGTTTGAAGATATTTTTGTAGTTGATCTCACCGGAAGTAGGTTCTTTACGTCCGGGGTTATCTCCGATCTGTATATAGGCAATTTCATCCCAGCACATGTCCATGATTGGAATCAGGTTGCCGGTATTGCGTTGCATATGGTAGATGTCGTAGAGTATTTTACAGCTGGGACTGTTAACAGCTTTACAGATGCTATAGCTTTGTTCTGCTGTACGAAGAAACAGGTCAGGATTATCGCTTAACGGCTCCATAACCATGATGAGGCCTTCTTTCTCCAGCACATCTGCACCCATCCGGAATGCTTCAATGACATGAGCAGTCTGTACCCCGATAGGCAGGTTACGTTCAAAGTAGCCGGGAACAACGGTCGCCCATTTGGCATTCACACGTTTGGCTGTTTCCAGGGCCTTCTTACATTCCTTTACGAAGGTGTCTTTAAATTCCTGTTTGCCGCTGGTAAGGGAAACCTTCCAGTTATCTCCGGCATCAATTACAAATACACCCATCTGCATACCCAGTTTACTGAGCAGTTTGCCTACCTTTTCCTGTTCTGCCGTGTCGCGTTTCATCAGACCATTATCTTCTATAGACCGGAAGCCCTGGTCATACATGAACTGTATCTGATCAAGGAAGTTGGCTCCTGCGCTGTTTTTGAACATACCATCGTGCGGAGCGTAATTCAGGTTAAAGGTTTTGCCTGCCTGATCTTTTTCTGTAGGAGAATGATTGATAGCTGCAGCTGCGCCGCCTACTGCCAGTGTGGAGAGACCTGCCAATGTGCCTTGCTGTAGGAATTTTCTTCTTTCCATAACGTTAAAGGGTTGATTGCATGAATGCTAAATGTAATCGCTTTTTGATTCTGTTGCAAGGCCGTTGAGCGGAAAGTGTATTTATTACACTCGTTCGTGGAAAAAACGTTGCATCCCAGCAGATGATTTAATAAATTCACAGGTATTATCTCTTAAGAAATGTTATGAAAAATAGATTACTGGCATTGTCGCTGGGAAGTATGCTGACTGGTACTGCATTCGCTCAGGAAACTTCTCCCCGGACATTTGCTGCTTACGAAGAAAAACTGCCTGGAACAGCTTTCACTTTTAAGATGGTACCTATCCCTGCCGGAGAGGTAACACTCGGTAGTCCCTCCGGAGAAAAAGGCCGGAATCAGGATGAAGGGCCGCAGAAGAAGGTAAAAATCAATGCTTTCTGGATGGGGGCGCATGAGGTTACCTTCGAGCAATATGATGTCTATTCCGATCCGGAGAAAGACAAGACACCCGTTCCGGATGGTATGACAAGACCCAGCCCTCCCTACATTGACCTTACACTTGGTATGGGAAAGGTAGGTGGGTATCCTGCGAATAGTATGAGTCAGTATGGAGCCCTCATGTATTGTAAATGGCTGTATGCCAAAACAGGGGTTTTCTATCGCCTGCCAACAGAAGCAGAATGGGAATATGCCTGCCGCGCCGGAGCGTCTACCGCTTATCCTTTTGGCAATGACGCCGGTCAGCTGAAAGAGTATGCCTGGTATGCCGCCAACAGTGATAACAAGTATCATAAGGTAGGCGAACTGAAGCCTAATGCCTGGGGCTTGTATGATATGCTGGGCAATGTGGCCGAATGGACACTTGATCAATATGACGAAAAGTACCTGGAGAATGCCGCAACAGACAATCCGTGGACAAAGCCAACCGCTAAAACTCCGAGGACCATCAAAGGTGGCAATTATCATGATGAAGCCACGGCTTTGCGTAGCGCCGGCAGACTCAAATCTGATCCGAACTGGAACCGGAGGGATCCTCAGATACCGAAGAGCTACTGGTGGAATGCGGACGCACCTTTTGTAGGGTTCCGTGTGGTACGCCCGCTAGAACAGCCCAGCAAAGAAGAAGCAGAACGTTTTTTTGAAGAAGTAGTAGATCAGTATAAAGGTGCCAGATAAGTATGGATTTCACAGGTAAATAATAACAGGTCAATAACATATTAGTACATCCCCGATTAACACATAAAAAAACCACTATCATGCAACAGGAAGAACTGCATCAATTCCACGGCAAGTCCCGCAGGGACTTCGTAAAAGAGTCCTCTTTACTGGCTGGCGGCATGCTCGCTATGCCCATGTTCTCTCAGGCCAATTTCTTTTCGGGCGCAGACAATGTAATTAAAGTAGCCCTGATCGGGTGTGGCGGACGAGGTACCGGAGCAGCTGTACAAGCGCTCAGTACTAAACAGAATGTACAGCTGGTAGCAATGGCAGATGCTTTTGCAGACAGACTGAATAATAGCTTCAATGATATCAAAGGAGAAATAGGCGATCAGCCGGGAAAGCTAAATGTAAAAGAAGAGCACAAGTTTGTAGGATTTGATGCTTATCTGAAAGCTATTCCGCTGGCAGATGTAGTTATTCTGGCCACTCCTCCCGGCTTCAGGCCTGTTCACTTTGAAGAGGCAGTAAAGCAAGGCAAACATATTTTCATGGAAAAACCGGTAGCAACCGATCCTGCCGGAGTGAAAAAAGTGCTGGAGGCTGCCGAAATAGCAAAGTCCAAGAAGCTGAATGTGGTAGTAGGCTTACAGCGCCGCTATCAGACGTCTTACAGGGAGCTATACAAGCGCTTCCAGGATGGTATTATCGGAGACGTTCTTTCCATGCAGGTATGGTGGAATCAGGGAGCATTGTGGGTAAAACCGCGTAAACAGGAATATACCGAGATGGAATACCAGATGCGTAACTGGTATTATTTCAACTGGTTATGTGGAGATCATATCGTAGAGCAGCATATTCACAATATAGATGTGGGTAACTGGTTCATGAATGACTATCCGGTAACTGCAGTTGGTATGGGAGGACGATCAGTACGTACCGGCAAAGAGTTTGGGGAGATCTATGACCACCACTATGTAGAATATCGCTATGGCAATGGAGTTGTGATGAACAGCCAGTGCCGCCACTGGAAAGATGCTGACAGCAGGGTAGATGAAGAAATTGTGGGCGTAAAAGGCCGGATGCTGATGGATAAGGCTGTGATTAAAGATCACAAAGGTAAAGTGCTATACCAGTTTGATAAAAAGAACGAGAATCAGCCCTATCAGGCAGAGCATGATGAGCTGTTTGCAGCTATCTCCAAAGGGGAGTATAAGTTCCATGATGCGGAGAGAGCAGCCAAGACTACGTTGACGGCAATTATTGGTAGACTGGCTACATATTCCGGACAGACAATTGCTTTTGACAAGGCGCTTAATTCCGGTCTGAACCTGCAGCCTGCAAAGTATGCTTTTGATGCAGCACCGCCTATCACACCAGATGCACAGGGCAATTATGCCTATGCAAAGCCGGGTATCACTAGATATTTCAGCTAAGGCACTGTATATTAGACATCATTTGTAACAATCAGATATTGAAGGCTCCTTATAGGAGCCTTCTTTTTAGAATAAAATGTATGAGATTATTCCCTGTTGTATTATCATGTCTGTTATTTACAGCCTCTCAGAAAACCTTCGCTCAGTATGCGCCTATTAAAAAGTGGGCAGAAGAAGACTTACTCAGAAGTGCGCCATTAAAACAGGCCCATGCCGGTATCAGTATTTATGAACCCGCTACCGGCAAATACTGGTATAACTATCAGGAAGATCACTACTTCACCCCTGCATCCAATACCAAGATATTTTCTTTATACGCCGGTCTTCGCTTACTGGGAGATTCACTGCCTGCATTACGGTATCTGTCTACAGATTCTGTGTTGTATGTAAAGGGTACTGCGGATCCTTCTTTCCTGCATCCGGACTACAAGGTACAGCCAGCCTGGGACCTGTTGCAGCAAACAGGTAAGCCGATTGTTGTTGTGCCGGCAGCGATGGAAACAAGACGTTACGGGAATGGGTGGGCATGGAGTGATTATGCAGATGATTATCAGCCGGAATTAAATGAATGGCCGGTATATGGCAATGTTGCACGCGTACGTCACCATGGCGATACTTTAATGATCACCCCACGCATATTTAACGATACAGCACATATATCTTTTCGCCGTGATAATACGCTTGATGAACTGCTGATTGAAAGAGATGAACGTACCAACCGCTTTTCAGTAGCCTATAATGCAAACGACAAGCGACTGCAGCAAGAGGAGGTTCCGTTCATTACCGGCGGTATCCAGGATCTGATCTACCGGTTGCAGGATACATTACATAAACCACTTAGGGCAGCAATGACAGGAGGGCCTGGTACATTTAACCTGTTGAAGGGTATTCCTGCAGATTCCCTGTATTTGCCCATGATGCACCGTAGTGATAACTTTTTCGCAGAACAGATATTGCTGATGTGTTCATCCTTGCTGTGGGATACGATCAGTACTAAGCGGACCATCGATTTTATACAGAAAAGTTATTTATCCAATCTGCCGGATACTCCTAAATGGGTGGATGGATCAGGGCTTTCCCGCTATAACCTGTTTACGCCAAGAGACTTTGTAAGTGTATTATCCGATATGTATAAGACATACCCCACAGAAAGGTTATATACTTTGTTTCCTACCGGAGGAAAAGGGACTATGAAGAACTATTACCGTCAGCAGTTTGTACATGCCAAAACCGGTACACTTACAGGAGTAGTCACGTTGAGTGGTTACCTGGTGACTAAAAAGAATAAGACACTCATTTTCAGTGTATTGGTAAATAACCATAACAACAGCGCTACAGCAGTGAGGCGCTCTGTAGAAAGCTTTCTTACCCGGATATGGGAGATGTATTAGTGTATACTATGGTTGACCAGCCGGATGGTATCTGTTGCAGATACCGTTTCAATGTAGCCTACACCAGGAGAATAGTAGTAAGTAGCGACGGTTCCGACAGGGTAGGTCGTTCCTGCCATTAGAACGGCAGCATCCTGTCGTACAGCGATCACATTCTGATAGGTTTTGCCCATTACCGTCTTTTCAACATCCCTTTCAAGGATATGATATTGTAATAAACCTGTTTGCGCTACACCGCTCATACTTCCCATGACGGTATCTGTCCAGGTAGCACCTGCGGGATATCCATCCTGCAGAAATAGCCGGTCTCCTGGTATCAGTTTATAGTCTTCCAGGGACACCGGCGGTTCGTACAGGAAGTATTTACCATTGTCACAACGTACAAACTGGCTGTTATAACCATCATGCAGGATGGCATAGCTTTTACCATTGATGGAGGTATCCGCTCTTACGGTTAAAGTATACAGGGAAGCCTCGCCTTTACTATTGATATATTGGTAAATAAATGAAGAACCTACGGTATAAGGTGCATAGGTGCATGGCGTAGTAGTGATGAGTGCTTCAAGGCTTTTCTCTTTCCGACAGGCATAGATCGCAATAATACTTACAGCTCCTAACAGAGACAGCAATTTCTTTGGCATAGATTGGCACTATAGTTAGCAATTCATAGGTAGTATAGGATAGAATCCCGTAAATGTAGTAAAAAACTTTACGGGATTCCAGTATAAAATGTTGAATATCACAATTAGTTAATCACATATAACGATGTTAGGGGTGATTGTGCCGTTATTTGCATTTGTGGTCATGGTGGAGGTTCTGTCTGTACGGTCATCAGTGCCGGTCAGGGTGATATTAACTGCGGAGTTTTCACATCTGACGATGGTGGTACTAAACTTACCCAATGAAATGCTGGCTGCATAATTCTGTCCGTCTACATTGATGAGGACTTTGCCTGTTACGACGTTGAAGTTATCACAGTCTTTAGCAGTGCCATTGATAACCAGTGAATTAGATGCAGGAAGCGTTACGCTGACGTTATCTATCTGGGCAGATGTAGTAAATGGACCTATTTCCTGCTGACGAAGTACATTGTCACAGTTGTCTGTAACTGTCAGTATGAGTGCTGTATTGGCGGGCACCTTACCAAAATAGACACCATCTTCACTAGTGAAGGCATATGCTGGAATAAAGTCTGTTTTAGTTAGTACCGTCACGCGAAGGTTCGGGATAGCGTTTCCATGCTGGTCTTTTATTCCCGCTGTAAGTACAACAGGTGGGAGCGTAGTGGCGCATAACCAGTAGCCGGCTTTGGTAGCAGTACCAATATAGTCATTGCCTTCTCTTCTGGCAGTTCCTTTTTGTATCCAGAAGCCTGAGCCAGCATCAAAGTTCCATAATGGGATTTCTTGTGGGGCGCTGCTGGTTAAAGCAGGCGGTATCATAATCCGGAAGGTAGCTGGCCTGGTGGAATCTACATAAAGCGGTGCGCCTGCATTATCTTCCAGGGTGAACACGATCATACTGAATGCGCGTAGTAAGACTTGTCTGTTCTCACTATTGATACCCCGAAGGTCGCCTGGCATCTGATCAGCAGCTGTACTTCCTTCTGGATTGATGTAGATAGAGCGGGAGGTTACTGATCCACCATAAGGCTGATTCCCGCCGGTTACAACACCATTGGCAGGGAAGGTCAGCGTTCCCTCCGGGAAGGCAATAACATCACCGGTACTTCCTGTAAATAGATTTTGACCTTGTAAAAGAAGTTCCAGTTGTACATATTGTAGTTTCTCTTCCCGCACCATCAGTGTACGGTAACCAGTGAAGTACCCGTTCCTGCGTGCACTTATTAAAGTAGCATCATCCAGAACTGCAATTTTTTCAAGCAGAAAGTATCCATTTACATCAGTAGTGACAGTTACTCCGCCGCCGGATACAGTTGCTCCCTGGACTGGCTGTCTTTGTTCATTCAGTACACGGCCTTGTACACTGGTGGTTACAGTTTTGGCTGGAGGCTCTTCTGGCTCAGGAGGAGTACCTTCATAAGAGAGCTCTTTTCTACAGGCACTTATTGTCAGTAACAAGAGGCAAAGCAGCAGCACCGGGGACAATCTTAACAAATGCATATGGACAGTAGATGGGGATTAAATGTTTGCAGTAGTAAATATAAAGCTTAAATGGCTGATTAACAAAGAAAAGAAGGCAGTCGGAGTGACTGCCTTCTGTATAAATCTCAGTATAATATGATTGCTATACACCCAAACTCCAACCCTGACGATAAGTTCTTTTAACGAACTGGTTAGCGTCATCGAAGTTGGTGATTTTCATCTGTTTACTATCCCAAAGCAGTTTGATATAACGGCCAGGGAAGGAAGTTTTACCGCCACTTTCTTTTTTAATGTCAAAGCTTCTGATAGCAAGGTTGGCCATCAGCAGTGTTTCTGTCAGCGGACCGGCAATAGAGAAAGGAGAGCTGATTGCCTTATCTTTTGGACTATTGAAACCAGCAATAGCGGCATTCACCCACTGTACATAGTGTCCTTCCGGAACACGGGCAATAGTCTGCGGAGTATTAGTAGTCTTCGTCTTGCTGGTTGGCAGTAGCTGAGGATCTCTACCATAGGTGCCGCACATCATTTTACCTTTATCACCGATCAGGATAGCGCCGTTACCACCGTCGCCCATTACTTCATTAGGTCCCAGTTCTTCAGGGCGTTCGGGCTGGATACCGCCGTCCATCCAGTGGAGCGTGATCTCTTTACCATTTTTACCATCAAACTTGAGGATAACGTGAGAAGATGGAGGACAGCTTTCGGGGAAGTAACCACGTTTAAATTCATCCACATATACACTACCTACGCTGCATTCTACTGACTTAGGATAGCCGAGTCCCAGAATACGGAATGGAGGTTCAATGATATGGCATCCCATGTCACCAAGGGCACCGGTACCATAATCCCACCAGCCGCGCCAGTTGAAAGGTACCAGTTTATCAATATAATCTTTGTAGGGAGCAGTACCCAACCAAAGATCCCAGTCCAGTTCTTTAGGCACATCTGCCTTCATATTGGACCATGGAATACCTTGAGGCCACACCGGACGGTCAGTCCAGCAGTAAACGGTATGTACATCACCTACCAGGCCGGCGTTGTACCATTCCATCATCTGGCGTACGCCATCTCCGGAAGCGCCCTGGTTACCCATCTGGGTAACTACTTTATATTTCTGAGCAGCGGCCGTCAATGCACGTGCTTCAAAAATATCGTGTGTGAGCGGCTTTTGTACATACACGTGTTTTCCTAACTGCATAGCCGCCATGGCTGCTACTGCGTGCTGGTGGTCTGGTGTGGATACAGTAACTGCATCAATGTGTTTGTGTTCTTTGTCGAGCATTTCCCTGAAGTCCTTATAGAACTTAGCCTTGGGGAAACGAGCCACAGAAGCAGCAGCTCTGCGGGTATCAACATCGCAGAGGTATGTAATATCAGCCGGACCTTTTGCGATTTCAGAAAGATCGCTTTCACCCTTTCCACCTACACCGATACCTGCTATACGCAAACGATCGCTGGGTGCAATAAAACCTTTACCTCCTAATACGTGACGTGGAACGATCATAAAGCCGGCGGCAGCAAGCGCCCCGTTCTTTAAAAATGATCTACGGGATTCATGACTTCCCTTGTTGTTTTTTTCCTGGACCATATGTAACAATTTACCGATCAATATAAAAGAAATTGAATGAAAACGCTTGTAATTAATGATGTGCGGATCAATCCCAGGTCATAATCTTACCCCTGTCTTCCATTTTCACATAGAGCGGCAGCAGTTTTTCATCATAAGCCAAGTCATACTGTTTCAGTACATCGGCGGGTACGCCATCCCATTCATTAGGTACATTGCCTTTGTATCCCAGGTCTTTAATACCTGCCTGGGTAGTAAAGAAACCATTGGCAGTCAGATCTCTCATCAGGCTAAAGAATGCAACACCCTGACTCATCTCAGGCTTTGCCTCTTCAGGATAGGCTATCTGGTCAATGAGTTCGATCTGTTGTTGTGGCGTACAGTCGGTAAAAGCGTTGTTATAGTGTTTCATACAATGAACATCCAGCCATCGTAGTCCACCGCGTAAGGGCAGTTTAAACTGTGGCTGGTCTTTCGCCATGAACTCTATAAACGCAGGCACTTTAAGTTCGGAAGCACTGCCAGAATGTTCGTCAGCTGGTATAATGATATCCACCAGTACGGTGATTGTCTTCATCTCGGTAGCTGTGAAGAACGTTTCAGCCATCAGTACCTGATCTCTGGCTTCTTCCGGAGCAGTACGGCCGTAGCCGGATAGCTTCCCTGTTTTATCCTTTTCTTTTAATGCAGGCTTCTTGTCATCGCAGCCGGTCAGTATGGCCCCTACTGATAAAGATCCGATGGTGAGTGCTTTGAGCGATTCCCTTCTGTCCATAAAGTATGAATTGAAGTATGACTTAAATGTTTTGTTTTTTCAGTTCTCCCATGATGTACTCTGATGCGCGTAGAGACAAAGCCAGGATGGTCCAGGTAGGGTTTTTATCTGCCTGAGATACAAACGGGCCACCATCTACGACAAACAGGTTTTTAACATCATGTGCCTGGTTGTACTTATTGAGTACCGACTTTTTCGGATCATCGCCCATACGGGTAGTACCTACTTCGTGAATGATCCTGCCGGGAGTTTCCAGGCCGTAGTTAGTCTCTGCACCCGGTTTAGTTCCCAGGGCAGTACCACCCATTTCATGGATCAGTTGCTCAAAGGTGTCCTGCATGTGTTTAGCCTGTTTTACTTCATGGTCACTCCAGGTATAGTTGAAGCGAAGTACCGGAATACCCCATTTATCAACAACTCTTGGATCTATTTCACAATAGTTGTCTTCCCTGGCAATACATTCACCGCGACCAGCAAAGCCGACGGTTGCGCCGTACAACCTGCGGTAGTCTTCTTTAAGTGATTTACCATATCCGCCGGAACGGCCCTGTTTACCTTCTTCGCCAGGAAATCTGCCATTGAGCCGTTCTATACCACTGAGAGATCCGTAGGAGGGCATGCGCATCCCACCACCAAATTCTATATGATAGCCCCGGGCAAAGTCCAGCTTCTTATTATCCTCCCACCAGGGAATGTACATGTGCATACCACCTACGCCATCTTCATTATACCGTTTACGGGACATCAGATGGGGCAGGAAGGCGGCACGCGAAGAACCGGTAGAATCGTGCAGATACTTACCTACTACGCCGCTGGAATTAGCCAATCCGTTGGGATATCTTGCTGATTTTGAGTTTAGTAGCAGCCTTGCTGATTCACATGCACTGGCGGCCAATACAATGACCCGTGCATTGACTACATATTCCTGGAGGTCTGTTTTATCCACATAAGCTACTCCGGTAGCCTTACCTTCCTTATCCGTCAGTACTTCCCTGGCCATTGCATTATCATATAGATCGACATGACCGCTTTTAACAGCAGGTTTTACCAGTACAGAAGAAGAGGAGAAATCAGCGTATACCTGGCAGCCACGATTACATTGTCCGCAGAAGAAACAGGCGCTTCTATCCTTGTTAACCGGGCGTGTAAGCATGGACATACGCGATGTAATAACCGGGATATTAAGTTTATCTCCGGCTTTTTTAAGCATCAGTTCATGCAGTCTTGGCTTGGGTGGTGGCAGGAAGAAGCCGTCTGGTTCGTTAGGAAGACCCTCCTTAGTCCCAAATACACCTATCATTTTATCTACACGGTCATAGAAGGGGGCCACATCTTCATAGCTGATAGGCCAGTCATCTCCCAGGCCGTCGTAACTTTTATGTTTGAAGTCTCTGGGGCCGAAGCGTAAGGAGATACGTCCCCAGTGGTTGGTACGGCCACCTACCATTCTTGAGCGGAACCAGTCGAATTTGGTACCATCTTTGGCTGTGTAGGGTTCGCCTTCTATTTCCCAGCCACCATAAGCGGCGTCAAAGTCGCCAAAAGGGCGGGTGGTAGAGGCGCCCCTGCGTGGTGAGGCGTCCGGCCATTTCAATTGTGTAATCTGTTGTGGATCTGCCGGGTCATATTTGGGTCCTGCTTCGAGCAGGGCTATTTTAAGTCCGGCCTCTGAGAGTATTTTGGCAGCCATACCGCCGCCAGCACCAGAGCCAACAATGCAGATATCATAGACAGGCCCTTTCTGTTTTATCTGAAATGCCATAATCGTGGATAATTTATTTGACCTAAAGTGATTTTAAATCTATAAATTATTTTCTAAGGTTAATAGCAAAAAAAGTATAAAAGGAAATTTCTAAAAATATAGCAATGGAATATATAATAGGAGTGGACATGGGTACAAGTAGTGCCAAGGTAATTGCGGTAAGACAGGATGGAAAGGTGATGGCAAATTCCCAGCAGGAATATTCAATATCCCAACCGGAACCTGGTCATAGTGAGCAGGATCCGGAGGTAATACTAATGGCCGTTAAAAGCGGTATCCGGAGTGTGGCTACTATTATGAAAGACCCGCCGGCGGCCGTATCATTCAGCACAGCTATGCATAGCATACTGGCTATGGATCAGGAGGGCAAGGCCCTGACTCCGCTGATTATCTGGGCAGATAACCGTAGTCAGCCGGTGGTTGACAGATTACGGAATAGTCCACTATCTGCCAGCCTCCACCAGCAGAGTGGGACACCGGTACATGCCATGTCTCCGCTTTGTAAGATCATCTGGTGGAAGGAACAATCACCGGAAATATATAATAACACTGCCTGTTTTATAGGTATTAAGGAATATGTGTTCTACCACTTTTTCGGCAGATATATCACTGATCATTCTACCGCCTCAGCGACAGGACTGTTCAATATTCATGACCTGACCTGGAACGGACCATCACTCGAAGCTGCTGGAATTACAGCAGCGCAATTGCCTGAACTGGTAAGCAGTAACAGTATTATAGAGGGGCTGCTGGAGAGTGTAGCACAGGAACTAGGTATACCGGCAACTACAAAGTTTGTTGCAGGAGCCAGCGATGGTTGCCTGGCACAGCTGGGTAGCCGGGCACTGGAAAAGGGGCATGCTACTCTAACAATAGGTACGAGTGGCGCAGTACGTATGACGATAGATCAGCCGCTGACAGACCCGCAGGGAAGGTTATTTACCTATGTACTTACGCCTGGGTACTTTGTAACCGGAGGAGCTATTAACAATGGTGGTGTAGTATTACAGTGGTACCTGGACTCATTCCTGCAGTCAGCAACCGAGAAGCCTCTTAATGTAGATGCCGGGTTGCAGCAGGCTTTGAGCACAGCCCCCGGAGCAGAAGGGCTGTTATGCCTCCCTTATCTGAACGGAGAGCGGGCTCCGGTATGGGACGGGCATGCCAAAGGCGCTTTTATTGGCGTACAGCCACAGCATACCACCTGGCATTTTATGCGGGCCTTGCTGGAAGGGATGGCTTTTGGACTGTTTAGTATCACTGAGGCCCTGGAAGAGACTGCCGGTAAAGTAGACAAGATCTTCGTTAGTGGAGGCTTCACCAATTCGGCTGAATGGGTACAATTGATGGCTGATGTGTTTCAGCGACCAATGTATCTCCGTAATGAGAGTGATGCTTCAGCAATGGGGGCGGTATTATTAGGATTTCAGACATTACAGCTGGAAACAGCGTTCACCATCGGAAGGGAGAAGGTCTTTACACCGCAGACCGAGCATGCGGAGGTTTATAAGAGGGCATATACTGTACACAGGAAGTTATACAGTGCATTAAAAGACGTGTTTCCGTTGTTCTGACCAGCACATTAAGCTATAAAAAGGGAGCCCTGATCATTATTGATCAGGGCTCCCTTTTTATAATTGAATAGGCTTGTTATCAATTGATTATCCGAACATCTTGGCCAGATCGGTCAGTTTGAAGGAGATGTAAGTATACTTACCTCCCGGAGCTGAATTAGGCATAGCGCAGGCGAACAGTTCGTCAATGATATTCTGCATCTCGCGGGTAGACAACGATTTCCCTAATGGGATGGCGTTGTTACGCGCCATGGAGCGGATCAGCTGTTCCCTGCGAGGCACTTTTAATTCATGACTATAGTTTTTAAACTGTTCCAGTAGGCCTTCGATACTAGCCTGTTCGTTGCCGCTTTGGATATCGGCGGGCGTACCACGTACTACGAAGGTACCTTTGCCGAATGGCTCCAGGTCATAGCCTAATATCTGCAGGTCAGGAAGCATTTCCATAATCAGGGCGGCATCGGCAGGAAGCAGTTGCAGCGTCTGAGGGAATAGGCTTTGCTGGGTAGCCATAGGCGTCTCCTGCACAGCGCGCTGGTAGCGTTCATAGAGGATGCGTTCATGGGCTGCCTGCTGGTCTATCAGGATAAAGCCGGATTTGATCTGCGAGAGGATATATTGCTGATGTACCTGTACCGGCACTTTCTGATCAATAGAAGTATCCTGCCAGCCCTCATCTATCATGGAGGTAGCTGTAGAACGGCTTTCTATTGTTGTAGCCGAGGTAGTATAGGTCTCCTGGCCTGGACTATCCATTGTATCGGTTTCGGTACCGGAGTAATCAGCATTTGATTTACCGATGTCATACAGATCTTTCCAGTGTTTGAGGTTGCTGGAGGCATCTATTGCATGGGCCTGATTGGCCTGGGTAAATGTTTTGTAGAGTGAAGTATTGACAGATTGCGCCTGTTGCTGTTCAGTAAATGGTTTACTTACAGCGTCGAGGTGCTGGATGCCGGGGTCCAGACCAAAGTCCAGGGTAGGCGTAATGTTGAACTGAGCCAGGGCGTGTTTTACCGCCGATTGTACGAAGGCGTACATGACTTTCTCATCATCAAACTTAATCTCCTGTTTGGTCGGGTGAACGTTGATATCAACGTGTCCTGGGTCCAGGTCTATGAACAGTACATACAGTGGGTAGCTATCCGCCGGGATCATTTCCGCGAAAGCGTTCATGATTGCATGGTGGAGGTAGGGGCTCTTGATGAAGCGGTTATTCACAAAAAAGAACTGGTCTCCTCTGGTTTTTTTAGCCGTTTCCGGTTTACCAACGAATCCATAGACATTCATGTAGTCAGTCGTTTCCTTTACAGAGACGATCCTTGCGTTATAATGCTGGCCAAGGATGGCTATGATACGTTGTTTGAGAGAGCCTTTTTCCAGGTAGAAAAGCTGCTGTGTATTATTGGTGAGGGTGAACTGTATCTGTGGGAATGACATGGCAACGCGGATAAACTCATCCACGATATGTCTCATCTCGGCAGCATTGCTTTTCAGGAAGTTGCGACGGGCAGGCACGTTAAAGAAAAGATTCTTCATAGCAATGCTGGTACCTTCTGCCGTCTGGCACATCTCCTGTTTTTTGACAGCGCTGTTGTCAATTTCAATATATGTACCTATCTCTGAACCGCGCAGGCGGGTTTTCAGTTCAACCTGAGAAACGGCGGCAATAGATGCCAGCGCTTCACCCCGGAAGCCCATGGTACGGATAGAGAACAGGTCATCTATGGTCTGAATTTTAGACGTAGCATGCCTTTCAAAGCACATGCGTGCATCTGTCTCGGTCATGCCTTTCCCATTATCGATCACCTGCACCAGTTCTTTACCGGCATCCCGGATAATCAGCTGAATCTCTGTCGCCCCTGCGTCCACAGCGTTTTCCAGCAGTTCTTTAACTGCTGAAGCCGGCCTCTGAATCACTTCTCCTGCAGCAATCTGATTGGCTATGTTGTCTGGTAATAGATTAATAATATCCGCCACTTATTATGTGCCTTTTGCCGTAAAGTTAGCAAAGTTTAGTCTTTGATTGGGGGAGTGGGGGTAAAGAAGTATACATTCCAATGTGTATATGTGAAGTAGTTGATATAGAACTCTTAAAGGAATGTCAATACAGGCGGGCATCTGAACCCTATATACCCCCTGTTTGTAACTTTATTCACACTGTGGGAATATAATTTATTCACATTAGGATGTTGTTAATAAGACGTTAATCAGTACTAATTAAAGGTATGAAGTGGAGGAATCTGATAAATTTGGGCCTTTCCGTATTAGTTAGCAACTGCACCTACTCTCAGGCGCCCAAAAAATAAGTCATGGAAGACCAGAAAAAGAGTGACGTATACTCAAAAACGGATACCAATAAAGTGAACCTTACCAATGAAGAATGGAAAGCGCGCTTATCTCCGGAAGTTTATAACATTGCCCGTGAAAAAGGAACTGAATGGGCTTTTACAGGTAAATACTGGAACAGCAAGGAAGACGGTACCTACCACTGTGCCGCTTGCGGTAACCCGCTGTTTGTATCAGACGCTAAGTTTGAAAGCAGTTGCGGCTGGCCCAGCTTCTTTGAACCAATCACAAAAGGCAGTATAATCTACGCCCCCGACAATACACATGGCATGCATCGTACAGAAGTAATGTGTGGACGTTGTAAAGCCCATCTCGGACATGTCTTTGACGACGGCCCGCCGCCTACAGGACTACGCTACTGTATCAATTCCGTAATACTGGACTTTGACAAAACGCAGGAGGCAGACAACAACTTGGAAGGAAAACAATAGCTTCTTTAATGCCTGATTGCGGACATGTACCATCTACAGTGCGTAATCAGGCATACATTCTACTATGACAAATAGGATTGCAACTCGTTGACGTAAGACGTTGGCTCGAACTCAATAATCTCATATAATGCCAGCTGGTACTTGTCCAGCGGATCTTCACTGATAATTTGCTCTACTTCTCTACGGCTTGAAGCTTTACAAATAATCAACCCTCCGGATTTCGGCTTACGGCGCCCTGCCAGTATAAATTGCCCGCTTTTATAGAACTTATCCAGAAATGCTCTATGCTGCTCCATATAATGCTCTACGGCAGCTACCGGACGGATGTATTGTAAAAGAATTAAGAACATAACAGCGCTTCAATAATAGGATTTAAAATCATGATAGAGACCTCTTTATCGTGCAAAGGTATAAAACTATTGCAGCTTTTATTTTTATAATAATAACGTAGAAATGAATGTTTTATCTACATTTTCCCCGTTCCCGCCGTTTGGATGCCCAAATGCTAATATATAAAAAAAATGATTAATTTATAGCAAGCCCCTATAACCAAGTAACGAAAAAGAGAGTATTTTAGCGTCCAATTCACTCATTATTAATTTTGATCCCCTGATTATGACTAAAATGTTTTCCAAAGCTTTGTTGGCCGTATCGGCAATTGCCGTCGTGCTATCCTCCTGTTCCAAAGCGCCGGAACAGAGTAAATATATCCCGAAAACAGCAAGCATCGTTGTAAGCGTAAATAGTAAAGAAATCAGCAAGAAATTGATTACCAATGGTATTACCATGGATAAACTCTTCGCTGCCGTTCAGGAAAAAGACACGCTCAGCGAAGCCCGGAAATTCTGGAAGGATATCGAAAACTCAGGATTAGACCTGCAGGCCAACTCATTTGTCTCTGTAGTATACGGTAAAGCACAGTCCTACATTACCCTGACAGGCGGACTAAAAGACGCTGATAAATTTGAAGCATACCTGAAAAAGAATGTAAGCAACTTCTCTCTCCAGGAAAAACCTGACTTCAAATACATCCTGGAAGATAAACAGGAAGCGGTTATTGCATGGAACAAAAACACCGTTATCTATCTGAAAGGAATAGAAGGAGATGCAATGCAGAAAGCATTACCGCCTGCTGCAATGCCAGTACCAGGTATGGATGAAGAAGAAGCTGTAGACAGCAACATCGCTCAGCCGGCAGCTCTCGTATCTACTGACGCTGCACAGACATGGGTAGCTGAAGCCGATCGCCTGTTTCACCTGAAGAAGGAAGAAACTGCTGGTTCTATCGAAGCATTTAACGACCTGCTGAAAAATAATGCAGACGTTAGCCTGTATGTAAACCCAGAGCCGATCTACAGCGCTCAGGCGTCTATGATGCCGGCTAACCTGAAATCATTGCTGGCAGGCTGCTTCTACACCGGTGCTGTTAACTTTGATAAAGGTAAGGTAGTTGTAGAAGGTACTTCCTATGTAGGTAAAGACCTGGCTGCTATCTACAAAAAATATGGTAACATGGAAGCTGACCTCGATATGCTGGAGAAATATCCTTCCCAGAATATCACCGGCTTTATGGTATATGGCTTTGACTTCCGCATGATCGGTGACATTGTAAAAAGCACCGGACTGGATGGTATTGCCAATATGGGATTACAAAGCTCTGGCCTGACGCTGGATGATATCCTGAATGCCTTCAAAGGTCAGCTGGTATTTGTAGCTTCTGACTTTGAAATGAAGAAGAAAGCAAGCCTGTATGATGGCGATACTACTACCGTTCCTGAATCAAAATGGGTATTTGCTATGAAAGTTGGCGACAAGGCTGCATTTGATAAAGTAATGGGTTCTCCTATGCTGAAAGGCTTCTTTACCAAACAAGGTTCCGGCTATGTAATGACCAACAATTTCCCAGGTATGCCAGCACTGTCTATCACTGATAAACTGGTAACCAGCGCTTCTGACTCTGCATTGCTGCAGGAATACCTGGGCGGTAAAGGTAAAGCTGGTGGTCTTGACAACAGCTTCGTAAGCAAAATCAAAGGCAACCCAATGGGCGCTTATGTAAACTTTGAAAAGATCGTAAACGTAATCCCTGACAGTGAAATCCCTGAAGATGGTAAACCGCTGGCTGGTAAGTTTAAAAACCTGCTGAAAGATATGACTGCTATCAGCAATTCTTTCGATGGTAAAACCCAGCATTCAGAGATAGTACTCAACTTCAAGAATACTGACGAGAACAGCCTGGTACAATTGGTAAATCTGGGTACAGAAACAGCCAAATACCTGGAAGACAAGAAAAAAGCAGCAGCTGTTACAGATAGTGTGCAGCCTGTAATAGATACTGTACCGGCAGAAACAAATTAATAAGTTATACCAGCCGGTAAATAAAATGTCCATGGTGGGTAATACCATCATGGACATTTTTCATTTGGAAAAAGCTCTATATTGAGCCATCATTTCAAGAATACCAGTTACATGCAGATACAGTTAGAAAACCTGGTGCCTGTTCCACTAAAGGACAAGATACTACAGCGCTCTTCAGATGTCTGGAACAGGCAGATCTCATTCACCCCGAGTAAGTTCATCAAAATAAAAGCCCCCTCCGGTACCGGTAAGACAACACTGGTGCATTATCTCTATCACGTCAGAACCGATTATACCGGTCAGGTGCTGGTCAACGGTAAGGCCTGGACGGCTTATTCAAAAGCAGCCATAGCCGACATGCGGCAGACGCAGGTCAGCGTCGTATTCCAGGATCTGCGCATATTTGAGCAGCTTACCGCACTGGAAAATATTGAGCTGAAAAGAGTAATGGGTGGCCAGCCTTATTGCACGGCAGAGAAAGTAACCGAGATGGCGTCCAGACTAAACATCACGCATGTACTTAATCAAAGTGGTAAAACATTGTCTTACGGTGAACGTCAGCGGGTGGCTATTCTCAGAGCCCTTGTTCAGCCCTTTCAGTGGTTACTGATGGACGAGCCTTTTAGCCATCTCGATGACGAGAATGCACACCGCGCTGCGCAACTGATTACCGAAGAATGTAAAGCCCGCCATGCAGGATTTATTTTAACTGATCTGGATGATGATACCAGATTTGCATATGACATACACTATAACTTATGATGCCATCCTTCTACCAGTTACTCAGAAAAATTATTCAGACGGGTATTGGCAGATCCCGTCTGATCATGGCTGCCGGCGGTTTAGGCATTGCTATGATCCTGCTGCTGATTGCTATACAGGCGCATTCTGATTTCGACCAGCTGCTGCATAGTCAGCAGAATGCCAATGAAAGTGCCGACTTCCTGGTGATCAATAAAAACATTACGAATGCAATGATGGGGCGACGTACACAAAGCGTTTTCTCGGCAGAGGAAGTTGCAGATATCAGAAAACAGCCTTTTGTGAACGCCTTCGGATTCATCACCTCCAATCAGTATAAAGTTACTGCCGCTGCTCCCGGAGATCTGCACTTCTACACTGATATGTTTTTCGAGTCTGTGCCGGATTCATTTATTGATGTGAAGCATGAAGCATGGAACTGGACTCCTGCTGATAATATCATCCCTATTATCCTGCCTAACGATTTTCTTAATCTGTATAACTTCGGCTTTGCGCTCAGTCAGGATCTGCCACAGATCTCACAAGAGACAGTAAAAGCAATACCTATAAAGATTACTATCTCCAAAGGACTGATGACCCAGGAGTTCACAGGGCGCATTGTCGGCTTCTCTGATCGGATATCCAGCTTTCTGGTGCCAGGTAGCTTTATGGAATGGGCTAATGGTAAATTTGGCAGTGGAGAAGCAGCTGCCCCCTCCCGCGTGATTATAAAAACAAAAGATCCTTCTGATCCGGCATTGGTACAATATCTCGAAGATAAAGGGTATACTACTAACCAGGATAAAATCAAATATAGCAAGACGAAAATGATTGTGCAGACAATCGTTTCAGTAATAGGTTTCTTTGGATTGATTCTGTTACTGTTTGCATTGCTGGTATTCAGTATGTTCATTCAACTGGTCATTGCAAGCTGTAAAAAGGAAATTCAGCTGCTGGTTACATTAGGTGCGGCTCCGGGGCAGTTACAAAGGTACCTCATGCGACAGTTCGTTCCGCTGTATATGCTGATAGGAATTATTTCGCTCTTGCTGGTTGCCGGTATTCAATGGTGGGCATCTCATCAGCTGGCGGCGCATGAAATGACTGTATCTCCGCTGATTGCAACGGGTACTGCTGTAGCTGCCGTTGCAGTGATATTACTGGTATATCTGGTTAACCGGGTTACCGTCCGGAAGTATATTAATGCCATCAGTTAATAATTCCTTGTTCGTCGCTTGGCCGTCGCTACAAGGTCGCTAGTAGCTTCACTGTTCGTCCAGAAGATATCGGGATCGCCAGAGGGCACTATTAATAAAAAGGACTGCAACTATTTTACACACTTAAAAATAAACAGAAGATGTTTGTACACGTCGTAAATTTCTGGCTGAAGCCAGGACTTTCAGAAGCAGATATAAAGCAATTTGAAGAAGGCGTACAATCGCTGAAAGCAATTGAATCACTGGTAATGTTCAACGTTGGAAAACCGGCAGCTACTGACCGTCCTGTAATTGATAAAAGTTATAGCTATTGTGAACTGACTGTATTCAATGACGAAGCAGGGCATGATATATATCAGCAACATCCTATACATCTTGCATTTGTAGAGAATTGCAAGCATCTGTGGGAAAAGGTACTGATCTATGATTCTGAAACAATATAAGGGTCAACCATCCATCAGCATAAAGAAACGGATCAATACAATGTCGCAGTACTCTTTCAGAAGATGAAGTCAGATAACATTCATCAGCGACCATCCTGTTTCATGTTGGTGTCAGGCTACTTATCTTACAGCAATCTTGTAATAAATGAATAAGATTATTGTAAGATAAGTAGTCATTCGTTAATACATCCATTGCTATCTTACCTTAATGTTCAAAGGTAATTTCCTGGTTGCTGATCACCTTTCCATAAGGCCTGATGAATGTCAGTTTGACTCTCTTTGCTATCAGCATATATGGTATCAGTATTACTGCACTGGCGGCTGATTGAATGAATATACTGAGCGATGCAGGTGCCCATTGATTACGTCCATATACAAAGTTAAAAGTGAGTACATCGGCCAGATTAAAGATGGCGCAGAAACTTACAAAAGTGATCAGTGCTTTAGGAAAAGTATCTCTCCTTTTAATCAGCAGGAATACCAGTAACACACTGAATACAAACAGGCAGATTGTACAGGCAAGTTCTATTAACAGCAGCAGCTGCAGCAGCGATGTACTATGTGTTGCATTAGGTAATTTATCAAGGTGTTCCCAGATATTATTGTTGAAGATATCCATCCCTATCAGGATAAAAAATAATCTTACCGGGATAATGAATACGACAATTGCTACCAGCACCAGGAAGCCGCTGATGGCCCTGGGTGCAGGATGTATAGCCTCATGTGGCAAGGAGGTCTTATAGAAACGTATAGCACGATTTACAAACACGATTGTAAGGAAAACGGTTAAGCCAACAATCATCCAGTTAATCTTTTCCGGCGGTACTTCTGCCTGAACTTTCTCTTCTACATCCCAGGAAAATTTGAATCCAAGAAAGTCATCAATCTTCTTTCTGTCTTTGATGTACGTCGCAATGAAACTGGCAGGGATATGATCCTGGTGAGTTTCAAAAGTATAATGCAGCGTAATGAGGCTGTCTTTTACAGAAGGGACAAAATGCAGAGCATAATATTCATTATCGATATGCAGTTCTTCTTCATCAATCTTCCATGGAGAGGGCATTTCTATAGTAATGGTGTAATCCTGTGAGAAGGGATAACGCATTTCCAACGGTGCCTTTTTCCTGTCTTCTTCTTCGGCGTAAGGAGGCAGCACATCTCTGAGCAGGTTAGCTCTTACGTTGAAGTCAATACCATGAACTTTGGTACTATCCGTTTTCCAGGGGGCGTGTAATGTATAGCTTTCCCGTATTTCCAGTCGATCATTTTCTTCATCATCGATTATCTGTAATGATGAATCAATACTGACACTGCCATAGATGTTTTTATAGTAGTCGAGGAAGGTACTTTCATTATCCTTCCGGCTGCTATTAGCCAACAGATCCCGTTGATCATCTGCATATTGCGTGGTAAATACTGAGGAGACAGTCAGGATGCCTTTCCCATTGTGATCGGAAGGGAGTTGAAAGTGCTCGTGTATAATTGTTTTTCCATTACCTGAATTACGCACAGGCGTAAAGTCGCCCGTACCTGCAGTGTCTATCACAAGGCCTTGCTGGAAGTCTCCGACTGTTAGCATAGACAGGTTACCACGCTGAAAGCTGGTGGTTGCATCTATCCAGTATTCTTTGTCTTTGAGTTTCGCGTATACGATAGCATGGTCAAAAAGATCTGGCGCGGGCAGGTAATCAACAACATGACCTTTCATGTATGAATCGACATAAGCCATGCTTGCGTAGATGCCATTTGCTTTGAGGATGGTGACAAGCAGGAGTGATTTGTCTTTACAATCACCGAACCGCTGCATCAGTATCTTATCGGGTGTATTAGGACGATGTGAATATTCTCCCATTTCGATACCCATATACCGGATATCATCCTGAACAAAGCGGATGGCTTTGAGCATATAAGCTTCCTTATTGCCTCTGGCGTCCCTTTTCAGTTCTGCTATTTTGGCTTTAAGTGGCGCGCCCGGAGGTGGCACTTTATTGATGCGGGCACCCCATTTAATCACCTCCATCCAGTTGTTATATTCAGTTACCTGTACGGTGGGGTAGTTATCATACCATCCGGGTGCATCTTCTTCCGTTTCAGGTGCCTGTACGTTGGTCATTTCCCATTTGTACACCTGCATGCCGTTCACCATTTGCCGGTCGGGCATAGGTGCTTCATTGAAAGTTTTGAAGGAGAGTTCCCGGGAGGGGGATGCAATGATACTCCTATGAAAATTAACTATCGGGTTGGGAGAGGCCAGATAAAAGAGGCTGGTGAATTTGTGTTCAAATATCGGGTTATTCCCTTCCACGGTATAGGAAAACTCTATCTGATCGCCTTTGCGTACATCTTCCAGGATAAAGTAGGCCGTGTATACTCCACTGTAAATAAAGCGGGACAGGTCGTCTTCCTGTTGCAGTATTTTAAACCTTGAAGCCTGTAGCTGTTGATTGATAATTTTTCCCTGGCGGCGGATCAGTATTTTATGGAAGTGCAGCTTTTCATATACAGGGTCGTAGTTGACTGTTATTTCAGCTGCATTCTGGATGCCGGCTTCTGAGATGATCTGTTTGATCTCGTGATGGTACAGTGCGGCCTGTTCAACATGGTGTTGTTCTTCAAACAGCAGCATGTAATAGCCATTACTGACATCTCTGGCATTAGGGGCCTGTTTGAGATCTGGTTTATAGGGCACCAGCCATGTGGGGGCTGGTGCGATAGAAAAGTTTTTTTGCTGCGCACTGGACCTGGCAGAAAAATAAAACATCAATAGGATAAGGATAGGAAGTATCCGGTGCATAGCAGTAAGATAGGCATTAATTGTTCTCTGTGGTCAGCGCGTATACCGCGAAGGAGGCGAGCCAGTGTTCTCCTGCGTAGTCGCCACTGGCAACATGCGGGATAGCGGCTTCCAGATGCTGGTTGGCCAGCTGGAGTATCGCTTCACGATTTTCTGTAGTATGGCGCGCAATGCCGTATAGGCACCATGCTCTGCTAAGGTTCAGTCCGTAGAGATGTACAAGTTTACCGTCAGTAATATCTTTTACCTGTGCCACTTTGAAGGCGGTAATATCTTTTTTAAACAGGTCAGGTACAAAGGCTTTGATCCATTGCTGGTATTCTTTTGCAGGCAGTACGCGTCTCATCAGATCTGCTTCTTCCAGGCAGGGGGAAAGGAAGTCATAACCTCCGGGTTCCCATGCCACGGGGCAGTTTTTGTCAGCTTTGTAGAAGCGGAGCGCTGCTTCGCGGATGGCGTTTTGCAGGGCTGTATCATTCGCAGTGACTGCATAATCCCACGCGAGGGAGAGGCCGAAAGCCAGGTTGGTATGTTCTCCTACGCGGATCGGGTATACCAGTTTGCCGAGGAAATCGATATAAGCTTTTGAGAACTGGGTAGCCAGTGGCTGTACGTTTGCCGCCAGTTGTTTGCCTAGAGGGTCGTTCCATGTCAGCAATTCTCTTTGCAGTTGCAATAGCCAGCTCCAGCCATAGATACGCTCGAAGCTCTTATTTTCTTTGTTTTTGAAAAGCTGTTGTTCCTGTGCAATATTGTTTGCCGTCAGGTTTTGTGACAGTTTACTAATTACTTCTTTTTCTTTGGCCATACCCGGGAATGACTTCAGCAGGCGTACCAGCATCCAGTGACCGTGTACGCTGCTATGCCAGTCGAAGCAGCCATAGAAAGCGGGATGGTAGTTTTTGGGATGGGTGACCAGCGAACTATCCGAGAATACAACCCCTGTTTTGTAGGGGAACTCTTGCTGCATACAACGAAGTGGCAGTTCTGCCAGATGAGCGGCTCCCTGGGCGGTAAGGTCCAGGAGGCCATTGCTTTTACGGGTATAATATGCCTGTTGTGCAAAAGATGCGGGCATCAGAAAACCGGTTATAATAGAAAGGAGAATCAGTTTTTTCTTCACAGCTTATCGATTAAGTAACAATTTTACGTAGAAGGATGGTTTAGCCAGCTTTTTACGGAGGTCTACTTCATAGAACATGCAGGAAAGCAGTTCCTGCAGTTGCTTGTTACGGCTGCTTATTTTCATCAGCGTATTGAAGAGCCATGGATATTTAATGAGTTTCTGGAGTCTGTGACTCAGTTTTAGTTCGGGTCCGAGGATGCGGTATATTTCAGTATCGTATTTGGCCAGTTGTGCTGCGCTGTAGTTATTGGCTTTGATGGCTTCAGCAGCCTGCAGGGCCGCAATTCTGCCGGAGTACAATCCGTTTCCGATGCCTTCGCCTGTGAATGGATCGATGAGATATGCGGCATCTCCTGTAAGCATATAACGTTCTCCGGAGAGAACACGTTGTTTGCTGCCGAGGGGAAGGCCGTATCCTTCGATGTTGCTGACAAGTTCCGCGTCTTTAAAGCGTTCTTTAAACACGGGGTCATTGGCTATAATATCCAGCATGGACTTTTTCAGGTTCATTTTCTTTTTGCGTACCGCTTCGCTTAGTACGCCTACACCTACATTTGCTTCTCCGTTGGGCAGCGGGAATATCCAGAAGTAACCTGGCAGGAGGCTTTTTAGGAAGTGCAGCTCAATGAAGTTGTCAGGGTTGTTGCCACTGACATTTTTATAGTACGCACGGATGCCGGCAACGTAGTGTTTGGGTTCCATGGTAATATTGGCGACATCTTTTGTGAAGGAAGAATGTGCGCCGTTGGCAATAATCAGCAGGTCTGCTTTGACTTTGAAGTCTTTATTGCCGGTAACGTAGTATCCGTCGGCTTTAAGTTCGTATTTATCAACAGTAACACCTTCCAGCAGTGTAATTTCCGGTCTGCGTTTTATTTCATCGACCAGGAAGTTATCGAAGTCGATACGCTTACATACGTAACCGATTGGCGTTTCCTTGTGTGCATTGTTCTCGCTATTGTAATCGGGGCGGTATCCTACATCAAGGCTGTATCTGGCGGGAGATACGAAGGTAACGCCCCAGCTATTGACTTTGAAATTGGCTTCCTTAAGACGTCTGGCAATTTCAGGATCTATCCTGTTCAGTGCAGTGATTACTTTTCCGCTAAGGCCATCACCACATACCTTATCACGGGGAAAAACGGCTTTGTCTACTACGACGCACTGAATGCCGAGTTGTGCCAGCTGAAGGGCGGCAGCTGCTCCTGCGGGTCCAGCACCTACAATACATACTTTAGTTTCCAGCATCCTAAACATTTAAACTGTTAAGATAAAGAAAAGAGGGATATCTTCGCGGCCTAAAATCAACTGACCATGTTCGGAGACTTATTTGGTAAACTGCAGGAAGCGCAGTCTAAAATGAAAGAAAGTAAAGAGCGTCTGTCTCACATCACTGTAGATGGAGAAGCCGGAGACGGTGCTGTGAAGGTAGTTGTAACCGGTAACCGTGAAGTAAAAAGTATTGATGTAGCAGAGCATCTGCTGGAAAAGGATAATAAAGAAGAATTGGAAGACCTGCTGATCACGGCTTTAAATCGTGCGCTTAAAAATGCGGAGAATGCGTGGGAATCGGAAATGAAAGGTATTGCAGGCGGTATGCTGGGTCCATTGGGCGGATTATTGTAAGCTGTTCGGCAATGCTGTCTGCTTTCAGGTCATCAGCCTTAATTTGCATGAACTGTCTGCCAATCTAGCTCAGCAGGTAGAGCAACAGTTTCGTAAATTGTAGGTCGTGGGTTCGACTCCCATGATTGGCTCTGTAGCAAAAGAACGTAGCCACCGGTGATTCACCGGTGGTTTTTTATGTCCTTAATCCTACTATAACCGGGAATTGGCAGGTCCGGGTTGAATACATTTAAGGGAGGGCGGCAGGGTAGAGGTAGATGGACGTAGCACCCGGTCTTTGGCGCAGGCGGTATTGCCAGGATATACGGGCGGATGGGGATTAAGAGTAGCTGTAACGCGTGTATGGTGTTTTATGTAGCCTTTTTCAGCGCAATAATTTCAGGATAATAAGATATTTAAAACTCAATGTTTGTTTTGTATATTTAGTACGAAATTGTTACGGCAACAGAAAGTCACCTGCGAACTGTATTGAATGCATTGCCTGTACCCCTTCACCTTAAACAATATCTAATAATCCAATTTCGATAACAACCAAATTACAATTGCATGAAACGAATGTCTTTCAACATTATCGGCTGCCTGATGCTGGCATTAACGTTACTCACAGTATCCTGTGGTAAAGATGGCGATACTGGTCCGCAGGGAGAGCAAGGTCCTGCTGGTCCACAAGGTCCCGGAGGCCCCGCTGGTCCTGCTGGTCCGCAAGGTCCTGAAGGTAGTGCCAATGTGATCTATTCTGAGTGGCTGGATGTAGTTTATGAGGCGGATACTAATCACCTGAGTGGTGGCGGCATTGATACCGTTGGTTATTTCGCTGTCATCGAGGTTCCAAAACTGGATCTGAACATGCTGACTAATGGCGAAATCAAGGTTTATTTAAATGGATTCAGTGCAGCTGATCCTACTGTGATACCTTTGCCATATTTCAATGTATACACTGGTCTTAGCATCAATCCTTCTTTCTATCTGAATACGATTGAGATGTATTCTAATGGCGATATCAGTACTGTTGTGGATAATGCCGGTACTAAATACCAGCAATACCGTTATGTATTGATTCCTGGTGGTGAAGAGGCGCGTAAAGCGAAGATTGACTGGAATAACTACGAGCAGGTGAAAACATACCTGGGTTTGAAAGACTAGAGGCTTTATCAGTTAGATATATAAAAGAGAAAGGCGTTTGGACATCCCAAACGCCTTTCTCTTTTATATAGCTAACACCTTATTGGGTTAAGCTTCTTCTTCCGCTTCATCGTCTTCGTCATCGTCCTCTTCTTCCTGCTGCGGTCCACGCACCTGTTGCGTATCGCTGTTCAGCGCCTGCCACAACATGTCTTTGAGTTCTGACAGTCCTTGCTGGGTAACGGAGGAGATGAACACATGTGGCACATCTTCAGGCAGTTCTTCTGCGATGGCTTCTTTCAGTTCATCGTCCAGCATGTCGCTTTTACTGATAGCGAGGAGGAACTGTTTATCCAGCAGTTCGGGATTATATTGCTCCAGTTCATTAACCAGGACGTCAAAATCTTTGCGGTGGTCATCGCTATCTGCAGGAATGAGGAATAGCAGAACGGAGTTCCTTTCAATGTGACGCAGGAAACGGTGTCCGAGACCTTTACCTTCGTGAGCGCCCTCGATGATACCTGGCAGATCGGCAATAGCAAAAGAGCGATCGTTACGGTAAGGTACCATACCCAGGTTAGGAGTGAGGGTGGTAAAGGCGTAATCGGCAATTTTTGGTCTGGCAGCGGTAATGGTAGAGAGCAGGGTAGATTTACCTGCATTTGGGAAGCCTACTAATCCTACGTCGGCTAATATCTTCAGTTCCAGTACTTTCCAGCCTTCGATGCTAGGCATACCTGGTTGGGCGTATTCCGGGGCCTGATTAGTGGCTGATTTAAAATAACTGTTACCGCGGCCACCTTGTCCGCCGGGGATCCATATGACTTCTTCCCCATGATGGAGGATTTCTGCCTCAAGGTCTCCCGTTTCTTCATCGAAAGCCTGGGTACCCAGGGGTACTTCGATAATAACGTCTTCACCGTTTTTACCGGTACTGTTATTGTCGCGACCGTTGCCGCCATCTTCTGCCACTACGTTTTTGTACCAGCGTAAGTGCAGTAGGGTCCATAGCTGGGAGTTACCTCTCAGGATGATATGACCGCCACGGCCGCCGTCTCCACCATCGGGTCCGGCTTCCGGGTTATATTTAGTACGCATGAAGTGTGAACTACCTGCGCCTCCCTTACCGGATTTGGCGAAGATCCTTATGTAATCAACAAAGTTGCCTCTTTCCAAAGTATATAATTTATGCTTAATGTAACGCAGTTCCAGGAGGACGGCGTTAAATACAAAAACGCAAAGATCGTTAAGTTCAGCCACTTTAACACGTATAACGCGTTAAAATGCTTACTTACAATCTTTGCGTTTGAGAATATGTAGACCGGGAGGGTTAAACTTTTTCCTCTACCAGGCTTTCTATTTCTTTGCTGAGGCGCTCAAAAATCTCATCTACAGAGCCTTCACCCTTGATCTTTTTGAACTTACCGTATTTGGCATAATGATCAGCTACAGGGGCTGTCTTATTGTGGTATTCTACAATACGGGCTCTGATTACCTCTTCGTTGGCATCATCGCTACGACCAGAGGTGATACCTCTGTTCAACAGACGTGCAATTAACTCATCTTCAGGAACTTCCAGAGCCAGCACATTAGAAATAGCTGTCTTTTTCAGAGCCAGCAGTTTGTCCAGTGCCTCTGCCTGTGCGGTAGTACGAGGAAATCCGTCGAAAATAAAACCTCTTGCTTCTGGATTGGCATCCAGTTTGGAGCTGATCATGCCAATTACAACCTCGTCCGGAACCAGTATACCCTGGTCCATCACTTTCTTGGCTTCCAGGCCTAGTGGTGTTTTCGCTTCAATCTCGCTACGCAGCAGATCGCCGGTGGACAGGTGAAGAAGCCCGAATTTTTTAATCAGGTTAGCACTCTGAGTGCCCTTACCGCTACCGGGAGGGCCAAATAAAATGATATTGACCATGTTTTAAAGAATACTTTAGCAAGACTGCAAATATAGCAAACAATTGAATGTATTGGTAACTAAAATTGCAATTGCTTGAATAATGTAAAATATTTAAGAAATTTCCTAGATATGTTTTAATGATTTGCTGTAAATAATGGATTATTTTTAAGAAGTTCATGCCTGATGCAAAGTAGTCAAGGATGTGCTTTACAAGCTTTCATATCATATCACAGGATAACTCAAATATAAACATTTCTACTGCCGGAAGATTGCCGGGATGTGAAATTATCGAGTAAAAAATTAAAAGCTGTTCAAACATTAAATGTTTAATCCGTAGTGGAAGAAGTCATGCGCTATGGAGTAATAATTCGTAAGTTTAGTTGATGATGATGAAGCAATTAACGATTTTAGGTCTCTCTTTTTTGTGTCTGGGTGGGAGTGTGCTAATGGCTATTCCGGATAAAGGCCCTGGACCCCGGCCACCAAAACAGCAAGCGCCGCAGGAAGTAAAGGAACACCTCAGTGCAGGTAAAAAGGTTAAGTTCAGACAGCAGGATACTGCGTCACATTGGGTGGACAGTGTCTTTGAATCGCTGGATGACAATGAAAGAATTGCCCAGCTGATTATGATCAGGGCACACTCTAACCTGGGTGCCGATCATATTAGAAAAGTTGTTAAAGATATCAGGGATAATAAAGTCGGAGGACTGATCTTCTTCCAGGGAGGACCTGTACGTCAGGCAAATCTGACCAATTACTATCAATCTATCTCCAAGACACCCCTTATGATCGCCATAGATGGTGAATGGGGGCTGGGTATGCGATTGGATAGTATCACCTCGCTGCCCCGTAACCTGATGCTGGGCGCTGTACAGGATAGCAGCCTGGCCTACGAGTACGGCAAACATCTCGCTATGCAATGCCGTCGGTTAGGTATACATGTTGACTATGCACCCGATATGGATGTGAACAACAATCCGAATAACCCGGTTATCAATGACCGCTCCTTTGGTCAGGATAAATACCAAGTAGCACGGTTGGGCGTTCAGGTCATCAAAGGTATGCAGGATCAGAATGTGATGGCAGTAGCTAAACACTTCCCTGGCCATGGCGACACTGATGTCGATTCTCACTACGATATGCCGGTAATCCGTAAGACCAGGGCACAGCTGGACTCGCTGGAGCTATATCCCTTCCGGAAGGCAATTGAAGCAGGTGTACAGAGTATTATGATGGCCCATCTGTACATTCCGGCCCTGGATAGTACTCCTAATACGCCCACATCTATTTCCCGCAAGGCAATCACAGATTTTCTGAAAGGGGAGCTGGGCTATAAAGGCATTGTTATTACAGATGCATTGGAAATGAAAGGAATTGCCAAGTTCTATACCGGAGGCGAGGAGGCTGCCCGGTCCCTGCTGGCAGGTAATGATATGATGATGCTGCCTTCTACAGCTTCAGGTAGTATTGAAGCCATAAAGCGTGCTATCAAAAGAGGCGATATCACATGGGATGAGGTTAACGCCCGGGTAAAGAAAGTATTACTGGCCAAGTACAAACTGGGACTGAATAAGCCACAGTTCATAGATGTGAATAACCTGACTGCCGATCTGAATGCAGGAACGGACTCACTGACCAGACGTATTGCACAGCAGGCTATAACCCTCATAAAAAACGATAATAATCTTATTCCTTTCACGCGATATACCCCTGGAAAAGTAGCGGTAATTGCAGTAGGTGCAGATGTGAACAATGCATTTGTACAGACAGTAAAATCGCTGCGTCCTGATGTTAACAGCTTCATCTTCACTGCTCGACAGGCAGAAACACAGGTGCCGCAGGTAGTAGAGCGTTTGAAGAAAGACTATCAGGCAGTGATCATCAGTTTGCACAACTACAGTAGGCGCCCTGCCAGAAACTTTAATATCAGCTCGGCTGAGCGCCTGCTGATCCAGCAGCTGCAACAGGAGATGCCTTCTGCCACGGTAGTATTCGGTAACCCGTATGCAATCCAGTATTTCTGCGATGGCCCGACTATTCTTGCTGCTTACGAAGACGATGAAATCACACAGCGTACTGCTGCCTCCATACTATTTGGCCAGATGCCGGCTAAGGGTAAACTGCCAGTTACAGTATGTACAAGTTTCCCATATGGAACAGGCATTGTATCCACTCCGCCGCCGCCGGTTGAGGTAGTAAAGGAAGCGCTTCAGCATGTAAAACCGGAGTCTGTAGGAATGAACAGTCAGACGTTGCGGAAGATAGACGTACTTGCTAACGAGATGATCAGGAAAGGTGCTGCTCCGGGCTGTCAGATATTAGCCATGAAAGATGGTAAGATTGTTTATGATAAGACATTCGGGTATTTCGATTACAGCAAACGTGAGCCGGTTACATCCAGTGCGGTATATGACCTGGCTTCAGTAACGAAGATATGTGCTACTACAGTTGCCATCATGCGCCTGTATGATGAAGGGAAACTAAGCCTCGACGCTAAACTGGGGGATTATCTTCCCTGGGTAAAAGGTACAAACAAAGAAGGATTAAAGATCCGCGACATTCTGCTGCATCAGGCAGGGCTGGTGGCCTTCATACCCTTCTACAGGGATGTGGTTGATGCAAAGGGATTTGCTGACACAGCGCTCTTCCATGCTTATGCAGACTCCGTTTATTCTGTGAGAGTAGCAGAGCACCTCTATATGAAATCCTGCTATGTGGACACGATGTATATGCGTATACTGGAAAGTACGCTGAAGCCTCAGCAGGGGTATGTATATAGTGATAATGACTTTATCTTCCTGGGTAAAATTGTGGAGCAGCTTAGTGGTAAGAAACTGAACCGCTATGTAAGAGAAACATTCTATGAACCATTGGGGATGACCACTACCAGGTTTCGCCCAAGAGAGCATTTCCAGCTATCGCAGCTGGCTCCGACAGAGCATGAACCCATCTTCCGCCGTCAGTGGATAAGAGGGGATGTACACGACCCCGGAGCAGCGATGTTTGGCGGCGTGGCCGGTCATGCTGGATTATTCTCCAATGCAGAGGATCTGGCTATCCTGATGCAGATGTTACTGAATGGCGGGACATTTGGCGGCAAAGAGTATATCAAAGCAGAAACCTTACGGTTATTCACCGCTAATAACAGTAATATCAGCCGTCGCGGACTTGGATTTGATAAGCCAGAAAAGACCAATAGCAAAAGAGGAGAAGGATATCCGGCGAAAAGTGCTTCACAGGCCACCTATGGTCATACTGGCTTTACGGGTACCTGTGCATGGGTAGATCCACAATCGCAGCTTGTATATATCTTTCTGAGCAACAGGGTATGTCCTGCAGGAGGAGAGAATAAGAAGCTGATTACACAGCACGTAAGGGAAAATATTATGGAAGTGCTGTATGAAGCGATGGGAGATAGGAAATAGGTATAGGAAAACAGGATAATTAGGCAATAGTGCCAGATGAAGTATGCCTTAGTGGCCATTCATCCGGCACTATTTTTTTTATAATAAGTCCAATATCTATTGCACGGATACTGTTCTGTTGATGCTTGTTTCTGTTTTGATGTTAACTACCTTCTCTGCCAGTCTGTTACGGCCTTTTCTGATCTCGAAAGTATATGCCCCGTCCTGTAGTTCCTGCATGTTGAACTTAGCAACATAGAGCATGGTTACAGGCAGAGATTCCTGGTGCAGGGTATAATTGTTTGCATCTTTTATGCAAAGCGTTACTTTTTCAGTGCCTGGGTTTTCAACGGTGATCTTGAAGATCAGCGCTTCTGTTTCAACCTGAGCTACTTTAAGTCTGAAGGCAGTTACCGGGGTTGTGTTTTCGTCGTTACTTACAATGCTGATCTTGTTGTCATTGAATGCATAGGCATTTGCCTGGGCTTTCGCAAAGGATAAGTTCAGGAGGATAGTTGCTAATAAAAACGCTGTACGTTTCATACAAAACTTAGTTTGTTTGTTGTTAGATGATGTTGTCTGTAAGTATTAGCTAATACATAGTTCCTTAATTCGCCGCAAAGATCGCGGGGTTAGGTTAACTAAAAGTTACGGGTAGGTTAACATAGGATTATGAATCGTTCTCGCCGGTAGGATGACGAATGTCATTCTTAATTGTCATTTGATACCTAACTTTGCTGGCGTCTATGGAAAAATCGAGATTAAAACAGCAGCGGCCGGTGGCTATCTGGCTATATATAGGGGTGGGAATGCTTATTGTGCAGGTATTGCTTGGCGGAATTACCCGTCTTACTGGTTCCGGATTGTCCATTACGGAGTGGCAGCCTATCCTTGGCGCTCTGCCTCCGATGAATGAAGCTGCCTGGCAGGCGGCTTTTGACAAATACAAAGAAATAGCACAGTTTCAATACATTAATAACCATTTTACCCTCTCTGATTTTAAGGCAATCTATTTCTGGGAATGGTTCCACAGGGACTGGGCCCGCCTGATGGGGGTGGTGTTCATCATACCATTCATTTACTTTGTTGTAAAGAAGAAGATCGATCGGTCGATGATACAGCCGATGATCATCCTTTTCATACTGGGAGGGCTTCAGGGCGCTATTGGCTGGATTATGGTAAAGAGTGGCCTTAATCAGGAAGATCTGTATGTAAGTCATATCCGGTTATCCATACACTTCATTTCTGCGCTGGTATTGCTGGGTTATGTATTCTGGTTTGCGCTGAAATTAAGTACTCCTAATCGGGAATTGCTGGCAGTTCCCCGTCTGCGCCGGTTCAATATATGGTTACTGGTCATATTGACCTTGCAGCTGATATATGGCGCTTTTATGGCCGGATTGCACGCGGCGCTCTCTGCCAACACCTGGCCGGATATCAATGGTATGTGGTGGCCTGTTGGTATGTTCACACAAGGAGGGATATTGACTGACATTACACATAATCCTATCACTATTCAGTTTATTCACCGTGGGCTGGCATACATTATCACCATATTGGTTGTGATGTGGTGGTGGAAAGCGGCCGAAGCACGTCCAAACAGCCTGTTGCGTGCGTTACGTTATCTGCCGTTGGTATTGGTGTTCTTACAGGTTGTATTGGGTGTACTAACACTACTGGGCAGCCGTGTAAAGATTCCTATCATGCAGGCAATACTGCACCAGGGAGTTGGCATGTTGTTATTACTATCCCTTATATGGACATTGTTCCTTAGCAGAAATAAGGCAGTTAGAGAATAAGCTCAAATCTGACCAATAACATGTTAAAGTTTTTCGTAAGTTTAGCTGCAATAAGCTTAATGGATGAAAGTGAAATCATTGTTGGTCAGGTTGTTTTATTCTTTTCCTATACAACTGTTCTTGCTTCATTTCCGCAAGTACCAGGTGTTGTTGTTGTTTTGGGCTATTCTTTTCAGTACGATCAACGGTGAATTTGCCAAAGTCTTTGGTGGTGATGCCTTGTATCTGGCTCCTGAATATTTAGGTAAAGTAAATTTTTACAGCACTTCTATTCTGGGGGTTGCTACTGGTTTGTTTGTGATGAGTTGGAACATCACCACCTTTATCCTGCATACAGGCAGGTTTAAGTTCCTTGCTACTACTTCCCAGCCCTTTTTCAAATATTGTCTTAATAATTCCATATTTCCCATTGCTTTTCTGCTCAACCTGCTATTACGCAGCTGGGAATATCAGCGTTATCAGCAGCTAAGCTCTGTGCCGGAAATATTATTGCTGACGGAAGGATTTATCTGTGGATATCTGCTGATCGTGTTTTTCTGTTTCTTCTACTTCTTTAATGCAGATAAAAATATTGGCCGCCGGCTGGAAAGGAAGTTTGGCAATCCACGCAACTTCTTGCGACTAGTATTAAAACCGACGCAGGAAAAAGACGAAAATGCCTTGCCTGTTCATAACTACTTTACTTCCTTCACCAGGATCCGGAGGGCCAGGAATGTGGATCACTATAACAAGCACTATCTGGATAGCATACTCAAGCAGCACCACTTTGCTGCGATGATTACAGTAGGTTGTGCGCTGATCTTCCTTGTTATATTGGCCTTTCTGATGGACTACCCCGTCTTCAGGATTCCTGCCGGAGCAAGTGTGATGATCTTCTTTGCTTTCCTTATCGGTGTGGCCGGTGCATATGCCTACCTGCTACAAAGCTGGGCTATTCCCATGTTACTGGTAATCATCTTTGCGCTGAACTGGATGGTGGAGCATGATTTACTAGACAACAGAAATAAGGCTTACGGACTTAACTATAAAAAGCGGGAGAAAAGACCTGAATATAGTGTAACTGCCTTACAGCAGTTTTTCACCCAGGAAAGGGCTGACAATGATAAAAAGCAAACGCTGCAAATACTGGAAAACTGGAGAGCCAAACATACCGGCCCTGGTAAGCCTAAACTGATAGTCATGAACTTCAGCGGTGGTGGCTTGCGTTCTGCTACCTGGAGCATGAATGTATTACAACGTCTTGATACCTTGATGAAGGGCCAGCTGATGAACAATACCGTTCTGATGACCGGCGCTTCCGGTGGTATGATGGGAGCCTCTTACTTCCGGGCATTGTACAAAGAGAAACAGCTTGGTAAACAGATAGATATGCAGGACAGCAGCTATACGGAACGCATCTCCCGGGACCTGCTAAACTGCGTGTTTACCTCTATGACTGTGAATGACTTTATAACGCCATTCCGGTCTTTTAAAATTAATAACAAGCGTTATGCGAAAGACAGAGGTTACGCTTTTGAGCTGGAGCTAACCAGTAATACCGGTACCGCATTCACCGGCACCATCCGCGACTACCAGGAACCAGAACGGCAGGCAAAAGTGCCTATGCTGATATGGAGTGCTACTATCAATGCGGACGGGCGCAGGTTGATCATTTCTCCTCAGCCGGTAAGCTATTTATGTGCGCCAGAGTATTCGCCCAAAGTAAGAACCGTACGTGATATAGACGGTGTGGATTTCACACAGTATTTCGCTGCTCAGGAGGCAATGGATCTGCAGGTAACCAGCGCTATCAGGATGTGTGCAACATTCCCTTATGTATTGCCAAATGTGTTCCTGCCAAGCGTACCGATCGTGGATGTGATGGATGCAGGTATCAGAGATAATTTCGGACAGGAACCATCTATGCGCTTTCTATATACCTTCCGTGAATGGATCAATGAGCATACAGATGGGGTAGTGTTTATACAAGTCAGAGATACCCGTAAGAATGATATCAAGTCTATCAAACAATCCATGAAGCTGAATGATATGATGTTTGATCCACTGTTCACGATGCAACAGCACTGGAGCGCTATGCAGGACTTTGTACAGGATAATGAACTGAGTTATCTGGAAGGGTATTTTCCGGGGAAGTTCCACCGTATTATTTTCCAGTATGTGCCGCAGAAAGAGGATAAAGCGGCGGCGCTGAGCTGGCATCTGACGTCGAGAGAGAAGATAGATATTGCAGGTGCGCTGGACAATCCGACTAACCAGGCGTCATTTGACAGTGTGATGAAGATGGTCCGCAAGCCAATGCTCACGGACCAGCAACACTAACTTTATTTAAGAAATTCCATTAACGGTTTGATGAAGTAAGGATACGCTTCTATGTGCGGAAGGTGTCCTACACCTTCAATGGGAGCCAGTTTTGCATTCGGGATGCGCTTACTGATATTTTGTCCCAGTTCAGGGTATTTTCCCATTGTCTGCTTTACGTCGTCCGGTACATTAGCTTTACCTAAGGCGGTGCGGTCTCTTTGACCAATAATCAGCAGGGTAGGAGCTTTAATGTTTTCAAACTCATAAAACACGGGCTGCGTAAAGATCATGTCATACGTCAGGGCGGCGTTCCATGCAATGCGGGCATAATCTGATCCTTTCGTCCAACCGGCCTGTAATACAGCCCATTTCTCATATGCTGGCTTCCATTCACCGGCATAGTAATTATCCAGCTGGTATTGTTTTATCTTTTCATAGTTCTGTTTCAGTTCGCTTTCATACCATTTATCCACAGTCTGATAAGGCACTTTCAGTTTCCAGTCTTCCAGTCCAATGGGGTTTTCCAGGATCAGCTTTTCGACTACATCCGGATACATCAGTGTAAAGCGGGTAGCGAGCATACCTCCCATAGAGTGACCTACAACGGCTGTTTCGCATATTTTCAGGCTATCCAGTAAGGCTTTTGTATTCTGAGCGAGCAGTTGAAAGGTATATTGCAGTTGCTGTGGTTTAGATGATTTACCAAAGCCTATCTGGTCAGGAATGATCACCCTGTATCCGTTCCTGCTCAGATCAGCCGCAGTGCTGTCCCAGTAAGCGCCGCAGAAGTTCTTGCCATGCAGCAGCATCACCACTTTTCCATTAGGTTTTAATGGTTGTATATCCATGTATGACATGCGCAGGTTCTGGCCCTGAAGCTTCAGTGTGATGTTGTGCACAGGGTATGGATACTCATAGCCTGCCAGGTCGGCATCATAGGGCGTAATGGTCTGTGCATTGGTACGGTTGAGCAATAGTGAGAAAGCCAGAAAACAGGTTACGAAAATTAATCTTCTTGTCATTATCCACAAATTGGTGAGTAAATACGGGTTGCAGGGCAAAAGTAGTGCCTGCCTGCCGGGGAGGCTAAAAGATTGTGATGTGCGGAAAGTAGGGCTTCACAGATATAGAAAAGTTACATCTGTCGTCCTTTCGTTGTATTTTTGTCATAAGAATGGAATACAGTGGCAACGTCTGCTGTAGGTGTAAACGCTTATCACACAGGGAGTTGTTGCTCATATATTCAAATTTTTAACGAAATCTTTGGATAAATGATCACAATTATTTAAAAGCCTATCCCCACTTTTTCCACATTTTATTATAACTTTGCGCCTTCTTTTGGCCCGACCTCTGTCAACCAGCCAGAAATAATTGAACAAGATTTATGAATATCCGTAACATAGCAATCATTGCGCACGTAGACCACGGTAAAACTACCCTGGTTGATAAAATCCTGCATCACACCAATGTTTTCCGGGCTAACCAGGAAACAGGTGAACTGATCATGGACAACAACGACCTGGAAAAGGAACGTGGTATCACCATCCTGAGTAAGAACGTCTCTGTTGAGTACAAAGGGGTGAAAATCAACGTAATTGATACTCCGGGCCACGCCGACTTCGGTGGTGAAGTTGAAAGGGTATTGAAAATGGCAGACGGTGTAATCCTCTTGGTGGATGCCTTCGAGGGACCAATGCCTCAGACCCGTTTCGTACTGCAGAAAGCACTGCAGCTGAAACTGAAGCCGATCGTGGTAATCAATAAAGTAGACAAGGCGAACTGCCGTCCTGACGAAGTGCATGACTCAGTATTCGAACTGTTCTTTAACCTGGATGCTACGGAAGAGCAGCTGGATTTCCCAACCTACTACGGTTCTGGTAAGAACGGCTGGTTTAATGATTCATTGACTCAGTGTGAAGACATCACTCCATTGTTGGATGGTATCCTGAAGCACGTACCTGAGCCACAGATTCCTGAAGGTAACCTGCAATTGCAGATCACTTCTCTGGATTACTCTACCTTCCTGGGCCGTATCGCCGTAGGACGCGTAGCTCGTGGTACTATCAAAGAAAACCAGCCAATTTCCCTGGTACAGACAGACGGTTCTATCAAAAAGTCCCGTGTACGTGAGCTGTATACCTTTGAAGCACTGGGTAAAAAGAAAGTAACTGAAGTAGAACCTGGAGATATCTGTGCGGTTGTAGGTCTGGAAGACTTCAATATCGGTGATACTATCGCTGACTTCGATGCTCCTGAAGCATTACCAGTTATCAGCGTGGATGAGCCGACTATGAACATGCTGTTCAGCATCAACAACTCACCTTTCTTTGGTAAAGATGGTAAGTTCGTAACTTCCCGTCACCTGCGTGACCGTCTGATCAAAGAAACTGAAAAGAACCTGGCACTGCGCGTAGTGGATACTGACAGTGCGGATAGCTTCCTGGTATATGGTCGTGGTATCCTGCACTTAGGTGTACTGATCGAGACCATGCGCCGTGAAGGATTTGAGTTGACCGTAGGTCAGCCTCAGGTAATCCTGAAACAGGTAGATGGTAAGAAATGTGAGCCATATGAGACTTTAGTGGTAGATGTTCCTCAGGAATTTGCCAGTAAAGTAATTGATCTGGTAACCCGCCGTAAAGGTGAGATGCTGATCATGGAGACGAAAGGCGACATGCAGCACCTGGAATTTGAAATCCCTTCCCGTGGTCTGATAGGTCTGCGTACACAAATGCTGACTGCTACCGCTGGTGAAGCTGTAATGGCACACCGCTTTAACGACTATAAACCATGGAAAGGACCCATCCCAGGTCGTAACAATGGTGTATTGATCGCTAAAGAAGCTGGTACTACTACAGGCTACTCACTGGATAAACTGCAGGACAGAGGCTTCTTCTTTGTAGATCCAGGAGAAGAAGTATATAAAGGCATGATCATCGGTGAGAACAACAAACCTGGTGACCTGGTAGTTAACCCGAACGAGGGTAAAAAACTGACCAATATGCGTGCAAGTGGTAGTGACGCTGCAACCAGCATCGCTCCTAAAACCCTGATGACACTGGAAGAGTGTATGGAGTACATCCAGCACGATGAGTGTATCGAGGTTACACCTAACCACATCCGTATGCGTAAAACACACCTGGATGAGGAAGAAAGAAAGAGAATGCAGAAAGTAATGAAAGCTGACGGTATCTAATCGCTGCTTATCTGCTCAAATTATAAGAAGCCGCCTTGTATAACACAAGGCGGCTTCCCTTTTTATACATATCCTGAGCTTTCTATATCCATTGCGTAGCGGCAACGTATCTTTGCATTGAGAATGGAGCCGCAAATACCATTATTTAACGACCCGGATAGTCAGCATATTTCCCTGAAAGATGGAGAACTGGTCTATTGCCCGCAGTTTTTTAAGCTGCCGGAAGCCAATCATTATATGCATCAGTTACTGCATACCATCAACTGGCAGCAGGAAGGAATGATGATGTACGGCAAACAGGTCCTTTTTCCACGATTAATGGCCTGGTACGGCGATGCAGGCAGCAGTTACTCATTTTCAGGAAGTACCTATGCACCATTACCCTGGACAGATGAATTATTACAGATAAGAGCGCAGATCATACCTCTTGCCGGCGTTGACTTTAACAGTGTACTACTGAACCGCTACCGTAATGGCAAAGACTCAATGGGATGGCATGCGGATGATGAGCCCGAACTAGGCGTTAATCCAGTAATAGCCTCTGTCAATCTAGGAGCACCCCGGCGTTTTATGCTACGTCATGTGAAGGAAGGTGATAAATTTGAACTATCACTGGAACATGGGTCACTGCTGATAATGAAAGGCGCTCTCCAACATCACTGGCAACATCAGGTGCCGAAAACAACCAAAGTGTCCGCTGAACGGATCAATCTTACATTCCGCGTAATACACCACTGCGTTACATAACCTAAAAAGACAACGTCATGAAAAACCCCACCCTACTCATTGGCAATGATATCAACAACATATCCAAAGGCCAGAGCTGGAGAGACCTGCTTACAGATATCGTTGGTTTCTGTTTGCCGGATGGCTGCATCCAGCTGGATGAAAGAAAGCCATTTCCGCTATTGTACGAGGAGATATTTCTGACCGCCATTCGCCGGCAACACATCCGGGAGGCAGAACTAAAAGCCTACATCGCAGAGAAAACACTGAAGATAGAGCAGAACGAGATTCATGCAGCTATCCGCGAACTGTCGCCCGCACATATCATGACAACCAACTACGAATTTACATTGGAAGGAACACTGCCCTCCCGCAATGACAGCCTGGTACTGGAACGTGCCTTCAGCATCTTCCGTAAATATACTATTGGCAATACTCACTACTGGCATGTACATGGCGACTGCCTGAATCCACTCAGCATCAACCTGGGATTTGAACACTACGGCGGCCAGCTGCAGCAAATGCGTAACTATGTAGTATCTGGTACTACCTACACCAGCCGGCAGGCTCCGAAACTGTCGTTAGTACAGCGTATACAACAACACCTGTCGGTTAATAACGACTCCTGGCTGGACCTGTTTTTTACTAAAGACATTCATATTTTCGGACTATCCCTCGACTTTGTAGAGACTGACCTGTGGTGGCTGCTGACTTACCGGGCCAGACAGAAATTTCAGAAGAATACTATTCCGGTACGGAATGCATTGTATTATTACATCCCAACTGAATTTGTGCAGGGTGCTAAGTTTAAGCTGGAAATGCTGGCAGCTAATGATGTGAAGGTAATAGACATTGCTGCACCAGATAAACGAACGTATTACGAAGAGGTGCTGAAGCAGATCAGGCGCTTGTGAACCATATGGATTGATTTTTGTTCTTCTGCGGATATAAGACCTTACTAAACTCAAGCATATGTTTATAAGATTAACCGCGTTGGCAATGGTACTCCTTGCCAATACATGTAACCAGAAGGCGGTGAAACAAGAGATTGGCACTATCCAGAGTAAGAGATGGAGCCTGAACAGCATGAATGGCATCGGTCAGGAGAAGTCTCCTATCTGGCTGGAATTTGACACGACAGAGCACCGCTTCAGTGGTAATGCCGGATGTAACAAAGTAGCAGGCCAGTATGAACTGGAAGGGAATGAAATCTCTTTCGGAAAAGTGATCAGTACACGGATGGCATGTATGGATCAGAAAGCCAATGAAAGGGAAAGCGCATTTCTACGTATGCTGAGTGACCGTACTTACACGGTGAAGTTTGAAGAGCAGCAATTGCAATTCCGCGATAGCGGGAGAGTCGCGATGTCTTTCACAGGATTTAAGAAAGCCGCACACTAATACGCGCGTCATAAATTAAAGCAGCGCACACACAGACAAAGTAAGTCTATGTGTACGCTGCTTTTTTTGTTATCTGCCGGCCAGCATTACGATCTGATTGTCAATCAGGACGGTATCAGATACTTCACTGCCTACCTTTACGGTAACAGCTATTTTAGCTGTTTTTCTGGCAGGAATACGTACTACAAGCTCATTATCAGTTGCACTGATGATCTGCGCTTCCACATCATCAACCATCACCTTATTATCGGTGGTTACATGACTGAATCCTTTTCCCTGGATAGTCAGTAAAATATCGGTTGTTCCTGCAGGAAGTGTATCCTGGATGTGAAGGTCGGTGTTACCGGTTGAAGGGTTAATCTGACAACTGTAAAGACAACACATTACCATGGCTATAATAGCCAGACTCATTTTCTTAATAAACATATACTTTTTCTTTTTTTGGGGTTCGGGTTCAAACAGTGCTAGTAGTGCATGGAGTCAACAGCTACTGTTGGTATTCAATTAATTCGGACGCAAAGGTAAGGAGTTTTTACAATTCGGCAATGCGTATTATTACCTGAAACCAGGAATTGAGTATTAATACTTGCTTCTGGCAAGTAACCAGACGGGACCATTTCTTCAGGATAAAAAAAGGGCTGACCAGCTATTGTTGGTCAGCCCCGGCAAGGATAATTGCCTGATGGTATTTTATTATCTTTCCGCTGCTACTTCGTCCCGTCTTCGTCGCTAGTTCGTCGCTAGTTCGTCCCTTGTTCGAATGCTGGTTTTTGGTAGTGGAAAGTGTAATATTTTGCTTATCAGTATGTTAGTGATTAATCAGCCCCCATATTATAGCAATGTACCATGTTAAGATATCATCACTAACAACTTTCCGCGTCTGCGATCAACTACTTGATCAGTTTCAGCTCGTTGATGATATTGGTAGCTCCGCCCAGTTTATCGATACACCATAATACATAGCGTACATCCACACAGATTGTACGGTTGTATACAGCGTCAAACTGAATCTTGTGACTCAGCGCTTCATAGTTACCGTCGAATGCAAGACCGATCAGTTCACCATTGGCGTTCAGCACAGGAGAACCTGAGTTACCACCGGTGATGTCATTAGTAGTGATAAAGCAGGTAACGATATCATTTTTTCTTGCGTCTTTGTACTGACCAAAGTCTTTCTTGTTGTAGAGAGACACATAATTTTCAGGCAGGTCAAATTCGTAATCGCCTGGTTTATATTTCTCCAATACGCCTTTCATTGTACAAACATAGTCGTAGGAAACTGCATCGCGCGGAGCGTATGCTTTTACCTGACCGTAGGTTAAACGCATAGAGAAGTTAGCGTCCGGGTACCATTTTTTGTTAGGTTCCATTTCCAGTTTGCCTTTCATATAGGCGCGTCCAAGGTCATTGTTTTTAGTAACGAACTGGTTGTACAATGGCTGGTACTTGGTAGTGAAGTTTTTAACGAATGCGCTGGAATAAGCGAAAGCAGGATCTGTTTGCAGGGTGACTGCATCCGGATTAGCGATAAAAGCTTTCCACCGGGCATCGTTCATGATCATAGAGCCAGACATGATAGCCGCAGACCAGAGGCGGTAGGTATTATTATCATCCAGGCTACCAAATTTAGCTTTGATGGCGTCATAGAAGCCGATAGGATGTTGGGCTACCGGAATATCAGTGTAGAACAGGTGGCAAGTCGCCGCCAGTATCTTCTGATCGCTGGTTTTGTCTTCCTCTTCCAGGAAGGCAGTGCGTGCTTTGTCAGCCGCCTGGATGCTTTGTTTAATAGCATCTGAAGAGCCGCCTGACTGTACCAGTGCTCTTTCCACAGCCTGCAGACTGGCAGCAAAAGCGGCCAGAGGGGAGCCCATGATGCCTTCATTGATATAAATACGGTGTTTGGCGTATGGAGTCCAGGCTTTATAATTGGCAGCATAATCCTGGAAGATGCCGTTGTATTCATTCTTGCCTTGTGCCCATTTGGTGAAGGCTGCTTCTTCTTTTTGTTTTTGGTCTACAACATGGTATTTCACCAGTTGCTTCGCTTCACCGTCAAAGAATTTCCAGTAGTTAGCGATACCTGCATAAGAGGAAGCCAGTTTCAGCTTGATAGCAGGATCTTTCTTCATCTGCTCAAACATATAGGAAAGGCGAACGGCGCGCAGGGATACAACCGACGGATTTTCAACCTCGATTTTCAGTTTCACGCCTTCAGAGCTTTCGTAACGGTTAGTACCGCCCGGGTAGCCGAAGATCATAGCGTAATCATTTTCCTTGATACCTTTAATAGATACAGGGAGGAAATGTTTTGGTTTCAGTGGAACGTTGCCGGCGGCATATTCCGCAGGTTTGCCATCTTTGTCGGCATACACGCGGAAAACGGAGAAGTCGCCGGTATGGCGTGGCCATTCCCAGTTGTCGGTATCGCCGCCGAACTTACCGATGCTTTCCGGAGGGGTACCTACAAGGCGGATATCTTTGTAGCGCTCATAGACGAAGAGCAGGTATTGGTTGCCTTTAAAGATAGGCAGTACCCTTGCTTCGTAGTTAGTGCCATTAATTGCCTGGGAGACAACTTCGGCTACTACTTTCTGCTGTTGCAGCATTCTTTCCTGGCCGGTGAGGTCTTTTAAACCTTCCATAACCTGTTTGGTAACGTCGTCTACTCTTACCAGAAATTGTACAGAAAGTCCTTTAGCCGGGATTTCCTGGGTTTTATCCAGGGCGTAGAAACCATTTTTCAGGTAGTTGTGTTCAACAGAGCTGGCCGTTGCAATAGCATCGTATCCGCAGTGGTGATTGGTGAAAATGAGACCCTGATTGCTCACTATTTCCCCGGTGCAGCCACCGCCGAAAATAACAATGGCATCTTTTACTGATGCTTTGTTGATGCTGTACAGTTGTTCTTTGGTGAGTTTAAGTCCTTTTTTCACCATGTCATTGTAGACTTGCTGTCCTAATAAATAGGGCAGCCACATCCCTTCATCTGCTTTGGCAAATTGTGTGGCCAGCAGGAGGAGAAGGATCATCAGATTCTTCTTCATAATTGATATCGTTTTTAAAAAAGCAGGCTCAAACCTAGGTAATTTTTCAATATGCGCCATGTAGTGTGTGGTAAACGGTCGGAGCGGCCCCAATAATTCTGGAATGGCATTTGCAAATGGACCTAGTTGACGCGTACTTAACACAAAAAGCTCACTCTAAAAGCCTACTTATGAAAAAGATGCTGTTCCTGTTAACTGTGGCGGCTTTCATGGCCTGTGAACAGACAACAACACAGGAAGAAAAGAAAGAGGAACTGAAAGAAGGTGTAGAAAAAATTAGACAGGATGTCAGGGAAACCGCCGCAGATACCAGAGAATATATGGATGCCCAGCGCGACGAACTGCGTAAAGACCTGGAAGAACGTAAACGGGAAATTGATGAAAAAATGGAGGAGCTGAAGAAAGACGGCTCTGAAAAAAGCCAGAAAGCCCGGGTAAAACTGGCCGGTTTAAGAGACCGGATTGACGTAAAACTATCTGACCTGAAAAATACCAGTGCTGATGCCTGGGACAGTACCCGGAAAGATATTGATACACTCAGGAAAAAGTCGGATGAGGAGTGGAGGGAGTTTAAAGCGGACTTCAAAGAATTATTCCGATAGGGATAAGAATTGAAATTCCCTACCTTTACCACAATAATCATACTAAAAAGCCTTGTTACGTTCATATCACCAAAAAGATATCGCATTTGAGGCCGGCTGCGACGAAGCCGGAAGAGGTTGCCTTGCGGGGCCTGTATTTGCAGCAGCGGTGATATTACCGCCCAGATTCAGGCACAAACTGTTAAACGATTCCAAGCAGCTGAAGGCTGTAGACAGGGATAAGTTACGGGAGGTAGTGGAGAAGGAAGCGATTGCCTATGCGGTGGCCAGTGTTGATAACGTGGAGATTGACAAAATCAACATTCTGAAAGCGTCTTTCAAAGCGATGCATCTGGCATTGGAACAACTAAGGCAGCAACCTGGTTATATATTGGTAGATGGAAACCGCTTTGTGCCCTATGGAACAGTCCCTCATGCCTGCATTGTCAAAGGGGACGGCATTTATGCCTCTATAGCAGCAGCTTCCATTCTGGCTAAGACATACCGAGACGAGTATATGCATAAACTGCATGAGGAATATCCACATTTCGGCTGGCTGGAAAATAAAGGCTATCCTACACAGTACCATCGTGATGCGATACGTGCCCATGGAGATACGCCCTATCACCGGAAATCATTCAGATTGCTGCCCGATCAGCTGGAACTGGACTTTAATGCCCCTGTAGCGGAATATACGGTTGTGAAGGTAGTTTCCCCACAGGAAACGCGAGATTAGATAAAAACTATTGTTTATTATTTTTGCCCTTGGATAGGATCAGACTATGTTAAAGCAGACACAACAGCAGAAGCTATTACAGAAATTGTCGCCGCAGCAGATTCAGCTGATGAAACTGCTCCAGGTGCCCACGGCTGTTCTTGAAGAGAGAATCAAGGAAGAGCTGGAGGAAAACCCTGCCCTGGAATATGGGGAAGATGCGCACGAAGACGAATTTAAGGACCCACAGGAAGAATACAGCGGCGATGACGACGGTGATGATGAGTTTGAGCCTGATGGAAGTGAGAATGAATATGATAATATTGACATTTCCGAATACGTAAGTGAAGGAGATGATGACATCGCTGACTATAAGCTCAGGGATGACAACTATCCTGATCAGGATGAAAATAAGACCATTCCTGTCAGGGTGGAAACTTCTTTTCATGAGCACCTGCTCGAGCAATTGGGCATGTTGGAACTGGATGAGCGGCAGAATGCAATTGCCGAGCAGATCATAGGCAGCATTGACGATGACGGATATCTTCGCAGAGAAGTGACCGCTATCGTGGATGACCTGTCATTTTCCCAGAATGTGGCGACAGACGAGGATGAAATTAAAGAACTGATTCGCATGATTCAGGAATTTGATCCGCCGGGAATCTGTGCAACAGATCTGAAAGAATGCCTGTTATTGCAGTTGAAACGTAAACCGCAGGATGATCCGGGCGTGTTGGGCGCATACCTGATACTGGAGAATTACTTTGACGAATTTACGAAGAAGCACTACGAGAAGATCCAGAAAGGGTTGAATATGAATGACGAAGTGCTGAAAGAGGCAATTAGTCAGATTATCAGGCTTACGCCAAAACCGGGTGGCAATTTTGCCACGCTGAATAAGGCGGAGAGCTATGTAGTGCCGGATTTCTTTATTCTGAATAATAACGGTAAACTGGAGCTGACGCTGAACTCTAAAAATGCACCGGACCTGCGTATATCGGAAGGATACCGGGACATGCTGAAGGAGTACGACAGAGGGGATAAGAAGGATAAACGCCAGAAAGAGGCCGTGTTGTTTATCAAGCAGAAGATTGATGCAGCGAAGTGGTTTATTGATGCTATCAAGCAGCGTCAACATACCCTGTTATCTACCATGGAGTCTATTATGGGATATCAGCGGGAGTTTTTCCTTACCGGGGATGAAACTACTATGCGTCCGATGATCCTGAAAGATATTGCGGATATTACTCAACTGGATATTTCTACTGTAAGCCGAGTGGCGAATAGTAAGTATGTACAGACAGAGTTCGGTACCTTTAAGCTGAAATTCTTTTTCAGTGAGTCATTGTCAACAGATAGTGGGGAAGAGGTATCTACCCGTGAGGTGAAGAAGATCCTTTCAGACCTGATAGAGGGAGAAAATAAGCGTAAACCACTGAGCGACGAAAACCTGACCAAGATGCTGCAGGACAAGGGGTATAACATTGCCCGCCGTACTGTGGCGAAATACCGTGAGCAGTTAAATATTCCGGTAGCGAGGTTAAGGAAGGAGCTTTAATGAATGGGGCGTCCGTTCCGCCTTAAATGAGACGGAAATCTGTGAATGGAACAAGTTACTATACCCACAACTGATAATTCCCGGCAGGAGAAGCCGGTGTTTTCAAATGCTTTACGCAGTATTGCGGAGGCTATTTCGTATGCGTCACATCCGCTGTTTCTGCCGTTTCTGGTAACGGTATTTTTGGTGAATGCATTGCCTGAGTACTTTGTATGGTTTAAGGAGGATAGTATTCGCTATCCGTTTGACCTGTTGTATATCAGGGTATTGTTTACGACCCTGTTTCTGCCTGTTTTTGTGGTAATGCTTTGCAGGGCGCTGGGTTTTGTTACGTCTTTCCAATTGCGGTCACAGAAGGACCGCATTATTCCTTATATAGCCTGCACTATTTTCTATTTCTGGACTTATTTTGCCTTCAAACGTCAGGGCGTAGCGCCACCTTTCTTTAATGCATTCTTTCTAGGAGTATTTATTGCCATTGTCATGGGCATGGTAGCGAATACTTATGTGAAGATCAGTATGCATACGATAGGTTGGGGCGGCGTGTTAGGTTTTCTGCTGATGCTGATGCTGGGTATGAACATGAACATCAGTCTGGTACTGATGGTATGTATGTTGATGGCTGGTATTGTAGCAACAGCGCGTCTGATTCTGGGCGCGCATACGCCGGCAGAGGTCTATATCGGTTTCGCGATGGGGATATTGGCACAGCTGATCGCATATGCAATTGTAGGATAATCACGGTTTCAAAAAATCTTTTTTTGCTACGCACATCCAGTGCGTAAAGCCGTGTCATCTTTGTAGTGTTATTTGAACATTGACATTGATATATGCATCTGTTGTGCGTTAGCCCCTAAATTTATTATTTATAACAATAACAATAAGCGTGACAGGTTGATCCTATTTACTACACTATTTAGCATTGTATGGCCAAAATGCTAAAATTTTTAGGATAATAGGAAATTAGATCATAACTTAGCACACACCGTTAAATTTGCAAAAAACACTAACTAATATGTCTACAGCCAATACTGACAAACTCAAGGCGCTTCGCCTTACGATGGACAAGATTGAGAAAGATTTCGGAAAGGGATCTGTGATGATGATGGGTGAGAAAGGCACAGAACCGATGGAGGTAATATCAACCGGTTCTCTGGGTCTGGATATTGCGCTTGGTATCGGTGGCTTCCCTAAAGGAAGGATCATCGAGATATATGGACCAGAATCTTCCGGTAAAACTACCGTTGCTATTCATACAATTGCAGAAGCCCAGAAAAAGGGTGGTATCTGCGCAATCATAGATGCGGAGCACGCATTTGACAGTGCTTATGCTCAGCGACTGGGCGTAGATGTGGATGCATTGCTGATTTCCCAGCCAGACCATGGTGAGCAGGCGCTGGAAATCGCTGACCGTCTGATCCTTTCAGGTGCAGTTGACGTGGTGGTAATTGACTCCGTTGCGGCGCTGGTGCCAAAAGGTGAGCTGGAAGGTGAAATGGGAGAAAGCAAAATGGGTTTACAGGCTCGTCTGATGTCTCAGGCACTGCGTAAACTGACTGCCACCATATCAAAAACAAATTGCTGCTGCATATTTATTAACCAGCTGCGTGAAAAGATCGGAGTGATGTTTGGTAATCCGGAGACTACAACCGGTGGTAACGCGCTCAAATTCTACGCTTCTGTACGTCTGGACATCCGTCGTATGACACAGCTGAAAGATGGCGATGAAGCTGTTGGTAACCGCGTTAAAGTAAAAGTAGTTAAAAACAAAGTTGCACCTCCCTTCCGCCAGGCTGAATTCGATATCATCTTCGGACTTGGTATTTCCAAGATGGGTGAGATTATCGATATGGGTGTTGAATACGGCGTTATTCAGAAAAGCGGCAGCTGGTTCAGTTATGAATCAAACAAGCTGGGCCAGGGCCGCGATGCCGTGAAACAGTTATTGAATGACAACCCTGAGGTAGCTATAGAAATAGAAGGAAAGATCAAAGCGAAGTTGGCTGAACAACAGGCATCCGCTTAAGCTTCTTTATCAGAGAAAGTTTTCATATCAGTGACCGTAACAGGTCACTGATAATATACACCAGTACCGCAGCTGATAAATACTGGTATTGCAGGTAGTACTGACTGGTACCGCAGGTAATATACACAGGTACCGCAAAAAATACACACTAGAAAATAAGTATCATTTATGCAGTATTAAATGATTATTGAGATAGCACTAATGTTGTTATCCTGGTGTTCCTATGCTGTTATCCAAACGGCGTTACAGCTGAGTGCTGTTTGACAATGTGCAGTCCTAAATAATGTGATAGATAAGGTCAAACAGACAGCTACAACCGGTAGCATGCCTCAATAAGGCCGCTGCCAATTACAGTTAATAAGTTGTTTTAGTTTTAGATATAAGCATTGGGTTAGTTAGTATTAACGTACATCCCTGCCTTTTCCAGGCGGGGATTAACTTTTTATATACTGTATATCCCGGCAGTTCCTTTTCTGCTCATGTCGGGCACATTTGCGCTATTCCTGTTTAGTATCTTTCCACGCCCATAGATACCTGCTTGCATAGGACCGGTAGGGAGCCCATTTCTTTGACAGCTTTAGCAGCTTTTCCCTGAAAGCTTTCTTATCCGTATTATCCAATTTATATAACCTCATCATGGCCTGTTGTAACCCCAGGTCATCAACCGCAAACACGTCTTCCCGGCACAGGTCAAACATCAGCAACATTTCAACCGTCCAGCGGCCAACACCCTTGATCTGCGTAAGGTATCTGATCACTTCTTCATCATCCATCTTAATAAGCTTCTTATCTGTCAGTTTTTCGTCTACTGTAAAGCGTGCCACATTGTGCACATAACCCACTTTCGCATTGGATAATCCGATACTGCGTAGCGTAGCGGCAGGTGTATCCAGGATTTGTTGGGCAGTAGGTTGTTTGCCATCGTATAGGGCAAGGAAACGGGTATAAATAACAGTGGCAACTTTTACGCTTAACTGCTGACTCATAATAGAGCCAATCAGCTTAAGCGCTATATTCTTTTGTATAGCGAGGGTCGGTAATGGGTTTGTCATAATGCCCGCCAGCTTCTTGTCTTTACTGAGGTGTAACAGGTGAGGTTCGGGTGATTGTCTCATACAATAGGATTAAACGAAAAATGCTCCTGGTACGGCAATGTATCAAATTTTGCCTGACCAGGAGCATTCTCCTTAAGGTTCTTCCGGTAATATTTAGTACTCGAAAGGTTGCCTGTATATAACTTCCAGGAGCGTCTGACCTACCACTTGTAAAGTGCGTTTGTCAATTACACTCATGTTATCATTGGTAGTATGCCAGTGAGGAACGAAGTTTCCGTTCTGTTGCAGCGCAATGATGTCAAATGTTGGGATATGCGCCATTGTATTCACATACACGTGATCGTCAGTGATGCTGGTACCGATATTCTCATAGCGGAAGTAGTCAGAGTAACCGAGGCGGTTGGCTACATCCCAGAACATCTTCATCGGTCCGTAAGCATATTGCTGAGAACCACCTTCCATAAAGAAGCGAGATCCTCTTCCGCCTACCATGTCCAGCAGGATGCCATAGTTAGCTTTGTAGCCCCTTATATGTGGGTTTTTAGCCCAGTACTGCGTACCCAGGCAATAGCTGTTTTCTTCTTCACTTACGCCATAATCTTCCACGTCAGTCAGCAGAATATCGATACCGGCAGTAGGCTTCTGCGCATGCAGCTGACGCGCTACTTCGAGTAATACGCCTACGCCGCTTGCTCCGTCGTCAGCGCCGTCCAGCTGTTTAGTTCTGTTAAAGGCATCCTGATCGGCCGTAGGGCGTGTATCCCAGTGGGAGAGCAGCAGGATACGCTGCGTTGCTGCCGGATTAAAGGCTGCTATGATATTTATACAAGGCAGTGACACATTCTTAGGACCAATTACAGTAGTACGTTGTATGTATACAGTATCGGCAAGTGGCTTCAGCTGAGCGATAAGCCAGGCGGCACATTTCTCCTGAGCCGGCGTCTTTGGTATACGCGGACCGAAGCTTACCTGTTTAGCGGTATAATTGTAAGCACTGTCAGCCTGAAACACAGGCACATTCACGTTCTGGACGGTGGTCTTCGGCGTGCTGGACTCTTCCGGCTGATTGGTTTTTGTTGATGGCTGACAGGCACTTATGCAAAGTGCAACACCTGCAGCTATAGCTAGCATTTTATACATATTAACAAATGGCTGTTTGGTCATAATGGCGTTACTGTATGGAGTAGGTCATACTACCATCTTTCTCGTCTTTCAATTGAATACCTACTGCTAACAGCTGGTTGCGGATTTTATCAGAGGCAGCATAATCTTTGCGGCTCTTCGCTTCTTTACGCATTTCCATCAGCAGCTTTATCACACCATCCAGTTTACTGTCGTCTGTTATCAAGGTTTCCGGTTCCAGGCCCAGTATTTCAATCAGGTATGTCTTCCAGGTTTTCTGCAGGAGGGCAAATGTGTCTTCGCTGATTTCATGCATTTTCACCTGACCACCCTTGATAGAGTTGATAACCGGAGTTAGCTCGAACAGGTTAGCCAGCACTTTGGCAGTATTGAAGTCATCGTTGATGAACTCCTGGCATTCTTCACACAACTGTCTTACTTGTTTGTCCAGCTCTTCATTCAGTGGCTGGCCGTCGTTGGTGTAGGTCAGTTTTTGTAACAGTTCGTAAGCTGCCCAAAGGCGTTGCAGGCCTTTTTCAGCAGCTTGCAGGGCCTCGTTAGAGAAATCCAGCGTACTACGGTAGTGGGTCTGTAAGATGAAGAAACGGATGGTCATCGGGCTGTAGGCTTTTTCCAGCAGGTGGTGGTTGCCGGAGAAGAGTTCCGTCAGCTTAATGGTATTGTTATAGGCCTTACCCATTTTACGGCCATTGATCGTAATCATGTTGTTGTGCATCCAGTAGCGGGCCATCAGTTCACCATGTGCAATTTCGCTTTGAGCGATCTCACATTCGTGGTGAGGGAACTGCAGGTCCATACCGCCGCCATGGATATCAAACTGTTTACCAAGGTATTTGCTACTCATGGCAGAACATTCGATATGCCATCCCGGGAAGCCTTCTCCCCATGGACTAGGCCAGCGCATAATATGTTCCGGAGGTGCATTTTTCCACAGGGCAAAGTCTACATTGTTGATCTTTTCGTCCTGGTTTTCCAGTTCGCGGTTGGATGCATCTAGCATATCTTCCAGCACACGTCCGCTGAGTATGCCATAGTCATGCGACTCAGCATATTTCTTTACATCAAAATATACAGAGCCGTTTCTTTCGTAGGCATAGCCTTTTTCGATGATCGTTTTGATCATTTCGATCTGCTCAACAATGTGTCCCGTAGCAGTAGGTTCTATACTTGGCTCCAGGCAATTAAAGCGCAGGAATGCCCAATGAAAGAGGTTAGTATATTTTTGAACCAGTTCCATAGGCTCCAGCTTTTCCAGCTGGGCGCGTTTGGCAATTTTATCTTCTGCTTCACGGCCTTCTTCTTCAAAGTGACCTGCGTCTGTGATGTTCCTTACATAGCGGACTTTGTACCCCAGGGACTGGAGATATCTGTATACTACGTCAAACGTGATATAAGGTCGGGCGTGGCCAAGGTGCGACTCACCAGAAACGGTTGGGCCGCATACATACATACCAACATGTCCGGGATAGAGAGATGTGAATACTTCCTTTTGCCGATGTAGCGAATTGTATATTTTAAGCTCAGACATATCAGATATTTTCAGAGAGTGTAAGCTACTCTTAGTTTGTTTGGATTGCAAAGATAGTTATTGTTTTGTGAGTGGCCTTACCGTACAGCACTAAGATTGGCTATTACCGGGTAGTGGTCAGAGAGGCCAGAGTTGATCTTGCGGTATGAGTTGACTTTGAATGTTTTATCCGCAAATATATAGTCTATCCGCAGGGTAGGTGCCAGGCCGGCATAGGTCCTGCCGATGCCACTGCCTTTTTGCAGGAAAGCGTCCTGCAGGTTACCCCGGATAGTAAAATAGGTGTATGATGCGGGGGTATCATTAAAGTCTCCACATACGATAACCGGGTATGGGCTGGTGCTGATAAATGAAGCCACAATATCCGCCTGTTTACTGCGGCCGACATAGGCGTCGCGCATTTTGTCAACAATATTGCGGGTAGCTACCAGCCCCGTATCTTCCTGTTTCTTAATTTTCTCAATAGAGCGGTAATCCCTTTCGTTGAACCGGTAGGAGGCCAGGTGCATATTAACAATACGGATAGTGTCGCTGCCTTTCAGGATATCCACATAGATCAGGCTTTCACTGCGCGGACCGATGGACATTTTCAGTTTGTCTGACTTGATAATAGGGTAGCGGGAATAGATAATAGAACCCCAGTGCTGCATACCATCACGGTTGAAGTCACTAGAGAAAAACCGGTAGGGCAGTTTCATTTCGCGGGATATATCTTCCCTGTTATTGAAATCGTTCTTTTTCTCGGATGTATAGAAGTCCTGCATACAAACGATATCCAGCTCCTGCTTTTTGATCAGGGCAAACATTGCCTCGCGGTTATATTTGCTGTCTTTCTCACGGTACAGGCCGAACTGGGCAACGTTATAGCTCATGACATTGAGGCTGCCTGGCGGATCAGCAAACTGTCTTCCGGCAGTAGGATAGTTGAATGCTATAAAAGCGGAAATAGATTTCCAGCCTATAACTATGGGTAGCATAGGTAGCAGGCAGTACTTGTAGTCAAACAACAGCCAGCAAATGAAGAATAACACCAATGCCAGCAGTAATAACGGGAACAACAGTGTGATAAAACTAATAGGCCACCATCGCTCAGGAGATACATATGGTGCCAGGCAAGCCACCATGAACAGCAGGACGACAATGGTGTTCACCGTTAAAAAGAAACCTTTTGTGAATAACCTCAGAAATCTCAACGCCTATCGCTTTTAGGTTAAAGATAGGAGAAATGATGAACTCATGCATGATTATAATGATAAGCTGGTCATGACCGGCACATGTTGAAAACCCTCTTTATAGAACGTATTGTAGCTACGAATCTTTATGGGTCGCTGTGCAAGGATGTAGTCAATCCGCAGCGTAGGAGCCAGGAAAGAAAGTGTACGGCCAATACCGCGTCCTTTGTGCAAAAATGCGTCCTGCATATTCATGCTGATCGTATTATAGGTATACGAAACAGGAGTATCATTAAAATCGCCGCAGACGATCACCTTGTAAGGACTTTGGGTAATAAGGCCGGCCAGCTGTTGCGATTGGGCAGCCCGTTTATGAATAGTATGTTTCATTTTAGCTGCCAGTGAGCGGATAGCAGAAAAAGAGCCATTTCCCTTTTCCAGCAGGTCGTAATCGCGGCCTTTAAACATATAGGACTTGAGCTGTACTGTAATCACCCGCACCGTGTCTCCGGCTACTAACAGATCGGCCTGTAGAAAGCTGCTACCGCTGCCGGCTGAGCTATAGCCACAAGGTATCCTGCTGGCCCTCAGTATGGGGAGCCGGGAAAAGAGAATGATGCCATATTGCCAATAATCCCAGTGGCCCATATCGTTGGTAAAGAAGTGATATGGATAATGCAGGGTATTTCTGATGGAATCAATATGATTAGTGAAACCAGGACCTTTATTGGTATAAAATTCCTGCATGCAGAGAATATCCGGCGAGGCTTCCTGTAGCATCTGATAGATAGCTCCCTGAAGGAAAGGGTTTTCCTGGTAGTCGTCCAGCCCCATATTACTGGCATTAAAAGTCATGAGGGTGAACTGCTTATCTGTTTTGCCTTCCGGCAGTGGCGTGCTGCGCAGGTTAGTACCTATGCTGGTATACAGCGCATTGAGCGAAAATAGGATGCCTGCCAAAGATATGAAGGCATACCGCCTCCTGTTTTTGAGTACTAGCCAAAGGATGAGGAAGGCCAGATTGATACCCCAGCAAATGAGAAAGGTCAGGCCGGCGAAGCCGCTGAGCCAGTATTGTTGCGGATTGAGGTAGGGTAACCAGGCAGAAAGCAACAGACTGATGGTAATCAGCACGTTGCCGAATATGAGCAATCGGGGTAAGAATTTGGAGACAAACAGCACAATATAGGGGTTTGTCTAAAAATAGCTATAAATGCGGGAAACAAAAAGCCCTCCGGAGTATATTACGCTGGAGGGCTGGTAAGTTATAAATATCTATGTCCTATTTGACCACGTGCAGGTGGGATTTAGGATGAAACATGTGCGTGATGCGGTAAACGACCTTGTTGAAGCCTGCGCCAAGGTCATTGCCTTTTTTCCATTGCTGCATGTAGAAGAAGCCGGTAAGACCGCCACCGATCAGGGCAGGTACCGTGGTCAGGTCATGGCTGTTAACAATGTGCGTAACAACGTTAACAATCAGGAATACCAGGGTGATGATCCAGAAGGGGATAGGCAAGTTAGGCAGCAGCCTATAGCCAGGGGCTACCACTGTTGCACCTATAGCCATTGCCATTATACTAGCGGATGCACCAGTCATGGTGGCATATGGCTGTAACGCCTGGAAGGCCGGTATGAAATGCATGCCGAGCATATAGCAAACAGCGCCTACAACGCCACTCAGTAAATACAGGGGCAGGATGCGATCACGGCCTGCATGATTTTGCAGCATAGTACCAAAGCAGGTCAGCCATATCATGTTGCTGGTGATCAGCCAGAAGCTGTCATGTGTAAACATGCTGCTGAAGAGCGTCCATGGATTTTTAAGCAGTCCGTCAAATGTTGAAGGCAGCAGTACATGTGAGAGTACGTCGCCTTTGAACCTTGCCGGCGGATTACCTTCAATGCCATAGATAATTTCAGTAAAAAACAACAGAATGAATACGGTAATATTGATCAGCAGCAGCTGTGTAACCATATTCTTTTCTTCTCCCAGGGATAGCGGAGTTTTATTTCTTTCCTCAACGTACATCATGTCACAATATCTTTTTAGTTTAATAAAAATGACCGCGGTTTTTTCTGTTCCACAGCTTGAGCAGCAGGTAGCTAAAGAGTACCCCGCCAAGGTGGGCAAAGTGCGCTACATTGTCGCCGGCAGAGTTCTGGATACCTGATATCAGTTCCAGTACTATGAGAAAGCCGACAAAGTATTTTGCTTTAAGCGGAAACAGGAAGTAAAGGTAAATGAGATTATTGGGAAACAGGTATCCGAATGCGAACAGCAGGCCGAATACAGCGCCGGAAGCACCTAGCGTTGCTGAATCAGGATAATCCTGGGCGAATTGGCTGATGAATGCCCGGGCCGCGTTGACAGCATCCGGATGTTCAGGAGCAGAATAGAACAGGTTTCTGATACCATCAGCCATAAAGCGGCCTGAGTCCAGGTCATAGCGGTCGTCCAGTATGCGGAAGTTAGCCAGTGATGGCGTATTCAGGAACTGTTGTGCATCGTGTGCCAGCCGTACATTCTCATATGTTAGTACCCCCATATGGCAGAATGCAGCGCCAAGGCCGCAGACCATATAGAATATCAGGAAACGTTTAGGACCCCAGACATTTTCCAGAGTAGCGCCAAACATCCAGAGGGTGAACATATTCATGAACAGATGCCCGAGGGTAGCATGCATGAACAGATGGGTGACTAGCTGGTGAGGTTTGAAGAGATCCGACCCCCAGTAATGCAATGCGAATGTATCTTCTATAAACCTCGGATTACCGAGAAATCCTCCAAGCGTATTTTGTGCTAGGAACACCAATCCATTGATGATCAGTAGGTTTTTGATCACCATAGGAAGTATCTCAAATCTGCCGGGCCTAAATTCGCTCATTTCTACCTATTCTTTAATGATTAATTCTTTTCTCCAATAATACCACATTCTCAATATGATGAGTGTGGGGGAACATATCCACTGGTTGTATCCTTTTCACACTATACATTACATCCAGCAGCGCCAGGTCTCTTGCCTGGGTAGCAGGGTTACAGCTTACGTAAACTATACGGGGAGCAGCGATTTCCAGCAGCTTGTTCACCAGTTTTTCGTGCATACCTGCCCTGGGTGGGTCAGTGATGACTACATCCGGTTGCCCGTGATGGGCAAAGAAAGCGTCGTTACAGATATCAACTACATCTCCGGCAAAGAATTGCGCATTGTTCACATTATTGCGGGCGGCATTTTCAATCGCATCGTCAATTGCCTCTTTTATCAGCTCAATTCCCACAACTTTACCTGCCTGCCGGGATACAAAAATACCAATACTGCCTGTACCACAATATAGGTCATAAACAATTTCTGTTCCTGTTAATCCTGCAAATTCTCTGGTAACCTGGTACAATGCCTCACCCTGGTAGGTATTAGTCTGAAAAAAGGACTTCGGACCTATTTTAAAGGTGAAGTCTTCCAGTTTTTCCTCCACGTAACCTTTACCAAAATAGGTTTTCGGTTCCAGGTCAAAGATGGTATCATTCAGCTTAGGATTGATTGTATACAATACGGAAGTGATGCCAGGTACAGTAGCCAGGAGGTGATCCAGCAGGGCCTCTCTGTCTTTTTTGTTTTCGTGATGAATAACAAGATTGACCATTACTTCGCCAGTAGTACAGATCCTGATGACCAGGTTACGCAGCCAGCCTTCTTTAGCACGGATATCGTAAAAAGAGAGGTTATTAGCCAGCGCATAGGCACGAATGGTGTTGCGGATTGCGTTCACCGGTTCTGCCTGCAAGTAACAGGTATTGATGTCCAGTACTTTATCAAACAGCTTAGGAACGTGGAAACCAAGGGCGTTTTTACGGGCTATATTGCCGTCTTCATCCAGTTCCATCTCGTCCGCCGGAAGATATGCCTTGTTACTGAAGGTAAATTCAAGCTTATTGCGGTAGTGAGTAATATACCGGGAGCCCATAATAGGCTGCATAGGCGGAAGCTCCAGTTTACCGATACGCTGGAGGTTGTCGGCGACCTGTTGTTGTTTATATGCAAGTTGCTGTTCATATGGCAGCATCTGCCACTTACAGCCTCCACAGTTACCGAAATGTTCACAGAAGGGCTCTACGCGGTCAGCGGAATAAGAGTGGAAATGAACAGCTTTACCTTCAGCCCAGTCTTTTTTGTTCTTGCCAAGGCGAACGTCCACAACATCGCCGGGAACTACGCCCCCTTCTATAAAGATCACTTTGCCGTCAATCCGGGCCAGTGCTTTTCCCTCTGCGGCATAAGCGCTTACAGGGACTTTTTCAAGAATAACATTTTTTTTCCTCACGGGTGCAAAGGTAGGATTTTAGCTGATCACTGATTTTTGAAATTCCCTTTTCCTTGCTACTTTTACAGGAACCGATATCCTATGCGTAAACTGATGATATTACTGGCCTGTATTTTATGCCATTGGCAGTTACAGGCACAGGGCTACGAGCTTACCTTCCAGTTAAAACAATACACAGGAGGGCAACTTGCGCTCGCTCATTATATGGGGAAAAGCTTTTACATGGCTGATTCCGCACAGATCAATGCACAGGGCATGGCGGTTATGAAGAACAAAGAAGCTTTGCCCGGCGGGATCTATATTGTATTGCTACCCGGTAGACAGCGTTACTTTGAGATGCTGCTGGATAATAAAGATCAGCAGTTTTCTATCTCAATAGACACGACAGATCTTATCAATAAGACTGTTTTCAAGACTTCCAAAGAAAACGAGATCTTCCAGTCATATAATAAATTTCTGCAAAAAGAGGTTGCTATTCCTGATAAGCAACTCAGCACCCTGTTTACTAAACGCACAGCAGCAGACAGTGCAACTGCCCGGACTATGCAGCAGGAACTGGGTAAAAAGCTACAGAACTTCCGTAATGGTATAGTGGTTAACCATCCTAAAAGCCTGTTGTCCAGTATATTCAGGGCTATGAAAGAACCTGAAGTGCCGGCCATACCTGCAGGAGAAGACTCAACCTTCCCTTACCGGTACTACAAGGCGCACTATTGGGATAGTATTGACCTTACTGACGGCAGGTTGGTAAGAACAGACATTATCGATAAAAAGCTGAACAGATACTTTACCCAGCTGGTAGCTATGGATCCGGATTCCATTATTGTGGAAGCTGACAAGATCATTGCAAAAACCAGGAAAGATAAAGAGATGTTCAAGTTTGTGGTGTGGTGGCTGACATATACCTACGAAACTTCCAAGTACATGGGCATGGACGCTGTATTCGTGCACATGGTTGAGAAGTATTACGTATCAGGAGATGCTTACTGGCTGAAAGAAGAACAACTGAATAAAATCATTTCAAGGGCATACTCTATGGCCCCTAACCTGATAGGACAACAGGCCCCCCCGCTGGAGGTAAAAGATTCCTCATTGAAACCTGTATCACTCTATACTACGAAAGGAAAATATACCGTCCTGGTTTTCTGGGACCCCACCTGTGGGCACTGTAAGGTTGAATTGCCCCGACTTGATTCTGCCTATAACGCAAGTTGGAAAAATAAGGGGGTAACAATGATCGGTTTTAAAACCGAAGGTACCCAGGAAGAATGGAAAAACTTCATCAAAGAACACCACATGAAAGGCTGGATACATGCCTGGGATCCGGATGCACAAAGTAACTTCAGACGCCTATACGACGTATACAGTACTCCGGTAGTATATCTCCTGGATGAAAAGAAAAAGATTCTTGCCAAAAGACTAGGTGTTGACCAGTTAAGCGAGTTTCTTGAAAAGGTAGAAATGAGGAGCAGCGCCAAAAACTAAATATCATTTATTGTAAAGTAGCTATTGACGTGCGGCAGATGGCTTGCATGAATGTGCAACGTGTGCAATAGTGTGGAATTATGCGGTATGATATGGTGTGGATGTGTGTTGAAAATCTTCAGCGTAGAAGTACTGTGTAGATGTATTTCGTATACTAATATTGTGGAGGAGAAGTGACGATTTTTACCATGTATATAGTATGGTTTATTCTTGTGAAGTACTACGTGAACTGATCAAGCTTCATAGATTACTATCAATGATCGATGTGAATGGTTGGTTCGCGCATGCTTTAGAGATATAGTTTTTATTTTATGTTGTAACTCACTTACTTGCAGTCAGATAAGGTTGCTGCATATACCTTTGGCATAGTCTTTGGAATTTCGTAGTCAAAATCAAAACTCTACGGTTATGACTAAGAAGATTATCCTTTCGTTTGCTGCCCTGGCAATTTCTTTTGGAGCGATGTCTCAGGTGCGGGTAGGTATTAAAGGTGGCTGGAACCTCTCCACTATTTCAGTTGACAATGACGGTGATGTAGACAAAGATCAGTCATTATCAGGTTATCACATTGGTGCTATCGTTGACTTCCCATTGGTGCCAAAGATCCTGTCTTTCCAACCAGGAGTATTTTACACCACAAAAGGTGCAAAGCTGGAATCAGGTGATAAGGACAACAGCACAACAGCACCTTATGTCAAATACACAACCAGACCTCAGTACATTGAAGTTCCTTTGAACTTTATCGGTAAGATTCCTGTGGGTACAAACTCCCGTCTGTTTGCAGGTGTGGGTCCATACTTCGCGTTTGGTGTTGCCGGTAAAAATAAGGTAAGCTCTACACTGGCAGGTGTTACTACCAGTACAGACTCGAATATCAAATGGGATGACGATACCCCATTTAACGATGGCGATCCTGACAGAGGTTTAAACAAATACAAAAGATTTGATTGGGGTGGTAACCTGCAGGTAGGTGCTGAAATTCACAACTTCCTGATTTCTGCACAGTATGGTCTTGGTTTAGGTAAGATCAACTCCGGTGGTGATGATAGCAGAAACGAGAAAAACAAGAACCGTGTATTTGCAGTATCTGTAGGTTATTTGTTCTAATCTGGAATTTATGTTTAAAACAGGGCATAAACAGGCCATGCTCCACTAATAACAACAATAGCTATGAAAAAGGTATAGTATCCGCAATGCCTGTTGGATACTATACCGAAAATTAAAACACCTATATGAAAAAGGTATTATTATCTGTTGCTGCACTGATGATTGCAGGTATTACTTTCGGCCAGACAAAATTCGGTATTGTGGCAGGTCCAAACTTCTCTAGTGCAACCGTAAAAGGAGCTAATGATAGCAAGGAAACCGGTGACCTCCTGGTAGGTGTAAGGGCTGGTTTCACCGCTGATCTGCAGCTCGCTGACGAATTTTACATTGGTACCGGTCTGCTATACGCTGGTAAAGGAACCAAGCATAAAGACAACAACAATTTCAAAACTACCCTGTCTTACCTGCAGGTACCTGTTAACTTCCTGTTCAAACCAGAAGTTGGTTCAGGTAAATTGAATCTGGGTGTAGGCCCATACTTAGCTTATGGTGTAGCAGGTAAACACAAAGGTACACTTGATTTGCCAGGCGGTAACATCAATAGCGAGCTTAAAGCATTTGATGATGAAGCAGAGCTGTGGCAGCTGAAACGCTTTGACGCAGGCTTAGGTGTAGTAATTGGCTACGAAATGGCCCAGGGTTTATATTTCGGCCTGAATGCTGATCTGGGTCTGATAAACGCTTATAATAATACTGACAATGACCGTAGCTGGAGAAACACCTCCTTCGGTGTGTCTTTAGGTTATAAATTCTAAGGCAAGCAATATTTATCGGAAGGTCCCCTTCGCCGCTGGCGGAGGGGACTTTTTCTTTGTATAATCCCCGGGTTTAAATTTTTGATATGAAAACAAAAATTTAAAACCAATAAGTGTACAATTACGTTATTTTTATGCCCGTATTTCATTCGGGATAATTCCCGCATTGTTGCCCTAGATTACCCTATGAAGAAGGACAATACCGCACACATTACAACACAACATGTAACGCATGATGAAAACTTTTACACTTATCTCTTTAGTGTTTCTAGCATCCCTTTCACCGCTGCATGCACAGGTGAGTATAGGTATCAGAGGTGGTTATACCTTATCCGCAACGCAGATTAAAAATGCGCAGGGATATAAGAGTAACAGCATTGGTACCAGTAGCCAGTTAAAAAATCTGCATGCAGACCTGATGATTAATGTACCCGTGTACAAAGCCATTTATTTTCAGCCCCTGGTAAGGTACATTACCAAGGGTGCCTATCTTCGCCCGCTGCCTACCAAACCAGGCACACTTGTGGAATCAGCCAATCAGCTGACATTACGTTACCTGGAAGTGCCCATGAACCTGGTAGTTAAGTTTCCCCTGCGAATGGGTAAAATCGTAGCAGGTATGGGCCCTTATGTAGCATATGGTCTGGGTGGTTCTTATGACCTGGATCTGATGTACAATGGCGACGTACTCAGTACTAATTCCCACAGTGTGAAATTCAATTACAAAGACAGAGGTATTGCGCCGGGCACCCAGTTAAACAGGTTTGATGCCGGCGCTAATATCAGTCTGGGCATTGAGTTCAACAATACGATGGTATTGGGGGCAAATTTAAGCAGGGGGTTCGCCAATCTGGACCGTACCTCTTCTGCGAAGATTACCAATAGTTATTTTTCTGTCAGCCTGGGTTTCCTGTTTGACAGAGAAGACTACTAAAAGCACATACAAACGCGTTATTGTCAAGGGAGTTCCTGTCCGGGGACTCCCTAAATTTTTTTTAGGGGGTTATAGGGGTGCGGCCCCTGGCATCCGTCTTAGAGGTAACAATCCCATAGAAGTATCTATATACAGACAAAACAAAAAGTGTGACAGTTATTCGGACATGCCACGACGTTTCCACGTGTTGGCATTTTAATCAGTAAAAACGGTTACCATCTAATAAAAAGCGGTCTCGTCTTAGACGGGACCGCTTCATTTATAGCACATTATATAAGATTATACCACCGCTGATACTGCTTTGCGTATTACCTGAGGCTTGCCTAAGGTGTAGTAATGCAGTACTGGTACACCAAATGCTTTCAGCTCTCTGGACTGCTGGATCAGCCACTCAGTACCAACTTCTTCAACTTCCTTATCCGTCTTACACTTAATAATCTCATTAGCCAGATCCAGCGGAATATCCACATGAAAGGTACGTGGCAGCACCGTAAGCTGCTTACGCGTTGTGATAGGCTTCAGTCCTGGAATGATGGGTACTGTAATGCCTGCCTCGCGGCATTTACCAACAAAGTCAATAAATTTCTGATTATCGAAGAACATCTGGGTAACAATATAATCAGCGCCATTTTCCACCTTCTTTTTCAGATAGGTCATGTCGGTCTGCATGTTCGGTGCTTCAAAGTGCTTCTCAGGGTAACCGGCCACTCCGATACAGAACTTGGTTTTTACACCGCCCTGCAGGTCTTCTTCCAGATAAATACCATTATTCATGTGGACCACCTGTTGCAGCAGTTCATCCGCAAATCGGTGACCATTAGGCTCAGGTTCAAAAAATGTTTCATTCTTTGGAGCATCTCCACGTAATACCAGCACATTGTCTACCCCAAGGAAATTCAGGTCTATCAGCGCGTTTTCTGTTTCCTCCCTGGTAAAGCCTCCGCAGATCAGATGGGGTACTGCGTCAACATTGTAATGGTTCATCAGCGCGGCACATATTGCTACTGTACCAGGGCGCTTACGGATCTCTACCTTCTCGAAAGAACCGTCTGCACGCTTTTTGAACATATGCTCACTTCTGTGATAAGTTACATTGATGAACGCTGGCTTAAATTCCATCAAAGGATCCAGGTGATCATATATTGACTCAATACTTTTACCTTTAAGAGGTGGCAGAATCTCAAAAGAGATCAGGGTATCTTTCGCCTGCGCGATGTGTTCTGTAACTTTCATGGTAAAATAGAAGTGGGCTTAAGTTAGTGACGGGCAAAAATAAGACATCTGTCAGTATTATCATCTGTTTTTTGACGAAAAGACCGAATATTTTAATAGATTGTACTCTGTTTTATAGATAAAATTCCAGCGGGAAGACAGAAAGTACGTGAGTGCCAACAGTTAACCGTTGAATGCTAAATGAAAAGTGTATTTTTGCTAAGTTTGAACATATGGCATTAAAAATACATACAGATCAGCTGGTAAAGCGCTATGGTAACAGAACCGTAGCCAACCATGTATCTGTAGAAGTGACACAAGGGGAGATCGTAGGTTTACTTGGACCTAACGGTGCCGGTAAGACAACCACATTCTACATGGTAGTGGGCCTTATCAAGCCCGATGAAGGACAGGTATACCTGGACGAGATCAATATCACCAAACTGCCAATGTATAAAAGGGCCAAGATGGGGATCGGTTATCTGCCACAGGAGGCTTCCGTATTTCGTAAGCTGAGCGTGGAAGATAATATTTCCGCTATACTGGAGATGACGGGACTAAAGAAAGCAGCGCAGAAAGAAAAGCTCGAAAGCCTGCTCGAAGAATTTCGGCTTACCCACGTACGTAAAAGCCCAGGTGATGTATTGAGTGGCGGAGAACGCAGGCGTACCGAAATAGCCCGTGCTCTTGCGGTAGATCCTAAGTTTATCCTCCTGGACGAACCATTCGCGGGTATTGATCCTATTGCCGTAGAAGACATACAGTCAATTGTTGCCCGCCTCAAATACAAAAACATCGGGATCCTCATAACAGACCATAACGTACAGGAAACACTTTCCATCACCGACCGGGCCTACCTGCTTTTTGAAGGTAAAATCCTGAAAGCCGGTACTGCGGAAGAGTTGGCCGAAGACGAACAGGTTAGAAAAGTGTATCTTGGCCAGAATTTCATTTTACGTCGTAAAAATTACCTGGACGAAGCAGCTAAGCAACAATAAACTACTACGTTCCTGATCCTATTATGAGAATATTAAGTCCTGCAATATCACAGTTGGCGCGTCTGCGCATGGGGCGTATAGAATACTTCATGCAATACCCCGTGCAGGTGCAGCAACAGGTGTTCCAGAACCTTATCAGTGCCGCTCAGTATACTGAGTTCGGCAAGCAGTACGGCTTTTCAGACATTTATAAGATAGAGGAATTTAAGCAGCGGGTACCCATTCATAATTATGATACCCTCAAGCCCTACATCCAGCGTCTGATGGAAGGACAACAGAATATTCTGTGGAACACGCCAATCAAATGGTTTGCTAAATCCAGCGGTACGACCGCCGATAAAAGCAAATTCATACCCGTATCTGTAGAAAGCCTGGACGAATGCCACTACCGCGCCGGTCGCGACGTACTATCACTCTACTATAATAACTTTCCAGACTCCCGCCTGCTGACAGGAAAAGCCCTCGTCATCGGTGGTAGCCACCAGGTTAATAAACTCGACGCAGAAAGTGATTCCTACTTTGGTGACCTCAGTGCCGTAATGCTGCAAAACATGCCATTCTACGGTAACATGATGCGTACTCCAGATCTTTCCATCGCCCTCATGGACGAATGGGAAGAGAAAATAGAGCGTATGGCAAATGTTGTCATACACGAAAACGTTACCTCTATTGCTGGTGTACCCACCTGGACACTCGTCCTCATCAAACGTATCTTCGAGATCACCGGGAAAGATAATCTGGCGGATGTATGGCCTAATCTGGAACTCTATATGCACGGTGGCGTTAGCTTTACCCCATACCGTGAACAGTTTAAAAAACTGATCCGTAAGCCGGATATGTACTACCAGGAAACCTACAATGCCTCCGAAGGTTTCTTCGCCGCACAGGATATTGTCGGACAGGAAGGCCTGCTCTTATTCCTTAATCATGGCATCTTCTATGAATTTATGCCTATGGAGGAATATGGTAAGGAATCCCCACAGACACTACAGCTCCAGGACGTAGAAATGGGTAAAAACTACGCACTCATAATAAGCACCAACGGTGGGCTGTGGCGCTACCTCGTAGGCGATACCATTCAGTTCACTTCCCTGGCTCCCTACAGAGTTAGAGTAAGCGGTCGTACTAAATCCTTCATCAATGCATTCGGTGAAGAACTGATTGTTGAGAACTCAGATATCGCCATAGCAAAAGCATGTGAAGTAACAGGCGCTGTTATGAATGATTATACTGCTGCTCCAATCTACTTCAGCGATAACGAAGCCGGCGGACATGAATGGTTACTGGACTTTGATAAAGCTCCTGAAAATATCAATCAGTTCATCGACATACTCGATACTACTCTCAAAGCCATCAACTCAGACTACGAAGCCAAAAGGCATAAAGATATGGCCCTCCGCCGCCCGGTTGTACATGTACTGCCTAAAGGTACCTTTACCGAATGGCTAAAAAGTAAAGGCAAACTCGGAGGACAGCATAAAGTGCCCCGTCTCAATAACGAACGGCAACATGTAGAAGAAATCCTTAAATTCACCGGTATCACCGGGAAAATCTAACCTGATTCAATTATTTAAACTAACAACTATTACGTCTATATGAAATTACTGGAGAACAAAGTAGCTATTGTAACAGGCGCCAGCAGAGGTATAGGTGAAGCTATTGCAATCAAATTTGCAGAAGAAGGTGCACACGTTGCATTCACATATCTCAGCTCTGACGAGAAAGCCAAAGCGCTGGAACAAAAGTTACAGGCAATGGGTGTAAAGGCTAAAGCCTATAAATCCAATGCCGGTGTTTACGAAGAAACCGAAGCGCTGGTAAACGACGTGCTGAAAGAATTTGGTAGCATCGATATCTGCGTGAACAACGCTGGTATTTCTAAAGATAATCTGTTACTGCGTATGAGCCCAGACCAATGGGACGATGTAATGGATATTAACCTGAAAAGTGTATATAACATGACTAAACAGGTTATTCGCCCCATGATGAAAGCAAAGACAGGTTCTATCATAAACATGAGCTCTATCATAGGTATGAAAGGTAACGCCGGTCAGAGTAGCTATGCTGCTTCTAAAGCGGGTATCATCGGTTTCACCAAATCCATCGCTGCAGAACTGGGTAGCCGCAACATCCGTGTAAATGCGGTAGCTCCGGGCTTTGTGGAAACTGATATGACCCACTACCTGAAAGATGGTGATGGCGCTAAGTCTTACATGGAGAAAATTCCTTTAGGCCGTTTCGGTAGCCCTGAAGATATCGCTAACGTATGCGTATTCCTTGCTTCCGGTATGAGTAACTACGTAACCGGTCAGGTAATCAGCGCCTGCGGTGGTCTCAATATGTAAGTTCGACCAACAATAACTAACTATAATAAAGCAGATCGGGCGTTTCATTTGAAACGCCCGATCTGCTTTTATCTTCAGCTATCTGCCCTTGCCAGGTACTTCCACCCGGAACATCTCCATACATTTCCTGTCCTGTAACGTTACAAAAACGGTCTTCCCATCCTTGCCTCCGAAAGTCAGGTTACTGCAATGTTTGCCCTTCAGCGGAATCTCCCTGATCTCTTTGCCTTCAGGAGATAAAACCACAATAGTGCCTTTTCCCCAGCGGGCAATATATAGGTTGCCGGCTCTGTCGCATTTCATGCCATCAAAACCATGATCGGGGAAAGATGCAAAAAGTGTCTTATTACTGATATTGCCATCTTTATCCACATCGTACTTCCAGACATTGCGCTGCACACTCTCATTGACATACAGCGTTCCTTCATCCGGACTAAGCTCTATCCCGTTTGTCGTACCCATATTGGCTTCCAGCAGTACTGCCTTACCACCTTTGTCTATCCGCCATAACTGACCGCCTGAGTTTTTCCAGTCAGGATCTGATGCAAATAGCTGATCCTTTTTATTGATACAGAGATCGTTAGGCTGGAACATCTTATCAGAATGCACATATACACTCACCTTACGGGTTTTCATGTTGACTTCCAACACATTATGACCCTTGAAATCGGGCAGATACATGTTGCCATGACTGTTAAACCGGATACTATTGGCAACACTGCTGTCAGGCAATGTGACAAATACCTCTCCACTGCCATCCCTGGTATTGATCTTACCAATAGTCCCATCTTTCTGAAAATTTACCACATACAGATTGCCTGCTTTGTCTACATTCGGCCCCTCAATATTGACAGAGAACATGTTCTCTTTCGTAAGATCCTGCGCCTGATATAATTCCGTGGATTTTTGCTGGGCTATCACCGTGGAACCGGTAGCCATGGCCAGCAATAAGCAGATCTGCTGTTTCATTATAACATATTTACGTTGAAGTCTTAAGTTAAGAAAGATTACTGGTAATCAATGCATATGCCTTACTACACGTCAAATACCGACACCGGGACTCAGGTTCAAAAATTTGGTAATCAAACTATTAATATATTAGAGAAGTACTTATATATTTGTAGCGTTATTAGTCCTGTGTAAATGTCCTATTATGTTCAGAGCTATACCTATTGTGTGCCTCATATGGCTGACCTTCAACTCATCGTGTAACAATAGTCCGAAACCCGCTGTTGTTAAAGAAACTAAAAGTATTAACATAGGGCCTATTGTACCGGATAGCGTCATGCAATTCTATGACTTCATCAATGGGCTGGCACAATTGAAACTGCCCTATCCGAATGCTTATGAACTGAAAGAGGTAAAAGATTATGCACATTACCTGGGGAATGTAACCTATCAGCAGGTAAAGGCAGGACGCTTCTCCACAACAAATGGTATTACGCCAGTCATCTATGAATGTGAGATCAGTAACTATGAAAAACGCACCTGGTTGGTCATGTACAATGATAACGCGCAGGAAGTGTCCAGGTTACAGATAGCCGCTGATGTACGCCCTGCGCCTGGACAGGCAGATGCCGACAGGTCAACTGCTGTAAAAGATACTACCTCGACACAGTTTACCAGCCAGTGGTATGCTATCAGTCAGGATTCACTGATAGAAGTTAAGGGTCGCCATTCTACCTATGTTGCAACCAGTCAGCAGGTAAGTACAACCATCCACTTTTATAGAATAGGTGCAACCGGTGAGATAAAGGAAGTGTCACGCGAGAAGGAATCTTTTGAAACATATGCCGGCCATTTCCCGGAAAAGAAATTACCAGCCACTATAGATACGGTTAATATCCTTGAGCTGACGGCCATCTCTCACCAGACGCCTTACTACGATTTCAGGTCAGAAAGCCAGGACCCGCTGTATGCAATGGCTCGACTGGAAATTCCCGGTAGGGCTACCGCATTATTGTACGCCAGAGATACGATCTACCTGGACGAAGGGCTGAACTATCCGGAAGTAAAACTGATTACCTATAAGAAAGACAAGGAAGTAGACAAAATGGTCATCTACGGAGGTACACTGGGAGATCATAAGGAAACAGTATACCGCAAGTGTACGGTGGAGAAGGATGCCAGTATTAACTTGCAGGAGGAAGATAATAGGGTAGTAGACAAAAACTTCCGATTCAGGACCGTCTATAATATGCAATACGAGATTTTGCCAGGAGGAAAGATCGTGGGGCGTCAGGCTACATCTATCGTACACAGCTCAAAACTGTACAACGAGAAGGCACTGATGAAATACTTTAAGGCAAAGCGTAGTGGTCATCATTATATTTCGTTGTTCAACATACGTGCAAAAGCCAACATACTTGTCGGCTTACATGCATTCACTAAAGGGGAGGAGAGCTTTCTTGAGTTTGTTACAGTAAATAAGGACAACAAAATTATTGACAGGCATACAGTATACGATCATCTCAAGAAACAGAAGACTGCAGATATCAAGGCTAAGAAGATGGAAAATACAGAAGCGGACTATAATGACAGGAGAGGCCGGCTGACATGCGACGCTATTATCAAACTGACAGGCAGGGAACTGCACATTACACCGGGTGGTAAGTTTGTGAAATAGTTTTCACTATTTTCGCCTGGCCATGATACATGTTTCAGAATTTAAAGATTTAGAGCGCCTTTCCATCCATAAAGTGGGGAATGCCTCACAGGAGGAAGCATTGATATGTTCTCAGGAACCACTGGAATTGAAGGATGAAGCGATCAGCCAACTGCTGCTGACATACTTTATACAGCCCTTTACAAACAGTGCAGAATACTTCCGTTTCTTTCACGAAGCAGAGCTCCAATTAAATGAGATATTTCAATATTGCCGCCGTATCTTTGAAAACAGGGACAATTTTCACGAGCAATCAGTCAATATTGCCAAACATCTGTACAAGCATTCCACTCATCCGAAGATCAAGGGAGGAGAACTGTATATAGCCTACTTTAGTAAGTGCCAGGTTGATGGAGAGGACGTCGAGGCAATCGGTATTTTTAAATCAGAAAGCAGGGATACCTATCTTAAAGTTTTCCTGGCCAACGACAACTATCATGTGGATTATGAAGATGGCATCAATATCAACAAGCTTGATAAGGGATGCCTGGTCTTCAACACAGAAGAAGAGAACGGGTACAAAGTCAGCATCATAGATAGCATCAGCAAACAGAATGAAGCAGTTTACTGGAAAGACGCTTTCCTGCAGGTACAACGCCGTGAGGACAGTTATCACCAGACAGAACTGGCAGTGAACATGTGTAAGAAGTTTATCCATGATAAACTCCCTGATCAATATGAGATCAGCAGAGTGGATCAGGTGGACTTACTCAATAAGTCGGCTGCTTATTTTAAAGAAAAAGAGCAGTTTGACATGGAGGAGTTTGCCCAGGAGGTATTAGGGCATCCCGACGCTATTCAGTCATTTAAGGAATATAAAGATGAGTTCCAGCAGGAGTTCCATCAAGAATTTCCTGATGAGTTTGATATATCCTCTCCAGCAGTTAAGAAGCAACAAAAGGTCTTTAAGACTGTACTGAAGCTGGATAAGAATTTTCATATTTACATACATGGTAACAGAGAGATGATTGAGCGGGGATTTGACGAATCGACCAATCTGTCTTATTATAAGCTCATGTTTGAGAACGAAACCTGATTAAACTTTTTTTCATAAGCAAAAACCAATTGTTAAACAAAGGCTGTTCTTCCGGGCGGCCTTTTATCATTTCAGGACGTTTCTCTGTTTTCACTCCCTCATTTCTTAAGTTGTTCATTTTCAATCAATTTATTTTGATGCACCGGTGCTGTATGTGCTGGGGGTGAATGCCGGTTCTCCAATTTTCCCTGGTTAAAATTGCGGGTGCGGATCCGGGTACTCTGCCAGATTCGTTTACTAATGTTCGACTAATGTTTCATATTATTCCTGCACCAAAAGGGCACTAAAAGGTCACCTCAATATCCCCGGGATATTGAGGTGACCTTTTGGTGCCCTTTTGGAACCGGGAGGAAGTAAGACATTAAGCGGCTTCAGGTAGCACATTTAACTACCATTATTCTATGCCAATAATCATTTTAGCAACCTGCAGGCTGCCGGCAACCGGGTAGGGCAGGGCTGGTTAACAAGGCTTCAATGCCGGAAGAGGTGAGTTATTGCAGTCAGAAGGCGCGGGGGGTAGGGTAAATGCATAAAAAAAGGGTACATCCTGTTACAGATGTACCCTTTGAATGGTATTTAACTGATGATTATTTCTGCTTTTCGCGCGGCTTTGGCGGCTTGTTTTGTCCACCGCCACCAGGCTGTTTAGGCGTATTCTGAGGATTACGCTCTTGCTGCTGAGGCTTAGGTCCCTGAGCTGGCTGGCGTTGCTCTTGCTTCTGCTTAGGCTGCTGTTGCTGACGCTGTTCCTGCTTGGGTTTGTTTTGTTGCGGACGGCCTTCCTGCGCTTTCTGCGGGCGGTTTTCCTGCTGCTTTTGTTGCTGAGGAGGGCGGTTTTCCTGTTTAGGTTCCGCTTTTTTACCTGCCGGCTGTTGTTGCGTTTGTTCCTTCTGCTGTTTATGTTTTTGTTTCTCCTTGTCTTTATGTTTACGCTTCTGAGAAGTTTTCTCCAGTGAGCGCAGGCTTATCTGGCCTACTACATCTGCAAAGCCAAGGTCTGTTTCTTTAGGTTTGGCAGCTACAACTTCTACAGCTTTCAGATCATCAGGTCTGATATTCTGTTTATTGAGCTGGCGTATTTCCTTCACGCGTAAGATGGTGAGAGGATATTGTTTGTTACTGTCGCCATAGGAGTACCACATCAGGTTTTTGAAGATATCTCTTTTCTGAAGGGTTGCTACGCCATTGGCGGTCTCTATGGTATCTGCATCTTCTGGGAACTCCTTGAGTGCATCCAGGTAAGTATCCAGTTCATAGTTCAGGCAGCATTTCAGGCGGCCACATTGGCCGGAGAGTTTTGCCTGATTGATGGACAGGTTCTGGTAACGGGCAGCGGTGGTATTCACGCTTTTGAAGTCAGTCAACCAGGTAGAGCAGCAAAGTTCTCTTCCGCAGCTACCGATACCGCCTACTTTTCCGGCTTCCTGGCGGGCACCTATCTGGCGCATTTCCACCTTAACGCGAAATTCGCCGGCGTAGAGTTTAATCAGTTCACGGAAATCCACCCTATCGTCAGCTGTATAAAAGAAGGTGGCTTTACGGCCATCAGCCTGGATTTCTACTTCTGCAAGTTTCATTTCCAGACCTATACTGCGGGCAATTGCTCTTGCTTTGATGAGGGCATCCTTTTCACGGGCTTTATTATCCTGCATCCTTGCAAGGTCTTCGTTAGTGGCGCGGCGAAGTACTTTCTTTACTTCAGGAGTATCTTCCACGCGTCTTTTCTTCATCTGTAATTTAACCAGTTCGCCGGTAAGGCTGATCTGTCCGATGTCGAAACCACTTACACCCTCTACAGTTACCATTTCTCCTTTATCCAGGATCTGTTTGGTGGTGTTACGGTAAAAATCCTTTCTGCTACCGTTATTGAAGCTAACTTCTATAATATCAAATGGTGCTAAGCTATCACTTAAGGGAATATTGGCCAGCCAGTCAAATACGTTCAGCCTGTTACAGCCTCCGCTACTGCATCCTCCATTACTCTTACATCCTGACGGCTTTCCCTCTGCACCTGTACCACATCCGGCACAAGCCATATAAATCGGTTTAAATTATTAAATGAAACACACCCGGGCATTGGTCCGGGCGCTTAAATATATATAAAAGCCCTTATTCCGTAAGGGCCGGAATAAACAAAGATAACGGAAAATGCCCTTGTTCGCGTCACACGGCTGGAATAGGCCGCTTTTTAAAGATATACTGCAGTTTTAAAGAAAGTGCGTGGAACAATAGTTTTGCATTCGCATTACGTTCAATGTAGTAACAGGCATTGTCCAGTTCCTGCATGATCTGCTCCATCTGCTGAAGGTCTGCGAGTTTTTGCAGTTTGAAGGCAAAGTCTGATTCCTCTTCTGAGAACGCCAGCAGTGATTTGTCTATGTACTTGAGTCTCAGGGTATGTTCCAGCAGGTTGATAAAATACCGGAGGAATTGCTTTTGGTTTTCGCGTCCCATTTTGGCGCTGGCAATACCTTCTACCCATCCCTGAAGCGCTACGCGGTTAGACGTAAATATATAGTTGAGCCAGTTGCGGAGCAGTTCGTGATAGTCATCATCCGAGTGCTGGAGCATGTACAGGGCTTCCCTGTAATTGCCGGCAGCGATAGTTGCCGCTTGTCTTGCTTTGGCTGCGGGTATATGCGCCCGGTTTACCAGTGCATCTACCACCACTTCTTTTGGTAGCGGATTTACTTTGATAAGATGTGTACGAGACAGGATAGTGGCCAGGATCTGTTCCTGGTTTTCGGCCACGAGCAGAAAAATGGTATTGTCTGGCGGTTCCTCTATCAATTTCAGCAGCCTGTTTCCCTCATTGCCGAGGTATTCAGGCATCCACATCAATAATATCTTGTAACTGCTTTCAAAGCTTTTAAGACTCAGCTTACGGATAATGTCCTGACACTCCATCGCTGTAATATTACCCTGTTTATTCTCTGCACCAATAAACTGCAGCCAGTCATATGCGTTGCCATAAGGGTGCGTGTCTACAAACTCGCGCCATTCGGCGGCATAGTCAGCGCTGATAGGCTTATCTCCCGGCTTGCGGGGAATAACGGGATAAGAGAAATGTATATCAGGGTGTATATATTTACCTGCTTTGGTACAGGCCTGACATTGCCCGCAGGCACCATCAGGCTGTTTATTCTCGCAGACCAGGTATTGTGCAAATGCAAGACCTAACGGCAGTCCTCCTGTACCTTCAGGTGCCAGTATGATGTTGGCATGGCCTAGCCGGTTTTGTTCTGCAGATCTGATTAATTGTTGCCGTATATCTTCCTGACCTATGACATTCGAAAAAAGCATGGGCGCAAATTAGTATTTCTTTTCTATCGCCGCCGTTACTTCAGGGGAAAGAGGTTGTGTCTTCGGAGAGAATACTGCCACCAGGTTACCTTTTTCGTCCAGCAGGTATTTCTGGAAGTTCCATTGTACTTCTGCAGGTTCAAAGTGTTTTGTTTTGCTTTCGTCAGCCAGCCATTTGTAGATAGGGTGGATGTCAGCACCTTTAACAGATACTTTGGCAGCCATCGGGAAGGTTACTGCATATTTTTTAGTACAAAATTCTTTGATCTCTGCATTGGAACCAGGTTCCTGCTGACCGAAGTTATTAGCCGGGAAACCGATGATTACCAGGTTCTTTTCATATTTCTTGTACAGTTTTTCCAGTTCAGCGTACTGAGGGGTATTGCCGCACATAGAAGCTGTATTTACGATAAGGATCTTCTTTCCTTTATAATCGGCGAAGTTGATCTTACCGCCATCAACTGATTCTACTTTGTAGTCGTATATAGCGCCTCCTTTCATAAATAAGAGCATTGAAATTAATAGTGTCTTGAGCATCGTCATATCAATAAATTTAAATGTACTGTGATTGTAAATGTGTGAGCAAATAAAATTAAGTAAAATATTGTATATAAGGTGTTAATGATGGACGGGGCAGTATCACTTTCAATGGCGCGCAATAGCCAGTGTACATACACTTACCCTGGCACCGGCACTGATCAGCAGCTGGCTGCATGCTTCGATAGTAGCGCCGGTGGTAATAACATCATCTATCAGCAGCAGGTGTCTGCCTTCCAGGTTTGGCCGTTGCAGCAGTGCAAAGCTTTCTGATACATTCTGCCAGCGCAGGAGGCGGCCTTTCCGTGTTTGCGAAGCCGCCTGATTATTGCGCACAATAATATCTGTAAGCAGCGGTTTACCGGTAACCGCTGCTACGCCTGTGGCGAGTACCACTGCCTGATTGTAACCGCGTTTGCGTATCCTGTCGGGATGCATGGGGATAGCCAGAAGGCCATCTGTTTCGTATAGCCAGCTGCTTTGTGAAAGTGCGAGTCCCATTTGCCGCCCGAGATGCCCGGCAATATCTTCCCGTTGGTTGTATTTGAACTGGTAAATAAGTTGTTGCAGTAAGGAGCCTTTCCTATAGTAACAGGTTGCCATGGCATGCCGTATATCGACCCTTCCCCAGAAGAGTTTTTCCACAGGATTGTTGGAGATATGTTGGAAGCCGGTAAATGGCAGCCGCCTATGGCAGCGCAGGCAGAGAATCTTTTCAGCTGGTGATAGCTCCATCCCGCAGCCATCGCAGGCATGTGGATAGAATAAATGGAGCAGGGAGGATAACAGGCTTTTCATTATCAGCAATGGATGATCAGTTTTCATCCTGAAAATAATGAAAAGCCTGTGATGGAAAAGTTAAAAGAGGCCGCGGTATACTTCATCAACCCTGCCTACGGGTACTACCTCTATATTGAACTTGGCAATATCGGTACCTTTCTTATTGTAGCGGCTGATGAATATCTTTTCAAAGCCGAGTTTTTCTGCTTCAGCTACGCGTTGCTCAATACGGTTTACCGCGCGTATTTCTCCGCTCAGGCCTACTTCACCCGCAAAACAGATTTTACTGCTGATAGGGATGTCTTCGTAAGACGATAGCAGGGCGCATAATACTGCCAGGTCAATGGAAGGATCTTCGACACGTATGCCACCCGCGATGTTGAGGAATACATCTTTAACGCCGAAATGGAAGCCGCCACGTTTTTCAAGTACAGCAAGTAATAGCTGAAGACGGCGAAGGTCAAAGCCGGTAGCTGTACGTTGCGGAGTGCCATAAACAGATTGTGTTACCAGCGCCTGTACTTCTACCAACATAGGTCGCATGCCCTCGATAGTGGCAGCGATGGCTACGCCGCTTAGCTGATCTTCCCGTTGGGAGATGAGTATTTCTGAAGGATTGGTTACCTGCCGTAATCCACCGCCGGTCATCTCATAGATGCCCAGTTCCGCAGTAGAGCCAAAGCGGTTTTTGATAGTACGGAGGATGCGGTAGGCGTAGTGCTGGTCGCCTTCAAATTGCAGTACTGTGTCAACCATATGTTCCAGTATTTTCGGACCGGCGATAGCACCATCTTTAGTGATATGACCGATGAGGAATACGGGCGTATGGCTTTCTTTGGCAAAGCGTTGCAGTTCAGCAGTTGTTTCTCTTATCTGGGATACGCTACCGGGAGCAGATTCTATAAAAGGAGATTGCAGTGTTTGAATAGAGTCAACGATGACTAGTTGCGGACGAAGCTTTTTTATTTCCTGAAAGATGGTTTGAGTAGATGTTTCAGTCAGCAGATAGAAGAGGTCATTTTTAACCTGTAATCTGTCTGCTCTCATTTTTATTTGTTGAGCGCTTTCTTCACCACTGATATAAAGTGTAGTGATGTCTTTGAGTTGCAATGCATTCTGCAGGAATAGCGTGCTTTTACCAATACCAGGTTCACCGCCTACAAGTACCAGGGATCCTGGTACGATACCACCGCCTAATACACGGTTCAGCTCTGCATCAGGAGTGAGTAATCGTTCTTCAGCAATGCCGCTTATTTCTGAGAGGTTAACGATATTGTCTGATCTTCCGCTTTCTTTTTCAGGTGTCCAGTTTGTATTACGCAGAGGAATATCTTTTTGTACTTTTTCCTCGACGAATGTATTCCATTGACCACAACTAGGACATTTACCAGTCCATTTAGCTGATTCATATCCACAATTCTGACAGAAGAAGGCAGTTTTAATTTTCATGCAGCAAATTTAAAACGGAAATATCGGGCTTAATAAAATGAAAGATAAATATGAAAGAGCGATAAGTAGTTGAAAAGATAAAATTGAAAAGATGATCATCGATGATTTTATGGAGATGATGTATAAAATGATTTCGTGTAATGATGAAAAAGTTGGAAGTGGGGACGATGTAAACGTTAAAATTTTGGAAGAAACAGGTGGAGTCAAAAGGTATTAAAAAGAAAAGAGCCAACAGAAAATTCTGCTGACTCTTTCTACTTACTAACCCATTAAATTCACGTCTAAATTACTAAATGGCTACAGAATAAAAAAGTTTATTTAATTGATGTGAATAACTTTTGATGACTTTTCATAATGTGACAGATCTGCCACCATAGCACGTTCCAGCCGGTGCAGGCATTCAATTATACTTTCATTAAAAGGGTGTAAAAGGTTGATAAATAGGAATGATGCCGTCATAATTTATATATGAATTTCGGATCATAAAATGATTAATTGCACCTGACATATAGTCCGATTATAACATATGAAAAGACTTGTGACGCCATATTGACAGTGTTAAATTTCTTAATTGGCAGGTAATGGCAGGTAGTTGGGCGGTCAATTCTTAAGGAAATCCTAAATCGATGTACCTGGGGTGATTTGGAAGGCAATTTGATGGATAGTAACAGTAATTTTGTACTGATTAAACTACAATTTGATTATGACACCTGGCTTTTTTCTTATATCGCTAATCTTCGTTGGGATTAGCCTTTTGGTAAGCTGGAGACTGAGGAGCAAGTTTTCGGAGTATAGCGCAGTACCGACCACATCGGGGCTGACGGGCAAGCAGATTGCCGAGAAGATGTTGAAAGACAATGGAATATATGATGTGCAGGTCGTTTCAGTGGATGGTTTCTTATCCGACCACTATGATCCGACTAATAAGACGGTAAATCTTAGTCCGGAGGTATATTCAGGGGCAAATGTAGCTGCTGCGGCTGTGGCAGCCCATGAGTGCGGCCATGCGGTACAGCACGCCCGCTCTTACCAGTGGCTCACTTTGCGTTCAAAATTGGTACCGGCGGTACAATTTAGTTCTAATCTTGTGCAGTGGGTGCTGATAGGGGGTATATTATTAATTAAGGTCTTTCCGACCCTCTTACTGGCAGGTGTGATACTGTTTGGTGTGACTACAGTGTTTTCGCTGGTAACCTTACCGGTGGAGTTTGACGCTTCCCGCAGGGCGCTGGCGTGGCTGGATAATACCAGCCTGATGAGGAAGGAGGAACATGATAAAGCGAAGAATGCATTGTGGTGGGCAGCAATGACTTATGTAGTTGCCGCTGTATCTTCTGTGGTGACGTTGTTGCATTATCTGATGATATACATGGGGGCCAGTCGCCGGGATTAACGAATGTATCTGTTAATAGATATAGAAGGTCGGAAGGGTTTCTTCCGGCCTTCTTTTTTTGAAGTTAGCCATTGGAAGGCGGGAGATTGTGATATGGAGGTTATGGGTAAGGGTGGGAGAGCGTTTAAAGGAATAGAGCAGGCTATATGATTAATAGTTAGAAATACATATTCATATATAATTGATTAACAGCTGAATTATAGTCAGGCTTTAATTACGGCTGCGCATGTTAATAACTATTAGTCAAAATTATTATTGAAAATCAGTTAGTTGCAAAGGTGTCTCTCAAAAAAAGCCATGAAATGTATTGTTATTTGAAATAAGAGATTTAGTTTTGCACTCCCAATTTGTTTGGGATGTTATATCAAGACCTAAAACTTTTATTATAATATACTATAATGAATACTTTAAGCTTCAAGACTAAATCGGCCAACGACGCTACAGTTACGCGTGAGTGGCACATTGTAGACGCCACTAACCTGACTTTAGGAAGAATGAGCGCGAAGATTGCGGCCATCTTAAGAGGCAAAAACAAGCCTTATTATACTCCTCATACAGATTGTGGTGATTTCATCATCGTTATCAATGCTGAGAAGATTCAGTTCACTGGTAACAAGTGGAATGACAAAGAATATCTGACATTCTCTGGTTATCCGGGTGGTCAGAAAGCAGAGGTAGCTAAGGATCTGGTTCGTCGCAGACCAGAACTGATCATAGAAAGAGCTGTAAAAGGTATGCTGCCTAAAAACCGTCTGGGTCGCGCTATGTACAAAAAATTGTTTGTATATGCTGGCGCTGAGCATCCTCATGCTGCGCAGAAACCGAAAACATTAACTTTCTAATTTTTCTCTGATACATGGAAAAGCAAAAAAACACTATTGGTCGTCGTAAGGAAGCCGTTGCCCGTGTTTACATCAGCAAGGGTACAGGTAACATCGTAATCAACGACAAAGACTATAAAGAATACTTCACACTGGTTTACCTGCAGAATCAGGTAGAACTGTCCCTGAAGACTATCGACGCTACAGACAAATTCGATATAAAGGTAAATGCTGCTGGTGGTGGTATCAAAGGTCAGGCAGAAGCTGTAAAGCTGGGTATTGCACGTGCACTTTGCGAAGTGAACATAGAATACCGTCCGGCGTTGAAAGCTGCTGGTCTCCTGAAACGTGATCCAAGAGGCGTTGAACGTAAGAAACCAGGTAAAGCTAAAGCTAGAAGAAGCTTCCAGTTCTCTAAACGCTAATCGTGATGAATGCGTACTACTATATGTGTTGCGCAGATTATTAACATTGACCTTTTATAACAGAGTATAATAACATGGAAAATAATACCTCATTACAGCAGCAGTTACTGGAGGCAGGTGTACACTTCGGTCACCTGAAGAAAAAATGGAACCCGAAGATGCTGCCATACATCTTCGCAGAAAAGAAAGGTATTCACATCATTGATCTGAACAAAACCGTAGAAGGTTTACAGGAAGCGGCAGCTGCCCTGAAATCTATCGCTAAGAGCGGTAAGAAGATCATGTTCGTAGCCACTAAAAAGCAGGCTAAGGAAATCGTAGCAGAAGCTGCAAAACGCGTAAACATGCCTTTCGTAACTGAAAGATGGTTAGGTGGTATGCTGACAAACTTCGCTACTATCCGTAAGAGCGTTAAGAAAATGCAGAGCATTGAGAAGATGCTGACTGATGGTACTTTCGACAGTATCACCAAGAAAGAGCGTCTGACTTTGACTCGTGATAAAGATAAAATGGAGAAAGTACTGGGTGGTATCTCTCAGCTGGCTCGTGTTCCTGCTGCGCTGTTCCTGGTTGACATCAGCCATGAGCACATTGCACTGGCAGAAGCTCGTCGTCTGGGTATCTCCACTTTCGGTATGGTTGATACCAACTCCGATCCTACTAAAGTTGACTTCGCAGTTCCTGCGAACGATGACGCTACTAAGTCAATCGCAATCATCACTAACTATATCGCTGCTGCAATCGCAGAAGGTCTGGCAGAGAGAGCTAACGAGAAAACTGACGATGTAGTTGAAGAAGAAGAAGACGATAACAAGTCTCTGAAGTTCGAGCTGGAAGGCGGTGAAGATCGTGAAAGAGGTCGCAGACAAGGCGGCGGCGGTCGTGGCCAGGGTGGTCAGAACGCTGGCGGTCGTGGTCAGGGTGGCGGCAACCGTCCTGGTGGCGGTGGTAACCGTCCTGGTGGCGGTGGTGGCAACCGTCCTGGTGGCGGTGGTAACCGTCCGGGTGGTAACCGTCCAGGTGGCGGTGGCGGCGGACAGCGTCGTCCTGCTGGTTCCGGCGGTCCTAAACCAGGTGGCAACAGATAATTTCTGTTTAAACAACATAAATCAATTGCGAATTGTGGAACAGACTTAATGCTCCATGGTTCGCAATTGAGCGTTAATACTTGATAAAGAATAAACATTAATCTATAATAAACTCATTATAAGTTATGGCAGCAACAATTACAGCAGCTGATGTTAACAAACTGCGTCAGCAAACTGGTGCAGGTATGATGGATTGCAGAAAAGCATTGGTAGAAAGTGATGGCGATTTCGAGAAAGCAGTAGACTACCTGCGTAAAAAAGGACAGAAAGTAGCAGCGCTGCGTTCTGACCGTGAAACCAAAGAAGGTGTAATTATCGCTAAAACTAACGCAGAAGGTAATTCAGGCGTTGTTGTAGCACTGGGTTGCGAAACTGACTTCGTTGCTAAAAACGAAGACTTCGTAAAATTCGCACAGTCTATCGTTGATCTGGCGCTGAGCAGCGGTGTTAATACCGTAGAAGAACTGGGTGCTGCTACCCTGGATGGTGCAAGCGTTAATGATAAAGTAAACGACCAGGTTGCTAAGATTGGTGAGAAAATCACCCTGGCTAAATTTGAAAGAATTTCTGCCGCTTCTGTAACTGCTTATATCCACGGTAACTACCGTATGGGTGTACTGGTAGGTTTCTCTGCAGCTACTTCTGAAGAAGTAGGTAAAGATATCGCTATGCAGATCGCAGCTATGAACCCAATCGCAGTTGACGCTGATGGCGTTTCTCCTGAACTGATTGCTCGTGAGAAAGCTATCGCTATTGAGCAGATCGCTGCTGAAGGTAAAACTGGCGATATGGCTGAGAAAATCGCTGCTGGTAAAGTGAACAAATTCTTCAAAGAAAATACACTGTTACCTCAGGCTTTCGTAAAAGACAACAACAAATCTGTTGCAGATTACCTGAAGTCTGTAAGCGCTGATCTGAAAGTAACAGGATTCACAAGAATCGCATTAGGCTAATTAAATTGCCTGTCGAAAAGGGAGAGAATAATCATTCTCTCCTTTTTTTTGCGCTTTTGTAAGTGAATGCTCCAGGTGTACGTAAACTGGTAAAATACCCCGTTCGGCATTTTTTTATATATTCGGGGACTGTAAACTATTTACTAACTAACATTTTCATATCATTTTTCATAAGTCATGTTGCCAAAGTATAAGCGTATTTTACTCAAATTGAGCGGTGAATCCCTGATGGGAGAAGGTAATTATGGTATCGATCACAGAGTGATCACGCAGTATGCGTACGATATTAAAGCTGTGACCGACCTCGGAGTGCAGGTAGCCGTAGTAATTGGAGGTGGTAACATTTACCGTGGTATGAACGAAGCTGAAACCGGCATTGAAAGAGCCCAGGGTGACTATATGGGTATGCTGGCAACAGTGATCAACGGTATGGCCATGCAAAGTGGTCTGGAGAAAGTAGGCTTATATACCCGCCTCCAGTCTGCTATTAAAATGGAGCAGATCGCAGAACCTTACATCCGCCGCCGTGCTATACGTCACCTTGAAAAAGGCCGTGTAGTGATCTTCGGAGCCGGTACTGGTAACCCGTATTTCACAACAGATACTGCGGCTTCCCTGCGTGCTATCGAAATCCAGGCTGATGTGATCCTGAAAGGCACCCGTGTTGACGGTATCTACACTGCTGATCCTGAAAAAGATCCGACTGCTACCCGCTTTGAATCTATTACTTTTACCGAGGTATACCAGAAGTCTCTGAATGTAATGGATATGACCGCATTCACGCTCTGCCAGGAAAACAAACTGCCGATCATTGTATTCGACATGAATAAAGCAGGTAACCTGATGCAGGTAATTATGGGTAAGAATGTAGGTACGCTGGTAAAAGGATAATTCCAGTTGTAAACCCTACCCGGATGTGAAAGAGAGAAAAGAGGGGAACAGCACAATTTATTAAAACAGCTTTTTCGATTCATATATCAGGAATCCGAATAAGACAGGGAATGAATGTATCTGCATGCATTCCCTGTCTGTTATTCTGGTTCCTGATTTTTATTTCAGCAGCTTTTTAATATCCTTAAAAGGTATGAACAGGGTAATCTGCCCCATTGCATATGGCCCGATTTCATACGGGGTATAGCTGAAACCGATACCTTTATCTGTTACCAGGAAGTTGTCGTTAGGTTCAATTTCCTTTACCAGCAGCATTGTTTCAAGTCTGCGACCTGGTTCTATATTATAGATCTTCCGGATAGATTTCTCCAGTTCCGGTATCAGTGCTTCTTTGTATTCAGGTTTGAGTATATCTTCCGGCTTCAGCACTTTCTTCTTCTCAAGATCGAGTACCTGGTAGTGCGCGCCATAGTTACCATGGGCACCGCCGGTAAATTCATAGCTGAAGTACTCAAGTACCAATAGCGGATAATTATTCCATACCACTTTCATATCGGCGTCAGCGCCCCAGCTGGCAGCCGCAGGGATACCTTCAGCAGTGTCCAGATCTTTGCCGGTCACTTTATAAGTAGCCAGGAATGAGTCTATATCTCTTTTGAGGAATTTAACCGGATCTGTGATCGGCTTACCGTCAGTGATATTCTTACGTATAAAGTCTGCAACGCTTGCATCTGTACTTGCAGCGGGCCATAAAATGCAATTAGTTGCCTGTCCTATGGGGGTGTTAGGATTACCCGGGTACAGGGGGAGGGAATCAGACCCATACAGTACATCCAGGGAAACCGCATTTTCAAGGCTTGGTTTGAGCTCAAACGGATAGGAGGTACCCTTGCCCCTCCAGGTACCTTTAAAGCCTCCCAAGCTATCCAGTTTGCCCGAAAATAACCTTTCTTCATTTGGGTCTGTATTTTCTGATACAATCACCTTATCACCTTCAGGAGTTCCCCATATCATGATTGGCTCGCCGATCTTATCATAACTATAATAGCCGCGGAATACCCAAGGACCAGCTTTTATCAGATCCATGGTGATAGGTTCTGTGCCTATCTTCCCTTTCAGATGCAGATAGTAAAAAGGTGTTTTCGTAGGGTCCGGTGCTTTTGCCGCCTGGGATGACTGCTTTGTTTTGGTGCTGCATGACACCAGCACACAACAGGTAATAGCGAATAATAGTATGGTTCTCATGCAATAAAAGTAATAAATATTTGATTCGGTAAATGGCTGGTCATGCCTGGCACTGACTATGATCATAGCACCCTCGTCCGCTAGATCCTTTGTTTATAAGTATCTTTGCGTCAGTTAAAAACAGGACCATGTTGAATAAAGAAGTAGCAGATCTGCGCAAAGACTATCGCCTTGCTTCACTTGATGAGCAGGATGTGGCACCGGACCCATTACAACAATTTGAACGTTGGTGGAAGGATGCCACCACAGGACAGCTGGAAGAGCCTAATGCGATGACCCTGGCTACCAGTACACCTGATGGTTTTCCGTCTGCGCGTATTGTATTGCTGAAAAGTTTCGATGAAGAAGGCTTTGTATTCTTCACCAACTACGAAAGTCAGAAGGCACAGGATATTGCCGCTAATCCCAATGTATCATTATTATTCTTCTGGAAAGAGCTGGAAAGGCAGGTGCGTATATACGGAACAGTTAGCAGAACCTCCTCTGAAATTAGCGATGAATACTATAATAGCAGGCCTATGGGTAGCCGCGTTGGAGCAATTGCTTCTCCGCAGAGCCGTATCATACCGGGGCGTGCCTTTCTGGAAGATAGTGTAAGAATTGTTGCAGAAAGATATGTGTTGGAAGACCCTAAACGTCCTGTATACTGGGGTGGTTATGTGGTTAAACCAGTAAAGGTTGAATTTTGGCAGGGGCGTAGTAGCCGTCTGCATGACAGGATATTATACTCACAGGAGGGTGGAAAGTGGATTATTGACAGACTTGCGCCATGAGATAAGGGCAAAAAATAGGAGATAAGAATTAGGAATTAGGAATTTCAGTTGTGACAAATGCTGTTTCGCCTGAATTAAGCCAGGAAAATAAGAAGAGGATTTTAATACCCGCGTCTCTATTCCTGATTCTTAATTCCTAATTCCTAATTGAGTTAGGCTTTCTTTTCAGCCTTAGCAGCAACGGCTTTCTTTGGTTTTGCTGGTCTTGACTTACCGAAAGAACCGTTAGAAATCTTGCCTTTTTTGGTTTTGATATCACCTCTACCCATTGTGAACAGTTTGAAGTTTTATAGTTTGATGTTTGTTAACTGAGGATATTACACCCCGCTAATTAAGCCGCAAATTACGTAATAGCCGGGGTTAAATGCAAAAAAAAAGCAAGAAACAGTGCTGTTCCTTGCTTGAATAAGTTAAGCTAACAGATTAAAGCTTGTCGGACAGAGCCTTACCAGCCTTGAATTTAGCAACTTTCTTAGCTTTGATCTTGATGATCTGGCCAGTCTGTGGGTTTCTACCGTTACGAGCAGCACGTTTAGAAACAGAGAAAGTACCGAAACCTACTAAGGTTACTTTACCACCTTTTTTCAGGGTATCTGCAACAGCTTTAGTGAAAGAATCCAGTGCTTCGTTAGCTTGGGTTTTAGTGATACCGGCATCTTTTGCCAGCTTGTCGATTAATTCGGCTTTGTTCATAGCTAGTAAGATTTAACTAGTGAATAAAATGTTTGATGTGAGCAAATATAGCGCGTTTTATCAGATTACCAAATTTTTTGAATCTTTTTTAACCAAAAAAACATCGGCTGAAAGCGCCTACAGGTAACGGTTACAGCAGATTGGCACTTCTCGGGGCATCGTTAGGAAAGACGCCTCGTTTTGATGAAAACCGCTATGATAGCATGTTTGCTGTTGTATTTACTATAAACGCATCAACGTTCCAAGTATTGTACCAAAGTCTGAACCCCCGATGATCAGTGGATTTCCTGTGGATAAGTTTAACATCTACACTATCTGCATCACTGTATTGAAAGATACAAACTGATTGCTGAAAACCTCGTAGCTGCGCTGTCTTAGCTGAGGTGCATGTTCTGCAAGAAACGTCTGATAATTCTCCAGTGTATCTGTAAAGTACTGAGCTGAGTAGGTAGGACCATCCTCATCATCCTGCTCAAGTAGTCTGCAGATACGGTAATCATGAAAAAGCCCAGTAGCCATTATCGCAGGGATATGTTCTTCTTTCATCCATTGCAGCCACCGCTCATTAATGGAGTGAGTTACCTTAGTTGTTACGTTGTAAATAAGCATGTATAATATGGCTTTAGGATTCCAGTTGAAGATATATAGGGCAATGGTCTGAATGCTTTATATCCTGCCAGATCTGCGCGTCTTTCAGCCTTGTCTGCAAAGATGTAGTAACACTGATATAGTCGATACGCCAGCCCTTGTTATTGTTCCTTGCATTAGCACGGAAGCTCCACCAGCTGTATTGATGCGGCTCCGGATGATAGTGCCGGAAAGTATCTGTAAAGCCGCTGGCAAACAATTTGTCCAGCCATGCACGTTCTTCCGGCAGAAAGCCTGAAGAGTTCTTATTACCTACGGGATCATGGATGTCTATTGGCTTATGGCAGATATTATAATCACCGCAGATTATCACATTCTGACGCGTTGTTTTAAGCTGCTCTACATAGCCATAAAACTCATCCAGCCACTGGTATTTATAGGTCTGCCTTTCATCTCCACTGGTACCTGATGGCATGTAGGTATTGATCAATGTAATATCACCAAAGTCAAGGCGGATAACGCGTCCCTCAGCATCACTCTGCATGAAGCCGTTACCATATTGTACATAATCAGGCTTTATTCTGGTCAGTACGGCAACGCCGCTGTAACCTTTCTTTTGTGCAGGATACCAGTAATGTTCATAACCCAGCGCCTCAAACTGCTGATAGTCTACATTGTCTTTATGCGCCTTGATCTCTTGCAGGCAGATAATATCGGCAGGATCTGTTTTCAGCCATTCGGTAAAACCCTTAGTCATGGCAGAACGCAGTCCGTTTACATTATAAGAAACAATTCTCATGGTGTGGTAAGTCAATTATCCACGGAAATCGGGATAATAGTGTTGGTTATAAAAAAAAGCCGGCAGCCCTGAGACTACCGGCTCTATCGAATCATTTACATGTCGTATTCCAGTACGGGGCGAAGCCATTTTTCAGCTTCTTCTATTGTCCATCCCTTACGTGCTGCATAATCTTCTACCTGGTCTTTTTCGATCTTACCAAGGCCGAAGTACTTAGCTTCAGGATGGGCAAAATACCAGCCGCTAACGCTTGAAGCAGGATACATTGCCAGAGACTCTGTAAGAGTAATACCGGTATTTTCGGTTGCATTCAGCATGTCAAACAGCTTGTATTTCTCTGTGTGTTCAGGACACGCCGGGTAACCAGGAGCTGGGCGTATACCTGAATATTCCTCGCGGATCAGCTCATCATTGCTTAATTGCTCATTGTTGGCATACCCCCAGAACTCTTTTCTTACCCGCTTGTGCATCAGTTCTGCGAAGGCCTCTACAAGTCTATCTGCAAGTGCTTTTAACATGATGCTGCTATAGTCGTCAAGGTCTGTCTTGAATTGTTCCAGCCACTTCTCGATGTCACCGCCAGTTGTTACCGCAAATGCCCCCATATAATCCTGGATGCCTGATTCAACCGGCGCAATGAAATCGGCCAGTGAGAAGTTCGGCTGTCCTGGTGCTTTCTTTAGCTGCTGGCGCAAACATTCCAGCTGCACTGCGCCTTGTCCTGGTTGAGGGGATTGTACCGTGATGGTATCATCTGCTGTACGCTGTGCAGGGAACAGGCCGATTACGCCATTTGCAGTTAGCCATTTTTCTTCTACAATACGCTTCAGCATTACTTTGGCGTCTTCATACAGGCGGCTTGCTTCTACACCCACGATCTCGTCTGTAAGGATCTGAGGGAATTTCCCGTGCAGTTCCCAGGATATAAAGAATGGCTGCCAGTCAATATATTCTGCTATTTCAGCCAGGTCGTAATTGTGGAACGCCTTTACGCCCAGTTGTTTAGGTACTACTGGCTTATAGTTGCTCCAATCTTTGATAGCCTTGTGCTGGCGTGCTTCTGCAATAGGCAGATATTGTTTTACCGGTTTCTTATTCCGGAAATTTTCATTTAGTTTCTGGTATTCCAGTTTAACATCGTCCAGGAAGGTCTTTTTTAGTGCCTTGTTTAACAGGCTTCCTGTAACTGTTACGCTACGTGATGCATCCAGTACATGGATTACGCCATGTTCGTACTCCGGAGCGATTTTAACAGCTGTATGGGTACGGGAAGTAGTTGCTCCACCAATGATGAGTGGTACTTCAAACTGCTGACGTTTCATTTCCCTGGCTACATGTACCATTTCATCGAGGCTAGGTGTAATCAGACCACTCAGGCCAATGATATCTACCTGTTCCTCGCGTGCTTTCTGAAGGATCTTTTCCGCAGGTACCATTACACCCATGTCTACTATGTCATAGCCATTACAGCCAAGCACTACGCCCACAATATTCTTACCGATATCATGTACGTCGCCTTTCACGGTAGCCAGCAGAATCTTACCAGCAGATTTCACCACACCACCATTCTCAGCTACCAATCGTTGCTTCTCTTCCTCGATATATGGGGTGAGTACAGCTACTGATTTCTTCATCACACGGGCGCTTTTCACTACCTGTGGTAAGAACATTTTACCACTGCCAAACAGGTCACCCACTATATTCATACCGTCCATCAGCGGTCCTTCGATCACATCGAGCGGACGTGGATACTTCTGACGGGCTTCTTCTGTATCGGCATCAATGTAATCGGTAATACCGTTCACCAATGCATGACTAAGTCTTTCTTCTACAGTGCCATGACGCCAGGACTCATCTTTTTCGATGACTTTACCTTTACTTTTTACTGTTTCAGCAAAAGCAATCAGTCGTTCTGTTGCATCTTCGCGGCGGTTCAGAATAGCATCATCACACAGTTCACGCAATTCAGGCTCTATCTCATCATATATCTGAAGCATGCCGGCATTGACAATACCCATATTCATGCCCGCCTTAATCGCATAGTATAGAAATGCGGAGTGCATTGCTTCACGTACTACGTCGTTACCACGGAATGAGAAAGAGATATTACTAACCCCGCCGCTTACGCTGGTCAGAGGCATCAGTTCTTTAATACGGCGGGTGGCATTGATAAAGTCCACCGCATAGTTATTATGCTCTTCTATACCCGTTGCAATTGCAAAGATGTTCGGGTCAAAGATGATGTCCTGTGGATCAAAACCTACTTTTTCCGTAAGTATCTTGTAGGAGCGGTGGCAGAAGGCGACTTTTTTCTCTTCAGTATCTGCCTGGCCATATTCATCAAAAGCCATTACTACCACAGCAGCACCAAATGCTTTGCATATGCGGGCCTGTTCAATGAATTTAGCTTCTCCTTCCTTCAGGCTGATTGAGTTTACAATACACTTACCCTGCAGGCATTTAAGGCCTGCCTCGATGATGGAGAATTTACTGGAGTCAATCATCACCGGTATCTTGGAGATATCCGGTTCTGCAGCCAGCAGGTTAAGGAAAGTAGTCATTGCTTTTTCGCCATCGAGCAGGGCGTCATCCATATTCACATCCAGCACCTGGGCCCCATTTTCTACCTGCTGACGGGCTACGGAAAGCGCTTCTTCATAAAGGCCTTCCCTGATCAGGCGGGCGAATTTCTTGGAGCCGGTAACGTTGGTACGTTCCCCGATATTGATAAAGTTAGTCTCAGGCCTTACCACCAGTGGTTCCAGACCGCTCAGGCGGAGGAAGGGTTTAATGGTGCGGTTAGCAGGCGCTTCAGCTTGTATGGTATCTGTAGAAGTGATTGTATCGCTCATTTGTGTTACTGTAGTAATTGTAGGAATACCCTGTTTATATGGATTTATGCCAGTGTTTCCTCCTGTACAGGAAGGGGTCTTGGACGCATTGTCTTAACATGTTGTGCAATATGACGAATATGGTCCGGCGTTGTTCCGCAGCAACCACCCACAATATTCACAAATCCCTCCCGCGCAAAATCTTCGATGATATGTGCCGTTTGGTCAGGTGTTTCGTCATATTCGCCAAACGCATTTGGCAATCCGGCATTAGGATAACAGCTGACATTGCAGGCTGCAATCTGAGACAGTTCCTCAATATAAGGACGCATCTGATTGCCTCCCAGTGCACAGTTCAGGCCCACTGAGAATGGTTTTGCGTGCATTACAGATATGTAGAATGCCTCCAGGGTCTGACCACTCAGGGTTCTGCCAGAAGCATCGGTAATAGTACCGGATATCATTACAGGCAGTTCTGGCTGTGCTATGTCGCTGAAGTATTTCTTAATAGCAAAGATGGCCGCCTTACTGTTCAACGTATCAAAAATTGTCTCAATCAGCAGGATATCTGCACCACCTTCATGCAATCCCTTCACCTGCTCGTAATAAGCGTCAACTACCTCGTCAAAGCTAACAGAACGGAACCCCGGATTGTTTACATCAGGTGAGAGTGATAATGTTTTATTCAGAGGACCAATGGCACCGGCTACAAACCTGGGCTTATCCGGTGTCTTTGCTGTATACTCCTGGGCCGCTTTCTTAGCAATACGGGCAGCCGCAACATTCATCTCGAAAGCAAACGCCTGCATATCGTAGTCTGCCATCGCAATGGTCGTACTGCTGAAGGTATTAGTCTCAATAATATCAGCGCCGGCTTCAAGGTACTCTTTATGTATAGCTTCGATAATATGAGGCTGTGTAAGACAAAGCAGGTCATTATTGCCTTTTACATCAAGATGATAGTTCTTAAAACGCTCACCTCTGTAGTCGGCTTCTTCCAGCTTATAACGCTGGATCATAGTACCCATGGCCCCATCGATGATCAGAATGCGCTCAGCCGCACATTGGGATAATGATTTCATATTTGTAATACGTTTATTAGTTACAGTTTAATAATGTCTGAGGGTCGAACAATAAACAAATCCACCCGCAGAAACTAATAAACAAATGTACTTAATAATTACCTTATAAAATAGGCTCCGGGCTTGCATTTAAGCGTCCTGACACTAGTCATGCCGCCGCCTTCATAGAATCAGGATAACCTGACAATGCGGCGACCTGTCAGCTATTAGTTTATACAAAAACTATTTATAGCCATGGGCGCGGCTTTCAGGCTTATATACCACGTCCGTTCCGGACAGGAAAGAGAAAAAATTTGTTTTGATTTATAAAGTCTACTATATTTGTAGGGTAATAGGGAGTTCTGCTTCCATAATGAGAATTACGATGCAAAAAGAGGTTCAACAATCACCAGGGCTATTCATGCCCCTGCACACGCTTCTTCTGAACAACAGCTGTCATCACCAGCGCTGTTGTTGCTAACCGGCACATTACCACCATTGACCGCTTAGTTTCTTAACCTGCATTTAAATCATTATTGATATGAGTATTGCTGAGCATGTAAACAGCCTGCAGCAACACCTGGCACAGTATGGACTGTACCCGGTACCTGCTGACGCTGACCGACAGGGGTCAGAAGTATTTAAGATCTGCTTTCTAAACAAGTATGAGATGCAACGCTGGAAAGAATTGAGGGAAAATGAGCCGGCAGCAGAAGAGCCGAAGAAAGAAAAGCGTTGACCTGTTGCCGCTGAATAACACTCAGTAGCGCAATAACAAAGATATAACATGGGTGAATACCCGTCAATATACTGGGCAGTATGCAGCCAATCCACTGTGAGCCTGCCCCTAAAAGACGAAACCAACCATCACCTTTTTTCATAACGTGGAATTACAGGTTAAACACACACGGGTGTTATTCAGCACTCGTATCTTTTTAAGCAAAACGCTGAACACGAAATGGACATCCATTCTGTGTTCAGCGTTTTGCTTATCAGTGTATGCTGTAAAACGTTTAGTATACAGCCTGTATATTATTTCTGTACGTAGCTCTCTAATGGCAGCCTGTTGGAAATAGATCTGGCCAGCGTCATCTCATCCGCATACTCCAGTTCACCGCCAAAAGCAATACCCCGAGCTATTGTTGTGATCTTAACCGGAAACTCCTTCAGCTTCTTTGAAAGATAGTAGATGGTCGTATCACCCTCAATTGTAGGACTGAGTGCCATAATGATCTCCTCAATTCCCTGCTGTTGCACCCGCTCCACTAGTGAATAAATATTCAGCTGGTCCGGCCCGACGCCATCAATAGGAGAGATGATCCCGCCCAATACATGGTACACCCCATTGAATTGCTGGGTATTCTCAATCGCCATCACATCTCGGATGTTCTCTACCACGCATACCAATGCCTTATTACGTGACGGACTACTGCATATACTGCATACTTCCTGGTCAGATACGTTATGGCATACCTTGCAGAATTTAATCTGCTCCCGCATACGGGTTATAACCTCACCAAACAGTTTTACCTGTCCGGGGTCCTGCTTCAGCAGGTGCAGGACAAGACGTAACGCTGTTTTCTTGCCTATGCCCGGCAACCGCGCAAACTCATTAACTGCATTCTCTATCAGGGCGGAGGAAAATATCATACTGTAAAATTAACTCAATTACGGATGATGCGTACGAATTGTTATCCGGGAGGTTCCTACCATCAAGTGGCTAAATATTGACCCTTATCTTGACGCCCCAGTTGGCCTTTATATTCTCCTTCTTAGGAAAGCTGACTACCCGTTCCGGCTGTTTCTTTGGGGTGCCGTAATAAACGCCCCGATCCCATTTGCCATTATTATTTTCATCCAGCAGGATATATACTTCATACTCTGCCGGCGTAATACGCTTCTGTATCCACGTACCATTCACCACCTTTCCAGCGTACTTAATCTCTTTATTCACGACGAGCTGTGCTACATAGTGCATCGTATCGCTGATATTTGCCTTGGCACTATCGCTTAGCACGAGGGTCAGCATAGCTTTACCATAGTCAGACTCTTTCTTGGCGGCAAAGCTGATCGTATCTGACTTGGTAGGCTGCAACCCGGTAGTATCAGCTACTGACTCCTTTGGTATGATCAATCTGTAAGGTTTACCTTCCTTCCAGTCATAATTCACATATAGCTTCGTCCTGGTGGAATCCATAGATGTGGTAAACTCCACTGGGGTGAACAGCGTATCCTGTGTGAGGGTGAAGGCTGTACTATCAAACGTTTTAAGCGGTGCACTAAATGTCACCAGCAATGGCTTTCCCAGTTCCTGTCTGTTATCTGCCAGGTCTGGCGATATATTCAGAATACGTCTTTTCTTTTTATCTTTTTCCTTCTCTTTCTCTTCTTCCCGCTTATCTGCCTCTTCCTGTGCAACCTCCGCATCTGTTTGCATGTCGTCCGGCTTCTTCAACGTGCTATCCTGCTCTGTGAACAGCAGCATGGTGATATCGCTCAGGTTTTGCTCGCGCAGGTGTAACAGGCTATCATTAAAAGCAATCATTTCCTTCGGCTGATTATACTGCAGGTCCCGGTCTTCTTCCTTAAGCGCAAATAGCTTATAGTCGCCGGGTGCCATATTCCTGAACCAGAACGAGCCATTACCTTTGGAACGGGCAAAATATACAGGCTTTTCCTTCGACACTACGGAGTCAACATCACTGCGGTAGATCATTACAGATACATTACTGTCAGGTCTGCCGGTCTGTGCATCTATGATAAAGCCTCTTACCTGTAACGAATCCAGGTAATCGCCGGTAGATACCACATATTGAAAGTCCTGAATAGGATTACTTTCATTATTGTCACGCACTGCATCACTGAAGTTGAATGTATAAGTGGTATTCTCCTGCAGGGTATCCTTAATCTCCATTGTTACTGTACGTAACTTGTAGGTTACGGTAGGTGTGCGTTTTAGCGTAGGAGAGACGATGAGCTTCTCAAATACATTGTCTACCTGCACAAATTCATTGAATGTGAAGTATACCTTTTTACTATTGAAATGAAGGGTTGAATCCGCCGGACTGATATTCACTACTCTTGGTGCCAGAGTATCCTTCGGGCCACCACTTGGAGGAACGATATTGGCACAGCCCGGAATCAGATAAATACAGGCGCTTATCACTAACAGCCAGACAGCCCAGCAACGGAAATTATGAGTCATCATTTAATTGTGTTATTCCAAAAACCGGTTCCAAAGATCAAACTCCAATCAGTAATATCCAAATCTGCCACTCAGGGCAGATATTGGTGGTGCTGTATGGCTTGACGGAGTACAGTCACTTCAACTGTCAGGTAATGATTGTTGTTGTAGCAACTGTCCGGGCAGATAGGGGCGCTGATACTCCTCTTCGTCGCTGACGTCATGCAATGCTACATGTAGTTTATTGTCTTTCACGAAGTTACACCAGGCGCACTCTTTTTTGCCGCAGCCGGTATAAAACTCCCTGTTCTGTATTTTGGTCCAGGTAGACACTATCTGCGCAGTAACCAGCCGCACATCTTCAGGCGATATGACCACCTTTTCCCGGTGGTAGCGTTGTTGTTTATTAGGCTCAATAAAGTCAAATTCAGTACTGATCACCTGCCAGTTCTTCTGCCGGTAGTTGTCCAGCAATATCTTGTAAAACACCGCCTGTCGCCAATAGTCGCCTCCATTAGGGTGCTGCTGATCAGGTCTGTTAAATTTCTGGTAATCTTTGATAGCCTTCTCATAATCACCGGTTTTGTAGTCCACAACATTCACCAGATTACCGTCAAATTCAAGTTTATCGATCTTCCCCTTCAAGGGTACACCGCTAACCACCACACTGCGGATGTTCCTTTCTACGCTGACAACTTTATTCCAATGAGGCAGCCAGGTGTTATAATATTGATCAAGGATGACCTTTCCATATTCCAGCCGTCTCTCAAATGATTCCCTGGTAAAGCTCTCCCGGTTACGTAACATACTCCACGTAAAATCCCGGATGAACTCTTCCTTCGGTGGAAATTGATAATTACCGCTCTCCTGCATTTTCTGAAACAGCTTTTCCAGGGCATAGTGTACCGCGGAGCCAAATTCGGTATTCTCAGAGCGGCCCAATGGTACCCGAATGACGTTTTTATAGTAAAAGCCCAGGGGGCAATCAAGATAGTTATTCAGCGCAGTTACATTCATCACAAAACCAGCCAGCAGGGTATCAATGAAAGGTTGGTCGTTGCGGGCTATTTCCGGGGCGATGCCTCGCGTATATTGCAAGGCTTCAAACTTCAGCCTTACCTCCTCGGGGATCATGATCTTCTCCACTCCCGAGGGGTGGTGCGCAAGTATTTCTGTAACAAAAAGGCTTGGCTCCAGCGGCTTGCCATCGGTCCGGTATTCAGGATAACTGATATATAATCGTCGTTCCGCACGGGTCATAGCCACATAAAACAACCGCCTCAGTTCCTGCTCATCAGAGCTGGTAAGGGTGGTAGTGAACAGTGTATCCGGGAAAGAGAAGCCGGCATTACTCCTGACCTTATTTTCCCAAAGATGGGCATTCGCGCCTGCGATAAATACATATTCAAACTCCAGCCCCTTAGCTCCGTGAGCCGTCAGCAGATTAATGCCTGTCTCATTGCCCGACACTTGTACTACCGGTATGGTAATTCCATTATGCTGCATCAGATCAACCATGTCCATAAAAGGCACGAGTGACAGATCTGGATTGCGATGCGTTTCCGCTTTTATAAAGTCGAAGATGGCCTGCAATACCTTCATCAGCCAGGGGCTATCCGGCGCTTTCATTACGTAAGACAGTATACCGCATTCATTAATGATAGCGGCAAACAGCTGTTGCAATGGCAGGTTATGTGCATCTTTCACCAGCTTTTCCATGGTACGGGAAAAGTCTACTAATGCCTCTTCAGGCGCTGCTGTAAAGAGTGTCAGGTTACGGGTATGCGCCCATTCCTGTAGATATTGCCGGATGGAAGATTTCTCACGGTATCCTTTCTCCGCAGCACGGATGCTGATCTTAGCAACTTCAATGGCCGGTATATCGTAAAAATCATAATGTAGTATGGAAAACAGCAGGTCATCGCCACTGTAAGGTGTATCTACCTCACAGGCCAGGTAACGGAGTATGCTCAGCACCTTACGCGCAAAGGGAAGCTCAAATAAATTGATGCTGCGTTTGGAATAGAAGGGCAGTTGCTGTAACCGGCAGTATCTGGCCAGTTCCTCACCATACCTATTCTCCCGGTATATTACGGCAATTCTACCTGGTAGTATGCCGCTATCCAGTAAACCGGCAATCTGTTGTGTGATGCCTGCCATTTCATCGCCGGGGGTGCTGTAACTGTTGATCACGGGTGGCAATGATGGCTGATCTGTCACTTTTGCTGATACAAGTGTTTTGTCCAGTCCGGGTAACTGATTTACCAGCCGGGCATCGCCGTTACTCTCTATCAGCGACATGGCGGCATCCAGTATTGGCTGGTCAGACCTGTAATTGTCGGTCAGTACTATAGTACGAAGGGTATCGGCAAAAGTGTCTGCAAATGTGGCCATATTCTCAATACTGGCCCCCTGAAAGCGATATATGGATTGGTCGTCGTCCCCTACTACAAAGATATTGGGCTGTGACTGACCGCCTATCAGCTGGTAGATAAGTTTGTTTTGGATACCACTGGTATCCTGGTATTCGTCAACAAGTATATACTGGTACTTCTCCTGGTAGTCAGCCAATAGATCAGGATGGCTGTCAAAAGCGCCGGTTACCCAGTTGATCATGTCGTCAAAATCATAGCGGCCAGCGGCATGCAGTAAGGCATTGTATACAGGAAACTGCTCCACAGCTGCCTGCAGCCGGACCATCTTCTCCCTCTCCCTTGCTATTTTGTCAGTGCGTACCTCACCCCGGGTGTATACGCCGGTAGCTTTCCTGGCTATAAAGTCCTCCCGTTGGGGAAGACCTTCTATATAGTCGGTAATAGCGGTTGTTATAAATTCCACAGTCCAGCCTTCCCTTTTCATGGTAGAAAAAAGGTGGGCAAGATGTTTCATATCGAAATATACATCTCCTCTATACCGTTTCAGCGGATTGTCTTTCGTGAAGCCGTCTATCAGCCTCTTGAGCAGCTGGATCTTTTCAAGTTCGGAGGCCGGGTCGAGGCTATGTTTGTCAAATAGCCGCAGATTGTCCTGAATAACCTCATTACAGAAGGAGTGGAAGGTATGAATATTGACACGATAAGCGTCAGGACCAATGAAGTCGGTCAGGCGTTTGCGCATCGCTACGGTGCCGGCATCCGTATATGTAAGACAGAGAATGTTCTGTGGCAGGTAATCGGTATCCTGCAGTATCTTACCAATGCGGGAAGCCAGGATCTGTGTTTTACCGGTACCTGGTCCGGCTATGACCATAACAGGACCCTCCGTCTGATCAACGGCGTCACGCTGCTGCCTGTTCAGGCGGGCATACATTTCCCTGAAATGATGTTGGTACTGATCTTTGGACATTACTATATTTGAAGCTGGCTCTCCGGGCCTTACAAAATAGACTATGAAGTTATGGCAAAAATCTATCGTTTACAGTATGAACAGGTACTAAACACCAATATGGAAGAAGCCTGGAAGTTCTTTTCAAGGGCTGAAAATCTTGAAAAGATTACGCCTGCTTATATGCGGTTTGACATTACATCTCCGCAGACAGACAAGCCGGTGTATGCAGGGCAGATCATTACCTACATTATCCGCCCGGTGCTGAGCATTCCTATACGCTGGATGACAGAAATCACTCATGTGGTGGAAGGGAAGTACTTTATTGATGAACAGCGGGAAGGGCCCTACCGTATGTGGCACCACCAGCATCATTTTGAGGCTGTGCCGGAAGGGGTCAAGATGACTGATATTGTGCATTACTCACTGCCTTTCGGCGTATTAGGTACAGCGGCCCATGCGCTTTTTGTGCAGCGGCAGCTGAGGGATATCTTTCTGTTCAGGAAGGAAGCCGTGGAACGTATGTTTGCCAGCCGGACATAACAAGAATATGTTATAACAAGAAATTGATCGTTACTGATTAATAGTTTATCTTAGTTTCCTCTTAAACCTATAACATTTGCAGCAGACAGCTGTCCATATCGACGAGTTTATCATCACAGAACGCTTAATAGCTGGAGATCCCGGTGCGCAGGAGCTGGTTTATGACCACTATGGTCCGGCATTGTACAGCATTATTTTACAGGTAGTGGGGGATACCCGCAAAGCTGAAGAAGTGCTCACCAAGACGTTCGTGAAGGTTTTCAAGAACATCCATAACTATAAGGAATCCGGTAATACTACGCTATTCGGCTGGCTGATGCGAATGGCCAGGGAAATGGCAGTACTGGAAGCGGTTTACAAGGATGAGAATGAACCAGGTACAGAAATGGTCAGGCCTGACAGCAGCCTGCTACAACGGTTTTCTAATAAATTGCCGGCCCAGAGGAGAACTATTTTTCATTTATGTTACTATAAGGGACTACCAAAAGAGGCTGTAGCTCGTATATTAGGTATACAACCAGAGGAAGTAATGTCCCAGCTAAGGGAAACAATGGTTGAGTTCAGAAAATTTTTAGGGGAATAATTGGATCTTAATCATTACATACAAAGCGGCATCATCGAGAGTTACGTGCTCGGTATCGCCACTGCCAGTGAAGTGGAAGAACTGCATCATATGCGGCGGATATACCCTGCATTGAACCTGGAGATTATGGCGGTAGAACGTCGAATAGAACGAACCGCCCTCAAAGAAGCCGTATTACCCTCGCCCTATCTCAAAGAAAGAATCTTCCAGCGCATCAACTGGCGCGATGAAATACCCCCTCCTCCGGGTGATGATCACTCCAGATACACTTTCATTAATATTCAGTCTAAAGATGGACAGCACATCACTGTACACAGATGGTGGCGTCTGTTCTTTATCATCACCTTCCTACTTTCCAAGGTGTGCCTCTTCTTCGCTATCTACTACTTCCTGAAATACCAGCAGGCACAGGAGAAAAAAGAAGAAGAAAAACAAAGATTGCACACTGAACAAGTCTCTTCTCTAAAATAAATCGGATATTTGTGGTAAAATGGGTAGCAGCACCTATGCCGTTTAAAATAACCGGCTCATTATCAATTTAATGTGCCTTTCGTGCAGCCTCCAGCGTGATTTTAATTTGGAAAAGAATTAGGTTATTTTGACATTTGAAGGCTGTATCGCCTTAGAAGACACGTTTGACCAAGATAATCGCAGACCATAACCATTCACCTAATACTGGCCTTTTGGACCTTCATGACTACATAGAAAGTGGCATTATTGAGAGTTACCTGCTCGGATTGGCATCTGCCGACGAGGCAGCACTGTTTGAACGCATGCGTAATTTATACCCTGAACTAAATACAGAAATAGTAGCTGCAGAGTATAAACTACAGAAACTCATGCAGGAAGATGGTGTGACGCCACCCGCTAAAGTATGGAACAAGATCTCTGAAAGGCTGACCCCCCATCATCACGAAAGTTACTACTCCCGGGCGGGCAAACAAGATACTGCCGCAGACCCATTCACTTACGTACTGCAACCACGCAATAATACCATTACCGTCAGTATCTGGTGGCGTTGTGCATTCATCGCCCTCGTTGTTGTCATAATGGCACTGATAGCCAGTACCGTATACTTCTATCAGCAGTTCCGTACGGTCGAAGAACGCTTAATGCACTTACATCCAGCCTCAACTCAACAGCCAGCCCGGACACACTAACAGCGATTTGGTACGTTTCTTGTTTTTTCCCACCTTGCGTCCCGTAATGCACTGCATTACCGACAATTTAAACATAAAATTATTTAAACATGAAACACCTTACACTTGCAGTATTATGCCTGGTCGCATCTGTATTTGCCATATCCTGTAAAACACAGTCAGGCGCAGCAACCAACACAGAAAAAAGCGCCAGTGAAAGCTCCGTGAAAGGAAACTGGGTTATAACAGATATCACGTTTGATGGTATTCCAAGAGGCTCTAAGGTGACAGTTTTCGACGAAGCCTCCGTTAACTGCTTTAAGGGCAGCCAGTGGATACTGCCTTCCAACAACAACGGTTCCTACACCCTGTCCTCTACCGAAGATGGCTGCAGCACTGCTACGCAGTCTATCGTATGGTCTCTCTACAAACAAGGCGGTGTTAACATGTTCCAGTTTAAAAAAGTAGGTACTGGTCTGAAGGCTAAAAACGTTACCGAAGGTTACCGCGTGGAAGTATCTTCGCTCACCAATACAACAATGGTTTGGAGAGCCACCGTTAACTTTGAAAACAAAACCGCTTATATCGTATATACCCTGCAACGTACTTAGTAGGTAACGGAATATACGCTCTTATAAAACGAAACGCTTAACATGTTATATCGCCAATGAGCCTGTAACATGTTAAGCGTTCATATTTTCAAGTGTATCAACCCCGCTTATCTGATTCCGGTATCTCCCGTTTGCTCGCCTGCATGCTGTTTGGCATAACGCATAAATAGCTGGGCAAGTTTGTCCTGTTGCCCCTGCAGGTATATAAAATGAAACTTCCTGACCAGCCTGAAGTTCTTTACCGGCAATATTTTAAACTCTCCTGCTTCCAGCTCCCTTTTTACTGCATGCAGGGATAGGAAAGCCGCACATGGCGCATGATGCAGATAAGACTTTATACTCTCCGTACTTCCCATGTACATGGCTATCTGCAGATCGGTTAGTTTCAGCTTCAGCCTTTTAAGCTCGTCAGTGATAACCTCCAACGTACCTGAACCTTGTTCCCGCATCAGCAGGGGAATAGACTTCAGTTCGTTTGCGCCCAGCGGCCCATCTCCATAGTTATGCTTTACATTACCAATCAGCGCAATCTCATCCTTCGCAAATTCAACATACTTCAACACCGGGTTTTTAGAACGGCCTTCTATTAATCCAAGCTGTATCGTTTTGTCCAGAATTGCCTGCTCTATCTGTTCTGTATTGCCTGATATCAGCGAGGAAGCTACTTCCGGATAGCGCTGATTGAACTGGGCCAGCAAAGGGGGAATGAAGTATTGTGCTATCGTACTGCTGGCTCCCAGCGACAGTAAGCCTCCCTGTTCATGTTTCAGTTGATTAATCTCATATTCCAGGTTGCGGTAGCTGGTAAAAATATCATCTGCATGTTTCAGCATAATCTGCCCGGCCCGGGTAATCTTGATCTTATTACCAATACGCTCAAACAGCGCCATACCCAATTGCTGCTCAAGTTCATGTATATGCTTGGTAACAGCAGGTTGAGAGATGAATAATTCCTCTGCAGCTTTAGTAAAACTAAGACGCCTGGCTACTGTGTAGAATACTTTTAACCTGAAATCCAACATTGGCTAAATGTACGAATAAATAAAGCGGTTATCCTACCTGGGTAAGATAACCGCCTATCAAAAGTGTATAGCCGCTAATTAAGCTTTTTTATCTGCTGCAGGCTTCTCTTTATTTTCTTTGAAACGTTTGTCCGGAGTACCATCCTTCTTCTGCGGACCTTCCGGCTTAGCTTCCTTAGTCTCCTTGTTGCCCTTGAAACGCTTGTCCGGCGTTCCGTCCTTTTTCATTGGCCCCTGTGCTTTCTCATTTTTGTTCTCCTGGTTGTCCTTAAAACGCTTGTCCGGAGTACCATCTTTTTTCATTGGTCTGCCACTGCTGTCTAACGCAGGTTTCTGGGATTTCTGCCCTGGTTTTTCAGCTCTGTGTGCTGCTTTTTGTTTGTCCTGGCTGGAGGATGCCGGCGTTTGTGCAATAGCAATGCTTGCACACATCAGAAATGCCAATACGCCTGTAACGATCTTTTTCATCTTAAATGTTTGGTTCAGAATTAGACCGAGAAATTAATAAAATGTTTAATAAGTAGCTGCAGACATCAATAATATTTATTCCAATGTATTAACGTAGTGATTTGCAGTTTATTGAAACGTATTTCCCGCAACATATTGCGTATTGATACGCTTGACAAACCATCCCTCATCATAGTACCTTTGTGTCACCTGACAAAGTACAGTTAACCCCGAAAGTTTGATAACCCCATAAATCATTGAAGTGGATAAAGAGTGAGGAGGTAAGGAAACGTATGATTCGATTGTCTGACTAACATACAGTAACCCCCTTTATTGATTTCTAAGTCATCCTGTTAACCTCAAGTAAAAAGGTCTCGCAAACTGCGAGACCTTTTCGATATTAGTTAGCTTCTACCCACATGCCGTTATCCTTGATCAGCGAGATGAGTTCATCAACAGCTACGTCACTATTGAGGCCTCGTTTTACAACCTCCTTACCTCTGTAAAGGGTTATCTTACCAACGCCGCTGCCAACATACCCGAAGTCAGCATCTGCCATTTCTCCGGGACCATTTACAATACAGCCCATGATAGCGATCTTAACGCCTTTCAGATGATTGGTCACCGCCCTGATCTTAGCCGTGGTCTCCTGCAGGTCAAATAACGTACGACCGCAGGATGGGCATGAGATATATTCAGTTTTCGAGATACGGGTCCTGGTGGCCTGTAATATTCCGAACGCAATATTATTTAATAGTGCATGCCCCGGCGCTTCTGCCCCGGTAGCATTACTTACTACCCACATACCGTCTCCGAAGCCATCCAGCAATAATGCACCAGTCTCCGTAGCATAATGTATCAGATGTTCATCTGGTGTATTGGCTGCCGCAAAACACTTCAGTATCACCGGCTGCTGTATCTGCCTGTCCAGCAATGTTACAAAGGTGCGTCTTACTTCCGGCATAGCATGCGTGTTGGAAGAATGCAGGCAAAGTACCGCTGTTTGGTCACCGGTCAGTTGTGCCAGTAATGCTTCCGGCAACTCAGTACCAGTATTATGATCGACGAAGTTGATAAAAGAAGACTTCTCTGAGGCAGTAAGATACGTCTCCGCATTGAACAGCGGCATGTACTTTTCCTTATCAGTTGCATCTTTCCAGATATTATAAGGAACAATCACTTTCAGTGTGCCCGGCAAAGCGAAGTCCAGCAGTTCATTACTGAAAATGTAATCTGCCGCAGCATCTGCAATGTTCCATTTATCAGTATCTGCATTGTAATTATAACCGGCAGGCAATAGCTGTGCAGGTGTGATACCGCTGGTGGTGCTGAAATCTGCCACAACAACCGGTACCTGTTTGCCGCCAATATTATTTACCGCCATACTTTCACGGCGTTTATATTCAAAAGGAGAGTAGGGGGCCAGGCTGATAGGCTGAATAGGTGTATGACCTGCACGATGTTGATAACGTTTTACCAGATCACGGCATACCGGCAGTTCAAATTCAGGGTCTTCTGTCAGTGATACACGGATTGTATCTCCTATACCGTCTTCCAGCAGTGTGCCGATACCTACGGCGGATTTGATACGGCCGTCTTCTCCGTCACCGGCTTCTGTTACTCCCAGGTGCAGCGGGTAGCAATGGCCCAGCTGGTCCTGCATGGTATGCACCAGCAGGCGGTAAGCCTGCACCATTACCTGCGGATTGCTGGATTTCATACTCAGCACAATATTCCTGAAATTCAGGTCTTCTGCAATACGGAGAAATTCCATGGCGCTTTCCACCATTCCCATTGGCGTATCGCCATAGCGACTCATAATACGGTCACTCAGGGAACCATGGTTAGTACCAATACGCATAGCAGTACCATGCTCCTGGCATATCTTAACCAGCGGCGTGAATTGCTTGCGGATGCGGTCTATCTCTTCCTCGTATTCAGCATCGGTATATGTAAGTGTTTCAAACTTCTTTTTGTCCACATAGTTGCCGGGATTGATACGTACCTTCTCTACAATGCGTGCAGCAATTTCGGCTGCATTCGGAGTAAAATGTATATCGGCAACGAGCGGAGTTGTATATCCTCTTTTGCGCAGCTCATTACGAATAGGCAGCAGGTTTTCTGCCTCCTTCCTACTGGGAGCGGTAATACGTACCAGCTCAGCGCCCGCTTCGATACAACGGATGGCCTGTTCCACGGTACCTAATGTATTCATGGTATCTGTAGTGGTCATCGTTTGAATACGTATCGGATTGTTATTTCCAATCAGCAGGTCTCCAACCTTTACTTCCAAAGTGGCCAGTCGCTTATATTCCGTCAGTGAATTAGTATATAGCTGCATAAATTAATTCCAAATATGAGGCAAAGGTAATGAATAGAACGGCGAATGGATCAACTACGGAGCGGGAATTGCATGGGGTATCCGGGCCGGAATCTGCCTTTGCTGACTGCCCGGAGTTTGTGCTTAAGCAAAGTGCGGCTGAGCGGGGAGAGCAGGTCTGTATACAAACGTCCCTCTATATGGTCATATTCATGCTGTATAATACGCGCGTCCATACCGCTGAATGTCCTGGTATGCTCCTGGAATGACGCGTCCTCGTACCGGATGGTGATCGTCTCTGGGCGGGTTACCATTGCTGTCAGCCCGGGAATGCTGAGGCAACCTTCCTCGTCGGTACTGACGGCGGCACTACGCATGATAATCAATGGGTTCAGAAAAGCCTGCCTCAAAGGCGCATCTTCCAGCCGGTTATCTACCAGGAATAACCTAACCGGCACGTTTACCTGCGGGGCTGCCAGTCCTACGCCGCCGGCATTATCCAGCGTATGCCACATATCGGCAATAAGCTGCGCCAGTCCAGGCGTGTCACGGCTAATCTGCTGTGTAGCTTCCCGCAAAACGGGCGATCCGTATGCGATGATAGGTCTGATCATGCGTTTTTGTGCAAAGAAAGGCCCTGCCGCAAAACAAGAATAGTAGGTTTTAGACATATACCTGCCATACGCCCGGAATAAGACACTTTTATCTGCTTATCAGGGGATGCTGAAAATAGCAATGGGTCTGACCGGAATAATACCTAAAGGTAGTTATTACGTTCAGACCCATTTTATCGTAGATGACAGCAACGATACCGGGCATGCGCCCTTTTATATTACCAGTCTTTATCTACAGGAACAACCTGGCCTTTAGCCTTCTTCATTTTGTCCTGCAGTTTATTTTCTTCCTGCCCCAGTGCCTGCAGTAACCGTTCTGCTTCCTGTTTACTCATCTTGCTTGGCTGTGGTTCAGGCTTCTGGTCCTGCTGTTCTTTATTCTTATTCTTATCTTCTTTGTCTTTGTTTTCGTCCTGTTTGTTCTTCTGCTGATCTTTATTCTGCTGGTCCTTGTTTTGCTGGTCCTGCTGCTGCTTGTCTTTATTCTTGTCCTTGTTATCCTTCTTATCCTTATTGTCGCCGCCGCCGCCCTGGTCTTTCTTCAGCATGGCCTGGGCATAAGCCAGGTTATAACGTGCCTGTTCGTCAGTCGGATTAAGCTTCAGCGCTTCTTTATATGCCTTGATACTCTCTTCCCACTTCTTATTCTGCATAAAGGTATTGCCGATGTTATAACTGGCATCTGCCTTTCCTTCGCGGCTGGGCGCTACTTTAAAAGTGTTGGCATACTGAGTGCGCGCATCATCATAACGCTTTTGTTCATATAGCGAATTACCCAGGTTGTAGCGGCCTTCAACAGACTGCTGGTTTACCTCCAGCGCTTTCTTATAGTTTGCTTCAGCATCAGTATACTGCTTTGCCTTATACAGCTCATTCCCTTTACGGATGAACTTATTGCCCGTCTGGGCAAAGGTTTGCTGGCCAAGGCAGATCAATAGCCCGGCCATGAGTGCCCGATATGTGAATGTTAATTTTGTCATGGTTTTTCTGTAGCGGTAACAACAACATCAGCGCGTTTGCGGCGTCTGATCTCAGGAATAAAAAATTCTGCCACCAGCAATATCAGGCTGATAGCCAGGAAATACTGGAAATAGCTGTTATAATCGGTAAAGATGTTCTCTCCAAATTCTTTCTGCTCCATACTGTCAATCTTCTGCGTCAGCGAGTTCACCACTTCTTCTGTATTATTATCCAGGTGTTCGTAGATGCCCTTACCAGCAGCTGCGATAGACTTTAACGCGTTTTCGTTCAGCTTGGAAATAACGATATTTCCTTCCTTATCTTTTTTGTTAGTCCCTGTTTCCGGATCTGGCAGGGGGGAACCTGTCGGAGAACCAATACCGATGGTATTAATTACAACCCCATCCTCAAATGCAGCGCGGGCACTTGATACTGCGGCTTCATCATGGTCTTCACCATCAGAAATAATGATCAGGGATTTATGTTTTCTCTCTTTCTTATTAAATGCCTCGTTAGCAACCTTGATAGCCTGGCCGATAGCAGTACCCTGTGTAGGGATCATTTCTGGTCCTACGGTAGTGAGGTACATCTTTGCGGCAGAATAATCAATCGTCAGCGGCATCTGGAGATAAGCATTACCGGCAAATACTACCATACCGATACGGTCATTGTCCAGTTTGTCAGACAATTTCAGGATCAGCTGTTTTGCCCTGGTGAGGCGGTCTGGCTTAACGTCGCCCGCCAGCATACTTTTACTCACATCCAAAGCAATGACCACATCTACCCCCTTGCGGGTGATCTTTTCCATCCGGCTGCCTTTCTGAATGTTTGCCAGGCCTATCACACCAAACAGGAAGGCAAGGAATACAAGCAGGAAGCGGAAGGTAAAGCGGCGACGGGAATAACCGGTGAAGAGCTTTTCTACCAGTACAGGGTCTCCAAGTTTACGAACGGAACGTCGTTTCCACCAGGAGATACTGAGGAATGCAAGCTGCAATACCAGCAGTAATACCAGTGCCCATAAATATTCGCTGTGTTGAAAACGTAACATCATTCAATAAAGATTTCTTACGCCGGACTGACAGGAGACCGGACACGAGGATCAAATATAATTTTTTTAGTACGTTTTACACCATTTGCTGATGTCGATTTAGGAGTTTTTTAACGCTGTTGCGGGATATTTTGTTGATTTCCGGCCTTTCGGCGTCAGGGGACGGGAGCAAGTGCAATAGCTTATTAGGTAGTCCAAGGGTAGTCCAAGGGTAGTCTTAGCGTAGTCCAAGCATAGTCCAAGCATAGTCCAAGCATAATTGAAGCGTGATCCGACGGGTAGATCTACAGTAAACCTGATCCCATATTTCTTTGCATTGTAAATCAATCCGGATGAGGGATTGAGTATGTTTTACAAGATGTGGTAACTGCCGTTTATTTTTACCATTTGCTGGTCGTTTCCGGAGTCAGCCAGGGCCAATATTTCAACTATATAAAAAGAAAGACCATAGTTGAACAGGTGGAAAACCGCCGCAACTATGGTCTTTGCTTTTTATTACTTATGAGTATTAACAGTCATCATTCATGACTGCATCATTTATTTCAGCCCTTTGAAATAACCCGCATCAGCAAGGATATTTCTAAGGATTTTCATGCGTACGTCAGGTACATTCAGTGATGAATTTTCGGTTTCCAGGTTCAGTACAAAGAAAGTAGGGTGACCTGCTTCCTCAATCCAGCCGGTAATCCAGGCGATGGTTTTGCGGCCTACTACGCCCATGCCGGTTTTATAGCTCAGTTCGTACTCAGGCTTGGTCTCCATGCGCATTATCTGACGCACGTTCTGCATAGTAACTTTGTGGAATGGCAGCTGGTCAAAGTAGAGTTTCTTCACAAAGCCTAGTTGCTCATCCGGAGAAATCTGTAATGAATTATCCAGCCAGAAGGTATCTATCTTGCTGATTTTCATATTACCATATTTAATGGTATCCAGCCATTGCTGCATCACAGGTTTGGTAACACGACGTGCCACTTCCTGGAAATAAGGTACAGAAGACAGGCGGAAAGCTTGCTGCATGCTCAGGTTCTGGTTCCAATCCGATATAGAACGGGTTACGCCATCCCATGGAATAACATAAGAAGTATCTTTAATAACACCGGTTTCCAGTCCTACCAGCGCATTAAAGATTTTGAAGGTAGAAGCAGGCAGGAAGCGTTCCTGTGCACGTTCCAGGTTGTATACTTTAAAGGTACCCTGGCTGTTGTTAAACAGCATGAAGCATCCTTCAACCTTATATTCGGCAAAGTATTTTTCCCAGCTCTTTTCGTTTTCAACATTATTCGGTGAGCAGGCGTTCGCCAAAAAGGCGATCAGCAGAAGTATCCAGCCAGACTGTTTCATTATGCATTCTTGTTTAGTGCTGCAAAAGTAGATATTTAGTGGTACAGGACGAAATGACGGGAGGATGCCATTGGCATCCTCCCGTATATCATATATAAAATCTCTTATTTTATTACACCAAGTTCCTTACCCACTTTAGTGAAAGCGGTGATAGCTTTGTCCAGGTGCTCCTGTTCGTGTGCGGCGCTGAGCTGTACACGGATGCGGGCTTGTCCTTTCGGTACTACCGGGAAGAAGAAACCGATAACATATACGCCTTCCTGCAGCAGTTTATCGGCAAACTGGGCGCTGAGTACTGCATCATACAGCATTACCGGAACAATCGGGTGATCGCCTGGTTTGATATCGAAACCGGCTTCTGTCATTTTAGTACGGAAGTAGCGGGTGTTGTATTCCAGTTTATCGCGGAGGGCGGTGGTAGCGCTCAGCATATCCAGTACGGAGATGGAGGCACCTACGATGCTTGGCGCGACAGAGTTGGAGAAGAGATAAGGACGGCTACGCTGGCGCAGCATGTCAATTATTTCTTTTTTACCGCTGGTGAAACCGCCGGAAGCACCACCTAAGGCTTTACCCAGGGTACCGGTGATGATATCGATGCGGCCCATTACATTACGATATTCATGTGTACCACGACCGGTTTTACCCAGGAAACCGGAAGAGTGGCTCTCATCGATCATGACAATAGCATCATACTTGTCTGCCAGGTCGCAGATTTTATCCAGCTGGGCAATAGTACCATCCATGCTGAAAGATCCGTCAGTTACGATAATACGGCTGCGGAGGTGAGCTGACTCCTGGAGTTTTGCTTCCAGATCGGCCATATTATTATGTTCGTAACGGTAGCGTTGTGCTTTACAGAGGCGTACACCATCAATAATAGAGGCGTGGTTCAGTGCGTCAGAGATGATGGCATCCTGCTCATTGAACAGCGGCTCAAATACACCGCCATTGGCGTCAAAAGCAGCAGCGTAGAGGATGGTATCTTCTGTACCGAGGAAGGAAGCGAGTTTCAGTTCCAGTTCCCTGTGAATATCCTGCGTACCGCAGATGAAGCGTACACTGCTCATACCATATCCATGGGTGTCAATAGCCGCTTTGGCAGCCTTTATCACGTCAGGGTGACTGGAGAGGCCAAGGTAGTTGTTAGCGCAGAAGTTAACAACCGTCTTGCCGCCTACCTGTATTTCGGCACCTTGTTCAGACGTAATCACTCTTTCATTCTTAAAAAGGCCGGCGGAGCGTATTTCATCCAGTTCGTTTTGGATCCGGGCAATGAATTTCTGGTTCATAAGTAGCAGATTTTTGTAACCTGGTCAAAGTTATAGGTTTAAAAGTATTACGATTCGTGGAGCTATACCGGCATTTGTCAGATGAAATGAAAAAGTTTGACCAGGGTGTAACATTTGGGGACTGCTCTGCGTCATAGTAATGTCTGCACCCAGATCCTGATATCAGCAGTAAAGTTGTGAAGGGAACCGGACAAGGGCTGATTTTCCGCGCTACTGAAAAGGATGGCTGAGGCTTTGCGGGAACTCGCTGTCCGGGAGAGCAAGACGAATAGAACTGTAACGTACAGGTAAATAGTGGGTTAGGAGAGAAGATGAGGAGTAGCGTATATTAATAATTGTCGGACATTAGCACTAAAATCCCGCAACACCCGGATGACGGAAAAGGAGTATAATCAATGCGTGGATCTGTACGCGGACAATCTCTTCCGGTTTATTGTTAAAAATTTAGACCATACTGAGGATGCCAGAGATGTTGTACAGAATGCGTTTGAAATATTGTGGAAGCACTGTAAAGACGTGCCTTTTGAAAAAGGTAAGTCATACCTGTTTACTGTGGCCTACCACAATATGATAGACCATGTCCGTAAAGTGAAGCGCATAACGCTGGTGGAAGACTTTAAGGAAGAGACAAGAGTTTCCGAACAACGGATCCATGACGCCAAGAAAGTGCTGGAGAAAGCATTGGATCGACTGACAGATGTGCAGCGTTCATTGATATTATTGAAAGATTACGAAGGTTACAGCTATGAGGAGATAGGTGATATCATGCAACTCAACCCTTCCCAGGTAAAGGTTTACCTGCACCGGGCCCGGTTACATCTCAAGCAGTACCTGGTTAAGATGGAAAATGTAATCTAGCACAGGTGGATCGAATCAAGTAATATTGCATTTTAATAATATGTCCTGAATTGGCAGTAAATATCAACATATCGAACTACGAGGAATTTCTGCTCAGCGCCATAGATGGTGAGCTGACAGGAGAGGAGATGGCTGCGCTTGATAGTTTCCTGGAGCAGTACCCGGATATCCGCAAGGAGTTTGCACTACTACAGTCTGTTAAACTCAGCCCGGATACAGATCTGAAGTTCGACGCCAAAGATACCCTCTACCGCAGGGCAGATGTATTATCAGCAGATAACTACGAACGTTTCCTGCTTGATTATGTTGATAATGAGCTAAGTGCGTCTGACAGGCACACATTGGAATCATTGGTCAGCCAGCATCCGCACATACAGCAAGAACTCATGCTTTTACAGGCGGCCAGGCTGACGCCTGACCTGTCTGTAACATTTGAGAATAAAGCATCGCTATACAGGAAAGAACGTACCCGGATACGCCCGTTGTGGTGGTGGAGTGCCGCCGCTGCGGTTGTGGCAGGCCTTTCTTTCTGGTTGATTCCGGCCCAACGTTCAGCGTCTCCTGAACAAGTGGCTGTTAATCAGCCGAAACAGGCAGGGACTTCGACTTCCAGTCAGCAATCAGTAGCACCTGTGGTTCCTGCTCCTCAGCCGGTAGCCCCTGAAGCAGCAGACAATGATGTGGCTGTTACAGCAACAAATAAAGCTGTTTCGCCAGGTATACAAACACCAGCTGATCAGTCAGCAGATGTAGCTACCCCTTCAGGCAGGAATGCTGCCCTGGCAGCTAACACGCCGGCACGTAGTGCAACAGGAAATGCTACTGCTGTCAAAGCTGAGCAGGCCGAACAAACACGGAAGCAGGAAGAGCAGGCCGTGCATGCGGCCGATAGCCGTGCTATTGCACTTACAAAACTGCCTCAGCCAGCATCTACCTCCGGAGAAGTGGTGCAACAATTACAGCAAAAGAGTCAGCAACAGGAAAAAATACTGGCAGAGAATGCTGCTGCCATTACAGATCAATCAGCAGCAATGGCCAATGCCATAAAGATTAATCATACTACCGCTACCGAAACAGCCAGCGCAGCGCCGGCCAATGTTAAAGGTGAACTGGTAGTAGCAGTCACGATGAACGGAGATAGTAAACTGCTGAATGGGGTAGCTAATGTAGCCCGGTTCCTGTCCCGTAAAAAGAAGTAATCCACTGTAGGAATGAATTTTTTTGATATGAAGTGTAAAGCTTTACGCTATTTATTGTTACTGCTTATTGTAAGTGTTGGTGCACAAGCCCAGACTGCCGATAGTCTTGTTGAGACGTTCCAGGTAAAGGGACTGATCATCATGAAGGGAAAAGATGCAAAAGGCAAACGTATCTTCAGGGTGTATAATGACACCGCTTACGCGAGAGAGCGGTTGAAGAAGAACCTTCAGACCAGATGGTTTGTGGTGGATGTAGGCTTCAACAACTACATAGACCGTAGCGATTACGGTGGAGCAGTTGCATTATCCTATTATGCAGCACCTAACGGAATATCAGATAGTTATAATAAATCCTATACCTATTCTGCAGCCGGGTTAAACACCCTGGCACCACGTGGAGGAAGTGCTCCGCTCACACCGTCAGAGTTCAAGCTAATTACCGGAAAGTCCATTAATCTTAACATCTGGCTGTTCCAGCAGAGGCTGAATGTCTACAAGCACAAAATAAACCTGATCTATGCACTCGGTGTAGAAATGAACAATTACCGTTTTGCGAGAAATATTACTTACGCGCCAGGATACCCTACCGAGATCGTACGTGATAACGTGAATTTCTCAAAGAACAAGCTGTTCGCACAATATCTGAGTGTACCATTAATGCTGAATTTCAATAGCAATCCTGCTAAGCCTTCCAGGGCCTTTAAAATGGGCGTAGGCGTAATGGGTGGTTATCTGGCTAAGGCCAGAACAAAGCAGATCAGCCGTGAACGTGGAAAGGAGAAAAAAGTAGATGAATTTAACCTCAATAAGTGGAAACTTAGCTTAACAGGCGATGTTGGTTACGGACCTCTCAAACTTTATGGTAATTTCGCGCTGACTCCGCTACATGATTATGGGCTGGAGCAGTATCCTTTCTCAATAGGGATACGTTTTAATAGCTTTTAGCATTTTTTGGGGGATCAAAATCTAAGATGTATGCGTTCTTTTATTGCCTTTCTGGCCTGTACCGGATTTATTGTATGGGCCCATTCATGTGAGAAGAGAATTGTGGGAGTAAAAATTTATGCGCAGGAACCTGGGCCAGACGAAGATGAGAACAGTCATTTTTCGTCGAACACCTATACCGATAATCATAGGTTACTGTTAGCCAATGTACACGAACCCGTTGCGCTGGATGCGCTGTTTGTTGACATTCAATACGGAATAACCCCTGAGCTGGATTGGGAGTAAATCGTCCACTGCTCATTTTTTAGTTCCATTTAACAAGTTCCTGCCCGGGCACATCCGGACAATACCATTATATTTGGTATTGTTTATTTTATTTTCAAAAACCAATTCATGAACCTCATTAAGAAAGCAATCTGTTCATTGCTGCTTGCCTGTACTATGTCTTCTTTAGCAGGCGCACAACAGAAAAAGTACGAATGGAAGGAGGGCACATCGGGCGGATATACCTATAAGTATATCTCCAACGATCCGATGAAGGCACGCTTCTACACGTTGAAAAACGGACTTACTGTTATTCTTTCAGTCAACAAAAAAGATCCTCGTATCCAGACACTTATCGGTACCCGTGCCGGTAGTAATAATGACCCATCCGACCACACTGGTCTGGCGCATTACCTGGAACATCTCTTGTTTAAAGGTACCCAGCGTTATGGCTCCCTGGACTGGTCGAAGGAAAAGCCTTACCTGGATCAGATCGAAAGTCTGTATGATACCTACAATCGTACAGCTGATGCCACTGCCCGTCAGGCAGTTTACCACAGCATTGACAGCGTCTCCGGCCTGGCCGCTAAGTACGCTATCGCCAATGAGTATGACAAAATGATGTCAGGCATGGGCGCTCAGGGTACCAATGCACACACCTGGGTAGAAGAAACCATCTACGAAGAAGATATTCCTTCTAATGTAGTGGACAAATTCCTGGCTGTGCAGGCAGAAAGATTCAAAGACCCGGTTTTCCGCCTGTTTCATACAGAGCTCGAGGCCGTGTATGAAGAAAAGAACAGAGGGCTGGACAACGACGGCCGTAAAACTTACGAGCTGATGCTGGCTACCCTGTTCCCTACGCATAACTATGGTCAGCAAAGCACCATCGGTACAATTGAACACCTGAAGAATCCTTCACTGAAAGCAATCCGCGATTTCTACAACACCTACTATGTTCCAGGAAATATGGCTGTAGTAATGGCCGGCGACCTGGATCCTGATCAGGTGATCAAACAGATAGACCAGGCATTTGCTTACATGCAGCCTAAACCTGTTAAAGAGTATAAAGCTCCTGTAGAAAAACCTATCTCTGCACCGATAGTGAAAGAGGTGTTCGGCCCTGACGCTGAAAATGTTATGATTGCCTTTCGTATGCCAGGTGCGCTGGATGTGAAATCAGCCGTTCTACAGTCAGTAATTTCTGAAGTATTGAACAATGGTAAAGCCGGTTTACTGGATCTGAATATCAATAAGCAACAGAAAGTGCTGAAAGCCAGTGCAGGTGTAATGGGATGGAAAGATTACTCCGTCTTCACTATGAGCGGTTCTCCTAAAGAAGGACAGACGCTGGAGCAGGTTAAAGATCTGTTACTTGGTCAGCTGGAGATTCTGAAGAAAGGCGAATTTGACGAAACAATGGTGAAAGCTATTGTTAACAATGCAAAACTCGCTGAACTGGTAGGTGTGGAAAGCAATAAGAACCGTGCTACCTCCATGATGGATGGCTTTATCAAGCACAGAGGAAAGAACTGGCAGACAGATGTATCTTTTGTGGATGATATGTCGAAAGTTACCAAAAAGGAAATCGTTGACTTCGCAAATAAGTACTTCTCTAACAACTACGTATTGTTATACAAACGTAAAGGTGAAGACAAGAATCTCCAGAAGGTAGATAAACCTGCGATCACGCCGGTAGAAGTAAACCGTGAAGCACAATCAGCCTTCCTGAAACAGGTTAACGAAATGCCTGCTAACAGTATTAAACCACTCTGGCTGGACTTCGACAAAGACATTCAGAAAGGTAAACTTGGTACTGCGGATGTATTGTACGTACAGAATAAAGACAACGGTCTCTTCCGCCTGTACTACCGTTTCGATATGGGTAGCTGGAACAATAAACTGCTTCCGCTGGCAGCGCAATATCTTCAGTTCCTGGGTACAGATAAATATACTACAGAACAGATCAGTAAGGAGTTCTATAACATCGCTTGTAACTTCAACGTTTCAACCGGTACTGACGCTACTACTCTTACCGTAAGTGGCCTGCAGGAGAACTTTGACAAGGCAGTTGCCCTGTTCGAGCATGTTCTTAGAAACTGTAAGCCGGATGAGCAGGCACTCGCCGCCTTCAAAGGCCGTATAGCTAAAGGCCGTGCAGATTCCAAGCTGAATAAGTCGAATATCCTGAAAGGACTTACCAACTATGGTATGTATGGTCCTAAGAATCCGTTCAATAACCAGCTGAGCCAGTCTGAACTGGATGCAGTTACCGGTCAGCAACTGGTTGATATTCTGCATTCTTTGCCTGAATATCAGCACATGGTTATTTATTACGGCCCGCAGACGCTGGACGCTGCTATTGCCGCTATTGGCAAACAGCACCAGGTACCAGCTACGCCTAAAACAATACCAGCGCCGCTGAAATTTGAGAAGATCTCCCAGGATAAGAACCAGGTATTGTTCACCAACTACGATATGGTACAGTCAGAAGTAAACTGGATCAGGAATGCGGGCAACTATACTCCTGATAACACCACCCTGATCAGTGTGTTCAATGGCTACTTCGGAGGTAACATGGGATCTATTGTATTCCAGACTATCCGGGAATCTAAAGCGCTGGCATATTCTACTTACGCTTATTATGCATCTCCTGAGAAAAAAGACGGCCGCTATTCTGTAGTAGCGTACGTTGGCAGCCAGGCAGATAAAATGGGCGAGGCTATCAATGGTATGAACGAATTACTGAATGATATGCCTCGTTCGGAGAAAGGTTTTATGACTGCAAAGCAGAGCATGAAACAGGATATCGAAACAGAACGTATCACACAGGACGGTATCATTTTCACCTACCTGGGATCAAAGAAACTAGGTCTGGATACTGATTACCGTAAGACAGTGTATTCACAGATTGATGGTATCACCTATGATGATGTGAAGAAGTTCCATGATGAGAACATTGCAAATAAGCCTTATACTTATTGCATTATGGCATCTGACAAAAAGGTAAATCCAGAAGATCTGAAGAAGTTTGGCGACGTGAAAGTCGTTTCTTTGGAAGAGATTTTCGGTTACTAATATCATAACGGTTCAGCCGTATTTATAAGAACCATCCGGGTCTGTTTGCCATTATGGTGAACGGAAATTCCGGATGGTTCTTTATTTTTGCCATCTATTTTTTGGAAAGCTGCAATAATGAATTGACAGTCAACGTTAACTTAAGTGCAAAATCCCTGTGAAAATGAACCGCTATTGCTTGTTGATGCTTCTGATGCTGACAGTGACCGTATCAGGATTTACGAATAAAGGTGAAGAAGACAAATTGTATACAGTGAAATTACAGCCTGGAGATATCGATCCCAACAAGATATTCCTGCTGGTGGACAAGAGTGACTACAGAATGTACTTATACGAAGACGTTACATTAAGGAAGATATACAAAGTGACTTTCGGCAACCGCGACCAGTCTGACAAACGTCAGGAGGGAGATCGTTTGACTCCTGAAGGCACATTTCATATATTAAGTAAAAGAGTGGACAAACTCTGGAACCGCTTCATGTTACTGGACTATCCTAATGAGGATTCCTGGAATAAATTCTATGACCTGCAGGATGCAGGTAAGTTACCCAAGAATGCCTCACCTGGCGGGGGCATCGGTATCCACGGTGTAGAGTGGAACTCCGGCATACGTGACAACTATGTTGAAGGACGTATTAACTGGACGCTCGGCTGCGTGAGTATGAAGAACAGTGACGTAAGTGAACTATATGACCTCATTAAAGTAGGTACACCCGTTGTCATCAGACGATAATGCCTGTATTGCACATTGCAGTGTGCAGAGTTACCTTTATTATAAGAAACGCATTTGAAGATCTTACATGCTATTCATGATGAAGAGCAGTGCCGCTATGGCCGTTAGCCGGAAGCATTGTAGTGACGTCAGGCGATGTGTCTGGCCTCATGATTTATCATAAAGGCGGGTATTGGTCTTGTGAAGCACACTTCATTCGGGTGGAGTGTGCTTTTTGCATGATAGGCTACTCCAGGAATGTTTTTACCGCATTCTTCCACTTTTCTCCCTCATTTCTGCAGAAAGACTGGTGTCCGGATTTTTCATAGATAACCAGCCGCTTATTAGCTGAGCCCATGTTTTGGTATATCTGTTTTGTTTCCTGCCGGGTCACCCTCGGGTCGTGTTTTCCCCAGGATATCAGCGCAGGCATATGGATGCTTTTGGCATATTCAGCCGGATTATGGCTGAAGCCCCAAAAGCCATTCTCTACACCACCCCAGAAAGTAAGTAGCTGTGATAGGGGAGAGCCAGGTAGATGGACAGCCCGCATCCTGCTTTTTACTGCATCAGTCAATGTTGCAAAAGAGCATTCCAGCATGACCTTATCCGGTTGAAGATGGTAGGTTGGTATTGCCCTCATTATGGCAGCAGCGCCCATGCTAACACCCCAGAGTAGAATGTGCTTTTCTCCTTTCTGCTGCACAAAATTGTAGGCCAGCATAACGTCTTCTGCTTCCTTGTACCCTACAGTGCATACATTGCCCTGGCTGTTGCCATGTGCACGGAAGTCCATTAGTAGTGTGTTATAGCCCAGCTGCCGGAAATAGGTAGCCTCAGATATAGGGCCGTCTTTCGCGCCATTATAGCCATGGAAGAGTATCACTGTACCTTTTGCATTCGGGCGTGGCATCCACCAGCCTTCCAGTCGCAGACCGTTGGCTGTTTCCAGGTAGATAGTTTCGTATGGAGCCTGCGGTTGATTTCTGAGCGTTGATTTGGACAGGCGTACGCCAAACAGTACCATCTTCATCTTTTCACCTGCACGCATTTGTTCCGGGCGCTGATGTTTATTCTTGAAAGCGCCCGCATTATAGAAATGAGTGAATTTCCAGGCATGGAAGGCAGCTACAACATTCAGCAGAAGGAAGAGTACTAAAAGGATGCGAAGGATACGTTTGACAAACTTCATGCGGTAAAATTATAAAAAGAGTGTATTCGTTTGCTTGTAGGGTGGGGTTTTTATCGTGCTGAGTGGTTGGTAGGAAGTAGGTGACTGGTAGTATAGGTCAGGCCGGGTGGTATACCAGGGTATATGGTACGGGAGGAAAATAAAAAAGGGCTGCACATGTCAGCCCTTTTATAATACGGATGTTAATACTGTTAAAGTCTGCCGCGTTTGATGTCTTCTACTACAGCAGGATCGAGCAGGGTAGAAGTATCGCCCAGGTTATCCAGCTCGCCTTCCGCGATTTTGCGGAGGATACGGCGCATAATTTTACCGGAGCGGGTTTTAGGCAGTCCGCTTACGAACTGTATTTTGTCTGGCTTAGCTATCGGTCCGATGATACGGGACACAGTCTGAAGGATGTCTCTTTTAACAAGTTCAGCTTCGTGAGACTGCTTTTCGGTGATAACGTAGGCATAGATACCCTGCCCTTTGATATCATGCGGATATCCTACAACAGCGCTTTCTACTACGCCGGCGTGCATGTTAATGGCGTTTTCCACTTCAGCAGTACCAATACGGTGGCCGCTTACATTGAGTACATCATCTACACGACCGGTGATGCGGTAGTAGCCATCTTCATCTCTGAGGCAGCCATCGCCGGTAAAGTAAAGGTTGTCGTAGGTAGCAAAGTAGGTAGTACGGCAGCGTTCATGATCGCCATAGGTGGTACGCAGCATACCAGGCCATGGGAATTTGATACAGAGGTTGCCATTGACGTTATTGCCTGTTATTTCCTTGCCGGTTTCGTCTACCAGTATCGGTTGGATACCCGGCAGGGGCAGTGTGGCGTATCCTGGCTTTTCTTTGGTGATACCGGCAATAGGCGTGATCATGATGCCACCGGTTTCAGTTTGCCACCAGGTGTCTACAATCGGACAACGTCCTTTACCGATATGGTCTTTAAACCAGTGCCATGCTTCTTCGTTGATCGGTTCACCAACGCTGCCTAGTTTTTTAAGAGAGCTGAGATCTTTATGATTTACAGGCCCTAATCCATATCCCATCAGGCTGCGGATAGCGGTAGGAGCTGTATATAAAGTGTTTACACGGAACTTATCTACAATAGACCATAGGCGGCCAGCGTCAGGGTAGGTAGGTACCCCTTCAAACATCAGGGTAGTTGCGCCTGCACTGAGTGGCCCGTATATGATGTAGCTATGACCAGTGATCCAGCCTATGTCGGCAGTACAGAAGTAGACTTCTCCCGGCTGATACTGGAAGGTGTTTACGAAGGTATAGTTTGCATATACCATGTAACCGCCACAGGTATGTACCACTCCTTTGGGTTTTCCGGTAGAGCCGGATGTGTAGAGGATGAAGAGCATATCTTCTGCATCCATTTCTTCGGCTGGGCAGGGGGGATTTCCCATGGTTTCCACCTGTTTGATCTCGTCTTCCCACCAAAGATCACGGCCTTTTATCATGCTGACAGGCGTGCGGGTGCGGGTACATACGATGACTTTCTTAACTGACGGGCAGCCGATCAGGGCATCATCAATAACAGATTTGAGCGGAATATCCTTATTACCACGGAATGCGCCGTCGCAGGTAATTACCAGGCTGGCTTGTGCATCCTGGATCCTGTCGGCAATAGATTGGGCACTGAAGCCTCCGAATACTACAGAGTGAATGGCACCGATACGGGCACAGGCAAGTACTGCAATAGCCAGTTCGGGGATCATTCCCATGTAGATACATACGCGGTCGCCTTTCTTTACGCCGTTGTTCTTCAACACATTAGCGAATTGGCATACTTTGTTATATAGGTCGCGGTAGGTAATAACGCGGTGGCGTTCTTCAGGATCGTTAGGTTCCCAGATAATAGCAGGAGTATTACCGAGGGTTCCCAGGTGACGGTCAAGGCAGTTTTCAGTAATATTCAGCTTGCCGCCGGTGAACCATTTGACATCCGGATCTTTGAAATTCCATTCCAGTACCTTATCCCATTTGCGCCTCCAGTAGAAGTGATCTGCTACATTGGCCCAGAATCCTTCCGGGTCTATGACACTCTGCTGGTAGTTCTGTTGATACTCTTCTAAGCTCTTGATCTGATACGGATAAGCCATAGCTGCAATCAGTTTTGTTGGTCAATGTAAATAACGTGTTAGCAATCTGCAGCTTAAATTTAGTAAAAATGGGCAATAGTCAATAACAAACCTGTATATGTCCTGGATAGTGGCAGATGGGGCCGGGAATAATGGTTTCAGTTGGTCTGATCGGGGATTCCGGGTTAGCATCTAAAGGGCATAGGTTATGAGTTTAATAGAATGACTTAATCTTTAGCTGGCTTTCTCCTGTATTTCTCACAGTAATCCCAGAAACCCTGGAAAACTTCATCGAGAACTGCAATGATCTTTTCTTTTTCTGCATTGCTCAGATTTGGTGTAATCCGTTCTTTATCGAGACTTCCCGGTTTTACGGCGCTACGCATTTTACGATAAAATGTAGGGATACTCCATGAACATTCCTCACACACACGCTCACGGAAGTAAATAGGAAGATTGATCATTCTGGAATGCACATCCTGTAACAAATTGATAGGTTGTGATGTGGAAGGCATTGTTTTTTTCATGCTGAAAGTTTTTGGATTAATGTGATAATGATTAATTGAGAGTTTCTTACCACTGTAATAATATTGATTGCGATGTAAGCAAATCTATTTATAAATATTTTATTGTAACAATTTTTGCACAACTAATTTTTACCTCCATTAGCATGCTTCTAAATGATTGTTAAATAACTATTTATATCAAATATTTTGAAGGCATATTGTGACGATGTTGTCATTCTTCATTGAAACACAATGTATACTGAATTGTAATACATCAAAATAGCTTTACTGATATTATCATGCTGATAACTATATTGTCTATATGAATTTCCAATTATGTCAATGAAAAGGAAATTATTATTATATTGTATGAATTGCACACCAGCGCAAACCACTGTTAGTAAAATATAGCATACATGTCCAGGTTAATCCACATGGGCCAGCGCCTTAAACAAGTATTAAAGCAGAAGAAAATTAAGATAGTTGACTTCGCAGACATGGCGGGTTTCACCAACCAGATTGCACATTATCATTTACGGAAAAGTGATATGAAGCGAAGTACACTTGAAAAATTCTGTGAGATTATCGGTATCACTGCCGAAGAGTTTTACGAATGGAATAGTGTTCCCTCTGCCAACGGAGAAAAGGGAAAGGAAAGTACTGTGTTACATCACGGTGATAGATTGATGGAGTTGATAGGTGAACGGGGCCTGAATAAAACCAGATTGGCCAAACGTCTCGGTATGAGCCGCCGCACTATGTACAATCTCTTTGAAAAAGAAGTCTTTAGCGCAGATGAATTGGACAGAGTAGTCAGGTCTCTCGAAATGACAAGCACCAGCTTTCTCCACCCTGGCGCACTTGAAGATGCCCGCCAGGCAGAAAATGATGAAATGCTTGCACTCAGAGAAAAGTATTACAAGTTGCTGGAAGAGCATAACGTGTTACTGAAAAGCTATTCCTCTCTTAAAGAAGGACTCGAAACAGCAAAAAAAGATATTCTACAGCTACGCAAACAAGCCCGTTCAAAAAAAGGCTGATACTAAGAGAACGAACTGACTGAAAAGACACCATAACAATATTCCACAAAATCCTAGCCCATTGTATCCAACAGCAATCCTCCAGGTTTTTTAATGAATAACAAAATTGTTATAGTTTTACGTACAATACTATTATGATAATGCTGTTATCATAAATCTCGTTCAATGAACTATCTGCCAAATGCGTTTGATCCTCCCGTATGGTATCTTGTAATGCCCATCTGTGGTGCAGAAGAAGAAGTGTTTACCCGTAAACGGTTGGCCGACATTGTTGCCGCAAAACTGAATAATGATCAGCGCCACGCACTGATCACTGTAGAAGATTATACCTTTCTGCCAATGTCCATCCATCTGATGGTGCGTGAAAATGCACTAACCCTTGATCTGTGGTGGCAGCCATTTATGGATGCTATTCTCAGAGATATTGCCAGGCTGCAAACAGGCAATACCTTGTCATGGTGCAACTACACCTCCGAGCGTATCATTGATGCTGCGGCATTCGAACACAGGGCATACGAGCTGCTTTTCCTGCCCGTATGGAAAGGTCTTGCCACAGATCCGCAAGGATATGCATACAATAGTGTTAATAACAAGGCTGGAATAGACTTATAATAACAGTCCGGCTACATCCTGCCAGGTATCCACTCTCTTGAAATCTGTCACATTCACATTATGCGGCGCTGTAAACATTAACCCCTGACCTTTAAAAGGTTGCAAGTTCTTCACATGATCATCGATCATATAGTCTGCCTGGATGATCGTCTTTGAACCACAGAAAACTATATTCTGCCAGGATATAAATGGAAAGTGCTCTGCCAGCCAGTCTACCTTTTCCGGCAGAGATGGTGTAAACTCCATGGCTGCTGATACAATAAACACCTCATATTTGTCCTGCAACGCCCGGATTACCTCCTGACTGTCCTTTATCACAGGCTTTGTCCTGAAAAAGCCGGGTTCAAACAAAAACTTCCTGATCACTTCCTTCTCATGTGGGAATCCTGTCGTTTCAGGAATGCCGTATAGCGTCGCCTTGTCAACTTGTACCCCATAGCGGTTAGCATACCAGTCAATCATTTGCTGGGTTGTGTCTGCCATTACGCCGTCCATGTCAATCGCAATTCTTGCCATATTCTGCTGTTTTTTGCAAATTTATGCATTTTGCACAAAAGTGTTAGCTGTATTCTGCAAGCTGTTTCTTAATTTTGCAGGAAATTGCAACAACATGCTTAAAGAAGAGCGCTTCGATTATATTCTCAGGAAGTTGCAGGCTGACCACAAAGTACTGCACACGGAACTGAGTAATGATCTGCAGGTGTCGGAAGATACCGTCAGGCGCGACCTGGAAGTGCTGGCTCAGAATGGTCTGCTGATCAAAGTAAGGGGCGGCGCTATTCCTCACTCTCCACAACCGTATACTTTTAACGAACGTATTGGCATCCACGAGGATGACAAAAGAGCAATTGCCACCAAGGCGCTATCCTTCCTGCATAATGGCCAGACTATTATCATGGACGGTGGTACCTCCACCTATGCCCTCGTTAAACTGTTTCCGCCTTCTTTACAGCTCACCGTAGTAACACCCAGCATCCCTATCGCCATGCAGCTGATGGAGCATCCGGGAGTAGAAGTCATCCTTACAGGTGGCCGCATATTTAAAAGTTCCCAGGTTACCGCCGGTATTGACACAATCCGGATGATAGAAAAGATGCGTGCAGATATCTGCTTCATGGGGGTATGCAGCCTGCATACTGAGGTAGGTGTAACAGGCCCCGATATGGACGAAGCTGCCGTGAAAAATGTCATGGTACAAGCTGCCAACAGGGTCATCGCTCTTGTAACCGGCGATAAAATGGGTACAGCAGAACCTTATAAGGTTTGTAACATCACAGCAATGGACACAATTATAACAGATGATGCCGGATTATCGCTGGCTTTACCTTACCAACAGCTCGGAATAAATGTTATCTGAAAAGAACAGTGATTTTTTTCTTATTTCAAAGTAATCTACTTACATGCTACAGGAGTTAACACTTAGTTATCCGCCTAAAAGACTCACGCGCATTGCGGTGAGCACCTTATTTTTCCTTACAGGACTGTCTTTTTCCAGCTGGGCATCAAGAATACCAGCTATTCAACACACGCTTAATCTTTCCGAAGGAGAGCTGGGTGGTATGCTGCTGGCATTACCCATCGGCTCCATCTTATCTATGCCGCTGGCAGGAATACTGGTCAGCAGGTATGGTAGCCGCAACGTACTCATGCTCGCCGGCTCTTTGTATGTAGTTATTCTGCCTACTCTCGGATTAACCACCACAGCCTGGCAACTCTTTACCTGCCTGATATTATTCGGTTTCTGTGGTAATCTGGCCAATATAGCAGTAAATACGCAGGCGGTACTTGTTGAAGCAACCTATGGCCGCTCTATTATGGCCTCTTTCCATGGACTATGGAGCCTGGGTGGTTTTACCGGGGCATCTATCGGGTCAGGTATGTCTGCACTGGGTATTGTACCTTACCAGCATTTCCTGTTTATCATGGTGCTGGGGCTAATCCTGATCGGTGTCTCAATACGTTATGTAGCCACACATACTCCTCCTGAAACAGGGGAGAAGCCGCCACTATTTGCCATGCCTGACAAGGTATTAATGATACTGGGTATTATTGCCTTTTGTTCAATGATCTGCGAAGGAACTATGTTTGACTGGAGTGGTGTATACTTTAAGAAAGTAATTGAAGCGCCTGAACAGACTGCCGGACTTGGGTATACTGCCTTTATGAGCACAATGGCTGCAATGCGCTTTATTGCCGACTGGCTAACCACCCGCTTCGGTTTTAAAAGAATGCTGCAGATAAGTGGTGCGCTTACTGCTGGTGGTCTACTTATCGCTGTGTTATTACCTTATTTCCTGACTGCCATGTTTGGCTTTCTGCTGGTAGGCGCAGGTGTATCTGCTGTTGTTCCGCTGGTATACAGTGCTGCCGGCCGTAGCAAAACATTATCTCCTGGTATGGCGCTGGCTGCCGTATCCACTATTGGTTACCTGGGTTTTCTGGCCGGCCCGCCGCTGATAGGTTTTGTAGCTCAGGCTACCAGCCTTCGTATATCGTTCTCTATTATCGCACTGATGGGCGTGTGTATTGCCATCATGAGTACCAGGGCGAAAGAATAGTATCATCACAATTGCACAGTGTTTTAGAAAATAGAGGGGCTGATCGTTTACGATCAGCCCCTCGCCATTTATAGTTAAATAAAGAGATGATTATTTTTTAACTAGTTCAATCTGGTAAGTGGTGTTCGCTGTATTTACAATAGTGATCATCTGAGGTGTCATTTCGAGGATCTTAACAGAGTAGGAGTAGAACTCTGAGCGTTCCAGGCCATTATTATCCACCACAATAGTCAGTATCTTATTGTCCGGACTGAATGACCATCCGCCTTTCTCCAGCCTGGTCTGTATCTGTGTACCATAGTTCAGTTTCTCACAGGTAGAACTTTCCAGTATCACACGGGAAGCGCTTGCCGAGAATAGTTCCCCAAATTCATTCTGATCAGTGAAGATCATGTCATACTTCGTCACACCGGATACAGCGGCTATGCCTTCAAAGCAGTCACTGTTAGAATTAATACAATACTTCACTTTATCGCCTTCGCAGGTGAAGCTGGTGTATGAAGTGTCTGGTATATAATAGTTCTGCCACTGGCCATTCTTATCGGTCTTCCGGTTTACCCGCCAGCTGCCCACAAAGTCCTGATAGTCAGCGATAGCGTTCTGGCTATGCACCCGCACCAGTGCCTTTACATGATTACTAACGTGATCCAGCGAGTCATACGCAGCATAGGTAAGGGAAAGTGTGTCTCCCTGTATGTGCGGAGGCAATTTGATGATGATAGAAGAGTCCACATAGTCACCCTCACGGCCCAATACATCCGGCAGTCCCGCTTGTCTGGCAAATCCACGGTTAGCAGTATAGTCAACTTTGAAGTAAGAGCTACTACCATTGATAGACACATAGTAGCCTTTGATGGTAGACTCGTAATAGTCAAATTCCGGTGTTACTACAATGTAACGGCCACTGATGGCATTTACAATGTTTTTGTTTTCTACTAAAGTCGGGGTCCCGCTTAAGTCAGTGGCTTTTGGCATTTCGCCTTTGGAATAGATGCCAAATGCAACTTTGACCTTCGTGGCCAGCATTGTTCTGTCTGTAAGATGAATCGTATCAATCTTTTCTGGTTGGTCGTCCTCTTCTCCAACCTGGTTGTCGTCTTTTTTGCACGCGTAAAAAGCGACTGCACAGGTGAGTGCGCCGAATAATAGCAGCTTTTTCATTGGTATCAGGGTTTGTTAAGTTGTTAAGATCAAATAGTTATAGTTATATACTCATGTTGTGATAAGCCCGCGTCTCTCTGCCGGATCTTTATTGAATGAATGCTGATTGATTGTCCCTAATCACTTAAAGTATGTTTCTCATATTACGAACGAAGCATATTATATACGTATTTCTCTTTATCTGAGATTTGCCCTGCTATAAATATGTTCACCTTATTTTAACGTATTGATAATTAATCTGCTGTTTTCATATCGGGATCACTTGGCAACTATTCGAGGACTAAAGTATATGTTTTTTCTGATATGTGATATTGCCTTCACAGGCGTTTTTCATGCTGCTGATCATAATTCCTGGATATTCAGCAGATGTGTATCTAATATTTATTTAGCCAGGGCACAGTATATCCTCGCACATCAACTTCAGAAAATATGTTTATTAATATTATTCGTCCCCCTAATGTCCTATCTATAAAGGATTTAAAACCGTACGCCAGATTTTGTATCAAATTTAATTACCACAATAAACTTTGAAACACTTAATTTTGCACGATTTTTTTGTCTGGTGAATGGTATTAAAATCAGTTAGGTTTTAAAATTTTCAATTAGAATACGCAAATGCCGAAAGATTCCTCTATCAAATCTGTTCTTATTATTGGTTCTGGTCCTATTATTATTGGCCAGGCTTGTGAATTTGACTATTCCGGCTCCCAGGCAGCACGTTCGCTGCGTGAGGAAGGTATCAGAGTAGTACTGATCAATTCCAATCCGGCTACTATCATGACTGACCCTATGATGGCCGACAAGGTGTACCTGTTGCCACTGACAGTAGAAAGTATAGAACAGATACTGGAGGAGCAGCAAATTGACGCCGTACTGCCTACCATGGGTGGTCAGACAGCCCTTAACCTCTGTAAAGAGGTAGACGAGCTGGGAATATGGCAGAAACACAACGTGCGTCTGATAGGCGTGGATATTAAAGCCATTGATAAGGCCGAAGACCGTGAACAGTTCCGCCAGTGGATGATTCAACTGGGCGTACCGGTCGCCCCTGCTAAAACCGCTAACTCCTTCCTGGAAGGTAAAGAGTTTGCACAGGAAATCGGATTCCCATTGGTTATCCGTCCTTCCTTTACCCTCGGTGGTACCGGTGGTGGTTTTGTGCACGGTAAGGAAGACCTGGATGAAGCGCTTCAGCGTGGTCTGCAGGCGTCTCCTATCCACGAAGTACTGGTAGAAAAAGCTGTACTTGGATGGAAAGAGTTCGAACTGGAACTGCTGCGCGATAGCAAAGACAACGTAGTAATCATCTGTACTGTGGAAAACCTCGATCCAATGGGTGTCCACACAGGTGACTCAATCACCGTAGCGCCTGCAATGACCCTGAGCGATACCGCTTTCCAGGACATGCGTAACAAGGCAATGATGATGATGCGCGACCTCGGTAACTTCGCAGGTGGTTGTAACGTACAGTTCTCCCTCAATCCTGAAAATGAAGAACTGATCGCTATCGAAATCAACCCTCGTGTGAGCCGTTCTTCTGCCCTCGCTTCCAAAGCTACAGGTTACCCGATCGCTAAGATCGCTGCTAAACTGGCTATCGGTTACACACTGGATGAACTGGAAAACCAGATCACCAGAACTACTTCCGCATTCTTTGAACCAGCACTGGATTACGTGATCGTAAAAATGCCTCGCTGGAACTTCGATAAATTTAAAGGTGCTGATCAGACTCTCGGTCTGCAGATGAAGTCTGTAGGTGAAGTAATGTCCATCGGACGTACTTTCACTGAGGCTATTCAGAAAGCCTGCCAGAGTCTGGAAAATGATGCACTGGGCCTCGGTTACTATGGTAAGTCTGCTATGAAGAGTGAGCAGCTGCTGGAAAGACTGAAGACGCCTACCTGGGACCGTATATTCCGTATCAAAGATGCCCTGATGGAAGGTGTTTCCGTGAAACACATCCACCAGATGACCTACATTGATAAATGGTTCCTTAACCAGATCAATGACATCGTAATGATGGAAAAGCAATTGGCTGAACACGATCTGGACTCTATCCCGAAAGAGATGCTGAGCGATGCCAAGAAGATGGGCTTCTCTGATATGCAGCTGGTACATCTGTTCGGTAACTGCGAAGAACATGAAGTTTACGAAAAACGTAAATCTCTCGGTATCACCCGTACCTATAAAATGGTTGATACCTGCAGCGCCGAATTTGAAGCAGTTACTCCTTACTTCTACTCTACATTCGATACTGTAAACGAAAGCAAACCTTCTGACAAGAAGAAAGTGATCGTACTGGGCTCCGGCCCGAACCGTATCGGTCAGGGTATCGAGTTCGACTACTGTTGTACGCACGGCTTACAGGCTATCCAGGAATGCGGCTATGACGCTATCATGGTCAACTGTAACCCTGAGACAGTATCTACCGACTTTGATATGGCTAACAAGCTATACTTTGAACCGGTATTCTGGGAGCACCTGTGGGAAATCATCGAACTGGAGAAACCAGTAGGTGTGATTGTACAGCTGGGTGGACAGACTGCGCTGAAACTGGCTAAACGTCTGGAAGAAAAAGGTATCCGTATCATCGGTACATCCTTCGATAACATGGATATTGCCGAAGACCGTGGCCGCTTCTCTGATCTCCTGAAAGAACTGAACATTCCGTTCCCTAAATATGGTACTGCATATAACACAGACGATGCAATCGAAGTGGCTAAAGAAGTAGGTTATCCTGTACTGGTGCGCCCTTCTTATGTACTCGGTGGTCAGCGTATGCGTATCGTGATTAACGAAGAAGAACTGGAAGCATCTGTACTCAGCCTGCTGAGACACCTGCCAGGTAATAAGATCCTGATTGACCACTTCCTGGATCGTTGCCAGGAGGCTGAGATCGACGGTATCTTTGACGGCGAAAACTTCCACGTAATGGGTGTAATGGAGCATATCGAACCTGCCGGTATCCACAGTGGCGACAGTAACGCGGTATTGCCTGCGTTCAACCTGAGCCCTATGGAAGTAACCACCATGGAATACTATGCTGAAAAGATCGCTCGTGCACTGGATATCCGTGGTCTGATCAACATCCAGTTTGCTATCAAAGGCGGACAGGTATATGTGATCGAAGCTAACCCACGTGCTTCCCGTACCACTCCGTTCATCGCAAAAGCATACCAGGTGCCTTACCTGAACATCGCTACCAAAGTGATGCTCGGCGCTAACAAACTGACTGATTTCACTATCGAGAAGAAATTAGACGGTTTTGCCATCAAGGAACCAGTATTCTCCTTCAACAAATTCCCGGGCGTGAACAAAGAACTCGGCCCTGAAATGAAATCTACCGGTGAAGCTATCCGCTTCATCAAAGATCTCAGGGACCCTTACTTCAGGACCCTGTACAAGGAGAAGAGCATGTACCTGAGCAACAAATAAGATCAACAGTAACACTGCCGTTACAGGCAATGTGCTGATAATAAAACAGCGGCTGTATCCCTGGGGATGCAGCCGCTGCTGTTTTATACCTGTAGCAGTTTACTCTGCTCTGACAGGTCCCGCTGGTTTCTTTACCGCAGGTATCTCCTTAATTTCCTTCATCAGCAGCTCCACCGCTTTCTCCAGCTGAGGGTCTTTACCTGCAATAACCTCCTGTGGCGTCATCTCGATTTCCACATCTGGCGCTACTCCCTCATTTTCAATAATCCACTTGCCATCTTTACTGAAGATGCCCAATCGCGGTGCTGTCACAGTACCTCCGTCCATCAGCTCCGGATAGTTATATATACCAACTAGTATCCCCATCGTTGTAGTACCTACCAAGGGGCCCAGTTTCTTTTCACGGAACATAAATGGCATCAGATCTCCGCCCGAACCGGCATAACCGTTTGTGATCATTGCTTTCGGACCAAAGATTGCATTACCCGGCGTAGTCATAGGCAGCCCCTCGCGCGTGCCCCAGTAGTTTAAGAGATCACGGTTCAATAGGTCTATAACATAGTCGGCTGCAGAACCGCCTCCATTGAAGCGCTCATCAATGATCACGCCTTGTTTATCCAGTTGTGAAAAGTAGTAACGATTGAAATAGGTATAACCATCTCCGCCGGTATTAGGCATGTACACATAGGCCAGCTTACCCTTACTCAGCTGATCTACTTTTTTACGGTTACCTTCTACCCAGTCCATATTGCGCAAGGCTGTTTCAGTGCTTACGGGTATAACGGTATACTCCCTGGCACCGCTGGCGTCTGGTTGCTGGCTTACCTGTATAAGTACCTGCTTTCCGGCAGTGCCCTGAAAGAGGCTATAAATCTCTGTATTGCTATCAACAGGTACTCCATTCACAGCAATCAGGTAGTCGCCTTCCTTTATATGAACACCCGGTTGGGTAAGCGGGGCCTGGAACTGTGGATTCCAGTTCAATCCGGAATAGATCTTTTTGAAGCGATACTTACCTTTTTCTATACTATAATCTGCGCCCAGCAATCCTACTGATTCGCTGACTGGCTTAGGAGCGTCGCCCCGGCTAACATAATTATGGCCTATTACCAGTTCACTCATCATTTCGTTAAACAGGTAGTTCAGATCTTCTCTATGACCTACAAATGGCAGGAAGCGCTGGTACTTTTTCTTCACCGCTTTCCAATCTGCGCCATGCATATTTTCCACATAAAAAAAGTCTCTTTCAATACGCCACACTTCATCAAACATCTGTGACCATTCAGCTGCAGGATCAACCAGCGTGCGTATATTGCTGAGGTTCAATACGCCTTCTCCTGCATTGGCTTTGCTGCCTGTGCCAACAATCCCGCAGGTGGTATTGGTCGTATATAACAGCTTTTCTCCATTATAGCTTACGGTATATCCATTGATACCATTCATCAGCACATCGCTTTTCCGCTTGGTGATATCGTAGCTGTAGAGTGTATTGCCGGAACGATATAACAGTTTGTTGTTAACAGATCCGTTCAGCTGGGAATACTCTTCAGCAGGCAATGGCAGTGAAATAATACGCTGGTCAATATTCTCAAGATCTATTCGCGTTGTTTTAGACGTGTCTTTCGGTGCATCTTCTTTCTTTTCCTGCTCTTCATCACTTTCAGGTGCAAGAGGAGAGGATGCATTCGCAGAAAGTACTACTGCATAAATGTTACTGCGTATCTCCCGCTCATATGCTGACATATCCAGCCAGCCGGTATTCTGGGCAAAGTTGGTGCTGGCAGCAAAGAAAAGATATTTGCCATTCTTGCTGAATACTGGCTCTCTTGCTTCACTACGCCCGTCTGTTACCTGATAGTTCCTTTTATCTGCAATATTATACAGGAAAATGGCCTGCAGACTGTTATTCAGGCGTCTGTTGTAAGTAATCCAACGGGAATCCGGACTCCAATTGGCATTGAACTGCTGATCCGGCCGGTCATAGCTATCTTCATCAATCTGCGTAACCTTCTTACTCTCTATGTCTACGTAGTAAAGACGTAAACGTTTATCAAAGTAGAGTATCTTTTTACTATCGGGCGACCATACTGTTCCTCCATAAAAACTTGGCTCGCCTAAAGGAATAATGACCGCAGGCTTCTCTGCTTTCTGGTCACGTATATGAAGTGCATATTCTCCGCCGGCATCAGAGAAATACGCTATAGACTTTCCATCAGGAGACCATGCCGGTGAACGTTCATGCGCCCCGGGAGTAGCGGTGATGCTACGTACATCGCCTTTATCTGCCGGTATTGTCAGTATGTTTCCTCGGAATTGTACTACGGCGCGTATACCTGTAGGAGACAGACTGATGCCGCTGATGGAAGGCAACGATGCATTAATATAGTGAGGCCTTTTGTATGGCAGATCGGCCTGGAGACTGATGTTCAGCGTAGTACCTTTTCCAGCAGCAGCATCCCATTTATTAATCCTTCCAGCCTGTTCATATACCAGTGTTTTACCGTCTGAAAACAGGGTTTTAACGTCGAAGTCTTTATGCTGGGTGATCTGTGTGACAGTCTTACCGGAAATGGAATAACGGAAGATATTAACAATGCCGTTACGGTCGCTGAGGAAGTACACATCATTCCCTAACCATACCGGGCGGGTATTATTGGAATGTGCGTCGGGTACTTCTATGATAGTGTTTGTCTGGTTGTTGAATATCCAGACTTTCGGCATATTACCTCCTCTGTAATGCTGGAAAGGTCTGTAGGTAGACGCCCTTTCTGAAGGATCGGGGTTTTTGATATAGGCAGTGTACAATCCATCAGGAGAGACATTTCCCTGATGCGCTTCGGGCATCTTCAGTTTCACAGGCATGCCACCATTTATATTCACTTCAAACAGCTGTTGAAAACGGCTGGTAAAAGAGGCACGTGTAGAAGCAAATACAATCCTGTCATTGCCATGCCATCCACGTACAATATCAGCATCGGGATGATGCGTAATCCGGCGCGGAGTACCTCCATTTACAGGTACAACATAGATGTCTACATTACCTTCATAGTTACCGCTAAAGGCGATCCATTTTCCGTCAGGAGATAACATAGGGTCAAGTTCCACATCCGGATTAACGGTGATCCGCTGGGGATGCTGCCCGTTTTCATCAGTCGTCCAGATATCTCCGGCATAGTTAAAGGCAATCTGATGCTGACTGATGGAAGGGGAACGCAGTAAGAGCGTCTCATTCGACTGAGCTGACGTTGTAGCGCAGACAATGGTCGATAGTAAAAGCAGGGTAATGGGTTTGTGTAACATGTGGTCGTGGTTAAGCAGTTGAAGAGTATCTCCCAATTTATAATTTTTATTATAAGCGAACGAGACAAATTGCAAATTACCGCCTGCAGTTATCGGCTCGATAAATATGCTGGCGGTTGAAACTACGTGCTTGTTGCTGAGATTGGATTGCCTGCCGTTGATTGATCCAAAATCGCCCTGTAATCTTCCTTTGGTCCTTCATATGGTTTCGGTCAATGTCTTATTCTATACCGTTACCAAAAGGTCACTTAAAGGGCACCTCAATATCCCAGGGATATCGAAGTGCCCTTTAAGTGACCTTTTGGTGCCCCGATGGAGTGAAACATTAACCCAGATATAAGGAAGCATTGTACTGAAGCTGTTCTATCTTCTACAACAAGCATTTAAAGCTGCTGTGAAAAATGTTATAATCCTGCAACCAGCGCAAGGTCATGCGTTTCTGAGAACCAGGCGACGGGAACATAACATGCAGATAATCATGCTATAAACAGGCTCTTAGCTGGTGGAAGCGCCTATAGCGGAAGGTCTGGAAGCCGGATGTAAGAGGGTGCGTCACATGGTATACATGCGCCAGGTGATGGCATATCAGGTGAAAAAAGCGGGTGAGAGCGGCGAAATGCCTGAAAGAAGTATTGGTACGTGTTAAAATAATCAGAGCCTGATGAAGATCAGGCTCTTTCTTTTCCCTCAAAATAACCATTAAAGACACGACTATTTATGTGAATAAATAGCGTGACCGGTAATGCAGTTTACTATAAATATTAAATATTAAAAAGATGTTAACTAATCAATAACAGATGTCACTATGTATAATCTTTATAAAGCTGATAAATAGTTATTTAGTAATTTTTAGAAATGTCTATATGTAAAATGAGGTGGATTCGGGAAAAACTTTTCTTCGTATAAACTTATCAAGTAGGTGGATTTTTGTCATGCCTTAAAAACATATTTCATGCGTGAAAGATTTACATTCATTACTTGAATTGGTTAACCTTATACTTAAATCATGTTTGTTAGCTTTATTAAGCGTGCGCCATTTCTGCGCCCGATTTTCTGCTTATCCGCAGGTATATCTATTGCATTATTTTGCCCTATAAGCCTTCCGGCAGTATTATATGCTGCTTGTGTGGCGGCATTAGCGATTACTGTTCTATCTTATCTGTCAACATCTGTCAGGTACAGATTCGGCTGGTTACAAGGCTTAGCGTTACAGCTACTGGTGGTATGCGCAGGGTTTTTATTAGTGTACCTTACAGATGTACGGCATCACAGGCATTATTTTGAACAATGGATAAAACCAGGAGATCTTTTACTGGTGAGTATTGCAGAGCCGGTACAGCAAAAGGGCAGGCGGCTGAAAACAACTGCTTCTGTACGATATATTATACGTGGTAACACGCGTATGGCAGTACAGGGTAAGCTACTAGTTTACCTGGCTGCAGATAGTGCCGCGATGCGCTTACAGGAGGGTAGTCAGTTGCTGATAGATAGTCGTCCGGACATAATAGCGCGAAGTGGTAATCCCGGCGCTTTTGATTACCGGCAGTACTGTTATCTGCAGCAGATATACCGGCAGGTATATGTATCAGCGGGGTATTGGTGGTTACTACAACCGGATGATAGCAACCGCCTGAAGAAGTGGTTAATACAGAGCCGTGGGTATTGTCTACAGGTATTACAACAATACATTGGTGGCCGCGAATATGGGCTGGCAGCGGCATTGCTGATTGGCTACAGATATGATCTGGACAGGGAACTGGTGCAGGATTATACCAATACAGGCATTGTACACATTATTGCCGTTTCTGGGATGCACCTTGCACTGATATATGGTGCATTGCTCTGGATACTTGGCTGGTGGCCGGCGCACCGCTATGCAACCATTATAAAAGGATTACTCATTATTGTTTTGTTATGGGCCTTTACACTACTAACCGGTAGCACTGCATCCGTATTGCGTGCAACCGTTATGTTTACCTTCCTGACTATTGGTAGATTCATACTATACCGGCATACGAATGTGTATAATACCCTTGCTGCTTCAGCTTTCCTGCTATTGTGTTATGAACCAAGACTATTGGCAGATGTAGGATTTCAGCTTTCCTATCTGGCGGTAGCAGGCATTGTTGTGTGTTATAAATGGCTATATATTCAGTTACAATTTAAACGTAGATGGCTGGACAGGCTGTGGGATATGACCGCGCTGACCCTGGCCGCACAGGTTTTTACGTTGCCTGTTTGTCTCTATTATTTCCATCAGTTTCCCATCTATTTTCTACCAGCTAATATGATTGCGGTGCCATTATCCACCGTTGTGCTATATGGAGAAATAGGGCTGTTGCTGTCAGCAACCATACCTTTTATTGCGAAGGTAACCGGCACCTGTCTGAAGTTGATGATGCTGGGTATGAATAAAGTGACGGCCCTGATCGGTGATATGCCAGGTGCTTTGCTAACTGGCATAGATATCCATCTTTTCAGCGTATTGTGTCTCTATGTATGTATCAGCGCATTACTGTTATGGCGTATGCATGAGTGGCGGCAGGGACTGTTGGTCTTCTTTGCTGGCTGTGCCTGTTGGAGTGCGGGTAGTATGTACCTGCGGTTAACTGAACAACATCAACACAAGATGGTTGTTTATAATATACCTGGAAACACGGTAATAGATGTCATTCAGGGTAAAGTGGTGCTGAAGCTGGCTGGGCAGCGGTTGAAAGATTCGTTATATGAAAGGCATCTGCTCCCTGCTTATCGTCAGTATGGCGTAAGCAGTGTTCGTACATCCGGGAGTGAGGCAGGAGGTGCGTTGGCTTTTCCGGGATTCCGGGTTTTTATGGTAGGAGGTAAGCGGTTAGTGGTGGTGGATAGTATGATACAGCAGGTATATCCGAAGAAAAAATTCCGTACAGATTATCTTTTACTTTCACATAATCCGCGTGTGGATATCAGACAATTGGAGCGGATATTCACTGTGGGTGAATACATTTTTGACGCTTCCAGCTCCCTGCGGAACATTCAACGGTGGAAAAGTGATTGTTACATGCTAACTTTGCGCTTCTTTTCGGTTCCGGATCAGGGAGCCTATGTTGTAAATTTCTAATGATTTCCATACATGCAAAAGCAAATTAAATCTGCATTGATCTCCGTTTTCTATAAAGATAACCTGGAGAACATTGTTAAAAAGTTAGGTGAACAGGGAGTAACTATTTATTCTACTGGTGGTACTCAGCAATTCATTGAGGACCTTGGCGTGAAGTGTGTGGCGGTGGAAGAGCTGACAGCTTATCCTTCTATTCTGGGCGGACGTGTGAAAACGTTGCACCCGAAAGTATTTGGTGGTATCCTGGCGCGCAGGGACAACCCACAGGATCTGGAGCAGCTGGAACAGTATGCTATTCCGGAACTGGACCTGGTGATTGTTGATCTGTATCCATTTGAGGAGACAGTAAAGAGCACCAATGTGGAGCAGACTATCATCGAGAAAATTGATATCGGCGGCGTATCCCTGATCAGGGCAGCAGCCAAGAACTTCAAAGACGTTGTAATTGTTGCTTCCAAAGATCAGTATGGTGACCTGGAGCAGGTACTGACCAGCAACGCAGGTGCTACTACCGTTGAAGAACGCAGGGCTTTTGCTGCGAAGGCATTTGAAGTTTGCGCTAATTATGATGTGGCTATTTCCCAGTATTTCCTGAATAATGAGCCTGCTGCATATTTCCAGGTTTCTGCGCCACAGGGTCAGATCATGCGTTACGGAGAGAACCCTCATCAGAAAGGAGTGTTCTATGGTAACCTGTCTGAGATTTTCAATAAACTGCATGGTAAGGAGTTATCATATAACAATCTGGTAGACGTTGATGCAGCTTGTCAGCTGATACAGGAGTTTACAGCAACTACTTTTGCTGTGATCAAACATACCAACGTATGTGGTATAGCTAGTCGTCCGACGCTGAAAGCAGCCTGGGATGCTGCGCTTGCTGGCGATAAGGAGAGTGCATTTGGCGGCGTGCTGGTTACCAACGTTGTGATTGACAAAGCTACTGCAGAATCTATCAGTGAGATCTTCTTTGAAATTCTGATTGCTCCTGGCTTTGATGCAGATGCGCTTACGGTGCTTCAGGCTAAGAAGAACCGTATACTGTTACAGCAGCTGCAGCCGGTGAAAGCACCTTATGTATATAAGAATGTACTGAATGGCGTATTGCTGCAGGAAAATGATAAAGGAAACTTCCAGGAGTGGAAAGAAGCTGGCGCAAGACCGGCTACAGAAGCAGAGAAAGCAGACCTGGAGTTTGCTAACCTGGTATGTAAGCACCTGAAATCCAATGCTATTGCGCTGGTTAAAGACCAGCAGCTGATTGGTAAAGGTTGCGGACAGACTTCCCGCATTGATTCACTGCGTCATGCAATTGCAAAAGCTGCTCAGTTCAATTTTGACCTGAAAGGCGCTGCTATGGCATCAGATGCTTTCTTCCCATTTGATGATTGTGTACGTATTGCCCATGAAGCCGGCATTACTACTGTTATTCAGCCGGGTGGTTCAGTAAGGGACAATGACTCAGTAGAATTTTGTAAGCAGAACGATATGGTGATGGTTATGACGGGTACCCGCCATTTCAGACACTAAGGCGTTCTTACTGCATAAAGATATACTTAAAAAGCACTGGCATATGCCAGTGCTTTTTTGCTAAAAATTCTTTACTATTGTCCATCTAATCTATGGCCTTTTTACACCAGAATATCATGAAAGATGCTGATGATGCCACGTTGATACAGGAGTTTAAACGCTCCGGTCAACTGGATTATCTGGCAGCGCTATACCAGCGCTATATGAATCTGGTATATGGTGTATGCCTGCGTTATTTTGATGAGGAGACCAGTAAAGATGTAGTAATGCAGATTTTTGAAGAGCTGATCCTGAAGTTACAACAGCATGAGGTACAGAACTTTAAGAGCTGGCTGCATGTGTTGACAAGGAACCATTGTCTGATGAAACTGCGGGCTATGAAAAACCGGGAGGGGAGAGAAATATCTCTGGATGGGATGCCCGTTATGGAAAATGAGTCTTTGGGGCATCATGAGAACGGAGTAAGTATAGAGGTGCATTTACAGGGGATGGAGAAGTGCCTGGAAGCTTTGCCAGAAGAGCAAAAGCGGAGTGTGGACCTGTTTTATCTCAAAGAGAAAAGTTACCGCGAGGTAGCGGATATAACCGGGTATGATATGAAGAAAGTGAAGAGCTACATCCAGAATGGTAAGCGTAACCTGAAAATCTGTATGGAACAACAAGATGCCTGACAATCACAGTCATATGAATCAAGGCGTTGATCCGGAGCTGATCCGCAAATATCTGGCAGGACAGCTGGATAATAAAGCGATGCATGCTTTGGAGAAACAAGCCCTGGACGATCCGTTTCTGGCGGATGCTCTGGAAGGGTTTGCTGAGCGCAAACCTGATCAGCGCTTGCATCTTGCAGACCTGAGCAGGCGGTTGGATACCCGTGTGAAGGGCGAAAGCGGAGAGAAAGGTGGGGCGATCTTCAAACTTGATATGCGCTGGATGGCAGCTGCCGGTGTACTCTTGGTAGTAGTAGCAGGCTTGTTGTGGATGTGGCAGTATAATGCCCGGGATCAGGCAATGGCTTATAAGGAAGCGAATGTTTCTGACAGCTCTATTACTGATACCCTTCAATATTATAACCAGGAGGAACCCAAAGCCTGGACTAATAATGTTACTCCGGAGCATACTCCGGCTATGACGTTATCAGCAGATACTATTAATACTATTATCAATCGTAAAATCCGTGGGGTAGGAAAGCCACTTGCGGGTATCGTGGAAAAAGCTACATCAGATACTGTTGCACTGGAAGTAGCACCCACACCGGCGGCAGTAGCCGCTGCAGCGCCTATGCTGGCAGAGAAATATGAAAAGACAGATACTATTGTTACCAAGATACTGGACCTGGCTGCAGTCACCCAGGCAAAAGAAGTGGCAGATAACGCGCCGGCAAAAGCCCGTCAGGTCTTTGCTGCAGCTAAGCCTGTTATGGCTACCCGTGTGATTGAAGGTAAGGTAAAAGATGGCAGCGATGGGATACCTGGCAGTGTGGTAAGGGTAGAAGGTACAAACATTGGAGCGTCAACTGATGTGGATGGGCGCTTCTCGTTACGGATTGCAGACACCGCAAAAGAAGTAAGCCTGGTAGCCACGGCACTTGGCTTCAATAGTAAACGGTTGAACATCACCGATAAAGATAAAAACTTAGATATAGTATTGCAGCCTAGTTCCTCTAATCTGAATGATGTGATTGTAACAAATCCGAGCCGTAAGAAAATGGGGGGTAAGTATGGCGATTACTATCAGGCGCCACTGCCAGCTGAAGGGTATGACAAATACAAGCAGTATTTGTCTAAGTATACGCAGTACCCTGCGTCTGCAGCAGCTGGAGATGTAAAAGGAAGAGTAAAGGTTTCTTTCAGAGTGATGCCTGATGGTACACTTGAAGACTTCAAAATAACCAGGCGTTTGCAGCCGGACTGTGATGCTGAAGCGCTAAGGGTAATCAAGGAAGGTCCGGCCTGGACACCCGCTTCTGACGGCACAGCTACCCGTGTACAGATAGATGTGTATTTCCCTGCTAAATAGACTATCTGCTTTCTCTGATAGCTTTAACAATCCTTCTTGTCCTGCGATCTTCCCGCGCATTCTGTAATGAGTACACCGCCCATATTGCTGCGGGGATCCAGCCTATTAACGTAAGTTGTAAGATCAGGCATAGGAGGCCTGTTAAAATCCGGCCTCTTAGTATGAAAGATAGCCATGGCAATAAAACAGCAATCAGTATCATATCAAAAAGATACTATTTTTTCCGTTCTTTCCATAGCTGATTGAAGGACTTGGGAGCAAAAACGGGTAGGTCTCTATCATCGCCCCAGGCTCCGGCGAAGAACCTTTTCATGAAGAAGTTTTTGGTATTTCCCCCCACCAGGTTCATCATCCTGCGGCTTAGACTGGCTTGTTTCCAGCCGAACCAGGACATTTTTTCACCTCCTGAAGTATGATTCTCCTCTACAGCTTTATGACGGTTATGGAGCAGTAACTCATGAACATTGATTCTTACCGGGCACACCTCTGTACAGTTTCCACATAGGGAAGACGCATAGCTAAGATGCATGAATGACTCCATTCCCTGAAGATGTGGAGTAATAACTGATCCGATAGGGCCACTGTAGGTAGTACCGTAGCTATGGCCGCCAATATTTTTATATACAGGGCAGGCATTAAGGCACGAACCGCAGCGGATACAATAGAGGCTTTCCCTGGCTTCGGTATCCTGCAGGATATTGGTACGGCCGTTATCCATGAGGATGACATACATCTCTTCCGGACCATCCGTTTCATGTTCCTGACGGGGGCCACTGAAGATGGAGTTATAGACAGTAACCTGCTGCCCGGTACCATAAGTAGCAAGTAGTGGCCAGAACAAAGCCAGGTCATTGATGGAAGGCAGCATCTTTTCGATACCTACCAGTACAATATGTGTTTTAGGGAATGCTGTGCTTAGCCGGGCATTACCTTCATTTTCAGTAACAGCTACACCGCCAATATCGGCAATGATAAAATTTGCCCCGGTAATACCTATTTCTGCATCCAGGTATTTCTGACGTAGTTTTTCCCTGGCAATGAGTGTCATTTCCTGGGGAGTCAGATCCGGAGGTGTACCTAGCTTTTCAGCAAAGAGTTTAGCAACATCCTCCTTGCTCTTATGCATGGCGGGTGTTACGATGTGGTAGGGCGGTTCATTATCCAGTTGCTGGATATATTCTCCCAGATCCGTTTCCACACATTCGATATCATGTTTGGCCAGGAAGTGGTTAAGATGTACTTCTTCCGTAGCCATAGATTTACTCTTAACGATGCTTTTGCATTGTTTGGCTTTGCAGATGGCCAGTATTTCATCCAGTACCTGCTGGGAGTTTTCAGCCCAGATCACTTTTCCACCTCTGCGGGTAAAGTTGCTTTCAAACTCTTCCAGGTGTTTATCCAGGTGCTCCAGTGCCCTCCACTTGATGTTCTTCGCCCGTTCACGCGCAGTATTCAGATCGGTAAACTGTTGTTTACCAGCCTTCACGGCAGTATTATACTTACCAATATTGAAGTTGATAGTCTGGCGATGTATGAGGTTTGTCGCTTTCTTCTCACTATTATCAAGAAAAGTGGAGGCGTTCTGATGCATAAGTTGTTGAGATTGCTGATCCTGGAATTACAAAACCCATACCGGTTTACGGTTCCCTGGGAATGAATGAAATACAACGGTTAGTTAGTACCAGTAAAGATAGGGGAAATGCAGGGATTGCGTCAGCAGCAGACGTTACTCTGCCTTATATTGTTTCCGTGCGATTTTGTCGAGCACCTGATAAAATTCTTCTCCGTATTTACGAACAAGTGCATCTTTCAGAAAGCGGTATACCGGCACACGCAAGCTTTTACCATTTTTACAGGCTGGCTTACAGATATCCCAGCGGTCGTAATTCAGCGCTTCAAAAGATTCATATTTGGTTACTCTGATAGGGTAGAGGTGGCAGGAGATAGGCTTTTTATAGTCTACCACACCATCATTATATGCTCTTTCAATAGCACAGCCTACAACACCATACTCATCAATGTGAGCATAGGCGCATATACCTTTATTAACGATGGGGGTGACATAGCCATACTCATCATCTGTGGTGTGAGTACCAGTTTTCTCTATTTCGGCGATGCCATCGGGGCGGAGGTATGACTTGATCTTCGGATAGATCTTCTTCAGTTTCTTCACTTCCTCTTTATCGAGCGGCGCTCCGCAATCACCCGCAACACAGCAGGCACCTTTACAGGCTCCCAGGTTGCAGACGAACTGTTCCTCAATAACTTCGTCGCTGATATACTTATCGTCAATGATGATCATAAATAATTGATAGTCGTTAGTCCGCAGCGTTGGCATGGCATAACGGACGGGTATTTCTTAAAACTGCAAAGTTAAGAAATAGTATCAGGACTATCGCCATTTGAGCGTTTCTACCATATGCCACATATCTTCCTGAAGGAATTGCTGTACAGGAGCGAGTGAATCGGCATTTGGTGCAGCGTCAAAGTAGAGTGCGCCACGCAGGAAATGGTCTATAGAGTCAGTAGCATAGAACTGTTTAGCGGAGGCGGCATTACCGCCTACATCATAAAAGGAGCCACTGACATGGTAGGGAGTATTGATAGTTTTCTCTTCAATATATTCCGCCTTATAGGTGTGTTTGTAGGTCATCTTAAAGGCATCATTGATCAGTTGCTGAAAGCTGTTCTTTCCGTTTTTACCTATTTCCTTGTAGCTCATGTAGATCTTTCCGTTAAGACCAGGAAATTCGACATTGATCCAGTAGGGATTTTCGGTTTTCTCACCAAAGAACAGGCTGTCTTTTACGATGTTGGCATATACCGGGTACTCGAAAGTGTATGGATATCCGGGAACGTCAAACACGCGGTATTCCCGTTCAGGAAAGTTGATGTGAAAATAGCCGCGTGGTTTGGGAGTATAAGATTGTTCGCATGCTGCAAAAGCGAGCAGCAGCAAAATACAGAGAATGTTCCCGGTTAATTTCATAGTTGCTGGTGGTTAGGTGTATAGCACTTAGTTCAGGTCTTCGACATTTTGTCTAACGGTGACCTGTACTTTCTGGATACGCATTTTAGTTACTTCCAATACGGTAAAGTCGTAACCATCATGAGATATCATGCTGTTTTCTTCAGGGAATTTGCCAGCCAGTTCGAGTATTAGTCCGCCGATGGAATCACTTTCTCCTTTTACTACTTCAAAAGTATCGGGAGGGATGTTCATGATGCGGCATACGTCATTCAGCATGGTTTTACCTTCAAAAACGTAGGTGTTGTTATCAACTTTACTATAATTAAATTCTTCTTCGTCAAATTCGTCTTTGATATCGCCGATTACTTCCTCAACGATGTCTTCGAGGGTAACGATACCGGAGGTACCTCCAAATTCGTCTACGACTACGGCGAAATGCATACGTCTGTTTTGAAACTCGGACAGCAGGTCTTCGATCAGTTTATGGCCATGTACGAAGAATGGTTGGCGCATAACAGTGTGCCAATCAAAGTTTTTGCCTTTATCCAGGTGGGGAAGTAGGTCTTTGGTATGTATTACGCCGACGATGTTATCGAGATTGCCTTTGTATACGGGGAGGCGGGAGTAGTGAAGATCAGCTACACGTTTCACCACAGTGTCAAAGTCGTCGTTATGTTCGATACCTGATACATCGAGGCGGGTGTGCATGATTTGCTTAACGGTGATATTCCCGAATTTAAGAATGCCTTTGAGGATATTCTTTTCTTCCTGGGAGGCGGTAGGGTCTACGCTCATTTCGATGGCTTCGTCTATCTCCTGATAGTTAACGGCACCGCTGCCTCTGTGGAAGAAGCGGGCTTCTATGCTTTCGCTGAGGCCTACGTAAAAGTCACTTACGGGTTCCAGGGTAGCATGTATCAGGCTAACGAACCATGCGAAATAGGTAGCGAACCGGATATTGTTCTGAGCTGCCCATACCCTGGGTAGTACCTGTCCACAGAATAGCAATACGAATATAATTATGGCTATACGTACGACGAATGACACGACCGGTACGGTCTGTAGGTCTTCCATCTGGGTGATGAGGTAGCTGGTGACCATGATAAAGGCGAGGGAAAGCAGTACTCCGGCTATCTGGAGGGAGGCCAGCAGGGAGCGGGGCTTTTCCAATAGTTTGGTAATCAGTTTTCCGCTGGTGTTTTGCCTTGTTTTCAGGGCATTTAGATCTTTATAGTTCAGGGAGAAGAAAGCTACTTCTGCGCCAGACACGATAAAGGCCATGAGAAGGAGGACGAATATCACAAGCAGATAGATAACCACGTTAGGAGTGGCGATGGGCGCCGCTGCTTGTAACAGGGTGAGCTTACCTGGTAAGATGCTTGCCGGATAGGTGTACAAAATGTTCAACTTTGACGTGATAAATATGGAACCCCGAGCATATAGCAAAGTAAGTTCCAAAAAAATGGGAAAGTAATTCAGGTCTTAAATTGAATCGCTTTCCCTATATGCAAATATAAGTATATGTCCCATAAAGGGATTGTAAATCAAAAGAATTAATATTTTTTGCTGGATAGTTAAAAAGGAAGATCGTCCGCTGTATCGTTCAGTTGGGGGGGTATCTCCATATTGGGGAAATTATCACCGGTGTTGCTGCCTGTGTTGCTGTGGTGTATGGCATGTTCTGCGTTGTTAAGGTCCATACGTTTATCCAGCATGACGAGGTTATCACCTACTACTTCAGTGGCAAATTTCTTATTACCCTCCTTATCTTCCCAGCTACGGGTGCGGAGGCGTCCTTCAATATATACAAGACTACCTTTGTGGAGGTATTTCTGGGCTAATTCAGCCAGTCCGCGCCATAATACCACCGTATGCCATTCTGTTTGGGAAATCAGCTTACCAGCTCTGTCCTTGAATGTTTCTGTAGTAGCCAGCGAAAACTTAGCTACTGCTATATTACCTTCTAAAAACTGTACATCTGGATCTCTACCCAAGTTGCCAATCAGGATTACTTTATTAACACCTCTCATTGTTGCAGGTTTTAATCTATTGATTTTAAACTATTGAAAATATACGCTTCTTATAAATGAACAACCTTTCTAAAGTTAATGTTTTTTTCAAATCGACAGTGAAAATTTTACCGTATTGTTTTTAGCTCAAATACCTTGCCGTAGCAAGTTGAGCGCTGTTGACAGGCAGTAAGTTTTCGTATCAGAACAGGGTAAGTTCCCTGTTCTTCAGAAAGTCGGTAATTGTTTTAGGAAAGGCGTAATGATCCAGTTGTTCCTTTGGAACTGCCGTATATCCGGGTAGTTCAGGCTTTTCGTTAACAGAAAGCAGGAGAAACTGGCTATAAATAGTCTGGTGAGTAAGTTGTTGCTTTAAGGGCGCAGAGGTACCATCTATGTTGTAACGTATATCTTTCATGATGTCTTTGAAAGCCGTGGAAGCTTGCAGTGTTGCTGGATCTTCGGGTGCGGTAGTTTCTAAAAGAATGAACTCGTGCAGGTTTTGCCAGATATCATTTTCAGTACGTTTCCGGATGTATATGTTGTCTTGATGTTGAACGACCAGGTAGTAGAAGTAGCGTTTCCTGATAACTAGTTTTTTGGATTTAACAGGCAGCAGGGAGGTAAGTCCCTGTTGGTAGGCTTTACATTTTTTAGACAGCGGGCAGCTTTTGCAGGCAGGTTGTTGTGGTTTGCACACAACGGCACCAAAGTCCATAATGGACTGGTTATACGAAGCAGATTGTCCGTGAGGCAAGAGTTCCTGGGCCAGTTGGGTAAATTGTTTTTTACCAGCGGTAGTATCTATTGGCGTATCGATATCAAAGAAGCGCGAGAGGACACGGAACACATTGCCATCGAGAACGGCATGTGGCAGGTTAAAGGCAAATGAAGCGATGGCCGCAGATGTATAGGGGCCGATACCTTTCAGCGACTGAATAGCGTCATAGGTATTTGGGAAGTGCCCATGATGCATGGATACAATCTGTTTGGCAGCAGCCAGCATATTCTTGCAGCGGGCGTAGTAGCCCAGTCCCTGCCAGAGGCGGAATACAGCTTCTTCAGGAGCAGCGGCCAAATCCTGAACGGTCGGATAGTTTAAGATAAATTTTTCGTAGTAAGTCCATCCTTGTTCCACACGTGTTTGCTGTAAAATAATTTCAGACAGCCATATACGATAGGGGTCTTTTTCACCTTTCCATGGCATGGAACGAGTGTTTTCATTATTGTTCCAATCCAGGAGGGTCTCAGTAAAAAACTTGTTCATTACTGCAAAGATAATGGGATGGAAGTGAACACAAATGGAGATGGTATGCAAGGGATTTTGGCGGTGAGGGAGGAGTATTCAGAATACGGGAAGGAAGAAGAGATTAAAAATATCACGCATGAGAATTATTTTTTATAATATTCTGATGAGAGGAAGTAGCAGTTATTTGGAACAGAAGTTGTTGAGATATAGACGAATATGTTGAAAAATGCGTTATAATAGGCAAAGAGTGATTATTTATTAACGGTTGATCCGGAGAGAACTTTTTTCACTACACCAAGAAAAAAAAGGCCAAATGAATATTATTTTTTGTATATTCGTTAATGAGTGGTTTAGTGAAATATTATGACTTACCCTAATGAATGTGTACTTGTACTGGCCTAACGTATGGAATCTTTCTCTTTTTTGGTTACCCGTTAATAGCTTGTTTTAAGTACTAATGAATTGGTTTGCAGAGGAATATATTATAGAATTGGCTGGTATAAGAAAAAAACATAAAATTTATTTGCTTAAAATTCAGCAATTAAAAAAAATTAAATAATTTTGGGACAAGTAATCCTTCGCTTCAATTATGAGAAAAGCTGACTTAATTAACAATATTGCTGAAAAAACCGGCATACCTAAAGTAGATGTGTTAGTAACACTAGAGGCCATGTTTAAGGAGGTCAAGGAAGCGTTGGCTAATGGCGAGCATATCTATATCAGAGGCTTTGGTAGCTTCATTACGAAAAAGAGAGCTGCGAAAATTGGCCGTAACATCAAGAAAAACGTTGCCGTTGAGATTCCGGAGCATTTTATTCCGGCCTTTAAGCCTTCTAAAGAATTTGTTGCAGAAGTAAAGAAGCTTAAAAGTTCGTAATTTTGCAGCCTAATATTTAAGGCGTGCAAAAATCACAAATTCTCTTGGTCGGTGCCGCAGCGACATTACTAGTAGTATTAGTCGCCTTCGGCCGCACCGTGCCTCATTCGGATAAAAAAGCGATGCCAACTGCCGCTCATTCACATGACGGACAGGAGGAAGAACCTATTGCCTTTGATGACTTGCTGGCTTCTGCCAAGCAAAAAATCCCTGCAGACAAACTCGTTTCGATCACTGCCCTTGAAAACAGGACGGTGCGAGGCGACGTTAAGAACCAGCAAATAGACGCTTACAGACAGTTATATGCCTCCTGGGACAGCCTAAACCAGCTGCCCATAGCTGCGTATTATCTTGGCGAATCTGCCAAGTTGGAAAATTCCGAAAAAAGCCTCACCTTTGCAGCCAATTTATTTTTAGAACATCTGGAACATGCAGAGGACCCTGCTATTGCCAAATGGGAAAGCCAACAGGCTATCAGTCTGTTAGATAAAGCTATTCAGCTGAATCCGGCTAATGATTCCCTGAAAATTAAACAGGCGCTTTTGTATATGAATACAGGAGAACCTATGGTAGGTGTCCAGAAACTAAGGGATGTGGTGGCAGCCAATCCTGATAACGCAGAAGCTCAGATAACGTTGGCAAATCTCGCTATTCAGTCAAATCAGTTTGATAAAGCCATAGAAAGGATGGAGACGTTCACACAGAAACATCCTCAGGAGGCTAAGGCTGTATTTGTATTAGCAGAAGCTTATCGCGGCAAAGGTGATATTAAAAAGGCAGTTGAATTACTGGAACACTGTAAGACACTCCTAGACGATCAATCACTGAAGGCGGAAATAGATAATTATATTAAGAGTATTAAATAATATTCATTTTTTTAAACATTTTAAAACTTATTAGCGTATGCCTTGCGGTAAGAAAAGAAAAAGACATAAAATAGCCACTCACAAACGTAAAAAAAGACTGAGAAAGAACCGGCATAAGAAGAATAAGAAATAAATTTCTCCTGTTTCCCGCCATTTATACTAACCAGGTTTTATTTACGGCGCGGTGATTGGATAAAATTTTTTATATATCCTGCATGATTTTAGCGATTATTGTTAAATTGCTGAAGTCATGCAGGTTTTTCCACAAATCCCGCTTAAAATTCCGGATATTACCTGCTGATCGCTAAACCCTTAAGCAATCCATCATCACGTATGCTGGCCTTCCGCCAGCTGTAATCTGGTATGCAGTACGCTGTTATTAAATAGCCGTGCATAACTCAAAGGTGAAGTTATAATGGTTAAAATTTTGGACGCTTGAACAAGGAACTTATTATAAATGCGGCACCGACTGGTGTGGAAATAGCGTTGCTGGAAGATAAGAAACTGGTGGAATTGCATCATGAGAGCGGCAATCCCAACTTTTCTGTAGGGGATTTATACCTGGGGCGGGTGAAAAAATTGATTCCCGGCCTTAATGCGGCTTTTGTTGATGTGGGTTTTGAGAAAGATGCCTTTTTACATTACACTGACCTTAGCCCATATATACGTTCTATACTTAAATTTACCCAGCAGGCTATTTCAGATAAAACCCCCGAGGGGTTTGACTTTACAAAGTTTAAGAATGAGCCGGAAATTGTAAAAACCGGCAAAATCACAGATGTGCTGGGCGGAAAGCCTAACATCCTGGTGCAGATATTAAAAGAACCAATTTCTTCTAAAGGTCCCCGTCTTAGTTGCGAAATTTCTCTTCCAGGAAGATTCATCGTGTTAACACCCTTTAATGACATTGTCGCAGTATCTAAAAAGATACACTCTTCCGAAGAAAGAAAAAGACTACAGAAAATAGTCGAAGCGATCAAAACACCCAACTTTGGTGTAATCGTGCGCACGGCGGCTGAAGGAAAGAAAACGGCGGAACTGCATGAGGACCTGACTACACTTGTAGAAACCTGGAAAAACATACAGGCTAACCTGCGTGGCTCACAGCCTCCGCAGAAAATCCTGAGTGAACAGGCTAAAACTACCAGCATATTACGTGACCTTCTTAACGAGAGCTTTAACCGTATTGTGATCAATGATCGCAACATGTACGCTGATACTAGGGCCTATATTCAGAAAATAGCCCCTGAAAAACAGGACATTGTTCAGCATTATCATAACGGAGCTCCTATCTTCGATCACTACGGTGTAACCCGTCAGGTAAAAGCTTCCTTCGGGAAAACTGTTAACCTGGATAGTGGAGTATATCTGATCATTGAAGCTACAGAAGCGTTACATGTCATAGACGTGAACAGCGGCTATAAAAGCTCCAGCAATAACCAGGAACAGAATGCGCTTGCATCCAACCTGGAAGCTGCAGCAGAAATTGCCCGCCAGCTACGCCTCCGTGATCTGGGCGGTATAATTATCATTGACTTCATTGATATGAAGTTGCCCGAAAACAAGAAAGTAGTATATGAAGCCATGGAGAAATTCATGGCCCAGGATAGGGCTAAACATACTATCCTGCCTATTTCTAAGTTTGGGCTGATGCAGATTACCCGTCAGCGCGTAAAACCTGAAGTCACAATCTCTGTAGCAGAAGATTGCCCTACTTGTCATGGTACCGGTAAAATCGGCGCTTCTGTATTGATCATTGATGAAATCGAGAAGAACCTGCAATACCTGATTAACCATCAGCATAAAGGTCTTACAATCAGGGTACACCCTATATTTTATGCCTACCTGGCTAAAGGATTTCTTACTTCCCGCCGGTGGAAATGGTATTTTCAGTACAAGAAATGGGTCAGAATCAAAGCTGATTCCAACTATCATCTGACAGAATATCGCTTCTTTGATGCCAACGAAGAAGAGATTAAATTATAATCCATCCCAACTGCTTTGTCCAAAACGCTTAACACTAATTGTGTTAAGCGTTTTACATTTGTAGCGTCAAACAATTCAATAACAACTACTGTTGTTTTGAGCATCAAACACCCAAAGGGGACTTCTGAATCATTTAAACTCCTGTTACGTTTATGTTTTTACGCTGCGCATACCTGTTACTATCCTTAATGATCATATTCTCTTCCTGTGGTGGTGGGCTTAGCAAAAAGAAAGGCCTTGTACGAGATACCAGCCACTACACCAGGCAGGATTACATCGATCTTACACTGGACAGTAATGCTGTAAATTCCTTCCTGCAAGCGGATACAGCATATGCTGATTATATCCGGGATTTCTATCGGCAGCGGAACTTCCACTATGCGTGGATAGGAGATGATGGTCAGCTGACCGAGCAGGCGGGTAACTTTATTAACATGATGAAAGCAGATGCAGACTTTGGCCTGCATGACAGTACAATCATAAGCAAACCGCTCAGGGAAATGTATGATACATTGCTGCTGGAAGGAGAAAAACTCCGTCCGGGTGATAAGGCGATTCCTAAGGCAGAGTTACTGCTCACAGCGCAATTCTTTGCCTATGGTAATAAAGTATGGAGTGGACTGACGTCAGATAGTGCCAAATCCCTCGAATGGTTCATCCCACGTAAGAAGATTAATATGGAAAGTCTGCTGGATTCGATGGTCAGTAAGCCAGCTGATGCATTTGAAGAGCCGGTTAACAGGCAGTATAAGCTGCTAAGAGACCAGTTAAAAAAACTGGCAGCATTGGAGAAAAAGCCATGGGATTCTTTAAAAGCCAGCAGGAAGATATACAAGACAGGAGAGCAGGATCCTCTTATTGCCGGGGTGAAGCAAAGGCTGCATATGCTTGGCGATCTTGTTGCTGCAGATACTTCACAAATATTTACGCCTGCCCTTGATTCAGCTATCCGCAATTTTCAGGACAGAACAGGTCTGAAAACTGATGGAACTATACAGCAGCCATTGCTGAACGCGTTAAATATTACTCCGAATCAGCGTATAAGGCAGATATTGATTAATATGGAAAGGATCCGCTGGGTACCTGCAGAACCACCTGCTGAATACCTGCTTGTTAATATACCTGCTTTTAAACTATATGTCTACGCTGATAATAAGCTTGACTGGACTTGTAATGTTGTAGTGGGTAGGCCTGGCACCAATACAGTAATATTCAGTAACGAGATAAAGTTCGTAGTTTTTGCTCCATACTGGAATGTGCCTCCAGGTATCTTGGTACATGAAGTCCTTCCAGCTATGCGGAAGAACAGCGGTTATCTTGCAAGACAGAATATGGAAGTGGTGACGGGAACGGGCAGTCCAGTGAACGCAGCTTCACTTAATTGGAGCAAGTATTCCGGTGGTAATTTTCCTTATATCATCCGTCAGAAACCAGGCGGACGTAACGCATTAGGTAAGGTAAAGTTTCTATTCCCCAATGAGTATAATATCTATTTACATGATACACCATCCAAAGGTTTGTTTGGGGAGAACAGACGGACGTTCAGTCATGGTTGTATCCGTGTATCGGAACCGCAGCACCTGGCAGAATGGTTATTACGTAATGACTCCATGTGGACGACAAAGAAGATCGTCGAAGCGATGAACGGAAGTAAGGAAAAATATGTTACGCTGAAGGAAAAGGTACCTGTCTATATAGGTTACTTCACTGCATTTGTAGATAGTGATGGACGGTTGAATTTCCGTGAAGATGTGTATGGCCATGACGCTAAATTATCAGCCACTTTGTTTGGTGGGAAATAAATGAAGAAGCCTTTTGGGGCCTCTTCATTTATTTAGGTAATTATTTGCTGGCAATTACTGATATTTCTACATTAACACCTTTAGGTAATGCAGCTACCTGTACAGTTTCACGAGCAGGGTACTCACCTGAAAAGTAGGAACCATATACTTCATTGATTTGTGCAAAATCATTCATATTCATAATGAAGATGGTAGTTTTTAGCACATTGCTGAAGTCAATTCCCGCAGCTGTAAGTATGGCTTGCAGGTTTTTCATTACCTGATGTGTTTCAGTTTTGATATCATCCATTACCAACTGGTTGGTTTCCGGATTGAGTGCTATCTGTCCGGATACAAACAGCAGATTACCTGATTGTACCGCCTGGTTGTACGGGCCGATAGGAGCAGGCGCATTATTCGTATTGATGATCTGTTTTTCCATAGGCATAAAAATAGCGTCTTATTATTAGTTATTAATTAATAGGTTTGCGAAAATTTTGCACATGAATATACTCATCATTGGAGAGGAGCCACACTATGCAGCTTTTCTTGAAAAAGGTGGTTTGAGTGGGCACCGGGTGCAGCATGTAACATCGCTGGATCGGATAGGTACACTGACTGAATATGAGTTGGTGATAGACCTGAATTTTGATGAACATACAGAGCGGGCTGGCTTTTATGCAAAAAATCCAGTTGTACCAGTATTGGCAAATATTGTAGAAACTTCACTGTCTGAATTAATGGGAAACTATGCATTTGAACAGGGATTCAGTATTGTAGGATGCAATTGGCTACCTGGATTCACAGTAATGCCGGTTACTGAGGTATCACTGATGGAAGAAGAACAGAAATCCGTACTTGCGCGGATTATGAATGAGTTGGGATGGGAGTATGCTATTGTGGAAGATAGGGTAGGATTGGTAACTCCAAGGGTAGTGTGCATGATTATTAATGAAGCATATATGGCAGCAGAGGAAGGTACAGCGTCAAGAGATGATATTAATACTGCTATGCGTCTTGGTACTAATTACCCTATGGGGCCCTTTGAGTGGTGTGGGAAAATCGGGATTAGAAGGGTATGCCGTGTATTGGATGCAGTGTACAAGGCTACAGGGAATGAACGTTATAAAGTGAGTGCATTGCTGGCGAGAGAAGCTGGTATGAACGTGACTGTCATGTGAAACAATTAAATCGAAGAGCATTGTCATTAATACTACACATAGATACAGCTACATCTGTAGGTTCTGTTTGTTTGTCAAAGAACGGGCAGGTGCTACAAACATTAGTGAATGAGAAGCAGCAGGATCATGCTGCAAGTATGACGTTATTTATTAAAGAAGTCATGCAGCAGCAGGGGATTGTACCGGGTGACCTGGATGCAGTTGCTGTAAGTGCAGGTCCTGGTTCATATACAGGTCTAAGAGTGGGTGTAGCTACAGCAAAGGGATTGTGTTATACATGGGAAAAACCATTGATAGCAGTATCAACTCTACAGATGATGGCACAGGGAGTACTGACACAAACGCAGGATAATAATGCGCTGTATTGTCCCATGTTGGATGCGAGAAGGATGGAAGTGTATACAGCAATTTATGACGGTGGGTTAAATGTTATCGTGGATCCTCATGCGTTAATACTCACTCCTGACGCGTTTGGTGAACAGATATCAAAACAGAAAATATACTTTTTCGGAAACGGTAGTGATAAGTGGCAGCAACTTATGACGCCGAATGAGCACGCGTTATTCATCCCCTATATATTAAATGCAGCGGATATGGTACCGCTGGCTACAGCAGCTTATGAGCATAAATCGTTTGAAGATGTGGCTTATTTCAGTCCATTTTACCTCAAACCATTTCATTCTACTATAAAAAAATAGGTCATTTAGGATATAAAATTATTCCACATTAGCGTGATTGAAGGCTTTTTATGTCTTATTAAGAAGCGTAATCCCTACACTTATGTCAATTTGTGTCATGGGAATGTCAAATTAGGTTTATTTGGCAAGTAATGGGCAGGCATATATTAAAAAATATGGTATAGAAGTTTTTTTTATTACGACTAATATTATATTTTTGTATAAATCGATACCCGGTTATTGTTGTCTAACAAGTTATGGGTTTACTGTCCGTTGATCCCTTTCATTTCATCATTTTTTAAAACTATTATGCGATGGAAAAAACATTATTAACGACCTCTTCTAATACTCTTATTATTTCTAGAGGTACCAATGAAAAAGACCAAATTAAATTGGATTACATTGCCGTTAAGAAGGCAGCTATGGTTCTCAGAGCGATTAACCATAAGTTGCGCCAGCAGATGATTAAGCTGTTGGAAGATCACAAGAAAATGACAGTAACTGAAATCTACGTTAAGCTGCGTCTTGAGCAGTCAGTAGCTTCACAGCATCTGGCTATTCTGCGCCGTGCCGGCATTGTGATAACCGAAAGAGATGGTAAATTCATTCACTATACGATCAACAAGCAGCGTATAGCGGAAGTTGCCAAATTCGTAGAGGAGCTGGTAGGCTAATCTGGTTTTGGAGTACTGGTCATTCAGACTGCAGAAAAAAATAATTCGAGCCTAACTAAGAGTAATAAAAAGACTTTTAGTTAGGCTCTGATTTTTTTACCATTGTGCGTCTCCTTACGGAACGTACCAGATAAAATTGTGGATATTCCGGTTATGTTAATAACTGGCGGGGTGTTTTTTGCCTGATCTTATTGCACGGATTTAAATCCGTAAATTTGCAGAAAATCAGAAATCAACAACCATGTTCGTCAAGCAACTTTATACCAATTGCTTATCAGAAGCCGCCTACTTTATTGAGTCAGAAGGAGAAGCTGTTGTGATAGATCCCCTTAGGGATATTGACGCTTACCTTGATTTAGCTAGAGAGCGTAATGCCACCATCAAGTACATATTTGAGACACACTTTCATGCCGATTTTGTATCAGGTCACCTCGATCTGGCAGCGGCTACAAAAGCTCCTATTGTATATGGTCCTGAGGCAGTTACAAACTTTCCGATATACCTCGCCAAAGATGGTGAGAAGTTTTCTGTCGGCAAACTGACTATTGAAGTTTTGCATACACCAGGTCATACACTGGAGTCTACCTGTTATTTATTAAGGGACGAGTCCGGCCTGCCTAATAGCTTGTTTACAGGAGATACGTTATTTGTAGGCGATGTTGGTCGTCCAGATCTTTTCAGTGGCAATCTTACCAAAGAGGAGCTGGCTGGTTACCTGTATGACTCACTGAATGATAAAATCAAGGTATTGCCGGATAACGTGACCGTATATCCTGCACACGGCCCCGGATCTTCCTGTGGTAAGAACCTTGGCCCACACACCTACAGTACACTAGGGGATGAAAAGGCGTCTAATTATGCCCTGAAAGCAGTAGACAAAGATGCATTCATTAAGGAGGTGACCTCGGGACTCAGCACTCCACCTTCCTACTTCCCAATTAATGCTCGTATTAATAAAGAAGGATATGATGCTTTGCAGGCAGTAATGGAAAAGAGTAATCGTCCACTTTCTGTAGCTGAGGTGAAAGAGAAATTGAAACAGGAAGTACTTGTTTTGGACACTCGTCCTGCAACGGAATTTGCTGAAGGATTTGTGCCTGGCTCGATTAGTATTGGACTGGAAGGCCGTTTTGCTGAATGGGCAGGTAGCCTCTTACCTTTTGGTGAGGAAATAGTGCTTGTTACCAGTCCTGGTAAGGAGGAAGAAACAATTGTAAGGCTGGCACGGGTAGGATTCGATCATGTTGCCGGATATCTGAAAGGGGGTTACGACGCCTGGGTTGCTGCAGGAGAAACCCGTGATCTGATCATTACCGTGGAGCCGGATGAATTGGCTATGGACCTTCCGCATGACAATAACCTTGTTATAGTGGATGTACGTAAGCCTGCGGAATTTGCAGATGGACATATTGATGGTGCAATGAACCTGTCGCTCAGCGACATGACGGACCTGGGAAATCTGGCTGATTTTGATGATAACCATAATCTGTACGTCCATTGCCAGGGAGGTTACCGTAGTATTATAGCTTGTTCTATTATGAAGCGGGAGGGTATTCACAATCTGCGTAATGTGGAGGGGGGCTTTAATGCAATGAAGACGCAGAAAGGGCTAAAAGTAGTACAGGAGAAAAATGTACTGAATTAAGATAAGGTATTGAATATTAAAGCTCCGCAGGTCTAATGCGGAGCTTTTCTGTTTTTACAGGTATGCTTTTTGGACCCCATTGGAAAAAACCTTGCAATGGGAAAACTATTAGAAGGACAGATTGCGCTTGTTACCGGTAGCAGCAGTGGCATAGGAGCTGCTATAGCAGTTGCTTTCGGAGAGGCTGGCGCAACCGTGGTAGTAAACCACCACAGCGACAAAAGTCTGAAAGCAGCTGAAGACGTATTAGCTAAAATTAAAGCTGCAGGAGGCGATGGCTTTGTTCAGCAGGCTGATACCAGCAGCGAAGAAGAAGTCAAAGCAATGTTTGCGGAAATCTTTTCCCGCTTTGGGACCATCGATATAGTGGTGGCTAATGCTGGTATCCAGCAGGACGCATCTCTGATCGATATGACCCTGGAACAGTGGAATAAAGTAATTGATACCAATCTTACAGGTCAATTCCTTTGCGCCCGAGAAGCAGCTCGAGAATTTAAACGTCGGGGTGTCGTAGAAAGCCGTTCCCGGGCAGCCGGAAAGATTATCTGTATGAGTAGTGTACATGAAGTCATCCCATGGGCAGGGCATGTAAATTATGCTGCCAGTAAGGGAGGCGTTAAGTTATTGATGCAGTCTATGGCACAGGAACTCGCTGCTGACCGTATCAGGGTTAACGGAATTGCTCCGGGAGCGATTAAAACTCGAATTAATGAAGACGCCTGGGATACCCCCGAAGATGAGAAAAAGCTGCTGGAACTCATTCCATATGGGAGGGTCGGTGTGCCTGAGGATGTAGCCAAAGCTGCAGTGTGGCTGGCTAGTGATGAAAGTGATTATGTAACAGGAACGACTCTTTTTGTGGATGGTGGTATGATGCTCTATCCTGGATTTGAAGATAATGGTTGATTAACAATTGTTTGCAATCAAACAAATCGGTGGTTTAGCATGTTATTTGTTTTACTTAGTTAAACTTTTAACCATGAAATGTAAAACTTTTCTGATGGCAGGAATGATGTTCTTCGCCGTATGCTTATCTGCTTGTTCGCCTAGCGACTCCAGCGTTCAGCAATCTGTCAATGAGAAACTCACAGCCTCTCCCGGTGTAACAGCTGAAGTCAAAGAGGGCGTTGTAACACTTAACGGTGAAGTAGCTGACGATGCTGCTAAAACAGCAGCTGAAGATGCTGTTAAAGGCGTAAGTGGAGTAAAATCTGTGACTAATAACATTATGGTGCAGGCGGCAGTACCTCCACCACCCCCACCAGCAGCTGATACTTCTATGCGAGTAGACACTGCTATGACGAAATAGATTTGAGGCTGAACCGATCAGTCATTGCATCATGCATATTGTTCGGTTCAGCTTTATTTTAGTCTCTATACTCGTGTTTCCACCTTCTGTGACTCCAGACCCATACCTCCGGTTGTTCCCTGATATTACCTTCCAGATACTTTACAAATTCGGCTGTAATAGTTCCTTCCGGCACAAGAGCAGGTTCTTCAAACGCCAATTTTAAGGAGGCATGATAGTAGCCTCTTTTCACTTTACGTATATCGACAAATACAATAGGAATGTTATTTCTCCTTGCAGTCATCTCGGGGCCCTTATAAAACGCAGTCATTCGATTAAGAAAAGGCAGCCAATAACTTCGCCTTGGGTTTCCCGGATTTTGATCAGCTACCAGCGCAATAAGATATTGTTTATTCTGCCATGGCTGCATACTGCTCTTAATATCATTTGCTGGTAACAGTGTACTGCCAGACTTTTCACGGAAATGCCTGAACATACGGTCGCCGGCTTTGCTGGTGAGTGGCATATATACTACCAGGAAAGGAAATCTAACGCCCTGCATGCAAAACACATTTGCCCATTCCCAGTTAAAATTATGTCCCAGGTGCATCTGGCAGCTTTTGCCCTGTGCATATAGCTCATGCAATACTGTCAAATCGCATATGAACCGGCGCTCCAGCTGCTCTTTACTCATAGTCAGCAGTTTGACGGTTTCCACCATCATATCTGTGAGATTGAGGTAATATCTCTTAGCAAGCCGAGTTATTTCTTTTTCTGTTTTATCAGGAAAAGCCTGTTTAAGGTTCTCAAATACAACTGATTTGCGGTAACCAACAACGTAGTAAATGATCAGGTATAAAACATCACTTATGCGATATAATAACCATAACGGCAGTAATGAGAAGCCGTACATAAATGCCAGTAACAAATAATACATGTCATCAATTTCTATAACACAATATTCTGTACAAGGGCGCTTTTCTGAGGATAGTCTGTATTAAAATGCAAGCCGCGGCTTTCTTTGCGAAAAGATGCTCCTTTCACAATCAGATAACCAACAGTGATCAGGTTTCTGAGTTCGCATAATTGAGGTGAAACTTCCGTTCTTTCGTACAACTGTTCAGTTTCTTCATGCAGAATGTCTAGCCTTCGGCTGGCTCTCTGCATACGTTCATTAGTACGTACGATACCGAGGTAGTCGCTCATAATCTGCTTCAGCTCTTTGAGGCTTTGGGTAATGAGGATCATTTCCTTGGGAGCTATAGTACCTGCTGTATTCCAGTCTGGTACACTTACATTGTGTATTATGGTATTTATTCTTTCTATTCCATCCAGGTAACAACGATGTGCAAATACCATTGCTTCGAGGAGGGAATTGGAGGCAAGTCTGTTAGCACCATGAAGTCCTGTACTGGAACATTCACCGCATGCATACAGATTATTGATGGACGTGCGCCCATACTCGTTCACTTTAATACCGCCGCAACTATAATGTGCTGCCGGCGCTACAGGTATCATATCCTTCTTCACATCTATGCCGGATGCGAGGCATTTTTCATAAATGTTAGGAAAGTGATGAATAAACTTTTCCTGATCCATATGCCGGCAATCCAGATAGACATACTCAGTACCAGTGATCTTCATCTCACTGTCAATTGCTCTGGCTACAATGTCACGGGGTGCCAGGGAAAGCCGGGGATCATACTTATGCATGAAATCCTCACCGTGTATATTACGTAAAATACCACCATCGCCACGCACGGCTTCGGTGATCAGGAAGGCATTGTTCACTCCTGGCTGATACAAGGCCGTAGGATGGAATTGAATAAATTCCATATTTTCAATCCTCCCTTTTGCACGATAGACCATTGCCACACCATCGCCTGTAGCAATGGTAGGATTGGTTGTACTGCGATATACCTGTCCATTACCACCAGTGGCAAGTACAGTAATTCGGCTTAGAACTTTTTCTATCTTATTGGTCAGAAGGTTTAGGACGTATACGCCATAACATTCTATATCAGGAGTAGATTTTGTGACCAGGTAACCCAGGTGGTGCTGGGTAATGAGATCCACTACAAAGCAATGTGTTACAAGCTGAATATTTGGTTGCTTATGTACAGCATCCAGCAGAGCCCGTTCTATTTCTTTACCTGTAACATCTTTATAGTGAATGACGCGGAACTCTGAGTGGCCGCCTTCTTTACCCAGGGAAAAGTCTCCTGCGGCATTTTTGTCAAAGTTTGCCCCCCATTCTACAATCTCGTTGACACGTTCAGGGCCTTCTTTAACAACGATTTCCACAATGTCTTCATTACAAAGACCATCGCCGGCAATCAGTGTATCTTCAATATGCTTTTCAAAGCTGTCGTTTTCAAGATCGTTTACTACGGCTACTCCACCCTGTGCGTATTTGGTATTGGTCTCGTCTTCACGCGTTTTGGTGATGATGGTAATTTTCTTGTCAGGACATGCTGCTGCAACTTTTAGTGCATAGGTTAATCCTGCTATACCGGAACCAATTACTAAGAAATCTGTTTGTTCCATAAGCTGTTCTCATCAAGCAAGAACCAAATGTACGGTTTCTGTATGGTTTAACACATACTGATTTACTGAACCGCATATCCGCGACGCATACGCAGGTAAAGTAATCCACCGTTTACCAGTCCCCATTGTGCCAGTCCGTATGTCAGCATAATCAGGAACGATCCCATCGGAATCCGATAACAGAAGTGATGTATGGCTATAAGTGCGCAGGATAGGATATATAAACCGGCACCACCCAAGGCATACCACCCCGAAGGCTGATCTTTTAAGCGGAAGGCATGCTTGACTGCCTGCAGCATTACAGATGCAACAATTGCGAAAATAATAACGGGTATAGTCATCTGGCCCAGATACGGTATTACCAGGTAGATAAAAGTGATGATAGCTGCCTGTGCGCTGAACATAAACGCCCACTGGCAACGGGGTAATGGGTAATTGGAGTACCTGATTTTCAGGAAAAAGCCAATATATGCCAGTAGTGATAACGCAAAAGTGGCCAGTCCAAAAGTAAAAAAGAACGGACTTTGATCGGAAAACAGTAGGAAAATGTCTCCAAAGCCTGTAAGGAATAATGCCGCCAGCATAGAGATACGGAAAACCGGAGGTATACCCTCCGTGCCGAGTACAAACTGTACTACCAACACAAAGGAAAGCAGGAATTTTGAGGCATATCCTGTGATATCCAGATGAAATACAATTGCCAGCAGGTGAACAAATAATGTGACAGCGTACAATATGTTAAAGAAACTTCTCCCTTGCATATGAACAGAATAATGTCTTAAAGTACGACTTCTTTGCCTAAATGGTTTCAGGTAACGGGAAGTAATACTGAAAAGGTTGTGCCATTATTTCCGGAACGGCTGACTTTCAATTGTCCTCCATGAGATTGTATAATTTGCTGGGATAAGCTCAGGCCAATTCCGCTGCCCTTTTTCTTAGTAGTGTAGAATGGAATAAATATCTTATTCATCGCTTCTATATCAATACCTGGTCCATTATCAGTAATTTCAATGTGAACCTGACTAGGGCTGGCCATGCTGGCCCTTACTTCAATAGAAGGGGTAGGAGTCTGCTCCAGGGCATCCATTGCATTTTTAATAAGGTTAATCATTACCATTTGAAGCTGGGCAACGTCAGCATGTATTTCGGTACTGGCGCTTTCTATCTCATAGTGATAAAAAATGCCAGCTTGTTTTAACTCTGGTTGTAGCAGGCTGCTTACACCGCTAAGTAGTTCTTTTACATTGACATGCGTAAATTGTGGTTTGGGCAGAGTAGTATAGTCACGATAAGCATTGACAAAGTTCATAATGCCTCTGCTTCGGCTTTTGATTGTCTCTAAAGCTTCCTGAAGGTCAGCAATGGCCTCCTTCTGTGCTGCATCCGGAGATATATCCTGCTCGACAATATCCTGCATGGTACCGATCAATGACACAATCGGAGTAACTGAGTTCATAATCTCATGCCGTAATATTTTGGTCAGATTCTGCCAGGCCTCAAGTTCTTTTTGCTGAAGTTCGGAGTGAATGTTCTGCAAAGAGATCAATTTGACTAGTCGCCCCTGTAGTCTTACACTTGCTGCATGTATTGACAGCTGTTGCTCCTGGCGGGTACGGTATAATAATTTACTGCCGGACTTTATTTCCATCAGATACTCTGGTAGGCCTGGATGTACATTTTTAAGTTCAGACAGGTTACGCAATCTGTATATACCTAATAACCGGAAGGCCGCAGGATTGATCAGTTCTATACGTCCTTCTGTGTCAAATGATAGTACCCCTATACTGATATGTTGCACAATCGTATCAATATATTTCAGATTGGCTTCTTTTTCTGCCCTTGTTTGCCGGAAGGCCTCGAGAACCTCATTAAACTGATGGTTCAAGGCCTGAAAGCTCTTACCTAATTTGTTGTCCGCGCTGAAGCGGATAGAGAAGTCTTCATATCGGATAGACTCAAGAAACAGGGTTAGTTTTCTGTTAACCCGGTTTATATAGTAGTACATGCCATATATCTGCATACATATCAGGGCTGCCATAGCAATACCCGGAAATATGCCTAAAACCGTCCACACCCATACACTTGTTATGGTGCTGGCGGTAAGCAGAATGATACGCAATAAGATATTGACACTGAATCTGTTCATTATAAGTCCCCTAGATGTTATATTTCTCCAGTCTCCGGTAAAGCGCAGCTCTGCTTAGGCCTAATTCTTTAGCTGCCTCGGTAATATTGCCGTTGCATTTTTTCATGGCCTGGGTTATAATATTTCTTTCCATTTCTTCCAGGTTGTAGCCAGTATTAAGTGTTTCTTCCTGCACAGCGTTCTTCATAAACACGTCTTTGGGCAGAAGTACTTTCCCCTGTGAAAGTATTACTGCTCTTTCCATAGCATGCTGTAGCTCCCGGATGTTGCCCGGCCAGTCATACTGACGAAGTTGCTGTAAAAGTGATTCGTGTAAAGCTGTTACATTGCGTTTATATTTAGTAGCATACTTCTCAAGGAAGTATTCGGCTAATGGCGCTATATCTTCCTGTCTTTCACGTAACGGGGGGAGCTGTATCTCAATTGTGTTAATCCGATAGAGTAGATCCTGCCGGAACTGGTACTCCGCTGCCATCTTCTGGATGTTTCTGTTAGTGGCTGTAATAAGCCGTACGTCTATTGGGGTTGTTTTATTACTGCCTACCCGGGTAACAGATCTGTTTTGTAATACGGTAAGTAATTTAGCCTGTAATGGCAGCGAGATATTGCCCAGCTCATCCAGAAAAATAGTTCCTCCATTTGCTTCCTCAAAACGGCCGGTCCGATCTTCACGGGCATCAGTAAAAGCGCCTTTTACGTGACCAAACAGCTCACTCTCGAAGAGTGTTTCACTGATAGCGCCAAGGTCTACACTCACAAATGCCTGTTTATTACGCATTGATAGTGCATGAATATGTCTGGCCAGCAGATCTTTACCTGTTCCATTTTCTCCTAATATCAGTACATTGGCATCTGTACCGGCGACTCTGGCCGCTGTGTCCAGCACTTCGACCATCGCCTGGCTACTGCCGATAATATTAACATCTGATTGTGGCATTGTTAAGGGCGCGGTACTTTTCTCCCTGTTACCGTGCTTTTTATTATAGGCAGCCTGCATGGTGGCCAGGAGTTTATCATTTTCCCAGGGTTTTAACACGAAGTCAACAGCACCTGCCTTGATTGCTCTAACTGCCATTTCCACATCCCCATAGGCAGTAAACAGTACTACTGCTACTTCGGGCCTTATATCCAGAATACGGTCCAGCCATTCGAATCCTTCCTTACCACTGCTAAGATCGCGGGTGAAGTTCATATCCAGGAGAATAACGTCATATTCGAAGTTAGTAACCAGATATGGTATCTTTTGGGGATTCCGCTCAAAGTCTACTTGTTGAAAGTGTCGCTTTAATAGTAAACGGGCGGCACGTAATACATCCATGTCATCATCTACAATAAGGATTTTGCCGGGCAACGGTGTAGTCATAAATTAACGTATCTGTTGTTATTGCTGTGCTGAACCCGCAAACAGCATTCCTGATCAGGTTATGAAATGCCTTCCCGTGGCGGATACGGCCACTGGCAATATTATAAAAAGATTTCGGTTTTTACAGGTCATTTGTAGTAGTCTCCGCATTTGTCCGGAATCGGACGTCCGGTGTGCGCATAAGGACGTTCAGTGAGATATGCGTTTGCCTGAAATGAGCCACAGTATTGAATCTTCGCCTTTGGCATGCGCGTTGCCTTACCGGGTTAGGAAAGTTAGATAACCTATGGACAGAAAAATAGAAAAGAAGTATTGGTCTAAAAAAAGGATCACCCTGATAAGCGGAGGCGCTGTCGTGGCATTATTGCTTCTATACAATCTCATATTTGCAGATCATCGTTCCAAGCTGAATGTTGAGAAAGATAAGATCACTATTTCAACCGTCAGCAAAGGCACTTTTGACCAGTATATAGCAGTTACCGCTGTTGTAGCTCCCCTTAAGACAATACGTCTGGATGCTATTGTTGGCGGATATGTAAGCCAGAAATACCTTGAAGGTGGTAGCATGGTAAAAAAGGGTGACAGCATTTTACGGTTGGAGAATCAGAACCTCATGATGGACTTTGTTAATCATGAAACTGAGATCTATCGTCTGATCAATGAATTACAGAATACCCGACAGACTCTGAAACAAAACCGATTCACTATGCAGCAGACTGTGGCTAATCTGGATTATCAAATTGAACAGGCAAAAGACCTTTATGACCGTACAAAGCAACTGGTTGATGAGAAGATTGTATCTCGTCAGGAGTTTAATAAAAATAAGATTGATTACGAACGTCTTGTGAAGCAAAGGCAAATCGAAGTTGAAAGTCAACGATTCCAGGAAGAAAATGCTAAAATCCAGATAGAACGTCTCGAATCTACTATTCTCCGCACACAGCGTAACCTCCAGATGATGAAAGACAATCTTAGCAATCTGGTGTTGCGGGCACCTATAGACGGGCAGCTGTCTTCTGTTGATGCCGAAATAGGAGGAAGTATAACTGTTGGCCAGAACATTGGTCAGATAGACGACCTGGATGGATTTAAAATGCGTGCGGAAGTTGATGAACATTACATTTCACGAGTATTCCCTGGCTTAAAAGCAACTTTCGAGTTCAACAATAAGATGTATGCTTTATCTATTATCAAAGTATACCCAGAAGTAAAAAACGGACGTTTTAATGTGGATATGAAGTTCGATAAGGAGACGCCGGAAGGTATCCGCCGCGGACAATCATCGCCAATTCGTTTGGAACTAGGCAAATCATCTGCTGCTGTTCTACTGCCTGTAGGAGGATTCTTTTCTGACACAGGAGGCAACTGGGTCTATGTGGTAGACAAAGGTGGAAACAGGGCGGTAAAGCGTAAGATTTCCCTAGGACAGAAAAATCCACAGTATTTCGAGGTTCTTGAAGGACTTCAGGAAGGAGAGCAGGTCATTACCTCTTCTTATGAAAATTTTGGAGACAAGGAGGTTTTAGTATTTTAATACCGGCAATTACAGTTGTTTTAGTTCTGGTGCCAGCCTCTGCTTAATGCGAAGGCGGTTTTCCGGACAATCACCTGAAAATCAATATGCAGATGATCAGCATGTACATCACAATCGCATTGAGGCACCTTGCCAAGCGAAAACTATTTTCCTTTATTAATATTGCAGGCCTTGCTATTGGGATGACCTTTTCGCTATTGATTGCAGTATATATATGGGAAGAAAGGCAAGTCAATGCAGATTTGAAAAATCTTCCACAACAGTATTATCTGCAATCTGCCTGGAAGGTCGATAATATGTACATGCCATTAATTACGCCAGCACCGCTCGCAAAAGCACTGCACGATCAATATCCTTCATTAATAGCAAACTATTACCGCACATTCCCCTGTTCCGCTAATGCCTCATATAAAGACAGGCATTTTAGAGTTGGTATGCAGCCGGGAGATACGACTGTAATTTCAGCGTACGGACTAACCATGCTATATGGTGATCCCACTAACGCCTTCCGTGATAATAATTCTATTGTTATTACAGAAGAAACAGCAATGAAGTTTTTTGGTAAACCTGATGCACTTGATGAAGTATTAACAATAGATACCAGAAAAGATGGTAAGAAAAGCTATACGGTTACAGGCGTGTTAAAGAATGAAGTTCGTGAAAACAGCGTAACAACTATCAACGGATTTAAGAATGACATCCTTCTGCCAATACAGAGCGTCGATTACTTTCTAGGCCCAGATGCAGATAAAGACTGGAACAATGTATGCATGGCCTCATATGTTCAACTACAACCAGGCGTTGCGCCTCAGCAGCTGCAGGCTGCAATTAATAATCTCATATCTGTTAACTGCAATCAGCAGTTGAAAGATAATATGAGTATCCAGTTAATTGGTCTCGACACTTTTTATCTTGATACCAACGATGGACTCGTAAGAAAAATGATCTATATACTGGCCATCATTGCAGGCTTTGTACTACTGATGGCTGTGATTAATTATGTGAATATCAGCGTAGGTACTTCTATGTACCGGTTGAAGGAAATCGGATTGCGTAAGGTGTTTGGCGGTAAACGTCAACAGCTGATCACCCAATTTCTTGCTGAATCAATAGTACTTACCGGTATAGCGGCCTTTCTTTCCATTGCCTTGTATGAATTGCTCCGTCCTATATTCGGACAGATCTTCAACAAGTCGTTACCCCATGTATCGTCTTTTTCCGGAATGATGGTATTGTTTTATCTTCTGCTGGTGGCAGGCGTTGGATTGATAGCCGGTATTTATCCCGCGTTTGTACTAACTGCCAGCAACCTCCTCAAAGTACTAAAAGGTAAAATTGCTATTGGCAGGGGAGAGCTTTTGTTCAGAAAGCTGTCACTCGTCCTACAATTCTCTCTGGCGATTCTGGTATTCGTCTGTACGCTATTTATTTCGCGTCAGATTAATTACTTCTTTAAACGTGAATTAGGTTACAACAAAGAGCAGCTAGTGGTAATCTCTTCTGTACCTCGCCAGTGGGACTCCACCGGGTTAAAACGGCTGGAACTGATCAGGGATGAGATTTCACAAAATACCGGGGTGGCAAGCGCTAGTATTTCTTATGAGGTACCTGATGGTATGAATGGCGGAAGTATGCCCTTGTTGCCAGATGGTGCTACTGATGCTTCACCTGTTAATGTTGAAAGACTAGTTACAGACGGTAATTATGCAAACACTTTTGGGCTACAACTTGCTGCCGGCCGGTTCTTCACAGATACCGATAATCCTGCTGATGTAGTACTAAATGAGGCTGCTGTTAAGGCTTTACGGCTGAAGCAGGGAATAGGACAGGAAATAATAATGCCTGACAGCGACGTCAAACTCACAGTAAGAGGAATTGTGAAAGATTTCCATTTTACTCACATCGGGAAGAAGATTGCTCCGATGATATTTATTAACCAGGAAGCCAACCCAATGTACCGGTTCTTAAGCATCAGATTAAAGTCTTCTGATATAAGAAAAAGTCTTGCAGGTATTGAATCTGTCTGGAAGGCGAGATATCCTGATTCTCCATTTGACTATTTCTTTATGGATGAAAAGTTCCAGGCCATGTACTTCAGTGAAACTCGCCTAAGCAAGGCGGCTGATGTAGCTACAGGTTTAAACTTTATTATCATATTGCTAGGGGCAGTAGGGGTTATTGCTTTCAGTCTGACCCGCCGGGCCAAAGAAGTAGGAGTCAGGAAGGTGTTAGGCGCTAATACCGCTAGTATAATCTATTTGTTCCTGAAAGAGTATACCATTGTGATCATGTTGGCCAATCTGCTTGCATGGCCTGCGGCATATATTATTGCCAATAAATGGCTGGATGGATATGCGTACCGGACGAGTATGAGTATTACGCCATTCCTGATTGCAGGCATTATTACCTTCGGGTTGACATACCTGTTAATTGCATTACAAAGTCTTCGTACTGCAAGCGCTAATCCTACAGGATTATTGAGAAATGAATAGTAGAACCCTAATTTAAAAAAACATAAACCGAAGTCATGATACGTACAGTCAATCTGCAAAAGATTTTTACAACAGAAGAGATAGAAACTTCCGCCCTGAACGGTATTAATATGGAAATAAAGGATGGTGAGTTTGTAGCTATCATGGGGCCGTCCGGTTGCGGTAAGTCTACACTGTTGAACATTCTTGGGTTACTGGATAATCCTAGTGGCGGTGAATATCATTTCTGGGAGCATGAAGTCGCCAGCATGAGTGAACGTCAGCGTGCACAGCTCAGAAAAGGATCTATCGGATTCGTTTTCCAGAGTTTTAACCTCATTGACGAACTAACTGTGTATGAAAATGTGGAATTACCACTCCTATACCTGAAGGTGCCTGCCAGCGAAAGAAAGGAAAAGGTTGAAAAAGTGCTGGAACGCATGAATATTATGCACCGCCGTAACCACTTCCCGCAGCAGTTATCCGGAGGTCAGCAACAACGTGTGGCTATTGCCCGTGCGGTAGTAGCTAATCCTAAGATGATATTGGCGGATGAGCCTACCGGTAACCTAGACTCCACCAATGGTGAAGAAGTAATGAAATTGCTACAGGAATTAAATGAAGCAGGTACTACAATGATCATGGTTACCCATAGTCCGTATGATGCCGGCTTTGCACACCGTGTTATTAACTTGTTTGATGGACGGGTTGTAACTGAAAATATCAAGGAGCAATTCCATGTATAATTCAAACGTCTGATATTACCTGACCAACTACCCATCGCAAACTAACTCATATGCTTAATAACTATCTGCGAATAGGCTGGCGCAATCTCTGGTGATATAAAATGTATAGCAGCATTAATATAGGTGGACTTGCGCTTGGCCTGGCAGTTGGTGTTCTGTTATTTGTTTGGGTGCAGGGTGAATTAAGCTATGACAGGTTTCATGAAAAAGGAGAAAATATCTACGGCACATCTGTGACCTTTGTATCTGGTAACGATGGTAGGTAAACGTTTAAAGCTATGGAGTTATCTTTCATAGACGACAGACTGGACATGCAGTATCAGATGGATGGTCGTACGGGTAAGCTATTTGACTATTTTGCCGGTATTGCCATCTTTATTAGTTGTTTGTAGTTGTTTGGACTGGTAACATTTCCTACCGGACAACGTCTCAAGGAAATAGGCGTAAGAAAGGTGTGTGGCTTCTGTTACTAATATATTGACGCTTTAACCAGCGACTTCCTGAAAATTATTACAATCTCGATAGTACTAGCTATACCTGCGGCATGATATATCATGAACAGGTGACTGGATGACTATGCATACCGTATAAGCATCAGTTAGTGGATGTTTGCTGCTGCAGGAGGATTAGCCATTGTAGTAGCGGTATTTACAGTAAGCTTCCAGGCTATAAAAGCAGCATTGAGTAATCCTGTCCGCTCTTTAAGATCAGAATAATATACATCATTAAAATGGGGGTATGTTCAAGAATTATCTAAAAATGGCCTGGAGGAATATCAGGAAACAGAAGTTTTATTCCTTCATTAATATACTGGGTCTGACTACAGGTATGACCTGTTGCTTCCTGATCTTTATGTACGTTAGGTTTGAACTAAGTTATGACTCCTTTCATGAAAGGAAGCAGCAGATCTATCGGCTAACGACAGATGTAGAGACACCTACAGAAAAGATCGAGGCTGCGATTACTTCTATGCCTATGGGGCCTGCCCTGAAGCAGGATTTTCCGGAAGTCAAAGAAGCTGTACGTATTAATCTGTCTAATATGCTTGTTCTTGTTGGAAACAACAAATATCAGGAAGACGAAGTAGCTGTAGCGGACTCTAATTTCTTTCACGTATTTACATTTCCGCTCGTTAGTGGTAATGAACATACTGTGCTGTCAGAACCTTTCAGTGTAGTACTCTCCGAAAGTGCAGCCAGGAAGTATTTCGGTACTGCTAATGCAATTGGTAGATCTATCCAGATAGGAGGCCGCGAGCATACCGTAAAGGTCACTGGTGTAATGAAAGATGTGCCTGAAAATTCACAGCTGGCTTTCAATATGGTATTTTCTCTTGCTACTTATAAGGCACTTGGGGAAACTTTTGAGAACTGGGGTAGCTTCGGAGTAGTTACCTACCTCTTATTAGAGAGCAATGTTGATCCTTATAAACTAGAGCAGAAGTTTCCGCCTTTCCTGGAGCATCATGTGGGCATGATGATGAAGGAGTCAAAAATGCGGTACACCTTACACCTTGAGAATATCAGCGATGTATACCTGCATTCCAAGCGGGAGGGAAGCCAGGTGTTGAAGGGTAGTATGCCAAATGTGTATATATTCTCCTTCGTAGCAGTATTCATTTTGTTGATTGCTATAATCAATTTTGTTAATCTGGCTACAGCCAGGGCTACGGAAAGAGCCAGGGAAGTTGGTGTACGTAAGTCAGTAGGTGCCTATGAATCACAATTGACTTTCCAGTTCCTGAGTGAGACCTTGATGCTTAGCTTGTTTGCATTTGTGTTGTCTGTTACCTGCTGCCAGTTGCTTCTTCCTGCGTTTAATCTGCTAACCGGGAAAGAAATAGCCAATAACATATTCCAGACCGGTACTGTTGGTATATTTATCTTAATGGCTATAGCGATCGGCTTACTTGCGGGGGTATACCCTGCAATAGTCTTAGCTTCTTATAAGCCTGTTGTAGTATTGAAAGGGGCATTCAGTAGTAGTCATAAGGGGTTGCTGTTAAGGAGGGGATTGGTAGTTTTCCAATTCGTCATTACGATAGTGCTGGTTGCCGGGGTAATCATCGTATATAACCAATTGCTGTATATGCAGTCCCGTGATCTTGGCTTTAAGAAAGACCAGCAACTGGTGGTGGAGTTTTCTGGCATTGACCCTATAAAGGATAAATGGAAGGAAATAAAACAACAGGTTTCTTCCATCCAGGGGGTGAAGGGGTGTGCTTTTTCTTCAGCAATACCCAGCAAATCTCATAGTTCTGCTTATAGTAATATGGAGCTGAAGAGTGGAGATATGCAGGCAAGTAATCTGAACCTGTACTTTGTAGATTATGACTTTCTGCAACTGTATGATATTCAATTAGTAGCAGGGCGAGGCTTTTCTGAAGCAATGGGGACTGACAGTACGCAGGCAATGGTAGTCAACGAAGCTACTGTAGCCAGCCTGGGTTATAGCAAGCCGGAAGAAATAATCGGTAGAAAGTATAGTCAATGGGGAAGCGAAGGGAAAGTGATAGGCGTAATCAAAGATTTCAATTATCATTCCTTAAGAGACAAGGTGGAGCCACTGACCATGCGTGTTGCCCCGGCTGGTTTTATGCCGATGACCATTACAGTAAATCCAGCCAACATAAAAAAGACACTTGCAGCAGTAGAAGCCATTTATAACAGGTATGCACCTGACGGACGTTTTAATTACTTCTTTGTAGATGATTCATTTGACAAACAGTACAGGGGGGAATACCGCTTTGGCAGGTTGGTATTGACCTTTACTATACTGGCTATTTTCCTTGCCACTTTAGGATTGTTGGGGCTGATCTCCTTCATTGTTATCCAGCGGACCAAAGAAATTGGTATACGAAAGGTGCTTGGAGCTTCAGTTGGTAGTATACTGTTCCTGTTGTCGGGCGATTTTCTTAAACTGGTGCTTATTGCTTTGCTGGTAGCGACGCCGCTTGCCTGGTACCTGATGTACCAATGGCTGAGTGACTTTGCTTACCGGATAGATATACAGTGGTGGGTGTTTGTGCTGGCCGGTGGTATTGCTGTTATACTATCTCTTGCAACGGTATATGTGCAGACAATAAAAACGGCGCTGACCAGCCCTGTTAAATCATTGAGAACTGAATAGTTTCTTTAGTAGTTACGTTTAAATATGACAAGTGAATATGTACCATGGGCAGGTCTCTACCAGCCCATATTTTACTCTCATGTAAAAGAAGTGCGATGCTCAGAAATTATCCAAATAAAACGGCGCTTGCCGGTTGCATACAGCTGATCATGCAGGCCAGACTACAGTTATTCCTGCCGGGAGGTATTGCGTTGATTACCGGAATTATGGTTTGTGGATATTTACAGCCTGACTTTAGCTTACTGTTCAGTAGTCCTATTATCCTTTCAGTCTTAGCAGTTGCTGATGGTACAATGCCTGAATTTGCCAACGAATGTCTGCACGCTGCCCTTATAACTGGCTGTATTGCCAGATACAGCAGAATACCTATAAATCCGGGTATTGAGGCGGAATCTGGTCGGAAAGATCTGTCACAAGGTGACCCTACTGCTTCAGGTAGGATCTTTAAAGTAATACTAATGAAGAACATTAACTTTTATTCCACAAAGGGAGTATCCGGCCTAACAGGTCCTTCGCCGGTACCAGGAATGAATCCAGTATATATTTTTGTAAGAAGGGCGTTTGCTGACCATGCACCAGCCGTAAACGAGTCTTATCGCAATGGCTTTGACGGTTATTAACAGGTTAGGAGTCAATACCTATGTTAATCAGGACAGCCTGAAAGCACCCGGTTCAATCACACAAAACAGCGTAAATCAATGATACAATTAAGACATATCTCCAAGTATTATCCAGTTGGATTTGGTAAGAATGAAATATTAAAAGATATTGATCTCAGAATTTTTGAAGGAGAATTTGTATCTATCATGGGTCCTTCCGGATCTGGCAAGTCTACCCTGTTACATATAATGGGGCTGCTGGAAGAGCCTTCCCAGGGAGAATACCTGTTTGAGGGGGAGTCCGTGCATAAGATGAATGAAAAGAAAAGAACCCAGTTACACCGGGGCGCTATTGGATTTGTGTTTCAGGCTTACCACCTGATTGACGAGCTCACGGTATATGAGAATATAGAGACACCACTGCTGTATAAGAATGTCCCTTCTGCTGAACGTAAGAGCCGTGTGGCTGATATCCTGGACCGTTTCAATATAGTAGCTAAAAAGGACCTATTTCCCAATCAGTTGTCTGGCGGACAGCAACAGTTGGTGGGTATAGCACGTGCGCTTGTAGGACAACCAAAGGTCATCCTGGCTGACGAGCCAACCGGTAATCTCCATTCAGATCAGGCAAAGGAGATTATGGAATTGTTTAAACAACTTAATGAAAAAGATAAGATTACGATTGTACAGGTAACGCATTCCGAAATAAATGCAACTTATGGTCACAGGATCATACAGATCCGTGACGGGAAAATCGCATAATTCAGACAGGCCATTCCCGACATCCGGTAATCTTATCAAGTTGTAGCCTGCTGGCACTGCTCCTGGTAAGGTATCTGATGTCGGGATTTGTTTATCTGAGACCATTTTAAGCCATTCATAAAGAATTTGTTTATGTTATCATCACAATTATTATATTTTTGGAACGTCATGAAATTATCCAAGATCCCGGGATGTCTCCTGGCACTGTGTATTTTGTTTGCTAACTCTGCCGCCTTAAAGGCGCAGGATACCTGGACACTGCAACGCTCCGTAGATTATGCGCTTCAAAACAACATATCTATTAAGCAACAGGACGTACAGAAACGTTATGCAGCACTGACACTGAAGCAAAGCCAGTTAGCACAACTCCCATCCGTAGGAGCAGGTATACAGGGTACGATAGGTTCCGGTCGTAACATTGACCCTTATACCAACGTGTTTGTTACACAGTCTTATTTTAACCTTGCCGGTGGATTAAACACCAATGTTGAGCTGTTCAACTGGTTCTATAAGCGTAACACCATAGCTGCCAATAAATACGAAACACAGGCACAAAGCAGGTTTCTGGAAAAAGCCAGGAATGATGTTGCTTTTAACATCGCCAGCACATTCCTCCAGATACTGATGAATATAGAGCAGGTACATGTCAGCGAACTACAGGTGAAGCTGACCAGTTCCCAGCTGGAAAACACCAAGAAACTGGTGGTTGCCGGTTCAGTGCCGGAAAGTAATCAGGCTGACCTTGAAACGAAGCTGGCCAGTGACAGTGTTACCCTAGTAAATGCTCAGAATCAGGTAATACTTACTACCCTGCAAATGAAGGCACTGCTCAACCTGAGTTTTGATCAGCCTTATGTACCGCAGACGCCTGAGAAGTTGTCTGAGATACCCCTGCCAAGATTGGACGAGGTAGACCCCGAAATGGTGTACAGCGCAGCTCAGAATACTAACCCGCTGATCAAAGGTGACGATCTGCAGATAAAGTCAAGGCAAAAGGCATATGCTGCCCAACGAGGTCTGTTATATCCCAGCCTGGCGGCCAATGGTACTATTAACACTAGTTATACCGACGTGGCAAAAGGGGTGACTGGTAAGACCATCCCATTTGGCGATCAGTTCAGCAATAACTTCCGCCAGTCTGCCGGCCTTTCTCTTAACATTCCTATCCTGAACGCTTGGCAGCAACGAGCGGCTGTTAACAGGGCCAAACTCGACATCGAGAATCAGGAACTGACCAAAGCCAAAGACCTTCAGCAGTTGCGTCAGGACATCTATACTGCCCATGCTAATGCGGTAGCTGCAATCCAGAAATATTCAGCCGCTTCCAAAGGAGTAGAAGCTTCCCAGCGGGCATATGATTTTGCTACCAAACGGTACAATCTGGGTTTAATGAATACTATTGACTATATTACTACGCAAACTAACCTATTCAGAGCGCAGATAGACAAGGTATCCGCGCAATACGATTTCATATTTAGAATGAAACTACTGGAGTTTTACAGGGATCAGAAGATCACGCTGTAGCAGCTCCCTCCCTTTTGAAATAACGCCGTTTTATGAAGAGAAAGACACTATTCTGGATCCTGGGGATCATTGTTGTGCTGGTTGTCATTGTTGCCGTCAGCAAAGCGGGCAAGGATGACAGCATCAAAGTCGCTGTCGATAAGGCTGAAGACAAAAACATTATTGAAGTTGTATCTGCCAGTGGCAAGATCTACCCGGAGACAGAAGTAAAAATTAGCTCCGACGTATCCGGTGAAATAGTTGACCTTCCTGTACTGGAAGGCGACTCTGTAAAGAAAGGCCAGGTACTGGCCCGTATTTATGCCGATGTATATGGCTCCGTAAGGGATAAAGCTACCGCTTCCCTCAGCCAGGCACAGGCACAGCTGGCAAATACTGCCGCGTCTCTCAACGCATTTAAGGCTAAACTGGAACAAAGCAAAGCTGCTTATGACCGTAACAAGGAACTACTGGCTCAGAAAGTAGTATCCCGCAGTGAGTTTGAGACAGCCGAAGCTACATACCGCTCCGCACTGGCCGACTATAATGCCGCTTCTGAACAGGTAAACAGTAACCGTTACGCCGTACAGAGCGCGAAAGCCGGACTGACAGAAGCTAACACCAATCTGAAACGTACGACTATCGTAGCGTCTATGGACGGTGTGGTATCCCTGCTGCCAGTTAAAAAAGGTGAACGTGTGGTAGGTACAGGCCAGATGAGCGGTACTGAAATTATGCGTATCGCCGACCTGAATATCATGGAAGTACAGGTGGATGTCGGTGAAAATGATATCCCCAGGGTAAAATATAACGATACGGCAGTCGTAGAGGTAGACGCCTACAGCGACCGTAAGTTCAAAGGTATTGTTACACAGATTGCCAGTTCCAGTAAAGGGGCTGCTACTGCAACTAATGCCACTACTTCTTCAGCAGAACAGGTAACCAGCTACATTGTACACATCCGCATACTGCCTGAAAGCTATGCTGACCTGCTGGACCCATCACATCCTAAAAACTTTCCTTTCCGTCCGGGTATGAGCGCAAGCGTAGATATCCAGACCCGTAGGAAGAATAGTGTGCTGGCAGTGCCTATCAATGCAGTCACTACCCGTGATAACATCGATACTACTAAAGCCGCCGGCTCCCGGAAAGAAGATCTTGCAGCAGCAAAAGAAGTAGATAAGAACAAAAAAGAGGTGGTATTTATACTACAGCCTGACAATACCGTTCGCGCAGCAACAGTAACTACCGGTGTGCAGGATGACGCCAATATTGAGATCATAAGCGGATTAAAGCCGGGAGAAAGTGTAATCAGCGCTCCTTATTCTGCTGTATCCAAGGACCTTGAACATGGCAAAAAGGTGAAAGTAGTACCAAAGAAGGAATTATTTGAAGGAACAGGCAAATAAACTGATCCTCTATAAAAGAAAAGCGGTCCCGTGTAAACAGGACCGCTTTTTTTGTGTCTTCTTATGTGTAATTAGTAACCCTGGTTTTGTTCCAGGCTTGGGTTAAGTGTACGTTCACTTGTAGGTATAGGGTAAATACGCTTATTGGGATCTGTATCGTTTTTGAAGCCCCAGGAGCCTTCAAATGCTCCAAAGCGGATCAGGTCATTTCTGCGCCATGCCTCCCAGGCAAGTTCCCTGCCTCTTTCGTCAAGCAGTTCTTCCAGGGTAATGGTGCTAACTTCTGGTGCCTTCGCTCTTCTGCGAATCTCAGATACCAGGGCCGCCGCTGCAACACCGTCATTATTATCGCGCAGGATAGCTTCTGCCTTCATCAGGATAATATCTGCCAGACGGAATACTGGTACGTCATTGTTAGAAAAACGGGTGTCCGGATTGGTATTTCTGTCAGGATAGTACTTGATAGAACGAACGCCTCTTGCTTTACCCAATTCATCATTACCCACATCCATCTGGTCTACGTTCTTCAGCGGCATTTCAGGGGAAAACTCAAGGTGCCAGTTAATTTTATCATTAGGGTTAGGACCTGAATAAGAAGCATCCACACCTTTATTCGTACTAGGAATCAGTATAGGCGATCCGTCACTGTTATACTGTTTGCCGGCCAGCCAGGTAGTATTTCTTACGTCGCCGGCCAGGTTGAATTTCTCATAGAAATCAGCAATAGTACTTAACGCTATACTGGGACGGAAGGGCAGGCTGAATTTGGTTTGCAAACCTGTATGCAGGCCGAAACGGGAGAACTGGCAGCCAGGAATTTTATTGGCATCATAAGGTATAGCGAAGATGGTCTCAGTGATCTGCGGACCATTCTCCGGCATAAAGATGGAAATAAAGTCTGCGTCCAACTTATAAGGGCCTTTTGAAATGATGCTATCGGTCATTGCAATACATTCCTTATTCATCTCGGTACCGGTATACACCTTTGCATTGATATACAGCTTGGCAAGTAAAGCAAACGCCATCCATTTGGTAGGGCGACCATAAGTCACAGCGCCACTTGCTGTATTCAGATCCGGGAGGGATTCTTTCAGTTCCTTTTCAATGAAAGCAAATACCTCGGGCCGTGTTTTCTGGGCGGGCGCGGTAGTACTACCAAAAGTCGTCACAATAGGAATATTTGCATACAGGTCCATCATAAAGAAGTGGTACAAGGCACGCATTGTACGCATCTCAGCAATAGCCTGGCGCTTTTCCTTCGTATCTGCTGTTGATTCAAACAGGCTGATGATACGGTTGCAGGTATTAATACCACCAAAGCCCCATTCCCATACACCACGCACCGTCGGGTGGTCAGGAGACCAGGTATGTTTATGCAGGAAACGGTACTGACCATTGTCATTGTAGTTACCATCGCGGGCAGGAATGATAGCCTCGTCTGTACTCAGCTCCTGCATACGCCAGTAGTCTACAGCATACCTTGTAGCCAGCTGTGTATAAGCAGGCCCTGTAGCGGCTACATAGGCGTCGGTGGTGTTAGGGAAGTTACCATCAGTATACTCTGATTCAATGGGAACATCCAGTTTTGTGCAGGCACCCAGTAACAGGCCTGCGGCAATTGCACTATATGCTATAATATGTTTCATAATAATCTTATTCATTAGTGTTGAACAATCAGAAATTAACGTTTACGCCAAACAGGAAGGAACGTGTCTTAGGGTAGAAGTTGTTATTATCTACGCCCGGTGTAAGTCCGCCCATATTAATTTCCGGATCTATACCTCTATAGCTGGTGATTACGAAAAGGTTGGTGGCTGTGGCATGGAAACGCAGGCTGCTGATATACTTGCTACGTACCGGTACATTGTAACCCAGGGTCGCATTGTCCAGGCGCAGGTAGGAGCCGTTTTCGATAAATCTGTCTGTTCTCAGGTGAGCATTGATGTCATTGATAGATTCGCCTTCCGTAAATTTGGCAATATTGGTCATAGCTGCTTCTGTCGGATTGTTCAGGCCAGCCAGGGTAGCATTCATAATCTTGTTACCGGTTACGCCACGAACGAATACGTTCAGGTCAAAATTGCCATAAGAGAAGTTGTTGTTCCAGCCGTAGATCAGCTTAGGCTGTGCGTTGCCACTGTAGAAGAAGTTGTCTGTTGACACTTCTGTAGTAACGGTACCATCTTTTTTCAGCATCTGGGTAATGCCATCTTTGTCCTTACCCATGTATTTCCAGGTATAGAAAGCACCTAATGGCTGGCCTTCTACTACCTGCTGTGACCAGATGCCGGATTGACCTTTACCACCCAGTTCTGCCGTATTAATAGACGTCAGTTTGAAGATGTCATTAGAAAGAGAAGACACTACGTTCTTATTATAAGCCAGGTTCACACTTGTACGCCAGCTGAATTTAGGCAGCTGAACAGGGATAGCATTGATCTGTACCTCTATACCTTTGTTGCTGATCTCTCCTGCATTTGCAGTCAGTGTATTTACGAAATACTGCGTAGTAGGCACATTATATGTCCAGATCAGGTCTGATGTACGTTTATCATATACATCCACAGAACCTCCTAAACGTCCACCCAGGAAGGAGAAGTCTGCTCCGATATTAGCCATGCCTGTACTTTCCCATTTCAGATTACGGTTAGCATTCTGCGACGGGCCGATGGCAGTAACAATGTTACCGTTGTAGTAGAACAGGCCGGTAGAAGTATAACGAAGGATAGCGATGAATGAGTTAAATCCAAGGGCGTTTCCGCTCACACCATAACCGGCACGCAGTTTCAGATCGTCCAGCCAGGATACATTCTTCAGGAAGGACTCTTCCTTCATACGCCATGCGGCGGATACTGCCGGGAACAGGCCCCAACGATTGTTGGTACCAAATACTGAAGAACCATCACGACGGGCAGATACCTGTAACAGGTACTTGTTGGCATAGGTATAGTTAGCACGGCCGTAGAAGGAAATAAAGCGGTATATATCTATGCTGGTATTCCCATAATTAGGAATATCGCCGGCAGGCAGTGTACCGAGTGCCAGGTTGTTGTAGGCCAATGCATCGGATACGAAGCCTTTATTGGATGCCTGGAAGCCGTCATTACGGCGATCTTCCTGCCAGGAATAACCTGCCAGTAATCTCAGGTCATGTGCGCCGAAGGTCTTACCATAATTAACATATGTTTCGAGAATCTTCTTATTGTTGGTAAAGGCGCTACGGATAGCCTGACCGTTCGTCTTCTGGGAAAGACCGGAAGCACGTCCGTAATAGATATCCCTGTTGATTTGCTCGTCCTGCATAGACACGTTGAGGGTATACGTCAATCCTGGCAGGATGTCCAGGTCGGCACGTATATTACCCAACATAATCTTGTTTTTCTGACGATCCTCGTTCGTTTCTATCAGCGCTACCGGGTTCAGGTAGTTACGGGTACGGGAGAAGTCCTCTTTAAAAGAACCATCCTCATTCCTGATATTCACAGTTGGCAGGTAGGTCAACATATTCTGGAATACCAGCAGCGGGATGCGGTATTGTGTACCCATAATATTACTGAGGGAGAAGTTCAGCTTGAGCTTCTCATTGAAGGCTTTCTGTTCCAGGTTGGCACGGATGTTCACACGCTCCATAGAAGAACCTTTCATGATACCATCATTCTTCAGATAGTTAATACTGGCATTGTAACTGGTATTATTATGACCGCCGCCGAGTGACAGGTTATGGTTGTGTGACACGCCGGTGCGGGTTACTTCCTTCTGCCAGTTGGTATTAGCGCCATCATCGTCGGATGGGGCAAAGGATTTACCATTGTCATTTACATATTTGCGCAGTTCATCGCCTGACAGCATTTCGATACTGTTAGATACCTGTTCTGTAGCTACGTAGGAGTTATAATTGATCCAATTCTGACCGGCTTTAGCCCTACGTGTGGTTACCATGATTACACCATTGGCAGCACGTGCACCATAGATGGCGGTAGATGCCGCATCTTTCAGTACGGTCATAGATTCTATATCCTGTGGAGCTACCAGCTGTATAGAAGCGCCGGGAACACCATCTATCACATAGAAAGGTTCCTGTGCTTCACCGCTACGCAGGGTGGAAGGACCACGTAAAATTACCGCTGCTGTGGCGTTAGGGTCGCCGCTACGTGTAATATTCAGGCCGGGTACTTTACCTTGCAGTAATTGATCGGGGGAACTAACTACTCCAACGTTAAAGTCTTTGCTGGATATATGGTTAATAGCACCTGTTACATCTCCTTTCTTACTTTCTCCATAACCTACTACTACCACGCTGCTCAGCATGTTAGCATCAGCTTTCAGCTGTACGGTCACTTCTTTTCTCCCATTGAGGGCGGTACGGATGCTTTTGTATCCGACATAGCTCAGTAATAAGGTATCATGCGCCGGATCTGCACTCAGTGTGAACTGACCGGTTGCGTTGGTAACGGAACCAGCTACCGGATTGCGTACCTGTACACTCACGCCTGGAAGCGGAGCCCCGGTTTCTGCATCTGTAACAGTACCATTAACAGGAATGCGGTTTTTGTTACTCGCTTTAATAACAATCACACCGTCTTTCTCTGAGAACTGCAGATTGGTAGAAGCCAACAGGTCAGAGAGAATGGCGGTAACTGACTGATTACTGTAATCGTGCTGGCTTACCTTGTAAGTATTCAGCGCAGTAGCATCATATACAATGCTGATACCGGATTGTTGCTGCAGTTCCCTGATCGCGTTAGCCAGTGATCCAGGCTTTACCTGCAGCTGTTGTACTACAGGCAGCTGTTTCTGTGCTGCAACTTCCTGTACGCCGCCGGTAAGTCCCCAGGCTAGTACAGCTATGTATGCAGAACGACTGAGCTTACCCGTACGGAATGTAGAAATTCTGTTCATATAGTATAGCTTTTTTTTGAGCGTGAGTAATGTTGTGTCATTGTACGGTATAACTGTTGTTTGATTGTTTTTTGAAAGTAATGGTGTGACTGGTAAGTTCTTCAAGTGCAGCAATTACCTGTTCTATTGTGAGGGAAGTATTCAGTACGCCACTGATCAGCAGTGGTTCCTGTTGTTGCAGGATAAAATGTACATTATAGTAGTTCTCAAGCATTGGTAATGCTTCCTGCAATGGTATATTATCAAATAAAATACGCTCATGCATCCATGCCCCTTTGGATGGTATTGTAACCGTAATACGCTCAGTATGATAATCAGCCTTGTTAATATTTATTTGTTCGCCGGCGGTCAGCTGTCCCATCTGTACCTCATTCCGGCTGATGCTTATCCTGCCACTGCTGACAGTAATCTGTGTGTTGCGCTGCTGTGGATATGCTTTAATATTAAAAGAGGTACCTAATACTTTCACCAGGATACTATCTGATAAGACGGTGAAGTGATGATTAGCATCAGGCGTTACGTCGAAGAAGGCCTCTCCTGATACCAGTTGTATGTCCCTTTGCTCCGGATAAGTAGCCGGATATTCCAGTGTTGTATTCGGTGCCAGCCAGATGCGTGTACTATCTGGCAGTGTAATAATCTTCTTTTCGCCTACCGCCGTATGCACAGCTACGTATGCAGGGGGCGTGCTGGTAGTATAGAACCTAAGCAGCAGATAGCCTGCAAACAGTACGGATAGTATTGCTGCTGCTATACCTGTACGCATCCAAAGTATTTTACGGGGTGATGATTGCCCGGTATTGCGACGAATATTCTGCAACAGCCTTTTGCGTAGCTGCTCCTTCTCCTTATCAGATAGTGCGTGCCCGGGCATAGGCGATGTACTTAGTTCATCCAGCCAGCCGGACAGCTTCTCTTCGTCTTCCGGAGTGGCCTTGCCTGTCAGGTAATTATTAATTAAATGCTGTAAACGTTCACGCATTACGATGGCGATTTTAGGAAAGGTTCCATAACCCGACCGTTTTAACCATCAGCAAAAACGAGTTAACGATTTGGTAATATAGGCTAGAGTAAAAAGAGTAGTTTGTTCATCAGGCCCTGTGCTTTTCGGTAAGCACTGTTCAGCTGATTACGTACGGTTTGTTCGGCCGTACCGTTCTTCTGGGCTATCTCCCGTATACTTAATTCGTCGAAGTGGTACCACCGGAATACCTGCCTTTCCTTTTCAGGTAACAGGTTTAAATCATCGTGTAGTTGGGTGATAATGTCTTTATGGATGATCGTGGTCATCGTCAATTCTGACCGCAGATCTTCGTACTGGACGAATTTCTCCAGGTGTTTTTCTTTAAGACCGTCGTCCCGGAATTTCCGCAGTATCATCTTGCGCGCAGCGCTGAACAGGTAATGGCGGATGTGTGTAGTGATGTGCAGGGTTTCTCTGCGTTCCCATATATCGGTGAACAGGTCCTGGATAAGGTCCTGCGCATCTGCCTCACTGCCTGTTACCCGGGCTGCATACTGATACAATGCTTCCCAGTAAGTATTAAACAGTGTTTCAAACGCAGGAAATTCTCCATTGCGGATGCGATCCAGTAATATGTCAGGTTGAGTCGTTGCCATTATCAGAATCGTGGTTTAAAGGTAGGGGATCGGGCAGGTTAGGGAAAGAGGCAATACAAATTATCATGAAGGCTTAACATTGGAACAGCATGGTATGTGGCGTTAGCATTCTATAACACTAGTATATATATACTTTTTAAAGAAGACGTCTTTATTCGTTTAACGGTCTGATCAATGCGAATGGTGCCTTAACCGGCACATTCTGAGTTTCTTACGGGGTCATCAAAAACTTAACATTGCCCAATGTTAATTTAAGATTAAATTTATGTTATCACATCAAACAACGTTTTATAAGTTATGTCAAGCACAGATACTGCGAAGCCAGCCAAGACTTCTAAACCTGCCAAATCATCCCGAAAAGATGCCCGCAACACTATAGAGCAGAAACTCGATCTCCTGTTGGTAGACCTCAAAAAGGAGCTGGGAGAAACAAAGTTCCGGAACAGGATTAAGAAAGCAGCTAAGTTGCTGAGCAAAGGGTTGGATAAGCCAAAGAAGACTGCCGTTGTAAAGAAGAAAGCTGCTAAGAAAGCAGCTGTGACAGTAAAACCGGCAAAAGCAAAAGCAAAAACAACAAAAAAAGTAGCAGCGAAGGCTGAATAATAACTATCCCTTGCGGTATACGCAGCAGATAGATTACTTATCGGTAATAAATAATTAACGGTCCACGGGTAACAGATAACTGTTATTTGTGGGCCGTCTGCCATATATTTAGGGCTTTTGTATGAAAAAGTCGCTAATATATCTACTGAGCCTGCTATCCCTTTCGGCAGTTGCTCAGCAAACAAGTCAGGTGAATGTGTTCCTGGGATCTTCCGGGGATAACGGGCAAATGTCGCCCGCGGCATCTTACCCTTTCAGTATGTTAAGTATTGGTCCGGAAACCTATCCCTCCACTCATACCGGGTATGAATACTACGCCAAGGAATTTCTCGGGTTTACGCATAACCGTATGGAAGGTGTAGGCTGCCAGGGCTGTGGTGGTAACCTGCTGGTGCGCCCATTCCTGGGTGATGGTCCGGTAAAGGCTGATCTTATTAAATATGAAGAACAGGCATCTCCTGGTTATTATCATGTAGGCTTCACTAATGGTATCAAAGCCTCATTTACTGTATACAAAAACGGGGGCTTACACCAATACACTTTTCCGGAAGGTAAAAAGGGATTGTTGCTGGACCTGGCCTATGCCCATGTTGGCCGTTTTGTAGCAGAAGAACATACAATTGAAGGTAATGCAGTAAGTGGCTGGGTAGAATCCAGGACAACCTGCAGCGCCGGCATCTACAGGATATATTATTATGTAGAAACTGATCGTCCTGTAAAATGGACTTCTACTAAGGCCCACGAGCTGGTGGCTAACGTAACTGATGGTCAACTGGGATTCAGGATCGGGCTATCATCAGTGGGTACTTCCTATGCTAAAGCCGCCATTACGAAAGATGGATTTGAGGCAGTAAAAGCGCAAAGCTCCCGCGAATGGAATAACATGCTTGGCCATATTAAGGTAAAAGGCGACCCTGAAAGAGAGAAGCTGTTTTATTCTTTATTCTACAGATCTATACAGTCTCCTTATGTAGTATCTGAGCCAGATGGCGCATATGCGGCTACCAATGGCACCCTGCAGCATACCAAAAGCAAAGTATATAATGGCTGGGCTATATGGGATAATTACCGTGCACAGTTGCCGTTATTGTCTATTGCATACCCGCAGGAATACCAGGATATGATGCATTCAATAGCTGGTTTGTACAAGCATGGCAAGAAGGACTTTGCCACATTGCACGAGCCCTCGATCACTGTTAGAACAGAACATGCGATCGTAGTGCTGCTGGACGCCCTTAAAAAAGGGTATAAACTTGATTTTAAGGCTATCGCAGACTCCGTAGAAAAGGAAATCAAAACATTAGATTACGCCCATCCGGATAAAGCGCTGGAGTCTTCTTATGATGCCTGGGCATTGTCAGAGATCTACTATGCAGAGAAAGATAAAGCCCGCGGCGATCAATATAAAAAGCAGGCGGCAGACTATAAAAAATATTGGCAGAAAGACTTCCAGGATCTGACCAAACATGACGTAGACCGTATGCAGGCGAGAGGTTTATACCAGGGTACTATCTGGCAGTATCGCTGGTTTGTACCATTTGATCTGAAAGGACTGATGGAATTGTGCGGTGGCGAGGCTGCGTATGTTTCCCAGCTGGATGAGTTTTTCGGCAATGACTACTATTGCCATGCTAATCAGCCGGACCTCCAGGCACCGTTTATGTATAATGTAACTGACCAGCCCTGGAAATCGCAGGCACTCATTCATAAGATAGCGGTGGATACCATGGTGCAGCACTATTTTAATGATAACAGCCGGGGTATAGGCTCAGAAATAGACCTGATTTATAAAAATCAGCCAAAAGCATATGTAAGAACGATGGATGACGACGCGGGTACTATGTCTTCATGGTTTGTACTGGTATCAACCGGGATATTCCCTGCGTGTATCGGGTCTCCGGTATATTACCTGAATGTGCCGTTATTTGAGTCAGTCGAATGGCAGTGGCCGGGAGCGAAGCCTTTTTCGGTACAGGTAAAGAACTTTGGGCCTAAGAATGTATATATCCAGGAAGTATGGCTCAATGGCAAGAAGGTAGACCGCAACTGGATTACGCATAGTGAAATTGTAAAGGGAGGTAAACTGGAAATTGTAGCTGGTGACAAGCCGAATCTGCAACAGGGGCTGAATAATAAGTGGATTGCTGAACTGAATGGTCAGTAATAGTTGTAGAAAATAGCGCGTCCTACGGATTAGGATCGCCGATGATATATAAGCCATAGATAACCATTGACGCACTTTTGTTGCTGACAATGGGGATCTATGGTTTTTTTGTGTGCGCTTGGCCGTCGCTTGTTCGTCGCTTGGCCGTCGCTTGGAGTAATCAAGTCCACGTCTAGTTCGTCGCTTGTTCGTCCTTTGTTCGTCCAAATAAGGCTGCGTGTAACTGGGGGCGTTAACGATATGGTAATATTAGACGCTAAATTCCTTACTTTGCGGAAAAAAGACAGATAAGTGAAAGCAGGTATCATCGGTAGCGGCAGTTGGGCAACAGCGTTGGCCAAGATTTTAACGGATAATGGTCATCAGATCTCTTGGTGGATCAGAAATGAGGATACAATCCGTTATATGCAGCTGCGTCATCATAACAGGCACTATCTTACTTCGGTGTATTTCGATACGAATCTGGTGAAGTTGAGCAGCAACCTGGAAGAAGTGGTGGCCGCAAGTGATATACTGGTGATAGCGGTACCGTCTGCTTTCCTGGAGGACGTTATGTTGCAGTTATCGCCTGAGTCTTTGAAAGGAAAGAAGGTAGTGAATGCAGTGAAAGGCCTTGTTCCGGGTAGTAATCTGCTGATAAATGACTATCTGGCTGAAATATTTGACCTGCCGCTGGAGCAGTATTATGCAATTACTGGTCCTTGTCATGCGGAAGAAGTAGCCAACGAGAAGCTTTCTTACCTGACATTTTCCGGCTTGCAGGAGACGTCTGCTCAGTCTATTGCAGATATGTTCACCAACAGTTACTTACAAACGATTGTTAATCGTGATGTTATTGGCGTACAGCTGGCGGCAGTTCTGAAGAATATATATGCGCTGGGAGCGGGTATTGCGCACGGCCTGGAGTATGGGGATAACTTCATCAGTGTATACATCACCAATTGTTTCAGAGAAATGCAGCATTTCCTGGAAGCATATGGTAAAGATCATACAGAAGCAGGTACACATAATTATAATGCCAGCGCCTACCTGGGCGATCTGCTGGTAACCTGTTATTCACTGCATAGCCGTAACCGTACTTTCGGTAATATGATCGGCAAAGGATATTCTGTGAAGGCTGCTCAGCTGGAGCTAAATATGATTGCAGAGGGCTATTACGCCAGTAAATGTTTATTTGAAATGAACATGGAAGTAGGTGCTTACATGCCGGTTGCCCAGGCAGTTTACACTATATTATGGCAAAATTTAAATCCTAGAGAGGCTTTCCTGGCACTCGAAAAAGGATTTATTTAACTGATTGTTAATGTCTTGTTAAAACAGAGGTAAAATACGTTTGTAACCTTCGCAGCAGAATTAGTCAACCATTAAAAACTTGTATTCTGCTATGCGTAAAGCTCGTCTATGCCTTCTATCTTTGTCTGCAGGCATGTTTTTTCTCTTGTTTTCCCTGAGCGTGATGGCCCAGCAGGCTATTAGCGGGAAAGTGATATCGGGGGATGATAAACAGCCGTTGCCTGGTGCCACTATCCAGGTAAAAGGGGCATCAAAGAAAACCATTACAGATAATGCCGGCAACTTCACTATTCAGGCCGGCAACAATGATCTGCTGATCATCAGCAGTATTGGCTTTACCACACAGGAGATCAGCGCTGCGCAGGCAGGCAATATCGTGCTGGCCGTTGATACCAGGGGATTGGGTGAAGTCGTTGTTACCGCACTCGGTATTAAAAAAGAACGTAAAAAATTAGGGTATGCCTTGCAGGAAGTGAAAGGGGAAGACCTGACTGTTGCAAGAGAGTCTAACGTCGTGAATCAGCTGGCCGGTAAGGTAGCAGGTGTAACCGTAATCGGAAGCCCATCGGGCGTAGGTGGATCTGCAAGGGTATCTATCCGTGGAGAACGATCTGTTGACCTTAATAAAAACCAGCCCTTGTATGTAGTGGATGGTGTGCCTATCAGCAATGCTATCAACGGCGGATCTGGTAGTAACAACATGGAAGTAGACTTTGGCAACGGCGCAAGCTTCATTAACCCGGATGATATTGAAAGCATGAACGTACTCAAAGGTGCAGCAGCAGCAGCCTTGTATGGTTCCCGTGCTGCTAACGGGGTGGTGATGATCAAAACAAAATCCGGGCGTAAGCAGAAAGGAATAGGTGTGGAAGTTAATAGTAACCTGACACTGGAATCAGCGCTGAAACTGCCCGAGTACCAGAAGGTATACGGACAGGGAAATGCCAGCGGTGGTGACTTTGCCTTCGTCAATGGCGGCGGTGCAGGTATGGCTGACGGTACCGATGAAGGATGGGGACCAGCTTTCCGCGGACAACTCTATCCACAGTTCAACTCACCACGTACGCTTAACGGCGAGGCCATTCCGTTCACAGGGGGAGATATGAATGCACCCGCAGGTAGCGTAATTACCCCCACCGCCTGGGAGCCGGATAATAATAACCTGAAGGACTTCCTGGAGACAGGCCGGACATTTACCAATAACGTTGCCCTGGTAGGAGGGAATGATCACGGCGATTTTCGTTTGAGCTATACTAACCTTAACCAGACAGGTATCGTACCGAATACAGATCTGAAAAGAAATACTACCAGTTTCTCTGCCGGCTATCATCTTACACCGAAGTTCAGTGCAAGAGCGTTTGCCAGCTATATTAAAAGCGAAAGCGACAACCGTCCTTCTATCAGCTACGGTACTGAGAGCATTATGTACCTGTTTAACTGCTGGCTGCCTGCTTCGGTAAGAGTCAGTGACCTGAAGCGCCTGTGGCAGCGTGGCCTGGAAGACAGGCAACAGTATAACTGGAACTATAATTACCATGATAATCCTTACATGACGGTGTATGAGAATACCAATGGTCAGTACTACGATCGCCTGATCGGAAACGTCATTTTAAGATATGATCTTGCCAGCTGGCTCAATCTGCAGGTACGTACAGCGACAGACTGGAGCAGCGAGCGTCGTGAGTACCGTAGGGCTTTCAGTACCCAGCGTTTCCCCTTCGGCGAATATCGTGAGGTGAATATCATCAATGAAGAACGCAATACTGACTTCTTATTCGCAGCAGATAAAGAGATCAATTCTAATTTCTCGTTTAATGCTACACTGGGTGGTAACCAGATGAGACAGACGTCCCGCTTCACAGAAGGTACGGCCGGTCAGTTGAATGTTCCCGGCGTATACCGTCTTACCAATTCAAGAATACCCCTGGTGTCCGGTCAGAACAATGTTGCCAAACGTATCAACAGCTTCTACGGTTCAGCAGGCGTATCTTACAAGAATAAGCTGTTTCTGGATGTAACCGGTCGTAACGACTGGAGCAGTGCCCTGACATTGCCGGAGGATCTGAAGGCTTTCGGAACAGAGCAAAATTCCTATTTCTACTCTTCAGTTGCACTGAGTGCGATTATCAGTGATATGGTCAAGTTGCCGTCGGTGATCAGTTTTGCCAAATTACGAGGAAGTTTTGCGCAGGTGGGAAATGACACAGATCCTTTTGCGTATACCCAGACCTATTTTAGTACAAACCCGTTCGGCGGCTCTCAGGTATATGAAGAGACTGACCGTTTATCCAATCTGAACCTGAAACCAGAGATCAGTACAGCATTTGAATTTGGAGCAGATCTGCGTTTCTGGCAAAACCGGGTGGGCCTGGACGTGACCTACTACCAGGGAAATACTAAAAACCAGATCCTGAATATCCCTTTATCTAATACCAGCGGGTATACCAGCCGTGTGATCAATGCGGGCGCTATACGTAACCATGGTATTGAGGTGATGCTGAATGTCACCCCGATCAAAACGAAGTCTTTTGCCTGGGATGCCTATGTTAACTTCTCGCATAACCGTAGCAAAGTGCTTGAGTTGCGTGATGGTTTGACCAACTATGTGGTAGCAGATAGAAGCGTATCCATAGAGGCAAGAGTAGGAGAGCGTATGGGAGATATGTATGGTATTGGTTTCGCCCGTGTGCAGAACAGCGATCCTAATGCACCTTATTATGACGCAACAGGCGAATATACCGGTCAGATGGTATTCGCAGCGAATGGTCGTCCGGTAGCTACTACTGAGAGAATCAAGCTGGGTAACTACAATCCGGACTGGCTGATGGGAGTGGGTAATACCTTCACTTATAAGGGTATTCGTCTGAGCTGCCTGTTTGACATCCGTCAGGGAGGTAAACTGTATTCCCTGACGCAGACAGTGGGCCGTGAAGGCGGTATTATCAAGGAAACCCTTGAGGGCCGTGCTGACGGATATGATATGAGCAAACCTGGTAATGGTGTAGTTGGCAATGGCGTAGTGCAGCAGGCAGATGGCAAGTTTGCCACCAATACGACCAAGGTAGCGGTACGCGAATGGCACAGTGCCTGGACCGGCGGCCGTAATATTGCCGAAGGAGTTATGTACGACGCTTCTTTTGTGAAGCTACGTGAACTTCAGATCGGGTATACATTCCCAGGAGCATTTAAGAAGGGGCTGATCAAAGGAATGAACATATCACTGGTGGGCCGTAATCTGTTACTGTGGGACAATGTGCCTCACGTAGATCCGGAAGTAATGTCTTATGCCGGAGGTACAGCGCTGCCTGGTATTGAGTATATGAGTTTACCGAGCAGCCGTAGTTATGGTGTGAACCTGAGCTTCAAATTATGATCACCCTTAAAAAGACAAGTATGAAATTCTTAAAGATATTTTTAATAGCCGGCCTTTTATCATCCTGTGCGCGTGACTTCAGCGAGGTTAACACAAATGAGAATAATCCCACCACGGTAACACCTGACCTGCTGCTGAGCGGGGTAATCAGGAATATGATGAATGCTCAGGTGAATACAGCCTGGGGAATTGGTAATATCGTGGTGCAGCATCATGCCAAGATCCAGTTTGTGAACGAGGACCGTTATCTCTGGGGAGAGCAGAATAGTGTATGGGATGAGGTATATAGCAACTACCGTAATCTGCAGAATCTTTTTAACGCAGTAGGTACAGACTCTACCAATCCTTACCTGGGCGTATCGCTTATTTTAAAGTCCTGGATGTTTGCCGTTGCCACAGATACTTACGGAGATATTCCGTATTCAGAAGCTGGCAAGGCGAAACTGGAAGGCAAATACCAGCCTAAATACGATACACAGGAAGAGATATATGCAGGTGTGCTGGCTGATCTGAAGCGGGCAAACAGCTTTCTGGCTATCAGCGGCTCCAACCTTAATGGGGATATTCTGTATGGCGGTGGTGCCAATGCCCTATTGAAATGGCGTAAACTGGCTAACTCGCTGAGGCTGCGCTACCTGATGCGTTTATCCAAACGGAAAGATGTAGGCGCTGAGATGACTGAGATATTATCTAATCCGGCAACCTACCCGATTTTCGAGCGTAATGAGGATAATGCTGAGCTGGAGTATTTTTCTTCAGCACCAAATCAGTGGCCATTATATGGGGCACGTGTCGGTTCATTTGATGAGTTCAGGGTTAGTAAGACCTTAAGCGACCGTCTGACAGCACTGGGAGATCCCCGTTTAAAAGTGTTTGGTCGTCCTTCTCAGCGGTCTGTTACTGCAGGTACACCAAAAATTGAGGGTATTCCAAACGGGCTGAGTGATGTGAATGCACTAGCGTATAATGGCGGTGTACAGGGTGTATCAAGAGTAGGTTATACATTTGCCTGCCTGGTATGTAATGACGCCGGACAGGCAGCGCCGGATCCGGCAGCGCCGAGAGCTTTGCTGATGACCTATGCAGAGTTACAGTTTATACTGGCAGAAGCCAGGGAGCGGAATATGATTACTACAGGAGATGCAGCAACTTACTACAACAATGGTATAACCGCCAATTTCGAGTACTGGAAGAGTATTGTACCGCCTCAATATGGTATAGACGTGACGATGCCGGCTAACTACCTGAGTCAGAGCGGCGTAGCCTATACAGGAGGCCAGGCTGACAAGCTGGGAAAAATTGCTTTACAGAAGTGGGTGGCGTATTATTTTAACGGGTTGGAAGCCTGGTTTGACTGGAGACGTACGCGAATGCCGGCGATAGTGCCGGGCCCGTCCAATCTGAATAACGACCGGGTACCTGTGAGATTTATCTATCCGCAGAAGGAGCAGTCATTGAATGGAGCAAGCAGGAAGGCGGCAGTAGACCGTCAGGGAGTGGATGATATGAATACGCTGATGTGGATTGCGAAGTAAACAGTAGCATGTAGATATAGTCCGGCCATTTCTGTGAAGGGGTGGCCGGATTTTTATTTGGTAAACTTCCAGGCCCACCAGATCAGCAGGAGTTGGAAGGGGAGGCGAACCAATGTCAGCCAGAACATAGAGTGGCCGACTTCATAGTAGTTAATAGCCATCTGGATGTTAGCAGGGAAGACAGCCAGGAGTAAGCCTATCAGCATCCATGCGCCTATGTTACGGGTCGTGGATGGCAGCAGTAATAACCCTCCTGCCACTTCCACACCGCCACTGATGTATACCAGTTCGGTATGAAAGGGCACCCAGGGGGGCATAATACCAGTATAAATATCCGGATTGATGAAGTGATTAATGCCTGCCATCACATAAAAGGCAGCCATAATATAAAGTGAAATTTTACTGCGCATATTCTATTAACCGAATATCCGCATAACTGTTCTACTTAGCTACATCAATCTTTACTTTCTTGTTCTTTATTTTTTCGTTCTGTATGAGGGAGAGTGTGTGAGCAGCTCTGCTTTTCCTGACAGCAACGAAGGAGAAGAAGTCTTTCACTTCGATGAGGCCGACATCTTCTTTTTTCAGCTGTCCTTTGTTGGTGAGGAAGCCGACGATATCGATTTTATTAACCTTATCTTTTTTACCTGCACCGATGAAGAAGGTGGTCCATTTAGGTTTTTCCGGCAGTTCGTATTTGTCTTCCAGGGTAATCAGTTCCGGATCTTCCTGGACATAGTTAGGCATTTTTTCATCCGGGCCAATGAGGAGGATGGCGGTACCACTGGCGTCCATTCTGGCTGTACGGCCATTGCGGTGGGTATAGACATCTTCTGTATGCGGCAGGTGATAGTGAACAATGTACCTGATGTTCGGAATATCGAGTCCGCGGGCCGCCAGGTCAGTTGTGACGAGGATATTGCTGGTACCGTTTCTGAACTTGCATAGCGCAGCGTCCCGGTCGCGTTGTTCCATGGCTCCATGGTAGAACACGCTGGTGAGTCCGCTATCTTTCAGGAAGGAGTTGGTGCGTTCTACAGCTTCACGATGGTTACAGAATACGATAGTAGAACGATTACCGAGGTAGCAGATGAGTCTGAAGAGCGTATCCAGCTTGTCTTTGTCTTCGCTTTCGACGTATTTGATGGCCAGCGCTTCGGGCTTTTCTTCTGTGAGGAAGTTAAGTCTGATAGGATCTGCGATACCTACGAAGTGGGGGATATCGACAGATTCGGTAGCGGAGGTAAGTATCCTTTTGCGGAGGTCAGGCAGTGAATCGATGATAAATTGTATTTCGTCATGGAAGCCTAGTTCCAATGATTTATCAAATTCATCCAGCACCAGGAGTTTAATACCAGCAGTTTTAATATTTTCTCTGCGGATATGGTCACCTAGTCTGCCGGGAGTACCGATAATAAGGGCAGGTGCTTCCAGGAGGTTGTTTTCTTCTGTTTCACGGAGGTGTCCGCCATAGCAGCAGGTTACTTTGAACCCGGTGGTCATGAGTTTCCAGACTTTTTCTATCTGCATGGCCAGTTCACGGGAGGGTGCTATGACCAGGGCCTGGGTACCAGGTGTATTTTTGTCTAGTTGCTCCAGGACAGGGATCAGGAAGCCAAGTGTCTTACCTGAGCCGGTATTAGAGAGGAGAATGACGTTATCAGCCTTTTGATTGGCATCAATGGAAGCGAGCTGCATCTCATTGAGCGCATCGATTTTAAAGGCGGAGAGTAAGGAGGCGTATTTTTGCATCGGGGCAAAAGTACGGATTTCTTTTAGAGCCGTCTTTATCGGATGTGCAGGATACCGTCTTTGTAGTAGGAATCAGCGCCGGTTGTAAGTTTGATAGCATCCAGAAATTCCTGTATAGGTTCTGCTTTCAGGATGGTGCCTGTGAAGCGTTTGGCGGCGGTTTGGGGGTTGTCGATGACCACCTGTACGCCGTACCAGCGGGGAAGAACTTTGGTTATTTCGGTCATAGGCGTATTATCCAGTTTGTATCTTCCTTTGATCCAGAGGAGTTCATTTTCATTTAAAGCAGTGAGTGTTGTGCTCTTATCTTGAATATAGGTAAGTGCTTGTCCGGGTTTGAGCAGTGTTTGTTTTTCGGGGGTGGCGAAGGAGACAGCGCCATCTACGAGGGAGACTTTGACGCGTCCGGAGTCGTAGGAATTGACGTTAAAGGTGGTACCCAGCACCTGTACTGCGCCTTGCGGGGTGTGGAGGATAAAGGGGCGGTTTGGGTCTTTGGCAACCTGTAGGTAGGCTTCGCCATGGATGGTAATTTCGCGGGAATGGCCGGTAAACTGGAAAGGGAATTTGAGGGTAGTGGCGCTATTCAGGAAGACGATGGTGCCGTCGGACAGTGTGATATGGTAATCCATACCGGGGGGGACCCATAGGCTGTTGAGCTGTTGGGTGGTGGTGGCATTGTCTTTAGCGGTATACGTGAGGGCGTTGTTGGTGTTATTAAGTTGCGTGTTGTTGTTAATGGTGATACTATCTTTCCTGGTGGAGAGGTCGATGACATCGCCATTGGACAGTTTAAGTTGCAGGGTATTCTTGGCCAGCACGGGAGATGCCGGCGTATGTTTTTGCTGTGTAGTGGTGAGTGGATAGATAAAGATAATGAGCGCAAGGATTGTAGCTGCTACGAGCAGCATACTGATGGTCAGTCTTTTTCTCTTCTGTGATTTTCTGTGTTGCAGTTCATCTTCGATGTAGGCGAAGGCAGCTTCACTGTTAAGTTCCTGAATAGAGGGTTGTTGGGCCCAAATGGCGTATTCCTGCTGAAGCTGTTCGAATTCGGCTTGTAATTCCGGATACTCTTGTAATGCATTTTGAAGGAGTTGCTCATCTGTTGCGTTAATAACCCCCATCACCTTTTCATTCATCAGTTGATGAATATGATCCCTATCTAATTCCATGAAGTATTATTAATTCAAGTATAAGAGTATCGAGCCCTGAAAATGGGTGATATAATTATATGTTTATTATGACAATTTCTCGCGCAGTGTTTTAATTGCTGTGGCAAGGTGTGTTTTGACGGTGTTATCGCTAAGGCCCATGATGTTGGCTACTTCTTTTCTCTTCAGGCCTTGCAGGACGTAGAGTTGGAATGCTTTGCTTCTTTGTGCCGGCATGTATTTAAGTAGTTCGTTCACTTTATTATCTATGTAATCACTTACGGTTGATTCTTGTTCTTCTTCCAGGTGAACGGTAGGTTCTTCCTGTGAGGAGTAGTATTCCTGTTGAGATTTTTGCAGGCTCTTCTGTCTTTTGAGGATGAGCATGCAATTGTACCGGATGGAGATATACAGGTAACCTTTCAGGTTGGTGTGGATGCTGTTGTATCTCTTTTTCTCGAAGAAGTCGATGAAGAAGTCCTGTACTACATCTTTTGCTTCTTCGATATTCCCTAAAAGCCGGCTTGCTTCAAATAAAAGCAATTTCTCAAAACGCATGTACATGGTTTTGTAAGCCTTTATGTCTCCGGATTTCAGTTCTTGTAGCAGCAGATCGTCATTCACGTCGGTGTGCATGCTGATAGATTCAGGTATGAATGATTGTAGATGAAAAGCACGTGTAAACTTATGGACCTTTAAGTTGAAATCATAGTTTTTCCTATTAATTTATTGTTGTGAGTTGTGTGGTATCTACCATTAATTTACGCAGTTTCCCCCGAACTTTTTCTTAATAATGAGTTAACATAGCCTGAAATGCCCGTTTTTATTGGGGTTGACGGGACGGGTGAGTGACGGGTACATTTTTTTTCAATAAAGCAATCACCCATATTCTGCTACTTCTACTCTTAAGGTATGAAAGGCATAACGATGTCTGTCTAGCTAAATTCTAAATTCATTACAGCTAATTCAAGGTGTCAGGTGACTGTCATTAACTAACCATTTAGTCTTGTCCTTATGCATCGAAATTTTACTCACTGCTGCGCGCGGCGTAGCATAATGGCTATGCTTTGGCTATTACTTCCCTGTATTTATTCTTTTGCGCAGAAGAGTGCGCAACCAGGTAGAAATGTGACGCTGACAAGCAGCAGGATTTCACTGGGTGATGTCTTTAATATCATTGAGAAGCAGACCGGCGTTTTACTATTCTTTGGAGACCTTAATACTGATCAGCTGGTAGGTGTAAAATTTGTAGCGACCCCTGTTGAAGAGGCGCTGGGCGAAGTATTGCCGCCTATAGGGCTGACCTATGAGTACGTCAAAGGGAATAAAGACAAGATCTACATTAAATCCATCAAGCCATCGCCTAAAGATACCGTCATGATGAAAAGCATCAGCGGTATAGTGACAGATGAAAAAGGGCAGCCATTGCCCGGAGCGACGGTCCGTGTGAAAGGGAGTATGCGGGGAACATCCACTCAGGAGAACGGCGCTTTTGTCTTACACCACTCCGGTGAAAAGGACATCCTGCAGATCAGCTTTACCGGCTTTGATATGGCAGAAGTACCAGTAGCAGGAAAGGCTAACCTGAAAGTAAGATTGAAACCAGGAGATAACAGTCTGAATGAGCAGGTAGTGACGGCCTATGGTAAAATGGATAAAAGATCTATTACAGGCGCAATCACAGTAGTAAAAGGTGAGCAGATACAGAATCTCCCGAACAGGAGTTTTGATAAGAGTTTACAGGGGTTAGTGCCAGGTTTATTAGTAACGCAGGGTACCGGGCAACCAGGCGGAGGACTCGGCAACTTCGTATTACGTGGTATTTCAACAGGCGGTAGTATAGATAACGGTGCGACGGTGAGGAATCCGCTAATAATCATTGACGGTGTTCCTGTGCAGCAGGACCAGGCGCAAGCTAGTACTAGTACAGTAAGTATTAATAACCCCATGGCGCAATTGAATCCCTCGGACATTGAATCTATCAGCGTTTTAAAAGACGCCGGCGCTATCGCACTATACGGTTCTAAAGCGAGTAATGGTGTTATCCTGATCACCACAAAAAGAGGAAAAGCTGGTAAGACCAGATTTAACTTCCGTCATCAGACTGACTTTGCGTCCAGGTTAAATAATGGAGCGCGAATGTTGAATCAGCAGGAATACCTTGAACTACTATACGAAACATATAGAAACACTGATCCTGCATACTGGACAGATAGTCGAATCAAATCGGACCTCATCAGCAAATTCCCGCACAAAGTAAATGCCCCCGGCGATACTAGTTTCTATCCGGCCCCTGACTGGCAGCGTGAGCTATTCAACAAAAATGCAATGACCTTATCTAATGAGTTGTCGTTATCAGGAGGGAATGATAAGAGTACATTTTATGTTAATCTGGAATATACTAAGCAGGATGGTGTAGAGAAAAATACAGGGTATGATAGAAAGTCACTGCGAATCAACTATGAGAATCTACCAGCCAAGTGGTTGAAAGTAGGGTTGAATACGACATTGTCTTATAGTACGCAGAAGTTTAGTTATCCGGGGGCGTCTGAACGTTTGGTAGCTGCCATATCTCCATTGAATGCAATAAGAGATGATAAAGGAGAGTATATATACAATTATTCCTGGGGACTGGCAACACCGTCGGACTTGACATCACTGACGAGTATGTCGCCAAATCCATTAGCGGCCGCAGAGTTGAATATTAATAAGAATGTTTCATATCGTGGGGTGAGTAATCTGTATATAGATTTTCATCCTATCAAGAACGTTTCCTTTACGTCGAATATTGGAACGAATTTTATGTTGACCGAGGCGAAGGAGAAGGTGCATCCGAAGTTGGCTGCGTCAAGTCTTAATGCTGGTATTGGGAGAATTAATGAAAGAGATATAAGAAATGCGAATTTTATCACAACTAATATTATCCGGTATAATACATCTATATCTGATCGACATAATTTGAATTTTCTTATAGGTCATGAAGCACAGATACTTACGCAAAAGAACATTTTTGTGATAAGGGAGAACATTACATCAAACCCATTAGCTGATCAAGCTAATATTGGTACTATAAGGAGTGCTGGAGGACTTTCTAGTAAGCAAACCTTACTTTCTTATTTCGGCCAACTTAATTATGATTTTAGCGAGAAGTACCTCCTTTCAGGTAGCCTGCGCACGGATGGATCGTCACTATTTGGAACAAATAAAAGATTTGGAACGCACTGGTCTGCAGCCGGAGGTTGGATAGTAACTAATGAACCATTTATGAAGAATCTAGCGATGCGCTTAAACTATCTCAAAATAAGAGGAAGTTTAGGATCTGCAGGCAACTCTTCGGCTATAAGTAATGCTTTGCGATATGACAATGTTATGTTATTGAGGTATTTAAATGCGCCAGCAGTAATGCCGAATACTTCGTTGCCGCCAGGAAATCCAAATATTCAGTGGGAAAAAACTTTTAATTGGGACATAGGAATAGAAATGCGATTATTTGATAATAGAATATCTTTTACAGGAGATATTTATAGAAAGTTTACATCAAAATTGATTGGTCGTATTGATATTCCAACAACCACTGGGTTTCTAAACATCCAAAGTAACATTGGTGATTTGAGTAATAAGGGGATTGAATTATCTGTATCTATAGATATGATCAGGCGTAAGGACTTTTTTTGGAATGTAAATGCAAACTGGAGCAAAAATAAGAATGTTCTAACAAAATCCTTTTTCCAATTAGAGAGAGTTGCTGGTGGATCCATTATTTCAAATGGTGCTGGAGAAAACTACAATTCTTTCTACATGCCAGTCTGGGGAGGTGTCAACAGAATGGATGGGAAGCCTCAATGGGTAGATTCAATGGGTAAGGTCACAAGTGACTACAATGCAGCACCAAGAAAATTTGTGGGTAAGCCGCAGCCTGATGGATTTGGTGCAATTACCAATACTGTATCCTACAAGGGGATAGAGTTTTCTGCTATGATTTATTATCAGTACGGGGCTGAGATTTTTAAAACAGATAATATTGTCAATGATGGAACTGATCCTTTCATAAATCAAGATCGAAATGCTTTAGACCGTTGGCAGAAAGATGGTGATGTTGTTACAAACCCTAGGCGTTTGCTATTTGGACAATATCAAGGAAATGATGATGGTGGCACTATGACTTCTACAAGATACTTATTTAATGGCGACTTTATAAGACTGTCTAACTTAACGTTAGCATATAAGCTTCGAGAGTCGCTAATTAGAAGTTTTGATGTTCAAATGTTACGATTTTATCTTCAATGCCATAACGTGGCAACAATAAGCAAATATTCTGGTCAAGATCCAGAATTAACCAGCGCACTTGGGCAGGGAATGTCCAGTTACCCTCTGCAGCGCACATACTCATTTGGCATGAATGTAATATTCTAAATCACAATTATCGAATTAATGAAAACATTAATAAAATATAATAAGTTGATATCCTTAACTGTAGCATTTCTGCTATTATTTGGGTGTAAAAAGGACTTTTTGGAGATTGATGATAATACATCATTATATCGTCAGACATATGTTAAAGACCTAAGCACGATGCAAGATTTTCTGAGAGGTATCTATTTTAGATATGCGGTAAATTTTGAGCTGTCAACAAGTCAAGCCTATCCTGAAGTGGTAGCAGACAATATGAAACCAGTTGCGCAATTTGGATGCTTTTTAACCACTCATTATTCCTGGACGCAAAAGGCAGAATTAGGCGATGGAGTAGATTATCCCGGACTGAGTTTAGAAGCTACAGCCATGAATTCGTTATGGAAAGTAGGTTATCAGATTGCCAATGCTTGTAGTTTCGTGATTAGCGAAACAGATCGGTACCGGAGCGAAAACCCCCATTTGGCTGACGATATTAAAGGACAAGCATATGCAATTAGAGCGTTGACGCACTTTAAGCTTGTCAATGTATTTGCACAGCCTATTAGTTTTAGTGCTGAGGGCAATCATCCGGGAATACCCTATATAACAAGCCACGATATTTCTAAACCTGTTATTAGGTTAGGGGTGTCTGATGTTTATCAAAACATTATTCAAGATTACCAGCGTTCTATAATGCTGTTTACTAATCCCAACACAGATCCTAAGGTCATGAATGTTTATGCGGCGAAGGCATTGTTAGCTCGGACTTATCTCTTCAAAGGTGATTTTACAAATGCCCTGAATCTTGCAGCGGAAGTTGCCTCGAATTACCCGCTAATGACTATTGCGCAAGGATACCCTGATAAAATATTTCATTCTGTCAAATCGTCTGAAACAGAAACTTTGTATCAACTAGCTCCTTATGGAACTGTGAATATCCCATTTTCGTTTTTGGGGTTTATGGTTAATGGATTCTCCATGGGTTTTTCAGCTACAAAGGATATTGCTAACATTCTTATCGAAAATCCGGCAGATGTTAGAGCTAAATGGGTTAAATATGATCAGGGAGATTGGCAGATCGTAAAATTCCCTCAAGACGCTGCTCCAGAAATAAATCCAGCTGTAAATGATCCTAAAAGTGCTTACTATCCACCAGTTATACGCTCCTCTGAAATGTATCTCACAGTATCAGAAGCTGCTGCTAAACTAGGAGATAGAAGTACTGCTTTGAAATATTTAAACGCAATTAGAAAACGCGCAAATCCTGATGTTATGGATATAGAGGCATCGGGAAAGGCGCTACTAGATTCGATTTACAAGGAACGTAGAAAAGAATTAGCATTTGAAGGGCTAAGAATGTTCGATTTGCAAAGAAATCAGCAGGGCGTTTTTAGGGAGGATGCAATTTTTCAGTATGCAAAGGCCTTACCATTTCCGAGTAATATGGCGATTGCTCCTATTCCGTTAAAGGATGTCCAACTATCGAGTATGTCACAAAATGATGGTTATTAAGTTAAATAATAGAGTATGAGATTTCTTTCAATGATCATCGTCGGAATGATTTTTTTTTATATATCTGGTACGCCTCTATCCGCAATGACTTCTTCAACATTGAGAATATTGCGTCAGGATTCTTCCATTACTGTAACTTATCAATCTGAGTCGGATTGTAGTTTCCAATCTTCCTTTATCAAGGTTTTACCAGTAGATGTTCTGCATGTATCGGATAGATCTTGGAGGGTATTATCGGGCAAATGCGAGTCAGGATTACTCAAATGGGAAATAAAAGCAAAGGAGCCAATTTACGTAGTACTGGACGATATCATCAAATCCAAAGTTAAGCATAAAACTATACTCGAGCCCGGAGATAGTGTCTTTATAATTGGTAAAACTAATGGACATATTTTAGTCTCGGGAAAAGGGTCTAACAATATAATTTTGCCATTGCAAATTGATTCTGTGCTATCTCTTTTAAAAAAACCATCAAATCCGAAAGATATCATAACCGTCTCTTTACATGATTATTTTGAATGGAATAATTACCTAAATAATCAATTGGAAAAAGGACTAAAAATATTTGATTCATTCAAGGGAAAATTATCTGACTATGCTTATAGTCGTATTAAAGCGGAGTTCTTAGATCAGAACTTGGATGACAGATCAGATAAGTTCGGATCTTTTTTGTCCATGTGTACCCGAAAAGCTGACATCCCTAAAAAGGACATATGTGAAATATATGATACGACATATTTTCCAGTTGCTTCAAAATACTATCCTATGATTTCAAGGGAAGTATTTGGTACTTGGAAGCCTATTATGTTTGAGGCAATCCGGAAATACTCGTTTGATTTCGATGACGCGTCTATTAATACAAAGACAAAAAGACATCTTCTGTACTACGGCTCAGGAACGGCAAAGCTCAAGGATAAAGTTAGGGAGCTGTTCATTCAGGAGCTGATTACAAAATATTTCATCAGTGATTTAGGATTTACGGCTGAAACAGAAGAGGTTTTAGCGAATTATTATAAAGAGCCAGGGTATCCGGAATACAAAAGATGGTTAAAGCAATTCGAATTAAATAGGCGAGAATTGTTAAATCAGAAGAGCGCAATTGATTTTAGACTTGTAAATAAAGATGGGAAAGTTTTTACTAAAGAAGACTTCAAGGGAAAAGTTTCAATTTTTGATTTTTGGTTTACTGGATGTGAGGGTTGTCTGCAGATGGTACCGGCGATGAAGGCCATTGAAAAACGGTTTCAATTAGATTCTAATATTGTTTTTGTAAATGTTTCGATTGATCGAGATAAAACAAAATGGCTTGAAAGTATACGAAATGCTAAATATACTACGGGCTCTGGTCTTAACCTCTATACTGCTGGCGAAGGTGATAGTAATGAGATGATACGAAATTACGGGATACATGGATATCCGTCGCTATTATTATTAGATCCATGGGGTAAAATGATTAACTCACATCCTAAACCGGATCCACGATCAGATAGCGGAAAGTCGCTAATTAACATTTTGGAAAGTTATAAGGGATATATGAACGATGGACCATATCTATTATATGAAAACGACTCGGCGTTTGAATATGTGGTAGTCGGAAATAAGATTTTAAAAACCGCTATTCAATCTCGGAAGACTAGACAAATTTTAGTGAAACCTGGCATCAATGATAAGTTTATTGTGAGGATAAAAGACTCTTTGCCGAACGAACCTTGCATATTCTCTACACCCGGAAAGATGCTTATCTTATCTGATATAGAAGGGGAATATGATGCACTCAAAAAGTTATTGATTGCTAATCGGGTGATTGATCAGAATTATAATTGGATATTTGAAGATGGACATTTGGTTTTCAATGGAGATATGTTTGACAGAGGTAAACAGGTTTCCGAATGTCTTTGGTTAATCTACTCACTTGAGCAAAAGGCAAAATCTGCGGGAGGATATGTACACTTTATATTGGGTAATCACGAAATCATGAATCTTCGTGGTGATGATAGATATTCACATGTCAAATATGCCGTAAATCGTACAATATTAAATAAAAGTCAAAGGCAACTATATAGTAAAGATAGTGAATTAGGTAGGTGGCTTAGAACGAAGAATATAATGGAGAAAATTGGCAACATTATGTTCGTTCACGGAGGGATAGGTAAAGAATTTACAGATTCAGTACCATTGCCAATCGAAGAGGTAAATAATTTATTTAGAGAAAATATTGACGTTATCCAGCCTAAAGGAACATACGCGCGTATGATATTTTCCCCATATTATTCGCCTTTTTGGTTTCGTTTATATTATGACGATAAAGACAAACACCTGACCATTCATGGGGATACGGTGAATATATATGTTCAACACCCTACGGATCATGAGTTGTCCAATATACTTACAAAATGGAATGTAGATAAGATTATCACAGGACATACAATCGTGAATGATACCGTAAGCTCACATTATAATGGTAGAGTAATCAACACAGACACGAGACATGCACACGGCCAGAGCGAAGCGCTTCTCGTAGAAGGATCTGAGTATTTACGGGTTAATCAAAAAGGGGATAAGAGATATCTATTTAAATCTAGTTTTTCGGAACGAAAAGTTTTTTCCGGGAAGTAATGTATATATCAGACTTTAAATCCAACATCATTCGAGATGTTGGATTTTTCTTTTAATAAAGTGCGACATAGTATTTAGGAATTTTCATGAGTGTAAAAAACATGCACTCTGGCATGTTAAATTTGAAATGTTGTTAATGGCCATTAGCAATTTGTAAATCATTATTCACACAAAATAGATTAACATGAAACAAATATCATGGCGTAGAATGTCAGTACTAGGTATCGTACTGATGGGAGCCTCTGCCGTTACTGCTGCAGTATTACCTAATAAAACTGAGGCAAGAGATTCTGTAGGATCATTAACTCAAAGTACAGCAAATGGTCTCGCAATAAGCTGTACTGTTACTGGTTCAGTGGGAGCTGCTTGTAATGTTACCGCAGGAACATTGACTACTGTTGGTACAGGCGCTGATGCTGAGAGTATAGCACAGACTCCACAGACGGCAAACAATACAACTACATTCTAAACTTATTGTTTGTTGTTTGTCGTTAATAGAGTATTAATGAAATTCTTAGCTATTAATGATCAGACTGTCTAAGGAAGTAGTTTGTCTCTTTATGAGGGAAACTATTTCCTTAGATCTCTTGGTTATCAAAGAATGAATTAATTATGATAGTAATGAAATGTGTTTCACATATTTTATTGTCTTTTTTATTTTCTGCAACACCAGTTGTTATCTCATTTTTAAAATGACAAGTAACTGGATACACTATGCTATATCCATTGAACAGTGTAGGAACTGGATTTTTCTATTAGTTACGATAATTTTCTTGCTTTATATTTTGGGGCTTGCAGTAAATATTGGATGATTAAGTTATGGCTTGATGTTCTACAATGGTAAGAATATGTAATTAAGAATAGTTGCGTATTCAATAATAAAATCGATAGTCCATGAAAAGTGGTATTTCAAAGTTAATTACATTCATTTCTATAGTGATTTTTTTTATTGCCTGCATTAAAGTCAAGCGAATTGATATTCCAGAAAGTACATTTATTCGCATTGCTCCAGTACATGGCAATGTTACTTTATTTCCGTTACGAGATACACTCACTTTCCAATTGGATTTAAAAACCTTTAATACTGTAAAATCAGTAACATCCTTCGTGATGGATGGGCGTGGGTATATTTCCTTTTTAGATGCGCGCTCCCGAACTATAAACATCTATAATGTGGAGCACAAAAATTTGGTGATGAAAATGGCATTGGACAAATATTTTGAAAGAACCGAGTTGAAGGGGTTAACAGTTTTTGTTCAAAATTTTGATAGTATTTATATTGCTAACAAGGAGGCTGTTTACTTGCTAGACACAACAGCGAGGATAAAATTAAAGCTAAAATATGATGATGCAAATGCAGGTACTGCTTTTTTTGACATTTTTTCTCCGCCAGTTATCATGAATAAGCGATTGTATGTAGGTATCAGATCGCATATAGATGACTTGTCCTTTGAACAAATATCAAAATCTCCAGTAATTTATGCTTTTAATCCGATCGATAAAAGTCAGGAGTTAGTATATCGATTCCCTCAAATATACCAGGACAAAATTCTAGGAGATCATTTCATTAAGGCAAATTTTTGTGTTAATGATAAGGGATATTTTGTTTTTAGTTTCCCCGCAGATACAAATATTTATGAAACCAACTTTGTACAGTATCATAATTCCTATTTGGCCAAAAGCCAATTGCAGTCTGATACTTTAACCCCGGTTCCAAAAATAGAAATAGAGCGAGACAATGGGTTTAAGCAATACGCAATTAGAGACGCATATGGTCCAATTTATTATGACCAGTTTAATAAACGCTATTTACGAGTATTTAAGCAAAGAATGTCAGATTCTGCCTATGAATCGAATAGAATAAAAAGAAAGTATTCTTTCGTTATACTGGATCAAAACTTTAGGATTATTGGCGAAGGAGATTTACCAGAAGATGTTTCTTACTCATCAGTCTTCTTTTTAAAGGACCAAATATACGCGCGAACTAATTTTAATGACGAATATGCTTTACACTTTGTAAAATTATCTTACACTCGGAAGGATTCGATCTAAATAAAAAAAATAGTTAGTTTATGAGATTCTCCAATATTTTTTGCATATCACTAATGCTACTAGCCTGTGGTATAAAGAGAAGTGAAATTACGAGTGAAACCTTAATAACATCAGCTTCTCAACAAGATTCTCTGTTCAATAGTCTCATGGAGATATCTCATTACTCAGTCCCAGAGGAGAGGCGTAGTGATTCGTTGGCTTTCCTTATCTTACCTGTTCAAGCTAGTTGTCCGAGCTGCCGTTCAAAGGTGATTGACAGCATAGTTAAACACATTGCGGATATCAAAGAGAATAGATATATAATTATCTCTGCTAACGGCGGAGTTAAATTGATAGGTAGCTTTTTTAATGACGAACATGCAGAGTTGCCAACTAATAGGAACTGGCTAATTCTTGATAGTCTCAATCATGCGCATGTACTTAAGCTATACGATGAAAATCCGACCATTTATTATACTCATAATAGAAGGGCCTACAAGATGGTTTCCAGTATCCCAATGACAGTGAAAAAGGATCTGAATAATTTCTTTTCAGCCACATCTTTTTAGTAGTGCACATGATTGCGTTAAATCCATATGAAGATATTATCGCGTATGAAACGGAACTTCTGGCGTACAAATTAGATGTAAAAACAAGAGGTGTGTGGCTTGAATGTGGTAAGTTGATTAGAAAGAGGGGTATAGCTATAGTTATCAGTGTTGTGAAGTTACATATGAAGCCTCTGTTGGACCGTATACTACCTGTACTGAGTGCGCAAAGGGTACCTTTTGTGATGGTGAAAGATTCTTTAATTCACCATTACACTAATATGGGTGGGTATGGAGGGCGGATGGTAGGGCATATATTCACTTTTTATACAGATAATAATGATGATCTGATACTATTATTAAAGCATATAGTGTCGTTGACAGTTGATTTGAAAGGACCAGTTGTCAGAGATGCATTGCAGCTTAGTCAATCAGTGTTCGTTTTCAAATATGAATTGATAAGAGACAAGAACGGGCAAAGGCATAAACAACTATCTCGCCCGGCCGAGATGCCTATGCTCGAAGAGCTGCGCATAAAGCAGCCACTCAAATATATTCCTCAGAAAGCTTTTGTGAGGAAGCTGTATTTTAATGTAAGAACAATTAAATCATCGCCAAAGGGCAACATTTATAGCGTACGTAGTCTGATGCACTTAGGCAGGAAGTTAATCATAAAACAGGGTAACCTGAATATGGTTGATGATTACGATGGCCGCACGATTCGCGACCGCCTACTATGGCAAAAAAGAGTGCTGTCAGATTTGCATGGTAAATTAAGCCTACCAAAACCGATTGACTTTTTTGAGATTTCCGGAGATAGTTATCTGGTATTATCTTTTATAAATGCAGAATGCCTGGATTACAGGATAAAAAATGTTTACAAGAAGGGAGGGTGGAACACTCTGTCTTCAGATGCTAAACAAATAATACTTAATTACTTTGTTAAAGTGTTGAAACAGATCGCTCTACTTCATGATAACGGTTATGTCCACCGGGATATAAAACATGATAATCTCATGATTACTGTAGCTGATGAGCCAGTGCTACTGGATTTTGAACTTTCCTGGTCACTAAGAGATAAATACCCTAATCCTCCATTTTTAGTAAAAAGTCCGGGGTACCAGGCTCCAGAGCAGCTACAATTGAGGGAGCCATCCGTAAAAGAGGATGTATATTCCTGCGGAGCATTACTATTTTACTTACTATCCGGGGAACATCCTAAATGTATCAATGAGCAGCGAGATATTGGTAATCTTTTCAATATAGGTGTTGCTCCTGAATTTACTAAGCTTATTAAGGAATGTATGTCTGCAGACCCTAATGATCGACCAGAGATCAAGCAGATATTACATCGAATAAACATCCATCAGTTGTAATTCTCAAATATATCTTTATGAGACAGAGCTTTAGAGTGGCACTACAAATCCCCGAAAATGAAAGGAAATATTTTTCTTTCAGATTGCATCAGCAAGTGAATGACGCAGTTACAGAATGTAAGCAATCAAAAAAGTTGTTGGTCATTTCTGGTATTGATGGGCATTTTAAGACCTTTTCAGACCTGCTTATTAAAAGTGAAGTATTAGATGAAGGTCTTAATTGGAACTTTGGTAATAATCACCTCGTAATACTCGGTAATTGTATACGAGAGCAGGAAGAATCAGTGGAGTTTCTATGGTTTATATATTCTCTTGAGGAAAGAGCTGAGTTGGCTGGTGGGGCCGTTCATTTCATATTGGGTACTCACGAATTAATGAACATTAATGCTCCGTGGAGTCGCAAACAACCCTTATATGCAAAGAGGAAAAGCGCTTCAAGAGGAGCAGCTACTGCGCTCTACGACGGGAACAGTGAGATCAGACGTTGGCTACTTACTAAGAATATAGTAGAAAAGATAGGTAGTACCCTATTTATTCATGGAGGTATAGCCCGCGAAATATTAGAGATGAAGCTTTCAATTCGCGAAATAAATGCTGTCTGTAAGCAAGGATATACTCAGCTTGAAAACTTTTTCAACCCTTTGATGCAGAAATTGCTTATCGATCCCTACAACCTTGTAAATTATGGGTATAGCCGTTCTTCTGCCAATATCGAATTAATCAACGAGACGCTACAGTTCTATGATGCTGAAACTATTGTAACAGGTAATAAGACAGAACAAGACTTGGAATCATATTTTGATCACAAGGTTATCAATGTTTGTAGTAATTACTCAGAAGGACATCCAGAAGCCTTATTTGTCAAACGAGATCGCTTTTATCGATTAAATATGAGAGGAAAGCTTAGCCGTATAAAACAGGTTGGTTTGGGAAAAGCTAACTGATAATACTACCTGTGCACCAGTCCACCAATATTAACTGATACTCTGATAAAATATTGACTAGTTCGTCATTTACATAATCAAGTTGTTGAAGTGCTAGCTGTCTGATTTTACCCTCAGTGTCCAACGAACCATAATACACATAACTATCTGAAGATATCACAAATCCATTTTCTATATAACCGCTATTATCCCATTGAATACTTCCGGGCGAGGGGTTACTAAGATATTTTACGAAATTATTCAAATTGATCTGGAGACTGCCGCCTTCGAGTTGTTCTCTGTTTAAGACGGTATTATATCCTGCTAATGGATTAGTCCTCGCATTATCTATAATGGTGAGTACTTCGTCTGTCATTTCCTGAATTTTTGGTAAATCATAAAGCGGATAGAAGGATAATTGTAACCAATTGTCTGCATCAGTACTAAATAGTTGAGTGTTAGCCAGTGGGGAGCTATTCGGAACCAGCTTCGGACATGTCGCCTGGCTGGGTACAGCGTATTTGATCGCTGCTGTGGAATGTTCTGCCTCAATAATATAAAGTTTGATCCGTTTCTTTCCAAAGTAGCTCGTACTTTCCCTCACTTCAGCTTTCATCACACGCCATTTGTTACCATTGATGGTAATGAGAGTTGGCCGATCGAACGAATCAGGGAGTATGACCTTTTTAGGATTATATTGCAAAATGGCATCTGACAATGCATGTATAAATATAATATCCACCTTTTGAGGGAATAACGAGAATATAGAGTCTACTGCAGTTAATATTTTCATTTGGAATAGCTGTGTATTGAACGAATACGTGACGCCGTCAAATTAACTTCTTTACGAGGAAGCATAGGAAAAGACACTTTTTCTGGGTGTAGATATCTTATTAGAAAATGTAGAACGCCGCCTAGCCCAGCTCCAAAAGTAGCAAACGGCTGACGTTCGTGTTGAGTTATCCAATATGCACCGTGTAGCGGATGAATATTTTTGAGATGTAGTATATGCTGGGCGATCCAATCTGCACGTTGCCACCAGATATTATCACCTAATATTTGATGTGCCTCTAGGTAAACTTCTCCCAACCCGGCAAGTCCGTTTGAATGACTTAAATTACCGTTCACTATTTGGCCTGGCTGACTTAATAATGCGCCAGTGGCATAATGCTTATAATCTGAAATTCCTGTTACCTCGTACCCTTTGATGAAGGCCATTGCAATTCCAACGGGGCCATGTTCCAGGAATGCAGAAAGCTCTTTACCGGTGCTGGAACGCCATGTGTATGCCTCTTTCTCCCTAATTGCTTTTCTCATCAGCCATTGTAGTCCTTTTTCAGCCCCATTGAGAGCTGCCTTGTTTCCTGAATGTTCATAAACGCACAACAGAAAATACGTAATACCTGCAATCCCTTTTGTGAATCCTGGGATAGCCTTTTTCTTGTTCTTTTGTCCGTTGAATAGCCATGAACCGTCTTTTTGTTGTTCCGAGAGCACCTGGTTGAGGTATTCGGATAATTGCTTGTCTAGCTCTTGATTATCACGAAGAGAAGAACACATAATAGCACCGATTCCTATCCCTGATATACCGTTTGCTATATTTAGCTGTAAATTGCTGTCTGTACTTAACAGCTTATTTATTTTTGCCTTTAAGTCATTGTCAAATGTAATGTTATTGTTAGCTTCCGTTAGTGAAGCTGCTATGCCTGCCGCGCCTGTATAAAGTGACGAACTGGGGTGATCAATAAGAATGTATTTGTTATAGATCAACTCAATCCCCTTTTCTATAAATGGTAAGTTTTTGTCAATATCAAATCCCATTCTTTTTGCTCTGCTTAACAAAAGTATCACTCCTGCGGCCCCCCTCGTAAAGCTTGCATACCATGACTTATTAATTTGCTTCTTATCAGCGATATCTGGTCCTTTTTTCGATTCAGTAAACCATCCTTGTTCTGGATCTGCAAGAAGAGCAGTGCTAAGTGTATTAATTACATCCTGAATAATATTGTGTATCTGCTTTGGGTCATAGTGATATGATGGAGATGTCTCGCGGTTTGATGCTTTCGACGTATTTTTATACTGCCTTATTGTGTTCCTTATAACTTGAAGGCTCGGCCGCTCGCCAGGCTGTGGATGCATACATTTTATAGCTACATCCGCTAGGCTACGGTCAGGTATAAAGAAATGGAGCCGCTTTTGTAAATCTTCAAAAGAGGTATCGTTCATTTTACTGGGGGATATACATGTCCATATCTGGGCTATTATGGCACCAAGAGCAAAAATATCTTCCTGCTTGGTTGGTTGAAGCGTTTGTAATTGCTGAGGTGACATATATCCATGTGTACCCAATTGATAAGGATGCTGAGGTTGTTGCCGGCTGATCGAATAGCTTAATTCCATATCTATCAACGCCAGTTTGCCACCTGGCATAATCATGAAGTTATTGGCGGTAGCGTCCCGATGAACAACCTGTTCATTATGCAGTTTTTCCAATAGATCTATAATTCTCAACAGGTAATCCAGGAATTTCTTTCCCGTTTTGCTGCGATTGAGTATAGCTTCTCTTAGTTGCCCCTTGTCTCTTTTCAAAAGTTGCGACAAGGAGCTGCCTTTGATTCTTTCAATAACCAGGTAATAGTTGCCATTTTCTTCAAAGCTATCAATATAACGTGGAATGCGCACTTTATCCTGAAGCTGCTGGTGAAGTTCCTTTTGCCAGAGTAACCTGTCTTTTATATCTCTTCCATAGCTGTCTTTGCTCTCACCATGGCATCCCTCTTTAATGACGCATGCACCGATATTAAACAGACCTTTTATATAGAAACACCTCATTACATCATTTTTCCTGCTTTCTTTCAAGCTTTTGGTAATAATGTAATAATATCCAACGCGCTGGCCGTTTTTCTTAGCAATTTTCCCTGTCTCTTTTTTCTCTACTCCATTGTCAGAAAGCGAAGAGCTGTTTTCTTCTTGCATAAATCTGATTTTAATTAAATACTGATTTCTGTACCTTCTTCTTTAAACTTGCAGAGGGCCATGAAGCGCCCCTCTGTTTCGTAGTAGTAGCTTTGCCGCTGTGAGCAATATTTTATAGGCGCACCATATTCTTTCATTAGATTGAGGTAATCAAAAAGACTTCTTCTTGATATGCCTAATCTATGCGCCAGTTGATCAGGTGTACCTGTGCCTTTAATCCGTATCAGATTATCAATGTGTTTCAGCTTATATAAGATATCGATCGTCATATTAATATTGGAATTATGATGAAAGTTGCATGTGAATCTTGTATAGGATAAAAGGCGTACATTATCGCCAATACAGGCAATACTGCTTCGTATCGATCTTCTTTCAGAAGCGATATGTCTAAGGGTTAACCGCAGTATGGTTACAGATAAATCAACGGTTAAATTAACGGTGCTAACTTGCTAGAAGGCTCACTCTCGGTGAAGCCAATGCATGATAGTCATAGCTGTTTTTTTAATTTGGGTATAACAGAGTTGATGGTGCCGATAACAGGGTTATAGTTCTTCAATTGGACAATGGCTTTGGCTATAGGCTGAGATCAAATATCGTCGCAATATTAAAGTTAGGTTAATAAAACTAGCATAAATTATCCGGGGCGGCATATTTACTTATCCTATATGCGCATTTTCGCAGTTAGTTTGGGTGGATTCATTAAATATACTGGTTTTCATTCACTGCTCCTACTACGTCTGGTCTCACTCGGTGTTTCTCCATAATAGTTCTTATATACTTTGGTGAGGGCTGATGGGTTTTTGTATCCGACAATGTATGCAATGTGTGCAATGCTGACATCCCTGTCTATACATAAAGATCTCGCTCTTTCCAATCTTACTTTAAGTTGGTAGTCGGAAAACGACATACCACAGTATTTAATAAAGCTCTGCCGTAACTTAGAAGCGCTGATAAAATATGTAGAAGCAAGTTGGGAAATGCTCAGCTCTTTATCCAGGTTATTACTTATGAATGCTTTGATAGTGTTAAAAGTCACATCCTGTGATGAGGGGATAATACTTGAATCCTGTTGTTCAAGAACAAGTATAAGTAATTCCTGAAGCTTTCCTGCCAGCCATGTTCGTCGCAAGGGAGTGTTTACTATACAAAATTTCAACTCACGGTTCAGATGATGCATGCCTTCCCAGATAATTCCCGGGGTAGGAGTTAGATGTGCAGGCATACCCATATCTATTTTATAGACCCAGTTACTGGCGAGTTTGGAATGATTGGAATGGTAAGCCAGCAGGTCTCGGCTGAATTGGTAATATTGTACCTCATAAACGCCGGGCACAAATAAAGTTGGCTGTTGGGGACCTGTCACGTGAAAGCAATTATATTGCCCTTGAAGTAGCGGTATTGTTGTCAGGTTTGCGTAGGACATATTAATACTCCCCTGTATCATGCAGCACAACGTACTTAAAGGGTCCTTGGCTTTTGGTAGCAGCTGTACCGGCTCCTTTACTACAAATACATTATTAGTTAAGCTGCATCCATTTGCTACTGCCGTATGATAGATAATATCTACAGCAGGAGAGGTCATGAGTATAGGCTCTGAAAAATCACAGCGATATGCCGCATACTGTGGGGGAAGCTGATGTGTCACTTTAATATGGTGCTCGGGCACGCCGACGATACCATATTCTATAGTCACGTTCATATTGTTGTATTTGCTTTGAGGGATGTTGGCGTAGATTTTAGGTCAACGAGACTGGGTTAGAGTCGTAAGTAATATTCGTCACAAAGGGGGGGAGTACAAAAAAAAAGAGGTTAAGAAATCATTAAGAATAGGAGCCAGGCTAAACAACCTGGCTCTTTACTTAAAACAAGAAAACAACCTGTTAAAATATTTGACACCGGCGGGAATACGCAGGTGTGGATTAAACATTTATTGGATAATCAAAAGTAGATGCTGGAAAATATAAATCTGTGAATGAGATGTTAATGAAATAAAATTGTCCCGGGCGCTTGACCCGGGACAATAACTAAAACAACAGCTATGAATGAAAATCGGTAATTCTGCCATAAAAAGTTCAATTACCATACCATCTGCCATATTGCCGGTCTGCGTTGTATATCTCAGTTCAAACAGTGGAGTGTCTACAAATATTGTGGAAATATTTCTACATATTTGTGTGGTAAAATGCTTTTCTCCCTATGGAAGACATCGGTTTGGTAATGGATTGATATTTGTCAGATAATGTTTTGAGTATTTGCGAAGGATAGGGTGGAAAATGTGTAAGAGATAGGCTTTCTATATGAATATATCTACAAGTATTTGACAATCAATTTTTAATGGAACAAGTGAAAGCATGGCACAGCATATAAAAACGGATGTGGACCACCCGTCCGATAAAATATTGACTACTGAGGGGAAAAAAGGATCGTTTATTCTGATCATTGATGATGAACCAGATATCTGTAAATTACTGCAATTAAGTCTTGTTAAACACGGCTATAAAGTGAAATACGTACATGCACTGACAGAAGGAATGCAGTATCTCCAACAACAACAACCTGACTTACTTTTCCTTGATATACATCTCCCTGATGGTTCCGGCCTGGAAGCATTGCCTGCCATCAAAAAGAAATGTCCAGCATTGCCTGTTATAACTATCAGTGCATATGATAATGGGATGGAGAAGCAGAAGGCCCTCAATGCAGGTGCCAGTTACTTTATGGCAAAGCCATTTAACGTAACTAACCTGGATGAATTAATGAGTAATATGTTAAGCCAGAAATAAGTGGGTGATAATTTTTGTAAATTTAAAAACGCTGTTGTCTAACACCACATATAAATATTATGAGAAATATTCTGATAATTGACGATGAGATCAATATTTGTACGTTACTGAGCAAGTTTTTAGGTAAACATGGCTTCAAGGTAGATACTACCATGAGTGGTGCGACTGCCCTGAAGATGATGAAAGAAAAAACTTTTGACCTGGTGTTATGCGACTACCGGTTAAAAGATACTGATGGTGCACAGTTACTGCAGGATATACTGCTGATCAACCCGCGTACTATTGTTATCATCATCACTGGGTACACAGATGTTAGAGTAGCTGTTGATATGGTGAAGAACGGAGCTTACGATTATCTGTCAAAACCGCTTTATCCGGATGAAATATTGAACCTGGTACACAAAGCATTTGCACACATGGATGCAGAACGTGAGCGTGAATCGTCCATGCCAATGCGCACTGTTACAGCAGCTCCTGCTGCCAATGGTGCAATACAGGCTGCTGATGATGGTGCAGATGGGGAAATGCTTGACAAAAACCACAAATACGTTTACGGTGAGAGTAACGGAGCTAAGGAGCTGTTCCGCCAGATAAAACTGGTGGCACCAACCGATTATAGTGTCATCATCTTCGGAGAGACAGGTACCGGTAAGGAGTCCGTGGCTCATCTCATTCATCAGCATAGCAAAAGACACAATCAGCCCTTTGTAGCCTTGGACTGTGGTAGCCTTTCTAAAGAACTGGCAGCAAGTGAACTGTTTGGCCATGAAAAAGGTGCGTTTACAGGCGCTATTAATACGAAAATTGGTGCTTTTGAACAGGCCCATGGCGGTACCCTTTTTCTTGACGAGGTTGCTAACCTTTCTTATGATATACAAGTGGCATTGCTACGTGTAATTCAAGAAAAGGTAATCCGCAGGGTAGGTAACCTGAAAGAAATTCCAATTGACGTACGTATCATAGTAGCATCTAACGAGAAACTTTCCGAATCTGTATCCAAAGGTCGTTTCCGTGAGGATCTATTCCACAGGTTTAATGAATTTACTATCTACATTCCACCATTACGAGAAAGAGTAGAGGATTTACCGCTCTTTATCAATGCGTTCATGCGCCAGGTGGAAAGAGAGTTGCAGAAAAATTGTGGTAAAATCACCAATGAGGTATGGGAGTGCTTCAACCGCTATAACTGGCCTGGTAACATCCGTGAACTTAAAAACGTTATTCGCCGTGCATGCCTCCTTACTCCGGAACATGAAGACATCACATTGTCTACATTACCACTGGAAATGAAAGAGTCATTCGCGCAACAACCATATGAGGAAGATCATCAGGTTAACATGTCAGGTGAACTGATCTCTATCACAAACGAAAACGATCTTAAAACAGTTGCATTGCAGGCTGAGTACAATAAAATAATTAACGTACTCAAAGAAGTGAAGTATAATAAGACGAAAGCAGCGCAACTGCTTAACATTGACCGTAAGACCTTATACAACAAGTTAAGGTTACTTAACATCAATTATTAGCGATATCAATATAATGTTTGTTTAATATTCAATCAGAATGGGCTTGTTTTCTAACAGGCCCTTTTTCATTCTACACGGTATGTTATTTGCACTTTTAAGGAAATATAAAATCGTGCATTATGGCTTCCCACAATAACTCTCACCAATCAGCAAAAGATGAAAAGAAAGGTGCGAATTTCTTTGAGCGGTTCGCAAGTAGAGTAGCACAGGCAACAGGATCTGCCTGGGCATTCTTTGTCGCAATGCTTGCAATTATTGTTTGGGCAGTAACGGGGCCCATTTTTCATTACTCAGACACGTGGCAGCTTGTAATTAATACAGGTACAACGATTATTACCTTCTTAATGGTATTTGTGATTCAGAAATCACAAAATAAAGACTCCAAATCTGTACAATTGAAACTTAACGAATTGATCGCAGCTAATAAACTGGCCAGCAATCGCCTCATTGTAGTGGAAGATTTGTCGGAAAACGAATTAGATACCCTCCATAATTACTATTGCAGATTGGCAGAAGAGACAAAGAAAAGAATGGACATGAAAGAGTCTCACTCTGTAGAAGAGGCCATTGAAAATACTGAGGAAAAAATGAAAGAAGTATGATAAAAAAATAGTCATCTTTAAAGATTCCAGTACTGAAACATGGAATACATTAAGATGACTATTTAATAGTTTGATACTATGCCTGACTACATTTAGTTGGTAGGCAATACAATCGTAAATACACTTCCTTCCCCAATCTCACTTTCGACGTGTACAGTGCCCTTGTGATTCATAATAATATTCTGTGTGCTGGTTAATCCCAGACCTGTCCCCTTAGGTTTGTTCGTAAAGAACGGATCAAACAATCTGCTTTTCGTTTCTTCAGGAATACCTGGGCCATTATCTCCAATGGTAATAATGGCTTTGTCGCGCTGTTTGGTTGTTTGTAATGTCAACAGTCCCTTACCCGGCGTCATCGCCTCAACTGCATTAATAATAATATTCAACAACGCAATTATCACCTTATCTTCATCCGCAGGAATCATTACATCCTGTTTCAGATAGTCTTTCTTCACATTAATCTCGTTGAGCTGCAAACGGTCCTGTGCCAAGGCAAGTGCTTTGTCTGTCAGCTCATTAACGCCGTGTGCATGAATATTTAGCTCTATCATTCTTGTGGAATGAAGCAACTCTGTGATCAGCTGGTTGATACGGGTACAGTTACGCTCAATTATATCGACGTATACCTGACTGTCTTCCATACTAACCGGCTCGCCTTTGAACTGACTCACGGCCAGCAGGATGTTTGTCAGTGGATTCCTAACTTCATGTGCAATTACACGGGCTATACGTCCTGTTACTACAAACTTTTGCTGTTGCTGCTTCTCCAGCTCCTCACGTTTCCGCTCAGTAATATCCTGAACTACGCAAAGAAATATCTGTTCTGTCTCATCCAGCATGACCGCGCTGACCATTACGTCCAGCTTTTTGCCATGTTTTGTGACGAAGTTATATTCTGTTCGCAGGCTCGACTCATCTCCGCAGATGTGATCGAAAAAATGTTTGCACTGATCTTCCTGAAAAAATAGCTGTTTCAGATTTAACTCCAGCATCTCTTCTTTGCTGTACTGCAATGTTCTGATGGCTGAAGGATTGGCGTCAATTACATTTTTGTCACAATCGGCAAGGATGATAAGGTCATGTGCTTTTTCAAATACGCCGAAGTATTTCTTCTCATTTTCCTCGATAATCCGCAGATGGCGCGCCTCATCCAAGGCATAACGAATTGACCTTTCCAGCAGGTCGGCGCTGATCTCGCCTTTTACCAGATAATCGGAGGCTCCTGCCTGCATGGCTTCCTTATCTATTGTATAGTCGCCCTTACCGGTCAGCATGATAACTGGAGCTTTGTAGTCCAGTTGCTGAAAATGGTGCAGAATGTCTATACCTGTATAAGGCCCCAACCGGTAATCTGCCAGGTAGATATCATGTATCTTTCTGTCAATTTCTTCTACCGCTTTGGAGTAAGTAGGGGCCCAGTCCAGCTGGTACTGCCCTGGTGAGATGTCCTGTAACAACTGGCTGACAAGGTAAAAATCGTCCTCATCATCGTCGATCATCAATATGTGTACGGGTTGATCTGTCATTCTCTAAACATTTGGCAGTTCTGCTATTTCGAACCAATATTGTCCTAATACGCGGGTAAATTCCACGAGGTCCGAATAGGTCACTGGTTTTATGATAAAGCTGTTTACACCCAGCTCATAACTTTTAACAATATCTTTTTCTTCCATGGAAGTAGTTAATATGATAACAGGGATACTCTTATAAACGTTATCTGCCTTTAATTCGCGTAATGCTTCTCTTCCATCTTTTTTAGGCATGTTCAGGTCCAGCAATATAATTTGTGGAAATGGGTGTAGCGTTTCATCCGCATAGTGCCCCTCTCGGTTGAGGTAACGCAGCAGTTCTTCGCCGTTTTCCACAAAGTTGATGTGGTGCTGTGTACTGTTCTCATCAAAAGCTGCCTGGATCAGCTCTCTGTCATCAGCATCATCATCAGCAATAAGGATGCTAATTTTTCCGGCAGTTTTAATTTTATTCATTGTAGAGGGTTTGTGTTAGTGGTAATTCGATTATAAACGTGGCCCCTTTGCCTGGTGATCCCAAAGCGGTTATGTGTCCGTGGTGGCTATCAACGATTTTTTTGCAAATAGCCAGGCCGATGCCGGTACCGGAATATTCGCTCATGCCGTGCAATCTTTGGAATAATAAAAAGATGCGTTCGGCATATGCCGGGTCAAAACCTATACCATTATCTTCTACATAGATCCGACACTGACTGTTCTCTTGTTCCGATCTGATGTTGATCACCAGCTGCCGCTCCGGATGTGCAAATTTAATGGCATTAGCAATGATATTCTGGAATAACTGATGAAAGGAAGTAGGATTACCCTCTATAACCGGTACTGGTGAAATGTTGACTAGTGCTTTTTTCTCCTGTAAACTTACCTCCAGATCCCCAATTACGTCTTGGAGTAATTGCGTCATCTCAACTTTGGCAATGTTCTCAGGAGCGATCCGTCCGGCTCTTGAGAACAACAGCAGGTCATTGATTAGTACCCGCATCCTTCCGACAGCGCCTACCATTCTAACAATAAGATCGGCCGCTTCGGGTGGTAGCTGATCTCCATATTTCGTCTGTAGGCGGTCACTAAAAGTTGAAATCTTTCTTAAAGGTTCCTGCAGGTCGTGCGAGGCTACATAGGCAAATTGCTCAAGTTCCTCGTTAGATTTGTTCAATAACTTAATATTTTGTTGCAGGTCGTGCTGGTATGACTTAAGCCGGGATTCTATATGTAGCTGCAGCCGGAACTCCCGGGTAAGTGTCACATATGAGTAGATTCCTATTAATATAGCCATCAGTGAAGATATGAAGATAACAGGAATCCAAATGGCAGAGAAAAACTCCTGTAGCCGCGATTTTTGGTGCAGTTTGGCATTTTCAATCCGCAACATGTCCTGTACTTTCACATCTATCCGATCCATCCATTTTTCTCCCTCCTGCACGACAGAGGTGTCTGTTTGCTGGTTTGACAACCTGACTTCACCAGAGATCAGCTGCTGATATTTCTTTTCCAACAGCTTTTTTAAGGTATCCAGGTGCAATTGCTGCCGCTTACTGTCAGCAGTAATTCGGCGCAGCAGCATATATTCTTCTTCTATTTTAACACTACGCTCATGCATGGTGGGGCGCAGAAATGTAGTATCATGGGTAAGCTTATAGCCTCTTAGCGCTGATTCCGCATCTTTCAGTTGTTTGGTGATCACTTCCAGACTTTTGGAAATCTCTATTGTCTGATTCATCCAGCGGGCATTGTCCAGCAACGTCTTGGTCACAAGAAAGGAGCATATCGATGCGACAATGATCACAGTAAATGCGACAAAGAATCCCAATCTGATCTTCTTTTGTACAGGTATATGCATTTTTCCCGTTGATTGTGGTAGCTTTCTAATTTACGTCAAATACGTGAAAATCGTTTGTCCTCAACACGACCTTTGTCTCAGGAAGAGAAGAACGTATATCCAGTAATTTGTCACCATATGTATACAAATATTGTGCTATGTATCTTTTCAAGGACTAATTAACGCCTATACTACTATCCATCAATTTCCACATTGTGAAATGCATATTCTACAGGCTTTGCAGTCGTGGCTGCTGAAGTGCTTCATATATACTTTACAGTAGGGTAGGAATGCCTGTAATCCTCTGCAGTAGAGGGTTATAAAGGAAAATGAAATAGGGTGAAATAAGCCAAATATGGTACAGGGCGGGCACTGGAATGAACTTTGTCTTTTTACCTTACAGAATACGTTGAAAAACATCAGGATACAACTGCGCACAGTAAAACGAATCGTTCACCCAAAAATAATTCATATGCAATACTATCATACGGTAATGGCGGGAAGTCCGAACCCGACACCAAATCCGGGAGGGGTGCCTGAAAAACAGCCCATTCCACAGGAAGAGCCGCCAAAGCCTAATAACCCGGAAATAACGCCTCCTCCTCCGCCACAAGGTCCGCCACCTTCTGTGCCTAACGAGATCCCGGATCATGATATTAAACGTTCACCACCTGATCCGAAAGCTGAAAATGAAAGGATGGAACTCGTAGCAGAACAGGATAGGGAAGATGTACAGGAAAGATCTCCTAATCTATACCCAGATAGTACGATTATGGAGACAGGACATAGCTACGATGAAGAGGATGCGAAAGTAATCCCGGAAGAATAAACTTGTTAATCACTATTAAACTCCAAATAAAATGGCAACAAAAACCCAAACTAAGTCTAAAACAACCAGCCAGTCAAGAACTGCTGGTAGAAGTTCAGCCGGCAGCAAATCTGCAGCTGGATCTCGTACTGCTCCAAAATCCTCAGGATCTTCCCGCGCAAAGAGCAGTAAGAGTAAGAGTGAAGATATGCCAAACTCCAAGTTTCATGAACTGTTTGTTGACCAGCTGAAAGATATCTACTGGGCCGAAAAGAACCTTGTTAAGGCTTTAGGTAAAATGCAGAAGGCTGCAACTTCAGAGGAATTGGCAGATGCAATTGCTACCCACCAGGAACAAACCCGTGGACAGGTAAGCAGGATCGAGCAGGTATTTGAGTCCATCGGACAGACCGCAAAGGCCAAAAAATGCCCTGCAATGGAAGGACTCATCGCTGAGGGACAGGAAGTAATTGAAGATACTGAAGAAGATAGCGCAGTACGCGATGCAGGTCTGATCATCTGCTGTCAGAAAATTGAGCACTATGAAATTGCCTCATATGGTAGCCTGCGTACGCTGGCAGCCAGAATGGGACATGAAGAAGCTGTTCAATTGTTAGAACAGACTCTGAATGAAGAAAAAGAAACAGACGTATTACTCACACAGTTGGCTGAGTCATCTGTAAATGAAGAAGCAGCAGCTGAGTAGTATATGAACTCATAATGAGAACCCTAAGGCCTCTGCATGAAAGCATGCATGAGGCCTTTCTTAAATCAAAACTTATGCAGCAATCAGAAGAAAAGAAGCCGTTAAGGCCGGAACAGGAACAGCAGCGCCAACCGGGACTGGAAACGGAAATGGATCCAAAACCAGTGTTTGAAAGAAAAGAAGGACCGGTTGGTAAATTAATGGACAGAGTAGCTATCATTACTGGTGGTGATAGTGGTATCGGACGTGCAGTGGCTATTGCATTCGCCCGGGAAGGCGCGGATGTGGTTATCGGTTATTTTGATGAACATGAAGATGCAGCGCTGACGCAGAAGCATGTAGAAGAATATGGCCGTAAAGCAGTATTGGTTCCTGGAGACCTCACTGATGAGAAACACAGCGCTGAACTGGTAAACAAAGCAATTGACACTTTTGGCCGTTTGGACATTGTTGTTAACAACGCGGCTGTACAGTATCCACAAAAAAGTCTGGAAGATATCACAGCAGAACAGCTGCAAAAGACTTTCGCAACAAATATTTTTGCTCAGTTCTACCTGTCGAAGGCTGCCTTGCCTCACCTGAAAGAAGGGGCTTCTATTATTAATACAACCTCTGTTACCGCTTATAGGGGCAGTAGTCATCTATTAGACTATTCAAGTACAAAAGGTGCTATTGTCAGCTTCACCCGCTCTTTGTCTGCGTCTCTTGCAGAAAAGAAAATACGTGTAAATGCGGTTGCTCCAGGCCCGATATGGACACCCCTGATTCCTGCAACATTTGACGCTGAACAGGTTAAAACTTTCGGATCAGATGTACCATTGAAACGTGCTGGTGAGCCGGTGGAGGTAGCTAGCTGTTATGTGTTTCTCGCTAGTGATGATGGTAGCTATATGACCGGGCAGGTGTTGCATCCGAATGGCGGTGAAGTGGTAAATGGTTAGTTTTTAAAAACTTAAAACTATGGATTTACTTGCTGAAGCAATGGCTACTGCCAAAGCTGTCAAATTACGTTATGTGAAGTCAGGAACCAAAGGGTTCAGTAGAGAGAAAACTAAAGGCGGCTTTCAGTACCGTGATCAGCATGGAGATGTGATAAAGGATGAAGAGGTGCTAAAGAGAATCCGTGGACTGGTACTGCCTCCTGCCTGGGAAGACGTATGGATCTCTCCGTATGCAAACGCCCATTTGCAGGCAACTGGTATTGATGCCGCTGGCAGAAGGCAGTACCGTTACCACTCCACCTGGGCTAAAGTACGTAATGAAACTAAGTACGACCGCCTGCTACATTTTGGGGAGAAACTACCGCAGCTACGTGAGCATATCACAGCTGCTTTACGTAAAAGAACTCTTGATAAAGAGAAGGTTACAGCAATAGCGCTCAGCGTGATGCAAGAGACCTTGATTAGGGTAGGAAATATATCTTACGAGAAGCTATATGGCTCTTATGGATTGACTACCCTGCATTCACAGCATGTGAAAATTGACGGCAATACTGCGTTTTTCAAGTTTAAAGGTAAAAAGGGCGTTATGCATAAAATAACGCTCAAACATGCTCAATTAGCCAAGCTGTTATATAAAGTAAGAGAGATTCCAGGACAGGAACTATTTCAATATTACGAGGGAGATGATCATAAAAGTCTGGATTCAGGAGATATCAATGAATATCTGAAGCTGTGGACGGGCGATGACTTTACCTGTAAAGACTTCCGCACCTGGTCTGGTACTGTAAATGCGCTGAACCTGCTGGCTGATCTTACGCCATTTGCTTCTGCCCATGAATGCAAGCAAAACCTGGTTAATATCATTGATAGTGTAGCGGGAAAGCTTGGGAATACCAGGGCAGTCTGCAAGAAATATTACATCCATCCTAAGATACTTGAGGCATATGAGCAATGTGAATTGGAGCCTTACCTGGAACAACTCAGGGCCGGTAGGATGAGCGCCTCAGAAGATGGGTTACGCAATGACGAAAAGGTACTGCTGAAATTCATGAAAGAGCAGAAAAAGCATGTCATTGAAAAAATAAAGAAGTAAGCCTTTGGCTGGCGTACTATAATAGGAAAGGGTGTATTGATGATCAATACACCCTTTCCTATTTTGAGATAATAAATTGTCTTAGCTGTTGATTCGCTACAGTCTTCTATACGTTTGGTCTAAGTACAATCATTCGTGGTTCTTCAGTGATCTGCTACGTAAGCTAACTACGCGAAAATCAACTGGTCGTCCCTGTCTTCTACCGGGATTTTCTGGATAAATTCATCAAATCCGGATTCTTCGTGAGTACTATATGTTCCGTAGGCATCCAACACATAACCAATTTCTCCTTCCTTATCTTCAATAAGGTATAATACGGACATATCTCCCGGATCAGATTCTCCTTCAAACCGGTAGGTTTTAATGATCTTCAATTCATCAGGATTGTAGATCTTTTGCTTTTCCTTATTCTGCATTCTGCCATGATCACTCATCTTCAACTCGTGGTCAAGGCCTTTATCGTGCAATTTTTGCATCACCCGGCTAAGGGTGGTCATTTCGCCTGGCTTTTCCATAAACAAAGGTTTTTGTTACTGGTTAAAATCCAAAACACGTGCCATGGCATACCGTTTGGTTTTCACTATATATCACTACTAAATTATTTTTTTATGAGAGCTGTTTGGTCAGGAACAATCGGTTTTGGGTTAGTAAATATACCCATCAAATTGTATAGCGCTGTACAGGATAGCAGGCTGAACCTGGATATGCTGGACCGTAAAGATCACGCCCATATTAAATACAAAAGGGTGAATGAAGATACAGGTAAAGAAGTGCCATGGGACCAGATTGTAAAGGGATATTTATACAATGATGAATACATCATTCTGGAAGATGAAGACTTTCAGGAAGCAAGTCCCGAAAAGAGTAAAATGATTACTATTGAGTCATTCGTAGGGCTGGCTGAAATTGACGACATCTATTTCGAGACTCCCTACTACATTGAACCCGATAAAGCTGGTGTAAAAGCATATGAATTACTGCTAAAAACATTACAGAAAACAGGTAAGGCTGGTCTGGGGCGTTTTGTACTCAGAACGAGTGAACATCTGGCCATTATACGTCCACGGGAAGATTACCTCATGTTGCAACAATTAAGATTTGAACAGGAGATCCGTTCACCGGAAGAGTTGTCCTTGCCATCTGCGGCTAAGCTGACCAAAAAAGAGCTTGATATGGCTGTGCAGCTAGTAGAGAGCTATACTACTGAATTTGACATCAGTCAGTTTAAAGATACTTATCATGAAGACCTCATGAAAATAATCAAGGCTAAAGCTACCGGCAAGCGTCGTACTGTCAAGAAAATGAAAGTAGTACATACTAAAAGCAGTGACCTGTTCAGTCAGCTGAAAGCGAGTCTTAACAGTGGCAGTAATAAAAAGCGTGCATCATGAGCAGCCTGAAATCATACGACCAGAAACGTAATTTTAAACAGACGGCTGAGCCTAAAGGTGATAAACGCAAAACTGCAGGTAAAGAACATATCTTCGTTATACAGCGACATCACGCGTCGCGCCTGCACTATGATTTCCGCCTGGAAGTAGATGGTGTCCTGAAAAGCTGGGCCGTACCCAAAGGTCCATCCATGAATCCTGCAGATAAGCGACTCGCCATGCAGGTAGAAGACCACCCTTATGATTATAAAGACTTTGAAGGCGTAATTCCAGAAGGGAATTATGGAGCCGGCTTCGTCTATGTATGGGACAAGGGTAAATACGAACTACTTCATCAGGATGGGAGGAGCTTTGATAAAGAAGCAGATAAGGAGATACGTGAGGGTAACCTCAAAATACGTTTGAAGGGTCGAAAAGTTAAAGGTGAGTTTGCCCTGGTTAAAATGAAAAACTCTGATGAGAATGCATGGCTGCTGCTCAAACATAAAGACGACTATGCTGTAAAGGAAGCTTATGATAGTGAAAATTACACCCCTCAGCGTATAAAGGATAAGGGAGTCAGAGAAAAGGAGAAAATGAAAGGGGCTGGCAAAAAGAAAAGCCGTGAGGTAAAACGTGAGACAAAAACAGCAAAGGATAAGTCCGCACCAGTAAAGAAAAATTCCAGAAGCTCAAAGGCACAACGTGAATTATTCACTCCAATGATGGCTACACTGGTTGACGCGCCTTTTAGCCGTGATGGATGGATATTTGAAACTAAATGGGATGGATACAGGGCGATTGCTGATGTGCAAAAGGGGAAAGTGGAACTATATTCACGTAATCACCTGCCTTTTAATGATGATTATCCGGACATTGTGACTGCGCTGAAAGAATTTGAACATAATGTTGTTCTGGATGGCGAAATTGTTATTCTCAAAAAGGACGGATCTTCAGACTTTCAATCCCTGCAGAACTATAAAAATTCAGCTGCTGGTAATCTTGTTTATGTAGTTTTTGACATGCTGGAACTGGATGGTCAGGATCTTAAAGCGCTACCGCTCATTCAGCGTAAGGAACTACTGAAAGATGTCATCTTGCAATTGAATAACAAGGCCATCCTTTATTCAGACCATGTGCAGAATAATAGTGACAAAATTTATACTAAGGCAAAACAGAAGGGATGGGAAGGCATTATAGCAAAAGAAGCAGATAGTCTTTACGCAGAAGGGCGTAGATCTATGTCGTGGCTGAAAATTAAGATTGTTGACGAGCAGGAAGCTGTAATATGTGGCTATACCGAACCAAAGGGTAGCAGAAAGAAAATAGGCTCGCTGGTGCTTGGCCTTTACGATGAAAATAAGGAATTGACATATGTAGGTAACTGTGGGGGCGGACTTGATGGAACTCTTATAGATGAACTGTATCAAAAGATGCAGCCACTTAAACAGAAGGCTTCCCCGTTTAAGAACAAAGTGAAAACAAACACGCCTGTCACCTGGGTTAAGCCTCAGTTGGTGTGTCAGGTAAAGTTTGCATCCTGGACAACTGACAAACGTCTCAGGCAACCAGTATTTCTCGGTTTAAGAAAAGATAAACCTGCCACAGAAGTATATCAGGAAGTAGCAAAGTCTGCCAAAGCTGCTACAAAAGCAGTATCCAAATCTGCTTCCGTTGCAAAGCCTAAGCGCGATAAAGATCCTCTGGTAACATTGAATGGCAAAAAAGTACAGCTAACTAATCAGCACAAATTATACTGGCCAGACGAGAAAATTACTAAAGGTGATCTTTTGGATTACTACATGGATATGGCAGATTACGTTTTGCCCTATCTGAAAGACAGACCTTTGAGCCTGCATCGCTTTCCTAACGGTATTAAAGACCCTGGTTTTTATCAAAAGGATGTAGATATTGAGGCAGCTCCTGATTGGGTAAAAACAATCTCTCTTCACGCTGCTTCAGCATCGAGGGATGTGGACTACCTGGTGTGTAATAATGCCGCTACATTAGCTTACATGGCAAATCTGGGCTGTATTGAGATGAATCCATGGTTATCGCGTATTCAGAAACTAGATAACCCGGATTTTCTTGTATTGGATCTTGACCCAGAGAATATTGCTTTCAAATATGTTGTTCAGACTGCACTTGCTATCAAAGAGCTGCTGGATCAACTTGATGTTAAAGCCTTCTGTAAAACCTCAGGTGCTTCCGGATTACATATATATGTTCCTACGGGTGGTAAGTACAACTATGAAACTTGCCGCTTATTTGCAGAGTATGTAGCGAAACAGGTACAACAAGAACTACCGGATATTACTAGTGTAATCCGTACTAAATCAAAGCGTAATAAGAAAGTATATATTGATTACATGCAGAACAGCAAAGGACAAACCATTGCTTCGCCTTACTCCGTACGTCCAAAACCAGGGGCTACAGTATCTGCGCCACTACGCTGGGAGGAATTGACAGACGATCTCGCTATCAGTGATTTTACTATTGGCAATATGGCCGAGAGAGTACAAAAGCTAGGTGATCTATGGGAAGGAATCAGTAAGACAAAGAATGATCTGCGCAAAGCTATTGACAAGATCGAAGCCCTGGCACAGTCGGATGTGGAATAATAATTGTCTTATAATGGCTAACAGTTAATTTTTGGACCCTAAAAATGAACCGTTATGCAAACAGCAAATCATCATCATTATGTGAACCTGGCTCCTGTATATGGAATCATAATATCCGTGGTTTCCGTAGTATTTACCATCATTTTCTACTTTACAAATATGTCTGGTAACCTGTGGACAGGCTACTTCGGTAATCTGCTGATGTTCCTGGGTGTTTTGTTCTCAGTTATCCATTATAACAGCCAGCATCATGAAAAGACCTCTTCACTAGCTCTATTTGCGATGGGTTTCCGTACTACAATGTGGGCAATAGTGATCATTTCCTTTTTTACAATCATTATGCACTTTATCGCCTCTTCGCAAACAGACAATCCTAATTTCTGGATATACCTGGCCGGTAATGTGTTCTTCACAAATGGCGTTTTAGGATTACTGGCCGCTGCACTGGCGGCTATGGTGTTTAAGAAGAATCAGAAATCGACCAGGCCGCAATAAAGGCCTACATTAACCAGCCTAGCAACAGGCAGGCTAATACTATAAATGGAGATGGTACACGGGACGTGAAGAGTATAGATAATGTACCCACGGTAATTGCAATATTGTACCAGGTATGTGGGATGGCCAGGAATAAGATAATCGTGGCTGCCCACATAATTCCAACCACTGTAGCATTAATCCCTTCTAATGCACGGTAGATAACTACGTATTTCTTCAGGTTATGCCAGATCGGGAAAAAGAATAATACAAGCAATAAGCTGGGCAGGAAAATAGCAACCGGTGCCAATACACATCCTAATAACTGGTAGCCCGGTCCCAGACTGTGCATCACCATTCCTCCCACATAAGCTGTTATTGAGAATGTAGGTCCTGGTAATGCCCGCATAATGCCTGCTCCTGTCAATAGCTCCTCCGCGTTCATAAACTGCGTTTTTTCACGCGATACATACTGTTCGAGCATCATAGCTATCAATATATCTCCTCCTCCAAATACCAGGCTACCAAAACGATAGAAGTTCTCGAACAGGTTAAACGGGCGGCGGGTGATCCAGTCATGTGTACGCGCAAGCTCTGACAGAAATCCAGCCAGTATAAACAGGGTAGCAAATAGCCAGATATTTGTCCAACGAATCTTTTTGGGCTTATCCTGGAAGTCAGGAATGCGCTTATCACTGAAATTAGATACAATGCCTCCCAGTATGATCAGACAAGGGAATGTCCACGGAGATTTAAAGAAATAGGCTGTCAGTAAAGACACGACCATGATAACAGCTGTTGCCAGATTACGAATACTGATACGGAATGCCCGCATACTTCCATAGATCAAGAAACCAACCGCCATCGGTTGTACGTATTTAAATATATCTGTATGAAGGACTTTCTGGTCAAAATACTGCAACAGAAAACTTAATGACCCCATCAATATACATGCTGGGGCTATCCATATAAACAGTGTGGCTATTGCCAGTGTAATACCGCCACGTTTATAACCAATAAGGGTAAGTGTCTGAGAGGAAGAAGCGCCGGGTAGCAACTGGCAGAATGCATTGTATTCCATCAATTCCTTTTCTGTCACATCCCTTCGTTGGTGCACAAATGTCTTCAACATCATCGCCAGATGGCCCTGAGGTCCACCATATGCTGTGATGCTGTGCATAAAAACAGCCCTAAGAAAAGGAATATGACGAAGAAACACGGTTAGTTATGGTTTCGGCTGCCCGAATTTCAATAATTTCCAGACAATAACAAACAATAATGCGACAAACTGTTGATTTTCTTCGGTTAGTGCCATTAGCGGCAGGCATAATACTTGATATAGTTCCTGTATACTTTGCAGGATATTAAATACCTCCCACCTTCTATCTGATACCCTGTTATTGACTGGTAATGAATATCTTAATTATAGAAACAGTATTATGAAGCGATTCCTCGTACTCCTATGCATAACATTCTCACTGAGCGCCCAGGCCCAGTTATCGTTTTACAATAGCGATGCTTATTGGGCCAATTTCTGCTTTCAGTCAGATTGTGTAAAACCTGATTTGTCAGATACTTGCCTGGTTTTCGTAAGCAACCGGCATTTTTATAAGGATAGCCTGCGTTTCGTAGATGAATATGTAGATACTGCCGGGTTAAAATACTTTTTCCTCCAGAAAAGAGCAGGGAAGTGGAATGTATATCAGACGCCTACATTGGCAGACGCTATGCATATGTTGCCTGAAAAAAGAGATATCGTTGTATATGCGGAGGGAATGGGTAAAATCTTTACTACTAATGTCGAAAGGGGCCTATTAATGAGATCTCAGTATAATGTGAATGTGGTTATGTTCGACTACGCCAGTATTAATACTACTTATAGGCCGGCCCGTAATTTCAAGTTTGCCCGAAACAATGCAAAGTTATCTGCCCCGCATTACTTCAAATTACTGCGTATCATACAGCAGGCGCGTAGGGAACAGGAAGACTGGATGCAACAAGTAAAGGTTTCTACATTTTATCATAGTATGGGCAATATTATTCTGATGGAAATGATGAAAGGTGAAGATTATAAGCAATTAAATGAGGAGCCTTTTATAGAGAATGTTGTGATCAATGCTGCCTGTGTACCATCTAAAGGACATAAAGAATGGGTGGAAAATATCGGTTTTGCCAATAAGATATACATTCATTACAACAGGGCCGACTGGCAATTGAAAGGCGCACATCTGCTTACAATGACCCCGCAGCTGGGAGAGAAGCAGAAGGGTATGCTGGCAGAAAATGCTAACTATATCAACTTCAGAGATCAGGTAGGCAGTCAGCATAGTTACTTTCTCAACTTTCCACAAAATGAATATCGTATGACCAGTGAAATGAGAGCTTACTTTAGTCAGTTATTTACTGGTAATGTCGCTGTACTGGAAGAGGAAAAGACCCTGGCTAAAAAGCAGGTCAATAGTGTAGGTGCTGTTAATTAGTAGTAGTTTGAACCCATATAAGAAAGAAAAAACGCTCCGGTAATGGAGCGTTTTTCTTTTTGATAATTATTTCTTCAGTCCTATCTCTCTCAGCCTTTCATCCAGATATTCACCAGCTGTAATAGGTTCATATGCCAGCGGATTACTGGATGTTATACAGCTATCAAGTGCGTTCAGCGGCATCTCTGATTTAGGATGCAGGAAGAACGGTATAGAGTACCGGCTGGTATGCCACATATCCCGCGGAGGATTAACCACCCGGTGTGTTGTGGATTTCAGACGGTTATTTGTCAATCTTTGCAGCATATCGCCAACATTCACAACGATCTGTTCAGGCAATGATGTTACAGGTACCCAGTTACCTTGCTTGTCCAGTATCTGTAATCCATCTGCGGATGCACCTACCAGCAGGGTGATCAGGTTGATATCTTCATGCTGTTCTGCACGGATAGCTGAAGATGGCTCTTCCGTAATAGGCGGATAATGTATCGCTCTCAGGATAGAATTGCCGTTATGAATAAATTGATCAAAGTATTGTTCATCCAGTCCCAGGTATATTGCAATAGCCTGTAACAATGCTTTGCCGGATTTTTCAAAAGCCCGGTATGCATCAAAAAATGTCGGTGTAAATGCCGGTATCTCTTTCACTACAACATTCGGCGGATATTCATCACCAATAGGATCTTTGTCTTCTACTGTTTGTCCAAACTGAAAAAATTCTTTCAGATCGGGTGCATCGTATCCTTTTGCATGCTCTTTACCAAAAGAGGTATAACCACGCTGTCCCGCCAGTTCAGGTATCTCGTAAGACCGTTTGATTTCAGGTGGAAGTGTGAAGAACAGTTGTACATACTTGTACAATTTAGCAATCAAATCATCAGATATACCATGATTTTTTACCGCTACAAAGCCAACTTCTTCGTAAGCTTTTCCAAGCTTTTCAACGAAGGCTGCTTTACTTGCGGCGTCGCCCGAGGTAAAGGCGGCGAGGTCCACAACCGGAATGGAATGAGTTATTTCCATAGTATTGATTTTTACTAAAGATAAATAGTAATTGGGAATTAGGGATTAGGGTCTGGTAAAAAAGAAAAGTCTGACATCATACAGTCAGACTTTCTCTGCGGTCCGGATTGCTAACTAACACAACCGCAATATCATTGGAAAAGATGGGTGTATTATCGATTTAAGAATGATTGGTCTTCCGGTGTAATGTCTACTACGGCATATCGTTGCACATGGTTGATGAGCATTTCATCCATGATATCCACTACATTTTTGTAATTAGCATTCTTATCTGCTTTTATCAATACCATCAGATCATCTGCTTGATGGCGCTCTATTACCTGCGCACGTTTATTAATTATAACGTCGCGTATGCCATGATTATTAGCAAATGATGATTGTCTTACTACAGGTGGATGTTCAGGATCATTGCCCATGCCTTCGTAGTAGCTTACCTTGTTATCAGCGCCTAACAGAATAGTTAATGACTTGCTGTCAGCCAGTAGGGTTGGATGTTCTTTATCTTCAGCAGGCATTAACAGGTCTGTTGTTCTATGCTTAAACATTGTGGTAGTCAGCATGAAAAAGGTGATGAGCAGGAAGCCCAGATCAACCATAGGTGTCATATCAACACGGGTGCTTAATTTCTTTGAACGGGTGCCTCTTTTACAACCGCGCTCAGAGCTATTGGTATTCATTTCAGCCATAGCAAATGATTTTTCGGTAAGGAAATAGAATGACTGAAAGCGCTTTCATAGATAAAGATGCAGGGCGGTTAAAATTCCATACAGTAACTCAGATTATTGAAAAAGAGAAAGGTCTGACTCGAAGGAGTCAGACCTTATAATTTAAGTCTTATATACACACAGTATGCTGTGTAGTTCTTTAGTGCAGATGAAGGGCATTAAGCCCACTTCCTTCTTAGAACTCCGCGTTTTTCGGTGTTCTTGGGAAAGGAATTACGTCTCTGATATTACCCATACCAGAAACAAACAATACCAGTCTTTCAAAGCCCAGACCGAAGCCAGCATGTGGTGCAGATCCAAAGCGGCGTGTATCCAGGTACCAGCTCATTTCTTCTACTGGCAGGTGCATTTCCTCCATACGGGCAACCAGCTTATTGTAGTTTTCCTCACGTTGTGAGCCGCCTACTATCTCACCGATACCAGGGAATAGAATATCCATTGCTCTAACAGTTTTGCCGTCTTCGTTCTGCTTCATGTAGAACGCTTTGATAGCTTTAGGATAGTCAGTCAGGATAACTGGTTTCTTGAAGTGTTTTTCTACCAGATAGCGTTCGTGTTCACTCTGCAGGTCAGCACCCCACTCTTCTATCAGGTAGGAGAATTTCTTGTTTTTGTTAGGCTTGCTGTTCTTCAGAATGTCGATAGCTTCGGTATATGTAATACGTACAAACTCGTTATTGAGTACAAACTCCAGCTTCTCTATCAGACCCATTTCGCTACGTTCCTGCTGAGGTTTCTGTTTTTCCTCTTCCTGCAGGCGTTGTGCCAGAAATTCAAGGTCTTCCCTGTTATTTTCCAGTGCGTAGCCAATAACGTATTTGATAAAGGCTTCTGCCAGGTTCATATTGTCATCGAGGTCATAGAATGCCATTTCTGGTTCGATCATCCAAAATTCAGCCAGGTGACGGGCGGTATTAGAGTTTTCTGCACGGAAGGTTGGACCAAAGGTGTAGATATCACCAAAGGCCATTGCACCAAGTTCACCTTCCAGCTGGCCGGATACGGTCAGATTGGTAGCGCGGCCAAAGAAATCTTCTTTATAATCAATTTCACCACTTTCAGTCAGTGGAGGATTCTTGATGTCGAAAGAGGTCACATGGAACATTTCACCAGCGCCTTCTGCGTCAGATGCTGTGATAATAGGCGTGTGCAGATATACAAACCCCTTTTCGTTGAAGAACTTGTGTACTGCAAAAGCCAGTGCATGGCGCAGACGGAAAATAGCGCCAAACGTGTTGGTACGGAAACGCAGGTGAGCTATCTCACGCAGGTATTCCAGACTTGGACGGTTTTTGAGCTGAAGCGGATATTTCTCCGGATCACAATCTCCCAGTATTTCAAGTTCAACTGCTTTCAATTCTACGCGCTGGCCTTTACCCAGGGAAGGAATTACCTGCCCCGATACGCTGATAGCAGCCCCGGTTGTAAGGCGTTTTATCAGTTCCGGGGTTACAGATTCTGCGTCCAGTACTACCTGGAGATTATTATTGGTAGAGCCATCGTTCAAAGCTATAAACTGATTGTTACGGAAAGACCGTATCCAACCCTTAACCACTACGTTGTAGTCTGTTTTTTCGTCCTGCAGTATCTGCTTGACTTTTACTCTTTGGCTCATATAGATATATATTTTAGGATTGCAAATTTAAGTGATAGTAAGCATTCTGCATAGGATATTAGGCCTCATCCCACGACCCGAACCAAATAAAATGTTAAATTAATTACAGCCCAATGCCAGGCGGTTTGGCAGGAATGTTGATGGAGATTCCCGAACCAATACCATAGACAGGCTGTGGGACAGGGTTTTCCAGGGGGGTAGAACGCACGGAAGCTTATCTGGCTGCTGTTGTAACAGGTTGGAGCAGTGCTTTTTTTTTGGATAATAGCGAAACTTGTTTTAATCTTGCGTTACAAACCTGCCTGATAAAGTTCTAAATTTCCATCTTCGTCGGCAGTCCTAAACTCAACATTCCCTATCAGATTTAATAACCAGATTAAATTTATTGGACTCAAAAAACAATTATTTGTAATTGGTGTATGTTGGTATGTAGTGGTACCCACCTCACAACACTTTTAAATTTGACAACACACGATGATGTACGACATCTTACAATTGAACGACATGCTCGTTCCTGAGCTGCTTGACATTGCAGAGAAACTGGATGTGCCAAACGCCAAAAAACTGAGCAAACAGGATCTTATCTATAAAATACTCGATAAGCAGGCAGTAATGGCCTCTGAAGGTAACCCGGCAAATGGTGAAGAGAAAAAAACACGTAAACGTAAGACAAAGAAGGAAGAAGAAGCTGAAGAAATACCTGTAGCAGAGACTACATCTGCAGATGAAAAACCTAAACGTGGCAGAAAACCAGCTGCTAACGGCGCCAAAACCAAAGACACCGAATTGGACGAACCAAAGAAACAGGAAACCAAACCTAAAAAGAACTTCGATATAGATCTTGACATCCCCTCTCTTACATTCGATGATGATGATGATGTGATCATTCCGCAATTCACTGAGGATATTGAGGAAGAAGAGGAAGAAGTTGTCACTCCCGCTCCACTCGCTGCTGAAGCAGATGAGGAAGAAGAAGAGGATGAAGAGGATGATTTTGTAATGCCGGAAGAGCCGGTACTGGCGCAGAAACAGCGTCCCGCTTCAAATAAGAAAGAACCTGCTTTTAATATAGAATTTGATGGTATAATTATCAGTGAAGGCGTACTCGAAATGATGCCCGATGGCTACGGTTTCCTGCGCTCTTCCGACTATAACTACCTCAGTTCACCAGATGATATCTACGTATCTCCTTCACAGATCAAATTATTCGGACTGAAAACCGGCGACACCGTCAAGGGTTCCGTACGTCCCCCTAAAGAAGGTGAGAAATACTTCGCACTGCTGAAAGTAGAAACTATCAATGGTAAGTCTCCTGAAGAAGTACGTGACCGCGTACCTTTCGACTATCTGACTCCATTGTTCCCTTTTGAGAAATTACGCCTTACTACTACTTCAAATAACTACTCAACACGTATCATGGACCTCTTTACTCCAATAGGTAAAGGTCAGCGTGGTTTGATCGTGGCGCAACCTAAAGTGGGTAAAACCATGTTGCTGAAAGAAGTAGCTAACGCAATCGCTACAAACCATCCTGAAGTATACCTCATGGTAGTACTGATCGATGAGCGTCCGGAAGAGGTAACTGATATGGAACGTAGTGTTAAAGCAGAAGTTATCGCTTCTACTTTCGACGAACCGGCAGAAAAACACGTAAAAGTATCCGCTATCGCTTTGCAGAAAGCAAAACGCCTGGTAGAATGCGGCCATGACGTTGTTATCCTCCTCGATTCCATCACCCGTCTCGCCCGTGCACATAATACCGTTGCTCCGGCTTCCGGTAAAGTACTGAGTGGTGGTGTGGAAGCTAACGCAATGCAGAAACCAAAACAATTCTTCGGCGCTGCCCGTAAAATTGAAAACGGTGGCTCCCTGACTATACTCGCTACTGCACTGATAGATACAGGTTCTAAAATGGATGAGGTAATCTTTGAAGAATTTAAAGGTACCGGTAACATGGAATTACAACTTGACCGTAAACTGGCTAACAGACGTATCTTCCCTGCTATCGACGTATCAGCATCTTCTACCCGCCGTGATGACCTGCTGCTGGAAAAAGATATCCTGAAACGTATACATATCCTGCGTAATCACCTCGCAGACATGAATACAGAGGAATCAATGCACTTTATGCTTCAACACATGAGAGGTACCAAGAACAATGAAGAGTTCCTGATCTCCATGAATGGATAAAAAGACAAAAAGGGCTGACAATCGTCAGCCCTTTTTATTTAATATCGTTAATCAGTAACCCTACTACTCTTACTCACTAATACTCACTTATACTGCTTCCAGTGGCTGATCAGCTCCTTTCTCCTTCTATCCGCAACCTCCAGCCGTTCCCCATTCTTAAGCACCACTCTTCCTCCATCGCCTTCAATGCCATTAATCTGGGACAATTGTACCATCTGATGATTATTAATCTGATAGAATCTTAAAGTGCTGAACAGATCTGTGTAATACCTGAATGACCTTTCCGCTATAATCTGCTGCTGATCAGATAAATGAATGATACATTTCTCAGCAGATGCCTCCAGATAGCTAACTGTATGCAGCCCGATGATCTTATCTTCATGTTGTGTAACAGGAATTACCATGTCCATGTTGATATTGCGGCCGTTATTAAAGTTTTCAAGCAGCACCCGGTAACGCGTTGTGCTTGCATTAGCACGTATGCGATCCGTAATTTTAGCCACTGCATTCATTAGACTTTCCCTGTCAATAGGCTTGAGAATAATTTCTACTTCACTGAAACGAATAGTATGCAGGAACTTCTTCTCAAATGCAGTTACGAATACTGCCTCAAAAGGAGCTACTTCCCTGGTGCCCAATAATACATCAAAGCCGGTGCCGTCAGGCATTTCAAGGTCAAGAAATACCAGTTGCGGCTGATGCTCCTGTATAGTAGCAATACCATCTGCACAGTCTGAGGCCGTTGCCGCCACCTGTACATCCGGACAGTATTTTTCCAGCATCAGTGATATGATGTCCCGGCTGTTGCGCTCATCGTCAATTATAACCGCCTTTATCATGATGTTACATCTTGTAATGGACTAAAGTTGGGGGATCAGAATCCTTACAATAGTGCCGCTTTCTGAATTATTGTTTTCTGATTTGTCTATGATGTCAATATGGATCCCTGTATTGTACATCTTATTCAGCAGCTCCGCCCGGTTAAAGCTGATCTCCATACCAGAAGACTGATGATGTTTGGGTAGTGTACGTAAGGTCCGGGACCGTATAATGCCAATACCATTGTCTTCTATCAGGCATTCCAGCATGTCAGGGGCTATCTGGTTAAACTGTATCAGCAATTTACCAATGGGGTAGTTACTGTTTGTCATACCATACTTGACTGCATTTTCCACATAGGGTTGCAGTAACATGGCAGGTACTTCCAGTTCTGATGTGGCGATAACGGGATCAACATAAATTTCATACTCCATCTTATGCTCAAATCGCATCTTCTCTAACCCAAGATAAGTATTCAGATAGGCAATTTCATCTGAAAGTGAAATAAAATTCCGCCGGGAGAAATCCAGTGTTTTCCGTATCAGAAAGGAGAAATCTGACAAGTATTTCTGTGCATACTCAAAATCCCTTTGCATCACAAACAACTGAATGGAGTTCAGACAGTTGAAAATGAAATGCGGATTGATCTGAGCCCGGATCGCTTTTAGCTCTATTTCTGTCAGTTTCTTATCAAATTCCGTTTCCAGGTGTGCCTTCCGCTGTTCCTCCAGCTCCTGTTTCTTTCGTAATATCTCTGTCGTTTGCTCTTTAACCAGCTCTTCCAGCTGTTCATTGAGCTTGCGTTGCAGCTCTTTATTCTTATTTAATTGCTTGATAAGCAACTCTTGTGTACGTGTTCGCTCATGATGCACCAGCTTATTCCGGTAACTCAGGCCTGCCAGGAAAAACATAGATTGTAACAGTACGCCGGCTACAATAAGCAAGGACGGAGCAGAGATTTCTCCCAACGCATTGATCAGTCCCAGGGGCCTGATCAGCATAAGGAAGGAGCCAAAGCTGGCCATATAAAAGCATAATGAACCAAACAGGAAGAACCTTACCAACGGATGGTGACGGGACCGCCTGGCCAGTGCTATGAATACAACCAGGAACGGTAGGAGGGTGGAAATATAGACATAGCTATAGATCATTACCGGTACCTGGTATTGTTCCAGGGCAATGCAATAAAAGCAGATGATAATAATACCCCCGATAATCGCTGCTACGGATGTAAATAGCTTTTCCATGAACGGATACCGTTCCTGGAGATTAAGAAATGTATTGCCAAAAGCCAGGTACATCAGATAAAAGCAGAATAGCAATGCCGGTATATCCCAGTAATATTTCATCATCGGCCATCGGAAGAATACTGATAGCTGATAAGGCTGACTCTCCAGTCGTAATGTGAAAAAGAGGATCAATCCCAGCATGTATGCTGCAAAGTACATGTAGGATTTGTCAGGTAGCTGAATATAGTTGATGACTGCAATGGCGAGGCATACCAGCAACATGCCGAGTAAAACATGTATAAGAATGGTTTCTTTCCGGTAATATTCCAGTTGTGCATTACGGAATTGGCCGTATTGCAGGTCATTGAACAGTGTGGGCATCAGCCCGTTTTCATTGTAATACTTGTTGTTGATATGGAGGAAGTAGGTACGTTTGCTGCCGGGAGGAACGTTGACTTTAAAGCCATAATGTTCCCAACGCTGTACATTACTGCGATCCCGCATCAAGCCTGTATGCATGAGTAGCCGGAGCTGATGACTGGCACTGTCTTGTATGTACCAGCTCATATCATCATGCCAGCCGGCAAAGAGAGTAAGCGTGGAATCTTGTTGGCCTGTGTTGCTGACATGCAGTTTCATCCAGCAATTATTTCCTTTTCCAATATGTCTTTTTTCTGCATGGAACAGGTGATAGCTGTGAGTGAAAGATGCTGATGCCACCTGTTGCGGTGTTAATAATCCCCCTTTATCTACAAGGCTCAGTATATACGGGCGCAGGTCGATAGCAGCAGGCAGATCGTCAAAATCTGCTACCAATGTATCTTTTGCGGGTATGTCAGCCTTTGTAACAATGAAGCAACAGCACAACAACAGGAAAAGTAGATAGATACGGATCACTGCGTGTTTATAAAAATTTATAACAACCCATCGATGGCGTCTGCCAGTTTATGGTCTTTTTCGGTGATCACATCTCCCGCATCGTGTGTATTCAGGTATATTTCTACCTTGTTATAAACATTTGTCCAATTGGGGTGATGGTCCATCTTTTCAGCAATAAGGGCCACTTTTGTCATAAATGCAAACGCTTCTTTAAAATCCTTGAACTCAAAGGAACGATATAGCTGGTTGTTTTTTTCTTCCCACATAACAAAAGTCTTTTATCATGAATCAATGTCTTGTTCACGGGTGGATTCGGTGAAGGAAAGCCGGGGGCTCCGGTTAGAAGATGAGGTTCATCTTATTTTTAATGTCTCTAATATCCAATAAAGATACTAATTGTACAAGCTCTACGTGGCGTAAATATTCTATTAATTTTTTGATATCGGCGCGCTGGTAGAAGTCACCTTTGACCATCCACAGGTAGTCGATATTCTTTAGCTCAGGCAGCAGATACTCTGCCTGACAGTGGTTGTTATAAAAATAGTGAACAGATGACTTGATCGGCTCCTCAAACTCAAAAACGCTGAAATAGAACGCTCTGTTGTTTTTGGAGAGATTGATTTCCAATGAATTATTAATCCGGAAATCAAGGTGCATGTGTTTGTTGATCTGCCAGCAAAGTTGATAGTCACGAGCGGAGGAAACAATACCGATAACATGAGTAGATTCAAAGAAATCCTCCAGTAACTGATCCTGATCCAGCTTGAGCTTAAGTACTGACATATGAGAATTTGTAATATCCTGTTCAGTCTGACTATTTTCCTGCTTTAGGCTTTCCTGGTAACCAAAGTACATCGTTAAAGTTTAAAATCTTATCGTCTTTTATCTTAATTCCTTCCTGTTCCAACAGTTCCTGCATCAGTGTAGGGGTGGCAAATTGGTGTTTGGCACTGAGTAGTCCTACTCTGTTCACGACCCTGTGTGCGGGTACTTTAGGTTTAGCTTTTCCGGCATTATTGAGTGCCCAGCCAACCATGCGGGCAGAAAGACGGATACCGGCTGCTTCGGCAATGGCACCATAGGTCGTAACCCGGCCTCTGGGTACCAGCCTTACCAGTTCAAATACTCTGTCATAGAAAGATACGTCACTTTTCTTTGTTTCCGTCCTTTCTGTTGGCAAGGAGGGAAGTTCGTTTGGGTTCCGGTACTTTTTCATATGCGTATGGACAGTGTTTGCAGCCGTTTCCGCAGCAGTAACCCCGTTGCAGGTGATAATGTTCAGTGAATACCATGTATCCCTGTTCATTATAATAAAAATCAATCTTCTCCCTCAACGGTGGCTTCATCAGAAGGGAGTTTTATAGCACGCCAGTCAAGTGGTGTTTCCGGCAATCTGAATTTCAGATACCTGATAGTACGGCCATCTTCCAGGTGCATTCCTTCATAATAGGTACGTATCTGCAATAAAGGAGGCACTTCCGTCATAGCATAGATATCTGGGATATCTTCTATAAGGGTACAACCAGCTGCTGCAATCACTTCCTGTGTGAAAGCATATAATTGGGGAGAGTCAGTTTTCAGATTGATCGTACCGTCTTTTGCCAGCAGCGGTTGATAAAGCTGCAGGAATTTCGGGTGCGTCAAGCGCTTTTTAGACTTTGAATTACGGAGAAATGGATCAGGGAAGGTAATCCAGATCTCTGAAATTTCTCCGGGAGCAAAGTAATTCGCCAGTTTATCTATCTGGGTACGGAGAAAGCCTGCATTAGGAAGCGGTTCTTCCAATGCTGTTTTCGCCCCACGCCAGATGCGGTTGCCTTTCAGATCTACTCCAAGAAAGTTCTTTTCAGGGTAGCGGCGGGCCAGACCAAGTGTATAATCTCCTTTTCCACAAGCCAGCTCAAGCGTCAGCGGATGATCGTTTTTAAAGAATGTATGCCATTGACCCGGCATGCCTTCCGGATATATCAATACGTTCGGAAAGGTTTCAATTTCTGCAAAGCGTTGTAGTTTCTTTTGTCCCATCGATGCAAAAATAATGTTTTTCCCGTGCGGGTAAATTTAAACCGGCTGAATCCGTCGAAATAGCTGTCTCAGCATGTATGTCGCTGCATCAGGTGGTAAACAACCGGGTTATGTAATAACAGGTTGATAATCTGTAGGTAATGTTCAATGGATGGACGAACACTCCTGAAAACTGCTGTCCATTATAATATGCCTGTGCCATCGCCCGCCAATAATTTGCTGTTCATTATATGAAGTCATTCCAAGTGGTCCCGTTTAATGTTTCATATTATCGGGGTGTCAACAGGTCATCTAAAGGGCACTTCGATATCCCGGGGATATTGAGGTGCCCTTTAGGTGACCTATTGGTGAGGCAATGGTATAAGACATTAGTAAAAGGCATAAGCAGGATAGTGCCACGCCACTACAAGGATTTTTACATGTTTTGGAATGCAACTTTCAGTTTGTCTGGAGGGATATATAAGGTAACCCGGAAATGCGGACAGATTATATAGCAGTCTCTGCGATACAGGTGAAGGGGCTTGTTATATGAAAGGCATACAGCCAGAAGATGTAAGCAGGGGTGTAAGCAGCGCCATGGCCTTGTTAAGGTGACAGGCCGATGTTCATGCCTGGATCTGGAGGCATTATGAGGAAGTTTGCTGATATGTTGTGTAGGAAAAGGTGTTTAGGCAGGCGGATAGGGGAGAAACAAAAAAGCCTGCTTCGTACTACGAAGCAGGCTTTTATTAGCTGTAGGGGAAGGAGTCGAACCTCCACGAGGCAGTTAGCCGCAGCACAAATAAGATTAGTGGTCAACCCATTATGCTGTGTTTATCCTGTGATCCCCACCCCCGAGACAAGAGGGCATGTCTGCCAGTTTCATCACCCCACAATTTAAAGAGCTAGTTATTCAATAATTTGCGCTATTTTTTCAAATCTGTTCAGTATTTAAACTAACTATTTGTTGAACAATCGCCGTTTGATTAACTATTATGATGCAAATCTAAAGACATCGTCCTTTTCTTGCAAATTTTTTAAGAAAAATTTTTGAATTTTCGATATTTTTCAAATATTTGCATATAAGTTTAATACATTCAAAAACAAATTGTAAAAATGAGCCACAATTTGAATATTGACAAACTAGATTTGCAGATCATCAGTGAAATGATGCATAATGCTGAAATCTCCTACGCTGACCTCGGGAAGAAGTTGTTCGTTTCCGGTGGCACGATCCACGTTAGAATGAAGAAATTGCAAGAACTGGGTATCGTTAAAGGTACAAAATTGCATGTAGATTTAAAAATGATTGGCTATGACGTGATTGCCTTCATTGGTATTTATTTAGAAAAGAGTTCCATGTATGATACTGTTGCGAAAGAACTGCGCAAGATCCCCGAAATGGTACGCCTGAATTACACCACAGGTAGCTATAGCATGTTTGCAGAGATTATCTGCAAGGATATTTCCCAGCTGAGAAGAATCCTCCACGACGAACTGCAGAAGATTAAAGGGATTGAAAGGACTGAAACACTGATATCATTGGAAGAAAGTTTTTACCGCACCATTAACGTGGTGGAATAAGGGAATCATCCCGTAACCCTTCCTTGTCAGCTTATATATTATACCTGCGCATAAGTGACCGGGAAGGGTTTCTTTTAATTCTTATTACTATGGTTACAACTGAAATCGCCGAGAAAATCAAGCGGCTTGAAGAGAAGTATGCTGCTATGGGTCAGGATCTTTCTTCATATCTTGACGGACTGCTGTATGCAGATTACCTTACCTACTGGGATTATATTCAATTGGATGTATTGTTAAACCTGCAGCATCCGCGTACCCCCATACCAGATGAAAACATCTTTATTATCTATCATCAGATCACCGAACTGTATTTCAAGCTGACCCTGCAGGCTATTGAGCAGGTATGCCAGGCCCCCGTACTGACTGCCGACCTATTTAAGACACAGCTGAAACGGATCAATAACTATTTCCGTAACCTGATCAACTCTTTTGAGATTATGGTAGAGGGGATGGATAAACAGCAATTCCTGCAATTCAGGATGGCCTTGTTACCCGCAAGCGGATTTCAGAGCGGTCAGTTCCGGAAGATAGAGATCTGTTCTACCGGGCTGGTGAACCTGGTCTATGAGCCACAGCGGGAGGGGCTGAAAGGGAAGGAGTTGCCGGAAGTGCTGGATAATATCTATTGGCGCAGTGGGGCCACGGAACTGGCTACAGGCAAGAAAACACTGACTTTGCGTCAGTTTGAGCAGAAATACATGCATGAGTTCCTGTTTCTGGCAGAACGGTACCAGCAGAATAACATGCAGCTGCGTTATAAGCAATTGTCACCTGAGGTACAGGAAGAAGTAATGCCTTTACTGAAGGAGTATGATCTGAATATTAATGTGAAATGGCCGCTGATGCATTATAAGTCTGCCGTAAGATACCTGAACCGGAAGCCGGAAGATATTGCGGCCACGGGTGGAACGAACTGGCAGCAGTATCTGCCTCCCCGTCATAAGCGTATTGTATTTTTTCCGGAAATCTGGACAGAAGAAGAATTGGACAATTGGGGTAAACTGGCGTTTGAATAAATAATTGAACTATTTTTCATAAGTTTGCAAGGAACGGTAGCTTTCACATTAAAAGTCATTCCGTCCTGGCACTAGTACCAGGTACAAAAATGTTCTCCAATCAGCTTTTGTTGCTTTGTGAATGCGCAAGCAGATCTTACCTTTCAAATTTACACAGACATTATTTTTAGTAGCGATATGGAATACAATACAACCCGTAACCATTTGATAATGAAGGAGTACGGACGAAATATCCAAAAGATGATCGAGTATGTACTCGGCATTGAGGATAGGGAGCACCGTCAACGTAATGCGATGTCACTGATTGAGCTGATGGGTACGCTGAATCCTCACCTGCGTAACGTAGAGGATTTCAGACATAAGCTATGGGACCATTTGTTTCTGATATCCGACTTCAAACTCGATGTTGAATCTCCATACCCTATTCCAACCAGGGAAACATTGAGAGCGAGACCCGAACGCCTGGAATATCCTAAAAAATACCCGCGTAACCGCCATTTCGGTAAAAACCTGGAGATGGTGATTGACAAGGCTATCAACGAGACTAATCCGGAAAAGAAGGAAGGATTTACACAATGCGTTGGTAACTATATGAAACTGGCTTATAGCAACTGGCACAAGGAAAGTGTGCATGATGATGCTATCAGGGCTGAGTTGAATGGTATTACTGAAGGCAGACTGGATTATCAGACTGGTCATTCACCTGCGCCAAGTATTGCAGCAAGCACTAACACGCCTAACTTTAATACGAATGCTGAGTTCCAGCCACGTTCCTCTAATAACAGCGGCAGTGGTGGCAGCAAACGTAATAAGAACTTCCAGCAGAAGTTCAAGAACAATAACCAGAAGAACAGCAACAAGCACAATAACAACAAATACAATAAAAACAGGAACAAGTGAGTAGTGCTTTCGAAGTAAGAGGCGGCAACCGTCTTAAGGGGGAAATTGTGCCCCAGGGTGCCAAAAACGAAGCCTTACAGATTATCAGCGCAGTTTTGCTAACAGCTGATAAAGTTACTATCAGTAATATCCCGGATATCCTCGATGTAAACCTGCTTATAGAGTTGCTGGGTGATATGGGTGTAAAGTTGAACAGGGTAAGCCGTGATACGTGTGAGTTTCAGGCTGATCAGATCAATCTTCCATATCTGGAAAGTGCAGAATTTAAGAAAAAATCCGGACGTCTCAGAGGTTCAGTAATGATTGCTGGTCCGCTGCTGGCACGCTTTGGTAAGGCATATATACCTAAACCTGGTGGAGACAAAATTGGTCGCCGCAGGCTGGATACGCACATCATTGGTTTTGAGAAACTAGGCGTACAGTTCGTATATGATAATGATGATAACTACTTCCGCCTGGAAGCCGGCGACGGTGGACTGAAAGGAGCTTATATGCTGCTGGACGAGCCATCTGTAACCGGTACTGCCAATATTGTCATGGCAGCTGTTATGGCCAGCGGTACAACAACTATTTATAATGCAGCATGTGAACCTTACCTGCAGCAGTTGTGCAAAATGCTGAATAGCATGGGCGCAAATATCAGCGGTATTGGTTCTAACCTGTTGACCATCCAGGGCGTATCTTCCCTGAAAGGTTGCAGTCATGCCATGCTGCCGGATATGATCGAAATAGGTTCCTTTATCGGACTGGCAGCAATGACCCAGTCAGAGATCACCATCAGGAATGCAGGCGTACAACATCTCGGTATCATCCCTGAGAAGTTCCGCCAGCTAGGTATCAATCTTGAAATCAGAGATAACGATATCTATATCCCTGCGCAGGATTCCTATGAGATTCAGACTTTCCTGGACGGTTCCATCCTCACTATATCAGACCATCCATGGCCAGGCTTCACACCTGACCTGCTGAGTATCGTACTGGTAGTAGCTACTCAGGCAAAAGGCAGTGTGATGATTCACCAGAAGATGTTTGAAAGCAGATTGTTCTTTGTAGATAAGCTGATTGACATGGGCGCGCAGATCGTATTATGCGATCCTCACCGTGCAGTGGTGATCGGTCTGGGCAGACAGCACGCACTGAGAGGTATAACAATGTCTTCTCCGGATATACGTGCCGGTGTATCTCTCCTGATTGCAGCGTTGAGCGCAGAAGGAAAGAGCACTATCCAGAATATCGAACAGATTGACCGTGGGTATCAATATATCGATGAACGATTGAGAAACCTGGGTGCAGACATCAGAAGAGTATAAGCAATTATAAGGTATACAACAGGCTGCAAGAGATTGGCGCGAACGATCATATTCTAATATGGTAAAAGCCCGCACCAATCGCTTGCAGCCTGTGATTTATAGCGGAACCAGGAATAATCAGATCAGAACATGAGCAATAAGATTATTATTATTACTGCCCCTTCAGGAGCAGGGAAAACCACCATTGTAAAAAAGCTGTTGTCAGAATTGCCACAACTGTCTTTTTCTATTTCAGCTACTACACGTACAGCCAGGGAAACCGAAGTACATGGCAGGGACTATTATTTCCTGTCACTGGATGATTTCCATCAGAAAATTGATGACAATGCCTTTGCAGAATACGAGATGGTATATGCTGGTAAGTACTATGGTACGCTGAAGACAGAGCTGCAACGCATATGGGATGATGGTAAGGTACCAATGGTAGATATCGATGTGAAAGGGGCCCTTTCTATAAAAGAGAAGTACCACACAGGGGTATTGACAATATTTATTGCACCGCCTACCCTGGATACCTTACGGGTACGCCTGAGTGAACGGGGTACAGAAACACAGGCCTCGCTGGAAGAAAGACTGGGGAAAGCCCGTTATGAACTGTCATTCTCGCATGAATTTGATGAAATAGTAGTGAATGACGACCTGGAGACGGCTTACACAGCAGTAAAAACACTGGTAACCGGGTTCCTGGCACAGTAACATAATGTTCCGGTTCAATCTTTGCATATGGATTGACCGTACCTATTATGTGGAATCTATAATTCCTTACTTTTGAACTCTATGGACACTTATACACTCCTGATCCTGGCTATACTGGTATTGCTGGCAGGTTTCTTTGCCGGACTTGAAACGGCCTTCGCCAATGTAAACAAGTTAAGCATTGAGCTGAAAAAGAAGCAGGGGCGCGCTACCGGTAAAATACTGGCCAGCTTTAATGACAACCCTTCACGTTTTCTGGCTACCAGCCTGTTAGGATTAACTATTGTTGTGGTGATATATGGTATTCTGTTTGCCGGCTTCTTTCAGCCGATCTGGAACCAGGTATTACCTCCCCAGCAGAATACAAATCTGCAACCTGTGTTACTCTTTATTGATGTAATACTTGCTACACTTATAGTGCTTTCCTTTGGGTTCTTTATACCCCGAGCTATTTTCCGCTCCCGTCCGGAAGCATTACTGAGTTTCTTTGCACTACCCATTTCTGTGATATCCAAGCCACTGTATGTAATAGGCAGTTTACTGGTATCTATTTCTGAATGGATATTGAAGTACCTGTTCAACGTGCGTATTATTGAGACAAGTACTTCCTTCCCAAGGGTGGATGTTGAGCATTTTATCAGGCAGTCGCAGCAGCATATGACAGAAAATCAGGAGCTTAATACAGAGCTGTTTGAAAATGCGCTGTCACTTGCACATGTAAAGATCCGTGGTTGTCTTATTCCCCGTAAGGAGATAGAGGCTTTGGAGATTAATAGTCCGATTGCTGCTGCACAGCAGAAGTTTATGGAGACTAAACTTTCCAAGATCATTATTTATGAAAGCAGCATCGATAATATTCTGGGATATATTCATCAGCTGGATATGTTTAAAAGTCCTTCGGATATACCTTCTATATTGCACCCGATACAGGCTGTTCCGGAAACGATGAGTGCTATTGACCTGCTAAGCAAATTCAACAAGGAACGCAGGAGTATTGCCTGGGTAGTGGATGAATTTGGTGGTACAGCCGGTATTGTTACGATTGAGGATGTACTGGAAGAGATATTCGGAGAGATCAAGGATGAGCATGATGTAGAAGAGTTTGTCGAGAAGCAGATTGCGGATAAGGAATACATTTTCTCTGGAAGGCTGGAGCTGGATTATCTGAATGAGAAATACGGTTTTGATTTCCCTGAAGATGAAAGTGAAACATTATCGGGTTATATCATTAATCACCATGAGAAGATTCCTCGTTTGAAAGAGCGCATCATTATTGATGATTATGAGTTTGACGTATTAAATGTTACTGAAACCAGGATCGAAATGGTGAAAATAAAGGTACTTTAAAGAGATAATAGATAATCTGACTTTTTTATATAAAAAATTGAAAGTTTAGTTGCTTATCTTTCAGGTGTTTAGGAGAGCTTACTAGTTTTTTATAAAAGAAAAGAAATCAGTAGTTGATATTGTGATTATTTTTTTAATATATTTGCAGCGTGAAGGAACATCGCCCCGCTAAAACGATTTAAAAAAGTAGTAGGGAATTAACACTAATTTTATACATTTGCTGCAGATGATGTAACACAATGATTTGATTTTTGTTAAAAGGATGTAAAAAAAATTGTTACAACATTGATAATAACATATTTATTTCTATTTTTGTGATAGAAATTTAAAAGTAACCAGAAACACGAACATCTTGAAAGCTTGCCATCAATCGGATGCAATGTGAATCTGGAAACAAAGACATTCTCGAATTCAACTTTTTTGGGGTTAACAAACAATGGATGAAAGGCCGGCTCTTGATTCTTCTCGGGCTGGCTCTTTTTTTATACCTACCTCAAAGCTCATTATATATCTTCTTTCTTTCTGTTTACTGCCGGTTAACGATGATCTGTTAACAAAATGTCGGGTAAGACTGACATACGGCAGGCGGGTAAACAGGCATATGGGCGGCACAGGCTTTTCTCTGGCACCTTTAAATTCGCTTAAATCTTTCTACTTATACTGTTACTTCTTCTGTTTTGTTGGGAGCAACCGCTATATTTGTGCTCCTTAGATTTTAATATTCATAGTCTGACTAACTGATATGTTCAAGAAAATTTTTGCGAATAACGGGGAAAAGGCAGAGATGTCTTTCTTTGACCACCTGGAAGACCTCCGCTGGCATATTGTGCGCTCGATCATTGCGTTGATTGTGGTGAGCATTTTCGGCTTCGTCTACACTAAAGAGATACTTGATGACGTGATATTCGGCCCGACGAATGCTAATTTCCCATCTTATGTGGCACTATGTAAGCTAAGTAACTTGGTAGGGCTGGGTGACAAACTTTGTATTACGCCGGTGCCTATTACTTTCCAGAACCACATACTGGTAGGTCAGGTCATGTTGCAGTTCAAACTGGCATTCATATTTGGCCTGGTAGTCGCATTCCCTTATATCTTCTGGGAATTTTGGCGGTTTATCAAGCCTGCCTTAAAGGAAAGGGAATTAAGAGGTGCAAAGGGCATTATTTTCTGGGTATCCTTCCAGTTTTTCCTGGGTATTGCTTTCAGCTATTTTCTGATGGCTCCTTTTACGATCAACTTCCTGGCTGGTTATACTGTTACAGATAAGGCGGTGAATCAGTTTTTCATAGACGATTATTTCGGACTGATGTCACAGATCGTATTGGGTATGGGTGTACTGTTTGAAATGCCTATTTTGGTATTCTTCCTTACCAAGATCGGGTTTCTTTCTCCGGAATTTCTTCGTGCATACCGCAGGCATGCAATTGTAGTAATACTGGTATTAGCAGCGGTAATTACACCACCTGACGTAATAGACCAGCTGATAGTATTCACGCCGTTGTATCTGTTATATGAGATCAGTATATATATTTCGGCCAGAGCGATGAAAGGAATGGAAAAAGCAGAGAAAGAAGCAGAAGAGTGGTCCTGATCTGACGCTGATATAAAATAAAGTCCAACGCGGAATATCCCTTGTTTACACTGGATATTCCGCGTTGTAGTTTTGTGAACCTTTACTTTACTACTTAAATTTTAGTTTTATGGCATCACAACCCTTATTTAATCTTACGTTACCGATAGCGATAGGCTCAGATCATGCAGGATTTGAGTATAAAGAAGAGATTATATCTTATCTGGAAGGCAAAGGACTGAAAGTAAAAGATGTAGGTGCACACTCTCAGGATTCTGCGGATTACCCTGATTTTGCACATCCGGTGGCTACACTGGTAGAGAGAGAGCAGGCTGCCTTTGGGATATTGGTATGTGGCAGTGGTAATGGTGTAGCTATTACGGCAAACAAACACCAGGGCATCCGTGCCGCCATATGCTGGGGAGAGGAGTTGTCCCGCCTGGCACGTGCGCATAATAATGCGAATGTGTTGTGCATACCGGCCCGTTTTGTGGATAATGCAGTTGCTGAGCAGATGGTAGATGTGTTTATAGAGACGCCATTTGAAGGTGGACGTCATGAAAACAGGGTAAGGAAGATCGCTTGTTTGTAGCTTATTATTGCTAAAATTTACCAGGCATAGCAAACGCTGGTTATCACAGGTTAAGCAAGTGATAATCAGCGTTTATTATTTAAATGTTATCCCATCTTCTTTTTTTGGTAAATACAATAGGTTTTGTTAAATTGTGTTAAGAGTCAGTCAGTTGAATGTTAGTTCGTATTGTATTTTAGCATATCAGATGTGTATGTGTTTTTGTATCTGATGGACCCAATAAATGAAAAACTAAGAGAACGCTTGTATCGAATTATACGCGTCAGATACTTAAACAGCCAGGATCAGAAAACAATCGTCGAGAAAATAAGAAAACATTTAAGGAACCGTAAGAGAAAGTAGTATAGCGTACCCCAGTACTAATAACCAGATTTATGATGCATGAAGACACCGCTTACGGCAAGGTGGCGCAATCCGGACTTTCAGCTAAAGTCATGGATGATCTTTGCCCTGAAGCGAGCACGGGGTAATGATACGTGCGAGTGTAAGTGAACGATGTGATAGGATGTTGTAGTTCGAGAAGCAGCCTTTAATGTTTATTCCCCATTATCATCAGAATGTTCATACTTATCTGCAAATGACTGACATAACCATTTAAGTTTATTAATACCCTTACATATGATAATCAACATTTACAAAAACGACTGTTTCCCTTAAAGCAGGTTTATCAGCTGAATCAACAATTATTTCAGATGTTTAAACGATCACCATTATGTCATCCTCAGATTTCAACACCCTGCTGCTTGGCAATGCAGATTTCCTCAGGCCATATGCAGTTACACTGACTAAAGACTCTGAATCAGCGAAAGACCTGTATCAGGAAACGCTATTCCGCGCATTGGCAAACCGCGATAAATACCTTGCTGGTACAAACATCAGGGCGTGGTTATATACCATTATGCGTAATATCTTTATCAATAACTACAGGCGTGGTAACAGGCAGTTCCGCCTGCTTGATAACTCAGCAGGAGAGTTCCTCTTACATCAGCAGCAGCCAAGTATAGGTAACGCAGCCGAAACAAACCTGCGTATCAAAGATGTACATATGGCAGTTTACAACCTGCCGGTAATATTCAAACAACCCTTTATGCTTTATTTTGAAGGGTATAAATATTACGAAATAGCAGCGATGCTGAACGAGCCATTAGGTACTGTAAAAAGCCGTATCCATTTTGCCCGTAAAATGCTCAAATCGCGTATTGCCAGATATTAGTCGCCTCCGGAAAGAAAAGGATAAAGTGCCTCCTTTTTCCTTTTCTCCCTTTCTGCATTCTTTCGTACTTTTATGCCTTCCCTTTTAAATATTTAACATCATTTCCTGTATCAGATACGGGATTTTTATAAAGAGAATGAAGGCAAATTATTTAGATGAACTGAATGAGCGGCAGCGCCAGGCAGTAGAGCATATTAATGGTCCGCTGATGATTGTCGCTGGCGCAGGCTCCGGTAAAACGAAAGTATTGACTACCCGTATCGCACACCTGATGCGTCATGGAGTAGACGCGTTCAATATACTTTCGCTGACATTTACCAACAAGGCCGCCCGCGAAATGAAGGAACGTGTTGAGAGAATCCTTGGTGGTACAGAAGCGCGTAATCTTTATATAGGAACGTTTCACTCCGTATTTGCCCGACTGCTCAGGTCTGAAGCACACCGTCTGGGCTATCCTAATGATTTTACCATCTATGATTCTGATGACGCTAAAAGCGTACTCAAGACAATCATCAATGAGCAGAACCTGGATGATAAGCACTATAAGCCCAACCTGGTATATAACCGCATCTCTGCGGCTAAGAACAGCCTGATGGGGCCTGAAGAGTATCAGCATGACTATGCGGTTCAGCAGGAAGATATGCGTGCTAACAGGCCGCTAACCGGTAAGCTGTATGATATGTATGCCAAACGCTGCTTCAAGAACGGCGCTATGGACTTTGACGACCTGCTCTTCAAGATGTACCAGCTGCTTAAGAACTTTCCGGAAGTATTACACAAATACCAGCATAAGTTTAAATACATTATGATCGATGAGTACCAGGATACCAACCCTGCTCAGTACGAGATCATTAAACTGCTGGGTGCAGCACATGAGAATATTTGTGTTGTAGGTGATGACGCACAAAGTATCTATTCTTTCCGGGGGGCTACTATACAGAACATCCTCCAGTTTGAAAAAGACTACGATGATGCGAAAGTGGTGAAACTGGAACAGAATTACCGCTCTACAAAATCTATCCTTAACGTAGCAAACGAAGTAATTGCCAATAACAAGGGGCAGATTGAAAAAAACCTCTGGACAGATAATGCTGACGGCGAGAAGATCAAGCTCGTTCGTACCATGACCGATAACGAAGAAGGTAAGTTTGTAGCAGATACAATTGCTGAGCAGAAGCTGCGCAATCATTATGCTAACAGAGACTTTGCCATCCTTTATCGTACTAATGCCCAGAGCCGTGCATTTGAAGAGAACCTGCGCCGTAAGGCAATCCCTTATCGCATCTTCGGGGGCTTATCCTTCTACCAGCGTAAAGAGATCAAAGACTTTATCGCTTACCTGCGTATTGTTACCAACCCACAGGAAGAAGAGAGTCTGAAACGTATTATTAACTATCCGATACGTGGTATAGGTAAAACAACTGTTGACAAATGCGCTGTATTTGCTAACGACCATAACATCACTTTCTGGAATGTGCTGGAAAGAGCAAGAGAGTTTGGGTTTAAGAGCGGTACCCTGGAGGCGATTGAAAACTTCGTGATTATGGTACGCAGTTTTCAGGCAATGCTGGGTAAACACAATGCATATGACATTGCTTTACAGGTTGGCAAATCTACCAACATTGTAAAGGAACTGTTTAATGATAAAACAACAGAAGGTCTGGCTCGTTATGAGAACATCCAGGAGTTACTGAACTCAATCAAAGAGTTTACAGAAACCCCTACAGAAGATGGAGAACTGCTGGAATCCGAGAAATCTCTGGGTAGCTACCTGCAGCAGATTACACTGCTTACGGATGCTGACAAGGGTAATGATGAAGACAGCGACGTAGTTAAACTCATGACGATACATGCCGCCAAAGGACTGGAGTTTCCGGTGGTATTCTCTGTAGGATTGGAAGAGAACCTGTTCCCGAGCAGCTTATCTATTAATTCCAGGGAAGAGCTGGAGGAAGAACGCCGCCTGTTCTATGTGGTGATCACCCGTGCAAAATCACGTCTGTTCCTGACATATGCTAATAGCCGTTATCGTTTCGGCCAGCTGGTTAACAATGAATCCAGCCGTTTCCTGGAAGAAATGCCGGAGAAATACATCGACCGTAGCTATGCAGGAGGCAGTGGCGTAAACCGTAGTCCGCTTAACAATGGAGGCGGTCTGTGGGGAAATAGCGGCAGCAATATGTTTGACCGTATGCAGAAAAAGGCACCGGCTTCTACTCAGCAGCCTGCTGGTCCGCGTCCTACGCCCAGACCTATGCAAAATGCGGCTCCAACTAACCACGTACCTTCTCCTAACTTTACCCCTGATGATCCGGTGACTATGGAGGCAGGTATGGAGGTAGAGCACCAGAAGTTCGGCTTCGGAACAATCATTACCATGGACGGTCCGATGAACAACCGAGTTGCTACTGTTAACTTTCCGAAAGCAGGTGGTGAGAAGAAGATCATGCTGAACTATGCCCGCCTGATGATCGTAAAAAAATAATCGTACTAATATTAGCTGCAGGAGAAGGGGGATACCCCGTCTTCTGCAGTTTTATTTTATACAGGATAATGACTTCTGCGATATTGAAATTGCGCCATTACTGTGCTTACCAGGAACGTTGCCATAGTGAGGTGAAGAGCAAATGTTTTGAGTTGGGACTAAGAGGTGAGGAGATTGACGAGGCTATTGCCGCACTGATAGCAGATAACTTCCTTAATGAGGAACGTTTTGCCAAAGCTTTTGCAGGTGGTAAGTTCCGTACCAAACATTGGGGCCGGAAAAAGATCCTTATGGAGCTTAAACAGCGCCAGGTATCGGCATATTGCATAAAAAAGGGCATGGAAGAGATAGACGCAGAAGATTATGATAAAACCCTGTACACCCTGGCCGAGAAAAAGTATGCCTCGCTGAAAGGAGAGCAATACCTCAAGAGGAAGTACAAAACGATGCAGTACCTGTTACAAAAAGGGTATGAACCTGAGTTTATTCAGGACACTGTTGAACAAATTGCAAAAGGAGGGGAATAGTAGCCCTATAATTTTAATACTTTTTAAACGAAGTCATCGTACTTTGCAACAGTAATTTAATTCTTAGCTCCTAATTCCTAATTGAAAAATTATATGTCAGATCTGAAGGTAACGCTCATACAGACCAACCTGCACTGGGAAAACGTTGAAGAGAATCTTCGCATGTTCGATGATAAGATTAACGCTATCAACGAAAGGACCGAAGTAGTGGTATTGCCTGAGATGTTCAGTACAGGTTTCAGCATGGCGCCCGAAAGGCTGGCACAGACTATGGACGGCTCTGCTGTACAATGGATGAAGAAAAAGGCAGCTGAGAAGAATATTATTCTGACAGGCAGTCTGATCATTGAGGAGAACGGCCAGTACTGGAACCGCCTGATCTGGATGCAACCCAATGGCGTCTATGGCACTTATGATAAAAGGCACCTGTTTGGCTTCGGAGGCGAGCATGAGCATTATCAAACCGGAGATAAACGCCTGATTGCTTCTGTAAAAGGCTGGAAGGTATGTCTTACAATATGTTATGACCTACGTTTCCCTGTCTGGTCAAGAAATACGATCATGCCGGAAACAGGAGCTCCTGCCTATGATGTACTAATCAATGTGGCTAACTGGCCTGAACGCAGAAGCACACCATGGAAGACCCTGATACATGCGCGCGCCATTGAAAATCAATGTTATGCGATAGGTGTAAACCGGGTAGGTAACGATGGTAACAACATTTACCATAGTGGCGATACCAGTCTGATTGATCCATTGGGTGAGATCATCTACAGAAAGTCTCACGATGAGGATGTTTTCACTACTACACTAGATCGCTCACGCCTGGATGAGGCAAGGAAAAACTTCCCTTTCCTGAAAGATGCAGATAAATTCCAGGTATTTTGATGTTAAAAGGGCTACACCATATAGCAATTATTTGCTCTGACTATGAGCGAAGCAAACGTTTTTATACAGAAGTACTCGGACTGAAGATCATTCGTGAGGTGTACCGGCTTGAGCGCCGTTCTTATAAGCTTGATCTGGCTTTAAACGGGTATTATGTAATTGAATTATTCTCTTTTCCCGACCCCCCAGAAAGAGTAAGCGGACCTGAAGCTGCCGGCTTACGGCATCTTGCCTTTGCTGTCAGCAATCTGGAGCAGGCCATAGCTCATCTTAACACATATAACGTAAAACCAGAGCCTGTACGTGTAGATCCTTACACAGGCAGACGGTTTACTTTCTTCACAGATCCCGACGGCCTGCCACTAGAACTATATGAGGCATAATAACGGCTAAGGAGTATACCTGTTGGTATTGACTTTGCCTGTTATTCCCAGATAACCAAAAAACATTGTCAATGCTCAGGGCTTACATCAACACACGTATCTTCACCGGAGATCTATGGCTAGACGGCTATGCGGTAATTACAGAGAACGGTCGTATTCAGCAGGTAGTGCCACAGGCGCAGGTGCCTGAAACAGCAGAACTTACTGATCTGAAAGGCGATATCCTGGCTCCTGCTTTTATTGATCTGCAGATTTATGGCGGCAACGGAAAACTGTTTCCGCTAACCCCCGATGTGGACACGCTGAAGGCCACTTATGACTATTGCGTAGCTGGCGGCGCAGCGTATTTTATGCCTACTATTCCAACACATTCCCCTGAAGTAATCAGCAAGTCAATAGCAGCAGTACGTCAGTACTGGCAGGAGGGTGGAAAGGGCGTACTTGGCCTGCACCTGGAAGGACCTTTTATTAATGCCGAAAAGAAGGGCGCTCACCTGGAGCAGTATATCGTAACACCTACAGCGGCAGATATCGATAAACTGTTGGCAGAGGGAGAAGGCGTTATTAAGATGATGACACTGGCCCCTGAATGTTGTGAACCGGCGCTTGTAAAACGATTACAGCGTGCCGGCATACTGGTATCAGCTGGTCACAGCAACGCAGATTACGCTACTGCCTATAAATCTTTTGATGATGGAATCACTACTACGACTCACCTGTTTAATGCTATGTCACCCTTACATCACCGGGCTCCAGGTATGATAGGTGCTATCTATGATCATCCTTATGTACATGCCAGTATTGTTCCAGATGGCATACATGTGGATTTTGCTGCGTTGCGCGTTAGTCATAAGATGTTGGGAGAACGACTCTTCCTTATTACAGATGCAGTTGTTGAAGCAAAGGAAGGCGATTACATCTATGTAGAAGAAAGTGACCGGTTTGTAAATGCCAACGGTGTGCTGGCAGGATCAAAATTAACCATGCACAAAGGTGTAAAGAACTGTATTGATAAGGCATGTATACTACCAGAAGAGGCATTGCGTATGGCATCATTATACCCCGCGAATGTAGCCGGGCTTTCTGATAAACTGGGTAAAATTGCAGATGGATATTCCACAGCAATGGTTGTATTAAGTACCAACTGGGACTTAAAACAGTTAATTGGGTTATCTTAGCGGTTTCAACCTGTAATACGCATGGCCATCACAGAATACTTCAAGAAGAACCAGTACAGGAACCTTTTCCTCCTGGTATGGCTTTTATTAGCCCTTTTCCAGGCAGGATTTACCGAACTATTGGATGACGAGGCATACTACTGGGTTTATTCCCGCCATCTCAACTGGGGGTATTTTGATCATCCACCGATGGTAGCATTGCTTATTAAAGCAGGATATGCGCTCTTTCATAATGAATTTGGAGTACGGCTAGGCATGGTTATTCTAAACCTGTTAACGCTGATCATCACAGATAAGCTGATCCCCCGAAGAGATAACAGGTTGTTCTATCTGCTGCTTTGTGTGATGGGAACAATGCAGTTAGGGGGGATGCTCACCGTACCAGATATACCACTTATATTTTTCACTTCGCTGTTTTTTCTGATCTATCGTAACTTCCTGGAGCAGCAAAGCTGGAAGAATACATTGCTACTGGCATTGAGTATGGCACTAATGTTCTACAGCAAATATCATGGTATTCTGATTGTAGCCTTCACTGTTATCTCTAACTTGAACCTGCTGCGCGTATTTAAGTTCTATGTAGCATGTATCGTTACTACCATATTGTTCATGCCACATTTATACTGGCAGTTTGCACATCACTTCCCGTCATTGCAATACCACCTGGTGGAAAGAAATGCAAGCACTTACCGGCTGACTTTTACCAATGAATATATTCTCGGACAGGTACTGTTATTTGGCCCTATAGCTGGGTGGCTTATATTATACTGCGCCTTTGTATGTCCCATTCAGAATACTTTTGAAAGGGCCTTAAAGTTTTGTGTAATAGGCGTGCTCAGTTTCTTTCTGCTCAGTACTATCAAAGGAAGAGTAGAAGCCAACTGGACGGTGATGATCTTTACACCTGCCATGATATTAGCCCATCAGGCTATACGCCGGAAACGTTCCTTAAAATGGTCCTTAAAGATATTGCCTTACCTGGCGGTAATCACAGTGATTATTGTTACGGTTGTCAGAGTATATATGGTATGGGATTTCATGCCTGGCGTAGAGATCCGTCCTGAAATCCATCATAATAAGCAATGGGCAGAGGACATGAAAAAGCAGGCTGCCGGCAGGCCAGTCGTTTTCATCAATAGCTATCAGTGGCCTTCCAAATATATGTTCTATAGCGGTGAACCTGCTTATGTAATCAATAGCCGTTATAGTCGCAGAAGCCAATATAACTATTGGGATACAGAAAAACAGCTGTGGGGTAAACCAGTAATGATCGCTTTCACACCTGAAAATAAACTCCCCGTAACAGATAGCTTCAGCACTGCCAAAGGTCATTGGAAAGCATATAGTGCAAATCCTTACTATTCTTACTCCCTGATTACACTGGAGCCGGCTATGCAAAAAGTAACTGTAAAAAGGGGGGAGCACATGCCTTTTATTCTTCATCTGAATAATGGATACAATATGCAGGTACCAGTAGACAAGGAGAATGAAGCGGTAGTAGGATATGCTTTTGAAGAGGCCCTTGTTGGTGTGAAATCTGACCTGTCTGTTAGCAGGGCTATCGATAGACAATTAATACGCATGGAGGTGATTATGCCGGAGAAACCAGGCACATATCACCTGAAATTCTGCGTATTTTCCGGCATCTTGCCTCCAACCCATAATAGCCAGACGGTTACCGTGGTAGTAAAGGATTACTAAATGGTTGGTGTAATTTATAATTAGGACGGCGCTTCATTAATGAAGCGCCGTCTTAATTTATGTCTGAATTTATTCAGCGCTGTCTGCATAAGAATGCTTGTCTTTGAACCACTATAAGTTCTTGTCGCTAATGTAGTCAAAGACTCAGATTCTCATTGTTTCTTCTTGATTGTACTATTCCTGCTGGAATGCATTCCAGCCTTGTGAAACCAGCTTAAACTTATTGCCTCCCTTTGTAAATATATGAGCACCTTCACTTACATCTTCCATATATCCAATTACACTGATTTGTTCTGACAGAACGATCTTATCGTAATCTTCCTGTTTGATAGTGAACAGTAACTCGTAATCTTCTCCTCCGCTAAGTGCAGCAGCTGTAGGATCCAGGCTGAATTTCAATGCCTGCTCTTTAGTTTCCTGTGCAATAGGGATTTTCTCTTCATACAGTTTTACACCAAGATTGCTTTGTTTGCAGATGTGCAGTATTTCTGAGCTAAGTCCATCACTTACGTCCATCATGGAGGTAGGCTGTATATCTTGTTGCTGCAGGAACTCAATGATATCGCGGCGTGCTTCAGGTTTAAGCAAACGACCAATGATATAGGTTTGATTCTCCAAGTCTGGTTGAAGCTGCGGACTTTCCATATAGATCTTCTTCTCCCTTTCCAGGATAGTAAGGCCTAGGTATGCAGCTCCAAGATCTCCGGATACGCAAAGGAGATCACCTTTCTGTGCAGTAGAGCGTTTAACAAATTTGTCAGGAGCTACTTCTCCGATAGCAGTAACGCTGATGATAAAGCCTTTTTGAGAAGAGCAGGTATCGCCACCTACTAAGTCTACGCCGTATTTCTCGCATGCTGCGTATACGCCTTCATAAAATTCGCTCAGGGCGTCTACAGAAAAGCGGTTACTGAATGCGATACTCACTGTAATCTGAGTAGGAGTTGCATTCATGGCGTAGATGTCAGACAGGTTAACAACGACAGATTTGTACCCCAGGTGTTTCAGCGGAGTATACATCAGGTCGAAGTGAATACCTTCTACCAGCATGTCAGTAGACACGACCGTCTGACGGCCAAAATGGTCAATAATAGCTGCGTCATCACCTACACCAAGTATAGTGCTGGCCTGTTGTATTTCTATATTCTTGGTAAGCAATTCTATCAGTCCGAACTCCCCAAGGGAGTTAATCTCGGTTCTTTCTTCACTCATGGTATATGATGTTAGATCAGTATTTACCGTTAACGATATCTATCAGCGGCTCATGGATAAGGCCGTTGGTAGCAATCAGTGTACGCTGGTAGGGGGAGTAGCGGTTGCCCTTGAAGTCGGTCACCTTTCCACCTGCTTCCTCTACTATCAGGAAGCCGGCAGCAGCGTCCCATGCATTCAGGCTATGTTCGTAATAACCATCGAAGCGGCCACAGGCTACCCAGCATAGGTCTATGGCGGCAGAGCCAAGGCGGCGTACCGGCTGTCCCTGCTTCACAAAGTATTCAAATATTTCGATCGGGCTATGGGTATATTCGCCCCATGTATAAGGAAAACCTGTCACCATGCAGGCTTTATGCATTTCTGACTTTGTTGATACCTGTATACGTTGGTCATTCAGGTAAGCACCCTGACCTTTTTCTGCAAAGAAAAACTCGTTCAGGAAGGGGTTATACACAGCTCCCATAATCATCTCGCCATCCTGTTCCACGCCAATTGATACACAACAGATGGGAATGCCATGTGCAAAGTTGACAGTACCATCCAGCGGGTCAATGATCCATTTGACATTAGAGTCCGCACTAAGCTCTCCGGATTCTTCGCTGAGGATAAAGTGTTGGGGGAAGTTTTCCCTGATCACATTAAAAATAGCCGTCTCTGCATTCTTATCGGCTTCTGTAACGAGGTCGTTCACTGAGCTCTTGCTCGTAACCTGGAAAGAGCCGTTAAAGTAGTGCTGTAGAACATCTCCGCCGGCTTTTGTTGCTTTAAGTAGGGTGGCTTTTAACATGGGACAAAGGTACGCGGGAATTTTTTTTATAACCATATCGTTTTTGTTAATATGTTTGTGATAGATTGCCAGCGGTCAGATACTTATAATTCAAATTCCGATCGTCGCAATCCGAAAACGGCGTATTTTTGCAGCTAATAAATGAGAAGGAAAATTAATGGCCATTTTAGGTAATCTTATATCCAGGTCACTACGCATCAGGAAGAAATTCACATTTAAGTTAGGGACACCTCGACAATACCAGCTTCAGGTATTACGCAGGCTGCTGGGAAAAGCGAAGGATACACAGTTTGGACAGCATTATAAATTCCAGGAAATCCTGAATAGTCCAAATATGATGGCACAGTACCGTGCAACCATACCAGTGCATAACTATAACAAGATGCATGCAGAGTGGTGGCACAAGTGTCTCGACGGACAAGCCAATGTGAGCTGGCCTGAGAAGATCAAATATTTCGCGCTGAGTTCCGGCACATCGGAGTCAGCCAGTAAGCATATTCCGGTAACCAAGGACATGTTGAAGAACGTCAAGAAAGTAGGCGTTAAGCAGGTGTATTCCATGGCTAACTTCAACATACCTCCCAAGTCGTTTACCAAAGGAATACTGATGTTGGGCGGTACTACCGCTCTCTACGAGAAAGGCGGCTACTATGAGGGTGACATGAGCGGTATTCAGGCTAAAAACATTCCCCGTTGGTTCAGACGCTTCTATAAGCCAGGAGGTAACATCTCTCAGAAGCCTAACTGGGAACAGCGTATCAAGCTGATCGTACGCAAGGCAAAACAATGGGACGTAGGTACTGTATGCGGCGTACCTGCCTGGGTACAGATCGTACTTGCCGAGATCATCAAATACCACGGTGTAAAGAACATTCACGAAATATGGCCGAACCTGGCTGTATATATTCATGGTGGCGTTTCCTTTGAGCCTTACCGTGACAGTTTTCAGAAACTGCTGGGTAAACCTATTAACTTCATCGAAACCTATATGGCCTCCGAAGGTTCCTTCGGTTTTCAGGCCAGACCAGGCGTAAGGGGTATCAAACTGGTACTTAATACCGGCATCTTCTACGAATTTATTCCATTTAACGAAGAGAATTTTACCTCTGACGGAGAAGTGAAGCCTAATCCAAAGGCTTACATGATTCACGAAGTGGTAGAAGACGTCGAGTATGCAGTAATGTTGTCTACCTGTGCAGGTGCATGGCGTTATCTGATTGGAGACGTAGTGAAGTTCACTTCCGTAAAAGAGCATGAGATCGTGATTGTAGGTCGCACCAAACAGTTCCTCAGCCTTTGCGGTGAACATATGAGCATCGACAACATGAACAAGGCCATTGACATGGTGCAGAAAAAGATGGGTATTACCATCAAAGAATTTACCGTGGCTGGCTTCCCTTACGAAAACCTGTTCGCACACCGCTGGTATATCGGTACCGACGATGCAAATGTAGACAGTAACCGTGTACGTGAGATCATCGATCAGACGCTCAGCGAGGTGAATGATGACTATGCCGTGGAAAGAACTTCCGCACTGAAAGAACTATTTGTCGAAATACTGCCTAACGAGGTATTCATCGACTATATGAGATCTAAAGGAAAGGAAGGTGCTATGAACAAGTTCCCGCGTGTCATGAAAGGTGACAAGCTAAAAGACTGGGAACAGTTCCTCAGCGTGAAGTCTGTTTAAGAATTTTAACGATTTTATTTATAAAAAGAGGGGTAACTTTCAGCAATAAGAGTTACCCTTTTTTTACTAAGGATAGCCGTAAGAGTAACGGCGACGGAATTTTGTAGCGCATGATAGCAGCACTGGCAGCGGGCATGGTGTTGGGCCTCTTTCTATCGATTTCTGTAGGTCCTGTCATCTTTGCCATTATAAAGTATAGCATAAACAACGGTTTTAAGGCAGGGGTCAGCTTCGCTTTGGGAGTATCGTTCAGTGACATCTTTTTCGTACTGACGGGCAATCTGGCTACGTCGTTTATTACCGGTCTTGAAGAATACAAGCAGTATATCGGCATTGTCGGAGGTATCCTGCTGATAGGGATGGGCGTCTATGGCCTGTTCTTCAAAAAAGTGATGATCAGTACAGGAGATGAACGTCCTGAAATGTTTCGTACGCACGACTACCTGAAGATATGGTTAGCCGGTTTCCTCATGAATACCCTCAATCCTGGTGTAATCATTTTCTGGCTGGGGGTATGTGTGGCTAACAGCTCTACCACTATCGGACATCGAGTAGTGATGTATCTGACCTGCCTCGTATGGGTATTATCCACTGATGTACTAAAGGTATTTGTAGCTGATAAGATCAGACATAAGTTAACACTGAGTAATGTGGTATGGCTCAATAGAATAGCAGGTGTAAGCCTGATAGTGTTTGGTGTTATACTACTTTATAAAGTACTATTTGATCCTGCGGGTATAACCGGACATTGATCCTGAAAACATTACTATAAAAGAAAAGCCATTCATTCCGAATGGCTTTTGCTTTTTATTGGTGGTGATAATTATCTTATTTGATAGTCCAGGTTTCTCTTCCTGCCAGTAGCTTATCCAGATCACCAGGGCCTTTCTTGGCCAGTGCGTCTTCTGTCTGGAAGTTCAGCTGATCTTCGTAGGTAGGACGAAATGCCTGATAGAACACACCGAAAGGACGTGGCAGATGACCTTCAATACGAGGATCATCAAACATGCGCGTCAGGATCTGTGCTTTATAAAAGTCTTTCTCATCATGTATCCACAGGTCGTCAGCACTGTATTCCCCACCCAGTTCCACTACTACAGGCTTTAAACCATCCAGGCGGATACCCTTGTTCTTCTGTGCTCCAAAAATAAGCGGCTGACCCTGCTCTGCGAAAAGAGTTTCTTCCAGCTTGCTGCCCTTCTCTGTAAATACCTCGAATGCACCATCATTAAAGATGTTACAGTTCTGGTAGATTTCAAGGAAGGAAGCGCCTTTATGTGCATGACTGCGTTTCAGCATCTCCTGCAAATGTTTAGGATCACGGTCCATACTACGGGCAATGAAAGTCGCATCTGCTCCCAGCGCCAGTGCCAGCGGATTGAACGGATGATCAATACTGCCGAATGGAGTGGATTTGGTCACCTTATTCTCCTCAGAAGTAGGAGAGTACTGCCCTTTGGTCAAACCGTAGATCTGGTTGTTAAACAGCATCACGTTGATGTCAAAGTTGCGGCGCAGGAGGTGGATGGTATGGTTACCCCCGATCGATAGACCGTCGCCATCACCGGTTACTACCCATACGCTCAGTTCAGGACGTACAGCCTTTAAACCTGAAGCAATAGCAGTAGCACGACCATGGATCGAGTGCATACCATAAGTATTCATATAATAAGGAAAGCGCGAAGAGCAGCCGATACCGGATACAATTACGATGTTTTCCTTTGGAATGCCCAGTCCGGGCATAATAGTCTGTACTTGTTTTAATATAGAGTAGTCTCCGCAACCCGGGCACCAGCGTACTTCCTGGTCTGTTGCAAAATCCTTCGCCGTTAACGTCTGCGGAGCTATAGTAGCTGTTGACATCTGAATATTTTAAAGAAAAAGAAAAAAACGGTGGGCAAAGTTACGAATTGTTCCCCTACGCGGTTTACGCAATAAGGAATACTTCTGTTCCCCCCTGATTATGCCTGTTCCTGTTGCTGTAACGCTTCCCAGTACTCGGCCGCTCTCCTGGTATGTGGTATTACGATTGTACCGCCAACAATGTTGGCTACAGCAAAGATCTCATACATTTCTTCTGTAGTAATACCCTGTTCGTGGCATTTCCCCAAATGATACTTAATACAATCATCGCAGCGCAGCACCATCGACGAAACCAATCCCAGCATCTCCTTCACTTTGGTACTTAATGCCCCCTCGGCGTAAGTATTCGTATCAAGATTAAATAAACGATTAATGACCTTGTTCTGTTTTCCCAGAATTACCTCGTTCATCTTGGCGCGGTAATCATTGAATGCTTGTATCTCGTCTGCCATTTTGTTGCTTGTTTACACACCTTAAAGCTATGAAAGGATTTGCAAATATAAATCAATCTACTTGCTCAGTAGACTATACGCCTGCCGGATTAAAGTTATAGATTAGTTAATGTTTGTAAATGAACTAGTTATGTACGACCGAATAACTGCTGGTTATTGGTCATAACAAGAAGTGATCTGTCATACTCCCCCGAAGATTATTTCCAGCATACCCGAAAACCTTTGACCCTTAACAATAAGATAACATTGATGCCGTTTCTTTGCGCTTTATCTGCTGATTATGTTCGTGATGCGTTTCTTATTACTGCTGATTTTATGTGGGCTGATGTCCAGCCAGGCACCTGCCCAAAGTGACAGGCTGTCCAAGATGCAGCAATTCGATAACGATGATTACGAGCAGATTGCCCCTGATTCCACCTTTCTAAAGCTGAAAAACGCTTATAACCGGGCTGTTGAAAAAAAGGATCAGCTGGCGGCTGCCAACTGCCTTTCCCAGATGGCACAGGTTTGTTTCCACCTGGGACACCTGCCACAGGCACTGGACTACCATCTTCAGGCCATCAATATCTTCCGGAAAGAAAATGCCTATTTACCCCTTGCCAGCAATCTTACCGATGTAGGCATGTTGTATTATTATAATAAGCAACCCGACCTTTCCCGTAACCAGTACGAGCAGGCGCTTGAAATATACCGCTCCCTGCACAATAGTGCCGGCATCGCCCTTACTTACGGCATGATCGGTCACCTGCACGAAAAGCAACAGGATTATGACAGCGCCTTCTATTACCAGCGCCGCGCGCTTACTACCTACATACTGGCCGACGATAAGAAGGGCATGTCCAAGATCTACGAAAACATTGGCAGTATTTACGAAGACCTGGCTGTTTACGACTCTGCCTCCTGGTATTTTAACCGGGCATTGGACCTGAATATGCAAACCGGCGAAAAGCTGGCCCGCATCGAGATCTATAATAACCTGGGGGATGTATCCCGCAAAACAGGACATTATCCGGAGGCGCTGGTTCAAACCCGCCGCGCACTGCTGCTGGCACTTGACCTGCATGAACAACACCAGCTGGCGGGTGCATATCGCGACCTGGCAAAAGCTCATCACCTGGCAGGCAATAATGATAGTGCCTTCTACTACCTCGAACTGAGCCGGCAATTCCTGTTGAAGACATACTCCGACGAAAACAGCAAGCAGGTCGCCCTGTTGCAGTCTGTCTACGATATTGAAAAGAAGAACAATGAGATAGAAAGACTACAAAATGCGCGTAAAACCAATCGCATTATGACAGTAGCCATTGTTATTGTTGTGCTGCTGCTGGTAGTAATGAGTATCCTGATCATCAGCCGGCAAAGGCTGAAATTGCGTAATGAACAGATTCTCAGTATGCAACACCGGCAAATATTTGAAACAGAAAAGGAGCTGATGGAAGCAGCCTTGCAGAACAAACAGCTTCAGGAAGGGAAACTGAAAGAAGAACTGGAAGTGCGTTCCCGTGAGCTCACCACACATACCTTACACCTGATCCAGAAAAACCAGCTGCTGGAAGAACTGCGCGTACGACTGGACGAGATGGTAAAAGACGAGAAACGTGATCAGAAAAAACAGCTGAAACAATTGCTGGCCCAAATCAATCACAGCTTTAACCATGACCAGTATTGGGTAGATTTCCGGAATATCTTTGAACAGGTGCATCAGACCTTCTTCGATAACCTCAAAAAATACTGTGACAGCCTTACGTCTAATGACCTCCGACTGGTTGCCCTGCTAAAAATGAACCTGGAGTCTACGGATATTGCCACCCTGCTGGGTATATCCACTGATAGTCTGCGTGTTGTACGGTATCGTCTCAGAAAGAAACTAAACCTGCAGCAGGGCGAAAGCCTGACGGCGTTTATACAAAGTCTGTAATGCTGATATTCAATCACTTGCGTAAAAGCCTGGCTAACCAGCTTGTTACCAGCAGGCCGTAAGATCATTTACTCTCCTTTCTGCATTTAAAGGTTGCCAGCGGCGGCTGATTAATTCAATCTATTATCAGCGACAACCCAGAAGCTCTATTATATATAATGTTCACATCGAGGTGATGTCTCTCCCGACCGAAAAAGGCGCAAACAATAGCTCCAGACAGCTGTAATGGGCTGCCTCTATTATCTATCCCGAATTAACCGCTAATAACCCTCCGATTCCTGCCTGCTTACGGTCATACAACACCATTATTACCCAGTTTTGGTTCAATTAATCACTCGTCTTAAAAATACCTCTACCGTGACAATTACCCTCAAAAACACGTGTTAACATTGGCTTAATGTTACGGTAATAATTCCTTAACAGGCGTTTTGTTACGCTGGTTGATATTGATTGTCAATAGTTTATAGGGTGTTTGTTTCGGTTGTTGCCTCCTTGTTCACGCCTTTTGTAACGCTGTAGCCTTTTTGTATACCCCGTTAATTTGCCTTTAGACTTTTACAAATGCACCTTTGCACCCGTAAAGAATAACTCTCTACCGCTATGCAGAAATTTCTATTCACCCTTCTTTTTTCCTGGATGAGCATGATATGCTTCGGACAGTCCGCCGGCCTGGTGACCGGTAACATCGTCGATAAAAACCAGCAATTATCATTGCCTGGTGCGACGCTTAAATTAAAACCCGGCAACCATTACACGGTTTCCAACCAACAAGGAAAATTTGAGTTCCTGGGTGTACCTGCTGGTACCTATACACTGGAAGTAACTTATATCGGTTATCAGGCGCTCTCTATGGAAGTTGCTGTAAATGCCGGAAAGACAACTGAACTGCATCTGAAAATGGAAGCCGGTGGTATCGCTGGTAAAGAAGTACTGGTAGTAGGCGATCGCCTCCGTGGACAGGCAAAAGCCCTCAACCAGCAGAGAAACAATCCAAATATTACCAATATCGTATCCGCTGACCAGATAGGTCGTTTCCCGGATGCTAACGTAGGTGATGCGATCAAACGTATCCCGGGTATCACCATGCAGAATGACCAGGGTGAAGCTCGTAATATCATCATCCGTGGTCTGGCTCCTGAACTGAACTCTGTTACGCTCAATGGTGACCGTATCCCTTCTGCTGAAGGCGACAACCGCCGTGTTCAGATGGACCTGATCCCTTCCGATATGGTTCAGACCATAGAAGTTAACAAAACCCTCACCCCCGATATGGATGCTGACGCCATCGGTGGTTCTGTTAACCTCGTAACCCGCGCAGCCCCCAATGGCTTCCGCGTATCTGCTACTGCTTCCGGCGGTGTAAACCCAATCCGTGGTAAAGCTTTATATACCGGTGGACTGGTACTCGCTAACCGCTTTGCAAAAAGTAAACTGGGCGCTGTAGTAAGTGCTTCCTATAATAATAATGACTACGGTTCTGATGACGTAGAAGCTACCTGGAGCAAAGATGACTTCGGAAATGCCTACATTTCAGAATCGGAGATCCGTAAATATGATGTACAGCGTATCCGCAGAAGCGTATCTACTGCACTGGATTATAAGATCAATGCAAAAAATACCCTCTACGCTACCGCAATGTACAACTGGCGCGATGACAGGGAAAACCGTTACCGCCTCCGCCTGACGGGTATCGAACCTGAATACGACGGTAATGATGCTATTACTGGTTACACCGGTTCCGTACGTCGTGAGACAAAAGGTGGTATCGATAATGGCCGTAACAAAAACCGCCGTCTGGAAGATCAGCGCGTGCAGAACTACTCATTACGTGGTGAACACCTGCTGGGTAGCAAAATAGACCTGGATTGGTCTGCCAGCTATTCCAGAGCAAGTGAAGACAGACCTAACGAACGTTACGTTGAATTTCGTGCTCCGTCAAGCGCTATCAACATGGATATCGCTGACCCACGCTTCCCGCTGGCTACCGCTCCTTCTCTGAGAGACGAAGATTTTGCTTTCAGATCTATGAGCGAAAACCATGACTTTACCAAAGAAGACGAATTTGGCTTCAAACTGAACCTCCGCTTCCCACTCAGCGTAGTGCCAGGCCAGAAAGGTCGTCTCCGTGTAGGTTCCCGCCTGCGTCTGAAAGACAAAGAAAGACTGAATAATTACTTCGAGTACGAACCACTGACTGATATCGGTAACCTTGCCCAGATCGCTAACCTTCACGTAGATGGTAAAGGCTATCAGCCAGGCGATAAATATGTACCAGGTACTTTTGCTACAAACAGATTCCTGGGTGGCCAGCAGCTGAATGATGCTTCTAAATTTGAAAAAAGTGACGTCCCTGCAGAATACCTGGCCGTTAACTTTAACGCGAAAGAAAGAATCTCTGCCGGTTACATCCGCTGGGATCAGGATATCACCAGACAATTATCTGTAATTGCAGGTGTGCGCGTTGAAAATACCCACATCGAATATGAGGGTAACATTGTAGCGGAGGAAGAAGAACTGGAAGGTAAACGTTCTGTTACAAACAGCTATACAAACGTATTGCCTGGCGTTACATTCAAATACAATGTGAATAACGACCTCGTACTGCGTGCTGCAGCAACTACTTCAATTGCTCGTCCTAATTATTACGATATCGCTCCTTACGTAAGCAGCCTTGCTGATGATGCAGAGCTGAGCGCAGGTAACCCTCAGCTGAAAGCTGCATATGCCTGGAACTTTGACCTGATGGCAGAACAATACTTCAAATCTGTAGGTATCTTGTCTGGTGGCCTGTTCTACAAGAGCATCAGCAACTTTATCTACACTTACAGAGACAATACTTACACCAGAGAGAAGTTTGCGAACGATTACAAAGACGTAACAACCAACCCTATCCCTGCGGGTGAAGAGTGGGTATACAAACAGGCACGTAACGGTGACAACGTAAGAGTATACGGTTTTGAAGTTGCCCTGCAACGCCAGCTGGACTTCCTGCCAGGTTTCCTCAAAGGCTTCGGTGTGTATGTAAACTATACTTATACCAAGTCTAAAGCAGACGGTATTTTCAACGCAGACGGAGACAAACGTGCCGACGTAACATTGCCAGGTACTGCACCACACATGTTTAACGCGTCACTGTCTTACGAAAACCCTCGTTTCACAGCAAGATTGTCTGGTAACTATGCGGCTTCTTACCTGGATGAACTGGGTGGCGACAGCTTCGACGATCGTTTCTATGATAAGCAGTTTTTCCTGGATCTGAACGCGTCTTTCAAACTGACTAAAACACTGCGCGTATTCGGTGAAGCAAATAACCTGACCAATCAGCCACTGCGCTACTATCAGGGTATCTCTTCCAGAACTATGCAGGCTGAATACTATCGTCCGAGATACAACTTCGGTATCAAGTTCGACCTGTAGTTTGTTGTTGTTTAAATTAGATAAGACATAATGTTAAAGAATATCTTAGCGCCTTTAAGCGGTCTCTTAATCTTCAGTGCATGTCAGGTAAATTCAGCGAAGACCGTGGTAAGGGAAGATGGTATAAAGCCTGCTGTTGTTACACAGGAAACCGGTCACGATACCGACGATCCCGCCATCTGGATCAATAAAACAGATACGTTGAAAAGCCTCATCATAGGCACAGACAAGGATAGTGATGGTGGATTATATGCCTTTGACCTTGAGGGGAAAATCGTCAACAAAGTACTGGGCCTGAAACGCCCTAACAATGTGGACATCGCTTACGGCTTTAAATTGAATGGTCAGCTCATTGATATTGCTGTGCTGACTGAACGCGAAACAAACAGTATCCGCATATTCCGCCTTCCTGATCTCGCACCAATAGATAATGGCGGCATCCAGGTCTTTACCGGAGAAAAAGAGCGTGCACCAATGGGCATCTCTTTGTACACACGGCCTGAAGACAAAGCCATCTTTGCTGTGGTAGGCCGTAAAAGTGGTCCTGCTGAAGGCTACCTCTGGCAGTACCGCCTACTAGATGTGAATGGTGTGGTTAAAGCAAGTTTGGTAAGGAAGTTTGGCGCTTACAGTGGTAAAAAGGAAATCGAATCTATCGCTGTGGATAACCAACTTGGATACATTTATTACTCTGATGAAACTGTCGGTGTACGTAAGTACATAGCCGATCCTGCCAAATGGGATAATAAAGAACGCGCGCTGTTTGCAACAGAAGGATTCGTGTCCGATCATGAAGGTATCTCTATTTACCCTACATCCGATTCTACAGGATATGTACTGGTATCCAATCAGCAGAACAATTCATTCATGGTGTACAGAAGAGAAGGAGAGAATGGTGCCGCGGATGAACATAAGCTGATCGCTGAAATACCAGTATCCACACTGGAAAGTGATGGCTCTGACGTAACAGCTGTACCGCTGGGAAGCAAATTCCCAAAAGGGATGTTTGTTGCGATGAGCAATGGGAAAGTATTCCATTATTATTCCTGGGAAGATATACTAGCGAAGATCAAGGACAAATAGAAGGGAGTTATACAATAGCATCAAGGCGTCTCAATCGGGACGCCTTTTGCTTTTACAGCATGCCTGATATGTTCAGTGCTGATACTTTGCGGATGTCCGCAATAACGTCAGTTGCCCCTGATTATTATCATCTGTGAAGGGAAAAAAAGTATATAATCATACTTTTTTTAGGTTATATTTGTTTGTATACCATTAGACATAACATATACCATTCACACGCCACGAGGACCCATTATGATGAACTAGTCGCTTTGTTCACTTTTAATAAAATACCATGAAGCTCAGTTTAACCCGTAGACCCCTGATGGTCTTTACAATTGTCCTTGCCTGCACAGGCATTGGTTTGGCTTACAATCATCACGCTACAGCCAAAAAGATTACCAAAAAAGACTATTCAGGCGAGGCCCTGTTTGCTGGAATCCTCTTTATGAAAGGGGAAGTGGCCAGTAAAATTCCTATGTGTGTAGACATGCAGCAGATTCTCTCCAAACACCCGGAAATAGGAGAGTCTGATGAGTCAGTAACCCGTCTGATGAACGTCCTGAAACAGGAAGACGCTCATTACTTCGAGCACTTTAAGTCAGTCATTACCAGCGGTGATGTTGCTGCTATTGATCAGGAGCTTGTAGCTGCCGCTAAACTGGTAGAAACAAAGCGCAATGAACTGCAGTTGAAAGCAATATCCAAGGCTGATACCCGCTCAGAAGATCTGGGCATCGACCTGGTGCCAACCAGAGACTTCGACCTTGGCCCTAATGGTGGAAGTGTAAGAGAAGTAGTATTCTCAACCAAGAGTAACGCTCACACTGGCAACCAGTTACACCGGGAAATTCTGGCCTCTCAGATTGCCGAGAATTTTAGCCTCCTGTAACAGGAATACCAATTTCTATCACTCTTTATGATCAGGACGACTTATCTGTCAGCATCGCTGTTGCTGCCAACAGGCACTGCTTTGCCTGTATATGATTGGCCGCCCCCTAATGGCTATTGCCGGAAGCAGTACCGGGTGCTGTCTTCCGGTGATGGTCATGATTACTATATTGCTGTAGTCCCCCAGACTACGCGATATGCATAACTTATACAGTATTATGCCAGGATCATTACCAGCAAATAAAAGCGGCGTTATCCTAGTACGCTGCCATCGACTAAAGCACTGTGCTCACTGCATGCTGCCTTTACGTATTATCCGCAAAGCAGCATTGCCATGGTGGTGAAAACAATTACAATTCTATCTTGCTGCTGCCTCGCTCTTATGCCGTTGGTAGCCTATTATCCGTTACCATTCGTAACTGCCGGAACAGAAGGGCTCATCCTGCTTTTATACTCGTGTATAGTAAGTATCACAGCTGCCTTGTCAGGCAATGCCCGTCCATTATCCCTGTCGCCTGCCATACCGATCTGTGGCCTGATATTATGTGCTTATCTGTTATTGCGTACCGATGTTACCACAGGCTCTCAGCCCGACAAGGCGCTGGTGATGATACCTGCGTTTGCCGGCTTGCTATTTGCCCTTCCTATACTTATCAATCAGACAAATACCAGGCGTCTGCTGATCAACATCATTACGTTGATCACCCTCTTTGAGTCCATTCTCGGACTGCTTCAATTTGCACACTTTGTTGACTACAAGAATACCGACTTTATCGCTGGTGGCTCTATGATGAACCCCGCTGTATATGGTAACTTCCTGTCGTTAGTAATTCCTTTTTTATTTGCTGTACTACTGCTGCGCAAACAGGCAAAGACTACCTCTTTTGTGAGCGCATTATTGACAATTACCCTGCTGTCAGGTATGGCCGCAGTTATGATATCTTCTGCCCGCACTTCCTGGATAGCGATTGCTGCGGGTATAACGGTTGTCCTATTATATCATTACCGGCAGCTGTTATGTCAGCACATACTACATTCCCGAAAACTGACATTGATAACAGCTATGTCATTCATTACTATTGTGGCGATGTTGATGATGTGGTTATTACAGTATAAGTCTGCCTCTACATCCGGCAGGATGTTTATCTACAGACAAAGCCTCAGTCCATTGGCAGCAAATCCGATTACAGGTGTAGGACTTAATAAGTTTGGGGTAGCTTATAATCTGGCACAGGCGGAATACTTCAAACAGTCTACCAGCGATAAAGCAGAAATACTACATGCCGACAATATCAATATAGCACCCGGAGAATGGTTACAACTAAGTGTTGAAGCAGGCCTCATTGGCGTGATACTGGGTCTGCTAGCCTTTGCAGTATTATTATTCATACTGATAAAACAGTTGCGTAGTGCAGATGAGGCGATGATACCACTATATATCGGTGGAATAGGTACGCTTGTAGCGCTATTTTACTGCATGTTGTTTTCCTACCCATTACATACTTATCCTGTCGTTGCCATACTACTGCTGATATTGTCTGTACCACTTAGTGATACAACCGCCATCCGGCAATATCCTGCTGGAGTTTATAGACAATGGATAGCTAAAGGTGTATTAGTAGCTGTATGTAGTGTAGCCCTCAACTGGCAGTTGCGTATTGGCAATGCGGAGCGGAAGTGGCTACACCTGCAGCATAGTACCTTCTGGTTGAACTATAAGGCAATAAAGCCAGAATATGAACAGCTGCTGCACCTGCTTGATAGCAATTTTGAATTTCTGTCAGATTATGCGTCGCTGGCTTATCAAAATGGCGACTACCAGACTTCTCTGCGGGTATTGAATAAGGGCAAAAGATTGTTCAGCAGTTACCTGGCATATATGTATGCCGCATGCTGCTATCAGCAATTGAAAGATACAGATAAGGCATTCACTCAATTCAACATCGCCTGTAATATGGCACCTAACAGATTTCTTCCGAAGTATCGCTTTTTTCTTTTTCTGGTCGAACAAAAGCGATTCAGAGAAGCGGCCATACTCCGGCAGGAAATCAATTCCCTGCCCGTAAAAGTGCCGGGAAAAGAAGTCAGTTTTATAAAAGATAAAGTAAATGAAGTCGTGTTATTGTAAACGCTTTTCCGTACGCAGGAAAATAACCAATACCGCAATGATGACTGATACAGGTGTAAGTATGGATAACAGCAATGTGTTATTCACCAGTAATGCCACTGTTGCACCCGCTACCATCAGTATGATGCCGGAGATTAACAGCAGCTGTGTGGAGTAAGCATTAGCTGTCTTCCAGTTCTGGTCACTCCGCATGGATTTGGTTGTTCTGTAACCGTAAACAGGATTGATATGTGCTGGTGGAAAACGCTTCGTAATAATTGCTGCAACTACGAATATCAGGCCGGGCAAAAATGGAGACATTAACAGCGCTTCGATTAATGGCATACACGTGGGTTTTACTATCTAAAAATAACTGTATTTATCCAATTATGAGACAATATATACTGCTGTTACCAGGTAAAAATGATCTTTCCCATGAATGAAACAAACAGGTTAAGAGCTTTGCTGCTCGTTATTGCGGCAGTTGCTGCGGCCATAATAGTGATGATCGCTATTAACGCTCTGCCGGAAAGCGCTATCAACAGAAATGAAACTTCCCGGGTAAATATGGTCTCGCTTGCACCACAGGGCTGGGCTTTCTTCACCCGTAATGCACGGGAGGAAAAGTATTTTATCTACCAGCAACAACCTGACAGCTCGTGGCAACTGGCCAGTGTACCCGGTGCAAGCCTGCGCTATCTGTTTGGTCTGAACAGGAAGGGGCGTGCATCCTCACTGGAATTGAAAGGATTGGTAGGCCAGACTACGGATAGCATGTGGGTTAATACCAATAAAAAAATTGAGGCCTTTTTTAGTGCTACTGCTACTCCTCTTCCTGTATATGCTGTTAAAAACCGTTGTCCTGACCCGGTATTCACTGGTAATATCCTTATTCAGAAAAGGCAGCTGGTGCCCTGGGCATGGGCGAACCTGAACCGTGAAGTTATTATGTCATCCAAAGTAGTAAAATTGTATGTTCAACATGTTCCTGCAAAGCATTGATAAGGTGGCTGCCCGGCTGGCGGCTACCAGTGTACACACCAATACGCTGGGATTGGCAAGAAGCATCATTGCGGCCAGCTTACTGTTAACGCTGCTCTTTAACACGCCCGAGACGCTGTTTCGTCCTGCCGGCGTTGCTAACGAAATACTCTCCCAGACAGATACGCTCTACTTTAATAAAATCAACTTCTTTAACCTGTTGCCGTTTGCCTGGTTCAACTGGCTCCGGGCGGTAGCAATCATTGTTCTCATTGTTGTCATTGCCGGCTGGCGGCCTAAATACACCTGCATCTTACATGCCTGGATCGCTATCAGTTTTACCAATGCCGCCATTATTATCGAAGGCGGCGACCAGATAGCTGCTAACCTCTCACTGCTGCTGGTGCCTATCTGCCTTACTGACAACCGCTCTTCACATTGGGATACTACTCCTGCGGAGGGTACCTTCAGAAAGGAAAAGAACCTGGTCGCTACTTTTTTCTACTGGCTGATCCGGCTGCAGGTAGCGCTGATCTATTTCCATGCTGCTATTGGGAAAATGCCGATGGCAGAGTGGGCCAATGGCACGGCTGTATATTACTGGTTTAACGATCCTGTATTTGGTATGACGCCGCTGATACGTACTGTGCTGGATCCTGTGTTAAAGAATGCTGTTGGTGTAGTATTAATTACCTGGGGAGTACTCTTGCTGGAGATATTGCTGTTTATGACGCTTGTTATGAGTAAAAAGCACTGGAAACCATTCCTGGTGGCGGGCATTTTCTTTCATCTGTCCATCATTGTGGTGCATGGACTGTTTTCCTTCTTCCTGTCTATGGCTGGCGCATTGATCCTGCTGGTGGGCAGGGTAGATACCAACTTTACGCCATGGCGGCTCTCATGGCGTAAAGCGGTAGCTTATAAGTTTAAATTTACTTCGCAGCGTCCTGCAGAAAATCCTTCAGTCCCTGCACTATCTTATCCGCCAGCACCAAACGGAACTGCTCATCAAGAATACGCATCTCATCTTCCGGAGAACTGAGAAATAACGTTTCTATCAGGGCAGATGGCATTTCGGTGGGCATGTTCAGAATGAAGTTGAAGTTCGCGTTATTCTTGAAGTCTGCCAGACCTGTTTCCAGCAGGCGGTTATGTATAAAGCGGTTCAGCGGCTCGCAGAACGGATACTTGTAGTAGTTGGCCGTTCCTTTTATATCCACCGGATTCACTGAAGAGTTCATATGTATACTCAGCAGCAGGTCTGGTGCAAGTTGCCTGTAGTTGTATAACCTTGCCTGGTTATCTACAAACATATCGCTCATACGGGTGGTAATAACACGTGCGCCCTCTTTTTCCAGCGCGGCTTTTACCAGCAGACTAAGGTTCAGTGCCAGCTGTTTTTCAGCAATGCCCATTGCCCCGGCAGTGCCTACATTGCCGCCGCCATGACCGGCATCCAGCCCGATAGTCATGCCTTTTAGCTGCAGATTGGCCGGCTGATGCCTGATGCGTATGGTAAGACGGTTACTGTCGGCATAATATATCTTGTAACCCCATGGTTGTTTGTTAACCAGTGATACCGCCACCCGGAATACATCCGGACTAACCTGCTGCCAGTCTATCCGGCTGATCTCTCCCGTGCTTTGTGTAGTTGGGAGAAAGCCGGGTTCCGATATAGCGCCGTGAATATCTACCGTAATCTTACCAGGATTTACTTCCTGGGTAGAGAGATAAGGTAGCTTTTCTGCCAGTCCTACCGAGATATAGTCATATTGTTTGTCGCTCCATACCCGTACATCGTCAGCAATACTTTGTGGTACCTGTTCTGTCAGGGTCATGGTATCTACCAGGGCCTCAGGTATGTAGGCAAACTGGCTTTTGCTCAGCTTTACCCGGTAGTGACTACCTTCTTTTCCTGTAATATGCAGCAGTACATCCCGGTCAAGGTACCCTATCTTTTCAGGTCCCAGGCGGTCGCCGTCAGGAGAGATGGTCAGATAGGTCATGTCGTCTATGGTGCGCCCTACCAGTTGTGTGTTACGCTGATAAGTGTAGCGGAAGTTGCCTGGTAAAACTGCCGTTTGTCCCCTGTCTTTCAGGTATACATTGACCTTGCCGTTCAGCAGGGAATCTGCTTCTGTCAATACATAGTAACCGGCATAGAAGCCGGGTATACCGCCTGACTGTCCTGCAGGTAGTTCTGGTATAGATCTTCCGTTAAACCAGCTGGCCTGTCCTCCCGGATACCCTTTCATCCTGACCCGCAAGGTATCGCCTGCAGAGAGGATGGTATTGGTCTTAGGTGATATATTGACGTAGTCTATCCGGAAGGATGGTGTCACCCTTACCGGTGGTGGCGAAGTGAAATAAACATTGTAGGTACGTGATACAAATTTGCCTGTGCTGTCTGTAGATGATAGCACAAAAAGGTTCTTACCTGGTTTAAGCTCACGTTTGATAGCGAAAACGCCGTTGGGATATACACGGATGCTGTCATTGTTGAGCAGCACTTTGCACCCTGTACAGGTGCGTCCGGACCAATAGTGCTTTGAACTGCCGGTATTAATTTCTGTTCTGAGTGGCTGGGCCATCTTCAGAAATGCTTGTGCATGTAGTTGCAGACCTGTATATGCTGTTTGTAACAGTAGTAGTAATGCGAATCTCCTCATAATCCCGCGACGATATAAACAAAAAAAAGTGCCATCCGCTCTTACGGATGGCACGTCGAAAGTATTGAAAAATTGCGATGGTCTGATTACCAGGCGTATTTATTTTCTGCGATTAATTTGTCGGCTATACGGCGTCGGGCATCTCTGGTGTTAAACGGCGCTACTTTCGTAAAGCGTTTTACTCCCAGCAGCATCATTCTTTGCTCGTCGCCGCTACCAAATGAATTAATAGCATCTTTTGCATACTTGTTAATACGGTCTGCGGCATCGTTGATGTAGGTACGTACGATGTCTGCCTGTAGTGCGTTAGCCTCTTCACCTTCCAGTTCCACACGTTTCAGAAGGCGCAGCAATGCACTTTCCGCCTCGAATGTAGCAATGGCCATATCTGCGATGTTCATCAGGATCTCCTGTTCCTGCTGGATCTCCTGCATCAGTTTCTGTACTGCGCCACCTGCTACCAGCAGTATTGCTTTTTTGAAATTCTGTAGCACTTTCTTTTCCGCAGCAAATGGCGTTTCATCATCATTGCCGAAATCGGGAATACTCATGAGTTCTTTCATGACGTTCATCGCTGGATTCATAAGGTCCAGGCGTCCTTTCAGGGCACGTTTCAGCGTCATATCCAGCGCCAGCAGACGGTTAATCTCGTTGGTGCCTTCAAAAATACGGTTGATACGGCTGTCCCGGTAGGCTTTGGAAATAACATATTCATCACTGAATCCGTTACCGCCATGTATCTGTACGCCTTCGTCCACGGCAAAATCCAGCGCTTCTGAGCCTGATACCTTCAGAATTGCGCACTCCACTGCATATTCTTCTGCAGCTCCCAGGAGGGCTTCTGCGAATGGTTTGCCTGCAGCCAGCAATTCTTTCTCTTTATCATCAATGAGTTGTGCGGTGCGGTACAACGCTGATTCAGACACCCAGTTCCTGATCACCATTTCGCCCAGCTTGTGCTTGATAGCGCCGAAATTGGCAATTGGCTGCTTGAACTGCTCGCGGGTATTTGCATACTGCACCGTGATGGTCGTCACGTTTTTGGCTGCACCTACTGCCGCTGCACAAAGTTTCAGACGGCCGATGTTCAGGATATTGAAGGCGATAAGATGACCTTTGCCGATTTCGCCCAGCACATTTTCAACAGGCACCTGCGCATCCTGGAAATAGATCTGCCTGGTGGACGATCCTTTGATACCCATTTTATGCTCCTCTGCACCTAAGGTAAAGCCGGGAGTGTCTTTATCTACAATGAACGCGGTAAATTGTTCCCCGTCTATTTTGGCAAATACGGTAAACACATCTGCGAATCCCGAGTTGGTAATCCAGCATTTCTGTCCGTTCAATATATAGAATTTGCCATCGTCAGACAGCTTTGCAGTCGTTTTTGCACTCAGCGCATCCGAGCCGGAGTTAGGCTCCGTCAGTGCGTAAGCCCCTTTCATTTGTCCGCTACCCAGTGCAGGGATGTATTTCTGTTTCTGGGCTTCTGTGCCAAAGTACAGGATAGGCAGGGAACCAATACCTGTATGGGCCGCCATCGCTACGGAGAAGGAATGGCCTGCGCCCAGCGCTTCGTTGATCAATGTGGCGGTTACAAAATCTTTCCCCAGCCCACCGTATTCCTCCGGAAATGCCGCGCCCAGCAGGCCCAGTTCCCCGGCTTTATCCAGCAGGGAAGGCATCAGCCCTTCCTCCAGTTTATCAATACGGTCCAGTACGGGAGAAACTTCTTTGGTTACAAACTGTTCTGCCATCTCTTTGATCATCCGTTGCTCCTCATTGAAGTCTTCGGGTGTAAAAACTTCGCTGGCAGGGGTTTCTTTAACGAGGAATTCCACGCCTTTCAAGGCATGTTTGTTATCAACTGTAGCGTCCATCCTGAATTTTTTTTGGTCCTATTGTAATTTACTTGTTTTAGGGCAAATGACAAAAGTTGATACATTTGTAACATGTCTTCCTTTTTTCTGCCATATCTGAAAAGCCATTTTCATACTATTCGTCATGGAACAGGAGAAGAATTGCTCATTTGTCTGCATGGTTTTGGAGAGAATGCTACGAGTTTCAGCAGGTTACAACATTCGCTCGGTGTCCACTTCACCATTGTGTCACTGGACCTCCCGCTGCATGGACAGACAGAATGGAGAGAAGAAAGGCCCTTTACAATGGAAGATCTGAAAGCAGTAATATTACTCATGCTGCAACATTACCACTTTAAGACCTTCTCACTTGCCGGCTACAGCATGGGCGGCAGGGTGTCTCTTTGTGTAGTACAGCAACTGGCAGAAAGGATTGACAGACTTTACCTGCTGGCCCCCGATGGGCTGAAAGATAATCGCTGGCATATGTTTGCCACGCAGACCGCCCTGGGGAAACGCCTGTTTAAGTATTGTACGTACCATCCGCAGCTGTTCTACGGATTGCTGCATCTGGGGCGAAAACTCCGGTTCATCAGCCGTGGCTTCCATAAATTCACTTACAATAGCATGGATACACTGGCCAAAAGGGAACGGGTGTATTTTGTATGGACCTGTATGGGACAAATGCTGCCCGACCGGGATATCTGCAAGCAGCAACTGAAAAAATACCGTGTTCAGACATTGCTGCTCTTCGGAAAATATGACCGCGTCATACCCCCGGCCCTGGGCGTACGCTTTATGGATGGCACCTTCCCCTGTGAAATGCAGGTACTGGAATGCGGGCACCACCTCATTAACGACGATGCCGGTGACGCTATGCTCTCATTTAGTTTTTAACAAATTAATATCAACATACCATCTGCTGCAGAAAAGTAACGCTGCAGCCTATCGCAACAGTTTATGTACATTATATTATCGATCCTGTCTTTGTTAGGTGTTATCTACGGTTATCTGATGTTTCGTTACGGACAGGGTTGGAAACGTCTACAGTCTTTCAAGCCACTCAATTCTGTATCCGGCCGTACCAGGGTCACAGTCATTATTCCTGCCAGGGACGAAGCTGATAATCTTCCGCCTCTATTGCAGGCGTTGAAAGCACAGACTTACCCGGATACATTATTTGAAGTAATTGTTATTGATGATTTTTCTGCGGACGCTACTCCTGATATCGTACGTAATTTTACCGCTGCCAACGTCCATCTGCTGCAACTGAGCCAGCATCTGAGTGCAGCGCAACGTCTTAATTCCTACAAGAAAAAGGCGATTGAAATGGCGGTAGAACGCGCTACCGGGGATATTATTATGACTACTGACGCCGACTGTGTAATGGGGCCGGAATGGATCACCCGTATGGTACAGTTCTATGAAACTTACCAGCCGAAATTTATTGCAGCGCCTGTAAGTTTCTATAAGGAAGATAACTTCTTTAAAGCGCTGCAGTCGCTGGATTTTATGACGATGCAGGGCATCACCGGGGCCCTGGCTGCCCTCAAGGCAGGTACCATGTGTAATGGCGCAAACCTGGCATATGAACGGAAAGTTTTTTACGAGGTCGGCGGCTTTAAGGGAATTGACAATATTGCCTCCGGAGATGATATGCTGCTCATGTTTAAAATATACCGCGCCTATCCGGATGGCGTATTGTATATGAAAAGCGAAGAAGCAATTGTTCGTACCCTGCCCGTCGATACCTTTAGGGCATTCATGCATCAGCGTATACGCTGGTCTTCAAAAGCAGATAAATACGACGATAAACGCCTGATATGGGTGCTGGCGCTGGTATACTTCTGGAATGTAAGCCTGTTGCTGGCCGGCGTTGCCGCTTTATTCATTCCTGGCTGGTGGCCCATGGTACTCGGCCTGCTGATCTATAAAGTGCTGGTGGAATTTTACTTCCTCATACCTGTAGCCGGTTTCTTCGGCAAAACTTCTTTACTGTCAAGGTTTATTCCAGGCCAGTTGTTTCATATTCCTTACATTGTAGTGGCAGGATGGTTAGGGAAATTTGGTTCCTACCAGTGGAAGGGACGAAAAGTTAAATAATACAATGACCGATCATAACACCCATGCATCATTTGGCAACCGGGCCTGGAAACGACTGCGACGTAATAAAGGCGCTGTTGCCGGCATGGTGCTGATCCTCATCGCTGTTATAGTCAGTATACTCGCTTACATCATTGCGCCAGATGGTACTCCGTATGCCAACAGGATGATGCTGGAAACCGGCGGACAAAAACCCGGGTTCCGTATCGCATTGCTGGCCATTAAACAGGACCGGCAGGTGCCCCATACCGGCTTTTTCTCCCGGCTGCTCAACGGGCAACCGGATACCGTTACCTACATCCCTATCCGTCACTGGCGCTTTGAAGGAGCGTCGGTCATCGTAGACCGCTACCTGGACGAAGAAGAAACGATGCCCGAAACATATAGCCTTAGCCGGGTACTGTATGCACAGGAAATACCCGCAGGTACCCGTTTAAAGGAATGGCAGGAAGCAGTGACTGCGCATCACATACTTACACATACTTACCACCTGGGTTCAGACAAGTTTGGAAGAGATATCCTCAGCAGATTGCTGGTAGGCACCCGCGTCAGCCTGAGTGTTGGCTGTATTGCCGTCCTGATATCGCTTACCATTGGTATACTGCTGGGTGCAATAGCGGGTTATTTCCGGGGAATAACAGATGACCTGGTGATGTGGCTGGTGAACGTTATCTGGTCAGTGCCTACTTTATTACTGGTTTTTGCTATCACTTTGGCGCTAGGTAAGGGCTTCTGGCAGGTATTTATTGCCGTCGGCCTCACCATGTGGGTGAATGTGGCCAGGATTATCCGGGGGCAGGTGCTGGCACTGCGCGAAATGCCCTTTATAGAAGCTACTAAAGCACTGGGCTTCGGCCATACCCGTACCATCGCACGCCACATACTACCCAATATCCTGGGACCTGTGATGGTAGTGGCCGCCGGTAATTTTGCCACCGCTATCGTAGTAGAAGCCGGCCTTAGTTTCCTGGGCGTAGGCGTACAACCCCCGCAGCCATCGTGGGGGCTGATGATCAAGGAGAATTACAACTTTATTATTACACACAACCCTATGCTTGCACTCATTCCGGGACTTGCTATTATGGCAATGGTGCTGGCCTTTAACCTCTTGGGAAATGGCCTCCGGGATGCCATGGATGTGCGGCAGTAAACACTTGGATCGCATTAAAAAAACTATTAATTTTACGTTCATCCACAATTTTTTACTATGCCTTTGAAATCATATCTTTTCGTCGCCCTTGCTTTCGTAGGGCTGACTTTGACAGCCTGTAGCAAGAAAGGAGCAATTGAACCTAAACCAGAGGAAGAAGGATTGAAAGCCGTATTGGAAAATGTAGCAGAAGGTCAGTTTTCCGCAGCGCCTGGCAGCAGTTATACTTTCCAGGTGAAAGTTACCTCTAAGATGCCTGAAATGGGTGTTAACGTTAAAGTTGATGCGATTACAGATCCCGGCGGGATTGTCTTCCCACAAAATCCGGTCGCTACCTCAAAAGATAGTATTATCAACATTACCCTGGTAGGATTGGAGCCGATCCGTACAGTCAAAGTTTCCCTGACTATCACATCTGCCGGTAATGAGAAAAATTCTATTCCCAAAGTATTCTGGATTACCAACAAATCAGATGAATAACGTTTAAATAGTATCAGATATAAAATAGCTTAAAAGAGCCGGATCCTCCACCAGTAAGGATTCGGCTCTTTTCTTATAATAGGGGAGAAGACAGGACGAACAAGCGACGAACAAGCGGCGAAGAAGCGACGAACAAGTATCAGGTCGGGCAGGTGGTGCCAATGGAGATTTTTAATACTATTTTAACCACCTAAGCAATGAATTGTATCCGGGCTATACTTATTTCTCCCTAGCTTTGCACCTGCAGAATAAGTAGCCAAAATTATGCGTATAGGAGTGAATGCTTCCTGCCTGTTGCAGGATAAGCCTGCCGATACAGGTAATATAGTCAGAGAGTTATTGTCAGGGTTATGCCGGCAGCATCCGGAACACAGTTTTATCCTGTTTTTTGATCAGACGCCGCCAGCGGATTTACAATGGCCTGCCAATGTAACTACGGAGGTAATACCCGTAAAGGGACCGCAGGAATGGCGGCGGTACATCTGGCTGGAATGGAAGCTGGTTGCCGCATTAAAGAAGCATCACCTGGATCTGTTTCTCGGGTTGGATGGCCGGATACCGCTGCGTAGCAAGACGCCTGCACATCTGTTGATAACAGATATGGGTTTCCTGCACGGAGCCGCAGGTATTACCGTTGCCGAACAGCGTTTCCTGCAGAAAAACGTGATCAAATATATCCATCAGGCAAAAAAGGTAATTGTTTTATCAGCTTCGCTGAAGACCGACGTTTTGCAATATGCGCCTGAAGCAGCAGGCAAAATTGAGGTGTTAAAACCCGCAGTTGATGCCAGCTACCGCCCCCTTGAATGGGAGGAGCGGGAAGAAGTGAAGGAAACCTATGCCGGTCGGGTAGAATATTTTGCCGTAGTAGGCCGTATTCATCCCAGAAATAACCTGATGCCGTTGCTGAAGGCATTTTCAGCGTTAAAGCGTCGGTTGCATTCCAATATGAAATTGCTGCTGATCGGGTCATCTACCGCAGCCGGCCAGGAGATAACAGACGGACTGGCTAGTTACAAGTACCGGAATGACGTGGTGTTGTTGCCGGATACTGACCAGGAGACCCTGGCAAAAATTGTAGCCGGCGCATATGCACTGGTATATATGCCCCGTTTTGACGGCGTGGCAATGCCTGTATATGCCGCTATGCAGAGCGAGGTGCCGGTAATAGCGCTGGAAGGCCGTGCCGCCAGGGAAGCAGGAGGAGAGGCCGTACTGTTTGCCGACCCTGAAAGCCTGGAAGACCTGGCAGATAAAATGTGCCTGCTATATAAGGATGAACAGCTCAGAAGCCGGTTACTGGCAAATATTAAAAAGGCCGACTGGTCTGTAGCGTTTGAAGCGCTGATTACAGATTAGTCAATTAATACTAAATTTGCGGTTCTTAAAATTGAAGAATAATAATCATGGGAAAAACATCTACCATACAGATTCAGGTAGCCCTGGACGATGACAGGATACCTGAGAAGATAGAGTGGAGAGCGACTGACAGCTCTGAAGCAGACCGTTTCCAGCAGGCCAAAGCAATGATGGTCGCTTTCTGGGATGGTGGTGACAAGACCGCCCTGCGTATAGACTTATGGACTAAGCAAATGATGGTGGATGAAATGGCAGATTTCTTCTTTCAGACAATGATGACCATGGCAGATACCTATCAGCGCGCTACTCCATACAAGGATCAGGCGGATGAACTCCGTGCATTTGCAAAAGACTTCTACAAGAAGTTTGAAGAAAAGCAGAAGCTGGAAAAATAAGCCATAACCTTAAAACAACCACATATGTCATTAGAACTAAATATCAATGCTGCAATTAAGGCAGCGATGCTGGCAAAGAGTGAAGCTGAGCTGCGTGCACTGCGCGCTATCAAGGCGGCTTTACTACTGGCTAAAACAGCAGAAGGTGGTGGGGGAGAGCTGACTGAGGCAGATGAGACAAAACTGCTGCAGAAGCTGGCCAAACAGCGGAAGGATTCGCTGGAAATTTTCCGTCAGCAAAACCGTGAAGACCTGGCAGTAAAAGAAGAGGAAGAACTGGTAGTGATTGAAAAATACCTGCCTAAGCAGATGGATGAAGCTGAGCTGAGAGCTGCTATTTCAGAAATTATCGCAACAACAGGTGCCAGTTCCCCTGCCGATATGGGCAAGGTGATGGGAGCAGCTACCAAACAATTGGCCGGTAAGGCAGATGGTAAAGCTATCTCTGCACTGGTGAAAGAGTTGTTAGCCAAATAATTAGCTACAGGGCAGGGTGAGGGTAGTTTGTTATTCACAACTGCCTTTACCCGGTTCCTGTTCTTTCCCTTTTTTATCCTATTGAAATCATGGGCATAGATATAGTTTTCGCCATCCTCTTGGTCCTGGCTATTTATAAGGGATACAGCCGGGGGCTTATCGTAGCCGTTTTCTCCTTTATTGCGGTTACGCTGGGACTGGCAGCTGCACTGAAATTAACCACAGTCACTGCCCTGTATGCACAGAAGCATTGGGAAATACACACCCGCTGGTTGCCCGTACTGTGCTTTATCGTACTTTTTGTTGGCGTTGTTTTTATTGTCCGGTTCGGAGCTTCACTTATTCAGAAAATGGTGGAGGCCGCTATGATGGGCTGGTTAAACAAATTAGGTGGAATTATATTATATAGTGCTATCTTTATCACAGCATATAGTATCCTTTTATGGATAGCTAATCAACTGTACTGGTTAAGCCCGGAAATCAAGATGCAATCTGTAGTCTATCCTTACATAGCGCCTCTTGGTCCGGCTATGATGAATATCTGGGGCAAAATAGTGCCGTTATTTAAGGATATATTCGAAAATCTTCAGTCATTTTTTGACAATGCAGCTAAGCAAATTGAAGCTACTTAGCTCGCTTCAAAGATTATTTGAATTAATAAAAAGAATTATTTTAGCGCAAAATTGACTTTCAAGCTTTGGCAATGGTTTACGAAATAAAAACACAGGGAAAGTTTAAATACATCGAGGAAGGTGAGGGGGAGCCGTTGGTGCTGCTGCATGGTTTATTCGGTGCAATGAGCAACTTTGGTGGTCTGATCGATTACTTCAGGAACTACAACAAGGTTGTGGTACCGCTTTTGCCTCTGTTTGATCTGAATATTCTGGATACCTCTGTAGCAGGATTAGCGAAGTATGTGCACAGGTTTGTGGAAACAATGGGGTATAAAAACGTACACCTGCTGGGTAACTCCCTGGGTGGTCATGTTGGATTAGTGTACCTGCTGAAACATCCTGAAGCGCCCGTTAAATCATTAACGCTGACTGGCAGCTCCGGTCTGTTTGAGAATGGTATGGGGGAAACTTATCCGAAAAGGGGTGACTACGAGTATATCCGTAAGAAGACCGAGCTCACGTTCTATGATCCGGCAATGGCTACCAAAGAGCTGGTAGACGAAGTATTTGACATTACTACCAACCGCCTGAAGGTGATTAAAATTATCACCCTGGCTAAATCAGCTATCCGTCACAACCTCGGGGAAGAGCTCCGTGAGATCAAGATACCTACGCTGCTCGTTTGGGGGCTGAACGATACGGTAACTCCACCAATGGTAGGAGAAGAGTTTAAGAAACTCATACCTAACTCTGAATTGCATTTCATTGATAAATGTGGCCACGCACCAATGATGGAGAGACCAGAGGAGTTTAACAAGATTCTGCATCCTTTCCTGGATAGCCTGAAATAAACCTACATGAGATAAGATATTAAAACACGAGGCTGCACCATCAGGTGCAGCCTCGTGTTTTAATGCTTAATTCCTGAGCTGTATACCAAACCAATTCTATCCTGCGTTTCGTATATAACTACAAGTCCTCTCCACTTATCATAAATATGCTATCCCTTAACCGGGGTTCGCGATTCTTTTCTTATTATTGTATCATAATAGCTCACAACACAATGCTGGCAAGAGATCTCATATCAACCGTCGTTCCTATTCTGCATCCTTTGGATCCGGGTTCGAGAGCCCTGCGCCTGATGAATGAATATCATCTGACGCAACTGCCGCTCGTGTTGGAGAATAAGTATCTGGCACTTGTAGAGGAAGATGATATCCTCGACCTGGAAGATCCTGAGATAGCATTGGAGAATATGGAATACAATGGCCCTAAACCGGCCGTTACTGAAAACGCACACTTCTTTGAAGCCGTACGGCTGTTTCATGAAATGAAACTGGCAGTACTGCCTGTGATCAGTCACGAGAAGGAATATATAGGCGTGCTTACCAAGGATAGTCTGATGACCGCCCTTGCCCAATATAATGGCGTCAAGGAACATGGGGGTATACTGGCACTGGACCTGGATCCCCGGGATTACAGCCTCAGTGAAATAGCTCGTATAGCAGAGTCAAATGATGTGACGCTGTTAAGTGTAAATACCATCACGTATCCTTCAGGACGGCTGGAAGTACTGCTGAAGACTAACCGCCAGGAGCTACACGGGCTGGTAGCCACCTTCGAGAGATTTAATTATATCATTAAGTATACCATTACTGAAGAGCAGGAGGAAGACCTCCTTAAGAAAAACTATGATCTGCTGATGAACTATATCAGCATGTAATTGTTCTATCATGCTCAGTAAAACGTAAGGCATAGCGGTGAACCGTTATGCCTTTCATTTTTTTACCTGCCGGATAATAGCCGCTATCTGCGCGTTGGCGCTGCAACGTTATAGATTGATTGCTGTTACACATGCGTTTGCAGGCTGTATTTTAGGCTAATATACGCTTCCTGCTAATGTATCCCTGAAGAATAGCGTATCCGGTTAAAAAAGGCTAATTTTACCCCCATTATGCATATTGCTATTTACAGCCGAGGATTTGTTAAAGAAGACCTGCCCATTATACAGTTATTATTGGACGAGCTGGCGCGGGTGGAAATGGAGACGGTGCTTTATCAGCCTTTCCTGGAGTCACTGAGTCCGTATATCAACTTCGCTAAAGTGCCGGATACATTCTGCTGTGCCGGCGACCTGCATGGTAAGGCCGATATTCTGGTCAGCCTGGGAGGTGATGGTACTTTGCTGGATACAGTATGTTATGTGCGTGATACAAATGTGCCGGTGTTAGGTATCAACTTTGGCCGTCTTGGTTTCCTGGCCAGTATTGGTAAAGATGCTATCAACGCAGCTGTACAGGCGCTGAAGCAGCGTACCTATATCGTTGACAAGCGCGCGCTGCTGCACCTGGATTCTAACGTAGGCCTGTTCGGTGAAGTGCCTTATGCACTGAATGACTTTACTATCCACAAGAAGGATACCTCTGCAATGATCAAGATCCATACGTACCTGAATGGTGAATTTCTGAACACCTACTGGTCTGACGGACTGATTGTGGCTACCCCGACCGGGTCTACCGGTTATTCACTGAGTTGTGGCGGTCCGGTGGTATTTCCCGATGCGGGCAGTTTTGTGATTACCCCGGTAGCACCGCATAACCTGAACGTGCGGCCGATCATTGTACCCAACAACCATGTGATCTCATTTGAGGTAGAAGGGCGGAGTGATCAGTTCCTTTGTACACTGGATTCAAGAATGGAAACAATTGATAATACCGTGCAGCTTGCTATTAAGAAAGAAGAATTTAAAATCAGCCTGTTACGGCTGGATGATAGCAATTTTCTGCATACATTGCGGAATAAGTTGTTGTGGGGAATAGACACAAGGAATAGATTAAAATAATTATATCTATCAAGAGAATTGCAAATTAGCGCATTAAGAAATTTCATTACATTTGTTTGATTTATTTAATACCAAAAGCAGGGATAATCGCGTTTTAGGAATTATCGTCGCGTTAAGCAGTACCGATCTATGGGTAAACCTTACTTTTTCTTCAAGTGTTTCTTAAAGTCCGGCCTCGTAGCAGCAATATCCCTGTTCCTGACGCCCGCTTTTGCGCAGAATGAGCTGTCATATACCGGGGAACTGGGTATTTCAGTGGGTGCTGCTCACTATTTTGGCGACCTGAATACCAAAGGGGCGCTCAATGCAGCTAAGCCTTCTGTGGGTATTTACTACAGAAAATACATGAACGACTATATTGGCGTACGTGTACATGGGCGTTTCATGCAGCTGGGATATTCGGATGTTTATAATAAGAATGATTTTCAGCACAGACGTAACCTGAGCTTTAATACAGATGTATTTGAGCTGGGGTTGCAGGGTGATTTTAACTTTTTCCGGTTTGAGCCGGGATCCCAGATATACCGCTTTACGCCCTATTTCACAGGTGGGGCTTCCCTTTTCTACTTTAACCCCTATGCTTATCTGAATGGGTTAAAATACCGTTTACAGCCATTACGTACCGAGGGGCAGGGTAGTGCCATGTACCCGGAGCGTAAGCCTTACAGCCTTACTTCCCTGGCATTTGTGTTGGGAGGTGGTTTTAAGTATAACGTTTCTCGTAAGGTCAACGTGGGGCTGGAGGTATTGTACCGCTTTACCCAGACTGACTACCTGGATGATGTCAGCACGACCTATGCCGGTTCTGCTGTGTTTCCGCCTGATGTTCAGGGACATAGCACGGTAGCCTACCTGTTACAGGACAGGTCTTATGCTACAGGAGACCGTATCGGGGTGGCAGGGCGTCAGCGTGGAAACAGCCGGGATAAGGACCAGTTTGTCACGGCGGAGCTCACAATCAGCATTTTATTTACCTCTTACAGATGTAAATTCTGATTTCGCAGTCATAGACTGCCAGTTGGCAGTTCAATAAGGGCAATTGGCCTATTTTGTTAAATTTTTATTACCGCTGTTTCCCCCAAAACAGCGATCAGCAAAGGGTTTCGCTGTTAAAACTACGTTAAAACCCCGGTCCACTATTTGCCGGGAAAGGCATAATTCTATTTTTGTATCTTTGCAAACTTTACTAAAAATCTGTATCGATATTATAATCCGCCGGAGATACTCATGAGTTTGAAGGATAAATTAGACTTGCAACGGTTACCACGACATATTGCCATCATTATGGATGGAAATGGCCGTTGGGCTAAAGAGCGTGGCCAGGACAGACTTTTCGGACACCATGAGGGGGTCGAAAGTGTCCGTAATATTACCGAAGCCTGTGCTGAATTAGGTATCGGGTATCTGACCTTATATGCTTTTTCAACAGAAAACTGGGACCGCCCCGTTTACGAAGTAAACGGTATAATGGAATTACTCGTAAATACCATCCGAAGTGAGGTAGGCACTCTCATGAAGAACAATATCCGGCTGCATGTCATTGGAGACATGGATATGCTGCCCGGCAATTGTAAAACTGGTATGGAAGAAGCCATGTCCATTACCAGTCAGAATACTGGTCTCAATCTGGTGATGGCGCTTAGCTATAGTGCCCGCTGGGAGATCGTTAATGCCGCAAAGAACATCGCTCAGGATGTTAAAGATGGTAAGCTTGCCCCTGAAGCAGTAACCCCCGATATGTGGCAGAAATACCTTTGTACAGCTACATTGCCCGATCCGGAGCTGATGATCAGGACAAGCGGAGAATGCAGGATCAGCAACTTCCTACTATACCAGTTGGCGTATGCGGAATTGTATTTTACCGACACCCGTTGGCCGGATTTCCGCAAAGAACACCTTTACGAAGCCATCCTCAATTATCAGAACAGAGAAAGGCGCTTTGGTAAAACAAGCGAACAAATACAGCAGAATGAAGAAATTATTTCCTAAGAGCCTACTGGCCATAGTATTATGTTGCAGTGCAGGCATTCGTGTGTCCGCTCAGACCAGAGACACCCTTCCTGCACCTGTACCAACACCTGACCAGCAAGCGGCGGGATTGAATTTATCAGGTCCGTTACAAGCACAACCCTACGAAATCGCTGATATCACCATCGTAGGTACCCAGTATCTGGACAAATCACTGCTGATTTCCCTGTCTGGTCTGAATATTGGCGATAAAGTGGTATACCCTGGTGGCGACCAGTTCGCAAAAGCCATCCAGAGCCTCTGGGGCCAGCGCTTGTTTGCTAACGTTGCTATTTATGTTACCAAAATACAAGACGGAAAGATCTGGCTGGAAATAGAACTCCAGGAACGTCCCCGTCTGAATAACTTCGTTTTCAGAGGTGTTAAAAAGTCTGAAACAGAAGAACTGATCAAAAAAGCCGGCTTACGTAAAGGAGCAGTAGTGACCGAAAGCATGAAACAGAATGCAATCGGCATTATCTCAAAACATTACGCTGATAAAGGCTTCCGCAGTGCCGCCGTCACCATCAACGAAAGAGTAGATACCTCTCAGGTAAATGCCTCTGACCTGGTGATTACTGTGGTGAAAGGTGGTAAAGCCAAAGTAAATGATATCTACATTGTAGGTAACCAGAATATCAAGGATGCCAAGGTGAAAAAGAGAATGAAAGGTACAAAAGAACGTACCCGCCTCACCCTGCACCCTGTTTATGAACCGGTTTATGTGGATTCTACTGAACTGCAGGAAAACTATTGGAAAACCTTCGGGTTCCTTTACCCTTCCCGCACCCTCGATCAGTTAGATCCTTACTTCCGCTTCAAATTGTTCGCTTCTGCCAAATTCAACGAAAACAAATACGAAGAAGATAAAGAGAAAGTAATCGCTTTCTATAATACACAAGGTTACCGTGACGCGGTGCTCGTAAGAGACACTACCTACCGTTCCAGTAACGGTGGCGTTAACGTGGCCATGCAGATCGCTGAAGGTAAAAAGTACTATTTCGGTAACATCTCCTGGAAAGGGAACAGCCGTTATAACGACTCCCTGCTGACCCGTGTACTCGGTATCAGAAAAGGAGATGTGTATAACCAGGAGCTGCTGCAGAAACGCTTACTGTCTTCTGAAGGTGGCGATATCGGTGGTATGTACATGGACTTCGGTTACCTGTTCTTCCGTGCAGACCCGGTGGAAGTTGCCATCCATGGCGATACCATTGATTATGAGATCCGTATCTCTGAAGGTCCGCAGGCAACAATTAAAGATGTACGTATTGCCGGTAACGAAAAGACCAATGAACACGTTATCCGTCGTGAGCTCCGTACACTGCCAGGTGAGAAGTTCAGCCGTACTGACCTGATCCGCTCTAACCGTGAGATCGCCAACCTCGGTTTCTTCAACCCTGAGAAAATCGGTATGGACCCGATTCCTAACATCCAGGACGGTACCGTAGATATTAACTATACTGTAGAAGAGAAAGCAAATGACCAGCTGGAACTTTCTGCAGGATGGGGTGGTTACATCGGTCTGACCGGTACTTTAGGTGTGACCTTTAATAACTTCTCCCTCCGTAACATCTTCAGTAAAGAAACCTGGGATCCTTTGCCAAGTGGCGACGGACAGAAACTTTCTGTACGTATATCCTCCAACGGTAAAGCATTCCGTTCCTATAACTTCTCTTTCACTGAACCATGGTTAGGTGGTAAAAAGCGTAACCAGTTCTCTGTCAGCTTCTATAGCAGCTACCAGAACCCGAACGCTTATTCTGCCTATATATATGGTAGCACCCTGTCTAACGACGCATACTTCAAAGTATTGGGTGGTTCCATCTCCCTGGGTAAACAGCTGAAATGGCCGGATGACTTCTTCACCCTGATCTACTCGCTGAACTATCAGCAGTATAAACTGAAGAACTACAACTATTTCAATATTCCAGGTTTCTCCAGTGGTACTTCCAACAACGTCAACCTGAAACTGACCCTGTCACGTTCTTCTGTTAACCAACAGATCTATCCAAGCAGTGGTTCAAACTTCATGTTGTCTGGACAGTTTACACCACCGTACTCTATGTTCAATCCGGACAGAGATTACAAACTGGAATCCATCAAAGATCAGTTCAGCTTCATCGAATACCAGAAATACCGCTTCAATGCTGAATGGTATGTACCATTGAGCAGACCTAAAGGCTCTGACAACAAGGTGTTTGTAATGAAAGTAGCTGCCAAGTTTGGTTACATCGGACGTTACAACAACCGCACAACGTTGTCTCCGTTCGGCCGCTTTGAACTGGGTGGTGATGGTCTGAGTAACTTCGCAATCTATGACCGTGATATCATCTCTCAAAGAGGTTATCCGGTATATTATACCTCCGATCCTAGGATGAATGCTGAAACCGGCCAGCCAAGCGGCTACGAAGGTTTCACTGTGTTCAACAAGTATGTGATGGAGTTACGTTATCCGTTCTCACTGAACCCAAGTTCTACCATCTTTGGTCTGGCATTCCTGGAAGCCGGTAACGGTTACCGTGATGTGAAAGACTTCAATCCGTTCAGATTGCGCCGTTCCGCAGGTCTTGGTATGCGTTTCTACCTGCCGATGTTTGGTCTGCTTGGATTTGACTACGGTATAGGTTTCGATCGTCTGCAATCAGGCAACGGTCTGAAAGACGCAGCGAAATTCACCTTCATGTTAGGCTTCGAACCGGAATAATAGTCAGGCGGCTGGCTGAGTATATTGTAACAGTTGATATTCAGCCAGTCGCATGATAAAATGAAGCAGATAGAATGGACGTAAAGTAGTAGAAGGAGATTGATGTTAGAATAAACTTTAAATTATATATTGCAATTTCGGACCCTGGTATCAATTTGGCAGGTAATTTGAAAACGACAAGTATGAAAAAAATATCCCTCATCGCCGCCGTTCTGTTCAGTTGTACGATTTCGGCCTTTGCGCAACGTTATTGTGTGATCGATACAAAATACATCCTGGACAATGTGCCTGATTATAAGGAAGCACAAGGTAAGCTGGATGCTGTGGCTGAACAGTGGCAGAAAGAAATAGATGCTAAGTTCCTGGAAGTAGACAAGATGTATAAATCTTATCAGGCAGAACAGGTTATGTTGACTGAAGAACTGAAACACAAACGTGAGGAAGAAATAATAGCAAAGGAAAAAGAAGCAAAAGACCTGCAGAAGAAACGTTTTGGATATGAAGGCGATCTTTTCAAGAAACGTGAGGAGCTGGTAAAGCCCGTTCAGGATAAAGTCTATAATGCCGTACAGAAACTGGCAGCGCAGAGAATGTATGACTTTGTATTGGACAAATCAGGTGGTATTACCGTAATCTTCTCCGACCCTAAACTGGATAAGAGTGACGACATCCTCCGTTCCCTGGGTATCAAGAAAGACGCACCGGCTACAGGCGAGTAAATCTTAGCAACCATTTTATAACCTTTGTATTAGTATTAAAAGTTTTTTAAACACAGACAACATCATGAAGAAGTATGTAATTATTGCTTTCGTGGCAGTTTCAGGATTGTTCAGCGTAAATGCAATGGCTCAGTCCAAGGTTGGACATATTAACGCTCAAGCTCTGATCGAGGCTATGCCAGAGGCACAGACTGCACAGAAAACACTGCAGCAGTTTGCAGAGGAGCTGGATAAAGATGGTAAAGGACTGATCGAAGAATATCAGAAGAAACTGGCTGAATTTGACAAAGGTGCGGCTACTATGACTGATAACATGAAGGAGATCAAAACCAAAGAGATCCAGACTGCTCAGAAAAACATACAGGACTACCAGGAATCTGCTCAGCAGAAGATCGAACAGAGACGTGGTGATATCCTGAAACCAATCTACGATAAAGCCCGTAAAGCAATCGAAGATGTAGCTAAAGAAAAAGGTTACGCTTATGTAATCGACAGCTCTGTAGGTGTACTGCTGGTATCTCCTGCAGGCGATGATCTGTCAGCTGCTGTTAAAACCAAACTGGGTATCAAATAATTCGTTATAAGAGTTATTAAACTTTGTATGTCTGCCCCGGAGGCCTTCCGGGGCAGATTTTTTTAGAAAACACTTTACTATTTGATATTTTTCCCTACCTTTGCCTTCCGTTTTAAAAACAGGATTCCGCAATACGGGATAGTGTTTAGTATAGTACAGGTAAAAACAAAATATTAAAATGAAACGTACTTTTCAACCGCATAACAGACGCAGAAAGAGCGTTCATGGTTTTAGAAAGAGAATGGAAACTGCTAACGGCCGTAAAGTATTAGCTTCCCGCAGAGCTAAAGGACGTAAGAAATTAACTGTTTCTGACGAGCGGAAGCTGAAATAAGAACCGCTGTTACTGCGTAAACAACACGAGCGCAGGCTTTGAGGCTGGTTCTTGATAGAACAGAATGTATCGCTATTGGGTTGATAAATCGAACTTGCCATAAAAACTTATTCTTTTAACAAGGAAGAAAGGTTAAAAAGCAGAAAACTCATTGAAACGCTTTTTCGGGAAGGAAAAGCGTTTTCTGTTTTTCCCTACCGTGTAGTTTACATGACGGTAGATCAACCTGGAAATAAATATCCCGTACAAGCCGGTTTTAGCGCTTCTACGAAACGGTTCCCCCATGCCGTAGACCGTAACCGTGTAAAACGCCTTACACGCGAATGCTGGCGCCTGCAAAAGCAGGACTTTTACAACATACTGCAGCAACACTCCCGTCAGCTGCTCGTATTCTTTATCTATACAGATAAGAAAATCGCTCCCTACGCTACCCTGCACCATAAAATTTCGGTAATTTTAAAGAAGCTGGAAAAAGAAATGGTGCAATAATGAAAGTCTTACGATACTTAAGCTACCCGTTTATATGGCTCATCAGGATCTATCAATGGGGGCTATCCCCACTGCTCGGTGCTAATAAATGCCGCTATACCCCCACCTGCTCACAATACGGTGTGGAAGCCCTGCAAAAACATGGGCTGCTCAAAGGCGGTTACCTCACCATTAAACGGATATTGTCCTGCAACCCCTGGGGTGGCCATGGACACGACCCCGTACCTTAAGCCGGAGATGCTCATCTATTAGGATAGATTCCAATGTTTTAACAGTTTATGTTTAATAGATTGACTAAATTTCACAGCAGAAGACTTTTCTCTGTAACAGATAACTGAATGACCTATGCGTGAATTTTTTCGCAGAAAAAGAAGAATAGTGCTGGTATTAGTCCTGCTGATAGGCGGTGGCATGAGTATCATGGCCTATAACGAGAAGGATAAATACTTCGAGATCGCCAAGAACCTCGACATATTCGCCGCTTTCTACCGCGAACTGAACACCTACTACGTAGATGAACTGCCGCCGGAAAAAGTCATGCGTAAAGGCATCGACGCTATGCTGGAAGAAACTGACCCTTACACAGACTTCATCGCAGAAGAGAACCTCGACGAACTCAAATTCATGGCTACCGGTAAATATGGCGGCGTAGGCGTATCTGTCAATACAGACAGTGAAAGAACGGTCATCACCGATGTCTATGAAGGTGGCCCAATGGATAAAGCCGGTGTTAAACCCGGTGATATCATCCTCTCCCTCGACGGAAAAGATATCAAAGGGCTGGACCAGGAAGATATCAGCCGCCTGCTGAAAGGCGCTCCAGGATCCTCCCTGGATATGGTTACCAAACACCCCATTACCGGCGATCAAAACAATAAAAAAATCATCCGTGAAGAAATCAATGTCAAAGCTGTCAGCTTCTCAGGTATGACCAGCCAGGATATCGGTTACATCAGGATGACCCAATTCACTGAAAACAGTGGTGAACGTGTACAGAGCGCCTTTACAGAACTAAAAAAACAATACCCGGGCATGAAAGGCCTCATCCTTGACCTCAGAGGTAACCCAGGTGGGTTACTCGACGAAGCAGTGATCGTAGCCAACATCTTCGTGGATAAGAATAAAACCATTGTCAGCACAAAAGGAAAGGTAAAAAGCTGGGACCGGGAATATAAAACTGAATCGCCCGCTGTAGATGCACACATGCCGCTGGTAGTACTGACCAACCGCTCCTCAGCCTCCGCCTCCGAAATTGTTGCAGGCGCTATTCAGGACCTCGACAGGGGCGTTATTATCGGACAGCGCTCCTTTGGTAAAGGACTGGTGCAAACGACCCGCCCGCTGCCTTATAATGCAAAACTTAAGGTAACTACCGCCAAATACTATACTCCCAGCGGACGCTGTATCCAGGCGATCGACTATTCCCACAGAAACAGCGATGGCGAGGTAGAACTAACAGCCGATTCACTGCGTAAGTCATTCAATACCGTTGCCGGCCGTAAAGTAAGAGACGGCGGCGGTATAGAACCGGATAATGCCGTAGATCCGACCCTGCTTAGCCAGGTAGCCATTACCCTGCTGCGTAAACAGTATATCTTTGACTTTGCCACTCAGTACTATTACAGCCATCCTAAAATTGCTGCTGCCAGTACCTTTGCCCTCAGTGAAGAAGATTTCGCCGACTTTATCAAATATCTCGATGGCAGAAACTATAATTATAAAACCCGTAGCGAGGAAGCACTGGAAACATTCCAGGCTACTGCCAGAAAAGAAAAATATTATGATGCTGTAGCAAAAGAGTTTGAAGCACTGCAGGTAAAGATGAAACATGACAAGAAGCAGGATCTGCTGAAGAATAAAACAGAGATCAAACGCCTGCTGGAAGAAGAGATTGCCAGCCGCTACTATATGCAGCGTGGCCGTATCGAAAAGTCGCTCTCCAGCGATAATGAGGTAACAACTGCCATTGCTGTACTGCATTCACCGGAACGTTATCAGCAGCTGCTGAAATAATTATACTTAACTGACTATCATCAAGTCCATAGATGTGAGCGCCTGGCGAACGTCTATGGACTTTTTTTATGTCATACCCTTGCACAATAGCGGTATATTTAGTTAATTGAATGATAACATAACAAGCAGGTCATTATCAATAATTTTACGTCTTTCCGTCAAGAATGAGATGTATGCTATGCTACACATAGACGCCGCTGTATGGGAAGCCTGCCAGGCAGGAGATAAAGGAGCCTACGCTCAGATCTACAGGCTGTATTATCCCCGCTTGTATAACTATGGCTGTAAGTTGACAGATAATGTTGTGCTGATTGAAGACAGCATTCAGGAAATCTTTGTGCGTTTCTGGATCAACCGTGAGCAGCTATCTGCTATACGGGAGTTCAGAAGCTATCTGTTTGTGTCCTTTCGTAACTATCTCTTCCGGCTATTATCCCAAAGCAGAGAGTTACACGCTGACCTGCCCGATGAAGAGCGATATGTGTTTGCCCTTGAACTGTCTGCCGAGCAGCAACAGATGGCAAAAGAAGAAGAGTACCAGCAACATCATATGCTGAGGAGCGCACTTGAAAGTCTTACCCCCAGACAAAAAGAAGCTATCTTCTTCCGCTTCTATGAAAACATGGAATATGACGAAATAGCCGCCATTCTCCAGATCTCTGTAAAAGCTACATATAAACTAATGGCCCGCGCTATTGAAGTATTGCGTAATGCCTACCATACTATGCCGTTGGTAACAGCTATGATGACATTTGCTACACTGGTCGCTGCTTTAGGCAGTGTGCAATTGTCTGCCGCTATTACGGGCACAACGCTATTTCCACTACCTGAAAACTTTTTATAAAAAAAGTTACCACTCCATGGGGTAAAATAAATACCAGCTGGCTCCTATGATTGTAACAGGCAAACATGGAGCTACCTAAACACTACGACGACTACACAACAGACGATTTTATCAAAGACGACGCCTTCCTGCATTGGGTTCATTATCCCGATCAGGCAAGTGACGAACTATGGCAAACATGGCTTGCCACTCATCCGTATAAGCGGCAGCAGGTAGAAGAAGCGCGTAACTTAATTATACAGCTGCAATTCAAAGAGCAGCTGCCCGATGAATCGGCGATAGAAATGTCACTTGGCCGCAACCTGTTATTGCTTGAAGCTGCTGAAAGAACGATAGTTCCGGTAGCCAAACCTCGTAGCATAAAGCGTCTGCTATGGTGGGCAGCCGCGGCTGCTGTAATTGCGGGTATAATCATCACTGCCGGTTACCTGTTACGCCCGGCTCCGATCACGACTATACAAGCTTATGCCGCCGATGTAAGGACGGTATGGCTGCCCGATAGCTCAATAGTCAGACTAAACGCAGGTGCGGAGATATCTTATCATTCAGACTGGCGGAGTGGTAGTCAACGAGAGGTATGGTTGAAAGGAGAAGCCTTCTTCGATATCAAACCTTCTTCAGCGGGTATTCATGCACCTGAAGAATTTATTGTACACAGCGGCAACGTATTGATTGATGTATTAGGTACTTCATTTAATGTCAGAGAGAATAAGGTATTTACAACTGTTACCTTAAATACCGGTAAGATCAAACTACGTTTTAAAGATCTGCCGGAAACTCCTATGGTGTTAACTCCCGGAGATTTTGTCAAATATGATGTTACCGGAAATAAAATTATCCGGAAGAAAGTAAATCCTGCATTATATGCCGTCTGGAAAGAAAATCATCAGCACCTGGAGAAAATAAAACTACAGGAAATAGCCAGTTACATAGAAGATACTTACAACTACCATGTGAAGATCAGCAGCAGGCAACTGGCACAGCAGGAACTGTCCGGAAGCCTGCGTGTAAAAGATGAAGCTTCTTTGCTGGAGACATTAGCATTTGCATTAAGCCTGAAAATAGAAAAGGAAGCAGATACACTTTTCATACGATCCAGTAACCAATAAAAATATCAGATATGCTCGCAAATGTACCTATTAAAAAGTTGGGCAGATGTACCTTGCTATACGCCTGCCTGATAGGGCCGCCTGCCTATGCGCAGGACCTGGCGCTCGCCAATGATGCTGTACACGCCTCTTCCTCCGGACAAGGCCAGGTACAGACGCTGGGACAGATATTGCAGGATATAGAAAAGAAGCATGCTGTCAGTTTCCTTTGCAGATCTGAATTGCTGCAGATGAAGATTAATAAGGGCAGAGAAAGTTTCAGAGATAAGACTTTTGCCCGTATACTGCAATCGCTTATCAAACCATATGGTTTGGAGATGAAACAGATTACGCCACAACAATTCGCTATCTCTGCTGATGACATTAATACAGCGCCTGTATCTGCTGATGCAGCAACTGTATCAATCGGAGACATCAGGAATGTATGGAGTGGTAATAGTACAGCCACTGGTAATACATGGAAAAGTATAGCGTTTGTACGTGTAACTGGTACTGTAAAGAGTGCCACAGGTGTACCATTGCCCGGTGTTACTATCATGGTCAAAGGCGCTGCTAACGGCACCGTTACTAATGCTGATGGCCGCTTTGAGATCAGTGTGCCAGGCAATGATGCTGTGCTTGTATTCTCTTACATCGGATACTTCCCTAAAGAAGTAACTGTTGACGGTCAGCAAACTATTGATGTAGTATTAAGTGAAGATTCCCGCCAGTTAAATCAGGTGGTAGTGGTAGGTTTTGGTACGCAAAAGAAAGTGAACCTTACAGGCGCTGTGAATATGATAGGGGAGAAGGAGCTGGAAGGAAGACCGGTTACTTCTATGTCCAATGCCTTACAAGGCTTAATGCCTGGTCTGACGGTAGTAAGCAACAGTGGGTTCCCCGGCGATCCGAAAGCAACAATCAGGGTGCGTGGAATCGGTACTACCAACAACTCAAATCCTTTTATACTGATTGATGGTGTGCCGGGTGATCTCAACTTTCTGAATCCGACAGATATTGAAAGCGTATCTGTATTGAAAGACGCTGCTTCCGCAGCTATATATGGGTCGCGCGCAGCAAATGGTGTGATACTTGTCACGACAAAAAAAGGCAAGCTGAATCAGGCTCCTACAGTTACTTACAACGGCTTCTATGGTATGCAGCGTCCTTATGCGCTGCCTAAGATGGTGGGCGCAGCAGAATATATGTCTATGCTGAATGAAGCACAGCGTAACGTAGGTTTGCCCGAAACATATACATCAGCTGATATTCAGAAAGCTATAGATGGCACTGACCCTGACTTCTTCGCAAATACAAACTGGCCTAAAACCCTGATTAAATCACATACGCCCTTACAGGAGCACAACCTGAGTCTGAACGGCGGGGCACAACATTTATCTTACTACCTGTCTTATGGCAGGATGGACCAGAAAGGCTTGGTAGTAGGAGATCAGTATAAAGCCCTGCGCAATAACCTGCGTGCTAGAGTAAATGCATTGACCTTGTTCAATGTACTTGATCTGGATGCCAACATCGGTTACATTGACCGTACGCAGAATCAGCCGGCAGGTGGTACCGATGAAAACTCAGGACCTATTTATACCGCGCTGACGATGTCGCCGCTGAATCCTGTTAAATTCAGTAACGGTACCTGGGGATATGGAGGCGGCTCGAGCAACCCTGTAGCCATTGCTACAGATGGCGGCTATAACAACTTCAAGTCGCAGGAACTGACAGGCAATGTCTCCGGAAAACTCCACCTGACGCCTAACCTGGATATCACCGGACAATACGGTACTAATATCATTAATCAGCGACGCGCTACCTTCAGTCGTAAAATAGATTACTACTATCCTGATTCAGGAGAGTTCTGGTATACTAATGCTACCAGTAATAGTCTTGAGATGAGAGACTATACCAGCCGTATGAGCAATCTCTCGTTACTGCTTAATTATAGCCTCCAGGTACAGCACCATCATGTGAAATTATTGGGCGGTTACCAGCAGGAGACCTTCAGATATGAGTCCTTTGCTGCCAGCAAACAGAACTTTGTAAGCGATGATGTACCTGTGTTCAATCTGGGCTCTGATAATCCTAATTCATCAGGAGATGGCTACCAGTACGCGTTACGCTCCTGGTTTGGTCGTATGAATTATGACTTCAAAGAAAAGTACTTACTGGAGTTCAACTTCCGCTATGATGGTTCGTCCCGGTATGCAAAAGATGAGCGGTATGGCATATTCCCATCGGCTTCTGCCGGCTGGCGCTTTACACAGGAGAATTTCCTGAAAGAAAATACTGCTATGCGCTGGCTGAATGAAGGTAAGCTGAGGGTGTCTTACGGTAACCTCGGTAACCAGTTTGGCGCAGACGGAACAGCTTATTCCGAATGGTACCCTTACCAGCAGGTGGTGACAGGGGTAGGTACTATGCCTATCGGTAATATTCTTACCAGAGGCCTGGCGCAGACTAACCTGGCTAACCCGCTGTTGAGATGGGAGAAAGTAAATATGCTGAACATCGGTGTAGATCTCGCCTTCCTGAATAACCGGCTGACAGTTAGTGCTGACTGGTTCAACAAGCGTACGATGGATATACAGCTGAAGGTGCCGCAACCAGACATCCTCGGACTGGAAGTACCTGATCAGAATGCAGGGAATGTTTCCAATAAGGGCTGGGAAGTGATCCTGGGCTGGAATGATCATATCAGCGACTTCTCTTACGGACTTACTGCGCAGTTATCAGACGTAAGAAATAAAATAGAGAATCTGGGTGGTGCACCGCCGGTATTGGAAAACAGGATCCGTCAGGTAGGATATCCGATTGATGCGTTTTATGGTTACAGAACGGATGGGCTGGCACAGGAAAGCGATTTCACTAAGGATCCTGCTACGGGAGCGCTTACGCCTAATTTCGCCATCTTCGATGCTGACCGTGGTAAAGTAGCGCCTGGCGACCTGAAATACAGAGATCTGAACAATGATGGTAAGATCACGGCAGATAAAGACCGGGAAGTAATAGGTAATGCTTTCCCTCGTTATACTTACTCGCTGAGAGGTAATATGAGCTGGAAGAACTTTGACTTCTCTTTCTTCCTTCAGGGTGTTGGCAAGGGTAATGGCTACGTGGGAAGTATAGGCATACATACTTTCCAGGCCTACGGGTCTTACCCGCAGGAAGTACATAGAGACCACTGGACGCCAGAGAATCCGGATGCATGGTATCCTCGTTTTACTTTCCTTGATACACGTAACACCACCGCCAGGCAGTCAGACTACTGGATGCAGAACGCTGCCTACCTGCGCCTCAAGAATATACAGCTGGGATATAACCTCTCAGCACCATGGCTTAGCAAAGCCAGGATACAGCGGGTAAGAGCGTACGTGTCTGCAGACAACCTGCTTACAAAAACCAACTTCTTCTATGCATACGATCCTGAGACAGTATCTACCAGCGGAGGCGAGTATCCACAGGTAAAGACCGTCGTGTTTGGTATTAATGTCAACTTTAAATAATTACAGTAATGCGTTGTAAATATATTGTATACGGTATCCTGCTACTGGCGGTAACAATTGCCGGCTGTTCAAAGGATTTTCTCAACCGCTCTGCACTGGACGCTATTACCAGTGAGCAGTTCTGGAAAACAGAGCCCCAGTTGAAAATGGCTGTTAATGCCTGCTATGATTACCTGAAAGGTAAGAATGTGGTGGATATGGAGAACATGGGAGATAACACTATTTACCCACCATTAAGCGACTATCAGAATATCTCTACCGGCAACTTTGATTTTACATTGAATACCCTGAATAACGAATGGGTCAACCAGTATAAGGGTATCCGCCGTTGTAATCACTTCCTGGAAAACTACCAGAAAGCAGAAGGTATTAGGGAGGCTACTTTAAAGCAGTATGCTGGTGAGGCGCGTTTTCTGAGAGCTTTTCTGTATAGCTATCTTACATTCTTCTTCGGAGATGTACCGCTGGTTACTAATACCCTCAACATCGGCGACGAGCAGGTATATGGTCCGCGTACGCCAAGACTGGAAGTAGTTGATTTTATACTCCAGCAGCTGGATTCAGCCGCTGCCGAACTACCACTTAGTTATGGTGCTGCCGATCTGGGACGCATTACTAAAGGTGCAGCCCTGGGGTGGAAATCCCGCGTAGCATTGTTCTACGGCAGGTATGATGTGGCAGAAGCAGCCGCAAAAGCGGTAATGGATCTGAATGTATACCAGTTGTATGATAATGGAAATACAGCCACCAGCTATAATGAGTTGTTCTCCCACAAAGGTAAGCTGGCTGCAGGCGCTAACAAAGAGACGATTCTTGCCCGTTTATACCTGTTGAATGTGTCAATGCACAATATGAGCCGTGAAGCACAGGTGCCGGATCAAACGTCCCGTTTTAATCCTACCAAATCGCTGATAGACGCTTATCTATGTACCGACGGAAGACCTGTGGATAAGTCACCGCTGTATAATGAAGCTGCGCAGACAGCCTACGCCGATGTGTTTAAAAACAGGGACCCCCGTATGGTGCAAACCATACTGGCTCCTGGCAGTACATGGGGCGGTAAGGATGACGGAGATGCAGACGCAAATCCAAGTGATATCTATAACCTGCCAAAGTTCAACTCTGATAAAAAAGGCAGCGTGACAGCTACTGGTTATTATTTTACCAAGTATGTTGAAGTATCTGCTGTGGCCACTTACAATAAAGATCCTAATGATATTCATATCATGCGTTATGCCGAAATATTGCTCAATTATGCAGAAGCCAGGGAGATGCAGGGTAAACTGACCCAGGCCGATCTGGATATGACGATTAATCTGCTCAGGGACCGTGTAGGTATGCACCATATTATTATGACAGAGCTGGCCAGCTGGGGTATGGACCTGCGGGAGGAGATCCGCAGGGAGAGAAGAGTGGAGCTGGCGCTGGAAGGGCAGCGTTACTTTGACCTGCTGCGCTGGAAGAAAGGCGCATTGCTGGCTGAAGATGTTAAAGGAATGAAGAAGTCATTCATACCTGATTATATGCAGCCGTATGTAGCAGGAGTAGCAGTGGATGCAAAAGGATATATGATCATCAATACTAACCGCCGTTTTGTAGATCCTAAAAACTATCTCTGGCCGGTGCCGTTGACGCAGGTACAGCGTAACGTACAGTTAGGACAAAATCCTGGTTGGGAATAATTAAATCATGTGAAGTATGAAATTATGGATAGCATGCGCCACTATGCTGGCATTCGCAGGATGCATGGGAGGCAGAACACTTAAGGGGCAGCGTGTCAAAACGCCGGATACCCTGCGGATATTAAGTTATAATATTCATCACGCCAATCCTCCTTCCCGCCCGGAATATATAGATCTGGATGCCATTGCTCGAGTTATTAATGAGCAGCGGCCCGATTTTGTAGCCCTGCAGGAAGTTGATGTGCGTACAGGGCGTTCGGGTAAAGATGTTGATCAGGCGGCTGTATTGGCGCGCAAAACAGGAATGCACAGCTTTTTCGCAAAGGCAATTCCATATGATGGAGGAGAATATGGGGTGGCAGTGCTATCCCGGTATCCGGTAAAGGAAGGGAGGGCTTATGCGCTTCCTTCCGTACCAGGCGTAAAGGCCGAGCAGCGGGCATTATGTACGGTGGCAGTCACATTGCCTGACGGGCGTGAGGTGATGATGGCCAGTACCCATCTTGATGTTACTAGAAGCGATAGTAACCGGGTATTGCAGACAAGGGAAATCAGCCGCATTCTGGGGCAGGCAGGTATGCCGGTGATACTGGCAGGAGATATGAATGCGAAAGCAGGCAGCAGGGCGATAAGTATACTTGATAGCACTTTTACGCGTACCTGTACCGAGTGTCCTTTCACCATACCTGTAGATACGCCTAAAAGGGCTATTGATTTTATCATGTATGCGCCGGCATCAGTATTCCGGGTAATAGGTCACCAGGTAATTACAGAGCGTTACGCCTCTGATCATCTGCCCGTGCTGGCCACACTTGTATTTTAAGAGAAACGCAGGAAAATTATGATTTCCGGCTTTTTAATTATAAATTAAGCATCTCTTCACGTTATCTAAAAATTAAAATAAAGAACCGCATGCCTGACAATGCTAATAACAACTCTCGCAGAGGATTTATTACGAAAGTGGCAAAAGGAGTAGTAGGTGCTTCCATATTTCCCACTATCATCACCGCAGCTGATCGTAAACGTAACCTGGAATCACTCTCCCGTGTTAATGAAAAATATAGTGCTAATGATCAGATACAGGTTGCTCTGATTGGCGCAGGAGGTATGGGTACAGCAGATGCCAATACTGCCGTTACAGTACCAGGTGCAAAACTTGTGGCTGCCTGCGACCTGTATGACGGCCGGCTGGCAGATGCAAAAAAGAAGTGGGGAAATGATATTTATACTACCCGCGACTACAGAGAGATCCTTGAGCGTAAGGATATAGATGCTGTTATCATTGCAACACCCGACTTCTGGCACAAGGACATCTCCGTGGCTGCAATGAACAAAGGCAAATCTGTCTACTGCGAAAAGCCAATGGTACACGATATCTCTGAAGGACCTGCCGTAGTAGCAGCCCAGCAGAAGAACAATAAAGTGGTATACCAGGTAGGCAGCCAGGGTATGAGCTCCTTAGGTAATGAAAAAGCAAAACAGTTACTGAAAGATGGCGCTATCGGAAAACTCAATTATGCTGAAGGTTTCTGGGCACGTATGTCTCCTTTCGGAGCCTGGCAATATCCTATTCCTGCTGATGCCTCTCCGCAAACGGTAGATTGGGCCGCTTACCTGGCAAATGCACCTAAAAGAGACTTTGACCCACTACGCTTCTTCCGCTGGCGCAACTATAAAGATTACGGTACCGGTGTTTCCGGCGACCTTTTCGTACATCTTTTCTCCAGCCTGCATTTTGTAACAGGTTCTATCGGGCCGGATAAAATCATGGCTACCGGCGGACTCCGTTACTGGAAAGATGGTCGTGAGGTGCCAGATATTATGCTGGGAATGTTTGACTATCCTGAGACAGAGGCACATCCTGCATTCAACCTGTCACTGCGTGTTAACTTTGTTGATGGTACCGGTGGCACCAATTACCTGAGAATGGTAGGTAGTGAAGGCTCCATGACTGTTGAGTGGGATAAGGTAACGCTTTATAGAAACAAGAGTTACGCTGCTTCAGACGATCCTTTATTGCAAAGCAAGAAAGAAGCAGATCATGGTAAACAGTATGTATATGACCGCAAGGAAATGTTATCGCCAGATAAGCTGGAGTATGCAGCAGAAGAAGGTTACAAAGGCGCGCACTTCGACCACTTCTACAACCTGTTCAACGCAATGCGTACCGGTGGTAAGGTAAGTGAAGATGCCCTGTTTGGTTACCGTGCAGCTGCACCGGCATTATTGTGTAACGATAGCTATTTTAATAACCGCATTATTCAATGGGATCCGAAAGCCCTGAAATTGATAAACAAATAAACTAATGATCATGATGAAGAAATTATTTGTTCCTGCATTGTCAGTAATGGCCATCGGCGTAATAGCATGTGGCGGTAATTCCAATTCCACCACCCAGGACAGTACAACTGTAACTGCAGATACCTCCTCTGCGGGAGCGCTGGTAACAGATGGCGCAGATAATCTTCTTTCTGATAGCGAGAAGTCAGAAGGCTGGGTATTACTTTTCAATGGTCAGAATCTGGATGGCTGGCATATTTATAAGGGCAAACAATCCAATAGCTGGGTAGCCGAAAATGGTACGCTACACTGCCTGGGAAGTGAGAAAGATAAAAGTGATAAACGTGCCGACCTGACATCTGACAGCACATATGAGAATTTTGAGTTCATTACCGATTGGAAAATAGCTCCACAAGGTAATAGTGGTATTATATACCTGGCGTCAGAAAAATATGATGCAGCTTACCTGAGTGGCCCTGAGTACCAGTTGATCGATGATGAGAACTTCCCTGAAAAACTGGAAGGCTGGCAGAAGACAGGCGCTAACTATGCCATGGATGCTCCGTTGGTAGCTGCAGCAAAACCGGTAGGTGAGTGGAATCATACCCGCATTGTAGTGGATAAAGGACACGTAGAGCACTGGCTGAATGGTCAGAAAACCGCTGATTATCAGATCGGATCACCTGAGTGGACGAAAGCAAAGACGGAAGGTAAATGGAAAGATGCAAAAGGATATGGGGAAACAAAGAAAGGCCATATCGACCTGCAGGATCATGGTAGTGAAGTATGGTTTAAAAACATGAAGATCAAACAGCTCTAAGCGGATCTATGTTCACAGGTATAAATAAAAAGAGGGTGTATAACGCACCCTCTTTTTTATTGAAACGCTGTTAGTAATTACTTGGCAGCTTCGTAGTTTTTAGCAACTTCGCTCCAGTTAACCACGCTCCAGAAAGCTTTCAGATATTCCGGACGACGGTTCTGATATTTCAGGTAGTAAGCATGTTCCCAAACGTCGATACCCAGGATTGGTGTACCTTTTACTTCAGCAACATCCATCAGTGGGTTGTCCTGGTTAGGAGTGGAAGTGATTTCCAGTTTACCGTCTTTAACGATCAGCCATGCCCAACCTGAACCAAAACGGGTAGCGCCTGCGTTAGCAAACTTTTCCTGAAATTCTGCAAAAGAACCAAAGGTACTTTTGATAGCGTCAGCCAGTGCGCCTGTAGGTTCGCCACCTGCGTTAGGACCAATCACTTTCCAGAAGAAACTGTGGTTCCAGTGACCACCACCGTTGTTTCTTACAGCAGGGCTGATCTTACCGGCGCTAGCAACCAGTTCTTCCAGGGATTTATTTTCATTTTCAGTACCGGCAATCGCTTTATTCAGGTTGTCTACATATGCCTGATGGTGCTTACCGTGGTGAATTTCCATTGTCAGTTTATCAATATTTGGCTCCAGTGCATCGTGTGCGTACGGTAAGCTCGGAAGTGTAAATGCCATAACTTATGTTTTTATTGCGTTAATGAATATGTGTCTCTAAAAAGAGTTTTCAAATTTACTGCCTAATATCATAAATATCAAACACAGAAGCGGCCGGTAACTGACTGGTTAGCCTCGCAGCATCCGGCTGCGCATGTGCCTGTTTCGCAGTGTGTGCCCTGCTGAGCGCGTATATGGGTGGTTTCGCCCAATTCGCATACCAATTGTATTGGATATATGCTTTTTTATTTTATATTTACATTAAGCGTTGTAACAAATTTCGTGTTACCTTCCTGTTCGTTTAAACGTGAAAGTTACAATACTATACAATCCTGCGCTAACCGCGGGGTAAGGAGTTTTTACGCCATTCCTGACGAGTTGGTTTCAGCTATTGTTTGTATAAAACTTAATGTATGTTGACAGATTCGGACATGGGCCAGCACTATTCCCTCAACGCCCTACAGAAAGAAAATGAGCTGCTGAAGGCGCGTATTAAGTCACTGGAAAGTCTTTTGAACCACGTCCCCGCCATGTTATATACGCATCAGAACAATACAAAGACAATCAACTGGTGCAACCGCTATATGGAAGATGTAACGGGTTATACAATGGCCGAAATGAATGGTCTGGGATTGGAATTTTTTAAGAAGATCATGCACCCGGATGACTTTGAACTGGCTGTCATAGCCCAACAGTCATTCAAAGAAAACAAAAACATATTCGGGGGAGTTTTAAGATTTCGTAAACGGGGCGCTGATAACTGGCGCTGGCTGACAGGTATTGCCATTCCCTATTCCAGGGATGATGCAGGCGCTGTTCAGGAAGTGATCTGTGCCTTTGTGGATATGACCCTGGCAATGGATACCAATGACCAGCTCACAGAAGCGATGCTGGATGTAATGCGTCGTAAAAATGAAGACCTGATCAATAAACTTACTCCACGGGAAAAAGACATCCTGAAGCTATCAGTCAAAGGGCTGAATAATAAAGAAATTGCTGCTGAACTCAATCTAAGCAGGTATACTGTGGAAACTCATCGTAAAAATATCAGGATCAAGCTGAAAGTTAGAAATACAACTGAATTAATCGCTTTAGCGAGAAAGGTTGGTTATCAGTAATTTATATTTTTCAGCGTATTCAGCAACAACAGGTAAGTTGGTAAAAATACCCAAGCTTGGGTATAGGATGCCTGCGTGAAGTCCACTAATTTAGTGGCATTAAGAAAAACAAAATTTACTAAACGTTAGAAAGACATTCTGAAACCCCTATTGCTATGATTACAGATGAGAGTGCGTTAAGTATTCTGCAACTTGACCGTTCCGCTTCAGCAGAGGATATAATTGCGAGATACGAAACGTTGAAATTTCAATATAAAAAAATCAAAGATGAGACAGGCGATCTCAAAACACGTCTGGCTTATCAGTTAAAGCAAATCGAACTTGATGATGTATATATTTATTTCAGAAGGAAACAAGTAATATAACCCAAACGAATTTAACATTCATTCGTTGTGTTTTTAACTCGGCTTTCGTCCGTTGTTTGTTTCTTTATATAATCTTAACGGTCTCAGACAAAGCTATTTCCATATTGTCGTCTTTTATCATACATTTATACTCATAAACTCCAGATTATGGGTACTGTATACATCATAGCAGGCGGCATCCTACTGCTCGTCATTTTCACCAGTTTCGTAACCGTACAGCAAGGTACGATAGGTGTCACCACAATTTTCGGTAAGTATAACCGGATCTTATTCCCTGGCCTGAACTTTAAAATCCCCCTCATTGAAAAGGTATTTAAACGCATTTCCATCCAGAACCGTTCTGTAGAGCTGGAATTTCAGGCTATCACGGTTGACCAGGCCAACGTTTACTTTAAAGCCATGCTGCTTTATTCCGTATGGAATCAGGACGAAGAGACCATCAAAAATGTCGCCTTCAAGTTCCTGGACGAGCGTAGCTTTATGCAGGCGCTGGTTCGTACCATCGAAGGCTCCATCCGTGGCTTCGTAGCCACCAAACGTCAGTCAGAAGTACTTGGCCTGCGCCGCGATATTACTGAGCACGTTAAAGAGCAGATTGACCAGACGTTGGAGGCCTGGGGGTATCACCTGCAGGATCTTCAGATGAATGACATCACTTTCGATGATGCGATTATGAAATCCATGGCGCAGGTTGTAGCGTCCAATAACCTGAAAGCAGCTGCTGAAAATGAAGGTCAGGCGTTATTGATTACCAAAACCAAAGCTGCTGAAGCAGATGGTAATGCCATTAAGATTGCCGCGGAAGCAGAGCGTCAGGCAGCACAATTACGTGGTATGGGCGTGGCCCTGTTCCGTGAAGAGGTAGCTAAAGGTATGACCATGGCTGCTAAGGAAATGCAACAGGCTAATCTCGATACTTCTGTAATATTGTTCTCTATGTGGACAGAAGCGATCAAGCACTTTGCAGAAAACAGTAAAGGAAACGTTCTCTTCCTGGATGGCTCTTCAGAAGGGATGGAGCATACCATGCAGCAGATGATGGCGATGAATAAACTGATGGAAAAGAAAAACTAAAACAATTATCATCATTGATAAACAAAAGCGGCGTTGTCCTTTAAAGGCAACGCCGCTTTTGCTTTATTTTCTTCTCTGCTCGAAAAAGGTCTTTACCAGCTGAAGACTCTCTTCTTCACAAGGACCTTGCTCTACTTTCGTCTTAGGATGAAAAGGAGAAGCGTCGCCCGCTACTCTGCGGTAACTGTTTTTATCATCTTTTGCCGCATAGACGATCCGGCCTATTTTGCTCCAGTAAAGCGCGCCTGCACACATCAGGCAAGGCTCCAGTGTAACGTATAGCGTTGCCTCCATCAGGTATTTGCTGCCCAGGTAGTTAAACGCTGCCGTTAATGCCAGCATTTCAGCATGTGCAGTGCAGTCATTTAGTTTCTCTACCTGATTACTGCCTTTACCTATTATCTTATCGCTAAGTACTACTACTGCCCCAACTGGTACTTCACCGTCGTCAAATGCTTTACGCGCTTCTCTCAGCGCCTGCTGCATATAATATTTATCATCCATGCTGCTCTTATGCTTTATTCTTCAGCAACCGGTGTTGCCGAGGCTATCATTTTCAGGAAATCATCCTCACTCAGAATGCGGATAGTATTAATCTTCTTAGCTTTTTCGAGTTTGCTGCCCGCATCATCTCCTACAATAAGGAAATTCAGTTTGCTGCTCACTCCACTCAGTATCTTGCCACCTTGCTGCTCTACCATAGCTTCTGCATCGTTGCGTTTCAGCTTGTTCAAAGTACCGGTGAACAGGAAAGTCTGGCCTTCCAGGTTTCCGCCTGAAGGATGATCCGCTTTGGTACTTTTCAGGTTCAGCCCTAATGATTCCAGTTCCTGCAGCATATGGATATTATCATCCAGACGGAAGAACTGACTGATGCTGCCTGCCACTTTAGGACCGATATCTTCCAGTGCAAGCAATTGTTCGGCAGTCCAATCTTTGAAATCCAGGAGGTGATGTACTGCATTGGCCAGCGTTTTTGCAGTTGTCTCGCCTACATAACGGATGCCCAGACCAAAGATGAGTCTATGTAAAGGTTGTGTTTTAGACTGCTCTATAGCGGTTTGCAGGTTGGTCAGCGACTTTTTACCGAAACCTCCTTCCTGTTCCAGCCTACTGAAATCTATTCTGTAGATTCCAGGGATGTCTTTCATCAGTCCGAGATCGTAAAACTTACGGACGTTGCTTTCTCCCAGACTACGGATGTCCATGGCATCTTTACTTACAAAGTGTATCATCCTTTCCAGTACTTGTGCCCGACAACTCAGATTGGTGCATCGCCATACACTTTCGCCTTCAGGTTTGAACAGCTTCTCATTACACACCGGGCACTCTGTCGGGAATTTAATATCTTCTTCAGTGCCATCGCGCATATCTGCGAGTGATTTCACTATATAAGGTATCACATCGCCCGCTCTTTCGACGAGTACGGTATCTCCTCTTTTCAGATCTTTTTCTTTGATTACATCTTCATTAAACAGGGAGATGGAGCCTACAGTCACACCACCAATAGGTACAGGGTCTATTTTCGCTACCGGAGTAATAGAGCCGGTACGGCCTACCTGAAACTCCACATTACGTAGTTTACTGGTAGCCTGCCTGGCTTTGAACTTATAGGCCATTGCCCAGCGAGGGTGATGGGTGGTCATGCCCAGTCTGTCCTGCAACGCATAGTCATTAACTTTGATCACCATACCGTCGATCTCGTAAGGAAGATTATCTCTTTCCTTTTCAAATTCGAGTACATAATCAATAACAGCCTGTATGCCTTTAACCACTTTCATTTCCTTTGCAGGAGACCGGAAGCCGAGGCTGGCCAGTAGCTGGAGTGTATTGCTGTGTGTTCTGATTTCGCCGGGTTCTGTCTTTCCATCTTCCATCACGTGATAGCTCATGTGGTAGAGGAACGCTTCCAGGCCGCGTTTGGCTACTTCCCGCGGATCTACCATACGTAAGGAGCCAGAGGCAGCATTGCGTGGGTTAGCCAGCGGAGGCAGATTGTCAGCTGCGCGCTGATCATTGTATGCTTTGAAAGTATTCTTATTAATAAGTACTTCCCCTCTGATTTCTATGGATTGAATACCGTGGGCAGCAAAGTTAGCACTCAATGGAATAGAGCGTATCTGGCGGATGTTCTGCGTGATATCCTCTCCGGATACACCATCTCCACGAGTGGCACCACGGGTAAACTTATCATTTTCATATATCAGAGATATACTTGCCCCGTCAAACTTTGGTTCAATACAATACTCAATTTCTGCGAGTTTGCTTAGTTCGCGGGCTTTACGATCCCAATCATACAGGTCGTCTGCATTATAAGAGTTTTCCAGACTCAGCATCGGCACCAGGTGCTGTACTGTCGGAAAGTTTTTGGTAATGCCCAGTGCGACCCGCTGTGTAGGGGAGTCGGCACTAATTTTGTCTGGATTGGCAGTTTCCAGTTCTTTCAACCAGGCAAACAACTGATCGTATTCGTAATCGCTTAGTACAGGATCGCTTTGCACATAATAACGCCAGTCATTATAAATAATAACACGGCGAAGGTTTTCCAGGGTCTCATCGAGCTCCTGGATACTTTCTTTTTGCTGCAATTTCCGTAACAGGTCCTTTGCTAATTGAAGCAAAGTGATTTCTATTTCTTTCGTATACATATAAAAATGCTATCAGGACGTAAAATACAAATAGTTTGAAAGTATTGGCCGAAATCATTGAAATTCGCTACTGTGGCTAGTTTGTGTATAATTTCGTACTTTTTACACTTATTATTTTTTAAAAAAAGATGTTAAAAATGTTTTTTATTAACAAAAATTTAATTAAGATTGTGTAACGAAACGAAAGTATCTGAAAGGCCAAAATTTAAGTCTGAATTTCTAAGGTAGCAATTGCCAATTTGAAAACCCGCTAACTAGAAATTCAAAAGAACGAAGAAATGTAGATTTTCAACATATTGCTTTTATATTTTTCCATGTTACGTTAAAACGAAGCTTTTATAATATTCCATGTTGCTTTTATAAATTTCCATGTTAATGCTTTTATGATTCTACGTTAATGCTTTTATGTAATTCCATGTTAGAATATTAGCTTTTATAAGTTCCACGTTTTATAGATTCCACGTAAAATATTATCTAATTCCACGTCAATGAAATCTCTCGATGTGTTTTTGATTCGGTGAGATTTTCTTCCCCTGCATAAATTTTTTATGCAGGGGCATTTTGTTTTAAGGGGTTCCTGAATGCTACTGTAGAATCCGCTGCTCACTTAAGAAACATATCGTAACATTCTTTTCACATATAGATACTTCGTATATGACGCCTCCAATGTTGCTCTTGGCAGGTCAGCATTTTATTTCTTGTAAAACTATGATCGGATATTGTACGGGAAGTGGGAATCTCTTCACGATGAAGTTATGGTGCAGGTCATTTAATATAATATCGGTTGAAAGCTTGTTGCATGAAATCCATGCACATATTATCGACCTGTTTCGGGGAGATCCAGCCTGATTGTTTGATTTTGCCTGTTTACACTTTTCAATGAATGTAAACCTGTTTCAGGACGATTCTATCTTCATCATCTTACGTTCATCCTACGTTCATAAACGTAAGATGAACGTAAGATGATTGAGATAGGATTAGCTATGAAAATCGCGATGCCGGCAAGTAAAATGCCGCCAGAACTACCATTCAGCAGTATGCCTGCGCCGGCGCCGCGTTTGATAAATGTATTTTTGTTAAATGATTGTTTATCAATTATTTATGGAGTTTTGTCTGAGGTAAAAATCAGTAGTTTCCGCATAGATTTCCACCGGTTTTTTACATAGCTTTGTACTGTTGTACTTAACAAAATACATCAGTATTATTGTAAAAATCCGCGTTTGTTAACGCGTCCTTATACATAACTATTCCGTGATTGCCTGGTAGAGTAACCCACTTTGAAAGACAACACGAAATAGCAACGGGTGCAATGCCAGGTACCGGAAAATCGGCTTACATATTCCTCCTGTATTGTCCTCCTACTTCATACAGCGCATGCGTGATCTGTCCGAGTGAACAGTGTTTGACCGTTTCCATCAGCGCTTCAAAGAGATTACCGTTATTGATGGCTACCTGCTGCAATTGCTGTAACGCCGCTGAACTACGTTGTTCATGTCGTGTATGAAAGGCAGCAAGGGTGTTGATCTGAAACTCTTTTTCTTCTGCAGTGGAACGGATCACTTCCTGCGGAATAACAGTAGGGGATCCTTTTTTATTCAGGAAGGTATTCACGCCAACAATAGGATAATCGCCGGTATGCTTCAGTGATTCATAATACAGACTTTCTTCCTGTATCTTATTACGCTGATACATCCTTTCCATGGCACCTAATACGCCACCTCTTTCAGTAAGTCGCTGGAACTCTGCCATGACAGCTTCCTCTACCAGGTCAGTCAGTTCTTCAATAAAGAAGGAGCCTTGTGTAGGATTTTCGTTTTTGGAAGTACCAAGTTCCCGGTTGATGATCAGCTGGATAGCCATCGCCCGGCGTACACTATCTTCTGTAGGCGTTGTAATTGCCTCGTCATAAGCATTTGTGTGCAGGGAGTTACAGTTGTCGTAAATGGCATACAGTGCCTGAAGCGTAGTACGGATGTCATTGAAGTCAATCTCCTGTGCATGCAGGCTACGTCCGGAAGTTTGAATATGATATTTCAGTTTCTGGGAACGGTCATTGCCTTTGTATTTATACTTAATGGCTTTGGCCCATATACGACGGGCTACTCTTCCGATCACTGCATATTCCGGATCCATGCCGTTGCTGAAGAAGAAGGACAGGTTGGGTGCAAAATCATCTATGTGCATACCCCTGCTCAGGTAGTATTCAACATAGGTAAATCCGTTGGCGAGCGTGAAGGCCAGTTGCGTTATAGGATTGGCACCTGCTTCTGCAATATGATAGCCGGAAATGCTGACAGAGTAGAAGTTGCGCACTTTTTTACTGATAAAGTACTCCTGTACATCGCCCATTAATTTAAGGGCAAATTCGGTAGAGAAAATGCAGGTATTCTGTGCCTGGTCTTCTTTAAGAATATCAGCTTGTACGGTGCCTCTTGCAGTAGATAGTGCATGTGCTTTAATTTTTTCGTAAACGTCTTTTTCCAGCACTTCATCACCGGAAATACCCAGCAGCTGCAGGCCGAGCCCATTGTTGCCCGCTGGTAGTTCTCCGTTGTAATGAGGTAATGGATTATCACTGAATTTCTGTTGGATGATGGCAGTTACTTTATCCGTCAGCCCGTTCTCTGCGATATACTTTTCACATTGCTGATCGATGGCTGCATTCATGAAGAAAGCCAGTAGTATTGGTGCCGGACCATTAATGGTCATAGATACCGATGTTTTCGGATCACAAAGATCAAAGCCGCTGTATAGCTTTTTGGCGTCATCGACGGTAGCGATGCTTACCCCGGAATTACCTACTTTTCCGTAGATGTCCGGGCGATGCGCTGGATCTTCTCCATACAGCGTCACACTGTCAAATGCAGTACTGAGACGTTTGGCTGGCTGGTCGATGGATACATAGTGAAAGCGTTTGTTGGTACGTTCCGGTCCGCCTTCGCCGGCAAACATGCGGGTCGGGTCTTCGCCTTCACGTTTCAGCGGAAATACGCCGGCTGCATAAGGAAATTCACCGGGTACATTCTCGGTGAGTTGCCAGCGCAGGATGTCTCCCCAGTCGTTGTATCTCGGCAAACTGATTTTAGGTATGGAAGACTGGGAAAGGCTTTCACTGTAAAGCGGCAGTTTGATGACTTTGTCACGAACCTGGTATTCATAAAAGGCAGCTGTATATTGCTTTTTCAGATCAGCCCATTTATCGAGTAACTGGCGGCATTCCGGATGTAATTGTGTACGAAGGTGGTCGGCAATGTCTTTGAGCATGTTTTGCTGACTTTCATCCAGCAGCTTTGCTGTGCCATCAAGCTGGTACAGACGGGATGCAGTACTACATTGTTCGTCCACCCATTTCCCATAGTCCCGGATGCTTTCATTGATTTCTGCAAGATAGCGTACGCGGGAAGGAGGGATAATCTGTGACTTAGTGGTAGTAGCGTCTGTGGTTTCATGCGTTACATTGCCAAAGCGTACCCCGGTTTTCTCATCAATGACTGCCAGTAGCTTTTCAAATAGCTGGTTGATGCCATGATCATTGAACTGGGAGGCGATGGTACCGATTACAGGGACCTGGTCGTCTGTGGCAGTCCAGAGATGATGGTTGCGTTTGTATTGCTTCCGTACATCGTGCAAGGCGTCAAGTGCACCAGCTTTATCAAACTTGTTGATGGCGATAACATCCGCATAGTCTAGCATATTAATCTTTTCAAGCTGGGAAGCGGCACCATATTCCGGCGTCATTACATAAAGGGCTACATCACAGTGTTCGGTAATAGCCGTGTCGCTTTGTCCGATACCGGAGGTCTCAAGTATGATAAGGTCAAAACCGGCAGTTTTGCAGATGTCGAGCGCTTCCTGTACGTGGGCGCTGACAGCTTTATCACTTTCCCGGGTAGCCAGGGAGCGCATATAGGCCCGCGGGTGGTGGATGGCATTCATACGGATGCGATCACCGAGTAGGGCACCGCCGGTCTTTTTCTTGGACGGATCTACAGAGACGACGGCAATGGTTTTTTCCTCAAAGTTGTGTAGAAAGCGGCGGACCAGTTCATCGGTTACACTGCTCTTGCCTGCTCCGCCGGTGCCGGTAATACCCAGAACAATGCCTGCACCTATTGTTTTGGAAGGGAGGGGCTGCTTCAGGGCGTCGTTTTCTGCAATGGTAATAGCCTGGGCAATCAGTTTGTCATTGCGGGAGGGTAACTCCTGCAAATGGCCGTTCAGTCCCTGGGTAGTGGCAAAGTCACACTGCCGGATCACGTCTTCGATCATCCCTTCGAGGCCCATTTGCCGGCCATCGTCGGGGGAATAGAGGCGGGTGATGCCATAGCTGTGTAATTCTTCGATTTCGGTGGGAAGGATGGTACCACCTCCTCCGCCAAATATTTTGATATGGCCGCATCCTTTCTCGCGGAGCAGGTCATACATGTATTTAAAAAACTCGATGTGTCCGCCCTGATAAGAGGTAATGGCAATACCTTGAGCGTCTTCCTGGATAGCGCAGTCCACAATTTCTGCGGCAGAGCGGTTATGTCCCAGGTGGATCACTTCCGCCCCTTTTGCCTGCATAATACGCCGCATGATGTTAATAGCTGCGTCATGGCCGTCAAAAAGGGAAGCTGCCGTTACAATTCGGATCTTGTTTGATAGATTATCAGTCATATTGTTCTGGTGTTTGAACGTGGTTACGGCAACGTGGAGCCGGTAAAGTTTGTAATTTACGAAAATCGTAACTGTGGAATATTGCCGTATTTTTTTATTTTCACCCCATTATTCACGTTTATGAGTTGCAGGTCGTAGAAACAGAATGCAATCGTAATAGAAAATCTATACTAGAAATGGTGGCAAGAAGAGATTTTATCAGGAACAGCAGTTTGCTGGCCGGCGCAGTAGCGCTGGGTTTTCCAAAAGCGGTATTCAGTAATCCGGTAGGTTATGTATCTCAGCGTCCTCCGCTGGCACAACGTAAATTTACCAGTCAGGCGGTAGAAAAAGCGATCACTGCAATCAAAAAAGAGATCGCAGATCCTAAACTGGCCTGGATGTTTGAGAACTGTTTCCCAAACACCCTGGACACTACCGTACAGTTTAAGACAGAAAATGGTCGTCCGGACACCTTCGTACTGACCGGTGATATCCATGCTATGTGGCTGCGTGACTCTACCGCACAGGTATGGCCTTATCTGTCCCTGATAAAAGAAGACGATAAACTGAAACAACTGATTGCAGGTGTCGTGAACAGGCAGACAAAATGCGTATTGATCGATCCGTATGCAAATGCCTTTAACGAAGGACCAACCGGAAGCGAATGGGAGTCCGATCTGACAGAGATGAAACCTGAACTGCACGAGCGCAAATGGGAAATCGATTCTCTTTGTTACACCGTGCGTCTGGCATATAACTACTGGAAGGTGAGCGGCGATACAAGTGTGCTGGATGATACGTATAAAAAAGCGGCAAAGCTGATCGTAAAAACCTTCAAAGAGCAGCAGCGTAAAGAAGGTAAAGGCCCATACAAGTTCCAGCGTAAAACTCCGATCCAGTCAGATACTGCGCCAAATGGCGGTTACGGTGCACCAATGCAACCTGTAGGTCTGATCGTTTCATTGTTCCGTCCTTCAGATGATGCGACTGTGTTTCCATTCCTGATCCCGTCTAACATGTTTGCAGTAGTATCCCTGCATCAGTTGAGCGAGATCAGTACAGCAGTATTCAAGGATGCAGCTTTCGCAAAAGAGTGTACAGAACTGGCAGAGGAAGTAGACAGAGCCATCAAGGCTTATGCTATTGTGGAGCATCCGCAGCTGGGTAACATGTATCCATTGGAAGTAGACGGTTATGGAAACCGCCTGTTCCTGGACGATACCAACGTACCAAGCCTGTTGTCTATCCCTTACCTGGGTTATACTACAGCAGATGATCCATTGTATCAGAACTCCCGCCACTTTGTATGGAGCACATTCCATTGCTGGTTCTACAAAGGCAAGTATGGTGATGGCGTAGGTAGTCCGCACACTGGTCCTGACTATATCTGGCCAATGAGTATCATTATGAAAGCGCTGACCAGCAGCAATCCGGAAGAGATTGCAGAATGTCTGAAAACGCTGCGTAATACAGATGGAGAAACCGGCTTTATTCATGAGTCTTACCATAAGGATGATCCGACCAAGTATACCCGTAAGTGGTTTGCCTGGGCTAACACACTGTTTGGTGAGCTGGTAATGAAAGTAAGCCAGGAATATCCTCAGCTGCTGAAGAGACAGTACGCTTAATTATTATCTGATAAAACGTCTTTCAATATATGCATCCTTCGTAGTGATACGAAGGATGTGTATTTTTGGGACTATTCATAACTAATCCGGACAACTAATGTCTCCACTGGCTTTATACGAACAAAAGATCTACGATTATAAAAAAGAGATAGCAGGCATTCAGCGTCGTCTGAGTGTACTGGGCTGGATAAGGCTGGCTTTCTTTGCCGCTGCACTGTACTTTGTTTATAAATTTCTCAGTACAAGTTTTGATACAGGGTGGTTACCGGGTATCGGACTTACACTGGCGGGATTCATAGCAATGCTGATCAGCTATATGGTGCAACAGGATAAGTTGGCGCTGCTGAAAGCCCTGCTGGAGCTAAATGAAAAGGAGTGGCAACTGGGGGCAACAGGCCAATCCGGATTTGACGATGGGCAACAGTTTGCAGATGAGCAGCATCCTTTTACCGGAGACCTTGATGTATTCGGGCATGCTTCCCTGTACGCACATATTAACCGTACTGGTACACTGATGGGCGCGAAGGCATTGTCTGATGCGCTGAAGGCCCCGTTACAGCAGGAGCAGTTAATCCATCAGTATCAGGATGTGATCAGGGAACTGACGCCTAAGTTTAAGTTCAGACAGCACTTTGCAGCACATGCTGCCCTGACAGCAGAGCAGCCTGAGGATGTTGCAGAGTTACATAAATGGTTGTCGCTCCCTGTTGAATTTGTGAATAACCGTTTCATCCAGGTGGCGAGATGGTTAGCGCCGGCATTATTGATTGGCGGCATCGTGTATTATTTTATAACAGATCAGTACTCGCTGGTATCCTTATTCTTTTGTCTGAACCTGTTAATACTGGGAATGAATCTGAAGAAAGTGAGCAAGCAGCACCAGCTGATCTCTAACAAAGAAAAAACATTTAAGAAATTTGCCTTCCTACTTCGCCTGATCAGTGAAGAAAGTATGGAGCAGGCTGCGTTACTGAAGGAAGAACAGCAGAAAGCGACGATGGCCAACGCGGCTCTGCACCAGCTGGCAAGAATCTGCAATGCTATGGACCAGCGTATGAATCAGCTGGTAGGAGTGGTATTGAATACGTTGGTACTCTACGACCTGCATTGTGTAGTTGCTCTTGAAAAATGGAAGTTAGCGAATAAGGATAAGGTGAATGAGTGGCTCGATATAATAGCGCGGATGGAAGTATGGAATAGCATGGCCACATTTGCCTATAATCATCCGGAGTATATTTACCCGGTGGTAACTGACGATAAATCCAGGCTGGTAGCCACAGGAGTCGGTCATCCGTTAATTCCTGCCGACGAATGCATTCGTAATGGTATCAGTATTGGTGATCCGCAGCAGTTCCTGATCATAACCGGCTCTAATATGAGTGGCAAGAGTACGTTCCTGCGTAGTGTAGGTAGTAACCTGCTATTAAGTTTATGCGGAATGCCGGTATGTGCGGAGCGTTTCAGTTGCAGCCCTATGCAGATCATGACATCCATGCGTATTAAGGACTCTATTGCGAAGCATACTTCCTATTTTCAGGCAGAGCTGCTACGGTTGCAGCAGATAGTGGAGGTATTAAAAGGAGGTAGCAGGGTGTTTATTTTGCTGGATGAGATACTGAAAGGAACGAACTCAGAGGATAAGTTGTCGGGTTCACGCCGGTTGATTGAGCACTTTTTACAGTATAACTGCCTGGGAATGATTGCGACGCATGACCTGGAGCTGGGGCATCTGGAGGATACCTATCCTCAGCGGATACGGAATTATTGTTTTGAGAGTACCATTAAGGATGATCAGCTGTTTTTTGATTATAGGATAAGAGAGGGTGTGGCGCGGAATAAGAATGCTACTTTCCTTATGCAGAAGATGGAAATAATATGATTTGGCAAATAGCTAATTAATTTAGTAATTTTACTAAAAATGTTAGCTGTATGACCTTGCCATTTCAGGAGGGGATACCTGAAAATCCCTACTATAAAGGACGTGGAGCCCAATTGAATCCGAAGAACAGATTTCTCAGGAATGAGTATGTTCAGGAGCATTCGGAGGGTATTGACGAGTGGTGGCAGGCCGATGTGCCTACACAGATCCTGGAAGAGCATGCAAAAACGCTGGTGAACAAGGTAGACAGCCCGGATGTAGGGATGTGGTATTCTATGAATCCATACCAGGGGTGTGAGCATGGCTGTATATATTGTTATGCGCGCAATGCTCATCAGTTCTGGGGGATGAGTGCAGGGTTGGACTTTGAGCGTAAGATTGTAGTTAAGCGCAATGCGCCTGAGTTATTAAAGAAGTTTCTTGATAATAAGAGCTGGGTACCCAAACCTATTTCACTTTCAGGTAATACGGACTGTTATCAGCCGTTGGAGCGGAAGATGTTCCTGACCCGCCAGTTGCTGGCAATAGCGCTGGAGTACAAACAACCGGTTGGCATTATCACCAAAAATTCATTGGTTTTGAGGGATAAGTACATCCTTCAGCAGTTGGCGAAACAAGACCTGGTATGCGTATACGTTTCTATTACAACGATGCAGGAAGATCTGAGGCAGAAGATGGAGCCGCGTACCACCACCGCAGCGCAGCGATTGAAGATTGTGAAGGAGTTGAGCGAACTGGGTATTCCGGTAGGAGTGATGACAGCGCCTATGATACCTGGGTTAAATGATCATGAAATGCCTGCATTGCTGGAGGCAGCTGCAGAAAATGGTGCAAAGTTTGCAGGGTATACGGTCGTTCGCCTGAACGATGCAGTGAAAGTCATATTTAATGACTGGTTATACAAGAACTTTCCGGATAGGGCAGATAAGGTTTGGCATCAGATAGAGGGGCTGCATGGAGGTAATGTAAGTGATAGTGACTTTGGCAGGAGAATGAGGGGAGAGGGCAATATAGCTGACATTATCAGGCAACAGTTTAAGGTACATACAAAGCGCCTGGGTATTAACCAGGAGCGTTTTGAGTTCAATACGTCTTTATTTGAACGTCCGCAGGTGCAGTTAAAACTGTTTTAGGGGGAGCGGGTATATGGGGGATGGTGAGCAGGCGGTGATGTGTGAGTACCGAAGGACGTTCAGGCAGAGAGAAGTAAGTGTATTTGCAGGGCTTTGTGTGTAGGTTACAGTTCTTTCAGGATAGGATAGCGGATCTTTTGTTGGATTATTGGAAGACACGAACGGTAAATTAGTGCGTAATAAGTGCTGTAAGGGGCATCTGAAAGATATCGAAACAGGCAAATGCCAGTGCTTTGGTGGTCCAGGTTTGACGTTTGAGTAGTAATGGGGTAACAGGCATTGAGCGCATACAAACTATAATTCATTGATATGCATAGTGATTTGAGATATACTTGCCTGTTAATAAAAAATTGATGCGGGTATAGAAAAAGTTTATTAAGAAAAATGCGGAAATAAAAGAAATAAAAAATATCTTTGTGCAAGCAATAAATGAAATGAAACGCAATCTTAAATATACTATTTCGGCGATGTCCTGTAAGCAAAAGCAGGTCATAAGTGGTTTGCGGGTATGTTGCACCAATTGTTAACAAAGATAGTTATCAAATGATATAACAAAGGTCCCGCAGGAATTGCGGGACCTTTTGCTTTAGAAGAATCTAAACAATGATTGAGCAAGACAACTGTGAGATAACTGTGATGTATACGTATCGCTTGGTAAAGCCGGCGATCATAGTACGAAAGGAAGGCTTCTCCTTAAGGAGGCTTAATGGGCATCGTATGTAGCCAACATAAACTTATGTATATGCTACCCGGCCCATTCGATGGAGCCGGGTTTTTTATTTTTATTTTATAAATACTGTTATGTGCCATAGCCGTACAGAAAGTGGAGCTGGTTCAGGTACATAACCCCAAATTGACAGATCATGAGAAACGTAATTCAATCAGTAAGAGAGGCATTGCTTACCAACTTCAGGGAGTTAGATACCTGGTTCGAAAAAGATTTCGACCTGTTACACTTTAAACCGGATACAGACCAATGGAATATCCGGGAAGTGCTGGAGCACATTAGCCTGACCAACTATTTCCTGTTACTTATTATTAATAAGAGCACACGTAGAGCACTTGACCGTAAAGCTGCCGCTAATTCAATTATTATTCCGGCAGACTACATGGACAAGTTTGACAAGATTGATGTGATAGGCAGCCGTGCGTTCCAGTGGGTGAGGAATGAGCACCTGGAACCAAGTGGTTTGCAGGATATGAGAGATATCAGAACACTACTGAAACAACAGTTTGCGCAGTGCATGTATAATCTGAGCTTGTTGAAAAACGGCGAAGGAATGCTGGTGCTTACTAATATGTCTGTCAATCATCTGGGTAAACTGGATATCTATCAGTATATCTATTTCCTGACTAAACATATCGAGCGTCATATTGGCCAGATGAAACGTCTGGAAAGGGAGTATGCAGGCGTAGTAGAAGAGGATGCAGAAGATATGGTGCTGATCTGAAATGAATTAGGAATTAGTACGGCGGTATTAAAGATTACGCATCCGGCTACAATCTAAGTCAGGATGGAAGTAATTGGCTATAATGTTCCCTGATTCCTGATTAATTTCTCGTTTCTCTTAAGAAAAAATGTGCAAAAAAATTGTTAAACTCCAAATAATCTCTATATCTTTGCACTATCATTAACGAATAAACTATTTAAAACATGCTCAATAAACAATATCAAATGAACACAGCGCCAGCATCCTTCGCGGAGGGTCGTGGCAACGGGTTCCGGGCATGTTATAGTTTTATATGAGGAAGATTAATTCGTATATATAACAAGCCCCGGGACAAGCACCCGGGGCTTTTTTTTTCAGCAAAACTGAATGAAAGGCAAACGGATAAAAAGATATAAAAGCCAGGGCCATTCAATTGAATGGAGCATAGTACTGATGTTGTCAGGACTAAACAGACCAGGTATGCGGTAATGTAGTATATACGTTAGCGTTATATGACCCGGTTTGCTGTATGCTGACCGGGTTTTTTTATGAGATTTTGGATTGAGTAGGTACAATTAGTTAACGTAAAGCGGGGTAATCCTGCCCCGCTTAAATATGAAAAAAGAGATGTTCAATCAAGATATTTTGTTTCATCTTAATTTGCATTAACCCCCCAATTGTTGTCATTACCGGACGCTTAGCGCGTTCCGGTACATGATAACCGACTAAACATGTACATTTGCACACTTATTTGAACAGCATGGAGAATATTTTACAGCAGCGGGTGATTGGAGGAGATAATATTTTCGGGAACGGATTGCTGGAAAGCAGACCTTTCTACCTGTATTATTTTAATGCATTGCCTAATGTTAGCTTTGTTTATACTATAAATGGAGAAAAAGCACTGGCCGCTTTTAGAAAGGCCTACGAAAAGCAGATAGTAAAGATATACAGCAGGGAAGAGATCGGGGATAAAGACACGGAATATAAACACGATCTGGCCCTGGTTGTATTGGATAATGAGTGTGTCATCGAATTTGGTGATGATTACTGCGAAATTCTGCACAACGGCAAGTCAGATACTTTTGTAAAAGAAGTCACTGCCGTGGTACGTAAATACCGGACCCGCGAGAAGCGCAAGAAGTTTGAGATCAACCTGATTACCTCTGGTGAACGCGGACTAACCTTGAAGGCAATGGAGTTCAAGAAAACCAAGCTTGATTTATCCCTTTACTATGAGGATGATTTCGTAGCAATAGATCAGATGATCTATAAGCGTCTGAATACCAACGATGATAAGGGTATCGTGCTGCTGCACGGTGTGCCGGGTACCGGGAAGACCACTTACCTGCGTTACCTGATAGGCAGGCTTAAAAAGCGAGTGCTCTTTTTGTCGCCCTCAGTCGCAGCCAACCTGATGCAACCTGACTTTATTGATCTGCTGATTGACAATCCGAATACTATTCTGGTTGTTGAAGATGCAGAAAATATTATCATGGACAGGAAGACTACTGGTAACTCGTCAGTATCAAATCTGTTAAACCTCTCTGACGGTCTGCTTGCAGACTGTATGAACGTACAGGTGATCTGCACATTTAATAGTGACCTTTCCCAGATAGACAGTGCGCTGTTGCGTAAAGGAAGGTTAATTGCCAAATACGAGTTTGGTAAACTGTCTGTACCGAAGGCACAGAAACTTTCCGGAAAGCAAGGCTTTGAAACAGTGATTAATCAGCCTATGACTATCGCGGAGGTAATGAATCAACATGAGCCTTCCTTTGAGAAGAAAGAGATTCCAATAGGTTTCCGCGCCAGACTCTAAATACCTGATACCAATTGCAGATGTGTGCTTAGGTGCACGTTTGTAATTGGTTCTTTATTGTCTATAAAAATGATAGACTAATGTGATGAAAATACTGTAATATTGTTTTGATTTAGCTCCGTTGGCCACCAAACAATAGAGGAAACCCGTAATTCGAAACTTTATTTGCGTGCATTTAAATCACATGGCGTGGGCAGTCCCGCTATTTCTGGCACTGATGGGAATTGAATACCTGGTGGCCAGGAAGACAGGGAAGAACTATTTCGGCTTCAGCAGTTCTGTAAGTAATATTAACGTTGGTATTGCAGAACGGCTACTGGATACCTTCACAGTAGGTATTTTCTATTTTATTTACGACTATCTGCATTCACATTTCGGCGTATTTAATATCCGTTCGAGCGTACTGCTATGGGTAACACTCCTTATTATTACAGATTTCATCTGGTACTGGTACCACCGGTTAGCTCATGAAGTGAACGTCTTATGGGCGGCGCACGTTGTGCATCATCAGAGTGAGGACTTTAATTATACAGTATCTGCACGCATTACAGTATTCCAGGCATTCTTCAGAATGTGTTTCTGGTCTGTACTACCAATAATGGGATTCCCGCCGGCAATGATTATTAGTGTACAGCTTGTACATGGCATCTACCCGTTTTTTATACATACCCGCACGATAGGGAAACTGGGTATACTGGAATATATACTGGTTACTCCGTCTCATCATCGGGTACACCACGCCTCCAATGAAAAGTACCTTGACAAAAACTATGGTGATGTCTTTATTATATGGGATAAATTGTTTGGCACCTTTGTCGCCGAAGACGAAGAACCTGAGTACGGACTGACAAAGCCGCTGGACAGTCATAGCTTCTTGTGGCAGCATTTTCATTTTATCCTGGAAATAATCTATACCCTGAAGCAGACTAAAGGCTTCAAGGCACGCTGGAACGTAATATTCGGACGCCCCGATCATATTGATCCGGATATTCGTCCTAAGCTGGAAGAGCGTTACCTGTTTCGTACTACGGCGGAAGCCGCTTCAAATAAACTGCAGCAGTATGTTGTTTGGCAGGTAGGTATTATCCTGTCAGTATTATTCTTCTTTTTGCTGTTTGAGCACTATATCCCGGTGTTTGTACAGGCATGCATTTCCCTGGTCATATTTCTGACCCTTATTAATAGCGGCGCTATCCTGGAACAACGGCGCTGGGTGTTCTTCCTGGAGTATGCCCGTTTACTGGTAACCTTTTCAGGCCTTTTCTACATGTGGCCTCATCCGGTATTGTTACTGGTATTTGCTATTGTACAATTGCCGTTTTTCCTATATAGATCAACCCTGGAGAGGCGATATCTCAGATTGGTGTATGGTACAAGAGGCTAGTGGCGTGGCATACTTGTATACAATAACTTACGGGCCAGGTGAATGCGACTTTTGATAGTACCCATTGGTTCATGCAGTATCTCAGCTATTTCATGATATTTGAAACCATCGCAATACAGCAATAGCGGTTTCTTGAACGATACAGGGAGCTTGTAAAGGGTTCCCTTTATCTCTTTTGTGCATAACATGTTTTCGGCATTTACTTCAGCAAGTGTGTTATTAGTGATGTTGGGTGTGATTTCGCAGGCAGTTGAAAACTTTGCAGCTCTACGGTATTCGTTAATGAACAGGTTGCGCATAATGGTATAAAGCCACGCCCGGATATTGCTACCTTCTACATACTTGTCTTTATTCTTCAGTGCCTTATACAGTGTCTCCTGGTATAAGTCTTTGGCTGCTTCGGCATCTTTCGTTAACGACATGGCAACAGGCATTAGAAAATCTGCGTTTTCCAGTAAATGAGCTTGGAATGTTGAGAAACTCATGAAATTGGGGGTATGTGGTTTGGGATTGATGTACAGTTGTGCTGACGGCAGGACCGGCATATGAAAGATACAAACGTATAAATAGCAGAAGATGGATTGACTTGATCGAAATAATTATCACCCTGATATCTAATCTGATCGATGTGTATGATTTTCAATGAAGGAACATTTGTCTCTTATTTTTAATAGCTTTGCTACCCGAAGTTTATAAGGGCAACTGTCGCTTCGCAGGCGAAGCAGTTACGTTAACCAGGAAGGATACAGTTGTGAAAGGGGGTATGCTGGCGCAGTGTTAATGCCGTCAGGGCTGTTATCGTCAAGCATATGATATACCAGAGCAAAAATGGATGTGTCCTGATAAGGGAAGTGATAACGAGGAAAGAGTTAGAATTATTGAGCGCCTTCATAAACAGTTGTAAATGAGCCTTTAGAATGTCAATAATGAGATAATGATACGGAAGGGGACGGAAAAGTCCCCTTTTTTCATAATCACGAATTGGGAAAAATAAAGGTAAAAAGTATATGGTATACGCAGGAAGAGGTGTATATATATCGTGAACTATTCGCAATTGTTGAGCTTTGAGAATTAGGTTTTAGCAAGTGATAATCACTATAAAACAGTATGTCAGGGTATCATATGACAATTATTTAATTGGTTTCCATGATGTTAATATTTATATGTTATTTTTAATAGATTTGCACCGGATTTTTTCCGGGCAAGAAATTTGCTGAGGCGACGAGCTTAGAATCGATATTTTATAATCCGAATATTTGTTATCCAAGAAATTCATGTTGAAAAAAGTATTACTGCTGCAACTGTTATTGTTAGTGATGGGCTATTGTGTACAGGCACAGGTATCTGGCATTTCTCAATCCCAACTTAGTCAGGTGAAGGTTGACAATCTTTCGGATGATCAGATCCGTCAGATCGTTGCGCAGATGAAGAATAATAATGTCAGCTTCTCTGAAATAGATAGCTATGCAGCGCAGAGAGGGATATCTTCTACTGAAACAGCTAAGTTAAAAGCACGTATTCAGCAATTAAATCTGGATAAAGAGCTAACGAGCACACCTGCAAGCGGTGTGTTTGCTGGTGATTCATCCGGTCGTCAATACAATATCTCTAATGGAGACCAGGATACGGCACAATATTATCAGGATAGATATAAGCAGATAAAGAACAGAGAAGACTATGAGCGGGAAATGAAACGCCGTAGAATATTCGGTATGGAACTGTTCAATACGCAGAATCTGACCTTTGAGCCAAACCTTCGTATGGCAACTCCGGCCAATTACAAAATTGCTACTGATGATGAAATCATCATTGATGTATATGGATATTCTGAAGTACAACACTCACTTAAAGTAACTCCGGAAGGTTACATCAGGATACCTTATGTTGGCCCTGTATATGTGAACGGCCTGACAATGACTGAAGCTAAGAACCGTATTACCACACAGCTGAGCACGATATATCCGGGTATCAGGTCTGGAAATACCAACGTACAAGTTTCTTTAGGAAATATCCGCAGTATCAAAGTTATTATGATTGGTGAAGTGGTACGTCCAGGAACCTATACACTTCCTTCCTTAGCAACAGTGGCGAATGCTTTATATGTCTCAGGAGGCCCTAACGAAAATGGTTCACTCAGAAATGTTGAAGTAGTAAGAGGTGGTAAGAAAATTACATCCTTCGACCTGTACGATTTCCTGATGAACGGAGATCTGAAAGGGAATGTTGTATTGCAGGATCAGGATATTGTACGCGTAAGCCCTTACAAGAAAAGAGTGGAACTGTTGGGTGAAGTAAAACGTCCCGCAATATTTGAGGCAAAGGATAACGAAACACTGCAACAGATCATTGACTTTGCAGGTGGTTATACCGATAACTCTTTCAGAGACGTGATCAGAGCTCTGAGAGTTACTAACAAAGCAAGAGAATATGTAAATATACCGGGAGACTCTATCGCCAGCTTCCGCCTGAAATCGGGTGACAGATTCTATATAGACTCAGTAATTAACAGGTATACTAACAGAGTAACTATTTCCGGTGCCGTATTCCATGCCGGAGACTATGCACTTGAGCCAGGCATGACTGTAGCCGATCTGATCAAACGTGCAGACGGTATTCAGGAAATTGCGGCTACTACAAGAGGTATTATCAGAAGGCTACAGGACGATTATACACCTTCCATAATCAACTTCAATGTTCAGGAGGTTATTGCTGGTAAAAGTAATATTCCGTTACAACGTGAAGACAGCGTGATTATCTTCTCAAAACTTGCTATCCGTGAGCAATTCCTTGTGAAGATCGGGGGAGAAGTTAATCAGCCCGGATATTTCAGCTACGCGGACAGTATGCATCTGGAAGATCTGATCATGATGGCAGGTGGCTTAAAAGATGCGGCAAGTCTGAAACATATTGAAATATCCCGCCGTATCCGTACAGGTGGAAACTTTGATTCCAGCGATGTGAGAATGGCGATTACTGAACAATTCGATATTAATTCTGATCTGTCATCCAACACAGCTGCAAGTGCATTTATGTTACAACCATTTGATGAAGTAGTGGTACGCCGCTCACCATCTTATAGTGAACAGGCAAATGTAACCCTGGATGGTGAAGTTGTGTATCCTGGCACTTATGCTATCAATACAAAGAAAGAACGTATATCTGATGTTATCAAACGTGCAGGCGGTCTTCGTCCTGAAGCTTCATCAGAAGGAGCAGTTTTGCTACGCAGAACATACACCAACGCACAGGACAGTTCTTTCCAGCTCAGCAAGTTAGAGGTATTCTACAATAAAGCGCAGGACACTTTTGACGTGGCAAAAACCCGTGCTAGTATAGAGCGTAATGAGCAGTTGCTGGGTATTGAACTGAACACCATTTTGCAGAATCCGGGATCAAAATATGATCTATACCTGGAAGAGGGAGATGTGATCAGAATACCTAAAAAGCTGCAGACAGTACAGTTGTTCGGTGAGGTGTATTTCCCTAAGAAAGTACGTTTTGATAATAATTTCTCTTTCAGAACTTACATACGTGGTGCAGGTGGTTTCACCTCACAGGCACTGAAAAGAAGAAGTTATATCGTCTATGCGAACGGCGAGGTAAAAAGTACCAGGAAGCTATTGTTCTTCAACAGCTATCCTAAAGTAAAGCCGGGTTCAGAAATTTATGTTCCTGCTAAGCCTGAAAGAAAAGGACTGACACCAGCAACAGTAGGTATTGCCAGTGGACTGGCATCCGTTGCGCTTATTATTGTAACGATTCTGGACAGACTGTAATAGCCACAGATCACTATAAAGAAGATAAAAAATATCAAACAGATGCAGCCAGACAATACGTCCCGTAGTAATCAGCAGGGAGAAATCTCAGTTAGAGAGATTTTTTATAAACTGATAGACTGGTGGAAATTTCTATTAAGCAAGTGGTTAATCATTCTTCTTATAGGCATTTTAGGAGGTGGAGTAGGCTTGTTAATGTCTTACATTAAGAAACCTAAGTATGCAGCAGCGCTCACCTTTATTCTTGAAGAAAGCAGCTCTAATCCCCTGGGCGCTTACATGGGTATCGCGAGTCAGTTTGGTATTGATCTTGGTTCAGGTGGTGGAGGGGGAGGAATATTCAGTGATGATAACATCATGGAATTTCTGCAATCAAGGTTAATGGTCGAAAAAGCGTTACTGTCTACTTGTAAGGTTAATAATCGTGAGCTGACATTAGCAGAGCTATATATCGATTTTAATGAGTATCGCAAAGGCTGGCAGAAGATACCTGAGCTGGCTAACCTGCATTTCCCTCCAAATGCAAAACGGGACCAATTCACATTAAAGCAGGATAGCGTACTGGGATCAATCTACGAGCGTATAGTAAAAGGCGAACTGGAAATAGAAAAACCCAACCCTAAAGTGAGCTTCATTGCTGTAAAGACTGTTACAGGAAATGAAATGTTTTCCAAAGTATTCACTGAAACACTGGTAAAGGAAGCCGTGGACTTTTATATCAATACGAAGACCATGCGCAACAAGATCAGTGTAGACAGGTTGCAGGGACAGGCAGACTCAATCGAACATTTGCTCAACAGGCAAACATATTCTGCTGCATCAGTACAAGGCTTCAATATTAACCCAGCCAAACAGGTTGCCGGAGTTACCAGCGAACTTGCTCTTAGAGATAAAGTAATTCTGCAAACGATGTATGCTGAAGTAATCAAGAACCTCGAACTGAGTAAGATCGCCATGACACAGGAAATGCCGGTTATACAGATAGTAGATAAGCCAATATTGCCACTGAAGAAAGAACGACTGGGCAAGGCGAAAGCATTAATAGTTGGTGCATTTCTTTTTGGCTTCCTCACGGTCATATTCCTGATCGGAAGAAGAATCCTCCGTCAGATACTGGATCAGAGATAACCTCAATATATATAACATATCAAGTGAATTTAAAATGAAAATATTAGTTACCGGAGCTGCTGGGTTTATTGGATTTTATGTTGCAAAGAGACTTGCGGAAATGAACTTTGATGTTGTTGGATTGGATAATATCAATGAATACTATGATATCAATCTGAAACATGCACGTTTGGCTGAAGCGGGTATCGATATTAATAAAATCGTCTACAATAAATTAACAGACAATGAAAAGTTCGGAAACTATCGTTTTATCAAATTAAACCTTGATGATCAGGAAAACCTGGCTGCGTTATTCAGTCAGGAGCAATTTGATGTAGTATGTAATCTGGCCGCACAACCAGGAGTACGTTACTCACTGGAAAATCCTTTTGTGTATGTGAATAGCAATGTTGTAGGTTTCATGAATATCCTGGAATGCTGCCGTTATAACAAGGTGAAACATCTTGTATATGCAAGCTCCAGCAGTGTGTACGGGATGAGTAAGAAAGTGCCATTTGAGGAAACTGATAATGTAGATAATCCGGTTAGTCTATATGCAGCGACGAAGAAAGCAAATGAGTTATTTGCACATACCTACAGCCACCTGTATGGACTGAAAACAACTGGATTAAGATTTTTCACTGTATACGGTCCGTGGGGACGTCCTGATATGGCCCCATTCCTGTTTACAAATGCCATTCTGAAAGGTGAACCTATAAAGGTGTTCAACAATGGCGACCTTTCCCGTGACTTTACTTATGTAGATGATGTAGTAGAAGGAGTGATCAGAATCATAACTAGGGAAGAGGTGGAAGAAGTGAAACAAAACTCAGAGAACACGCATAGTGAGTTTTCCGGGCTTTATAAGATATTCAACATTGGTAATTCATCGCCTGTACAACTGATGGATTTTATCCGGTGTATAGAAAAAGCAACGGGTAAAGAAGCTGTATTAAAAATGTTGCCTATGCAACCAGGGGATGTAGTGTCTACCTATGCTGACACAAGTGAGTTGGCTGCTTATGTTAACTATAGACCAGGAACCCCATTGCAGGAAGGTATTGACAGATTTGTTTCCTGGTTCAAAGCCTATACATCGAAAGCTCAGCAGGTATAAATATGAGCGAAAAAACAGACTGGTTTAAAAAGGCTTTTAGTGTGGTAAAGGAGCAGCGAAAGAGTTCGCTGGTGAAAAACTTCTTTTCGCTGTCCATATTACATGGACTTAATATCGTATTGCCATTTATAACATTACCATATGTCCTGCGTGTTGTAGGTGCAGAACACTATGGTATAATTGTAATGGCGAACGCACTATTACTATACTTTGACAAATTCTCAGAATATAGTTTTAATATCTCTGCCACAAGAGACGTTGCTGTGAACAGAGATAACCATGCGGAGCTGTCGAATATCTATAGCAGGGTATTATCTACAAAGTTCATACTATTGTTCTTTTCCGGATTGGTTTTTTTTTCTGTGGTGTTTCTGGTACCAAAGTTCTCAGCATATTGGGGGATATATGCAATCTGTTTTGTTCAGCTGATCGGAACAGCTCTTTTCCCTGAATGGTTTTTCCAGGGGATAGAGCAGATGAAATACATTACCATCATCAATGCTTCTATAAAAATCTTCTTTACTATTTGTGTTTTCTTTTTTATCACATCAAAAGAGGATTATTACTACCTGCCATTATTGAATATGTTAGGCTTTTTGCTGGCAGGCATCTACGGGCAACTAGTCCTGATGATCAAATATAAGCTGCGGTTTTCCTTCCCAGGATTTGCTGTAGTAGGAAATACATTAAGAGCTAACTTTAATATCTTCATTAACCAGTTTGTACCAAATTTATATAATAATTCCACCACATTTATTCTTGGCTTACTAACCAACAATAGTACAGTCGGTATTTACGGAATATCAAAAAACATCGTAGAATATGGTATTGAGGTAATCAGTATTATGTCCCGCGTGTTTTTCCCGCATCTTAACAGGAACTTTCAGTCTTTCGACAAATTTGTAAAATTGATACTCTCAATTGGACTGCTCATCGCAATAGGTTTCTGCGCTTCTTCTTATCTTATAGTATGGATATTGAAGCTGCCGATGATCGGGGTACCAATTATCTGTATCCTTGCGCCTAGTGTCTTCATGTTTGCTATGTATTGTTGTTACGGTACAAACTACTTTATCGTGAAGCGGCAGGATAAATTGGTAATGAAGAATACTATGCTGGCTTCATTTACGGGCTTCCTATTGTCATTTCCGCTTATTCTTTCGCTTGGAGCAATAGGAGCTGCTATCAATCTGACGTTAGCCAGAGGTATACTCGGAATGGGATTATGGAGGAAATATAAAATAGCTACTAAAACTGTAATTGAATGATAGCAATACACTTTGATGACAGGGGACACAGCTTTAGTAAGCGGTGGATTGAATACTGTAATACTCACAATATTCCTTACAAGCTGGTTAATTGCTACAGTAGTGACATCCTTGAGCAAATAAGCGATTGTGATGGTCTTATGTGGCATTGGTATCAAGGGGATATTGTCGCTTTAAGTTTTGCCATACAACTCACAACTGCAATAGAAATGATGGGCAAAAAGGTATTCCCTAACAGCAATACCGGCAGCCATTTTGACGATAAAATCAGCCAGGGATATTTATTTGCTGCGCTTGGCGTTCCTATGGTGCCTTCATATGTATTTTACGAGCAGCAGGAAGCTGAGAAGTGGATCAGAACAACTACTTACCCTAAAGTCTTTAAACTCAAAGGGGGTGCATCATCTGTTAATGTAAAACTGGTAAGAGATGCAGCTGGCGCTTTCAAGCTTATGAGAACGGCATTTGGAAAAGGCTTTCCCTCTTACGACAGAACCGCGCTATTCAAAGATAGCCTGCTCAGGGCTAAGCGAAATCCTGGTATAAATACATTACTCGACGCTGCTAAAGCATTCGCGAGAATATTCATCCGGACTGATCTCGAAAAGAACAGTCCTCGTGAAAGAGGGTATTTGTACTTCCAGGAATTTATCCCGGATAATCAGTATGATACCCGCCTTGTAGTGATAGGTAACAGGTGCTTTGGATTAAGACGCTACAACAGAGAGAATGATTTCAGGGCTTCAGGAAGTGGTAAATTTGACTACGCCAAGGAGTTGTTTGACCCGCGTTGTATAAGTCTGGCGTTTGAAGTATCTGACAAACTTGGTGCGCAGTCAATGGCATACGACTTTATCATGGATAAAGGAAACAATCCCTTGATAGTTGAAATGAGCTACTGCTTTTCTATACCTGCGTATGATCATTGTCCGGGGTATTGGGATAAACACCTGGTATGGCATGAAGGAAACTTTAATGCACAACATTTTATGGTAGAAGACTTTTATAACAGCATTAATAAATCAAGTGGCGCTAACCAATAAAAACATCGTATTTGTACTTGCTTCGACTGAGCTTGGCGGAGCGGAGCGGCAGAGTATTCTGCTCGCCCGCGGACTAAGAGAACAGTGGAAGAGTAATATTTCATTTATCTGCCTGGGCAAAGGTCCCGGCCGTTGTACGGAGTTATTAGAGCAGCATAGGTTTGAGTATACAATTATCAGGAAGTACACCTTGTATAAGTTCCTGCACTTACCTTTTGCCTTACTATCGTTATTGAAGTTTTTACTTGTATTGAAACGCAGGAAAACAGATATCATAATGCCTTATTGTTATGAGTCTAACGTATGGAGCGGCCTGGTGCGTCCCTTTATGAAAAAGGGTGTTGATGTAATCTGGAATCAACGTGATGATGGAAGGGGAATCATGTCAGACAGTATTAACAGAAGAGCAATCTCCAACTGCTCACACTTCATTGCCAATTCTGACGCCGGTGCAGACTACCTGATAAAAGATCTCTTCGTAAGAGAAGAAAAGGTCAGCGTAATTTATAATGGTGTTGAAGAAGTGACTCCTGCCTTGTCCAGACACCAGTGGAGAGAACAACATGGCTTTACAGATACCGGGCTACTGGTTTGTATGCTGGCAAATCTCCATGTGCAGAAAGATCATGAGACGCTGATAAAAGCCTGGGCAAAACTAATGAGCAATTCACCAAACATTGAAGGTGACTATCTCTTGCTGGCAGGCCGGCCACAGGATACGGAAGAAAAGCTCAAACGTATGGTTGCCGAATATGGAATTGAAAATAGTGTTGTGTTTATGGGTGGAGTTAAAGATGTTCATTCGATGCTAGCAGCCATAGACATATCCGTCCTCTGTGCCTTTGAAAAGAGTGAAGGGCTTCCTAATGCAGTGTTAGAATCAATGCTTCATTCATTGCCGGTCCTGGGTAGCGATGTGGCAGCATTACACTGTGCATTGGGAGCTGAAATGAAAGCTTATTTGTCGCCTGTAAGCAATGCGGAAGTGCTTGCTGACAATCTTCAAAAGCTATTCATATCTGCGGCTTTAAGGACAGAGCTAGGCAAGAAGAACAAAGAAAGGCAGCAAAAAGTGTTTTCAGTAGATGCGTTAATCGCTAATAGCGCTAAACTCATCATGAACGTCATTAGGCATTAGTCTATATATGGTATAAAAACAGGTATATGGCCTATGTATTAGTATTCTTATTATTTGCAGTGTTTGGTTGCTACAACCTTACCGAACAGTATAGGCAGAATAAAGAATCGCAGGCATTTATGTATGTGATTGCCTTTATTGTGCTTGTCTGTTTTGCCGGTTTGAGATATCATACTGGTGCCGACTGGCCGAATTACGAATACCATTTCAATTACATTCTGCCTAAAGTTCATAAATTCTTTGAGTTTAAATACACCTACTTTGACCCGGTTGCATTTGAGATGGGATATGTCTATCTGACGTCCATTGTCAAGTCATTGGGTGGTGAAATGACTGCTGTCTTTTTCATAGCTGCGCTGCTTAACATTATCGGCGCATTCCTCTTAATCAGGCAGTTTTCTCCATATCCTTTCGTAGCTATGTTAGGATTCTATTCCTACAACTACATGCAGTACAATTTCGCAGGAGTAAGACAGGCAGTTGCTTTTTTCTTCCTCGCTCTTGCCGTTAAGTATCTGTATACAAGGAATTTTTGGAAGTATACAATGTTCATCATTCTGGGCTATTTCTTCCATTCTTCTATTGTCGTATTCGTCTTTTTATATTTTATACCCTTACAGAAAGAAACCAATATTAAGCTTGTGCTTATAGCCTTGTTTCTGGCGTTTATGATGAACGTCCTGTTCCCAATCAATGAGCTGATTCCAATAATGTCCCGCTTAGGTCTGTTGCCTGAGTTTGTGAATAACAAGCTGCTGTCCTATCTGCATCGTGATGATTATGCCCGGGCACGTGGTTTTGGGATAGGATTTATGCTCAAATTCCTCATCCTGGTTGTTGGCATTAAATACCGGCACTATCTCAGAGAAAACACCCCATACTTTGATTTTGTCTTTAACCTGTTCTGTATGTATTTCTTCATATGGATCATCACGAACAGTTTTGAGGTATTGGTTGCCAGATATAGCCTGTATTTTCAGATCTTCCAGGATATCATACTGTCCTACTTCCTGCTGGTAATACCGGCAAGGAAAGCAATGCGCCTGGTGTTCTTTGCCGTATTGCTGGTTGGTGTGAACTTTTACTTTATGAGCGGCTTGTATAAAGGAAAGGTAAAAGAAGAATACAATCCGTATAAGAACTATTTATTTCATAAGTGGCCTGTTGAGTCAAATTAATTGAGACTGTTTGATGAAAGTAAGTGTAATTATTCCTGCTTATAATGTAGAAAACTATATTAAAGAATGTGTTTTATCTGTGATCGCGCAGACGCTGAAGTCAGTTGAGATCATTGTTGTTAATGACCAGTCTTCAGACGGTACACTGGCCGTACTTGAGAGCATAAAAGCTACTCATCCGGAGGTGGATCTTAAGATAATTACACAGCCTAACCAGGGGCTGAGCGGTGCACGTAATACAGGATTAAAGGCCGCGACCGGTGAATACCTGAGTTTCCTTGACGGAGATGACTGGTTAGAGAAAGAGATGCTTGAAGATCTTTGTAACGCAGCTTCGGCTAATAATGCAGAAGTAGTGATCTGCGATTATACCAAGGTCTATGAAGATCGGGAAGAGGTTCTATCAGGTGGACAAATTCCTGGTAATATATTACACAATAGAAAGGATATCCTCGAAGGCTTCCTCTCAGGCAGAATTGCTATATCTGCCTGTAACAAGTTATTTAAACGCTCCTTTATACAAGGTTGGCAATTCTCCTATCCTGTCGGATACCTGTATGAAGATATTCCTACCGTAATGCTTATCGCTGATGCTTCAACAGTCGTAAAAGTAGATAAGTCGTACTACAAATACAGACAGCGTGGCGGCTCTATCATGAACTCCATCTCGCCTAAAATGATCAATAAAATTGTACTGATCAAGCAGGTGATAGACTATATCAAGCAACATCAGGTACAGGGCTTGGATGAGGTACTGCAGAGCTTTTATCTGAATGCCTATGTACTGCAGCTGGCTAATCAACTTTCCTTACATGGAAGCCACCAGATCAGTCAGCGCAATGAGTATTTCAAGTATATACTGAGACGCGAAGAAACACGCTTCTTCTTCAAAAACTATTTATCTAACAAGTATATAAATACCAGGGACAAAATAGGACTCTTCCTATTGAGACTAAGTCCGGCCCTTTATGCGTTCCTGTATAAGAAGTATAAACAGGCATAAACACTAATTAAGAATTGTACGTATGAACAAGATACTGCTCGTATTCGGGACAAGGCCGGAAGCGATTAAAATGGCACCACTGGTAAAGAAATTCAAAGAAGAGTCTGACCTGTTTGACTGTAAAGTATGTGTCACCGCACAACATCGGGAGATGTTAGATCAGGTGCTGCAATGGTTTGAAATCACACCGGATTATGATCTGAATATTATGCGTCCCGGGCAGGACCTCTACGATATTACTTCTAATGTAATGCTGGGTATGAGAGATGTGCTGAAGGCCTACCAGCCCGATGCCGTGTTAGTACATGGAGATACAACTACCAGCTTTGCTACAGCCCTCGCAGCCTTCTACCAGCAGATTCCTGTAGGGCATATTGAGGCAGGCTTAAGAACATACAATCTGTCAGCGCCGTTCCCTGAAGAACTTAACAGGCAACTAACCGGTCGCCTCGCGCAATGGCATTTTGTACCAACCTCACTGAATAAAAATAACCTGCTGAGTGAAGGTGTTGACGAAAAGACAATCCATCTTACCGGGAATACAGTCATCGACGCTCTATACTGGACTACTGATAAAATAAAACGTCAGGCGTTATCTGCAGGAAATGTGGATGCTAATGTAATCAGTGTGCTGAAAGATCCTTCCATACAGACTATACTTGTTACTGCACATAGAAGGGAAAGTTTCGGACACGGGTTTGTTAACATCTGCGAAGCATTGTCCAAACTAGCCCGTATGCACGAGCATGTAGCTATTATATATCCTGTGCATCCAAATCCGAAGGTGAAAGAACCGGTAGAAAGATATCTGAAAAACATACCTAATATACACCTTATAGAACCGCTGAACTACCAGGATTTTGTATATGTTATGGAAGCAGCGGATATCGTGCTGACAGATTCCGGTGGAGTTCAGGAAGAAGCACCCAGCCTGGGTAAACCTGTACTGGTTATGCGTGATGTAACTGAACGTGTCGAAGCGCTGGAAGGTGGTACCGTCGAACTGGTAGGTACTGATGTAACCAAGATCGTAGACAGGATCAACCACTACCTGACGCCAGAAAATAACTTTATATCAAAAGTGAATCCTTACGGAGATGGCAAAGCCGTAGAACGTATCGTCAGCACATTCAAAGCTCATTTTAATAACTAGTATGATCAAAATTTTACTGATAGATAGTACTTACCCTATCAATACCAGAAACGAACGTATTTTATCTTCTCTCAAAAAACTGTTAGGAGAAGCTGCAGACGTCAGATTACTGGTCTGGAACAGGGATGCATCTGAGGTAGCTGTCTCAGGATTCCATACTTATGTTTATAATGAAGCAGCTGCTTATGGTAACGCATTAGCAAAACTGTTGAAACTGAAGGGCTTTGGAGATTATATACGAAACGTCAATAAAGAATTTAAACCCGACTATATTATCGCTTCCCACTGGGAAGTACTATTACTTGCATCCCGGGTCACAGGTAAAGGCCAGCATCTGATCTATGAGAACCTGGATATGCCCACTGCCGGCAATCCATTGGTACTTAAAGTATTACAAGCCATCGAGCGCCGCTCTTTGAAGAAAACTTCTGCCATTATTCATGCGTCAAGGTTCTATCCTGACAAGTACCGGTTCTTCCCAGGAAAGCAGATACTAGTCGAAAACCGACCTCAACGTGCTGCTGTGACTGCCACAGATGTCCAGACTATAGTAGAAGGCAGACTGAAAGTGGCCTTTATCGGAATACTTCGATATTTTGATGTTTTGAAGAACCTGATAGATGCGGCAGAGAATTTGCCTGTAGACATATTATTTTATGGAGACGGCCCTGATATGGGCAGGCTGAGAGAATATACCACTGGTAAAGAATATGTACAGTTCTTCGGCCGGTATAAATACGAGGAAATCGCTGGCATATACGCCAGTGTTGATCTTATCTGGGCCGTATATCCGTCAGATGACTATAACGTTAAGTATGCTATCTCTAATAAGTTTTTCGAGAGCATGATGTTAAATAAACCCGCTGTATTTGCAGAAAATACAGAATTGGGTAAGATGGTTTTATCGAAAGGTACAGGCTTTGCAGTAAATCCTTACGATAAAACGGCTATCAGAGAATTGTTGCAACATGTGACCAGTGACTTGTCAAGGTTGAATGCCATGAATCAGAATATTGCTGCTTCCGGAGAAAAACTTTACTGGGAAGATGAGGATCAACGTTTGCTGGAGCTGTTTAACTAACTAAATCAATTTGCTATGAAAGCATTCTTTTTGTTGTTATTGGGAAGCCTGACGCTATCAGGCTTACAGGCACAGGACGCAAGTCGTAAGAAAGGTGGTGAAACAGCCATCTTTGTTGACCCGCTTATTAAAGTATTTAAATATTCTACCGATCTTAAGGAAGTTAAGCCCGTAGCAGATGTAGCAAGAGGTGAAAACGCTTCTTTTCAGTTTGTATACCGCTCTGGTAAACAAATTAAGTCATTATCTGCAAAAATAACCAGCCTCAAAGGTGAACGTGGCGGTACTATCAGTAACGGTGCTGTAAAATTTGTAGGCTTTGTAAAACAGGGCCGCTATGCAGAGCACCCGGGCACTGATGCACTGAAATCTAAAGATGGTACCTTTCCGGACCCCTTATTTGAACAGGAAAGTATTGCAGTAAAAGCAGGTGATAACCAGTCCATCTGGCTGACGATACCTATAGCCGACAATCAGCAGGCAGATACTTACCATGGAGAATTACTGGTTACTGCTGTAAGCGCAGATGGCAATCAGCAATCATATAAGAAGAATTTTGATATTACAGTATACCCGGTATCAGTTGCAAAACAGACATTATGGGTCTCTAACTGGGCAGCCTTCCTGAACCCATGGTCACTTCCTCTTAAGAAACCTGCCGCAACCACTATGTACTCCGACGAGTACTGGGCTGCCCTGAAGAAGTTTGCTGACAAACTCACGGAATACCGTCAGAATGTAATCAGGATTGAAATGTTGAAGGTCATCACTTTTACAAAGGGAAACAATGGCCGCTATGATTTCAATTTTGACCGCCTGGATAAAATGATGAACATCTTCATGCAGAGCGGAATTAAACGCTTTGAAGGTGATTTTGTTGCGCAGAAAGTGTCTGACTGGGCCGGACCTTTGGGCTTCATGATGCCTACGGATGCAGGTGCTGCTGTAAGCAGGAAACTGGTTACAGTAGATAAAGATGATAACAATGCCAGGCAGTTCTACAAAGAATATCTGATAGCCCTGTACAATCACCTGAAAGAAAAGAAGTGGGATGATATCGTATTCCTGCATATATCAGATGAACCAACCCAACAGAATCCTAAAGCCTACAGAGATATGCTGGCTTTTGTTAAATCTGTTGTTCCGGATATGAAGACAATTGAGGCCATCAATCAGCCTGTACCTGAAGATGTAGATATACAGGTACCGCTACTGTCTTACTACAGATACGGTAATAGTGCCCGCTTTATCAAACAGCAACAACAGAATAAAGGCGAGATATGGTTCTATGTATGTGTGTCTCCACAATACAATTACCCGAACCGATTCCTGGAAAATCCGCTCATTAAAACACGTTTCCTGCACTGGGCAAACTACAAATTTAACCTGACCGGTTTCCTTCACTGGGGTTTCAATATCTGGAGCGGTAATGCCTATGACTTTTCCACCAGTAACAGCGTAGGCGGCGATGCCTGGGTTGTATACCCTAAAGATGGCAAAATAATCAGTTCCATCAGACTGGAGGCAGAGAGAGACGGTATAGTGGACTATGAGTTACTGCGACTGCTGGAAAAGAAAAATCCTTCCATGGCTAAGCAGATTATTGACGCCACAATGATGGATTTTGATAAATTTAACAGCGATATAGATACCTTTAGAGCTAACAGAAGAAAAATATTAACAGCGCTCTCTAAATAAGAGAGCGTTGTGCATATAACTATATGATAGAACAGAAAAGAAAATGTCTGCTTTTACTTTCGAGAATCCCTTATCCGCCGGTAGGCGGGGATAAGCTGAAAAGCTACCATCTGATCGGTATTCTGAATAAGCATTATGACCTGAATGTTGTGATTATAACAGACGAGAAGGCAGATAATGCAGCGGCTAACGCATTCCTGAAAGAACATACATCCGGATATAAAATCTTCTCTTTTCCCAAACACCGCTTTTACATCAATGCACTGGCAGGTGTACTTGGAAAAGAGCCCTTGCAGGTAGCCTATTATTACTTCCGTGAAGTACAGAAGTATATTGATGGCCTGCTGCCGCACACAGATTTTATCATAGCAAACCTGATCAGGACTGTTAAGTATATAGCAGATTCAGATAAGCCGAGGTTCCTGGATATTGTAGACTCTATCGCTATTAACTATAAGAACGCAATCGATAAGGTATCCTCTGTATTCTGGAAAAGTATCTATAAAGTAGAGACGCCACGTATCTCTGCCATAGAAGAACGGTCTATACGTACCTTCAATGCTACCTTCTTCGTAAACCGGCAGGAATCAGAACACTGGAGCCATGTAGGCAAGGTGCGCTGGATCCCTAATGGCGTAAATCCTAAGTTGTATAATTATCAGCAGACTAATCCAAAATACCGGAATGCCATAGTCTTCTTCGGAAAAATGGACTATCAGCCGAATATCGATGCTGTAACATGGTATCTGAAACATGTACACAGCCTGGTTAATCAGGATATAACGTTTTATATTGTCGGAGTACATCCTGCGCCCGCTGTAAAGAAACTTGCAGAAAAGAACAGGAATGTAGTGGTAACAGGCTTCATAGAAGATCCATACGAAATCATTAACTCTGCACGCGCTGTCATTGCTCCTATGCAGACCGGCGCTGGTATCCAGAACAAAATTCTTGAATCTATGGCTCTAGGAAAGGTAGTTGTGGCTACCTCTCTGGCAGCAAAACCCATCGTAGGTGCAGAAGATGGCGTACACCTGCTGGTAGCTGATGAACCAGCCCGTTTTGCAGCATACCTCAATGCGCTCTGTAAAGATGACAATCCATACCAACCGGTTGCAGATAATGCCCGTACCCTGATGCAGGAATATACCTGGGATCGATATGAGCGCTCTTTGGTACAGCTTATAGAAGAGGAATTGGTAAAGAAATAAGTAAAATAGTACTGCGGCGCTAAGACTAGCGAAATATTCCTATCTTCAGAAGGAATTTGCAAACTACCCATACTTATCTTAACCTCATGGAAGTAGAAGTATTTTTCCAATTGTTTCTCAAAGAGCTGGAGCAGCACAAGGCAATGCAACAGTATTATAAATTTCTGAATGGTGAAAAGAGCTTCAATTTCAGAAAGAACTATTTTGTTCAACGGTTGCAATATATCTATGATACGGTAAGGGAAAGAGGAAATGTTGATCTTAATATATGGGATTGTGGATGTGGCTACGGTACAACATGCCTGTTTCTGGCCATGAACGGATATAAGGTATACGGCAGTACCCTTGAGTTCTACATCGATGAAATTGAAAAAAGAAAATCATACTGGCGGCAGCATGGTAACGTCGATCTTTTCAGATATGATTACAAAAACCTGTTTGAAGAAGCTCCGGTAAAGGAACACTTCGATTTCATCATCGTACAGGATACCTTGCACCATCTCGAACCAATCAATGACGCCCTGTCTATCTTTCAGCATGGCCTCGCACGAAATGGCAAACTGATCGCAATTGAAGAGAATGGAGACAACATCATACAGAGTATGAAGCTGTATAAACTCAGAGGTAATAAACGTATCATCACTATCTGGGATGAGCGCCTTCAGAAGAATATACTGCTGGGTAATGAAAATATCAGAGGTCTTGATTCATGGAGACAGTTATTCACAAAAGCTGCTCTCCCGGTCAATGACCAATCTATTAAGTACATCCGCTACTACCTGCCATTTTATTACAAACAGAAAAATGATGTACAGGTCAGAGAACAGGAACAACAACTTGCTGTAAAAAGCCGGCTCAGAAAAAAGTACTTCTTCTTTGGCCTCAACTTTACAGCCAGTCCGCAACATACTTCTCATTCATAATTCCACCGATATGAAGACAGCCTTAGTTACAGGTATAACCGGTCAGGATGGTGCATACCTCAGCGAATTACTGCTGGAAAAAGGATATAACGTTCACGGTATAAAACGCCGGAGTTCCTTATTCAATACAGATCGCATTGATCATCTCTACCAGAATCCGCAGGATGAGGATGTACGCTTCAGACTTCATTACGGAGATTTAACCGACTCTACTAACCTTATCAGGATTATTCAACAGGTACAACCTGACGAAATATATAACCTTGGCGCAATGAGCCATGTGCAGGTAAGTTTTGAAACACCTGAATACACCGCCAATGCCGACGGTATAGGTACCCTCAGAATACTGGAAGCTATCCGGATATTAGGGCTGACAGCAAAAACAAAGATCTATCAGGCTTCCACCTCAGAACTGTATGGACTGGTACAGGCAGTGCCTCAATCAGAAACCACTCCCTTTTATCCCCGCTCGCCATATGCAGTTGCTAAAATGTATGCTTACTGGATCACGGTCAACTACAGAGAAGCATATAATATGTACGCCTGCAACGGTATCCTGTTTAATCATGAAAGTCCGCTGAGAGGAGAAACCTTTGTTACCCGCAAGATTACCCGTGGGGTAGCCCAGATAGCCCTGGGTATGCAGCAAAAGCTGTATATGGGTAATCTCAATGCTCAACGCGACTGGGGACATGCAAAAGACTATGTGGATGCTATGTGGCGGATATTACAACAGGAAAAAGCGGAAGATTATGTCATCGCTACAGGTATAACAACGCCCGTACGCGATTTCATCAGGATGGCTTTTGCGGAAGCAGGCGTTGAAGTTGAGTTCATAGGTGCCGGCATAGAGGAAAAAGGCATCGTGAAAAGTACTGCTGCTCATGTTACCGCCTTATCTCCCGGTCAGGAAGTTGTCGCTATCGATCCCAGATACTTCAGACCAACAGAAGTAGACCTGCTTATAGGCGACCCTACAAAAGCACAGACTCAACTCGGTTGGCAACCAAAATATAATCTCGCAGCATTAGTGAAAGATATGGTACACGCCGATCTCGAATTGTTCCGCAGAGAAAAACTACTTAAAGAAGCAGGGTTTAAGATACTTAATCAATACGAATAACAGGATATGGAGCAGCAGTCAAAGATATATGTGGCGGGCCACCGGGGAATGGTGGGATCCGCTATCGTAAGAAGGCTACAACAGGATGGATTTAATGAGATTATTACCAGAACCTCTGCGGAGCTGGACCTGCGCGATCAGTCAGCAACAGCTGCCTTTTTCAAAGAAGAACGTCCTGACTACGTATTTCTCGCTGCAGCAAAAGTTGGAGGAATTATTGCTAATAATACGTACCGCGCAGACTTTATTTATGAAAACATGATGATACAAAGTAATGTTATCCATCATGCTTATCTGAATAATGTGAAGAAACTGATGTTCCTCGGTTCGTCCTGCATCTATCCCAAGCTGGCCCCACAGCCACTAAAGGAAGATTATCTGCTTACCGGATTACTGGAACCGACCAATGAACCGTATGCCATCGCCAAAATTGCCGGGATAAAGATGTGCGACGCTTACCGCGCACAGTATGGATGTAACTTTGTGTCCGTGATGCCAACAAATCTATACGGACCTAACGATAATTATGACCTGAACAACTCTCATGTATTGCCTGCTTTGTTGCGCAAGTTTCATGAAGCCAATCAGCATAATGTGGAAGAAGTAGTCGTATGGGGTACAGGTACACCAATGCGAGAGTTCCTGCATGCAGATGATATGGCAGACGCCTGCTTTTACCTCATGCAGCATTATAATGAGGAAGGACTTATAAATATTGGTGTTGGAGAAGATATCAGTATCAAAGACCTTGCGCTGCTGATTAAAAAAATTACCGGTTATGAAGGCCGCCTTGTATTTGATACCACAAAGCCTGATGGTACTCCCCGTAAGTTAATGGACGTGACCAAATTGCAAAATCTTGGCTGGAAAGCTAAAATTGGTCTGGAAGAAGGAATCACCAGCGTCTATAATACGGTCAAAAAACAAGGCATTTTAACCGTCTTTTAATGCATGTTTAATCAATAGTTCATACAGGATCGGAATATGTCAACATTTTTGGTAAATTATGCCATAAATATTCATAATTACAGAATAAAGTACTATTCCAGCTGATCTAATCTCTTATATTTGCAACTGGCAAGCAAATTATTCTTTATGTTCAAGAAATGTATTACCCCTGTGTTTGTTCTGGTTTGCTTAGGAATATCATTAAGCTCTACCGTTCGTGCACAAAGTATCGGCCGTCAGTATTCCCTTGGATTTTATCAGGCAGTATCTGACAGTAATGGCTACCACTCTTCACAAAGAGATTATTCAATTGAGCCTAGCTTTGATCTCCCTAAAGGAGACACGCTCCGTAAGCAAAGCTGGCTTTATCGCAAGTTATTCAGAGAACACCTGGTAGAAGTGAATGGCGATGACTATACCTTCTACGGTAGCATCCTGCCCGATCTGATCGTAGGACGTAGCAATGATAATGGTACTGTATGGATCAACACCCGCGGGGTCGTTGTAGGCGGTACTATCGGAAAAAAGCTCTCCTTCCGCTCAGAGTTTTATGAAAACCAGGCAAAGATGCCTGCTTACCTCGACGCATTCGGACGGCAATACCAGATCGTACCTGGGCAGGGCGAATGGAAACCATTTAACGAAACCAAGTTTGACTACGCCTATGCTTCCGCATTAATCGACTATAAGGCCAGTAAGCACTTCACCTTTCAGTTAGGGTATGACAGGAACTTTATTGGTGATGGTTATCGTTCCATGCTGTTATCTGACGCACCGTTCAACTATCCTTTTCTGAAGATAATTGCCAATGTGGGTCGTATACAGTATACTACCATGTGGGCACAGTTCATTGATATGAAGTATCCAAAAGCGTCTTATGACAATGGATACCGTAAAAAATGGGGTGTATTCAACTACCTTGACTGGAATGTTACCAAGAAATTATCCGTCGGATTATTTGCGTCAGTTATCTGGCAGGATTCCGACTCCACAGGAAAACGTGGTTTCGATGCAAGTTATCTGAACCCAATCGTATTCCTCCGTCCTGTGGAATTTTCTGTTGGCTCTCCCGATAATGCCATCCTGGGTCTGAACCTGAAATACGCTGTATCCCGCAATAGTACTTTCTATGGACAGTTCATTCTGGACGAGTTTAAACTGGAGCAGATCACTAATGGTAATGGTTGGTGGGGTAATAAATATGGTGGCCAGGTAGGTTTCCGCTCCAATAACCTGTTCACAGTTCCTAATCTGAATATCCTGACAGAGGTAAATGCTGCCCGACCATACACTTATTCACAGCGTAATACCCTGAATAACTATGGGCATTATAACCAGTCATTGGCTCATCCGATGGGTGCCAACTTTGTAGAGTGGGTGAACATTGCAGATTACCGCTATAAGCGCCTGTTCCTGCGTGGGCAGATCACAATAGCCAAATATGGCCTCGATACTGCTGGTATCAACTATGGAAAGGATATCAATCAGTCCTACTGGACCCGTGCAAAGGATTATGGCAATAAGATCGGCCAGGGGCTGAAAACCAATTTCTTATATGTACAGGGTACAGCAGCCTACCTGCTGAATCCTAAATATAACCTGCGCCTGGAAGGTAGCGTTACTGCCAGAAGGGAAAGCAACAGTAACTGGACTAAGAACGAGCTGATCTTCCAGATTGGTCTGAGAAGTTCATTCCGCCAGTTGTATTATGATCTTTAATTGTGTATTTATTTCATATGAAAGCCTCCCGGTATTGCCGGGAGGCTTTTTTGTTTTACACCGTCAGCATGCCGGCTGAATATGTCAGGAAATAACCCTTTGGTCCCGGTTAATGCCTTATATCATCCCGCTACCAATAGTACACCAGAAGGGCACCTCAATATCCCCGGGATATTGAGGTGCCCTTCTGGTGTACTATTAATGCCCGGCTGGAATGAAGAATAAACCGGGAGCATTACTACAGATAACGACACCTTCTCCAATCACCCAGATTCCCCCTGAGTTCTCAACTTGGTCCCATTTTACTAACTTCGCGCCATGCATTATGTTACGGTAGAAGGACTCACAAAATCTTACGGCGCAGGGCCGCTTTTCAAGGATATTTCTTTTCACATTGAAGAAGGGGATAAAATAGCGCTGGTAGCCCTGAACGGAGCCGGTAAATCTACACTGCTCCGCATACTCTGCGGACAGGAGTCTCCCGACGCGGGAACCGTATGGATCCACAAGGATGTAACGGTAGTAATGCTGGAGCAACAATCTGCTTTTGACCCGCTGAAAACTATTTCTGCAAATATCTTCTCCCAGAGCCATCCTGTTCTGGCTGCTATCAGAGATTATGAACTGCTGACCAACGACCAGGATGAAGAGCCGGATGTGGATAAACTGACGGCTGCCATCGAGCGCATGGATGAGCTGAATGCCTGGCATTTTGACTCTAAAGTGAAGCAGATACTTGGTAAACTGAATATTCACCACCTGGAGCAGAAAATGGGTAGTTTGTCCGGCGGACAATTGAAACGCGTTGCCCTGGCTAAGGTGTTGATAGACATAGGTTTTGAACACAGGCATACCCTGCTGATTATGGATGAACCTACCAACCATCTGGACATCAATATGATCGAGTGGTTGGAGAATTATCTTGACCAGGAAAATGTGACCTTATTACTCGTAACGCACGACCGCTACTTCCTGGACAGCGTGTGTAATGAGGTAATGGAACTGGATCAGCAACAGCTGTTTATCTATAAAGGAGATTATGAAAATTACCTGGAGAAGAAGGCCGCCCGCGATGAAAGTGACCGCGCCAGTGTAGAGAAAGCCCGTAATACTTACCGCAAAGAGCTGGAATGGATACGTAAGCAGCCAAAAGCGCGTACGACCAAATCAAAATCCCGCATTGACGCCTTTGAGGACGTAAAGGAACGGGCCAGTGTAAGGCTGGAAAAGCAACAGCTGGAACTGAACGTAAAAATGAGCCGTTTGGGTGGTAAGATCATTGAACTGAAGAAAGTATATAAATCCTTTGGTGATCTGAAAATCCTGAAGGGCTTTGATTATACCTTTAAGAAAGGCGAAAGGGTAGGTGTAGTGGGTAAAAATGGGGTGGGTAAATCTACCTTTCTGAATATGCTGCAGGGCCTGGAAGAACCAGATTCCGGTAAAATTAATACCGGCGAGACGGTGATCTTCGGTAACTACGACCAGCGTGGTCTGATTATCAAGGAAGATATGCGCGTGATCGAGTTTGTCAAAAATATTGCCGAAAACTTCCCACTGGCTGATGGTACCAAGGTCAGCGCCGCCCAATTCCTTCAGTTATTCCTGTTCTCTCCGGAGAAACAATATACCTACATCTCCAAGTTGAGTGGTGGGGAAAAAAGAAGACTGCATCTGCTCAGTATCCTGTTCAGAAACCCCAACTTCCTCATCCTCGATGAGCCTACCAACGATCTGGACCTGCCAACACTGAGTATATTGGAAGATTTCCTGTTGTCTTACCAGGGCTGTATTATCATTGTAACGCACGACAGGTACTTCATGGATAAACTGGTAGATCACCTGTTCGTATTTGAGGGAGATGGTGAGGTGCGTGACTTCCCGGGTAACTATACCCAGTACCGTGAGTGGGAGAAAGAACAGTCTGGTAAAGAAAAAGAGGAGACTAAAAGTGAGCCTAAACAGGTACAGACGCCTGTAGAAGAGGTAAAGCCTGCAGCGCCGGCTAAGAAGATGTCTTTCAAAGAGAAGCGGGAGCTGGAACTGCTGGAAAAGGAAATTGCATCTCTGGAAGCAGAAAAGAAGGATATTGATGATAAAATGGCCGCCGGCGCTCTTCCATATGAGCAGCTGGAGCCACTCTCAAGAAGAGCGGGAGAGATTATTCAGTTGTTGGATGATAAAGGCATGCGCTGGTTAGAATTAAGCGAAATGTCTTGATTATAAATGTATTATAAGAAAAAGGGACGCTATTATGGCGTCCCTTTTCTTTTGCTGCTTAATTCTCTTGTTTGTCCCGGATCTCAGAAGGCTTCAGGTAAACCTTTTTACCTTTCTCGTCCACATAGTACTTACGGTCTCTTTTATCAATGTAAACCGTCTGTCCGCCAGGTCCTTCTTTCCCCTTATATGTTTTATCAGTAATCTTCATAGCTCCCTTTACAGCTACGGAAGCTGTTTTGTTGCCTATTTTTTTAGCAGTGCTGTCTACGCCCTGTGCCATGCCTGCCTGGCCAAATAAAACGGCGGCAGCGGTCATGGATACAGCAACTAATCCGGTGCGCAATGTTCTTGAGATCATAACAATAGATTTAAAGTTGTGTAAAGTCACTTTGATTTATTATTATTCAATTTTGATGCCAGCAACATCTTCCATATTTTTAGAGGCCACCGTATATATTTTAGTTTAAAAGGTAAACAGTATTAGTTGGAAGAGATCTGGTATAAGGACCTTTCAGATCAGGAGCTTTGGAGCAGGCTGATAGATGGCGATGAAGGCGCGCTTGCCTTCATTTATGATACGTGGTTCGTATCACTATACAGATATGGAATGAAGATTCAGGCCGATAGCGGTCTGGTAAAAGATTGTATACATGATCTTTTTACCTCTTTGTGGCATAGCCGCCAGCGTCTTTCTGTAACAGACAGTATCAAGTTCTATCTGTTTGCCAGTCTCAAGAGAAATATTGTCAAAAGTACCCGGGCTGAGGGGGTATTTCGGCTGTTCAGCCAGCAATCTGTCCAGCATGAACCGCATATGCCTTCCTATGAGGAGCGGTTGATCAGTCAGCAGAGCGATGATGAGCGAAACCGAAAATTGGCCAAAGTCATTGATAAACTGCCCAAGCGGCAGAAAGAGATCCTATACTTAAGATACTATGAGGGGCTTTCCACCCAGGAAACAGCCGAAATTATGTCATTGAGTGTAAATTCTACATATGTACTGCTATCGAAAGCATTAAATTACTTGAAAAGCCATAGCGGTGAGTTAATGACACTTATCGTAATATGGGGCAATAGCCCCAAAGGTTTCTAAAGATTTTATAGTTTTTTTAAAAAAATGTCTAAAAAGACGCTAAGATTTTTTGATTTCATTGCTTTATCTCATTAAAGCCTATCAGGAGTAGTACTGATTATGGATTATAGACAATACACAGTAACCGATTTTCTTCATGATGAATTGTTTCGTAAATGGATTATACATCCGGAACACGATACTACCGTCTTTTGGGAAACCTGGCTGCGGGAGAATCCAGACCATCGTACTACGGTAGAACAGGCAAGAGACGTACTGCTGCTTATCGGGCCGGAAGAATACATGCCAACAGAGGATGATAAAACGGAAGTCTGGAGCCGTATAGCCTATTCCATACGGCAGGCCCCGGAGAGGAAAAGGATGTTCGTATCGTGGCGGTATGCAGCTGCTTTTGCAGGCGTACTGATTGCTTCCGCTACCGGCTGGTATCTGTTTAACCGCCCCAGTCCGGTAATGCTCAACTATGCCACCGCCTATGGTGAAGTCAGGAAAATTACCCTGCCGGATAGCTCAGTTGTGCGTATGAATGCCAACTCTACGCTTCGGTTCGCCATGGATGCAAGTGGCAAACGCGAGGTTTGGCTGGATGGAGAGTGTTTTTTCACCATTCTTCCTGAACACAGTAATGCACCATTTGCGGTGCATACTTCTGATGTAGATGTGAAGGTGATAGGCACAGAATTTAATGTCAACACCAGACGCGTAATGACGCGTGTGGTACTGAATAATGGCGCTGTGCGCCTGAAACTAAACGGCGAAGACCAGCCGGAGGTGAGTATGCGTCCCGGAGAGATGGTGACGTTTTCAACCAAAACAAATCAGCTGTCACGTCAGAAAGTAAATCCTGCTGACTACAATGCATGGCTTGACAATATGTTTGTCTTCAATGAAGCGACGATTGCCGAAGTAGCTGCAGTATTAAACGAGAACTTAGGAATCAACATTAAGATAGAAGATCAGGAACTACGGAAGGAACTGTTTACAGGTAGTATACCAATGTCAGGTGTAGAAATATTTTTCAAAACTTTGTCAAGGTCCTTACATGTGGTTATCGAAAAAAAGGACAATAATAACTACAGCATCAGGAGAAAGAAAACCTAGTAGCGTTTAGTTTATAAAAATCAACCAACCTTAATCTATTGCTTATGCCTGGAAATTACTTTAGGTGTATGGGGAGTCGTGCTGCCCTGTTGTTACTGTTGCCAGCCATGGGATATGCTGCTTCGGATAACATACGCCATCACCCGCAGCAGCAACTGCTGGCTGCAACCGGATTAAATCAGTCCGCCGCCGGAAAACAAACATTGAAAGACATCCTTGTCTCTCTGGAGACAAGATACAAGGTCCGTATCAACTACGTAGGCCAGGCTATTGGCAATATGCAGGCAGAGCCGCCCTCCGCAAAAGGGTCAGCCGTAAAGTTTATTCAATACCTGAATCAATACCTGAAACCGTTAGGGCTGGAGGCCGAAGAGGCGGGGTCAAACCTGTTCATTATTTATAAACAGGAAGGTGCTGCACCTGTTCAGAGATCAGCTGCCGCAACTGAAGGTAGGCAAGCTGCAGAGCAGGCAAGGCCAGCTGTTATTACAGTATCAGGTAGTGTAACTGATGATACCGGCGTACCCCTGCCAGGTGTGACAGTTGTGGTAAAAGGTACCTCCAATGGCGTACATACTTCAAATGATGGTAAATATGAACTGAGAAATGTGCCTGAGAATGCACATATCCTGTTCAGCTTTATTGGTTATAAATCTCAGGAGATAACGCTTAAGGGCCAGGCAAAGCTGGATGTTCGTCTGAAAACGGATGTACAGGCAGTGAAGGATGTAGTTGTAACAGGTTATTACGAGATTAAGAAGGAAAGTTTTACCGGTATTGCCACGGTATTAACTTCTGATGATATCAAGCGGGTCAATCCACAGAATATACTAAGCAGCCTGCAGGCATATGACCCTTCTTTTAAGCTGGTGGAAAACAACTTGCTGGGGTCTAATCCAAACAGGATACCCAATATCAATGTAAGAGGTACTACCGCCCTGCCAAGTGCGGATGTATCCAAACTGACCAGGAATAGTATGCTGACTGGTGTTACCAACCAGCCTACCTTCATCCTGGATGGGTATGAAGTAAATGCACAGACAGTATTTGACCTGGATCCTAATAGGATTGCATCCATGACGCTGCTGAAAGATGCGGCTGCGACAGCAATATATGGTTCAAGAGCAGCAAATGGCGTAGTAGTGATCCGTACCAAAGCGCCAAAGGAGGGTAAGCTGGCAGTAAACTATGGTTATGAAATGACCATGAATGCGCCAGATTTATCTGATTATCAGGTGCTGAATGCAGCAGAGAAACTGGAATATGAGCGGCTGGCTAAGCTGTATGAGGCTAATAACGTAGATGCGCCCATGGACCTGGAAAAGCTGTATTACCAGAAAAAGAAGAATGTATTAAGCGGAGTGAATACCTATTGGTTATCACAGCCATTGCAGGTAGATCTGGGGCATAAACATTCCATTTACCTGGAAGGAGGTACACCGGTAGTTAAGTATGGCCTTGACGTACGTTATCAGTCCAACAATGGCGTCATGAAAGGCTCTTACAGAAAACGTTATGGCCTTGCCGCCTCCCTTTCCTATAATGTACAGAACAAGATCCAGTTCAGAAACCAGATGTCTATTACGCAGGTTGATGGCAGGGAGTCTCCGTACAGAGAGTTTTCCAGGTATGTAAGAATGAATCCTTATTACCCTAAAACAGATTCAACAGGCAGATTGCTGCGGGAGGTAGACAAGTGGAGCTATCGTACAGGAGCAGAGTCCAGAACACAGACAGACGCTGTGCTGAATCCGATGTATGAGGCTACACTGGGAAGCCTGGAAAAGAATGATTATGTGGAGTTTATGGATGCCTTCTCTGGTGAGTGGACTATTAACCCGGCGCTGAGACTAAGGGGCCAGATCTCGTTGACGAAAAGAAAAGCTACAGCAGACAAGTTTGTGTCTCCTTTCAGTAATGAATACTATACCGTTACAGGTAATGACATGAAAGACCGTGGTATGTATACTTACTCGGACGAAGATTTCTGGCAGGCCGATGGAAGCCTTACCTTAAGCTATGCAAAGCAGATACGGTCCAACTTCCTGAATATCTCACTGGGTACAAACATTCAGGACAGAAGTAATGACATGAAGACCTTCAAGGCACAGGGCTTTTCCAATGACCGGTTTTCACAGATTGAATTTGCACGTATCTATGAAAGAGATAAATCTCCTGAGGGCGACTTCGCACAGGACCGCCTGATAGGGTCCTTCCTCTATGCTAACTATTCCTATAAAAACAAGATCCTGATGGATGGAACTGTTCGTCTGGACGGGTCTTCCAAATTTGGTACAGACTCCCGTATGGCAACGTTCTGGTCTTATGGACTTGGATGGAATGTACACAACGAAAAGTTTATTCCGCGTAAGGTGATTTCTCAGTTGACCCTGAGAGCTACTACCGGTCTGACAGGAGATGTGTCTTTCCCGGCTTACTTGTCCAATACCACCTACCAGTACTATAGTAATGACTGGTATTCTACAGGAGTAGGGGCTATTTTCAGAACATATGGTAACGCTTCCTTAAGATGGCAGCGTACTAAGAACTATGACGCAGGTATGGAACTGGACCTGTTTAACGGAAGGTTCTACATTGCTCCTCGGTACTACTATAAACTGACGAAAGATCTGTTAGCAGATATCATTGTGCCACCTTCAGCAGGTTTTACAGATTATAAAGCTAACCTGGGAGAAATGGTCAACAGAGGGTTTGAAGTGAATGTGCGTAGTAACGTGTTAAGAGGTAAGAATTGGTCATTTAATTTGTTTGCCAACTTTGTAACCAATAAGAATAAGATTACCAAAATCTCTAACGCGCTGAAGAGCTATAATGACAAGGTAGATGACAAGCAGCAGAATGATCCGGAGCTTAACTCTGTGCCATTGCTGCGTTTCCAGGAAGGACAGTCGCTCAATACTATTTACGCGGTGAAGTCAATGGGTATAGACCCGGAGACAGGTAAGGAGATATTCATGAAGAAAGATGGTACCTATACGCATACATATAGCGTAAAAGATATGGTGCCTGTGGGAGATATGACAACCAGAATTGAAGGCACATTTGGCGGTAGCCTGTATTATGGTAACTGGGTTGCAGAGGTTAGATTCTACGCAAAAGGTGGAGGAGACCTGTACAACCAGACGCTGGTAGACCGCGTGGAAAATGCTGATCCACGCTATAACGTAGACCGTCGGGTACTGGAATCAAGATGGAAGCAACCGGGAGACAAGGCATTGTATAAGGATATTGCTGATCAGGGATCTACCCGTACCTCTTCAAGGTTTGTACAACGTGACAATGTGGTAGAGCTGAAGTCAGTTTATCTGGCTTATAACCTTCCGATGGAGATCGCAAAGCGTTACAGGATGAACAACCTCAGATGTGCAGTAAATATGAACGACATCTGGAGAACATCCAGTATACAGGCAGAAAGAGGAATTGACTATCCGTTTGCGAGAACGTTCACCTTCTCATTATCTACTCAGTTCTAAAAAAAGCAGCAAGATGAAGAAATATTATATACTTATAATAGTGATGATGGCTACCGGTCTTATATCCTGCAGTAAATGGCTGGATGTTACACCTAAGTCTGAAGTATCGCAGGGCGCTTTATTCAGTACACAATCTGGTTTTGAAGAGGCGCTGAATGGGGTATATAGTCGCTGTACCCAGGAAGATAGTTACGGCCGGGAGATTACATGTGGTTTCCTGGATGTACTGGCGCAGAACTATGTAATTACCAGTGATGATCCACAGGGATACAGACAGACCTCGCTGTACAATTATGAGGAGGAACAATTTATTAATAGAAGAGATAATGTATGGAAAGCATTGTATGCCGCTATTGCAAATTGTAACCTGATCCTTCACCATCTGAAGGGGCAGGAAAACCTTTTTGTTGGCAGAGAGTACGAACTGATCAAAGGAGAGGCCCTGGCATTAAGAGCCTACCTGCATTTTGATCTGCTGCGCATGTTTGGACCATCATATGTAAATGATCCGGGGGCTAGTGCAGTACCCTATGTAATGAGCTTTACCAAGAATATTACCCCGATGGCTACCGTTCGCGGTGTACTGGATTCCGCCATCCTGGATCTGAATGAAGCCAAGGCATTGCTGAAGATCTCTGATCCTATACTGAATGAAGGCTATAAAGTAGGTTATCCGGCCAAGGATTCCAGTACTGAAGAATCCAATACCCTGTTTATGCAGAACCGCCGTCACCGCATGAACTACTATGCCGTGTGTGGTGAGCTGGCAAGAGTTTATCTGTATAAAGGAGATAAGGCCAATGCGCTTACAAACGCCCTTGAAGTAATCAATGCCAGGAAGTTCCCATGGACCCGTCAGAACGACTTCCTGAATCCTGATGACGAGAAGAAAGACCGCATTCTGTACAGAGAGCTCCTTTTTGGATGGTATGTACCTAATATGTCAGGCAGGCTTAATGAGCGGTTCAGGAATGGGGAAAGTGCGCTTTTTGTAACGACCACTGAAGGGCAGAATATATATGAGACAGGCGGCGTAGGCGGTGATGACTTCCGGTATAAGCAATGGTTCAGCGAAAAGAGCGGAGGCCTGGGTACACGCCTGCAGCTGGAGAAGTACTATCGTGACGGGGATGCCAATATCCACTATCAAATGGCACCTGCCATCAGGCTGAGCGAGATGTATTATATAGCAGCGGAGTGTACGTTTGATACAGATCCGGTTAAAGCCTGGGACTACTTTAATGAAGTGCGCTTACATCGTGGTATCGGCGCACGTATTACAGAGGAAAGGTCGAAGGACGTGTTTATGAACGAACTGGTGAAAGAATGCCGGAAGGAGTTCTATGGAGAGGGGCAGATATTTTATATGTATAAACGTCTTAACAGGCCAGTAAACGGATTGGCAGGTATACAGTATCCGGCTACCAACAAACTGTTTGTACTGCCTCTGCCTGACGATGAAATACAATTTGGTAACAGATAAAATCCTACAGCCCGATGAAAAAGATATTTTTATTCAGTGTTCTTTGCTGTACGGTATTAGTTGCCTGCAAGAAAGACGAAATAACAGTATTTGATACAACAGAGAATGTCTACTTTGACTTCCATCCTGAGGATCCGGATGATAAGACAGATAGCCTGTTATATTCATTCGCCTACTTTCCCGACAAAGGAGAGGATACCCTATACATACCGGTGAGAATTTCTGGTTTCCGCACAGCAGGCGAGCGCAGATTTGTGCTTGAAACTGTTGATAGTTCAACAACTGCTAAGCCGGGTATTCATTTTAAGGCACTGGAGAAAGAGTACGTCATGCAGCCGGATTCAGGTCTTTGCCAGGTGCCGTTAATCATCTACAATAAAGATACAGTACTGAAGTCCAAAACCCTGACAATCGGCCTTACGCTGAAACCTACTAAAGATCTGGGCGTGGCTTTTACATTGCAGAACAAGGGAATTGTAAAGTTCTCTAACAGGCTGGAAAAGCCAACCTGGTGGAATACCTGGGCTGGTGAGCTGGGTGATTACTCCAGGGTTAAGCATGAGCTGTTTATCAGAGCCTCAGGAGCAACAGAGCTGGGTACAAATATGTCTGACTTTAACACAATACCTAAAGCGCTTTATCATACTAGAAGGTTTAAGTCTTTCCTGCTGGATCCTTTTAAGTGGGTAGAGCAGTTTGCAACAGAAGGCTATATTATCACGAAGGAGGCAGACGGTTTCTTCTATTTCTACAGCAGCAGGAACCCTGGTAACAAATACAAGCTGGAGTTAAACCCTGATGATGGCAGATACTACTTCAGGGATGAAAATGGTAAACGTGTCTAAGTTAAAACCTATACAATGAAGAGATCATTTCTATATATACTCACTGCATTACTACTCCCTTTTATATCATCCTGCTTTAAGGATAAGGGGAACTATGATTATACAACGCTTGGCACGCCGGTTATAACCAACCTGGATACCGCCTATACTGTTTTTACAGGAGACAGTCTGATTATCACGCCTAAGATAGTATTGCCTGAAGGCCGCACCGATCTTACCTGTAACTGGAAGATAGATATACCGCAGGAAGCACGTTCAGAGGATTTTGAGGGGCTGTCACTGCGTATGTTGTACGGGCTAGGCTCCAAAAGGTATAATGCGACGCTGATTGTCAGTGATAATGGTATTGGTATGAAATACTATTACAAGTTCGTTATCAACGGAAAGACTGAATTTACAACAGGAACAGTTGTACTGTCAGACGATGATGGACAGGCGAAGCTTTCTTTTATCAAGCCGGATGGGACAGTACAGCCAGACCTGTATGCTGCCATTAATGGCGAAGACCTGGGTAAGAAGCCGCTGCAGATAGTGCCTTTGCGGAACCAGTACTATATGAATGTGAACTTTGCTTACTGGATAGTATGTGCTGAGGGAACAAACCCGGCCGTACAGGTAAACAGTGATGACCTGAAGAAGATGAAATACCTGAAAGAGAACTTTTATGATCCTCCGGGGGATATACATCCTTCTTATTTTCAGCGGTTATATGATGGTACAACAACGGCTATCCTGAATGATAAGATGTATGTAGGTACTATAGAAACAGCGCCGTTCGGAACATACTATGGTTATTTCAGTAACCCGATTGGCGGTAACTATACCTTAGCGCCGGATCTGATCTATGCAAGTACCGACAGGGGGTTGTATTACCTGGGATTTGACAAGGTAAAAAAGAGCTTCCTGCGTTTTGACCGTACTACCTATTTTGGCACGGACTATACCCAGCAGGATTCGCTGTTTAATCCTAAAGACCTGAAAATGGACCTTATTGAGATGGAAAAGCTGACTGAGAATGATGTGTATGCCTTCTGTGACAGCGTAGGAAAGGTATTTGAGTTGAGGTTTGCGCTGGAGTTCCTGGATGGTAAGTCCAGGTTTATTACTACCTCTAAACGCAGGTTTAAAGGTGATAGCCTGCTTACAGCAGATACGAAGTGGCAGTCCTCGACATTGGGTGTATTCTATTTCACTTCTAATGATAAGATCTACAGGTATAACCCTTTGAACCAGGAGCTACGCCTGCTGGATGCTAATTTTTCCGGTAAGGCTGTTACTATGATAAAAGTAATGGACGATGTGAACAAGCTTGTTGTGGGTACACAAGGCAGCCTGTATGTACTTGATGTAAGTACCGGTAAGAATGGCAATATTGTTAGCCAGTCGCATAATATCCCCGGAAAGATAGTTGACGTTTTTATAAGACAATAGCATCTATATCCTATGACCCTGATTAACCAGCCATTACCATAAACAAAACGCCCCGCGATCATGTCGTGGGGCGCTGTTTTGGCAAAGCCGGTGTTATTTACAAGCTCCTTTTACAAAGGCAGTTTCTTCAAACTTCAGTTTAGACGGATCTTTATCAAATACCGGTACTCCCTGGCTATCTAATGAAGAGGGAATTGCTTCCAGTATCCTGTCATTTTCCACTTTGAATACAACAGGTCTTACGCTGTTTACGCCTTCACTCATAAAGCGGTATTCTGCTTCAATAATATTATCTTTTATAGCGCCGGAAATAGCGCCCTGATTCTTATCCTTTTCAAACAGGCGGTATTCCAGCTGTCCGTTGATCACGTCATTGGTGGCTTCAAACTGCAGGTAAGAAGTGTCTTTACCCGAGATGCGTGTAAAGCATTGTGGGCCAGTAGCGATAGCTGCACTTGCAGGCGTACCTATGCTGCTGTCTGCCGAAGTTGTAGTTGTATCAGAGGATGTGTTGGAGGATTGCTGGCAACCTGCCATTGTCAATAAGGCTGCAGCTGCAAAGAATAGTTTCATATAACTGGTTTTGCCATATAGAACGAATAGTGTGCCAGTGTGTTACTTTTTAGTTTAATTATTTCCCCCAGAACAGGTCTTCTTGTGTTGGATCACAGGTATAAACTTTCGCCTTGACGATCTTGCCGGCGGTGACGGTGTAAACGTCAATGTTATGCACATCCAGGGTGCCGCCATCAGGACGCTGTGCTTTCCATTGGATAAGGCAGGCCACACTGTTACCACTAACAGCAATATCTTTAATGGCTGACAATTGCAGTGTATTGCCAGTATGCTCAAACATACCGCCTACCATTTGAAATACCTGTGTAATATCTGACTTGAAACCGGAGAAGCGGTTGTTGCCGGGCTGTTCCCATTCGATATGCTCATCAAGTAAAGCTGCCAATGTTTGATTATCGCCCTGTTGAACCGCAGTCAGAAATTGAATCGCTACCTGTTTTGTCTGATTTTCCATGTTGTATGTATTTTTTTGGGTGATTGTATGCCACAAAATTATTCCGGGTAAGGCCGTGTATGATTATCTTTATGCGACAAACAATTACCATTTCGCGACATGTTATGGAAAACATTCAGCGGCGTTTCGTATTGAACTTTCTGGCCTATGCAGCCTTGCGGGATGCGCCGGTTATACAGCTAAGCCAGCTGGCAGGGATTGATCTTTCTGCTTTACAGGAGCAGCAGGACTATGCTATCAGCAATCAACAGCTTAGCCACCTCTGGAAAGAGGCGGCTGCCCTTACCAGTGATAATCTGTTCGGGCTTCATTTCGGAGAGTCGCTACAACTATCCGCCCTAGGGATAGTAGGAGAGATTATCCGAAGCAGCGAAACAGTAGGAGAGGCGGTAACACAAGCAGCCGCACTGGCTCATCTGATGACAGGGCTTTTTCGTCTGCATGTAAGCGATGACAAAAGCCGTTTTACAGTAAGCTTCCATCCTCTAACAGATCATCCAGAACGTTTCGAGTTCAGGCAGACATTAGAGCTATTTATGGTATTTGTGGTACACGAAATAGATGGACTACTTCTGAAGAAGATTAGGCCGCTGGCAGTGCAACTTCCATACAGAATAGATAATGCTGTGGAATATGCAAGAGTATTCAGATGTGAGGTAGAAAAAAGTACGGATACCTATGCTTTGGTATTTGATGCGCATTACTGGAATGAACCCCTGTTGACAGCCAATTATGAGATACAGCGCACGCTGTTGCAAAGGGTGACGCAGCAGGGCAATGTTCACGGTAATTCATTGAAAGATAGGATACATCAGTATCTGCTTACAAATGCCTATCTCGGTATCAGGTCGCTTGGAGAGATTGCATTAAATTTTAATATCAGTCCCAGGACATTACAGCGTAAACTTAAGGAAGAGGGTATCAGTTACCAGGACGTAGCCGATGACGTAAGGAAGTCGTTAGCGTTACATTACCTGGAAGATGGCGCATATCCGGTAAAGACCATCTCCTATATGCTCGGGTACAATGAAATAAGCGCTTTTACAAGAGCATTTAAGAGATGGACAGGCAAGACACCTGTGAATTATCAGAAAAACTAAGGTCTTCAACTTACTATTTATAACACCTATACTATGGAAATGGATAAGCCGCTAGGCTGGTATCTTAAAGAGGCTGATAAACGTATCACCGCTTTTCTGGATGATGAACTGAATGACCTTGCTGTATCCCGTTATCACTGGCGGGTGATGTGTGCAATTGCAGCACAGGGCAGTATTAACACCTGGCAGTTTTATCAGGAGCTGAAAGCGTTTATCGGTGTGCAGCAATATGGAGAGTTATTACAGTCTCTGACCGAACGTGGGTGGGTAACTGTTTCTGTGGAAGACAAATGTGTCTTCACTGCGTCAGGGAAGGAAGCCTATGAGAACATGCGGATGCTGCAAAAGGAGAGAACAGCCCGAATGATGCAGGGCATAACCGAAGAAGAGTATAATCTGGCCGTCAGCGTATTGAACAGAATTATAGAAAATACAGGGCAACATCCGGTCTGAATATAGAAAAACTGTTTTTTGGCTGTAAATGATTAATCGATACTTTTGTCTGGTCCAGCAAGGACACTGATTACTAAAATAAAACAGTATTAATATGGCAAAGTTACCCAAGTTTATGATTGCTGATGATCCAGTTACGGATCCTGATAATGAATATATATTTCATACCGAGCAACCCCGTTTCTTCGCTAAACGTGTAGATGAAGATGAGGAAAATGGTCATATTGATATCGTCGAAGAACTGGACAATGTGGATGAGTTCTTTAAGAACGATCCGGCTAAAAAAGAAGCCTTGCTCGACGAATTGGAAGAATGGTATTATTCTTATCTTGAGTGGCTCGAGGAAGACGAGTTTGAAGAAGATGAAGAGTAATCAATCAATATTATTGCAATCAAGTATGTAAAGTCAGCCGCAAGCTGGCTTTACATGTTTTTATACTACAGTTATCAATGACAGAACTGAACTTATACCAGGTTGATGCATTTACCGAGCATGTGTTTGGAGGTAATCCGGCGTGCGTCTTGCCACTGGAACATTGGCTACCCGATGAGCAGCTCTTACTATTGGCACGTGAAAACGCAGTAGCAGAGACCGCCTTTCTCATCCCTTCCGGGGATGGATATCACCTTAGATGGTTTACACCAGAAATTGAGATGGACCTTTGTGGCCATGCTACATTAGCAGCAGCTCATGTAATTAAAACTTTCATGGACTATAGGGGAAGCAGTGTCCGGTTTGAGTCAGCTAGTGGTACATTGTATGTCAGCTTTGATAATGGGCTATATGTGCTGGATTTCCCTTCCAGGAAGCCGTTTTCTGTAGAATTGCCCGGTGAAATAAGGCAAGCGTTCAGCAAGGAGCCGGTTTCAGTATTAAAGGCCAGAGACTATGTATTGGTCTATGAACGTGAAGAGGATATCAGGCATATGCAGGTTAACAGGCAACTGCTTGACCAGATTAACCTTGATCCCGGGGGAGTGATTATTACAGCGCCTGGGAATACCTGTGACTTTGTCTCCCGCTTTTTCACGCCACAGGCATCTATCCTGGAAGATCCGGTAACAGGCTCTGCGCATTGTTCTCTTATACCTTATTGGAGTGAACGGTTAGGTAAGAAGGAATTAAAGGCCCAACAGCTATCCGCCCGACTAGGCACTTTATTTTGTACTGATAAAGACACACGGGTATTGATTGCAGGGAATGCCCGCACTTATTCGGTTGGGAAATGCTGGATCTAATTTGCTTTTCAGTATGTTATAAGAGTCATTGACAATAAGAAATTTGTAGGTACAGTTGTTATCACCTGCTAACAGGCATAGCTTTTAGGAGTTGAAGATATTTGCCGGCCTAAAGCTACTCTATCTGGTTATACTAGTCCAAAACAGCCAGGGTGTAGCAGACAACATGCTTTATTTAACCTCATCAATACTATGCAGGGTATAAAGACGGCCGAGGCTGGGCAGGTAATAGTAACCATCCTGCTTCAGCTTACATAGCGCAGTATAGCTCTGCTCATTGCTTACCTTTTGGAGCGTATCTGACGCATAATAATAAATACCTGTGCCATTGACAATGGGTATTCGCACTGCCTGTTCAGGCTTTTTGTCTATCTCCAGTTGTGGCTTATTCTTTTTGAACTTTACAAGTACCCATACACCCTCATCGTAATACCTGCTTGACGAAGTATTTTCAGGGATAAATGAGTATTCAATCAGGGTAGAATCATTTAAAAAATCGACATTCGTATTCAGCTGGTAGAAAACTTTCTTGTCATCTATTGTTTTCTCCAATAGAATTGTATTCAGAGCGCTTGACTGTCCGCAGTAATGAACGCCCTTTTTCCCTGAGCCGGTATTCAGATATACCCTGATATCCCCAATACTCATACCCGCTGTATCCATTGCCAAATGGCGCATGTCTTTGTCTCTTAGCCTGACATAAAAAGAATGCTGAGCCATGGTATTAGTACTTACGAGTATAAGTAGCAGGGGGAATAAGAGCTGACGCATAGGCGAGATTGTGCATCTAAATATACTAAAAGTAGTGGCAGCGATTAGTTAGTTTTGAGGACTAATTATCTACTTATGAAAATAGCATTGGCATCACCCCCTTTCCCTGCCTCCCTGGCGGATGGCCTGTTATGGCTTGAAAAACTAGTAAAAGATGCAGCTGTAGAAAATGCGGCGATCATTTGTTTTCCTGAATCTTATCTACCGGGGTATCCGGGAATGGGCTATCAACCAGAAGACCGTACTCCCGAAACGCTGCAACATGCTCTTGAAAAGGTCTGTGACATTGCGGCCAGCAATAATATTGCGATCATTATACCTATGGACTGGTATGAGGACGGAAAGCTGCTTAATCTTGCCTTTGTTATATCGGAAGAAGGTAAGATATTAGGTAGTCAGACTAAAAATCAGCTGGACCCTACTGAAGATAATCTGTGGGTGGCTGGTACGGAACGTAAGGTATTTGAAGTGAAAGGAGTGAAGTTTGGTATTACCATCTGTCATGAGGGGTTCCGCTACCCTGAATCTGTCAGATGGGCTGCACAGCAGGATGCTAAAATTGTCTTCTTCCCGCACTTTGTGGGAAGTAATACGGCAGGCGTGGAACTGAAAGAGTGGTGTGCCCGGGAAAACCCATACTATGAAAAAGCCGTTATGCTCAGGGCAATGGAGAATACTATCTATGTAGGTAGTTCAAATTACTCTTCCCGCTACCCTGAGTCAGCCTCTACCCTGGTAGGACCGGATGGCAGCTGCATTGTGCATGGGGCTTACGGACAGGCAGGGGTGGTTGTAGCAGAGATTGATCCGGCAAGAGCTACTGGTTTACTGGCAAAGCGATTTAAGCAGGCATTATACTACTAATAAAGCTGAAAAGCCGGTGTTGTAAAAGACTTCGGCTTTTTATTCTTTAGAGAAGATCATGACTTCTCCCGCATCCGGGTCGCCGAGTGTGACCAGGATCTCATATGGGGGCTTATTGCCCATAAGCCCTATACTGGCATATTCCTTATCGAACCCTGTCAGCAGCAGGCCCCAGTGTTTATCCAAACCGCTACCATAGTCAACGCTGCCAACACTGCTGATCTCCCATTTCCCATGAGTGGAGTAATACCCTGTTAAATTGATCTTTCCTGTAGCCGAGTCGGTATTGAACACGTCGGGTATATTCTTGACTTCATAGGTACTATCTGCTTTCAGACTAATGTAACTGTCTATGCCGGCTTGACCAATCGGATCATTTGTGGCAGTCTGTTCGTTGAACCTGTATATGCCGGTAAGATCTTCAAATGCTGGCTTGCTGGTGGTAAACCTATGGGCATAAGGATCATATTGGCATCCGGCAATAACGAATAGGGAAAGTACTACTAGTGGGGTTGTAAGGCGTCTCATGTGGAATTGATTGGGGGTAAATGGTTAACTAGGCGCGCATCACTTTGTCCGGGGCTAAGGTAGTATAATATAACGCAAAAAAGTCAGCACCTGAATGCTGACTTTTCTCTTTTGTAGCCCGGACAAGAATCGAACTTGTATCTAAAGTTTAGGAAACTTCTATTCTATCCATTGAACTACCGGGCCATAGGGCTAAACCCTAAAGTGGAGTGCAAAAGTAAACGTTTTTTACATATTTCAAGCAAACCGTTTAAAATTTGCGCTCCACTATCTGTTAATTATATATTTTCTCTATCTGTTGCTCATATTGCTGAACGATCACTTTCCGCTTTAGTTTCAATGTAGGAGAGAGCTCTCCGTTGGCGATTGTCCATTCTTTAGGCAAAAGCTCAAACTTTTTGATCTGTTCAATATGACTGAAATACTGATTATACTTCTCAACGACCTGTTTATAAAGCTGTTGTATGTCAGTGTTTTTCAGCAGTTCTTCATGTGTACCTGTTTTAATGCCTTTCTTGGCTGCCCAGCTGACCAGCTGAGGGAAGGAAGGTACAATCAGGGCACCGGTAAACTTCCGGTTTTCTCCTACCACCATAATCTGCTCAATGAAAGGAGATTCTTTGAACTTGTTTTCGATAGGCTGAGGAGCAACAAACTTCCCACCGGAGGTTTTAAAGAGTTCCTTTTTGCGATCAGTTATCTTCAGAAATTTGTTATTGACCAGCACACCTATATCTCCTGTATGAAACCAGCCGTCGGTGATTGACTCTGCAGTCAAGTCCGGACGTTTGTAATAGCCCGGTGTGATATTAGGACCTTTACAACAGATCTCTCCATCTTCAGCCAGCTTTACTTCAACATTACTGATCAGGGGGCCAACAGTACCGAACATGCGGTCTTTGGCATCTACCCTGTTTACACTGATTACTGGTGAGGTTTCTGTTAAGCCATAACCTTCCAGGATCGGTATATTGGCTGCAGTGAATATTTTCAGTAGTCTGACCTGGCAGGGTGCCGATCCGACGACTATAGCGTCAATATTCCCGCCAAGGGCTTCCCGCCATTTCTTAAACACCAGTTTATTGGCGATGGACAGCTGGAAATCGTACCACCAGCCCATGGATTTGTTGATTTCATATTTCTTACCCAGTTCCACTGACCAGAAGAACAATGCTCGTTTAATACCTTTCAGTTCCAGGCCTTTAGCCATGATCTTTTCGTATACCTTTTCCAGTAATCTGGGTACAGTAGTAAAGATGCTAGGCTTTACCTCGCGCAGGTTGTCGGCAATGGTTTCCATGCTTTCTGCATAGTAGATAGGTACTCCAGCGGTTAGATATACATAGGTCACCATGCGTTCAAATACGTGGTTGAGTGGCAGGAAACTCAGCGCCCTTGCTTCCTGGCTTACAGGAAGGTAAGGTATACAAGCAGTAACGTTACTCATGATATTATCATGTGTAAGCATCACACCTTTAGGCGTTCCAGTAGTACCTGACGTATAGATGATGGTGGCCACCTGTGTAGGTTTAACAGCATCTCTGATAGCGGGTATACGGTCTGTATATTCTTTGGTGGCCATCTCCGGAATCTCCAGCCAATGGCGCACGCCTTCAATTTTGTTGAAAGAATAGATCTCTTTCAGGTGGGTTAGCTTATGCCGGATAAGACGAACCTTATCAAACATATCCTGTCCGCTGATGAACAATATGGCAGCTCCTGAATCATTCAGGATGAACTCCATTTCGTGTTCGCTCAATGTAGGATATAGCGGAGCCAGAATAATACCTGCCTGCTGGCAGGCAAGATCAGTGATCACCCACTCAGGACGGTTGGGAGATATGATAGCTATTTTATCACAACCTTCAGGAGTTGCATCCCCCTTATCAAGGCCCAATTGCAGCAGTCCGGCGCTAAATCGCAATGTAAGATCGGCTACTTCCTGTGTATTATATTTTCTCCAGACATTGTTTTCTTTTCCTACCAGCATGTCTGTTTTCGGGAAATTTCTTAGCTGGTGTTCGATTACGTCAAATAATCTTCGTGGCTGCTCCATAGATTGTAGATAATGCTTTGGTGGTATGCTTTACCCCGTGTGAAGGTAGTGGAATTTAGAGGCCTCTGCGTTGTTTTTCGGCCTGTAGTTTTTCATATTCTCTCACCGCATCGCCGAAAGGATCGTGATGCCATGCATAGAAATACTGGAATGCAAGACCGAGTGCCCAGCCCAATGAAGGCCATATCGGCCATGGAATACCATGGTGAGATGGTCCTTGTGTAATGAACCATAGCGCCCAGAGAAAGGCATTGATAACAAGATAGACGAGCAGGGACGTTCGGAATGAAGCCCTCGCCTTGGCTATTTTCCAAAGGCGTTCGTCGCGTTGCGAAGTTGTTTCCATATGCAATAAGTATTAGAAGGCATGACTAAATATAATGTTTTTTCCCGAAAAGTGTAAGTCGGAACAAGGAGGGGAGATGGGATTAAAAACAGCTTGTTAAAATCATGGAACAGCCTGCAACTGCTATGTGATTTCAGCATCACCAGCTAATTTTGAGACAAGACCTGAAGAACAGACTACGTTACGCGATACAAAACATCCCGGCATTCCACGATTCACATATAAACCTATTGCAACAATATTATCACGCTATTATATCAAAGATTGTGTCTTAATGGTTATTTAATTGATGAAACCCAGAGCGTTTTATCCAATAATGCACTCACCAGTCTCTGGTGATAAAGTTCCTTTTACCAACAGAGACCGGTGAGCTGGTTTTTTATTTCTTTTGCCCTGAACGTTCTACGTTAGGCAGAAAGCCCGTAAGTAATCCAATTAGCGGCAGATAAGCACATACATCAAACACATAAGAGATGCTGGTGCTATCAGCCAGTTTACCTAACAAAGCAGAACCAATACCACCCATTCCAAACGCAAGGCCGAAGAACAAACCGGCAATCATGCCCACTTTGCCTGGCACAAGTTCCTGCGCATATACTAGAATAGCAGAAAAAGCAGAGGATAATATGACCCCGATGAAGACACTCAGTACCGCTGTCCAGAACAATGTCGCATGTGGCAACAGCAATGAGAACGGCGCTACACCCAGAATAGAGATCCAGATAACATATTTCCTGCCTATCCTGTCTCCTACAGGGCCGCCTATAAAGGTACCCGCTGCAATAGCAAACAGGAATATAAACAGGTATACCTGCGCACTTTGCACTGAAATATTAAACTTGTCAATCAGATAAAAGGTATAGTAGCTGGTCATGCTGGCCATGTAGAAGTACTTTGAGAAAATCAGTACCAGCAGTATACTCAGCGCAAAGGTTACCTTTCCTTTGGATAGGCGTACCTGTTGTACGCTTTCGGCCGACTTTGACTTATCGCGAATACGGTGTGTATTGTTTCTGTACCAGGTAGCAATATTCATCATTACCACAATAGCCAGCAATGCCGCCAGTGCAAACCAGCTGATGCTGGACTGCCCCTTGGGTACAATGATCATAGCAGCAAGTAATGGCCCCAGGGAGCTACCTGCATTGCCTCCCAGCTGGAATAGCGACTGTGCCATGCCATGCTTACCGCCTGAGGCCATATATGCCAGCCTGGAAGCCTCGGGATGAAATATAGAAGATCCTACACCAACCAATGCTACCGAGAATAATACCAGGTAGAAATGATGCGCCTGCGAAAGACTGATCAGCCCCAGTAGGGTAAAGCCCATGCCTATTGCCAATGAATAGGGCTTAGGATGTTTATCCGTATAAAGGCCTACCAGCGGCTGCAGTAACGAGGCCGTTAGCTGATAGGTAAGAGTAATCAGCCCTATCTGGCTAAACGTCAGTTTAAGGGAGTCTTTTACTATCGGATAAATGGCAGGGATCAATGACTGTATGGTATCATTGATCATATGTGAAAAACTCAATGCCAGCAATATAGAGAATACGGTATTAGTAGCTGCCTGCTGTGCCTGTGCTGTAGCAGTCTCCTGTAAGGTTTTGTCCATAACAATTTACTTTGTAGGCTCGTCTTTGATGTGTTGTGCAATACGTTGCGCCCATTGCCACGCTTTCTGCGGATCCTGAGCGCTGATACTATTCAGCAGGTTCTTATGTAGCTGCTGGGTTTCCCTGAAGTTGGCAGCATCTTTAAACTGCGCCAGAAAGTGGTTTTTCAGATGATAAGCCACTGTCTTATAGAGATCTGTCAGAATACTATTACCAGATGCCTCTGCAATACTAATATGGAAATTGATGTCTGCTTCGATGGCTGCAGGAGTATCATCTATCAGCGCTGACTCTTTGCGCTGACGAAGAAATGATTCCATCTTTTCCAGATCGGTAGCTGACCGGTTTAACGCAGCCTTCTGAGCAATCTTGATCTCCAATAATAATCTTACCTCGTCCAGGTCGTCTGCTGTAGCTCTCTTGAGGCGCTGCGGCAAAGGCTCGTCAATGCCAGTGCAGGCCTCAACAAATGTTCCCAGCCCCTGTTGTACTCGAAGTACGCCACTGTTGGCCAGGATGCGCACGGCCTCCCTGATGGAAGACCTGCCTACTCCGAATGCCTGCATCAATGCCGGCTCGGTAGGCAGCTTTTCTCCGGGTTTATATGCGCCAAGTGAAATCTGTTCCTGCAGCCGCTGGGCTACTTCTTCTGCCAGGCTGCTTTTTCTTATTGTGGTCATAGTATTAAGTCGTCATATCATCTGATGATTCAAAGGTAGAAGAATCTCTTAATATTGACACACCTTTTTTTATTTATCTTTGCGCCTCTTATAAGGAAGTAAGCTATAAAACGTGCAACTTTGTAAGGGTTCCACCTGATTTTTAAAACAAGATTCGCAAATGAAAGCATTTAATTTTTTTATTCTATATCGTCTGCCATTAGGGATCCTTTTCCTGGTGGGTGGTGTAGCACTGGGTATTACTGTAGGATGGTGGGAAGCAACTATTCCTTTACTGATAGCTGTAATATGCATTGTTACGCACTTTATGTTCGGACCAATGAGACTTGTGCAGGAAGCGGTTGAAGCCGGAGATATTGAAAAGGCGATGGGAATGATGAATAAGATTGCTTTCCCTAAACTGCTGTACAAACCAATCCGCTCTGTCTACTATTTCATGCAGAGCAACATGGCTATGTACAACAAAGACCTGGATAAAGCAGAAGCTACCATCCGTCAAAGTATCGCTTCGGGTAGCCCGATGAAAGAATACGAAGGCATGCAGTATTTCCAGCTGGGTACCATCGCTTACCAGAAAAACGATCTGAAAGAAGCTGATCAGAACCTGAAAAAGGCAGTGCGTATGGGTCTTCCTGATAAGGAAAATACGGCAGCAGCCTTACTGACGCTGGCCTCAATTGCTATGAGCCGCCGCGACTTTAGAACAGCTAAAGACTACCTGCGCAGGGCAAAAGCGTTAAAAGCGACTACTGCTCAGATAGTTAGCCAGATTAAAGAAATGGATAAATACCTCTCCCGTATGCCGGGTTGATCTGTCAATAAAGAATTAAAAGGCGTTCTGCATGATGCAGGACGCCTTTTTTTTATGCAGTTGATTACTATATTTATGACAGTATATTTCCATATGTAATAACCAATTAAACCGTTATTTTTGTTGCAAACACGTTACTCCTATGTTCAGTTTTGACCAGATACTGGCTATCACCTTCACGCTATTCGCGGTTATTGATATTGTCGGTTCCGTACCCGTTCTTATTTCGCTGAAAGAAAAACTGGGCCATATCGATTCCGGAAAAGCCACAATTGCCTCCGGCTTTCTCATGGTATTATTCCTGCTGGTCGGAGAGCCTTTCCTGAACCTCCTCAGCGTAGACGTACATTCATTCGCAGTAGCCGGTTCAATTGTGATCTTTGTAATCGGTCTGGAAATGATCCTGGGAGTAGAGTTCTTTAAAAGTGAAAAGGATACCAAGACAGGTAGTCTGATCCCTATTGCCTTCCCGCTCATCGCCGGATCAGGCACCCTGACCACCATTATGTCGTTGAAAGCCAACTATGAAGAAACGAATATCCTTGCGGGTATCTTGCTGAATCTGGTGATTATCTATATCGTTTTACGCTCCCTGAGCTGGATTGAGCGCATCCTGGGTAAGGCGGGTCTGATGGTGGTGCGTAAGTTCTTTGGAGTAATCCTTCTGGCTATCGCTGTAAAGATCTTCAAAAGCAATCTTAATATGTGATCGAAAATAAGCATAAACCGCTTTTGTAATTGATCATTAAATACCTTAGTTTTGCCTTCCTCTCCTGATGAGCAGGAAGGCTTTGGCCTCGTAGTACAATGGATAGTATAAGAGTTTCCGAAGCTCCAGATACAGGTTCGATTCCTGTCGAGGCCACAAAAGCGACCTAACAGTTACTGTTAGGTCGCTTTTTGCATATAATATCAGTAGTGTTGATCAAGTCCACCTCTTGTTCGTCGCTTGGCCGTCACTAGTTCGTCGCTTGGCCGTCACTAGTTCGTCGCTTGGCCGTCACTAGTTCGTCGCTTGGACTATTCAAGTCCACCTCCTGTTCTCCGCTTGGCCGTCGCTAGTTCGTCGCTTGGACTATTCAAGTCCACCTCTTGTTCGTCGCTTGGCCGTCGCTAGTTCGTCGCTTGGACTATTCAAGTCCACCTCTTGTTCGTCGCTTGGCCGTCGTTAGTTCGTCGCTTGGACTATTCAAGTCCACCTCTTGTTCGTCGCTTGGCCATCGCTTATATAGGCAAAACCATTCCGCCGGACCATGTCCCGCCGCCCCGCTAAGCCATCCATCACTGACGCACTAAAACTCGATTTTTACACCCGGGAACTGCTGCACGATCTTATTTTGCTCAGCTTCCGAGAAACAATTATATCGTAAATCAATGTATTCCAATGATTTCAATTCATAGATAGTCTCCGGGAGATATGGCAGTTCATTAAAAGATATATCCAGGTACTTCAGTTTTGGCAGCCTATTAAGCTCTCTGATATCATCAGGAGTAATACCAGGAGTTACGATAATAGAAAATCTGCCATCCGGTTCCTGCCGCTTCCTGTCCAGTAGTGCCGGCAGGTGACCAAACTTTTTAGGGTTCTCTTCTGCCATTTCTGACCATATATCAATGGTAAACTCGTCAATATACTCTTTCTCTTCCCTGTTCCGGTCTATTTCCAGGTGCTCCAATGTAGGAATGTTAAATACATCTTCCTTCCAGCTTAATAACTTGCGACTGATCACCAGCTTTTTGAGATTGGAAAACTTCGTAAAATCAGGAAAGTTGTTAGCATCAGTACGGCTGCCCGTCCACAGAAATGCCTCCAGCGATTGTATATTCAATATTGCGTCAGGTAGTTCGTGAAAATAGTTCTCCCGCAGATCGAGCGACTTCAGATGCTTCAATTTAGTCAGCGCCATCGGAAACGAAAAGGCCTTGTTCAGATCTTTATAACTTCCGAATAAACTGATTTCTTCGAGGCTGTCAGGTAGTTGGAATGTTTCCGGCAGCCGTAGCTGCACATGGTTTGCAAGTAATACTTTGAGACCAGGCAACTGCCCGAATGTTGCAGGAAGTTCCCGTAAATTATAGTTACTGCTGATGTCCAGTATCCGTAGGTGCCGTAGTTGACTGATAGCCGGAGAGATCTGTTGAAGATCGCAATTACGGATGTATAATTCCTCCAGCTGTTCCAGCCTACCTATTTCCTCAGGCAATGTTTCAATGTTATTATCTGATAACACCAGTTTTCTGAGGTTCACCAGTTTTGTGATGGCTACCGGAAATGCATCCAGCTTCTTATCCGTCAGGTCAAGTTCAGTAATATTATTTCCCCCGTTTTTTAGCAGCTTCCCTATCTGTTCCTGGTAGATGACTTTAGGTGGTTTCGCAGTTTTCTTAAAGGGAGACTTACCTGCCTTCAGCGCGGCTATAAACTTCCATACATTTACTGACTCACTATCTTGCATCACGGATTTCAGCAGTGCAGCCGCGAGGTCTTTGGTAGTATAGTCGTATTCAAAGAAATCGTTGTCATCACTGTAGACGTTGATAAGTATTGCATCTTCGGGCGTGATGGCTGAGTGGTGGTCTGAATTAAGCACATATGGCACGTTAGTCGTTCCTTCGACGGTGATACTTCCATCATTGTAATATCCGTAAAAGGCGTGTTTTACAGCTGCATTTCCGGTGATATGAATGATGTTATCTCCACTATACAATACCTCGCACGAAACATCGCCGGTAACAAGTAGCCACGGTTTGTAATCTCTGATAATAATATCGCCATTGACGGTCAGATTACCATGTACAAAAACTAATACGGCCTCCGTATCAATAGCATCGGTGTAGTTTGTATCAAGGTCGCCATCGATCACTGTTTCACCGTCAAGGAATATGACATTTCCTTTATCAAGATTACTGATCACATCGTATTGTGACAGGTCAAATTTCTCTTTAATTGCAGAAAGAGCAACAACTTTTGGAGTAATGGAGTTCATAGGTAATGATATGTTGTGTTAACTATTACAGGTTGGAAGTTATGGGTGTTTGCGCATCTGGAAAAACATTTTGATACAATATGTAAATATCTTGAAGGGTTTACCTTTCTTCATTGCAAGCAGGTACTTCTTGTAAGTGAAGTAAAGTCGCATACGGTTAAAGTTATTGACCAGCGAATAGCTGTCATACGTTTTCAACAGTGCGTCGAACACCGCTTTCTCTTTTTCAAATGCGGGCGGACAGGTATCGCGGAAGGTTCTTAACTTGAATTTTGTGACCTCAATCTTCTGCTGTTCGTCTGATTGTGTAGTGGTCACATTCCTGCCATGCTGCCGCCATTTAACAAAGGCTTTATCAAAGTACTTTACAGTACCATGTAGCGTGCCAAAGAAGCCCAGCCAGAGATCATGAGCCATGTCAGGAAATGGAATGGCTGCTTCTACAACTGCACGCTTTATAATCAACGAATGACCAGTTACGCAGTTATCCGTAGCAAACATCAGCGGATTATAAAAGTCCTGTATTACTTTAAGATCAGAATGGTTGCAGCGTTTCTCAAGATTTTCGGTAACAATCTCTGAGTCTGAGATGATCATCGGATGATCACCAATAGCAGCCATCAGTTCAGCAGTCTTTTCCGGCAGCCAGATATCATCCTGGTCAGAAAAAGAGACATATGCACCTGTAGACAGGGTTACGCCTCGCTCAAAGTTTTTGACGTATCCGAGGTTCACTTCGTTTTGATATACATGTACGTGACTGTATTGACGGGCGTACCTTTGCAGTATTTCCAGGGTGTTGTCAGTACTGCGATCATCCACAACGACGATTTCTGTATTAGGATATGTCTGCGCAATCAGCGAATCCATTTGTGCCTCAATATACTTTGCTCCATTATAGGTAGCCACCACAATCGATACCAGTGGTTGCGCTGCTGTTTGGCTTGACATAGAAATATGCAGTTAAAAAATTAGCCACCAGGGCTTTAAAGGTGTAAAAATATTGATATTATTCAGAATTACACAAAATTAGACGCCTCCGGGCTGTCTGACCTGGCCAGGATCCAGTATCAGTGCAGGGTAGCTGATCTGACAATAGATATATTAGTGCTGGAACTTACTGATAATAAGCCCAATCAGCATTCCCATTATCCACAACCGTTCACAAATCCATTTTTTTTCTCCAAATTACAGCCCTTTGGGGATTTATATGAATAAAGACGATCTATATTGGTTAATATCCACCTCGCCGGCCATACAGATGTTACGCTTGCGGAATACACAATGGATTTTACCTTTCCTATATGGTGTTTTTAAGGAAGAGAACCGGTTTTCTATATCTGAAGGCCAGCTCACCCGTTTGCTTGCGGAGACCCTTGGCCAGCAGGACGATGGTACGGAAGACCTGGAAGAAGCAAAGATCAACTTTGGAGAGGATGAAGAAACCCGCGCCAGGAAATACATCCTGAACTGGGTACAGAAGAGGCTCTTGCAGGATTTGCCGGACGCCGAAGGAAATACCCAGTACCAGCTGAGCGCCTACACAGAAAAAGTGTTTCAGTGGATGCAGACATTGCAGCTGCGTCAGCACGTAGGTACAGAAAGCCGCTTTAAGCTGCTTTTTAACTCTCTCCGGGATATAGTAGAGAACACAGAAGATGATCGGGTAAAGAAGCTGGAAATACTCAAGAATAAAAGATCGGAACTGGATAAAGAGATCAAAGCACTGGAACTGGGTATCGTACCTGACAGGTATAATAATGCCCAGGTGGAAGAACGCCTGGAACTGTTTACCCGGCTGTGTTATGAACTGATCAGCGATTTCCGTGAAGTAGAAGATAACTTCAAAGCTATACACCGTACGATTGTTGAACAGCACACAAAAGCTGAACAAAACAAAGGTGCTATCATTGGCTTTGCATTTGAAGCCTATGATTCACTCCGTAATAGTAACCAGGGTAAGAGCTTCTATGCTTTCTGGGACTTCCTTATTTCACGCGCAGGGCAGGAGGAGTGGCGTGAACTGACGGAACAGCTGTTGCACACTGTGTCTGAAAGGAATATTACTGCTGATGATCATTTCCTGCAGAATATAAAATCCATGCTCTTGCAGCAGGGGAAAACTGTATATGATGCTAATGATAAAATGGCGGAAAAGCTCAGCCGTATTATCTCTGAGAAGGAAATTGCCCGTCACAGACGCTTGCGCAAACAGATCAATAATATCAAGGAATTTGTCTTCGATCTGATAGAAAAAGAACAGGATGTCGATTGTGGTATTACCATTGACGACAGCGCACAGATCAAGATGGTCATGGAAAAGAAACTATCGCTGGAGCAAAAGAAATCAACGGTAGAAGTAAAGCAACCATCCAATGCTACTGAACAGATAGCAGACGTGGAGCGCTTCAGCCGCTTACTGAATACATCTTTTATCAACAGGAAACAGTTATGGCAGAAAGTTGAGCACGTACTGAAAGATAAACAGACGGCCACATTAAAAGAAGTGCTGGAACAGTCTCCACTGGAATACGGTCTGGCGGAAGTGATCAGTTACTACGACTTCCTGCGTGAGAAATCCAGCAGGGCTTACATTGTAAAGAATACTACGGAACTGATCCCGTTAAATCAGGAGCAGACAAAATTTGTAGAAGTTCCATATCTATTATTTGGTAAATAACAGTACACACTATTATGAGCACAGCGAAAATACTACCTTATGCAACAGTAGTGGTAAAACTGTTGAAAGGCCCGGTGGAATATGTGGAGAAAGGTGCCTGGGAAAAACTACTGCAATACAAGGTTGAACTTACCGGTTTTCTGCAGCAGCTTGGCTTATACCTCGTGCTGGATGAGCAGGACGGATATGCCTTTGTAAAGCACGCCTTGTCTGAAGATGATGAAGCCTATGTAAGCTGGATACATCGCCGTTCATTCAGCTATGAAGAGAGCGTGATGCTGGTACTGCTGCGTGAAATGATGGCCGAATTTGAGATCAGTGAGTCAGGATCAAGAGAATTAATCAAGAAGCGTAGAGAGATAAAAGAATATGCAGAACTTTTCTTCAAGGAAGGTGCCAGCCGTATCAAATTCCTGAAGGAAATAGACAGGCTCGTGGATAAAGTAGAAGAAAGCGGCTTCCTGCATCGAATAGAAAATCATGAAGTACCAGACGAGCAGAAGTTCAGGATAAGAAAGATCATCAAAGCAAAGGTAGATAGTGAAGCGCTGGATACCTTCCAGCAGCAGCTGAGTGAAATGGCTATTGGTAGCGCTAATGTGGAGGCGGAATAACACACCATAAAATTTTTTGTTAGAAACAATGCAGTTAAACGTTTTCAGTACTGATAATCATAAAAGTGGCTTCCGCCTGCAATACCTTGAGGTATTGAACTGGGGTACATTTGATGAGCATATACATAGTATCAAGCCAAACGGAGAAACCAGTCTGCTGACAGGTGCTAATGGTAGTGGCAAAACGACATTTATTGATGCGCTGCTGACGCTGATGGTACCTGAAAAAAGGTACCGGTTTTATAACCAGAGTAGTGGTAGTGAGAAGAAAGGTGACAGAACAGAAGACTCCTATGTAATGGGAGGGTATGGTATGGTCAACAACGAGGCGACCGGTATTACCAAAACACTTTACTTAAGAGAAAACAAAGAAGATGCATACAGCATTCTGCTGGCCAACTTCGCTAATGAAGCAGATCAGTATGTAACACTGTTTCAGGTGAGGTACTTCGTCAATGGCGACATGCGTAAGATATTCGGTGTTGCTCACCGTGCGATGCATATTGCCGATGACTTCAGTCCGTTTGACATGGGTGGTACCTGGAAGCGCCGTATCGATCAGCTGTACAATAAAGGCGGTCGCAGGCAGGTAGAGTGGTTTGATGCAGCCAGCAAATACGCACAGCGTATGGTGGAAGCGCTGGGTATGCAAAGTATACAAGCAGTACAGCTGTTTAACCAGACGGTAGGTATCAAAGTACTGGGTAATCTGGATGATTTCATTCGTACCAACATGCTCGAACCACGTAACATGGAAGAGCAGTTCCAGGAACTGAAGAAACACCTGACCACGCTGCTGGATGCACAGCGGAACATTGAAAAGGCAGAAGAACAGATACGTTTGCTGGCACCTATCAAAGAGCACCATGAGAATTTCTCTTCATACCTGACCACCATCATGCAGTTGAAGCAGGAGCTGAATACTGCTACCATCTGGAATAGCTTCACGCGTAATCAACTGTTAACACAGGCATTGCTGGAACGTCGTCAGGAAGTAGATTCACTGCAACGCAAAATCGAGGATACCAAGGTTAACATGGCTGATCTGCAGGAGCAGGAGCGTGTTACCAAAAACCTCATGGAGCAGAATAAGGCGGGTCAACGGCTGCAACAGCTGGAGAAGGAAATACAAGAGCTGGAAAAGAGGAGAGCTACCGCAGAAGAGAACCTGCGTGAGTTTGCGTCCTGGTGCGATACGTTGCATGTAAAGGAAGATGAAATCAACGATGACGCTACCTATCAGCGCGTACTGAAAGAAGCCAGTCGAGCAGCCCTGAAATTGGAAACAGAGCAACGCCTGAATGAAGAAGATGAGTACAGTGCCAAGCGTGTGAAGGAACGTGCAGTGAGTGAAAAGGAAACGCTTGAGAAAGAGATCGAATTATTACATCAGTCAAGAAATAACATCCCGTCACACCTGGTAGACCTGCGTAAAGAAATATGCAGTAGTCTTAGAATTGATGTGGGTGAAATATTATTCGCAGGAGAACTCATACAGGTTAAAGCAGAAGAAATCGAATGGCAGCCGGCGCTAGAGAAGCTATTACACTCATTTTCGCTGCGATTGCTGGTACCGGAGAAGCACTATAAAAAGGTGACATCCTATGTGAATAACAATAACCTCCGCACCCGCCTGATATACTATCAGATCAAGGAATCAGCGTTGACGCTGTATCCGGATGATGATACCGTATATCATAAACTGGATTTCCACCCCGACCATAAACTGAGTCCCTGGGTGCAGCAACAGATCATTCAGCAGTTCAGCTATGTGTGTGTGAATAGCGAGCGTGAGCTGCAACGCAATGATATGGCTATTACAGTAGAGGGGCTTATCAAGAATCGTGACAGGCATGAAAAGGATGACCGGGCGAATAGTAACGATGCCTCCCGTTATGTAATGGGCTGGAACAACGAAAGGAAAAAGGATGCCCTCATCTTAAAGCGAAGTAAGCTGAATGAAGCAATCACATCCTCCAACGAGATACTGCAGACCTGTAAGTCAAGGTCTGCCAGATTGCAGAAGCAGTTCTATGCAGCCGGCCGCCTGAAAGAGCATAAAGGCTTTGATGAGATCAATATCGGAAAGTTACAAAAGGCCATTCGTAAGGCACAGGATCAGATAGGTTCATTGACTGATGAAAACCAGGAACTGGATGCACTGAAGCAGCAGCTTATAGATATTGAACGGCAGAAGGAAGATAATCAGGAGGCGCAGGCCATGCTGATCAGGAATGAGGCGCTGGAGCAACGTAATATTGAGGATATGGAGGAGGAGCAGCAGGCAATGCAGCACCTGTTGCAGCATGTTACAGAAGCAGATAAGGATGAACTGCTTAATTTCCAGCAGCAGAATAGTCACCTGTTAGGAAATGTAACACTAGAGAACGTAGGCGCGATATATAAATCACTGCGGGAAAACAAAGAGCAGGACCTGAAATTGGCAGAAGATGCACGTCATAAGGAGGAAGTGATGCTCAACAGAAGCATTAACCGTCTTAAAAATCCACCGGCAGACGTATTACAGCGTTTCCCTGACTGGATATCAGATGTGCATACTTTAGCTGATGATGCAGTAAATGCAACAGAATACATTGAGTGGCTGGATAAACTAACTACTGATAACCTGCCGGGTTATAAGAAGGATTTTGAAAGTTATATCAATGTCACCATCACTTACAAGATTGGTGGTCTGAATGAGGAGATGGAGAAGTGGGAACGTGACATCAGTAACACTATTCAGAAGCTGAATCATTCGTTGAGCGGTATCAACTTTAACCGTTTGCCGGATACATTTATTCAGCTGGTGAAACGTCCTGTAGCTTCAGGATCTGAAGCGCGTGAGTTCAAGACCCGTTTACTCGATGCCTTGCCGCAGGCAGCAAACTGGCAACAAAGTACCTTTGAAGAGAAAGCACAGCACTTCCGTGAGAAAGTACAGCCATTGATAGCTGCACTGGATGAAAGCGAGGCATATCGTGCGCGGGTGCTGGATGCCCGTAACTGGTTTGAATTTTGGGCCGATGAACGTTTCAGGGAAACAAACGAATCCAAGAAGATCTATCGTCAGATGGGACAGTTGTCAGGCGGTGAGAAAGCGCAGCTGACCTATACCATTCTTTGTAGCGCTATCGCTTACCAGTTTGGTATAACAAGGGAGGGTAAGAATGCAAGAAGTTTGCGGTTCATTGCTGTAGATGAAAGCTTCAGTAACCAGGATGAGGAGAAAGCTACATATCTGATGGAGCTGTGTAAGCAGTTACATCTGCAATTGCTGGTGGTAACACCAAGTGATAAGATCCAGATTGTTCAGCATTTTATTGCCCATGTGCACCTGGTACAGCGTGTGAATGGCCGGAATAGTATACTGTATAATATGACAGTAAAAGAGTTACAGAACAAGATGGAAGACAGCGAAGTAGCTGTGTAGCCTTCTATGAAAATATGTTAAAAATGAAACCGCTTCAGTAGTCAGCTGAAGCGGTTTTGTTTACATCTATATTTGAGTTGACCTTAATAGCTCATTTCTACAATTTTCTCAACATCAGCAGGGGTCAGGGCTTTCCTTTCACCGATCCCATTCCATCCACGCTCTGTAAATTTGCGGGAAATGACTTGTGCCGTGCCGGGAAACTCACCGGTATATGCTGATAACCTGGTATCGATCTCCAGGGAATGGAAGAAGTCTTCCGTAGCTTTGATAGCGGCATTTGCCTTTTCTTCCATCGTACCTGATGTAACATTCCAAATGCGTTCAGCATACTGGGCCAGCTTTTCCTTTTTACTGTTGAAGTTATAGCGGTAGTGGGAAGGAGTGATGATAGCCAGTGTTCTTGCATGGTCTATACCGAATAAAGCAGTCAGCTCATGACCCATTGCATGCACCGCCCAGTCGGTAGGCACGCCTTTCTGAATCAGGCCATTCAAAGCCATGGTGCAACTCCACATAAAGTTGGCCGCTGCTTCATAGTCTGATGGATCTTTAATTACTTTAGGTGCTACCTCTACCAGTGTCTGCATAATGCTTTCCGCTATTCTGTCCTGCAACAATGCTCCAATCGGGTAGGTCATGTATTGTTCCAGCACATGAGTAAAGGCATCTGTGATACCATTTGCCAGCTGGCGTTTCGGAATGGAAGCAACTACCTGCGGGTCCAGTACTGAGAACTGCGGGAAGAGGCCTGGTCCGCCCATGGAGAACTTTTCCTGCGTTTCCTGACGACTGATTACTGCGCCGGAGTTCATTTCTGATGCCGTGGCAGGTAACGTTAATACAGTACCAAATGGTAGACCTTTTTTGGTTACGATCCTTTGGGAGAGAATATCCCATGGACTATCACCTTCATATAATGCTGCAGCAGAGAGGAACTTCACACCGTCAATGACAGAGCCGCCACCAACTGCCAGCATAAAATCAATCTTTTCTTCTTTTATAACTTTCAATGCCTTAAGTAACACCTCATACTCGGGATTTGCGGGGATGCCGCCAAATTCCAATACAGTGAAGTTTTGCAAGGCGGCCTTTACCTGATCATAAATCCCATTCTGTTTAATACTGCCACCACCATAAAGCATCAATAGTTTTGCGCCGGAAGGTATCTCTTTCGCAAGATTGGCAATCTGTCCTTTGCCAAATAAGATCTTTGTCGGGTTCCTGTATTCAAAATTTAGCATGTCGATTCTGTTTGTTAAAGTAAGTTCACAGCTCTTTCTCTGCAAAGCAAAAGTAACTACCTGCGCAGTATCATTAACATGCTATTAGAGGAAATAGTTTGGTTTACAGTGTTAAAGTGTAGTGTATGAGCAGGCTTTCCGGGTTGCTGAAATACACAATAACTCCGTTGACAAGGTCAATTACTGGTAGTGAGATCTAGTTTTGATAGCAGTTAAATATATGATAACCAATTACGTAAAATATTGACTTAAGCAATTATGTAAGCAGCCTGACTATAGTAATGGTCATATCCATATAATACCCAGCGGGGGGACTATTACTACCTGATGTTTTAGCAAAACTTTAAGGTTAACAGTCATATCTTGTGAGTGAAACAATGAAACAATAGACATGATAAGAGCAATTAAGTTATACACCGGAGAAGACGGTCACTCACATTTCACAATAGGGACAGTAACACACAGGGATGTCAAAGAAGCGGCTTCCATTATGTTTAACGAAACGGCACCTCATTCAGTGTATGACTGGCATCCTGCCCCTACCACCCAGTATGTTATTACACTGTCAGGTACATTGTTGTTTGAGACTTATCATGGTGAACAGTTCACCCTGAATCCAGGAGATATACTGATTGCTATGGATACGCATGGCTCAGGTCACAAATGGGAAATGCTTGGTGATGATCCCTGGAGGCGTGTGTATGTTCCCTTTAAAGACGTTGCGGATATCAACTTCGTTCCAGATGCGCAGTAGCCAGCTCTGAAATATAGCTTTTACATAGCAGGATATCATGACACGCTACCTATCCGGCTATATAGTACTGAAGGAAACTTTGCATTGCATGTAGTGTTTATTTCTTTTTCCGGCTGGTCTGGCTGAAAGCGTCCACAGAGGTCCTTCTCTACTCAGCCACATTCCGCAGGAACCGCTCTACAGCGTAAGTAGACAGCTGCCCACCGGGGCCTTTCAGGTTATAGTCAAATCCATGTGTAGCCCACGGCAGCGACAAAAAGAAGTGTTTGATACCATTGTCTGCCAGTTTCTTATTCAGCCTGGTGCTATGTTCATAAGCTACCAGTGCATCTTTTTCACCGTGTATTATTAAAGTCGGAACAGCATCCTGACCTGCAAATTCTATCGGTGAACTGGCAGCATAGCTGTCGGGTACAGCTGTATAGGTTCCACCTAAGTAGTCTTCCAGCACTTTCCGGGAATCCATCACCAGCGGATTAGCCGGCAGGGAATAGCCCCATACCATATCTGCTGGCCCATAAAAGTCAATGACACCTTTCAGGCCGGGAACCTCTTGGCGGTAAGCCGCCAGTAAGGCTATCTGTGCACCGGCAGAGCGCCCCAGGAGTACCAGGTTATTGGTATCTATCTGTAAGGTAGCCGCGTTTGACCGGAGGTAGTCCAGTGCGGCATATACATCTTCAATGGGTGCGGGACAAAGATTCGCAGGTGCTAACCGGTAGTTAACAGCAGCTACATGGTATCCGGCATGTGCCAGGTAGCTGTTCAGTTCGGGGAGTTGTTTGCTGTCGCCACTTTTCCAGGAGCCGCCGTGTACTACAATCACACAAGGGCGTAATCCGGGTTGTTGTGCAGGATAATAGTCCAGGGTAGAAGACAGCAGGCTATCTGTACGATAAGCATATGTTTTAGCTGTGACCTTCGGCTGCGGATAGTCAGTCAGCATTGTGAGAAAGTTAAAAGGGGCCGCTCTGATAGCATCGTCGTTGGTTTCACCCAGGGCGGCATCCATTGCGGCAGGCAGGCTCCTGGAAATGTACCAGGCCCTGATAACCGGAGAAATGTAGAAGAGCAGAGCAGCAATGCCTATGATAGTGCCCGCCAGCTGGTACTTACCAGGATAGAGTCCTGCTACCAGCAGCACGAATGTGAAAGTTATAAACACCCAGGCAAATTCTGCCACGCCTATTGCCAGCATCCATAGGTGATAGGTAGGTGCCCGGATAACTGTTAATAGTGATACTAAGAAGGCGATGATAATTAGAACTAAACGGATCATATTCAAATTTTGCTAACGGGCAGGGAAGTGTATTCTTCGGGCATAAAGATAGCAATGCTATGTGTATCATCGAAATGTCAAAGGAATTGTTGCATTAGCAGGAACGTGGCCATCCATCCAAAACTGCTTTGACATCTTGGCCAATAGCAGTAATTTCAGTTCACTGAATAAAATTGTGTTGTATATGGCAGAAAGAAAGACAAATTCATCTAACTATCAGAATCAGTCATACCTTGAAAATAAATGTCCGCTGAATGAGCTGTTGTTCACCATGAGCAGACGTTGGACGACAGATGTACTTTTTTGTATTGAAGAGGGTAATAACCGGTTCTCTGGTATCCGGGAGGAGTTGGCGTATATTACCGATCATATCTTGTCTGACAGGCTGAATACACTGGAAAAGACAGGTCTCATCACCCGTCATCAGTTTCCGGGCATGCCTCCGAAGGTAACCTATGAACTGACTGCTCACGGTGTTGAGTTGTGTAGTCTGCTGGGCAAATTATGTGACTTTTCCAGCGTAATATATGAAGACAAGGCTGTTACTGCCTGAGCAGGAGCATTCCACGTTATGAAGAAGCCACTGTTTGCTTACCAGTCTGCAATTACCTGTCTTAACCTGTATCCTGTAATAAGGGCCTCGATTATCCATTCACACTCAGCGCTTTAATGGGGCGCGGCAGGGGGGTATCTTTACGATTTTCCCTGGTATTTATCTGGAGCTACCTCCAGAGATACGCTACTATCTCCTCATCAGTAAATGATTATTCCACCGCGATGCTGTACTAAACAGTAATACGATAAATCCATGTGTATGGCAAAGTCTACAGCGGCTAGGCAGCTTGCACATTGCGAGTGAGTGAATAGTATACAGCCTGCAAATTTGATGGTGTGGCTGGAGATTATATAAAATAAGGGCATCCCAATGACAGGAGATGCCCTTATTTATTATCAAAATCAGTTAGTACTATCTGGCAGCAGTAACCCGAAATTCGATATTTACAGCTGAATTAATCAGCTTATCCTGCATAGACTTATCAGCTCTGTAGGTCATGCCCCACAGTGTTCTGTCAATATTGAAGTTAGCCATCGCTGTGATGGTTCCATTTTCCAATTTGATAATGGCAGGGAAAGAGATATTCTTGGTAATATTCTTAATTGTCAGATTACCTTGTACCGTATAATTTGCGTTCTTCATTAATACTTCATTCCCTACTGACGGTGTGAAATTGGTAACATTGGTGATCTCGAAAGTAGCTACCGGAAAGCTTGCCACATCAAAGAACAGCGGGCCTTTCAGCTCATCTTCCAACTTACGTTTCAGGGAGGTATCCGATTGAGACAGGTCCAGGTTTTCCAGTGAGTTCATTTTAACAATGATATTTCCACCGGTAACCGTTGTGTCCTTCACCAGCAATGTCCCTTCCTGTACTTTGAAGCTGCCGGTATGTTTACCTGTTGGTTTAGTGCCTATCCAGCGCACTTCGCTGGTAGCAGTATCTACCAGGTAGCGACGGCCTTCCGCCTCTTTCACCGGGTGTGCTTCAGTAATGGTTGCTTTATCGGCTTTGGGCGCCTGTTCGCAGGCCGCAAGCAAGGCGATGAGCATGAAAGAAAGTATATATTTCATAATCAAATTATTCGGTCAGCTTCCGGCTACTTCCCGGTTTCCTACCCACACAAACCTGCGTAAGATAAATTCCGGATTGGTGAAACTGGCGTTGCCGGCAGGATTGCCTCCTGTAACATGGAAATCAGAAAATGCAGCATGCTGGTTTACCCAGATGAATCCGGTAAAGTTAAAGGATACCGGAGTAAATACACTGTTCATTTCCTCGGTAATTTTCTCTTTCACATCAGGATTAGTCGTATAAGCTGCACAGGTGATAGCACCGTGTTGCTGTGCCATCTGTCTGGCCAGCTGTATAGATTCGCTGGTATCCTTTGTTTTGATAAGTAATAAAACCGGGCCAAATAATTCCTGTTCAAAGATGTGTTTATCTGTGCTGCTGGCTTCCAGTATAGCTGGTGTACAGCCGCGTACGCGTGTAAACTCTTCGTTGACCAGTGGCTGTCCTTCAAGGATGACCTTCGCACCAAGTTTCGCTGCATTATGCGCTCTTTCAAGCGTATGCTCGTTTTGCAGTGCTCCTAATGTGCCAGCACCCATCTTAGGATTGTTCACAAGGCTTACCACCGCATCCTTGAATTTCTGTACTACCTCATCGAATGACAGCTTTCCACTGTTGGTAGTAATGCCATCAGCCGGAATGAAGAAATTCTGTGGAGCAGTACACATCTGTCCGGAATATAATGATACTGAAAAAGCAAGATTCTGCAATACTGCATCAATATCTGCCACGCTATCCAGTATAACGGAGTTGACCCCGGCTTTTTCTGTGAATACAGTTTTGTTTGGTAGCGACTCTACATAGTTGCCAAACTGGCTGCCGCCGGTATAGTCAATAAGCTGAATACCAGGATGCTCGCACAATGTTTTTGTAATCGGAGCAGCAGATGTATCAGCGGCCAGCTGACACAGGGCCGGACTGAACCCTTTTTCCTGCAATACCTGTTGTATAGCCGCCACAACAATCGCTATGGGAAGGATAGCTTTAGGATGTGGCTTAACAATCACAGGATTGCCGGTTACCAGGTCAGCATAAATGCCAGGTAACGAGTTCCATACAGGGAACGTGGAGCAACCTATTACCAGACCTGTTCCTTTCGGAATAGCGCGGAACTGCTTGTTCAGCTGAAGGGACGTTTTGCCCATCGGCTTTTCCCACATCATAGAGGCGGGGTAGCGGCTACCTTCATGATAACCCATGGCAATTGCTTCCAGTGCCCGGTCATTAGCATGCGGACCAGAAGCCTGAAAGCTCATCATATAGCTCTGGCCGGTTGTATGCATGGTGGCGTAGGCAATATCAAAAAAGCGTTCTTTCACAGCTTCCAGCGTCTCTACAAGTATATCTGCACGAACATCTACAGTAGTATTGCGCCATTGCGGAGCAGCAGCAACCGCTCTGTTTACCAGGTCATCTGCAGGGAAAAGGGGATAGGTAACACCTAATTTTTCCTGGGTATAGGGAGACACTTCTTCTCCTGCCCAGGAAGATTCTCCTGTTTGCAGTAACTGCCCGAAGGGTTTTTGCAGCAGTGCTTTATAGCGGGCTTCGCCCTGTTCTGCTGCGTTCTCGCCATAGGCCTTGGGGTGTTCCGGGTATTGCGAATAGAATGCCCGTTCATGATTCGCCTTTACAGCGTTCTCAATTGTGTTTTGGTGTTTAATGTTTAACATATGTGGAATTTGTGAATTGATTACCTGCTAATGGTTCAATCACCTCACCAACGAAAACTTATTATCGTTGTAATATTCATCCTCTCTTAATTTCAGTGGGTGATTACGTTGATATTGGAGAAAAGTATCGTATTCTGTTTTATGCATGGTCGTCCATGCTCTGTATGCAGGCTGGTTAGCCACAGGGCCAAACATCCATTGATTATAGGCTTCAAACATCCCTTGTTTCAACAGCGTGCGCTGATAGTCAAACAAGGCATATGGGAACCGTACACCTGAGAAGTTAAACCAGTCCAGCAGGAAGCGGGTACGAAGCATGATCAGCGTTTCAGGGTCTATACCAGCCATCACAACACTGACCTGTTTACCCATTGCTGCTTTAAAAGCAGCCGCAAAGTCAGCAGTCACTTTCTTTTTGCCTTTCTGTTCTGTTTCTGCTTCTATCGCTTTATTCAGCTGGGCCGGATTATTATACAAAGATTTATAAGCATCCAGCAGGAGTGTTCTTACTTCCGCTGTGCGGGCAGTGTAGCTTTCCAGGTTGACGAATATTTCCCCGTAGATAATTACCCAAACGGGGTTGTTCATGTACACATATGCTTTGACCGCGTTGTAATAATTGCCAGAGTAGTTAGGTGCTTTTTCGATGCCTTTCAGATAACTTCCCATGCCACCTTCAAACACTTTCAGGAACATGAGCAGTTGTCCATTGTCGTTATAAAGCTCGCCGCTTTGAGGGAACTTACGCAGTGCTTTTTCATACAGCTTCTGCGCAGACTTCCATTCCTGGCGGGACTGATAAATATTGCCGGCTATCTGAAAGGTCTGTTCATCTGCTTCTTTTTTGCTCAGCAGCGGCTCAATCACATTCTTGGCTTTGTTCATATCACCCTGGAGGTAATAAGCAAAACCCAGTTGTTTTTTGAAGTCTATATTATCGGGCTCCTGTTGTAATGCCTGATTCAGTACGAGTATAGCATTGGAATAATCGCCATCGCGGATGAAACCTGTTGCGGTGGTGTATAATTCCTTTGCATCCTGTGCGGAAGTAGTTATTACGAAAGAGAATAATATAGCAGTAAACAAGCCTGCTTTCAATAAAGAAACCCTCATATTCATTCTGGTCAGACGTTTGGTGTAAAAATAAAGAAAAAATGTGCCAAAGATGCAGACGGCCGCTGGAATTGGTATTTCGGCTGATGGAGCTTTACTTAAAAACAAACGCCTGCCGGTGAAGGCAGGCGCTTACAGCATATACTGAAAAGGCTTAAATTATTTGAGAGATGAGACCATCGCGCAGTTTAGGCTCAAACCAGGTACTTTTTGGCGGCATTACATTGCCACTGTCTGCGATATCAAACAGCTGCTGGATAGTAACAGGGTAAAGTGCGAAGGCAACTTTCATTTCTCCGCTATCGACTCTTTTTACCAATTCCTGCAAGCCACGGATACCTCCTACAAAGTCAATACGTTTGTCTGTACGCTGATCTTTGATACCCAGTATCTTATCCAGTACATTATTAGACAGAATAGTGACGTCGAGGATGCCAATAGGATCAGTTGTATAGGTACCTTCTTTTGCTACCAGGCGGTACCAGTTACCTTCAAGGTACATACTGAACTCGTGCAGCATGCTTGGCTGCTGTGGCAGATGGCCGATGGATTCAACGGTAAAGTCATATTCCAATCTGGAAAGCAGTTCTTCCTTGCTTAGGCCATTCAGGTCTTTTACCAGTCGGTTGTAATCCAGTATTACCAGCTGGCTGGCAGGGAAGATGGTTGTCAGGAAGAAGTTAGCCGGATCGTCGATGCCGATCATCTGTTTTTCTTCAAACTCTTTCTGTACCAAAGATGCGGATGCTGCACGGTGGTGACCATCAGCAATGTAAGTATGCGGTACTTTATTGGCAAAGAGGGAAGTGATTTCATTCACTGCAGCTTCTTCACTTACTACCCATACTGTATGCTGGATGCCATCGGTAGCTGTAAAGTCATATGCTGGTGCATGTGTATTGGTCCAGCGGTCTATCAATGAGTTCATTTCAGGAACGTCATTGTAGGCGAGGAACACGTTACCTGTCTGGGCACGGGTAGTTTTAATATTGTTAATACGGTCCAGCTCTTTATCAGGACGGGTAAATTCATGCTTTTTAATTATACCCTGGTTGTAGTCAGATACAGAAGAGGCACATACCAGCCCTGTCTGCGTACGGCCATTCATAATCAGGCGGTAAATATAGTAGCTGGGTGTACCATCCTGGAATAGTATACCTTCTTTGATGAACTTCTGCAGGTTTTCCGCAGCTTTATCGTATACGGACTGACTGTACACATCGGTACCTTCGGGAAGGTCAATTTCCGATTTGGAAACATGGTAAAACGAGTACTGGTTACCGGCAGCTTCTGCCTTAGCCTCTGCTGCGCTGAGCACATCGTAAGGGCGGGCAGCAACTTTTTCTGCAAGTTCCGGAGTAGGTCTTAATCCTCTGAACGGTCTGATGATTGCCATGATATTAGATTGTTAGGCCGCAAAAGTAGTTAATTAATTTGTCCCGTCTAAGCAGGGGTATTTGAAATTAGAAATTATCAAATACAGGTAAATATTCGGAGCGTTTTGTTGAGGGTAAGTGTATTGATCAAACTATTGCAGATAAATTTTATACATAACTCTTACGGTGATGGTACTGATCAGGGTTTGGTATTCATATCATCCTGCTACCAAAAGGGCACCAGAAGGTCACTTCAATATCCCGGGGATATTGAGGTGACCTTCTGGTGCCCTTTTGAATGCTTGACGGTATAAAAGGTGAAGCCTGTTTTAAGCGAAAGAAATACAATCACTGGTGGCTTACATATGTAAAAATGTCTAGCTATAAGGATGATATAAATAAAAACAGGAAAGGGTGTCGCACTTGCGACACCCTTTCCTGTTTTTATCTTATGAGGTTTAAGCTTTTTTGAGGCTGAAATACTTCATAGCTTCTACGAGCACTTCTACGCTTTCGTAGGGGAGTGCATTATAGAGGGAAGCGCGGAAACCGCCTACGAGGCGATGGCCTTTGATGCCTACGATGTCTTCTTTCTTGCAGAATTTCAGGAACTCTTCTTCCAGTTCAGGCTTATCCATGATAAAGGAAACGTTCATACGGCTTCTGTCTTCTTTCTGTACTGTACCGCGGAAGAGTGGGTTCTGGTCGATCTCACTGTAAAGCAGGGCAGCTTTTTTCTCGTTTTCTTTTTCCATAGCGGCAGCTCCACCCTGTTCTTTAAGCCAGCGGAGTGTAAGCATGGAAATGTAGATAGCGAATACGGGAGGGGTATTTAACATTGAGCCATTCTCAACGTGGTTGCGGTAATCGAGGATCGTTGGGATCTTACGATTTACTTTGCCCAGTGCGCTTTTGCGAATTGCAACAAGGGTTGTACCTGCAGCGCCCATATTTTTCTGTGCTCCTGCATAGATGAGTGTGAACTTGTTAAAGTCCAATGAACGGCTGAGTATATCGCTACTCATGTCAGCAATCAGCGGAACATCTGTTTCCGGCATCTTCTGCCACTGCGTACCATAAATGGTATTGTTAGTGGTAATATGCAGATAACTGGATTTTGGAGAGATGTTAAACTGCTTGGGGATGTGATTGTAGTTGCTGTCTTTTGAGCTGGCAGCTACATCAACGAAGCCGTATTGTTTAGCTTCTTTTATTGCCTTATTACTCCATACGCCAGTGTCTATATAAGACGCTGTACCATCATTTTCGAGGAAGTTCAATGGTACCTGCATGAACTGCGTGGTAGCGCCTCCATGTAGATACAATACTTCGAAATCGTCATCAAGTTGCATCAACTCTTTGACAAGATTCCGTGCCTCATCCAGTACAGCCTGAAACAATGGTGTTCTATGCCCTATTTCCAAAATAGACATTCCTGAACCTTCAAAGTCAATCAAAGCTTTGCTGGCCTTGTACAGCACTTCATTCGGCAATATGGAAGGCCCTGCGTTAAAATTGTGCACCTTCATAGGTCGTTCTAAGTTAAATAAATTGTTTGCTTGTTCCACTTTGTTTGGTTTTGTCAGAGGAATGGAAAAAAAGTATGGCATTTCACATATGATGCTGAACGCGCGTAGGATAAGGCTAAAAAGATAGTACTAACAAAGATAATTTATATTTTTTTAAAATCGAAATTAATTGAAAGGCCGTTTTAGCCTTCCTGACGTCCTATCATTCTGTCTTTAGCTGCAGGAAAAGTATCCTGTATGATGTACCCTTTTAGCAGTTTCTCTAATGCTGGCATTCCTGCGTTGGCCCAGGCTGTGTACCAGTAGTTGGCGGTAGCATGTATTGCGGCTATCATTCTGCGCTCTACCATATTTCCCAGAGCTATATGATATGCCCTGGCGTAAGCTGTTGAGTAGTTTCTGACCAATTTTCCGTTGCGTTTTTCATACGCAAATTTCCTGCCGGAAGGGAAGCCGTTGCTCACTATTTTCTCCTGCTGTAATACTGTATCCGCTGCTACGGCGCTTTCCAGCACAATATGCCATGTATATGTTCTTACATCTTTTATATAAACAGCTTTGCCGGCGAGGTAGGAGAAGGTCTTATCTGCCATCAGTTCGGGGATTCTTGATTCCCACAATCCGTGTATTCCATGCTGACCGGTGAGTTGTCCGTTATGATTAGAACAGGCATGAAGTGGCACATGGGCATCGCCTGCATAGTGACCAATGTCAGCGCTCAGTTTTAGTATGGTGGCGGCATCACCTTCCCGAAATGCATTAGTGAGGCGGTGCATCATCTGTTCAAGGTACCAGGGCAGTATGCCGTAAGTGTTAAGTGTATCCGCACTATAACACCCTATTGCTTCCTGCCAGGATCTGGGCAGTTCAGCGAATGGCGGCCGCCCGTAATGATCAATGTCTATATAGTGCCGGGGACCTTCCTCCGCAATGATATATCTTCTTTTATCCGCATCTGTTGCATGTGCAGTGATATATTCAATATTAGCTTTATAAAAAGCGATCATTTCCGGCGGTAGCGAAAAGACAGCCAGCCGGTTAATACGTTGATGAGCAAAGAAGCCCCAGCTGTAAGCGGACAATGGTAAACAGGTAAGGCAAAACGCCAGTAAGATAAGGTGCATATAATGGTTGGTTAACTCACAATGGTAACAGGCAGGATAATGATCAGTAATGAATGATCATCGTCCCTTCTACGTATGATATGTTCCTGTGCGGCAATGCATTTCCTACATTCATCTTAGGCTGATTGTTCGCAGCGGATATAAGAAATGCATTGTCCGACAAAGATCTGAAGATATGAAATACTCTTTATGCTTAGACCGGATAAATTGTAAAAAGTGGTCGGCCTTATAGTAGTTAGTTTAGCGGGCTTCCTTCTTCTCCGGCTTTTCGTGCACCTCAATATTGGTAACGCCGCCACTTACTGCAAACTTCATTGCTTCACCGGCAGGCACATTGGTAAGGGGTTTAACCTTCGTTACCGGCACCATAAAGACTTTACCAGTGATGGCGTATGCATGCGGTACGTAAACTGCAGTGTAGCCCTCCAGGCCAAGATTGGATACATCCTGCTGGGTGATGAAGCCCATTTCCCATACATCCACACCATAGACCTGTACCAGTACAGGATGATCAAATTTCTTCTTTTCACCAACAAAGGCGTCAAATACGTCTTTTACAGATGTGTAGATATATTTAATGAAAGGTGTTCTTTCCAGCAGATGGTCAAATAATGCGAAGATGCGGCTTACGATAAAGGAGGAACTCAGGTACCCTACTACAATCACCAGCAGTAACACCAACACAAAGCCCACACCTTTGTAGCGGAGGTATCGCAACGGTGTTTCAAGCGGAAGAATTTCTTTGGGAATGATGTTGTCAATAGTTACAAAAACCCAGTACAGTGTCAGGGCGGTCACGCCCATAGGAGCAAGTATCAACAATCCCTGGAAGAAGTACCTTAACAGCTTTGCAGCCAGGAGTTTGATGCGATTTTTAGGAGACATATTATTAAATGCAGATACGTGAATAAACCGGTAATCCCTGGTTCTGATACCTGACAGGGTGCAAAGTTACATCGTTTATTTTATCCCCGAAGGGAGATTCCTTTGAACAGATATGATGAATGATCTGATTACCAGGGCCGGTATTTCACCTGGAAGGTGGGTTAATGATCAACACAGGATAAGTATATTAAAATAATTCGCTTTGGAAACTTTTATAGTTTAAAAAGTTTCCATAGTTTTGTCTCAGCATCGCAAATCGACTTGAGACCACCAAAGAACTATGAAGCCAGGAGGAATTAAATAGCCACCACAGAAAGGATTTGCAGAAGAAATAAGAATCATTACATACTGTCAACCAATGGATATACAGGAACGTATTCTGGATACTGCATTCAGTCTGTTCTGTCAATTCGGAACAAGATCAATTACAATGGACGATATAGCCCAGCGTATGGGAGTATCCAAAAAGACGCTGTATGCTCATTTTGCAGATAAGGATGAACTGGTGATGCATGCCATTTCCCGCTATCTGAACCACTTAGCCCAGGAATGTGTGGAGTACCAGGATAAAGCTGCAAATGCCATTGACGAACTGTTTCTGGTAATGAAAATGCTGGACCAAAGCTTCCGCAATATGAACCCGATCATCCTGTTTGATCTGCAGAAGTTTCACGTCAAAGCATTCCAGGTGTTTCAGGATTATAAGTATAATAACCTTCAGAAAACTGTACGGCAGAATTTAGAAAGAGGGGTCCGTGAAGGATTATACCGGTCAGACTTTGACATAGAGATTATGACGCAATACCGGCTGGCAACATCCATGCTTTGTTTTCAGCCTGATATATTCCCCTACGGGAAATATGATATGAGTAAAGTACAATGTACCCTGCTTGAACATTTCCTGTACGGACTTGTTTCACCGGAAGGGTATAAACGCGTTGAAGAGAATAAACTACAACTACAGTAAAACCAATGACCTTTATGCAACCTGACAAAAAGCATGCGGGCCTTACAGGACTCCTGCTGCTGATTATTTTTCACTGTGGAATGGCCCAGCAGCAGCCCAGACCTCCGCTGCAGGAAACGATCTCGCTGTCTGCAAAACAAGCAATTGATTATGCGCTTGCTAATCAGGCCAGCGTACGAAACGCGAAACTGGATGAACTTATTCAGCTGGCCAAAAACAAGGAAGTAAGCGGACTGGCACTGCCTACCCTTGCCGGTTCTGGTACCTACCAGCATAACCCTATCGTACAGAAACAGTTAATTGACGCCGCTAACTTCAGTGATACTGTACCGAAAGGTACCCTTGTACCCTTTGCATTTGGATTGAAACATAATGCAGTAGGAGAGGTCACACTTAAACAAGTGCTCTTTGACCCGAGTGTACTGGTAGCCTTACAGGCACGGCAAACGCTGGAGCAGCTTTCAGCTAAAACAGTTCAGAAGTCAGAGATTGACGTAAAGGTAAATGTGTATAAGGCTTATTATAATGTGTTATCCGCCCGCAGAGGCCTGGAAATACTCGGTAATAACATCACTAATCTGAACAAACTATTGGGCGAAACCCGCGAGACTTATAAGAACGGGCTGGTGGAGAAGCTGGATGTAGACAGATTAGTAGTGCAACTGACCAATCTGCGTACAGAAGAAACCAAGTTGCGCAATATTGCAGAAGTAGGTATTGCTGCATTAAAGTACCAGATGGGTATGCCTATCCAACAGCCTATACAGCTTACAGATACTTTATCCCTGGATGAGATCAAATCAGCGCTGGCTTCAGAGCAGTTTGACTACTCACAGCGTATTGAATATCAGTTGCTGCAAACGCAGAAGCGGGCAAATGAGTTCGACCTCAAGCGATACAAGTTGCAGAAGCTTCCGACATTATCATTGTTTGGTACCGGTGGTGTAAGCCGTGCGAGTGATGTATTCAACTACTTCAGCAATGAGACCTGGTATGGATATGTATCATATGGTGTAAACCTGTCTTTTACCATCTTCAGCGGGTACCAGCGCAGACGTAAAGAAGACCAGGCATTCCTTCAGCTGAAAAAGACAGAAGTATCGCTCGAAGATGCCAAGCTGGGTATAGATATGGAACAGGCACAGTCTACCTCCAATCTTCGTAATAATATTCTGACACTCGAAGCGCAGGAGGGCAATATGAAGCTGGCCGAAGAAGTGTATAATACCACGCAGATCAAATATCGCGAAGGTGTTGGCTCGAGCCTGGAAATGAGTACAGCTGAGAATGAATTACTTACTGCACAGAATAATTACTTTACGGCACTCTATAATGCCGCTGTGTCAAAAGTAGATTACCTCAAAGCATACGGAAAACTGTAAGTGCATACTACAACTAACTATTAACTTTTAATCATATGTCCAAGATATATCGTCCCGCTCTGCTGATTGTTTCACTTATGGCTGCCTGTGGTAGTCCATCTCCGGAGGCGAAACTTGCAGAGCTGAAAAAGCAGGAGGCAACCCTGAAGCAGGAAATTGCTAAACTGGAAAAGCAAACACAGAAAACAGATACTACCGCACGCAAGAAGAAAGCTGTGATCATAGCTACTGTTCAGGATACAGTATTTGAGCACTATATAGATGTGCAGGGTGCTATTGACGCACGTGAAAATGTCAGTGTATCATCCAGGATACCAGGTGTTGTAACAGCTATTCATGTAAGAGAAGGCCAGGCCGTTAGTAAGGGGCAGGCGCTTGCACAGGTAGATGATCAGGTAATGAGAGCGAATATGGCAGAACTGCGTACACAGATGGATCTGGCAAACACTATGTTCCAGAAGCAGCAGAATCTCTGGAATCAAAAGATTGGTTCTGAAGTACAATATCTGAATGCAAAAAATCAGAAGGAATCACTGGAGAGGAAAATGGCCACTTTACAGGATCAGATAGGGCAGGCGAGGATCGTTTCTCCTATCAATGGTACTGTTGATGCGGTGATTGTTAAACTTGGCGATAATGCGGCTCCTGGTAGTCCTGCATTTCATGTTGTAAATGGTAGTAACCTGCGCGTATTGGCCAATGTAGCAGAAGGTTATGCCAGCAAGGTAAAAACCGGCGATCAGGTAGTACTTGACTTCCCGGATATTGATAAAACCATCCGTACAAAGATCGGTTTTGCATCTAAAGTAATCGACCCTGTGAGCCGCACGATTAAAGTGGAAGTGCCTTTGCAGAATGATCCGGAATTACGCCCTAATATGATTGCCAGGATGAAGATCATTGACTACGTTGCTCCAAAAGCAGTAGTAATACCAGTGAATATTATCCAATATTCATTGGGTAAGCCCTATGTGGTTGTAGCAGAGAATAAAGGCGGCGAAATGGTAGCTAAGAGGAAAGAAATTGAGTTGGGCCGCACTTATAATGATAAGGCAGAGATTAAGACAGGCCTGGCAACTGGCGAACAGATAGTAACTATCGGTTACCAGGGATTGAATGATAACGACCTTATCCAGCTTTAATATTCTAAAACTGGTTTATGCAAGACAATCTGAATAAAGAATTTAAACCTACCAGCTGGTCCATTGATAATAAGGTAAGCATCTATGTTGCAACCCTTATCCTGGCCCTGGCAGGTATCATGTCCTATCAGAGCCTGCCGAAGGAGCAATTTCCCGAGGTAGTGTTCCCACAGTTCTATATCAGCACCATCTATAGTGGTACATCTCCCGAAGATATGGAGACGCTGGTAACGAAACCGATAGAAAAACAACTAGGCGGTATATCTGGTGTGAAATCTATCAAGAGTACCTCCATGCAGGATTACTCGGCCATCACTATTGAGTTTGATGCCAGTGAGAATATGGAAACAGCCCGGCAGGAAGTACGTGAAAAGGTAGATGATGCCAAGAAAGACCTGCCTAACGATCTTACCCAGGAGCCCCAGATCATCAAAATAGACGTATCCCAGATACCTATTATGAACGTGAACCTGTCAGGTGATTTTGATCTGCAATCACTGAAAAAGTATGCAGATGAGATGCAGGACAGGATAGAAGCATTGAATGAGATTACCCGTGTGGATATTGTTGGTGCGCTGGAAAGGGAGATACAGATCAATGTTGATAAGTACAAAATGGACGCTGCAAAAATCAGCTTTGACGATGTAGCCAATGCGATTGCGATGGAGAACCGTACTATCTCCGGAGGTCTGGTATCTATGGACGGGCAGAAACGTACATTGAGTGTAAAAGGCGAGTATAAAGATGCTTCCAAAATCAGGGATATAGTAGTGCGTGGTATGTCAGGCGCTACTGTCTATCTGAAAGATGTAGCAGAGGTGGTGGATGGCTTTGAAGAACAAGAGAGTTATGCCCGCCTGGATGGCAAGAATGTAATTACGTTAAACGTGATTAAGCAGAGCGGTAAGAACCTGATTGATGCGTCAGATAAAATCCGGGTGATCATTGATGAAATGAAGAAGGATTATCTGCCTGCCGGATTGAACGTCACTATTACAGCAGATCAATCTAACTCAACACGCGTAACCCTGCATGACCTGATCAATACTATTATCATTGGTTTCATACTGGTGACGTTGATTCTGATGTTCTTCATGGGAGCTGTAAATGCCATATTCGTTGCTTTATCAGTGCCTATATCCATGTTCATTGCTTTCCTGCTGATGCCGATGTATGACTTCACCCTTAATATGATGGTGTTGTTCTCCTTCCTGCTGGCATTGGGAATAGTAGTGGACGATGCGATTGTGGTGATTGAGAACGTACACAGGATATTCTATGAACGTCGGGATCTTGGTATAGTAAGAGCAGCTAAGGTAGCCGCAGGAGAGGTGTTCCTACCGGTATTCTCTGGTACGCTCACAGTACTCGCACCATTCTTCCCGCTGTTATTCTGGCCTGGCATTATCGGAAGTTTTATGTTCTTCCTGCCAGTAACGTTAATTACGACGCTGGGAGCTTCATTGATAGTTGCCTATATTATCAACCCGGTATTTGCGGTTGACTTTATGGATCGACATGAGGGAGAAAATCATCCTAAGCCGACGTTTAACAAGAAAATGAAGATACTGACTGTGGTATTCATAGTGGTGGCATTGCTGGCATATGTATCAGGTAGTCCGGGAGTAGGCAACTTCACCATCTTCATGCTGCTGATGATTATGCTGGAAAGGTTCTGGCTTGGAGGTGTAGCGCGTCGTTTCCAGAGTCATGTATGGCCTCGCGTACAGGAGAGGTATAAGCATATCCTGCAGTGGTGCCTGGTTGGCTGGCGCCCGATATGGATATTGCTAGGTACGTTTGGATTGCTGGTATTCAGCATTATGCTGACCGCTATCCGTAGTCCGAAGGTGGTATTCTTCCCACAGGCAGATCCGAACTTCATATATACTTACATCGAGTTGCCTATGGGTACCGATCAGAAGTATACTGACTCAGTGACCCATGTTATAGAACAGAAGATTGCGGCGGTAGTAGGCACTAAGAATCCAATTGTAGAATCTATTATATCTAACGTGGCAGTAGGAGCAGGAGACCCTTCTCAGATGGACATGAGTGTGCAGCCGCATAAGGGTAAAGTGACAGTAGCATTTGTGGAATTTGGTAAACGTGACGGGCACTCGACTGTTCAATACCTGGATAAGATCCGTAAGGCAGTAAGGGGTATTCCCGGAGTAGATATTACTGTAGAGCAAGAACAGGGTGGTCCGCCTACAGGTAAGCCAATCAATATTGAAATTTCCGGCGATGAGTTTGAGGAACTGACTATTGCAGCAGATAAAATGAAAAGATACCTGGATAGTCTGGAGATTGGAGGCGTAGAAGAGCTGAAATCTGACTTCCAGAGCAATAAACCGGAGATTCTGGTGAATATTGACCGTGAAAGAGCAAACAGAGAAGGTATTAGTACAACAACTATAGGTATGGCATTGCGTACCGCGTTGTATGGTCAGGAAGTATCCAAGTTCCGCGATCCGGAAGATGATTATAAGATCATGGTACGGTTCAGGGAAGATCAGCGTAACAACATCAATACCCTGATGAACCTGAATATCGTGTATCGCGATATGAATATGGGTGGTGCAATACGGCAGGTACCCTTATCTGCGGTAGCAGACATCAGGTATTCTAACACTTACGCCAGTATCAAACGTATTGATCAGAAGCGTGTTGTGACGTTGTATTCAAATGTATTGACCGGTTACAATACCAATGAAGTGGTGCAGCAGATACAGACCGCCATACAGGATTTCCCTAAGACGCCTGGTATTTCAGTAAAAATGACCGGGGAGCAGGAAGATCAGGAAGAGACATCAAGCTTTTTGGGTATGGCAATGCTGGGCGCTTTCGGTCTGATTCTGATGATCATGGTAACGCAGTTCAACTCCATAGGCCGTCCGCTGGTAATATTTATGGAAATATTGTTTTCTATTATAGGGGTGTTCCTTGGTTTTGCCATCTTTGGAATGGACATCTCTATTGTAATGACTGGCGTAGGTATTATGGCCCTGGCCGGTATAGTAGTACGAAACGGTATAGTACTGGTGGAATTTACCGACTTGCTGATACAGCAGAACATGCCAGTATATGAGGCAGTTATAGAAGCGGGCAGAACACGTATGACCCCGGTATTGCTGACAGCGATCGCGGCTATATTGGGTCTGATACCGCTGGCGGTTGGGTTTAATATCGATTTCGCCGGATTGTTCTCTTCATTTGAGCCGCATATCTTCTTTGGAGGCGATAACGTCGCATTCTGGGGACCGCTGGCGTGGACAATGGTATACGGACTCGTGTTTGCGACGTTCCTGACATTGATACTGGTACCGGTGATGTATGCGATGAATAAACGCTCAATAGATGTCCTGGACCGCTATAATTTGCCCAGGACGTTAAAATATGTCCCTTTTCTGGTGTTGATACTGAAACTGAGATTAAGGAAAGAGGAAGTGCGCAGGTTGCATGATCCGGCTTATGTATCAGCGAAGCCTTACCGGTTTTTCCCGGATGGAGAGGAAGAGGAGACAGAACATACATATAAGCACCATCAAGATAAGAAGATGCATGAAAGAGTTTAGTTCACACTATACAGTGTAACAGTTGTAGGTTTAACAGGTACCGCTTCGTTTCTACGAAGCGGTTCTTTTTTTATACCTTAACAAATTTTAACAATTGACTGCGATTGCAATTACTTACATTTGATCCACAAGAGCCATTCTTGTTAACCTTGATTAATATATCAACGCTATGCGACGCAACCATGAAATAGATTACCGTATCTATGGTGAAGAAATACAGATTGTCGAGATAGAGCTGGATCCACAGGAGACTGCAATTGCTGAGAGTGGAAGTTTTATGATGATGGACCAGGATATTCAGATGCAAACGATGTTCGGGGACGGTTCACAACCTAATCAGGGACTTTTAGGCAAACTGGTATCTGCCGGTAAACGTATGTTGACCGGAGAGAGTCTATTTATGACTGCTTTTACGAATATTGGTCAGGGTAAGAAGAAGGTGAGTTTTGCTGCGCCATATCCGGGTAGGATTCTTGCAATGGATCTGCAACGGATGGGAGGGAAGGTAATTTGTCAGAAGGATGCGTTCCTATGTGCAGCGAAAGGTGTTAGTATTGGGATTGAATGGCAACGGAAGCTGGGAACCGGCATTTTTGGCGGGGAAGGCTTTATTATGGAGAAGCTGGAGGGTGATGGTATGGCATTTGTGCATGCAGGCGGTATGGTTATCGAAAGAGAGCTATTACCTGGCCAGGTATTAAAAATTGATACTGGTTGTGTGGTTGCGTATACTTCAGGCGTACATTTTGACGTTGAATTTGTAAAAGGGATTAGGAATATGGTGTTTGGTGGTGAGGGATTATTCTTTGCCACATTAAGAGGTCCAGGTAGGGTGTGGATACAATCTTTACCTATCAGCCGGATGGCCGCGAGACTTATGTCTTATGGTACAGGAAAGCGTAAGGAGGAGGGTAGTATTCTGGGAGGATTTGGTAATTTGCTGGACGGAGATTGATCCAAGACACGTTATAGTGGTTCCGTATGCCCTGGAGGCTGCAACAGTACTCATTTTTTTAAGTAAAGTACAGGTAATGGCGGAATCAGGTAGAAGAAACCTGGAATTTTGATTTATGTTTGAAGTATCAAAAAGGTTTGCTGAAGAGCAGGACCAATTAGACCCATTAAAGACGTACAGGGAACAATTTTATTTCCCTCAGAGAAATGGAAGAGATGCTATATATTTTTGTGGAAATTCATTAGGATTACAGCCGAAAAACGTAAAACCGGCCATAGAACAGGAACTGAACGACTGGAAGCATCATGCAGTAGAAGGATACTGGAATGCAGAAAATCCATGGCTTTATTATCAGCAATATTGTAGCAAACCACTTACTAAAATAGTAGGAGCCAGCCAGGAAGAGTTAACAGTGATGAATACGCTTACTGTAAATCTCCATTTATTACTGATGAGTTTTTATAAGCCTACGACACAGCGTTTTAAGGTGCTGATGGAGGCGGGAGCGTTTCCGAGTGATCAGTACGCTTTAGAGACACAGGTGCGTCTGCATGGATTTGATCCGCAGGAGGCAATTATAGAAGTGGCCCCCCGGCCTGGTGAACATTTGATCAGAGAGGAAGATATTTTTAAGATTATTGAGCAGGAAAGTAGTAGCTTAGCAATAATATTATTGGGGGGAATAAACTATTATACCGGCCAATTGTTTAATATGCAGTCCATTACGGAAGCCGCCCATAGAGTTGGGGCTGTAGTCGGGTTCGACCTGGCACACGTAATAGGAAACGTACCTTTGAATTTGCACGACTGGGAAGTAGATTTTGCCGTTTGGTGCTCTTACAAATATTTAAATGGAGGCCCCGGCGCTGTAGGTGGAGCATTTATACACGAGAAACACGCCCGCGATACTAACCGGCAAAGACTAGGTGGTTGGTGGGGCAACGAAGAAAGTACCCGTTTTAAAATGGAGAAGGGTTTTAAACCCAAAAGCCGTGCAGAAGGCTGGCAAATTAGCACGGCGCAGGTATTTAACATGGTAGCATTAAAAGCCTCACTGGAACTATTTGAGTCCGCCGGGATGGCAGCTTTAAGAGATAAGAGCATTAAACTCACCAATTATCTTGAATTCCTGTTAAAACATATAGAAAACATAAAATTTGAAATAATTACGCCAAAAAATTGTAAGGAACGCGGTGCTCAATTATCTTTGCTCTTTCATGAAAAAGGGAGAGAAATCCAACAAAAGATGACAGACGCCGGTATAATCGTCGACTGGCGGGAACCCGGAGTAATTCGTATTTCACCGGCGCCCTTATATAACTCATATGGAGACGTATTTCATTTTTATGAAATCATAGCTAATATTGATTCAAACGCTTAATTAAGTAAGATGACTTTTGAGAGAAACGAACGCCCCCGTAGGCCCTACTCTCCAACTGGTACAGAGAAAGACCAAGATCCCAATAAGGAGAGACCAGGCGGTTACTTCAAACCCGATTTTAATAACGATAGGGAGGGCAGACCTGGTGGATACCGGGATAGAGAAGACAGACCTTTTAATTCTGATCGTGACGGTGGTTACAACCGTGGGGATCGTGATAGCGGTGGCGGATATCGTCCACGTGATAATGGAGGCTATGGCGACCGTGATGGCGGTGGTGGCGGCTATAACCGCGATGGCGGTGGTGGTGGCTACAATCGTGGCGGTGGTGGTGGCTACGACCGTGATGGCGGTGGTGGCGGCTATAACCGTGGCGGCGGCGGTGGTTACGATCGCGGCGGCGGTGGTGGTTATGATCGCGGCGGTGGCGGCGGTGGTTACAATCGCGGCGGTGGCGGCGGTGGTTACGATCGCGGCGGCGGTGGTGGTTATGATCGCGGCGGTGGCGGCGGTGGCTACAATCGCGGCGGTGGCGGCGGTGGTTACGATCGCGGCGGTGGCGGCGGTGGTTACAATCGCGGCGGCGGCGGTGGTGGTTATGATCGCGGCGGTGGCGGCGGTGGTTACGATCGCGGCGGTGGCGGCGGTGGTTACAATCGCGGCGGCGGAGGCGGTGGATTTAACCGTGGCGGCGGCCAGCGTGGTGGTCCACGTGGTGGTGGCCAGCGTAGACCTTTTACGCCTAAACCTGACAACAAGATCTATTTTATCGCCTTACTCCCTACAGCTGAAGTAGGTAAGGAGATCATTAAAATAAAGCAGGAATTTGCTGAAAACTATGGTCCTTTATATGCGTTAAAAGTATTGCCGCATATTACCCTGCAGGTACCATTTACAGCTGATCCTGCACTGGAAAAAGCTTTCTGTGATGAATTAGCAGAATTTGCTAAATCACAGGCACCGTTTGAGGTTTCCCTCGATGGTTTCGGTACCTTCCCTAATAAACAGAACCGCGTTCTGTTCATTAATGTAGAGAAGAGCGAAACAATGAGCGCCCTGCACAGACAGCTGATCAACTTCCTGCGTAAGGAATTTGGTTTCAGTACAATGCTGGCTCGTACCGGATTCACTCCGCATGTTACAGTTGCTTTCAAAGACCTGGAAGATGCGCAGTTTGAAAAGGCATGGCCTGAATACGAAAACAAGGAATATAAAGCCACCTTCAAGGTGAATAACCTGTACTTCCTCCGTCATAACGGTAAATCCTGGGAAGTTTTGCAGAAATGCAAACTGGGAGGAGCCTGACAATAAAAAGGTGGTCTGTTCAACAGACCACCTTTTTTATTTAACTACTTTTGTTTAAACAGTAGATTAATCCTGCTTACCAGACTTTCCAAGTCTATACACATCCCCTTCCTTCGTCCAGCTTACATTGGCACTTATTGATATAGTTGACAAGACTTCTTCTAACGGCTGAGCGGGTGTTATCCTGGTTTTAATATTGTATGACCTGACATCTTCATCCGCTACGATCTTAATACTATATAATGCTTCCACTTTTCTGATTACATGGCTGATCGGTTCGTCGTTAAAGACCATGATATTGTCCTTCCAGGCCATGAAGTCATGATTTGAAATGGCGTCTTCTGCCAGGTGTTGTTTTTCACCAAGGGTGACTTTTCGACCTTCTGTCAGTACTACCTGACCAGCCTTTTCTTCACTTCCTGCCGATACAGCTACTTTTCCACTAAGGACAAAGACTTCTACCGGCTCGACAGCATAGGCTTTAACATCGAATGTTGTACCTAATACCTGAGTCCTGGTTTGTGGCGTATATACTACAAATGGATGTGCATCATCTTTCACGACATCAAAGAAGGCTTCCCCCTCGAGATGAATAGCACGTTCTCCCTCACCGAAGTTTTTAGCATACTGCAGACTACTGCTTTTGTTGATAAAAGCCCGGGATCCATCCGGTAATAGAACAATATTCGTCTCATTAGCAGCAGTTTTTACACTGATGTGTTCCGGCCCACGGAGCATAAAGTACGCAGTTGCTGCACCGCCTATAAGTAGTATAGCAGCTGCTGCACGTATAAAACTGCGGGAACTTCTTACAACAGTCATTTGTGGTTGTGCGGGTTGTGACCGCATTTTACGGTTGAAGGCAGCCCAATTTGCATCAATATCAGGAGTGATATCATCGTCAGCATTACCGGTCAGATCCCAGGTTTTACGTACTTGCTCGTAATACCTGCGGTTTGCGTCATCTTCCTCCAGCCAGCTTTTCAGCTCTGCCTGTTCCGCAGCACTCAGGCTGCTTTCCAGCGAGCGCACTATCAACGTTTCTATATGGTCAAAGGTGTATGACATACATTAAAATTGTAAAAGTAAAGGATAAATAGCGCTACCTGCAAGGAAGAGTATAAAGATCTGCAGATAGTCCTGCAGGGATACCCTTAGCTTTTTCAGTGCGGTTATCATCTGATTTTCAACAGTCTTTACGGATATTTTAAGCGTAGCTGCAATTTCACGATAAGACATTTCTTCATAACGGCTGAGAATGAATATCTCCCGGCATTTCTCAGGCAGTTTATCTATCGCCTGTTGTATATGCCTGGTAGTCTGTTGCAGACTTTGACCGGCTGGTGCTGCCTGAACAGGCTCCATGTACTCCTCAATAGGCATATGTACGCCTTTTCGTTTATTCTTATCAAGATGATCAAGTGCCATATTAATACCCGCTCGCTGCAAATATGCCTTGAAGTATACCTGATGCAGTTCCGAACGCCTGTTCCATATCTTGATGAACACGTCCTGCGCAAGATCTTCAGCGGTTGCATTATCCTGGACGATGCGGTAAATTGTCTTACAAACGAAGGAAAAGTAGGTTCGGAAAAGGGTTTCCATAAACACCTCTTCATTCTCCTGCAAAAGTTGTTGTAGTTGTGCATTTTCCGGCATTGTACAAAAATAGGTTTTGTCCTTATTTCTACTAACAAAACTGTTTGTTGTTCCGGAAAATGCAGCTATATAACCAGCCTGCATGTGTGACACTTTCGATATTATAGTTTAATTACTCTCCCTGACCCTTGTATATTAGTGCTAACAGCTGCCCCACCTTTATATCTGACATCTCCGCTGCCACGAATGCTAACATCCAGTGAATGACCTACCTGTAATGTATGATTACCAGATCCTTTGACAGAAACATTGGCGTCATGACAATATAAATCAAGTCCGCTCACATCTCCGCTGCCATTAATAGTACTATGAAGGGATTGAACGGTTCCAAATAACTGGATATTGCCGCTACCATCGACACGTGTATCAAGTCTGTCTGTCACTATTTTAAAACGGGCATTACCGCTACCATCCATTTTATAGGAAAAATGATCTGTTTTAATGGTGTCCAGGCTTTCAACGCTGCCAGAGCCTGAGAAATCTACACCATAGTATTGAGCAGATTGAAGGTATACGTCAATGTTTCGGGTAGTACGCAGTCTAACACCTCGTTTGACGCGGATGCGAAGAGTGTTACCACTAACATAAGTTTCAATCGCCCGCATTGCGTTATCATCTGCGGTTACTTCAACCGGACCATCAGTACCCTGTCTGAGGTGTACGTGGAAGGGGCCATCTGCTGAAACGTCTGAAAAAGCAGGCACTTGCCTGGTTTCAGTTACAACTACTCCTGAACCAGATACAAAGTCTTTATCGCAGGCAGTCAGGGTAAAGCTAAACATGGCCAGCAGAAATATTTCCCAGCTCGCAGTGTTCCATCTGCGAATAATACTATTATAATTCGATTTTTCCATTTGAAGGGGATTTGACAATTATAACGGCAGGAAGAACAAATACCCCTATAAAGACTGGATATGGACCAAAAAAAAGAGCCGGCCATACAGACGTACGGAACCGGCTTTTTGATTAACCCCTATGAAAACCAACTATTGCTTACATTTTTATTGTTCAAGTTTGATTTCACCCAGATCAGTTACTCTTCCTTCTTCCACATTTATATCATTGATTGTTACCTTTTTAAAAGGTTGTTTGGCCTCAATGATCACGGAGTAATTGCCTGGTTTTGCGCCCTGCAAGTTAAAAGTCCCATCCAGCACATCCGCCTTCAGTGTATCTGCACCATAAATGGCCCAGGCTTTACTGGCTCCATCCAGCGGAGTAACTTTACCCGTAATGGAACCACCTTCAACACTACTGAAGGAAAACGCTGCGATAGCTGCAACTGTCAGGGCTAATATGCTTACGTTGAATTTTTTCATATCTACATTTTTAAGGTGATACAATCAAGTATTTTCCTTGTGGTGTAAGCATATTCGCAGTGAAATCTACTAAAGAACTACATGGTAAAAAGATCAATTTCCATGCCACCAGCTTGATCCAAGTTTTATAAGGCGGTATTTAACAATCCTTTATAACAGCTTTAACATTAATCGGTTAGGTGTTAACATAAAGCTGCCAGCGAACTCTAAAATAAGCCTGACAGAATGTTGTATTTATACAACAAAATGGCGCACACTGCCAACAAAAAAGCCTGCACATTGTGCAGGCCCTTATAACTTAGCTCAATATTAAACAACGCTACCTTCTGTTGAGTTTGGCGAGAAGATTCAATATTTCCAGATATAGCCACACTAACGTTACCAGCATTCCAAAGGAAGCCAGCCACTCCACATGTTTAGGCGCTCTTTGTTGTACCCCCTGATATACGAAGTCAAAATCGATTGTCAGGCGTAAGGCTGCTACTGTAACAACTACCAATGAAAAAATAATTCCAATGGTGCTACCTTCATGAAGGAATGGGATCCTGATATTAAACATGCCAAGTACCCATGCCAGCAGATAGAAAATAGCGATGCCTGCTGTAGCTGTAAATACGATAGATTTAAATCGCTCAGTAACACGGATAATACCTGTTCTGTACAATATCAGCATAGCAGTAAATACTCCAAAAGTTAACCCAACCGCCTGTGCAATGATACCATCATAAAGATTATTGAATATCACTGAAATAATACCCAATGTAAACCCTTCTGCGAGCGCATATGCCGGCGCAAGGTATTGAGCCCATTCTTTCTTAAACATGATGATAAGGAAGATCACTATACCAGCAATGAGGCCACCATAGAAGAGAGGAAGGATATTCTGATTTCTCGCAGGCGCTCCCCAAGCATATACAGCAGAAGCTACTACGAGTAATAATAAGAAGGCCATTTTACCAATTGTACCATTAACAGTCATGGTGCCCTCCGAACTTTGAGAACCTGCCTGCTGAAGATTTCTTTCAGTCAGTATAGGGTTACTACCGGATCCAAATATTGCCATTATAAAAAGGTTTAGTCCTACGAAATTACAATTTCAGTGATATTTCCAACGGTCGAGCCACGAGTTCTATCATTTATCAATTCTTATATTCCTGACTTGCCTCTATTGCCAATTGTAATCGCCAAATGAGTTTCCAAGCTTGGCTAAGACATTTATTCCCCATCAAATTCCCAAATAGATAAACAGATACAGTTAAATCTGACATAGCTTTGCATCCCGATCAGGCAGACTGTAAACAACCAATTATCGGCAGCTCATCAATTACTTAAAGTTATGAGGCATAACATTAATCTATGTGATGCGCACAGAAAAGTCTATAAGGTTTGTGTACTTTTGTCTTCCCTGACCTCGCTGACAGGTTTAATATATCCAGCGGTTACTACCTTGCGAATTATTAAATTTACAGCCTGAAATACAAAGGATAGTTAAATAAGATATTCAATGTCAAATACTTCGGTTCAACAGATAGAAGACGTAGTGATAAAATTTGCTGGTGACAGTGGCGACGGTATGCAGCTGACTGGTACTCAGTTCTCCAATAACACTGCATTAATCGGCAATGACCTAAGCACATTCCCGGATTTTCCGGCAGAAATACGCGCCCCACAGGGAACCCTCGCAGGCGTGAGTGGCTTCCAGCTGCATTTTTCTTCAAATCGAATTTTTACTCCGGGAGACGCCTGCGATGTACTGGTAGCGATGAACGCTGCCGCGCTGAAGGCTAACCTGAAAGGCCTCAAAAAAGGCGGTATCATCATCGCTAATACAGATGGTTTTGATGCTAAAAACCTTCGTCTGGCTAATTATCCGGATGGAGTAAACCCACTGGAAGACGGTTCTTTACAATCTTATCAGCTGCACACAATGGACGTTACCAAAATGACCCGTGAAGCGCTTAAAGAGGTTAACCTGGGTATGAAGGAAAAGGACCGTGCAAAGAATATGTTTGTATTGGGCTTCCTCTACTGGCTGTACGATCGTAATATGGAAAGTACAGAGAACTTCCTGACAGAAAAGTTTGGTAAGAAACAGGATATTCTCGATAGTAACCTGAAGGCATTACATGCAGGATATAACTTCGCAGAAACAGTAGAAGCATTCAGTACCCGTTTCCGTGTAGAAAAAGCCCGGATGGAACCAGGAACTTACCGTAGTATTACTGGTAATACCGCACTGGCCTATGGACTAATCGCGGCAAGCCAAAAGGCCAATTTGCCGTTATTCCTGGGTACTTATCCAATTACGCCGGCATCAGACATCCTGCATGAACTAAGCCGGTACAAGAACTTTGGCATTCGTACTTTCCAGGCGGAAGACGAGATTGCTGGTATAACATCCGCTATTGGCGCTTCATATGGAGGTCACATGGGCGTAACTACCACATCTGGTCCTGGGATGGCATTGAAAGGTGAAGCCATGGGGCTGGCAGTGATGCTGGAAATTCCCCTGCTGATAGTAAATATACAGCGTGGCGGCCCTTCTACTGGTCTGCCTACCAAAACAGAGCAATCTGACCTGCTGCAGGCTTATTACGGCCGTAACGGTGAATGTCCGATGCCGATCGTATCAGCATCTACTCCGTCAGACTGTTTTAGTGCCATATATGAGGCTTTCCGTATATCCATTGCACATATGACGCCGGTTATCTTCCTTAGTGATGGTTACATCGCAAATGGTGCAGAACCATGGCGCTTCCCGCAAAGCAAAGACTTACCTGTCATTCCTGTAACCTTTAAGAAAGGACTCGAGGACGGTGAAGAACAATTCCTGCCTTATCATCGTGATGAGAACCTGGTACGTCCGTGGGCTGTTCCTGGTACGCCGGGACTGGAGCACCGTATAGGTGGTCTGGAAAAGCAGAACATAACCGGTAACGTAAGCTATGATCCTGAGAACCACCAGTTGATGGTGCGTATCCGTCAGGAAAAAGTAGACAGGATTGCTGATCACATTCCTGCGCAGACGATTGAACTTGGCCCTGAGAAAGGTAAAGTACTCGTACTTGGATGGGGCTCTACCTACGGTGCCATTAAAAGCGCAGTACTTGAATTGTTGTCAGAAGGTCATGAGGTGGCACATGCTCATATCAGATATCTGCGTCCTTTCCCAAAAAATCTGGCGGAAATACTGCATAGTTATGATAAGGTATTAATCCCTGAGATCAACAATGGTCAGCTGATCAAGATTATCCGTGAGCAATTCCTGATCGATGCTGTTGGGTATAATAAGATTATGGGAGTACCTATTACTAAAGGAGAACTGGTAATCAAGATAAAAGAGATGTTGCAGCAATAATGCAGCAAACCTTCATGATAAATTTATATAAGATCCTGCCTTTAGGGGCAGGATTTTTATTATATTTAATACTATATAACAAAACAGGCAACTGTACGTTTGCTATATAGGAACGGATTACTACAACATCCAAAACCTTTATCATGAAAGGCGCTATCTGGTCTACACTGTTTCTCTGCCTGTTTACATTAAACAGTGCATTGTTATACGCCCAAACACACAATTACGAAATACGTTTCAGTAATCACGTTATAGGTAACATTACCGCACATTGTAAGGTAAACGGAGCTGCCCGAAATATCTCCATTAAAAGTAAGGTGGAGATGAAGCTACTCGCTAAATTCAACCTTGATATCTCCTGTGATTTCGATAATAATATTCTGATCCGTTCAAAAGTGATAAAGAGTTCCGGCAAGGAAGGCGACGATAAGACGATTGTCACCCAGCGGGAAGCGAAGCACTATGCGGTTATACTAAACGGACAGAAATCTGTGCTGAATACTTCTGAGATTATACATTCCGTTGGCGAAATGTACTTTACAGAGCCAAGACAGATTACAAAGATCTTTTCTGAGACTTTAGGCATGTTTTTGACGCTTAATTCCCTTGGAAATGGCTCATATGAGCTATTGCTGCCAGAAGGCAAGAAAAACGTCTATAAATACGAAAAAGGTACATTGGTGCAGGTAGAAATTGCGCAAGCTCTTGGTAAAGCCTATATTATCAGGATCAGTTGATCTGTCTGACTGGCTTTTGATCTTCACTCCAAATGAGTACTAATACATCACCAAAAGGGCACCTCAATATCCCTTCGATATACAGATGCCCTCTTAGTGCCCTTATGATGTAATGAAAATATGAATAGTAAAGCCTATTAAAAAGGGGCTTAACTTAAGCCCCTTTTTTACTAAAATGTTATAAAACACGTTCAATAATCTGCCCGCTTTTCTTCTCTTTTAAAATCAGCTTCTTAGCGCCGAAGTGAGTCATTTCTTCTTTTACCAGATAGTAATCCGCATCATAATCCACCAATGTCTGAGGCTTGGTTAATCCAGTCTGGCCACGCCAGATATCCAATTGTACCGGTTCCCATTGTTTGCTGGCGGCACTTCTATAAGCTGCGTCCAGGACTGCATTTACTACATATCCGTCATAGAAGGTTTCACGCGCTGGCCTATTATTCTCAATAGCGTTAAACATGTCAGCAAACATGTGGTTATATCCAAGTTCATTCAGTTCATCTCCTACCGGGAATAACCATCCGGTATTACTTTCTGCTTTTTCTGCAACATAATCAGCGCCTTTACCGGTGGTGAACATATCAAAGCCTGTACGCAGGAAGCTGTTGAGCCAGATTGTTCCTTCGGTACCCATTACTTCGTCACGTAAATCAAGTCCGCCACGGAATGTCCAGCTAACCTCAAATTGTCCGATAGCTCCATTCTCATATTTTACCAGGCCTATTGCATGATCTTCTGCGTCAATGGGTTTTACCTGCGTGTCAGCCCAGCACATTACTTCTACTGGTTTAATATCTTTTCCTATAAAGCTGCGAGCAATTTCTACGCAATGGCAGCCAAGGTCAAGAATACAACCACCGCCTGCCTGTTCCTTGTCCCAGAACCATTCACTGTGTGGACCAGGGTGGGTTTCCCTGGATTTGGCCCAGAGTATCCGTCCTAATGCACCACTTTGTACGCTATCGAGCGCTTTCAGGAACTTGGGCGTATAAACCAGATCTTCCAGGTAGCCATTAAATATGCCGGCGGCTTCAACCATTTCCAGCATACGCTTGGCTTCTTCAGCGTTGCGTCCTAATGGCTTGGTACAGATCACCCCTTTTTTGTGTTTGCAACAAAGGGCAACGGCTGCTTCGTGCAGATTGTTAGGAAGTGAGATGCAAACAACGTTCACATCGGGGTGTGCTATAGACGCTTCCATATCGGTAGTCCAATGAGCTACATTATAATCATCTGCAAATTTCTTTGCACTTTCTTCTCTTCGTGAATAGATACTGACAATCTTGTCTCGGCTTCTTTGCCCCTGTAGGGAGTCTGCATAGAAGCGGCCAATGAAGCCGGAGCCTAACATGGAAATACGTTGCATAAATATCTGATTGAGTTTAGGAATTACAATGAATCGGAAATAAAAACTCCGCAGTAAAACAACCAGATTGACATAGGTAGTTCACTGCGGAGTGTTATATGTAGAAGGGGATTATGCTACTACTTGTTTTTTATTGTCACGGAAAGTGACCATGAATAACAGCCATACTACAACAGCAATGCCGGACGGTATTACCCATACATGTCTCCAGAAATTATCAACAGGGTGAGTAGTGTAGTAATCTGTAATGAAACCAGCAACCCAAAAACCGATCAGCATACCTACACCATAGGTAGCGAGGGTAACCAGACCCTGAGCCGCACTTTTATACTTTTCTCCTGCCTGTGCGTCAGTGTAGATCTGACCAGATACGAAGAAGAAGTCATAACAGATACCGTGGAGTGCGATACCTAAGATCAGCATAAAGGAAAGATCATCTGCATTCCCAAAAGCAAATAACAGGTAACGTACTGCCCATGCAATCATCCCAATCATGATGGTTATCTTAAAGCCATAACGGCTAAAGAATACTGGGATCAGCAAGATGAAAAGTGCTTCAGATACCTGGCCAATGATCATCTTACCTGATGGGTTTTCCAGACCTGACTGCTCAAGGAAATTATGCGCATTTTGATAGTAAAATGCCAACGGAATACATATCAGGATAGAGGAAATGAAGAAGATCAGGAAGTTTTTGTTCTTCAGTAATTTAATGGCGTCAAGACCAAGGATAGAGCTGATACTATCTTTCTGACTTTTATCTTTAACAGGAGGTGTCTTAGGTAGTGTGAAGCTGAACAGACCAAGCAACAGGGAAGAGATAGATGCCATTGCGAATGTGTTCTTCAGGGCGCCTGCCGCAGTACCTTCTTTTGAGTCCCAATGGAAGATATAACTGATTGAGAAACCGGCAACAATCCAGCCTACAGTACCCCATACACGGATAGTAGAAAATTCTTTTTCAGGATTTGTCATCTGACGGAAGGACACAGAGTTTACCAGTGCCAGCGTTGGCATGTAACCAACCATGTAAGCAAAAACATAAGGGTAGAATACACTTACACTTTCTGCGCGATACATCTGAAACATCAGAAATGCGCCAAGCAGGTGCAGGATGCCCAGTATTTTTTCAGCATTAAAGTATTTGTCTGCAATCATCCCGATGATAAATGGTGCTATGATCGCGCCGTAGGACTGTGTTGAGAACACGCTGGCGGTTTCAAGACCGGATGCAGATAGGTTGTTTGCAAGAAATGTTCCCAATGTCACAAACCATGCTCCCCATGTGAAAAACTCAAGGAACATCATAATGGACAACTGTAAGCGAGTACCTGATTTCATAACGAATTTTAGACTTTATTACTCAGTGATAAACTTTAACGGCAAAAGATAAGTAAAATATAAACGAAATTCCAAATTAGTAGTACGGATGGTCGTGATTTACAGCAATTTTTTTGGCATGACGCTGATGTCAGAGCCTTCAGCCAGTAGTACTGATACCGGTTGCTGCTGTAACATGGGCACAAAAGCTGGCCCATAGAGTATTGCGGTGTCGCAGTGGTAGGAGTAATCGATGATGCGATGTGTTCTCCACTGAGGATGAGCTACCTGGTATTCACCTGTACGTTTATCCGCCATTTGTGTATAACCCCAGTAATGGTCAGTAATAAATTCCGCTTCACTGCCAGCCGTAATTGGGAGCGCTTCCTTTTCAGCAGTAGCTTTTAGAAAATTCCAGTTCTGCTTTACTTTCCAGTCATAGCTTACTTCCAGCATATTGTCCGGAGAGTACGACCATTGGTGCCGCATAGGATGGGTGGCATATTTCTCCTTGTAGATAGTGTTGGCCACAAAAGTGATCATTCTTTTAGGGACAATCTCCTTTACGAATACAACACCCCTTTTCCATACACGGTCTTCTTTATAGCGTACATAGAAACGAAGATTAACTTCTTCAAAGTTGCGGTGAAAGGGAAGGGATAAGCCCATTACCCGGGTATTCTGGAACAGAAAGCCGACCAGACTCACATATAAGGTATTATTCCAGATATCCAGTTCGGTATTACGAGGTACAAGTGGTTGTAAGACAGCGGGGTCTGCCTCAAAGTTAATCATGAGGAGATTGCGCCAGGCGGCTGTAAGAAAAGGTTTTCCCATAATAAGTTAGTTAATTACCACGTACGAGGGTGCGATAGTATTTGCATACTGGTCGGAGGCCGCATTCCTCACATTTTGGTGTGCGGGCAACGCAGATATATCGTCCGTGCAGGATGAGCCAATGGTGAGCTATGTGCACTTTCTCTGTGGGAATATACTTAAGTAATTGTTTTTCAGTCTGTAGGGGAGTAGTCGCGTTGGTTGTCAGGCCAATACGGGCAGAAACACGAAACACATGGGTGTCTACGGCCATATTAGGTTGTTGGTGCACGACCGAGGTAATCACATTGGCTGTTTTACGGCCTACACCTGGTAATTTCACCAGCTGCTCGACAGTAGAAGGTATTTCTCCATTGAAATCCTCAACGACCATTTGAGCCATTCCTATAAGATGTTTGGTCTTATTGTTAGGATAGCTGATACTGCGTATTAGTGGGAAAAGGTCGTCAAAAGTTGCCTGGCTGAGCGCTTCCACATCCGGGTATTGGCTGAAGATGGCAGGAGTGGTCATATTCACCCGTTTATCAGTGCATTGAGCTGACAGAATAACTGCTACCAGCAGTTGATAAGGATTGTCGTAAATCAGTTCAGTCTCCGCATTGGGAGCGTGTTCTTCAAAGTATTCAAGGACGAAGGCAAAGCGTTCTTTCTTTGTCATATCTGTAAAGATAGGGCAAAGATAATATGCTGCAAATATGCAGTGCAGCAGGAGCACAACGATGCCTGCCTCTTTGAGAGCGATCTATGAATAATTGGGCTGAGAGTTGATAATCAGTTGATTACTTGGTTGGCGTCGTCGCCTTCTTTGCGTATTCCGCGATTGCCTGTAACGTCTCTGGTCTGGGTGAGAAACGAATAGTATCGAGCGCTTTCCTGGTCTGGTTGAGACACATCTCTTCTTCACGGGATAATTCCGGGTCATTATTAGTCATGGTCTTTAATTTATTGGCGCTATTAGTTACAGAATTTAAGGCAGAAAATGAGTGTGTAAAATTCCCCATGCAATATTGTTTTAATACAAATGATTAGTTGCTAAGACTATAACGGAGATCATTGATGAAGTATTGTCAACGTTATGTGAAATATTTAGGAAGTAAAGCTAACCGGTCTGCACAGAATTTCGGACGGCAATAGGAATATCAGTAACGTGGATCGGCGTTCTAGTTTTTCTCAGTGATAATGAACAGATCTTCATCATCTCTCTTCATCAGGTATTTTTCACGTGCGAATTTCTCCAGCTTCTCTGGGCTGGACAATAGTTCCTGTTGTTCTTTTCTTGTTTTGCTGATCTCGTCAAGGAAGAACTTTTTCTGGCCTTCCAGTTTATTGACTTCAGACTGGAGCTCATACTGTGATATGAAGTTCTTACTATCCATAAATGCCAGCCAGATAAAGAAAGCAGCTGCAGAAACAAAGTATTTGTTTCGCATGTAAGCTGGCAATTTGATAGATTTCAGATCTGGCATAATGGGCAGATGAACTAAAGAAAGAGTTAATGTAAAAAAAAGCCGGGTTTTGAAGTAACTCAAAACCCGGCGAATATGGACCACTAATTAAAATATCGTCATCAAAGATCCATTGCCGACATTCGACGTACGACACTCAATCGAGCGTTGTTATTACTTCTTACCAAATTTAACGGATTTTCCCGGATAATACGCTACGTTGTCCAATTCTTCTTCAATACGGAGCAACTGGTTGTATTTAGCCATACGGTCAGTACGGGAAGCAGAACCGGTTTTGATCTGACCGCAGTTCAATGCAACAGCCAGGTCAGCGATGGTAGTATCTTCAGTTTCGCCGGAACGGTGGCTCATGATAGAGGTATAACCTGCTTTGTGCGCCATGTTAACTGCGTCAATAGTTTCAGTAACAGTACCGATCTGGTTTACTTTAATCAGGATGCTGTTTGCGATATTCTGGTCGATACCTGTTTTCAGGCGTTTTACGTTAGTTACGAACAGGTCATCACCTACCAGCTGTACAGTAGAACCAACAGCTTCAGTCAGTTTTTTCCAGCCATCCCAATCGTCTTCAGCCATACCGTCTTCGATAGATACGATTGGGTATTTTTTGCACCATTCAGCCCAGAAAGCAACCATTTCTTCGCTGCTGATCACTTTGCCAGAGCTTTTGTAGAATTTGTAAGTCTTGTCAGCATCGTTGAACATTTCGCTGCTTGCTGCATCTAATGCGATGGAGATCTGTTCACCTGGTTTGTAACCAGCTGCTTCGATCGCTGCGATAACTGTTTCAATAGCTTCTTCGTTGCTCTGGATTTCAGGAGCGAAACCGCCTTCGTCACCTACGTTAGTACTGTAACCTTTCTTTTTCAGAACGGATTTCAGGTGGTGGAATACTTCAACACCCCAGCGCAGACCTTCAGAGAAGGAAGATGCACCTACAGGAACAATCATAAACTCCTGGAAATCAATTTTATTATCAGCATGTACACCACCATTAATGATGTTCATCAGCGGAATTGGAAGGGTAGTAGCATTAACGCCACCCAGGTAGCGGTACAGTGGCAGGTTAGCTTCATCAGCGGCAGCTTTGGCAACAGCCATGCTCACAGCCAGGGTTGCATTAGCACCCAGTTTACCTTTATTTTCAGTACCATCCAGTTCAATCAGGAATTTATCGATACCGGCCTGGTCTTTAACGTCCCATCCAACCAGCTCTTCAGCGATGATGTCGTTTACGTTGTTAACAGCCTGGATAACACCTTTACCCATGTATACTGCTTTATCGTTATCACGCAGTTCAACAGCTTCGTGCTTACCGGTAGAAGCGCCTGATGGAACGGCTGCACGGCCAAAGTGACCGTCTTCTGTGGTTACATCTACTTCTACAGTCGGATTGCCACGGCTATCAAGGATCTGCCTTGCATGGATTGATGAAATGGTACTCATTGTCGTTTAATTGTTTTAATATAATAATTTGTAAGTCAATTTGTTACCGGAATAATTGAAGCTTCCCGGGAACCCCCTACTTTGTCAATTCCCTGAATATAGACTCCAGGCTTTGCGAATTGCTTTGCAAAGAAAGGATGTTCCTGTTATTTATCAAAGCAAATTGTAGCAGGTTTTTACGTACTTCTTCCAGATTGCCGGCAAATAACTGCCAAGTACGCGGATCCTGTTGTTTAACATTTGTCACACCCGTAAGCTGTTGTAACTCAGCTGTTGTTGGCAGAGGATCGCCGAAGGATACCTGGATATACCCATTATCCATTCTTCCTTGCTGAAGGTTTGTCAATGAGTCATCGGCGATGATATTACCTTTATTGATAATGATGACCCGGCTACACATAGCTTCGACTTCCTGCATAATATGGGTACTCAGAAGGATGGTTTTCTCTTTTCCCAGTTCAGAAATCAGTTCCCTGATATCTACCAGCTGATTAGGATCAAAACCGGATGTCGGTTCATCGAGTATCAATACTTCCGGATCGTGTATAAGTGCCTGGGCTAAACCCACACGTTGCTTATACCCTTTGGATAAGGCACCGATCTTCTTTTTACTTTCAGGTTGCAGACCAGTCATACCAATTACTTCAGCAATACGCTTTTCCGTATTGCTACCTAATTTGTGTATACTGGCAATAAAAGTGAGAAATTCCCTGACATACATGTCTGTATACAGCGGATTGGCTTCGGGCAGGTAACCAATACGCTGCCGCACTTCAATAGGATGTGTTACTACGTCATAGCCGCCTACACTGGCAGTGCCACTTGTAGGTGGCAGGTAACCAGTAATCATCTTCATGGTAGTGCTCTTACCAGCTCCGTTAGGACCCAGAAAACCCACTACTTCGCCCTTGGTCAGTGCAAAGGAAATATCATTGACTGCCCGTTGCTCTCCGTATACCTTGCTTAACTGTGTTACTGTGATTGACATTAGGTTTTCCACTTTGGCGGCCCTAAAGTATGAAAATCGGATTAGAATAAAAATCGCTTATAATCGTCTAAATGTTAAATAACTGTATTCCAGGTCTATTTGATAAGTGATGCTACCGATTTAACTAAACTTTTATACCAAAAATTAGCTCAGAATATATAATTTTAAATATATTCACAAATCATAACCTGATGCAGGGCAGTATGTTCTGATTAATTCTGGTTATATTTAACACCTCCATCGTATTGAATGCATGGTCACAACAGTTGTTAATCAATAATCACTATACATTTTAAACCCTGCAAACTTTTAACATTTCATGGCAATTAATTTACAGAAGGGACAAAAAATCGACATCGGATTATCCAATATCAGCGTAGGTCTGGGTTGGAATCCTAACGAAGGGACCGGGAATGCTTTTGACTTGGATGCATCCGCGTTTATGATTGATGGTAACAGGTTAATCCCCGCAGAAGGATATTTTGTATTTTATGGTAATACTACCTCCCCTGATGGTTCGCTACAGCATACTGGTGATGATCCTACAGGTGGTAATAGTGCTGAAGGTGATGATGAAACAATCAAAGTTGATCTTTCCAAAGTAAATGCAGATATCAAGGAGATATTGTTTGTAGTAACCATTCATGACGCTACTGATCGTAAACAGAACTTTGGACAGGTAAGAAATTCATATATCCGTATTGTTAATGATGCAAATGGAGAAGAAATTGCTAAATATGAGTTAGGCGAAGATTTCTCTATAGAAACCGGCGTGGAATTTGGTCGTCTTTATTCACGGGATGGCAAATGGCGTTTCGAGGCTTCAGGTATCGGGTATAAAGAGGATCTGGCTTATTTCCTGGGCAAATACTACAAGGGACAAATTATTAAGTAGTCTATTCTATCAATACACACATAGCATTATATTTTATGGCAATCAATTTAGTTAAGGGACAAACCATTGACCTCCGCAAAAATGATAAAGGTGAAAGCTTCGATCTGTCAACAGTGACTATAGGTCTGGGCTGGGATTTACGTAAGAAAAGCGGTGGCTTTTTCGGTAAACTTTTAGGTGGTAAAGAAGAGGAATTTGACCTCGATGCAATTGCTTTCCTGCTGGATAAGAATGGTAAAGTCGCAGATCTTGGTAAAACTGTACAGACAAATGATGGACGTAACCTGAGCCTTTATCAGGGAGATGTCATCTTCTTTAATAGTCAGCGTCACCCGTCAGGCAATATCTGGCTGACAGGCGATAATCGCACCGGTGCAGGCGACGGAGATGATGAGCAGATCATTGTTAAACTGGATAGCCTGGATGCGAAATATGAGAAGATACTTTTCATTGTTTCTATTTACCAGGGCCGTCAGCGTAATCAGCACTTCGGCGGTATTGAAAACGCTTTCATCCGTGCTGTAGACAACAAAGGGAAAGAGATTGTTAAATTCAATCTTTCCGGTGATGCATCATATACCAATATGTGCTCAATGGTCTTTGCAGAGGTATATCGTAAAGACGGTACCTGGAAATTCAGAGCATTAGGAGATCCTCAGCCAGCTGATAGCTTCGTGGAAATCCTGCGGAATTATGTTTATTAATTAACCCATTCTATAAGAGTCATTCATGAGAAGATTACCGGTTTATTTAGTCCTGGATACTTCCGGCTCTATGAGCGGCGAGCCCATAGAAGCTGTGAAAAACGGTGTACAGGTTTTGATCTCAACCCTGAGGCAAGACCCATATGCCCTGGAAACTGCATTCCTCAGCCTGATCACTTTTGACAGTGATGCGCGCCAATTGGTGCCGCTCACAGATCTGTCCTCTTTCCAGATGCCTGAATTAAAAGCTTCAGGTGGTACTTCTCTCGGTTCTGCATTACAGCTGGTAGCCGATAGTATCAACAGGGAAGTGGCAAAGTCTACTCCTGATGTGAAAGGTGACTGGAAACCGTTGGTATTCCTAATGACAGATGGTATCCCGACCGATACGTGGCAGAGCGGATTGAATGCCTTTCAGAATACCAAAATAGGTATTACAGTTGCCTGTGCCGCTGGCAATGGCGCTGATGTGAATCTGCTCAAACAGATCACCAATACCGTTGTTTCACTCGATACGGCAGATGCCGCTACTATCAAAGCTTTCTTTAAGTGGGTATCAGCCTCTGTAAGTACAGGCAGCCAGAAGGTTGAAAGTGGCGATAAAGAAGTAGCCGGACTGAATGAATTGCCACCACCTCCACCGGAAGTGAATATCGTTGTGTAATATGGGAAATATCAGGCACGTATCTTTCGATCTGTGGATGACGCTCATCCGTTCGCATCCTTCTTTTAAAACGAAGCGTGCGGCCCTTTTCCGCTCGTTCTTTTCCCTGGAAGCCTTTCCGCCGGAGAAAGTAGAGTCAGTATACAGGGAAGTGGATGTGCTGATTAATAACATGAACGAAATTACCGGGCGTAACGTACATACATTTGAAATGTACCTCTTATGCCTGCACCTGTTGGGAATAGATATTAAAACTGTGCAACCGGACAAACTGGAAGAATTTTACAGTTTGTCCGAAGCACTTTTTTTTCAATATCCTCCGTCGCATTTGTATGAGGACACAACACAGTTGTTAGCCGCTTTGCAGCACCAGGGTATTACCACCTGTCTGCTCAGCAACACAGGATTTATTCAGGGTCGTACATTACGTAAACTGATGACAGCATGGGGGTGGGACGCCTATCTTTCATTTCAGTTGTATTCCGATGAAACAGGTTTTTCCAAACCGGATATACAAATGTTCAGTCTTATGCTGGACCGTGTATCCTCATTGCATACTGACCTTGCCCCCGCGGAGGTATGGCACCTGGGAGATAACCAGCTGGCCGATGTAAAGGGGGCACAACGCTTGGGTATATCCGCAACACTGACTGACATAGTTCAGAACCCCTTAAACAAGTTGTTAAATGAAAGATGTTTATGCCTTACATAGCATTTTAGATGACGCTCAATTCCCGTTTGATCCTGCCGCTTACAGCCGCTTTAAATTCGGGGACGGAGCCGTTGCAAACGCATATGGTACTGCACTTGCAGAAGGCTTCATTACCGCGTACGGAAACAGATTGTCAGAGAATGAACAGCTGGTTGTATTACCAAGCCCTTATACCAGCATCCCTACCGCTTCTTTTCACATGACAACAGCATTTGTAAAAGTGCTGAACCGTTATTTGTGTATGAGAGGCTATAGTCCGGCAGAAACAGCCAAAATTCACCGCTACAAAACCTATAGCATTGACTATGGGGCGCTGGATATGGAAAGCCGGAAGGCACTTATCATCAATGATAAATATCATCTTGATAAGGACTTCCTGGCGGGTAAGACGCTGATATTTACTGATGACATCCGTATAACAGGTAGTCATGAATTGATTATCCGCAACCTACTGAATAAGTTCGAGCTAAGTAACGACGCGTATTTCCTCTACTATGCAAAACTGCATAATCAGGATATACATCCCAACATAGAAAATAAGCTGAACTACCATAGTGTACATTCCCTGCATTGTCTTGAATCGGTAATCGCTTCACCTGATTTCCTGTTTAACACAAGGGTGGTTAAATACATACTGAACGCGCCATTCGCCGCGTATGAGCAGTTACTGATGAAACAGTCAAATACGTTCCTGGAGGATCTGGCTGACTGTTGTATCAGTAATAACTATCACCACATGGAAGAGTACAGAACGAACGCAAATTATTTATTTGATCATCTTCAAAAAATTATACCATCATGGCAATCAATCTGCAAAAAGGAGAAAGAGCCAACCTTGAGTTACCAAAATTCACTATTGGCTTAGGATGGGACATCAATGAATCACATACAGGTGGCGAATGCGATCTGGATGCTTCTGTATTCATATTAGGCGAGAACAGAAAAATTCTGTCTGACCAGCATTTTGTATTTTATAATAACCTTGAATCTCCAGACGGTGCTGTAAAACACTCCGGCGATAATAGAACCGGTGCAGGTGACGGAGATGATGAAACAATCCAGGTAGATCTGTCAGCGATCAACCCTGCTGCTAAAGAGATCTGTATCGTGGTAACCATCCATGAAGCAGCGGCACGTAAGCAGAACTTCGGACAAATCCGCAATTCCTTTATCCGCATCTATGACGCTGCTAAAAATGTTGAGCTGGTGAAATATGAGCTTGGTGAAGATTTCTCTATCGAAACATCCGTGGAGTTTGGCCGTATCTACAAACGTGATAATCAGTGGAGGTTTGAAGCAGTAGGTGTAGGACAAAGCGGAGGACTGGAACAGTACCTAGCGAAATATGCATAACACATAAAATATAGTTGAGGAATCAGGCACTGAAATTACAGTAGTATTCAGTAATATTTCAGGTCCTGATTCCTTATCCTGGCCCCTGATATTTTTATAATCGATTTGACATTGTAAAAGCATGAGAAGACTTCCTGTATACCTCTTACTAGACACTTCGGGATCCATGAGAGGCGAACGAATAGAAGCTGTGAAAAACGGACTGCAGGTATTAGTATCAAAATTAAGACAGGATCCTTTTGCCCTGGAGTCTGTGTGGATCAGTATTATCACTTTCGATAGAGAGGTGAAACAGATACTGCCGCTGACTGCTTTAGAAACATTACAACTACCTGAAATTATAACACCAGAATCCGGTCCTACCAATATGGGCGCGGCATTGGAAATGTTATGCACTAAACTTGATACAGAAGTTGTTAAAGGAAATGATACACAGAAAGGAGACTGGCGCCCGCTGCTCTTCCTGATGACAGACGGTAAACCATCCGATCTGGCAGTGTTCCGTGAGGTAGTACCTAAAATCAAGGGTAAGAACCTTGCAGCACTAGTAGCTTGTGCTGCGGGTGCAGAAGCTCAGGACAGTTTTCTTAAGGAACTGACAGACACTGTGGTTCATCTTGATACTGCAGACAGCTCAACGCTGATGTCTTTCTTTAAATGGGTGTCAGCGTCAATTGGCACTGGCAATAAAAGCGTCGGTACCACCGAAGAAATACAGCTGCCACCACCACCGGCAGAAGTACATGTAATTATATAACGAAGCAGATCAAGCCCTGCTATACATCATAACCATCGTCATGCTAACAAAGCATGCATGACTCAAAAGTGCTATACCCATGTTTTACTTTTTACTGCATCTGATCATTAACATCCTGATTGTAGGGCTCTTTTTATACTCAAAGCTGCTGCCTTATGAGGAACGTTTAACCGGTCAGTATAAGCAGACATTTAACTTCTTTAAAAGCATTTTTAAACCTATACTGGGCCTGTTTAGTGGTATTAAACCATTTCGGGTAGGTACAGGGTTATCTGTAGACATGACACAGATAATATTATTGATCATTTTGCTCGTACTTAACTATTTCTACTGATGAGAAGACTTCCCATTTATTTCCTCATAGATGTTTCTGAATCTATGGTAGGAGAACAAATTCAGTTTGTGGAGGAAGGGCTGGCAACGATTATCAAAGAGTTGAAATCTGACCCGTATGCATTGGAAACTGCCTGGGTATCTATCATTGTATTTGCCGGTCAGGCCAAAACAATCGTTCCTTTGCAGGAAGTCATCAGTTTCTACCCTCCTAAGTTCCCCATAGGTGCCGGTACCTCACTCAGTAACGGATTAGGGCATCTGATGTACGAAATGCGCAAAAATATAATCCAGACTACTACTACTCAGAAAGGGGACTGGAAACCAATCGTGTTCCTCTTTACTGACGGTTCTCCTACCGATGATAGCGCTGCTGCTATCCGCGAGTGGAAACAGAATTGGCAAAGCAAGTCCAATCTGGTTGCCATCTCTTTTGGGGATGAGAACAATCTGAGTGTACTGAAGGAGATGACAGAAACGGTATTGTTATTTAAAAATGCAACGCCACAGTCATACAAAGAGTTTTTCAGATGGGTAACTGCGTCTATCAAATCCAGCAGCGTGAGTGTGAGCAACAACGGCTCAGGAATTGAGCTGGCAAAGCTGAACGACGGGATAATTGAAAAAGTGGAACTTGATAAGCTGCCTCCTGTAAAGCAGGGATTTGTAGATACTAACTATGCCATCTTTGCGGCAAAGTGTCAGAATACTGGTAAACCTTACCTGATTAAATATAAAAAGGGACTACGCCCTGTAACAATCAGTGGCTTAGATATGCAGTCTATGGGATACAGGCTGAACGGTGCATTCCCCGTAGATAATGTCTATTTTGAGCTGTCAGCTGATGGTGGCGTAGTTAATAGCAAAGTGAGTACAGATGAACTTGAAGGCTTTCCTACATGCCCCTGTTGCGGCAACCAGTACGGGTTTAGTGTATGTAGCTGTGGCAAAGTACATTGTGTAGGGCAGGAGGAAGTAAGTACCTGTTCCTGGTGCGGAAAGCAAGGTAAGTATGGTTTTGGTGATGGTCATATGGATATAAACAGAACACAGGGATAATGACGAAACACGACCAGTCTTTTATCGAATCATTGCTGAAACTAAAAGGAAGTGCCGTCAGGGATAACCAGCAGGCATTGTTCCAGCAGTTTATACAGGAAGAACAAATCCTGAAGGCTGTGCAGGTGATTATAAAAACTCAAACTGATATAGTGGAATCCTGGAAAGAAAGATCAATGATTGATGATATCCTGCAGAAGCACATTATGTTGCCAAACGGCAGGGTAAACAAAGCGTATAACTTTACCTTCGATCCTGTTGCATCAGGATTAACAGAGATGGGGGATTTTGAATGGCAGATCCCTGCGGAACTGGGTATTGCTTTTGACGAAGCTACCAATACGATCGCAGGTACGCCTAAACAACAGGGGGAGTTCATTCTATCACTGTTGTTCCGCCTGAAGGATCATCCGGCAGATAAGCCTTTCTCTGAAAAGAAAATTCATCTTGTGATCAATCCGGACCCGAAATCATTGTGGCAGAATCTGCCGTCTGATCAACAGGATAAGTACTGGCAACCAGACAGTGCAGCTGTAACACTGCCTTTCGGAAACCGTAAGCTGGTGATTGCCTCAAAGAGAGGACGTAGCCATGCACATGAAGGTAAGTTCAGGGATGATAGCTTCGGATGCGACTTTAATACTGAAAAGGGATGGGGCATCATTGCCGTGGCCGACGGGGCTGGCTCTGCTAAATACAGCCGTAAAGGAGCTGATATTGCCTGCAAAGCTGCCGTGAACAGTTTCCAGGAGCTGCTGACTGGCGATAAAATAGCCGGTCTGGAAGACGCCATTAACACCTATCTGACAGATCCGAGTGAAGACAGCCAGAAAAAGGTTAGTATGCAGTTCATTGAGCAACTTGGTAAACTAGCCTTTACAGCACAAGGGAAGATCAAGCAAGAGGCACAAGAGAACGGCGCAGAGCCGAAAGATTATGCTACCACCCTTATTTTTGCCCTGGTAAAACAATATCCTGCGGGATATGTAATCAGTTCCTTCTGGGTAGGCGATGGCGGCATAGGCATCTATCAGGACGCGACAGGCGAAGCTTTTGTCATGGGTACCCCAGACAGCGGCGAGTTTGCCGGACAAACCCGCTTTCTTACCATGTCGGACATCTTCGCAAACGGCGCTTACGTAAACCGCATCCGTTTCAAAGTAGTGCCTGATTTTACGGCACTATTGCTGATGACTGACGGTCTCACTGATCCGAAGTTCCAGACGGATGCCAATCTGCAAAAGAGTGAAATCTGGCGCCAGCTGTGGCAGGACCTTAACGGCGCTAATGAAGACGGTACCAAAGTGAATTTTGCAGGCTCTCCTGAAGAAGTAAAAGAATGTCTCCTCAGCTGGCTGGACTTTTGGTCTCCGGGAAATCATGACGATCGTACCATTGCTATTTTATACTGATAAGGATTACATGAGCAACATAATTACAGTAACAGCACAGGACGGGAAGACCTATCAATACGTTGATAATGGTGACCCGATGCAGGGAGGAATGAAAGATGTATATTTTTCTCCGGATAAGTCCTACGTAGTAGCATTCTTCCGGGATAAGCAGGATTTCAACTCCAAAGAACGCCTTAACAATATCGTCAACACCTTCCGGGATAGGATATTTAATCAGCCTGGTGGGGAGTACTGGAAAGATCTGTTCTGCTGGCCGAATAATATAGTAGAACGTGATGGTAAAACCGGTATCATCGTGCCGGTATATCAGCAGAAGTTCTTCTTTACTACCGGCTATAACCCGGGTGCTGCCCAGATGGTATCTATTGCGGGAAAGGAAAAGGAAGGTCGCTGGTTTGCCTCGCCCCAGTTCAGAAGCCGTCAGTTCAAACTGCACCTGGACCCAAGTGAGCTGGGCGATTGGTTTAAATTCTTCCTTATCAATATCAAGATTGCCCGCGCTGTAAGGCGTATGCATGCAGCCGGACTGGCTCACTCTGACCTTTCCTACAAGAACGTTCTGATTGATCCCCGTACCGGCAGTGCTACAATTATTGATATTGATGGACTGGTCGTACCGGGTAAGTTCCCGCCAGATGTGATCGGCACCCCTGATTTCATTGCTCCTGAAGTAATGGCAACCAAACACCTTCCGAAAGAAGATCCTGCCCGTAAACTACCTAGTATTGCTACAGACAGGCATGCGCTTGCTGTAATGATCTACATGTACCTGCTATACAGGCATCCTTTGCGAGGAGGTAAGATTCACGATACAGATGCACAGAAAGACGAAGAATTATCAATGGGAGCGAAGGCGCTGTTCATTGAACACCCTACTGATACTTCCAACAGACCGCGTCTTAACCAGGTAAAACCAACCCATCTGCCATGGGCGGACGTAAGCAAAGTACCATATACGATATGCGGCCCTTACCTGAAAGAGCTGTTTGATAAAGCATTTATAGACGGACTGCACAACCCTTCAATGCGCCCTACCGCAGATGAATGGGAGCAGGCGCTGATTAAAACAGTTGACCTGCTACAGCCATGTCAGAACAAAAACTGTGATCAGAAATGGTTTGTCTTTGACAATACTACCAGCCCCTGCTGTCCACATTGTAATACACCTTACCGTGGGCAATTACCTGTACTCAATTTGTATTGGTCAAGAAAACCGGGTAGCTTTACGCCAGAAAATCACCGATTAATGGTTTACCATAATCAGTATTTATATCCATGGCATGTGAATAGAAATATCTATCCAAATGAAAGACTAACAGATCAGCAGAAAAAACCAGTGGGATATTTTGTATTTCATAATAATAAGTGGCAACTTGTCAATCAAACGCTTACATCCTTGAAGGACGTCACAGAAGGAAAAGACATCCCTGTCAATTCTATGGTGGAGCTGACGGACAATAAACAACTACTACTGTCTCAGGAAGAAGGTGGACGGCTGGTAGTTGTGCAACTCGTAAACAACTAGTCTATCAACAAAAAACAAGAAAATAAAAAACAACTATGCAAATCGCTGAAATGTTCCAGCAGATCCTAGACAACCCGATACCCGCGTTGCTGATCGTTGGGAACCTGATTATTATTGAAAGCCTCTTGTCGGTGGATAATGCGGCTGTATTGGCTACAATGGTAATGGATCTGCCAAAGGAGCAACGTGACCGGGCCCTGAAGTATGGTATTATCGGAGCCTACGTTTTCCGTGGTATCTGTCTGCTATTTGCTTCCCTCCTCATTAAAGTATGGTGGTTGAAGCCAATCGGCGGCCTATACTTGCTGTATCTTACCTTTGACTATTTCCGAAAGAAAGCGGCAAAATCAAAAGCAGAAAAATCCACTGTTGTGGAAGATGAAGCTGAAGAGATCGATAAAAGCAAGAACTGGTTATATAAATCTACTATTGGATGGATGGGTCAGTTCTGGGCCACTGTGGTTTTAGTAGAGATTATGGACCTTGCATTCTCTATCGATAACGTATTTGCAGCAGTTGCTTTCAGTGATAATATCGTATTAATCTGGACCGGCGTATTTATCGGTATACTGGCAATGCGTTTCGTAGCGCAGGGCTTCGTGAAGCTGATGGAGAAATACCCTTTCCTGGAAGTTGCAGCATTCCTGGTAATTGGTGTATTAGGTCTTAAACTGATGTTAGCTGTATACGAGCACTTCTATCCGGAGACTGCTGCAGCTAAGTTCCTGGGAAGTCACGAAGCTGACTGGGCTACCTCCATCATTACTGTATCTATCTTCCTGGTGCCTATTATTACCAGTGCACTGTTTAACTTCCCGAAGAAACACAAGGTAGAAGCAGAGGCTGAGTAATATCACCCTGACATACCAACTTAATAATTGTAAAAAGGACCAGTTACTTGACTGGTCCTTTTGCTTTTATAACAAGTAGTCAAGCTTACCTATGCAGAAATGTAAATGGTATGTGTCAGGTCATAGCCGTGGGTGGTAGCGTTAGCACCCGGAGAGAATACAATTGGGAGTGCCGGAAAGATCACACAGCTGGTAATGTGTATAAGCACCTGACTAACGCTTCCTTTCATAATCGGGTGGTTCTGTTAGGACACAAATGCTTGCATTCGGGGCATTTTACTGCATATATAGAGTGCAAGTAGTTCTGGGATAGCACACATTTCAACATTATTTTATCTCCTTGTGATATTTAAATCGCCTTATTTTTGCGTCATGATAAAACGAATATTCGGGTTATGCATCTTGGTACCTCAGCTGTTACACGCTCAATTGCCGGAGAAAAACTATCCACAGGGGTATTTCCGCAATCCATTGAACGTGCCTATCCAACTGGCAGGTAATTACGGAGAGCTTCGTCCCAATCACTTTCACGCGGGTATCGATATTAAGACCCAGCAACAGGAAAATCTGCCTGTACATGCAGCGGCAGACGGGTATGTCAGCAGAATAGGTGTATCTCATACCGGGTATGGCAATATTGTGTACATCACCCACCCGAATGGGTATACCACGACTTACGGTCACCTGAATCGTTTCTTCCCTGCATTAGAGCAGTATGTTAAGCAGCAGCAGTATTCCGCAGAAAGCTGGGCAACAGATTTGAAGCTGCCACCGGATAAGTTTCCTGTGAAAAAAGGAGACTTTATCGCCTGGAGTGGTAATACCGGAGGCTCTGCAGGACCACACGTTCACTTTGAAATAAGAGATACACATACCGAAAAGCCCTTGAATCCATTGCTGTTTGGGTTTGAAATTCCTGACACCAAAGCGCCGGAAGTGTCCAGGATCGCTTTGTACGATATGGACAGGAGTATATATGACCAGACGCCTCTGATAGTTTCATTGAAGAAGGTAAACGGTGAATATGTACCTGCTACGCCGTTGATCAAGGTAAGGTCTGCTGTTGCAGGTATCGGTATAAACGCCATAGACCGCATGAGCAATGCGCCTAACAGCTATGGTATTTATGAAGTACTGATGTTTGACAGGGATGTGCCTAACAGCGGCTTTCAGATTGATAACATCGGTTTTGACGAGTCAAGGTATATCAATGCACATACAGACTATAAAGTAAGGAAGGGCGGCGGACCCTGGTTACAGCTATTGTTCTCTATACCAGGCAATAAACTGGATATCTATAAGGACGTGCAGGGAGATGGTACAATTGATCTTTCTGATGGTACGCCGCATCCTGTGAAGCTGCTGGTAAAGGATGCCTATGGTAATTCTTCGACCGTAAAATTCTCTTTGCAGCAAAGCGGAGATGCTATCGCGCCGACTAATTGTGCCAATACAATGTTTGCCGAATCAAGGAACATCTTTGAAAATAACCAGATAGAGTTCTCTCTGGATGAACAGGCGCTGTATGACAGGATCTGCTTTAACTACGGAGAAACTCCTACAGGGGAGCAATCAAAGTCTGTATCCTCAATATTCAGATTGCATACAGCACTCGTACCTGTTCACAACTACTTTACGCTGCGGATAAAGCCGGGAAAAACCATTCCGGCAGCACAGCAGCATAAAGTGGTCATGATCCGAGAAGGCCTGGGCGAGACTATCGTACCGGCTACGCTGGATAAGGGCTGGTATACAGGACAATTCAGGGAGTTGGGCAACTTCCACCTTGAAATAGATACAATTGCGCCGAAGATAGCGCTGCTGGGAGGTATAAAGAGTGGGGCTAACCTGTCGAAAGCTGCAAGGCTGTCTTTTGCCATCAGTGACAATTCAGGCATTAAAGCGTACAGAGCTGAACTTGATGGTAAATGGCTGATGTTTTCCCGGAAGGGCGGTGTCATTACCTATACTTTCGATGAGCACTGTAAATCAGGCAAACATAGTCTGCGTTTATTGGTGACAGATCTGGCCGGCAATACAAAAGAACAAACAATCACTTTTACAAGGTAGCGTAATACATACAATGACACATTTGAAAGAAGGGGATAAAGCGCCCATATTTAAGGGCACTGACCAGGAAGGAAAACAGGTGTCTCTTAAAGATTTGAAAGGTAAAAAGGTCATCTTATACTTCTATCCGAAAGATATGACGCCGGGATGTACCGCCCAGGCATGTAACCTGAGAGACAATTATCAGGCATTGTTAAAAAAGGGATTTGCTGTAGTGGGAGTAAGTACAGATAGCGAAGAGCGTCACCAGAAATTTACAGAGAAGTATGACCTGCCTTTTCCTTTATTAGCAGATGAGGACCGCACCATACATACACTGTATGGGGTATGGGGAGAGAAGAAGTTTATGGGAAGAATTTTTGATGGCACACATCGTACTACTTTCCTGATCAATGAGAATGGTGTGATCGATAAGATTATCGTGAAACCCGACACAAAAAATCATACTGAAGAGATCCTGGAGATCTGGAAGTAGCAGTAGTTTACTTGCGACACATGATCCGAATAAAAAAGCCCTCCTGTATCAGGAGGGCTTTTTCTTACATGCTGTTGTCAGCACTATCTTTTCTGGCGTTGTTTTTTGAACAGCTGACCAGTTTTGAACTTATTACCTTCTGGGCTACCCACACGGTCCATTGCACAACGGAAACCTACAGTATTGGTTGCCATATCTTCCTGCATGTAGCGACGAGCGCCAGGAGACAGCCAATATGCACGGTCATTCCAGCTACCACCTTTAACAACGTGAGATTTATCATTGATCAGGGAAGTGATACCGTAACCGTATTCTACGTTAGAAAGGGTGTCACCATCAAGGTAGTTGATCACATCACCTTTCTGGTAGTTCAGGCGGTTAGCACTTTCTTCGTCGGTTACATCACGCATTTTCAGGTGACCCAGGCTGTCCTTTTCAGGTTCGCCTTCGCCGTTCATATAAGTAGTCTGGAACTTGTTACCACGGAAGTAGTTGAAGTCATCACCGTCGATCGGATTCAGAGGACGGTAAACGTCCAGTACCCACTCGCTCACGTTACCTGACATATTATAAATACCGAAAGTATTAGGGAAGAAGGCGATTACCGGACCAGGGATGGATGCACGGTCATTCAGACCACCTGCCATACCCATGTTATCACCGGAACCACGTTTGAAGTTCGCCAGGAACTGACCTTGCCATGCACCACGGCGGATATCTCTCAAACCGCTGTTGTTGGTACCCCAGGAATACACCTGTTTATTCATGATCAACTCTTCACCACGTTTACCTTCTTTCTTAGAAGGGCCAGGGTTCTGACCGATGTAACCGAGTGCTGCGTATTCCCACTCAGCTTCTGTCGGAAGGCGATAGTTTGGTAACATTACACCATCTTCAAACTGAGCAGTACGAGGAGAACCGTCTGAGTTTCTGAACTGTTCTTTGGTAGATTTAGACATTTTACCAGGGATACCTTCGTACAGACCAGCTGTGTATGATTTGGTATCGAAGGTGTTATCATCAGACTGATTCTTTACATCATTCTGTGACAACAGGCCTTTGTCTATCAGCAGTTTTTCGTTCACACGGTTGGAACGCCATTTACAATAATCAACGGCCTGTTTCCAGTTCACACCTACTACCGGATAATCGTTATAGGCAGGGTGACGGAAGTAGTATTCTACTAGCGGCTCGTTGTAAGCCAATTCGCTACGCCATACCAGGGTATCTGGCAAAGCTCTGCGGTATACGTCTGGGAAAGATTCGTCATACATACGGCGTAACCAGAAAAGGTACTCGCGGTAGTGTACGTTCGCAACTTCCGTTTCATCAATGTAGAAGGAAGATACAGTAATACGTCTTGGAATGTTATTCCAGTCAGCCATTACGTCCTGTTCAGTCGCTCCCATGGCGAAAGTACCGCCCTGCACGAAAACAAGACCCGGACCAGTCTGCTGGTCCTTATTTTTGGCCACACTGAAACCACCCATCTTAGGATCGTTATAATTCCAGCCAGTAGCTGTGGATTTCTCCTTTTTCTTGCCAACTGAACAAGCGGACAGTGACAGGATTATACTGGCGCCTAAGAGCATTGAGACAGAGGTTAATCTATGCATGCGATTCAGCTTTTTTATTTGATGTTTATGGTAAACGCAAATGTAGGATAATTTATTTTATAGTAAAAATAATTAATCTGTAAGCGTTCACCCTTTTATTAAGTTTAAATAATTGACAATCAGTCTTTTGAGATTCCGGTGGCGAACTGGACTACGTATTAAGTTAATCTTAACTGTAATCCCTGCCAATGGCTATCTGGAGGCTGTCTGGTAGTAGCTGGCGTTGGTTTATGACTCATAGATACATGGTTACTACATACATATCATTTAGGCACTTTCTTTTAATCCCCCGGGATAATTATTTGTTCGTCGCTTGGCCGTCGCTAGTTCGTCGCTTGTTCGTCCACACTAAAAGTGATCTTTTCAGCTAAAAAAGGCAAATTCAATTGTAGGATGCTGACGTAAATATACAAATTTCTCATTCCGGTTTTCTTCTTCGAGGTCCTAACTTTTCTCTCTCCCGCTACAGGCAGCTTTAACCATTCATAGAACGCCGGCAGGCAGTAGATTATTATATTACCCACCTTCCCTTGTCATAAAATGTCCCGTTACCTTGCTCTCATATGTTATAAAAAGCTGAAATACAATGCAGCCATTCCGCAAAGACATTCCGTGACAACCGATCTGATGTCTGATTTAGCGTTATAAATATACTTAAATATTATTATGTTTGCGCAAATAACCACTATGAAGCTGACAGTCTTCTTCTGTGTATTGTTTGCCTACTGCCTGCCGGCGATCGGGGCGAACGGGAGAGGAGGTCCTTACGCCGCACATTCCGTGCTTTCCAAAGGAAGCTGGTTTAAGCTCGCCGTTACCCGGGAAGGCATCTACAAAATAGATAAAGCCCTGCTGGCCGCAGCTGGTGTCAGCGGAGCGCCTGCCAACGTTAGACTCTACGGGGCCGGTGGCCGTATGCTGCCGGAAGCTAATGCAGCCAGCAGACATGATGATCTACCGGAGGTGGCCCTGATTGAAGAAGGCGACTACCTTTTGTTTTACGCTCCCGGGCCACATTCCTGGCAATATCAGGGTGGCAACTTTACACATACTGCAAATCTTTATGCCGATACGGCCTGGTATTTCCTGACCACTGATAATGGGACAGGTAAGCGGGCTATAACAGATCCGACTACGCCGGCAGCATCGCTGCTGGTGAATAGTTTTGATTATCGTACTTTTTATGAGAATGATAGTCTCAATTTCCTGAATAGCGGGAAACAGTGGTGGGGTACAGTTTTTAACAGTGCCCGGCCCCAGCATACTATTAATTTCACGTTGCCACTCCTACCTCAGTCAGTAAAAGTAGGTGTCAGGGTGGCGGCCAGGAGTAACGGTACCAGCCGGTTTTCGATCCAGGCAGGTTCCGGTATGATCGGCAGCATTGGGTTATCTCCTGTGAGTGGTAATATTTTTGAAGCATTTGCTGCTATAGGTGTCGGTTACTACAATACCGCGCCCTCAGGTACTACGCTTCCTGTAACCCTCACTTTTACCCCTGGTGGAGGAGGTGCGCAGGGATGGCTGGATTATCTGACGTTGCAGGCCCGTTGTCGGCTGCAACTGCCCTCGGGACAACCATTGTTCTTCCGGGATATGGCAACGGTATTGCCAGGACAAACGGCACAGTACCGGATAGAGAATGCCGACAGTCAGACGACAATAATGGATATAACTGACCCTTTGCAGCCGGTGAAGGTACAAACGCGGCTTACAGGGAATACAGTAACCTTTTCGCGGGACTGTGGCACACTGCATGAGTATGCCGCTCTGAACGGTCAGGGGTATTTGCAACCGGTGCCCGCAGGGAAGGTCGCCAACCAGGACCTGCATGGTCTCAGTGGTGCAGATATGTTGATTGTTACAATACCGGGTTTGCAGTCAGCTGCTGATAAACTGGCTGCCTGGCATAGTATGCAGGACAAGCTGAATGTAAAGGTGGTCACAGTAAATGAAATCTATAACGAATTTGGATCAGGCACCCCGGATCCGACGGCTATAAGAGATTTTGTGAAGATGTGTTATGACCGCGGAGGCCTGCAATACCTGTTGCTGTTCGGAGATGCCTCTTACGATTATAAAAACAGGATAGCCGGCAATACAAACCTGGTGCCCACATGGCAAAGCGCTATCTCAAATGATCCGGTAAACGCCTATCCTTCCGACGACTTTTTTGGTTTCCTGGATGATGCAGATGATATTAATGACAACAGCAGGATAAATCAGCTGGATATAGCTATAGGCAGATTGCCTGTGCAGACGCTTTCACAGGCCGAGGCCGTGGTGAAGAAAATCATAGGTTACAATGTGCCTGCTAATTATGGTCGCTGGCAGCAGCATATTACAATTGTGGCAGATGATGGCGATGACAACCTCCACCTGCAGGATGCGGAGCATATGAGCGAGATTGTGGGTGGGCAATGGCCTGCGGGAAATATTAAAAAGATATACCTGGATGCCTATCCGAAAGTAGCTGATGCAGGAGGAAGTCGTTATCCGGCGGTAAATAAAGCTATTGCAGAAGATATTTTTGAAGGTACGTTAATATGGAATTATACCGGCCATGGTAGCTATTCCCGGCTGGCCGAAGAGGTCATTATGGAACAAAGTTCTTTGGCTACCTGGAAAAATACTGGTAAACTGCCGTTGTTTATCACTGCAACTTGCGATTTTGCACCTTTTGATAACCCGGCTTACGTTTCTTTAGGAGAGCAGCTACTATTACAGGAACAAGGTGGAGGTATAGCACTGATGACTACTACAAGAGCAGTTTTCTCGGCCTCCAACAAGGTAATGAATGCCAACTACCTGCAAAAGCTGCTAACCCCGGCTGCAGATGGACGGATGCCAACATTGGGTCAGGCTGCCATGCAGGCAAAAAACCTGACTTATGCCACGTATATTGACATTCCCAACAACCGTAAGTTCCAGTTACTGGGAGATCCGGCACTGACGTTGGCTTTCCCGCAGTATCATGTAGTAACTGATTCTATTAATGGCAAAGCAGCAGGAGACGTACCGGATACATTGAAAGCGATGGGCCGGTATACTGTTAAAGGCCATCTGGAAGACGCGCAGGGTGTACGCCAGGACAATTACAAGGGAACGTTATATACAACAGTGTATGATAAACCCGCATTGCAGTATACAATGGGTAATGATGCCGGTAGTACTAAAGCAGCTTATTACCAGCAGCAGCATATGTTGTATCGTGGCCAGCAGACCATTCAGGACGGACAGTTCACCTGTACGTTTGTAGTTCCTGCTGATATTGATTATCAGACGGGAGCAGGAGTACTCAGTTTCTATGCTGCGAATAGTATTATTGCCGCAGGAGGTGTATATTCAGGCGTGCAGATAGGAGGTACGGCAGATGATGTTGAACAAGATGCATCAGGGCCTGTTATACAAGCGTACCTGGACAATGAGTATTTCCGTAACGGTGGATTAACAGGAGAGAACCCTGTGTTACTGTTACATCTGAAAGACGAACAGGGTATTAATACTTCCGGCTATGGCATTGGGCATGATCTTATTGCTACGCTGGATAATGATAAAGAGCAGTATTATATACTCAATAATTTCTTTGAAGCGGTGACTGATAGCTATCAGGAAGGTAAGGTGCGGTTTCCGTTGTATGCACTGGCAGAGGGTTCACATACGATGACCATCAAAGCCTGGGATACGCATAACAACGCTGGTACAGCCACTTTGCAGTTCAGGGTAATTAAGTCATCCGGTATGACTATAGGAAAGGCAGGTTGCTTTCCGAATCCGTTTCATCACCAGACCCAGTTTACTTTTGAGCACAATCAACAGGATCAGGCGCTGGAGGTAATGGTGCAGATATATACGGTAACCGGCCAACAAATAAAAACTATACGTCATACAATAAATAGCGGTGGTAGCCGTTATGTAGGAGCACCTTGGGATGGAACCAACGATTCCGGCTCCCGTGTGCCGCCTGGAATGTATATATATAATATTTTGGTAACAGCGAATGGTAAAAAAACGATTTTAGGCGGGAAAGTCACTGTATTTTAACCTATGCATCAAATGCAAAAACTAAATTCGCACGTCCCTTACCAGGCCCCTGTTATTGAACATATTGATTTTCGAACTATTTTTACAACTCGTTCTAAACACTATTGCATGTATAATTGCATGATCAGAAAGGTAACTGTAAGCCTTATTTGTTGCATCCTATTTTCTCTGTCTGTCAGCGCCCAAATTGGTACTGGTCAACTCGATGGCAGGACCAATACTATTAATACAGCTGTTCCTTTTCTGCGCATTTCTCCGGACGCAAGAGCCGGCGCCATGGGCGATGCTGGTGTTGCCACTTCACCGGATGCAAATTCCATCTTCTGGAATCTGTCGAAGGTATCGTTTGCTAAATCCCGTTCTAATATATCTGTTACCTATACCCCCTGGTTAAAAGAACTGGTAAACGACGTGTTCCTGGCTACGCTGGGAGGATACTATCAACTGGACGAGTTTCAGACAGTATCTGCGTCATTGCGTTATTTCTCTTTAGGTACTATCAACTTTACTGACATCACAGGTATGCCTACGTATGACTATCGTCCGCGTGAGTTTGCGTTTGATGCAGGTTATTCCCGCAAATTATCTGACAATCTCTCCGTAGCACTTGCCGGACGTTATATCTACTCTAACCTGGCCAGCGGCGATATTAACGGCCGTGTGATCAAGCCGGGTACTGCCTTTGCTACAGACCTGTCATTGTTCTATACAAAAGATTATGAGAAGTCAGACAACGCTGTCAATACCTGGAACGTGGGTCTGGCACTGACTAATATCGGTACTAAGATATCTTATACAGAATCTGCCACTAACAGAGACTTCCTGCCAACTAACTTCGGATTGGGTACTGCTTATACTTTTGGCCTCGATGAGACCAATAAGCTGATGCTGACATTAGACCTGAATAAACTGATGGTGCCTACGCCTGACAGTCTTGGACTATACCGTCAAAAGTCTACCATATCAGGTATGTTCTCTTCCTTTGGTGATGCACCAGGTGGTTTCAGTGAGGAGTTACAGGAGTTTACAGTATCTGCAGGCGGTGAATATGCATTCCGCGACCAGTTCTTTGTACGTGCCGGTTACTTCTACGAAAACAAGAACAAGGGTAACCGTAAGTATGTAACAGCCGGTCTGGGTGTGAAATATAATATGTTTGGTCTCAACTTCTCTTATCTCGTACCATCAGGTAATGGCATCCAGCGTAACCCGTTGTCAAATACACTTCGTTTCTCACTGGTGTTTGACCTGGATCATCAGAACGAGGATAACAGCAATACCTGGTAATAGCTGTGCTCTAAATAGTTAATGTTTTTTAAAAATATAAGAATCCTCCGGAAATCGCCGGAGGATTTTTAATTTGCGGGTAATTTTAGCCTTTAAAGGCTTATATTTCAAAGTTTATACATCTGTCATGACTAAATTGCGTATCGGGCTTGGAGTAGATTTTCACCAGTTAACAGAAGGAAGGGATTTCTGGCTGGGTGGCGTTTTGGTACCGCACCATAAGGGTGCATTAGGGCATAGCGACGCAGACGTGTTGTTACATGCTATCTGCGATGCGATGCTGGGAGCGGCCAGTCTGGGTGATATTGGGGTACACTTTCCGGATACGGACAATACCTATAAAAACATTGACAGCAAGATATTGCTGAAACGTACATTGGAATTGATCAACCAGAAAGGCTATCAGGTCGTAAATATAGATAGTACCTTATGCCTGCAGGCGCCTAAGATCAAGCCTTATGTAGTACAAATGCAGGAAACGATTGCCGGCATACTCAATATATCAACAGAAGAAGTGTCTATCAAGGCTACAACTACTGAAAAGTTGGGCTTTGTGGGCCGTGAGGAAGGTGTGGTGGCTTATGCTACTGTATTATTGGAGAAAGCATAAGAAATAGTAAATCAACTACTTGTCTATAGTCGGCTGACTATGGACTATTTAAAATACCTTTGCATTAATGGCAGCTATTACAGTTAAAATCATCAATAAATCCGCCAATCCGCTGCCGGCCTATGCCACAGCAGAAGCGGCAGGTATGGACCTCCGGGCCAGCCTTGAGACAGCAATTACACTTCAACCGCTGGAAAGAATACTTATCCCTACCGGCCTGTTCATAGAACTGCCAACAGGATATGAAGCACAGCTCAGACCGCGTAGTGGTCTCGCTATAAAGCAGGGGCTTACACTGCTGAATACACCCGGCACAATTGATGCAGACTACAGAGGGGAGATCAAAGTCATTATGATCAACCTGTCTAATGAGCCGCAGGCAATTGCACCCGGAGAGCGTATTGCTCAAATGGTCATTGCGCCCTTCGTTCAGGCACAGCTGGAAGCAGTAGAGTTGCTGACAGATACTGAACGTGGCGCCGGCGGTTTCGGCCACACCGGTAAATCTTAATAAATGTTCAGAACCCACAATAACGATAAAACCTTGCCCGTAATTAATAGTCTGCCGGCTTTCAGCAGGCGCGTAAGCCGGTTGTCCTTGTTACTGGCAGGTTTTTGTTGTGTGTTGGGTATGGCCTGCCGCACAGGCAAGGCCGTCACTTCCCGTCAGCCTTCTTCCCGGAATACGCATGTAGTCAGGGATTCATCTCTGCTACAACAGCGGGCTGACAGCCTGTTCTTCTCTGCTCAGCGTTCCAAATTGCTGGGAGACTACCGTACCGCTATTACTCAATTCTCTGACTATCTGCGTCTTAAAAGGAATAATCCTACTGCTTACTACGAACTGGCTCGTCTTTTCATTGAGGTGCGCAATCCGCAGTATGCATTGGGCTTTGCCAGAAGAGCCGCAGCTATGGATACTACCAATAAGTGGTTTCAGATTACATTAGCAGATGCTTTTGGTGTCAATGCCCAGTTTGACAGTGCAGCAGCAGTATATAGCCACCTTTCAGCAAGATATCCTGCCAGCGAAGAGTATCTCTATAACAAAGGGATGTTCCTGGCAAAAGCAGATAAGCCTGACGAAGCGCTTGTGGTATTTGATACGCTTGAGTCAAGAGCCGGGCTGGTTGAAGAGCTGGCGTTTCAGAAGCAGCGGTTATACCTGAAATTGAACAGGGTAGAAGATGCCGCAGCAGAAGTGCAGAAGCTGATCAATCAGAATCCCGAGGATGTAAGGTATTACCTGATCTTGGGAGATATCTACAATTCAAATGACCGTATGGAAGAAGCTACCGCGATATATAATGAGGTGCTGGAACGTGACTCTGTCAATCCACGTGCACTTATTGCATTATCCGGTTACGCCAAGAAGGAAGGCCGGTATGATGCATACTGGAACTACCTGATCCGCGCTTTTTCCAATCCGGATTACAATATAGACGAGAAAGTGGCGTATGTATACCCTTACCTTCAAATGCAGAAGCTGGATACCAGCAAGCTGATGGAAGGGTTACAACTTGCACGCCTGGTGATAGAGGCACATCCCGAAGAGGCAAAGGCTTATGCGCTGCAAGCGGATATGTACTCGCAGGCGGGTATGCTCGATAGTGCCTTGATGGATTATAATAAGGCAGTGACGCTGGATTCTACACGTTTCACCGTTTGGTACCAGCTAATGTGGATCTACTCTAAAAAAGAAGAGCCTGATAACCTGTTGAAAGTGAGTGAAGTGGTAGCTGAACGCTTTCCAAAGGAATTTATGGGCCATTATTTCAGAGGGGTGGCCAACTTTTTGCTACAGAATTATCCCGCATCCATAGAGGCTTTGAATATAGCAGTGCAGACCGGCAGTAATAATGACAAAAACACGCGAGCAGATGTGTTTTCATTGTTAGGAGACGCTTATCATGCTACTGGTCAGCATCTGATGTCTGACAGCAGTTATGACAGGGCGCTGGCCCTGAAGCCCAATGACGCAATGGTACTCAATAACTTCAGTTATTATCTTTCTCTTCGGGGAGAGCAGCTGAGCAAGGCGGAGAGTATGTCCAAGCGTTCATTGGAACTGGAGCCTGAGAGTACCAACTTTATGGATACATACGCCTGGATATTGTTCCGGATGGCCCGATATGAACAGGCCAGGGAGTGGATGGAAAAGGCGATGCAGTATGAGGAAGCACGTGAGAATCCTAATATGCTTGAGCATTACGGTGATATCCTGTTTAACCTCCATCAGGTGGACAAGGCCCTGGAGTATTGGCAGCTGGCCAAACAAAAGGGAGCCAATTCGGTTGCGTTAGCCCGTAAAATTGCAGAAAAACGGTATATACTTGCAACCGAAAGAGAATAGCGAACTTTCCCGTGAACAGGGGAATGTATTGAATTAAAGATCATGATGAAGCAAACATTAGCACTGATAGTATCAGGTATTATTAGCACGGGACTCTTTTCATGCAGGCATAGCCGTCAGATAGCAAGGACCTCTTTTCCCGTTGCGGATACCAGCCATCAGGCAAATACGGCAGATAGTGCATCTATAGCAGCTGCCAATACTTTCAACACAGAAATGCTCGCAAAACTGCGCAGTAACTATATCAGTTTTAATACTTTTTCCGCCAAGCTAAAGGTTGACTTCGAGACAGAGGCTAAACAGATGTCGGGCATCAGTGTTAACCTGCGCATGCAGAAGGATAGTATTATATGGATCTCGGCATCTGCACCGATTATAGGGGAAGTAGCAAGAGCAGTTATTACACCAGACAGTCTGAAAGCAATAGATAAGTTTCATAAAATTGCCTATCTGCGTGGTATGAAGGATGCAAAGGATATCCTGCATATTCCCTTTGATTTCAGAACACTGCAGGACCTGATCATTGGCAATCCAGTTTATCTTACGGACTCCGTATACCAGGTAGTAAAGACGCCGGCAGTTGTGTCTTTCGCTTGTGATAGCACAGTATTCACCAGTCTGTTTAATGTGTTGGCTGACGACTATATATTGCAACAGAGCAAGGTTATAGATAAAGACAGTACACGTAACCGTTCAGTAGAACTGACATACGGCGAATATAAATCAATGGATAAAGGTAAATTTGCCACCCGCCGGCAGGTCTATGTTGAAGACAAGAAATATACTAAGATCAACATGGAATTTAACAAAATAGATTTCGACCAGCCGATAAGCCTTCCATTCAGTATTCCCTCTAGTTATTCAAGGGAATAGGAATAGATTGTAATGCACCCGAAATTTGTAAATTGCTATTTTGCAGCTATCTTTAAAACCATCATGCTGAATCTGAAGAAGTTTTTCCCGTTTGTATTGATCTTAGGTTTATTACCGGCCTTGCTGTATGCACAGGCTCCCCAATTATCGCGGGACGAACTGGAGCATAGAAAGAAAGAGTTGCAGCGTGAGATAGATGAGGCAAATGAGGCGCTGAAGAATACGAAGAGATCAACACGTGAGAGCCTGAGTCAATTAAGGGCATTGCGTGAGAAGATTAATCTGCGTACCCGCCTTATCAATAACATCAACGAAGAAATAAACTTTATCAACGGCGATATTAACTCTGCTTACAGGGATATTAAAACCCTTGAGAAAGACCTGGATACGCTGAAGTCACAATATGCACAGCTAGTCGTATATGCGTATAAAAATCGTAGTACTTATGACATGCTGAACTTTATCTTTTCTGCAGAAACATTTAATGATGCGATCAAAAGGTATCAGTATCTGAAACAATACCGTGACTATCGTCGCAGGCAGGCTGATAATATCCTCGAAACAAGAGTGTTGTTAAGCAAGAAAATTGAAAATCTGCAGGATCAGAAGGAGAAGCGCTCTGGTACACTGAAAACAGAGCAGGAGCAACGAACCATTCTTGAGGTTGATAAAAAGGAAAAGGATAAGGTGCTCACTAATCTGAAAGGACGTGAGAAGGAACTGGTTGCAGATATTAATAAGAATAAGAAAGATGCGCAGAAAGTACAATCTGCTATTCAGGCGGTAATCCGTCGTGAGATAGAGATTGCACGCAGGCAGGCCGAAGAAGAAGCTGCCGCTAAGCGTAAAGCAGCTGCAGAAGAGAAGCGCAGGAAAGAGGAAGCTGCCCGTAAAGCCGCCGCCCTTGCCGCAGCTAATGCTGCCGCTGCCAACGCAGCAAAAAATGCAGCTAACAATGCTAACAACAATGCGGTTGCTGCTAATAAACCAGACAACAAGCCTGACCCTAAACCAGAGCCTAAAGCAGCAGAACCTGCTCCTAAGCCTGCAGCGCCTGCACCAGAGCCTGAGAAGCCAGTACGTACAGAGAACGTCCTGGAGGCTACACCTGAAGCGCTTGCATTATCAGAAAGCTTTGAAAGTAATCGTGGCAAACTACCATGGCCGGTAAGTTCCGGTCACATAATTGGTCACTTTGGTCGCCAGCAGCACGCGGTAATGGAAAGGATTACAGTAGAGAATGACGGGGTGATCATCGGTACCAGCAAAGGCGCTGCCGTAAAAGCAATATTCCAGGGTGAGGTTAGAACTGTGGCAGTGATTCCTGGTGGCGGTTCATTGGTAATCATCCGGCATGGTCAATACTTCACAAACTATGCACGATTAAAGAGTGTGAACGTAAGAACAGGAGATAGGGTAAGTACAGGCCAGGTAATTGGTACTGCCGGTACTAACGAATTGGAGAATCTGGGAGAAGTGGAGTTGCAGATCTACCGGGGTATACAAAAGCAGAACCCTGAGTTCTGGATCAGAAAGAAATAATAGTGTCACGATAATGGTAAAAGCCCCCGGGAATGGTTTATTTCCCGGGGGCTTTTTCGTATCCGGCCAGCTTGCTTTCCGGTGAAGGTATTCGTATATCAGCGAATAGCAGGAGGACAAAAAGAAACCCGCCTGGTTTTCATGACCAGACGGGTATAATATGTTAAGCACTAATCAGCTTATTTATCTATAGAGGTCAACGCTTTATTCATCACTTCTTCATACAATGCCTCATACTGCGGGATGATATTGTCGATATGGAAACGTTGTGCCTGTTCGAGCGCACCTTTCCGCATTGCAGCCAGGAGTTGTTCATCTTCCAGCAATTGGATGGCGTGAGTTGCCATGCTGTTAACATCTCCTACGGGGCTCAGGAAACCTGTTTTACCATGAATATTCACTTCAGGAAGGCCACCGGCATTTGACGAAATCACAGGTACTTCTGCAGCCATAGCTTCCAGAGCGGCCAGGCCGAAGCTTTCATAGTCGGATGGTAGCAAAAACAGGTCAGCGATAGACATTACATCTTCCAGTTGTTCCTGCTTACCCACAAAACGTACGTCTCCGCAGAGATGCATATCGCGGCACATCGATTCTATAGCCGGCCGGTCAGGGCCATCGCCAACAAGTAGCAGCTTAGCAGGCATTTTGGCCCGCACCTGCTGGAAGACCTTCACTACATCAGGTACCCGCTTAACTTTACGGAAGTTGGATACGTGCAGGAGGATCTTTTCGCCATTAGGAGCAATCGCATTTCTAAAATGCATCAGTTCTGCTGCGCGACGCTTGAAGCGCTCGGTATCCACAAAGTTGTAAATGACTTCAATATCTTTCTCAATCTGGAATGACTTGTAGGTCTCTTCTCTGAGATTGTTGGATACAGCTGTAATAGCGTCAGACTCGTTAATAGAGAAAGTTACTACAGGTGCATAGGTCTTATCCTTACCTACCAGGGTGATATCAGTACCATGTAGCGTAGTGATAAATGGTACAATGCGGCCCTGCTTGCTTACAATCTGTTTGGCCAGATAGGCAGTAGATGCATGCGGAATGGCATAGTGTACATGCAGCAGATCCAGCTGCTGGTTCAGTATGACGTCTACCATTGTGCTGCTCAGTGCAGACTCGTAGGGCGGAAAATCAAATAGTGGGTAAGTAGGAACCTGCACCTCGTGATAATATATATTAGCATGAAAGGCATTGAGCCGCACAGGTTGCTGATAAGTGATAAAATGGACCATATGGCCTTTATCTGCCAGCGCTTTTCCCAGTTCAGTTGCCAGTACGCCACTACCCCCATAAGTAGGGTAACATACTATTCCAATTCGCATGTGTTGTTATTTAATACTTTAAAACGCTCAACGTCAATGTTAGACGTTTAGCATAAAATGCAGAACGCTTCACGCAGAACACAGTTTTTACGTTAATTACAGGCTACAAAATTATAACATTTTAAATTGCCGCTCCCGGTATTTGGGATTAGCGGCATGTTAAGATTGTCATGTAGGATTAATGTATGGCTGATCCATTTGAATAACAGGGTTATTTAATTAGTTTTAGTGCCTTAAATCGACTTTGTATATGAGAAATTACCTGCTGCCGGCACTGTTGGCCATCACCTTTCCGGTATGCGCCCAACAGCAAGAGAATGATTCCCTGATTTTAAGAAACCTGGCTAACGAAGTCCTTACACATAGTACTGCATATGCTAATCTGAGGGAACTAACCCAGCAGGTAGGCGGACGTCTGGCGGGATCGCCGCAGATGGTACAGGCTGAGAAGTGGGGCGTGAAAGTATTGAAAGACGCTGGCGCAGACACTGTGTATATGCAGGCATGCCAGGTGCCTCACTGGGTAAGGGGCGCAAAAGAGGAGGTACGTGTCATCTCCCGCCGTCGCGATTTTATCCCGCCGTTGAATGTGCTGGCGCTCGGTAATTCTATAGGTACTGCACCGGCAGGTATAACTGCTCCGGTGATAGAGGTGGCTTCTTTTGAAGACCTGGAGGCCAAAAAAGATAAAGTAAAAGGAAAGATCGTATTCTATAACTATGCTTTCAAACCAGAATTTGTCCGCACCTTCGAGTCTTACGGAGACGCTGTTAAGTATCGCGGACAAGGGGCCAGTCGTGCTGCAAAATATGGGGCTCTGGCTGTAGTGGTACGTTCCATGAGTCATGGGGCCAATAATCTTCCGCATACAGGCTCCCTTCGTTATGATGAAGATGCGCCTAAGATCCCGGCAGTAGCTATCGGACTGGAAGATGCAGATATGTTGAGCAGCCGTCTGAAAGGCGAGTCAGACCTGAAACTGTTCTTCCGCACAAACTGTCAGATGCTGCCTGATACTACCGGCCATAATGTGATCGGCGAGATTCGTGGTAGTGAAAATCCCGACAGATATATCACTGTAGGCGGACACCTGGATTCCTGGGACGTTAATGAAGGTGCGCATGATGACGGTACCGGTTGTGTACAGTCAGTAGAACTATTACGTGCTTTCAAAGCGCTGGGTATTAAACCAAAGAATACGATCCGTATCGTACTGTTTGCCAATGAAGAAAATGGTGCGCGCGGAGGTAAGAAATATGCAGAAGTTGCAAAAGCAAAAGGAGAGCAGCATATCTTCGCACTGGAAAGTGATGCAGGTGGTTTTACTCCACGCGGTTTCTCCCTGATGATGCCGGATGATAAACGTGCGAAGGTGAAATCATGGGCACCGCTGTTCCTGCCTTATGACGTATATGATTTTGATGCCGTAGGCGGTGGAGTGGATGTAGGACAGCTGTATGAAGCAATTGGTACTCCAATGGGCGAATTGCTGCCAGATTCTCAACGTTACTTTGACCTGCACCATGCAGCAAATGATACCTTTGAAGCTGTGAACAAAAGAGAGATGGAGCTAGGAGCATTCAGCATGGCAGGACTGATTTACCTGATCGATAAATATGGATTGTAATCCTTACCTGATCAAATAAACAATATGCGCAGATTTCTTTTTATGGTCGTTGGAGGCGTTCTTGTAGCGCTGGCGTTATTCTTCACCTACAAGTATTACTTCGTATTCGGTCGAGGTGTGAAAGCCGGAGAATTGAACTACTTCGTAGAGAAAGGGTATGTTTTCAAAACGTATGAGGGCCGCCTTATCCAGAGTGGTTACCGCTCCAAGCAACCCGGCGCTCTGCAGTCTAATGAGTTCCAGTTCTCTGTAACTGATGAACGTGTTGCACAGCGTCTTATGGGCGCGAGCGGTCAGTTTGTAGAACTGCATTATAAAGAATACCTGGGTGCAATTCCGTGGAGAGGGTTCAGCAATTTTATTGTGGATAGTGTAATCACCATAAAGGAAGCGAATTACGGAGGTAATTAGAAATCCGGAAGTGAATATTCAGCTTTGATATCCGAGGCTAAGAACTGCTGTGGAAACACCAGTTTAAAAAGCAAGCGCCTGATCTGCATATAGATCAGGCGCTTGTTGTTTAGTTAGTTAGTATTAATGTCTGACGGTATTCTGCCCGCTTTTTAACCTTACTTTAGCAGGCTAGATAGGTGATATACTTATTGTGCCAGTAGCAGGAATATCGCTGGTTTTTTATGTAGTTCAGGAAGCGCTTGTTTCCAGGCTTTCACAGTTCTGGTACGAATAAATTCATCTGGCCCGGTGATGTCTGCTGCCACACATACCTGCGTATTGTCTTTGCAGTTAGCAAGGATATCCTTCAGCAACTGGTTGTTGCGGTACGGCGTTTCTATGAAGAGCTGGGTCTGTTGCTTCTTCTGTGACTGCATTTCCAGATCACGGATGGATTTAATGCGTTCAGGAGGTTTCACAGGCAGATAGCCTACAAACTGGAAGTTCTGGCCATTCATTCCAGAAGCCATCAGTGCCAGTAGCATAGAGTTAGGTCCTACCATCGGGATGACCTGTGCATCAATAGTATGTGCTACCTGTACGACGAGATGTCCTGGGTCTGCTATAGCCGGACATCCTGCTTCACTGATTACACCGATATCCTTGCCGGCAAGCAGCAATTGTTTGGCCAGGGCAGTATCCGGCTGCTGATGTTCAGACATCAGCAGCAGCTGTAACGCATCAATGTTAATACTTTTATCCAGTGCTTTCAGATATCTTCTGGCTGTACGTTCATTCTCCACAAAGAATACGCTGATCTGCTGTACTACCGGGGTAATATAGGCCGGTATAGTGTGCAGGGTATCTGCACTTAATACGGTGGGAATCAGGTATACCTTACCAGGTTGCGCCATGCAATAATCTTTTATCGGATAAGTGAATAGTTGCGGCTATAACGGCATAGGAGGGAGCCATAACCCATCCTAGTATAGGAATAAACATCAGTATATAAAATACCATCCCGTTACCCAGGGCAATACCTCTGTGCGCTTTGATGAAGTTGATGCTCTGTTTTGTACTCATCTGGTGTCTCTCGCAACTGTAGTCTACCATCGAGAAGCCATAGAAGTAGCATTCTATAAAGAAAGCAAACAGCGGAGTGATCCAGCCTACTATTGGTATAAATGATAGTATGATGAGGAATATAACACAGATAGTCTGATAGAGCATATTGCGCAGGGATATAATGATACCACGGCCCATATCTTTAACAAACTGCTGCATGCTGAATGGGAAGTCCCGCTCTTCCAGTATTGCTTCTGTTTTCTCTGACAGATAGGCAAACAGGGGAGAGCCGAGTATAAGGAAAAGGTATTTGTAGTATGAAAAGTATAACAGCAGCATCATGATCCTAATGGAAAAGGCCAGTAGGATAAAGAAGAAACTGACCCAGCTGCTTTCAAGGTCCTGTATCCATATTTTAAGTGGAAGCAGGTTAAACAGGTATTCAACAAATTCTCCGGAGTAGCCCCATACAAAGTAGCTGCCTGTCATAAACAATATGCAGTAAAGGATACCGGGCACAAGTATCCACTTCCATAAGCTGTGCTGCATAATAAACTGGTGAGCTTTTCCATAAGCCTGGATAGCAGCCAGTACTTCTCTGAATGAAAACAAAATCCTGGAATTTTAGTGTTATTTATTCGCTAAAAGCATTGATCCGGTTGTAAGTAACTAAAAATCAGTGGAACAATGGTAAAAAATATAAGCACACAATAAAAAACCTGCCAGCTTTTGCAACTGGCAGGTTCTTTTGAAATGAGTTTATGTCAGATCAGAACCTCGGACAGAGAGTTCTGTATTTACTTCCTTCGCTGCGTCTATGTATATAGATAATAGAGAGCTCCATACCACCGCGATAGTTAGAAGCCGGCTTCAGTGTAGATACGTTCATGTCATAAGAAGCACCTATTGTGAAACCATTTATCTCCAGACCAATATACGGGTTGATCGCATCTTTCAGACGGTACCAGCTACCCAGATAGAAGGTAGTCGGATTTTCATCATCACCATTCAGGTTAAAGCCATAAGCACCACCAAAAGCAAATTCAGATGCAGTACTTTGTTTCATGTACAAGGCACTAAAGTGAATGCGGTTACCACCATTTACCGGTACGGAACCACCACCATGTGCAGTAAATCTGGATGTCAGACGGTTATTGTTCTGCGCCATGAATGTTTCAGTAGGCTGTGTGATGTGGTAATAAGATGCACCCACGTAGATATTAGAAGATTCACCCACCAGACCATTATACAGGATACCGATATTCGGATCAAAGTAAGAGATCGTAGGGTTGACAAATGTTTCACCGCTTGGGATTGCCGGATTGTAACCGTTATTATCAATCTGGTTCTCAAAAACCAGTTTGGTCTGATCCAGTCGTTTTTGTACCAATGTTGCCTGCAGACCAACTGCCAGGGTATGGTTACCTTCCGGATCTAAACCTTTATGATAGGCTGTACTGAAGCTCAGATATGTAGAAGTCAGTGCACCACCACCAGTTCTGTCGTACATGGCCATTACGCCAACACCCCATATATCAGTGTAAGACAACACATTCTTCAGAATGCCGAAGTCTACTGCCGCAGTTCCTGTAGTGAACGGAGTAGAGATACTTCTCCACTGTGAACGATAGTTCCCTGAGACACGAAAGTCGCCTGAAAACAGGCCGGTAAATGCCGGATTAAGTGTGAGTGGAGAGGCGAAGAACTGCGAAAAATGCGGGTCCTGCGCCCTGGCCGGGTTCATCAGATAAAGGGCAATCGTGAAAAACAGCAACACTTTTTTCATAAAACAATACTTATAAGTATAGGGTTTTCTCATGGTTCCATGTGAAGGTACACAATGCTACTCATATTTCAAATTAAAAATATATAACATTGAAGCTGAGAAATCCCTAAAGTGTTATTAATGAGTGACTAAAACGGCTAGTTTTTATTTGGTTGACTACTCAATTTTTTTTGATACTGCTCCTTTCTGATGATAATAGGCTTTTACTGCTGTATTTTGTTCCCAAATGCGAGATCTCCGGCGTCTCCGAGGCCTGGAACAATGTAGCCTTTGGCGGTCAGTTCATCATCGATGTCACCAGCCCAGATGCTCAGATTGTTATCGGCGTGTCTTTGTACATATTCAATTCCTACGGTACAGGCGATGGCTACTACAAGGTGTATATGTTTCGGTTTGCCCAGACTGTTCAGGTGCTCTATGGTCTTAACCAGGGAAGCACCGGTTGCCAGCATCGGGTCAGAAAGAATAATAACCTGGCCATCAATGGCGGGACTGGATACATATTCCAGATTAATATCGAAGGTGCCGTCGTGTTTGTGCTTACGGTAAGCAGAAATAAAGGCATGATCAGCTTTGTCAAAGTAGTTCACCAAACCCTGATGCAGGGCAAGGCCGGCTCTGAGGATGGTAGCAAGAACAGGCTGCTGTTTTAGTACCCGGCAGTTAGCAATTCCCAGTGGCGTCTGTATCTCCTTTTCTTCGTATTCCAAGGTCTTACTGATCTCATATGCTGCAATTTCACCCACCCTTTCCATATTACGCCTGAAACGCATACGGTCTGTCTGTACTTCAACGCTTCTGATTTCACTTAGCCATTCTCCTACTAACGAATTGGTGCTACTTAGATTCACTATCATGCATGCAAAATACCAAAATTTTCAAAGCCGGAAAATCTAAATAACAATAAAGTAACGAAAAGACCGGTCAAGGTATCCAAACCCTGACCGGTCCCGGGATAACAATGAAGAAAGACCGGTTAGAACGAACTATTTTGTACCATGATTGTTGCTGATTAATTGCGCTTTTTTGACTAGTTGGATAAATTCAGCTCTATACCCCTCTTCATCACTTCCACGGGCACTTCCGGCTATCTTCAGTACCTGCTCATAAGTCGCTTTACCCTTGTGTTCGGAATTACGTAGTAGCAGTCCGAAGTCAGCAACAGCTGTGGCCATACGGAAATCTTCCGGCGCATCCTTGATATCCTGCTGCTTCCATAATAGTACCTGCGTTACCAGCTGGCTCTTACTGGATTCCGGTGTTTTATACCGCATTTTTACAGTAAGTACTTCCGGACTGTTGTCACCAACGGCTTTGTTCTGCTGGTACTTCAACGGGTCAACAGCCGGCGTTCGGCTTTTACTGCCCACAGGAATGATCTCATACAAGGCTGTCACAGTATGACCTGCGCCCATATCTCCTGCATCTTTCTTGTCGTCATTAAAATCTTCATCCGCCAGCATCCTGTTTTCATAACCTACCAGCCTGTACGACTGCACATGTTTAGGATTAAACTCTACCTGCAGCTTTACGTCTTTGGCAATGGTAAACAATGTACTGCCAAATTCGGTGACGAAGGTGCGTCTGGCCTCTTCAAAATTGTCTATGTAAGCATAGTTCCCATTGCCTTTGTCGGCCAGTGTTTCCAGTTTGTTGTCCTTATAGTTGCCCATGCCGAAACCCAATACCGACAAGAAGATACCTTTCTCCCTTTCCTTTTCAATCAGGCGTTGCAGCTCTCCATCGCTGGATGCGCCAACATTAAAATCTCCGTCGGTAGCGATGATGACTCTGTTATTGCCGTTCCTCATGATATGGGCAGCAGCGGTCTCATAGGCCAGTTTGATGCCTGCGCTGCCTGCAGTGGATCCGCCTGCTTCCAGTTTATCCAAAGCATCCAGGATAGTGGTCTTTTCATTACCAGGTGTAGATGGCAGTACGAGGCCCGCAGCGCCGGCATATACCACTATAGCTACCCTGTCAGCAGGTCTCAGCTGGTTAACCAGTACCTTAAAGGCCTGCTTTACCAATGGCAGCCTTTGCGGACCTTGCATAGAGCCGGAAACGTCAATAAGGAATACCAGGTTAGATGGGGGCAGATTTTCTTTAGCCACCTCTTTCCCCTTCAGCGCAATACGCACCAGCTGATGTTCATTATTCCAGGGGCATACTGCCATATCTGTATGTATTGCAACCGGGTCATTGCCTGTGGGATTTTTGTACTGATAGTCAAAATAGTTGATCATTTCCTCCACTCTCACTGCATCAATGGGCGGCATATCTCCATTATTCAGAAAACGGCGCACATTAGCATAAGAGGCTCTGTCTACATCTATAGAGAAAGTACTAAGTGGGTTAGTAGAAACAGTATGGAAAGTATTCTCATTGATTGGGCTGTAGTCTTCTGTATTATATTCTGCAGCATATCCTTGTAAAGATCTTGAGCCATATAATGCCGGACTGGCCATTAATGCTTTACCCCGAATGCCTAACGATACTACAACCGTTTCCTGCAATGCATTATGGGAAGGTTTCAGCTTTATGTTGAGCGCAGATCCGGGTTTGAGCGCTTTCACCTGGAAGCTTTGCGTAATATATCCTATATACATCACCTGGATACTTGCAACATTGCTATCTAGTTCAAACATCGCCTTTCCGTTTTCATCAGAGACTGTACCCGCTATAACGACGCCTTTCTTACTACGCAGTTGTATGGTAACAGCAGGTAAAGGTTGATTATTGTCAGCATCAACGATGGTAGCCTTCACCTTACCAGCACTTCGTGATGATAGGGCAGATTGTGCAAATCCTTCAGTAGGTATACCCGTCTGGAAGTATATCATGAGGCCCAGGAGCAGGGTGGGAAGATGTTTGAGCATATTGCAGTTATTTTAGTCCGCTATCATGATGCTGCCGATATGGGTGATTCCATAAATGCCTGGAAAAATTATTTATCCGGAAATACGCCGGCGATGCTTACAAAGAAATTGCTGATTCCTGATTCCTAATTCCTAATTTTACCCTATGATTTATAATGTAATCGGCGTCACATCCGGCACGTCGCTGGCAGGACTGGATATAGCTTTCGCAGTATTGACAGAAGTACGTGGGAAATGGACATATGAAATAAAGGCGGCAGAACGCCTTGCTTATACCCCTGAGTGGGAAGAAAAACTCGGTAAGGCTGCTGAGATGCCTGCCCGTGATTATATGTTGCTGAATAGCGAGTATGGTCACTTCATAGGACAGGCTGTTAATCAGTTCATTACACAACATCAACTGGATCATAAAGTGCATTTTATAGCAAGTCATGGACATACCGCATTCCATGTGCCTGCACAGAAAATGACGGCCCAGCTGGGAGATGGAGCTGCTATTGCTGCATTGACAGGCATCTCTGTAATCAGCGATCTTCGTGCGATGGATATTGCGCTGGGTGGAAAAGGTGGTCCTGTATTACCAGTTGCAGAGCAGCTGTTATTTCCTGATTACCATTACCGGGTGAACCTGGCAGAAAATGCTACCCTTGCTGCACAGTCAGAAGGTCAGCTGATTGCTTTTGATATCTGTCCATGCAATTATGTGCTGGATACACTGGCCGGTATGCTGGGACGTGCTTTTGATGATGAAGGTAAACTTGCTGCAGGCGGCGTAACTGATCAGCGTCTGCTGGATACATTGAACGGACTCGCTTTCTACAGTCAAAAATATCCCAGAACTTTAGCTGCGAAATTTGGTACTGGTACTATTCTGCCAATGATACAACAACACCAGTTGTCTACGCAAGGAAAATTGAATACTTATACGCATCATATTGCCGCTCAGGTGGCAGCAGCTGTACAGCAACTGCAAGCACCACAGGAAGGCGCTTCTAATAACTTGCTGCTGACAGGCGGTGGTACTAAAAACGCATACCTGGTACAGGCTATCCGCGAAGCAGTACAACCATTGAACATCAATGTTACTGTGCAGGAAGAGCCATTCCGTAATGCATTAATGGTTGCATTACTGGGCGCTTTGCGCTGGAGACAGGAATCTAATGCTTTCGCATCTGTGACGGGTGCAGAGAAGGATAGTGTGGGTGGTGCTTTATGGGCGGTAGAATAAAATGAATGCAGGCATAACAGCGCCTCTGCTGGTATGCCTGCATTCATTCAGATTGTTATATCACAGCCGCTGTAAAGCTGAAACTGTCGCCATCAAACAGACCTTTGTCACTTAACTTCAGATGTGGGATCACCAGCAGTGCCATAAAAGATAATGTCATGAACGGTGCATCCAGCTTACTTCCCAAAGCTTTTGCTGCTTTATCCAGCTCACTATATTGAGCAGCTACTTCATAGCCATCCAGATTACTCATTAATCCTGCAACTGGTAAAGGCAATATCTTTACCTCACCATCTACCGCCACACTTACGCCTCCTTTATGTGCAATGACTGCATTAACTGCCAGCGCAATACTTTCATCATCTGCACCAACTGCAATGATGTTATGACTGTCATGTGCAACGGAAGACGCGATAGCACCATGTTTGAAACCGAAGTTCCTGATAAAGCCCAGTGCAGCAGGAGCAGGCGTGTATCTGTTAACTACAGCCAGCTTCAGTATGTCTTTTTCTGTAGAGGAAAACAGCTGATCATCTGTTACAGGTAGTGTTTCAATGAAGCTGTTAGTGATCAGCTGACCATCCAGTGCTTCAATCACTTTTACTTTAGTAGTCATGCCACTGGCAGTAATACGGAAATCGCTGGTAGATCGCTGTGCACATTCAAAGTTATTGATAACTGGCGCGATGACTGAAGGTATTAATGTTTCGCCATTCTGCGCGACCAGCTGTCCGTTGATATAGGTTGCTTTGATGTTAAATGTATCAGGATGATCAGCAACGATAAAGTCAGCAGTATCCCCAATGCGTAATAATCCAGCGGGTATTTTATAATGCAATACAGGGTTCACACATGCAGCACGTAATACTTTAAACAGGTCAATCTTCAGGGCGAGTGCTCTTCTGACCAGTGCATCGATGTGCCCTTCCACGAGATTGTCCGGATGTTTATCATCACTGCAGAACATAATCTTTTCCGGATGATCGTGCAGCAATGGTATCAATGCATCAAAGTTACGTGCAGCGCTGCCTTCCCTGATAAGGATATGCATACCATGCTGCAGCTTGTCAAGTGCTTCTTCAGCTGTGAAGCATTCATGGTCAGTGCTGATGCCGGCAGCAATGTACTTCCTTGCATCTTCTCCGCGCAGGCCTGGGGCATGTCCATCTACCGGTTTCCCGATACGTTTTGCGGCAGCTATTTTAGCCATTACGTCCGGTTGTTCCTGTAACACGCCGGGAAAGTTCATCACCTCTGTCAGATAAAGTATTTCCGGCTTTTGTAATAGTGCTTCTACATCTGCCACAGTAACCTCTGCGCCGGCAGTTTCAAAGATCGTTGCCGGTACGCAGGATGGGGCACCAAAGCAAAATTTAAAAGGAACAGTTTTGCCATTTTCAAGCATATATTCCACACCACTTACACCGAGTACATTTGCTATTTCATGCGGATCGGAAACAGTGGCAACAGTACCATGCACTACTGCTAATCTGGCAAACTGGGAAGGCGTCAGCATTGAGCTTTCCACATGCACATGCGCATCTACAAAGCCGGGTAGCAGATATTGCTCGTGTGTGATGGTATCTTCTGTAATATCTGTAATGATACCATTTTCAACAGTGACAGTAGCAGGATAAATCTTCTGTTGCAGTATATCTATCAGGTTACCGGATATCTGAAATGAGTTTGTCATCAGCGAATGATTTTAGGATGAATAATTCTGCAGCATAGATTTTGCTTCCGCTGCGATTTTCTCTGCCAGTACTGCTGGTTGCAACACTTTTACATTCGCACCATAACTCAGCAGGAGCATCTGTAGTTCGTGATTGATCACAACCCGCAAAGATATATGGCATTCTTGATCTGTATCTTTTTCAATCTGCTGTGAGGGATGTATCGGCTGCGATTTTATGTATTTGCCTTGCAGCGGAGTAAATGCCAGTACTACTTTCTCAGGTTCACCCTGTGGCACAGTTACGCCGATGGCATGTTTGTAATAACTGGCATCATCAAAGTTCTTTTCATCAAACGTTTTGCTGGTTGGCCATATGTCTACAATCCTGTCCAGTGCAAATGTCAGCAGTGTACCACCTTTTGCTTTCTGGCTTTTACCAATCAGATAGAAGCGGTACTGGTATTCGCGCAGGTGGTAAGGCTCTACCCAATGTTCTTTTGGTTCATTTCTGTCAAAGCTCTGGTAGGCAATACGGATGACTTCTCTTCCTTTAATGGCATCAACGATGAAAGGAATATGAGCAGCGCCTTTGTATTGTGTGGCGCGTGCAAACTTTATCAGTCCTTTATGCTCCAGTACTTCCCTGTTTTTTTTCAGGCTGTTTGCTATTTTCAGTATAGCATCTTCAAACTGCACAATAACAGGCAGACTACGGAATTGTTCCAGTATACCGATCGCGATTTCCAACCCCTGCAAATCCGCTTCATCGATCGGCAGACTGTTAATAGAATATGTTTCGTCTTCGTAGCGATAGGTGCCTGTACTACGGTCGTACAGGATAGGCGCCTTATAATTCAATTCGGGGTCATGGCGCATGTCCTGGATATCTTTCTGAATGGTACGGGTAGAAATGGTGGCATCCATTTTCCCGGATACAAATTCAATAAGGTCCTCCAGGGTGGGTTTTCTCAAACGCTTGTTGCGTAAACGCTCGTCTATCCAGCGATAACGCGAAACAGCATCCTTGTTTTTAGGCATGCATTCAATTATTTAGAGGATAAAAATAGTTAAAATTCGCTACGCAAATTCTCTGCGTTTTGCCTGGGTATCTTTGTATTGTTATCAACAATGATTCAGTTATGAAACAGATAAATACCGCTATAGTAACCACCTCGCAGGCTATATCAGTTGGTCAGATCATTCTGGATGATACCAATTATTTAACATTCTGGGGGCACATCCAAAGAGATGATACCTGGCAACGTTGTGACTTTATAACGACGTATGAAGTGTTAAATACGATGTTGCGCTATGTGCAGGACAGGAGTGATGCTGTGCAGATGACAATCGTGCACAAGTTGGAGAATATGGAGCAGATACCTGATATGATTGATCTGGAGATGGAGCTTGGAAAGGCGGTATTATTTGATAACATGTATTTCAGGTTAACCCTGCCGGCAAATCGTGAAAATGAACGCTGGGCTGAGTACACAGCAGGAGAATGCTACTATATTGAACAAGTTACCCCATTACCATCTGCCCGGGTACCGCAGTACGTCAGACAAATAGACCATTGTATGGAAATGCTTCATAAGAGCTATGAGCTGTACCTCGGGTATATTGAGCTGGAGTTTGATGAAGACGGTGCGCGTAAGAAAGCGGATCTGGCAGATGACCTGAAGTTTACACTGGCATATTATGCATGGAAAGAACGAACCTCATAAACTCGTACCCCTGCTATCCTCATGAACCCCTAATTACCCCTGAAAAACCCTGATAACCCCGAAAAAGCGACCCGGTAACCCCTGACGGTGTTGTGTTGCGCTTTAAGTAAGCGTTATCCCTGATACCTTTTGCGTCCAGTTGTTTGTTTTAACTCCGCCCCGCCTGATTCACAGGTGGGGAATTTTTTTTTGAAAAATAGTTGTAAAGTCTATAATATTTGTAGGAAATTCCTATTTTTGATTACTCTAAAAAATTGCACTTATGGGTTTAAGATTAGGCGATATAGCTCCGAACTTTCAGGCGAAGACTTCACAGGGTGATATTGATTTTTATGAGTTCCTGGGTGATAGCTGGGGTGTTTTGTTCTCCCATCCTGCAGATTATACTCCAGTGTGTACTACCGAATTAGGTAAAACCGCACAACTGAAAGACGAATTTGCAAAACGCAACGTAAAAGTACTAGCCCTCAGCGTAGATCCACTGGATAAACACCTGGGCTGGATCAATGATATTAACGAAACTCAGAATACCAATGTAGAGTTTCCGATTATTGCAGATGAAGACAGGAAAGTTTCCGATCTTTACGACATGATTCACCCGAATGCATCAGAAACCTTCACCGTAAGGTCCCTGTTTGTAATCGGACCAGACAAAAAAGTAAAGCTGACAATTACATATCCGGCTTCTACCGGTAGAAATTTCCATGAGATTCTCCGTGTAATTGACTCGCTGCAGCTGACTGCTAATTATAGTGTAGCAACTCCTGCAAACTGGGTTGATGGTGAAGATGTTATCGTGACTGCTGCGGTTAAAACCGAAGACATTCCCGGTCGTTTTCCTAAAGGCCATAAGATTATTAAGCCTTACTTAAGAACAACACCGCAGCCAAATAAATAAAGTAGCGGCTTGTTATAAGTGGGCATTCATAAAAATGTTCGTTTAAAACCTGCGCAGCAATGTGCCAGGTTTTTATTCATAAGAGTTTTTAATGGTTGGTTTTTGATTTTTACGAAACGGGGATTTCTCCCCGTTTTTTCTTTTTATACCCTTTCCCCAGCTCAAACTTTCGTTTAAACAGGTATAATGTCTTATATCTAACCTGCACTAATTCATCACTTCAAGGTCACCTCAATATCCCCGGGATATTGAGGTGACCTTGAAGTGCCCTTTTGGTGCCAGGATGATGTAAAACACTAACAATAACCAGACAGACAACTGTCGTCGCAATCAGCTTAGCCGGATCATGGATTATTTCCGGGGCAAGGGCGATGTAAAAGATTCATTATCAATGATGAAAAGTCGATGAAATGCAATGCTTTGCATGTAAATGATTTGCTGGACACCCACGTTATTACTCGGCCAGCTTTATCAACCGAAACAATAGGGCATAAAAAAGGCGGTTTCTTTCAAAATCGCCTTGCTAATCAATATCTTATGCTTACAACACCAGCTCTGTACTTCTACCGGTATTTTTACGTAACTGCGTCACAACTGCCTGAATATCTTTAGGTAATGGCGCTTCAATCACATGTTCTTCCCCCTGCTGATCTTTAAAGTGCAGCTGCCATGCATGTAGGGCAAGTCTGCTCAACAGCGGACGTTCTTCCTCTACACGCTTACCTAGCTTGTAATTTTTCTTGATAGCAGAAAGGAAAACAGGTGTTGCTGTACCATACAGCTCATCCACTGCAATAGGGTGGCCTATATGTTTCATGTGTACACGGATCTGGTGCGTACGGCCTGTGTGAATCTGTATCTTCACCAGGCTATAAAGACCAAATGCCTCTTCCACTTCATATTCACTCAGGGCATTTTTACCTTTCCTGTTAGTTACCATTTTGCCTTTGATAGTCGGATGCTCCATAATTGGCTCATCCACAGTACCAGTAGCAGGGTGTAACTGTCCGTTTACCAACCCTTTATAGAATTTCTTCACATTACGGCCTTCAAACAGTTGTGAGTAATATTTGTGAGCCACTTCATTTTTGGCAAACAGAATAACACCACTGGTGTCTTTGTCCAGGCGGTGTACAGTGAATATTTCTCCGAAATGTTTTCTCAGCATTCCCTGGAGGGATTGTAGCTGATTGTCATGCCTGTCCGGAATGGTCAGGGTGCCCGCAGGTTTGTTGATAATAACAAAGTCTGCTGTTTCTTTTATGATAATATCGTTAATACGCATAGTTTACTTAAAGTGCTTCAGAAGGATGATTTCTTTTTCAGTCAGGAAACGCCATTTACCACGATTGATATTCTTTTTGGTAAGGCCGGCATAAGTAACACGATCCAGCTTTTCTACCTCGTATTCCAGGTGTTCGAAGATGCGACGTACGATACGGTTTTTACCACTGTGAATCTCAATACCTACCTGCGTTTTGTCTCCTGCTTCCACATAACCCAGCGCATCTACATGTGCTACGCCGTCTTCCAGCGTCACACCCTGAAGAATGTTCTCGAAGTCAGCTTTTGTAAGCGGTTTGTTCAGTCCGACGTGATAGATCTTTTTAATATTATGCTTTGGATGCGCAAGTTTCTGCGCCAGTTCACCATCATTGGTCAGCAGCAGCAGTCCTGATGTATTACGGTCCAGACGGCCTACAGGATATACGCGCTGCTCCTCTGTGGTAGCATCCTGAATCAGTTCCATCACTGTTTTACGGCCTTCAGGATCATCTGTCGTGGTGATATACCCTTTTGGTTTGTTCAGCAGTATGTACACCAAGTTTTTCTGGATGCTGATTCTTCTGTTATTGATCGCCACTTCGTCTTTTGCAGTTACCTTGAATGCAGGCTCAGTCACGAGCGTTCCATTCACGGTCACTTTTCCTTCTTTTACGAAGTCTACGGCTTTCCTGCGGGAGCAGAGTCCGGAGTGAGCGATGAATTTGTTCAGCGGCATTTCACCCGGAACGCTATTGCTATCTTCTTTCTTTGAGAATTTTTTACCGAAGTTATCATCTTCATGTCTGGCTTTTCTCGCAGCTAACTTACGATCTTGTTTGCCCGCAAAGCGTTCATTTGCAGAATCGAAGAACTTTTTGCGGTTAAAGCCGCTGGGAGTAGAGCGCTCATCTTTGTTACCGCGCTTGAAACTTTTCTTTTCGCCGGCACCATGGAAAGCGCTGTCATCAGCCTGTTGTGGCTTTGGTTTGAAAGGCGTTCTGCCGCTTGCTGTCTTGCGCACAGGTTCTATACGACGTCTGCGGCCATTCTCATCTCTTTCAGTAGGTTTAGGAGTTGCCTTTTCACTACCGCCTGGTTTAGCGAATTTGCGGGAACGTGGTGTTTCCTCACCTTGATCCTTACGTTCGGTGCGGAAAGGACGTTCGCTTCTTTCAAACTTGCCACGGCCTGTTGCTTCGTTATCCTTCTCTTTGCGTTCGCTACGGAAAGGACGTTCTCCTCTTGGAGATTCGCTACGGGAGGGTCGTTCTCCTCTTGGAGATTCGCTACGGGAAGGTCGTTCTCCTCTTGGAGATTCGCTACGGAAAGGGCGTTCTCCTCTTGGAGATTCACTACGGAAAGGACGGTCACCTTTAGAGGAATCGCCGCGTCCTTTACTGTCATCATCATTTCTTTTACGGTCAGTGCCACCAGAGCGCTGGCCGCCTTTATTTGAACTGCTGTTCTTATTTTCCTTGAAAGGGGAAAATCCTTTCTTAGCAGGTGTATTTTTTCTCATCTGTTTGTTTTTGTAATTGTTTGCAGGGTAACTGATCAACCTTTATTAGCCAACTGGCCACAGGCCGCATCTATGTCTTTACCACGACTACGGCGCAAGCGGGCATTTACCTTGTTTTTAGCAAGGTATTCCATGAATGCCTCAGCAACGTCTTCGTCCGGCTTCATAAAGCGGGCATTGGATATTGGATTGTATTCAATTATGTTGACCAGGTCTGCAGGTACCTGGCGGTATATGCGGATCAGCTCATCGGCATCTTTGAAGGAGTCATTGAAGTCCTTGAAAAGGATATACTCGAATGAGATCTGGTTTTGTGTCGCTTTGTAGAAGTAGTTCAGCGCTTCAATCAGTACCTTAAGGTTGTTAGTATCATTGATAGGCATAATCTGGCTGCGTTTTTCATCGTTGGCAGCATGCAGGGATAATGCGAGGTTGAACTTAACTTTATCATCTCCCAGCTGGCGGATCATTTTGGCTACACCGGCAGTAGATACGGTGATTCGTCTTGGGGACATGCCAAGACCATCCGGGGAGGTAATACGTTCGATAGATTTCAGTACATTCTTGTAGTTCAGGAGGGGTTCGCCCATACCCATGAACACAATATTGCTGAGTTTCTTGCCGTAAGCTTCCATAGCTTGCTGGTTTAGCATAGCTACTTCATCATAAATCTCGTCATATTCCAGGTTACGCTTACGGTCCATATAACCTGTTGCACAGAATTTACAGCTAAGGCTGCAACCCACTTGTGATGATACGCAGGCAGTCTGCCGGGTATCCGTAGGAATCAGCACACCTTCTACCAGGTGACCGTCATGCAGGCGGAAGCGGCTTTTGATAGTGCCGTCATCGCTATGCTGAGTAGTATCTGTAGAGATAGCCGGAAGTGTAAAATGTTCTTCCAGTTTAGTGCGTAAGTCTTTGGAAATGTTGGTCATAGCGTTGAAGCTGGTAGCGTGTTTCAGCCACAACCATTCATACACCTGTTTGGCGCGGAAGGGTTTTTCATCTATAGACCCAAAGTATTCCTGTAATTCCGGTAAGCTGAGATGCCGGATGTTTGTTTTGCCCGATTTCATTCCTGACCTTTAAATGAGATAATGTCTGCCTTACGGCAGTCGGTAGTAAGCCGCAAAGGTACATTATTTTAACGCACTGACCATCAAAGGGGGCCAGTCGCCCGTATTTCCCTGGGTTAGTGGCTGGTTAGCCGGCATCTGACGCAGGATTCGCGGAATACAGGAGAGGAGTAGTAGCGGGTAGCAGTCTGCCGCAGATACACGCTGGTATTCACTGCATTGGTATTAAGTCCGATTCACCTACATTTACAACCTTTATTAACCAAAGCAATCCATCCAAGCAATGCAAGCTGCTTACATAGTAGACGCGGTCCGCACCCCAATAGGCCGTTATGGTGGGGTTCTCAGTACAGTCAGGCCAGACGATATGCTGGCTCACTTAATCAAAGCCATCTTAGCGCGTAATCCAACCCTTGATCCTGCCAGTATTGAGGACGTGATTGCCGGAGCCACTAACCAGGCCGGTGAAGATAACCGCGATATAGCCAGGATGGCGGCATTGCTGGCAGGGCTACCTGTAACAGTACCCGGAAATACGGTTAACCGCCTCTGTGCTTCAGGCATGCAGGCTATCATGGATGCAGCCAGGGCTATTATGTGCGGAGACGGAGATGTATACCTGGCCGGTGGAGTAGAAAGCATGACACGAGCACCATTGGTAATGCCAAAAGCAGATGGTCCGTTCAGCAGAAAGACGGAAATTTATGATTCTACCATAGGCTGGCGCTTTACTAATAAGAAGCTGGCAGATATGTATCATCCCTACTCAATGGGAGAAACTGCTGAGAACATTGCCCGCCAATGGAATATCAGCAGGGAAGAACAAGATCTGTTTGCCTACGAAAGCCAGGTGAAATACAAGGCAGCCTATGACGCCGGAAAGTGGGACGCGGAAATTATCCCTATTGCCATCACTCCTAATAAGCAGGGGCAGGTTATCATTACAGATGATGAGCCGCCCAGAGAAACTTCTATCGAAAAGCTGGCAGGACTCAAACCTGCTTTTGCAAAAGAAGGGAGTGTAACCGCCGGTAACTCAGCAGGTATCAACGACGGTGCTGCTGTAGTATTGGTGGTATCTGAAGCAGCCCTGAAACAATACAATCTGACCCCAATAATGCAGATTAAGTCTATGGCAGTGGCCGGAGTAGATCCTTCTATCATGGGCATAGGACCAGTACCGGCAAGTGAGAAAGCCTTACGCAGAGCGGGACTTACAGTTAATCAACTGGATCTGATTGAACTAAATGAAGCTTTTGCAGTACAGGCACTCGCCTGCATCCGTGACCTTAAACTGGATACTTCAAAAGTGAATGTGAACGGAGGCTCTATTGCTATCGGGCATCCGCTGGGCTGCACAGGAGCAAGGATTGCAGCAACATTACTCAATGAGTTTACGCGCAGACCAGGAGCAAAGTATGGGTTGACGACGATGTGTGTAGGAGTGGGGCAGGGAGCGGCGATGGTGTATGAGAAGTTGAGTTAAAATAAAACGGGCGGTCGGAATCTACCGGCCGCCCGTTGATGGCAAGCAAAAAAAGGATTACAAACAAATCTGTTTCTCCGTCATCATCTTCCGGAGATTTATCAGACCGTATCTCATCCGGCCTAATGCGGTATTGATACTCACCTGGGTGAGATCTGCAATTTCTTTAAAGCTCAGGTCTGCGTAATGGCGGAGGATGATCACTTCCCGTTGCTCTTCAGGCAGCAGGTCGAGCATACGCCTTACTCGGTCGTGGCTCTGTGCGGTGATCATTTTTTCTTCTGCACTGCTTTCACTGAAATTCAATACGTTGAAAATATCTTTATCGTCGCTGGTTTTAATGATCGGAGTACGCTTGATCTTGCGGAAATGATCCACACACAGGTTGTGCGCGATACGCATTGCCCAGGGTAGGAACTTACCTTTCTCTGTATAGCGTTCTGCTCTGATAGTATCTATGATCTTTATAAAGGTATCCTGGAAAATATCTTCAGCCAGGAATGCGTCTTTCACAAGTAATACAATAGAGGTATAGAGCTTATCTTTGTGTCTGTGCACTAATTCTTCCAATGCGGAGGCATGACCCTTTTTGAAGAGGGTAATTAGTTGCTCATCACTTAGTTTGTACATTATTTGCATAAACTTCTACAATAGCGGGTTTAAAATAAAAATAGGACTTGTGACAGTCGTAGGAAAAAAGTGTAGAGTTTACGCTATAATAGGTAGATTTTATGTTAGTAATTCGGATTCGGAAAGGGCTCCTGAATCCATCTAATGCAAATATAGAGTAATAGTTCAATAAAACAATCCCTCATTTGTGCAATTTTCCAGCAATTTAATATAGTCGCAAGTCAGCTGAATTGACCCACTGTTGCAGGTTTCGTACATAACACGTTCAGGAAGAATGGAAATCCACCGGAATGGTTTACTTTCGGTATTTTTGCATCCATTATGGCTACTAAAGTGAAGAAAACGGAAACTATAACTGATGATCAGTCAGTTAGTACGCAAGATCAGATTTTCATTAAGGGCGCACGCGTTCACAACCTCAAAAATGTAAGCGTTGGTATCCCCAGAAGCAAGCTGGTAGTGGTAACCGGAGTATCCGGTTCAGGAAAGTCTTCACTGACCATGGACACATTGTATGCTGAAGGTCAGCGCCGCTATGCGGAAAGCCTCAGCGCATATGCCCGTCAGTTCCTCATGCGCATGAACAAACCTGACGTTGATTATATCAAAGGCATCTGTCCTGCCATTGCCATCGAGCAGAAGGTAATAACCCGTACGCCCCGGTCTACCGTAGGCTCTATGACTGAGATATATGATTATCTCCGCCTGCTGTTTGCCCGTATAGGTAAAACCTATTCTCCTGTCTCCGGTCAGCTCGTGAAGAAGCACGAGGTAAGTGATGTCGTAGACTATATCAAAAAATTACCCGCCGGTTCTAAAGTACAATTGCTGGTAACTTTCCGACGCCATGAAAAGCGCGATGTGAAAGAAGAACTACAGATCCTGATGCAGAAGGGGTTCTCCCGCCTGTATGCCAAAGAGAAAGGAGTGGGTTCCCTGCTGCGTATTGAAGAACTGCTAGATGAGAAGAAACCGTCCTTGCCTAAAGAGGCTTACCTGTTGGTAGACCGTATCGTGGTGAAGGATTTTGAGGAGGATGACCTGCATCGCATAGCAGATAGTGTGCAGACCTCTTTCTATGAAAGTGAGGGCGACTGCCTGGTAGAAGTGAATGGTGGAGAAATGAAGCATTTTTCCAACCGCTTCGAGCTGGACGGTATGCAGTTTGAAGAACCTGTTCCCAACCTGTTCTCCTTCAATAACCCTTATGGCGCATGCCCGGTATGCGAAGGTTTCGGACAGGTATTGGGTATAGATGCGGATCTGGTTATACCTGATAAACGCCTTAGTGTTTATGAAAATGCCATTGCTCCCTGGAGAGGCGAGAAGATGGGTGAGTATAAAGAGGCGCTAATCAAGGCTTCCCGTAAGTTCAATTTCCCTGTTCATAAACCTATTGTTGATCTGACAGAAGAACAGCTTCAGTTACTGTGGACAGGCAATGAGCATTTTTATGGGCTGAATGAGTTCTTCAAAATGGTTGAGCAAAACCTGTATAAAGTGCAGTATCGGGTGTTGCAATCCCGCTATCGTGGCCGTACCATTTGCCCGGAATGCGGAGGGGGACGCCTGAGGAAAGAAGCATTATATATCAAAATTGCCGATACCAATATTGCCCAACTGGTAGATATGCCGGTAAGCAATCTCTACGAATGGTTTAGCAAGTTGCAGTTAACGGAATACGATCAGCAGGTGGCTAAAAGGATCCTGGTGGAGATTGATCATCGCCTGAAAACATTGCTCGACGTAGGATTAGGTTACCTTACCCTGAATCGTGTGGCTAATACCCTGAGTGGAGGAGAAAGCCAGCGTATTCAGCTGACCCGTTCGCTGGGTAGTAATCTGACCAATTCCATGTACATTCTTGACGAACCTAGTATTGGGCTGCACGCCCGGGATACCAGCCGGCTGATAGGTGTATTAAAGGAACTGCGCGACTTGGGTAACACAGTGGTAGTAGTAGAACATGACGAGATGATGATGCAGGAAGCTGACTATATCATTGATATGGGGCCTTTGGCTAGTCACCTGGGAGGAGAAGTGATTTTTGCGGGCAACTATCAGCAGATACTCAAAGACACAAAAAGTCTGACCGGGAAATATCTCAGCGGGCAATTCAGTATTGACCCACCAGCTAAAACACGCAAGTGGAAAAAGGCCATCTCTCTGGAAGGATGCCGGCAGCATAATCTAAAAAACATAGATGTTGATTTTCCTTTACAGGTACTTACAGTAGTAAGCGGTGTGAGCGGTTCAGGAAAGACAACACTGGTGAAACAGATCCTGTATCCCGCCCTTATGAAACTGAAAGGTGAGTTTGCGGAGCGGGTAGGCCAGCATCGTGCATTGAAAGGTGCAGTTGATGATATCACCCAGATTGAGATGGTTGATCAGAATCCTATTGGTAAGTCATCCCGTTCCAACCCAGTAACATATATCAAAGCCTATGATGAGATCCGTGACCTGTTTGCCAAGCAGCAGCTGAGCAAGATGCGCGGATTCCAGCCTAAACATTTTTCCTTCAACGTAGATGGGGGACGCTGTGATGCTTGTAAAGGGGAAGGTGAAGTGATCGTAGAAATGCAGTTCCTGGCAGATGTGCATCTGCAATGTGAAAGTTGCGGTGGCCGGCGCTTTAAAGAAGAAGTGCTGGAAGTAACCTATAAAGGTAAAAATATCCATGACGTACTGGAAATGAGCGTAGAGGAATCGCTGGACTTCTTTAAGGACGAAAAGGATGTATGTAATAAGATCCGCCCATTGAGTGATGTAGGCCTTGGCTATGTAAAACTTGGTCAAAGCAGCGATACCCTGAGCGGTGGTGAGGCACAACGTGTAAAACTGGCTTCCTTCCTGGGCAAAGGCAAGGCGCAGGGACATATTCTGTTTATATTTGACGAACCTACTACAGGGCTTCATTTCCATGACATCAAGAAACTGCTTGCTTCCTTTAATGCCCTGATTGATCAGGGGCATAGTGTGCTGGTGATAGAACACAATATCGATGTCATCCGTAGTGCTGACTGGGTAATTGATTTAGGACCAGAAGGGGGTGCCGGTGGCGGAAAACTACTATATGCAGGGTTACCGGAAGGGTTGAAGAAGGTACCTGAAAGTTATACGGGACAATACCTGTAACACCAATAAAACAATGGAATAGTGCCGCTAGGCATCAGGATAAAAAAAGGAGCAGCCGTATGACAATCATACGGCTGCTCCTTTTTTTATTTGATTCAAACGCTAAATTTGAATAGTTCATTATTGATTATCAGCCAGTTATTGGATGGTTGTTACGCTTATGCCAACTCCTGATAATTGATGGTCTTATCTCAGTCTGTCAAGTGATTTAATCAGCTTTTCATCCTTATAAATGCCTCTCGCAGCCATCAATAGAAATATAAATATCAGTACCGGCAGGAATGCGCCTGGCAGATAGGTAGCGGTAGTAATAAGTTTACCAGAGGCCTGGAGCTCGTTAGCCGTATCCTGTACCTTAAAGTATTGCAGCACAACTGCCGCTAGGGACAGAAGGATATTTAATATTGTCAGCCGGAACTGAAGCTTACGGTTTTTGAACAGGAAAATGCAGAAAAGGGCTAACCCTACGATCAGCATGAGGACCAGAAACACTATAAAACTCGACTGTGCATTAAAATATCTGATCGATCCGTCGTTAACTGTAGCCTTCCATATATTCAGGAACCAGGTACCTACACCGGCCGCAGCCGCTAATAAAAGGTAAAGACTTTGAATGCGTTGTATCATGTTTGTCAGAGAGATTTACCGGGTAAAAATAAGTAAATATTGTGAACCTACTCTTTCGTGCTAGTCACTGTTCCTTCAATACTTCGTATATTGCACGCCCAAGAACAATCTTTTATTGAAATGGCAAGAAAACAGAACAAGCAGGATGCGTTGGATTACCACGCATTGGGGCGGCCTGGAAAAATTGAAGTAATACCTACAAAGAACACCAAAACTCAATGGGACCTTTCACTGGCTTACTCTCCCGGAGTTGCCGAGCCATGTAAGGAAATTGCGAAAGACGTAGAAAACGTGTACAAATATACCGCCAAAGGAAATCTTGTAGCGGTAATCAGTAACGGTACGGCGGTACTCGGCCTGGGCGATATTGGCCCTGAAGCTGGTAAACCAGTAATGGAAGGTAAAGCAGTATTGTTCAAAATATTTGCAGACATCGACGTGTTTGACATTGAGTTGAACACAAAAAACGTAGACGAGTTTGTACAGGTTGTGAAAGCCATGGAGCCGACTTTTGGTGGTATTAACCTGGAAGATATCAAAAGTCCTGAGTGCTTTGAGATAGAGGAGCGTCTGAAAAAAGAACTGAAGATCCCTATCATGCATGATGACCAGCATGGTACGGCGATCATCTCCAGTGCTGCGTTACTGAATGCACTGGAACTGGTAAAAAAGAAAATAGATAAGGTTAATATCGTTGTTAATGGCGCTGGTGCAGCTGCCATGGCCTGTGTAAAACTATACGTAGCACTGGGCGCGAAAAAGGAGAATATCATTATGTTTGACAAGGATGGCGTCATTAATGTAGGCCGTCCTAATCTCTCCGCGCTGCATACACAGTTTGCTACCACATCTAAAGTACTGGAGCTTGCAGAGGCATTGAAAGATGCTGACGTATTTGTTGGTCTGTCTGTAGGTAATGTAGTGACGCCTAATATGATCAAGAGTATGGCGAAAAATCCGATTGTGTTTGCAATGGCAAACCCTGATCCGGAGATCGCTTATGATCTGGCTATTGCTTCCCGTCCTGATGTTATTATGTGTACCGGCCGTTCTGATCATCCTAACCAGGTGAACAACGTATTGGGTTTCCCATATATTTTCCGTGGAGCACTTGACGTACGGGCCACTCAGATCAATGAAGAGATGAAACTGGCTGCAGTACATGCACTGGCTGAACTTGCCAAAGAATCAGTACCAGATATCGTGAATCTGGCCTATAATGAGAAGAACCTGTTCTTCGGTCCGCGATATATTATCCCTAAGCCGCTGGATCCACGCTTATTAAGCCATGTAGCTCCGGCGGTGGCAAGAGCAGCAATGGAAAGTGGTGTTGCACAGCAACCTATTACCAATTGGGAAGAATATGTAGAAATACTGAACAAGCGTCTCGGACTGGATAATCAGTTGTTCCGTGTGATAGGTACTAAGGCGCGTCAGGACCCACGTAAGGTTGTATTTGCAGAAGCAGATAACCTGAAAGTACTGAAAGCTTCCCAGGTAGTGAGGGAAGAGGGTATTGCCTATCCCATACTGTTGGGTAATGAACTGCGTATCCGTAACCTGGCAGCAGAACATGGTATAGAGCTGGACGATACAGTGATTATCGATCCGAAGAGTGATGAGATGAGCGAAAAGCGTCATCAGTTCGGAGAGTTGTTCTTTAAGAAACGTCAGCGTAAAGGCTTTAACCAGTACGAAGCAAAGAAAGTAATGCGTGAGCGTAACTACTTTGGTTGTATGCTGGTGGAAACAGGAGAAGCAGATGCACTGATCTCTGGTCTGACCCGTAATTACCCGGATACTATTCGTCCAGCGTTACATGTAATCGGTATGGAGCCGAATGCTAAGCGCGTGGCCGGTATGTATATTATCAATACAAAACGCGGTCCGCTGTTCCTGGGAGATACTACTGTAAACTTTAATCCTACAGCGGAAGAGCTGGCGGAAATAACACTGCTGGTAGCTAATGAGGTAAGGCAGTTTAATATTACGCCACGTATTGCGATGCTGTCCTATTCAAGCTTCGGCTCCAGTGGTACACCTGAAGCCCAAATGGTTGCTAAAGCGCGCGAGATTGTAAAACAGAAAGATCCTACCCTGATAGTAGATGGTGAGATACAGGCAGCTATGGCCTTCAACCAGGAGATCCTGAAGGACAGTTATCCTTTCAGTGAACTGATGGGACAGGAAGTGAATACGCTGATCTTCCCTAATCTGGCAGCAGGAAACATTGCTTATAATCTGCTCCAGGAAGTTGCTGGTTTCGATGCCATCGGACCAGTACTGCTGGGTATGAAGAAGCCTGTGCATATTCTTCAGTTGGGCAGCACCGTGCGTTCAATTGTGAACATGGTGAATATTGCTGTAGTGGATGCACAGCATAAATGTTGCGATAAGAAATAACTTCCAATAATTAAGAATTGGGAATTAGGAATGGGCAATAAATGCCTGTAATAGAATTTATATCGGTATTGATTCATTAACTTAATGATGGAATACCGTTTGTAGACGAAGGGCTACTGGATTCTAAATTCCTAATTCCTAATTTTTTTTCATGCAGCATATATCAAAGAAAAAAGCTTTTTTTCCGCTGAATCCTGCATTCAGAGGCTATCTTAAATTGTATGAGAGAGAGGTAAAGCTGCCTGTCACTTATGAAGAGATGCGTTATTTTGATAACAGCATTCCGGTGTACGACAAGAGTGGAAAGGATACCTTATGGGAATCTGTTTTTTATCCGCAGAGTATGTATCATCAGCTGCAGGCAGGATTGAAAAGGATCTATTCTATCCTGAAGGCCGGGGGAGATTTTACTGCAGAAGAACACCTGGAGGTGGAGCGTATTGACTTCTGTACATTCGGCAATTCAAATCCTTTCCGTATCAGGATCAGAAATACCTACAATGATGTGTACGACTACTTCTATATCAAAGTCGCAGATGCTTCCCGTATCTATGGACTAGAGCTGGAACATATCTTATCTCCCTATTGGATTACCTATATTGTTGATGGAAATACCCTGATAGAAGAACATATTGCCGGCGTACCCGGAGACCAGTTCATTCTGCACTACCTGGACAGACCGGAGTTTAACCCTAAGCGTATCGCCAAGGAGTTTGTCAAGTTCAATGAGCGTTGCTTCGTACGATTGCTGGGAGATATGCGTTCCTACAACTTTGTTTTTGACATTACCCAGGATTTTGATGATGTACAGTTCAGGATAAGGGCAATTGATTTTGACCAGCAGTTTTATGAGGGAAAGCGGACATTATATATGCCGCAGTTTTTCAAGGAGAACCGGATTTTTGTTGAACTGGCTATGAAACATCTCAATGCCGAGGTAGTGAAGCAGTATCAGCAGGAGGAACGTTCAGTTATTGCCCGTAGGATCAAGACACAACGGCACCGTATAAAGGACCTGCGGGATGTGATTATGACCGACAGGGTATCATTCCCAGAGAAAATAAGTCAGCTGGGCCATGAATTGGCAGAGTACTACCAGGATCCTGTCTTTTCCCGTTGTAAGACAATGGGTGCGATCATAGAGCGTAGTCTAAAGCGCCTGCTGGTGAGAAGTCTTAAATAACGGGAACTGCCGGAGGCTATGTAGTCCCAACTATTTTTCCCTATCTTTGGCCAGTTATGGAATTTAGATTCTTTCATCATTTCGGAAGCTACCTGCTTATGCTCAAAGGCATGTTTACCAGACCGGAAAACATGCGTATGTTCTGGAAGGAGTTTATGCGACAGTGTGTAGATATAGGCATTGGGTCTTTAGGGATAGTACTTATTATTTCACTGTTTATGGGAGGGGTGACTACCCTGCAGATCGCTTATCAGCTGGTAAGCCCTATTATCCCCAGGTCAACTATTGCACAGATAGTAAGAGACACCATTATACTTGAATTTGCACCTACACTTACCTGTATCGTATTGGCAGGTGTGGTAGGCTCAAAAATAGCCTCAGAGCTGGGTAATATGCGTGTATCCGAGCAGATTGATGCTCAGGAGATAATGGGTATCAATACTAAGGGGTACCTGATTCTGCCAAAGATTATGGCTGCTGTAATTATGATACCATGTCTGATCAGTATTGCAGGTTTCCTGGGCATCTGGGGAGGCCAGAAGGCAGGTGAACTGGGTGGTATATTGTCATCTGATCAGTATTGGCAAGGACTTAGACAGGACTTCAGAGCTTATAATATCTTTTTTGCTTTGTTTAAGTCTTTCGTATTTGCCTTTATTATAGCCAGCGTACCTTCTTATTATGGATATCATGTACAGGGGGGCGCGTTAGAGATTGGTAAAGCCAGTACCAGTGCTGTGGTTGTTACCTGTGTACTTATATTATTTATGGATTTCGTGCTGGCCGCACTTTTGTTATAAGACGTTCGCCCATTACAAACGACAGGATTGCTGTAGCGTTTTGTAGTTCGGATTCTAATTCGTAATTGTTTATGATTGAATTGGTTAATATTAAGAAGGGCTTTGGCGATAAGATCATTCTGCCGGATGTTTCGGCAGTAATGGAGACCGGGAAGGTCAATCTTATTATTGGAAGCAGTGGTAGTGGAAAGACGGTAATGATGAAGTGTATGGTGGGACTGATGGAGGTAGATGCTGGTAAGATCCTGTATAATGGTGAGGATTTCGGTGCTATGGCCGATCAGGAGAAGAAGGAGATCCGTCAGCAGATAGGAATGCTTTTCCAGGGGTCAGCCCTGTTTGACAGTATGACAGTTGAGCAGAATGTGATGTTCCCGCTGGATATGTTTGGAAAAGGTACCCTCCGGGAGAAGAAGGCCCGTGTGATGGAGTGCCTGGAAAGAGTACAGCTGAAAGATGCAGCCAAGAAGTTTCCTGCTGAAATCAGTGGCGGGATGAAGAAAAGGGTGGGTATTGCCCGTGCTATTGTATTGAATCCTAAGTACTTATTCTGTGATGAGCCTAACTCGGGACTTGATCCTCAGACATCATTATTGATTGATAAGCTGATCAAGGAATTAACACTTGAGTACAACATCACTACGGTAATTAATACACATGATATGAATACCGTGATGGAAAGCGGTGACCATATTGTATATATGTATAAGGGGCGTAAGCAGTGGGAAGGAAGTAATAAAGATATCATTTTCAGCAAAGATGAGAAGCTGAATGACTTTATATTTGCATCCGACTTCCTGCGGGATGCAAAGGAAATGAGGCAAATGGAGATGTTCCAGAGTCAGGATTGGCGTAATAAGTTAAAAAAAGATTGATTTGGAAATTGGGATTAGGACTTTAATTTTGCCGATATCTATTATAAAACAATAAACCAAGCGCGATGAGTGTTTTAGTTAATAAGAATAGCAAAGTGATTGTACAGGGCTTTACCGGTACAGAGGGCACATTCCATGCCACACAGATGATAGAATATGGCACGCAGGTAGTAGGCGGCGTTACGCCGGGTAAAGGCGGCACCAAGCACCTGGAACGTCCGGTTTTCAATACCGTAAGCGATGCGGTAAAGGAAACAGGCGCTGATGTTTCTATCATTTTCGTTCCACCAGGTTTCGCAGCAGATGCGATCATGGAAGCAGCTGAAGCTGGTATTGAGCTGATCGTATGTATCACTGAGGGTATTCCCGTTCAGGATATGATCAAAGCTAAAAACTTCCTGGTTGGTCGTAATAGCCGCCTGATCGGACCAAACTGCCCTGGTGTAATCACTGCTGAAGAGGCTAAAGTAGGTATCATGCCTGGTTTCATTTTCAAAAAAGGTAACATCGGTATCGTATCTAAATCCGGTACTTTAACATATGAAGCTGCTGATCAGGTAGTTAAAGCTGGTCTGGGTGTTTCTACCGCTATTGGTATCGGTGGAGATCCAATCATCGGTACACCAACCAAAGATGCAGTTGAATTGCTGATGAACGATCCTGAGACTGTTGGTATCATCATGATTGGTGAAATTGGCGGTAGCATGGAAGCTGACGCAGCAAAATGGATCAAAGAAAACGGTACTAAACCTGTAGTTGGTTTCATCGCAGGCCAGACTGCTCCTCCGGGACGTCGTATGGGCCACGCTGGTGCTATCATCGGTGGTGCTGATGATACAGCAGCTGCTAAAATGAAGATTATGGCTGAATGTGGTGTACACGTAGTAGCAAGCCCTGCTGACATTGGAAAGACAATGGCGGAAGTGCTGAAGACTGCAAAAGCATAATAATCAGTATCTTATTATATTTTATGTCCTCCCATGGGTTAATCCGCGGGAGGATTTTTTTTGGCCCCAATAACATTATTAGTGAATTTTATAATGGAACCCTGTGGAATAGGACATTTTTCTGCATCCTGTTTCGGAGACAAACTGAATTTTATGCTATCCCGTATGCGTCTTATCGGAGCTGTATTTATTTTATTAACTCTAAGCTGTACAAATGCTATGGCACAGTTTAACTATGACACCCAATGGAAGAAGGTATCAGAACTGGAATCCAAAAGTTTCTACAGAGCAGCCTTTGAGGCGCTCGATGTGATTTCAGCAAATGCAATTAAGGAGAAAAATGAACCACAACTGCTGAAAACATATATCTATCGTGTGAAATACACCGGATATGTAGATATTGGCCCGTCTGACGGAAATAAAGCCTGGAGGAAACAGGCCTTTTCACCAATATCTTATGCCGTGCTAAAAAGTATGCAGGCAGAGTTACTTATGAACTACCTGCGTAACCATAGGTACGAGCTATATAGTCGTACCGACGTACCAGGAGATACATCCAGGGATGTAGACACCTGGAGCGAGGAACGTCTCCATAGAGAGATCACTGCTGCTTATGAAGCCTCTTTGCAGGATGCTGCTGTGCTGAAAAAGACAGATATCAGCCAGTACCATGTAATTCTCACTGAAGGTTCCAAGGAAGGTCGTGCGGTACGTTCCACTTTATATGACCTGTTGGCGCACCGTGCACTGGACTATTATAAGTCTGGTGAGAGTCTCATCACCAGCCCTGAAAATCAGTTTGAACTGACAGATGCTGCTGCTTTTGCACCAGCGGCTGAATTTGTTAATCATACATTTACTACCACTGATTCCACCTCGCTTCAGTTTAAAGCGCTGCTGATCTTGCAGGAACTAATGCGTTTGCATGCTAATAACAAAACAGCATTACTGGAAGTAGATCTGGAAAGAACCTTATACATTCATCAGGTTGGCATTATGCCTGACAAAGATGAATTATACCTCAAGTTGTTAAAGAGTCAGGAAAAAGAATATACAGGGGAAAAGGAAGTCGCCAAGTTTATACATTTGCTGGCAGAATACTATCATAATGAAAGTAATAAGAAGGAGCCAGGTATGATCGATGGTATGACCGCATCAGCAGCAAGCAAGTACGCCAAGGAGCTGTGCGAGAAGGGAAAAGCAATCGCCCCAGGTTACCAGGGAAGTACAAACTGCGCCAATCTGCTTATTAGTATCCTTCAGAAGCAGCTGGAACTGCAAACAGAGTTGGTTAATCTACCAGGTGTACCATTTCGGTCACTGGTAAGCTATCGCAATACCGACAAGCTGTATCTGAGAGTTATCAGTATTAATGAGGCCTTCCGAAGTTCTCTACGTGCTGCTCAACGTGATTACCGCGATACCACTCACCGTTACTGGAGGCTGATGCTGGAGAAACAACCAGTAAAAAGCTGGGAGCAAACATTGACCGGGTCTGAAGACTATTTGCAGCATGCAGCTGAAATTAAAGTAGACGGATTACCGCTGGGTATGTACGTAGTGCTGGCCAGTGTAAAGAGTAACTTCTCATTGGAAGATAATTTGATGGCAATACAGTTTATTCATGTATCCAATATCAGTTACGTATTGCATGAATTTAATGCAGACGATATTATTAACCGGTTCTATACCTTACATCGTCAGAGTGGGCAACCTTTGCCTAATACAAAACTGAATGTATGGAGCTTCAATGATGACGGTAAAAAAGAAAAGTTACAGCTGGTACAAACATATACCACAGATAAAGAAGGAAAGATTGATGTTAAATGGTCAAATCTTCGTCAGGATGTCAAACTGGAATGGATAAGTGGGAATGATCAGTTGTATCTGGATGATCATAAATATGTGTACAACTACAAATATCAGCAGGAATCCGAAGGGCAGGAAGAAAATTACAAAAGCTTTTTGTTTACTGACAGAGCAATTTATCGTCCTGGGCAGACAATGCATTTCAAAGGAATTATGCTGTCCAAAAATGGTAAGGGAGCAACTATAGTAGCAGACAAAGCAGCGGTTGTATTGCTGAAGGATACAGAAGGTCAGACTATTGAAGAAATACGTCTTACAACAAATGAATTTGGTGCATTTTCCGGCCGTTTCACATTACCTTCAAACCGATTAAATGGAGAATTTAGTATTGAAGAAACGAACACAGACGCAGAGGTATCTTTCAGTGTGGAAGAATACAAGCGCCCTAAGTTCTATGTTGAGTTTGCGCCAGTACGTGGCACTTACCGTGTAAATGATTCGGTGAAGGTTACTGCGAAAGCAATAGCTTATGCAGGTAATAATATTACAGGTGCAAAAGTAGAATACCGGATTGTCAGAAATACACGATTCCCTTATCCGTGGCTAATGTGGAGATCTCCTTACCGGGGTACCACACGTGAGATCACACACGGACAGAGTACGACAGGTGCAGACGGAACGTTCAGTGTAACTTTTCCTGCGCTGCCGGATAACAAAGTGCCGGCATCTCAGAAGCCGGTATTTACCTACACTGTATCAGCAACAATCACAGACATAAATGGAGAAACACACAGTGAGGAACAGTTGGTAAATGCCGGATATCAGGCACTGGAAATAGACATAGAGCTGCCTGACAGAGTAACAGCAAAAACGCTGGACTCTGTAAAGCTGGTCACACAGAATCTCAATGGTGTGTTTGAAGCTGCTAATGTGAAGGTAGTTGTAAATACTGTTAAACCGCCAAGCAGGTTGCTGAGAGCAAGATACTGGCGTAAACCGGATCAGTTTGTCATGTCTCAAGCTGAATTTCAGCGTCTATTTCCTAATGACATTTACAATGATGAAAACAAACAGGAAAGCTGGGAAAGGGCTGGTGAAATGTCATCGTTGAATGTAACCACTGTTGAGAATGCAAAGGTGAAGCTGGTAAAAGGAAAGTTAGACGCTGGTTGGTATGAGGTACAGGTAAGCACCAAAGATAAGTATGGTGAAGAAGTGGTACAAAAGAAGTTGTTTGAAGTAGTGGACCCTGCTGCAAAGAAGCCTGCTTATCCATCATATATCTGGAAATACGCAGAAGGAGGACCCATTGAACCAGGAGCAAAGAAACAGATAAAAATAGGGTCTGCTGCAAATGATGTACATGTACTACAGCTATTTCAGCAGCAGAATAAACAGGAAGTATTTAGCAGCTTTACGCTTAATAACAGTATAGCAAACAGAGACTATGATGTGCAGGAAGCTGACCGGGGTAATGTTGTTTTCCAGTATGCATTCGTTAAGGACAATCGCATCTATCTTGAAAGCGAAACTGTCAATGTACCCTGGACAAATAAACAGCTGGATATTACTATCGGTACACACCGCGATAAACTGCAACCTGGCGAAAAGGAAAAATGGCAGGTGAAAATTAAAGGCTATAAAGGTGAGCAGGTAGCTGCAGAAATGCTGGCCACTATGTATGATGCTTCCCTTGATGAATTTCGCAAACATGCTTATACAGCTCCTTTTTTAGATAGCTATCTGACACCGTTCCGCTTTTGGGCAGGCAATGATAACTTCAGAGGCGTATATTCACAGGAATATAATAACATATGGCAGCCTGGTATAGCAGCTCAAATTGATCAGACATTTGATCAGATTGACTGGGAAGGCAATGAAGGCGGTAGCATGGGTGACAATGCATATCTCTTGGTAAATAAATCAGAGAAGGATGCAGCAGAAGTGAGAATAGTCGGTTATGCAACAAACAGGAAAAAAAGAATGATGAGTAGCGCTGTTGCCCGTTCCGGTTCTGCTGAATATAATAAGTTGTATGATTCTGCACCTATGCCTGCTGCGCCGGTGATGGCAGTGCAAGCTGAAAATATACGTGCAGCAGCTGTTGATATGGAGAGTGAGGTATTGGGTGGCGCTGCCGAACAGGCCACGATTTCTAAAGAGAAAGTGCAACCACGTAAGAACTTCAATGAGACTGCCTTCTTCATGCCAGCCCTGCGCACCGATAAGGATGGTAACATCAGCTTTGAATTTACAGTTCCTGAAGCATTAACACGCTGGCATTTCCTTTCACTTGCACATACTAAAGAGGCAGCATTTGGTACAGCAGAATCAAGTATTGTTACGCAGAAAGCACTGATGGTACAACCAAATGCACCCCGCTTCATGCGTGAAGGAGATAAGATTGAGTTTTCTGCCAAGATTAGTAACCTGGCGGATAAACAACTTAGAGGCGAGGCAAGGCTAGAATTACTGGATGCAGCAACTATGCAACCAGTAGATGGATGGTTCCAGAATCTGTTTCCTGTACAACATTTTACAGTAGAGAAAGAACAAAGTACAGCTGTTAGCTTCCCGGTACAAATTCCTTTCAATTTTAATAGTTCATTGGTATACCGGATTATAGCTACGGCAGACAAATACAGTGATGGTGAAGAAAGTGCGCTGCCTGTACTGACCAACACGATGCTGGTAACAGAAACAATGCCATTGTCCATGAGGGGTGACGGTACGCGTACCTTTACCATGCCTAAGATGTTGAAGAGTGGTGAATCTGAAACATTGCAACAGCACTCCTTCACATTGGAATATACATCTAATCCTGCCTGGAATGCAGTGCAGGCATTACCTTACCTGATGGAATATCCATACGAATGTTCTGAACAGATATTCAACAGGTATTATGCAAATACACTCGCTTCGTACATTTCCAATGCTGCACCAGGCGTAAAAGCAATCTTTGAAAAATGGCGTACTACTGATACTGCCGCATTATTAAGTAACCTGCAGAAAAATGAAGAGTTGAAATCTGTTTTGCTACAGGAAACTCCTTGGGTGCTTGAAGCAAAGAATGAGGCTGCGCAGAAGAGTAAAATTGCATTGTTGTTTGATCTTCAGCGTATGAGTGGCGAACAGCAGAAAGCTATTGAACAGTTAAAAGACCGGCAGCTTTCCAGCGGTGCCTTCCCATGGTTCAATGGAATGTGGGCTGACCGTTACATCACGCAATATATACTCGCCGGAATTGGCCGTTTGCAGGAATTAAAGGCGCTGGACGCAGAGACAAATGATGATGTGGAAAATATAGTTACTAAAGGTCTGGCATATGCCGATAGAGAAACTGATGCCTCATATAACCGCCTGAAGCAACAGAAGGTAGATATGAATCAGCAGCATATAGGACCAATGGAAGTACATTACCTGTATACACGCCGGCTGCTGAAGCAAGTAGAGCTGCCAAACGAATACAGGGAAGCCTACCAGTACTACATCACACAAGCTAAGAAATACTGGCCTAAGCTGAACATTAATTCACAGGCTATGCTTGCAATAGTATTTAAGAGAAGTGCAGATGTAAAAACAGCAACAGAAATTATTGCCTCGTTGAAAGACCGTGCTATTGTTAATCGGGAGACTGGCATGAGCTGGAAAGATCTGACTGGTGGTTACTGGTGGTATGAAGCTCCTGTGGAAACACAGGCGATGCTGATTGCCGCGTTTCAAGAAGTAACTAACGATGCCACCGCAATAGGAGATATGAAAACATGGCTGCTGAAGAACAAACAGACTAATAGCTGGCCTACAACTAAATCAACAGCAGATGCTTGTTATGCAATGCTGTTAGGTGGTGAGAACTGGTTAAGCACTACTGCGCAGGTAAGTCTGAAGGCTGGCGCTCTTACAGTAAGCAGCGAGCAGGAAAAAACAGAAGCTGGTACCGGCTACTTCAAAAAACGGCTTAATACTACCGAAGTAAAGCCTGATATGGGAACAGTAACTGTTACCGTAAAAGATAGTAAAGGGCAGCCGTCATGGGGCGCTGCTTACTGGCAATACTTTGAGCAGCTGGACAAGATTACCAGTGCAGCAACTCCACTTCAATTGCAGAAAGAACTGTTTATTGAGAAGAATACAGAGAAAGGCCCTGTGCTTACTGCTGTAACTGATGGTAATAGCCTGAAGGTGGGTAGTAAGGTTAAGTCCCGTATCATATTGCGTGTAGATCGTGATATGGAATACGTACATCTGAAAGATATGCGTGCTGCATGTTTTGAACCGACCAGTGTACTGAGTGAAAGCAAATGGCAGAACGGTGTGAGTTATTATGAAAGCACAAAAGATGCGAGTACCAATTTCTTCTTCAGCCGCTTGCCAAGAGGTACTTATGTGTTTGAATATACATTGTTTGTGACCCATCAGGGTAATTTTAGCAATGGTATCAGTACAGCACAGTGTATGTACGCGCCCGAGTTCAGTGCACATAGCGAAGGAATCAGAGTAAAGGTGACTGAGTAAGAAATATCTTTAGACTAATTGTTAAAGCGGATGGGCAACCATCCGCTTTTTTTGAAACCGGACGTTTCTGTACTAAAACCGGACAGTGGACTGTTTGTATGATATTGATAATCAATTGTTCGTTACGTGGCATTCTTTTGGAACCAACTACGGTAAGTGTCTTATAAAAAACAGAAAGATGTTCAAGAGTTACCTGAAAGCAACCTTACGCAGCCTTTGGAAAAACAAAACCTATAGTTTCCTGAACATATTCGGGCTGGCTATAGGTATAGTCTGCGCTAGCGTAATTTTTCTATGGGTAGAAGACGAGGTTAACTTTGATGATGTTCATGTTAAAAAGGACAGGCTGTATGCTGTAATGAATAACTCATATTATGGGGGTGATATCCGCACATTCGGTTCTACTCCCGGACTAACCGGACCTGCTATAAAAGCTGAAATACCTGGTATAGTCAACAGTTGCCGCATGACAGACTATTCTCCCTCATTGCTCGTAAGGACAGGTGACAAGGCTGTATATGCCAGTGGCAGATATGTAGATGCTTCCTTCTTTGATATGTTTACCATTCCTTTCTTGGAAGGAAGCTCCTCGGTAGCATTCCGTGACCTTTATTCTATTGTCATTTCACAGCGTACTGCGCTGAAGTTCTTCGGTCAGGACAAGAACGTTGTAGGCCGGAGAATAATGGTAGATAATCAACAGGAATATGTGGTAACAGGAGTAATGAAAGATAATCCGGAGAATAGCTCTTTCCGTTTTGAATGGGTAGCGCCGTTTGATATCTATTTTCAGCAGCATAGAGAACAGCTATCAGTATGGACTAACAGTTCTCCGCTAACATACGTAGAGCTGGCACCTAATGTTGCTCCTGATGTAGTTAATGGTCGGCTGCATGGCTTCCTTCAGCAAAAAGTAAAGGAAGCCACTAATCGTCTGTTTCTATTCAACATGAACGACTGGCATCTGTATGGGACTTTTAAGAATGGTGAACAAGCTGGCGGGCGTATTACATACGTACGTATGTTCTCTTTACTGGCATGGATTATTCTGCTGATCGCCTGTATTAATTTTATGAATCTATCCACCGCCCGTAGTGAGAAACGTGCAAGGGAAGTAGGTGTACGAAAGGTAATGGGGGCAAATAAAAAAGGTTTGATTGCCCAGTTTATCGGCGAGGCTATACTAATGGCTGCCCTTGGCTGTATACTTGCACTATTGATATTAGTGATTGTATTACCTGCCGCCAGTGCGCTGGTAGGCAAGACATTGGCCATTGGACTTGACAAACCTGTTCATATTACTGCGCTAATTGTAATCACTTTATTTTGTGGAATAGCAGCTGGCAGTTACCCTGCGCTGTATTTATCTTCCTTTAATCCGGTTGTGGTTCTAAAGGGTATTGGTTTCAAAATAGGCGGAGCCGGCTTTATCAGGAAAGGGCTGGTAGTATTACAGTTTACCATATCCATCGTACTGATTATTTCTACAGTGATCATCTATCAGCAGATAAGTCATGTTAAAAGCAGAGATATCGGCTTTCGGAAGGAAAGGTTATTAAGTATAGATCTGAAAGGGAAAATGCTGAACAACTACCCAGGTATCAGACAGGAGCTACTAAATACAGGTATGATAGAAAGTGTCGCATTATCAGATCACCCTACCCTGTATGATGGTAATAATACAAGCGGGTTGAAATGGGCTGGGAAACCGGAAAATAGTAATATACTAATCTCAACTCGACTGGCAAGTCCAGGCTTCATCAGCACGATGGGTATGGAACTGGTGGATGGTAAAGATTTCAATGAAGGCAGTGCGGATAGTACAGGTATAATCATTACTTCTTCCCTTGCTACAAAGATGGGGGAAGGAAGTGCAGTAGGGAAGAAAATTGAAATGCCATTAGGGCAAGGTAGCTCCATGTTTTTAACAGTAGTCGGTGTAGTAAAAGACTATGTGTATGGCAATATGTATAGTACGCCAGACCCTGTATTGTTTTATAATATGCCACAGTTTGCCAATGTAATGTATCTGCGTATGAAAGCAGCTGCCAGGCCTGAAGATGCAGTTGTCGCAATAGAGCGCGTCATTACCAGCGCTAATCCCGGATATCCTTTTGAATATACTTTCGTCGATGATCAGTTTAATAACATGTTCCAGACTGAAATGCTGATAAACAGGTTGTCCCGCGTATTTGCTTTATTAGCAGTGATCATCTCCTGCCTTGGACTATTTGGACTAGCAGCTTATACTGCAGAACGAAGGACGCGTGAGATCGGTATAAGGAAGGTATTGGGGGCAAGCGTTGCAGGTATTACAACCCTTTTGTCAAAAGAGTTTTTACGACTGGTACTGATTGCATGCGGAGTAGCCTTCCCTTTCGCATGGTGGGCTATGTCAGTCTGGCTGCAACAGTACCCATACCGGGTAAGTGTGCATTGGTGGGTCTTCCTGCTGGCAGGATTAGCAGCTGTGGTTATCTCCCTGATAACAATCAGTTTTCAGTCTGTAAGGGCGGCTTTAATGAATCCGGTAAAAAGCCTTCGGTCAGAATAGCCGGAAGGATTGTAATTTGCGGCCCTGATGAATATAGATTTTCTGATTATAGGACAGGGTATTGCAGGTACTGTATTAAGCTATACCTTGATGCAGGCAGGACAGTCTGTATTAGTGATGGATGAGTATAAGGCTAATAGCTCTTCCCGTGTGGCTGCAGGAGTTGTAAATCCTGTGTCTGGCCGCCGTTTCACTGTTGCCTGGGAATATGATAATATTTACCCTGTGGCTGTAAAGGTGTATAGGGAACTGGAAGCGTTACTGGGCATCCCCGTTTTTATAGAAAGAGATATCTATAACGTCTTGCCGTCTGCGCAGCTCAGGCAGGCTTTTACAGAGCGTACCACAGGCCTTTCCTATATGGAAGATGTTTCCCCGGAACGTCTGGCCAGTTATGAGCAGTGGCTGGATCAGCCATTTGGGGCTGCCATTGTAAAAGGAGGTACTGTACTACTTCACCATTTACTGCCTGCCTGGCGTGACTACCTTATCAGCCGGAACAGTCTGAACGAAAGCAGGTTTGACCTTAATCTATTGGAAGTCAATGCTACTGGTGTAAAGTATGGCGATATTACTGCACGTTACCTTATTTTCTGTGAAGGTGCAGCCATTGTGAATAACCCCTGGTTTAACTATGTTCCTTTCCTCCTCAATAAAGGTGAGGTGTTATATGTAGAAGTTCCCGGTTTTTCAACCCCTGATATCATCAAAAGGAGTGTTTCCCTGGTACCCCGTGGTGAAGATACCTATTGGGTAGGATCCACCTTTGCCTGGAATTTCCCTGATGAAGCACCCACCGTAGACAAAAGGGCTTTCCTGGAAAATGGACTACAGCAGTTGCTGAAGGTTCCTTATAAGATCCTTGAGCAGCAGGCGGCAGTGCGGCCTTCAGGTACAGACCGGCGGCCAATAATAGGGATGCATCCGGTATCGAGGGTTTTAGGTATATTTAACGGCCTCGGGACCAAGGGCAGTTCTCTTGCTCCGGCTATAGCAGCAGAGTTTGCGGCGCATCTGCTGCAAAACACTCCGCTGCGGCCTGATATAGACATTAAACGGTTTTTTAACAAGTATAAGGGGTAGAAATGCTGGCGGCAAAATGTATCTTTGCCCACCGTTTGGGCCTCGACCCCCCGGAAAACAAAAAGTTGAACTTTATAATATAAGTATATGTACAGAACGCACACTTGCGGCGAGCTTAGACTGGAGCATCAGGGCACACAGGTATCAATGTCTGGCTGGGTTCAGACGATAAGGAAATTCGGAAGTATCACGTTTGTGGACCTGCGCGACCGCTACGGCGTAACGCAGCTGTTACTAGGAGAATCCTTTAATCAGCAGCTGGATGCACAACCCCTGGGTCGTGAGTTCGTTCTGCAGGCAAAGGGTACAGTAACTGAGCGCTCTAACAAGAATCCAAATATGCCTACCGGTGATATTGAAATCACCGTAAGTGAGTTTACTATATTAAATGCTGCCAAAACACCTCCTTTCACTATCCAGGACGATACAGATGGTGGTGATGAGTTACGTATGAAGTATCGCTACCTGGATCTGCGTCGTAACATCGTGAAGCAGAACCTGGAACTGCGTTACCGCGTAAATAGAGCTGCACGTAACTATCTGGATAGCAGAGGTTTCATGGATATTGAAACGCCTTTCCTGATTAAATCTACACCAGAAGGCGCTCGTGACTTCGTCGTACCCAGCCGTATGAACGATAATGAGTTTTATGCATTACCGCAATCTCCGCAGACGTTCAAACAGCTGCTGATGGTAAGCGGATATGACAGATACTACCAGATTGTAAAGTGCTTCCGTGATGAGGATTTACGTGCTGACCGTCAGCCAGAGTTCACGCAGATTGACTGTGAAATGAGCTTTGTTGAGCAGGAAGATATCCTTACTAACTTTGAAGACATGCTGAAGCATATCTTCATGGAAATCAAAGGTATCAGCTTTGAAGGCCAGTTCCCACGTATGACCTGGGACGATGCTATGGAGTTCTATGGTAATGATAAACCAGACATCCGTTTTGAGATGAAACTGGTGAATATGAATAGTACCGCCAAAGGAAATAATTTCAAAGTGTTTGATGAAGCTGAGCTGGTTGTAGCCATCTGTGCAAAAGGATGTGCTGACTATACCCGTAAGCAGCTGGACGAACTGACTGAATGGGTGAAACGCCCTCAGATCGGTATGAGTGGCCTGATTTATGCCCGGTACAATACTGACGGAACACTAAAAAGCTCTGTAGATAAGTTCTTTGATGAAGAGAAACTGAAGGGCTGGGCTGAGAAATGTCAGGCAGAACCAGGTGACCTGATCCTGGTGCTGGCAGGTAAGGAAGAACGTACCCGTAAGGCAATGAGTGAACTGCGTCTTGAGATGGGTGAGCGCCTTGGCCTCAGAGATAAAAGTGTATTTAAGCCACTTTGGGTGATCGACTTCCCGCTGTTTGAATATGCTGAAGAAGAAAACCGTTGGGTAGCCCGTCACCATCCATTTACGTCTCCTAAACCAGAACATATCGAGTGGATGAATGACCTGTCTAAATATGCCGACATCAAAGCTAACGCCTATGATATCGTGCTGAACGGTACAGAAGTGGGAGGCGGATCTATCCGTATATTCCAGCGTGACCTTCAGGAAAAGATGTTTGCTGCACTGGGTATGAGTCCAGAAGAAGCTGACCATAAATTTGGCTTCCTGCTCGGAGCGTTTGAGTATGGTGCACCACCACACGGCGGTATCGCCTTCGGTTTTGACCGCCTATGCTCCCTCCTCGGTGGAAGTGAAACAATACGCGATTTTATTGCCTTCCCTAAAAATAATTCCGGCCGCGACGTCATGCTCGATGCACCAAGCGCAATTGATCAGACTCAATTGAAAGAGTTGAAGATCAGCCTGGTAAAGTAGATTGGCATAGTGTTTGACTATGTGGGTGGCACAAAGAACTGAATCCCCCTTGATGCTGATAATACGGTGTTAAGGGGGATTGGTGCTAACTAAAAGAGTAGCTCTAATTGACACGGATTTAAATTAGAATAGATTATTAAATTTTAACAAGTTATAGTCATATTGTACAAATATTTCAACTATATTGCCAGGACAAAAAACAATTCTGCCATGACATCTAAGAAAATGTTCAGCAGCGGATGGTTTTGTGCTATGCTCGGTATACTTTTGCTGTTGGGAAACAGTGCCTTCTCACAACGTTACGCAACTAACTATGTGAAAAAGTATAAACCTACGGCTATCCGTATTATGAATGAGACGGGTATACCAGCAAGTGTGATATTGGGGGTGGCTATGCTGGAATCAGGAATGGGTACAAGTAAGAACGCAAAATACTTACACAACCATTTTGGGATTGTGGGACGCAATTCCTTACATAAAAAGAAAGGAGTAAGTTATCGCTCCAGATATAAAGAGTTCGCCAGTCCGGAAGCATCGTTTGATTACTTCGCGAATATGGTGAAGAAAAAGAAATGGTTCTCTACATTGAAAGGGAATACCGAATACAAACTCTGGCTCAAAAACATGAATCATGGTGGTTACTCCACCGCAGGACATGAATGGGTCAAAAGAGTTACAAGCATGATCAGTCGCTATAAATTGTACAAACTGGATGAGCAAATGGCATATACGGGGCGTTAATTTATAGTTTGTAGTCTTATACGAACAAATCAGATTCAGCAGCTATGTCCGGCAATAATAAATCTGCCTATCCTTTTTACATCATTACGGGGACTTTAGTGTGTTTAGTGGCACTGTCACTCATTAAGAACAGCTTCTCTATCAATGAATTTACAACCCGTCCGCTGGACATGTTGGCCGACGTTAGAAAAGATGCCCCTTCATTACCTTCAGAAATAAACGATAGCACTGCTTATGCAGGCGCTACCCAACCCGGAAGCATTGACACTGCCAATGGCAGGAACCTGGATACTGCAGCTATTGCAGCAGGTACGTCTATTCCCGATCCAGATCATCTGCATAACTTCACTACGTATACAGGCATCCTGAATTATCATCCCCCGGCAGGTACAGACAGTACCGTTACTGCAGGGCTTGAGCATTTCCTGGTTGCACTGGATGAGCTGAAGGCCAAAAAGAGGAAGAAAGTACGTATCGCGTACTTCGGAGACTCCATGATTGAGGGCGACCTGATCACAGAAGATCTTAGAGATAGTCTCCAAAGTATCTTCGGCGGGCAGGGTGTTGGCTTTGTACCAGTCACCTCAGTAGTAGCCGGTTTCCGGACCACCATTACACACACCTTCTCCAAAGACTGGAAAGACTATAGCTACAAGCAACTTCCTCCGTCAAACGTATTACTCGGCATCTCCGGACATACCTTCATGCCGGCAGGGTCCAGCTGGATAAAATACCAGCCTGTAAAAAAGCGCGGCCTGAACAAATTTGAACAGGTGAGCGTATTATACGGTCCTGCCTCTGCTGGTAATATCTCAATAAATGATAAGTCATATACCCTTTCCGGCAACCAGGCTGTTAACAAGCTGTCTCTCCGGATGGACTCTGCCAGGCAGGTAACTATCAAATGGGCCGGCGGTACCGCTGCTCCATTATATGGCGTCTCTTTTGAAGGCGATACCGGCGTTTATGTAGATAACTTCTCCTTCCGCGGTATCAGTGGTATAGAGCTGGGTAAACTGTCAGGAAGGATACTGCACGAGATGCAGACTGAACATCCCTATGACCTGATTGTATTACATTATGGTGCCAATGTGTTGTGGAAGCCTGAGCTGACCGACTATAAATGGTATGGTGACCCTATGAAAAAAGTTATGGACTCACTCCGTAATGATATCCCTAATGCTTCTTTCCTCGTAATTAGTACAGCCGATAAATCATACAAGAAAAGTGGAAATTATGTAACCGCACCTGGCGTAACCGCATTGCTGAAGGTACAACATGACCTGGCCAAAATGCATGGTACTGCCTACTGGAACCTTTACGCTGCAATGGGAGGGGAAAACTCTATGATCCGTTGGGTACAGGGTGATCCGGTGCTGGCTAATAAAGACTACACGCATTTTAACCGACAGGGAGCGGCCAAGGTAGGGGCGCTGCTGTATAAAGCGATGATGGATGAATATATGCAGCTGGAACGCCAGTAAGAAAGGAATTATTAGTCTTTTTGCGGGAGTGTTGACTACCATCAGCAGCGTAGCTGTTGCGCAGGTGAACACTATCGCACAGGATACTGCCCTCAATCGTTTCTTCCGGGCATTACATCAGGCTGATAGCAATGTTGTATCTGTCCTGCATGTGGGAGACTCCCATATCCAGGCAGGCTTCTTTCCATTTACTACTGCTTTCTTCCTGCAACAGGATTTTGGAAGTGCAGGCAGGGGCTGGGTGTTCCCCTATAATCTGGCTAATACAAATGGCCCTTCTGACTATCGCTGGAATAGTACCGGCAGATGGGAGGTAGACCGAATCATTGACAGAAATAAATCAACAGACATACTCGGACCAGGCGCTATCGTGATCACTTCCAGAAATGACGCACCTGCGCTGGCCTATAGTGGGAAAGAAGACGATGAGAAGATGGATAACAACATCCGGCAGGTCGAGCTATTCTATGACGCCGGTAGTGAAGAGGCCCCAATAACCATCCCGGGAGCAGGCGTTGATATTTCCGCAATGCCGTTTGATGCCGACGTAACGACCTTAAGAAAAGCGTCTGTCACCTTCCCTGAGGCCGTAAAGTCCTTTCAGGTAAGATGGGACAGAAAGAATACTCAGCCCTTCAGGTTCTACGGTGCCTTATTGCAAAACGGAAATAACGGCGTGTTGTACAGTGCCGTAGGTATCAATGGTGCTACCTTTCAGCAATATAACGACAACCGGAATACGCTCATTGCTGAGATGCAGGTAATAGAACCACAACTGGTTATCGTATCGCTTGGCACCAATGAGGCGCATAATAGTATGAACGGCCAGTTATTCAGAACACAGCTGGATGAAACGGTGAAGACCATCAGGAAATACCAGCCCGATGCATGTATCATACTCACTACTCCACCTGAAGGTAAACGGGTCAGTAAAAAGCCTTACCGCAGAAAAGTAGGTAAGAAGTACAAAACATATTACCGTGTTGCCTATTATCCAAACCCATATGTAGCAGTTATCACCCAACAGATTGTTAGCTACTGCAAGGAAAACGGATTGGCATGCTGGAACTTTAATGCTGTTAATAAGGCTATGACGTCCAGCTTTGCCAGCGGATGGCAGGGAGATCATATTCATTTTAACAGCCGTGGGTACCAACTACAGGGCAAACTGCTGTACGAAGCATTGCGTAACAGCTATGACAAATTCTTAAAAGTAGAAAAGACTTATAAAAATACAGCTGAATGATTGACGTAAATAAGCTGCTGGAGATCTTGCTATACCAGAAAGATGATCCTATACTCTTCAACAGCGCCTTTTTCTTTTATTTCTTTGCCGCTTTCCTCCTTATATATCTGGCCGTGGGCAGAAGTAAAGAGGGCAGAGTAGCCGTTTTTACCATCTTTTCGCTCTATTTCTTCTACAAAGCCTGTGGTTACTACGTTGGGCTGGTAATTATATCCGCCATCGTGGACTTTAACCTGTCCCGCTGGATCTATTACACAGAAGATAAGCGAAAACAGAAAAGTCTCCTGATACTTAGTATCATACTGAACCTCGGCCTGCTGTTCTTCTTTAAATACACCGACTTCTTCATAGGTATTGTCAATGATCTGAAACTGGCCAACTTCCAGCCGCTAAAGCTGCTGCTGCCAATCGGTATCTCCTTCTATACCTTTGAGAATCTAAGTTATACAATAGACGTATACCGCCGCGAAATCAAGCCGGTAGATAGTTTTATGGACTATCTCTTTTTCCTCTCTTTCTTCCCTAAGTTGATGATGGGACCTATTGTGAGGGCGGCTGACTTCATCCCCCAGATCTCCCAGCCTTACGTGCTGGATAAGGATGATATCGGTAAAGGCATGTACCTGATTATCGCCGGGTTGTTTAAGAAAGTAGTGATTTCTGACTTTATCAATCAGAACTTCGTACAGTATATCTTCGATGATCCTTCTAAACATACCGGGCTGGAATGCCTGTTAGGTGTATACGGATATGCGCTGATTATCTATTGCGACTTCTCAGGGTATTCTGATATGGCGCTGGGTATTGCCCGGTGGACTGGCTTTAAGATCCCACCCAACTTCGATTCCCCTTATCAAAGCTCAAATATTACAGAGTTTTGGCGGCGTTGGCATATTTCCCTGTCTTCCTGGTTGAGAGACTACCTGTACATCCCCCTGGGAGGTAACCGTAAGGGTAAGATCCGTCAGTACGTTAACCTATTGCTAACCATGCTGATAGGTGGATTCTGGCATGGTGCCAGCTGGAACTTTATCTTCTGGGGTGCAATGCATGGCGGTGCGCTGGCTGTTGATAAAGTAAGGCTGGACTGGCTGAAGGCACGGGGCGGTGGCGCTACCGGATGGGTAGGCACTGTTATGAAAGTCGGGGGCGTCATCTTCACTTTCCACTTCGTATGTTTCTGCTGGATCTTCTTTAAGGCTAGTACTTTCCAGGATGCCTGGGCACTGATACATCAGGTAGTATACGATTTCCAGCCTGAAGTATGGCTCGAACTGTATAACGGCTATACGGCGGTATTCTGGGTAATGTTGCTGGCCTTCATCCTGCACTTCCTTCCCGGACGTATGGAACGCTATACTGAACAGGGCCTTTCCAGACTGCCGGTTGTGGCCAGTGTGGTAGTCATGGTGGTATTCATCTGGTTGCTGGTACAGGTTAAATCCACCCAGCCGATGATGCCTATCTATCTCCAGTTCTGATTTTAATTATAAATATCTTATTCGGGGCCGTCTCACCAGGGACGGCCCTTTTGATTTGATCAGCTATACAACTGAACGCCTGTTTGGTTCGTTATCTTTTTGTTATCAACATCTTTTTCCGTTGTTTTGCCCAAATTTTCCTGAATGCGACTAAAACATATGGCAATCCTTTGCTTGCCTTTGTTATGCTCCGGCGTAGCCCGGGGCCAATTTCTGATGGACATGATCGATACCACTACCAGTGTGGGCAAAGGCATGTTCTCCCTCTATCAGAAGTATGACGCCGTGCGCTTCAGTGGTTATATCCAGCCACAGTTCCAGTATGCAAGTCATAAAGGTATAAACAGTTATGCCGCCGGTAACTTTCCTGCAGGAGTAGATAACAGGTTCTCCCTGCGCCGTGGCCGTTTCCGGCTGGACTATGCCAGATACAATGATGCGCAGATGCCGGTGGTGCAGTTTGCATTCCAGTTTGATGGTACAGAAAGAGGGGTAGTCATCAGGGACTTCTTCGGACGTCTCTTTGAAAATAAATGGGATGTATTCTCCATTACAACAGGTATGTTTGCCCGCCCTATCAGTTATGAGGTGAACCTATCCTCCGGAGATCGTGAGACGCCCGAACGTGGCCGTATGTCACAGATACTCATGAGAACTGAACGTGATATCGGTGCAATGATCACTTTCGAGCCGCGCAGGGCAAACCACCCCTTAAAATTCATGAAAATAGATGCCGGTCTGTTCAATGGTCAGGGGCTGACTGCCACCAGCGATTTTGATAGCCATAAAGATTTTATTACCCGCTGGGCTGTAAAACCTATCAAGCTCAATAGCCGGAACTGGCGCTTATCAGGCGCTGTGTCTATGCTATACGGCGGGATGGAGCAATATACCAGGTACATATATCAGGTAGGGCAGCAGTCAGGAAAACCTGCTTACTATGTTGATTCTACCGCTTCCAATATAGGAAAGATCTCTCCCAGGCACTACTATGGCGCAGATGTACAGTTCAGAATACCCAATGGCAAGAATAAAGGCTATACAGAGTTCAGGCTGGAATACCTCAGCGGCACACAGACTGCCACTGCATCAACAACAGAAACACCAGGTACCATTCCGGTAAGCGGAGGCGTAAATGCCCCACTGTATCGCAGGAGATTTGACGGGGCCTACTTCTACTATATGCAGCATCTTGGGAATATCAAAGACATGGTAGTAATTAAGTACGACTGGTACGATCCTAATAAGAAAGCAAAAGGAGCAGAGATTGGCGCGCCGGGTGCTGGTATGACGCCAGCAGACATCCGGTATAATACCCTCGGATTGGGATATGTACACTACTTTAACCCCAATACGAAAGTGATATTATACTATGATATTGTAAATAATGAAGCTACTTCGCTGGAAGGCTACACAGATGATATACCGGATAATGTATTCACCTGCAGGCTGCAATACCGGTTCTAAGACTATTCTCCTGATTCAAGCGTAAACCCGAATGTAGAACCTACTTCCGGTTTACTACGGATGTTGATAGTCTGGCCGTGGGCCTCAATAATGTGTTTAACAATTGCCAGTCCCAAGCCAGTGCCACCAATATCGCGGCTGCGGGCCCTGTCTGTACGGTAAAACCGCTCAAACACACGTGGCAGGTGTTCTTCTGAAATACCAATACCATCGTCAGAGATCTCGATCAGTACACGTTTGTCATCCATTACATAGATGCTGGCAACGGTATGGCCATCTGTACGGCCGTATTTAATGGAGTTATCTACAAGATTAATCAGCACCTGCCTTACCTTTTCCTTATCAGCAAGTACATGAATAGGCGCTTCACATCCCTTTTTCACGTTGAACTTAATGCCTTTTGTATTGGCCTTCAATGAAAGTGTATCAAATACATCTTTTATCAGTTCCTGAATCACAAAGTTCTCACCATTGATGGTCATTTCGCCGCTTTCCAGTTTGGAGATCTCATCCAGGTCATCAATCAGGCGGCATAACCTGTCAATGTTCTTGGTAGCGTTTTTCAGAAATACCTTATTGACATTAGGATCTTCCAGCGCACCATCCAACAGTGTATGGATATAACCCTGTACTGCAAAGATGGGCGTTTTCAGCTCATGACTCAGATTCAATAGAAATTCCTTTCTGAACTCTTCATTGCGACGAAGGTTATCCAGTTCTTCTTTTTTCTGACTCGCCCATTTCTCCACATCTTCACTCACTTCCTCAATCGTCTTTAACGGCAGAATGTTCTTGTTGAAGAACTCTTCGCGCTTAGACGCTTTTGTCTGGTAAATGAATTTGTAAATAAGCTTGATCTTCCTGTAGATAAAGTTCTGTAAGGTATACAGATACAGGTAGTAAGACACAAGGAACGTCAGTACAAATGCAATCAGTACTACCTTCCACGGAGCATCTATAAAAAGCGTGCCCAGCGTGATAATCGCTGAAAGGATCAGGGCAGTGAAACCTGCCAGTTTTTGCGGAGAAAGATTTTTGGCTTTAAACATACTCCATAGTGAGTAATTGCTATAATAGCGGGAAATTAAACCAAATTTTTCACTTGACATAACACACTAGGTGGATACGTAGTACCCATTTACGTATCCGATATACGAATAATGAAGGTTAATGGTAAAAGTTTAAGCGGTAGCCTACATCTCGAATTTATAGCCAACGCCTTTCACAGTAGTAATCAGATCAATACCTATTTTCTGACGTATTTTCCGGATATGTACGTCGATGGTACGGTCGCCTACAATTACTTCAGTACCCCATACCTGGTTCAGGATCTCGTTACGCAGGAATACACGGCCTGGCTTGGATGCCAGTAACTGCAGTAACTCAAACTCTTTCTTTGCCAGAATGATTTCCTGGCCTTTGTATGTAACAGTGAATTTTTCGCGGTCAATAATCAGATCGCCCAGCTGTACCTGCATGTCTTCCGGTTTGTGCAAACGGCGGAAAAGTGCATTGATACGGCTTACCAGCAATTTGGGCTTGATGGGTTTAGCGATGTAATCATCAGCACCCATATTCAGACCGTCTATTTCTGATTTCTCGTCATTCAGGGCTGTGAGGAACAGCACCATGGTATCTTTAAATTCAGGGATTTTTCTGATTTCACGACAAGTGTCAATACCGTTTTTATTCGGCATCATAATGTCAAGCATAATGAGGTCAGGGCGGAATACCTTTGCCTTCTGCACAGCTTCACTACCGTCTTTCGCCGTGATGGTATCATATCCGGCAGATTTCAGATTATAACTGATAATTTCCAGAATGTCTATCTCATCATCCACCACCAAAATTTTACCTGCAACCGCTTGGTCTATCATATACTTTGACTTTTTAAAGACGGCACAAAATTATATCGCCGGCTTTGCTATTAATGAAAAATTAACATTATCTAATTGTTAATTCGATCACAACGCAGAACAGGACAGGGATACGGGTAATGCAAAAGTACGCTAATTTTTGCTCCCTGAAACTAAGCTACAATAGTATTATTAAACACCTTTTTCATCTGTATGTTCATGATTGTTATTATTTCCTGCCATCTTTTTTACAACCTGACAGTGTTCTTCCTTCAATACAGCATATCACCGCCCGATGTAGGTCGCCAACGGCCATGAACAAGTAACCATAACACCCCCTTTCCTATATAACTCTTTCCGCCCGGGATCCCTTTACCTGGCTGCTTCAATCCGCCTCTCCAGCTGCTAGTAACAACCTGGCGATGAGGCCTGAAAATGCAGCCGCTCATTCCCCGATAATAGCCGTACTACCAGCCGTATAAAGCCCTGAACACTGTTTCCCTCTTACCCGCGCATCCGTTTCCAGGCAACACTGTCGAAAACAACCTGCTAACAGCGTTTCCTCGGTGGAAATATGCAGGCTTCTCTGACCGGCATAGGTACTTGCATGCTTCGGGCTACGTGTTCCGAGTAGTTGTATACAGGTAATTTCCGACGTATCCCTGCTTTAATCAGGCTTCATGTTTCATACTTTCCCTTCGCTAAAAGCTTACTAAGAGGTCACCTCAATATCCCCGGGATATTGAAGTGACCTCTTAGTGACGAATTGATGTACTTATAGTGCAAAACATTTACCCTGATCGGATAAAAATCGGCTGTAAAACGATTGTAAAACCTTCATCGTCAACAATCGCTGTGATGAACGGCCGTTCCATCTTCTGGATGACCATAATAATCGCCTGCAGACTGGCGTCTCATTGTAGCCTGATAATGAGGCTAAAAGCGCGGACATGCGGTGCTGTAGTATTTTGGTCGTAAATTTGCTGTACTAGCTTTATAATGTAAGAGTAAAGCTGATTGACATTAATGAAAAAAATTATAACTATTATCTTATTGCTGGTTACCCTACAGACCAGCCTGGTACATGCTCAGACCCAGAAAGTTGATATACCTATCGGGAGAATCGGATTCCATGATAATATCGATAAAGAACAGGCTGCCGCACTGAAGTTTGACGGAGAGGCGGACGACCTGGTTCGTGTGTCAGATGACCAGACTATCAATCTACAGGTAACAAATGCATTGATCAAACAAATAGACGATATGCAGACGCAGATAGAATTAGACTCTGCACTGGATCATCGGTTGAAGATCAAATACTTGTCAGGATTGTTCGTCATGATCCATGATTATAACACTAAGCGTACCTACACCAGGATAGCGCCTGAAGAAGCGCCTGTAATGGTGACCGCTTACCGTGAAATGATGAAAGCCGACATTAAAGGCGAAAGTATTCTGCCTTACACTTATCCGTTGTCATTTGAGGCCGGAGAAAGAATGATCGAGCCTTTTAAAGACAACGTAGGCTACAAGGAAGCAAGGGGTGTGTTATTCTCGAAATATGCATTCAATAATCTTGAAACGGTAATGCCGCAGATAGGCAACTACCTGGAATATCCGGCTACTGACTCTGTCATTGCAGCAGTTGCCAGGAAGTATCCAAACCAGGTACTGACCTACGCTACATCATATACGCCGGTAGCTACTGCTATCAGAAAAAATCCTGACCCTATCGTACAACTGATTGTGCAGATAGGTAACTCAGGCAACTCTCAGCTGATACTTCCTTTCATCGATGAACTGATGGCGGGAACCATTACTGTTGATAAGATCGGCGCTGTGGTAGACAATGAAGATAAATACTTCAAATTGCTGGTGAAAAGCGCCATCAATCTGCAACACAGAAAAAACACCGGCGATAATGTAATCGGTCTGAAAGCGATGATGGAAAATCTGCAGGCACGTTCGCTGCGGTACATCCGCGAAATAAACGATCTGCATGAAGAGCCGGCGAATGTACGTTTCAGAGTAGTAAAAGACTTTACACCGGAAGAACTGTATTACCTGATCATCAATGGGCAGGAGGAACTGTATACTTCCAGTTATACCAACCATAGTAATGCCGGTCTGTACGATCAGATGATGCTACGCATGAAGCCAGCACGAGGCGATAGTTTGCTGATGCTGGTTGAGTTTGACAGGTTTAAAAAGTTCATTGCAATGGCAGCGGGCTTTAATACGCTGGACCATTTCCTGAAGTCTATGGCACCGGAAAATTCCAACTATCTGATGAAGAAGTATGTGAGTAGTCTGGAGAAAACAGAAGACCTGGAAGATGCAGTGGATGTAGCTAATTCATTCGGTAGTATCCGTGATCAGAAACTGCTGGCATTCCTGCGTGAAGAAGTACAGAAAAACTACCTGTTTGTATCACGTAAAAAAGAAAGAAGAGGTACCGTTATCTATGAGCTGTTAGGTAGCTTGTTTGATACGGAAAACAATACCGGCAGTGACTCTTCTAAAGCCAGCCAGATGGCTGTTAAGCTGCAGTTGCCGCCAATCAACTTTGTAACATATAAGACATTGCTCAGTGATAGTGGCCGTGTATACCAGCAGGTATTTTTCTACGGAGATAAAGATGGTCATGATTCATACATCAGTTTCATGGGTAACTTCCCTTCAAGCGAGTGGAGAGTGAGTAAAAACAAGTACTGGACAACCATCACTTCTATCAAAGGTAAACCTATCACGATTTATGCTAACCTGCCACTGGAAGAACCGGAAGATAAAACAGCTATTGAAAAGCTGAGTGAATATCTGGATGAGCAGGATATACATCCTACAGTATTTATCCACCGTGGCCATAGTTATCATGTGAACACTACGCTGGATAATCTGCAGAGTTCTGCCAAGATTGTAGTGCTGGGATCATGTGGGGGATATCATAACATTGCGATTGTATTGCAGAAATCGCCTGAGGCACATATCATCTCCTCTAAACAGGTAGGTACGCGCTTTGTAAACGAGCCGATCATCCGTGCGCTGGATGAAACGATCCGTGCAGGTAAGAACGTTGACTGGGTGCAGATGTGGGCTTCATTAGGCAAGCGGTTTGCGGGTGATGCAAGGAATAAAGAACTGTTCAGTGACTATGTGCCACCGCACAAAAATCTGGGAGCTATCTTTATCAAGGCTTACAAACAGATCATGAAGGAAGATAAGTAAACGAATTGTGAAATAGAAGAAAAAGCCCTCCTGCAATGTTGCGGGAGGGCTTTTTCTTTATACTTTTGTACAGTGGAAAAAACAGCGGTCAAAAAGGTTTTTGATATTAGCTTATTAAGGAGGATATTCACTTTTGCAGTTCCATACAGGCGCTCGTTTTATCTCTCGATGTTCCTGACGGTGCTACTTGCCGTTATATCGCCTATGCGGCCATACCTGATACAGCTAACAGTTGATAAATATATTGCAGGTCAGCTCATGCAGATGCTGATCTTCATCACTATGGTGCAGGTAGTATTGCTGCTGCTTGAGACGGTGATGCGTTTCTATTTCTCTTATCTCACCAACTGGCTGGGGCAGTCGGTGGTGAAAGATCTGCGGGTAGCCGTATACCGGAAGATAGTTCGGCTGAACCTGGGTTTTTTTGACAAAACGCCTATTGGTACACTCACCACCCGCACCATCAATGACATTGAGGCCATTAACGATGTGTTCTCGGAAGGGCTGATATCGATCATCGCAGACATGCTGATGATCATAGCCATTCTTGCAGTCATGTTTGTGGAAGACTGGCGTTTGACGTTAATCAGTCTGTCACCGTTTCCGATCCTGATCATAGCCACCTACATTTTCAAAGAAAGCGTGAATAAGTCTTTCCACCGGGTAAGGAATGCTGTGTCTTCGCTGAATGCCTTTGTGCAGGAGCATCTGACCGGCGTAGTGATTGTACAGGCTTTTACCGGAGAGAAGCGTGAATACGCCCGTTTTAAGCAGATCAACAAAGAGCATCGTACGGCTAATATAGATGCAATTTTTGCGTACTCTGTTTTCTTTCCTGTGGTAGAAATTATCCTGGCTATTTCATTAGGGTTGATGGTTTGGTGGGGAGCGAATAAAGTACTGAACTACGAGGTAACACAAGGGGTAATGATCGCCTTTATCATGTACCTGAATATGTTATTTCGTCCGCTGCGTATGCTGGCAGATAAGTTCAACACCCTTCAAATGGGTATGGTAGCCAGTGAGCGGGTATTCAGAATCATGGACAGCGATGACTATATACCGGATACTGGTACGAAGGAGGCAGCGGCTATGCAGGGCGCTATTACGTTTGACCATGTGTATTTCGCCTATAAAGAGGACAAGTATGTACTGAAGGACATTGACTTTAGTGCCCGTCCGGGAGAAACCATTGCAATTGTCGGGCATACCGGTTCTGGTAAGACGACTATTATCAGCATTCTGAACCGCCTGTATGAGATCCAGAAGGGACGTATACTGATAGACGGTACAGATATCAGAGATTTTACGCTGGCGGCGCTGAGAAGCAAGATAGGGGTGGTGTTACAGGATGTGTTCCTGTTTGCCGGTTCGGTATATGAAAACATAACGCTGCGTAATCCGGCTATTACGAGGGATGAGGTTGAGCAGGCTGCTAAACTGATTGGTTTGCATGACTTTATCCAGCAGTTGCCGGGCGGATATGATTATCAGGTAATGGAGAGAGGCAGTACGCTATCACTGGGGCAGCGTCAGCTTATATCTTTTGTGCGGGCATTGCTGTATGATCCTTCTATTCTGATACTTGACGAGGCTACCTCTTCTGTAGATACTGAGTCAGAAATGCTGATTCAGCAGGCGATTGACAAGCTGATATCTGACAGGACTTCCATCATTATTGCGCATAGGTTATCTACCGTTAGTAAAGCCAGTAAGATTATAGTGCTGGACAAGGGGGAGATCAGGGAGATGGGAACGCATGAGGAGTTGTTAAAGCTTGGCGGTTTCTACCATAAGTTGCACAGTATGCAGTTCAAGCAGGCGGGAGTGGTATAGGGTTGGAGGGTGTTTCCCTTAAATCAGGAGTTTTATGAGATGTGGGGATAAACAGATTCCTGTGACAACATTGAACCGGGAGCGTTCCCGGAGACAGCGAAATGCTTTCGTTTAATGGTACCGGTTGAGCAGAAATAGTTTTCATTTAAGTAATTAGTTCAATATGTTATGTAAAAGAGGGGCCGTCAGAAACGGTCCCTCTTTAGTTGTATATATTTTTTGTAGTCGCTTACCTTTTTGATAATAAAACTGCTATCTTTGCGCAAAATTTCAGAAAGCGGTGATTTCCTACAATCTGTCCAAATATAGACTGGTAGCCCTTATTCTTGCATTTTGCATAAGCGGTTTTAACACGTTTGCGAATACTTCAGAAGCTCATCAAGATGCGCACGAAGCTCATGATGCTCATGAAGAGACAAAAAAGGGTTTTGATGCCAAGGAAGTACTTCTTGGTCACGTAAAAGATGCACATGACTGGCATCTGTTCAGCATGGGAGAGTCACATGTGACGATTCCTTTGCCTGTGATTGTGTATGAAAAAGGCAAAGGTGTTACTACCTTTTCTTCTTCAGCATTTCATCATGGCCATGCTTCTCATGAAGGTTACCGTCTGGTAAACAAGCATTATCGTGAGGAGAAGGGTCTGGAAGAGGCGAAGTATCCTGATGAGAAGATCATTGCGGTTGATGCTAATGATAATCCGACAGGAGCAGAGATCTACGATCTGTCTATTACAAAGAACATCACTTCCATGATCATTGCAGCTATCCTGTTGATCTGGCTGATGATATCTGTAGCGAAAGCTTATACAACGAGAGGTTCCAAGAAAGCGCCTAAGGGTATGCAAAGCCTGATTGAGCCGGTAATTATCTTCATCCGTGATGAGGTAGTAAAGCCCAACATTCCGGGAGCAAATGCTGAGCGTTATACGCCATTCATTCTGACTTTCTTCTTCTTTATATTGATTAACAATCTGTTAGGGCTGTTACCTGGTTCTGCCAACGTAACGGGTAATATTGCTGTAACCTTCGCACTGGCGCTGATCAGCTTTATTGCAACGATGGTAAGTGCAAACAAGCACTTCTGGTCTCACCTGTTGAACCCACCGGTTCCGGGATGGGTGAAGCCGATCCTGGTTCCAGTAGAGATCATTGGTATCTTCACTAAGCCGGTGTCTCTGATGATCCGACTTTTTGCCAACATTCTGGCGGGTCACATCATCATCCTGAGCATTATCTCCCTGGTATTCATATTCGGATCTATCAACAAAGGTGCTGGTTATGGTTTCTTACCGATCACCATCCTGTTCAACATCGTGATGATGATGCTGGAATTGTTGGTAGCGTTTATCCAGGCGTTCATCTTTGCTAACCTGACGGCTGTATTCATCGGTCAGGGTATGGAAGCGCCACACCATGATGATCATCATGCAGGTGACCACGGCCACCATTAATTATTGTAGTACAAATTAGTAATCAAACATAAATACACATTCATTATGGCAATTTTAACTGTTTTATTGCAGGCTGCTCCTGAAGCTGCTGCAGCTGCTGCTGCTTCAGCAGGTCTGGCTAAGGCTGGTGGTGCTATTGGTGCTGGTATCGCTGCTATCGCAGCTGGTATTGGTGTAGGTAACATCGGTAAAAGCGCGCTGGAATCCATCGCTCGTCAGCCAGAAGCTGCAAATGACATCCGTGCAAACATGATCCTGGCTGCGGCGCTGGTAGAGGGTGTTGCCCTGTTCGGCGTTATCGCGGGTCTGTTGGCAGTAGTGCTGTAAGGCTATTTGTTACTGCATCCGGCGCACAGGGCAAGGGATGCAGTAATCTTTTTTTTCTTAAGGATGTGTATCCGGATTGCTTATCAAATAACTTGCGAACAAATAAATATTCATCATCATGGATCTGTTACAGCCCGCGTTAGGCTTGTTTTTCATTTCACTAATCATATTCATTATAGTATTCCTTATCCTGAAGAAATTCGCGTGGAAACCAATTCTCTCTACGCTGAAAGAAAGGGAAACATCTATCTCTGATGCCATTGCATCTGCAGAAAGAGTAAAGGAAGAGATGGCTCAGATGAAAGCTGAACATGAGCACGTACTGGCGGAAGCTAAAGCTGAAAGAAGCAAAATTCTGAAAGAGGCGAAAGACGCTAAAGATCAGATCCTCAGCGAAGCTAAAACTCAGGCTCAGGCAGAAGCTAAGAAAATTATCAGCGAAGCGTATACTGCTATCGACAACCAGAAAATGGCTGCACTGACAGACGTTAAAAATCAGGTTGGTAAACTGGTAATTGAAGTTGCTGAGAAGGTATTGCGCAAGGAACTGTCTGACAAGGCAGCGCAAGAGACCTACATCAAAGAACTGGCAGGAGAAATCAAATTAAACTAAAGCGATAGGCTGGACCAGCCGGAAGCTACAGGAGATAGATGACCAGATTGTCTTTCCCTTGTAGCTTTCAGCTTGAAAGGCCAAAAGATATATAATATGCAGAATCCCCGTTTAGCATCCCGCTATGCAAAATCTCTGGTAGACCTGTCCTCCGAAAAAGGTCAGCTGGAAGCGGTAAACGCTGACATGCAGTTTATGCAGCAGCTGTCCAAGTCCAATCCGGACGTGGTTGCCCTGCTGAAAAGCCCGATCGTGAAGCCTGACAAGAAACAGCAGATCCTCTCTGCTATCTTTGACGGTAAAGTGAACACTATCACTGCTGCTTTCATTAAGCTGCTGGTAGCTAAAGGAAGAGAAGGTAACCTGCCTGAAATAGCACAGGAGTTCAGCAAACAGTATGATGTACTGAAGAACATCAGTAAAGTAAAGATCACTACCGCTGTGCCAATGGATGCAGCTGTACTGGAAGTAATCAAAAACAAAGTACAGGCAGGTACCGATAAGAAAATTGCCCTGGAAGCTGCGGTTAATCCTGAGCTGATAGGCGGTTTCGTACTGGAATCTAACAATACCCTGTTTGATGCTTCTGTACTCCGTGACCTGAACGATATCAAAAAGCAATTTGCTGAGAACATTTACGTTCATTCTATCAAATAAACAATTAACAGCAGCCACTGCGTACACGTAAAGCTGTTGTCGTTATATTCATTCTTTTAACGACTTTTTATAAAAAGCATACATTATGGTGGAGATAAAACCTGATGAAATTTCGGCGATATTACGCCAGCAACTAAGCAACTTCAATGCTGCTGCAGACCTGGAAGAGGTTGGTACAGTACTGCAGGTTGGAGACGGTATCGCTCGTATCTATGGATTAAATAACGTTGGTTACGGAGAACTGGTTGAGTTTGAAAATGGCGTAAAAGCTATTGCACTGAACCTGGAAGAAGACAACGTAGGTGTGGTATTGATGGGTGAGTTCGGAGAGATAAAAGAAGGTTTTAAAGTACGCCGCACTGGCCAGATCGCATCTATCAAAGTAGGTGAAGGTATGGTTGGTCGTGTTGTAAATACTCTGGGTGCTCCTATCGATGGTAAGGGCCCTATCACTGGCGATCTGTATGAAATGCCACTGGAACGTAAAGCTCCGGGCGTTCTGTTCCGTGAACCAGTAAAAGAACCACTGCAGACTGGTATCAAAGCGATTGATGCAATGATCCCTGTAGGTCGTGGTCAGCGTGAGCTGGTGATTGGTGACCGTCAGACCGGTAAAACCGCCATCTGTATCGATACCATCATCAACCAGAAAGAGTTCTTTGACGCTGGTAAACCAGTATATTGTATCTACGTAGCAGTAGGTCAGAAAGCATCTACTATCGCAGGTGTAATGAAAACCCTGCAGGAAGCTGGTGCAATGGCTTATACTACTATCGTTGCAGCTTCTGCTTCTGATCCTGCTCCACTGCAGTTCTACGCTCCATTCGCTGGCGCTGCCATCGGTGAGTTCTTCCGTGATACCGGTCGTCCTGCATTGATCGTTTATGATGATCTGTCTAAACAGGCAGTAGCTTACCGTGAAGTATCCCTGCTGCTCCGTCGTCCTCCTGGTCGTGAAGCATATCCTGGTGACGTATTCTACTTGCACTCCCGCTTGCTGGAACGTGCTGCGAAAGTGATCAACAAGGATGAAATTGCTAAGCAGATGAACGACCTGCCAGAGTCTATCAAACACCTGGTAAAAGGTGGTGGTTCCCTGACAGCTTTGCCTATCATCGAAACACAGGCCGGCGACGTATCCGCATACATCCCAACCAACGTAATCTCCATCACTGACGGTCAGATCTTCCTGGAATCCAACCTGTTCAACGCAGGTATCCGTCCGGCAATCAACGTAGGTATCTCCGTAAGCCGTGTGGGTGGTAACGCGCAGATCAAATCCATGAAGAAAGTATCTGGTACCCTGAAACTGGACCAGGCACAATATCGTGAGATGGAAGCGTTCTCCAAATTCGGTGGTGACCTCGATGCTGCAACCAAAGCCGTACTGGACAAAGGTGCTCGTAACGTGGAAATACTGAAACAGGCACAGTTCGCTCCATATCCGGTCGAAAAACAGGTAGCTATGATCTATCTGGGTACACAGGGTCTGCTGCGTGACGTTCCAGTTAAGAATGTAAAAGCTTTTGAAGAAGCTTTCCTGAATGAACTGGAAGTACGTCTGCCGGAAGTATTAACTGAATTTAAGAAAGGTAACCTGCCTGATGACGGTATCAAGCGTATGGTAACACTGGCTAACGAACTGAAACCAAGATTCGCTTAATCAGCATATATTCTTTTTATCAAGCCCACCGGTTTTACCGGTGGGCTTTTTTTATTCCTATCTTTACGCAACATTCCTACCGACGAATCCCCTGTTTTTACCGACGTTATGCCCTGCATTTGCCTTTTATGGATTGAAAAGGGCTCACTGTACAAGTAGTTTTGTTAAAAATTCACCTCCCCCATGAAACACTTCAACCTGATGCTGTTAACAATGCTTTTACCACTCTGTATGATGGGTCAGCAGCGTATCTCAGGTAAAATTACTGACAGCAGAAAGCGCCCTTTACAAGGCGTGAACATCTCCATTAAAGACTCATATGATGGCGCTACCAGCGGTGCCGACGGATCGTATTCATTCACTACCGATGCCAAAGGAACACAGTATATCACTGCCACCTTATTGGGATATGCCAGCCAGGAACAGAAGATATTTATTACCGGTCCACAGGAAATCAACATCATTATGCGCAATAATGTGAACGACCTGAAAGTCGTTACTATCAGTGCCGGCAGCTTTGAAGCAAGTGATGAAGGTAAAGCAACCGTGCTGAAACCACTGGATATAGTGACTACCGCAGGTGCGAACGCTGACATTGTCAATGCACTGAAAACCCTGCCTGGTACACAGCAGACCAACGACAGAGAAGGCCTGTTCGTACGTGGCGGTACCGGTTATGAAACACAGACCTTCATTGACGGCATGATGGTACGTAACCCCTTCTTTTCAGGTCTGCCTGACCAGCCAGGACGCGGCCGCTTTTCGCCATTCCTGTTTAAAGGAACTACTTTCAGCAGCGGCGGTTACTCTGCACAGTATGGCCAGGGACTATCATCAGCCCTCATCCTGGAATCAACAGATCTTCCTCAGCGGTCCTCTTACTCACTAGGTGCCTCAGTGATTGGAGTAAGTGGTGGGCTGGAAGAACTGATGCGTGACAAGAAAGGCTCTTTCGGCGTGGAAGCAGATTATACACACCTTGGCCCCTACCTGGGTGTAGTGAAACCTACCTATGCGTTCAGTAAAAATCCTGAAATCATCGGTACTTCGGCTAACTTCCGCAGGAAAACATCTTCTACAGGGATGATCAAGTTCTACGGCTATTATAATCAGACGAATATGGGTACTATCCGTCCCAGCCTGGAATATCCGGGTTTTGAAGAACTGTTTGAGCTGAAGAACAAAAACGTCTATACTAATCTTACCTATAAAGAAAGCCTGGGCCATGACTGGAAACTCAATGCCGGATTTTCCTTCAGCTCCAATGCCGACAATATTTACCTTGACACCTTGAATAAAACAAACCCGTTGAAGGGTAAAACACAGTCACAGCTGACACAGACACGCCTCGTGCTGACAAAAGGGCTGGGACAATATTCTATCCTGCGTTTGGGTGGAGAGTATCAGTATGGCGTTGAGAAATCGAATTTCGGTGGCTGGCAGGCCAACTATGTAGATAACTATACCGCCGGATTCGCAGAAAGCGATATATATGTTACACCAAGGCTGGTAGCCCGCGTAGGAGGCAGGGTAGAATATACCTCTATTCTGGCCAAAGCAAATGTTGCACCGAGAGCGTCTCTCGCTTACCGGCTTACCGCCAATAGTCAGTTCTCACTGGCCTACGGAGACTTTTATCAGAAACCGGAACAGCAATACCTCCGCTTCAAAAATGATCTGGGATTCACTAAGGCAACTCACTATATAGCCAGCTATCAGCATGTTTCCAAGAACTATACACTGCGCGTAGAAGCCTTTTACAAGAAGTATAATGACCTGGTAAAGACAGGCAGGGATACAAGCACCAGCGGTACCGGCTATGCAAAGGGTATTGAACTGTTCTGGCGTGACAGAAAGACCATTAAGAATACTGACTATTGGATTTCCTACTCTTACCTGGATACAAAACGTAACTACCTGAACTACCCATTTGAAGTACAACCGGATTTTGCCGCCAAACATACACTGAGTATCGTGTACAAGTATTTTATCCCTGCTATTGCAACCAATCTGGGTGTTACTTATAGTTTCTCGACCGGCAGACCTTATTACAATCCGAACCTTCCGGTAGAGAAGTTCATGTCAGAAAAGACAATGACCTATAATTCTGTCGGGTTCAGTGCCAGCTACCTGACCTCCATCCGCAAAGCGTTCACCATCTTTGTACTGTCTGTTTCTAACGCGCCTAATTTCAAACAGGTGTATGGTTACCGCTACTCAACAGATAAATTACGCCGGCAGGAAATCGTACCTAATATGCCCCGGTTCGTCTATCTGGGTATGTTCATGAACTTTGGTATAGATAGAAGACAGGACATGATTAACAACTTATAAGCCCATTCCAAAACCATTCATATAAACACTCAAAATCTTTAAAATCAATTTACAATGAAGCGTATCTTATTTTCTATTTGTTTGTCAATTGGCCTGGTATCAGCCGCAATGGCCCAAAGTACACAGTATGAAGGCGCAATGACCCGCCAGGTAGCTATGCTGGATGATTCGACCAACTTTGCACCTGACAGGTTACTTGAAATAGCCAATACTTTTGAGCGTATAGGAGCAGCAGAGAAAACACAATGGTTGCCATTTTATTATGCCAGCTATTGTTATGTAATGAGCTCTTTTATGCAGAAGGATAATGATAAGGTAGACGATCTGGCAGATAAAGCAGCGGTGAATATTGAACAGGCAGAAGCTATCAGTCCGGAGAATGACGAGATTAACTGTATCAAATCACTCATCGCCACTGCGCGTATCCGGGTAGACCCGATGAACAGAGGTATGAAGTATGGTATGGAATCGGCAGACCTGCTGGTGAAGGCTAACAAGATCAACCAGGAGAATCCGAGAGTATACATGTTACAGGGACAGTCACTGTTTTATACACCAGAGCAATTTGGCGGCAGCAAGACTGAAGCAAAGAAGAAGTTTGAAGTTGCTATGCAGAAGTTCAGTTCTTTCAAGCCAGCGAGCAAAATTGCGCCTCACTGGGGAGAGGGATATACCAGAGGATTACTGGCACAGATAAAATAGAGGAAAATAAGTAATTGATACTTATAACTTATTGAATGGCAGTTATTTCTGACAGGAATGAACTGCCATTCTCTTTTCCTGGTCACCCTGCATTCCGCTGTCAGTCAGCTGTCTTATCTTTACATTGTATGTTAACAAACTAGCCTTGTAATCTGTTAACCTTGAAAATGTAAGTTCCATGAAAACTGGTGTGAATAAGCTGAGCGTGGCTTCCACTTCAGCATTGGTATTGACCTATGTTAAAAGTTTGTACGAACAAGGGTGGGGGAAAGCATACTTATCTCATATAGATTTCAGCCAGGTGAAGGGGTTGGCTGATGAACTCAGCCGGATTACTCCTTTATTCAGGGAGGCTTTGTTACTGAGAAAGCGGATGGTGCGGCAGTTGATCAGGCAGAAGATGGCGCAGCGTTCGCGTACACAGATCTGTATTTTGGCGGCGGGGCTGGATCCGTTGGCTTTGCAGATAACAGAGTACTTCCCTGACAAAGATCTGATGATCTATGAAGTAGATAGCTCGAATATGCGGGAGAAGCAGGAGATATATACAGCGATCAATTTCACAGATGAAAGAGTCCGCACATTACAGGCAGACATCAACAATACGCATCAGCTGATGACTACTTTGATAGATGCAGGGTATGATCCGGAGCAGCCGGCACTGATCATCTTTGAGGGCATTATGCACTATATCTCAGAGGAGCAGTTTCTGAGCATTATGAGGAATTTCACGACCAGGGCAAAGCAGCATGCCGTGATCATGGATTACCTGGTATATGCAGAAGGGCTACCATCAGAAGCAGTGTCAAAGGCTACAGAAATGCTGGATACGATGGAGAGTTATATCGGCAGCCGTTTACAGCAATTCAACCGGAAGAAGATATTAAACCTCTTGTCGCTATTGGAGGCAGATGTGGTGGAAGTGTATGATATGCAGTCGGCAGAGCTGACATTGGACGGGCAAAACCGGGTGTATAAGGGAGAGCGTAAGGGTATGCTGGAAATGATATCCTTTCATATATAGATATGATGAAAATAGAAAGGGAGTACGGTGTTCGTGCACGGTACTCCCTCTCTGAATATATTATCCGGCCGGATTATTCAGAAGCCAGCTCTATTTTCTTCAGCGGATTACGGGTATTCTCAGCATATGTTTCTCTCTTTTCCAGAATATCGAGGCAACTGAATATTGCCTGACGGAAAGAGTTTGCGTCAGCCAGGTTCTTACCGGCAATGTCGAAAGCGGTGCCATGGTCAGGAGAGGTACGTACAATGGGCAGACCTGCCGTGTAGTTGATGCCATGACCTGCAGCGAGTGACTTAAACGGAATCAGTCCCTGATCGTGATACATGGCCAGTACGCCGTCAAACTGTTCATGCATGTTACGTGCGAAGAAAGCGTCGGCGCTGTATGGGCCAAAGCACAGCAGTCCGTTGCCTTTAGCATGGTTGATGGCAGGAATGATTTCTTTGATTTCTTCCTGACCGATCAGGCCATCATCGCCGGCGTGCGGATTAAGACCCAGTACGGCGATACGTGGGTTGTCGATACCGAAATCTTTGATGAGGCTTTCTTTCATCATGTGCAGCTTGGCAAGGATGTTCTCTTTGGTTACGAACCTGGAGATTTCGGCAACGGGTACGTGTTCAGTCAGCAGACCAACTCTCATATTGTCGGCAGTCATGAACATGAGAACATCTTTTGCTTCAAATGCATCGCGCAGGTAAGGCGTATGGCCGGTGTAATTGAATTGTTCGCTCTGGATGTTCTTTTTATGAATAGGAGCGGTGATGAGGCCTTGAATATATCCTTCTTTCAGGCAGTCGATGGCGACGGACAGAGAGCGGGCAGCATATTTGCCACCAACTTCGTTCAGGATACCGGGGGTGATCTGTACTTCTTCTTCCCAGCAGTTATAGACATTCACCTGTTTATGGTTCAGGCGGGTAAATTCTTTAATACTCTGGTAGTTGAAGTTATTTTCATTCATCAGCTTCCTGTAGAAGTTGACGGTTTTGTTTGAAGCGAATATAACCGGTGTGCAGAACTCAAGCATTCTGTTGTCAGCAAAGGTTTTGATGATAAGTTCTGTGCCAATGCTGTTGATATCGCCAACTGTAATGCCGATAACCGGTTTATTTGGATGGGTGTTGTTACTCATGCTAAATTGAGAATAATGGGCAAATATATGAATAATAGCCGGGAAGCTGAACGGCATAACGACTGTATCTTGGAGCTTTGCTGGTAAGTTTTCCTTAATTTTGCAGGCTAATCATGTATACACTCAAAAAATCGCTGGGTCAGCATTTCCTGAAGGATGAGAATATCTGTAGGAAGATCGTGGAGGCATTACCTGTAATTCCCGGACAACAGATAGTGGAAGTAGGCCCTGGTGGGGGCGCTATTACCAAATACCTTTTACAGATTCCGGACGTACACTTTAAAGCAGTGGAGCTGGATACCGAGAAGGTGCAGTTTTTGGAAAAGACATATCCAGACATCCAGGGCAAGATCATCAATGAAAGTATTCTCGATACCCAGGTTCCTTACCAGGGCGAGTTTAGTATGATTGGTAATTTCCCTTACAACATATCTTCTCAGATCATGTTCCGGGTGCTGGAGTGGCGTGAGCAGATACCGACTGTGGTGGGTATGTTCCAGAAAGAGGTAGCATTGCGTATAGCGGCTACAAAGGGTAAGGAATATGGCATCTTAAGTGTGCTGACGCAGGCATATTACAAGGTTGAGTATTTGTTTGAGGTACATGAGAACTGCTTCAATCCACCACCCAAGGTGAAGTCAGCAGTGATCAGATTGGAGAGACTTGAGCAGCCGGTAGATATTGCCAGTGAGCGTAAGTTTTTTGTGTTGGTGAAGACGGCATTTGGTCAGCGGCGTAAGCAGTTGCGTAATCCGTTGAAAGGGTTATTTAATAAAGAAGTATTGCAGGACAGCATTTTTAATAAGAGAGCTGAAGAGTTGAGTGTGGCTGATTTTGCAGCATTATCCCATAAGATGATATGAGCAGGAAAGTATTGATCACCGCTAAGGTGCATAATTATTTGATTCAACGGCTGGAAGAAAAAGGATTTGAGGTTAGTTATCAGCCGTCTGTTACATACGACGAGGTGGTAGCAGCCATCCCGGAGTTTACCGGTATGATCGTCACTACCAGGATCAAGGTAGATAAAGACATGCTGGATCGTGCAGGGCAGTTGGAGTGGATTGGCCGGTTGGGTAGTGGAATGGAGCTGATTGATGTACCCTATGCAGAAAGTAAGGGCATCAGATGCGTAAGTAGTCCGGAAGGCAACAGAGATACGGTAGGAGAGCAGGCAGTAGGCATGCTGCTGGTGCTGATGAATAATATTCTGAAGAGTAACCTGGAACTGCGTCAGGGTATCTGGGAGCGGGATGGTAACAGAGCCACAGAACTGGGAGGCAGAACCGTCGGTATTATCGGGTACGGTAATACAGGAGGTGCATTTGCACGTAAGCTGAAAGGTTTTGACGTGGAAATACTGGCGTATGATAAGTATAAGACAGGGTTCAGCGACGAGTATGTTACCGAGGCAACGATGGAAGAGTTGTATGAGCGGGCGGATATAGTGAGCGTACATCTCCCGTTGACAGCAGAGACACACCATCTGGCTAATGCGGCTTTCTTCAGGGCTTTTAAGAAACCGATCCGGTTTATTAATGCCGCCAGGGGGAAGATTGTGAATACGGCAGATATTATTGCAGCGCTGGAAGATGAGACAATTGCAGGAGCTTGCCTGGATGTGCTGGAGAACGAGAAACTGTCTACTTATAGTGCAATTGAGAAAGAACAGTTTGAGAAATTACTCCAGTTCAGCAACGTTGTGATGACGCCGCATATAGGTGGTTATTCACATGAGGCCAGTATCAAAATGGCGCGTATTGTATTGGAGAAACTGCATATTCTCTGATAGTATGGGCTGCTCAGTCTGTTTTATTACAAATACTGTACATACGACAATATTTGTTGTATAAATCGGCGAGGTGATGTAAAAAATATTATATTTGCGATATACCAATCTTGCAACGCTTCTGTGCAAACGGAGGCGTTGATTTTTTTTCTTTATTTCAAAAACATAACGTTATGTCTGGTATAAACTACGTTACCAAAGAGACGCTGGAGCAGATGCGTGAGGAACTCACCTTCCTGAAAACCAAGGGACGCGCAGAGATAGCCAGGGCCATTGCGGAAGCGCGGGAAAAAGGTGACCTCAAAGAGAATGCGGAGTATGATGCTGCTAAAGAAGCACAAGGTATGCACGAAGCAAAAGTTGCAGTACTGGAGAGCGCGATAGCAACGGCAAGAGTGGTGGAAGCGGATTCCATTGATACCTCCAAAGTATCCATATTATGTAAGGTAACCATTACAAATCTGGCTAATAAGAAGACATTTACCTACCAGTTGGTTTCCGAGAAGGAAGCTGATCTGAAGCAGAACAAGATCTCTGTAACATCTCCGATTGGCAAGGGCCTGTTGGGCAAGGCAGTTGGTGACGTTGCGGATGTACAGGCACCTAATGGTAGTATGAAATTTAAGATTGAGAATATTACGATATAAGTAGCAGCATATTTTTGCACAAAGCCCGCCCTTGTTTCCAGCAAGGGCGGGCTTTTTTTTATAACTTTAGGCAGATTAAAACGAAACCCATGTCTGTTTTCACAAAGATCATCAAAGGAGAGATACCAAGTTACAAGATAGCCGAGAACGATAGTTTTTATGCCTTTCTGGATATATTTCCGTTAGTGAAAGGTCATACGCTTATCGTACCCAAGGTAGAAATTGACAAGTTTTTTGATTTGACGGATGATCTGCTGGGGGAGTGGTTATTGTTTGCGAAGCCTATTGCACAGTCTATAGAGCGTAACTTTCCCTGCAATCGTGTAGGTATAAGCGTGGTTGGGCTGGAAGTACCACATGCTCATATGCACCTGATACCTATCAACTCATCCGATGATATGAACTTTGCGCGGCCTAAGCTGAAGTTGACTGAGGAGGAATTTAAGGCCATTCAGCAACAGATTATAGCTGGCCTGGAACGTTAAACCGGAAACCTACTCCGTGTAGGGTTTCTAATTTGATGGAGGGGTCTGACTTAAAGTGTTTTCTGAGTTTGGTAATGAATACGTCCATGCTGCGGCCCAGAAAATAGTCATCCTTTCCCCATACGTGAAACAATATTTCTTCCCGTTTGAGTGTCTTATTTGCATTATCGCAGAGATACTTGAGCAGGTCGGCTTCTTTTTGGGTAAGTGTACTGGAGACTTCTCCGTTCTTTTCACGGAGGATGAGGTCATTATAGTCAAAGGTGAGTTTGCCTATATTGTACTGTGTGCGTTTTTCTGATGCGGTGTGAGCAGCTTTGCTCCGTTTCAGGAATACTTCAATACGCAGCAGGAGTTCCTGCATGCTGAATGGTTTGGTTATGTAATCGTCTGCGCCGGTCTTGAACCCTTTGATTTTATCTTCATCCAGTGCTTTCGATGTCAGAAAGAGAATGGGGATGAAGTCATTTTTTCTACGGATTTGTTCTGCCAGTGTAAAGCCGTCTTTTTTAGGCATAACAACATCCAGTAAACATATATCAAAGGTTCGCGACTGGAATTGTTCCCAGGCCATCTGTCCGTCTGTGCTATGTACCACGTCGTAGCCTGCTTCTTCCAGTCGTTTCTTAGTTACCGCACCAACATTCTGATCATCTTCCACCAATAGGATTCTTGCTTTCATAGCTTGTGATGCTGATTATATAAATACCATATTCATGGTGAAAAGCCCCAAGTACCTTACGGGGCATTTATGAAGATTTTGATTCAAAGTAAATACAATTTCTCAACTTCTGGAAAAACGTCAGCGTTAAACCTGGAATTATCTGTCAGACAAAATATTATCCTATAATTCTATCGGGGTGCTTTTGAAGGAATTGATCCCATCCTTTGGCTTTACGTGTATCCGGTAATACGCTTGATTCCTGAAAGTGGTGACACACGGCAACAGCGAGTGCATCGGAAGCATCCAGGTACTCAGGACGTTCATTAAAGTGTAATATTCTTTGTAACATCTGCCAAATCTGCTCTTTATCGGCATTACCATTGCCGGTAATAGACTGTTTGACTTTTTTTGGAGAGTATTCTGTAACGGGTACTCCTGCCTGCATTGCAGTGGCTATAGCTACGCCCTGGGCACGGCCAAGCTTTAACATGCTTTGCACGTTTTTACCAAAGAAAGGAGCTTCAATTGCGCAGGAAACCGGTTTGTGCAAATGTATCAGTTCATTTACACGGGCGTGTATCAGTTGTAGCCTTTCATAGTGGTCTTTATGACGGGACAGTTTGAGCACATCCATTTCCAGCAGGCTGGCTTTAGATCCCTCTACCAATATCAGTCCGTAACCCATCACAAGTGTACCGGGGTCAATGCCCAGAATTATTTTTGACTTGTTTGCCAACCACAGTTTATTTTTGCCAAAATCTTGATGTCTGAACAAAAATACCAAAATAATTCTCAATTATCTGCTGGGAGCAGTGCTTTTTACGTGGTTAGCCTATTCTATCTATACACAATTGCTGCATCAGCCCAATCTGACGGCTTCATTATGGCAGATGATGGGCACTCTCAGGAGTAAAGGCGGACTTGCCTTAGTACTTGTACTCATAGGAATGTTGTTAAACTGGGGCCTGGAAGCCCGAAAATGGCAATTACTGGTCAAGCCGTTGCAACACATATCGTTCTTTAGAGCCTTTAGCGCAGTACTCTCAGGAGTATCTTTTTCTATCAACACCCCTAACCGTATCGGTGAATATGGCGGCCGGGTATTATACCTCCGGAACAACCGCAGTAAGCTGAAAGGGATTGCTGCCACAATGGTGGGCAGCTTCAGCCAGCTAATCGTGACTATTATCTTTGGGTTAACAGGACTGTGCTATTATATCAACAAATTCCCGCTGGTTAAGGGAAATAACTATTTTGCCCCTCACTTCTGGGAGAAAATTCTGGTAGGATTGCTAATAGTTATTTGTGCCTTGGTCATATTGTTATATTTTAGACTGCAAATCATCCTGGCCATATTTGAAAAGATCCCATTGTTGAGAAAAGCCAGGATATTTGTGCAGATCATTGTTCGTTACTCAGCTGGTGACCTCGAACATCTACTCCTGCTTTCAGCCGTCAGATATGTGGTCTTCTCGGCACAGTATTTGATTTTGCTTGACACATTGGGCGTGGAGATGCTCTGGTGGCAAGGATTTTTGATGAATGCTGTTGTTTATCTTGTAATGGCCCTGGTACCTACGATCGCTATTGCGGAACTTGGACTCAGAGGAAAAGTCAGCCTGTACTTCATGGGATTACTGAGTGCCAATAGTCCGGGAATCATCGCTGCCACTGTATGCATCTGGGTAATAAACCTGGTTCTGCCAGCCATCCTGGGAAGTGTGTTGTTGCTGGGAATCAAGATTTTTAAGGAAAAATAGCTTTCATCAATGAGGTTTCTTCTACTATTAATCATTAGTCTGGCCGCTATCCGCCCTGTATCAGCGCAGAATGAATTTTGTGGACTTACGAATACCAGTTTCAAAGCCGGCGAAAGTATCACATTTAAGGTATATTATAACCTGGGCAAACTCTTCGTAGGAGCAGGGGAAGCCGTATTTACCTGTAACCTGGAAAAACTCAATGGAAGAGATGTATACCATGTTACCGGTGATGGTAAGACCTTCCGTACCTATGACTGGTTCTTTAAAGTAAGAGACAAGTACGAAAGCTACATCGATACAGCCTCCCTTCAGCCTCAGCGCTTTGTAAGGAATGTAAATGAAGGCGGTTATAAAATAAACCAGAACGTAACCTTCAATCATGCCCAGAATACAGCCATCAGTAACACATCCACACAGAAAATACCCAATTGCACACAGGATGTGATCAGCGCCATCTATTATGCCCGGAATATCAACTTTGACAAGTACAAACCCGGCGATAAGATATTCTTCAATATGTTCCTTGACGACAAAGTTTACAATATCTATATCCGTTATATCGGCAAAGAAACAGTGGAAACCAAGTTCGGGAAGTTTCGCGCTATCAAGTTTGCACCACTCCTGATACAAGGTACCATGTTCGAGGGAGGAGAGAAAATGACAGTGTGGGTAAGCGACGACGCTAATAAAGTACCCCTCCGTGTAGATAGCCCTATCTCAGTAGGTAGTATCAAAGTGGATATGGTCGATTACAAAAACCTCCGGTATAACTTCACCTCCCTGATCCGTAAGTAGCCTACCGGGTATTATCGTCCGCTTTTCACCTAATTTTAACGTTCTGTATGCAATGGCCTGTCATTTGCGGACTATAATAATACCTATATTTGTTTGCACATTAATACTTTATTGAATATGGAAGAACGTAAACCAAAGATATTGCTGGCGGAAGACGATACCAACCTGGGTATGGTCCTGAAGAATTACCTCGAACTGAATGACTACGATGTGGAACTGTGCCGGGACGGTATACTTGCACTGGCAGCCTTCAGACGCGAGAAATTTGACATCTGCCTGCTGGACATCATGATGCCCAATATGGATGGTTTTAAACTGGCAGAAGAAATCCGTGACGTTGATCCGGATATTCCGTTGTTCTTCCTGTCTGCCAAGACAATGAAAGAAGATGTTATCCACGGATATAAACTTGGTGCAGATGACTATATCTCCAAACCATTTGATAGCGAACTGCTTCTACTCAAAATAAAGGCGATACTCAAACGTAACCAGGAATTGAACAGCAAGGAGGAAGAGCAGCATGAGTTCCGTATCGGACGTTATGCATTTAATGCCCGTCTGCGTACTCTTACAAGAGATGGCGACTCGCACACCCTGTCTCCTAAAGAGAATGAATTGCTGCGTATGCTCTGCGAACATAAGAACGATCTGCTGCCAAGGGAACTTGCTCTGAAAAAGATATGGGGTAGTGATACTTACTTCAATGGTCGTAGCATGGACGTTTATATTGCCAAATTGCGTAAATACCTGAAAGAAGACCCGGATATTGAAATAGTTAATATCCATGGAAATGGTTTCCGCCTGGTAGTGAAGGACTGATCATATTACGAGAGTATAATGGAAAAGCTCCCGGCGAATGTAGTCTGAAAGACTTTCCGCCAGGAGCTTTTTGTTTGTAGCAAAGCATATCAGAGATGTAATGAAACTTTTACTTATTGAAGATGAACCATCGGTTGTATCATTCATACGCCGCTACCTCACTGAGGCCGGGTATGATGTAAGCGTAGCACTGGATGGGCATTCAGGATTACAAATGGCAACAGAATACAGCTTCCAGCTGATCATTCTGGATGTCATGCTACCAGGTATGAACGGGATTGCCGTTTGTAAAGCTCTGCGTAAACAACAGATGACTACTCCAATCCTTATGCTGACCGCACTTGGATCTACAGAGAATGTCGTAGCCGGCCTAGATAGTGGCGCTGATGATTACCTGGTAAAGCCATTCAAACAGGCAGAGCTACTTGCGCGTATCCGGTCACTATTACGCCGTAATAACGATGCGAACGTCACTGTTGCTACTACTGCCATACAGAATAATAGCAATGTACTGAAGGTGGCCGACCTCGAACTGGACCTGAACACCAAAAGCGCCAGCAGGTATGGAGAAAACATCACCCTGACTGCTACTGAATACAGGTTACTGGAATATATGATGCGCAATCCCCGGCGTGTACTGTCAAGGATGGAAATACTGGAGAACGTATGGGGGGTTGACTTCAACATGAATACCAAAGTGGTAGATGTATACGTCAACTACCTCCGGAAAAAAGTAAATCGTAAAGATCAGCCGGCACTGATACAAACGGTGGTCGGTATGGGATACATGCTCAAAGAAGAAGAATGACCATACGTAATAAGATATTAGGCCTGTTTACAGGACTTACTGTCTCCATCATTGTTATGATGGTAGCGTTTGCCTATTTTCTTATTAACAGACAGTCTTTTGACGACTTCTACAAGCGGCTTGAAATCAGAGCCTATATTGCCGCTCGTGCCCGCCTTACAACAGATGAAGGGAATAGTGCGGCATATGCAGAAATCAGGAATGAACACCTGGAACGGCTACCGCATGAAAAGGAATATTTCATCCGGCTGGATACTATAGGCAAGCCCCCCAGGTATCCTGACCTGTCCCCTCTACGCTCAGGATTTTATGATAAAATAAAGGCCTTTGGAAAAGCCACTTACCGGTATAAGGATACATTCTTCCAGGGAGTACTGTTCGAGAATGAGGCCGGCAGATATATTGTAATTGTCTCTGCCAGTAATGTATATGGTAAAGAATTTATGACCGAGCTGAGAAGAACACTACTCATCTGCCTGATACTTGCCGCTGTGGTAATAGTAACAGCCGGGTTGTTCTTCTCCCGCTATATCCTGCAACCTGTACGCCAGATAACTGCCCGTGTAAAGAATATCCGCGCGCATAATCTACATTTACGGTTGGACACGCCTGACAGTGATGATGAAATGAGTGAGTTGTCTCTGACGTTCAACAATATGCTGGACCGCTTGGAGACTGCCTTCGAGACACAAAATAACTTTGTTAGCAATGCCTCTCATGAACTTGGCACACCCTTAACTACTATTATTGGAGAGGCAGAGCTGGCACTCAATAAAAAGCGATCTGACGAACAATATCAGCAATCATTATCTGTGATATTAAGGGAGGCGGAAAGACTGGAACATATTACAAAAAGCTTACTGAATCTTGCACAGACCGGTTTTACCGATAAGAAGCAACGACTGGAGAAGATCCGTACAGATGAGTTGATCTTTACAGTAAAAGAAACCATTGATCGTATTAACCCGGAAAATCAGGTAGAAATTGATTATTCGATGCTACCGGAGGAGGAAGATAAACTCCTCATATTAGGCGACCCACAGTTATTGCAACTGGCACTTAGCAACATTGTCCAGAACGCCTGCAAATATTCTGACAACCGCCCTGCTACTATAGCCTTGGCTGCTACTGATAACGATAACGTTATTATCATTAAAGACAATGGTATTGGCATTCCTGCCCAGGATCTGCCATTTATCTATGATCCGTTCTTCCGTGCATCTAATACCAGTGGATATAAAGGATATGGTATCGGATTACCGCTTGCGCGTAATATTGTACGCCTGCATGGGGGGAATATCATTGTAAACAGCTGGGAGGATCAGGGCACTGAAATCCGTATAACCCTGCCTACATATAAGCGTCCAGTGTGATTTCTTACTGATTTCTTACCGTTTTATGAAGACTTTCTTACCAGATGCCGGTTTTCTTACGGCATTTTTACTTTCTTTTTAACTGCTTTTTATCTCCTATTTACCTGTTACTAATCTCGTGCTGGTAACTTTGTATCAAATGAATTACCAATGAAGCACGTATTGATTCCAACAGATTTTTCAATTAGATCTCTGCGGGTAGTACACGGTGTTGTTGAACGCTTTGGTGGTGAACCGCTTAATCTAGTATTAATGCATGCTATAGAAATGCCTACTTCTATCATGGATCTGATGATGCTTTCGAGGAGAACATCTCACCATGACCTGATCACGGCTGACTATAAAGATGCTTGCGAGATCATAAAGAACAAATATGCCTCTGTTATTCAGTCAATGAAAACAGAATTTCTAATAGGGAACGGAAAAGGAGTATTCAGAAACTTTCTGCTGTATCACAATATAGATATCATAGCGTGTGCAGCAAAGGAGGAGTTCCGTAAAGCTGGTCCGAACAGTTTCAATCCTGCGGAGTTGATCAGAAAAAGCAAATATCCTGTGCAGCAAATACCGTTGACGCCAAGAAAGGAGAAGTACCTGGTGTCCGCAATGTCGGAGTTGTTTGAGGCATAGAAACAATTAAACCGTTACAAGATGTTACTGAAAAAGAACATCCCGTTGAAGTACGTTTTAGGGAAAATCAAATTTGAGATCCTGCTCGTAGCGGTATATACCTTGGTCATTGTAGTGCTGCACGACAGGTTCAACCTTAAGCACATGGCAATTCCATTGTCAGTGCCAATGATAATGGGAACTGTAATATCCCTTTTGCTGGCCTTTCGCTCCAACCAGGCATATGACCGTTGGTGGGAAGCAAGAACAGTATGGGGAGGAATAGTGAACGATTCCCGGTCTTTTGCCAGGCAAGTGCTATCCTTTGTGGACGAAACTTCTTACGATTCAGAAGAGGTCAGTCATTTCAGAGAAAGAATGATACGCCGTCAGATAGCCTGGTGTTATTCTCTCAGCCAGTCTCTACGAGGACTGGACGGCAAGGAGGGACTTGAACGCTATATTTCCAAAAGGGAAGTTTCACAAGTCTCCAGGTATGCTAATGTTCCCATGGCATTACTTGAGTTGCATGCCCGCGACCTGAACTATGCATTAAAGCAGGGATGGGTGAACGAATATCAGCAGGTAGCGCTGGACCAGATGTTGACGCGCTTTAGTGATGGAATGGGTAAATGTGAGCGTATTAAGAACACCGTGTTCCCGGCGACTTACAGCTTATATATTCATTTTGCACTGAACTTCTTTATACTGCTGTTGCCGTTTGCATTGATAGAGTACTTTGGCCTGGTGGAAGTACCGCTTGTAGTAGCCATCGCAGCTTCTTTTCTACTGATAGAAAAGATGGCGATTCATCTGCAGGATCCGTTTGACAATAAACCTACGGATACACCAATGACAGCTATCTCAAGGACTATTGAGCGAGATCTGAAGCAGATGCTGAATGATCATCAATTGCCGGAGACGACTGTGAATAACGAACAAACATTCTACATTATGTAATAATAATAGCTGTACAACCTACACTTACTCTGTTGGAGGAGGGATAGCGTTCTGGCGTATTTTGAACATCAGATTAATCAAAGATTCAGGAAGGGAGAAATATTGCGCCAGACGCGGTCCTAACATGGATATAGAGTGTTATATGGAGGAAACAAGTAAGGGAGCTTTTGCTCCCTTAAGTTTTTTTATACAGTTCCTGTATTTTCAGTGTAAAAGCTATGCTCAGAATAACATCCCGGGAGCCCCCCCGCTTCTCGGTGTTTTGCCCAGATGTACATAAGCCTTCTCTGTCACTTCTCTTCCTCTCGGTGTACGTTTGATAAAGCCTTCCTGTATCAGAAAGGGTTCATATACTTCTTCCAGTGTTCCCGCTTCCTCGCCTACGGCCGTTGCAATAGTCGTAATACCCACTGGTCCTCCTTTAAAGTTTTCAATGATTACCTGCAGGATGCGGTTGTCCATCTCATCCAGGCCATATTCATCCACATTCAACGCTTTCAGGCTAAACTGTGCTATTTCCAGATCTATAGTGCCATTGCCCACCACCTGTGCAAAATCACGTACCCTTCTGAGCAGTCCGTTAGCGATACGCGGGGTACCACGTGAACGGCGGGCTATCTCCATGGCGGCATCGGATGTGATCTTTGAATGTAAGATATCAGCTGCTCTCCATATAATCTTCTGCAAAGTTGCAGCATTGTAGTACTCCAACCGGGATTTGATACCAAAACGGGATAACAGCGGAGCTGTAAGTAAGCCGGAACGTGTCGTAGCGCCGATCAGGGTAAAAGGCAGCAGTGAAATCTGTATGGAACGGGCACTCGGTCCTGTATCTATCATGATGTCAATGCGGTAGTCCTCCATGGCAGAATACAGGTATTCTTCTACTACCGTACTAAGCCGGTGGATCTCATCGATAAAGAGAACGTCTTTATCTTCGAGATTGGTCAGCAAGCCTGCAAGATCGCCTGGTTTCTCAATTACCGGACCTGACGTTTCCTTGATACTCACCCCCATTTCATTCGCCACAATACGGGACAGGGTTGTTTTACCCAATCCCGGAGGGCCATGGAACAGGATATGATCCAGCGCTTCTCCTCTTAATTTAGCAGCCTTGATAAATATTTTCAGGTTCTCTATAATCTGGTCCTGTCCGGAGAAATCTACGATCTCCCGGGGCCGGATACTATTCTCAAACTCCTTTTCTGCCGCACTCTGGCGGTGTTCATCTGGTCTTATCGGATTAGACATATCAGGGCGAAAGTTACCAAAAATATAGCTGTCCCGACATCAGCTTGCGGCATTGTTTGGTATATTGTATATATTCAATTCAAAATAACGCAACCCGGAAAGGTCACAACATGAGAAAACATTATATCATTCTGCCTGCACTATGCCTGACAGCCCTGTTTGCCCAGGGACAGCAGATCAAAAAAACAGAGGTTAAACGTATCCTATCCGTTCTGGCTGCCGATGATATGGAAGGTCGGGAAACATTCAAGCCAGGCGCTGAAAAAGCAGCCGTCTTCCTCGAAAAAGAATTTGCTGCCGCGGGCCTCCAACCGCTCAAAGGTGATAATGATTTCAGGCAATCGTTTTTCCAGTACGATACCAAGCCTCTACGCCAGGACCTGATACTGAATGGCCAGCCTGTTTCGAGCAGCCGCGTATTCGTAACCGGTGTAGAAACCCATATTAACTGGAACCAGGATTCAAAGGTAGAAAAGGCAGTTATTGCTGCCGGAGATAGCTTTGAAAACAAACTTAGAGAGTTGAAACGCAGCACCATGCCAACCATAGTATGGGTTGATCAGGCTCACAATGAGAAGTTTGGAATGTACATTAAGGCTGTTCAGCAACATGGAGCCGGCAAGCAGGATAGTACTGCAGCTGTAGCTTTCGTATTAAAAACAGCCGATGACGGGGAGTTTGACAGCTGGTCGCTGGAGGCAAAACAAGAGGTTACCCGCCTGCCGCTCTGCAACATTGCCGGCATGATACCCGGTACCGGTAAGCCTGAAGAATATGTCATTTTCTCTGGCCATTATGACCATATTGGTTTCCAGAAACCCGTGGAGCAAGATAGCATAGCTAATGGCGCTGATGATGATGCCAGTGGTGTAACAGCAGTATTGTTGCTGGCCAGGTATTTCATGGCACATCCGCCGGTACGGAGTATCCTGTTCGTTGCCTTTACCGGCGAAGAAATCGGAGGGTATGGTTCCCGTTACTTCTCCCGTCAGCTGGATCCGGAGAAGATTATAGCCATGTTTAATATCGAGATGATTGGTAAAGAGTCTAAGTTTGGTAAGAACAGTGCCTTCATCACCGGTTATGAACGTTCTAACTTTGGTGAGATTCTGGGTAAAAACCTGGCCGCTTCCAAATTCCGCTTCCATCCCGATCCATATCCGGAGCAGCAGCTGTTTTACCGTTCAGACAATGCTACACTGGCCAGACTGGGTGTACCTGCACATACTATCTCGACCACACAGATTGATAAAGATGAGCTTTACCATAGCGTGAATGACGAAATAGAAACCCTCGATCTGGATAATATTACAAGCATTATTCAGGCAATAGCTACCAGCGCCCGCTCAATAGTAGATGGTAAGGATACGCCTACCCGTATTGACAAAAGCACTGTCACACAGCGATAAGTATTAAGGCATCAGCTGGAGTATAAGGTCGGGGTCGGGGCAGTTAGCGAGGTATTGTTCTCTTTGGCTGTAACGGCATACACCGGGATAGTCTCCCTGCTTACCTTCCATGTCAATAATGATCTGGAAATGCAGGTGAGGAGGCCAATGCCCGTTTTCAGTAGTATCTCCGAAATGAGCGATGAGCTGTCCGGCTGCTACTCTCATACCCTCGTGTAGCCCTTCCAGGTCTTTCAGCGAAAGATGGCCGTAAAGGGTATGAAAAGTATATCCTTCGAGCTGGTGCTGTAGTATAATAGTTGCGCCATAGTCGCCGTGAGCATCATTGAAACGGAAGCTATGTACCGTGCCATCCATCGGAGCGAAGACATGGGTACCGGTAGGTCCCCAGATATCAATTGCCAGGTGAAATCCACGAGGTTCCTCAGCGGTCGAGAAGTGATCATTCCGAGAGTAGATAGTGCGGTGCTCCGCATAACCGCCAATACCGAAAGTGCATTCATGATCTTTCAGCAGCTGATCGACATAATTGGAGAATAAACCGGTATTATCAATTATTTCCGGTGTAAGGGAGGTGTTTCTCTCTGTAAAATCCATCAGCAGAAGCCTGTCGATCTCGGGATCAAGCAATACTACAGGCTGAAAAGGCTGGTAACGTTCTAAGATCTTATCTAACATGTTGACCGGTTAAGGGGAACAAAATACAGAAATTAGTTATAAAACTGAGCGGCTGTACCTATCCGGCAATAATCTTCCTACGTGTTTGGATGCGTGCAGCTGAGTAGGTAGGTGTGGACAAGTGAAACAGTAGTAGGCTTTCGCCTCTGCCTCAGATTCGACGCTTCTTCGTCGCCAGGAGGTCGCTAGTTATATTCAAGTCCACGTCTAGTTCGTCGCCAGGAGGTCACTAGCTGTATTCAAGTCCACGTCTAGTTCGTCGCTAGCAGGTCGCTAGTTGTATTCAAGTCCACGTCTAGTTCGTCGCTAGCAGGTCGCTAGTTGTATTCAAGTCCAGGTCTAGTTCGTCGCCAGGAGGTCGCTAGTTATATTCAAGTTCACGTCTAGTTCGTCGCTAGTAGGTAGCTAGTTGTATTCAAGTCCACGTCTAATTCGTCGCTAGTAGGTTGCTAGTTGTATTCAAGTCCACGTCTAGTTCGTCGCCAGGAGGTTGCTAGTTATATTCAAACCTATCGGTGAAGCGTCGGAGGAAGATATAAAAGAGACAGCCCTGTCAATTGACAGGGCTGTCTCTTTTATATCATGTCTGACATTAAACAACCAGGTTGATCATTCTGCCTTTAACTATCACTATTTTCTTTACTGGTTTACCATCTATCCATTTCTGCACGGCCTCGTTAGCAAGTACTTCCTTTTCAATAGCTGCATTGTCTGCGTCTAGTGCGAAGCTCAGTTCAGTACGTGTCTTACCGTTTACGGCGATAGGGTAGTTAAATGCGCTCTCCTTGGTATATTGTTCTTCAAATACCGGATATGGAGCATCCAGAATGCTGGTAGTATGACCTAACAGGTGCCACAGCTCTTCAGCGATGTGCGGCGCATACGGGGTGAGTAATACCAGTAACGGTTCCAGTATACTGCGTTTGTTGCATTTAAGGCTGCTCAGTTCATTCACACAGATCATAAACTGGCTTACTGCTGTATTGTAAGAGAAGTTCTCGGTGTCTGCGTCGATCTTCTGAATCGTCTTGTGCAGCGCTTTGAGCTCTTCAGCTGTGGGCGGAGCATCTGTTACAATCAAACCTTTCTGCTCATCAGCGAAAAGACGCCATAGTTTCTTCAGGAAGCGGTGTACGCCTTCAATGCCTTTGGTATCCCAAGGTTTGGACTGCTCTACAGGGCCAAGGAACATTTCATACATACGGAAGGTATCAGCGCCGAATCTCTCTACGATGTCATCCGGGTTGACGGTGTTATACTTTCCTTTACTCATTTTCTCAAGCACAACTCCACAGATGTACTTTCCATCTTCCAGTATAAATTCGGCATCTTTATTAGCAGGACGCCAATTTTTAAACGCCTCAATATCCAGTTCCAGACCATCGACAATATTTACATCTGTATGTAATTCATCTGTCTCATATTGATCTTTCAGGCCATGAGAAACGTAAGTATTAGTACCGCGAACGCGATACACCATGCGTGAGCTACCGCCGATCATCCCCTGGTTAATCAGCTTTTTGTATGGCTCCTGGAATCCGATGAAGCCGAGATCATACAGCGCTTTAGTCCACATACGGGAATACAGCAGGTGACCTACTGCGTGTTCGGTACCTCCTACATAAACATCTACCTGGTTCCAGTAGTCTGTTGCTGCACGATCAGCAAATACTTCCGTATTCTTAGGATCGGCATAACGCAGGAAATACCAGCTGGAGCCTGCATAACCAGGCATTGTATTAGTCTCCCTTTTCGTCTCAGCATCAACAGTTACCCAATCAGTGATATTAGCCAGCGGCCCTTCACCTTCTTCACCCGGCTTGTAGTTTTCTACGTGCGGAAGTGTCAATGGCAGTTCTTTTTCGTTCAGTGCGTAAGGAATACCATTTTTGAAAACGATCGGGAACGGCTCACCCCAGTAGCGCTGACGGCTGAAACCGGAGTCTCTCATTTTATAGTTAATCTGGCGTTTACCGAGACCTAATGCTTCTATTTTGTCAATTACCACATCCATGGCTTCCCGCATGTTCATGCCATCCAGGAAGTCGCTATTCTGCAGCGTGGCCTCTTTGGTTGCGTTTGCCTCTTCACCATTGAACGCATCACCAATAATATTGGTAATGTGGATGTCGAAGTGTTTAGCGAAGTTAAAGTCACGCTGGTCGCCGCAAGGAACGGCCATGATTGCGCCGGTGCCATATCCTGCCAGCACATATTCAGAGATCCATACCGGAATGCGCTGACCGTTGAACGGATTGAGCACATAAGCGCCGGTAAAGCAACCGGTGATCTGTTTTACTTCAGCCAGACGTTCTCTCTCTGAACGGCTCTGCACATAATCAAGGTATTTGTCTACTTCTGCCTTTTGGTCGGGAGTTGTGATGAGTGATACCAGGTCATGTTCTGGCGCTAACACCATAAAGTCTACGCCAAAGATGGTATCAGGGCGGGTTGTATATACGGTAACGCCTGCATTTTCAACACCGTCTATACTGAAAGTGATCTCAGCACCCTGGCTTTTACCGATCCAGTTACGCTGCATTTCTTTCATAGCTTCGCTGAAGGATACTGTTTCCAGTCCGTCCAGCAGTCGGTTAGCGTACTCGGTAATACGGAGGAACCATTGTCTCATTTTCTTTTTGACAACAGGGAAGCCTCCACGCTCACTCACACCATTGACTACTTCGTCGTTCGCCAGTACTGTACCCAGTGCAGCGCACCAGTTTACTTCTGCGAAGGCCAGGTAGGCCAGGCGGTAGTGCATAAGTATCTCACGCTGACGGGCTTCGGAGAACTGACTCCATTCTGCGGCAGTGAATTTTATGGTACGATCACCAGGACATTCGTGTGCAGCATTACCTGACTGTCCGAATATGGCGATCAGCTGGTCTATCCTTTCAGCTTTCTGGGTGGCACGGTTAAACCAGCTATCAAACAGCTGGAGGAAAATCCATTGCGTCCATTTGTAGTAACCAGGATCGCTGGTCTTTACTTCGCGTTCCCAATCGAAAGAGAAGCCGATGTTGTCCAGCTGTCTGCGAAAGGCTGCCAGGTTATTGGCGGTAGTTACGGCAGGATGCTGACCTGTTTCCAGGGCATATTGTTCTGCCGGCAGGCCGAAGGCATCCCAACCCATAGGGTGAAGGACGTTAAAGCCTTTTAGTCTTTTATAGCGTGCATATATATCAGAGGATATGTATCCAAGTGGGTGTCCCACATGGAGTCCCGCTCCCGATGGGTAGGGGAACATGTCCAGTACGTAACATTTGGGTTTGGAGCTATTGTTGCTGACCTGGTACGCTTTCGTTTCAACCCAGCGAGCCTGCCACTTTTTCTCAATCGCCCTGAAATTGTATTCCATATAATAATTAATATTCTTTCTAATCTGTGCATGAGTCTATTTCAGCTGCTCATGTAGCAGCTTAAAATAACGTTAAAGGATGACAAAAGTAAACATAACTCCTAATTTTTATTATTTTCGCCAATAAACGGTAGATTAATGGCGCAGCAACCCGGTAAATCATCATCTAAAAAATCGAAACCTTCCTATCTCTACTCTATTATCGGGGTGGCACTTGTTCTTTTCCTGCTGGGAACGCTCGGGACGATTGTCATACATGCTAACAGGCTGAGTGAGTTTTTCAAGGAAAGTATTGAAATACAGGTGATTCTGAGGGATAACGTGAAAGAGGAACAGGCAATCGCCCTGCGTGACTCTATCGGTTCCCGCCCATACGTAAAGTCGATCGAGTACGTATCTAAAGAGAAGGCTGCTGACCGTTTTAAAAATGAGTTTGGGGAGGATTTTATCACACTTTTACAATACAATCCCTTATACGCAAGTATTAACGTAAAGGCGAATGCGCGTTATGTGAACCCGGACAGTCTTAAAATTATTGAGACTAACCTCTCACAGCAGAGCATTGTAAGAGAAATATCTTACCAGCGCGGACTTGTAAGCAAACTAAATGAAAATGTCCGTAAAATCGGGCTGGTAATACTGGGTATTTGTGTGTTATTGTCACTGGTAGTTATAGTGTTGATTGACAATACTATCCGTCTTGCCATGTTCAGTAACCGCTTCCTGATCAAGACCATGCAGATGGTAGGCGCTACGCGGTGGTTTATTGCCAAGCCGTTCGATATCCGCAGTATCATCAATGGGGCCATTAGTGCTATACTGGCAATAGCCGGACTGGTAGGTCTCATCTACGGTGCTGATCAGCTGCTGCCAGAACTGGCTGGTATGAGGGATTACTTCCTGATGACGGCACTGTTTATTGGTATGATCATTCTCGGTATCTGTATCTCCCTGGTGAGTACACACCGCTCTGTAATGAAATACCTGCGTTTAAAACTGGACGATCTTTATTAATCTGATAATTACAGCATACCATACATATGAGTAAAGCAACCTCACATATTAATGTTGATAAAACGGGCCAGGAGGTTCGTTCCGTTTTTCCAAAAGAGAATTATAAGATCATGGTTGCCGGACTGGCAATCGTAGTAGTGGGCTTCCTGTTGATGATGGGCGGTAACAGCAATGATCCTAATTCATTCAAGCCTGAAGAAGTATATAGTTTCCGTCGTATTACCCTGGCACCTATTGTAATTGTACTGGGACTGGTAGTAGAGATCTATGCTATAATGCGCAGGCCTAAATAAGCTGATAAATAAGATATGAACATTCATATGGCGATGAGCAGTTCATCGCCTTTTTTTTGATATTTACTTCACACCTCAGAAACTTAAACCCATTTAATTGTCATGGAAATCTGGCAGGCGATTATTATTGCGATTGTAGAAGGACTAACAGAATTTTTACCTGTTTCATCAACAGGGCACATGGTTATTACCAGTGCGTTGTTAAATCTCAACAAAGACGAATTTACCAAACTGTTTGAAGTATGTATCCAGCTGGGTGCTATTCTAGCGGTAGTCGTATTGTACTGGAAAAAGTTCCTGGTATTTGACAGGAACAGATTGAACTTTTACCTCAAGCTGGTGATCGCAGTATTGCCGGCGCTGATAATAGGTTTTCTCTTTGCAGACAAGATTGATGAACTATTGGAAAGTCCGTTAGTAGTAGGTATTATGCTGCTATTAGGCGGTATCGTATTACTGTTTGTGGATAACTGGTTCAAGCAACCGACCATTGACAAGGACGAGGATATCACGTTTTTTAAGGCGTTGCGGATAGGTTTCTGGCAATGTGTGGCCATGATACCTGGGGTAAGCCGTAGTGCAGCTACCATTATCGGTGGTATGCAGCAGAAGCTGACCCGTAATGTAGCTGCTGAATTTTCCTTTTTCCTGGCGGTGCCAACCATGGCCGCAGCAACAGGATATAAGTTGCTAAAAGGTCATGAACTGCTGATGTCAGATATGAACAACCTGAAGCTGTTGCTGATAGGTAACATAGTGGCGTTTGTAGTAGCAATGATCGCTATTAAGTTCTTTATCAATGCGCTGAAGAAATATGGTTTCAGAGTATGGGGATACTACCGCATCGTGGTGGGTATTGCTATTCTGGCAGCCATCGGTATGGGCTATAAATTATCCGTATAAATTTACCTTTTAATACCAGCTCCGCCCACCCAAGGCGGAGCTTCTTTTTATTCCCTGAACGTTTTTATGAAAAATAGTTTCCTGTACCTGTTCTGTACGCTGATGGCCTTTAGCGCCATGGCGCAGCAAAATTATGTTCCTGCAACTATCATCACCTTACAGCAGGATTCCCTGAAAGGATTTATCGAATTTCACGATTGGTTTCAGCCTCCTACTGAGATCCAGTTTAAGCAACAGCTATCAGATGCTACTGTGCAGCATTTCAAACCTGCAGATATCAGTGGCTTCCTGGTAGCAGTCCCTGATGTTGCGTATGCAGCGCGTAAAGTTCGTCTTGATATTACCTTTGAGGAGCTGGCTAATCTTCGGAAAGGGAATGAACGGGAAATACAGGACGCGGTGGTATTTCTCCGGAAGTTAACAGGGGGTGTTTACACGCTGTATGAATATATGGACAAGTATTCCCGCGCGCATTACATTTACGAGGGGAAACAAGCGCCTCCTACCGAGCTGGAATGTATCAAGACTTATTACAATCGTGCGTCAACTGAAGGCCTTGTGGAGGATGACCGTTACCATGCACAGCTAGAGGTACTATTTGCAGATAATCCGGCTGTGGCAGCCAGAGCCGGCACGGTAAAGTATCACCGGAAGAACCTTTCGAGGCTGTTTATTGCCTATAATACAGCTAGTAATCCGGCTACGGTAACAGTACCGGTAAATAGTGTCAGAACGAGGGTGAGATATCCGGTATCTTTCGGTCTGCTGGCTGGAGTGTCGCATAACAGCTTTAAAGTGAAAGGCGGCAATTCCGTAGCAGCAGCAACATATCATTCAAATACATTCCTGACTGGCGGCGCATGGGTAAATATCCCGCTCGGAAAGGCACTGCCTAATGTATCGGCAGTAGGAGAGGTGATGTATAAGCGCTCAAGGGCACATACCAAGCCCTGGGAGGGTAGTATGTACAAATTTGACTTCAGTTACATACAGGTAAATACCCTGATTCGATATACTTACCCGCTAAAAGGGCTGTTCAGGCCATATGCCAATGTTGGTTTTGGTAATGGTTGGATGATCAGAGAAACTGAGAACCTGGCGCAATATCCATGGCGGCCTGGTATCTGGGAAAAGTCAGCAGAACCGCTGAGAAAGTATGAGCAGTCATTTATTGCAGGAGTTGGTTTTGATGTATCCAGAATGGGCGTGGAGTTTCGTTATAATTCCAGCAATGGATACGCCCCCCTGAATGGTAACCGGACAGTTATCAACAGTTTGCAGCTGCTGGTTAAATTCAGGTTGTAACAGGCGTATATTAGTAGTTATATAACACAACATTATCGGTCCGTGAAAGGACAATTTCTTAGTATTTATGAAACGTATTTCCCTTTATCTATGCTGTATGTTCACGGCCTTAGCTGCCGTTGCACAGCGTAATTATGTGCCTGTAACGATCGTTAAAGCACCCAATGATTCATTGAAAGGTTTTATCAATTTTCGTGACTGGTATCAGGCACCTAAGCAGATTATTTTCAAGGAAAGTTTATCAGACACCAAAGAGCAGCATTTCGGCCCTGGAGATATCAGTGGTTTTGTGATCGGAGAGCCGGAGATGGAATATGTATCTCGTAAGGTCAGTATAGATGTTACGAAAGAAGATCTTACGGGCGACCAGGAAGCATGGCAGCGTACCATACAGGATACGCTGGTTTTTCTGAGGAAGATTGTTGGCGGTACGTACAACCTTTATGAGTATGCAGATATGCATTCCAGGATGCACTTTATTTATGACGGTCAACAAGTGCCTGCGCGTGAACTGGAAGTGATTAAAGCTTATGTGAAGCGTCCGAGTGGGGATGGTATTGTGACTGACGCACGTTATAAGCAGCAATTGGAGGAACTGTTTGCAGATAATAGATCGGTCGTAAAGAAGGTGTCTTTTTCAGGCTACAACGATAAGAGCCTGACTAGGCTATTCGTAGCTTATAATAGCCAGAAAGATCCTGCTACAGTAACCGTGCCGGATGTAAAAAAGAGGACCAGGTATCCGATATCCTTTGGTCTTATGGCAGGAATGGCATTTAACAGCTACACTTTTGACGGGATTGCGTTTAACGAGCAGAAAGGACGTCATAAGTCAAACAGTACGCCAATAGCAGGTGTATGGTTAGATGTTCCTTTCGGAAGAATTGCCCGCAACTTTTCGGCTGTAATAGAGGGCTTTTATAAACAGTCCAAGACAAGTTTTACAAATCAGCCGGGCGATCAGTTTAAATATAATTTTAGTTATATCCAGTTCAACACAATGTTTAGGTATACCTATCCGACCAAATCCGGCATTTCTCCTTATTTGAATGTTGGTATGGGTAATGGTATGGTAATAAAAATAACAGAGAATGACTACGCATACTGGAACAGGCCGAATGAGTGGCGAACTGCTATTGTGGGTCCGCGCAAACATGAGCAGTCATTAGTAGCAGGCGTCGGTGTGAACATTTACCGACTGGCTGCGGAGATCAGGTATAACAATGGTAATGGTTTCTCGCCGTACAGTTCCGGGAAGACAACCTTTAACAATGTTCAGGTGGTAGCTAAACTGCGGTTTTAGCCCTTAACGGCCAGCAGCAGTTCCAGGTCAGTATACTTTAATTTGAACTTTTCACTGAGGTGGTAGTTGGTCAGCGCGCCTTTGTACAGGTAAATGCCGTTACGTACGCCGCGCTTGATCCATACCAGGTTCTCGAAGCCGCCATCATCAGCAGCCTCCAGCAACAGGGGCATCAGTACATTACTGATTGCTTCTGATGCTGTACGGGCAAACCCGGAAGGGATGTTAGGCACGCAGTAGTGTACAACATCATATTTTTTGAAGACAGGGTTTTCGTGGCTGGTAATCTCTGAGGTTTCAAAACAGCCGCCACGGTCTATACTTACGTCAACGATTACAGAGCCGGCCTTCATATTGCTGACCATAGATTCGGTAACCACGATCGGGGTACGGCCACTCTGAGAGGATAATGCACCGACTGCTACATCGGCGTTACGGAGTTGTTCTGCCAGCACCTTAGGTTGCATAACAGAGGTGAATATACGTACGCCTATATTGTTCTGCAGGCGTTTCAGCTTGTAGATATTGTTGTCGAATACTTTTACGGAAGCACCCAGCGCCATTGCAGTTCTGGCAGCAAATTCCCCTACGATGCCAGCGCCTATAATCACTACCTTAGTGGGTGGAATGCCGGTTACACCGCCCAGAAGGATGCCTTTGCCGCGGTTACTGTTACTGAGGTACTGGCCGGCAAGCAGCATTACCGCCCCTCCTGCAATTTCACTCATCGCGCGTACAATAGGGTATGTACCAGCATCATCTTTCAGATTCTCGAATGAAAGTAAAGTGATTCTCTTTTCCATCATCTTCTGTACCTGCTCAATTTTGAGTGCGGCGAGATGGATAGGAGAGATGACGATCTGGTGAGGGTGCAGCAGTTCTATTTCCTCGTCATTCAGTGGAGCAGATTTGATGATAATCTCTGCTTTGAATACCTCTTTTTTATCATAGAGGATTTCAGCGCCTGCCTCTGAGAAATCGGTATCATAGAAGTGGGAGCCGTCTCCTGCCTTATGTTCAACCACAATATGGTGCCCATTACTGGCTAGGATACTTACAGCATCGGGTGTTAATGCAATACGGTTTTCCTGGAAGGACGTTTCTTTTGGTATGCCTATGAATAAACGGGAATTTTTTTGAGGAATATCCAGCGTTTCTTCCAGTGGTGAATATGTAAAGCCAGCACTCACAACAGGTTTTTGCCTTTGCTCCATATGATTATCAAGATTGGTCCGGGTGATTTTTTCCGAGTATCCAAAGATACATCATTTGTTCAAAGCTTTATCCGGCGCGTAAAACCCTTTTTTTATCCGGTAGTACAGAGAGTTGCAGCCTGACAGTATCCGTTGGTAGCAGGTCGCTGATGATGTCAGGCCATTCTATGAAACTGATAGCATGATCGCGGTATAAGGTATCTTCTACGCCGGCAGCAATGGCTTCTTCTTCATCTTTCAGGCGGTATAGGTCCAGGTGGTAAATGCTGTGTTGCTGACCGTCTTCCGTGAATGCATATTCATTGATGATGGAAAAGGTAGGACTGGCGGTGGCGTCTTCCACCCCCCTGGCAGCGCAGAGCGCTTTAACAAATGTCGTCTTGCCGGCACCCATTGGTCCTTCCAGGGTAAATATGCGTTGCTCCTTATAATGCTGCCAGAAGCTTTCCGCCGTAGCAGGAAGTTCTTCCTGAGAAAATATCCATTCCATGAAGTAAATTTAGCTAATTACTATGTCATTGGTTGCTACCGGGTTGCATTAAAAATGCCGGTGTCCCGAACGAATTGATATTCTGTATGATAAGTCCGTATGCCGATACTGCGTTGCATTAATATTTTATTCGCATAAATCAGTGCTTGGTACCTTTGTTATGGTATTTTGATATTAATAATTTTCCGAAGATCATGGAAACGATTAGTTGTAAAGTTAGGGGTATGCATTGCACCAATTGCGCGCAATCGGTGTCAAAGTACCTTGAAAATAAAGGGATGCAGGATGTAAATGTCAGCTTCGCTACTGAGGAGTTAAGTTTCTCTTTACCGGAGGGCAATGCATCTGCCACTGAAGTACTCAACGGCATTAACCAGATGGGTTACCAGGTAGTATTGCCTGACCAGCCTCAGCCCCGTACGGCATTTTTGAATAGCCTGACCTTTAAGTTTATCTTTTGCGCCATATTCACCGCCCCGTTATTATTGCATATGTGGGTACACTGGAGCTGGCTGCATAATCCCTATATACAGCTGGTATTGTCAACGCCGGTGTATCTGGTGGGATTATGGCATTTCGGGCGAAGCGCGTGGAGATCACTGGTCAACAGACTGGCAAATATGGACGTATTGATCATCCTGGGCGCTACCGCCGCTTACGGATATAGCCTGACAGGAACATTACTCCACCTGGGGAATGAGTATATGTTTTACGAAACGGCAGCTGCCATCATTACCCTTGTATTCCTGGGTAACCTGCTGGAGGAGCGGTCAGTAAAGCAGACTACTACCGCTATTGCCGACCTGGCCCGTATGCAGGTAACAACTGCCAGGTTAATTACTGATCATGACAATCATGAACATATTAACATCGTAGACAACCAGACACTGAAACCCGGGGATAAGGTGCTTGTCAATACCGGCGACAAAATACCGATGGATGGTACTATCTATTGGGGCAACGGCCATATTAATGAATCCATGATTACAGGAGAGAGTACACCGGTAGCTAAAAAGGAAAAAGATAAAGCTATCGGCGGGACCATCATGGAGGATGGCAGCATTAAGATGTTTATCACCGCCACCGGAAAAGATACCGTATTATCATATATCATTGACCTGGTAAGACAGGCGCAAGGCAGTAAGCCTGATATGCAAAAGCTGGCTGACCGCATCAGCGCCATATTTGTGCCGCTGGTATTGGGCATAGCCCTTGCCACCTTCCTGGGATGGATGCTGTTTGGCCAGGTAACTACCGGTAATGCTATTATGAAAGGTATTGCCGTGCTGGTGATTGCCTGCCCCTGTGCAATGGGATTAGCCACACCGGCAGCCGTGATGGTAGGACTAGGCCGCGCTGCCAAAAACGGGATTCTGATTAAAGGCGCTAATACACTTGAGGCTTTCAAGGATATCAAATACGTAGTACTGGATAAAACCGGTACATTGACAACAGGTAAACTAAAGATCGGGCAATACCATTTTACCGGAATGACCGAACAGGCGTTTAAAGCTACAGTATACAGCCTGGAAAAGTATTCTTCTCACCCTATAGCCCGCTCGCTTTCCACTCAATGGAAAGGGCAAGGTGAGGCCGGCCTGTTACAGGTCAGAGAGATCAAAGGCCGTGGTATGCAGGCTAAAGATAACCTGGGAAATGAATGGCAACTAGGGTCATTTGCAATGGCAGAACATGCCACGACAGATGACAGTCATAACATATATCTGCTGAAGAACGGAGAGCTGGTAGGCTGGATTGATTTTACAGATGAGATCAGACCTGATGCAGCGCAGATGGTCCAGCAGTTACAGCGAAGAGGTATCCGTACCGTGCTGCTTAGCGGGGATACCGAAAGGAAATGCAGGGAACTTGCTGCGGAGGTAGGTATTAAGGAAGTGTATGCCGGCCAGACGCCAGAGCAGAAGTTGCAACAAATCGATGCATTAATGAATGATGCGCCTGTAGCAATGGTGGGAGATGGTATCAATGATGCACCAGCGCTTGCCCGTGCAAGTATTGGTATCTCGTTGAGTGACGCCACGCATATAGCCATGCAGAGTGCAAATGTGATACTGTTGAACAGCCGTTTGTCTTCTCTGCCGCTGGCACTTGGACTTGGCAAGCATACTTACCTGACTATTCAACAGAATCTCTTCTGGGCATTTATCTATAATATCATCGCCATCCCGTTTGCTGCTTTGGGCGTATTAAGCCCTATTACCGGCGCAGGAGTGATGGCCTTGTCAGACATTGTCCTTGCTGTAAATTCAGTCAGATTGCGCTATAAAAAGGTGATCTGATGACCATTTCGTGCAGATGTGCGCAATTCTTTATTTTTACACCTGCACTTATATGACCGATCCAGCAGACATACTCAGGAAATATTGGGGGTACGCACAATTTCGTCCTTTACAGGAAGATATTATCCGCGCCATCATCAGTGGTAAAGATACGCTTGCATTATTGCCCACGGGCGGCGGTAAGTCTATCTGTTTCCAGGTGCCTGCCCTGATGAAACCGGGGTTATGTCTGGTAGTAACACCACTCATCGCCCTGATGAAAGATCAGGTAGCAAATCTTCAGAAGCGTAACATTCCTGCTGCCGCCATTTATGCCGGGATGTACTACCAGGACGTGGAACGCCTGTTGGAAGAAGCGCGCAGGGGTAAATATAAATTCCTCTACGTATCTCCTGAACGGCTACAGAGCAATCGCTTTCTGGAATACTGTGACGGCATGCCGGTCAATCTGCTGGCAATTGATGAAGCTCACTGTATCTCACAATGGGGATATGACTTCCGTCCGGCCTATCTCGAGATAGCTGCTATCCGTAATTATTTTCCGGCAGTACCCGTACTCGCGCTGACAGCATCAGCGACTCCGGAAGTACAAAGGGATATATGCAGCAAACTGTTGCTGCAGGAGGCGGCAGTATTCACCAAAAGCTTTACCCGCGCTAATCTTTCCTACAGTGTAATTGAAGAGGATAATAAACCTGAAAAGCTCACACACATACTGCAAAGAGTTTCCGGCAGTGCCATTGTATATTGCCGTAACCGGAAGCGCACGCGGGAGATAGCGGATATGCTGGAGCAGCAGGGTATACCAGCTACCTATTACCATGCAGGTCTGACAGGAGAGGAGCGTACCGCCCGTCAGGAGCTCTGGATCAATAACCGTATCAGAGTAATGGCTTGTACCAATGCTTTCGGTATGGGTATTGATAAACCAGATGTGCGGGTAGTCATTCATTATGATGCAACAGATGCATTAGAGGCATATTATCAAGAGGCTGGCCGTGCGGGCAGGGATGAGCAAAAGGCTTACGCAGTACTATTATACCAGCAGCAGGAGCTGAAAGAAATGCTGAAGGCGCTTGTCTTGCAATTTCCTGAAACTACAGAGATCAGGGAAGTTTACCAGTGCCTGGTCAACTACCTGCAGGTGCCTGTAGGCAGTGCAGAAGGGATCTACTATGATTTTGACATCAACGACTTCGTACGCAAATTTAATCTGAACATTACTGTTACCTATAGCTCGCTGCGCATACTGGAACAGGAAGGGATTCTGCAGTTAAGTGAGAGCGTGTTTATGCCGTCGCGTGTGGAGTTTATTATCAGTAAGCAAACACTGTATGACTTTACTGAAATACAGCCGGCATTTGACCCGATTATACAAACATTATTGCGGACCTATGAAGGTATCTTTGACACGCCGGTACCTGTTTATGAAAAGCAGCTGGCCCGCCTGTTACGGAAACCTGAATTACAGGTAACAGAATGGTTGCAGCAATTGCATCAGCGAAGGATTATTAAATACAGCCAGCGTAAAGAAGAACCACAATTGTGTTTTTCGCAGGAACGTGTCTCTGCGCAACATCTCCGGATTGATGCCGGCAGGATTAAAGCTCGTATGCAGGCCTATAAGGCCAGGCTGGATGCCATGCTGGATTATGTGCAGAATAGGGATATCTGTCGTACGCAGTTACTGGTCAGATATTTTGGTGAAAAGAATGCACAGCCATGCGGCTCCTGCGATGTATGTATTGAAAAGAAGAAAACACCGCTGAGCGCTAAAACAGGGGAGAGTATTGCTACACAATTAATAGCACAATTAGCTGACCAACCAGAGGACTGGCTGACAGTGCGTAACAGGTTGCCGGCTATAGAGGAAGATGCTTTGCTGGAGGTGATGCAGTTCCTGATACACGAAGAGAAAGCAGGGAGAGATGCAGATGGGAAAGTCTATCTCAAACAATAAGCCGCCGTATTTTACTATTAGGGAACGTCCAGGTAACTAAATGAAAAGAGGGTATATCAGCTAAATGTGATACACCCTCTTTTGTTTATTATACCTGCTGTAAATTATAACTTCACTATCGCGCCTGATTTACTGCTTTCAAAGGCAGCTTCAATAACACGTATCACGTTTACTGCGTCGGTCGGTTCAACTGGTACAGGCGCACCTTTTGCCAATGCATTGTACATTTCGTCAAAATACTCGAGGTAGTTGCCTTTAGGCGAAGGCAGGTATTTCCTGATTACTTCTCCATCTTTTTCTGTATGCATCAGGCCCCACTCGTGAATCCCTTCTACACCCCATCCTGGCGCACCTGGTAACAGTCCCTGTTGCAACATAGTCTCTTGGGTGTCTGCTTTTGTTTTGATGAAAGAACCTTTCCGGCCATGGAATTGATAGGAAGGAATAGGCTCTCTGGTAATATAACTGCTTTTCAGTCGTACGCGCAGGTTGTCATAGAAGTATACTAATTCAAAGTAATCATCTACTACAGAATCTTTTCTTATGATACGGATATCCGCCCATATACCATTGGGTATACCAAACAGCTGTAATGCCTGATCTACAAGATGTGAGCCGAGGTCATACAGTCCGCCGGTACCTGGTAACGCAGCTTCTTTATGTTTCTTATAGCTTAGTTCTTCTCTGAACCTGTCGTAATGAATTTCGGCTTCCAGTATCTCGCCCAGGTCACCGCTGGCAATAACTTCCTTCACGATTTTAAAATCGCTGTCAAAGCGTCTGTTGTGGTATACGCTTATTAGTAAGCCTTTGCTCTTAGCTAGTTCTACGAGCTCCTGCCCTTCGGCAGAAGCTACTGTAAATGGCTTTTCCACTATAACATGCTTACCCGCATTTAATGCAGCTTTTGCATATTCATAGTGTGTATAGTTAGGTGTGTTAACAATAACCAGTTCCAGGCTTTTATCCTGGAGCATTTCTTCTACACTCTTATACACTTTCACATCAGGATATCTTTCCTGCGCCATGTGTTTACTTCTTTCCACTACGGCAGTAAATTCAAATCCGGGATGTACATGAATAAAAGGTGCGTGAAAAATGTTACCTGACATGCCATATGCACATATGCCGGTTTTGATGATTTTTTCCATGTAATCTTTTATTTGATCTGTTAAGGCAATAAGATAGTAAATATCGGGCAATGGTATCAATAAAATGTAAGCCAGTTATATCCATAAATGACATTGCCTGGCAAAACGGTCCAAACCGTATGCCAGGCAATATGCAGTATGTCTATTATTTAGTTCTGTACTGTACCGGTGAGGTGTAACTCCTTCTCCTGATCAATACCTTTTATTTTCACCCATATGGTTTTGTTCTGCTGGCCAACAGAGTTAGCAGAATATGTTGTCGTAATCTTGCCGGCTTTACCGGGCAGTACGGGTTCTTTTGTCCACGTAGGGGCTGTACATCCGCAGCTGGTGCGTACATTTTCAATCAATACCGGTTGTTTTTCAACATTAGTGAACTCAAAGTTGACAGTAACCGGTTTGTTAAAAGCGGTAGCGCCGAAGTCAACGTTTTCTTTCTTGAATTTTACTTTGGCATCAACCGGGTGTTCTGTAGTAGTGTTAGCGGTTGTCTGGGCCTGGGCGCATAACAAAAACAGGCTGGCAAATAGGGTTAAAGCTAATTTCTTCATACAATGTTTTTGAGGGTTATAGATATCTGAATATAAGAAAAATATGGCGGAGATCAGAACCAGCTACTGCTTTTTTTACTGCTTTTACCACCGAGTCCGAGTGCTCCCAGCAGACTGCGTGTGATGATGTTGGCGGCAGTACGGCCTACCTGCCTGGCAGCTGAACTGGTGAGTACAGTTTCCAGCACACTTTTTTCCTGTTTTTGCCGGCTTCCTTTAGGAGCAGCTTTTTCCTCTTTTGCTGCTGCTGACTTTTCCGCAGCTTCCTCCAACTTCGCTGTCAATATTTCATAGGCGCTTTCACTGTCTATCTCCCTGTTGTACTTCTTAACAAGCTTCGAGTTGTTCACAATAGTATCAGCTTCTGCATCTGTTAGGACATCCATGCGGGAACGAGGTGATACGAGCATTGTGGCTGCGAGTGGAGTTGGCTGGCCTTTCTCATTCAGGCAGGTAAAAAGTGCCTCTCCTATGCCGATTTGTGTTAATAGTTCATCTGTTTGATAGAAATCGGATAAGGGATAGTTTTCTGCTGTCTGTTTGATGGCTTTCCTGTCATTTGCCGTAAATGCACGTAATGCATGTTGCACCTTCATACCCAGCTGTCCCAGTACGGAGGGAGGTATATCCATAGGATTTTGTGTACAGAAGAAAATACCTACTCCTTTGGAACGGATCAGTTTAATGATTGTTTCAATCTGTTGTAGTAATGCGGTACTGGCTTCCTGGAAGATCAGATGTGCTTCGTCAATAAATATTACCAGTTTAGGCTTCTCCAGGTCGCCCTCTTCCGGCAGAGTAGCATATAATTCTGCCAGGAGGCTTAACATGAATGTAGAGAATAGTTTCGGACGATCCTGAATATCGGCTACTCTTACTATAGAGATTATACCACGGCCATCGTCACTGATACGCATCAGGTCATCCACTTCAAACGATGTTTCTCCAAAGAAACGGTCAGCACCCTGTTGTTCCAAGGCTATTACTTTGCGCAGAATAGTACCTGCGGAGGTAGTAGAGATCTTACCGTAATCTTTCTCCATATCAGCCTTGCCTTCATTGCTGATGTACTGCAATATTTTCTTGAAATCTTTGAGGTCTAGCAGAGGTAGTTTATTATCGTCGCAGTATTTGAAGATCATAGCTACCAGGCCTTCCTGGGTATCGTTCAGCTCAAGTATTTTGGAGAGTAGTACAGGACCAAATTCACTGACTGTGGCACGGAGCCTTGCGCCTTTTTCATTGCTCAGAGAAAGCAGTTCTACAGGATAAGCTGAGGGAGACCAGCTGCCGCCTATTTTCTGATAACGTTCTTCAATTTTGGTATTACTGACACCGGCAGCAGCTACGCCACTCAGGTCGCCTTTGATATCCATCAGTAGTACCGGTACGCTTGCATCACTCAGGGATTCTGCAATAACCTGGAGGGTTTTGGTTTTACCTGTACCGATAGCGCCGGCAATAAGACCATGCCGGTTCAATGTTTTTAGCGGTAAGAACACATCTGCACCGGTCACAACGTCGCCATCCAGTATGGCGCATCCCAGTTTAATGTGTTCCCCTTTAAAGGAATAACCATTGCGGATGTATTCCAGGAATGCTTCCTTCGTTGCCATGGGGTACAAATTTTCACTGAAGTTAAAGAAAAGCGTCCTCGGACAGCAGTAAGCAGCAAAAAAATTACGAATGCCTGGTGCGGTAAAGTAATGCTTTATACGCGCCTGGCATTCGTAATAGTTAAAAGACTACCTGTAATTACAGATCTTCTTCACGTTCCAGCAGGAGTATAGCTCCCTGCGGAACAATGTAATATTTTTCTCCCTGGTAGGATACTTCGGTGGATCCGCTAAGCAGGAAGATGGCAAGATCGCCTTCTTTCGCCTGTAGTGGTATGTATTTTACTTTATCTTCTTCCGGTTTCCATGCATCATCTTCTTCTGACGGAAGTGGTAGCGCATATCCCGGGCCTGTTTTTATCACATATCCCTGTTGAACCTTCTCCTTTTCCTGCATGCCGGGAGGAAGATATAAGCCGCTGTCGGTACGTTCGTTTTGCGTACTGAGTTTGATCAGCACGCGGTCTCCTACAACTATTAGCTTCTTCAATTTATTGTCTTGAGTCAAATGTATAGCCATGGTAATATAACCTTCTGTAAAGGTATTGCAAATTGCGTGCAGCAGGGACGCACGATGCCAATATGGCATTGTTTTATATATCAGCCAGCCGGAAAGTATCAGCTACCCTGATGCCTCTGTCTGTCTGTTGCACCGTACAACACTCTGTTACAGGATCATGTTCAAAGAACAGGATATAATTATTCTCCAGGGCCTCCTGCAGGAATGTCTTTTTTTCCTGGAGAGTGGTGAGCGGGAACATATCGTATGCCATCACATAAGGAATGGGAAGATGTCCGATACTGGGTAGTAAATCTGCCATATACAGGATGGTTTTGTCCTTGTATTGGATCTGGGGCAGCATCATAGAATCAGTATGCCCGTGCACGAAGCGTATATTGAAGTCTGTGCTGAAAGGAATACCTTCTTCCCGGGGAATGAATTTCAGTTGCCCGCTTTCCTGTATGGGCAGTATATTATCTTTCAGGAAAGAGGCTTTTTCCCGTTCGTTTGGCTGGGTAGCCCACTTCCAGTGTTCTTCATTACTCCAGTATACCGCATTTTTAAAGGCAGGCGTCAGTTTATCTCCTGTTCTTTCTATACAACCCCCACAATGGTCAAAGTGAAGATGTGTCAGGAAAACGTCAGTGATATCATTACGGCTGAAGCCATGTTTTGCCAGGGACTTATCAATGGAAGCGTCGCCATGGAGGTAGTAATGACTGAAGAACTTTTCGTCCTGTTTATTACCGATGCCAGTGTCAATAAGGATGAGCCGGTTACCATCTTCTATCAGCAGACTACGCATTGCCCAGGAGCACATATTGTTGTCATCCGCAGGATTGAGCTTATTCCAGATGCTTTTTGGCACTACGCCAAACATAGCGCCGCCGTCCAGTTTGAAATGTCCTGTATCTATTGTGTATAAATTCATTGTGTTGTCAGTTTGCCTGCTGAAGTTCGGGAATTTCAGCTTTTTACGGTAGCGCTTTTTTGGATCTTCTGTGCGGAGTATAGCCAGATGAGGCCAATCACAAAGAACAATACAAGTGCCAGTACGGAGTTCCGCATACTACCTGTCAGTTCATGGATATATCCGAAGGTAATCAGTCCGAAGGCAACTGACAGCTTTTCGAGTACATCATAATAGCTGAAGAAGGAGGCAGTATCTTCAGTATCAGGCATTAGTTTAGCGTATGTAGAACGGCTGAGGGATTGTACTCCTCCCATTACGAGTCCAACAGCTACAGCAAGCATATAGAAGTGCATATCTGTCTGCATACGGTAACCAGCCAAACAGATCGCTATCCATAGGATGATAACGATCATCAGTACTGGCAGGTTGCCATATTTTCCCGAGAGTTTTGCCATTGCCCATGCACCAAGTACAGCGACCAGCTGAATTGCTACAACAGAAGCAATCAGTTTGTCTGATGGTAGGCCCAGTTCCTGACTGCCAAATATGGTGGCTGCCATCATCACTGTCTGTACGCCCATGCTGTAGAAGAAAAAACCACGTAGGAAGCGTTTCAGTACAGGCAGCGCCTTTACCTGGGCATATACCTTTTTGATCTCCCGGAAACCTTCTGTTAATGCGCTGGCGCTGTGTTGTGTAACACTGCCTCTGGATGCAGGCAGGCGTAGGAAGGTAATCTGGGAAAACCCTATCCACCACAAGCCCACCAGCAGGAAGGTAATACGTACAGCCTGCCCGTCGTCAATGCCCAAAGGCAGGAATACAACTAATACAAAGCCTATCAGCTGAAGAATCACACTACCGATATACCCCATTGCGAAACCTTTGGCACTAATACGGTCACGGTCTTCAACGGCAGCAATTTCCGGGAGGTAGGAATTATAAAATACCAGTCCGCCGCAATAGCCTAATGTAGCCAGGATAAAGAAGATAACACCGTATTCTACATTCGGCTCCGGACCTTTGAAGTTAAACAGCGCGCAGCAGCTCAGGCCTCCCAGCCAGGTAAACAGCATCAGGTATCGTTTCTTATTACCTCTGGTATCGGCAATGGAAGAGAGTATCGGTGAGAGCAGTGCTGCTAATATAAAAGCAGCTGCCATGGCATAGTCATACAAGGCGGAATTAACAAAGAATTTACCGAAGAAGGAGACATTATTGCCGTGTTCTGCTGACTGAGTTGCTTTCGTAAAGTAGATAGGGAAGAAGGTGGTAGTAATTACCAGGTTGTACACTGAGTTTGCCCAGTCATACATTGCCCAGCCATTGATAACCTTTTTACTGGCAGTTTGCATATTGAGTAAGTAAGTTAGTGATCAAATATAAGGAAACTGACGTCGGCAGTGACTATTAGTGCACTGTACGGGAGGAGGTTATTTGTAATCCTGTATCCGGAGATGGTCAGGACACATAAAATATTCCTGTTCATCATTAGAACTAACGATGATCAGGCGATCTCCGCTATAGTCAGTAATAAGTTGCTGATAGAGGCGGATACCTGCGGCATCCAGATTAGTACATGGTTCATCCAGCAGCAGCACGGGTACATCAGAAAAGATAGTAAGCGCCAGTTTAAGGCGTTGTTTCATGCCGGATGAGAAGTTGCGGATCTGTTTATGCATGGATTTCTCCAGGCCTACAATAGCTACTGCTTCAGTGGGTGTGATAGCAGGAAGGAAGTTTTTGAACTGCAGGTGGAATTGCAGGCTTTCTGCAAGTGTAAACTCTTCCACAAGTTCCAGATAGGGTGCAGCAATGGCACAATGCCGGAAAAACTGATCATTACCGAGCAGTTTTTCCGGAGTGCTATAGGTAACGGTACCTTCATTCTGTTGAAGGTGCCCGCTTATAACCTGTAATAAAGTAGATTTTCCCGAACCGTTGGGACCCAGTATGGCATATCGCCCACCTTGCTCAAAGGTGGCAGACACCCGACGGAATATCCAGTCGTAGTTAAAGCGTTTGCCTGTCTGGTCGAGCGTTATTTTCATTCGTCGCCTGCTAGTGACGTATAACCTTTCATAATGCCCCGTCCGGATTCACGGATAAAGGAGAGTATTTCATCTCTTTCATCAGTGGCTGGATATTCTGCTTCTATGATACTTATCGCTTTAGACAAATTGTACCCTTTCACGAATATCACACGGTATATATCCAGTATGTGGTTGATCTTATCAAGGGAGAAACCTCTTCTTTTAAGACCGATAGAGTTCACACCAACGTAAGACAACGGTTCACGCGCTGCTTTTACATATGGAGGAACGTCTTTTCTTACCAGGGAGCCGCCTGTAACAAAAGCGTGGTCGCCAATTTTACAGAACTGCTGTACTGCAACCATACCTGCCAGTACCACATGGTCGCCTACAGTGATATGACCCGCAAGGGTGGTGTTGTTGGAAAATACGCAGCTGTTACCTACCTCACAGTCATGGGCAATATGGCTATAGGCCATGATCAGGCAGTTGTTGCCAATCACAGTTTTCCATTTGTCCTTCGTACCGCGGTTGATAGTTACATACTCTCTGATGGTGGTGTTGTCTCCTATTTCTGTTGTGGTTTCCTCGCCTGCAAATTTGAGGTCTTGCGGGATAGCGGATATTACAGACCCCGGGAAGATGCGGCAGTTTTTGCCGATCCTGGCGCCTTCCATGATAGTTACGTTTGAACCGATCCAGGTGCCTTCACCGATTTCAACATTTTTGTGAATCACGGTGAATGGATCAATTTTTACGTTTGGCGCTACCTTAGCGTCCGGGTGAATGTAAGTAAGCGGATGGATCATTGCTATTATTTAGCTTTCTCTTGTTTTAATGATTTGAGCGGTCAGGTCTCCTTCTGTCACTACCTTATTCCCTACAAATACGGTTCCTCGCATTTCCACTATACCTCTTCTGATGGGGCTCAGCAATTCCATCTTCAGGATCATGGTGTCTCCTGGAAATACTTTTTGCTTGAACTTACAGTTGTCGATCTTGATAAAGTAGGTATCATAGTTATGAGGATCCGGAACAGTACTGAGTGCAAGAATGCCTCCGCATTGTGCCAGTGCTTCTACCTGCAATACGCCCGGCATTACCGGATTGCTTGGGAAGTGTCCCTGAAAGAAATGTTCGTTGAAAGTAACATTCTTAATCCCTACTACCTGTGTATCGTTAAGATCGATAATCTTGTCCACCAGCAGCATCGGATAACGGTGCGGCAGGGTTCTTTCAATACGAGGGACGTCGAAGATAGCCGGTTTATTAGGATCGTAAACAGGCACATCTTTAGTATGCTTGTTCTTCTTAATGTACTGTTTGATCTTACGCGCAAACTCCACATTAGACGCATGTCCCGGACGGTTTGCGATAATATGTGCCTTGATAGGAACGCCTACCAGCGCCAGATCTCCTACGATATCCAGCAGTTTATGACGTGCCGGCTCGTTAGGAAAATGAAGCTGAATATTGTTGAGGATGCCTTCTCTTTGCTCTACGCTGATGTTCTCACGCTCAAATACCTTAGCCAGGTGTGCCAGCTGTTCTTCGCTAACCGGTTTATCAACAATTACAATCGCATTATTGATATCGCCACCTTTGATCAGATTATTTGAAATCAGGTATTCCAGTTCGTGCAGGAATACGAAAGTGCGACAAGGCGCTACTTCTTTTTTGAAGTCCTGCAGGCTGTTGAGATTGGCATGCTGAGTACCTAATATAGGAGAGTTGAAATCGATCATGCAGGTGATGCGATAATCTACAGCTGGCAATGCTACCATCTCTACGTTCTTCTTATCATCGTAGAAGCTGATGTTGGTATCAATAGTATACCATACTTTTTTCGCATCCTGTTCAGCAATACCTGCTTCTTCTATTTTCTGGATAAAAGGGTAGGAGCTACCATCCATAATAGGAATTTCAGGACCATCGATCTCAATGTGTACGTTATCGACGCCGGTGCCAACGAGGGCAGCCATGATATGCTCAATAGTACTAACGCGGGCGCCGTTGTGCTCAAGGGTAGTGCTGCGTGAAGTATCTACTACGTAATCCACATCGGCTTTTACTACTGGTTGTGCCGGCAGGTCTACACGTTGAAATTTAATGCCATAACCGGGGTTAGCCGGCTTCAGGGTCATATTTACATGCGCTCCTGTGTGTAAACCAACACCCGATATTGTAACTGGGGCTTTTATCGTGTGTTGGTTAGACGACTGTTGATTATCCATATTTAGTTATAACTGTTTATCCTGACTTAAATCATCAAACACCTTCCCGCACGGAAAGCAGTTGTTTTACCATATCTTCCAATTCCTTCACACGCTTTTCCAGGTCGGGCAAATTTCTAAAAATTGCCTGACTTTTTAACGAACTTTTATAATCAAAAGCCGGGGATCCCATCAGGGCGGTATTCGGTTCTGCTATAGATTTGGACAGGCCACTCTGTGCATTGATCTTGGTACCGTCAGCCAGCTGGATGTGTCCAACCAGACCAACCTGACCGCCAATCACACAGTTCTTACCAATTTTAGTGCTGCCGGAAATGCCTGTCTGCGCGGCAATCACCGTATTAGTATCTACATCAACATTATGCGCAATCTGAATAAGGTTGTCCAGCTTTACACCCTGGCGGATGATAGTAGAACCCATCGTAGCGCGGTCTATCGTTGTATTTGCACCAATCTCAACATCATCATGAATGATTACATTCCCGATCTGTGGTACTTTCTTGTAGGTGCCATCCGGCTGAGGCGCAAAGCCAAAACCGTCTCCCCCGATCACACAACCTGCATGCAGAATAACACGGCTGCCCAGCACACAGTTCTCATATACTTTCACCCCAGGGAAGATAACCGTATCGTCCTTCACAATTACATTGTCTCCAAGGTATACGCCCGGGTATATCTTTACGTTGTTGCCCAGTACAACATTTTCGCCCAGGTAGGCAAAAGCGCCGATAAAGACATTCTGTCCGGTCTTAACAGACGCAGGAATATGAGACGGTTGTTGAATACCCGTCTTGTTACCCATGATCTGTTTATATTTCTCTAAAAGGAGGGCAAAGGCACTATAGGCATCTTTAACCCTGATAAGCGTTGATTTAACAGGTTTTTCCGTTACAAGGCTCTCATTCACTATCAGTATGGAGGCATTAGTCGTATAAATAAACTCTTCATACTTGGGATTGGCGATAAAGCTGAGCATTCCTTCCCCCGCCTCTTCAATCTTGGCGATGTTGCTCACTTTTACGTCCGGGTTGCCTTCCAGCTTACCATCCAACATGGTAGCCAATTGTAATGCGCTAAACTGCATAGTTATTAATTAATGATGTTATCCGAATCTGACCAGTTATCAAACCACTATTCCTCCTATCGTATTTTTGTTAATCTTAATTGATAATTAGCCATTCATCAGATTTTTGGATGACAAATGTAGAATTTTTTTACGGGTATAGCCAGAGTATGACTAACCAGGGCATTATCAATAGACGAAATGTCCTTTACAGTCCCGTCTTTAAAGAGAATATTAATCTTCTCGTTATTCATGTTATAAGCGCTGAGACACGCTGTACCCGTGAATACGAAGTAGTCCAGGTCGGTTCCGCTAAAGCCATATTCCTTCTGTACCTGCTGTTTCAATAAATTGATAACTCCCACGTCAAAAGCTTCACTATTCAGAATACACTTAAATAACTTCCTGTCAATGAGCCAGTTGCATAATAGTGAGAGTATTTTATCAGGATGCTGCGTCCATACCTTAATGGCTCCCATAATGTCATAGTCATCCAGCAGGCAGAACTGTTGCAGGCAAGCTGGCTCCTGTTCAAAGTTGGCGGCAGTAATAGGGTGGTATAGAAAATATTGCAGTGCAGGAGACGCATAAACTGATTCTCCACGTAAAGCCAGTTCTTTGGCCCTGCGCAATATTTTAACCAGCAGATTCTCGGCACTCAGTACTGTCTTATGCAAATACACCTGCCAGTACATCAGCCGTCGCGCAACTATAAATTTCTCAATTGAATAGATCCCTTTCTCTTCCACCATGAGCTCGTCACGATGTACAGTCAGCATTTTTATGATCCTGTCATAGCCAATTACCCCCTCAGAAACACCCGTATAAAAGCTGTCCCTGTTCAGGTAATCCATCCTGTCCACATCCAGCTGACTCGATACCAGCTGGTGTAAAAACGTTTTATGATAACGCCCGTTAAAGATCTCGATTGTTAATGTCAGGGCCCCATCCATCTCCTTATTCAACTCCTCCATCAGCCACTGACTGATCTTCTCGTGAGAGACGCCCTCTATTATGCCGTTTTCCAATGCATGAGAGTATGGCCCATGGCCAATGTCATGCAAAAGTATGGCCATCTTTGCGGCAAGCTCTTCCTCCTCACTAATATCAACTCCTTTCCCTTTCAACTCGGAAAGCGCACAGCTCATCAGATGATATGCCCCCATACTATGATGGAAGCGGGTATGCATTGCACCAGGATAAACCAGATGTGCCAGCGCCATCTGATGGATCCTGCGCAAACGCTGATAGTAAGGATGGGAAATCAATTTAAAGATCAACGGATGGTCAATCGTAATGAAACCATATACCGGATCGTTGACAATTTTACGCTTGCGTTCTGCCATTTACCGTTCTCCTTTAGCTCAGACAAAGCTACGTTAAGGAATTATTATCTGTAACTTTTTCTAATGTATAGACGCACAAGGAGACACTTTCCCCTATCTTCCCCTCTATTTTCAGTAATTTTATAATCGAAATTATTAATATTTAGTGATAGCTGACAGAACATGTTGTTTTTTAACAATTTATTGTGTGCGTCAGCCGCAGCAGGAATGGTTTTTGACAAAATGAAATGGTACCTTGAGTACAATAGTTGTCTGTGCAAACTAATCTTGCTTAACTATAAACACATTACTTGAATGAGTCAAATAAATATACTTTGGGTAGATGATGAAATAGAATCACTGAAATCCCAGATCATGTTCCTGGAAACAAAGGGCTATAAAGTATCAGCTCTTACCAATGGGTATGATGCGCTTGAGTTTCTTAAAGATCAGGTGGTGGATGTGGTACTGCTGGATGAATCTATGCCGGGTATAACTGGTCTGGAAACATTGGGTAAAATCAAAGAGATAGATCAGCAGATTCCTGTAGTAATGATCACCAAGAATGAAGCAGAGAACGTAATGGATGAAGCAATCGGTTCACAGATCACAGACTATCTGATTAAACCGGTAAATCCTAACCAGGTATTACTCTCACTCAAGAAAATCATTGACAACAAGCGCCTCGTTGCTGAAAAGACGACTATCGCTTATCAGCAGGAGTTCCGCAGCCTGTTTATGGCCCTAAATTCCAATCCTGACTATAACGAATGGATGGATATTTACAAGAAGCTGGTGTATTGGGAAATGGAAATGGGAAAAACCAATAGTCCCGAGATGCTGGAAGTACTCAATACACAAAAGGCAGAGGCAAATACCGAATTTGCCAAATTCATCAGCCGCAACTACGCCAGCTGGGTCAATCCCAAGTCAAAGGATGCCCCGGTGATGTCTCATACTTTATTCAAAGAAAAGATTGTACCCGCACTGGATAGCGAAGCGCCTAACTTTGTTATTATCATTGATAATCTTCGCCTGGACCAGTGGAAGGCAATACTTCCCATCTTCCTGGAGTCGTTCCGGTTGGTACAGGAAGATACATTTTACAGCATCCTGCCGACCTCTACACAGTATAGCCGTAATGCGATCTTCGCTGGGTTACTTCCTGTGGATATCGAAAGCCGGTTTCCGCAGGAGTGGAAGAATGATGATGAAGAAGGCGGTAAAAACTTATATGAAGAGGTCTTCTTTGCCGATCAGCTGCGCCGCCTGAAAATGGATGCACGCTTCTCCTACACAAAGGTGACCACCCACAATGACGGGCAACATCTTGTCAATAATATCCATAATCTGATGGCCTATCCGCTGAACGTCATTGTATATAACTTCGTGGATATGCTGAGTCATGCCCGTACGGAAATGGAAGTGCTCAAAGAACTGGCTGCAGATGAAATGTCTTACCGTTCCATCACCGCCAGCTGGTTTGAACATTCGCCGCTACACCAGGCACTGCGTAAACTGGCAGACAAAAAGATAAACCTGATTGTGGCTACCGACCATGGTAATGTGCGGGTAAAAACGCCAATTAAGGTAATAGGCGATAAGCAGACTACCACGAATCTCAGGTATAAACATGGCCGTAATCTGAACTATGATGCGAAGGAAGTGCTGGCTTTCCGCGATCCTAAAGAGGCAGGACTGCCAAGGCCTAACGTTAATTCGTCCTACATATTTGCCAAAGAAGACGGTTACCTGTGTTATCCTAACAATTATAACTACTTCGTAAACTTTTACCGGAATACGTTCCAGCACGGTGGTATTTCACTTGAAGAAGTGATTGTGCCCGTTGCCAGGCTGGTGAGTAAGTAGGCACTCCGGGCTTTTTCCTTATTTTTGCTGAATGAACTTTAAAGTCACACCCAATAACCTGACCCGCCTCGAAAAGATATTTGGAGAGGCTAAGTATGAGTTGCGTTTCGAGAAAGGAACGTTTAACTCCGGCTATTGCGTACTTGAACATAAGAAGGTGGTTGTTATCAACAAGTTCCTGAACCTGGAAGGACGTATCAATACCCTGCTGGATATTCTCGCTTCCATGGGACTGGACGATACCCTGCTCTCTCCCGAATCGCTTAAACTGTACAAGCAGATTCTGGAAAATAAGAGCACTCAGGATGCTACGGCCAGCAACACCGACGAAAACACACCTTCACCCGAACAACCTTCAGAAAATTGAAAGTAACCTTTTTAGGCACAGGTACATCGCAGGGCGTGCCTGTTATAGCCTGTGACTGCCAGGTATGTACGTCTTCCAACTCAAAAGATAAGCGCTTGCGCAGCAGCATCCTGATCAGTGATACGCCCGCAGGTAACATCGTGGTAGATACTACTCCTGATTTTCGTTACCAGATGCTAAGAGCAGGTGTAAAACACCTGGAAGCTGTGCTTATCACACATTCACATAAAGATCATATTGCCGGCATGGATGATATCCGTGCCTTTAACTATTTTCAGCAGCGCGCTATCGATATCTATGCAACTCCCTTCTCACAGCAGATTATCCGTAATGAGTTTTCCTACGCTTTTGCTGAACAGAAATATCCCGGCATTCCGGAACTGAACCTGCGCGAAATTGGTAACTCGCCCTTTATGGTAAATGGCCTGGAGATCGTTCCGATCAATGTTATGCATCATCAGATGCCGGTGATGGGCTTCCGTTTTAATGATTTTACCTACATCACTGACGCTAACTTTATAGCAGAAGAAGAGAAAAAGAAGATCCTCGGATCAAAAGTGCTGGTACTGAACACCCTCAGAAGAGAGAAACACATCTCACATTTTACGCTGGATGAAGGCATTGCCATTGCCAAAGAACTGGCTATCCCGCAGGTATATTTTACCCACATCAGCCACCAGCTGGGATTACATCAAGACGTATCAGCAGAATTGCCACATGGTATGGCACTGGCATATGATGGCCTGGAAGTGATATTGTAACTTTCAACAGCTCACCACCGTTTTACTGGAAATCCTTTTTATGCGATCTCTATCTGTTTCATTGTCTGTAGCAGGTCTGTTCCTGTTATGCCATGCCCGTGAAAATAAGATAAACATATCTGCATCGCAGAAAGGACGTAAACGTATTCACCAAAACGGTATTTAATATCCCTATTATTATGAAGCCATCAATTGTTATCACGTTCATTACCTTACTGCTAACAGCCAGTTCCGGCTGTAGTAAAAACGATGTGGAAGAGAAAATGACCCTTCAGAGAGGGTTGCGTGGTAAAATAGTTTATTCCTCCTGTGCTACTTCTGTTGTGCAGGTATTGAACAAACCGATCGGAGCCGCATGGACCAATTGCCATGATCAACAGCGTTATGAGAACATCATCGGCGTTGGTATTGTGAACAGAAACAACCTGGCCATCGGAGAGGAGTTTACTTTCAATATCATACAGCTGGAGCCGGTTGTAATCTGCGACATGGCAGACTGCGGTCCGCTGTCATATCATACTATTCTCATTACCGGCAACTAACCGGTTCACAAGGCCATATTTTTTCTGGCTGTAGATAAGTAGCAGAGTCACAAGATTGGCTAAATAAGCAACAATTCCCTGACTGTTTCTCTCCCGGGCAAATCTACCGCTGTAATAACGACCTTGCCTCCGGCAGGTAAGGAGGTTATTTTATAGTACCAGTCCACCCCGTTTCTGCTAATGACGGCAGAACCACACGCTGCTACTATACCAGCTGCATCCATCACCTGTACATTTACTTCTGCTACCCGAAACTCATCCCTGGCAGTTACAACTATCTGTTCTTCTTCTAATTTTATATGCTGGATTTCAGGTGAATGATAAGCATCTTTCACCGCCATGTTATAGGCATTTTGTCCTGGTCCTGCCAGCGAGGCGTAGTAAGCCTTTATCTCCGGGTCATTTAGTAATTGCTGGGCATATGCTGCCGCGACGGCCATTTTTTGCCTGGCTTCCAATTGCTTAGCTGTAGGCTTTTTATTGGAAGGACCACGCTTTTTTGCCATAATAATCTGTCCGTTTCTTTCATAAACGGTGACAAGTCTGCCGATGGAACCCCGCACCAGTTGCAGGAGAACGTTATCTTTTACAATAGCCATATAGATTAATTGTTGCGTTTACTTCCATAAAGTTATGGTTTGGTACTGCTATGGTATTTGTACTGACCGTTCATTTTAAGGTCATATAAAGGGTACTTCAATATCCCCAGGATATTTAAGTGCCCTTTATATGTACTGATGGTGAAAGGAAAGTATGAAGTACAGGCCGAATACAGTAGGATCATTTTTGCCGGGGATATCGTAAATGCTGGTGGCAGCAACTTATCTGACGAATGGCATTCAACTGGCTGAGGGGCATGGCTATAAACGCATCTATGAATAAGGGCAATTATGGTTACGTAGATAGCGGCGAGAGGTGTTGGCAGTGTGGTATCTGGAGGCGGTATTACACTATACTGGGGATGAGGGAAGTATATGTCTGCATTGCTGCGGATATATTAGTGGAAGATTAACTTCGCATTAACCGATTCAGGTTGTTTAAGACCTAACTTGCCCTGCTTTAAATTGTTAACCCATGAAGCAGGATTTATGGAGCGTGTATTGCCGCTTTTCAAAGAAAGAGCGGCAAGGCATTATTATATTACTTGTGCTGACAATTACCTGTGCAGCAATGCCTGCTTTATGGGAATATCATACGCCTCCAGCAATTTTTCTTGAACAGGACAGTCTTTTCAGGGCTGATGTGCGCGCATTACGCGACGTGTACCTGGGCAATGCAGTGGCCTCCCGGAACATGGATAGTGGAAGGAGTAAAGTTGAACGTTTCCACTTTGATCCCAACATGCTGGATACTACGGGATGGATGGCGTTGGGCGTTAGCAGGCAAACTGCTATGACAATTCAACGCTATCGGATGAAAGGCGGAAGGTTTCGCAGGAAGGAAGATTTGCTGCGTATTTATGGTTTGCCGCCAGCGCTGGGGAAAGAGTTGCTTCCTTATGTAAGTATCCCGGCAGGCTTTAAAGAAAGAGATACCACGGGCTTACGGCAGCTGAAGCAACGTAATATATCTTACGTCCGGCGGCGGTTTCCTGCACTGGACATTAATACCGCAGATTCTGCGCAATGGGAGTCCCTGCCGGGAATAGGGCCGGTGCTGGCAGCCAGGATCGTCAGGTTCAGAGAGAAGCTGGGAGGCTTTTATGCAATAGGGCAGGTGGGGGAAACTTTCGGATTACCAGACACCACATTTAATAAAATTCAACCTTATCTCATAATGAATAAGGTTTCACTAAAAAAACTGGACATCAACCAGACGGATGAAAAATCTTTGGCACAACATCCATATATCCGTTACAAACTGGCGCGGTTAATAGTACTGTATCGCAGTAACCACGGGCCTTTCAGGCGACTGGAAGACCTTCTTGGCATACCATTGGTAGATGATAGTATTTATCGTAAAATTGAGCTTTACATCAAAATAGAAAATTCCCCATTATGAACTTCGAGCCCACAGAAACGCAACAACAGATTACCCAGGTGATACGCGATTTCGGAAAGACACATATGCAGCCCTATATCCTGGAATGGGATGAAAATCAATCATTTCCTGTTCAACTATTCAAGCAGCTCGGTGAGTTAGGACTCATGGGAGTGCTGGTGCCTGAGAAATATGGCGGCAGTGGACTTGGATACCTGGAGTATGTTACTGTGGTCAGTGAAATATCGAAAATCTGTGGAGCGATCGGATTGAGTGTAGCAGCGCATAATTCCCTGTGTACCGGCCACATTTTGCAGTTTGGATCTGAGGAGCAGAAACAGCGTTATCTTCCTAAGCTGGCCAGTGCAGAATGGATTGGCGCATGGGGACTTACAGAACCAAATACCGGATCAGATGCTATGAACATGAAATGCGTAGCGCGTAAAGAGGGGGACGAGTGGGTACTGAATGGCACGAAGTGCTGGATTACGCATGGTAAGAGTGGTGATGTGGCCGTGGTAATTGCCCGTACAGGCGATGTACGGGATAGTCATGGCATGAGCGCTTTTATTGTAGAAAGGGGAACTCCCGGATTCAGTGGCGGAAAGAAGGAGAATAAGTTAGGTATGCGTGCTTCTGAAACAGCAGAAATGATATTTGATAACTGCCGCATTCCAGCCGGGAACATGTTGGGCAACGAGGGAGAAGGCTTTATCCAGTCGATGAAGGTACTGGATGGAGGCCGTATATCCATCGCTGCATTGTCACTCGGTATTGCGAAAGGGGCATACGAGGCTGCATTGAAGTATGCACAGGAAAGACATCAGTTTGACAAACCGATAGCCAGTTTTCAGGGTATATCCTTTAAGTTGGCAGACATGGCTACAGAGATCATGGCAGCTGAGTTGCTGACTATGCAGGCGGCCGACGGAAAAAGCAGGGGTGCTAAAGTAACACAACATGCAGCGATGGCTAAATATTATGCTTCAGAAGTAGCGGTAAAGGCTGCGAATGAGGCCGTACAGATATTTGGAGGCTATGGATATACGAAAGATTTTCCTGTAGAGAAATTCTATCGTGACGCCAAGCTGTGTACTATCGGAGAAGGTACATCTGAAATACAGAAACTGGTGATTGCGCGTGAAGCATTGAAATAATCCATATAAATATGGGTAGATAGTCCGTCGGTAAGCCCGGCGGACTTTTTTATGTCTGATAATTTGTCCAAAAGAAAGAATTACCTGCGAAATTCAAATACTACTTATGAGGGGCTATAGTCTCTGCAGTCCTTTTCTTATCTTCATCAGACTAAATTAACTATGTCATGAGCTTTGAAGAACAATTACACCAAATGTTTCCGACAGCTGACGCTATTCCCGCAGAGTATCAGTTATCAGGGGAACTACACCAGCGGGAGTATCTTTCTGGTGGTGAGATGAAACCATGGAATGGCGATGTGCATACTGTATTATCTCCGATCTGTATTCAGACAGCAAACGGGCTGGAGAGAAAAGTGATTGGTTCTTATCCACTATGTGGCCAGGAAGAGGCGATGGCAGCCCTGGATGCCGCCGTACTTGCCTACAATGATGGTCGTGGAGAGTGGCCGACTATGACGGTTTCAGAGCGTATTGCCTGCATGGAGAAGTTTACGGGCAAGATGATTGAAAAGAAGCCGGAAATTGTCAAGCTGATTATGTGGGAAATCGGCAAATCATATGCTGATTCCATCAAGGAGTTTGACCGTACCATTGAATACATCAACACGACAATAGATGCGCTGAAAGACCTGGATCGTAATTCCAGCCGTTTTGAAATTCAGCAGGGCATTATTGGTCAGATCAGGCGTTCGCCACTTGGGGTAGTGCTTTGTATGGGGCCATTTAACTATCCGCTGAACGAGACATTCACTACCCTGATTCCTGCATTGATTATGGGGAATACTTTGCTGTTTAAACCTCCTAAGCATGGTACATTATTACATTATCCATTACTGGAAGCATTTGCAACCTGTTTTCCGAAAGGAGTGGTGAATACCATTTACGGTCGTGGGAATGTGATTGTAGGTCCGTTGATGGAGTCTGGCAAGATCAATGTGCTGACGTTGATTGGTAGCAGCAAGGTGGCCAATCAGCTGAAGAAGATGCATCCGAAGGTGAATCGTCTGCGGGCAATTCTTGGTTTAGATGCTAAGAATGCCGCCATTATATCTGACAAGGCGGACCTTGATCTGGCGGTGCAGGAAACTGTATTGGGAGCGTTGTCTTTTAACGGCCAGCGTTGTACTGCCCTGAAGATCATATTTGTACATAGCAAGGTGGCAGATGCGTTCCTGCAAAAGTTAAATGCGGCTATTGGTCAGCTGAAGGTGGGTATGCCATGGGAAAAAGGTGTATTTCTTACGCCTTTACCTGAGCCGCAAAAGCCGGCTTACCTGAAGGAATGTATTGAGGATGCGCTGGCTCATGGAGCAAAAGTGATGAATGAGAATGGTGGAGCAGCATATGAGTCATTCGTTTACCCTGCGGTGTTATATCCGGTTAACAGTCAGATGAAGGTATATCGTGAGGAGCAGTTCGGGCCCATAATACCAGTGTTGCCGTTTGATGATATTGAGACACCTATTGAGTATCTGATAGCGTCTGATCATGGCCAGCAGGTAAGTATCTTTTCTGATGATGCGGATGAATTAGCGTCATTGATTGATCCGCTGGTTAATCAGGTAAGTCGTGTCAATATTAACTGTCAATGTCAGCGTGGTCCTGATGTTTATCCATTTACAGGGCGTAAAGACTCTGCGGAAGGAACATTGAGTGTTCCGGATGCACTACGTGCGTTTTCGATTCGTTCAATGGTAGCGACAAAACAGACGGAAACGAATAAAAATTTGCTTAATCGTATAGTAAATGATCAAACTTCTAACTTTTTGTCAACAAAATATATATTTTGATCAAAATATTATTAGTCTTGAAAATGGTTAGTACAGCCTTCTTATTTAGTAGATTAACTATACAATAATATATTAATATGAAGTGAGGTGTTGATTTTTTTTGCAAAAAAGTGACTGTTAGGTTGTTAGGGTGATGGAATTATGGATTAAGAACGTTAAATTTGGGTTAATTCATCACTCTTTACCATTTATCAACCTTCAACAAAGAAAGACAATCGAAACATTTTTACGCAACCCACAAGGAAAGCATCCGCCTTCAAAGCGGATGTTTTTTTGTCTTGCGAAATAGATGTAAACGATCCATTACTATTAGTAAGTCCATAGCATGTTATCGACTGCCGGACTTGATTCTAAGGAAAAGGCCGATCTGTCTCAGACAGATCGGCCTTTTGTTATCCTGTTATCCTGGTTTAATGTTCCAGAAAATCATTGTCTTTACTTTCGTTCGGGCTATCATTGGAGCCGGCTCTTTTTTCAATATCGGCAAACCATTTTTCCACTGTACCTGACAGGAATACGGGCACTTTACCTCTAACATACTCTTTCAGTATCTCGAAGGTTTTTTGTGCCTGTTCATTGGAGAGCCCTGCTTTTTCTTTTAGTTCTTTTAAGAGGTCCATATCGTATTACTTTGAGTTTAAAGGTAATGAGAAATTAGAGGATGTATGAATTATATTCTATTTTTGTCCTCAGTAATCCCCCTATACCTATGAAGAGAATGCCTATTGGAATTGATCACTTTAAGCGGAGGATGTTGACGCTGCAGGAAGCAGGGTTAGCCAGAACAATACCCGCAGTTTTACAACTGGAGTATATCCAGTTTTATATCCACATTTTTCAGATGCCTGTTATCTCTACGCGTGCCGGCTGGTATGCAAGGTATGAGGATGGGGCCCTGGCGCAACTACCTGATGATATAGTAGGGCAATTAAATGCAGTATACCGACCGCGTTTTTCCTTATGGGCCTGTCAGGGTGCATTGTTGCTGATTGCTACGATCATGCTGGCCATCTTCGGGAAAGCGATAGCTGATTATTAGAGCAGTCTTCCTGACGGTCTGATGGTTAGTGTGGTAGTAAGAGACTTCTAGCTGGTCTGAAGCCTTAAACTGGTTTAAAGACTGATTACCTGAGCCACACTGATATAATATAAAAAGGCGTACCGCGTGGTACGCCTTTTTTATTTCCTGAAGTATAAATTAGTTATTAAGCGACTTTCAGCTGTACGAGTGTGGATTTATCCAGTCTTTCTTCAGCATAAGCTCGTGTTAGTACGAAGCTGCTTTCGCTGGAAGAAGGCAGGTTAAACATCGCGTCACTTAGCACAACCTCACAGATGGAGCGAAGGCCACGTGCGCCAAGTTTGTACTCCATTGCTTTTTCCACGATATAATCAACTGCGTCATCTTCCATTACCAGGTCAATACCTTCCACTTTGAACAGTTTCTTGTATTGTTTTACAAGAGCGTTCTTAGGTTCGGTCAGGATGGCTTTCAGCGCGTCATGATCGAGAGAGTTCAGGTAAGTCACTACCGGCAGACGGCCCAGTAATTCCGGGATCAGGCCGAAGGACTTAAGATCCTGAGAGTTTACGTAGCGAAGGATGTGTTTCTTGTTTTCTTCTTCTCTGTCAGTATTAACAGTGAAGCCGATACTATGTGTCTGCACCCTGCGGCTGATGATCTTGTCAACGCCATCGAATGCACCACCGCATATAAACAGGATATTCTGTGTATTAACCTTGATAAGCTTCTGCTCAGGATGCTTACGTCCGCCTTGTGGGGGTACAAGTGCTTCAGTACCTTCCAGCAGTTTCAGCAATCCCTGCTGCACACCTTCGCCACTTACGTCGCGGGTGATAGAAGGGTTATCGCTTTTACGTGCGATCTTATCAATTTCGTCAATGTATACGATACCGCGTTCAGCGGCTTCTACGTCGTAGTTACATACCTGCAGCAGGCGGGTAAGGATGCTTTCCACATCTTCACCTACGTAACCTGCTTCGGTAAATACGGTAGCATCTACGATAGTGAAAGGTACATTGAGCAGGCGCGCAATAGATTTGGCCAGCAGGGTCTTACCGGTACCGGTCTCACCTACCATAATGATATTGGATTTTTCAATTTCAACATCATCATCACCAACCTGTTGGTTAAGTCGCTTATAGTGATTATAAACGGCTACAGCCAGTATCTTTTTAGCGTCATCCTGACCGATTACGTATTCGTCCAGGAACTTCTTTATTTCGATTGGCTTCGCCACTTTAGGAACAAAGTGGGAAGGCGCTTTCTTGCCTTGCTGCTGAAACAGCTCCTGTTCTATGATTTCCTGCGCGTTTGCCACACAGTTCTCACAGATATGACCTTCTGCACCTGCAATCAGTATCTGCACTTCATCTTTTGAACGGTTGCAAAATGAGCAACGGATTTTGGACTCTTTCATAGCTTACAAAGGTACGTTAAATGGGGGAAAGGGAAATTAAGAAAAAAGGGTGCAGAAAAGACATTTTCGCACCCTTTTTCCATTAACTTATTTCCGTAATCTATTATTGCGGAGTGTTGTTTTCCTGCTGTTTTCTTGGATTTCTGGTTAATACGTCATCGATGATGCCATATTCCTTTGCTTCATCAGCAGTCATCCAATAGTCACGATCAGAGTCTTTTTCTACCTTTTTCACTGGCTGACCACAATGGGTAGCGATGATTTCGTTCAGCTCTCTTTTCAGCTTAACGAACTCACGTGCGGTGATTTCGATATCGGAAGTTTGACCTTCTGCACCACCATGAGGCTGGTGAATCATAACTCTGGCGTGTTTCAGTGCAGTTCTCTTACCTTTTGTACCAGCTACCAGCAGTACGGCACCGAAAGAAGCGGCCATACCGGTACAGATAGTTGCTACATCAGGAGCGATGATCTGCATGGTGTCATATATACCTAAACCTGCATAAACGCTACCACCGGGGCTGTTAATATACATTTGTATATCGCGGGTACGGTCTGTAGATTCCAGGAACAGTAACTGAGCGGTAATAATGTTAGCTACGTAGTCATTAACAGGGTCTCCCATGAAAATGATACGATCCATCATCAATCGTGAGAACACGTCCATGATTGCCATATTCATCGGGCGTTCCTCGATGATGTTTGGCGTTAGGGCATTAATCTGATGACGGGTATAGCTATCTACTACCAGGCTGCTGATCCCTCTATGCTGGATGGCATATTTCCTGAATTCGTTATTAATGTTCATGATGGTGATGTTTATTAGGTAATTTAGCAAATTCTTCGGCTGTTACTTCCTCATCCTTCACATTTACCTTATTTTCTGCCCAATCAAACAATTTCTGGGTCACCATTTCGCGGTAGGTCTGGTCCACGAATTTCTCATCCTGCAGCAGGCGCTCCAGGTAGCTGTCCAGCCAGTCAGCGCCATCGGTAGCGGCAGCACCACCAAAGTAGCCCATAACTTTCTGTTTAGCCGCTTCTTTCACTTCATCGAAAGAAACGTCCAGCTGATTTTCGCGGATCAGTTTATCGCTGATCAGTGTCCAGCGTAACTGATGATCAAAACCTGGATATTCTTTGTCGGCTTCCTCTGCGGTTTTTGGTTTTTCACCGCCGGTTTGCAGCCAACGTTTCAGAAAATCCTTAGGCAGCTCAATAGGCGTCTCGTGAACCAGCACTTCAAACAGGTCGTTATGCAGGCGGTTGCGGCTTTCGGCATCCCAGGATTTTTCTATTTCTGATTGCAGTTTTTCGCGGAAGGCTGCTTCAGTAGTGATTTCTTCAGCAGGGAACACTTCTTTGAAGAACTCTTCGTTCAGTTCTCTTTTTTCAATTAATTCTATTTTGGTAATAGTCAGCTTGTAATGTTTAGCTGAGATATCTTCATGCAGACCCAGTACATCGTGCTGGAACCACACCAGTTTATCAGCGTCAACAGCTGCAGAAGCCAGCACTACAATGCTGTCATCTTTTTTCTTACCCTGCATTTCTGCCTGAGTAGCAGCAGAGAAATTCTTTACCAGGAAAGAAACTTCTTTCTGCAGACCACCTTCAACAGCTGTACCCTGGGCGTCTGTTTCAACAACATTCAGGCCGAGTACATTATTTTCAGAAGATATTGCTTCAACTTCAGAAGATTTGCCACCTCTCAACTGCAGGCGCTCCACCTCTTCGTTCAGCATTTCAGGAGTAGCTTTGATTTTATAACGGGTCAGTGTAGTCTTACCCGCTTCAAGTGGAGTTACATCAAAAGCTGGTTTCAAACCAATCTCGAAATCAAAGTTGTATTCAGATGGATTATTGTGATCGAAAGTTCTCGCTTCTTTATCAAGTGAAAGCGGCTGAGCAAATATTTCCACTTTTTCGTTCTGGAGATATCCCATCAGCTCTTTTTCAACAGTTTTCAATATTTCGTCCGCGAAGATGGCCTGACCGTGCATTTTCTTAACCATGCCAGCAGGCACCATGCCCTTACGGAATCCTGGTATATTGGCTGTTTTGCTGAGTTGCTTTACTGCTTTGTCGAAATTGGGAAGGTAATCTTCCTGGCTCACTTTCACAGTGATCTTATCATTCAATAAACCGATGTTTTCTCTGGTAACGGTTGCCATAATAGTTTAAATGTTCTTGTATGAAGCAATAATAATTCCGAGTTGAAATATCTGCCATGAAGTCACAAAGGCACGAAGGAATGGCAGCTGGGTGGGAGTTACTTGGTGACTTAGCGCCTTAATGGCAATTTTAAGAAGCCGGATGCCGGTTGCCGGATAAAAAAAACGCTTAATGCTGAGGCAGTCTCTGCGTTAAGCGGTCAGCATCTTGCATTAAGCGTCAAAAAAAAGTGCGGGTGATAGGACTCGAACCTACATGCCGTGAAGCACCAGATCCTAAGTCTGGCGTGTCTACCAATTTCACCACACCCGCAATTAATATTTATAAGAACTGTTTCCCCAATACTGGCATACCGGGAAAAGGACTGCGAAGGTATGTTTTTTTATTGATTAAAAAAATCGAACACAGCAGAAATTTTAATCTTGGGTAAAACCTGTCACTGCTTTCCGCAAAAGACGCGCCAGCCAGACCGAAAATGGACGGGTATACCGGTTATCCGGATCAAGCGTCGGATCCAGTATTGTGACATGCATCCCCCGAAAAAGCGTGGATGCCAGCAGCGGGGTAAGTGCTTCCTCCAGTTCCTCATAGGAAAGACCTCCGGCGTCCGGACTATCCACACACGGCATGATCTCATTATCAAGGATATCCACATCCAGATGTATCCAGAAGCCATCCAGCCCAGCCTGACCATTCATTGTCAGGAATGCCTTGATAATAGCCGGAATACCCTGTTCCCTGATAGCCGGCAGGTCATAATAGCTGATACGGCTGTCAATAATAGGCTGTACATACGCAGGGTCCATCTCCCGATTGCCAAACGCATATATATGCTCCTCTCTGATATAAGGGCTTAACTGCGCAATATCCGATAACTTAGGATGCCCATTGCCAGAAACAAACGCCAGTCCCATTCCGGCTGCTCCGGCCGTACCCGAATGCTCCGGTAACATATAATCATGGTGCCCATCCATAGCAAACAGCCCATATGGTCTGCCTGTACGCCGTAAACCCAGCGCTGTGCCAATAAGGATACTGCAATCTCCACCAATTACTATGGGAATGATGTCTTTATTGACGGCTTCATAGACTTTATCTGCCAGTAGCTGGCTGTAATTGATAATGGCGTCTGCATTCCTGACCTGCGTGTCTGGGTCAATATCCATCGTATAAGGTGGGGCAGGAACAGTAATGATCTGGGAAATCCCTGCTTCTTCAGCAAAGTCATTCCGTCTCAGGGCCTCGGGAAAAAACTTAACACCTGGTTCTATGCCGGGTTGTAATTCCTTCAGACCCAGGTTGCTTGGGGCTTCAATGATCATGAAATTGCGCATCGGTACATGTTTTTGTACTGTCTGAGATATGACAGAGCGTCATGTACCGAAGATAAGTGCTTTCAGGCTAACGATGAATGCAGTGAGCTATCAAATTTTCTGCATGGCTAATTGGGCACTACGGGCTGCCTTCGCCTTATTCCTGAAGAACAGTAAAATATTGATAGTGATAACCATACAGCAGCCTGCACATACTGCCGGCCAATGGCCTATATTCCATAAGAACAATCCCAGGGCCGAACCGGTAGCTCCACCAATAAAGGTGGACGTCATAAATACAGTGTTAAACCTGTTCCTGGCTTCCGGCAGGATAGCATAAATAATAGTCTGATTGGTAACCTGTACCGCCTGGTGGCCTACATCAAGGATGATAATCCCTGCCAGCATCAGGAATAGTCCGCTGCCTGTAAAATAAAAGCCGATAAAGCTAACCAGTTCACACACCAATCCTATAATAATATTGTTCCTCGGGTCGCGGCCGTCGCTGATCTTACCTACCAAAGGAGCTGCCAGTGCACCGGCTGCTCCGGCCAGGCCAAAAAGTCCGATCTCGAAACTCTTAAAGCCAAACGGTGGAGCGGAGAGAAATAATACCATCGTTACCCAAAAGGCACTCAGTACCGCAAATGACAGGGCGTTTGTAACTGCTGCCTGTCTTAACAGCGGCTGAGTCATAGCATAACGTGCTACTGATTTCATCAGCTGACCATAGTTCCCGTTAAAGGACGGCTGACTAACCGGGAACCGGAAGCGCATCAGTACCAATAATACCGCACATACTCCGGCAGCAATGTAATACATGGCCCGCCATCCATAGAAAGCGCCGATAGTGCCGCTAAGACTACGGGAGGCCAGTATACCTACCAGTAGTCCTGCCATGATAGTCCCGATTGTACTGCCACGTTTGTGATCAGCTGCCAGCGTGGCGGCCAGCGGTAAAATGAGCTGAGGTATAATACTGCAGATGCCAATCAATACACTGGCTATCTGTAAAATGATGAAGTTTGGGGCTGTTGCTGCCATCAGTAATGCCACAACGGCTGCGCCTGTACCTACCAGAATCTGTTTACGCTTCTCCAATATGTCACCCAATGGTACCAAAAGGAGTAAACCAAGAGCATATCCTATCTGCGTCAGATAGGTCACCCTCCCCGCTATACTCTCGTGCAGGCCCCACTCTTTCGACATTAATACTATCAGTGGCTGACAATAATAGATGTTGGCTACGATCAGTCCGGCACAGGCTGCCATAAAAGCTGTATCTCCCTTTCCCAGATGTTGCTGTTCCATTCCCATGATTTCTGATGAAGGCGCAAAGTTAAGACAATTAACGGAAGCCTTCCAGCAACTCAACTGCTCCCTTAGCCAGGAAAGAAGCACCAAAAGGAATACATCCTTCATTAAATATCACTTTCGGATGATGCAGGTAGTAACCTGGAGAAGCAGGATCCTGCGCGCCCAGCAGGTAGAACATAGAAGGTACTTTACGGGAATAATAACAGAAGTCTTCTCCTGCCAGCAAAGGTACTACCTCGGATACATTGTCCTTTCCAAAAACTGTAGTAAGACTACCTTGTAGTCGTTGATGGACTGTTTTGTTATTAAGTACGCTGGGGATCGTAAAATAGAGATCAAAAACGATTGCTGTCTGGTGTATCAGTTGCAGGCCGTCAATCAGCTGCTGTAATCTCCGGACTACTGCTTCATAGACTTCCAGGTTGAGTGCACGGATAGTACCCTCGAGTATCACTTTATCTGCAATCACATTTGGTGCAACACCGCCATTGATCTTGGTGAAGGATAACACGGCAGTTTCCATAGGTGGTGTATTCCTCGACACAATGCTCTGTGCTGCCTGTACCAACTGGGAGGCTATCAGTACAGCATCTATGCCCAGCTGTGGAGATGCGCCGGCGTGTGCCGCTTTACCAGTAACCTCCAATGTGAAAAAGCCCGTGCATGCCAGCGCAGGGCCTAATGCGTAGGTTATTTGTCCTACGGGAAGAGATGGATCAACGTGCATTCCCAGTGCGGCCTGTACATCATCCAGGTGGCCGGCTTCCACAAACTTGCGGGCACCGCTCTTCCGTTCAGGGTCATTTGCTGGACCTTCTTCTGAAGGCTGGAAAAGAAACTTAACGGTTCCCCGGAAGTCAGTATCCTTTAATAATGCTGCAGCACCTATCAGCATAGTAGTATGCACGTCATGGCCGCAGGCATGCATTTTTCCGCTAACCGCCGAAGCAAATGGTAACCCCGTCTCTTCCTGCATGGGAAGAGCGTCCATATCGGCACGGATGGCTACACAAGGCCCTTCACCCCGGGTAAGGGTAGCGATAACGCCGGTACCGGCAACATTTGAAATATATGCGATTCCCAGCCTGTCTAATTCCCTTTTCACCAGGCCGGATGTGTGTTCTTCTTCGTATCCCAATTCAGGGTTAGCATGAATCTGTCTTCTGATCTGAATAAGCCTGTCCGCTAGTTGTGTGTCCATCTATACAGCATTTCCCATCAAGTTAAGCGGTTTTTCCGATATTCTCTGGGAGAACAGCGGTATCGCTTGCGGAATACGGCGGTGAAGTAGTTTGCGCCGCGGTAACCGCTGCTGTAACTGATTTCTTTAATGCTCAGTGATGTTTGTGATAGTAACAAAGCAGCTTTTTTAAGTCGCAGGTGCTCTATATAACCTCTGGGGGATACGCTGAGCAGTTCTTTAAAAGCGCGCTCAAACGTATTAATATGCATACCTGCCTGTTTGCTTAGCTCTGATATACTAAGCGGCTGGTGATAGTGATGTTGGATGTATTGACAGATCTGCCGGAGCTTCTGTGCCTGATCGCCATTTTGCAGGTATTTGGGCGTAAGTGCGTTGATGTACTGCGTAATGAGTTCCTGTATTTTTTCGTCAATAAAGGACTTCAGTGTAGCTGACACAGCAGGGGGCTGCCGCATTTCAAGTAATACTTTCAAATCCGATGCATCCATCCTGATTGCCGGCAGCAACGCAGCTCTGCGCGCCTGCCGCTGATGCAGCTGATAAATCTCGTCAAAGGAAGCATGATGGGCAATAAAGTTCTTAAAGAACGCCGGAGAAAATGATATGCATATCATTTCGTAATAGCCGGGTCGCAGCTCTGCTATATTCTGTGAATTGGACGGAATGTAGTAGATGCCGAACTCCTTTTCGATCAGCATCAGTTTCCCTTTTCCCTGTAATCTGCAGGATATATTGCCTTGCATAATACAATACATGGCAATCATAGACTCGTTAACAGATGGCTGCAGCCGTACTTTGTCCTTTACGAAACAGTGCTGCCAGCTGATGACCCAGTCAGTATCCTGGATATGCTGTGTAAGATAACTGCCAAAGGGGGCTTCTGAATAACTTATCTCTGTAGCTTGTGCGATCCGGTATTGCTGATATCTTTCCGGTAGACTGTCAGAGGTCCGGACATGGGGTTGCATCTTTTCAGGTATCCCGAAATGCAATGCCGGGGGATATAAGCTGGAAGTCATGTTCAGGCATTTAACCGGTGACTGATAATAATTCTGGTTGTATAAATTCTGGTTACTACCCAAATTTATGTCCCGGTACTGCGATGGTACTTCAAATGAATGCCTGCGCTAAATATACTTCAGCCACCACTGCGTATGTGTCTGCCTGTATTTTCCGAACCACTGACTAGGTTTATACAGTATAGCAACTACCGATATCCATATCGCATATACTATCGGTAACGTATACCCGAAGTTAACCGGTCTGAATAAAAAAGGTATATTAGGATCAACTATATCTCCTGCTGTATAACCGCTAAGGAAAAAGGCAATCACCAGCAAAAAATGTAACAGGTAGAAATGCAGAATGTAATAGAAGAAAGGAACTTTACCATACACACTAATCACCTCCTGCCAGCGCCCTTTTACCTGTTCAAGCCCTGCAAGTGCAAGCAATGTTGGCCCCAATGTCATGCACAAGAAATCAAGTGATGGCGGATATTTACTTACATCAATAAAATCAAGGAATGTTCTGAAGCCTGTCTGCTGAAATTCCCATGGAGTAGGGTTTCCATAATGATTAATGCTTCTGAGCACAATGAATAAAAGTATAGCCGCACTGCCTGTTATCAGCAGAAACTTTCTACGTACTTCTACTGTTGCGTCTTTCCTGAAAAAATATCCCGCACAATATCCGAGTAACATGGCACTGGTCCAGGGCAGTATGGCGTAGAACGCAAAGATGAACCGGTTGCCTCCCATCGGTATAACTGTTCCAAATGAGGTAAATAATATCTTCCAGATATTACCCGGCAGCGTGAAGTAATCAAGTATATTATGTCCGAAGAAAAGCAGCAGACCTGTGAATAGTACTGCCTTAAATGATAATCGCATCAGTAAACCAAGTACAATCATACTCCATCCGATAGCCCAGATTACCTGCAGGATGAACACATTGTAAAGCGGATTAAATGTAAGCCCCAGGGTAACTATCACCAGCTCTGCAATAATCAGCCATAGCCCCCTTTTCATGAGGAAGGTACTGGCCTCTTTCATTGTTTTCTTCTGCGAAGCAATGTATGCTGATAATCCCGATAAGAATACAAATGCAGGAGCACAATAATGCGTGATCCAGCGGGTGAAAAATAACAGGGGCGTTGTAGTTGCCGCATCCAGTGGATCGGCAGTCATCGCTGTGTTATGGAAGAAATCACGTGTATGGTCCAATGCCATAATGATCATTATAATGCCACGCAGGATATCTATTGATGCAATACGGGAACTTGCTGACTGCATATGGAGTGTATTTTACAGGGATGGGTTGATGCTATGGTGAATATACCGATGTTTATTTATGACAACAATATCTTTTCAGAAATTGGCCTAAATTAGCTGATACTCCAAAATCCACCATTCTCATGACTACAAAACAAATTGCTGATCGCCTGGTAGCACTCTGCCAACAAGGTGAATTTGATGCTGCTCAGAAAGAACTCTTTGCAGCTGATGCTGTAAGTATTGAACCTTATGCCACACCTGAATTTGAGAAAGAAGTAAAAGGACTGGATAAGATTGCCGAGAAAGGAGAGAAGTTCATGCATATGACGGAAACTATGCATAGTGTAGAAATCTCTGCTCCGGTAATCGGAGGAAATGCCTTCGCTATGTCTCTAAAAATGGACATCACTATGAAAGGACAAGATAGAATGACAATTGAAGAATTATGTGTTTACCAGGTGAAAGACGGAAAGATTATTTCCGAGCAGTTTTTTATGTAAAAGTCCGCCGCTGTAACTAACTGCGTCCAGGACGGCAACCCCTGAAGAGCTTTTTAGATAATACAGCAAAGGGCTGCCTGAGCAGCCCTTTGCTGTTACCAGCCCCTTGAATTAGAGCCGGACTCAATACAGTGGAGGCAGTATCGCTCAAATGTTTCGCCGAATTTGTCTTCATAGACACCATATCCGACAAACCCGACATCCCCGGCAGCAACATCGGTAGTAGCTACCGAAGGGTTCTCATCCACCATGTCGTAATAGGTTTGTCCCATACCTACAATAAAGCATCGCCGGTATAGAAAGCCGTCGTCAGTCCCGCCTGTGCGTTCATGAATCTCTTCCCTGTCTATATGGAAAAGCTTTTCCTCCATCACATGATTGAACTTCGTTAATTCCCGATCATCCAGGTAAATAAGCTGCTGCCGGATATGGTCTGTGATCTCTGTGGAAACGATGTTTCCGAGGTACCTGATTAAAGCGGGATCATTGGTAGTAAGCGCGGTTTCTCTTAAATTGAATAAATCTCTATCTGTTGTCCACGCGGTTTCAATGATTTCCCAGAATCTTGTTGCGTTCATAAAAGACAGATTTTTATGTGTCGTGGAATAGGCGCCGGGTATCACCAATGTACATTTACATAGACGCCTTTACCTATAACAATCCAGGGACGCCAAAGTTCATCCCTTATTTTAGAAGTATACCTGCTATTTTACTATTTTGTCACCTACTGATAATAACACCTATAAATCGCTTATTATTTTATGAAACAGCTTCTTTTTCTTGTCATATTCCTGTCCCTCGGATTGACAATGCGGGCGCAGCCAACCCAAAAGCCGCCATTACATGGACGTCACTGGATGGCTGTTACCGGTAAGCCCCTGGCCGCTACTGCGGGCTCAATGATATTTCAGAAAGGTGGCAATGCTGTCGATGCTGCCTGTGCAATGCTGGCCGCTACCTGTACAATGTGGGATGTGCTGAGCTGGGGTGGAGAAACGCAGGCGCTCATCTATAATCCTAAGACAAAGAAAGTAATTGCTATCAATGCGCTCGGTGTAGCTCCGACAGGAGCAACGCCTGCTTTCTTTAAAGAAAAAGGATATAATTTCCCTCCTGAGTACGGTCCTTTAGCAGCTGTTACGCCTGGCACCCCAGGTGGAATTTGCTACATGCTGGCAGAATATGGTACGCTTAGTCTGAAAGAAGTGCTTGCTCCCGCAATGGAGATGGCTGCCGGATACCCTATAGAGGCGCAAACCGCCAATAGCATGGAAAGAGGTAAAGATCGCATTAAGCAATGGCCCTATAGTAAAGCCGTATTTCTTACGCATCCGGGAGAAAAAAGAGAAGCGCCTGAAGCAGGAGAGATCTTTGTACAAAAAGATCTGCTGGCAACCCTCACCAAAATGGTGGAAGCCGAACAAGACGCGCTGAAGAAGAAGAAATCCCGTAAGGAGGCTATTATGGCTGCCTACGACAGGTTCTATAAAGGAGATATTGCCAAGGAATTTGTACGTGGTTGCCAGGAACAGGGCGGCCTAATTACAGAACAAGACCTCGCCCGCTGGAAGCCAATTGAGGAAGAACCATTACACGTCAACTATAAAGGTATTGAGGTCTACAAACTACAGTCCTGGACACAAGGCCCTATGCTACTCCAGAGCCTGAATATCCTCGAGAACTTTGACATCAAAGCGATGGGTTATAACTCTCCGCAGTATATCCATACGCTGTATCAAACCATGAATCTGACATTCGCTGACAGAGACTTCTACTATGGCGATCCTTATTTTATGCCTAAGACACCTATTGCCGGTCTCTTAAGTAAAGCATATGCGAAAGACAGGGCAAAGCTGATCAATCCCGATCACAATGACCCTGCTCCGTTGCCAGGTGATCCATATCCCTTTGAAGGTAAGACCAACCCGTATCTTCAGCTGTTGCAGCAGCGCCCATCATTGACAGATACTGCTTCGCAGAAAAAACCTGCCCGTTTCGTACCTAAACATGATGCCGCCAGCCTGCTGAATACACCGGCTTCCCCAGAGATGTATGCCAGCAATGAGATAGACAGCGCCTATATGGATAGATTATGGAGAGGTACAACCAGCGTGGAAGCAGCGGATAAAGACGGTTGGGTCGTTTCAATTACACCAAGCGGTGGATGGATGCCTGCCTGTATCGCCGGTCGTACTGGTGTTGGTATGAGTCAGCGCTTGCAGAGTTTTGTACTTGACAGTGTATTATGCCCGTTTAATGTGGTTGCGCCAGGCAAACGCCCCCGCGTGACGCTTACACCATCCATGGCCCTCAAAGATGGCAAACCCTACCTGTCTTTTGCAGTTCAGGGCGGCGATACCCAGGATCAGAACCTTTTACAGTTCTTCTTAAACATGGTAGAATTTGGAATGACTGTGCAACAGGCTACTGAAGCTGCCAACATTAACACGAATCAATTATGGTTATCTCTCGGTGGAACGACTATCAAAGACCGTATGCCGCATACTGGCAGTATATTGCTGAATAATAACACGCCGGATACTACGCGCTCTATTTTAAAGAAGATGGGCTATAATCCCAGCTACGGTGAACGTACCAGTGGCCCTATCAATGCCATATTCCTTGATACTGCTCATGGCTCCTTATGGGGTGGTAGCAGTAATCATGGAGAAGACTATGGTATTGCATGGTAAGCGCAATCAACTGCTCCTTTTGGCCTTCATCCATAGGAAGAATGGGATACCGGTCATCTGTAAAAGAAAACCATAGTATATCGTTTTCTGGCCTGCGCTGGCAATTGCCCAGAATACATACCCAAAAGAAATGACAAACAGCAGTATACATTGTATCCATTCCATCGTAGTAAGTTGCGTATCCCTGGTGCGCAATATGAAATAAGAAGCGGTGGAGAAAAGGTAAGGTATCAGGACTGACAGCGTAGATAAAAGTACAAGGAACTTAAACTGATCTACCAAACCCTTGTTGTAATTCATAATCATGAATATGGAGATCAGTATACTGCTGAAAAACATACCTACATAAGGCACACCCTTCTTATTTTCTTTACCAAATATCGCAGGAAACAGGTTGTCCTTCGCAATGGCGAAGGGCAGCTGTCCCTGGATAAGTATCCATCCATTCAGTGCCCCAAAAGCAGCGATAGCCACGCCTGCGCTGACAAGATAACGCGCATTCGGTCCCCACATTACTACGGCTGCATCTGAGAACGGAGTCAGACTCTTTTGTAACTGCTCCGGCGGAATGATGCCCATCACACTGACAGTACCCACTATATACACGATTGTCGCAATGGTCAGTCCCAGCATCGTTGCACGAGGAATAGTTCTTTGCGGATTGGCCACTTTATCTGCCGGTACGGTTGCAGATTCAATACCTACAAACGCAAACATGGTAAAGGTAACTGTGTTTGAAAGCACTTCAAACAGTGAAGTACCGCTGTTGTTAAAAGGAGGGAAGTTGTCTGCTTTAATAAAGAACAGTCCTCCGAAAGCAACTGCAATCAATGGTATCAGTTTCAGAATAGTGGTTGTAAGCTGTACGCCACCGGAAACCCTTACACCGGCATTGTTGATCCATGTCAGGAGCCATATAGAAGCTAAGCCGGTACTAACTGCTGCCAGCGTACTGGTTGACAATATCGGAATAAAGGTACTTAGCGCACTCACAAAGCCCACAGTGATAGCAGCATTTGCACAGGCTACTGCAATATAATATCCCCAGGCAACAGAGAATCCCATATAATCTCCGAACCCCCGCCGCGTATACGCATAAGGCCCCCCGGTAACATTCGGTACAATCCGGCTCAGGTTACCGAACACTTTAACCAGGAAAAAGCACCCAATGGCAGAAATGACCCATCCCAGCAAGCTTACACTGCCAAAAGAGGAAAGCGCCGCCGGCGCCAGGAATATGCCTGCTCCAATCATATTACCAACGATCAGGGAGGTACTGGTTAGCAGGCCAAGTTTGTTTTTATCTGTATGCTGTTGTTTCACGGATATGCTGGGTGAATGAGCGGCAAAAATAGGTTTTGACAGAGATATTGGAATTATTCTCCTGAATATTTGCTGATTTCAGGAAATATTATACATTTGCACACCATTATGCGGGGAATTAGCTCAGTTGGCTAGAGCGCTTGCATGGCATGCAAGAGGTCACCGGTTCGACTCCGGTATTCTCCACAGAAAAAAGCCTTATAATTCATTTTATAAGGCTTTTTTATTGTACCTCCTCAATGACACCCCGGCTATCTTAACTAAACCACTTCCATGAGCTATCGCCAATTCAAACCTCACCCTGCCTTGTCCGCGTACATCGACGCATACTGGCTCGTTGAAGGAAGCGGCAATGCACTACATACCAGCAACATCCTGCCCGACGGATGTGTAGATCTCATCTTTAATCTCGATGATCAGTGCAGAAATACTGAAGGTACCATCACCATGGAATCGGAAAAGACTTACCTGATTGGTACAATGACGACTTTTAAAACTTCCTGTATCGGGCCTGATAATAAACTGATAGGTGTAAGATTTAAACCCGCGGCATTTTCGTCGTTCTTCAGGTTTGCACCATTGCATGAAATTACTGATCTGTCAATTGACTTTAAGCCAACCGATATTCCTGAAATAAATAAGCTGAGAGAGCGGCCGGTTCAATACCTGAATCACTATTTTCTGAACAGATTGATACAACCCCGGCACAACCTGTTAGATGTGGCCAGGGAGATAGAACAGGCAAAAGGACAGTTACCTATCCATGAACTGGCTAAACGGAATTATATCACTACGCGGCAGTTAGAACGACATTTTCAGCGTTATGTAGGCACTTCTCCAAAAGAGTTTGCAAATATTATTCGTTTCAGAAATGCGCATGCGCTGATTAAACGAAACAAAGAGAAACGAAGTTTGTTGACGATAGCATTTGAATGTGGGTATTATGATCATGCGCATCTGACAAATGATATCAAGCGTTACACCGGACTTACACCTTCGCAGTTGTAGGCACTGTTTCCCTATAGCTGCCCCGGCATCACCGTGTATTTGAGGTGGACTTGATCAGTTGCGTTAATGACAGTGTTCCGGCATGATAATATGCAGGCAACGTATTATACAGGCAAAAGGGATTCCATCACAGGTATCACCTGCATTCAATTCAGTAAGATAGTCAATGTAAAATGTAGTGTCAGGATATTTATCACCAATAGCTGACCCGCTGGCGGGGATTGTTATTCCCGTTGGATGATCTGCCGGGTTATAGGGGTAGGCTGCTTATATCCTACCTGTACTGACGTATTACAGGACAATGCTGGGTAGGAGGGTAACGGTGGATAGGAGATATGTTTCATCGCAGGAATGCCTACAGCTATAATATCTGCTGCTGAATACTTCCTGTCGGTGGAGGGACGTCCATGTATTATTGCGCGTACTTGCACAACAACAATGAGTATGCCTTTGCCGGGTGCATTTATCAACAGGTCTGCGCCGGTAAAGTAGGTGCTGGTATCAATTATCAGCTGACTCACTTCCGTATTCTTTACCTGCTGTGTGGCGAAACTGATACGAGTGGCAATAACTTTTATTTCCAGGGCAGTAGCGCCATTGTGCTGCCCCAACCATTGTGCCGGTAGGTGTAATACGTCTGCTGCTGTCAATGACGGAGGTATTGAAAAGAACTTATCAGTCCCCGTCTGTTGATTGAACCGGAAACCTGTTATTTTACCCAGGTCCTTGTTGCCGGCGTGAATCAGCGCTTTGGTCAGCTGATTGATGTAGCTACTATCCATAGGGATATCCAGTTCTCTGCAAAAGGCTTTACGGATCAGCGCTCCTTTGCTGCTTGCGATGCCAAACCTTTGCGCCGCCTGCCGGGTAGCACGTGTTTGTCTGGTTATTGTGGGCATACTGCGCACAAAGTGTCTGCCGTTCCGGTAATAGCCGATCATATTGCCCAGCTTACCGGTGAAAGTGAGTAAAGATGTTTGTTTTGCCATGTCGGATGGTATTGGTGATAACTAAAGATAACGCATCCGAATGCAGTTCTTCAGAGAGGTGATTTGTGTTTATTCAAATGTGATATAAGCATGTTTAGTAACTGTACAGCAATCATTCGAATGCTATTAAATGGATAGCAAATGCTGACGCGGTGGTCTTGCAAGGGGACGAAAAAATGAAGTTCCGGGTAATTTACATATCCTTGAAAATGTCTGTAATAGCGGTTTTCAGTTCCGTAGCCAGTAATGGTTTTTTGAGTAGTTTCAGTACCATCGGGTTTGCATAGGTACGGCTCAGGTCTCCATAGTCCAGGGAAGACGATACCATGATAACATGGCATTGTGACTTGATCTTGGCAGGATAGCTATAGAAAGCCTCCAGGAACTCGAAACCATCCATTTCCGGCATCTGTATGTCTAATAAGAGTACAGTAGGAGGGATGCGTGGAAGGGCGATGTTTGAAGACAGAAATTCGAGCGCCTTGTTAGCGTTGTTAAATGCAAGCACAGTCCTGCTGATCTGTTGCAATGTTATCAAACGTTCATGCAGCAGCAGATCCACTTCATTGTCATCAATCAGTATAACACGTAAATCAGGAATCGAAATCATTTCTGTTGGGGATGCTTATTTCAAATAGGGTACCTTCTCCATACTTTGATTCAACGTTGATAGTACCGCCAATTTTATTCAGCGCTTCTTTCACGATATACAATCCAATACCACTGCCTGGCTTGTTATTGTTTTTGGAGCGGAAGAACATTTTGAAAATGTTGTTGAGGTGCTCGCTAAGTATACCAATGCCATTATCTTCAATAGACAGGGTGGCTTTATGTGGTTCTACTTTAACAGACAGGTTTACTTTCGGATGACTTTCATCAGGCTTCTGATACTTTACGGCATTAGAGATCAGGTTATTGAGAATGACGCTGATGCGGAAAGTGTCTCCTTTAAAGTCTACCGGCTGGTCTACGTCTACCTGGAACTCGATAGCGGTATTCTGATGCCGGAAAGATGCGATACATTCCTGGATAAGGTGCTGAAAACTGATCTTTTCATACTCTACATCCAGGCGGGAATTGCGATAGTACTCAATAATTTTCTGGATAAAGCCATCCAGCTTAAGAATGCACACCTCGATCATGTTCAGGTAGCCGTTAGGGTCGGTTACTGAGTTATCCAGGCGGCTAAGATTGATAATGCCTAAAACGGACATCAGTGGCGAGCGCAGGTCATGGGAGGTGGAGTAGATAAAGCGGTTTAATTCGTCATTGATCTTTTCCAGTTCCAGGATCTTCTCCTTAAGCTGTCTGCGTGTATTGTATATCTCAAATGCGTTATTGATGGTACGGTGCAGCTCTACCTCATCCCATGGCTTTTTGATATAGGAGAAGATATGGCCTTTGTTGATGGCGTCTATGATATCCTCCACATCCGTATAACCGGTTAGCAGAATGCGCATCGGGTCGGGGAGGGTATCTTTTATTTCATTGAAAAATTCAACCCCTGTAGATACTGGCATCTTCTGGTCCGCTATAATGATTTGGACATCGATGCTTTTGAGCAGTTGTTTGCCTTCCTGGGCGGAATTGGCGGTGTAAATTTCATAACTTCTGCGGAATCCGGCTTTAAAAGCATTGAGGTTATGAATTTCATCGTCAATGTACAAGATCCTGATACGGTTTTCTTTCATCCATTTGTGGTTTTGGCGCAGGTTCAATTTCGTGATTGACATGGATTTGCCTGCGTGGGTATACTAAGACGCCAGAACGGTTACGCTCATGGGTAAATATATAATAAATTCTGCACCTTCGTCAGGCGCTGTAATTACCTCGATACGGCCGTTGTGCTTTTCTATAATACTGAATACGATGGAAAGACCTAACCCTGTACCTTCACCTACATCCTTAGTAGTAAAGAACGGATCGAAGATCTTCTCTTTTACCTTTTCTGTCATTCCGGGGCCAGTGTCTTTTATGCTGATAAGGGCAAGGCCGTTCTCTTCTCTGGTAGTGATAGTGACCGTTTCTTCGCGGTCTTTGTTATTGGTCTTAATAGCGTTGAATGCATTGGTCAGAATGTTCATGAACACCTGGTTAATCTTGCCGGCATAACACTCTATTTTGGGTAAAGAGCCATATGTTTTAACGACTCTTACATTAGGAGGGATGCTGTTTTTGAGTAACACCAGTGTGCTGTCAATTCCTTCGTGCAGGTCTACAGATTTTACTTCGCTTTCATCCAGTCTGCTGAAGGTACGCAATCCGCGGACAATTTCCGACGTTCTGGAGGCACCATCTTCAATACCTTTGATGAGGGACGAAATTTCTTCGTGAATATAATCAATATCTATCTCTTGTTTAAAAGCGGCAATTTCCTTTAATGCTCCGGGAATGTCCGGGTTATTAGGCAAGGCGTCATATTTGTCCAGCAATGTTTTTATATCCTGGATGTCAAGTTTAAGCGGCTTTATATTAGAAGTGACAAAATTGATAGGATTATTTATCTCGTGTGCAATTCCGGCTGTCAGCTGACCCAGCGAGGCCATTTTTTCCCGTTCAACAAGCTGGGTCTGGGCTTCTTTCAGATTTTTCAGGGCCACATTCAGTTCACCGTTGGAAGTCTGTAACTCCTCTGTACGTTGGGTTACTTTTTCTTCCAGGATGATATTCTGTTCCCTTACCAGCCGCTCATTCTCCTGAGAGGCCTGCAGTGCCTCTGCTTTGAAGAGGTTGATTTTATATGCCAGGGCGAAGGATAGCAGCAAGGCTTCCATACCGGAGCCTATCTGCAGGGCGTAATATGTAAATTCATTGTAGGGCAGCACATTAGCATTTCTGAGTACAAATACCAGTACGCTGAGCAGGAATATTGACCATGCCAACAGGAAGAAACGTGCAGAGCTATATCCTTTCAGGCTCATTCGCATGGCTACATAAAAGACTGCAACGGCGGCAAGGCCTACCACTATCTGCACCCATATCTGGGCAATGATATACATATTCAGAAAGGCTGGTATAAAGCAACCCAGGTATAAATATATCAATATGTTGATCAGGCGGTGCCCGGATTTGAAGTATTGTTTGGTCAGCAGGAACTGCTGTATAAATACCAGGGCCGTTAATCCGTTCAGTATGGGTACTAGTACAGGCGCATGTTGCGCCATCCACGGACTGTCGGGATACAGAAAGCGGAAGGTATAACCCTGTAAGGTAGCCTGTGTTAGTCCGACAAACACATTGTAGGAAACGTATGTCAGGTAACTATTGTCTTTGGTAGACATATACAGGAAGAGGTTATAGAAGGACATGGCCAGTATAACACCTATGTATAAACCGAAGATCAGATCCCTGTAGTTATTTTTCGCTGATACCTGGTCACGTGTGCCGACATATATAGGCAGCTGCAGCTGTTCGCCTGCCACCACCCGCAGGTAGTACTGCCGGGTGGAATCCGGGAGAAGCCGAATCGGAAAGATATAGTTCTGATGATCCACCGGCCTGTTGTTATAGCTGGTGAACTCTCCCAGTCTGGTGACTTTGAAGCGCCCGTCTGGCAGTACCTCAAAAAGGGTAATATCGTCTATGGTAGGGTATTCTACTTCCAGTAGCAGGTCTTTAACGTCAGATTGGTTGGTGATGGCGAATCTCACCCAATGGGTATATGGAGTGATCTGCAGGTTAGGGACGTTTTCATCGGGGAAGCTGAATTGCTGTTGCTTTATTGCATTGATATCCAGTTTATTGGTTTTGTCGGTATATATTTCCAGGAATTTGCCGATCCGGGTTAAGGGCATGTTGTTACGGTAAACGAAGGGTGCTGCCGCCTCCAATTGCTGGTAACCACAGATTGCAAGTAGCAAAAGAGCGATAAATCGGAACATGCGTTAAATTTATAGAAAATTCACCGTTCACTCTTCACATTGGAGAATTGTAAGTTGGGAATTTCGAGGTTATAACTCACATCATAGGAGCCTTTGGGGCCTACTTCTGTTTTTGTTTGCACCAGGTTTTCCCTGAGATCGTAGATCAGTTCTTTCTCTTTTGAATCGGCATGTTCCAGTCGGTTCACGTCATTGATCAGCATGGCAGTGGCTATGAAGTCGTCTTTGGGATAGAAGAAGGTACCTTTATCACCCAGCGATTCATCGATCACAAACCCAACCCGCTTGCCTATACGGGTAGTGATAGGCGCACAGAGTACGTGAAAGTTGTCGATAAGAAGCTGTGCGGCAAGTACCACGCCTGCTCTGGCCAGCACCTGGCTACCGATGCCCATTCCGGCTACTTCTTTTGAGTTCCACATAGCACAGATCTCTGCGCTGCCAGGGCGGACAGCGTCGTATATTTTGGCGTCATATTTTCCGATCGCGGTTTCGATTGGCAATGGTAGTATACCATCTGCCAGCTGTACGCGTGCGCCTCCATATGTTTTGGTGCGGGTTTCGTCCTCTACGATGATCACGATACTATTCTCATGATGCATCCAGTCAGCGCTACCTGAGGTAATTTTAGCAATACCGAAGTAGATCTCCAACAGCCGGAGGTGGCCATTGTAAAATCGCAGACAGGCCTCAGGATCGTCTGGTGCCTTAAAAGCCCTTACTGTAATCATGATCGTGCATGTGGGTACTCTTTAAAAAGGATCGGTGCGGAGATGGATAAATCCAGCATTCCGCGTTCGATTGCAAAATGAGATGCTACTGCTCATTCCTGCATTATTAAACAAGAATTTGTTCAAAATCCACATAATACCTGCCTGAGCTTTTGAATTGATCAAGCAGTATCCTTCTGCAGGTGTCTGTTACTACAGCGCCACCCAGTACGACAGATGATGCGAGCTGGGGCCAGGTAGTAATAGTTTTTCCGATCTGGCCTAAAGAGTATTTCATCCTTTCGGACATATCATCCAGGGCGACCATAGGGCGGAATATGGGTAATTTCTCTGCATCTGTTAGCCCACGCAGGCTTTTCAGATCGATATCCGGTATAAATCCGTGAAGCAAAGGTCGTTCGGGTTCCAGGTCAAAGCGTTCCACGTCTACCATTCCTCTGTCGTTCGTATCCATTACAACGGGGATGCCAAGGGCTTTCGCCTTCATTCTGCTCAGGATCTTAATATCTATACCGTCACATTCTTCTACCAGGATGTCAATATTGCCATCTTTGGTGAAGAAGTCATCGAGGTTTTCTTCAGTTGCACCTTCTTTATATATAACTACTTTGAGGAACGGGTCAAGTTCTGCTATTTCGCGTGCAGCGATGACCACTTTGTGTACCTGTATACTGTGTATGCCGGTGCGTATCCTGTTCATATTGGTCAGTTCCACTTTGTCGAAGTCCGTGAGGCGTAATTCACCACATACCCGTTCCATGGCAAGGGTAAGTGCGATGGACTGTCCGACGGAAAGACCGATAATACCGACCTTTTTACTGCTGAGGAGGGCGGTTTCCTCATCGGTGATTTTTTGTTTATTACGGCTTGTCCTTAATTCTATGAAGTCTTTTTCATCTACGATATGCACAACCCGATGTGACCAAGGATAATAAACCCATACGCCAAAAGCATGTATTGGTGTAGTACCAACATATTCCCTGATCTTTTGTTCAGATTCTTCTTCAGTAAGCCGCTGGGTAGGATTCCGGATCTTCATCAGTTCTCTCAGCTGAGAGTATATTTCGTCATATACCCTTATATGCGGATGATTTGCCAGTAAAGCCAGTAAACCGGCGTATTGTTCTTCATGCTGCAATCGGTAAAATACTGGTGTGTAATGATCCGGCTCGGTCCGTTGCTGATTGATATAGTGCTCTAGTTCTGTCATTTTGCCTGGCATAAAATTTTATGAACAATGATGGCAGTTATATGGTATATGTTAAAGTATGGTCAATTAGTTGTGTGCGTATAGTAGCATGGTAAGGGCCCTGATGACAAAGGCAAGCGCGTTAGTTGTCTATATATAGTGCATATTCGCTATGTAGTCTGGGATAAATGTTGTTTTAGTATACAAGTAAAGAATTAGTTAAAGTTTCACATGAAAGCGTATGGTAAAATAACAATTAATTTCAAAAGATTGCGAAATGTTGCAGTTATTTTAATGAGAATCTGTTGTTTACTTCCTGGTGTTTGATAGCTGGTTCAACTTATGCAATAAATTTCTATAATATTGGTGCAGAATTTGCTGCCGTAAGCAGTAATTATTAGAGTTCTTTATCATCATAATTTAATGCCTTAAGTATATGAACAAGAGAGAATTTATTAAGCTGGCTAGCCTGGCAGGTGTAGCAGCTCTGGGAAATCCAATCGGAATGATGGCCGCTGCTCCGGCAGCCCGTAATGGTGTATCAGTGTTGGGCAGCGATGCAAAAGCTCCTTTTGAACTGCCTCCATTACCTTATGGATTTGATGCCCTGGAGCCGCATATTGATAAAGCAACTATGCAGATTCACCACGATAAGCATCATGCTGCGTACGTGAAAAATCTGAATGAAGCTGTTAAAGGCTCATCTTATGAAAATCTTACACTTGAAGAAATACTGGCGAAAGTGAGAGCAGAAGATAAAGCTGTACGTAACAACGCCGGTGGCCACTATAATCACTCTCTGTTCTGGAAGTTATTATCTCCGAAGAAATCAGCGCCTTCTGATAAACTGAAAGCTGCTATCAATGAGTCTTTTACCTCATGGGATAAGTTTCAGGAGATCTTCAATACCGCTGCAAAAGGTGTATTCGGTTCAGGTTGGGCATGGCTGATTGTTACTCCAGGCAAGAAGCTGTCTGTAGTTGCCACACCTAATCAGGATAATCCACTGATGGAAAACATCGTTAAGGAGCGCGGTACACCTATCCTTGCACTGGATGTATGGGAACATGCATACTATCTGAAATATCATAATGTGAGAGCAGAGTACATAACAGCATTCTGGAATGCGGTAAACTGGACAGAAGTTGATAGACTGTACGCTGAGGCTAAATAGGCTTAATAACTATAAATAGCCGCGAGTGGTTGGACATACTGAATGCAGTAAGGAGAATGAAGGGTAAGATAAGCGCGTATGTATGTCTTGATTATTGAGCTGCTGTATAGAAATAATACCTACAATAACAAAGGGCTGACCGATCTGGTTAGCCCTTTGTTATATCAGTAATCTTGTTAATGTTTTAGTTTTTGAAATAGTCAAAGCCTCATTACTGGCACCCTGTTCTTAATTGTTCACTCGTTTTCTCTTGAAGAAAACGAATCCATTCTTTTCTTCTACGATCTCCAGATTAGGGTCAGTTCTGAATGGTGCACTATCTGTAATACGGCATACAAACCATGTAGGCTTATCTACATTCCCTGTCAACAGCCACTCCGTATTATAATAGTTCTGATTAGCAGGAGGCAGTTTTTTCGTATAGAACAGATGGGCGTAGCTATGATACATGAGCACCTGTACATAGTCGTCTTTCCCTTCAAAGGTTTTGAAGAAGTCAATGGCTGCACCTTGTGAAAAACGCTCAATCTTAGGTGTGAAATGCACAATTGTGATCTGGATAGCCACAATGGTACTGAAGAACATGCAAAGCAGTCCGGCCTGTGTTTTTTTCCTGAACATCAGCACTGCGCCGGTAATGATCAGTAGCATATAGCCTGCACCGTAAGCAGCTTCCCAGGCTGACCAGGGCACCTGGGCCTGAAGATTAGCCTGCGCAAAGCGGTCATGTATATGAGGAATAAGCAGGTCTTTATATACGCCTACCAGTGGAAGCAGGGTAATAGCCAGACCGATGGCTAGTCCGATCACCAGCATTAATGCAATATTCCATGCGTGCAGCTGGAGCTTATTTTCGGAAATACGGTATAGCTGCCATGCCGCCAGGAAACTAAGTGGGAAGTAGCACAGCGACGAGTAGTGAACTATTTTGGTTTCTACGATAGAGAAAAGTATCAGTACTACCCAGAACAGTACCCACATCCATACCTTAAAGTCCTTTACCTCTGTCGAAGCTGATCCCGAGTAGATAGATTTATGTTTCCTTCCCCTGAGATAGGTGAAGAGTAGTATGCTGCCAGGAAAACAGCCTACCAGCAATATAATCCAGTGATAGAAGAACGAGCCTCCGTGACCGGCATCTTTGGTGGTAAAGAGTCTTATCTGGTAGGTGATGAACTCCTCAACGAACCAGAAGCCGTGTGCGATAATCTCGTAGCCGAACCACAACGCGGTGGTCAGGAAGGAGGCAAGTATGATCAGGCCCAGCTGTCCCAGCCCCATACCGATCTTACCTTTCTTATACAGCCAGTAAAACAGCAGGGTAAGAATACTGACAAGGATGGCTACAGGGCCTTTTGTCAGTACTGCCAGTCCCAGGAATATACCACTGAATATGGCCATCGCTGATGGGCGGGGGCTATAGGCTATGCGATAGGCATAATAGATGGCGAGGAAGATAAACAGGTTGAATGTCGGATCTATGATACCCGATTTAAAGTAAAAGTGAGGCAACCAGGAGCCGGCATATGCCAGCGCCCACCATAGCCCAAGCTTGTCATCGGCAAGTTTCTTACCGATACCAAATAAGGCTACAAGCGTAGCAATACCAACAACGGCATTCGGGAAGCGGGCAGCAAATTCATTTACGCCAAAGATATGCATACTGATAGCCTGGAGCCAGATGAACAACGGAGGTTTTTCCCAGAACGGCTTAAAATCGATCTGTACTCTCGAATAATCATGGCTTACAATCATCTCTCTTGCAGCTTCTGCAAAATTGATCTCGTCCCAGTCAAACAGGTGTACGGCACCCAGGAAGGGTACGAAAAGCAAAGCAGCTGCAATAGCAATCAACAGGTATTTCATAATTCAGGCTATCAATAAAATAATACAATCAGGTCAGGCTGATCACCGGTTCGGTGACTACTTCCGGTACTTCTTTTCTTCTACTCTGGTGGAACAGTGTATACACAACCAGGCTGCTTGTTGTACCGATGATGCTCCCAACATACACATCCACAAAGAAATGCTGGGCCAGGTAAATTCTTGAATGGGCAGCAAGCAGTGCCAGTGTTATGAACGCAAATCCGGCAAATTTATTCCTGCATACCATAGCGAGGAAGGTAAACATGGCAAATGCAGTTGTTGTATGTCCGGATGGAAAACTGCAGGAACCGTGTACCGTTACCCATTTTACGGTATGTACCAGGTAATTTGCGTCTGCAAAATACAACGCAGGTCTCGGTTCATTGTAATAATGTTTTGCTGTTTGTACAATGATCGTAGTCAATAGCAATACAGTACCTGCTGTGAGGAACAGTTTGTATTTTCTGAAGACCAGTATAAAGGCCAGCATCACCGCAAAGGTAATACCATCTCCGATGTAGGTAATACCTGTCATGACAACGTCTGCCCATGGTGTATTGGCATGGTTAATGGCAAGAAACAGTTCGTCATGAGTGAAATAGGCCTGTAATAGCGCTCCTGCCACAATCCATAAAAGGAATGGCAAAAAGAAGCTGGCATTTTTGCCCAGCAGCGTCAGTAGTGTTTTCATAGTTGTAGGTTGTGACCCGCTCATAGGCAAAGCGGCGCGTATAGATCTTCACATTGTGCATTATGTTGTGGCAGGCACAGGTATATCCCCCCGGATGTTTGGAACTGACCGGCTAAGTGTGAAAATCTTGAAGCTGGAAGCTAAATGCCTATGGCTGTCAAGTTGTAGGTTTTGTACTAAGTTTTCTAAAGAGCTTTTTAACTTTATTGAATATCCTGAAATAAAACTCTTTGTTGAACAGATTGGAATCGTTCAGTGCTTTATAGATCAGGAACATCGCAATAGGTATAAGGACAATATTGGAGAGCCACATTCCGCTCCAGGTAGCCATCACATCTTTTCTGGCCATCTTCTCTCCAACCATGAAAAATATATTAAATATCACAAAGAATACAACCGCAAATATCAGCGGAGTACCCAGACCGCCCTTTCTGATAATGGATCCCAGCGGCGCACCGATCAGGAACATCACAATACAGGAGAATGCAAGGGTAAATTTACGTTGCCATTCGACTTTATGCAATAGTAAGGTACTATGTTTATCCCCAAATTCACGGGCAGGTCCTTCCAGGTTGTTCTGACCGTCGCGTATATTCTGTTCTGTTCTTTCCAGTGTATATCTGAGTGACTTCTCAGGAATAAAGTCTCTGAAGCTGGCAGCAGCGAGCGGCGGTGCTTTGGATACCCAGCCGGTATCGCCCCATTTGTAAAAGGCATAACGGGTGGTAATGTAAGCATTAACCGTACGGCTGAAGAGTTTTTCCTGCTCGTAGAGAGAGTCGATGGCTTTGTCCAGCTGAGCAACGTTCAGCATCTGCTGGTTGGAAGCAAATAGTCCCATATCCAGTCGGCTGAAAGCAAACGAACTAAGGTCAAATGCCTTTTTATACTCGCGGAAGCCAAGACGGATCAGTTCCCCGGGAGTGGAAGAGCTGCGGCTGTTGCGTTCTTCATAGCGCCAGCCTTTTTCCAGTATGAAGTAAAGGAATCGTTTATCGGCGGAGAGCAGCATTGTACCTTTTTCTGCCAGTATCACTTTGTCGCCACCGCCAGGAGTATGATCAATGATCATTACCTGGTGAATGGTTTTGTTGTCTTTTTCTTTCTGTGCTACTTTGATGGTGTAGTCAGGAATGTCTGTATAGAAAACGCCGGCTTTGATGTTGAAGGCCGGTTTTGAGTTGGTAATATCGTATAATAAAGACTTAGCGCGAAGGTTTGCCACCGGCATGGCATAGTTATTAAAGAGAAATGCCAGTAATGCAATAGTAGCAGAGACCGCCAGCAGGGGACGCATGAAACGGGTCAGGGAGATACCGGCAGATTTCAGTGCAACCAGCTCAAAGCTTTCCCCAAGGTTACCAAAGGTCATGATGGAAGAGAGCAGTACGGCGAGTGGGAGCGCCAGTGAAACGAGGTTAGCGCTGGTATAGGTGATCAGTTCAATAATCACCGGCGTGTCCAGACCTTTACCCACCAGGTCGTCGATATATTTCCAGAGAAACTGCATCACCAACACGAAGAGTGTTACAAAGAACGTAGCCACGAATGGCCCCATGAATGTTTTGATGATGAGCTTATCCAGTTTTTTCACTTTCCTGAGTAGTTTGTTTGATATCGGACTTTAACGTTGTCGGGTGTCTTATGTTGGCAAGATACGTTTGCCGGAGGACAAATTTAAAGCATACAAATTTAATATGATTTATGGAAGTGGGAGAGGGTTAGGCTTAAAATTACCGTTAAATTTCTCCCAATAAGGCTTTGCGGCTAAATTTACAGGATGGAGAATGTTTCATTGACAGCAGAAGAGCGGGCATTGGTAGGGAATGCCGGTTGGATTTATCTGAAAAACAATGTTTTAGAAAAGGTGGTATTGTTAATGGGGCAGTTGCATGAGGCTTTGAGAGCTGCGCCGGCAACTCATACGTTTCCTTTTCCAGCCGGCATGCTGGAAGCTGGAGGGAAGATATCACGAGGGGAGCGTTACCGGGAGCTGCCTTATGTTATATTGGATTATCCCCGCTTGTTCAGCAGGGACAATATTTTTGCGTTCCGCACCATGTTCTGGTGGGGACATTATTTCATTGCTACCCTGCATTTGGCGGGGGAGGAAAAAGAAAAGTATGGTCATGCGATTGCTTCAGCCTGGCAATTGCTGGCTGAAAATCAGTTTCAGGTATATCTTCTGGAAGACCCCTGGCAGCATGATTTTGAAGATGGAAATTACAAATTAATATCAGCCTTCTCGGAACTGGAATTTAAGCAGCTGGTTGCCCGATGTTCTTTTATTAAACTTGCTAGACCTTATAGTTTTGAAGAATGGGGAAAGATAGTTCCGGAGATAGTAAGAGATTATACTCTTCTGCTTCGGGCACTGATCAGTATCAGTTGATCACTGTTGGCTGGTTTTAGTTACCTATTCTGTGGAAAAGGTCTTTCACCTGGTAGTCCCACAGCTGGCTCTGGTCAGCGATCTCTTTCTTTTCTGCAAAATCTCTAACGATCAGTATCGTTTCATTTGTGACTTCGGAAATCTGTATGCGAAATTCAAAGAATTCTTCTTTGGGCGCATGTTTCCAATGTAGACGGATAAATTCATCTTCTTCCTGTTCGAGCACTTCAGCTTCTTCGACCGAACCATTCCATGAAAAAGAGAAAACGCTGTCCCGGTAATCTACTTTATCTGCGAACCACTCCTGCAAACCGGCTGGGGTGGAAAGAAATTCGTATAAGATACTGGGTGAGCATCGTACCGGGTATTCTAACTCATATTGCACTTTCTTAGACATCGCTCAAGTAATTAGTAAATCAATAGCATCTGGTTGCAATTATAGAAAATTATTTATTCTGTCAAAATTATTTTGCATTTATTTTTAATAATTGCCCAAAATCTTGTACACTTTATAAATAACAATTTTATTATGGAAAATATGAATATATTAGCAATCCACACTAATTGTTTTCACAGCTTTTATAAGAAAACCCGCTGTTAACGGCGTTGATATTAAGTTGTGAATGGTGAAACGTTTTTGCTTGAATATGGTTTAATAACTAATTATTTTTTTTGGGTGCTATCTAAAAAAACTTATTTTTGTCTGGCATTCATCAAATAGGGTAACATTTTATTAACCTGTAACTGTTCCGATTCTTTATGTCAATGCGCCAACTCAAAATCACGAAATCCATCACCAATAGGGAGTCCCAGTCCTTGGAGAAATACTTGCAGGAAATTGGGAAAGTGGATTTAATAACACCGGAGGAAGAGGTGAACCTTGCTATACGCATTAAGCAGGGGGATCAGAGAGCTTTAGAAAAGCTGACGAAGGCGAACCTCCGCTTTGTGGTGTCTGTTGCCAAACAGTATCAGAACCAGGGCCTGTCTCTCAGTGATCTTATCAATGAGGGAAATCTCGGCCTGATCAAAGCAGCACAGCGTTTTGATGAGACCCGCGGTTTTAAGTTTATCTCTTATGCCGTATGGTGGATTCGACAATCTATTCTCCAGGCATTGGCAGAACAGAGCCGTATAGTAAGATTGCCACTTAACAAAGTGGGATTGAGCAATAAGATCAGTAAGGCTTACTCTCAGCTGGAACAGGAATTTGAAAGAGAGCCATCTCCCGACGAACTTGCGACCATCCTCGAAATTAATACAGAAGAAGTAGAAGCCACTTTAGGCGTTGCTGCCCGTCACGTATCTATGGATGCGCCATTTATTGACGGAGAAGATAACTCCCTGCTGGATGTTCTTGCTAATCCAAATGCGGTAAACGCAGATGAAGAACTGGATCACCATGATTCACTGCGCCGTGAAATAGAACGCTCTTTATCTACCCTGACAGACAGACAGAAAGACGTTATCATCCTGTACTTCGGTATTGCGGTGGAACATCCGATGTCTCTGGAAGATATTGGTGAGAAATTTGGCCTGACCCGCGAACGTGTACGTCAGATCAAGGATAAAGCGATCACTAAACTGCGCACCACTTCCCGTAGCAAACTGCTGAGAAATTACCTGGGAAGTTGATTATTATTGCCCGCGCAGTAAAACAATCACTGAGAATTAAGTAACTTATATAATCAGAAAGGTGAATATCTGCGGATATTCACCTTTTTTTGTTATTTGTGGCTGCTTACTGGTTTGCATGCTACTTTATATTATTTTTGCAACCCTTGCAGCTGTGAGGTCCTGACACCAGGATGAGCAGCGAATAGCTTACAGCTAAAAATTAAACAAGATCACAGATGTTCGAATCATTATCAGAGCGGCTCGACTCGGCGTTTAAACAACTGAAGGGCGAAGGCCGTATCAGTGAAATCAATGTGGCCTCTACGGTGAAAGAAATTCGCCGTGCGCTGGTGGATGCTGACGTAAACTATAAAATTGCGAAAGACTTCACTGACCGTGTGAGAGAAAAGGCACTGGGTGAAAAGGTAATTACCGCTATTTCTCCAGGACAGTTGATGGTTAAGATCGTAAAGGATGAGCTGACTGAGCTGATGGGGGGTACCGAGGCAGAACTGGATATTAAGTCCAGCCCCTCTATTATCCTGATCGCTGGTCTGCAAGGTTCTGGTAAAACGACCTTTTCTGGTAAACTGGCCAATTTCCTGAAAAGCAAAAAGGGCAAGAAGCCATTATTGGTAGCGGCAGATATTTATCGTCCGGCAGCGATTGACCAGCTGAAAGTGCTGGGTGAGCAGATTGGAGTGGAAGTGTACAATGAGCCGGAGAACAAGGATGCGGTTAAGATCGCGCAGAATGCGATAGCGCATGCTAAACAGAATGGCAATAACATCATAATCATAGATACTGCCGGTCGCCTTGCCGTAGATGAGGTGATGATGACCGAGGTAGCCAATGTTAAAGCAGCAGTAAAGCCTAATGAGATCCTCTTTGTAGTGGATTCTATGACAGGTCAGGATGCTGTGAATACCGCCAAAGCGTTTAATGAACGCCTTGATTTCAGCGGTGTTGTACTGACTAAACTGGATGGTGATACCCGTGGAGGTGCTGCCCTGACAATCAAGTATACGGTAGAGAAGCCCATCAAGTTTGTGAGTATGGGTGAGAAGCTGGATACGCTGGATGTGTTCTATCCTGAGCGTATGGCACAGCGTATCCTCGGTATGGGTGATATCACTACCCTGGTTGAACGTGCGCAGGCTCAATTTGATGAAGAACAGGCAAAGAAACTGGAGAAGAAGATTCGTCAGAACCAGTTTGACTTTGAAGACTTCCGCGAGCAATTGCAGCAGATCAAGAAGATGGGTAACCTGAAAGATCTGATGGCGATGATTCCAGGCGTAGGTAAAGCTATTAAGGACATTGATATCAGTGATGACGCGTTTAAAGGCATAGAAGCCATGATCGGTTCTATGACGCCTTATGAGAGGAACAATCCGGATAGTATCGATGGCAGCCGCCGTAAGCGTATAGCAAAGGGCTCTGGTAAGGATATTCAGGATGTAAACCAGTTCATGAAGCAATTTGACCAGATGCGTCAGATGATGAAGATGATGAACAAATTCGGAGCTGGTGGTAAAGGTTTAAGAGCTTTAGGTAGATAGTCTCAGAAAAAAAAGTCCACAGTTTGTAGACTTTTAACAGAAAATATTTTGAACTATCCACTTTTAAGATTACTTTTGCTGCCCCAATTAAATACTTTTTCATAACTCGCAAAAAAATAACTCGAATTATTTATGCCAGTAAAAATCAGACTGCAACGTCATGGCGCTAAGAAGAGACCTTTTTATTTTATAGTAGTAGCCGATGCTCGCGCGCCTAGAGATGGTAAATTCATCCAAAAGATCGGTACTTACAACCCACTGACTGTGCCTGCTTCTATCAACATTGATACAGACAAAGCACTGCGTTGGTTACAGAAAGGTGCTCAGCCTACAGATACAGTTAGAAGAATCCTGTCTTTCAAAGGAGTTCTTTACCTGAAACACCTGTTGAGAGGTGTGAAACTGGGTCTGTTCGATGAACCTACTGCGTTCCAGAAATTCGAACAATGGCAGGCTGAACACGAGCAGAAAGTTGCTGCCCGTCGTGATAGCCACAAAAAAGCAAGAATTGCTACTCCAATCGTGAGAAGAGTTGAAGATACTCCAGCTCAGCCAGAAGGAGGCGAAGCATAATCCAGCTTTTGAATCATATTTGAAAGGGAAATATTTGTACGCAAATATTTCCCTTTTTCTTAGCCGCAAGGCCATCGTATTATGAATAATTACTTCAGCATAGGAAAACTGGTATCTGTATTTGGCTTACAGGGCGAATTTATCCTCAAACATAGTTTGGGTAAAAGGTCGGCACTGCAAGGAGTAGAGGCTATCTTTCTCGAAGTGCGTAAGAACAGTTTCATTCCCTACTTTGTACAAAAGACCAGCGTGAAGGACCATGAACATGTGTTTATCAAGCTGGAAGGAGTAGATACTAAGGAAGAAGCCCGGAAGCTGGTACAAACGCCCGTATACCTGGCAGAAGAAGATTTCAAGACGCAGACTGCCTCGTCAGCCCCGTTGTCTATGCTTGGTTTTTCCGTACAGGATAAGCAACAAGGCGAACTGGGAGTTATCGAAGAAGTGATCGAAATGCCGATGCAGGTGCTGGTAAAGGTGACTTACAAGGAAAAAGAGATGTTGCTACCGCTGAATGAGCAATCGCTTATTAAGGTGGATAAAAAGCAGCAGATCGTTCATGTAGATCTTCCTGACGGCTTACTGGACATTTACATGGAGTAGCAGGGAACACTTATATTCACTGAGACCTGCCTTTGCAGGGTCGATTGGATCATTACTATGAGAATAGATATCATTACGGTACAGCCAGGATTGCTGGAAAGCCCTTTTTCGCATTCCATCCTGAAAAGGGCTCAGACGAAAGGGTTGCTGGAAGTGCATACCCATAATCTGCGCGATTATTCCAATCTGAAGCACAAGCAGGTAGACGACTACCAGTTTGGCGGAGGAGCAGGAATGGTAATGATGTTGGAACCAATGGTAAATGCAATTGAGACCTTGCAGTCTAAAGTACAGTATGACGAAGTAATATACCTAACACCAGATGGCGAAACGCTTAATCAAAAGATAGCCAACCAGTTATCACTCAAAGGCAACCTGCTGTTGCTATGTGGTCACTACAAAGGTATTGATGAGCGTATCCGCACGCATTTCGTTACTAAGGAGATCTCTATTGGGGATTATGTACTCTCAGGAGGAGAACTGGCCGCCGCCGTGCTAGTAGATGCTATTGGCAGACTGATACCCGGAGTATTAAACGATGAGACTTCTGCATTATTAGACTCATTTCAGGACAATCTGCTGGCACCGCCAGTATATACCCGTCCGGAGGAGTTCAGGGGCTGGAAAGTGCCCGATGTGCTTTTAAGCGGTGATCATAAGAAAATTGATAACTGGAGACATGACCAGGCGCTGGAGCGCACAAAGGCACGTCGTCCGGATCTGTTATAAATTTTGGTTGGTTTTCAACCTATTGGAAAATTATTCTTTAATAAACGGGGTTGTTATTTGGAAGTTCTGTATTTCTCAGTTACCTTTGCACTCCGATAAATATTTGAAAGATGAACGCTATTTCTTTTGTTCACGAGCAACTGACAGGTAAGAAATCCTACCCGAAGTTTAAGGCCGGTGATAACGTCACTGTAAACTATAAAATTGTTGAAGGTAACAAGGAAAGAATCCAGTCCTTCAAAGGTGATGTATTGAAAATCCAGGGTACTGGAGCTACTGTAACTTTTACAGTTAGAAAGATTTCTGATGGTGTAGGTGTAGAAAGGGTATTCCCGCTGCTGTCGCCACATATCGATGGAATCGTGCTGAATAAGGTTGGTAAAGTTAGAAGGGCGAGACTGTTCTACCTGCGCGAACGTGCTGGTAAAGCTGCCCGTATCAAAGAGAAAAGGGTTTAGTATAAATACAGGGAAATTAGTGATAACGGGGACCGTTTGGCTCCCCGTTTTTTTCATGTCTATGAGAACCGGAACCACGCATTGAAAGCTCTTAAAATAGTATTAAAACTTTGCTGGCCAATCCATGTCAGGCTAAATCCCGAATATATTTACCTATCTTTGTTTGCTTAACGTTTAAAACTGAGAAAATGACTGCCGCATTTAAATCACCATTTTTATTATTTCAGGAATTAGGTATGACAGAATTACTCTTGATTGCTCTGGTTGTATTGCTGCTGTTTGGTGGTAAGAAAATTCCAGAACTGATGCGTGGCCTTGGTAAAGGTATCCGTGAGTTTAACGACGCCAAGAACAACGTACGTAAAGAGATCGAAGATGGTATGAAAGATCAGCCAGCTACGACAGATCATAAGAATGCCTAATTAACCTGTAGCTCAGGAATCTGGTTTTCATTGAATTAATTCAAACGTGAATAGGGGAGTAGTTTGCCTGTGAAAGGGAATGCAGTTAATCACTGTACAAAGCTGCTATATGCCATATGCCAACTGAGTACTGCTCAGTAGCAATTTTTCAAGTTTGACTTTACCTTATTTTTTAAGCAATTAACTGGTTTGGCTTTGTCTGAATACAGCAGTATATCGGCTTTTCATGAAGCATTATACGCCGGCAGAACAACCTGTACGGAGATGGTGCGGTATTACCTTGACCGCATCGTGCAGACAAAACACCTGAATGCTTATCTGGAAGTTTTTGAGGAAGAAGCCCTTGCGAAAGCGCATGCACTGGATCTCCGTGTTAAAAACGGTGACTCTGTGGGAGCGCTTGCAGGCGTTGTGATAGGCATTAAGGATGTTATCTGTTATAAAGGCCATAAAGTAAGCGCCGCTTCCCGCATTCTCGAGGGATTTACCTCCCTCTATTCTGCTACCGCTGTCGAAAGACTGCTGGCAGAAGATGCCATTATTATTGGTAATCTCAATTGCGATGAATTTGCTATGGGATCAACCAATGAGAACTCCGCCTATGGTCCGGTGTTGAACGCACTGGACAATTCCTGTGTACCGGGCGGGTCATCTGGGGGATCGGCAGTTGCTGTGCAAGCTGATCTCTGTATGGTAAGCCTGGGAAGTGACACAGGCGGCTCAGTAAGACAACCCGCTGATTTCTGTGGAATTGTAGGACTGAAACCGACATATGGAAGAATTTCCAGACATGGACTAATAGCATACGCTTCGTCCTTCGACCAGATAGGAATTTTTGGCAGGAATATTGCAGATGTGGGTATAGTGCTACAGTTTATTGCAGGGCCCGATGAGTATGATAGTACAGCTTCGGGCGAAGCAGTACCAGAGTATAAGATTGAGCACAATAAATCCTGGAAAATAGCGTATTTAAAAGATGCGTTATTTCACCCCGGCCTCGATACGGAGATGAAGGAAGGTTATCTCCGCTTCTTTGAAGAACTGGAAGCTAACGGTAGCTCAGTTACCGCAGCTGACTTCGCCTACCTCGATTATGTAGTGCCCGCATATTATGTGTTGACCACTGCAGAAGCTTCATCTAACCTTTCCCGGTTCGATGGAGTGAAATACGGACACAGAACTTCTTTAAATAACCTCGAACTCGCAGACTTTTACAAGAAAAGCCGCTCAGAGGGTTTTGGTAAAGAGGTAAAACGACGTATCTTACTTGGGACTTTCGTACTTAGCGCGGGTTATTATGACGCCTATTTTACTAAAGCCCAGCAAGTTAGACGAATGGTGGTGGACAAATTGAACGAAATTCTTTCGGAATATGACGCCATCGTAATGCCAACTGTTCCGTCTACAGCATTTAAAATTGGAGAGAAATCAAATGATCCAATAGCCATGTACCTGGCCGATATTTACACGGTACTGGCAAATCTGGCAGGGGTTCCGGCAATTTCCGTACCTTTGCAACGGCATTCAAACGGGATGCCATATGGTGTACAGATCATCACAAAGCAATTTAGCGAAGCAAACCTGTTAAGCATTGCGGAACACGTAATGCAGACACGGAGGGTTACTCCTGTTTAAAATAAATATGTGTATGAGGAAAATCTTTTTACTACTGCTGTTGCCATCGTTAGGAGCAGTGCAATTGAAAGCGATTGGTGGCAATGGTGTACCTAAAGAGATGGTTACTCCCTATGGAGGACCGGATACTACGGTACTGAACCACAAAGTACGTTTGCCCAAGGATACTGTTGTAGTACCTTCCGCAACGTCTCAGGCGGTGCGCAAAAATGCGCAGAGTCTCCCGTCCAGCATCAGCAGCCCAAAGGTCTATGAACAGATCAACAACAACATCGTAGCTGGATACATCAATAACTTTGCCACACGGTATAGCCAACACCTGCAGGTAATGATCTCCAGAGGTCAGCCTTACTTTGTGATGGTTGAGAAAATCTTCAGAGAACACGGGATTCCTGAGGAAATGAAGTACCTCGCAGTGATAGAATCCAGCTTTAATACTAATGCTCGTTCCCGTGTAGGTGCAGTTGGAGCCTGGCAATTTATGTCTGGTACAGCGCGCATCTTCGGTCTCAATGTGGGTAAAAAAGTGGACGAACGTAAAGACTTCTACAAGTCTACAGTAGCCGCTGCCAAGTTCCTGAATGAACTGTACAACCAGTTCGGTGACTGGTTACTAGTAGTAGCTGCCTATAACTGCGGTCCCGGCGGCGTACAACGTGCTATGAATGCAAGCGGTCGCAGCGACTTCTGGGGAATGCAATACTTCCTGCCTGCAGAATCCCGTAATCACGTTTATAAATTCATTGCTACAGGTTACATCCTCGATAGATTCAATAACTTCTTCGGTGTAGGTAACGACGGCGTGGCTGCTCCTGTAAGCGCTCCTGCAATGACAAGTGCGGCTTCCTCTACTACTGAGCTTACAGAAGAAGAAATGTTCAATACTGTTGAGTTTAACATCTCCGGTAAATATCGCCTGGATGCTATTGCAAAGAAGCTGAACATGGAAGTTTCTGAACTGGAACACCTGAACCCGGAGTTCGCCAAAATGATGGCAAGCCCTGAGAATAGCTACGATCTGAGAATCCCTAAAGACAAGATGAAGGAATTTCAGACAGAGAAAGATGAGATTCTGAAAGAGTCCCTGCAGATGATGCTGGATGATAAAGCCACAGCTTTAGACAAATCCCGCTTCCCTGCTCCTGCAAAAGTAGCTGCTCCAGCCGAGGCTAAAGCAAAGAAGACGACTACAAATAATCATATAGCAGCAAAAACGTCTAAAACATCCAAAGCTGTTGCCGCTAAAAAGCCAGCAGCAAAAGGTAAGACAGCTACCGCTAAAAAGAAAACAGTTGCTAAAAAGACAACTGCTAAAAAGCCGGTAACTAAGAAGCCAGTGATGAAGAAAACAACGCTGCATTAATCATACGGAACTAATAGCAAAGGCCTGATCATACGATCAGGCCTTTTTGTTTTATCTACTTTGCCAAGCTCCTGCAACACGCATCTCCGATAATGTCTTGCCGGCAACTTTCCAATACTGGGAATATTGTCTCTAAATAGGAACGCCTACATATCGTATATGCAGGCGTTCATGTATTTAGCGATAAAAAAATTTAATCATTATCCTACCTGACTCGCCTGTAGACGGTTTTCCTCTACCTTCTTAACAATATCCAGCAGTGGTCCTGTCATGAAGGTGGTTGCCAATGCCATCAATACCAGCATAGCAAAAATTTCAGGGGAAAGAATACCCAGATCATAGCCGATATTTAATACTACCAGTTCCATAAGCCCTCTGGTATTCATTAACGCGCCTATACCCAAAGCATCCATCCAGGATTGGCCCATCAGTTTCGCAGTAAGAGCGCTACCTCCCAGCTTGCCGCCTACTGCAACCAACATAATCAGTCCGAATACAGACCAAAGCTGCCCCTGACCTAATAATCCGATCTGAGTACGCAAGCCAGTAAAGACAAAGAATATTGGTAACAATAGCAGAACGCTCACGTCTTCCAGCTTATCAGTAAGCAACTTCTGAACAGATACTTCTGCCGGCATGATCACACCTGCCAGAAAAGCACCGAACAATGCATGTATACCGATTACCTCTGCCGCCCAGGCTGAAAACAATAGTACCATGAATGCTAATGCGACAATTGACTTCTCTTTCTGCTGCCGTTGAAACTGAGCAATCTTCTTTGCAAGCCAGGGTTTCAGTACATACAACATAATAGCAAGGAATACGAGCGACAATGCCAGCGTAAGTGCAGCAGTCCATAAAGTGCCTGCTTTTACAATTGCAATCACAACAGCCAATATACACCATGCTGTAACGTCATCTGCTGCAGCACAGGTTATCGCCAGCAGGCCTAATGGTGTACTGCTAAGCTTTCTTTCCTGTACAATACGAGCCAACACCGGAAACGCTGTTATACTCATTGCAATACCCATAAACAATGAGAAGGAAAGGAAACTTACATTAGCAGGTGCAAACTGTCCGTATATATAATAAGCCAGTAATACTCCCAGGAAGAACGGAAACACAATGCTTGCATGACTGATCATCACTGCGTCATGCGCCTTGTTTTTCATTTTGTGCGTATCCAGTTCCATGCCGACTACAAACATAAAAAATGCAAGTCCTATCTGACTCAGAAACTGTAAGTTCTTAAATCCTTCTGCCGGAAAAACAAACGCACTGACAGACGGCAACGCCATGCCTAACAGGGACGGGCCCAGGCATATACCTGCAACAATTTCTCCTACCACCGCTGGTTGACCTATCTTATTCGCCAGCCATCCAAATAAGCGTGCTGTCAGCAGAATCAGAATGATCTGCAGCAGCAATAACGCCAGTGGATGGTGTACATTCTGTACCATCCCCAGCCATACACTTTCTGCTGTGGAGTGGGCGCTCGCTGCAGATGCAGCTGTTGCTGCTTCTACTACACTACTCGCAGGCGTACTTCCGTCTGTAACCAGGTGGCTGCCTTGATCAATGATAAACCAGGTCAGGCATCCGAAAAAGCCGATAATTAAGGGGTAAAGCAACAGTTTCTTGTTCATATAGTATCGGTTTGGTTGGACGAAAGATAATAATAATACCTGGGAGCTTCATATGGGACCGGTATTAAATTACGTTGAAGAATATCATCTCGTGGTGCCACCTTGCAGGGCGTTCCGTATCTTGTCATTATTATGGATACCAGGAGAGACTTTATCAAAAAGGCCGCATTACTATCAGGCGGCACCGGGCTGGCGGGTGTACTGCCAGCCTCAATTCAGCGGGCATTAGCAATCAATCCCGCTGCCGGCAGTACCTTCCTTGATGCAGAACATGTCGTACTGCTCATGCAGGAAAACAGATCTTTTGACCATTGCCTGGGTACATTACGCGGTGTACGTGGCTTCAATGATCCCAGGGCTATTACGCTGCCTGATGATAACCTGGTCTGGCTGCAGTCTAATAAAAAGGGAGAAACTTATGCTCCTTTCAGGCTGGATATTAAAGACTCGAAGGTCACCTGGATGAGCTCTCTTCCGCATTCTTGGGAAAACCAGGTTGATGCCCGTAATAATGGCAAATACGACGGATGGCTGGATGCAAAGCAATCCGGTCACAAAGACTATGCGCATCTACCCTTAACCATGGGTTACTTTACCCGGGAAGATATTCCATTCTACTATGCGCTGGCCGACGCATTTACAGTCTGCGACCAGAACTTCTGCTCGTCTCTTACCGGCACTACCCCTAACAGACTCTATTTCTGGACAGGCACCATCCGCGAAAAACAAAGTACTGATGCTGCTCCTAATGTGCGTAACGCTGAGGTGGATTATGGCGTTCCTGCCAGCTGGACTACCTTCCCGGAAAGACTGGAAGAAAACGGCATCAGCTGGAAAGTATATCAAAACGAACTAAGTGTCGGCGTAGGATTCTCTGGTGAAGAAGATTCCTGGCTGGCTAACTTTACAGATAACCCGCTGGAGTTTTTTTCCCAATACAAACCGCAGTTCTCCGCTGCTCACTATCAACATCTGCAAAAAAGAATATTACAGCTTACGAAGGCTGTCCACACACTGGAAGATAAGCTGAAAAGCCTCACCGGCGAAGCTGCTATAGCTACCAGCAAGGAACTGGACGAGAAGAAAGCCCTCCTCCTCCGTATCCGGGAAGAGGAAGCAAAATGGCGGCCGGAGCATTTTGAAAAGCTGTCCGACCGCGAAAAGAATATTCACAGAAAAGCATTCACTACGAATGAGAAAGATCCTGACTATCATCAGCTGACTTCACTTCAGTATCAGGATGGCGATACAACACGCACGATGCAGGTGCCAAAAGGCGATGTGCTATACCAGTTCCGGGAAGATGTGAAGACTGGTCAACTGCCAACGGTCTCCTGGATTGTAGCGCCCGAAAATTTCTCCGACCATCCCGGTGCGCCCTGGTACGGGGCCTGGTACCTGGCAGAAGTGATGGATATCCTGACGCAAAATCCGGAGGTATGGAAGAAAACAGTATTCATCCTTGCCTACGACGAAAATGACGGCGATTTCGATCACATTCCCCCATTTGTACCTCCACATGGACCAGGTACCGGAAAAGTATCTGCCGGCATTGATACAGCGGTGGAGTACGTTACCCGTGAACAGGAACTCCGCAAAAAAGGAATGACCGACGAGGATGCCCGAGAAAGTCCTATCGGACTAGGCTATCGTGTGCCACTGATCGTCGCCTCTCCCTGGAGCCGCGGGGGAATGGTCTGCTCGGAAGTTTTTGACCATACCTCTGTACTTCAGTTTTTAGAGCGCTTCCTGTCACATAAAACGGGTAAACCTATCCAGGAGAGTAATATCAGTGAATGGCGTCGCACCATATGTGGCGACCTGAGCTCCGTCTTCCAGCCCTACAACGGTGAACAAATTCCGGTGCCTGCCTTTGGCGACAAGGATACATTCATCGAAAGTATACATAAAGCCCAGTTTAAGGCTGTTCCTTCGGGTTTTAAACTGCTGAGCACTCAAGAGATCGCCGCCATTAACAATGATCCGGCTAATGCAGCCTATATGGCTAAACAGGAGCCAGGTATCAAACCATCCTGTGCACTACCCTACGAAATGTATGCCGACGGCCGTGTGCATAAAGGGGCGTTTGAGATATCTTTTAAAGCAGGTAACGAAATGGCAGGTAAAGCTGCCGCTGGACTGCCATTCCATGTGTATGCTCCGGGTAAATATATGGCTGCCGATAACTCCAGGTTTGAAAAAGTCAGAACCTGGGCCTATGCAGTAAAAGCCGGAGACCGACTTACCGATCACTGGCCGCTGCAGTCTTTTGAAAACAATAACTACCACCTGCGGGTATATGGCCCTAACGGCTTCTACCGCGAGTTTACAGGAGACGACAAAGCTCCCGGCCTGGAGGTACTATGCGATTATGAAAGGAAAGGGAAAGTATTTACCGGTAATATATCATTACAGCTCAAAAATGCTGATAGTCAGGCTGTTAACATAGAGGTCGTTGACAATGCTTATGGTAGTCCGCTGCAGAAAAAGGTACTGGCTGCCGGCAGCAAAACAATAGTTGTAATTGATCTGCGCAAAAGCCACTCCTGGTATGATTTCAGCGTACGCATCACCGGGCACGGCAACTTTGGAAGAAGGTATGCTGGCAAAGTGGAAAATGGTAAAGCTGGTTTCAGTGATCCGGCAATGGGTAGAGTGAAGTCAAGCTAAACAATCCTACCTTTGTAAAAGTAACGGGACCTCGATCCCGTTGATTTAATCTTATCATATTGTTTAGAAAGGAAGGCCGCCCAGGTAACTGAGCGGCCTTTCTCTATCTGAAGAGTTTCGTTTATACGCTTTGCAACAACTGTATCTGGTACGCTACTGCCTGCGACTTCATTTTCCGTAATATCAATGGCCATTGTACCGAGAAAAATGGCTGAAACAGACCCGCGATCTCATTCATGAAGTATATATCCGCGTCGGCAATATCCTTCGGATGATTACCGGATAATACCCTGGCAAACATCGCTAACAGCCCGTTGGTAGCCTTGGCACTACCCGCTGCGGTAAACCATACCCTTTCCTTGATATATACCGCACGTATCCAGATGTCAGATATCCAGCCTTGCACCTGGTAGTGCTCATGCTTATATCTATCTTCCATCACAGGCAGCGAATCAGCAATGTTATCTATGTATTGCTTGCGGCTTTCTTCATCATCGAGGAGCATTAGATCCTCAATCAGCTTATCCTGTACTTCATTTATTGACATAGACGCTCTTTTAAAGGTGAATAGCATGAATTTACAGAGATATGCCGGTTGTAGGGAATCAAAAACGGAAAATATTATTCCTCGAGTTTCCTCGCAATCTTATTGATCAGCTTTAATTTGTCAACAATAACCAGCAGCACAAACGCACCACACAACACCGCCACTGTTGCAAACGCCAGGTAGGTGAAGTAATGTATCGTCCACTCCAGCGCCACTCTCACCCGGTGAATTAAGCTGATCTGCTTCTTCTCTGTTGCGCCTTCGTACAAGGATATCCTGACGGTACAAAATTCATTCTCCGTATCGAAATTGCCCAGTTCTACGCCCAGGTCCTGCAGCTTTCCTTCAGTTTCCAGTATCTTATCATGAAGCGCTACCAGGTCAGTAATAGGCCCTGGCTTGGACTTTAATTCATTCAGTGATTCCAGCGTCTTCTGCAAAGATGCTTTTTGCGCATTCAGCTGACGGTATTCATTGGTCTTATCCACTTTAGTGATCTGTGTGGATTTGATCACTCCAACCTTTTGAATCGCCAGGTAAAACGAATCAAACGCTTCCGGATTAACGCCTATCAACAGGTGAAGTTCCCTGCCACCTTTCAGTCCAAGTGCCTGTTCATATTGTACTATCGCTTTAAATGCTTCAGTCTTTGCAGCAATCTGTTTGGCGTCATCTTCAAAATGTGAGGATTTTGCTCTTACTGACGCTGTCTTTTCATATTTCTGACTTGGCGCTGCTCCCCCTGCTGCCTGTGGCAGGCCACCACTATTACCCTGTTGCTGAAACTTTACTTTCTCAGATGCATAGTTCTTCCTAAGATCACTGATGCTTTCAAAGAAGTCAACTGTGTAGTCTCCCGTCTGGCGCGTATCTGTAGCCAGGTAGCCATAAATAAACCTGAAAATGAAAAGAATACAAAAGGTTAGGGTCGCCCATCTCACCAGTCTCCAGATGCGGGCCTTGAAACTTTTAGTCATATAGGGTAAATATTAGGTATGTAAGATAGGGAATAGTCAATAAGCTGCAGGAACAAACCTGGTAAGACTGCTTACTGCCAATAACGCTTAACGCGCTATACCTGCTACCACCAGCACCTCATCAGGCCTTCTCCACCTCCAGCTCAAACGCTTTATTCAGAATCAGCTTACCTTCTGTATCTCCTGTTACTCCTGGTAACTTCCAGCCCTTTATCTTACCAGTTTTGCCTTTACCCAGCAGATCTGCAATCTGTTTGTCTGTCAGTTTCTTACCGAAGACTTCAAACGGTACCTTAAATCCGCATACGCTGAAGTTTGCACAACCATATGCGGTATTGCCCTTCTTTAATGGATGGGATTTACATTTCGGACATTGCTGTTCTGCAATGACAACTGTCTTTTTCTCTTTGGATTTGGCTTCTTTTTTAGGCTTGTCTTCTTTATCCTTTTCCTTCTCTTCCGGCTGGTCCGGCCTGATCGTAATAACTTTGTAGTTGGAGGTTTTGACTTCAATGGTCAGGTCTATTACCATCTGGATCAGCTCCTGCTTGAACGTCTCCATGGCATATTCTCCCTTTTCGATAAGGCGGAGTTTACGCTCCCAGATACCTGTCAGCTCCGGACTTTTCAACAATTCGGTCTGAATCGTATCTATCAGGTCCATACCTGTCTGCGTAGCAAAGATGTTCTTCTTACGTTTCTCAATATACTTACGGCGGAACAGCGTCTCAATAATGTTTGCTCTGGTAGAAGGCCGTCCGATACCATTATCTTTCAGCAGCTCACGCACTTCTTCGTCATCAACCTGCTTACCGGCTGTCTCCATTGCACGCAATAGAGTGGCTTCAGTAAATGCTTTCGGCGGGGTCGTTTTCCCCTGGTGAATCCTGGGCGTATGTGGCCCCGTCTCACCTACTACAAATACCGGCAGTATCTTTTCTTCTTCTTCTCCCTCTTTTTTAGGTGTTACATCATTTGCATATACTTCCTTCCAGCCTGGTTCCAATATCTGTTTACCCGTTACCTTGAAATCTACCTGGCCGACTTTACCAAGTACTGTTGTGTTGGATATCTTACATTCCGGATAGAAGGCGGCAATAAAACGCCTTGCTACCAGGTCATAGATGCGTTTTTCTTCAAGTCCGAGGCTGGATGGATACACGCCTGTCGGTATGATCGCATGGTGATCTGTGACCTTTTTATCGTCAAAGACTGTCTTTAATTTGGGAATAGGTTTTGTCAGTAATGGCGCTGTGAGCGCTGCATACGGCGTCAGATCTTTCATAATGCCCTCTATCTTAGGATGAAGGTCTTCTGAGAGATAGGTGGTGTCTACCCTGGGATAGGTGACCAGCTTCTTCTCATACAGGTTCTGTATGTATTTCAGGGTGTCATCGGCAGAGTAGGCGTATTTCTTGTTGGCCTCCACCTGCAGGGCCGTCAGGTCAAATAGCCGGGGATTCCCCTCTTTCCCCTCTTTCTTCTCAAAAGAGGTCACTTCAAAAGGATGCTCCTTCAGATAGGCTAAACCTTTCTCGGCCCGGTCCAGCACTTTTATACGGTCGATGGTGGCTGTAAACTCTGTTTCTCTGTACAGCGTCTTCAGCTCCCAATATTCTTCAGAAACAAAGGCATTAATCTCTTTCTGTCTGGCGACGATCATCGCCAGGGTAGGAGTCTGTACTCTTCCGATGGAGAGTACAGTCTTTCCCATGGCAAACTTTTTTGTAAACAGCCGGGTGGCATTCATACCCAGCAGCCAGTCTCCGATAGCCCTGGCACTACCGGCTGCATACAGGTTATTATATTGAGCTGCGTCTTTTAATTTCTGAAATCCTTCCCGGATAGCCTCCTCTGTAAGGGAGGAGATCCACAGGCGTTTTACCGGTGCGGTACATTGTGCTTTGAGTAATACCCATCGCTGAATCAGTTCACCTTCCTGGCCGGCATCCCCGCAGTTAATCACTTCCTCACTTTGCTGTACCAGCTGTTCTATGATCTTAAACTGCTTCTGTACGCCGGCATTGTCTATCAGTTTGATTCCAAAGCTGCTGGGGATCATAGGCAGATCCTCCATCCGCCAGAACTTCCATTGTTCCGTATAGTCATGGGGCTCCTTCAGGGTACAGAAATGTCCGAAGGTCCAGGTGACCTGGTACCCGTTGCCTTCATAATATCCATCCTTACGTACTTTAGCGCCAATGACTTCGGCAATGTCTCTGGCAACACTTGGTTTTTCAGCTATACAAACCTTCATAGTCAATTAAAACAGGGAAGCAAATGTCGGATAAATACCCAAGAAGCTACTTAACTTCTGCCAGGTATTTATGCACAAAGCTGATAGCCATAGAACCTTCTCCAACTGCTGCGGCTACCCTGTTCATGGCAGACGCCCTCACATCTCCCGCAGCAAAGATTCCCGGACAACTGGTTTCCAGCAGATAAGGATCGCGTTCCTGCTTCCAGATCCGCTTAAAAGCGTCGCAACTATGCAGATCTCCGCCGGTTTTAATAAAGCCTTTATCATCTTTGATAATATCCAGCGCTATCCAGTCAGTATATGGTTTTGCACCAATGAAAATATATAATGCATCTGCCCGTACTTGCTGCTGCTCTTTTGTATCAATATTGCAAAGCACCAGCTCTTCCAGTTTGTCATGCCCTTTTGCTTCCGCAATCTCTGTCTTCGGACAAATCGTAATATTCGGTACGCCGGAAATCTGCTCTATCAGGTAGGCTGACATCGTACTGCTCAGATCTTCCCTGCGGATGATGATATAGACGCTCTTAGCGAATTTGGAAAGATACATGGCTGCCTGTCCGGCAGAATTACCGCCTCCGACTATATATACTTCCATTCCTGTACAGGCCGCGGCTTCGGTCATAGCGGCCCCATAGTATACGCCTGCGCCGGTAAAGTCAGGTACTCCTTTCGTCTCCAGCTGACGATAGTCAACACCCGTAGTAATGATCACCGCCCGGGTATTGATCTCAGTACCATCTTCCAGGATGATCTTTTTATAGCCATCCTTTTGTTTGATATCTTTCACCGACTGTGGTGTGATCAGTTCCGTACCCAACCTGGTAGCCTGTGCAATGGCTCTCCTTGTTAGTTCTGCACCACTCAGACCACTCGGGAAGCCGAGATAGTTTTCAATACGGGAACTGGTGCCTGCCTGCCCGCCTGGCGCACGCCTTTCTATCAGCAGTGTTTTTAATCCCTCCGATGCACCATATACGCCTGCTGCCAGTCCCGCTGGCCCGGCACCGATGATGACTACATCATACACGTCCAGCTTCACCTGCGGATTCAGACCTACCTTACTGGCAATCTCCATGATTGATGGATTTGAAAGGAAGGAGCCATCTTCAAAAAACACCAGCGGTACATCCTTGATAGTCAGGTTGTTCAATGATAATAGCCTGCTTGCTTCATCTGAGTTCTGTACATCCAGCCACTGATACGGAATAAGGTTCCCTGCCAGGAAATCTTTCACCGAATGGGATTTCGGAGAAAACTGGTATCCTACTACCTTAATACCTCTGAAATCTGGTTTATACACACTTTGCCAGTTACCCAGCAAATCATCCAATACGGGATATAACCTTTCCTCCGGCGGACTCCAAGGTTTTACCAGGTAATAGTCCAGCTGTACTGAGTTAATCGCTTTAATGGCTGCATCTGTATCCGAATAGGCCGTGAGCAGCACCCTGCGTGCATCCGGATAATATTCCATTGCACGTTCCAGGAAATCCACTCCTTCCATTTCAGGCATACGCTGATCTGAAATGAACATCGCAACAGTTTCGCCTTTATTTTTCAATTCCAGTAAAGATTCTAATGCCTCACTGATCACAGTTGTACTGATAATTCTGTATTGTTCACGGTATTGACTCTTGAGGTCGCGCACCAGCGCACGTAACACCTGCGGATCATCGTCAATACAGAGAATGTATGGTAAGTTCTGACTCATAATGGTATTATTATTGGAATGACCCTAATTTTATCCATGAATAGGTAGTGACACGATGAAACGTGTTTCTCCCGGTTGAGATTCCGCTTTCAGATATCCCTTGTGTTGGCGTACAATCTGGGACACAATGTCAAGTCCCAGCCCGGTACCTTTCCCTGGTTCTTTAGTGGTAAAGAAAGGATCAAAGATCCGTTCAAGTACATGGGGAGGAATACCCGGACCATCATCAGTAATGATCACTTTCAGGCAGTCCTTATCTCTTTCAGTTTTAATAATGATTTTCCCCTTTTTATTTACCTCCATGGCATCAAGTGCATTGTCAATGATGTTGGTCCAGACCTGGTTTAATTCTCCTACCAGGGCCCGTAAAGGTGGCAAATTGGCATCAAAATCTTCTATCAGTTCAACATTGCCCTTGCGTATCTTATACTGCAGGATGGAAATGGTAGTCCGGATGCCATCATGGATGTTGGTCAGCTGTTTATCCAGCCCCTGATCCATATGTGTAAATGTTTTAACAGAGCCGACAAGATCTGCAATACGCTTCGACGCTTGTTCAATATCCGATACAATCCTTTCAGTGATCAGGTTATTGTTAATCCAGTTGAACACCGGCGAAATATCTTTTGCGCCAAGCCGTTGCCTGAATGCGTCAAGGTCTTCAATGGTAAATCCAAATTCAACAAAATTCTCGGCCAGTTCTGTACTGTTTTCAACCTCCAGTTCATCCAGCCAGTCAGTCAGCTCATCTTCCTGCTGCGAACGTTGCACCAGGGTAAGCGACTGCTTATGCGAATTGTGTTTTGACAGTATTTCAAACATCTTTTCCTTTACCAGGTTAATGGCGGCTTCATCCATGCGAATTTCCATAATCTTCTTGAAAAACTCAGGCTGTAATTGCAAGTGTTTTTTCATGGAGTGAGCACCACGTACTACTGCTGCTGCAGGATTATTCAACTCGTGTGCCAGTCCGGCAGAAAGTTTACCTAATGCCATCATTTTTTCGCCCTGGCGGATGAAAGACGTATAATCCCTCACACGGTTCGTCATGATATGCACTAAAGCCTGCGTCAGTTCAAAATGATTCCTGATCATGGGCTCAATCTTATCCATAGGCAGGGTATACACTATAACATCTTCTATCGCTTCTCCAGCTACAGATGATACCATACCGCGTGAAAAGGGAAGGTACCCCAATATGCGGCCCGGTTCTGCGATCATAAGTTCACGTAACTCATTATTCTGCATCTGGCATATCTTAATATGACCGGAAAGTAAAAGGTGTGTGCCAGTCATCGGTTCACCTACATTGAAGCCAAAAGAACCTGCTGGAATCTCTCTGCGTTCACTATTATCAATAAACCACTGCAACTGATTATCGGGTACGCCATGCAGCGTGTCAATGGATCGCATCCATTCAACTGTTAAATTAGTCATGGAACTCTGATTATTGGGCAGAAAGGTAGGGATAATTTGGGTAGGTTTTCCAGGGGATCGTTGTATAGATTGAAGCAATACTAGCACAATTCAAAGAAATCAGCATTGCAGTATTGAGTATTGAAACGCAAAGGTGAATGAGGTGAGGTATTCCGGATCAGCCGGAGCAACAATAAGGGATGTATACCCAAGTAACGTACTACGTACGGCCAAGGGACGAACAAGCGACGGCGAAGAGGTGGACTTGATCCGAAGACAGGACGGCCAAGGGACGAACAAGCGACGGCGAAGAGGTGGACTTGATCCGAAGACGGGACGGCCAAGGGACGAACAAGCGACGGCGAAGAGGTGGACTTGATCCGAAGACAGGACGGCCAAGGGACGAACAAGCGACGGCGAAGAGGTGGACTTGATCCGAAGACGGGACGGCCAAGGGACGAACAAGCGACGGC
>NZ_JAICCF010000004.1 GCF_019492185.1 Chitinophaga rhizophila
GTTATTTGTTCATTGGGAACTCCTAGGTAGTAAACCAACGGTTTAGATAACCGGAGCCGTATGAAGGGAGATCTTCACGTACGGTTCTTACAGAATCTCAGGCTGAGATGCCTGGGTTTACTTACTAGTCTAAAGGTCTGTTTTACATAGGAATGGCAGTAAGTGAGAAGTATCACTTACTGCCATACTGTTTATATACCATATTGTGGCGTCTGCGCAGGTAGTTTCAGGCTGTCTTTGATCAGGCGTTTATCAAATGGTATGAGCGCTTCTCCGCGTGCTATTTTCTGTGGCAGATCAGGATTACTAATGGCCGCTTTCCCGATAGATACCATATCGGCCAGTTCACCCGACAGCATCGACGCAGCTAATGATACATTGTGCATTCCCCCATTGACAATGACAGGCCGGCCGGTCAGTCTTTTTGCAATACTATTGGAAGAGCGGCCATCAGCATACAATGATTCTCTGCCCCAATTACCACCTTCCGAAGCAATGTGAATATAGTCTGCGTTCAATTCATTGAGTATAGTAAATATGGCAGTCGCCGCCTCAGCGCCATTGGGCCATCGATAAGTAAGATCGTTAACCTTGCTTTCCGACAGCCGGACGCCGACAATAAAATCTGCAGGTACCACGGCTTTTATCTCCTGGTACACTTCCATCAGAAAACGCAGTCTGTTGCGGTCATTACCACCATAATTATCTGTTCTGGTGTTGGTATGGGGTGTGATAAACTGGTCAATCAGGTAACCATTGGCCGCGTGTATTTCCACACCGTCGAAGCCAGCAAGTACAGCCCGCTGGGCAGTAGCAATGAAACCTGCTTTAGCAGTAGCTAGTGTAGCTTCAGTCATTGCGGTGGGAAGGGGGAAGGCGCCTTTCAGGCCGCCGCGCTCTGTATTGCGTACACCTACCGGCTGCACTGCCGAAGGCGCTATAGTCTGATTTGTATGCTGTACCAATGCTCCACCGTGCATCAACTGTAGAATGATACGGGCTGTTTGTCCGGAGTTATCACGTCCGTTATGATGTACACTATCCGTAATATGTTTCCAACCCGCCAGTTGTGCATCGTTGACAAGTCCTGGCTGGTCATCGTCCGTACGACTGAAGTGTATATCCGTATAAGTACCTTCTGTGATAATCATGGCGAAGCCGCCGCGTGCAAAGGCTGCGTAATATGATGCCATTTCAGCGGTTGGTACACCATCAGCCGTGGCACTTCTGCGGGTCATGGGTGCTACAGCAAAGCGGTTTTTCAGTACCTGCGCGCCTATTTTAAGTGGTCGAAATAATAAGTCTTGTTCCATATAAAGAATGTTTTCTTGACTGGAACAAAGTTCATATACAGGAGGGCATTCGGACGTATAACTAATTTAATTTTGGTACTTAAACTTCTTTTATTACTTACTTTTTGTAAGCTTTTCTGATCTGACTGAGGAAGACAGGCGTTATCCCCAGAAAGGAAGCAATATGTTTCTGCGGTAGTCTTTGCTCAAGAGTAGGATATTTATTGATAAGCGCTTCATAACGTTGCGCACCGGTCATAGAGATAGCATTCAGAATACGTTGATCCTGCGATATCAGTGCCTGTTGATTAAGTATCCGCCAGAATCTTTCAAATGGAGGCGCTTCATCAAATAGTGTTTCAAGTCCTGCTTTGTCAATCTGAAGTACGGTGCAAGGTTCCAGTGCTACAATATTGATACTCGAAGGAATTTGCGGTATGAAGCTGGAAGAGTCTGATATCCACCAGTCTTCCATAGCGAAATGTAAAGTATGGTCATTCGCATCATCATCAACATAAAACGACCGTAGGAAACCATTGCAAACGTAACTTTCATATCTACAGACCTCTCCCTGTTGCAGCAGATATTGCCTGGGCAGTAATCTCCGTAAGGTCAGTAAACCGGTAAACCGCTCCTGCTGTTCTGCCGTAAGATTGATCCGTTGCTGTACATGACGAATAATCTGCTGATGTAGTGCTGATAGTGATCCGGGTACGGTCATATAAATAGCTTTATACCAAAAATAGAAAAACGTCGTCTTCTAATCTCAAGACTCTTAACATCTTAACACCCTGTTAGTAACTCTCTACGCCTTTTAATTGCTTTTGTCAAACAGATTTTTAACATTTGCGAAAAAAATTTAAGGGACATGTCAGTGAATCTTGAAGTGGTGCGGGAGGTTAGTGAATTTAACAATTATTACAATAGCCTGGCGGAGTTATTAAATAGGCACTTGGCAGACAACAACCTTTCTTTATCTGCACTTCGGGTATTAAGAAAGTTAAAGGAGGAAGAGGACCAGTGTACTGCTGGGAAACTGATTGCCAACCTGGGTATAGACGGTGGTTACCTCAGCCGCATCCTGAAGTCCTTTGAATCAAATCAGCTGATTTCCAAGCGTAAATCCAACCTGGATGGCCGTACCTGGTATCTCCAATTAACGTCTAAAGGATCCAGACTACTGGAAACGCTGGAAGAGGGGTCCGCTACACAGATCACTAAACTGTTGGAACCTGTTCCCGCAGAACAGCAGTTGGCACTGGCCGGCGCTATGAAAACAGTGCGTCACATTCTCTCTGATGACGCCCGGATTTCGCCTGAGGATATCACTTACAGACGCGACCTGCAACCAGGAGACGCCGGATTCATCATGCACATGCATGGTTCCCTGTATGCAAAAGAAGCAGGTTATAACCTGGAATTTGAAACACATACCTGCAAGACTTTTTACGAGTTCCTGGAAGCCTATAACTCTTCCAAAGACCAGGTATTCCTCGCAATGCATGGTAATCAGATCATTGGGTCAATTGCAGTACTAGGTCATTCCCGCTATGCTACTCAGTTGCGTTGGTTCCTGGTACATCCCGACTATAGAGGTATCGGTATCGGACAAAAACTGCTTACTGAAGCAATCAATGCTGCAAAAGAAAAGCTATTTCAGAAGATCTATCTCATTACAACCAGTCAGCAGGTAGCAGCTACTTCATTGTTTAAAAAGAACGGCTTCCGGAAATCAGGGGAGAAACACATGCCAATGTGGGGCTTACAGCTGACAGAAGAACGTTATGAGATCGACCTGGTCTAGGAAACGAGACATTTCTTGTTAACCCCCTTGCTTTATTTAAAATATTTGGATATTTTTATTTCGCTGTAGTTTTATCCAGGGTAGAATGTAGTTATCATACATAAAACCCTTGACAATGAAGTACCCATTTCTTCATTATTTCCCTTCCATTTACATATCATTGATTCGCCAGCCCAAGGGTATTGGCCACAACTTTGCATTCGCTGATCCGATCATCAGCCCGCAGTTCCGTATTCGCTCCATTCCACGGGAGCAGAAAACAAGTCCGCACACGTCCGGCAGTTTAATTATTCATTTATACTGATCCTTCAAAACCATTTCAACATGAGATCACTTCTACAAGTGGCCGTACTGCTGCTGTGTATGCAGTTCAGTTCATTCGGCCAGCTCGCAAATTTCAATTCCACGGCAGAGGCCCTGCAAACAAGTATGTACAATACTTTCGGAGTACCTAATGAGAATTACTGGTGGTGTTCCCATGGTGTACATGCATTACTGGACGGCTATACGCGTACCCGTTCCGAGACTTACAAAACCCGTATGAAAGCCCTATTGCTAGGTACTAAAGCCTTTAACGGCAACACTTACATTAACTACTTTTATGATGACATGGAGTGGATGGGCATTGCAACATTGCGTGCCTGGCATGAAACCGGCGATGTAGAGTATTACAATGTCGCTACCCAGTTATGGACTGACATCAAAGGTGGCTACACCAATGGTGCTATTGACTGGAATAAAGGCTGTGCAGGTTGTAAGAACTCCTGCTCTAATGCGCCAGCTATCATCCTTGGTGCAAGAATATACCAGGTCAATGGATCCGCTGCCGACCTGCAGCTGATCAAAGACATCTTTACCTTTATGAAAAACAATCTTGTTGATCCTTCAACAGGTGCAGTATGGGACGCTATCAACCTGAATACGGGCGTAACTAACAAAGACTGGATCTTTTCCTACAATGTAGGCACTTTTATAGGCGCAGGATGGGAGTTGTATAAAATAACCGGCGATACCTATTACCTGAATGAAGCCGTTAAGACAGCCAATTATGCACTCAGCCGCAATTCCAATGGAATGCTGTTTGCCAATGAGACAGGCGGTGGTGACGGCGGACTGTTCAAAGGTATCCTCATTCGTTATCTTTCAGAACTGGCAAGAGAGGGAAATATCCCAGCTACTACCAGAGCGGCTTATAATGAAGCTATCCGTTTTAACGCGCAGACACTGAAGACAAACGGTATAAACCCCTCTACAAATCTGGTCGGTACTATCTGGTCACAACAGCCTTCAGGTAGTACAGACTATGCCACACAGCTGAGTGGGGTGATGCTCATAGAGGCAGCAGCCCTGCTGGACCAGTCTTTCTTTTATAAGGATATCAACTATGGTGGTAGTTACCGTGGTTTAGGCGTAGGTAGCTACAATACTGCTGCATTAATAGCCCGAGGTATCAATAACAACGATGTAACCGGTTATGCTATTCCAGCTGGTTTCCAGGCTACGTTATATAAGAACGATAACTTCACTGGCGACAACATTACCGTGAGCGGTAACAGTGCCTGGATTGGAGGAGCCTGGAATGATAGCGTCTCCTCTATTATCGTTCGGTACACAACGGGAGCTTCACTTTTTAAGGATTGCAACTATACAGGTGCAGTGGTAAGTCTGCCGGCAGGTAACTACACGCTTGCACAGCTACAGTCCCGGGGCGTCTTGAATGAAGACCTCTCTTCGCTGAGGGTCAGCAGTGGTTATCAGGTAATTCTGTATGAAAACGATAATTTCTCAGGCACCTCGGTTACTGTGAATAGTGATAACAGCTGTCTGGTAGCCCAGAATTTCAATGATAAAACAACCTCTCTGCGGATTATAGCTACCGGTGCTGCGCCGGCGGCTGTTACAACGGCAATGACCACAGCGAAAAGCAACAGTCTGCTAACCGGCGTAACACTTTACCCTAACCCCGCTGGTAACACGTTGTATTTCAAGGCAGGTGTTAACCTTACTGGTGCAGATGTGGCCATTGTTGATATGTCCGGAAGGGTAGTCCTGCGTAACAGGCTGACTACTAATAATCTGAATGTTTCTAGTCTTGCCAGCGGCGTTTATTGGATAACGATAGTGAAAGAAGGTAAAAAAAGTACTATTTCTTTTGTGAAATAAGTGCCTGTAAAAGAATTATCTATCATCAGAAGGCCGGAATGCTGCGCGCATTACCGGCCTTCGGCTTGTATAATCCAACCGGATTGATGTATATTTGAGGCCATAAAACCTCAAAGGGACTGTTCGTGAATGTAAAGTGTAGACATGTTTTTTAATGTTCCCCCAGGAATGATATTATACACTCTAAGAGACTGGATTTCATTTTAATATATTAGTTACTGTATGCCGAAAGTTGCCGCAAAGAGCATTTATTTGTATTCTTTCAATATTGTCATTTTCCTTTTGTTGATTCCTGTGTTCACACGAGACACAAGAAACAATCATCCACTGCGTCCAAGAAGATCTGCCGTCAGTTACAATCACTTACAACAGGATACTATCCTGCCACAGGTACCTGTTGTAGATACCTTGCCCGACACCATCAGTTTTTCTATTGTAGGAGATCTTATGGTCGGCTCTTCCTACCCGGCAGTGTCTTTCTTACCAAAGGAGGAAGAAGGTAATATCCTGCAATATGCAATGCCGGTTTTACTACAAACAGATCTCAGGATCGGTAACCTGGAAAGTGCCGTTTCAGACAGCGCCAAGGTGTTCAAAAACTGTGGTACGTCTCAGTGCTACGCGTTCCGTACACCCTACAAACAGGCCATGTGGTACAAAGAGGCAGGATTTGAATACCTCAACCTGGCTAACAACCACTCTTTTGATTTTGGCATGAAGGGGGTGAAACATACCATAGGTTTTCTTGATAGCGTCAATATTAAAACCAGCGGTGTACCCCAGCGCCGGTTCGACACCTTGACTGTTCGGGGTACTACCATCGGATTCGTGTCTTTCGCTCCTCATAGTAATTGCCTGGATCTGAATAACGATACCCTCATACAGGCGACCATAGCAGAGGTACGTCCGCTTTGTGACCTGCTTGTTGTGTTCTTCCACGGTGGAGGCGAAGGCGCTTCCCGTATACATACGCCTAAAGGCAGGGAGTTCTTTTTAGGACAGAACAGAGGAGATGTAAGGCATTTTGCTCATATGTGCATTCGGGAGGGGGCAGACCTAGTAGTAGGTTCCGGCCCTCATGTGGTAAGAGGAATGGAGGTATATAAAGGTAAGCTAGTGGCTTACAGTTTGGGAAATTTTGCAACTTATCATCAATTCAATCTAAAATATCCCAATAATATTGCACCTTTGCTGCGGTTAAAAATCACCAGTCAGGGAAACCTGGTCGAGCATAAAGTGTTTTCCTACCTTCAGGAGGGGGAAGGGATACCTAAACCGGATACAACGTTGAAAGCTTTCAAAATGATCCGTTCTTTATCAATAGAGGATTTTGGATTCTCTGGGGTAGAAGCGGGGACCTTTGACTAAAACCATGTTACTGTGAAGAAGTTATTGCCGATAATCATATCTGTTGCCAGCATTACAACCGTTGCGGCACAAGTAAAAAAGAAACCAGTTAAACACGCGCCTGCGAAAAAGCATACTACTGCTTACCATAAAAAAGCGACTACCCATAAGACAAAGGTAGTGGCTCCTAAAAAGGTGGTTACGCCACCCCCGATGCCAGACAGTTTGTACTTTCCAAACTCTGAAATCACACTCAATACCTACGATACCTCCGGTCTCAGAAGCAATATCAAACAGCTACTGGCTGTTCTGGAATCGGAGCTGGGCAAACCTTACGTACGTGGCGCTATCGGGCCAATGGGCTTTGACTGCAGCGGGTTGATCAAATTCGGGTTCTCTTTCATAGGAATGACCCTGCCCCGTACAGCTGCCGATATGAGTACCATCGGTAACCTCATTACGGCCTCCGACTGGAGCCCCGGCGACCTGCTGTTTTTCACAGGCCGTAATAATAAGTCGAAGATCAAAAGGATTGCACATGTGGGCTGCGTCTACAAGGTAGACAACGGCAAGGTATTGATGATTCATTCCAGTAACCAGGGCGTTAATATCGTAGATGTCACTAATAGTGAGTACTACAAGAAACGCCTGATCGCCGCTAAACGGGTGATCGAGGTGGATTCTACTAACACAGTCATCCCCATGTCCAAAGAGGGCATCATTACCGACTTCTAGGTTTTCTTCTACTATGCTATCTTACTAAAGGTCATAGCCATGACCAGTAACTTAATATTGCCTCGCCGGATCTGTATATACCAGGTCCGGCGAGTGTGCTTTATCCGCCTGTTAGCAAAAAATCATCCCACTGTGATATTACAGACTGTTTTTCCTTATTTTTAGTTGTGGCCATTAAAAAGCCCCGAACCAAAAACAATCATATGGATGCACAGCAACTGGACATGAACCGGAACGAAGATGCGATGCGCAGATCTCTAAGCACGCTCAGACAACGCCTCTCCGTCATAGAACAGGGAGGAGGTAAAAAGAACCTCGAGAAAGTGCGGCAGAAAGGTAAGTTGACCCCACGAGAAAGAATTGCGTATCTGCTCGACAAAGACACCCCCTTCACTGAAATCGGCGCTTTCGCCGCTTATGACATGTATGCCGAACATGGTGGTTGCCCCGCTGCCGGTACTGTCGGTGGTATTGGTTATATCAGCGGCCGCCAGTGTATGATCGTTGCCAACGATATGACCGTGAAAGCCGGTGCCTGGTTCCCGCTGACAGGCAAGAAAAACCTTCGCCTGCAGGAAATTGCCATGGAGAACAGGCTTCCCGTTATTTATCTGGTTGACAGCGCTGGCGTATACTTGCCAATGCAGGATGAAATATTCCCTGATAAAGAGCATTTTGGACGCATATTTCGTAATAATGCGCGTATGAGCGCTATGGGTATCACCCAGATCGCGGCGGTAATGGGTAGCTGTGTTGCCGGTGGAGCATACCTGCCTATCATGAGTGATGAAGTGCTGATGGTCAATGGCAACGGTTCCATCTTCCTGGCTGGTCCCTACCTGGTAAAAGCTGCTATCGGTGAAACTGCAGATGCTGAGACCCTGGGCGGTGCGGTTACTCATACCGAGATTTCTGGTATTGCAGATTATAAATTTGATTCCGACGAAGAATGTCTTGATCACATCAAGAAAATTGTCAGTAAAATCGGCGATCCTGTCTCCGCAGGATTCAACCGTATTGCTCCTGCTGCGCCGGAAATTGATCCTGCTACGCTGTATAACGTTGTTCCTGAAGACAGTACACGCCCCTACGATATGCTCGAAATCATACACCGGCTGGTAGATCGCTCTGAGTTTGACCAGTATAAGGAAGATTACGGCAAGACTATTCTCTGCGGTTACGCTCGTATCGACGGATGGGCGGTAGGTATTGTTGCTAACCAGCGAAAAATGGTAAAAAGCAAGAAAGGTGAAATGCAGATGGGCGGTGTTATCTACAATGACAGCGCTGACAAAGCGGCCCGCTTTATTATGAACTGTAACCAGAAAAAGATTCCGCTGGTATTCCTGCAGGATGTTACGGGCTTTATGGTGGGTAGCCGTAGCGAACATGCGGGTATTATCAAAGACGGCGCTAAACTGGTGAACGCCGTGGCTAACTCTGTTGTGCCTAAATTTACCGTGATCGTTGGTAACTCTTACGGCGCTGGCAACTATGCTATGTGTGGTAAAGCTTACGATCCTCGGTTTATCTATGCATGGCCTAACGCAAAGATGGCAGTGATGGGCGGTGAACAGGCAGCTAAGACATTGTTGCAGATCCAGGTAGCCTCACTCAAGGCCAAGGGTGAGGAGATCACGCCGGAAGCAGAAAGCCGCCTGCTGAAAGAAATTACTGACCGTTACAACAGCCAGACTACACCATACTATGCCGCTGCACGCCTCTGGGTAGACGAAATCATAGACCCGCTGGATACACGCCGTATCCTGTCTGAAAGTATCGCGGCCGCCAATAATGCGCCTGTAGAAGATAGCTTCAGCCTCGGTGTATTCCAGGTGTAAATCCTTAGCGGGTAATCCTTATCTTTGCCCGCTATGTCAGAAGTCATTATTTACACGGACGGTTCTTCACGCGGTAACCCGGGCCCTGGAGGCTATGGTGTGATCCTTATGTGGAATAACGTTCGCAAGGAACTTTCGCAGGGATATCGCCTTACTACCAATAACCGTATGGAACTGCTTGCCGTTATTGTAGCCCTGGAAGCACTGAAAAGAGACGGACTGCAGGTCAAGATCTTTACAGACAGTCAATATGTAGTCAATAGCGTTGAAAAAGGCTGGTTATGGGGGTGGGTGAAAACCGGCTTCAAAGACAAAAAGAACAAGGATCTCTGGCAACGCTTTATACCCGCTTTTAAAAAGCATCAGGTGAAATTCAACTGGGTCAAAGGCCATTCCACCAATCCGATGAACAACCGTTGCGATGAACTGGCTACACAGGCAGCTGATAGTCGCAATTGGCTGGAAGATGTCGGTTTTGAAGGAGGAGACTGATAAGATACATTACTTTATTGCACGGGGCCGTCCATATAGGACGGCCCTTTTTGCTGTAAAACGAAATTTGTCCACCATTATCACATTTTTATCCATTATTAAATTTCTAATGTAACTTACTTTTACAGTATCAGATAAAGCCTAAAACGAATAAATATATGACACACTGGAAGATTGATGCATCACACAGCGAAATTGGATTCAAAGTTAAACACCTGATGATTACCAACGTAAGCGGCTACTTTACCGAATTCTCTGGTATGATTCACAACGAAAGCGCAGATTTTCACGACGCGACGATCACTTTTGAAGCAGTTACAGCTAGTATCACTACCAACAACAAACAAAGGGATGAACACCTGAAAGGAGATGATTTCTTTGATACTGCACATCACCCGAAAATCAGCTTCGTATCTAAAAAAGTAAAGAAGATCACCGACGAAGATTACAAACTGATAGGCGATCTTACCATCAAAGGTCATACACACAGTATTGAACTGGAAGTGACCCGCCATGGCGCTGTGACAGACCCTTACGGACAGGAAAAAGAAGGCTTTTCCATCAAAGGACGCCTGCACCGTGCAGACTATGGTCTGCGCTGGAACGCGGCCACCGAAGCTGGTAGCATTGTGTTGAGTGACGAAGTAAAGCTGTTGATGGAAGTACAGGTAGTAAAAGTACCAGCACAGGAGCTGGTGGGTGCAAACTGACTCGTGCAGTGAACCCGTTATAACTATATGGAAATTGGAATAGACAGTTTTGCGGCAAGGTTCAGTGATAACGCTGCCGCTGCGTTAAGTGACCGGGACGCCATGTTCCAGTTGCTCGAAAGAATGGAACATGCTGATCGTGCTGACCTGGACGTATTCGGCATCGGAGAACATCATAGGAAAGGTTTCCTGGATTCAGCGCCTTCTCATATACTGGCAGCTGCTGCATCCCGTACCAAGAAGATCAAGCTGGCCAGCGCAGTAACTGTGCTGAGTGCCATAGATCCGGTACGTGCCTTTCAGAACTTTGCGACACTGGATCTGATCTCTGACGGTCGCGCAGAAATGGTAGTTGGCCGTGGCTCATTCACCGATGCTTTCCCGTTATTCGGATACAAGCTGGATGACTATGATGACCTCTTCACCGAAAAACTCGACCTGCTGCTCCGTATCAGAGATGAGGAATTTGTTACCTGGTCCGGTAAGTTCCGGCCCGCTATGAAAAATCAGCCGGTATACCCCAGACCATTGCAGGAAAAACTGCCCATCTGGCTCGGGGTAGGTGGCACGCCACAGTCTTTTGTACGCGCAGGCGCATTAGGACTGCCGCTGATGGTAGCTATCATAGGAGGGGAAACACACCGTTTCCGTCCACTGGTAGACCTGTACCGCGAAGCCGGCCGCAAGGCTGGTCACGCTCCGGAAAAGCTTACCGTCGGACTGCACTCCCTTGGATACGTCGGAAAAACTACCGGCGAAGCTATCGATGACTTCTACCCAGGTTATGCTGCCAGTATGACCAAGATCGGGAAAGAACGTGGATGGCCTCCAATGACGAAACAACAGTTCCTGGCACAGGCAGGGCCCACTGGCGCGTTGCTGGTAGGTAGCCCGGAAGAAGTGGCTGATAAGATCCTGCGACATGCTGCCGCATTAGGCGGTGTATCCAGACTTACCTTCCAGATGGATTCGGCAGAGGTTCCCCATGATAAACTCATGCGGGCTATTGACCTCATTGGTGCCAAGGTCAAACCTTTAGTAAACGCATAAAGAAAAAAGGGTGTATCTACTATCAGATACGCCCTTTTCTGCTTAATAGCAGCTACCTCCGCAATAAGAATTACCGGCGTACAAATCCGCTGACGCTCCTTATTGCCTGATAAACAATCTGCTAGTAACCAGGAGCTTAATGCTACACCAAGGACCAAAATCACGGTTTTTAGTGTATTATCCCATCATTTGCATTTATTGTCGTCGCAGTTCGGTAGTTTTGTGACGGATTTCAACCTGTAGACGAACATGAAGAACTTACTGATTACCGGCATGGCCCTGCTATTCAGCCTGATGAGTTACGGACAGCCCACATGGACACTTAAGCATAATAAAGATGGTATACAGATCTATACCAAAACTATAGAGAACTCTGACTATAAGGGAATCAAAGTAAAATGCTCACTGCCAGCTACATTGACCCAGTTTACCGCCGTAATTATGGATGTAAATACAGCAGGAGAATGGCTGTATGCTACTAAATCAAGCACTTTACTCAAACAGGTTTCGCCAACTGATGTATATTACTACTCAGAGGTTGGCCTGCCCTGGCCGCTCAGCAACAGGGACTTTATTTGCCACCTGACTGCCAGTCAGGACCCTCGCACAAAGGTGGTAACGATAGACGGCCCCGTAGTGCCTAACTACATGCCTGAAAAAGAAGGCATTGTACGCGTAACGCATTCCTCAGGCAAATGGGTCATTACGCCCGCCGGTAGCCAGATAAATATCGAATATACACTCGAAGCCGACCCGGGTGGTAGCCTCCCTGCCTGGATGGTGAACCTGTTCGTTACCAAAGGGCCAATGGAGTCATTCAAAAAATTAAAGGTGCAGGTAAATAAGCCGGAGTATAGGAAAGCACAATATGCGCTGATTAAAAACTGATTATTCAATTAGCAGATAATGATAAGAAGGCCTTCCATGAGGGCCTTTTTTGATGCTACTTCCTTCCCACAATCTTCCCGGTATAACTACCTGTAACTGGCTTACCGGCAACAATGATGTCAAATCCGACAGTAAATATCTCTTCCTTCCTGGTTACATTAACGTTACCTGCTGTCACGCCAGCAATACCACGGCCTTGACCAAAGACGCCACTGGGTGTATAGGTGATCAAAGCGTCAAAGAAGTTCTTCTTTTTGTCATAAGTGGCGTCGTTATGCCTCCTATAAGTGAAAGTATTGGAAAAGTACAGGCTGTCAATCGCAATCTCAATGGAGTTCACTATATAATCCGGCGCTTGTGGCAGATTGGCAATCCTTAGACCGTTCCTACCCGACCAATCGGCATAGTCTGCCATATAGGTCTTACCATCTATTGTAAAAGAGCCGCCTGTTGTTGCTACGGGATCTGGCGTCGGCTCCTCATCGGTCCCCTTCTTGCAGGCACCGGCAAATAATATTAGGGAAAGCAGCAGTAGCGCTATTCTTCTCATAGGTTATACGGTTTGTACGCTTACCTGTCGGGATAAATTTTCAGGCGCAAATATATGGTGCTTTGTCTGATATTAGTAATTCCAGATTGTGTTAATCATCAACGAAGCAGTCTGCACCCACCGCTTGCTATCCAGGCTGTCTAATATTCGATAGATTGCTTCTGCATGTATATCGACTGGTTATGTAAGGACTCAAGGTTCATTTATGCAAACGTTTGCTTAAAAAACTTGTTTTTCTGCATCAAATGGGCTATCATCGTACCACACGTTCCGGAAAACAGTCAACCATTGCTGCCACTTATTCTCTGCTGATGAAACCCATACACTCTACCTTAATACCGTTTCTGCTGCTGGCTGTATCGTCTTTGTACGCTCAGGATACCTGCCTTTTTGACTTCAGTAACACGCTCAGATCTGCCGGCTACACGCCTGTCACCGCCGCCAGTCAGTATAATGGCAGGTTTGGTTTTGATATGGGAACCGGTGGCAGATTTATTCCCGGCAAAGGACGGCAGCGCGGAGCCTTTACTACAGACAGCGCCTGTTACTTCTCCATTGCAGTGCCGGAGGGAAACTACCAGGTAACCGCTGTGCTGGGAAGCCACCAACATGCCGGCGCTACACTGATAAAGGCCGAATCCCGCCGCCTGGCGGTCAACACCGTCAAGACTGCAAAAGGGGAGACCAAGACGGTTAGTTTTATCGTCAACGTGCGTTCCCCCCGGATCTCTTCCAATACACAGGTGAAGCTGAAACCACGTGAACATGGTAAGCTGGATTGGGATGATAAACTCACCCTCGAGTTCTCCGGACCACAGCCTTGCATCAGTCAGTTGAAAATAGAAAAAGTGTCCGGCCAGATCACCGTCTTCCTGGCGGGTAATTCTACTGTTGTTGACCAGGAAGAAGAGCCCTGGGCTGCCTGGGGACAAATGATCCCCTGCTTCTTTAAGCCAGGTGTGTCCATCGCTAATCATGCTGAGTCAGGACTAACGCTCGGCAGTTTTCTAAATAGTGGCCGGCTGGAAAAGATATTGAGCGTCGCGCAACGGGGCGACTACCTGTTTATAGAATTTGGTCACAACGATCAGAAGGAAAAAGGACCCGGCGACGGTGCCTATTATTCCTATACAGAAAGGCTAAAGTTGTTCGTCCATAAAGCCCGTGAGAAAGGCGTTCTTCCCGTCATCGTCACTTCTACCGCCCGCCGGTCTTTTGACGCAGCAGGCAGATCTCAGAACACCCTGGGAGATTATCCCGACGCTGCCAGGAAAGTGGCGGCGGCCGAAAATATACCGCTTATCGACCTGAACACAATGACAACCACCCTGTACGATGCATTAGGTGTAGAAGCATCGAAGAAAGCGCTGGTTCACTATCCGGCAAATACATTTCCTGGACAGAATAAGCCGCTGCAGGACAATACCCATTTCAATACCTATGGGGCCTATGAACTGGCTAAGTGTGTGGTAGCCGGTATCAGGTTGAACAAATTACCCCTTGCTGCATATCTGGCCGACATGCCCAATTTTGACCCTGCCCATCCTGACGATCCGGACGGCTTTTACTGGCCACTCAGCCCTAAAAGGTCGGTCACGAAACCAGATGGTAACTAATTTTCTCAATCCATACTTCAAAGACGTTATATGAAAGCTGCTGTTATTCTTGCCGCCCTGCTCTCTGGTATCCTGACGCATTTTCTGCCAGAGGTACCGGCTACCAGTAAGCCCATCGTTGCTGCTGACGAAGAACCTGCCTGGGTCAGACAGACCGGAGCCAAACAGTTTCCAGCTGGGAAAAAGACCTTTTGGGTGAATAATTATCTGGCTGACAGTACAGGCGGTTCCCTTACGACTACTGCCATACAGGCAACTATAGATGCTTGTGCCCGCGCTGGCGGAGGTATGGTACGTTTTAAACCGGGTAAGTACCTCACTGGTTCCATTTTTATTAAGTCAGGTGTACTACTACAGGTAGATGAAGGAGTAGAGATAGCAGGCAGTCAGGACATACGCGACTATCCCGAAATAGATACCCGTGTGGCCGGTATTGAAATGAAATGGCCCGCCGCCCTCATTAATATTATCGGGCAGCAAAAGGCGGGTATAGCGGGTAAAGGACTTATTAATGCGCAGGGTAAACCTTTCTGGGACATCTATTGGAAAATGCGGAAAGAATATGAACCCAAAGGCCTCCGCTGGATCGTTGACTATGACGCTAAACGGCCACGGACATTACTGGTAGCAAATGCAGCACATATTACCATCAGGGACGTTACGCTGCAGCAGGCTGGCTTCTGGACGGTACAGCTGCTCTATTCCAGCCATATCACCGTTGATGGTATTATTATCAGGAATAATGTAGACGGCCACGGACCATCTACTGATGGTATAGATATCGATTCTTCCACTTATGTGCTGATCGAAAACTGTGATATTGACTGTAATGATGATAACTTCTGCCTCAAGGCTGGCAGAGACTGGGACGGTCTCAGCGTAGCCAGACCAACAGCGTATGTAGTTATCCGACATTGCCTGGCACGTGCCGGTGCGGGCATTATTACGCTTGGTAGTGAAACATCTGGCAGTATAAGGCATGTAATAGCAAGTGATTTGACCGGCAATGGAACCAGTAACGGACTGAATATAAAATCTGCCGTCACCCGAGGCGGTACAATCGAGGATATCCACTTCAAACGTGTCGTGATGAAAAAAGTACGTACCGCTTTTCAGTTTACTATGAACTGGAACCCGACCTATAGCTATTCTTCGCTACCCGAAAACTACCGCTACGACAGCATACCTGTGCACTGGAAAAAACTGCTGACAAAAGTAGAACCTGCGCAAAGAGGTATCCCCATATTCAAAGACGTATACATCTCTGATATTACGTTAGATAGTGTGAAAACGGTTATCCACGCAGTAGGGTTGGAGCAGTCTCCGCTCAGCAACTTCCACTTCGAGGGTATAAAGGGTAGTGCAGCTACTGCCGGCAATGTCAGGTATGTACGTGGATGGGAGTGGAAGGGCAATGATATTGCTACCGCAGATAAGACCCAACTGACGCCGGCGTCTTTTCAATAGCCAGCTCCTGACAAGTGCCTGGTTTAACCTGGCCGATCGTGGCGCTGACCGAAGTAACCGGCGGGCACCGTGCAGCCACCCTGAGCACCAATAATTGATGGTGCATGCCATTGCGTTGGTGCAAATATTGCACTGCTGGCAGGATATAGATATCGCTTCCGGCGATAAAGACACACATGGGCCGGCGCATGCTTTATCTGTTCAAAACTTAAAACAATGAAAACCGTCAGAACAAGTCTCACACAAAACATTTTCCGGGTTATTTTAGGGCTGTTTATGATACTGGCAGCCGTCGGGCATCTCACCTTTCAGCGCGCAGAGTTCCAGGCCCAGGTACCTGACTGGGTACCTTTGAACAAAGATCTTGTGGTGATCCTTTCAGGCATAGCAGAGCTGGTCCTGGGATTATCCATGGTATTCCTGGCTAAACATAAGGTCACCGTAGGGATTGTCCTGGCGCTATTCTATGTAGCGATATTTCCCGGCAATATTGCCCAATATGTGAACCACCGGGACGCTTTCGGACTCAATACCGATCAGGCAAGACTAATCCGCCTGTTTTTCCAGCCGGTGCTGATATTGTGGGCGTTATGGTCTACAGGCGCGTTGCAATATCTGCGACAAAGGAATAAGGTGGCTACCCGTTAGAATGGTCCAATGTACTATCATCCGGTATACTACGGATATCCAAAGAAAAAGGCTTACGTCCCCGGGACATAAGCCTTTTTCTTTACAGGTCAGCTATGGCTGTTACATGTTATTATACAGTTGCTGCATTTCATTTGTCATCTGATCGTAGATGGGCTTTGTGAACTGCATGAATAGTTCCTGTGGCGGCGGCGGTGGAATATCCTCGCCACCCATCAGGGCTTTGTCTTCATCACTCAGCGCACGCTCATCTCCTTTATAGAAACCCCACTGGTTCATCCAGGTGAAGCTGCCCGGTAGCCTGTCCGTGCGGATAATATTACCGTTCATTGCATCCAGCAGCTGGTAATCCAGCACACCTTTGGAAATGACGGTGGCTTTGTTAACATACACCTTTGCTTTGACGGTCGCATAACGTTTGATCGTTGGCTTACCGGTACTGTCTTTTACGGTGGCTACCACTACTTCCCTTGAAACGTCTCTCTCTGAGCGGTCTACGTAAGTCTGGCCTACCACGAAATCATAAAAGCGCATTTCCAGGTATTGGTCTGCGGGTATACGATTTGCCTTGGCAATACGTTCATCTGTGAATTGCACAAAGCGGTTTATATTGCGTTGCTGCAGGTTTCTGATCAGCACCTCGCGGAACTGGTCTGCGCTGAACTGAAAATAGGGGGAGCGTACGTCTATGTGGCGGATCACTACATTTATCAATCCACGCTGGAAGGCTTCTTCCCTGAGCTGTGCCGCATTGCGATAGTTGGGGATGAGGCTCAACGCGGCCTGAAATTCTTCATATGCTTGTCTGGCGGCCCCTTTATCTCCCTGATCCAGCAGGGAAGTACCCCTGTCGTATCTTACCTGTGCTGCATTCTCTTGCGCGCCGCTGATGGCATTGCGATAGTCTTTCGGTGTTACGATTGACCTGGCGGCGGGCGACGCATTGATGACATCATACAGTCTTTGCAGGCTGCGGTACTCCGTACGTACATATTCCCATTTCAGCGGGTCATTAGAGGTAAGGTAGCCATTGACTTTATCTTCATGCTGCCGTTGGGCATGTGCATAGGCATCAGGTAAGAGTTGCAGCGCTGTAGTGTAAGAAGGCTTTTTCTGCAGTTTCTTTACAAATAAGGTAACAGCTTCGTCGTAACGTCCTTTGTTGTACGACTTTTCGCCTGATTTACAGGAAAGGATAAATAGGATAGGGGCGATCAGCCACCAGAAACGGTTTTGCATATACTCGATCGTGTATTTTTACTTATTTCAGGAATCTTCTGATCTCCCTGTCCGTTTCACGTTGCTTGATGCTTTCTCGCTTATCATGCAGCTTTTTACCTTTACCCAGACCGATCTCTATTTTGGCCAGGCTCTTATCGGTAATGAAGATGCGCAAAGGAATAATGCTGTAGCCTTTTTCCTTTATTTTGTTTTCAAGTTTTCTAAGTTCACGCTTGGTTAGCAGTAACTTACGTTCACGAAGGGGATCATGATTAGCATAGGTGCCGTGTGAATACTCGGCGATATGCAGGCTTTTAACAAACAATTCTCCTTTAGAAAAATAGCAGAATGAATCGTTGAAGCTCACGCGGCTGCCACGGATTGATTTGATCTCCGTTCCTGTCAACACCATGCCGGCGATATACTTATCCTCTATTGCGTACTCGAAATATGCCGATCTGTTCTTGAGTTCTGCCATGGAAGAAATAATTGGGAATTAGGAATTTAGAATAAAAATTTACTACGTAGGAATGGACGTAATAGTATTGATTCCAATCCCTAAACCATTGCTTTTGTGGTTAAATTTGAATAATGAGTAATGAAAAATTAGGAATTAAGTATTAAAGATTAATAACCAGCTACTGCGCTGAATTGCTAATCCCTAATTCCTAATTCCTAATTGATTTGTCAGTTAGTTTTTAAATAACTCCAATAATAGCGCCAGTCGCTGCTTCATTTCCTTACGGTCAATGATCAGGTCCAGGAATCCGTGTTCCAGCAGGAACTCGGCACTCTGAAAACCTTCCGGCAGGTCTTTCTTGATAGTTTCTTTAATAACGCGCGGACCGGCAAATCCGATCAGAGCCTTAGGTTCCGCGATGTTCAGATCACCCAGCATAGCGAAGGAAGCTGTTACTCCACCCGTAGTCGGATCTGTCATCAGGGATATATATGGCAGTTTTGCTTCTGCCAGCTGCGTAAGTTTTGCGGAAGTCTTAGCCATCTGCATCAGGGAAAATGCGCTTTCCATCATACGGGCGCCACCTGATTTGGAGATGACCATCAACGGCATCTTGTGTGCAATGCAATGGTCAATGGCACGGGCGATTTTCTCACCTACCACTGAACCCATGGAACCACCAATAAAGGCGAAATCCATACAGGCAACTACCAGGTCATTACCCTGTACTTTACCTGCACCTACACGCATGGCGTCTTTCAGTCCGGACTTCTTCTGCGCTTCAATCAGCCTTGCACCATATGGTTTCAGGTCCTTGAAGCCAAGGAAGTCTTTCGGATAGATGTTGCCAAACAGCTCTTCGAACTCATTGTTATCAAACAGAATTTCGAAGTACTCTGCCGAATTGATGCGATTGTGGTAATTACACTTGTCGCATACATAAAAGTGCTCTTTCAGATCTTTTACTGTAGAGGTTTTTTTGCAGTTAGGACATTTGTGCCACAACCCATCCGGCGCTTCTTTCTTCTCACTTGTAGACGTTTGAATGCCTTGTTTAATGCGCTTAAACCAGCTTGACATATTGTGCTATTAGGTTACAAAATAGTTGTGCAAGATACAAATTATATTAACTTCCAAACTATGCGATGGCTATAATTATAATTAAAGTATTTGGCAACCAATAATTTGACTGGAAAGATATATATATAAGTGATATAATAAAAATGCAGTAGCAAAAAAAATCCCCAGGAATGACTTCCTGGGGATGAATGCGATGTCCCGCTTCGGGAATTAAGCGTTTCTGTTCAGACAGTTCAAGTCACCGAAAGCTTCTTCCAGGCGTTTTACAAAGGTTTCTTCACCTTTGCGCAGCCATACGCGTGGATCATAGTATTTTTTATTTGGCTTATCTGCACCTTCTGGGTTACCCAGCTGCGCCTGCAGATAGTCTTTCTTCGCTTCGTAGAAGTCATGAATACCTTCCCAGAATGCCCACTGCATATCTGTATCGATGTTCATCTTGATTACACCGTAACCCAGAGATTCAGCAATCTGGTTCTTAGGAGAACCGGAACCGCCATGGAATACGTAGTAAATAGGTTTCGGAGCAGTACCGAGCTTCTGCTGTACAAATTCCTGGCTGTTGTGCAGGATGATAGGACGCAGTTCTACGTTACCTGGGCTGTATACGCCATGTACGTTACCAAAAGCAGCTGCGATCGTGAAACGCTTACCTACTTTAGACAGGGTATCATATGCATAGAATACTTCCTCAGGCTGTGTGTACAGCTTGTCGTTTTCAACACCAGAGTTGTCAACGCCATCTTCTTCACCACCAGTTACGCCCAGCTCGATTTCGATGGACATACCCAGCTTATTCATTCTTTCGAAGTATTTCAGGGAAGTTTCAATATTCTCTTGAATTGGCTCTTCGGAAAGGTCCAGCATGTGGGAACTGAACAGTGGCTGACCAGTCTGTTTCATGAACACTTCACCCGCATCCAGCAAACCATCAATCCATGGCAGCCATTTCTTAGCAGCGTGGTCGGTGTGCAGCACTACAGGAACACCGTAGTACTTCGCTACCTCGTGTACATGTTTTGCACCAGAGATCGCACCAGCAATATTTGCCTGCAGCTTGTCATTCGGCATTCCTTTACCGGCAAAGAACTGTGCACCGCCATTGGAAAACTGAATAATTACAGGTGAATTTACTTTGGCAGCGGTTTCCAGTACTGCGTTTACGGAATTGGTACCCACCACGTTAACGGCAGGCATTGCGAATGCATTACTCTTGGCATCATTGTACAGCGCTTCCAGCTCATCGCCGAATAACACGCCAGCTCTGTATTTTCCCATAGCTTTCGGATTGTTTTACATTTAAGGTTGGCAAATATAAGTACTAAAGATTAACTATTATAGCACATTTGCGAATTATCTATAACGAATTACGAATTAAAATGCCATTTTTCTCGTAATTTTTTATTCTTTATTCACAATTATGCAACGTTTTCCATAAATCTTCCAGGTACCCCGCCGCTTTCTCCAACCGGCTGCCATACCAGGAAAACATCTCTCCGTCTACCAGTTCAATACGGGCCCCGGGCACCATCTCCGCCAGTTCCGCTATATGTTTTTCCTTAAAAGGGTAAGGTTCCGAAGACAATAACAATAACTCGCACTCCAGTAATCGTAATGATACTTTCTCCACTACCGGGTAACGGGTTAGTCCGGCATACACATTCTGCAATCCGCAATACGGCATCAGGTTATTAATGAACGTTTCACCCCCGGCTACCATCCATGGCTGCCGCCATATAAAGTAAGCCGTACGCAACTGCCTGCCCTTCTGCGTTATATTTCGTAACCTGCTGAATTTGATAGAGATAGAGCTGGTTATCTGCTTCGCCTGTTCAAGTCGGTCTGTCATTAAACCAATACTTTCGATCATTTCCTGCGCCGCTGCCAGCGAATGAATATCACTTACCCACACCGGCACGTGTTCCATCAGATACCGGATATCTTCCTCAGTATTTTCCTCCTTATTAGCAATCACCAGGTCTGGCTGCAACTGAATGATCTTGTCCAGATGTAACTTTTTCGTTCCTCCAACTTGTTGTTTCTCTGTAGACCATTCCGCAGGATGCACACAAAACTTGGTAATACCAATCACCGAATCTGCAAGACCAAGATCAAACAACAGCTCTGTCTGAGAAGGGACTACTGATATAATACGACGAGGCGGGAATGGTATTACCACTTCCCGCCCCAGTTGATCTTTATAGATTCTTTCTGTCTTCATCAGCTACCTAATGCCTGGATGATGTCATATTTGGTAACAATATGCGGTTTGCCGCTTTCGTCTTTGCTGATGACAGCGCCGTTTTCCTTATTAATGTAGGCCGACAATTTTTCTATCGGCATCTCCATACTTACTTCCGGAAACGATGCATGCATCACCTGTTTGATCTGCGCATCTTTCAGATTGGCATCATCAATCAGCCGGTTGAATAATCCGCCTTCGGAGATTGCACCTACTATTTCCCCGTTATGTAATACCGGAAGGTGCTCAATATCAAACTTCTTCATCTTCACAATCGCATCGCTGACTTTTTCTTCCTGACTAATGGTAACGAGCGGCTGATTCCTACGGCTGTTCACCACATCTTTAACTGTCTTTACATCCAGGAATCCGCGCTCCATCATCCACTGGTCATTATATACCTTACCTACATAGCGGCTGCCATGGTCATGGAATATGACTACCACCACATCAGAAGGTTTCAGGCGGCTTTTCAGCTGCATCAGTCCTGACAGTGCAGAACCGGCAGAGTAACCCACAAAAATACCTTCCTCTTTGGTAATACGACGGGCCATGACTGCGCCGTCTTTATCAGTCACCTTCTCAAAGTGATCGATGATACCCATCTCGTAATTCTGCGGTACGAAGTCTTCTCCGATACCTTCTGTAATATATGGATACACTTCGCTCATATCAATCTCCCCGGTCTCATGATACTTCTTCAGCAAAGAGCCGTAACTATCTATAGCCCAGACCTGGATGTCCGGATTTTTTTCCTTCAGGAACTTGCCTGCGCCAGTAATCGTACCCCCGGTACCGGTAGCCACTACCAGGTGCGTGATCTTACCGTCAGTCTGTTCCCATATCTCAGGGCCGGTCTGCTCATAGTGCGCATCGCGGTTAGCCAGGTTGTCATATTGGTTTACGTAAAATGAATTTGGGATCTCTGTAGAGAGCCTGCGGGATACCGAGTAGTAAGAACGGGGATCTTCCGGCTCTACGTTGGTCGGACACACAATCACTTCTGCACCTACGGCTTTCAGTATATCGACTTTCTCTTTGGATTGTTTATCCGTTGTCGTAAATATACATTTGTAACCTTTGATCACTGCTGCCAATGCCAGCCCCATACCAGTATTACCGGATGTACCTTCTATAATAGTACCGCCGGGTTTCAGTAAACCCTGTTTTTCTGCTTCTTCTACCATTTTGAGGGCCATGCGGTCTTTGATGGAGTTGCCGGGGTTAAAGAACTCAACTTTCGCGAAGACAGGGCACGGAAGACCTGCTGTAACGCGGTGCAGTTTCACAAGTGGAGTATTGCCAATCGTTTCGAGGATGCTGTTGCAAAATTTCATATAGATCTTGTTGGACAGTAGCGAAAGTAAGGAATTTCCCTCTATCACCCTCTCTTATACCAGGTATTTACCCTTCACCGCGTGAACTATTAATTAGTTATCTATCAATTAATTATGTTTTCACACTACACTACTATCCGGTTACATAACTTATTGATTACCAATGTCGGCCTTGAACACATACAGTAAATGTATATACAGATCGAACTAGGGTAGAAGTCGTTACGGACAGAACGTGGACTTGAGGTGGACTTGATACGGAATCTGGCCGGACCTGAGACTTCTCTGTGACCAGCCCTGCCCTGATACGGTCCATATTCGATACCTGTCCTGATTCCGGTGGCAAAGGCGCTTCTGATTTCTCCGCCCTGTCACCTCCTTTCCATCCATCATTGTCAGTTTTTATCTTTCACTGGGTTACCTTTTTGTCTTTCCTGTATTAACTGGTGGAAACCTCCCATCCCTGCGCCAGCTTCCCTGCAGAATTGATTCCATTACATTATCTTTGCATGTCATGAGTCAACGGATATTTATCACCGGCATTGGTACCGGTGTAGGTAAAACAGTCACGGCTGCCTGTGTCGTGGAAGCATTACAGGCAGATTACTGGAAGCCTGTACAGACGGGGTTAATGGAGGGAACTGATACTGATACTGTGAAAGGCCTGATATCTAATCCTGTATCCGTATGCCATCCGGAGGCTTACCGGCTCCAAGCACCGGCGTCGCCACACCTGGCAGCTAGGCTGGAAAATGTGGAGATAGACGTACGCCACGTGGTTAACCAGGTGGATAGTCTGCAGCCGGCAGGTCGCCCTTTAGTGATCGAAGGCGCAGGTGGGTTAATGGTACCGTTGACATCGCAGATCTTTACTATCGACTTCATAACGCAACTGGACGCCAGTGTCATTATCGTGGGCCAGAATTACCTGGGAAGTATCAACCACGCGCTGTTAACAGCCCAGGTATTGCAGCAGCGCGGTATACCCGTACTAGGGTGGATTTTTAGCGGAGCGCACCATAGCAATGAGGACGAGGTAGTTGCATGGAGCGGTTATCCGTTGTTGGGAAGAATACCTCATACAGCGCTGTTGGATAGGACATTTGTGAAGGAACAGGCAGAAAAGCTATATTTGGGATAATTCTGATCCACTTGTTAACAAAAAAGGATATACGAAAGGCATACCTGGAAAAACGTTTAAACCTTCCGGACGATGTGATTGCCACCCTTAACAGGGAGTTACTGGGACAATGTCAGCTGTTGGATTACAGCTCGTTTAGAATGGCACACATTTTTCTTCCCATCACAGACAAGAAAGAGGCAGACACACACGCACTGGTTGACTGGGCCAGGGGTGCCTATCCTGCATTGCAGTGGGCCTTGTCCAGATCAGATATGCGTAATGCCACGATGGAGCACTTCCTGTGGACACCCGATACGGTGCTTGTAAAAAACGCCTATGGGATTCCCGAACCCTCCGGAGGCAACCTGGTGTTGCCTGCTGAAATGGACCTTGTTTTCGTACCAATGTTGGCATTTGATAAAAAAGGTCAGCGTGTGGGATACGGAAAAGGGATGTATGACCGTTTCCTCAAGCAATGTGCGCCAACTGTAACAACTGTCGGATTATCACTATTTGATCCTGTGGAAGCGATTGCCGATGCCGACAACCACGACGTACCACTGGATATAGTGGTAACGCCGCAAACTATTTACTATTTCAAAAAGAGCTAAGATGCTGAAACACCTGAAAGTCTTATTATATCCTTTCTCACTGCTGTATGGCCTGGTAATGTGGGGCCGTAACCGTCTGTACGACAGCAATATGCTGACGGCGGTAGAGTTTGACCTGCCGGTGATCGCGGTTGGTAACCTCTCTGTAGGAGGAACGGGTAAGACGCCTCACGTGGAATACCTGATCAGGCTGTTAAAAGACTCCCGGCAGGTAGCCACACTCAGCCGGGGATATAACCGCCGTACTACCGGGTATTTACTGGCTGATGCAACCAGTACCGCCGCACAACTGGGCGATGAACCCATGCAGTTTCATCGCAAATTTCCTGAGATAGCTGTTTGCGTAGGAGAGGAACGCATGCTGGCTATCCCACAGTTACTGGGCGAACGTCCTGAAACTCAGGTAATATTGCTTGACGATGCTTTTCAGCACCGCTCTGTAAAACCGGGGCAAAATATCCTCATTACCGATTACAACCGCCGTTTCACAAAAGACCATGTGGTGCCTTTCGGTCGCCTGCGCGAAGGCCGCAAAGGATTTGAAAGGGCCAATTGTATCATCGTATCTAAATGTCCGCCGCAACTGTCTGACACTGAGAAAGCCGCCATCCGGCAGGAGATTGCTCCTCTGCCGCATCAGCAACTGTATTTTACTTCTCTGACCTATGGCGCCCTGTATGACATGTTCAGCGGTACTGCTGTAGACGCTCCGGCAGATACGACTATACTACTCGTTTGTGGTATAGCAAGACCGGAACCACTTTTGCAACAGTTAAAAGCCAGCTATAAAAATGTTTTCCTGCTCTCTTTCCCGGATCACTACTACTATTCCGTTCCTGATCTGGAAAAGATAAAGAGAGAGCTGGAAAACCTGCCGGGCAATAATAAACTGGTAGTTACAACGGAAAAAGACGCAGTGCGGCTACAACTGCTGGAAGAACAGCTGCGTCCTATGGACTTGCCCATAGCCGTTATGCCAGTGGAAATATCTTTCCTCTTCGGGGAAGGAGAATCATTTAATAATTATATTTTTACCTACGTGGATCAGTTTGGAAGTAACCATGATTAAACGTTACGAGAATGACAAAAAAGAAAAAACCTCAAAAACACAGTAGTCTGAAGAAATCCTTCAGCGGCACTGTCCAGATAACCCGCTCCGGGATGTCCTTTGTAATTATCGAAGGGCAGGAGAAGGACATAATGGTCCGCCAGAAGAACCTGAATACCGCCCTCGATGGCGATGAAGTACTTGTTGATGTGATCAAACAAGGCAGGAACGAAGGTCGTATGGAAGGCGTGATAACGGATATCGTTAAACGCAAGAAGGTCGAATTTACCGGTACCCTGCAGGTCAACAAAGGATTTGCTTTCCTGCTGCCGGAAAAAGGACTGTTCCTGCCTGACATATATATACCCGCCAATGCGCTGAAAGATGCAAAGGACGGTGACAGGGCTGTTGTACGGGTCGTGACCTGGGGAGAAAAGACCCGCAAACCTGTGGGAGAGGTGATAGAGCTGCTGGATGCTACCGATACCAACGATCTCGCTATGAAAGAGATCCTGATCGAAAGTGGTTTCCCGCTCAGTTTCCCTGAAGAAGTGCTGGAAGAACTGAATAATATCGCTGAGAATATAGATGCTGCCGAGTTGAAGAAGCGGAAGGACTTTCGTAAGACCCTCACCTTCACTATCGACCCGGTGGATGCTAAAGACTTCGACGACGCCATTTCTATCCGTAAACTACGGGGTAACTGGTATGAAGTAGGTGTGCACATTGCTGACGTTAGTCACTATGTACTGCCGGATACTGCGTTGGATAAAGAGGCTGACAAGCGCGCTACCTCTGTTTACCTGCCAGACCGTGTATTGCCGATGCTGCCCGAAAAGATCTCCAACGAGCTTTGTTCCCTGCGTCCGCATGAAGACAAGCTGACTTTTTCAGCCGTTTTCAAAATGAATGACAAAGGAGAGGTGAAAGAACATTGGCTGGGTCGCACTGCTATTCACTCCGATCACCGCTTCACTTATGAAGATGTGCAGGAGATTATTGAAGGTGCAGAAGGCCCCCATAAAGATGAGGTCCTGTTGCTGAATACAATTGCCCAGACACTGCGTAAGCAGCGTTTTGAGAATGGCGCAATCAATTTCTCCTCCCAGGAAGTACGTTTCCAGCTGGACGAAAACGCAAAGCCTGTAGGCATTCTGATCAAGGAAAGCAAGGAAGCCCACCAGCTGATAGAGGAACTGATGTTGCTGGCTAACAGAACCGTCGCTGAATACGTATTCAATATCCGTATTGGTACTAACCAGCAGGTACCTTTCCCTTACCGCGTGCACGATACGCCGGATGAGGAAAAACTAAGAGTATTCTCTGGCTTTGCCCGTAAATTCGGCCATAAGCTGGAAATAGATAATCCGGACAAACTGGCCCGTTCCTTCAATGAGATGCTGCGACTGGCTCATGGTAAGCCGGAGCAGCACGTTCTGGAGACGTTGGGTATCCGTACCATGGCAAAAGCTGCCTATACGACGGATGATATTGGTCACTATGGATTAGGCTTTGACCACTATTGCCATTTTACCTCCCCCATCCGCCGTTATCCGGATGTACTGGTACATCGTGTGTTGCAGCAATGCCTTACACATACCATCCATCCTGACAAGCAGATGGAGAAAAAATGTAAGCACTCCTCAGAAATGGAGCGCAAAGCAATGGAGGCAGAACGTGCGGCCAACAAGTACAAGCAGGTGGAATATATGCAGCAATACATCGGAGAGGAGTTTGACGGTGTAGTAAGCGGCGTAGCTCACTTTGGCTTCTGGGTAGAAACAGTGGATACGAAGTGCGAAGGACTGGTAAGTCTGCAGAGTATGAGTACCAAAGACGAGTTCCAGTACGATGAGCAGGAATATGCACTCACCGGCCTGTTTACCGGCAGAAAGATCCGTATTGGAGATAAAGTACGTATACAGGTAGTAGCCGCCAACCTGGTGAAACGCCAGCTGGACTATGACCTGGTAGAGCCGGAAGGTAGTCTGCCGGAAGCATTTCCTGCAACCGCATCTTCCCGCAGAGTCAGAGACGACAGGAAAACGTCGAAGGAAAAGGGTAGAAAGAAAGAGGGAGCAGGGCGTAGTACTGGTTCACGGAAAGAGTCCGGCGCTAAAAAGAATGCAGGCGGAAAGAAAGAAGCCGGGGCGAGAAGAGAGTCTGGTGCCAGAAAAGAGTCAGGTACGAAGAAAGAAGGCGGTGCAAAGAAAAAGCCGCAAAAGAAAGAGGGAAGTCCATCAAAGAAAAAACAATAAAAAGGCATTAGGTATATGAGGCCGGGAATTGGTTTAGCATGTACAGCAAAAGGTCAGGCTAACCAGTTCCCGGTTCCACATTCCTGGTTCCTGATTGATTATTTAGTAGATATCACACCATGCATTCATTTCAAGAACTAACCATTCAGTTTGGAGAACATTTCAGTAAGGAGCATTTCCCGGAGCAGCCCAAGAAGCTGTATGCAGCGGCCAGCCATATATTAAGTATCGGCGGGAAGCGAATCAGGCCTGTATTGTCTATTATGGGGAATGAACTGTTTGATGAGATCCATCAGGACGCTTTTCATGTAGGTACTGCCATTGAATTGTTTCACAACTTCACATTGGTGCATGACGATCTTATGGACAAAGCGCCATTACGCCGCAATCAGCCTACTGTTCATACCTTATACGGAGACACCGCCGCTATATTGGCAGGAGATGTGATGCTGATTAAAGTGTATGAGTACCTGAATAAGGTACAGCCGCACTACAAGCAGAAACTGATCACCGCTTTCAATAAAGCCGCAATAGAAGTATGTGAAGGGCAGCAGATGGATATGGACTTTGAGGAGATGGAGCCTGAGCAGGTGAAGTATGATGACTATGTAAATATGATCGCATTAAAAACCTCTGTGTTACTGGCTGCCAGTCTGCAGATGGGCGCTATTATCGGAGGGGGCAGCGATTACAACCAGCAGCATCTCTATGAGTTTGGGAAGAACATCGGTATTGCGTTTCAGATCCAGGACGACTACCTGGATGCCTTCGGAGATCCTGAGAAGTTTGGTAAGCAGCAAGGCGGTGATATCCTTGTAAATAAAAAGACCTTCCTGCTACTCAAAGCGCTGGAACTGTGTAATACCACCCAGCATAAGAAGCTGAAAGAACTCTTGGCCAGTAGCCCGGACGATAAGGTGGGGCAGGTACTGGAACTGTTCCATGACTGTAAAGTGGACGCCTGGGCAGAGAAAGAGAAAGAGCGGTTTCAGCAACTGGCATTTGAGCATCTGGAGAATATTGCCGTGCTGTCAAAGCGGAAGGAACCACTGATCGAACTAGCGGGTTTCTTATTGAAAAGAGAAAAATAGCTTGTAAGGAAACAGGAGTCGGGAAGCAGGAATGAGGTAGTAATGCCTGCCGGTTTGGCCAGGTGTGTTTAACAGCATTCTTCCTTCCCGATTCTTAATTCCTGATTAATTTTACATATATTCGCGCATCGCATAAGTTTACGCTAAACCTGAACCTAATTACCTGATGTCCAAATCGCTTTTTCGTAAGAAATCTATTATCAGTATACTCAAAGATGCTCAAGATGGTTTAACGGATGCGCATGGAGGTGAACTAAATAAGGTATTAAAAGTGCGGGATCTGACTGCACTGGGTATTGCTGCTGTAATTGGCGCAGGTATCTTTTCTACAATCGGTGAGGCCTCGTTTCATGGAGGTCCGGGTGTTTCCTTATTATTTATTATTACAGCTATTACGTGTGGCTTTTCGGCACTCTGTTATGCAGAATTTGCTTCACGCGTACCGGTATCCGGCAGTGCATATACTTATTCCTACGTTACGTTTGGTGAATTAGCCGCCTGGATCATCGGGTGGTCGCTGATATTAGAGTATGCTATTGGTAATATCGCGGTAGCTATCTCCTGGAGTGGCTATTTTAATAATCTGCTGGCAGGCGTCGGCAAAGGTATAGGACTGGATTTGTCATTCCCTGAATGGCTGGCCAGCAACTATGACAGTGCGTCGCCCGAGTTATATGCAGTAGCTCCGCATATCTTTGGTATTCCGGTGATATTGAATCTGCCGGCATTTATCATTGTGGTGCTGGTAACCTACCTGGCCTATGTAGGTATTAAAGAAAGTAAGCGTAGTGCCAACTTCATGGTAGGCCTCAAGATACTGGTGATCTTATTTGTTATCATTGTAGGTGCGTTCTTCGTGAATACAGACAACTGGACACCGTTTATGCCCAATGGCTTTTCCGGTGTACTGAAAGGAGTATCCGCCGTGTTCTTTGCGTATATAGGTTTTGACGCGATCAGTACTACTGCCGAGGAGTGTGCAAACCCACAGCGCGACCTGCCCAAAGGAATGATCTATTCGCTGGTTATCTGTACGGTATTATATATACTTATTGCATTTGTACTGACAGGTATGGTGTCATATGCTGAGTTGAAAGTCGAAGATCCGCTGGCCTTTGTATTCAATGCTGTGAACCTTCCTAAAGTCAGTTTCCTGATATCTGTGAGTGCAGTTATCGCCACTACCAGTGTGCTCCTGGTCTTCCAGATTGGTCAGCCCCGTATCTGGATGAGTATGAGCCGTGATGGTCTGTTACCTAAGCGTTTCAGTATCATCCACCCCAGGTTCAAAACCCCTTCATTCGCCACTATCATTACCGGCTTTTTGGTAGGTGTTCCGGCCCTGTTTCTGAACCTGACCGTCGTTACTGACCTGACTAGTATCGGTACACTGTTCGCCTTTATCCTGGTATGCGGTGGTGTATTGTTACTGCCTAAACAGGAGAAAGATCCTAACTCAAAACGTTTCAGACTACCGTATATCAACGGGCAGTTTATAGTACCTGTTATCGTAATCGTTTTTGCTTACCTGTTCCGCAACGAGCTTCCGCAGCGTTTTTCCTTTGATGGCGGCTGGGAAGTGTGGAAACATAATATACCCTTCTTTTTCTTTGTGATAGCAGCAGTGGTATTCACAGTGCTGTCCTTCCTGCACAAACTTTCATTAATTCCTGTATTGGGTCTGTTGAGTTGCTTCTATCTGATGACGGAGATTGGTTTTAGAAACTGGGTGGTATTCTCTATCTGGCTGCTGATCGGTCTGGTGATCTACTTCGGTTACGGCTACAGAAAGAGTAAGCTGGCACAAGCATAAGAATATCAGTATTTTAGGAGATTAGTTGCTGCCGTCAAATTGACTATTGATTTAGTCAACTATAATTCGTATATTCGGTTAGCTCTTTGATCTTAAAATCATGTTTTATGAATCTGCTACAACGAATAGACCGTTGGGGCGAGACGCATCATCCACGTTGGTTGGATGCAATACGCGTACTCCTCGGTGTTTTTTTATTCTACAAAGGGGTGGTTTTCATACAAAATATTGATGTACTTAAGTCTGTGATCAGCGAAAGTCCGGTGCTCACAGTTATGTCCTTCTGGCTTGCTCACTACATTGTCTTTGCTCATCTGGCTGGCGGAGTCCTTATCATTTTCGGTTTACTTACACGTGTGGCTATTCTGGCCAACATTCCAATCTTACTAGGCGCGATTATCTTTGTACAGACCTCTACGGGGTTATTTAATGTACATGGAGGAGCCGGCCTTTCTATCCTTGTTCTGCTGTTACTGGTATTCTTCCTGGTGGAAGGCAGCGGCCCCATTTCTTTTGATGAATACATGCGTCGGCATCCGGCGTGAGATGTATCAGCTTTTTAGCATCTGGGATCAGGCATGCGTAGATGCACCTGTGACAGGGAGAGAACACCCTTGTCAGGCTGTGATATGCACATATTAGCTGTCTTTACCGCAAGGATAAGGCAATACCGCGCAGCAGGCGGTTAGTACGTGATTGCTTATAATCATATGATTATCAGTAGTTACTACACTTGTTATTGCCAGTTGTCTCCTCCATATACCGTTATTCGCAGGTTGTGCCTACCATTTCCTGATCCCTAATTCCTGATTCCTGATTGTCTTTTCTTATTTTTGCTCTCCGCAATGCGGACTGCTTTCTTACAGCAGCTCCCTAAAAGGCGGTTATTGCAAATATGAAGTTTGAGATTGGCGATAAGATATTGCTCCTGCATTCTAAGGAAGAGGGGACCGTTGTAGACATTATCAATGCCGATATGGTAATGGTAGAAGTGGGCAAAGTGACCTTTCCTGTCTACCTTGATCAGATCGATTTTCCCTATTTCCATCGCTTTACGAGCCCTAAGCCTCCTCCGCCAAAACAGCGCCTTGAAGGATATGATATTAAGCCGGAAAAGAAGAAGTATGAAGACAATATCCGGATGAGCCGGGGTATGTTTCTCTCCATTCTGCCGATCTTCCGGTTGGATGCCTATGAAGAGCATGTACAGTCGCTGAAATTTCACTTGCTGAATGAAACGAGCGAAGCTTACCGCTTTAACTTCCAGGTATGGCTGCGCAATAGTATGGAGCTCGAAATCCGCAATGAGATCCAGCCCTTCAGTAATTTCTACTTATCAGACCTGCTATTTGAGTCGCTGAATGATAGTCCGCGGCTTGAATTTGTATTCTTTCCAAAGGAAAAGAATGATAAACTGGCGTCTTCTTTCCCGAAGACCTGGAAGCCCAAGGCCAAGCAGTTGTTCCTGCAGCTGTCTGAGTTACAGGCCCGCAGAGACGCAACGCTGACCCAGGTGTTATTTGAGAAATACCCTGAGAAGAGCAAGAACGATAAGCCTTATTTTGACCCATCCAGCGTTGGATCCATGGCGGCAGGTACGACTGCAGCGGCTACGCCTGCTATACCAGAGCCACCGCAGCAGCCCAAGTATGAACTGGATCTGCATATTGAGCAGCTGGTTAAGGAGTGGAAAGGATTGAAGAATATTGAGATACTGGCTATTCAGCTAAACGAATTTGTACACTACCTGGAGCTTGCCATGGTACATCATCAGCATAGTATGATTGTAATTCATGGCGTTGGAAAAGGTAAACTCAAAGACGAAATTCATGCTATACTGCGAGACACAGCTGGGGTAGAGCGGTTCGTGAACGAATATCACCCACGCTATGGCTATGGCGCTACCGAGATATTTTTCCGGTACTAAGTCATATGCCAGGTTTTCTATTACATTTGCAGAAACTACAAACCGTGCTATCGCTTCCAGCTTCGGCTGGATGAGGAAAGTCCGGACAACATAGAGTAACGCACCACCTAACGGGTGGGGCTGCTTTTTTCTCCGTTAAAAGAGAGAAGAGCGGTACAGACAGTGCCACAGAAAATTACCGCCTGTCTATTGCGCAAGCAGTAACAGGTAAGGGTGAAAATGTGGGGTAAGAGCCCACGTTCTGGTATGGTAACATATTGGGAGGGTAAACCTTGCGTGTTGAAATGCCATGTATACGGTCGCTTAGGGCTACTCGTCCGATGACCGAGGGTAGGCAGATACAGGTGTCGTGTGAACGGCATCGAAGATAAATGATAGCATCTCCTTTATGGAGAACAGAATCCGGCTTACAGGTTTGTAGTTTTTGCTTTTACACATCTTTGTGTGCTTATCAACCAGCAGGCAACCCTGTAGACATAACCCGAATCTTATACCCGTATGCAAAAACAAGAAGAAAGAAACTGGGCGCTCGCGATGCACCTGGCCGGTATCGGAGGTATGATATTTATCCCACCGGCAGGCAACATCATTGCCGCACTAGTGCTGTGGCTCATTAAACGCAATGAAACTGAATTTCTGAATGCTACCGGTAAGGAGGCATTGAATTTCCAGATCACACTTAGTATCATCAACGTCGGACTAAACCTGATCGGTATGCTTAACCACTGGGAGTGGAGCTGGGGCAGGCCAGGCTTTGATCACTATTGGGGCTTTAATAATATCTCTGACTTCCACGGCACACGCGGTGTAGTATATCTGATTAATATCATCTTCTCAGCAATTGCAGCCTCCAAAGTCCATAACGGTATCTTTTATAAGTATCCGTTTAACTGGCGATTGGTTAAATAATATGCTACCGGCAAAAAAGAAAGGCTACTTCAATCCGAAGTAGCCTTTCTTTTTATCTGAATGATGATCAGCCTTTTTTAACGGCCTCCATCTTTGCTTTCTTTTTCTTCTTCTGCTTTACACCTTTCTGTGTATCCATGCTGTCTGCAAGTTTCAATGCCTCATAAGCATTAACTAGTCCGCCGGAAATCGACAGATCAGCAAATGGTATCTTGGTGTCGCCTGCGCCTGGTTTATTTACTTCTGTCACACCGTCCGGTAATTGGCTGGCTGACTTCATCAGTATAAACTTTAACTGTTCAGCAGTCAGTTCAGGATGATAGGCCAGTACAAGGGCCGCTACGCCGGCAACTACCGGAGCCGCCATACTGGTACCACTCGCATTACCATACTTATTACCGCCAGGAACGGTAGAGTAGATCTGAACCCCTGGTGCGAAGATGTCTACGTTTTTCTTACCATAATTGGAGAAGCTGGCTACTTTGCCACCGGTTCTGCCATTGCTGCTCGCACCTACTGTTATATAGTTATTCGCCCTTCCGGAGCCATTAGCGTAATCCGGATTAGGGAAGTTATCTACTACGTCGTTGTCATTACCGTCGTTGCCTGCGGCATGTACGAGTAATACGCCTTTTTCTTCGGCATATTTCACCGCGTCGTCTACCCAATCTTTATGAGGAGAAAAGCCTTTACCAAAGCTCATGTTAACTACACGTGCGCCATTGTCCACTGCATACCGGATAGCCAGCGCCACGTCTTTGTCACGCTCATCTCCATCAGGAACCGCTTTTACCATCATGATACGCACATTATCGTTAATACCATCCATGCCCACACCGTTGCCCCTTACTGCTGCAATAATACCGGAAACGTGTGTACCATGAAAGCCAAATTCGCCCATCACGTCATTGTTACCGTAGTATTTATCGTTGATGTCATTAACATTATCACCGATGATCTCTGCACGTTTGTCCAGCGGACCTTCGCTTTCGGCTGCTTCGGCTTTCTTCTTCAGGTCGTCCAGGTAGGCTTCGAATTCAGACTTCAGTTCCGAGTAGCTTAGATTTTCTTCACCGGTGTTCTCAAAGATGCGCTGCATGAATTTCTTTGCTACCATCACATCCTGATCTGCCGTCTGGATACTGTCCAGCTTTGCAGCGGTAAAATCGTTCTGTTTGAGGTAGCCGGTCAGCAGCTGTTCGCATTTGCGCAGGCTTTCCTGAAGTTTCAGCATGGTCTTGTAGTTCACCTTGCTCTCGTTAGGAGAAGGCTTTGCCACTTTACCCTGCAGCTTCTGCCAGTATCGGTATTCTTTTGACTGTTTGTCAAGCGCAGAATCTGGATTGACATACAGGCTTTTATAGCGGTAATATTCGCGGGTAGCTTCGTCGGAATCTTCCCTTACACTGCGGCCGTCTTTACCACCCAGGAAGTTCCATCCATGGATATCATCCACGTAGCCATTTTTGTCGTCATCTATGCCATTACCTGGAATTTCTTTAGGATTTACCCATAGAATAGGTTTCAGGTCTTCGTGCAGGGTATCAATACCTGAATCGATCACAGCTACCAGTACAGGGGTACTTTTCTTGCCTTTCAATAACTCATTGTAGGCCTTCTCTACGCCGGTACCGTATACACTATCCTGTGTGTAGTTCAGTAAGTGCCAGTTTCTGGGAATTGCTGTGGTTTGGGCGTACGTAGGGTTAGCGGTAAGAGCAGCCATCAACACAAAACTTCCAGCCATGACTGCCATAGCTCTGTTAAATTTCATTCAGTCTGTTTTTTCTCAATAAACTTTACAAATCAAAAACCAAATTAGGTTAAAGGTATGCAAAATGTGAGGGAATCGGTTTTCTTAAAATGATGAACGCGGGAAACAATGTGCCAATAGCTCATTAACCGGATAATCGTACATAGCATATTATGACAGGGAATAGATATGTTTCGGTGCCTATTTCTGCCAGTCTGCTATCAACTTAATATTTATAAATATTCAGATATAACTTTTTTCAAAGGGAAGTAAGTTAACAGACACAATGAAAGTGGCTACCGTATTGACATTGCCAGAAATAGCTACCGCTTGTCAAAAAAAATTTGTGAATACCACAAAAGTAGAATATGAATTTCCGGAAAAAAGTGTAATATTTAGAGCTGGAAAAGTACTTGATAACTTTCTAAGTTATTAGTAAACTTTTCTCATAAGCATGGTTTCCGTTTAACGAAAAAGCGAGGTTCTCTAACCTCGCTATTATTTTATAGGACAATCGTCACTCACAACTGACTGTAAACAATTTCCTGCAGGTATATCGAGTAATGTTTTTCAAGTTCCGCTATTAAACGGACGCAGGATAAATATATTGTGTAGCTCACCTAACTATTTGTTCTCATATATTTCGGCTATCTTGACAGTTCCTGCCTGAAATGTAATGTATTACGCCAGTCAGAGCCATTTCAGCAATATAGAAAAAGGACGCTCCGGTAATGAAGCGCCCCTTAAATATTACTGACTCCGGTACTTAAACCGGGAATGTCTATGCTATCTTTCTAGGCCAGGTCGAACTTAATCCCTTGTGCCAACGGCAGGCTTGTTGAATAGTTAATTGTGTTGGTCTGACGGCGCATATACGACTTCCAGGCATCCGACCCGCTCTCTCTACCGCCGCCGGTCTCTTTCTCACCACCAAAAGCCCCACCGATCTCTGCACCGGAAGTGCCAATATTGACATTTGCAATGCCACAATCGGAACCCGCCTGAGATAGGAACAGTTCTGCCTCACGGAGGTTAAGGGTCATAATAGCGGAAGATAGTCCTTGTGGTACATCATTCTGCATCGCAATAGCCTCATCCAGATTATTGTATTTCATCACGTACAGAATAGGGGCAAATGTTTCGTGCTGTACGATCGCATAAGTGTTTTCCACAGCAGCAATACATGGCTTAACATAGCAGCCGGAAGCATAAGCATCTCCTGACAAGACACCGCCTTCCACCAGGAAGCTGCCTCCCTGTGCCTTAATCTTTTCAATGGAATCCAAATAAAGATTTACCGCGTCCTTGTCTATCAGCGGACCAACATGGTTATTTTCATCCAGCGGATTGCCAATGCGTAGTTGCTGGTAAGCTTTTACAAGCTTCTGTGTGAAGGATGCATAAACGCTTTCATGTATGATCAGGCGGCGGGTACTGGTACAACGCTGTCCGGCTGTACCCACAGCTCCGAACACACAACCAATCAGGGCCATATCCAGGTCTGCATCTGCGGTAATGATAATGGCGTTGTTACCGCCGAGTTCCAGCAACGCGCGTCCCAGACGTGCGCCAACTACACTGCTTACCGCTTTACCCATGCGGGTGGAACCGGTAGCTGACACTAATGGCACACGGGTATCCGCAGCCATCCATTCCCCTGTTTCACGACCGCCAGTTACCAGGCAGCAAACTCCTTCAGGTACCTTATTAGATCGCAGCACATCTTGTATAATCTGCTGACAGGCAATTGCTGATAAAGGCGTCTTTTCAGAAGGCTTCCATACGCATACGTCGCCGCATATCCAGGCAAGCATCGCGTTCCAGCTCCATACAGCAACAGGGAAGTTAAAGGCGGAAATAATACCGGTAATGCCCAGCGGATGCCATTGTTCGTACATCCTGTGTCCCGGACGTTCAGAATGCATGGTCAGGCCATGTAACTGACGGGAGAGCCCTACGGCAAAGTCACAGATGTCGATCATTTCCTGCACTTCTCCATATCCTTCCTGCAGACTTTTGCCCATTTCATAGGAAACCAGTTTACCCAGGGCTTCCTTATTGGTACGAAGCGCTTCGCCAATCTGACGTACTACCTCGCCCCGGCGTGGAGCAGGCCATAAACGCCATTCCTTAAATGCCGCCTGTGCAGTTTCTATCACCTGGTCATAATCAGCCCGGGTTGCGGCAGTAACAGTCGCAATATCCTGACCGTCTACAGGAGATGAAGCCTGGATAACCGGACCTTTTGCATCCAGCCAGATTGTGCCGGTGCTGACGCCGCTGTTAGCAGCGGTAATATGTAGTTGTTGAAGAATATCGTTGATCATGAATGTTTTGTTTTGATGTATATTCAATTAGCGAGAGCTATTGATAATGAGTCACATATGAAGTATAAATAATAAGGCCGGACATGTCTGTAGCCGGCCTTATCTAAGTTACTTACTGGTCTGAGAGCTATAGGTGCTTTCAAAGATGCGGTCTGCATTACCGGCTTCAAATCCTTCCCGGCGGTGCTCGCGGGTGATCTGATCAGCCGGCATGTCTGCAAACTGTGGCAATACCCTTCGTTCTGCAAACTCGACATAGGAACCTGCTATTTTATGTACGTCGTTGCCGGCAAAGGTAGCAGGGATCATTTTGGCAACCGTGCTGCTTTGCAGCAGGAGGTGATCCGGACTTTCCTTAATTTTTCCACCAGAGTCATTAAGTATGAAACCAGCGTTTTCAAGGAATGTATTGAAATCCGCAACTGTATTATAACTAGCCGGCAGGTTTTGTAAACTGATAGTAAAGTGGTTCAGGTAGTACCTGTTGTAGATCACCCAGGCGGCGTATTCACTTTCTGCTGCCAGCGCCTCGTAATCTTCCCACGTAGGTGTGCGCCAGAGTGCGCTGTGCAGGAAGGTGTCAACTGCAGGACCATCATTCAGATCCAGGTTGCTGACAGGGTCTACCAGCACTTCTTTGGTATAGCTGGCAATGATCTTCTGCGCTTCAGCACTCAGGTCCTTTACCCGCAGTTCGCTGATGAATATACGCGGATAGTTGGGAGCCGGCGGTGCGTACCAGTAAGCATCCAGCTTTTTGGCAGGAAACTGATAGGCATCACGTCTGGTATAACCGTAATGGAGGAATATTTTCTCTAGCGACTGTATCCCAAGTTCAGGAACCCCGATGGTTCGGAAGGCAATATGGTCATTCTCAATGTCTTCGGGAACCTGGATCAGATTCTCAGTGATCATGGCGGCAATAATGCCCGCAACATCAGGAACCCTTTCCTGATAGCGTTGCATCAGACCGCTTAGCACATAGTCTAACATAAAACGATTTTAGTATTGTTCGTTGTCGTTCGGAAAGTCTTTCGCTTTCACGTCGTGGATATATTGCTGTGACGCTTTGTAAATTTCGTCATATAAATTGAGATAGCGGCGCAGGAAGCGGGGTTTAAAATCCTTATTGATACCTAACATATCATGCATCACTAATACCTGGCCATCGACGTATTTACCTGCGCCGATACCAATAACAGGAATAGTCAGGCTTTCAGCTACCTGCTTAGCTAGCATGGCAGGGATCTTTTCCAGTACCAGGGCAAAACACCCTGCATCCTGTAACAGGCGAGCGTCGTTCAGGAGCTTTTGAGCTTCTGCATCTTCTGTTGCCCTCACAGTATACGTTCCGAATTTATTGATAGATTGCGGAGTTAGTCCGAGGTGCCCCATTACCGGCACACCAGCAGAAATGATACGCTTTACTGATTCAATAATTTCCTCACCGCCTTCGATCTTTATACCGTGGGCGCTGGTTTCTTTCATAATGCGCACGGTAGAGGCCAGTGCCTCCTTAGAATTACCCTGGTAGGAACCGAAGGGGAGATCTACCACCACAAAACTACGTTTGATAGCCCTTACAACAGATGCTGCATGGTATATCATATGATCCAGTGTAATTGGCAGGGTGGTTTCGTAACCCGCCATTACATTGGCAGCTGAATCGCCTACTAACAGGATATCCATACCAGCGTCGTCAAAAATGCGGGCCATAGAGTAGTCATAAGCAGTGAGCATGGAGATCTTCTCTCCATTGTCCTTCATTCTCTGTAATATGTGCGTAGTGATCCTTTTAACTTCTTTGTGCGTTGACATCTGAAAGACAGATTATTGATTAGAAAAATGGGCGTTAAGGTAACCATTATTTGGCAATTACCTGCTGACCTCAGCATACAACGACTGAATCAGGCCATCTGCAAGACCAATCTTAGGTACGTAGATCTCTTCCGCATCTGCCCAACGCATAATATTTATGTATATCTGAAGGGCAGGTACAATTACATCTGCACGGTCTTCCCTTAGATTGTAAAGGTGAATCCTCTCTTCTACAGTGAACCCGTTGAACTCTTTATAATAATCTTTCAGCACATCCAGCGTCAGCGGCTTGCCTTCCTTGCGTTTGGATAAAGAAAATACTTTGTTAATATTTCCACCGGAACCAATGGCGGTAATTGTACCAAGACCTTTGATACTCGATTTGATAGTGTCTTTCATGTACTGCCACTGATCATCATTTACCTGCTGTTGCAACAGCCTGATGGTACCAATGTTGAAAGACTCTTTATGTCGCAGACTGTTATTGCTGAAGATGGTGACTTCTGTACTGCCGCCTCCGACATCAATATACATATAAGAGCGGTTTTTGTCCAGGTTCTCTGCGATATGACTGTCATACAGAAAAGAGGCTTCTTCCTGACCGGATATTACTTTAATATCAATACCTGTTTCCTGTTTGACGGTCTGTAATATTTCAGCCGCATTGGAAGCATCACGCATGGCAGAAGTAGCGCATGCCTTCAGGTGTTTCACTTCATATACTTCCAGTAAAAGTTTGTAGGCTTTAATAGTATTTAGCAGGTGCGTGGCTCTTTTTTCGGAGATAGCTCCTTCGCTGAATACGTCAAGTCCCAGACGTAAGGGAACTCTGACAAGGTTTACTTTGGTAAAATCCATACGGCCCTGACTGTTGGGAGATGCTTCTGAGATGAGCAACCTGGCAGCGTTGGACCCTATATCGATGGCAGCTAGCTTCATGGGGGCAAAGATAGCAAATGGAATGAGGAATTATGAATAAGGAGGGAGGAATTAGAACTGATATCTATCAAGTATCAGTACTGGTTCCTCCCTTCTTATACCTTAACTATATTGTTTTTCGTGGAGATACTTAAATATTTCTATCTGAGATCTGATCTTCTTCCCGCTGTTATCGCGCTTATACTCATTCTTTTGTTCATTATCCAGCACACGTGCCTTCACATTCCCACTGAGTTGAATCGTAAGTATATCTTTGAGCTCCTGCTGAATGGCCGGGTCAAAGATCGGGATAGCTACTTCAACCCGATGATCGAGGTTACGCAGCATCCAGTCGCAGGAAGCAATGTATACCTTCTCCTGGGCATCTTTACCAAAAGCGAATACGCGTGCGTGCTCCAGGTATTCATCTACAATGCTGATGGCTGTGATATCCTTCTTCCACTTTTTATTCTCCGTGTAGGCACAACAGATACCTCGGATAATCATTTTTACATCCACACCTTCTTTAGCTGCTTCATAAAGTTTACCGATCATTTCAGGATCGGAGAGGGAGTTCATTTTGATAATCATTGAACCTCCTTTTTTATGTTTGGCATTCTTGATCTCTTTGTCGATCATCCGAAGGAAGAACGGGCGCATGCTATATGGACTCACAGGAAGCGTATTGCAGGCCTGCAAAAGTTTAATATCATGTTTGGAGTTCTCCAGGTAACTGAAAATACGGTTGATGTCAGCCATGATATTTCTGTTGGCTGTCAGCAGACAATGATCTCCGTACACCCTGGCTGTTTTTTCATTCAGGTTACCCGTGCTGACAAAACCACATTGGATTGTCTTTGTACCAATGCGTTTTTTGATCACACATAACTTCGCATGTATTTTGAGACCAGGAATACCAATCAATACTTTTACGCCCTCATCTTCCAGACGTGTTTTCCATTCAAGGTTGTCGGCTTCATTAAAGCGCGCGCGCAGCTCGAGGGCTACAGTCACTTGTTTACCGTTTCTTACCGCATTCACAAGAGCATTCACAATCTTGGAGTTTCTGGCTAGGCGGTAAGCAGTAATCTTGATACTGGTTACGTTTGGATCTATAGCGGCTTCCCTTAGCAGGTCGATGATTGTATCAAATGAATGATAGGGGAAGTGCAGCATGACATCCTGTAACTGTATCACGTGCATCACACTGGATGCATTGGCAAACAGTGGATGAATAAAGCTTTTACGTTGCGGATGTGGTCTTTCCCTGAATACTGCAGGAGGGAAGTCCATGAAATCCTTGAAGTTATGGATACGTGCCCCTGGTATGAGGTTGTCCTTACCGGATAGTCCCAGTCTGCGCATCAGGTATTCCAGCAGCAATGGATCAATGTCCTTATCGTATACAAAACGTACAGGTTTCCCTTTCCGTCGGTCTTTAAGGCCTTTCTCGATCTGGTGAATAAGACTGGTGGAAATGTCATTATCAATATCCAATTCAGCGTCCCGGGTCACTTTGATGATATGGGCAGTGAACTTATCAAAGCCGAAATAGGTGAAAATATGTGGCAGGTTAAAACGGATAACGTCTTCCAGCAATATGATATCAGCTTCACCTTCTTTGGAGGGCAGCGTAATAAACCTGGGCAGTACGCTTGGGATCTCAATCAGTGCAAACTTCTGCCTGACTGAGTTATCTTGTCTGGCCAGTACTACGGCAAGATAAATTGATTTATCGCGGAGATAGGGGAAGTGCTGAATACTCTCGATCATCAGGGGGATGATGTTGGTACGTACTTCATCGTTGAAGTAATTCAGTACAAATTTCTGCTGATCTTTATTCAGGTGTTTTTCAGTACGGATGAAGATCTTCTGTTGTTTCAGTTCCTCTTCTATTCCTTCCCATATGCGGTCAAATTCACGTTGCTGGTCAATTACCATGTCCTGAATATCATCCAGGATCTCATCAGGATTTTCTTCGAGGTGCATGCGGGTGGATTTACCTACTAGCAGCATTCTTTTCAGGGTTGCAACACGTACGCGGAAGAACTCATCCAGATTGTTGGAAAATATACCGAGGAAGCGGATACGTTCAAGGAGGGGCACACTTTTATCAGAAGCTTCCTGTAACACCCTCGCATTAAAGGCCAACCAGCTGATGTCCCTGGGGATCATTTTCGGCTTCTTGGCTGCTGGCACTATCTTTTTGCTATTGCTTTTCTTTTCCATCGCCGGATCTTGAAAATTAAATTCTATATGCTCACTATTGGACAATCGCATCTATAAGCTGATTAACGGTTGTGATTATACTGCTAATCGCAACAATACATATTTTGAAGAACATCTTATGTTAAATTTAGATGTCTTCTCTAAAGATAAGCAATAATAATGCGAGACTTGTCAGGCGGGTAGGAGAATCTATGGTATATTTTGCTGCTATGCATGTATAAACTGTTGTTTCCGCCGTAGCATGTAAGGTAGCAATAAAAGAGAAGGGTGTATCAATGCGTGATACACCCTTCTCTTTTAGACTACCAGGTAGTCAATAGCGCCTTGTAGACGTTTTTGTATATTTCAGTACATTCTGTACTTGAGATGCTTTTTCAACAATAGAATGTCAGATAAGTATCATGTTAGCGGGCATCGGCAGGGGTACCTGTTTTAGCTGCCTGTACCTGCGTACGGTTCATTAAGGGTAGCGCGATCAGGCTGGCCAGTCCGACAATCAGTACCAGCAATGTCTGTGCAGACCATACAATCCAGCCAAAGGCATAGGCAGAGGTATCTAATACGCCGTATACCATAAGTGTACGTTGTACAAGGAACTGATAAGCACCGGTACCTCCAGGAGTTACAATCATTCCGACACTGCCGATGATTAATACCGCCAGCGCTGCTTTGAGTCCGAGGTAACGGGTTTCCTCCATACAATAGAAGCCCAGATACATCATTGCAAAGTACATTACCCAGATGAGCACTGAATAGAATATAAACCACCCTTTCTTTTCCATTTTACCGATAGAACGGATACCATCCCATACACCATGTGCCAGTGCACGTAGTTTGATACCTATGCCTGAGCGGGCAATGAGGCGGAAGCCGATATAGCAAAGAAGAAGTATGCCAAGAACGATACCTGCCAGCAGCAGGGAGCGTGAACTTCCGGCAGCGCCCAGTTTATTTTCAACGGGGTGCCAGATCTCATTCAGAAATAGTCCGCCTATTACATCTATCTGTATAGCAACAGTAATCACCATGAGGATGATGAGGAGCAGCATATCAACAGCGCGTTCTGCAATCATGGTACCCACCAGTTTGTCCACCGGGATCTTTTCATACCGTGCTACGATACCACAACGGGTTACTTCACCGAGCCGTGGCACTGCCAGATTAGCCAGGTAACCAACCATTACCGCAAAGAATGTATTCAACGTACCAGGATTGTAACCCAGTGGCTGCATGATCAGCTTCCAGCGTACGGCCCTGTACCAGTGACTGGCAATACCGACAATGATAACCGGGATTAGCAGCCAGTAGTTGGCACGGCCAAGCGAGTTGAAAATATCATCTTTTTCTTTGTCAGTAAGATTGTGTGTAACAAGCCAAACCAATCCTAGCCCAATGGCTAAAAAGCAGATAAACTTCAAAAATTTGGGCATAGTAATAGTAATTTTGGGGGATCAGCGGTTACAATTTATTATTATCCTTCGGGAAAATGGCAATCGGAGTATGTTTTTTAGCCTCCTCAAAATCCATAGATGCATAAGAGATAATGATAACGATATCGCCGACCGCACATAGACGGGCAGCGGGGCCATTCATGCAAACAACTCCTGAACCGCGTTTGCCTTTAATAATGTATGTTTCCAGGCGTTCTCCGTTATTCACGTTCACAACCTGTACTTTCTCATATTCAATAAGGTTGGCAGCATCCAGCAGATCTTCATCAATAGTGATACTTCCTACGTATTGTAAGTTTGCTTCAGTAATAACTGCGCGATGGATCTTACTTTTCAGTACTTCAATATGCATGTTAAATAGTTCCCACTCCTGTGGGCTGTTCTAGTGTGTATGGCAAAATTAGGGAAAAAATACAATACGGCGTTGCTGCCAATTCAGACATCCTGCTGATGACTGCTCCGGCAGCAACACTGTATCAGTACCGTACAGTTCAGTTGACCTGCATATTATCGATCAGTCTTACACCGCTGCTGTTCTCCCTGGCTGCAACAACTGCATACAGCGGTTCTTCACCGGTAACTGAGGGGAATGCAATATTGCCATCAGGGAGGATAGACACCATTTCCAGGTAGTCTACATCGAATCCGTGATCTTTCAGCTGGCTCATACCTTTTTGTGAAAGCTCGTTCAATGGAGAACTCCCGATATGATCTTTTATATAAGTAAGCGCCCGGGAGATGTGAAGCGCATTTTGTCTTTCTGTCGGATTCAGACGCAGGTTGCGGCTGCTCATTGCCAGACCGTCAGTTTCGCGTAGGGTAGGGCAGATGACCAGTTCTACTTTGAGATCCAGCAATTTAATCAGCCGGTTGATAATCAGGCATTGCTGGAAGTCCTTTTGTCCCATAAAGAGCTTATCTGGATTAACCAGGCCCAGTAATTTATGTACTACCTGCCCAACACCCTGGAAGTGGCCTGGCCGGTGTGCGCCTTCAAGTACACTTTCCAGTTCGCCGAAATCATAATGCATGTCAGGAGTGAGTCCGTTAGGATACATTTCCTGCACAGTTGGCAGGAACAGTACGTCATTACCTGCAGCAGCCAATAGTTGAACGTCCTGATCTATAGTAATGGGATATTTTTCAAAATCCGCCGGGTCATTGAACTGAGTGGGGTTGACAAAGATGCTGCAAACTACCAGATCGCTATTTTCTTTTGCAGCAGCGATCAGGGAGAGGTGACCTTGATGCAATGCGCCCATAGTAGGCACAAAACCAATACGTTTGCCTTCTTTCCTTGCTGATGATAAATGCCTTTCGAGATCGTCTCTCCGCTTGAACAGATACATAATTTATTGCTTAAAAGGATGTTAAAAGTGCCAATTTGTCTTTTCTTCCGTTAAAAATCCGTAATTTTGCAAACCAAATTAAAAATTACTGCATTAATATCAGCATTAGATGTCCACAAAGAAACGAATTCTTTTTATTGCTCAGGAAATGTCGCCGTATCTGGAATTAACAGATTATGCGAATATGGTCAATAAAATGGCGATTAAGTCCAATGAGTCCGGTCTGGAAGTGCGTGTGATCATGCCCCGATTTGGCATTATCAACGAGAGAAGGCACCGGTTACACGAGGTGGTAAGACTGTCTGGCATTAACATTGTGATTGAGGGTGACGACTATCCATTGATTATCAAAGTAGCATCTCTGCCGAATGCCCGTTTACAGGTTTATTTCCTGGATAACGAGGACTATTTCAAACGTAAGACGTTATTTACGGATGAAAATGAGCAGTTCTATGACGATAATGCAGCCCGTGCAGTATTTTTCTGTAAAGGTGCATTGGAGACCGTTAAGAAGTTTGGCTGGCCGCCGGACATCATTCATTGCAGCGGATGGATGACATCACTGATCCCTTTATATCTGAAGACTGCCTACAAGAAAGAACCGGTATTTGCCCATTCCAAAGTAGTTTACTCTATGGAGCCTAACTCATTCAAGGAAAAACTCGGCGCCGGCTTTGTCAAGAAAGCAACCATCAGCACCCAGATCAAAGAAAAAGACCTGGAGCTGTATAAAGAGGGTACCAACAGTGCACTGAACAGAGGCGCAGGTAAATACGCCGATGCAGTTGTACTGGCAGGAGAAAAAACAGAAAAGAAAGTAGTAGATGAACTGAAAGCGGAAAAAGGCAAGATCATCCTCCCTTACAAAAAGGAAAACGAAGATCTGGCAGACTACCTGCAGTTGTATACTCAACTACTTGGAAAATAATTCTTACCAGCAGAAAAAAGCCTCGCAGCAAGCGAGGCTTTTTTTATTGACACAAAGTTCATTCTCAAACTTTTTTCCTATTTTTGGCCCGGTTTACCATTAGGCTTACCACCAAAAGGCAAAATAATGGTAAATTGTACTAAACATTACTAATCTAAAAGCCGAAATTCAATTATTTTATGCCTTACTTATTTACCTCAGAATCCGTTTCCGAAGGTCATCCGGATAAAGTGGCCGATCAGATATCCGACGCATTAATTGATCATTTCCTCGCTTATGATACTACCTCCAAAGTAGCTTGTGAAACCCTGGTTACAACCGGTCAGGTGGTATTGGCTGGCGAAGTTAAATCTGAAGCTTACCTGGATGTGCAGGAAATTGCTCGTGAGGTAATCCGTAAGATCGGCTATACGAAGAGCGAGTACATGTTCGAGGCTAACTCCTGCGGTATCTTCTCGGCTATCCACGAACAATCACCTGATATCAACCAGGGCGTTGAACGTAAAAGTCCAGAAGAACAAGGCGCTGGCGACCAGGGTATGATGTTCGGTTACGCTACCCGTGAAACTGATAACTATATGCCGCTGGCACTCGATCTGGCACATAAACTCCTGATCGAACTCGCTGCTATCCGCCGCGAAAATAAAGAGATCTCCTACCTGCGCCCTGATGCGAAATCTCAGGTAACAATTGAATATTCTGACGATAACAAACCTGTACGTATTGATACTATTGTTATCTCTACTCAGCACGATGACTTCGATACAGAAGATAAAATGCTGGCCAAGATCAAGGAAGATATGATCAAAATCCTGATCCCACGTGTTAAAGCACAGCTGAAACCTGAGTTACAGCCGCTCTTCACTGATCAGATCACCTATCATATTAATCCAACAGGCAAATTCGTTATCGGTGGTCCTCACGGCGATACCGGTCTGACCGGCCGTAAAATTATCGTAGATACCTACGGTGGTAAAGGTGCACACGGCGGTGGCGCATTCTCCGGTAAAGATCCTTCCAAAGTAGACCGTTCCGCTGCATACGCAACCCGTCACATCGCTAAAAACCTGGTTGCTGCCGGTCTTTGTGATGAAGTTCTGGTACAGGTTTCTTATGCTATCGGTGTGGCTAAACCTTGCGGTCTGTTCATCGATACGCACGGTACCGCCAAAGTTCAGATGACTGACGGTGAGATCGCTAGAAAGGTAGAAGAGATCTTTGACCTTCGTCCTTACGCTATCGAACAGCGCCTGAAACTGCGTAATCCTATCTATAGCGACACAGCCGCTTACGGTCACATGGGTCGTGAAAGCAAAGTAGTTTCTAAAGTATTCAACAAAGGTAAAAAGAACGAGAAGAAAGTAGATGTTGAGCTGTTTACCTGGGAGAAACTGGACTACGTTGATAAAGTAAAAGCAGCATTCGGTCTGTAATCAGGTCATGCTTATAATATAAAGGGCTGTCTCGCAGGAGATAGCCCTTTTTTATTGCCTTACTCCTCAGCACTTCCCGGAAAAAGCGAAGGTGCACTGTAAAAGTACACCTTCTGGTTTTGCTTGTGGGCGGTTTATCAATAAGAAGTTGTCGTTAATGTTGCTGTAATGGTGTGCCTTGCGGCATATTAACTTGTCTGCCTGTTACTATCTTGATACCTTGCTGTAACTGCCTTTATGCCTTTGTACCGGAGCCGGTACGCGCTTAAATTGTAACATCCATTCGTAAATATTCAGATTATCTGTACTGTCTCTGTAGGCAGGGTCATAAAACTCATGCCATCCGGTATGCGCTTTTTCATGCCTTGTAAGCTTTACCAGGCCCTTTTGATAGTGATTGGTACTATCTATACAACGCAGGCTGTTTTCGAGAAACTGGGGCTCTGCACTGCCTGCAAAATACCAGGCATGTAGACCTGCATCACTTACCAGTTTAAAACGGCTGTAATTTTCAGGATACATCGGTGGCGGAGACATAGGTACAGCTGCCGCAATCCTGGAAGTAAGCCTTTTGCTTTCTGTCATAGACATCAGGGTACACCATCCGCCTGCACTATAGCCTGTCAGATAAATGCGGGAAGTATCAACTGGATATTTCTTCACCACATCATTCAGGATAAATTCCAGCTGCGAAGGATTAATACCCCAGCTTTCGGCTAAAGGTGCCAGTACAATAAACTTATACAACTTGCCGTCGTCTTTATTAACGGCCTGTATTTTACGGCCCTCCCTGATCTGGCGGGGAATACCTTCCCGGTAAAGTTTTGAGATGTCATGACCTGCTATGCTGCGGCCATGAAAACAGATGATCAGTGGATATTTTTCCTTGGCGTTTCCCTGAGGAACGTGCAGCAACGCCGGCACTTTGTGCCAATCATCGGTAGGGACAGTGATCTCCCTGAATGTTCCCAGAGGACCAGGCGCTCCTGCGATCGTTAGGATAATCAACAGGGCGAAGAGTAAAAATCGTTTCATCATTTAGTTTTTAGTACTCAATGTGCTTGCCTTAACCGGTGTGTTGCCGGTCGTGAACTTGTCTTTAAGTTGAATAAATCGTTGTTCAATAACATAAAAGCTAAGTACCGCAAAACCATACACTACCGGTATATCCACCAGGAATAACCAATACTTATTGCTTTCGCTTACAGGTACCCATCTTTCAATCAGTTGTGTTTGTATTACCCAATGCAAAATGTACATGCCATAAGACACCTTTCCGATTGCCACCAGTATCCGGTTCTCCAGTACTTTTTTTATCAGGTTCCCTGCAAAACTCCGCTGATCTGACACCAATAGTAACAGCAGCGACGCCGCACTGCAATTCAGTACAGTATAATACCATACATGCTGATAGCTGTTTATGTCTCCGAAGTTGTAACCCATTGACGTTGGCAGCGAGTGACCATGGCTCTCGGCAAAGTAATTAGCCAATCCTGCAAATAACGCAAGTGCAACTCCTGATACAAACAGCCATTCCGGACGTTTAATCCGATCTTTAAGTCCAAGTAGCGGAATGGCCAGTCCGGTGAAGAAAGCATCCAAATGACTGAACGGAAACCAGTATATCACATCAAATACTTCAAAATCTCCCTTGCCACTTTGCATCAGGTAATTACCGAAGGACCAGCGGAACACAGGACCTGCAATTAACACTGCTATCATCAATGCCCGTAGCGAAGGCCCGGATAACAGGAAGATGATGAAAGGAAAAAACAGATAAAACTGCTCTTCCACACACAACGACCAGAAATGCGTATACACGGGACTTTCATGCCAGCTGTTGCTGATCCTTGTCAGGTTAAATGTATATGTAGATAAGTAGGGGAGGTCCTGGAAATAGCGTGGCGGAAAAGCCGTTATCAGACAGATGACCACAAACACCGCCAGGTAAATGTAATACAACGGGAAAATACGCAGGCTTCTCCTGATCCAGAATTTCTTCAGCCTTTGGAATAAAGATGCTGGCCTTTCTTTTTCTTTCAATAATATCGTACTGATCAGATATCCTGATAGTACAAAGAAAAGCTGCACGCCCATCCATCCAAAACGTATAATACCGAAGTGGAAGGCCATCACCAGTAATATCGCAATGGCACGGACGCCATCCAGGCTCTTTATATAGTTTGGCTGTGTTTGCATTATGGATGAATGGGATAATAAGTGACTGTTACATTTGGCGGCAGCAAAGGTTTGTACGCGGCAAGTTTATTATACAGTGTAGTGGCTTCTGCCGGGTCCACTGCATAAAAGAATACTTCATCACCTCCGCAGATCACATTATCAGTAATCTTCCAGGAGGCTACTTTCTTCCATTGCTGCAACAGCTTGCTATCAAACCAGGTATCGTAGACTACGGCAATCTTTACTTTTTCCTTTTCACTGAATTGATGCAGGAACTCCGGCGAATACTGGCCATGCAGCTTGCCGGCTGCTACCACATTATTGCCTAAGCCCCACAGATCAAGGATCCTGTTTTCTGACAAGTAACTTACCGCACCTACATCGTTAGCAGCGATCGCTGTATTGCTATAGCTTGTTTGTAGAAAATGGCCCATCTGATACTGCTGCTCATATATATTTCTCGCAGCTGCAGGCAGATTATGAAATGCACCTAATGCCCGGAATGGTAATGGCGCACAAAGGAATAATAAAAGGAAAGCACCTACTGCTTTCTCAAGCAATGAATAACTCCTGGCTACTTTCCGCAGCTGTAATACGAAATAGTACAACAGGATGGCCACGACTGCTATATCCATCGCCACCAGATAGGCTTCATAACGGAATAGCCAGCCAACTGCTGCAAGTGCCATATGCAGAAATGTATTGATCAGCGGAATACAGGCCAGCTGTTTCACTTTACTGATAGTGTTTACATTATCTGCATCTGCACGTAATACCAGTATCAATGCCGGTATAATCAACAGTAATCGGATGACCGTTGTTCCTGACAGGGAAGAAGAGCCTTCGGGATAATACCTGTTGGTAAAGATGTTGACCATTGTGTTATTACCATACAGTAATTTATAAATCAGGATTTCCTGCACACTGCTCATCAGTTGTGAACCTCCACCTGTCAGCCGGCTCGCTTTCAGCAATACCGAGTTGGGCAGAAAATAGCCACCGTGCTGCACAGATATCAATCCGAATATAATCAGTGGCACAAGTGACAATACCAGCACTACGGCTGTCTGCTGCCAGCGTTTGTTATAGATACCGGCTACCACCACGCCTGCAAGCAGAAATAAAGATTCAAACCTGGCAAGAATAGCCAGTCCGCTGACAAGCGATAACAATAATACCACGTTGCGGGTAGTATTGTCAGGCTGCAGAAAACTAACAGACAGGTATAACATCCACATCGCCAGGAAGGCATGCAACATGTGTTCCATGCCGCTCGCCACCATTACAGGAATAGGTACTAGTATTACCAGCGCGAGGAGCGTAATACATCTTGCCGGCGCATGTACACTGAAACGCTGTAACAACTGATCTGCCATATACAACAGTAAAAATGCAAAGCCGACGTTGATAAAGAAAGGCATCCAGATACTGTTGATGCCTGCCTTAAGAAAAGCAGCCAGTATAAGGGTATACAGAGGGGAGGAGCTGGCAGCACTAAATTCCTGTGCGTTGATGCCCCATACGCCATGCAGTGCAAAATTTTTTGCTATGGCCAGATGAATAAAGGTGTCGTCCAGCGGGTAACAGAAATGGCCACCCGTCTGCGTCAGTATCTGACGACACGCAATTGCCAGCATTACTGTCAATAACAGTAATGCGGCAATGAGCGGGTAGTGCTTTTGAAAATAATACTTCATTATTCGAGATTACACTTATTTGGAAAAGTTGCGTGCCTGTGATTGCAGAACGGCTTCTTCAAAACTAATTCCGATCAGTCTTTCCAGATCGATCTTAGCCTGTCTGATATCTCTTTCGAGCATCACTTTTCTAACCATTTCCTCGTTATAGCTTCTGTAAGCGATGTTCAGTGTTTCTACTGTTACATCTTTATCTCCACTGGAGAACTTTTCTTCTGTTTGTTTATAGTTGTTATATACGTCTTCCAGCAGCGGCACTTCCAGTTCCAGCATTTTTTTGTTGGCAGCGTACAGCTCATAAGCGTTCAGTACGTCGGCTTTCAGTTTCAGCTGTTCTTCTTCTTTCATATTGATGATCACTTTCTTTTCTGCACGGGCAATCTTTACATCATTAGGAATAGTGATAAAGCTACCCAGCGGTACTGTCAGTGAAAAGTTATACCTCGGAAAGAAAGTCGCGTTATTACTGTTATTCTTCAAGGTATACTCATTGAGGTTACCTGATGCCTGCAACATATTCAGCCACCCGGCTTTTGCCTTGTTTGATTCGTACCTGTTCACTTTCAGTTTTCCATCATAAACTTTAAGTGCGGGGTTTTGCATGGCCAGTTCAACTAATACAATTTTCAGTTGTGCTACTTCGGGGGAATCGATCAGGGGGATATAAAGGCTTGTTTCCCTTCTCTGCGCCTGCGCAAAAAGACAGATAGCCAAGCCAATCATAACGAAAAGTCCCTTTTTCATACGTTGTTATTTAGATTTTGAAAGATTATACTTTACCTTAATAGTTATGCCCAGAATGGCATTCAGAAATATGGAAGACTCTACCAGTCCGGCAGCCTCCTGTGCATACTGTGCCACCAGTATTGCAAACATGACGGCAGCTATACTTATCAGCAGCAGTTTGTTCAACTCATATTCCTCTTTAAAATAGTTCTTGATGGCATAATGGATACCCATATAGGTATAGATACATACCAGTATCAATCCTATCCATCCCAACTCCAGCGCTGACCTCAGATAACCACTGTCTGGCTGAAAACCTGCGAGACGGTGTCCGGGATTATAGGTCTCTCCATCAGCACCTGCTGTCATCACGCCTCCTCCAATTGGGTGGGCATAGATCCAGGGCTGTATACTATGCCTGTTCACATCCCGGAGATTCAGCGATTCGTCCTGACTGCCCATAAACGCAGTTCTGAAACGGATGATAGTGGGGCTACTGTAGAAGGGTCCAAACAATATAGCCAGCATGGTAAATGTAAATACGCCGGCGGCGATCAGTGTATTCCTGTTGTGCAGGTTAACCAGGAAAAACAGTAACAGTCCTACCGGTAGCATTACATAGGCTGTACGTGTACCCGAAAATCCCAATGCCAGCAAGTGTACAATGATCATAAACAACAACAACACCTTTTTCGGGAAACTGATCAGTTGTTGTTTGGCAGTCAGCAGCACCATACAGATGATAGAACTACATGCCATCAATACACCGAAGGCAGCGGGATCGGCCATGAAAGAAAATATTCTGGGACGGCCCTGTAATACGACCGTCCTGAACTTATCAGGATCCATGGCGATATATGCCTTCTCAAAGGGTAACAGCCCTGTGGCCTGTTGCAGGCACCCGTACAAGGCGGCTGCTGTCGTCAGGGCCAGCCAGAATTTGAAGAATTTATATATCTCGTTCCATCCGCTGATAACTCTGAAGGTGAGGAACAGAAAGATAAAGTTGCGGATATACACCCTGATGAAAATAAACCAGCCTGAAATTGAGAACATGTTCGGATTGAAACACTGTATCAACAGATAGGCGGTATAGAAGTACAAGACCAGCAGCAGCGGATCTTTATAATACTCAATATTTGATTTCTCATTCTCACGCTGTTTAGTGAATATCGCTCCTGCCAGCACCAGCAACAGGAATGAGTCCATCACCACACCTACCGGTATGGTCGCTTTGGCCATCCTTTCCGGCAGGTGTATGGAAAAAGAGATAACAATGTAGATGTAATAACCTAACCTGAAATTGGCTGCAGTGACAGTTGCCAGTGCAAGGCCTATGACGCCGGCAAACAGTACAATACTGAGTTTGGCATCCAACGAAGAGATGTAGGCAATAGCGGGTACTGCTATCACCCACAACAGGATGAACAGGTATATAATGGTATTTTTCTTTGCCTGTTGACTGTACATGATGATTCTACTACGTTAAAAAAACATGATTTTCACAAAGAGCAATACCATGGTTAATGCTACAAATAGTAGCAGTAGGGTTTGATGGAATGCCTTACTGATACCCGGCTTATATTTCTTTTTTACAGGCATTTTAATCAGTGTGTTTTCGGTGTCGTCACAGCTTGCGGGTTATATGGGGGGGCTGTAAAAGGGCCTTTGAACAAAAATCCCATTTTCATCCTCACACATAACCGGTAAACAATGACAGATAAAAAGATGGCGATAAATATCAATAGTAAAAGCATAATTAACACATACCCCTTCAATGGCGTAGCAATCAGGAAATACCTGATCACCGAAACAATCGGTACGTGCAACAGATAGATGTAAAGTGAATAATGCCCGAACGTCCTCAATATCGGCAACGCATTATACTTGGCCAGCTGAAAGGATAACATGATGGTGAACAGGCTGCCGATGACTGCAATCGCAGCATACAGGAACAGGTTCATCTGCTGGTGATGCAGGAAGTAAAACTGGCATACCACAAAGACTGGTAATAATAGTACCAGGCCAAAGGCAGATGACAGGCGTTCCTGGGTTTTTTCAGCAAAAAAATAACTGGCGGTGAGATTACCAATACAGAAAAATGCATAATGCAAAGCAATATCGTAGAGTGTACTGATACTGTTCACAAGCGGCGCTATAGCAAGCAATGCCAGGGATATCAGTACCTGAGCAAATTTGTCATAGCGGAATAGTTTTGCTACCAGCAGATAAAGCATCGTCACATTAAACAATGCAAACAGATACCACAACTGATCAAGGTGGCGGGGTTGTGTTAGAATATTCAGGTAATCAGCACCCGTGCGGTGTGCATTAACGACTGAAGAAAAAATAATTTGAAGGGAAATCTGGATGACTGCCCACAACAGATAAGGATACAATAATGTGTTAACGCGAGAAACAAAGAAACCGGATTCTCCTTTCCGAACTATTCCTCTCTCGAAGAATAGTCCGGAAAGAAAGAAAAACAAAGGCATACGAAAGCTATAGAACATGTTATTGCCATCGACAATCCATTGTTCTACCGGGATACCAGTGCTTTTTATTCCGTATACAACATGTCTGTATACGACCAGTATGATAGCTATGCCCTTGGCATAGTCTATCCATCCATGTCGTTTGGCATCAGGTGGTTTGAAGTTGAATAAATCTTTCAACGCAAATTGTTGCATGGTGGCTAACTTTTGATTATAACTCGAGGTATTCTTCCTGCACATTATTCAATACCGCTCCCACGAATTTATCACCAAGTGTCTCAAAGAATTGTGTTGATTCACGATCTACCTGTGTCAGGGACAATTTTGATGAAAAGACCGCTATCACGCCATCTACATACTGGGCCAGCTCTTTACTATCGGTATAGTCATTCAGCGGAGCGCCTTCCAGCAGGATGAAATCATAATAGTTGGTCAGGAATGGGAGATAGTTCAACAAATTATTCTTTGGCAGTATTTCAGAAGGAGTGTAGTCTCCTCCTTTACAGCCAATTACCTCAATACCTGAAACGGCATAGGTAGTTACTATCGCTTTCACTTTGTCTATACTTAGTTCAGTTGGCGGAACTGAGAATGTTTCAAGAGTAGGGGCGGCTTCCATCTGCACAGTGATGTCATTGTTACAGAAGTTGGTATCAATTACCAGCACATTTTTATTGCTGAGGCTCAGGCTGTACGCCAGCGCCTGTGTCAGGGTAGTTTTGCCCTGGCGGGATTCCGTACTGGTAATCAGAAATGATTTCTTGCCGCTGCTTTCTATTTCGTAGCGCAGTTTACGCAGTAATTCCCGGAATGTATTCTGGCGCTGTTTGGTCTGTTTATCCGGAATAGTGGTGCGCTGCAACACTTCCAGGATACTATATTTGTTCAGATCAGCATGATTCACACTGCTGATAAGACGAAGGTCGAGATGCTTTTCAAATACAGATGGGGATTTCAATGAGCCATCCAGGAACTCCATGAGCAAAACGATAAAGGAGGTAAGCAGTAAAGTAGATATACCCGCCATTCCCATAATAATCATGCGTTTGGAAGACTCTGGTTTGAATGCAGGCTGACCTTTTAATACCTGTTTGAAGTTCAGGTCTGTAGTGCTTTTGTTATCCTGGGCTGCATTCAGTTTTTCCTTCAGTTTATTATATTCTTCCTGCGCCATATCAACTTCAGACTGTAAACTACTTACAGTTGCTTCTTTGTTGGCATAAGAACCCACAGAACCTTTCAGCTTATAGATCTGATTCTGCAGACTTCTCATATTAAGCTGAGAGGCATTTTGCTGTGCTTCCAGTGTAGCTTTTTCCTGCAACAGGGCTTCTTTGGTAGTTGCGCTTTGCGTTCCTGTGGTAGACGCGCCAAGTTTCTTTTGCAACTGTGCACGCAGACCAGCCAGACGGGTGCGCATTGCATCGTCATTACCACCTTTCTGAGTCAGGTCGTCATTCAGGTCATTGATCTGTTTACGCAGTTCAATGATCTCACTGTTATTATTGGTGAATACGGTCTTACCTGCGTTAGCTGCTGCAAGACGGTCGTTTACACTTTGCAGGGAAGAAGTAATAGTATTGTAATTCGCTCTTTCGTCAGAAAGTCCTTTCTCAAACTGTTTGATAAGATCCAGTTCATTACCGCTGGCAGTTTCCACATTCAGCAATCCTTCTGATGCTTTATAGGCGCGTAACGCTTCTACCTTCTGGTCGAGTTCTGCTTTTTTCTGCATTGCCAGCTGGTCAAATGATTCAACGCTTTCTACAGATCTCTCTGAGCGCATGCTTCTGTAATAACGCATAAACTCACGGTATACGGTGTTGACAGTATATGCGGCCTGTTCAGGATTTTCAGCCATATACACGATTTCCAGGAAGTCAGTACGCTGTACGCGGTTTGCACTCAGGCGTTTCCGGATAGACTCATAATCGTATTTGTACAGCTTCATGAAAGCCAGGATATCTCGCTCTACCGGGTTGTAAGAGGAGAGAACCTGTAATGAATCCAGCTTATTACGCAGAATATTAACGGTGGTTTGTTTATCAACAGCTTTGTAGGTCTTTGACTTCAGATCGTCTTCATCCAGGCGTACATAAGGTTTGCTGCTGGTCAGGTCATGCAGCAGCAGATTATAAGAAAGCATACCGATTACCACCGGGGAATTAATGGTCTCGATCGCATTGTCAAATTTTACTTCGGCTTCAAAAATGTTTACATTCTCATCACGTAGCTTCACCTGGTCATTCATAGTAAATCCGGTGGCTATCTGGGTTACTGAGGCATACATTCTAGGTTTGCCGAGGGTAAAAACAAACGCGGCAACAATGGCAATGATGGTGCTAACAATGATCCACCATTTCTTTTTAAGCAGGGCCTTGATGAAATATATTATATCCATATTAATTTGTAATTATTTAACATCTGTAGCGTGCAAAAAAATCCGGCTTACCCGGATTTTTTGGGGAAGAAAACTGGTAAAGCTTAACGCTTCACCAGTTTTACCATCTTGGTTTCGCCGTTCTTACCGCTGATGCGCAGCAGGTAGATGCCTGGAACACTAACCCTTGAACCGGTATTAATGCGCAGGGTGCTCGTACCTGAAGGAACGGAACCTTTATAATCTGAGTACAACAGTCTGCCCGCTAAGTCAAAGATCTCGATCCTTACTGTTGTTGCTGCTTTTAATATTATGTCAACGTTGAACTGATTGTCAAACGGATTCGGATAAACTTTTGCATCTCCGAAGTCTGCTGCCTCGTTAATAGCTGTTACTACCGGTGCTGATACTGCGATCGTGTTGTTAGCTAATCTTCCGCCTGGCGCTGCTTCCGGTTCAACTGGTCCGTCTTCATCCTGTGTAGCCGGATCAACATGACCTCTGATAGTCAGTGCCGCAATCAGACCATAACGTGATGTAGCTGTACCTGGATCAACATCAATATGTATTCTGCCGTTTGCATCAGGAGATACGTTGCGGATGGTCACTACCCCGCTTCTGTTCATAGATGCATTCAGCCATGCCATTTTAACACCATTCACTGTGTATTTACCGGTGATGTCTTCCCACTCAACTGAGCTACCAAAGAATACCAGGTCATATTTCAGTGTCTGGTTCAGGCCAGTGATGTTGAAGTCAGCGTGGTTACCAGGGAACAGACCATAGTTCTCAACCATTACATTGTCCGGGTATACTCCGCTGTTGTTTCCGGTATTTACACCGGCAGAGTACATACCATCAAAGTTCTGGAGGATGTTGATACCTATGCCGGTTGTGTTAGACTGGCCGTCTTTCATGTTATTGATCACCTGACCAGTCTGAGGACGCATACCCAGATTGTTCCATGGGGCAGGGGCTACCAGCAGTTCGCTGAAGTTAACCTGTACGCTGAACCCAAGGGTAGTAGCTGAAGCCGCATTACTGTAATCAGATGTTCCTGACGGTCCGGCTGCACGCACTTTATAATAATACTTCTGGTTTGCGTTCAGATTATTGTCGGCGTAAGTTACTGTATTTGCCGGCAGTGTTGCTACCTGGGTATAATTACCACCGGATACTGCACGCCATACCTGGTAACCCGTTTCATTGTTTGCCCTGTCAGACCAATCCAGTTTGATATTCTTTGCACCCGTTGCTTCTGCACGCAGATTCAGCGGATTCAGCACACCAACAGCTGCATCGTATTCTTCCAGTACCAGTGAGTTCATATACATGTAGTATCCTGCGCTGGTTTTATTTACGAGGATGTTAATCTCACCGTTGGCATTTGGTACAACTCCATTTATCTGTTTTGTCAGACTGGTGTTGTAGGATGGATCAATGATCACGCTATCTGTGTTGATGGTAAATCTCACTTTGGCAGCCACACCGAAGTTCAGGCTACTAAAGAAAACAACATTGTAACGTTTGGCATTGTTCAGTCCTGTCAGCCTTACCGTATGGGTAATGTTTCTGCTATCATATACTGCTGACTGCATTACCTGGTCAGGATAGACACCTGAGTTGTCATAAGTACTCATACCTGCTGCGGTAGCGTCATTTTCCCAATTTTCGTTAAATATCAGGTTAATGCCTGTCGCAACGCCTGATTCATCTTTTGCATTGGTGAACCGGGTACCTGCGTATGGGAAACCGGATACATTGTTCCAAGGAGCCGGAGCCGGATTGCTTGAAGAGAAGTCAAAATAAATGCTCTTCGTATTCTTATCCGATACAAGCACGTTAAAGGTCGTGCTGGTCGCTGCGCCCTGGTTGTCTGTAGCAGTCAGTGTGACTGTATAGTTACCCAGGTTGTTAGCGGTTGGGTTGAAGGTGAATGTACCGTTACCATTGCCATTATCGGTAAATGAACCGAAGGCAGGCAATCCGGCTGTTGTCAGCGTCACCGTGTTACCCAGGTCACCCTGTGCCTGTACATTAACCTGAGCAGATGCTTCCGCTTTCAGCTTAATGTCAGCGATATCATCAATATGCGGTGGTTTAACCGGTACTGATACGCCGGCAATATTACTGAATCCTGTTGATACACCGGCTGAGTTGGAAGCGCTGATCTTGTAATAGTAGTGGGTGCTGCCATGTACAGTGCTGTCCACGTAAGATTCTGCAGTTGCACTGTTCAGACTACCAAGTATGCTGTAAGCACCGAGACTGTCAGTAGAGCGGTGGATTCTGTAACCGGTAGCATTGTAAGCTACATTAGTCCAGTTCAGCGATACATTACCATTGGCTTCCGTTGCGGTCAGTTCTTTAGGTGCGGCTGGCACTGTACCGTCATCCAGTATTGCATTTACTTCGATCGCGCCCAGGTAACCTACCTGTGTACCGGAGGCTACTGCCATATTGAAAGTAATCTCTCCATTGGCATTTGGCGCAATGTTGTCAAAATTGATAGTGGTAGTGGTATTACCCTGTACGTTCAGCGATTTGCTTACACCATTCATCGTGTAGATAGTAGTACCGTTATTGGCCAGTACTGACCATACACTGCCTGCATAGAACTTGAAGGAGTATTTCCTGTTAGCATCAAGGTTAGTCAGCTTAGCGTCTATAGAATTAGCCGAACTGAATATACCAGGATAAGAACCGAAGAAGTAGTATTCCTTCATCACCGCATCAGGGTATACACCGCTGTTGTTACCGGTTACCGGACCCTCATTCCAGGAGTTCCAGAAGCCTGTCAGCAATTGAAGTCCTACAGTAGTAGTCTCTCCTTTGTCGTTTTTTAAATTGTTTGTTGTTACCGTAGAAACGTTGTTCCATGGCGCTGCTACATCTGACTGATGTTTGAAGCGAACGAAGAATTTGTAGTTCGGATCTTTATCAGCAATGGTAACAGTGAATGTTTTGCTGTCGGTACCGCCATTGCCATCTACGATTGCCACTTTCACTGTGTACACGCCTGCATCCGCGTAACCCGGTGCGATATTCAGGGTAGCGCTGCGGTTGTTGCCAGTGAGAGAAATGAATGAGGGCAGAGATACACCAGACCAGGTAATAACGTCTGCTGTATTCTGGTCAGCCGCTGCAAGTGACAGTTGCTGACTGGCGCCCTCACTCAAGGAAACGTTGGCGATCGAGGTTATGACAGGGCTAAAATTGTCGTTAATAGTGAGATTGAAGGTGGCAGTGTCTTTACCTCCGAATGGATCTGTGGCAATCACTGTCAGATTACTGTAGTTACCCTGTACACCTGCATTCGGCGTTACTTTCAGGAAAGATCCCTGTGCATCTGATGCAAGTGTAACAAAGGATGGCAGATTCTGGGTAGTCAGTGTCAGTGCATCTTCATCCGGATCAGTAGCTATGATACGGATACGTGTTTCTACATCATATCGTGCTGATTGGTTGCTGATGGCTTCTACCACCGGTCTGTTATTGCCGGTCACTGCGGTTGCGTTGGCAGAGTAAGCTGAGTTACCGCCATCGCCTTTGGCACGTACGCGATATACGTACTGCTGGTTTGCATATAGTGCAGTATCGATATAACTGTTGGATGTACCGGTCACTGTGTCAATTGACTTCACCACGATAAAATTATTGGTTGCGCCAAATGAACGCTGAATGTCAAAGCCTGTAGTGTTTGCATCGGTATTGTTCCAGGTCAGTTTGATGGTTGATGCTCCTGTGCCAGTCGCTGCTACACTGTTAGGTGTTGCAGGTACTGCCGGTAATGGATTGGTCACTGTACTGTAGAAAGGCAGTGACTGTCCGAACAACTGATTTACTTCTGCCTGTGTCACCGCTTGTCCGATAAGCGCAACGTTATCCAGTTTACCATTAAAGTAAGTACCGGTTGAGTTAAACGCATTCGTGCCATTATTAACACCAAGGCGGGAGTTATTGGTTGTTGTATTGATCGTTGTGTAAGCAGTATTTGCGGAGGCTGCCAGGTCGCCATTTATATACAGGCGAAGCACGCCGCTGTTGTATACTACAACAACATGGGTCCATGCCAGGCTGGTGAACGGCACTGATACCAGCGTACGGCTGCTGCCACTGGCTACGCCTGCTTCCAGTTTGCTTGCATTGATACGCAGCGCCAGACCGTTGTCGCTACCACCCATATCGAAGATGATACGGTTGTTGTCAACAACATTCGGTTTGATCCAGAGCGATACAGAGCGGTTAGAGAACGCCTCATGCAGGAATCCGGTTGTTGTACCGCCTATACCTACGTAGGTGCTGCTACCGTTAAATACCGCAGCATGCGAGCCTTCTATCTTATCCGTATTGCTATAGGTCAGGCCATTTGCTGTAGTGTTATTCGCATTTGGTGAAAGGTCTGCAAAGGAATTATCAAATGCGTATACCGCCAGGTAAGGGTAGTTACCTGCAGCAAGTACAGATTCACCGTACTGGCCTACTGCACGTACTTTATAGAAATAGCGTGTGTTGGCTTCAACTGTATTGTCTGTAAATGAAGTTGTATTCGGACCTGTTTTACCTACTACGGTATAAGTACCTGCAGGTGTGGTACTACGATATAATTCAAAGCCTGTTTCGTTGTTACTGTTATCAGACCAGTTTAGGTTCACTTTATTAAAAGCAACTGCTTTCGCGTTAAATGATACCGGAGCACCAGGAGCGTTACCAGGATATGTCAGGGTATCGCCCAGATATTGATCAGGAATGTTTGTAAAACTGCTAACACCTATCGCTGTTGATCTCCAGCGAAGATTCATAGTCTGTCCGCCAGTACCTTGAAAATAACCTATTGTGATGGGGTATACGCCTGCATTCAGGTTCATTGCAGCACTGCTAACCTGGGCGGTACCATGGCCACCGTCATTATTGACTGTAGGTGTACCACTGAAGCTATAAGGCATATTCAGCCACAGCCTGCTGCCATCATCAGAATTGGTGGCGAAATAATAAGTACCTGTTACCGGGATGGTGATAAAGCCAGTCCACAATATAGCATACCTGAGATCCTTGTTACGTACTGAAAGATCTACATTCAGCGTTCTGCCTGTTTTTATCGGAGTCGCTGTATCGAAGTTGGGAAGTACCGTATAGGTGCCTTCATAGTATTTGTAGTTAAGACCTTTGTTGACCGTGGCAGCCGTCACCTGGTTACTTGGTGGGGAACTGTTACCGGCAGCATCTTTCGCAATTACGTAGAAGCCGTATACTTTTCTTTCGGTCAGACCGTAGGTCACCATGGAAAGTTGTGAACCGTCAACAGTGTAAGCTTTTGCATTGTTGACGTAGATTTCATATGCAGCAATTCCTACATCATCAGTAGAGGCTGTCCAGTTCAGTGTAACAGAGCTGGTAGTAGTGGTCGCTATGGTCAGGTTGGTTGGCGCGGTAGGGCTGGAAGCATCTGTCTCGGTAGTTGCGCTTGCTTCAGCTGATACCGGACCTGCACCGTTTGCATTTACCGGGCGTATGATGTAATAGTATTTTTTGTTGGAAGCTAATCCGTTGTCGGTAAAGGTAACCACATCTGCCGCTGTTTTACCTACCAGCTGGTAGCCGCTGCCTGCGGTAGCGGTGCGATAGATCTCAAAGCCGGTTTCGTTATTAGCCGGATTTGCTTTATCTGTCCAGTTTAATGTAAGCTGTGTCTGTGACGCTGGTGTAACAACCACACCGCTTACACCGTCAGGAAGGTTAGTACCTGCAGCACTAATTACTTTATAAGGGCTTGAGAAACTGCTGGCGCAACCAAATTGTTCAGTTACACGTGCGATATATTGACCAACACCTACCGTCAAAGTATTGGTGGTGCCAAGGTTTGTAGTGCTGCCCACCTGGCGCCATTCGTAGGATGCATATCCTTCGGGCAGTTTCAGGGTAACAGTGGTGCTGCCATCCGGAGCAGGAAGTACGTTGGTAGACAGACTGTCAATGGCTATTGGCGGAGTAACAGTAGCTGCTTTCGTTTTGATGACAAGTGGGGTAGGGGAGAACTCCGTCCAGGGGCCGCCGGCCGTTCTGCGTACCCTTACCTTATATGTACCCAGTGAATTGATCGTGATGCTATTTGACGTTGCACCAGGTATTGTTACATCGTCTTTCTGCCATTCATAGGCAGCGAAACCAGGCGCTATACCGGCAGTAATACTGAATGTTTCGCCAGGGCAAAATTCAGAACGTCCACCAAGTGGCCAAGGGTTCAGTACATTGACTCTGTTGATAAATGGAATAAAGTCAGCTTCGGCCCAGGCAGTGTTCCACGTACCGTGGCCAAGATTGGCGTAATAGCTGTATCTGAGATTACCGCCGGCATTGTCGATGGCGGCGACTACGTTATTGGCAGTATATGGTGCAGGGGCATTGTCCAAACCTCCCTGAAAGTACCACATAGCTGAATATTTTGTTTTATTGACATTTGTGCTGCTGCCATCTCCGGTGGAAATACCACTCATAGGCAGTGCAGCGGCAAAAAGCTGCGGATAACGCTGGATAAAGGCCCAGGAACCATAACCACCGGCAGAAAGACCATTTACAGATATTCTGTTCAGATCTCCTTTACATTGTACCGCCAGACTGTCCATTAGCTCTTTAATTGCGTCAAACTGGCCATTTCCCCATTGACCATCTGCTGTCTGTCCATAGAAGAGGAAACCATCAAAATTGCCGTTATCAGTCTGTGTTTCGAAGTTTTGTCCACCGTGCTGCAACTGGTATTCGTTGTCATAAACGGTGCCGCCTTCACCACGTCCGTGAAGGAAGATAAATACGGGATATTTTTTACCGTCAGCAACATTATGCTGGTAGGATTTAGGGAATTTGAGGCGGAAGTTCAGACCTTTATAGAAGTAACATTTGAAATCTGAAGTATTCCAGCTTAAACGATTCGTTTTAACCCACTTCCCGATACGTCCATAGGCAGGAGCAGCAGGGGGAGCGGATGGGTTGTACACAACAATGGGGTCTGCAGGGTTCAGGGCCTGCTGAGCATGAGCCGTGCCTGCAAAAAGCATCAAAATGCCGATAAGTAAGTGTACAGTTCTTTTCATAAAAGAAATATATGTTATGGACAATCGGGGGTTAGCCCGGTAATTAGCCAGATACGAATAAGCCCAAAGCACCTAGTGCCGGTCAGATCAGAGGAGATGGTAAAATTAGAATCGAGAAGACTAGAAATCGGTCAACTCTCAAGATTGGCTTTTATGTAGGATGAGGTTAGGAATTATATCACACCTGAAGCCTTCTTATATTATAGATAAGGAATAAGCTTAGTGTACTCGGTTCAAGTTCCAAAAGTAAGTGTATATTTTTACAGTTGAACAAATTTTTAGCGAAAATCTGATTTTTCAAGGTGAATGCTATAAATCGATTCGTGAAATAATATTTGTCAACAGTAAGTGCAGGATTTCCCTGTTAGCCAACTGTCAACTGGCGCTGTGAACGATCCCATACTGCGGACTGTTTCTTTCTTAAAAACCTTCCGAAGCCCTGATACACGGCCACATTCATAAACACGAAGTAAAAAGGGATGTAAAACAATTTGCTCTTTACCTGGCGTTTTGCCAGCACGAATCCTGCGAAAGCCATGCCATAAAAGCCAAGCTGCGCTATTAAAAATATCCAATATATGAAAGGCGCGCCAGTAGCGCAAAGCAGTATATTGGTGATCAAAGCCAGCGCGAGGCAAAGTGGGGCAACTGTCCAGCGCGATACACGATGTGATACATACTGCCAGGTAATTTTGGGGTAACGAAAGATATTCAGCAGATCAAGCAAACGGCTCATAGATTGAAATCCTCCTGCTGCAATGCGTACTTTCCGCTTATATTCATCCTCCAGTGAGGCAGATGGGGTCTCCTGGGCATATGCATCCGGCGCATAGGCTACCCGGTAGCCCTTCTTGTTTATACCGAAAGATATCATGAAGTCATCCAGGATGGTATCCGCAGGAATATCCTCATATAATTCAGTACGTACGGCAAACAGTTCACCAGCCGCGCCCATGACGCTATACAGCTCTGCATCCCATTTTTTCAGCAGGGACTCGTATTTCCAGTACATGCCTTCGCCCGCACCTTCTGCCTCTGCCTGATCGGCTACGATGATCTTCTTTTCACCGGCTACTGCGCCAGTCTTCTCATCCCGGAAGTGACGTGTAAGGCAAAGGAGTACGTCCTTATTTAATAAGGTGTTGGCATCTGAGAAAACAACAAAAGGTGTTTTCACATATTTCATGGCACGGTTAATTGCCATGGTCTTGCCTCTGCGCTCAGGTTCATACAGGAGGGTAATCTGCGGATAAGACCTTATTATATTATTGGTATCGTCTGAAGAACCATCCGTTACAAAAACGATCTGAACTTTGTCTGCAGGATAATTCAGTGAAAGCGTATTGGCGATTTTTTCCCTGATGAAAGCAGCTTCATTATAAGCAGCCACCATAAAGGTAACAGGTGGCAGGAAAGGGGCCTCGTCTACAACATATTGGGGTTTTACAAAAAAACGACGTACCTTGATTACTAGATATAGTAAAAGGCCATATCCGGCATAACTATAAACTACCAGGAAAATACTGCACCAGAAAATAAATGAAACAACGGTCATAATAAAAGTAATAATAGTAGTTAAGGGGTAAGCAGAGCGCCTGTAGCGTGTTACACAACAATCCATGTGCGGATGTTCGCAGCAAAAGTATAATAATTGTATATAACTTTTTACAGCCCCTCCTGTCGCAATGAAAAAAAAATAGTGCGTTGCCCTGCTGGAATACCCGTTCACGATACTATTTTATGCATTCACCCAAAAAAAGCCGCCGTTTACGGAAAACATATTGGGAAATGAATAAAGTAATATATTTTTACATCGTTGCCATTTATATATAAGGCTACAAAACTTTTACAGCTTGCACTTATGAATTAGTTTCGTATTTTAGTACAAGTTTTTGAGAAACCATATTTGAGTCATTTCTTTCATATCCCCTGAGAAGCTGTTTTTTAAGTTCCAGTAAACCTTATCCAATTTAAAGCCATGATGTATTAATTCCGATGCCCGAAATGGTATTGGTCGTTTTAGAAAATTTAAATTGGTTATTTGTGAAAAAAACAGTTTTAATAATAGATGACAGTTTACCCATCCGATACTTACTAGAAGTGATGTTAAACAGGACCTACAACGTTGTTTCAGCGTGTGATGGTCTGGCTGCCATGGCCTGGTTAAAAAACGGCAACATCCCCGATCTGGTAATCACTGATCTTCAGATGCCCAACATCAATGGATGGGAGCTTATCGAGTTCATGACCGAGAGCAATCTATACCAACACATTCCCCTGATGGTTCTTTCCGGCGTACATGATACCAAAGAGTCATTTGCCAACATCCGCACAGGAAATATCAAAACAATCATCAAAAAGCCTTTTGATCCGGTGATCTTACTGGATACAATTGATCATGTATTGAAAGCACAGCATATACCTGCTTTCTCTTAATATCTACATATTTATGATATCATCAGTATGTAACCATTAATTCCTTTGTTAGCATGAATACATTTACTCCTGAACTGAGCGTATTGAAGAATGCGGCCCCAAAACAGTTTGAAGAACGTGAACAGACCTTGCCCCGACAAATTGTTGCCGACAGTAACATTGTATTGTTTGTAGGACAGCATATTGAAACTCCTGAACTGGAGTCACAGGGATATAAGTGTTTCTTCGCACAGGACTATGACACTGCCGTAGTTACCATTGAACAATTACAATCTGTTTTCCGCAGAAAACCAGGTGTCATTATTTATAGGTCGCATACCGACAATCACAGAGGCCTGAATGCCTGGAAACAATTTTTCCAGCAGGATAGCAGCTACGCCTGCATTCCATTCCTGTTGTATACGGCAGAAGTAACACCGGAAATGAAGGCCGCTGCCAAGCAGTACACCTTCATCGACGAAATCATCACGGATCAGTGCCTGCCCAGACTTTCATCGAAAGTTGCCTTTATTAATAAATTTAAACAACTGAACGCTTTCCCTCCACTCACCGTGGTTGGCGGTAAAAGGAAACAAGATCACAAACGTACCGCTAACGCCGTTTTGAAAAGAGGTTTCGATATCATTGTTGCGGGAATCGCTTTACTCGTGATTAGCCCTATCTTATTGTTAATTGCAGCGATCATCAGACTTGAATCAAAAGGCCCCATCTTCTATGCCGCGCGACGCGCAGGTAAGAACTACCAGGTGTTTAAATTTTACAAGTTCAGAACGATGGTAGTTGATGCGGACAAAAAACTGCAGCAACTGCAGCACATGAACCAGTACAAAAGCGGTGACGGTCCCGTTTTCTACAAGGTATCAAATGACCCGCGCGTAACGCGTTTCGGTGCCTTCCTCAGAAATACAAGCCTTGATGAGCTCCCGCAACTTTTTAATGTTTTGATAGGAGACATGTCTCTCGTTGGTAACAGACCTTTGCCTTTATACGAGGCATCTACACTGACCACCGATGACTGGGCTCAACGCTTCCTGGCACCGGCCGGCATCACAGGCCTGTGGCAGATCAGCAAAAGGGGTAAAAAGGAAATGTCTGCCCAGGAAAGAATTGCGCTGGACATTAACTACTCCAACCAGCATAGCTTCCGGTACGACATGTGGATCATGGCCAATACCCCCAAAGCACTAATACAAAAAGATAATGTGTAATGATCTTTACGATTGAATTAATTTTACTTGTTTACCTGGCAGGTTGCGTATTCTTTAATCTGCTGTTTTCAATAGCCGGACGCCTCTTTCCAAGGAAAAGTAAAAATACCGCCGATACACTTACTTATAGCAGGATAGCTATTCTGATACCTGCATACAAGGAGGATGATGTTATCCTCTCCGCTGCACAGAGCTATGAAACGCTCAGTTACCCTGCAGATAAATTCGAAGTGATTGTCATTGCTGACTCGCTGCAGGACGCTACTGTCAGCAGGTTACGAGGAGAAGGGATTACCGTAATACCGGTTTCTTTTACCAAAAGCACAAAAGCGAAGTCACTGAACGCCGCTTTCTCACAACTTCAGGATGATCAGTACGATATGGCTATTATCGCTGATGCTGATAATATTCCAGCGCCTGATTTCCTGCAAAAGATAAATAGTTCTTTCCTGCAGGGACACCAGGTAATACAAGCACAGCGCGTAGCTAAAAACCTCGATACGCCTTTCGCTATTCTCGATGCGGCCAATGAAATGATCGCTAATCATATTAATAGAAAAGGCGCTAACGCACTCGGATTGTCTGCCTCCATCATCGGTTCAGGTATCGCTTTTGAATACAAACTGATTAAACAGGCGCTCAAAGAAATAGAAGCTATCGGTGGTTTTGATAAAGTGCTCCAGCAGCTTGTTGTTGATAAAGGCTACCACATCCATTACCTGGAATCAGCACTTATCTTTGATGAGAAGGTAGAAAATGCGGCAGCCTTCGAGAATCAGCGTAAACGCTGGTTGTCCAGTCAGCTGGTTTACCTGCGCCAGTATTTTGGCAAAGGTTTCCGTGCCCTGCTAAAAGGACGTATCGACTACTTTTATATGGCTGTCGGACAAAACATGCTGCTGCCACGTATGTTGCTCCTGGCTGGTGTGTGCTTTATGACATTCGTCTACCTGCTATTGGGCCATTACCTGACAATACCCTTCTACGCCTGGGCACTTACCCTCGCTGGGTTTGTTGTCAGCATGCTGCTGCCATTACCTGGTAAGTTTTATTCTAAATATCTGCTGACTGTCATATTGAACCTTCCCCGTGTAGTTGGTATCATGCTCGCGCTGGTATTCAAACTCAAGGGTGCCAACAAGACGTTTATTCATACAAAACATTCCAAAACAAGTATAGATAACCCACTGGTCAATGTCGCAGGAAAATAACATAGCACCGCTGGTATCCATCGTAACGGTCAACTATAACACAACTGCCGTTACCTGTGAATTGTTGCATTCCATCAGCAGCAATAGCTATCGTAATGTCGAAGTGATCGTTGTTGACAATGCTTCTGTCGAAGATCCTACTGCTGCACTGCTCGAAGCCTATCCGGAGGTGAAGGTGATCAGAAGCGCTACCAATAAAGGTTTTGCCGGAGGTAATAACCTGGGTATCGTAGCCGCTACCGGCGCTTATATATTCCTTGTCAATAACGACACAGAATTTACTGACGGACTGATAGAAGGACTGGTTGAAGTATTCCATCAGCACCCGGACGCCGGAATGGTAAGCCCGAAATTCCATTACTTCTTTCATAAAGGTACCATTGAATATGCCGGCTACCAGTCTGTGGACGTTTTCACCGGCCGTAACAGTATGATCGGTTGTAAAGAGGCAGACCAGGGTCAGTACGATCAGCTGTCATCCACCAATTACGCTCATGGCGGTGGTATGATGACTACAGCTGCGGTACTGAAAGACGTAGGACTCATGCCGGAAGTATATTTTCTTTACTACGAAGAATTTGACTGGTGCGAGCAGTTTAAACGCAAAGGATATAAGATCTACTATCAGTATAAATCGCTTATCTACCATAAAGAATCAATGACCACGGGTAAAAACAGTCCGTTAAAGACGTATTACCTGACCAGGAACAGAATACTGTTCATGCGCAGAAACGTGGCGTTACCGAACCGAATCATCTTTTTACTGTACCTGACGCTGTTTACCATTCCCAAGAATACGTTACAATTTTTGCTAAAAAGAGAGAAAGAACATTTGAAAGCTTTCTGGAAAGGCATTATCTGGAACGTAAAACATCGTCAACTAAATTTAATACCATGTGTGGCATAGCAGGGTTTATTGATTTCTCCAAGAAGGCCAGCCTACCCGTACTGAAAGACATGACCGATGCGCTGTTGCATCGCGGTCCGGATGATGGCGGTTATGAAGTATATGAACACCCGAATGCAGTAATTGGTCTGGGACAAAGACGCCTGTCAATACTTGACCTTTCCAGTGGCGGCCACCAGCCGATGCATTTCAAACAATACACCATGATCTTTAATGGCGAGGTGTATAATTTTAAAGAGATCCGGCACGAACTGGAGCAACAAGGTTATCATTTTACCTCCACCAGCGATACTGAAGTATTGATCAAAGGATATGATTGCTGGAAGGAAAAAGTGGTAGACCGTTGTATCGGTATGTTCGCCTTCGTGATCTATGATAAGGAAGAACAGCAGGTGATTTTCTGTCGCGACAGGGCAGGGGTAAAGCCACTGTACTATTACTGGCATAACGACGTATTGCTCTTTGCTTCTGAACTGAAAAGCTTCAGCCGCTTTCCGTCTTTTGAAAAGAAAATCGATGTCAACAGTGTATCACTGTTCCTGCAATACAGCTATATTCCTGCGCCTTATACAGTTTTTGAACATACGCATAAACTGAAGCCGGGACATTTCATGCATTTATCGCTGGTCAATAAAGCATTGACTACCGCTGAATACTGGAGTGTGCTGGAGGCTTACCGTCAGCCATTAACCAATATGTATGAAGGAGATATTATCCGCCATACAAAAGAGCTGATGGAAAGCGCTTACCGTTACAGAATGGTAGCTGACGTACCAGTAGGGGTATTCCTGAGTGGCGGATACGACAGCTCAAGTGTTGCCGCTATCTTACAGGCTTCTTCTGGTAACCGTTTGAAGACTTTCACTATTGGTTATAAAGAAGCACAGTTTGATGAATCGAAAGAGGCACGCAGGATTGCGCAGCACCTCGGTACTGATCATACAGAATGGATCGTAGGTCCTGAAGATGCAAGAGAAATTCTTGAACATCTGCCAGAGATCTATGACGAGCCATTTGCAGATAATTCTACCGTGCCCACTACGTTGGTGAGCAAACTGGCTGCCAAGCAGGTAAAAGTGGTGTTATCCGCCGATGGTGGAGACGAACTGTTTGCCGGCTACAATAAATTTAACCAGTCATTGCAGTATACCGAGCGCTTCCCTAAGACTATACAGGGCGTTGTAAGTAAGGTAATGGGTATAGTTGATCCAGCGTACATCCCTTATTTCAACAAACAGTACAACTTTGCCAGCCGGTATGAGAAAATGAAACTCATATGGGCATCCGGTAAGTCTCAGCAGGCATTGAAATACATCAGCCAGTATATCACCGAGTCGGAAGCGGCCAATTATCTTGGAGGCGCAAAATCTGCTTACAAGACCAATTTTGACATGAACGGAGAGCTGAATAATATCAATGATCCGCTGAACCGGTTATTGTCTGTTGACTATAAAACTTTCCTGGTAGATAATAACCTGGTAAAAGTAGACAGAGCTACGATGTCTGTCGGCATTGAAGGGCGTGAGCCTATGCTGGATCACAGGCTGGTAGAGTTCCTGGCGAAAGTACCTGCTCATGTGAAAGTAAAGAATAAGACCAACAAGTACATCCTGAAAGAGATCGTACATCAGTATATCCCTAAGACTTTAATGGACCGTCCTAAACGTCCGTTTATTGCTCCGCTGACACACTGGTTCAAAGATGAGCTGAAGGATCAGATGGAATATTATCTGTCGCCGGCTAAGCTGCAGCAGACGGGTATTTTCGACCCTTCACACATCGAAGTACTTAAACAGAACTATTTTAACGGCGGAAAGGTGAGTCACCAGAAACTCTGGAACATCCTTGTATTCCAGTTATGGTACAGCCGGTGGATGGAACAATTGTAAAACATGGAAACGATAAAAAAGATCAGGGTTTTACAAACCATCCGTCAGGGTAAGATCGGGGGTGGAGAGAGTCATGTACTCGATCTTGTACGTTACCTTGACAAGAACCTGTTTGAACCAGTGGTGTTATCTTTCACTGATGGTCCGATGATTACATCGCTGACCCAGATGGGAGTACCCGCTCACGTCATTCATACGGAGCGCGCCTTTGATATAGGTGTGTGGAAAAAAGTAAAACAATTCCTACAGGCACAGCAAATGGATATCGTGCATGTACATGGTACCCGTGCTAATACAAACGTACTTTGGGCAGCGCGTTCTCTCGGACTGCCAGTAATATACACTATTCACGGGTGGTCTTTTCATGACAGCCTGCCGGCCTGGAATAGGAAAGCCAGGATACTGGCGGAGAAGTTCATCACCAGGCGTACCAGGCTCAATATTACCGTGTCTGATTCCAATCACCGCACAGGCGTCAGAGAATTTGGCAGTTTTAAATCAACTGTTGTCAAGAATGGCGTGAACCTGGACAAATTTGATCTGGAGGGCACTTACCCTGATGTGAAAGCCAGCTACGGCATACCCGCCCATCACCTGGTGATCGGATATATTGTCCGTATTACTGAACAGAAGGATCCGCTTGGCATGCTACGGGCCTATGCCCACGTATGTACCAACTTTAAGGACGTCACTTTGTTAATGATAGGAGAGGGCGACCTGAAAGCAGCGGCGGTGCAGCTGGCCAAAGACCTGGGTATCGCAGACCGGGTGATCTTCGATAACTTCCGTCAGGATGTACCAGCAGTACTCAATGCTGTTGATATCTACTGCCTGCCTTCGCTATGGGAAGGATTTCCTATTGGCGTGCTTGAAGCGATGGCTATGGGCAAAGCAGTCATTGCTTCCGATGTAGATGGTACGAGAGAGGCGATAGAAGATGAAGTCAGCGGACTTTTAGTACCACCTAAGGATGAAGGTGCATTGGTTGCAGCCCTCGAAAGACTATTAAAAGACCGTGCAATGCGCCGGTACTTACAGGAAAACGCCGGTAAGTCCGTAAAAGCAAAATTTGACGTACGGGAAATGACCCATAAAATTGAAACGGTATACCAGCAGGTGCTGGCCCCATTGTAATATCATTAAACTTTACGCATGAAAATCAGAAATCCCCAATCCCGTTATGACCTGGACATTAGAAAGACGGACAGGGTACTAGAGGTTGGAGGCGGTCATAATCCGCACCCCAGGTCAAATGTGGTGGTAGACAAATACGTAGATGACAATACACATCGTAGTGGCGATATAAAAGTGCTGAAAAATCAGCAGTTCATGAATGCAGATGGCGAGAACCTGCCTTTTAAGGATAAAGAGTTTGATTATGTGATCTGCAACCATGTGCTTGAGCATGTTGAGAATCCACACGCGTTTTTGCGTGAGCAGTTCCGTGTGGCAAAGAGAGGTTATATGGAAACGCCTTCCCTATTGGGAGAGCACCTGTATCCGAAGAAATCTCACAAATGGGTCTTACTGGAAGTAGATAACAAAGTGATAATGGTGGATAAGGAAAGGATAGCATTTCCTACCAGCTTCGACTTTGGCGATCTGTTCCTGGAATATCTGCCCAAAGCTTCTATTGGTTACAAAATTATGGAAAGAACACATCCGAACCTGCATACCATGCGCGTTGAATGGGAAGGTAGTTTTGATTTCATTGTAAATCCGGATGATAAAGATATTCTGAAATACTTTGAAGAGCCATGGACACGCGAAATGGTACTGCACTATTTCCCACAGCGTTCTCTTGGTCAGGAGCTGGCAGAGGCGACACGTGCATTTACAGACATCTGTAAAAGTATCATCCGTTCCCGTGTGCTGAAAAGAGTATAATTATTTCAATAGGTTTGTTTTAAAGGAGAGCGCCCCCGGATAACACCGGGGGCTTTTTATTTTCTGGCAGCAAATGATCACAGGTCGTTTTGCAGCCGTTTTTGTCTTCATCATCCTACGTTCATCCTACGTCTTAAGACGTAAGATGAACGTAGGATGATGAGATTCAGAAAGCGGGAAGAGGTCCGGTACAGCTCCTGCCAGGAGAATTTTTGCAGGTAATGTAAGGAAATGATAATCAGAATATTGTGTAATTCTCTTGCGTCCTATGCACACGTTTTGGCGTCCTGTGGACATGGGCTGAAATGACAACCTCAAATGCGTTAATATTGTAAAAGTGATTCCGGAAAACGGGTTTGCGTCTGAAGCGGAAGTTTATTTTTCCATTTCGTCCGAAGACCGGAATCAGGCTTATTATTTGGCCAGTTTAAGTTTACCGGTAATCTTTTCGAGCATCGTTTTGCACTCTGCCCATCCCAGTTTGACGATTTCTGCCATGGTGAAAGGAACATACTTTTTGAGCATGAAGTAGCCGACCACAACGCAGATGATCATATTGAGCAGCGAACCGAAAGCGACCCAGCGAACGTCGTGGAAAAGTTTGATGAAGACGATGTCGCCGATGATGTTGAGTATGAGTTTGAGGAAGTTTTTGTAAAAGTTGGTCAGCGGACGGTTAATCATATCCAGCGCTACCCCGATAAAGCGGTCGATCGGGTAGAATATAGCGCAGAGGAGGAAGATCCGGACTACATCTGTTGCTTCCAGGTAGGCCTTATCAGCCAGGATAATGATTAATGGTTTTGTGAAGATGATCAGTCCGATGATGAAAGGGATGATGACGATACTTACCACACCGGTGTAGCGGGAAAAGGCGCGGGATACGCCTTGCCAGTCATTCCGGTTAGCAGCGCCCGAAAGCGTAGGCTGGGCGGTGGCGACGAAGCTGCGGAGTATGATTTCGATCACTTCCATGAACTTTTGCGGGATGCTGTAGATAGCCACAGCTGCAGGGCTGATCATGGTACGGATGAGGAAGTTATCTGAATAGTTCAGGAAACCAGAAGATATCATACTGCCAACAATGAGCCATCCGTATTTGACGAGGATGATCACCTGTTTTTTTGTGCTGTAAATAACCGTACGGATCTTTGTCCAGCCTTTTATGAGCGTAAAGGTACTGGTAACTGCGAGGCCAGCCATGTAGGCAAATAACACATGCGGGAGTGTTACTGAACTAAAGAAGTGGAAGGCCAGTATGAAGACCAGGAAGCAACCGTTTTGCCAGAAGCGCACCTGTAATATTTTATCAAAACGGTGTTCTGCCTGGAGGAACCAGCTGGCGACGTTGAAGGGTACGGATACAATCATCATAACACCCAGCCATCGGATAAAAAAGCGCCATGTTTCATCAAAGTGTCCGTAGAGCGCTACGGCGACAATAACATTGAGGATAAGATATATACCTGTAAGTAGTAGCACAAGGTACCAGGCACTTCCGGCCACTTCCTTGCCAGTCTTTTCATCTACGCCGGTATAGAATTTTATGATTCCTGAATTAAGTAGTGCGGTACGGATCTGGTCTAATACAGTATAAGTTCCGATGAATAAAACCCATTCTCCAAAAGCAGACAAAGATAACAGGCGAACTAAGATCGCAAAAGATAGTACGTTAAGGAAAGCTGAAACGAGGTTACCTAATAAGGAGTGAAAATGCCTGTTGTTAACTACCGATAATAATTTAAATCCCATGTATATGATATAAATCCAGTGAATTGAAATTTTGAGCGGTCTTTTTAACAGGATGAGGCTATTCGGGGTGTTGATTCCGTGAATACAATATTAGCACACTATAAAAGTTTGACAAAATTTAATTCAGACAGCCCCAGCAATTTAATATATATTATTCTATTACGCATTATTTTTTTTTATGCTTTATAAATAAAGTTAATTACATATAAAAAATATTTTATTTGACAAATAAAAATATTGTACTTTGCCGCCGGAACTTGAAAAGACTGAAAAATTAAAAGATTATCAGGGGATTGTAGAACGTCAGTATAGCATATTCAGACAGACACCCTTATGAACCGACGCTGTGTGTGAGATAGAATCTGAAAGACCTTCTGGGACAACGTGCAAGATTACAACCAACGTGCTAACCTTTATCGACTGATTGCTTTGTCATTTTTTTAGAGTCGGGGATAGGCCCCGCAAGCACACCATATAATTATTTGAAAAACCTGACTGATGAAACATTTGTACTCTACTATGTTCAGAAAGTTAGCTGCTTGCCTTGCAGTGCTTCTGTTCTCTACTTTAGCAGTAACCGCTCAGCAGAAAGCGGTTTCATTGGCCGGAACACGGGTTACTAACTCCGGAGGTTATTATGAATATGTGCCTCCATCTTATTCCTCCAGCAACGAGTCTTTTCCTTTGCTGATATTCATTCATGGTATTGGTGAATTAGGCAATGGTACCAGCAATTTACCTGCGGTACTGAGGAATGGTGTACCAATGCTGATTAACAAAGGAAAATTCCCTGAATCATTTACTGTTGGCGGTAAGCGTTTTTCTTTTATCGTTGCATCTCCGCAGTTCCGGAACATTCCAAGTCCTGCAGACGTATTGAGTCTGATTAATTACCTCAAGAGTAAACACAGGATTGACAATAAACGTATCTATGTAACGGGTATGAGTATGGGCGGTGGCGTTACTGAAGATTTTGCCAGTGCAAACGATTCGTATGCTAAAATACCGGCAGCTATCGTAGCTGTTGCTGGCAATATGAGTCCATGGCAGATGTCAAACGCTCCGAAAGTACTTGCCAGAAATAATGTGCCTGTTTGGTTCCTGCATAATAATAATGATCCTATTGTTCCATCTGAGTATTCCAAGCAGTGGACCTCTGTTATGAATGCTTATAAGCCTTCGCCTAACCCCCGTCCCAAACTGACTATCTTCGATACCTTCGGCCACGACGCATGGACTACCGCATATGATCCATCTTACAAAGAGAATGGTATGAACGTATATGAGTGGATGCTGCAATACCGTCAGGGAGAAGCAGCGCCACCACCAGGCAATAAGAAGGTAATTGCGAAGAACAATGTTGGCAACGGAATGTGGTATCTGGATGCCATGAAAGCATTTGACCTTGACCCCGGCGATACGCTGTGTATTCCTGCAGGCGACTATGAGTTCATTCAGCTTGGTAATCTTGTTGGTACTGCTCAGAAACCGATTGTAATTATGAACTGTGGCGGTGTCGTAAGAACTGGTATCAGAACTTTGAAATCAGATGTATCCTTTAGCATCATGGGTGGAAAATTCCTGCACATTAATGGTTCAGGAACACCTGGTGTTGAATATGGATTTGATATAAATGGACGTAATCTGCTGGGTGTGAAAATGCAGGGAGTATACCTGGGTTCCGGCAGTACAGATATCGACATTCATAACTTCTCTATACATGACGTAGGTTCCTTCGTCGTAGCTAAAACCACCCAGGAGTGCGATAAGCCAGAGTTCTGGGAAGGCAGATATGTGATGAAGAATGTAAAGATCCACCACATTAAAGGTCGTAATGCTGACTATGAAGGATTTTACATTGGTAATACTCACTATCTGCTGGATTATGTTTTCTGTAAAAACATCCGGTCTCACCATATCCAGGATCTGGATGTGTATGATAATGACCTGCAGAACATGGGACAGGATGCTATACAGGTATCCATGGCCGACCTGGGAGAGAATAAGATCCACCATAACGTAGTACGCAACTATGGCAGAACAAAAGTAGAAGCGCAGAGCTATGGAATGCTGATGGGTGGCGGTTCCCGTGTAAAGCTATATAACAATGTCATTGATAACGGTTATATGCCGGGCATCGCATTGTTCGGATCTGGTGTATCATATGTATACAACAACATAGTATCTAATGTTGAAAATGCAGAAGGTATAACGGTAGCGGATAAACTGGTATTTGATCCTGTTACTGCTTACATCTATAACAATACTATTTACAATACTGAAAATACAGGTATCAAAATATATGCTTATCTGACCAGAACAGGCCACAAAGTGTATAATAACCTGGTGATCGAAGATAAAGTCGGTGGCAGTTATCCGACTGAAGGTCTATACATCAGAGGGGCCCAGAACATCAAGTTTGATTATGGTAATAACCTGTTTACCACTACCGCCAATGCCGGGAAATTTGTGACGAATGTGAGAAGTGGCGACTTCCACCTTACCAGCAACTCAATCGCAATCGATGGTGGCCGTTCTGTATCCGAGTTCAACCTGATTACAGATCTTGATGATGCCAGACGTCCTGTAAACAGCGGATATGACGTTGGTGCTTACGAATATCAACTGCCTAAAACACCTCCGAAAGGGAATGCGGCGCCAAATGCGAACGCAGGTAAAGATATTACGATCACATTACCTGTTAGCACAGTAACGCTGGACGGTACAGGTTCAATAGATACGGACGGTAAGATCAGTTCCTACCTGTGGCGGAAACTAACAGGTCCGGCAGGAGGTAACATCGCAAATGCCACTTCTGCTATAACTGCAGTATCCGGACTGACCGCAGGAACATATATTTATACACTCACAGTAACCGATGATAACAGAGCAACAGATGTAGACAGCGTGACGGTTAAAGTAAATCCGGCACCTGCAAATAAACCACCTATTGCTAATGCCGGCAGTGCAGTTACAATTACGTTGCCTGCTAATACCACAACATTAGATGGTAAAGCCTCTGCAGATGAAGATGGCTCCATCAGCAAGTATGAATGGAAGAAAGTGAGCGGTCCTGACGGTGGAAGAATTGTAACACCTGCGGCGGTAAGAACTAATATTACCGGACTGAAAGCAGGTACCTATGTATTCTCACTTACTGTTACAGATAACAGGAACGCTACGAGCACAGCAAACGTTACGATCACCGTAAATCCTGCTGCCAACAAACCTCCTGTAGCGAATGCAGGTAATACACAAACCGTCACGCTACCGGTAAGTACCGTCACTGTTGATGGCAGGGCATCTACCGACCCGGATGGTAGTATCAGCAAATACGAGTGGAAAAAAGTGAGCGGTCCGACAGGAGGTAATGTAACTGCTCCTGGAGCTGTAAGGACGACTATTACCGGACTGACAGCGGGGACCTACGTATTCTCACTGACAGTTACTGATAATAAGAACGCTACCAATACCGCTACTGTAACCATCAATGTAAATCCGGCGGCTAACAAACCACCTGTTGCAGATGCTGGTAGCGCACAAACTATCACGCTGCCTGTTAATACAGTAACCCTGGATGCTAAAGCTTCTTCCGATGCAGACGGTACTATCACCAGTTACCAGTGGAGGAAAGTGAGCGGTCCGGCAGCAGGTAATATTACGTACCCGAGAGCTGAAAGAACAACAATTACCGGACTGACAGCAGGTACTTATGTGTTCTCACTGACAGTGACCGATAACAAGAATGCGGCCAACACCACGACTGTAACCGTGCGGGTAAATCCTGCGGCTAATAAGGCACCAGTTGCAGATGCAGGTAATGCGCAGACAATCACACTGCCAACAAGCAGTATAACACTGAACGGCAGCGGCTCATCAGATGCAGATGGCAGAATAACAAGTTATGCCTGGAAGAAGGTGAGCGGTCCGGCCGGTGGTAATATAACGGCACCAGCAGCAGTAAGAACAGCTGTTACCGGGTTGACAGCAGGAACCTATATATTCTCACTGACAGTAACCGATAACGACGGCGCTAATACTACAGCTACCGTGACCGTAACAGTGAAAGCCGCGCCACAGGCTAACAAACCGCCTGTTGCCAATGCAGGTCCGGACGTAACCATTACGCTACCTGATAATTCGGCCTTACTGGATGGCTCGCTGTCAATGGATCCTGATGGTAAAATTGTGAAATACGCATGGCATAAAATATCCGGTCCGAATGGCGGCACTATCAAATACAAAGATATTCCTGTCACTAATGCACAATTACTGATAGAGGGTACATTTGTACTGGCACTGACCGTCACCGATGATAAAGGAGCGACAGATACAGATACTATGAGACTGGTGATTAAACCTGCTGCACCAGCAGTTAACATACCACCAATTGCCAGGGCAGGAGATGACGTGACAATCAGACTTCCGAATAACAGTGTTGTATTGAATGGCTCAGGATCTTCCGATCCGGACGGAGTGATCACGAAATACCAATGGCTGAAGATATCAGGTAAGGATGTGCGCTTCTCGAATGCGAACGGAATTGTCAACGTAGTATCTGGTCTGGTAGAAGGTACTTATGAGATAGAACTGTTTGTAGCTGATAATAAAAATGCGACAGCCAGTGACCGCGTTAAAATTACTGTACTTGCAGCAGAGAACAGCAGTGGTAAACCACCCGTGTCACTGACCCAAGGAGATCTTACATTGCAATTACCGGTATCAAGTATAAATGCTGATGCGAGCAGGTCTTACGGCAATGGTGCTAATATCAGCACTTACGCATGGAGACAGGTATACGGCCCGATCCAGGCAAGTATTGCGGAACCGGGAGCAAAGGCAACGGCTATTGCAGGTATGACATTCCCCGGCAGTTATGTGTTTGAGCTGACAGTAACAGATGAAAGACGACTGAGCAGCCGTTCAACATTTGAGGTGAATGTAATTGACAGAGGATCAGATGGAAGTGTGCTTGCACCAGAGATAACCACTTATCCGAATCCTGTAGTGAACACGCTGACTTTCAAACAGCGTACAAAGTCCGGAAGTGAAGGTACTATTACCATCTTCAATATGGCAGGAAAGGCGATGAAGGTCTACGCGCTGCCAGCAGCAGAAAATATCCAGCAGAACCTGGATGTGACGTCACTGCCGGCGGGTACCTACATTCTGCAGGTGTTGTATAAGAACAGCACTTACAAATGGAGTACGAAATTTATTAAGGCGGATTAGTCATCAGCTAAGCCACCAATAGTAAAGCACGATGCGCAAAATAAAAATAGGCTGGACCATTGGTCCAGCCTATTTTCTGTAAAGCAGCAGACGGAGTGAAGTTATTAACGCGTTAGTGTGTTGCACTCACCTGACGTACCCGCTCCCATAATTTTGTTTCATCGTTGTACTGTTTGACAAGCTTTGCCGGATTACCAGCCACTACACTGTAAGGAGGAACATCTTTAGTGACAACGCTGCCAGCAGCAACAACTGCATGTTTTCCTATTCTGACGCCGGCAGTAAGTACCACGTTTGCACCGATCCAGCTATCAGCGCCTACATAAATTTCATTAGTTGTGCAGGGCTGCTTACCAATAGGCGTATGTATATCCTGGTAGCCATGATTCAGTCCCGACATAACAACATTCTGGGCGATAATCACATTATCTGCAATCGTTACAGGACCGATAATGACGTTAGCAATCCCGATCTGTACTCCTTCGCCGATCAGTACATCGCCCATACCGTTATTCACTACGGCAAAGTCTTCTACGATGGAGCCGGCACCAAGATCGAAGGCGTTAAAAGGAAATACATCCAAACGGGCATGCCGGCGGATAGTGGCACCCTTGCCTTTTTTATGGATCAGCGGGTTGACAAACCACCTGACCCACAGGCGCGGCTTAGCCTGGTTCTTTGGCATCAGCATTCTGTGTACGAACTGTTTCACATTAGGATTACTCTTAATCCTGGTTTTAAGACTGGTAAGTGTACTCATCAGACTATGCAGTATTTAATATCGCCTCATAAATGGCAGTTACGGAGTTCTCCCAGCTGTGTGACCTTGCAAAAGCAACGCGCTGTTCCAGTAGCGCGGCATTGTCTTCAGTGATTGCCTTATTGATCAGCGTAACGTACTCATTTGCATTCCGGGCAAGATATGTGTGTGAATCAAAAAATTCCATGGTTCTGGTAGCAGTTGCTACCACAGGTTTTCCTAATGCCAGGTATTCATCTATTTTTAACGGATAATTGCCTATCGTCAATACATTTACCTGCTGCGGGTTGATACAGACATCAAACGATTTGATGTAGGCAGGCAGGTCTTTTAGTTCTTTTCTGCCCAGGAAATGAATATTGGGCAGCTTGTGTAGAACAGATTGCTGGAAAACCTCGTCTTCCGGGCCTACCAATACAATAGACCAGTCTTTCCGTTCCCGCGCAATGTGTGCAATTGTGTCGATATCAAGACGATGTGAGTTCAGTGCACCTACGTAGCCCACTACCGGTCCTTTGATACTCTTCATATCGTCGGGAATATCGTACTGTTTTGTAATATCAAAGAGGCTGAGATCACAGCCCTGGCCGACATAATAACTATTTGGATTATATTTTTTCAGTATGTCTGTCAGGTAGTTCGAGTTGGCGACTGCAATATCTGCTTTCGCAATATGTAAAGGCTCCAGTGCTTCACCGTGTTTTCTCCAGTAATCGACACCCAGCAAATAATCCCTGCTGTAATAGATATACGTTGACGGCTTTAACAACTCCTTCATGTAAAAGCCACGGAAAATATCGTTATCATTGAATAATATAACATCTTTGAAGCCCAGTTGGTTCATTGCATCCTTAATACTGGCGGCAAACTTCCTGTTGTTTCGTTTGTTTAACAGGGAGAACAGCGGGCGTGCAGGGGCAGGTAACCAGTTGATGGATTCCAGGACAGCGGAAGGGTAATAGCTCCACAGATTTTCCCTAACAGGGACGATGGCAGGTTCTGTTTTCTGAATTGTTTTAAGATGATAGACAACATTTGGATCGTCCTTCTGATGTAGGATTGTTCTTCTGTCCAGCGGAGCATTGACATATAATACGCGGTTATGGCGCGCAAATTGCAAAGCAATATTTTTACAATTACTTCCTATTGGGGTATACCACTGCTGTAAGCCAATGATAACTATATCCCGGTTCCTGATAAGTGACACTGCAGTTGTGAATTAAGGTGAAATAATAGCTTATCGAGGTCTACAAGGGAGCATGGTTAAAAAACAACCCAAATATAACTACTTTTTTTACATTATAGAAAATCAGGCAGCAAGAAGCCGAGAACTTTTATGTTATGACAGCGAAACACATACCTGAAACAATTGAGATCAGACAACTAACTCCGGAAGATTACCTCGATCTGAAAGAATCTATGGTATCTGCCTATGCAGATATGGAAGGAAGTTATTGGCGTGAACCTACTATCCGCAGACTGGTAGAACTTTTTCCTGAAGGACAGATTGCCGTTACAGTGAATGATAAAGTGGTAGGTTGCGCACTGTCAATTATTGTTGATTACGGAAAATTTGGTGATGAACACACTTATGAGCAGATCACCGGTTATTATACCTTCAGTACCCATGACCGGAAGGGAGATGTTCTGTATGGTATTGAAGTGTTTGTACATCCTGACTACCGTGGACGTCGCCTGGCCAGAAGATTATATGATGCACGTAAGACGTTATGCGAACGCCTGAATCTGCGTGGTATTGTAGCGGGAGGCCGTATACCCAATTACCTGTCATTTGCGGATGAAATGTCCCCCAGGGATTACATCGAAAAAGTACGCGACAAAGAGATCTATGATCCTACATTGACTTTCCAGTTTTCCAATGACTTTCAGGTGAAGAAGATTCTCAAGAATTATCTGCCGCATGATGAATCTTCGAGAGGTTTTGCGACACTGCTGCAATGGTACAATATCTACTACGAAAAAGATCACGATACTATCAGATATAATAAATCGACAGTGCGTATTGGCCTTGTACAATGGCAGATGAGAGATTACGGCGGACTTGATGGATTTCTGCAGCAGGTGGAGTATTTCATTGATGCAGTGAGTGATTACGGATCTGACTTTGTCGTATTCCCCGAGCTATTCAATGCACCACTGATGGCAGAGTTCAATCAGCTGGACGGCGCAGCTGCCATAAGAGGCGTTGCCAGGTATACAGAACAGCTCAGGGATCAGTTTATCAAACACGCCGTGTCATACAACGTCAATATTATTTCAGGTAGTATGCCTATTGTGATAGGAGAGTCGCTGTATAATATCTGTTATCTGTGCCGCCGAGATGGCACACATGATTACTACATCAAAATGCATCCTACGCCAAGCGAGGTGTACTCATGGGGTATCAAAGGAGGTGATCAGCTGAAAGTGTTTGATACTGACTGTGGCAAAATCGGAATCCAGATATGTTACGATGTGGAGTTTCCGGAGCCATCCCGCATACTTGCAGAGCAGGGAATGCAGATATTGTTTGTACCTTTCCTGACAGATACCCAGAATGCATTCAATCGCGTAAGGTTCTGTGCACAGGCCAGAGCGATAGAAAATGAGTGTTATGTAGCAATTGCAGGCTGCGTAGGTAATCTGCCAAAAGTGAATAATATGGATTTGCAGTACGCGCAGAGCGCCGTACTGACACCTTCAGATTTCTCATTTCCCGTAACCGGCGTAAAGGCAGATGCCACCGCTAATACAGAAATGGTAGTCATTGCAGATGTGGATCTTGTACTGCTGAAAGAGTTACATGCCTTCGGCAGCGTACAGACCAAAAAAGATATGCGCAGGGATCTGTATGAAGTAAAGTGGAAAAAACGTTAAACAGTATAATGAATATGGCACACAAGATCAATTTAGCGCTACAGATTCTCCCTTCTGTTCCTGGAGACCAGGTTTATGCAGTTGTAGATGAAGCAATAGCAGTCATTCAGGCTTCCGGACTGAAATACAGGGTTTGCCCCTTTGAAACGGTTATCGAAGGTACGTATGATGAATGTATGGAAGTGGTACGCAAGGCGCAGGAAGTCTGCTTCAAAGCCGGCGCTTCCCAGCTACTCGTATATGTGAAAATGCAGATAAAAAAAGACACAGATGTCAGCATAGAAGACAAAACCGGCAAATACGACTAAGTGATCAGTGAAACTGGAAATATGTTTCCAGCGATAGTAGTCCGATAATCATTCCGGCAGTAAAACGTATCCACTGCCCGTAGCTGACACGAATGAATGGTGCGAGTAGTATGATAAACAACGGTGCTGCCTGTGCAACATAGCGCGAGCTGAAAAGATGTGTCACCTTAAAACTGGTAGCCAGCATCAGCAGGGTTGAGCAAAGGATGAACAGGAAAAATGGTTCCGTACGTCGCTCCATTCCCTGCCAGCATGCACAGTATAGAAAGTACACAGCTATGGTCGCCAATACAGGCGATATCAGATACGGGTACAGTTGCATAAATGCTGCCGGAAAGATTTTCTTCAGCGCTTCATTCAGCGGTGCATATTCATAATGCAGCCAGAAATAGTTGGCTGGCAACAATATTGCATAAATGACTACCAGCGATATCAGCACCCATTTATTGTAAATAAACCAGGAAGGCGCAATGATCACCGCGATTAATGCACCGTAGGCAAACGCCAGTATGCCGTGCCAGGGTACCAGTCCGCCCTGACTGATGATAGCCTGTTTAGGTGGCATCAGTCCTTCCCATATAAGAAAAACAGGTATACAGCAGGCCAATGCCAGACCAATATAGATGGTCACGATTGCCCATTTCATTTTTCCCCCGGCTGTATGAAGTAGCAGAAGCAAAGCCGCTGGAGCCATTACCACAAAGGGTGACCGCCCGAGTATAGCCAGTCCGAGGCATAAGCCAGCAATAACAGCAAACAGTAACCCCGCCCAGTGATGCTTTGCTGCTTGTTCTATTGCCAGCAATAGTAGCCATATTGAAAGGCTGGCGAACAGCATCGGTGGGATTTCTGTCAATGCCATACCGGATACTTGCCACACCATCGGGATGGCCATGATATGTATTGCCGGTAACCAGGTGTGTTGTTTGCCATGCTTCTGCATCCGGCTGATAATTGCAGCTAGTAAGAGAATAATCAGCAGAAGCATAATAGTATTGACCAGCCTTATGCCTGGTGTCTGCATATGTGTAATTGGCTTCAGTGCATAATGGACAAACTGGTATAATGGGCCTGGTGCCTGATTGTCTATATTCAGGAGAAATGTGCGGCTTAGTCCGTGTTGTTCAAAAAGGTAGACATTGGGAATGAATAGTGGCTCATCAAACAAGGGAGGCTGGGGGTGCAGCAATGTAATGACAAACAACAGTATGTACCCGGCTATACCGGTAAGGATCAGGAATCTTTCCTGTGATCTGGGGTGTTGCATAAGTTTAAGGATGGGTATAAAGGCCGTTCACAGTTATGGCTTTACCGACAACTGTGAACGGTGCAAGGTATTATCTTCCAAATACAAGATACGCAATCACCAGCGTAAAAATAATATTGAAAGCCTGAGCAATGATAAATGCTATTGCCGGACGGCCGTTTTCCATTTTAAAGATATCAGTAAATTTAGTCTCTAGTCCTATACATGTAAAGGCGATAGCAAACCAATAAGTCTGCAGTTCTTTCAGAGGACCTTTGGCCGCAGCAACAGTAGTAGCAGGGAGGGCGAAAGAGAAAAGCACGGATGCCAGTACAAACCCCAGTACAAATTTGGGAAAACGTTCCCATATGGTACGCAGGGTTGGCTTTTCGTATCCTGCTTCCTTGCGGCTGTAAGACCAGTAAAGAGAAATGAAGAAAGCCGCAAGTCCTAGCAGCACATTCTGAGAGAATTTCACCAGTGTGGCATATTTCAGTGCTTCATCACCAAGCATAGTACCGGCGGCTACCACAGCGCCGGAGGTATCAATAGTACCTCCCAGCCATGCACCGGCAACAGCAGGAGGCATATGCGCCCAGGTAGCGATATATGGCATAAACAGCATCATTGGAATTGCCACAATCAATACCAGGGATATGACATGAGAAAGTTTCTTGTTATCTCCTTCAATAGCGCCGGCAGTAGCTATAGCGGCAGACACACCACAGATAGATACAGCGCTGGATATCATCATACGAAATTCATCATCCAGCTTGAGCTTACGGCATAGCCAGAAGCTGAAGTACCACACGGTAAAGACAACAGCCACAGACTGTAGTATACCTAATCCGCCTGCCTTGATAATGTCGTTGAATAATACATTTGCACCGAGTAATACCAGTCCAATTTTGATATACAACTCCGTCTGAATAGCAGGTTTTAGTATCGCAGGTACACCAAAAATGTTACTGATTAACAGGCCGAGTATAAGACTAAACAGGACGACTTCTACGCCAAAGTCCTTGAGTGTTTTGTAACTGGCAATAAACTGTGCCAGCAATGTAACGAGAATGATGAACAGAAGAGAGATGAATAGTTTGGCGGCATCTACACGTCCGGTGAAGGCTTTTGCAAGCAGCAGGCTACCAAATACCCACAGGAAGAGTATACCTGTGTGTTTCCAGACTGCTACTCCCGCAAACTGAGCGGTAACAAAAGAAGCATCATTCCATTCGGCAACTTTCGGCAGTACAGGCTTCAGACCAAAAAGCACCAGGCCGATCGTTAAAAAAGCAATAATTACAGCAATCCAGTCTTCGTGAAGCGTTTTCTTAGGCATGACGTTGATTAATTAAGTTTTTCCCCTGGTGGAAGCAGATCTATTGGTGGTGCCGCCCAAGATAATAAAAAGAATCTAAGTTAATGGAAAGAAAATATAAGCAAGAATGATCGCTGCAATGATGCCAACCGCGTCAGCTATAAGTCCGCAGGTGAGGGCATATTTTGTCTTCTTGATATTAACAGAACCGAAGTATACCGCCAGTACATAGAAGGTCGTCTCAGTAGATCCCTGGATAATGCTTGCGAGTCTGCCAACAAATGAGTCAGCGCCATGTGTTTTTAGGATATCTACCATTAAAGCACGGGCAGCCCCTCCGCTAAGAGACTTCATCAGTCCTACCGGCAGGGCCTCTACAAATGCCGTATTCATACCAGTAAAGGCAAAGATGGCTCTGAGGATGTCCAATACATAATCCATACAGCCGGTATTTCTGAAGGCACTGATTGCAACCAGCATCGTAACGAGATACGGGATGATAGTGATGGACACCTGGAAGCCTTCTTTTGCACCGTCAATAAAAACATCATAGACATTAATCTTTTTTATTGCAGCGAGACCGAGGAAAGAAACTATCACGGAAAAGATGATAAATCCACCGATGAAGGCAGTATATGTGGCTATTTGATCTGACGGAACTAGTCTCATTAAATAAAATATAGCTGCGAGCAGTAGTCCGAAGCCGGCGAATGCAATGAGAATAGGAGCCTTCAACAAATTGATACGCTGATATAACGCAACCGCCAAAAGACCGGACATAAATGAAATCAATGTTCCGATCATGGTAGGAATAAATATATCTGCGGCATTGGCGCTACCAGCAGCAATACGCAGAGCAATTACCGAAGTAGGAATCAGTGTAATACCAGCAGTGTTCAGCACCAGGAACATAATCTGTGCGTTGGTAGCAACTTCTGGTTCAGGATTTAGTTCCTGCAATTGTTTCATAGCTTTAAGCCCGACAGGAGTAGCTGCATTATCCAGTCCTAGTGCGTTAGCACTAAAATTCATCAGTATTGAACCCATAGCAGGATGCTTCTTGGGTATTTCAGGAAATAATCTGGAGAAGAAAGGGTCTACCCAGCGAGCCAGGATACTGATCATTCCACCTTGTTCTCCGACCTTCATGATACCAAGCCAGAAGGTCATGATACCTGCCAGGCCCAGGGATATCTCTGCACCGGTTTTCGCGCTGTCAAACATACCATTCATAACAGTAGAGAATACGGCGGTATCGTGCAGGAACACAAGGCGACCAACGGCCACAACAAAAGATATCAGGAAAAACCCCAGCCAAACATAGTTTAATGCCATATGGTGAAATGATTGAGCATCAAATCTAATGGCAAAAATTTAATATTAAAAACAGAAATGTGTGTTATGTAATCAATGTCATGGATAGAGGCTGTACATTAATCGCTAAAAAAGTATTATCTTTGCGCAAATTTTTTAAAATGGCGTTACAAGTTGGAATTGTTGGATTGCCGAATGTAGGGAAATCGACATTATTTAATGCGGTAAGCAACAGCGCAAAGGCGCAGGCGAGCAATTATCGTTTTTGCACAATTGAACCTAACGTAGGACTTGTAGACGTACCAGACGAGCGTCTGGCTAAGCTGGAAGAGCTGGTAAAACCAGAGCGCGTGGTTCCTACCACTATCGAATTTGTAGATATTGCAGGCCTGGTAAAGGGTGCAAGCAAGGGTGAGGGCCTGGGAAACAAATTCCTGGCTAATATCCGTGAGGTAGACGCAATTGTACACGTAATCCGTTGCTTTGAGGATGACAACATCCTGAGAGAAGAAGGTGCAATCAACCCTGTGAGCGATAAAGAGATCATTGACACCGAACTGCAGCTGAAAGACCTTGAGAGCGTGGAAAAGAAGATTGCACGTACCGAGAAAATGGCAAAAACAGGTGGTGATCCAAAAGCAAAGAAAGAATACGAAGTCCTGAAACAATGCCAGGAACACCTGGAAAAAGGTAAAAATATCCGTGAGCTCGGTCTCAGCAAAGAAGATCGTACAGCGATTGCCGACTTGTTCCTGCTTACAGAAAAGCCGGTACTTTATGTAGCAAACGTAGATGAGGCATCGATGCTGACTGGTAATAAATACTCTGAAATGCTGCAGGCATCTGTAAAGGCAGAAAATGCAACTGTAGTAGTAATGAATAACAGCATCGAGGCACAGATCTCTGAAATGGAGGATCCGGCTGATAAAGAACTGTTTTTGTCAGAGTATAATCTGACAGAACCAGGCTTGAACCGCCTGATCCGTTCTGCTTATGGCTTACTAAACCTGATCACCTATTTTACTGCTGGTGTACAGGAAGTAAGAGCCTGGACTATTCATACAGGTTGGAAAGCGCCGCAAGCTGCGAGTGTTATCCATACGGATTTCGAGAAAGGTTTTATCAAGGCGGAGGTGATCGCTTACGCTGATTATGTAAAATATGGCTCTGAATCTGCCTGCCGAGACAATGGCCGCTTACGTATAGAAGGTAAAGAATACGTAGTAAACGATGGTGATGTAATGCACTTCCGTTTCAACGTTTAAGATACTTCAGGTTTTATCACTGAAGGGTACAACAAATCTAAGATGTCCCGGGAACGGCCCGGGACATCGCCTATTTAGGGCAATACCTCTCCAGCTTTCTGCCATTCTTCTTCTACAAGTTTTTTAATCACCGCTATACGGCTTTGTAGTACATGCAGCTGTGTGAGCGGATAGAATTGGTCGTGTGTCAGGTGAAATCCCATGTAAAATACCCAAAAGCCCAACCCCAGCCAAGGAATAGCAGCTTTTTCAGCTTCGCTCAGTGGACGTACTTCGCAGTAGGCTTTCAGGAAAGTTGAATACGCCTGTTCCATCTGCTCCGCAGTGAGTCTTTGCATAGCCTTATCAAGTAACAGCTGCTGACGGAAGGTCATGATATCCTGAATAAGCCAACCGCGACCGAAGAAATCAAAATCAAATAAGGTGATCTGATCTACAGCATCAAAATGGAAGTTTTTAGGCAGAAAATCGAAATGGCAGTAGCCGCTGACTATACTTTCCTGCCCAATCCCGGATAATTCTTTTTTAACCCGCTCTATTGCCTGTGAAAGCCATTCGTAGGTAGCAGGATCTTCTTTAAAGTAATCTCTTACAGCAGCCAGGGGCTGATCCAGGGTAGTAGTTGTGTCAAAGGTCCAGCGTTCGTGTTCTAATTGTATCGTTGCAGATACGGTATGAAACCGGGCCATTTCCTTGCCCAGTTGCTGTAATTGATAGCCTGAAAGTATGTTGTGAGAACGGCCCTCAGCATAGGTGAATAACACAGCATGACGTGTACCTTCTGCTGCTGATAATGCCTGTATCGCTTTTCCTTCTTTATCTTCCACCGGATAAGACACTGATACGCCCGCGGACTGTAAGATCTGCAATAAAGTAACCTCCGCCTGTATATTGGCTAATGTCCGGTGTGAAGGTCTGTAGATGCGCAAAATGTATTGTTCGGCTGCTGTCGTAACCAGGTACGTATCGCCTACACCGCGAACAATGAATTGGCAAGAAGTGTCCTGGAAAGCATATTGTTTGCCGACATAGTCTGCCAGAGCTTGGGGACTGAGGGTTGAGTAAGTAGTGGGGAATATGGGTTGCATGTCACAAATATAATACGGAGCTACAATAACCTGGGGACTAAAAGCAATAATATGTTTGTATATGTAATTACATGTCAGTACATTTATGTCTATAACAGAACATCTTTAATATGCGTAGCTACTTCGCCTATCTGGTTCTGACGTTATCTATGCTGCACATCTCCACGTCAGCTTCCGCGCAGAAAAGTAATACGAAAGAGCTGGCGCTCTCCATCCTCAATGACCACCGGCTGGATACTATTCAGCGGAGGGCGCTGTCCTTGTTAACCGGTTTTACTGCTGGTACTTCTTATGGAGAAGTCTGGATCAGGGATCTCAATACATTCATTAAAGGTTCTCTCCAGGTTCACGCAAGGGAAGAAGTTAAATCCATGTTGCTGCTGTTCTTCAAGATGCAGGGAGACAGTGGGGATATTGTTGATGGAATGATTGATAGTAAGAAAGCAGCTGCTGGTTATCAATACCGTTACGCTGCGCTAGCTCCAGAATGGGCGGCGCATAAAAATACTGTTGAAACTGATCAGGAGTCTTCATTGATACAAGCCGTCAGGAAATACATTGACGTGACAGCAGATAACGGACTATTAGATGAAGAAATAGGAGGTAAGAAGGTTATCCGCAGAATGGAAGACGCGCTGTTGTATATATTGCAGGATAGATGGTCGGCGCAATACGGTCTTGTTAAGGGCGCAACCACCATAGACTGGGGAGACGTGCAGCCTGAAACCGGTTGGGGAGTGGCTGTTAACGAAAAAACAAAGTGGTCTATTGATATCTATGATAATGCAATGTTTGTTCTTGCCATACAGGACTTCCTGGCTTTAAAACCTGCGTCCTATAAACCATCTAAAGACTGGAAAGCAATAGCTGCAAATATAAAGGCGAATGTTCGTAAGCACCTGTGGCGGAATGCAACTCAAAAGTATATTCCCCACCTGTACCTGGAGGGTAGTCCGTTTCCTGCATCCTTTCAGGAAGACATAATTCTCTACACAGGGGGCTCCGCCTGTGCTATACTGGCGGGTTTTAATACGCCTGCTGAAATTGCGGAGATAAACAGACAAATGGTCAAAGCTGCAGCCAGTGAGCCACATGCAACAATCGGCATCACGGTATATCCGCCGTATCCAGCGGACCTATTCCCGAACATGCATCCATATATATACCAGAATGCAGGCGACTGGACATGGTTTGGCGGCCGGATGATACAGGCATTGATTGCTAATGGCTACATCAAAGAGGCTGTTACTGAATTGGATCCGATAATTAAAAGGACGCTGTTGCATAATGGATTTTATGAATGGTATGACGTCCGGACAGGCGCTCCTAAAGGCTCCGGTGATTTTAGAGGAGAGGCAGGGGTATTATATGATACGATTAATATGTTACGCGAATGGGCCAATAAACAGCAATAAAAAAATAGGCAGCTTCCATGTATAGAAGCTGCCTCTTTTCAATTACTCAACAATAATTATCTTAACAAATCATCAAACAATACGGCTACATAGTATATACCACCTGCTCTTGGATTACCAAAGGATGTCTGGAAGTAGTGATTCGTTATATTAGAACCGCCCACTTTGATTGTTCCTTTGATCTTTGGTATTCTGTAATTTACCTGGGCATCAATAGTGCCATAGGCGGAGACTTCTCCTCTTACAAAGCTGGAGCTCCACGTAAAGGCATCCTGCCAGCGATACATCACATTGAATCCAAGATTTTTGTAGATGTTCTTATTAGCTAAGCCTATATTGAAACGATACTTAGGCGTATTGAACGCATTATCCAATTCATTCTCACTGTCGGTCAACTCATTATACGAGAAATTACCTGATAACGTCCAGTTGTTAACCAGATAGTCCAAGCCTAAGGCACCACCCTGTGCACTTACTTTCTCAGGATTGTTCACGTAAGTAGCAAATATTCTGGCGCTGCTTAGCGTAGGATCCTGTGCCAATGGTACAGTCGGCTGTATCAAAGCTGTATAGGAGAGGAAGTTCTTGTAGGAACTGTAATAGTAATAAGCATCAATCAACAGGCGGTTTTTAATGAGTCCTTTATAACCGATCTCATATGCACTTACACTTTCAGGTCTGAACTTATTGAAGTTATACTGCTGCAACTGGGAAGGATCGCCGGTAGCAGAGTATCGCTGTACACTTGCTTGCGTATAACCTTTGTTGTTATAAAGGTCATACTTTGTCAGCAGTTCTGGCAAACCACCAATCAGGCGGGTATTTGCGCGTATAGGGAGGTCAATATACTGGTCCTGGTTAGTAGGATTGCGGTATGCGGTCTGGTACGAAAGGCGGATATTGTGACGTGGAGCTACAGTGAATACGCCTGACAAACGTGGTGTAAAGCGACCATCAAAGTTCTCATTCTTGTCATAGCGGATAGACCCTGTTATCTTAATCTTGTCATTCACCAGTTTCTTTCCAACCTGCAGATAAGCTCCGTATTCGTCAATTTTAATACGGCCGTCCGCATCGTCAAAGATAGTACCGTCTGAATTGAGTGAGTAACGACGTAAAGATGCACCTGCCTGTACTTCCAGTACTTTCAGATGGTCTGTGAAGTCATAAAATCCTTCGTAGTGATACAGGTTAGTCTTATCATTAAATTTAGCACCATTTCTGCCCGGACCAAAACCAATATACTGTCCGGCAATTATCTCCTTAGCCTGGTCAAAACCAGTGCTGCCTGGTTGTAAACGGTTTCTGTCTGCATATTGCCTTGCAAGTGCATGTGCCTCCTCATTGGTTTTTGCTCCGGGAGCTCCGGGATAGATGCCTGCACGTGCCTGATTATAAACGGTTGCATACTCTGCAAACCAGCCACCGGTAACATTGCCATTTGCATCTCTTACTACACTCGGGTTGTAAGATTCATTGAGAATGGTGCCCAGCGCTGTTGCATTGTAGGCGTCTCCGGAACGCTCCTGCGTAGTGTATCCACGTACAAAGAACCGTTTACCGCGTACTTCCAGTTTGTATTGTCCAAGGTTGAATTTACGGAGTGAATAACGGTCAGATCCTGTGTAAACGGTAGTACCGGTACCCCAGTTCCCCTGAAGGATGACCTCTGTATTGTCTGTTATCTTATAATGGAATGCAGCGCCTGTTTTTAAACTGTGCGTGCTATAATCTACCAGGTCTTTCTCGCGGTATCCGGTACGTGATACTGCCTGGCCATTCAAAGCTAATCCTGTTGCGCCGTATGTATTGGTAATTTCGTCTCCATAGACATTGACGCCATCATAGTTCGGGTCAGCAGCATGTGAAAATCCTGCTTTTGTACGAAGGTTTAATCTGTCAAAGTTGGTTGAGTCAATAGCTTGCCAGTCGTCTGCCTGCATATAACCGAAGTTCAGTTTAAAGGCAAATTTGCCAAAAGCTTTTGCAAAGCGGGCAGTAACATCAGGTATGAAACCAACGTTATCCTGCTGTTTCTTACCCAGATGGTTAACGCCTGCCTGTAATTTCAGGCTCAGACCCTGGTACTCAAAAGGACTTTTGCTCGTCATCAGCAGGGTACCGTTCATTCCACCTGCACCATACAATGCAGAGGATGCGCCCGGTAGTAATTCTACGCTGGCTACATCCAGTTCTGATATACCTACGATATTACCTACTGAGAAGTTAAGGCCAGGGGCCTGGTTATCCATACCATCCATCAGCTGATTAAAGCGCGTGTTACCATTGGTATTAAATCCTCTGGTAGTAATCGTACGGAAGGTAAGGCTCTGTACACTTGACTCCACACCTTTCAGTGAAGGAAGTGCATCATAGAAACTTGGAGTAGGGGACTCGCGTATAGCCGTCGCATTCAACTTCTCAATAGACACCGGAGATTCCAGTATGCTTTGAGAAACACGGCTGGCGGCAACAACGATTTCTTCTCCCAGGATCTCCGTAGAGGCGAGTTGTACCGTAATATTCCCGGCACTGTTCACTACCTGGGTGGTATTCGCGTAGCCCACGGATGAAAAGATTAGCGTAACTGGAAACGGTTTGGTCGTGTTATACCTGAAGTTTCCGCTGCCATCGGTAATAGTGCCGGCCAGCGACCCTTTAACGCTGACAGTTACACCGGGTAAGGGATTACCTGTCGTCTTGTCTGTTACTGTACCTGTGATAGTCTGCTGTTGTTGTGCATGCACAACCGACGGCAGCTGCAGGAGCAACAAAAGGGCACACAAACAGGCTAGTTGTAAGTAGTTCTTCATACTGTGGCGATTTAGGATGATCTTGGGATTACTTTATGTATTAGTTTAAATGAATGTAAGGAAAATTGTTGAATTGTTGACAGTCTCCGATTTTATACTTAACAACCGGAAACCGATTAAGTTCTGGTATCACAAAACGGCTGTAAATAAAAAAAGGAGCTCACAGCGGAGCTCCTTTTTCCAAAGAAAATGATAAAACTACTTCAGTTTCTGTCCCATCTTCCTGTAACCCAGGTAGAAGAACAAAGGAAATACCAGCAGCGTTAGTATTGTGGCAGTGATCAATCCGCCAATTACTACTATGGCCAAAGGTTTGGAAGTCTCAGAACCAATTCCTTTGGACAGAGCTGCTGGTAAAAGTCCGATTGCAGCCATTAAAGCGGTCATCACAACAGGGCGTACTCTGGTACGGACCCCATCCCTTATAGCTAATTCCAGTGTATGTATATTAAATTCATGCCGTTTCACCAGCTGCATGTTATTCTTGAATACAGATATGAGAATCACCCCATTCTGTATACAGATGCCAAACAGCGCAATGAACCCGATCCCCGCCGATATACTGAAGTTCGTACCCGTTATCAGCAGGGCTGCGATACCCCCAATAATGGCAAAAGGTACATTCAGCAACACTAATCCCGCATCTTTCACATTGCCAAACATCACAAAAAGTATCAGGAAGATGATCATCAGACTGATAGGAACTACTTCCGTCAGGCGTTTGGTTGCACGCTGCTGATTTTCAAAGTCTCCGGCCCACTGCATCTCATAACCTTTATCCAGTTTTACCTGTTTATCTACTTTCGCCTGTGCCTCAGCAATTACGCTACCCATATCACGGCCACGGATAGAGAATTTTACAGCGGTATAACGTCTGTTGTCATCTCTGAAGATAATACTCGGGCCGGTCAGTGTATGAATGGTGGCGATATTTTTAATCGGCACGCGCGCTCCACGCAGGGTAGGGACCATCAGGTTACTGATTGTTTCTGCTGTGTTGCGGTATTTCTCTTCATAGCGTAGGCGTAACTGGAACTTACGTTCCCCCTCATATATCTGTGTAATGGCTTTACCCCCGATAGCCATTTCTATAATGGCATTTGCGTCAGCTGTAGTAACGCCATATAGCGCCATTTTATTTTCATCAAGGTCAATTCTCATCTCAGGTTGACCGATATTTTTTATTACACCCAGGTCTGTTACTCCCGGAATGTCCTTCATAATATCATATACTTCATTGGCCCGGGCCTCTGTATACGTCAGACTGTCCCCATAGATTTTCACACAGAGTGAGCCTTTTACACCGGATACAGCTTCCTCCACATTGTCCATAATGGGCTGGGAGAAGTTCAGATTCACTCCCGGATAAAGGGCCAGTTTTTCCTGCATCCTGTCAATCAGCTCCTCCTTTGTCAGGCCGCTTTTCCATTCATCCTTCGGAAAGATATCTACATGAAACTCAATATTATAGAATCCTGTGGCATCTGTTCCGTCATTCGGACGTCCGGTTTGTGACATTACCTGCCTCACTTCCGGGAAAGCGAGAATAATCCGGCGCATCTTATTAGCTAATGTTTTAGACTCATCCAGCGATACACTGAGCGGACATGTCGCCCGGATATATATCGCCCCTTCGTCCAGTTCGGGCAGGAACTCTGACCCCAGGAATTTAAACATAAACAAACCTACGCCTACCAGGATAGTAGCTACCATCACAGTAATACGTTTATGCCGGTAGGTGCGGGTAAACATTTTCATTACTCCATTAGTCAGCCACTCTACAAAGATATTGTGCTTCTCCCTGACATTCCTCCTTAACAGCAAACTACTCAGTAAAGGTATCAGTGTAAGTGTCAGTATCAGTGCACCGAGCAATGCAAAGCCAAGTGTCCAGGCCAGCGGAGAAAACATTTTGCCTTCTACTTTCTCAAACGAGAAGATAGGAAGCAATCCGGCAATAATAATCAGTTTTGAAAAGAAAATAGCCTTACCTAGTTCGCCTCCTGTCTGCTTGATCAGTCCCAGCTTGGAAAGTTTATTAAACCTTTCCATTCCTAACTGACGCTGTTTGTGGTCGAGTAATACAAATATACCCTCTACCATTACCACGGCGCCATCTATAATGATACCGAAATCTATCGCCCCCATTGATAGCAGATTGGCCGACATCCCTTTGAGTGTCAGACATATAAAGGCAAACAACAATGCAAGTGGTATTACGATGGCCACTATTACTGTCGTACGCCAGTCGGCCATAAACAGGAACACAATTACTGTTACAAAAACAATCCCTTCCAGCATATTGTGCAGTACGGTATGTGTGGCAAATTCTATCAGGTTGTTACGATTATAGAACGTATTGATCTTTACATCCTGTGGCAACACCTTCTCATTCAGATAGTTAATTCGCTCTTCCACCCGTTTGATCACCTCACTGGGGTTTTCGCCTTTCCGCATCACAATAATTCCCTCTACTACATCATTCTGTTTGTCTCTGCCCACTTGTCCGAGTCGTGGCAGTGCTGATATATCTACCTGGGCAATGTCCTTGACCAGGATAGGGGTGCCATTGATATTATCAACAATGATATTGCCAATTTCCTCGGCATTGTTCAGCAACCCGATGCCCCGAACCACATAGGACTGAGAGTTGTCAACTATTACATCACCACCCACATTGATATTACTCTTGGATATCGCACTGTATACATCCAGTGGTGTGATATCATAAGATGCCAGTTTCTGCGGATTTACAGTGATCTCGTATGTTTTCACTTCTCCTCCGAAACTCACTACATCACCGACTCCCGGCACGTTCAGCAGCCTGCGCTCTATCACCCAGTCCTGTAATGTTTTCAGTTCCTTGACGGTTTTTGTCTTACTGTCGAGCGTATACCGGAATATCTCTCCCGTAGGACCGGTAGGAGGTTGTACATCTGGTTCTGCGCCGTCAGGTATCTCCACGTCTCTTAACAGGTTATTGACCTGCTGACGGGCAAAGGCATCGTCAATACCATCGTCAAAGATGACTTTAACTACAGAGAGTCCGAATACCGTGGTAGAACGTACAGATGTCTTTTTCTGCACCGGGTTCATCGCAATCTCTATAGGTACCGTTACAAACTTCTCTACTTCCTCGGCACTTCTTCCGGGCCATTGGGTGATAATAGTTATCTGTGTATTGGTGACGTCCGGAAACGCTTCAATAGGAATATTCCTGAATGCAATCACGCCCCATATAATCAGGAGTAGTGTTGCAAAACCTATAAAGAGCCTGTTCTTCAAAGAAAAGGCGATGATTGATTTTATTATTTTCTGCATAAGATCCTCCCTGGTTATTTAACGTTAAGTGCGTCGTAAATGAAAACCTGAGAACTGGTAACTACCTGATCGCCTTCCTGCAGACCGGAGATAAACGCACGGTCATCTATTCTGCGCAGCAGACTCACTTCCTTCACCTCCAGCTGGTTTCCCTTCTTAACAATTACATATTGCTTACTATTATCCATCACCATCGCTTTGGCTGGTATGCTGAGTACTGCAGCACTGGTTGCTGTGCTTACTTTTACAGTAGCAAACATCTCCGGTTTCAGCTCGCCATTAGCATTGGGCATGCTGATACGTACCTGCATAGTACGATTGGCAGGGTCAAGCACGTTGTACACCTTGTCTATTTTACCCAGGTATTCCTTATCAGGATTGGCGAGTGTTTTTACTCTCACTTCATCGCCTAAACGTATGTTACTGATGTCTGACTCGTATACATTGGCAATGATCCATACCGTTGAAAGATCTGCTACGGTGAAGAGGCTGTTATTATTATCCTGACGTACCTCTGAATTACCACTGATGCTCTTTTCTATTACATAACCGCTGATAGGCGCTTTGAGGGTATAGGTAGCGCTGCTGCCACCACTGATACTGGCCACCTGCCTGGCGCGGTTCAGTTCCGATTGTGCTTTCTTATATTCAAGCTGCGCAGAAATATAGTCCTGTTGGGTAGCAAGGTTACCATCGAAGAGTGATTGCTGCGTCTCCATATTCTTCTTTGCCATCTCCACACTCGATTCTGCAATAGATACATCATTGTTAATACCGGCTACTTCAGCACTTTGCAGTACTGCCAGTACCTGGCCTTGTTTGACATAATCGCCCAGTTCAACCTGTACACTCTTTATTTTACCACTTACCAGGGAAAATACTTTCGATTCCTTGCTCTCGTCTGGCTGAATCTTACCATTCAATTTAATTGTCTCCGAAGGCGCTTCCATCCTGGCAGGAGAGGTTTCCAGGCTCTTGATAAGGCTGTCTGATACAGGGGGCTCGTCTTTTTTTGTCTCGGTATGATGAGCGCCGCAGGCTGATAATATACCTGTTATTGCAAGCGGCAAAATATATTTAATGAAAGGTTTCATGACAGTGTCTGTTATTATTTATTATTGAACAAGGTTTTCCCAACAGCGAAGTTGAGCGTTTCTATTGCCTGCATCCTGGCGTTCTGCAGCTGATTCAGTTGAAGGATGTTCTCTTTGTAAGAATCGTAGAAGTCCGTCAGTTCCAGCAGGCTGATATTCTTTTTAAGGAAGTTATCTGTAATTGCCTGTAGCAGCTGTTCAAACTGGGCACGGAAGGCCGGATCGACTGTTTCTAACATTTTATCTGTATTGACTGCTTTCGCATAGGCTGTCTGCACCTCGTTCTCTACTACCTGCGTTTGTTGTTGTACCAGTAGCTTTGTCTGATCTACACTATATCTCGCGGCTTTTATATTACCCTGATTCCGGTTGAAGAATGGCAGGTCAATAGCCACATTCAGGAAGGTAGCGTTATCTACGAAACTTCCCCTTTTATCAAAAGCTGCTCCCAGCGTCAGATCCGGTGCTGCTATTGCCCGCTGCAACTGATAATTCTGCTGATTATACAACAGGTTATTCTGTGCAAGTTGCAGATCCTGGCGGTTGACATAGGCACTGTCTACCAGACTTTGTAAACTTGTCTGCCTGATCTCAGGAATGCCACTAATTGCAGTATCCGGCATAGCGGGTACAAACCAGGCATGGTTGTTCTGTAATAATAGTTGTAGTTCTGCTTCCAGGTCATTCAGCTGGTTCTGCATATTGGTACGGTCTGCGCGGAGACTATACAATAAGGAACGCAGCCGTACAGCGTCTTTTAATGTAACCAATCCTTTCTGCTGAAGGTCTTTGTAGGTAGCATCCATTTTAGAAAGCGAAGCAATCTGCTCTTCGTAAGCCTTCATGGAATTTTGCAGATAATAAGTCTGATAGAAATTACTACGTAACGTATAACGTAAAGTGCGTAGCAGATCAAAGAACGCATTCTCTGCCATACTTGCATTTGTACGCGCCAGCTGGATCTGCTTATTTCTTCTGCCGGCAAGGGATATCAGTTGTTGAATGCCAACTTCATACTGGCCGGTACGATTGCTGACGTCAAAGAATTTGTTCCTGTCAGGATTGTAAATGTTACCGCTGAGGGTCAGGTTGGGATTGTTGTATAACCTTGACTGAATAATCTCTGCCTGTGCGATGGAGACATTGTATTTTTCAGCCAGCAGTTGGAGGTTCTTCTCCAGAAACTGTTTTTCTGCATCCTGAAGTGTGATACGCAGGGTATCCTGGGCATTGGCTGACAAACCTGTCATCAATAGCAATACACAACAGGTAAGTAACCGGCAGAACGATGCTACGCGAGCGTCCTTACTAGACATTTGATTCGTTTAAATAGAATATTACAAAAGAGGGTGCGTGAGAAAGATCAACAATATGGGCGCAGAAAGGTTTATCAGTCAACCGATTGCAGTTGTCTAACAGGCTCGCATATTAGCAGATCTTAAGAAGGTATATTTATTCTGGCTTCCGGAGGGGGCGTCAGAATATCGTAGGCAATGGAACTTACTTTCTGCACCTGCAACCTGGGGAAGGCTACTGCAAGGTCTACGGTTGATGGCTCTTCTCTTGTTAATACGATTTCCTGCATGTTCGACACAAAACAGGTTACTCCTGTGCTGCCGGTAAAATAATGCGCAAGATCATCGTCTTCATCCTGTGTCGTAATTGCTGTATTGCCAAGGATTACCTGATCGATCAATCCGAGAAAGGTATTAATATCATTGATCTGACGGCCGCACGCATCATATACGTCTCTCTCATCCGCCACCGGAACGAACATAGTCGTGTTGACGTGTACAAAGAGTAATATGTATGCAAATAACCTGGCCATGATAATAACAATACAAATATAGATGCGGGTTATTACAATATGTCTGCGCTTAACGAACTTTAAGCCCTTTTTAATGGGATTTTAACCCGCCATACAGCGGGCATAAATTACAGCTTGTCAGTGCATGAAATATGCACGCCTTGGGGTAACCAGCCGGTAACCGATCTTACGTAAATGTGCATGCGCTGAGGATGGGAAGTCATAGTGTCTGCTCATGCTGGTAGCAGCAATACTATAGACATTAGGTATTCGCATAGAAAATTATCCTGCGCTTATCAAGCAGGCAGGTATTCATTACACGCAATCATAGTAAAGCGGCCATTTGTGTGCAACCTGTTACCTTTCTTCCAGCCAGGATAGTAACAGCTTATTGATCTTTTCATGTTCAATCAAAAAGCCATCATGCCCGTAGGTGGAGTCTATTTCGTGGTAAGTAGCCTGTGGGATGTGTTGGGAGAGGAAGAGCTGTTCTTCCGGCGGACAAAGAATATCACTGGTAATACCAATGATCAGTGCTGGCTGGGACACGCTGGATAACGCGCCGGCAAGATCTGTATGGCGGCCACGGGATATATTATGGCTATCCATTGCTTTGCTCAACACCCAGTAAGATTGAGCATTGAAGCGCTTTACCAGTTTGTCGCCCTGGTACTCAATATAGGAAGATGCACGGAAGTGATCTGTCTTTTCATTGTCCGGGTCAGCCTGGGTACGTACGAAGGTTTGGTAGTTCCTGTAGGTAAGCATGCCAATGGCACGTGCTGCTTTCAGTCCCTGCGCCCCGGCGGCGAAGGAGTTGTCGTTCCACGTCTGATCGGCCTGTATTGCTAACCGCTGGGCGGTATGTATGGCTATACTCCAGGGACTTTCGGATGCACCGGTGCAAAGCAGGCAGAGGCGCTGTATCACAGCGGGCTCCAGCAATGCCCATTCCAATGCCTGGTAACCGCCCATTGAGCCTCCCATCAGCAACTTAATCTGGCTGATGCCCAGGTGTTTGCGCAGCAGTACGTGCGCGCTAACCATATCCCGCACGGTAATCAGCGGGAAGGTATGGAAATAAGGTTCGCCGGTTTGGGGATTCACAGATAAGGGACCAGAGGTACCATAACAAGACCCCAGTATATTGGCGCAAACAATAAAATCGTGCTCCGGGTCAATGGCATGACCATTGTCTATCAACCCCTTCCACCAGTCTTTTACATCAGAATTGGCCGTCAGGGCATGGCATACCCATACCACATTATCAGCTGTACTATTGAGCGTACCATACGTATGATAAGCAATGTTCAGTTCCGGCAGCACTGCACCGGATTCTAGGATAAAAGGCTGTTTGCTATGGAAGTTATGTACTGTCAATGCCCCGGAAAAATTTGCGCAAAGCTAAGTTAAAATATGCTTAATGCATAATGACTTTGCTATAAAGGGGCATTTGGGATTTGGCTGCGTACTAAGTATCTTTGGAATATAATTTAGCAGCAAATGAAGATATCACTCAAGAGACTAGATGATGCGTTCAATATGGAAGCAGTTGATGAAGGCGGACATACAGTGCAGATGGATTCTTCCGTTGAAAATGGTGGTAAAAACAATGGCGTCAGACCGATGCAGATGCTCCTCATGGGCCTCGGCGGTTGCTCTGCTATTGACGTAGCCATGATCCTGAAAAAACAACGTCAGGAAGTTACAGATTTCCGTATCGAAATCGACGGAGAGAGAGAAAAGGGCAAAGAACCTTCTATATGGGAAAAAGTCCATGTGATTTTTCATATCAGCGGAGACGTAGATCCTGATAAAGCAGCCCGCGCAGTGGAACTTTCCATGACCAAATATTGCTCCGTAGCAGAAACCCTGCGCAGAGCCGGAGGAGACCTCACCTGGGAAACAAAGGTGAACGGGTAATATCATTTTTATATACCATTATATCAGTTAATACCGATGGAGAAAAACCAATACCGGCCAGAGACCAACGCAGTAAGGATCCAGACAGAAAAGACATGGCAGATGGAACACTCCACGCCATTATTCCTCACGTCCAGCTTCACCTACGACAACGCCGAAGAAATGCGCGCCACCTTTGCTGACGAAACAGATAATAATATCTATACCCGTTTCAGCAATCCCAACGTAGATGAATTTGTACAGAAAGTGTGTGCGCTCGAAGGTGCTGAAGCCGGTTTTGCTACCGCCTCTGGTATGAGCGCTGTATTTGCCAGCTTTATGGCCCTGATGGGTGCCGGCGATCACCTCATATCCGCCAGCTCCATCTTTGGTTCTACGCACACTATAATCACGAAGTTTCTGCCTAAGTGGGGCATAGAATATAGTTATTTCGATATCAACAAGCCCGAAACTGTTGAAGCGCTGATCAAGCCAAATACAAAAATGATCTTCGTAGAGACGCCATCCAATCCAGGGCTGGAGATAGTAGACATGCAACTGCTGGCAGATATTGCCAATAAGCACAACGTGATCCTCAACGTAGATAACTGCTTTGCTACGCCGGTATTGCAACGCCCTATCGAACAAGGTGCTCATATCGTTACTCACTCCGCCACCAAATGGATGGACGGGCAGGGACGTGTACTGGGTGGTGTCGTAGTAGGCCGCAAAGACCTGATCAAAGAAGTACATACCTTCTGCCGCAGCACCGGCCCGGCTATGTCTCCGTTTAATGCCTGGGTGCTCAGCAAAAGCCTCGAAACCCTGCATATCCGTATGGCGCGCCATTCAGAAAGTGCACTGGCCATCGCAAAAGCACTGGAAGGCAACCCGCATATCACCTGGGTGAAATACCCTATGCTGGAAAGCCACCCGCAGCATGCCATCGCCAAAAAGCAAATGACCGGCGGCGGAGGTATCGTATGCTTTGAACTGAAAGGTGGCCTGCAAAGCGGTACCCGTTTCCTCGATGCACTGAAGATGCTGACGCTCACCGCTAATCTCGGCGATAGCAGAAGTATCGCTTCTCATCCCTCTAGCACCACCCATGCTAAACTGACCGATGAAGAACGTGCCAAAGTAGGTATCACACCAGGACTGATCCGAATTTCTGTAGGTCTGGAAAATGCACAGGATATCCTGGAAGACATCCTTCAGGCACTGGAAAACAGTAAATAATATTATTACACCGGGAGGAATAAACACCTCCCGGTATCTTCATACCCCGCTTCCTGATTGTAAGAAAGAACAGTTATCCCATTCCCGCTTTATCCTGATCATTTCATCATACATTTTCTTATCTTTCATATATGAAATCTGTTCCTCGCTTTATACTCATCATTGTGCTCAGTTACCTGGGCGGTTACCTCTTTCCCTGGTGGACAGTAGCTGTCGCTGCATTCCTTGTAGCTGTACTCATCCCATTACCTCCACTACGGTCATTCCTCAACGGCTTTATCGCTGTATTCCTGTTATGGCTGGCGCTCGCATTCTTTAAAGACATTCAGAATGATCATATCCTGGCAAACAGAATGAGTGAACTGATCATAAAAGTGAAAAATCCTATTCTTATAGGTGTAATCAGTGCCTTTATTGGCGGACTGGTAGCCGGCTTCGGCGGACTGACAGGTAGTTATCTAAGATATAAGAAAAAGCCTGTTGCTGTGGCAAAGCCCGTAGCAACTCACGCATAAACAACCTATTTTTATTTGGTCAGTTCTGCTGTTGATGCAGCAGAGCGGATCGTAATTCTCCAATATGCCCAGACTTTTACTGACACTTGTGCTGCTCACGATCTTCCATTACTCTCAGGCGGGCATCATACGTGGTAAGGTAACCAATGATAAAAATGATGCGTTACCATTTGCCTCCGTGTTTATTAAAGGAACAACCAACGGTACCACTACCAACGCTGCCGGACAGTTCCACCTGGACGTACCGGCTGGCAACTATACGCTTGTCTGCCAGTATATGGGCTATAAAAAATCAGAACAGCAGGTGACGATGACCGCCGAAGATCAGGTGATCAACTTCACCCTGTCGCCGCTTAGTCTGCAGATAAAGGAAGTCATTGTGAAATCTGGTGGAGAAGATCCTGCCTACGCCATTATCCGCCAGGCTATCAGGAAACGTAGCTTCTACCTGGACCAGGTAAAAGAATATACCTGTAACGACTATATCAAAGGTGTCTTCAAAATGAGAGATATGCCCGGTAGTTTTCTGGGTAAGAAGATAGGAGCGCAGGATGTTGAAGAAATGGGCCTCGACTCCTCGCGCACAGGCGTATTGTTCCTGTCTGAATCTATGACCAAGGTTGCAGTTAGAAGACCCGATGATGTGAAAGTAGAGGTATTGTCTGCCCGCCAGAGTGGGGGAGGCTTTGGTTTCAGCTTCCCGGCATTTATCGATTTCTACGAGAACAATGTGACGGCAATGGTCTCACAATTCAGTAAACGGGGGTATATCTCGCCGATCTCTGAGAATGCCTTGTTCTATTATAAATACAGACTGGAAGGCGTATTCCAGGATGACGGTAAGACTGTCAATAAGATCAAAGTAATACCCCGTCGTAAATACGAACCACTCTTTTCAGGCTATATATTTATTACTGATAATGACTGGCGCATTCATAGCGTAGATCTCATGGTTACGCAGGAATATCAGCTGGAGATAATGGATACGCTCCACATCACCCAGATACATGTACCTGTAAATGCAGACGTGTGGCGTACTAAAGATCAGGTCATCAACGTCACTATCAAACAGTTCGGATTTAATGTGGCAGGTAGCTTTGTGAATGTGTACTCCAATTATAACCTGAACCCCGGATTCTCCAAAAAATACTTCGACCGTACGATTATGCGGTACGATACTGCCTTCGATAGTAAGGAGCTGGCCTACTGGGACAGCATTCGTCCGGTACCTCTGGAGCCGGAAGAACTAACAGATTTCAGAAAGAAAGATAGTATTGCCATCGCCAGAAAGGACAGCGCCCGTTCACAATGGCGGCTGGATACCCTGAAAGCCCGGCAGTCACCTGTCAAACCCGGACAGATATTATATAGCCTGGGGGGCGCGGAGCATAATTTTTACTTCAGAAGAGATACCGGTATATACGCACACGTGCTCAGTATGAAGTCTTTATTAAGCCAGATGGAATACAATACTGTGGAAGGAGTGGTACTGAGTGTGGAACCGGAAGTGAACTTCAGCCTTCCCGGCAACCAACAATTACGCGTAATTCCCCGTTTTCGGTATGGATTCAGCAATGGCCATCTTAATGCTTACACGTTCGTGTCATGGGGTAAGGAAGCAAGACTGGCTGGCCGCCATGGATATAACACCTGGACAGCAGGAGGCGGCAAGCGCGTGTCCCAGTTTAACCGGGATAATCCGGTGTCGCCCATCGCCAATATCTTCTACACCTTATTATTTAAGGATAACTATATGAAGTTGTATGAGAATTGGTTTGGCGAATTACGCTTCCGCAGGAGGTTCCAAAGTAGCGCTGTTATCTCGGCAGGACTATCGTACGAAGACAGGATACCTCTACAGAATACCACAGACTTCAGTTTCCGCAAGGATAGCAGCAAGCAACTGCTTCCCAATCATCCCTACGAACTGGCCGGAGTTCCTTTTGAAAGGAACCAGGCGCTGGTACTGAACCTGGCTTTCTCTTTCCAACCGGGACAAAGGTTTATTGAGTTGCCTGACAGAAAAGTAGCCATTGGTTCAAAATATCCGGTGTTCAGAATAGCATATAGTAAGGGCATTCCTAAAATTGCCGGTAGCGACGCAGACTTTGATAAGTGGAATGTAGAGGTGAAAGATAATATCAATCTCCGGTTACTCGGGGAATTTAAGTATCGTTTTGGGGCAGGCGGATTCCTCAATAGTAAGCAGGTTGACATCCCTGATTACCAGCATTTCAATGGAAATCAGATGTTTTATAATATCAAATACCTGAACAGCTTCCAGCTGGCTCCCTATTACCGGTACAGTAACACGGCAGCCGTGTTTGGTGCCGCAAATGTTGAACATCACTTTAATGGATTGTTAACCAATAAGATACCTTTGTTCAACCGGTTAAAGTGGAACCTGGTGGCTGGTTCAAATGCGTTTTACGTGAACCGGGACAATAACTATGTAGAAGTTTTTGCCGGACTGGAAAATATTCTGAAGGTAATACGCGTTGATGTAATTGCCGGCTATCAAAGTAAAGAAGATACCCGCATAGGGGTGAGGGTTGGATTTGGCGGCCTGTTTGGTGGATTTATCAGACCACAACAGGACGACATCGCGCAGTAAAAAGGGAAAGCCCCGAAAATCGACTTTCCCTACATACTTAAAATCTTTCTTTTCTTGCCTTATAGCTCTCCTTCGGATCGCGATCGTAGAAGTAAGCCAGAAGACGGTATATCCATAAACCGACTATAAAGTAAAAGATGTAGAGAAAAACTGTACTCATAAATTAACATTTTTGGGTTAAACTCTATTTGCTTGTCCAACTCCTTAATTTCAAAAAGAGTGCCAAGTCTTAGAATTTATTTATATAAGATTATAATCAAATAGTTACAAAGGTTAGGATATGTCATCACCTACCTGAACAATTTTATTATTTCACCTGTTATAGGTTATGTAAACACATTTTGAGCCAGTTTACGTGTGTATCGTCTAACACTTTCATGTGAATTTCACTAAAGTATCCCTTATGAAAAGAATTGCATTCATCGCATTCATTCTCGGTATCCTCATGGCGACCGTTGCCTATGTAGCAGAAGTAAACGAATGGACTGCCTCTCCTGAGTTTATGACCATCGGGTTTGCTGGTTATGTGCTGGTAATCAGCGCTGCGGCCTATTATATGACTGCCATCCTGTATGACTGGTCCCGCGAGATGGAAGTATGGCAAAGTGAATATTAATTACCTACTATATATAGGCTGACCAATATCAGCAGAAATAGCATCGTAAACTGCTGTTCTGCCGGCTATGCCTGACCACAGTCAGTTATCAGTTACTCAAGTTTTGCTATCTTTGCAAAGCCAAACCGGAAAAGCGTTCCAGGAAGTCCTCACAGTAAATCGAAGACATCCCGGCGACAGAGACCGGAGAGGTAAGACAATGAAATTTTGCTCACCAGGCATGTGTTCTTAAAATTTCTCAACAAAGAAAATGGCATTACATAACAGAGTATCTGCTGCCGAACTAAGGGTTCGGCTGGCGGCTGAGACGTTTCACCGCACCACTATCTCCTTTTATCAGTACGCAAAAATCCAGGATCCTACTGCTTTCCGCAACGAATTATACGAGCGCCTGTATCAATTAGGTGTGTTCGGACGAATTTACGTTGCACATGAGGGGATCAACGCACAGATCAGTGTACCTGAGCACAATGTTGACGCTTTCCGCGACGTGCTTTATTCGTATGACTTCCTGAATGGCATCCGCCTTAACGTCGCAGTAGATGACGACGGCAAGTCCTTCTGGGTACTGAAGATCAAGGTACGCGACAAGATTGTGGCAGATGGTATTGAAGATCCGACATTTGATATCTCTAACAGAGGTAAGTACCTGGATGCCAAAAGCTTCAACACACTTACCGACGATCCTGATACCATCATCGTAGACATGCGTAACCACTACGAATATGAAGTAGGGCATTTCCAGAATGCAATAGAAGTACCTTCCGATACTTTCCGTGAGCAGCTGCCTATGGCGGTGGATATGTTGAAAGATCAGAAGGAAAAGAACATCGTCATGTACTGTACCGGCGGTATCAGGTGCGAAAAGGCTTCTGCCTACATGTTACACAAGGGGTTTAAGAATGTGTTCCACCTGGAAGGCGGTATCATAGAATACACCAACAAAGCGAAACAGCAGGGATTGCCTATCAAATTCAAAGGTAAAAACTTCGTATTTGACGATCGTCTGGGAGAACGTATAACCGATGAAGTGATCAGTAAGTGTCACCAGTGTGGTAAACCCTGTGACGCACATACGAATTGTAGCAATGATGCCTGTCACCTGTTGTTTATCCAGTGTGAGGAATGTGCAGCTAAGTATGAAGGCACCTGTAGCAGTCAATGCCAGTCAGTGTTGCATCTGCCTGAAGAAGAAAGAGAGCAGATCAGGAAAGGCGTGGACAAAGGCCAGATGATCTTCAATAAAAGCAAGCAGCGGTTACGTCCGCGGCTGGAACGCGAAAAAAAATCATAGTCATCAGAATATAGGATTGTTTACGAGCGCTTTCACGATAGTGAAGGCGCTTTTTTGTTAGCCTATGCGGGGAAATTATAAGAATAGCATGCGGGATCAGTCTGCGTAACTGAACAATATATTTGCTGCGGCATGCTCATACCTGCTGTTATATTCGACGCCTATATGCTTATTTAAGTAATAAGTAGTTCCCTGACAGTATTCATTCCAGGCAAATTCACTGCTACCACGCGCACTGTACCTCCAGGGGGCAGTGCGGCCGTTTTATAGTACCAGTCTACGCCGTTGCGGCCTACAACAGCAGTGCCGTTTTCAGTAACAACGCCTTCATTGTCAATTATCTGCACTTTTACCTCCGCTACGCGAAATTCATCTTTTGCTGTTACCACTACTTCCTGATCCTGTATCCTTATCTGTTGAATCTCAGGAGAGCGGTAGGCGTCCTTCACCGCCATATTATAAGCATTTTGTCCGGGTCCTGCCAGAGAGGCATAATAGGCTTTGATCTCCGGATCACTGAGCAGTTGAGATGCATATGCAGCGGCCAGCGTCATCCTGTGCCTGGCCTCTAACTGCCTGGCAGTGGGCTTCCTGTTGGATGGACCGCGTTTTTTCGCCATAATAATCTGTCCGTTCCGTTCATAGATCGTGACCAGTTTACCGATGGAGCCGCGCACAAGTTGCAGCAGTATATTGTCTTTTACAATAGCCATAATGATCAATTTTGAGGTGTACGAATGTAAAGTTAGGGTTTAGTACTGCTATAGTTTTTACAGCGATCCGGTATCAATAGTACATGTCAAGTTCACTTGTATATCCCAGGGATATTGAGGTAACCTTTACATGTACTTATGAAGAGGGGAGGATGTGAAAGCTTAGCCGAAAACCAGCCTTGTTATTTACCGGCGCTGTGCCAATTCATCTGATTGTTGATTTCGGGGAGCGTGGGCAGTGGTACAAACAAAAAACCGCCCCGCGTTGTATCTTGTGCGGCGGGGCGGAGTAATTGAGCATGTAGAACAGTTTCAAACAAATGAAGACACCTGTAAGATTTCTGTTTGCATGTCCATTCTATCAACCTATATGCGAACTAAAACCTTGATGATCAACTTTAATTATCACTTAATGCGTCGTATATCTGCCGTTGATGAGCAGAAATGACATTCTCGCCTGCATCCAGTCCACTCAGGATATAAGTGATAGCTCCTGCCGTGGTGTACGTCACAATTTCTCTTACCTGGATGTTGTACTTATCTTTGAATACCAGCACGAAGTTCTTACTATGGTCAGCAATAACGGCCGTCTCCGGAATGGCAATCATATCATCGCCTTCGTCACAATGCACAGTTACAGCTGCTTTCATATCCGGCTTCAGCAATTCTTCCGGATCATTCAGTACGATACTAAGCCGGCCGGTACTAGCTTCATTCGGCGGGTATACATATTCTACTTTTCCATAGAACACTTTTTCCGGCAGACTTTCGGTCACAATCTGTGCTTCATATCCCTCTTTCACACTTTCCAGGTCAGCCTCCGCAACATCAATCAGTACATCCGTTTTCTGCTTATACCTGCTATTCACAATCACTTTTCCCGGTAGCTGTAGTTCTTTTTCAACTGGCTTCAGGCTGGCGGTGTCAATCCTGATTGTTTCAAGCATGGTATCGCTGAGTACAAACGTCTTGTCAGTAGCGCCTTCCTCGATCTCAGAATGTCTGCAGGCAGACAGGGTAAGACCTGCTGCGAGAAAGACGATAAGAGGAAGATTGCATTTCATGACGTTATTCAGAATTGAAGCAAAGCTCTGCAATCTCACTTAAAGGAGCCTTTAAAGGCAATTAAAATAACCTTAAAATGTCGGGGTGGGCGTGTGGTTTATTGTCGGTGTGGCAACTCGACCGTAAAGGTTGTTCCCTTGCCAGGAGCGGAGATAGCGGATATTTCTCCATGGTGCAGTTGGGCAATCTTTTTACAGATGGATAGTCCGAGACCATGACCACGTACCTGGTGAGAGTTAGTAGCGCGGTAAAAAGGTTCAAATATTTTACTTAGTTCGTCAGCAGGAATGCCGATACCATTATCTTTTACCTGCACCAGCACATGATCGGCAGTAAAATTAATGGTTACGTAGGCAGTATTATCGGCGGAGTATTTCAGGGCATTATCTAATAGATTGAGAAACAATACTTTCAATAGGCTTTCATTGCCTTCGCAGATCAGGTCTGTGTCCTGCTCTGGCAGGCGGAGAAAGTCGATATCTATTCTGGATGACTTTTGCAGTTCGCTACCCGGAGCGGCAGGGCCATGTTTGAGTTTGATCAGATTACTCATATCCAGCAGCAGTTCGTCAATCCTGATTTCGGTGGAAATGAACTGTCTTTCATCCATTCCTGACTGCGCCAGCTGCAGCAGGCCATTGCTAAGGTCGGAGAGATGCCGGGCGTCTTCCAGTACGGAATTGAGCACATCAATATATACTTCTTTACTTCTGTCTTTAGACAAGGCTACCTGTAACTGGCTGATAATAGCAGCCAGCGGCGTTCTTAATTCATGTGAAGCATTACTGACAAAGCTCTTCTGGAGGTCAAAGGCGTCGCTGAGCCTGACGAGCATCGTATTAAAGTTTGCGCCCAGTTGTGCAATTTCGTCTTTCCCTTTGGCATCGACGGTCATGCCTTGCAGGTTACTGGCATTGATAGTTTGTACCTGTTGTACCAGTTTGTCGATAGGCTGGACCATCCTTTTAGCAAAGAAATAGCCTACTATGACCAGCAGGATGATGGCCACGACAATCTCTATGATCAGTATCTGGCGAAGATTCTGCAGGTTCTGGAAACCGTATTTATCGAAGGAGGTGACGAGTACGATGACCGAAACGGAGCCTTCCGTGTAGTATACGCCGACCAGCTCACCATTATCACGCTCATGGCTGTATTCACCGTTTTTTTTGATGTAATCCAGCAGGCGGCGCGGGGTACGGATAGCCGTGTCTTTTACATTGGAATATAGCAGGTCGTAGGAGGGATTGTATACCAGGATGGTTTCCTTATACAGATCCTGGAAGGTAGTTTTATCCAGTTTACGTAGCAGGTCTACCCTTACATAATCATCTTCAATAATGACATTTGCGATGGAACGGGCGCGGTATTCCAGGCGTTCCAGGTATTCAGCTTTGCGGGACTGAGAAGAGAAGTAATAGGCCAGGAACGCAAAAGTATTCAGCAGTACGAATGCTGAAATAGAGTAGGAGAGCGCTATTTTATATTTGATCTTCACTCTTCGGCGAGGTAATATCCCATTCCGGTTTTGGTATGGAGCAGTTTGTTTTCAAAATCTTTGTCGATCTTTTTACGGAGGAAGTTCATATAGACTTCTATGACGTTGGTACCTGTATCAAAATCGATGTCCCATACTTTCTCGGCGATCACGAGTTTGGAGATGACCTTTCCTTTATGGAGGGCGAGAAATTCCAGCAGCTGGTATTCTTTAGCTGTAAGAGCGATCTTTTTACCACCGCGTGTTACTTCTTTCTTTTCGCGGTCTATTTCGAGGTCACCGATGATGATTTTGTACTGGTTATTTTCCTGTATTTCGGAGCCGGCACGTTTCAGGAATACGCGGATGCGGGCCATGAGCTCGCGGAAGTCGAAGGGTTTTACGAGGTAGTCGTCAGCACCGAGTTCAAAGGCTTGCATCTTATCGTCCATGCCGCCGAGGGCGGTGAGCATAATGATAGGGACCGCATTGTTTTTTCGGCGGATGACTTCACATACCTCGTAGCCATTGGCATGGGGAAGGTTCAGGTCGAGGATCACCAGGTCGTAGTTATTGCTGGCGGCAAGACTTTTTCCCATACGGCCATCATAGGCGACGTCTACTTCAAAGCCATTCTCTTCCAGTCCTTTCTTTACAGTATTAGCTACTTTGACTTCGTCTTCTACTACGAGTATGCGCTGCATAATAATATATATATGTTTCTCCGGGCTGAAGTTACGAGTTTGCCGGCAGTATTGGTTGTTCCTGTCAGGCTTAATACTGTTTCTTTTACGGGAAGCTGTTGAAAAACAGGACGGGAAGTGAATATCCGGGGTTCATCTGTAAGAGATAACCGTTGATATTTACTTCCCGTCGGGGCTGAAAGCGGCAGGCGCGTTCAGTAGTATTATGATAAAGGACTATTCCAGTTCCATGAGCTTTTCAAAGACTTTCTCATATTCTTCCGTCACCTGTTTCAGTTCTTTGCTGAGCTGATTATATTCGGATTCGAGCTGTTGGAATTTCTTCCTGTCGGCGTATACGTCCGGGTTGTTCATGGAAGTTTCGATACCTGCTTTCTTCTCGTTCATTTTAGCCAGTTGTTCTTCCAGTTGCTGGAACTGACGTTTATATTTCTGTAGTTCCTTTTGTTTTTCTTTGTCAAAAGGTACATTTTTCTGTTGAGGAGCGGCGGTGGTACTGTCTTTTTTAGCGGAATTGCCGTTGTTATTGTTGTTATTAGCTGGTCGCTCTGTCTTTACTTCTTTTTTTTTTGACTCGTTACCGCCTTTGTCACCCGCAGCCAGTTTAGCAGCTTCGGCCTGACGTTTCTTAAAGTCTTCCCATTCAGCATAGGTACCTTTAAATTCTTTGATTTCACCGTCTACGATCTCCCAGATTTTGTTGGCCGTCTGGCTTACGAAGTACCTGTCATGTGATACGAGTACGTAGGTACCATCGTATTGAGCAAGCGCGTCAATCAGCATTTGTACGGAGTTCATATCCAGGTGGTTCGTCGGCTCATCGAGCAGCAGGAAGTTAGCCTGGCTGATGATAGTTTTGGCCAGTGCCACACGTGCTTTCTCACCTCCGGAGAGGATTTTGATCTTTTTATATACGTCGTCGCCAGTGAAGAGGAAGCAACCCAGCAGGGCGCGGAGTTCTACTTCAGTACGGCCGCTGCCGAAGTTTTTGAGTTCATCGAGGATTTCGCTGCCCAGGTCGAGGCTTTCCAGCTGGTGCTGTGCGTAGAAGCTGGGCACTACGTTGTGACCGCCGATACGCTCGCCTTCCATAGGTTCTACACCTGCGATGACGCGGAGGAGGGTGGATTTACCTTTACCGTTTGCGCCGATGAGGGCTATTTTATCACCACGGTTAATCTCTGCGCTGGCATTTTCGAGGATGGTGAGCTTACCAAACTTCTTGGTCACGTTATTCAGCGTGGTAATGATCTTACCAGGCATTCTGTCTGGTGTGAAGTTGATACGGATTTTGGAAGGGCCGTTATCAACCTGTTCAACTCTTTCGAGTCTGTCCAGGCGTTTGGCAATACTCTGTGCCTGAGCAGCTTTGGATGCTTTTGCTTTGAATCGCTCAATGAAACGTTCCTGCTGACGGATGTAATCCTGCTGGTTTTCATAGGCGCGTTGCTGCATTTCGCGGCGCAGGTCTTTTTCCTGTTCGTAGTCTTCGTAGTTACCGGCATAGTGGTGTAACTGCTGCTGGTAGAGTTCTACGATTTTGTTGACCATTCGGTCCAGGAAGAAGCGGTCATGCGATACGATGATGACAGCGCCGTTATAGCTCAGGAGGTACTTTTCCAGCCATTCGATGGAAGGGAGGTCAAGGTGGTTGGTCGGCTCATCGAGCATGAGTACATCCGGCTGCTGAAGGATCAGTTTTGCCAGGAGAACACGCATACGCCAGCCTCCGGAGAACTGGCTGTAGGGGCGTTCCAGGTCGGCAGTGGAGAAGCCGAGGCCTTCTAGTACCTGGGCCGTCTTATGCCGGATATTGTAGCCATCGAGGGCTTCAAACTCGTGCAGTTTGTCGGCATATTCCATGAGCAGGGCTTCTGCTTCATTGGTTTCCAGTTCTTTGGTAATACGTTCAATATCTTTCTCCAGTTTGAGGGCTGCCTCAAAAGCAGTCATGCCTACATTGAGGATAGACTCGTCGGATTCAAAACTGAGCAGGTCCTGGTTGAAGAAGCCGAGGGAAAGGTTTTTGATCTTATTGACACTTCCTTTTGAAACGGTATATTCACCGTTGATGACACGTAAGATGGTGGATTTACCAGTTCCATTCAGGCCGATCAGACCTACGCGGTCGCCGGGTACGATATGCCATGAAGAATCTTCAACGATGACCCTTGCGCCAAACTCAAAAGTGATATCCTGTAGTGCTATCAGCATGCGAAAATTAATTGAGAGGTGCAAAGTTAGTGCTTTTCGGGGAGAGTCCATAGAGGTGGAGGCACTTCTATCATCTGATTCGATTATCTTTGGAGCCAAAAGTTCAGTAAAACATGAGGTCAGCTATATTTCTGGTAATCATTGGGTTCCTTGCCTGTAATGAATCTGCCAAAAAAACCGAGGCTGCTGCAGTGGAGGAAGCGCCATTGAAAGCGCCGTATGCGGCGCAGTTTTATGATTCGCTGCAGGTAACGATGGATGCGTATTATGATCTGACGGAAGGGTTTTCGCAGAGCAATGCGACTTATATTAACAAATGGGCGGGTGTTCTGAAGCAGCATGTGGACAGTTTGCCGTTACAGTTATTGCAGCTGGATCCCGCGAAGCTGGAAGCGATCCGGTCGGCGGCAGGCAGTATCAGTGCGGAACTGACCGGTATAGCAGGCGACAAGGATCTGGAAGAGAAAAGGGCGGGATTCAATATGGTGTCGGACATGTTGTATGACATTGTGCAGGTGACAGGGTTGAAGGGCCAGACAGTCTACAGGCAGTATTGTTCTATGGCTTTTGATGACCGGGGCGCGTACTGGATGAGTAAAAGCAGTAAATTACAGAATCCTTACTTTGGTAACGGAATGTTAGGCTGTGTGGAGGTAACTGACAGTCTGCGTTATTAAAAGTAGCGATATGAGGTAGGAATGCAGTGATGTTCATTACATTTGATATACCAAAATGCCGTCATTTTTCTTAACTTCGCAAGCCGATTTTATAGGCTATTTAAAATCAACATAAAAGCAAACAGCAAATAGCTGTAGGATAACAGCTCAAATCGTATGATCAACATTACATTACCGGATGGCGCAGTTCGTCAGTATGAAGCAGGAGTAACTGCAATGGATGTTGCCAAATCCATCAGTGAGGGATTGGCAAGGAAAGTTTTGGCCGCAAAATTTAATGGTCAGGTGACGGATGCGTCCCGGCCAATTACAACGGATGGTACTCTGCAGTTATTGACATGGACAGATACAGATGGTAAAGCTACCATGTGGCATTCCTCTGCCCACCTGATGGCGGAAGCGCTGGAGACACTGTATCCCGGGGTGAAATTTGGTATCGGACCTGCTATTGAAAACGGGTTCTATTACGATATTGACCTGGGAGGCCGTAGTATCTCCGACGAGGACCTCCAGAAGATCAGCGATAAGATGGCGGAACTGGCGAAGCAGAGCAATGCATATGAGCGCCGTGAAGTCAGCAAAGCTGAAGCTGAGCAATACTTTACTGAAAAGAATGATGAGTACAAGCTGGAACTGATCAGAGACCTGCAGGATGGTACCATCTCTTTCTATACACAGGGTAACTTCACGGACTTATGTCGTGGACCGCATATTCCGAACACTGGCTTTATCAAAGCGATTAAGCTGACCAACATTGCCGGCGCTTACTGGCGTGGTAATGAGAAGAATAAGATGCTTACCCGTATTTACGGTATCACTTTCCCTACCCAGAAAGAGCTGGATGAATACCTGCACCTGGTAGAAGAAGCGAAGAAACGTGACCACCGTAAGCTGGGTAAAGAACTGGAACTGTTCACTTTCTCTGAGAAGGTAGGGCTTGGTCTGCCTTTATGGCTGCCAAAAGGAGCGATGCTGCGCGAGCGCCTGCAGAACTTCCTGCAGAAAGCGCAGATAGAAAGCGGATATATGCCGGTAGTAACGCCGCATATCGGTAATAAGAACCTGTATATTACATCAGGTCACTATGAGAAATACGGTAAAGACAGCTTTCAGCCGATCCATACCCCTGAAGAGGGCGAGGAGTTTATGCTGAAACCGATGAACTGTCCTCATCACTGTGAGATCTATAAGGCCAGTCCGAAGAGCTATAAAGACTTGCCGGTACGTTTTGCAGAATTTGGTACCGTATATCGTTATGAGCAACATGGAGAGCTGCATGGCCTGACACGCGTGCGTGGCTTTACTCAGGATGACGCCCACCTGTTCTGTCGCCCGGATCAGGTAAAGGAAGAGTTCTGCAAAGTGATCGACCTGGTGTTATATGTGTTTAACAGTCTGAACTTCACAGATTATACTGCGCAGATTTCACTGCGTGATAAGGAAGACAGAGCGAAATATATCGGTACAGAAGAAAACTGGAACCTGGCAGAGCAGGCTATTATTGACTCAGCGGCAGAGAAAGGGCTGAAGACAGTAGTAGAGTATGGCGAAGCAGCGTTCTACGGACCTAAGCTGGACTTCATGGTGAAAGATGCCCTGGGCCGTAAATGGCAGTTGGGTACTATCCAGGTTGATTATAACCTGCCTGAGCGTTTCGAGCTGGAGTACGTAGGTGCGGATAACCTGAAGCATCGTCCGGTAATGATTCACCGCGCGCCATTCGGATCACTGGAGCGTTTCATTGCAGTATTGATTGAGCATTGTGGTGGTAAATTCCCGCTGTGGCTGACGCCGACACAGGTGAAGATCCTGCCGATCAGTGATAAGAACCAGGCTTATGCAGAAAAAGTCGCTGAATTACTAAAAAATGCTGAAATTCGCGCAGAAATTGATGACCGGAATGAGAAGATAGGTAAGAAGATCAGGGAAACTGAACTTGCAAAAGTACCTTATATGCTCGTTTTAGGTGAGAAAGAAACAGCTGAAAGCAAGGTTGCAGTACGCAGACAGGCGAAAGGCGATCTTGGTGCGATGGACCTGGAACAATTTATAGCACTTGTAAAAGAGGAAGTAGTTAGCAGGAAGCCATTCGAATAAGACAATTATATACAAAAGCTCATAAAATATATTTTTAACTAATTGAACTTTTGTATTTTCGGGTACGTTAATTGCTTTATAGTCCATAGATCACAGATGACGGTCTGCAGATTCAATCTTATAAGACTCTGTTCGTGGACTATGGACCACATACTGACAATTATTAATTAGTAACTTTATTTTTTTTAATGCCACAAGGACCCAGACCAAATTTTAACAGCAACAATCCCAACAGGGGTAGAAATCCTAACTTTCGCAGAGAACAACAACAAGAGCACCGCACGAACAGAATGATACGTGTGCCAGAAGTGCGATTGGTAGGTGAGAACATTGAGGTGGGGGTATATCGCACAGAGGATGCCCTGCGTATGGCAGAAGAGCAGGGACTGGATCTGGTTGAGATTTCTCCAAATGCCGCTCCTCCGGTATGCCGTATCATTGACTATAACAAGTTCCTTTACGAGAAGAAGAAGAAGGAAAAGGAGATGAAGGCGAAAGCTCATAAGAGCGAGGTGAAGGAAATTCGTTTTACGCCAAATACCGATGACCATGACTTTGACTTCAAAGCTAAACATGCTGAGAAGTTCCTCAAAGATGGTAACAAGGTTAAAACATATGTACAGTTCAAGGGCCGCGCGATTATGTTTAAAGAGCGTGGTGAGCTGATTCTGCTGAAGTTTGCTGAAAGGCTGGCAGAAGTAGGTGCCCTGGAAGGTATGCCGACAATGGAAGGTAAGCGTATGATCGCTATCTTCGCACCAAAAGGTGCTAAGAAGAAGGCTGATGCAGGACCAAAAGAAGATCGTCCGAGAGAGGATCGTCCTAAGGAAGATCGTCCTCAGCAGCCGAGAGAGCCGCGTCCAGCGCCAGCGCCGGCTCCATCTGAAGGCAAGCCTGAATAACTGTTCATATTATATGCGCTTTATTTACTTGGTGCAATTATATCAAATGAACCCGGGACATGTGTTCCGGGTTTTTTTATTGCATAAATTTGCCGAATGTTGTAGCTTGCTCATGCGGAGATTACTTAAACCAATAACATGCATTTATTTCTAATATTCACTATGTTACCCAATGTACATTATATTGGGTAAGTTTTGACACAATATGCAGGACAAGAAAATTTGCTTCTTAATCGATGATGATGAAGATGACCAGGAAATTTTTAGCCTGGCACTTGATACGCTGGACATAGACGTTACTTGCATCACTGCCAACGATGGTATTGAGGCGCTGAACAGACTGAATATAGATACTGATTTCACTCCGGACTTCATCTTTCTGGACCTGAATATGGTACGGATGAATGGGAGGGAATGTCTTGCTGAAATTAAAAAACTGTCGCGCCTGAAAAAGGTGCCGGTTATTATATACTCCACTTCTTCAGAACAGAAAGATATCACGGAAACCCGGATGTTAGGGGCAGATGACTATATAATTAAACCTCCAAGTATCTCCTTACTCGTGAAAAGATTGGAGCAAGTTTTGAGTAGGGATAGCTAGACGATTTAGATATTTTATGGAACTAACCAAGACCATGGCCCCTGAATTTCTCACCGGTGGAGGTGAAATGGGGGAGTTGATTCGCTCCAGGGATTGGTCTAAAACGCCATTAGGACCTGTAGAAGCGTGGCCCCAAAGCCTGAAGACATGCATAAGAATCATTCTGACATCAAGGCAACCCATGTTTGTTTGGTGGGGCAATGACCTCATTAACCTGTATAACGATGCTTACAGAAGTATTTTGGGAGGTAAACATCCTGCTGTTCTGGGCATACCCGCCAGAGATGTTTGGAGAGAGATCTGGGACGATGTAGGCCCCAGAGCTCAGGCCTGTATGGAAAACAACATCGGTACGTATGATGAATCGTTACTGCTGCTCATGGAGCGGAATGGCTATCCTGAAGAGACTTACTATACATTTTCCTATAGTCCGGTACCCGGTGATGAAGGAGGTACAGGCGGTATTATCTGTGCCAACACAGATGATACGCAGCGCATTCTGGGTGAAAGGCAGCTGAGGACTTTAAAGGACCTGGGCAAATACCTGGCGGATGCTGCCGACGACACAGATGTGTACTCACGAGCCATTACTGTACTTAGAAACAACACTGCGGATTTTCCATTCGCCTGTTTCTATAACGTAGAGATAGCTGAAGGACGTTTAAATATGGCGGCAAAGACAGAAGACGGCATTCCTACAGAAGTGCTGCCTGAGTCAATGCTGCTGATGGATGATATTGCCACGGAATGGAACTTCCCTGACGTTGTTACCCACACTAAAACGATTACTGTCCGTGACCTGAGCTGGAAGTATGGTCCATTACCATCCGGTAGTTGGAAGATTAGTCCTGATCAGGCCCTGGTAATACCGGTGATGCAAGGTGGACAGGATTGTCCGTTCGGGATACTGGTAGTAGGAATTAGCCCTCACCGGGAACTGGATGATAAATACAATAGCTTCTTCCAACTAGTAGCAGATCAGGTGGCAGGTAGTATCGTGAACGTGCGCGCAGTAGAAGAAGCCCGTAAAAGAACAGAAGCGCTGCTGGAAATAGACCGTGCTAAAACAGCCTTTTTCAGTAATATCAGTCACGAGTTCAGAACACCGCTGACCCTGATGCTGGGCCCACTGGAGGAGTTGTTATCCCAGCAAGACGGCTCTCTCACCCCTGAGCAGGAAGCAAACCTCCAGGCTACTCACAGGAACGCCATGCGCTTATTGAGACTGGTAAATACATTGCTGGACTTCAGCCGTATTGAAGCAGATAAGGTAAAAGCACAGTATTTCCCTGTGAATCTGGCAGACATTACGACTGACATTGCCAGTACGTTCAGAGCAGCAGTAGAACATGCCGGCCTGAAGTTTCATGTGGACTGCCAGGCATTATCTACAGTAGCTTATGTTGACAGGGATATGTGGGAGAAGGTCGTGTTGAATCTTCTTTCAAATGCCTTCAAATACACACTCAAAGGTTCCATAAAAATAACGCTTGAAGAAGCAGATCATCACGCAATATTGCGTGTGAAAGATACCGGGGTAGGTATTCCTGCTGACGAACTGCCCAACATGTTTGAACGTTTCCATCGTGTTAAACATTCTAAAGGTCGGACGCACGAAGGAACAGGTATTGGTCTGTCGCTGGTCAAGGAATTGATACAACTGCACCAGGGCGATATCAGCGTAGAAAGTCAGGAAGGTACGGGCAGTACTTTCACCGTAAAGGTTCCCTTGGGCAGAGCCCACCTCCCGGAAGATCAGGTAATTGACAAGAGAGTAGACTATACCTCCTCACTCACTGACGCCTATGTGAATGAAGCACTATACTTCAGCCGCGAAACAGAGCATCAGGCAATTGATAAGATCACAGAGGGAGGTGAAAAGGCCCGCATCCTGATAGTGGATGATAATGCCGATATGCGGGATTACCTGCAGCGACTCCTGGAAAAACAGTATATCATAGACACTGCCGCTAATGGTAAACTGGCGTTGGAGAAAATAAAGTCGCATACGCCAGAGCTGGTAATTAGTGATATCATGATGCCGGAAATGGACGGAATTGAGTTATTGCATCACATTAAGCATACTGCTGCAACCGACTCATTACCAGTCATTTTGGTGTCTGCGCGCGCAGGAGAGGAAGCGAAGATTGAAGGCTATGATATTGGGGCAGACGACTACCTCACCAAGCCATTTTCCTCTAAAGAATTGCAGGCAAGAGTACGAGCACAGATACGTATCTCCAGATTGCATCGTCATGCGATAGACATCTTACAACACAGTGCCGAAGAACTGGAGAAGAAGGTGGAAGAACGTACAGCGGAATTATTGCGTAAGAACTCTGAACTGGAACAGTTCGCATACATTGCCAGTCATGACCTGCAGGAACCACTGCGTAAAATAAGAACCTTCTCTGAGCTATTGCAGAAGAGTTTGCAGAAGGGTAACCCGGTTAATAACTATTTTGAGAAGATACAGTCCTCTGCAGCCAGAATGACTCAGCTGATCAAAGACGTGCTGGATTATTCACGCCTGGCTAACACTGAAGGTAAGTTTATTCCGATAGACCTAAACACGGTATTACAGAATGTTAAGATTGACTTCGATCTGCTGATAGAACAAAAGCAGGCGGTCATCCAGAATAATACGTTGCCTGTTGTAAAAGGAGTGCCATTACAGTTGCAGCAGCTGTTTACCAACCTGATAGGTAACTCACTGAAGTTCTCTGAAAAGCAGCCGCTTATAACTATAACAGCACAGCCGCTGCCTGCATCCGAAATACCTTTCTACCAGGGGTTGAAAGAAGACGAGAACTATGTTAAACTGGAGTTTGCCGATAATGGTATCGGGTTCGAGCAGCAGTTTGCAGAAAGGATATTTGCTATTTTCCAGCGCCTGAATGAACGGAAGGTATATGCAGGAACCGGGATAGGTTTAGCGCTTTGTAAGAAGATTGTAGAGAATCATCATGGGGTGATCCGGGCGAATGGTAAGTTGAACGAAGGGGCAACTTTTACAGTCATCTTACCCGTATAACTATTCATTATATCTTATCGTCAATATAAAAGAGGAAGAGGAACTGATATTCAGTTCCTCTTCCTCTTTTATTATCCATGTCATAGCTACTGCGGATATCCCGTGAAGTAGAAGTCAGGATGTTCTATACTCTTCAGTTGCCCCAGTTTACCTTCCTGCGGATCATTGAAGAAGTCAAGTGTAAACCGGTCATTACGGATATAGTCAAGTAAAGGCTTAGCATCAGCTGCTATCAATGAAGCATTACCTGCGAATGCCTGTCCTGTAAAGTTGAATACACCGTCGGCCGTCTTGGTGTAAGTGAACGGATATCTTGCCAGGTACTGGTTATTGTTCTGGACGATATATATGTTCAAGTCCATCGTCTGCTGTGCTACATTAAACACGTAAGCTGTGTAATACAGTGTCAGGCCGTAAGGCCCATTGATCAATGAACTAGCCAGGTTAGCAGAGATGGTAGCATAAGCCGGCGATGACCCGGGAAGTGGTTGCGGCAGTACGATCAGGCCGTCGAACTCTATACCGAGTAAACGGTGAGCAGGTACAACGGCGCTGGCTGCAACTTTCACTTCCACCCGTTGATCTCCTATAGTAACATAGAACACGCTTTTAACAGGATCCCAGAGCAGTTCACTGAAAGTGTTACCGTTATAGGTAACCGGTGTTTTCAGCTGGATGCCATTAATGGTATAAGAAAAGCTCGTCGTAAGTGTCTGCACTTGTCCGGAGCCGTCTACATACACCAGGGAAAAGTTCTTTGTCGTTGGATTGATACCCACCTGTAACCGGATGCCGTCAGAGAACTCCAGGTACAACCAGGGATTTGAGAAAATGTAACTTCCTGCATTATTAATGAGCGTAGCCAAACTTCCTGCGGTATAAGCGGCTGCTTCTGCGGCTGTTGCTCTGACCAATATCATGCGGGTATTGTTGGCTATACCTGTCAGCTTAATAGTATCTGTAGTTACTGTATCAATGCTGTACTCAAAGTCAATGGAATACCCAAGACCGGTTACACCTCCAAAGACATTCGGATCAGGGTCTGCCAATAAATGCAGATATGAGTAGGTGTCAAATAAGAGGGAAGGCCGTTGTACTGCTTTGAGGCGGTAGCTACTTTCCATAGACTCGGCTGCGGCGTCCAGGTTGATGTCACTTTGCATGGTTACACGGTCATTAGCGCCAAACTTGAAATAGAAGGAATAGCCACCTCCGTCCTCCGGATATACTGCCGTTTTCCATCCATTCGCACTTCCTGTAAGCGCTGTTTTATATTCCTGGAGTGCCTGCGCCATCCGGTCTTCCGGCTTTTCACCGAAAACAGATTCGGTCTTATCCTTTGAACAGGCGGCAAAGAAAAACGCCAGTAGTATGATATATATTCTATTATAGAGCATTTGTCCGGGTTTATAGGTTATCAATGGCGGTCTGTACACGTTCCTGCAAACGATAGAAGTCGATGTTGTAGTTCTCCATAAAATAGCGGACTATGATCTCTTCCTTTTGTCTGAATTTCGGTAGTACGTCATCCGGTGCTTCTGCAATAATGGCTTCATAGCCGTCTTTTCCTTCTACCAGCATGGTAGCAATCATCTCAACAAAATCCTCATCGGGTGCGCTACGGGCATATTGCGTGATGAAACCCCTGTCAAGTGCCTCCTGCAAAGTATAGTCATTCCAGCTGCCAGTATAACCGGTGGATATGCGCTTATATTCTACCGGGTATAGTATCGTCTGATGCAGGATGTGTGCAAATTCGTGATGAATAGTGTGCAGCATCTGTCTTACAAAGGGCTTGTCGGTAAGCACAAACTCGTTGAGCCAGAACAACACGATTTTACGGCCACCTTCTGCGGTACCCAGGGTGATGGTATTATTGGAGTTAAACTGCGGACTCCCTACCAGCACGAACTGCTTCTGACAGTAGGTCTTGAAGAAGGTCTCTCCGGCTTCGGCAACATAAGGGGCAATCCAGGTTTGCTGGATACTGCTCATTACCGGTCTGATCTTACTCTCCATTACGGGAACCAGTGTCTTGTCCAGTGTCAGTTCGTAGCGTTCAAAACGATATTTCACCTCAATATTATAAGGTTTGGTGAATACGGAATCCAGCCAAGTATCAAGTGGACCTTTTTCCCAGGTCTCGCCACCAAGGCCGGGGATGTTCACACTGTTTATCTTTTCATCCTTTGAGCAACCCGTCAGGCTTGCAAGGATGATTACTATCATGAGCAATTTTATCTGCATCTGTTTCATAATCAATTTAGTTTTGCCGTTTAACGGGGATTCTGCTCAACGCCGGCCAGTACCACTTCCTGCGGTAACTGGAACAGGCGTCGCTTGTCATCTGGTGCGAGTGTTTCAGACTCTCCGCCCACACTGGTATGTACTACAGGGATCTCGTACCGTAGGATATCAAACCAGCGCATGCCTTCCTGTATAAATTCCGCCCGTTTGAAGTCGAGTAGTGCGTTCAGCAACCCTGTCTTTACATCGGAAGTATTATAGAAATTGCGAAGTGCAGCATTGGTGATGCGGTATTCACTGGAGTAGTCTTCAATACGCATACTCGCGTAGTCATCCAGGTCGTTCCTGGCAGCGGTAAGATTGCCCAGGTAGATATTAGCTTCGGCCCTGTTAAATAACGCTTCCTCTGCTGTGAAAAGCGGGAAAATGGTATAAGGCACGCCGATGTCTGCATTAGCGCTGGAACGCACGAAGTGCTCCCTGAATTTCAGCACTATCCAGTTTTCTGTATTGCCACCTCTGTAGTACAACGGCTGTACCCAGCTGGCACCTGTTACATTTGGATAGATGAACAGCTCATATACCAGGTCAGTTCTGAGGCCATAACGATAGCTGGCTACATTCCTGGCCCAGTTAGACGGACCTTCTGCCAGCAGCAGATTGGCTGTTTCAGATGCTTTGGTATAGATGGCCTCCATCTCGTTACCTGTCAGCTGACTATACACTGTCACCCATGGACGGAGATTTGTTTTAAAGTTTCCGCCGGGGAAGACGTTATTAGCGTAGGTCACCACTTTCTGATAGTCCTTTTTAAACAGGTAAAAGCGGGCTGCAAATGCATTGGCAGCTGCTTTGTTAAAGTGATATTTAGGCACTTTATAGGAGGCGTTATCCAGCAGCGGCATGCCTTCCAGCAGGTCTTTTTCTATCTGCTCATATACGTAGGCAACGGTCTTTCTTTCATATTTCCCGTTCACTACTTTCTCAGGTGCCGTCACATAAGGAATACCCACGTCTTGTGCTGAAGTGGTGGCATTATAGACCTTGGAGAACAATGTTACCAGCATAAAGTGATTGTATGCACGGGCTACAAGCGCTTCCCCTTTCTGTGCATTATAGTCTTCCGGATTCTCTGCTATAGCTATTGCTTCCAACGCCTGGTTACAGGCAGCGATAGACTGGTAACAGGCATTCCAGTAGTTGGTAGGAGTACCCTGATCTCTTTCCAGTACATCCCGGAAAAAATAAGGATTGGTATTTACGGGCTCACTGACGAAAGCACCGGTACCCTTATCGGCTGCGTTATCAGATGCGGCCTCGGTAAAGGTAGCATAGTCGGCCTGCGGGTACGCTGTAGCCAGTAACTCGGCCACCTTCTCAACAGTATTCAACTGGGTACGCTGATCCGGCGACTGCTCCAGGTATTTTTTACATCCTGCAGAAGCGATCAGCATTATGGCAATTATATAGTAAGTTGTTTTTTTCATCATTGCTTCGTTTTAAATTACAGACCGGCTTTCACAGAAAAAGTGAATTGTCTGGGTATAGGCAAAGCCACACCGCCGGAGTTAAAGAACTCAGGATCCTGACCGTTAAGGCGGTCATCAGAATAGATCAGCCAAAGGTTATTGGCGACTAAGCTTACAGACAGATTATTAAAACCAGCCCGGCGTATTGCCTTTGGAGGCAGGTTATATGAAAGAGATACCTGCTTCAGTCTGACAAAATCGCCATTAGCTACACGAGCTGTTGAATAGTTGTAATTGTTGTAAGGATAGGCTCCATCCAGCTTTGAAAATCCCAGTTTGTCCAGTACCGAAGGTACGTTAGTTCGGTCCTCATCTCCCGGCAGTGTCCAACGATTTAGAAAATCATTTGAACTGGCATCCAGGTCGGTATACTGCTGCCTGAATCCTGGGTTCAGCCTGATTTTGTTACCCGAACTATACGTTACCAGGGCGGAGAGGGAGAAGTTGCTATACCGCAGTGTATTATACCAGCCTCCGGTCAGCGTAGGGTCTACCGGGCCATTATATACCAGGTTCTGAATCCTGTCACTCTGCAGGTACACGTTGCCACTCTTATTACCATCCTGGTTGGTAAATACCGGGGTACCATCCTTCGGGTTCAGGCCCTCAAACGGAATAGAGTAAAGTCCGCGCACGGGATGACCTACTGTTGCACCACCTTCTGCTACCACAAGGTCCCAGATGATAGGAATGTTTTCCAGTTTAGTGATCTTTCCTTTGTTGTAACCAACGGTTAACTGTGTGCGCAGTCCCCAGTCTTTCTGGTCTACTATCTTATAAGCCAGTGTTGCTTCCACACCATGCGATTTCATATCTCCATAGTTGGCAATCTTTGTCCCCTCACCACCAATGCCGGAGGTACGGATAGGGCCAATCAGGTCAAAGCCATTCCGCAGGTAACCATCAATAGTAAAGGTCAGTTTATCCTGAAAGAAACCAGCGTCTATACCGATGTTGGTCTCATACTGCTTTTCCCAGGTAAGCTGGGAGTTCTCGAGGCTCTGGATATAGATAACCGATTCAATCTCGGATAAATAAGGGCGGTTAGCACTCCTGTTCTGTAACACCACGCTGGAGTTACGCGCATTACCCATACTACCGGTCAGGCCGTAGGTAGCTCTCAGGGTTAACCTGTTCACGGTTTCCTGTCTGCGCATGAAGTCTTCAGTATCCACGTTCCATGATCCGCTCACATTCCAGGTAGGCAGCCAACGTGCGGTACGGGATTCGCCCAGCAAGTTAGAACCATCATACCTGATACTGGCGTTAAAGTTGTATTTGCCCTTGTAGGAGTATGCTGCATTCGCCAGATATGCCAGGTAGCGGTCATAGTTCTGGGACATACCATAATAGTTGAAGTTGTTCTCTACATTCTGCTTGATCACATTCGGATCGATGAACGGTACACCTCCTTTGTCAAATTGATATCCATAACCGTCAAACTGCCTGTTCTGGCGGTTGGCGTACCGTAGTTCCTGAGATCCGAGGAAGTTAACCATATGTACATCATTCCAGTTCTTACTCCATTCCACCATGTTGCGGAAGTAGTAACTTACCAGGTAATCATCTTCGGTAGTATAGATACCGCCATAAGGTAGTACCACTACAGGTTCTGCCTCCGGATCATCGGGGTTGCGGTAGAGGAAGCGGTTACGCTGGCGGATGGTAGCATCGCCTGCTGCCCGGTACGCCTGCGGCATGTTGGAGTTCTCCTTGATCTTGTGCTCCTGGGTGGATTTCACATAACGGATATTACCCAGGAAGGTATATTTCAGGTTCTTTAGGATCTTGTAAGAGAAATCGCCCTGTAGTTTTATATCGAGCTGGCTGAGATCAATCAGGTTGTTATTCATCTCGTTCACGATATTAAAAGGAGCGTAGTTCCGCGTAAAGTATTCAAGATTACCTCGCTCATCATAAGCTGTCAGCGCCCGGCTGGTATTAAGGGCGTAACTGTATGGGTTGATGTCAAAGTCCCGGTCAAACTGTCCGCTTACAGGGTTACTGTTCCTGTTCAGGGTACCCGGTACGCGCTGGTCACGGATGACTGCCTGGGTAATGAAGCCGAAGGATACTTTATCATTGATATTGTAGTTGGCTCTTACATTACCGGTAAAGCGCTTCAGTTTATCTGCGAGCGTCCAGCCCTGGTCCTGCAGGAAACTGGTAGATACGTACAGCTGGGATTTGTCTGTACCGGAAGATACGCTCAACGAGTGCTCCTGCATGAATGAGTTCCTGAATAACACGTCGAACCAGTTGGTATTGGCTTTGGCATACCGCTCCAGGAACTGGCGTTTCGACTCCGGACTGTTATACAGGCCGAAGCTGCCATTAGTAGCGTTATAGGTATCAATGAGGTTATACATTTTGGTATACACACCGCCATTCTCTGCCCGCGTAGCGTCAGAGTGGTTGAGCCAGCCTTTCAGGGACAGCTCATTGTAAAAAGCCATCTGGTCGTCCGAGTTCATAATGTCAAACTGATCGTAGGTAGGACGCAGGTAAGTAGAGTAATTACCGGTATAAGAGATCACTGGTTTGCCGACTTTACCTTTCTTTGTGGTGACTACCACTACGCCGTTCATGGCACGTGCGCCATATAATGCGGTAGCTGCCGCGTCTTTCAGGATCTGGAAGCTCTCAATGTCGTCTGAGTTGAGTCCGGCAACAGAAGAACCCAGCAGGGTAGCAGGGTTACCGGTGGACAGCTGCTCGTTGGATACATTAATAACGTCTTCCAGTACAACGCCATCTACCACCCAAAGAGGCTTATTATCTCCGGTGATGGAGGTAGCGCCACGCACCCGGATCTTGGGTGCAGCGCCGAAGGTGCCTGATACGTTCTGCACGCTTACACCGGCTACCTGACCTTCCAGCATACGGCTTACATCAGCAATACCATCACGCTTGATATCGGAGGCTTTAACATTAGTCGCAGCTCCGGTGAAGAGCTTACGGTCGATTGTCTGGTAGCCGGTCACAACTACCTCTTTCAGTGCACTTACATCTTCTTCGAGAATGATGTTCACGGGTTCGGTGGTCGCTTTGGCTTCTCTGGATTTGTAGCCGACCATGGAAAAGGTTAGGGTGGCACCTTTCTTAACTTTTAAGGTAAATGCGCCTGCGGCGTCAGTCACCGTTCCGTTTGTAGTGCCTTTCTCAATCACGTTGATACCAGGGATGGCTTCCGGGCGACCGTTCTTGCCATAGATCCGGACAACCCCGGTAATGGTTTCGGTAATGGGTTGCTGGAAAAGGCCATAGGTACCTGGCGAGGCAGTCGTGCTGACTACAGGGGCCGCGGTGGCATGCACTTCGCACAATGCACTGCACACAAGCAGGCAAAGCCACTTTGCTTTCGGGTTTAGAATATACATACTTCAGATTTTGGTTGCCCGTCAACGAGCTAAAAGAAAAAAAAATATACTAATATATACTGCTCACGTCAATTAATAACTCAGGACAAATTCGGGCTTTCTACATACAGATTTCAGTCACAAACCCCTACACTAACTTACGCAATATTTTCGTTTTCTTTGTGCATCAATCCAACACGTTTTGCAGAGAAGAGAACTTCGGGTGATACTGGTATCACTGATCGTCAGTTTTATATTAACCGGAACCAAGTTTGCCGCCTGGTTCATGACCCATTCTGTGGCTATCCTATCCGACGCTTTAGAATCTATCATCAATGTCGTAGCCGGGGCTTTCGCCTGTTATAGTATTTACCTCACCGGCAAACCCAAAGATCAGAATCACCCCTATGGCCATGGAAAGGTAGAGTTCTTTTCCATCGGGTTTGAAGGTGCTATGATATTTATAGCCGGCTGCCTTATCCTGTTCAAAGCCGCCCAGTACTTCTTTATTCCAACCGAACTGCATAAATTGGATCAGGGTGTCTGGCTGATCGCCGGAACCACACTGGCTAACCTGATGTTGGGGCTATTCCTGAAAAGAGAAGGGCAAAAACTGAACTCGCTCACCATCTCTGGTAACGCCAAACATATCATGACGGATGTATACAGCAGTATCGGACTGATTGCGGCATTATTGGTTATACACCTGACAGGGTGGGAGTGGATTGATCCGGCCGCATCTGCACTGATGGGGGGATTGATATTACGGCAGGGATATCAGTTGATGCGTACGTCTATCTCCGGACTGATGGATGAAACAGACATGCATGTGGTGGATAAGGTGATACAGGTATTATCTGCAAACAGAAGAGAGAATTGGATAGACATTCATAATATGCGTGTACAGCAATATGGCAATAATTATCACATTGATTGCCACCTTACGCTGCCTTATTATCTTGAACTCAGCGATGCGCATGATGAGCTGAAAGCGATTGAGCACCTCGTGAATGCCTCATTTGCTTCGGGAGAAGTGGAATTTTTTATCCATATAGATCCCTGCATACCTTCCTGTTGTCATTACTGCCGGCTGGAGAAGTGCCCGGTGAGACAGGAGGTCTTTACGGGTACCATTGTATGGACGAAGGAGAACGTGTTGCCTAACAGGAAGCATGGGGAGTAATTATTCCTCCCCTTCCTCGGTACCATGGCCTAAGATGGCACTGATGGGTTTTACCGCTCTATAGATATTGCGGTTATATTTATTCCCGAGAATAATAATAGTAGAAGTATCCTTGATGATACGGTTGAACACAGTATTATTGCCATGCCACCAGCCATTATGATATACAATCTCGCTGCTGTCAGGATTTATCATTAAACGCCAGCCGAGTCCGTAATTCCGGACGCCTGGACGTTCATTACTATAAGGCGTATAAGCTGCTTTGATCGTCTCAGGCTTGAACAGCTGACCACTATAAAGGGCCTGGTCCCATTTGAGCATATCGCGCGCGGTACTGTAAATACCTTTATCACCCACTACACCATCAAAGTAAGTATCCGGTTCCAGCTGACCATTATATTTATGGCTGATAGTCTGATGTGGACGAGCGGCGGCGGTAGGATCATATACAAAGGTATTGTTCATACCGAGCGGGCCGAAGAAGGTCTGCTGCATGAACGCTGCGTACTTCTGTCCGCTTACCTGTTCAATGATGGCGCCTAACAGCATATAATTGGTATTACAATACTGGAAATGTGTTCCCGGCTTATATTGAATACGCGGACGGTGTCTGATCATCAGCTGAATCACATCTTCGTTAGAAAGGAATTTATCCTTATCCGGCCAGATGCTGTCGCAGAAGTAGAGATAATTAGGCAGGCCGCTCCGGTGGTTGAGCAACATCTCTACGGTAATACCTCTGTATGGAAATTGCGGATAATATTTCTGAATGGAATCTGACAGACTGAGCTTTCCTTTTTCCATCAGGGCAAGAACGCCCATGCCGGTAAACGTCTTTGAAACGGAAGCCAGCTGGAAAGACGAACTATCATTGATAGCAGAAGTCTTATTACGATAATTTTCCAGGCCATGGTATTTCTCAAAAATCACTACGCCCTTCTTGGCAACGATCATTGAACCGTTAAAGCCGGCGCGGACCATATTCTGATAAAAGCCGTTTAATTCAGTCTGCTGGGATTTGGTAACGGGGGAGTTGAGAATAGCCAGAGCGGTTTCACTCATCACTTCCGTTCGTGGGGTATCAGGTTTATTTTTGGTTTCTTTATTGTTCGCGGCATTACTCTGGCAGGCAGTAATGGCATACAAGGCCATACCAGAGACAGTCAATGCGATATAAGCTGCTTTCATTCTGCTAGTTAGAGTCGGTTCTGTATCTGCTTAATTGTATAGGTACTAAAATTAGGCCCTAATGAATTGTTACACAAAAAAAACAGTCGGCAAAACACGATTTTAAAGGTATTTTAAGATTTAAAGGTTAAAAACCCTTAAAAAAGGGCCAAATTTGACTTTAATTTTGACGAAATCAAATTCGGGGGACACACTGTTTGATATTTGCCTAACATCTTTTAGGTTTGTGCCTTCGTTTCGCCATATAACAATTATTAAGCCAATTGTTCTTTGCAATTGGTAACACATAAAATATAAGCAATGGATCAGCAAAAGTTGACAAGTTATCCGAAGGAGAAGATCAATATTTTATTGTTGGAGAATATCAGCGATGCCGCCGCAGCGGAGTTTACATCGGCAGGATATGCCAACGTAAAAAGGTTGTCGGGCGCATTAGGCGAGGAAGATCTGATCCGTGAAGTGAAAGACGTGCATCTGCTGGGCATACGCTCTAAAACGCAGGTCACCCGGAAGGTATTGGAAGCGGCTTCCAAGCTACAGGCCGTTGGTTGTTTTTGCATTGGTACCAACCAGGTAGATCTGAAAAGCGCCCGTGAATTAGGGGTTGCCGTTTTTAATGCTCCATACTCAAACACCCGCTCCGTAGCTGAGCTGGTGATTGGTTTGTCGATCATGCTGATCCGCCGTATTCCTGACAAGAATACTGCTGCCCATGAGGGTATCTGGATGAAGGAAGCTAAAGGTAGCTATGAACTGAGGGGTAAATCGCTCGGTATTGTTGGTTACGGTAATATTGGCAGCCAGGTCAGCGTATTGGCTGAAGCGCTGGGAATGAATGTATTCTATTATGATGTAGAGACCAAACTACCACTTGGTAACGCAGTACAGGTACGTACGCTCGAAGCGCTGTTCGAGCAGGCGGATATTATCTCCCTGCACGTACCCTCTACCAAGTCTACTGCAAATATGATCAACAAAGAGACCCTGCAGTATGCAAAGAAAGGAGCTATCTTCATCAACTACGCCCGTGGCGAAGTAGTGGAACTGAATGATCTGAAAGATGCACTGACCAGCGGCCATTTATCCGGTGCGGCTATTGACGTGTTCCCGGTTGAACCTGAAAAGAATGGTGCAGCCTTCTCTACGCCGTTGCAGAAATTATCTAACGTGATCCTTACCCCGCATATCGGTGGTAGCACTGAAGAAGCACAGCATAATATCGGACTGGATGTAAGCGCGAAGATGCTGAACTACCTGGAAAAAGGTGCCAGCTTTGGTTCTCATACTATTCCTGCTATCAGTGTACCGGCTATTGATCATACGCACCGTATCCTGCACATTCACCAGAACGTACCGGGTGTATTGTCAGAGATTAATACTGTATTATCACAGAACAAAATCAATATCCTGGGACAGTATCTGAAAACGAACGATGCCATTGGTTACGTGGTATTAGACGTGGATAGTAAGTTGTCTAAAGAAGCATTTGCGCTGCTGAAAGATGTGAATCATACTATTAAAACAAGACTGCTGTATTAAGCTGGTCTGATAATAAATTGAAAAGGGCGTACTGTTGTAACAGTGCGCCCTTTTTCATTAACCGGTAGCCTATAACGTACCCTCTTTGATATTATTTTAACAAAATTGCTTGTTCGTCGCGTCTTCGCCGCTAGTCCGTCGCTAGTTCGTTGCTAGTTCGTCCGGGCAAGGAGCAAAATATCATCAGGCTATTCTGCCTTCTGTATTTTGATACGCTGGTGAATATTACCACTGGAAATGTCCAGGATATAGATACCCTTCGGCAGATTTGCCGTCTGCAATGAAGCAACAGATTGTTTACCTTTTACCACAGATCGTAGGACTTGCCTGCCGTTAAGATCATATATAGTGGCAATATGCGAAGCATAACCAGGTGGTATTGTGTAGTTCAGCTGACTGCCGAACGGATTTGGATACACGTTCACCGCGGTGTTGTTATTTTCTGTTGATGCAGGCAATGTTGACGCAGTGGTAACAGCAGCAGGTACCGGTCCGACAATGGAGAAGCTAAACTGCTCCCAACTGCCTGCAGTGGCTTTGGTACAGGTCATTGGCGCAGCGCCGTTTTCGGAAGATATGTACAAACCATTATTACCCCGTAGAGAGATGGTGCCATTAGCATTTGTTATCCAATCAAACGTTTCTGTATTGCCGGGCGATGTACGGTTGCAGGTGATTGCCTGTGTACCATTTTCGGAAGATACATATTTGCCCATACTCCGGAGGTGTACTTTGCCTGTACCTGCATTCCACACAGAAAACTGCTCCCATGTCTGCGGCGCTGCTCTTTCGCAGGTCATGGCTTTTGTACCATTTTCTCCGCTTACATACATGCTGTTATTACCTCTTAAAGTGATAATCTGGCCTACCGGAATCGGTGCCGGATTGGAGGTGTTAGAAAACTGTATCCAGTTCAGGTTAAAACCACCGGTTGCAATTTGGATGCGGATCGTCTGTTCGCCGGCAGGCAATGTTGCCGTTGTACTCACGGTCGTCCAGGTCTGCCATCCACCGGTTACAGGTACCGTAGCCGTTGCCAGCGTAGCGCCGTCTTTTCTGAGTGCGATAGCGCCGCCGGCCGTCTGACTGGCTACTCTGAACTGCACATTATAAGTACCCGCGGTCAGTACGTTGACGCGGTAATCCAGCCAGTCGCCGGTGTCGGTATATCCGATGTTTTGTCCGCCGCCGGTATCGGTAGTGGTTTCCGTCTGAAGTCCGTTCATGCTGGTGTAGCTTTCTGCCTGCACCGTGCCTGGGATGGGTATAGCAGGAGCGGGGCCGGGATCAGCGCCACCGAGCCACAGTAATCCGTCGATTATAAAACGGTTCTGTATTTCACTGGCGAAGGTGGATGACTTAGGCGTGTTATTGCTATAGTTCATGTCATTGTGCCCGAAGTTAGCGTACAACATCCGGAAGTTCCTGTTGGTCCAGATGATGGGATAGTATCCGCTGGTCCATGATTGATTGGGGTCGGTCCCCAGTGGGAAGCTGACAGGATCTACGGAAGCTAGTATGCGGATGTTACTGTTGGCGCGCAGGTCGTTGGTCCAGCTGTACCATTCACTGACGGCGGACGTGAATGTTGCCGGCAATCTCAGGGTACTTGGGTGGGTACGGTCTTCTGTGCGTAGTGTTGCCGTGGTAGGGCCCCAGGTATTATTCCGGAAGTTGCCGGTACCGAGCAAGGTATTGTGGTACCAGCTCCACTCGCCGGAATTGGTGGTGAAGGCGGATACGTGAAAGCCCATCCATGCGCCGCCGTTCTGCATGTATTGCTGGAAGGCAGTGCGTTGAGCCGTACCGGAGGGCAGGTCATCGAGAAACAGGACGACCTGGTATTGCGACAGGAATGCGGCGTTCAGGTTGTTCCAGTTGTTGGTGGCTTCGTATGAGAAGTTGTATTGGGCAGCGATGGAGGGAAACCATTGATTGGCTTCCTGCACAAAGCTGATGTGGGCGGCGTCCCATGTGCCATTGTAAAAGGCAATGACTTTGAACCGGGGCGTTTGCGCCTGTGAAGGGAGGGCTGCTATCAGCAGCAGGAATAATGCGACGGTGCGCATTATCCGTTTGTAACGGAGAACGTGGATTGTCATGAGGGACAGATTTTAACAGTTATGAAGAGGGTCGTATAGGGTTACCTATGTTGATGAAGTTAGTGAAAATGGGGTATCTGTCAAAAAGAAAGGCGCCCCGGAAAAACCGGGACGCCTTTGCCTATTGTACTTTACACTTCTTATCTGATAGCGGTTACTTCACCTTTCACAACATTTACAGCACCACCAAGTACCTTCTTGTAGCTCAGCATCCATACATAAGTACCATTTTCCACGAGGGCGCCTTTGTATCGGCCATCCCATCCCTGTTTCTGATCCTTGCTCAGGAAGATCAGCTCACCCCAACGGTTGTAGATACGTAAGTCGTAATCATACATAGGTCCACGAACGACAGGTTTGAAGCTATCATTATGGCCGTCACCGTTAGGCGTAAAGCCTGTTGGGAAATGTGGTTTAGGTTCACATGGCTGGTAGCGGACTACTATCTGGTCTGACATAGCGCCACACTCGTTGGAAATAGTCACTGTGTAAGTGCCAGGAGTGGTTACCCTGAACGTTGAGGAGGTGGAACCATCCTGCCAACGGATCTGGTTACCTGCACCAGCATTTACTCTCAGTGTCAGATCTTCGCCAATACACAGCATCGTGTCACGACCGAGGTCAAATTCAGGAATACCTGCTACAGTTACATTTACACTATCCATGGTAATTCTTGAACAGAATCTGTCCATAACAGACACTACATATTTACCGGCGCCAGTGATTTCTTTCACCGGATTAGTATCACCGTCATTCCAGAGGTAAGAGATGGCGTCAGGGTGAGTAGCGTCAACCACTACACGTCCGCCGTTACAGAACTCTCTGTCTGGTCCGAGGTCGATATCCAGGTCAGGTCTGAGCGTGACAGTTACATTTTCAGTAACTACGCAACCATCGCGGGTTACAGTCACGTCGTAGTTGCCTGGTCTTGATACTACGATCGAATTGGTTGTTTCACCAGTGTTCCACAATACGGAGCCACCATCAGGATCAACGTTCAGCATCGCTGTTTCGTTAGGACAGATCTCCAGGTCGTTGGTTACAACTACAGCAGGAGGGGTACCTACAAGAACAACAACTTCAGCGTGGGTTGTACAACCATTTACAGTCACATCCACACTATAAGTACCAGTAGCATTTACAGTGATAGAAGCGGTGGTAGCACCGGTTGACCATACATAGCTGCCGCCATCAACATAAGCGTTCAGCGTTACGGATTCGCCCTGACAGATTGCAGTATCGCGGATATTAACTACCGGCGGCATATTTACTATCACCTTCACAGAGTCTGTGGTTGCACAGATACCGTTGGTAACAGTAGCGTAATAAGTACCGGCGGTGCCTACTTCGATAGTCTGGGTGGTAGCACCTGTAGACCAGCGGATTGGGTAAGCAGCATTATCAATACCGGCATCGAGGGTGACAGTGCTACCTTGACAGATAGTTACGTCGTTACCCAGTTCAACAACCGGTTTGGTTACATATTGCAGGTCATAAGTTACCGGATCGGAAACGCAACCTGTTACACCATCAGTTACAGTGAAGGTAGCCTGAGTAGCGCCGTTCAGGTCAAACACGTTGCTGCTCTGAGTCAGCGGTGTAGGCACTGCGTTAGCTGGTACTACGCTCACGAGGGTGAACCGAGGTCTTGTTACTTTGTTCAGCAACAGTACTGCAAATTTGGTATTGTTTGAACAGTTTGCAGGCATGTTAGGATCCAGGGCCGGTTTCGGACAAGGATTTACTGTGATGGTCTGCACACGTTCGATGGCCTGGTTACCACATGCATCGGAGATAGTCCATCTTCTTGTGATGGTATAACCGTTACACAGGTCTACTGTAAACGGATCCTGTACCATTGTTGCCTTCTTAGGGAAGGTAGCGTCACAGTTATCACGTGCATACAGGGTAGCCGCAACCGGGATAGCATCTCCACAATTCAGCGTTACGTTGGTCGGAGCCGGGTCGATAACTGGTCTTGTGGTATCCGTTACGGTAATTACCTGGCGGAAAGTGGCTGTATTGTTACAAGCGTCTCTAGCAGTCCAGACACGGATCAGGCGGTAGTTGCTTGCGCAGGCTCCCTGGATGGTTTCGCGGCTCTGGGTGTAGGAGATTCTCACAGCGCTGCAATTATCGGTAGCCCTCAGATTGGTCGGAGGAACCGGAACCGCATCACAACTTACTGTGGTATCGGCAGGCGGCGCTACTACGAACACCGGCCTTGTAGTATCCTGTACAGTGATCACCTGCTGCATTACGTTGGTATTACCGCAGTTATCAGTTGCTGTCCAGGTACGGGTTAATCTGTAGCTGCTTGCGCATGAAGAAGACAGGTTATCTCTTCTTTCAGTGAGTCTTACAGTTACATTGGAGCTACAGTTGTCTGTAGCGGTGATAGCTTCAACAGATGGTACCCTGTCGCAATCAACAGTGATTGCAGGAGGTACTGTCATGGAGAATCTAGGTCTGATAGTATCCTGAACAGTGATAGTCTGAGTCAGTACGGTTCTGTTACCGCAAAGGTCAGTAGCTGTCCAGGTACGGATGATCTGGTAGTTATCAGCACATCTGCTACCGGAGAGATTTCTACGAATATCTACCGGATTCACAATGATGTTACCAGGCGTACAGTTGTCTGTAGCGGTCAGCGGAGCGCCAGCAGGAACCTTATCACAATCAACAGTGATGTTGGAAGGAGCAGGGTTGCTGAACACAGGAGGCGTCATGTCTCTGACAGTGATCACCTGTCTGAGGGTATCGCTTGCGTTACCGCATGCATCAACTGCCACCCATTTACGGATCAGTTGATAGTTGCTTGCACATGCACCTGGCTGGTCAACTCTTACTTCGATAGGAGTGATGGTCATTGTGCCGTTACAAGCGTCGTTAGCAGTCAGTGTTACCGCAGCAGGAACCTGGTCACACTCTACAGTTACGTTAGCAGGAGCTGTACCTGTGAATACAGGAGCTGTTCTGTCAACAACTGTAATAGTCTGTTGTGCCTGAGTGGTGAGACCGCATCGGTCAGTAGCTGTCCAGGTACGCATGATGGTGGTTGTACAAGCATCAACGTTGACAGTTACATCGTTATGGGTGATGGTCAGCGGCTCATTATCGTAAGGAGCGTGGCTGAACACCGGTGTACCGAATCGCTGGGTGTAGTCAGTACCCTGTACGCAATCCACAGTAACAGGACCAGGTACGGATATAACTACCGGAGGAATGTTCATCAGGGTCAGCATTACTGCGTTGCTGATGTTACCGGTACAAGCACCTGACATTACCACACGTCTGTACCACGTATTACGGGTGATCATCGGCGGGGTGAATGTGGCGTCGGTACCACCTACGGTTACGTTAGCGAAACCGGTTGTAGCATTTGTGGTACTTACCTGCCACTGATAAGTGTAGGTACCGTTACCACCGCTTAAGGTAGCACCCTGCAGCATGCCAGGAGTTTCGTTTGCACAAAGCAGCTGATCAGCGGTGATGGTGTTACCCAGGATAGCAGCCTGGTTGGTCAGCACCACATCATCAGGAACAGATGTACATGTTCCGTTAGTAATTGTCCAGCGCAGGGTTACTGTCTGACCGGAAGCAACTCTTACGGTTGTGTTAGGATCATTTGGATTAATGATAGTAGCAGCGCCACTTACGATTGTCCAGATACCTCTTGCGTTAGCAGGGGAAGGTGTGTTACCTGCCATTGTGAAGTTTGGATCATCACAATGTGTCTGGTCAGCGCCAGCAGCAGCGTTCACCGGCATTTCGTAGTTAGTGAGTCTTACTGTATCTGTGGTTACGCACAATCCGTTAGAGATTGTCCATACCGCATTAACAACAACACCGGCAGGTACAGTGATAACTGCATTTCTGTTAGTGCTGTCGGCTACTGCGAAGGAAGCACCGGTACCAGTAACTGGTATCAGACTCCATCTGCCAGTACCTACAGAAGGTGCCTGGGCGGCCATAGTAAATGACGGGTTGTTACAGTGTGTCAGGTCGCCACCGGCGTTAGCCGCAGCAGGAGCCACAAAGTTGGTCAGTCTTACAGTATCAGTTGTTACGCAGACACCGTTAGAGATTGTCCATACCGCGTCAACAATTACACCAGCAGGTACGGTGATCACCGCATTTCTGTTAGTGCTGTCGGCTACTGCGAAGGAAGCGCCGGTACCAGTAACTGGTATCAGACTCCATTTACCTGTACCTACAGAAGCAGCGTTGGCAGTCATTCTGAAAGCTTCGGTATTACACTGTGCCAGGTCGGAACCAGCAACAGCGGCAGTCGGCATTACATAGTTAGTCAGTCTTACAGTGTCAGTTGTTACGCAGACACCGTTTGTAATAGTCCATACAGCGTTCACCACAACACCGGCAGGTACATTGATTACCGCGGCAGGGTTGGTGCTGTCAGCTACTGCGAAGGAAGCGCCGGTACCAGTTACGGTAATCAGGCTCCATTTGCCGGTACCTACAGAAGCTGTGTTAGCAGCCATTGTGAAGGCAGGCGTGTTACACTGTGCCTGGTCGGCGCCAGCGTTAGCAGCAGTTGGCATTACATAGTTAGTCAGTGATACAGTGTCTCTGGTTTCACACACACCATTGGTGATGATCCACACAGCCTGTGCTGTTTCACCGGCAGGAACATTAATTACAGCGGTTGGATTAGTGCTGTCAGCTACTGCGAATGAAGCAGTAGAACCAGGCAGTAGGTTCCATCTGCCAGTACCTACAGATGGCGCGTTAGCAGCCATTGTAAATGCAGGCGTGTTACATTGTTGCTGATCACGGCCGGCATTTGAAGGAGCAGGCATTTCTCTGTTGATCAGAACAACTTCGTCAGAAGTCACACACACACCATTGGTAATGGTCCATGTAGCAGTTACTGTCACACCCGCAGGTACGTTAATAACAGCGTTAGGATTGGTGCTGTCAGCCACTGCGAATGAAGCAGTAGTGCCGGCAGTCAGTGTCCATCTGCCAGTACCTACAGAGGCTGTATTAGCAGCCATAGTGAAGGTAGCGTTGTTACAGTGTTCCTGATCGTCGCCTGCTGCAGCAGCAGTTGGCATTTCATGGTTGATCAGTACAACGGTGTCAGTTGAAGGACAAGTACCGTTGGTGATGGTCCAGATAGCTATTACTGTGTCGCCCGCAGGAACGTTAATCAGCGCAGACGGGTTGTTATCGTCGCCAGCATTGATAGAACCGGTAGATCCGGCAGTCAGCGTCCAGGTGCCGGTAGCGCCAGGAACGTCAGGAGTATTAGCAGTCATGTAGAAAGTAGAGATGTTACACTCTTCCTGATCAGGACCTGCATTAGCAGGAGCCGGGGTGAGGAAGTTAGTCAGTTCAACATCTGCGTAGTTTGAACATGTACCGTTAGTGATAGTCCAGCGCAGGATAGCAGATTCGCCGTTTGGCACAGTGACGTGTGCAATCGGGTTATTTACTTCACCTGTTCTGATAGTAGCGTTACCGCTTACAACGGTCCAGCTACCTACAGCGCCAGCAACTGTTGGCGCGTTAGCAGCAGTTACGAAGTCAGTACCCGCACATTTTGACTGGTCAGGACCAGCGTCAGCCACATCAGGTTCCTGGTAGTTAGTGATGATTACATCATCTGTAGAAGAACAAGTACCGTTAGCAATTGTCCATCTCAGTGTTACAGATGTACCAGCAGGAATCATGATGCCTGCTGTCGGGTTGTTAATCTGTGCAGCAGGGAAAGTGAATCCTGCAGGCGCAGAAGATACCACGCTCCAGGTACCTGTTGCGGTAGCAACAGAAGGAGCATTGGCAGCCAGGGTGAATGTAGACGTGTTGTTACAGTCTTCCTGGTCAGGACCTGCAGCAGCAGCAGTTGGTGCGATGTGGTTTACAAGTGTAACCTCGTCCGACTGAGAGCAGGTACCATTAGTAGCGGTCCAGCGCAGGGTCACGGTTGTACCGGCAGGTACAGTGATCGTAGCGGTAGGATTGTTTACGCTGGCAGCAGGGAAGGTAAATCCTGCAGGCGTAGAAGAGACAACGCTCCATGCACCTGTTCCGGTAGTGATAGCGTTAGCTGCCAGTACGAAGGAAGGTGTATTACACTGGGCCTGGTCAGCGCCAGCGTTTGGCGTAGTCGGAGGTGCATCATTTCTGAGCACTACCTCATCAGCAGAAGTACAGATGCCGTTAGTGATCGTCCAGCGCAGGGTTACAGTAGTACCTACAGGTATTGTAACATTCGCGGTAGGATTAGTCGTCTGAGCGGCAGTCAGTGTAAATGTGCCAGGAGTAGCGGAAACAACGCTCCATGCACCCGTACCTACAGTCGGCGTGTTAGCCGCCAGGGTAAAGGCTGTGTTATTACATTGTGCCTGATCAGGACCAGCAGCTGCAGTTGTAGGCAGCGGCGTGTTAGTCAGCACAACATCGTCAGTAGAAGAACAGGTTCCGTTAGTAACTGTCCAGCGCAGCGTAACAGTAGTACCAACAGGTACAGTGATAGCAGCGGTTGGGTTACTGATGCTGGCAGCAGGGAAAGTGAATCCTGCAGGCATAGAAGATACCACGCTCCATGCACCGGTACCGGAAGTCGGCGCATTCGCCGCCAGGGTAAAGGCGCTGTTGTTACATTGTTCCCGATCCGGACCTGCAGCAGCAGTTGTCACAGGCGCGTCGTTTCTTAATGTAACAGTGGAGGCAGCAGTACATGTACCATTTACTACCGTCCATGTAGCTACTACAGAAGTACCAACAGGCACGTTAATAGTAGCGGTAGGGCTGTTCTGCTGACCTGCAGCGATAGTCGCTGTAGTACCAGCAGGCAGTGTCCATGTACCGGTCATACCAGCACCAGGCGTGTTAGCCGTCATGGTGAAGGCAGCGATATTACACTGAGCACGGTTAGCGCCAGCTGAAGCAGTTGGCGGTGCATCGTTCCTTAATGTAACAGTAGAAGTAGTTGTACATGTACCGTTTGTAACAGTCCATGTAGCTACTACAGAAGTACCAACAGGTACGTTGATGGTAGCGGCAGGGTTGTTCTGCTGACCCGCAGCGATAGTCGCTGTAGTGCCGGCAGGCAGTGTCCATGTACCAGTCATGCCAGTACCAGGGGTATTAGCCGCCATAGTGAAGGCAGGGTTGTTACATTGTGCGCGGTTAGCACCAGCTGTAGCAGTTGGTGGCGCATCATTTCTCAATGTAACAGTAGAAGTCGCGGTACAGGTACCGTTTACTACAGTCCATGTAGCTACTACAGAAGTACCAACAGGTACATTGATAGTAGCGGCAGGGTTGTTCTGCTGACCCGCAGCGATAGTCGCTGTAGTGCCGGCAGGCAGTGTCCATGTACCAGTCATGCCAGCACCAGGCGTGTTAGCCGTCATGGTGAAGGCAGAGATATTACACTGAGCACGGTCAGCGCCAGCTGAAGCAGTCGGCGGTGCATCGTTTCTTAATGTAACAGTAGAAGTAGCCGTACAGGTACCGTTTACTACAGTCCATGTAGCTACTACAGAAGTACCAACAGGTACGTTGATAGTAGCGGTAGGGCTGTTCTGCTGACCCGCAGCGATAGTCGCTGTAGTGCCGGCAGGCAGTGTCCATGTACCGGTCATACCAGCACCAGGCGTGTTAGCCGCCATGGTAAATGCAGCGATATTACACTGAGCACGGTTAGCGCCAGCTGAAGCAGTTGGCGGTGCATCGTTTCTGAGGCGTACTATGTCGCTGGTGCTACATGTACCATTTGTGATGGTCCACACCGCATCAACAGTTACACCTGCAGGAACAGTAATCACCGCAGCGCGGTTGTTAACGCTGGCAGCAGGAATGGTAGCACCGGTACCTACAACAGGCACAAGCGTCCATGTACCCTGTCCTACAGTAGCAGCGTTGGCTGCCATAGTGAAGGAAGAGTTGTTACATCTTGCCTGGTCAGGTCCTGCATTTGCAGCAGCCGGAGCGGCATCGTTGGTCAGAACAACATCGTCTGTAGAACTACATTGTCCGTTAGTGATTGTCCAGCGCAGGGTCACGGTAGTACCAGCAGGTACAGTGATTGCAGCAGTACGGTTATTTATACTACCAGCAGGGAAAGTGAAACCTGCAGGAGTAGAAGAAACCACGCTCCACGCACCGGTCATACCGGTTCCTGGTGCGTTAGCAGCCAGGGTGAAGGCAGTGTTATTACATTGAGTCTGGTCTGGGCCTGCATTAGAAGGAGTAGCCGGAGCGGAATTGCTCAGGATTACATCATCAGTGAGGACACAGGTACCGTTAGTAGCGGTCCAGCGCAGGGTCACAGTTGTACCGGCAGGTACAGTGATCGTAGCGGTAGGATTGTTTACGCTGGCAGCAGGGAAGGTAAAGCCTGCAGGCGTAGAAGAAACAACGCTCCATGCGCCGGTACCGGTAGTGATAGCATTAGCTGCCAGCACAAAGGTAGGCGTGTTACACCTGGACTGGTCAGGACCAGCGTTTGGTGTAGTTGGCGGTGCATCGTTTCTAAGTACTACCTCATCAACAGAAGTACAGGCACCGTTAGTGATCGTCCAACGCAGCGTTACAGTATTGCCTACAGGAATAGTAACATTAGCGGTAGGATTACTCATCTGAGCGGCAGTCAGTGTAAATGTACCAGGAGTAGAAGAAACTACACTCCATGCACCCGTACCTACAGTCGGCGTGTTAGCCGCGAGGGTAAAGGCAGTATTATTACATTGAGCCTGATCAGCACCAGCTGCAGCAGTTGTAGGCAGTGGTCTGTTAATCAGTATTACATCGTCAAAAGAAGAACAAGTGCCGTTAGTGATCGTCCAGCGCAGGGTTACAGTAGTACCTACAGGTACAGTGATAGCCGCAGCGCGGTTGTTGATACTTGCAGCAGGGAAAGTGAAACCGGCAGGAGTAGAGGAAACTACACTCCATGTACCAGTCATGCCTGTACCTGGGGCGTTAGCCGCTAGGGTAAAGGCACTGTTGTTACATTGTTCACGATCCGGACCTGCATTGGAAGTCGTTGCAGCCGCATCGTTTCTTAATGTAACAGTAGAGGAAGCAGTACAGGTACCGTTTACTACAGTCCATGTAGCTACTACGGAGTTACCCGCAGTCACATTGATAGTAGCGGCCGGATTGTTCTGCTGGCCGGCAGCAATTGTAGCTGGCGCGCCTGCAGGCAGAGTCCATGTACCGGTCATACCAGCACCAGGGGTGTTAGCCGTCATAGTGAAGGCACTGGTATTACAATTTGTCTGATTTGCACCAGCTGTAGCAGTTGGTGGCGCATCGTTTCTCAGCACTACATCGTCAGTGCTGGTACAGGTACCATTCGTGATGGTCCAACGTAAAGTAACTGTCTGTCCGGCAGTTACGTTCACCACTGCGGCGCGGTTAGCACGCTGAGCGGCTGTTAAGGTATAAGACGCAGGAGAAACGACAGACCATGCACCGGTCATACCAGTAGCAGGAGCGTTAGCAGCCAGCGTGAAAGCAGGGGTATTACATTGCGCCTGATCTGGACCAGCTGCAGCAGTTGGCTGTACATCATTTCTCAGTACAACGTCGTCGCTGCTGGTACAAGCGCCATTTGTAATCGTCCAGCGTAATGTTACAGTTTGTCCGGCAGTTACGTTTACAACGGCTGCACGGTTGCTGATCTGAGCAGCAGTCAGGGTGTATCCTACAGGAGAAACCACAGACCATGCACCAGTCATACCGGTACCCGGCGCATTAGCGGCCAGGGTGAATGCAGGCGTGTTACACTGTGCCTGATCAGGACCCGCATTAGCAGTAGTCGCTGCAGTATAAACAGTTACGGTACCACTAGCGCAGGTGGTGTTACCACAGGAGCCGGTGATACTTTCAGCACGTACATAATAAGTAGTAGTAGCGGTTACAGGCACCGTGATAGAAGCGCCGGTTCCTACAGGAGTACCGATACCACAACCACCGGCATACCATACCCAAGCTGCGTTAGGGGTGCCATCAGGTCTAGTACCCAGGGTGCCGCCTACAACAGTCAGGGTAGTTGTACCCGATATACAAATGCTAGGAGATCCTACAGTTACACTTGTTGGAGCAGTTGGCGGAGTGGCAACACCGACAGTAAATCTTACGGTAGAGTCACAACCAGCTGCAGCGCTGTTCCTATAGGTCATATTGAAGCTATAGTTACCAGCAGGAGTGTTGGCAGGAATAGGAATGGTCATCGGCCATGTACGGATGGTATCATTCGTGATAGCCACAAATCCAGGCATGGCAGGAGTACCTGTAGTGATGCTGTAAACATCCGGGTTACCTTTTGTGGATATGGTATCCAGCGCGAAGGAAGTAACGGTGTTACAAATATCTGCTACGGGAGCAAGTCTAATAACCGGACGTGTTGTTTTATGCAACACAACCTCATCAACCACCGGCGTACAACCGCCAGCATTGGTGATAGACCATCTTAATACGATGTCCTGCTCATTTACCAGAGAAGTAACAGTTGTATTAGGGTCATGAATGTTGGCAATGGTAGCATTACCACTAACGAGCGTCCAGGTACCCTGTTCAGCATATGGGCCGGTAAGGGTTGCATCCGGAGCGCTGGCTCTCATTCTGAACACGTTGTCAGTACCACACTTAGTAGTATCCGGACCAGCGTCGCTGTTGGAAGGATCGAACATCAGTGTCAGTACAACAGATGCTGTATCAGTACAAGCGTTGTTAGCGCTGCTTCTTACAGACCATCTCAGGCGTACACTGGTACCGCCTTTTCTAACAGTTACCCTTGTGTTACGAAGGTTAGGGAAGAGAATCTGTGCATAGTCTCTCAGGTCAATACCTACAGTATCAGCAGGTGCGCCCGGACCCCATACATCAGCTATAGTCCATGTACCGGTTTCACCTGCTGCCAGCTGGGCATTCATGGTGAAGTTACCTGTTCTGTTTACACTTGCACAGGCAATCTGGTCAGGTCCCGCGTTAGCGACAGGTACCGGTGTTACATTAATAATAAAAGGAGCCGATTGAACACGACATACATCACCAGGCGTACGTACTACGACAGTGAAGATGCCTTCTTCCGGCGAATTTACCTGTACCTGAGAGAGAGTGGTCATGCCATCGTATCCAGGTAGGTGAGTCAGGTTCCCATTTACATCTGGTCCCTGGAACCATTCAATAATGTTTGTACCATTATTAATAGCGTCGTTGATACGGATATCAACAGAAGAACCAGCACAAATATTCTGTGAAGTAGATACTACTTCAACAATTGGTGCATCGACAGAGCTGATAAACGCAGTGTTGGAGTCCACACACGTATGACCGTCGGCGTAATCTACGTAACCATATACCATGATAGTGGTGTCTCCGAGTACCTGAATGGTTCGGGTTTCACCAGTATATCCGGGCAGGTCTCTCCATGTAAACCTGTCAAAGCCTCCCGAGGCTTGTAGTTCGACAAAGGCCCCCGCACAGACCTGACTTCTGGTCAGGTAGAGCTGAGGCATTGGTAATATTGTCAACCGGACAAATTCTGAAGGCGCGGCACACGAGACGGCGTCACTGCCTGTTTCATAAATTCGTACGCGGAAACGGTAAGAGGTAGGAACTGTTCTAGTACCTTTCAGTTCACCTGGAGGAATGACCAGGTCTCTTGACTGGTTGGTACCAAATGGAACGTTGTTGTAAGTGAGTCCTTCATCGTCACTCATCTCCCATTGGTAGGAAGGGTTTACGAAGTAGTCAGAAGGAGTGTAGCTGGAAGTGAGGGTAATAGGAGCGCCTTCGCAGACAACTTCCGCGAGGTTATCTGTTTTACCCAGAATTGACGCTGTGATGCTTGGGCTACAATATGCGAATTCGATATCGTCAATCGCGATATCGTTACCACAACCACCAGGTTTGTTATTAATAATCTGTACTATGACAGCATCAACGTTTGAAGGAACCGTAAAGGAGCCGCCGTATTTCTGCCAGCTCGATCTTGGGTTACTCAGGTCCATTGATACGTTATAGGTCGGGAAGTTTGCCAGGACCTGTGAAGGGTTGTTGGCATTCACGACCTGGAAGGTTACACCTGCGTACTGATAGCCATATCCACAGGTACCTTCGAAAACGGCAAGAGGGTTGACGTTAATCAACCATGCACTAAAGTTGTAAACAGATCCCCGACAGAGACCGGTTACTGTTTTCTGGTAAAATCTCCTCGGCTGATAAGCTGAGTTGGCAACAAGCATTGCACCACGGTTATTACCGGTGTGGTCTGTGTTGTTAACCCAGTCTGGTTTCAACTGAGTTGTGTGTGAAATTGCATAATAGTTGTCGGCTAGTTCACCGCTGCCCTGGTAGTCGTAGGTAACGACACCATCAATCGGGTATCTTCTGCGGTTAACGCCATTTGCCATTGTACCGAAGTCCTCAAAGAAGCCGGGTTTATCATTGGCTTCGTTGGTACCACATATATTAATGGTACAATCCATCGCGACAATCCTGCGGGTAAACGTCTGGGTCCTTGCGGCTCCATTGTCTGTGTAGGGCAGGGTGATGGTCAGGGTATAAATACCAGGCTGCATAAATTGCAGTGTCAGCGACTTTGTTCGTTGCAGTTTTGCTGCTTTCGTTGTCGCTGAGGTATTACCTGTGTAGAGCACCTCATAATCTGCATCAGACCCTGAGGGGCCAGCTATAGACCATGAAGCCTGATCGGTCACCCTGTATCGGTTACTGGTGACCACCATCGCGTTGACGCTAAGGTATTTTGTTTGACCAGCCGTACTACTGGCGGTCGAAACGCAGACCGTATCCGGCGTGTTAATATATATGGTCTGTGCCTGCACCATCCCAACGGCGCAGAACAGGATCATACATATAAGGAAAAGAATCTTTTTCATCAGTAGGTGTTTTGTGAAAAAAGTATCAGGGGGGATGCGACTAGACATCGCGCCAACTGACGGATTTACAATAGCTTACCGATCGTTCGAAGTTCCAATCCCTCACCGGAATGGCTTTTTGAGAAGTGTAAAGTGTTTCCATAGGCTTGATCATTTTTTACTTGATATGGCTAAGAAATGAGACTATTTTAAAATTAAAATTATGATTAATATAGTAAATATAAAAAATGTGTATATATTCTAAAGAGTCTTATACAAGGGTAATTGTAAATAAGTAACTGGTGGGAATTTGATATTCAGTACCTTAGTGGCGCGAAAAAAAGTTTACTGCTGTGGATAAAAGTTATCCACAGTCATGAGACGTTAATAAATATTTTATAACACGTGCTTGTTGTTTAAAATATTTACCTACCTTTGCAGACCAAATTTGATGTAAGATGCCCAAAGTAAAGACTCATTCCCGGGCGAAGAAGACCTTCAAGGTTACCGGGAGCGGACAGATTAAGCGGTATAATGCTTTCAAAAGTCACTTGCTGACCAAGAAATCTACCAAGAGAAAACGCCACCTGAGAGGTAGCAGCCTTGTCGATTCGGCTAACCTGAACCTGGTAAAAAGAATGCTTGCTCTCAGATAATGAGAAGTGGTGTTGAGTAATTAATTATTAACCTGATCAAAAAAGCACTATATGCCTCGTTCAGTAAATGCTGTTGCTTCCAGGGCCCGCAGGAAGAAAATTTTAAAGCAGGCCAAAGGCTTCTACGGTAAAAGGAAAAATGTTTATACCGTAGCGAAAAACGTATTGGAGAAAGGTCTTACGTATAGCTACGTAGGCCGTAAACTCAAGAAAAGAAACTACCGTCAGCTGTGGATCGCGCGTATTAACGCTGCAGTTCGCGCAGAAGGTATTACTTACTCTGAGTTTATCCATAAATTGTCAGAAAAGAATATCGACCTGAACAGGAAAGTATTAGCTGATCTGGCGATGAATGAACCAGAAACTTTCAAGAATCTGGTTGCTTCCGTTAAGTAATCTGTTAGCGATTAAAGCATAAATACTTTGTAGCCGGTGTTGATATCAATACCGGCTATGCTGTTTTTAGGGAAGATCCCAACAAAAGCCGACCCACTACCACTCATAGCTGCATATACCGCTCCCGCAGCATACAATGTATCCTTGATCTCCGCTAACTCCGGATGTGCCGGAAATACCGCTGCCTCAAAATCATTCGAGATAATCTCTCTCCACTGCTCAACCGGTTGTGCAATGCTATCCCTCAGAGATAATACAGGCACTTTTGGCGTGATCCTACTAAAAGCCCATCCTGTGTTGATATGGATGCCCGGATAAACAAGTACAAAACTCCAGGAAGACAGATCGAGGTTAACAGGTGTCATGATTTCTCCTCTGCCAGTTGCATACACTGCCTTGTTCTCTATAAAAAACGGACAGTCGCTTCCAAGTGCCGCTGCATAGGTAATCAATTGCTCTTTCGAGATACCCAGCTGAAAACGGTTATTGAGTGTCTGTAGCATAAACGCTGCATCTGAAGAACCACCTCCCAGGCCTGCACCAATAGGAATATGCTTGTGCAGGTGAATATCCACTTCCGGCAAATCTGCAAAGTCCTGCTTCAGCAACCGCCACGCTTTCAGGCACAGATTATCGGCACTGTTGCCAGGTACGGCTATACCGGATGTTGTAAAAGAAAGGCTGCCCGGACTGATCACTTCAAGTGCATCTGTAAGGGGGAGTGGATAGAAGACAGTTTCCAGTTCATGAAACCCGTCAGGTCTTTTGCTGACTACGTGCAGACCGAGGTTAATTTTACAGTTTGGGAAGACGATCATGGTATAAAAAACCATAAACCATAGCTATTAGAACTATGGTTTATGGATCATTTATCGATAATAAAATTTGTTAAGATAAGCATCAACGGCTTTTGCGGCTGTTGATCTCGTCGCGTATAGCGATAGCACGGATATAATCTTCCTGTTCCAGTACTTCCTGCAGCAGTTGATTCAACTCATCCAGGTTAAGTACTTTCAGGTCGTCTTCCGCACCTTTTTCGTGTTCAGAGATAGTAGGAGTTACCGGCTTAACACCGCTTTTCTTGCCAGCAGGATCGTCGAGGAGGATGCCTGCGCTATTGAGAATGTTTTCGTAAGTGAAGATAGGACAGCCAAAGCGTACAGCCAGTGCCAGTGCATCAGAAGTACGTGAGTCAATCTCTATCGTTTCGTCATTACTATAACAGATCAATTTTGAATAAAAGATTCCTTCCTGCAGGTTGCTGATAACTACTTCGTGCAATTCAATATTGAATGCATTCATAAAGTTCTTCATCAGATCGTGTGTTAACGGGCGGCTGGGTTGCATCTTTTCTAACGCCACGGCTATCGCCTGAGCTTCAAATCCACCTATTACGATAGGCAGACGGCGCAAACCGTTCACTTCTCCCAAGACTACGGCGTAAGAATGTGTTTGCGTTATGCTATGCGATAAAGCAACTATTTCCAGTTCTATTTTTCTCATATCTGTCCTGCGTTGTCGCTGAATATTTTATAAGAACGTGAAGTTAGAAAAAATATTCCTTATCTAAAAAACAGATAATAAGTTAGTGCGTTGATGCGCTACACTTATTTCAGTTCCTGTATGGCCGCTGTTAATTTAGGAACCACTTCAAAGGCATCGCCGACTATACCATAGTCTGCTGCTTTAAAAAATGGCGCTTCTGGGTCCTTATTGATCACCACAATGACCTTACTACCGTTTACGCCTGCCAGGTGCTGAATAGCCCCTGAAATGCCTATTGCAATGTATAGATTCGGGCGTACGGTAAGACCTGTCTGACCAACGTGTTCATGATGGGGACGCCATCCGGTATCTGCAACAGGGCGGGAACAGGCTGTGGCTGCTCCCAGTGCTTTTGCCAGATCTTCCACAAGTCCCCAGTTTTCAGGTCCTTTTAGTCCTCTGCCACCACTTACCACAATCTCTGCCTCAGTCAGTGGAATTTCTCCGCTAACTGTTTCTGTACTGCTCACCTTTACTTTAAAATCTGCGTCGTTAACAGCAGGGGAGAAGGCAGCTACTGTAGCTTTTGCTGCTGTAGGTTCCAGCGCAAAAGTATTTGGCATAACAGCAATCACTTTTTTATCGGAAGTGATATTTACATTGGCAAATGCCTTGCCGGAAAATACGCTCTTCTTAACAACGAAACCATTACTGGTATCAGGTAGTGAAATGGCACCGGAAACAAAGCCGGCTTTCAGGCGTGCGGCCACTCTTGGCGCTACTGCCTTACCATCAAAATTGTGGGGAAATACAATGAGCTGTGCGCCTTCCTGCTCAACAGCTGCTGCAATAATCTTAGTGAATACGGAGCCTTCCACTTCATTCAGCCGGGCATCTGCCACGTGGAGTACTTTTGTTGCGCCATAGCTACCCAGGGCTTCCAGCTCTGCATTGTCTGCTGCACCAAGTACCAGTGCTGTCGCACTTACACCCAGCTGCTGTGCAACTTTAGCGCCATATTGTATTGCTTCAAATGCTACTTTCTTAACCTTTCCGTGGGCCTGATCTGCGAATATTAAAACTGACATGTTTGACGTAGAATTTAAGTGCTAAAAAATAGGGGAGAACTGCATCTGCAAATATGACTAAATCACCTTTGCTTCGTCGTGCAGTAATTTCACCAGCTCGGCTACATTGTCCGGACTGATAAGCTTAACACCAGCTTTGGCCGGCGGCAGCTCAAAGCTGGTTACCGTGGTTAACGCTTCTGCAGCTACGGGTTCTACAACAGCCAATGGCTTGGTACGTGCAGCCATGATACCACGCATGCCAGGTATACGTTGTTCTGCCATTCCTTTCTGACAGGATACTACTACCGGAAGCGCCACTTTCACGATTTCCTCGCCACCTTCTATCTCTCGATTAATAGTTGCTTCCGTGCCACTCAGTTCAAACTTTGCAGCAATAGAAACATAAGGCATTTCCAGTAATTCAGCTACCATGCCGCCGATAGCTGCACCATTGTAATCAATGGTTTCCTTACCTGTAAATATCAGGTCATAACCCTGCTTGCGCGCATGCTCAGCAATCTGTGTAGCAATATAGAAACTATCCTGGCTGTCTGTGTTGATGCGGAATGCCTCATCTCCACCCAATGCCAGGGCTTTACGAATAATCGGCTCAGTGTCTGCGCCGCCAACGGTTACAAGATGAACGGTAGCGCCCAGCGTTTCTTTCAGTTCAAGGGCACGAACCAGGGCATACCATTCATCGTAGGGGTTAATGATGAACTGTACACCCGCCTCATTGAATTTCGTGTTGTTGTCTGTGAAAGCTATTTTTGCAGTCGTGTCCGGAGTTTTACTAATACAAACTAAAATCTTCATGGCCTAAACTGTTTTATGTTTTAAAGCGGTATGAGCAAATATATTTAAATAATGGATAGAATAGCCAGGATAAAGGAATTTCTTAAAACCAGTCCGAATGACAGCTTCCTGAAGCATGCACTTGCGCTTGAGTACATCAAGCTGGGAGATGATGCCGGTGCCAGACAGCTGTTTGAAGAGTTACTGGCGTACGAACCAGGATATGTCGGTTCTTACTATCAGCTGGGCCGTCTGCTCGAAAGAGCCGGTCTTCAGGCAGAAGCCATCGCTGTATTTGAAAAAGGCATGCAGATGGCAAAAGCAGCCAATGACAAACATGCCTATAATGAATTGCAGGCTGCATTGGACGATCTGATTTAACTTAACTTTCAGCTAATGGATTTACTGACAGATTTTAAAGCATTTATTGATAAGGAGAAACTCTTCTCTGCAGATCAGCCCCTTTTGCTGGCTGTCAGCGGGGGCGTAGACTCTGTAGTAATGGCATGCCTGTGCAAGGCCGCCGGCCTTCACTTCGTTATCGCGCACTGTAATTTTCAGCTCAGAGCCGAAGAGTCAACGCGTGATGAAACCTTTGTAAGCAGCCTCGCAGAACGTCTACAGGTTCCTTTCTGTCACACACGATTTGATACTGCTTCCTATGCTGAACTAAACCGTGTATCCATTCAGGTGGCAGCCAGAGAGCTACGCTATAAGTGGCTGGAAGAAACGCGTGCAGCACAGTCATGCAGTTGTATTCTCACTGCCCATCATATGCAGGACAATGTGGAAACTGTACTGATGAATCTCGTTAAAGGCACCGGTATCTCCGGTCTGCACGGCATTCTTCCTGCGCAGGGTAAACTGCGCCGTCCCTTACTCTTCGCACAAAAAGATCAGCTGCTTGCCTATGCACAACAACATGCTATCGCCTATGTAGAAGACAGCTCCAATGTCACTGTTAAATATACCCGTAATTTCTTCCGCCATAAGGTGATCCCCGTCATGCAGGAAGCTAATCCTGGTATTGTTCCTAACATAGCCGCCAGCATAGACCGCTTCCGCGAAGCAGAAATACTGTATCAGCAGGCGCTGGAAAAGCATGTCCGCAGACTCTTAGTGCAAAAGGGAAACATGTATATGATCTCTGTACTGAAGCTACAGAAGACCACTCCTATGCAGACTGTCGCCTGGGAGATATTCCGGCAGTACGGCTGTACAGCCGCACAATTGCCTCAAGTGCTTGAATTACTGGATAGCAGTTCTGGAAGGATGGTGGAAACAACTACCCACCGTTTTATCCGTGACAGACAATGGTTGCTGATTACGCCGCTTGTGGAGGAAGAATCGCCTGTGATTGTAATAGAGAAAGACAGAAGTGTAGTACCTACTGCCAATGGTGTGTTACGCATCAGAACTGTACTCAGGAAGGAATATACAACAATTCCAACTGCTGCAACCATCGCTTGCCTGGACAAAGCAGCACTGCAATACCCGCTACTACTGCGCAGATGGAAGCAGGGAGACTATTTCTATCCGCTGGGTATGCGTAAGAAGAAAAAACTGAGCAGATTCTTTATTGATCAGAAGTTATCCGTTCCTCAGAAGGAAAATGTGTGGGTACTGGAATCTGCAAAGCGCATTGTCTGGATAGTAGGTCTGCGCATAGACGACAGATATAAGATCACGCCGCAAACTAACGAATTGCTAACAATAGAGTGGGAGGCTTTGTAAGCCCCCACTTTACTTAAAATTATTGATCAGGCTATTGAACTCAGGAAATGAGTGTTTCTTCAGACAAAAGTCATAGAAATGCTGCGCTGAAGACAGGTACTCTTCGTAAGTAAATGGCTTAACCATATAAGACAACGCACCCAATTGCTGACATTCATGCATTTCTATCACGTTCAGTGAAGAAGAAAATATAATCACCGGTATATCCTTGTAGGCATCAAGACTTTTCAATTCACGCAGCGTCTGCGTACCGCTAAGTCTTGGCATATTCAGGTCAAGGACGACCAGTGATGGCATGACGCCTTTTTTACGGTGTATTTCCGATAGGTAGTCCAGCACTTTTTCTCCATCTTCTACCAAAAGAGGTACCTCCGGCAGATTTATCGCGTTAAAGGCATCCTGCATAATGAAACGGTCCTCAAGATCGTCATCCGCCAGCAATATCTTCACAGTATTATCCATAACTGATAAATTCTTTCTTTAATTTGAAAAACCAAATATTCCTGCCAGCTACGCAACGGGTGGCAGTGTTACAATAAATTTCGCTCCGATCCCTGGCTGACTGCTCGCGGTAATACTACCATTGTGCAAGTCAACAATCTTCTTACACATTGCGAGTCCTATACCGGTACCCGCATACTTTTCGCGCGAATGTAATCGTTGAAATAAGCTGAACATCTTATCCAGGTATTTCTCTTCAAAGCCAACTCCGTTGTCTTCAAAGATCAGCTGGATCTGTTGTTCTGCATTTTCCTTCGCGTAGACCTTCACAACCGGTGATCGCTGCTCATCCGAGAACTTGATTGCATTCGACAACAGGTTCTGAAATAATTGCCGCATCTGCATTGGATAAACGGATAAAACAGGTAATGAGATTACCTCTACCCGCGCATGTTTGGCTTTAATAGCCAGGTCCAGATCATTCATTGCTTCTGATGCAATGATGTTCAGGTCTGTCTTCACCAGATGCAGGTTTTCCCTGTAAATACGCGAGAAGTTCAACAGGTCATGGATCAGCTGCGTCATTCGCTGGCTGGCACTCATCATATTGCCGAAATAGAGCTTTCCTCTTTCATCAGTCTGTTCTGCATAGTGCTTATTGAGGTAATCGCTGTAAAATACGATCTTCCGCAAAGGCTCCTGCAGATCATGAGAGGCCGCATATGCGAACTGCTCCAGCTCCTGGTTGCTCCGGTTCAGTTCCTTTACCTTCTCTTCCAACAGCAGTTTTGTTTCCTGCAGTTCTTTGTTGTCCCGGAGGGTTTGCTCCATCACTTTATGGGCATGGATATCTACCATAGAGCCGGTCCAGTAGCTGATATTGGCAGTTTCAGACATCACAGGCGTAAGTGACACCAGGTGCCAGATAAATTCACCCGTATGCTGATTCCGCAGCTCCATTTCCCGTTTAAATGGCTTTCTTTCTGCCACATGTTGCCACCAGAACTCCCACGCTATAGAAAATTCCTCTTCACGCAGAATCGGCTTCCACTTGTTTTCATTTAACTGATGTGCGTCATATCCGGTGAAGGATTGCAGCCAGCTATTTGAATACAGTATCTCGCCTTCGTCATTCAGAGAAAATATCATCAGCGGCAGGGCGTTTGTTACTTCGCGGTACTGCGTTTCACTGTCTTTCAGCTTCTCTGCCAGTTCATGCAGCTGTTTGTTCTTCCGTTTGATCTCGTCGTACGGAGATAGCGGCTGTTCTACGCTAAACGCCGATATCCACTGTTCAATACGACTGCTGATAATCTTGTGTGAGCCTGGTATTTTAAACTCCAGCGTTATTTCTACACCTTTATCTGTTCTGTCCAGTGTAAACTGGTCTACCAGTTTCCGGGCATACACCAGGTTTTCGTTGATCTTCTCAGTAAGGTTGACGTTACGGTCGAATACCTTTGCTATGAGGAATTTCTCCGGATCCTTGATATCGGCACGAATACCGAGTACCAGCGCTGCGTTGTAACCGTACTCAATCACATGCCTGGCTACTTCCGACACTGCGGTTGCAAAAGTAGTTTGTGCTGCCAGTGACAATCCTGCCAGTTCTCCCAGCTTCATAGTCCGTTTGTGTACCAGCACCAGGTCCATATCAGTTTCCAGCGTAATCCGGGTGATTTCCTGCATTGTGTTTATTTTACTTTAACAATCACTACAGACATGTCATCGGTCTTGCGCGCATTATCCTTATAAATAGCGGCGGCAAGTATGGACATGTCATACCTGAAAATTCCGGGATAGCGCATCATTTCCCAGCGTGTTTTGATTCCATCAGAACACATAATCAGTATTTGCTCTTTTCCTGGTCCATGTTCAACTTCCTGTTCGTTCATGGTTCGTGGCAGGTTATGGCCGATGATACCATTATACGGAAGATAAGTTTTGGACGCTGCTGCAGTCCACATCCGCGTATGGATATTACCCACGCCGCATAACCGCCATTTCCTTAAGCGGTAGTTATAAATGGCGATTGAGCCTACCAGTCCGCGTGTACGTTTGACATCTTCATTGATCTGTCTCAGTACTTCTCCCAGATCGGGCAGGAGGCAATACCGGAAAGAGCTGATTGCCGCAGTTACAGCCTTATTGGCTTCAATGCCGTGACCAAGTCCATCACCAAGAAATATGCGGATACCTGCTTTATCAGGATTAATGAAAAAACCGTCTCCGCATACTTTCTCGCCTGGTTTTGGTACCAGTAATGTTCTTATTTCAGGCCCCGGTTTCGGAGGGTATTGCTCCGCAGGTTTAATGTAGAACCTGGATAACAGGATGGTACCCCAGCCTTTAACGGAGTAAATCTGAAGAAAGTCAGATAACCGCTTGATGGCTCCCAATCCCTGTCCAAGTGTTTTGGAAGTAGACATGCCGTCCTGCATCATACGTGCAAGCTCCGTGATTCCCGGTCCGCTGTCAATTGCGATGATCTCAATCGCTGGTTGTGGCTGATCTGTGAGCATTACCAGTACCTCTCCGGTACCAGCATGTTTAATGATGTTAGACCCTATTTCAGCTACGACGATATCAATCTCCGCAACTTTCTTTTCAGGCAGACCGCATTGTATAGAAAGACGGTGCACTTCACGTTTTAATAGGGACAGATAACTTCTGTCTTCTATGTTAAAACTGATCTGCCGTCCGGTTATCCATTCTTCCATTTAGTTATAGTAATGGTAGTTCCTTTACCCACCGTACTTTTAATATCAAATTCACTCACAAGACGCTTTGCACCCGGTAATCCAAGTCCAAGACTTTTGCCCGTAGAAAAGCCGTCTTTCATAGCCTGTTCTATATTGGAAATACCAGGGCCTTTGTCTGAAAAGGTGACACGGACACCATTTTGTCGCTGACCGTTAACTATTTCAATGAGGGCAGTACCTTCTCCGGCATAGCGGAGCATATTTCTGGAAAGTTCGCTGGCTGCTGTAATCAGTTTTGTCTGGTTGACCAGTCCCATGCCAATTTTGACAGCATACTCCTTCAACCTGTTTCTGAATAACACCATGTCCAACTCTTTCGCAATGCGGATATTATCGCTGGATAGTACTATCATTCCTCAGGTTCTTCTTCTTCGGTGACTTGTATTTTTTGCTGAAGCAGTTCCATCCCTTTTTCGACATTCAATGCCGTCTGTACTCCTTTTAATGGTAACCCCAGTTCTACCAATGTGATCGCAACCGCAGGCTGCATACCCACAATAACAGTTTCTGCGTCAAGTATTTTGCTCATGCCTGCAATGTTACCCAGTATTCTTCCCATGAAAGAATCGACGATAGACACTGCAGATATATCAATCAATACCCCCCTGGCACCGGTCTTACTAACCGCCTGCACCAGATCAGACTCCAGATTCAGCGCCAGTCTGTCGTACAGGTCCACCTGAATGGCAACCATCAGGAAATGGCCAATTTTCAGAATAGGTATTTTATCCATCAATTCGTTCTTTTATTTAACCGCTGATTTTCTAACTTCCAGTTGCAACAGGGAATACGCATGCCTTAGCGCGCTTGCCAATGTAGCTTTAGTGATAATACCGGAGAGATCTATTCCAAGATGTACAATTGTCTGAGCAATCTCAGGACGTATGCCACTGATAATACATTCTGCTCCCATCAGACGGGTTGCACTGACAGTTTTGATAAGGTGCTGGGCCACAAGGGAATCAACAGCCGGAACGCCGGAAATATCCAGTATCGCTATATTACTTGATGTGTCAACAATTTCCTGTAATAAACTCTCCATTACTACCTGTGTACGTGCACTATCCAGGGTACCAATAATCGGCATAGCCACAACGCCATCCCAGACACGTATAACAGGCGTAGAGATCTCTGCTATCTCATCAGTCTGCCGAAGAATTACTTCTTCTCTTCCTTTAATAAATGTTTCAAATGTAACAATCCCAAGGCTATCAATCAGTTTGCTGATCTTCAGACTCTCCTCCAGCAATTGTACAGGATCATTTTTGATCTCCTGCTGTAGTATTGACAGCAGGGCGTCCTTAAGACTAAATACGAACGTACCAGTCTCTCTTGGAGAATAACCTTGTTTTGCCCTTGATATAGAAATACCTTCCAGTGCTTCATGTACCGGTGTCAGCGCAATGGAATGTATATCATCCAGATTAACATCGCTCAACGCTTGTAGTAAAACATCTACAAGTTCTTCCGATTGAACCGTCAGCTCCTCGTTAGACATTAAGTCTTCCCGTAGAGAAAAATCCACTAATTGGTTCTTCATCCACAATTCGAGGATCTGCTTTTTCCTTTTCTGTAAAATTTTTGCTGTGTCGAGCTTCATGTGTGTGGCTTGTTTTGCTAAAATGGCGCATATTGTCCGCGCTACACCTGCAAAAAACAAACCGGAAAAGGAAGAAGCCGCTGCCTACAGGCCGTTCAACAGCTGGTTGACGAAGTGTATGCCGATTTTTGGCTCAAAAATAAGTGGGAATAATAAGCCAAACACCGCCCCCCACAAATGCGCATCATGATTGATGCCGCTATGGGCCTGGCTGCGTGACATGTATATAGTATATCCCAGATATATTACACCGTATAATATAGCTGGGAGCGGGAAGAAGAATACGTAAATCCTTGCCCATGGCTGAAACAAAATCGCCGCAAACACCACCGCAGATACCGCACCCGAAGCGCCGATTGTCTGATAACGGTAATTATTTCTGTGTTTCAGAAAAGTTGGCACGTCAGATAGTATCAGCGCCAGCACATAAAAAAGCAGGTAATATGCCTTACTATTAAAAACGGCTGTAAACGCACTTTCAATAAAATTGCCAAAGAAATAAAGGGTGAACATGTTAAACCCCAGGTGCATAAAGTCAGCATGTACCAGCCCTGAAGTGACAAAACGGTAATACTGATTTTTCTCCTTTACCATATATGGCCACATGCTCAGGTCTCCCATACGCGTTTCATTATTAAATGATGTGACGGAGACCACACAGGTAATGATGATAATTGCTAAGCTGATTGTAAATGCCATGCTAACGGGTAATTTATATGTTGAAGATGTAATTATACTGATTTTTTACTGATGATGATACTTCTCCCTGTTGATAACCGTATAAGCACGATACAGTTGCTCAGTCATGATCAGTCTTACCAGCTGATGCGGAAAGGTGAGGGGAGAAAGGGATAACTTCAGCTGCGCTCTTCCCAATACCGCCGCATCCAGTCCGAATGCGCCTCCAATCAGAAAAATCACCTGACGTGTGGCAGCATTCGCCCTTTGCTGTATAAACTCTGCCAGTTGTATCGTCGTCTGCATCTTGCCATATTCATCCAGCGCAACCAGGTAGTCCTGCGGCTGCAGCATATCCAATATCATCTTACCTTCCTGTTTCTTTAGCTCCGGAACGGAAAGACTGGCCGCCTGCTTCACTGTCGGTATCAGTTTTAGTTCAAAATCCACATAATGCTGTAACCGCTTCTGAAAGATAGCGATACCATCCCTGATATAAGGGTCATTCTCCTTTCCAATGCTCCAGAGTTGTATTTTCACTTGCTGATATTTAATGAAATATGTCTGCCTGTTACGGCGGGCGGTAAATGTACGGAACCTGAATATTATGAATCAAACAAAAAAAATATTTCAAAAATTTGGTGATTATATAAATATTCCTACCTTTGCAATCCCAATAACGGGAATGGCTTCGTAGCTCAACTGAATAGAGCATCTGACTACGGATCAGAAGGTTTCTGGTTTGAATCCAGACGAGGTCACAAAACCGCTTCAGCATTGCTGTCGCGACTATTTCAGCAGATCATCGCTGCAATAAAGGGTAAGTTCTTTAAATGATTTCTTTCCGGCTAATGAGTCCGCAGTTCAACTGAACAGCACTGCTGATTAACTATCAGTAATCACCATTACCAAATATGGAAGAAAGCAATGAATGGCTTCGTAGCTCAACTGAATAGAGCATCTGACTACGGATCAGAAGGTTTCTGGTTTGAATCCAGACGAGGTCACACAAAACGAAAGGGTTGTATCGAAAGATGCAACCCTTTTTTATTGGGCCATCCTGCCAGCAATTACCCATAACTCCCTGCTATCACCGGCCATTATATTCCTGTTTGTTTACCTGCAACCAGCCACTGTTAGTTCCTCAACCCCTGGTTGTCACTCCAACCTGCACACGCAATACGCCATTTCCCTGATCTGAGCATCGTCAAAACCGCCCCTCTCTGCTATACGGATAAAAAAATTACATACTTCTCTGCATCCTGCGGGAAATTGTTCGTGTATTATCTGTCAGATAAGCGTTTGTGCTTTACTCCAGCCCTTCACCATTAGTACATCCTGAGTACACCTGTATATCCCGGGGATATTGAAGTGATCCTTAGATGAACTATAGAAACCGGGTCAGTACAAATACCATAGCAGTACTTAACCCTATCTTTATGATAAAATACCTCAAAATCAATCTCTATGGCCATTGTTAAAGACAATATGCTGCTGCAACTGGTGCGTGGCTCCATCGGCAAACTTGTCACTATCTACGAAAGGAACGGGCAGATCATCATGGCGAAGAAGCGTGGGCCATCCACCAGAAAGCCCACTGCCAAACAATTGGAGGCGCGGCATAAAATGACCATCGCCGCCGGCTATGCACGACAGCTGCTAAACGATCCGGAGCTGAAGGCCTATTACGCCTCGCTGGCCGGTCCCGGACAAAACGCTTATAATATGGCGGTAAAGGACGCCTATCGCTCGCCGGAAATACAGCAAATCAGGTTAGAAAACAACGATGTGGTAGTTACTGCGAAAGATGAATTTCGCGTAGCGGAAGTAAAAGTGCAGGTTCTCGATGCAAAAGGCGACATCACTGAAACCGGTGTTGCTATATTGGGGCGCAATGGTATAGACTGGCACTACAAAACACGTACACTGCCGGCAGGAGGGAAGGTCGTGGTAGTGGCAACAGATCTGCCGGGACAAAAAACCGTCCGGGAACTGCTATTGTAAATCGCACTTATCAGGAGTGTGTCGTTCAAAAAGCATTTGAACTGGTTCGGCATGTCCATAACAACCAATCTATGTCAGTTACCACCATAAATAAAAACAGGATACTTACAATAGTTGCAAGTATCCCGTTCTTTCTTGGACTCCGTCTGGATTCAAACCAGAATCCCCTGATCCGTAGTCAGGCACTCTTTCAGTTGAGCTACAGAGCCACACCCGGTTAGGGACTGCAAATGTGCAGTAAATTATTGTACCTGACAACTAAACTGACCGCATATTTTATATAACGGTAACGAATATATATTGAGGATAGTTCGGTGCTATTTCCCGTAAATTATTATTGGGTAAGTAACAATCTAATTATCAGGAGACTGTAGAAGATCGATATTTTGAGAATAGGTAAAACAGTACCTTTGGCGGCTTAAAAATAAAAAGTCCCAGCTGTTGCTGAGACTTTTCCTGTGACCTCGTCTGGATTCAAACCAGAAACCTTCTGATCCGTAGTCAGATGCTCTATTCAGTTGAGCTACGAAGCCATTCCCGTTTTGGGATTGCAAAGATGCATAAAAAAATCATACTACCAAAATATTCTTATAAAAATTTATCGTTTATGCGTACGGTATAGTAAGCATATCAGCAGTAACTCTTTTTATGCAAAGGCGGATCAGCTGTCCTGTTCTGTTTCCTTAATCGCCTCTTCATCTTCCTGCGGATCGGGCATGTCTTCTATATTAGCCCCTTCCCGGATATACTTCTCCGCTTTTTCATCTATCAGGCTCTCGCCCGGACTTACGCTTTCTTCCGGCGATCTATTGCTGGCATTGCCTGTGGCCGGTACGGCCTTCGGTTTATCATCCTGTTGTAACATAAGCTTTCTTTCAAATAGTCAAAAAACTGTGCCATGGTCTGTAGCAGGAAGCCAGATATGGTATCCGGCATGTCATCTTTTATTTCCTAGCCCGCCCCGTAATTTCTGGCATCTGATATGCCTTATCAGGTGCTGATGCCCGCAACTCAGGTCTGCTACGGCTTTGCCTGCTGGACGTGGCTGCATAAAAGCACTGTTTGTATGAAACATTACTACTACCTGTTTACCTGTTTGTTATCATTACATATCTCCTTTAGTTATGCCCAGCACCCGTTGCGCAATCCGGCAGAAGATCGTTGGTATAAAAAGGCCATTATCTACAGTCTCGAAGTACATACCTTCAAAGACAGCGATGGTGATGGCAAGGGCGATTTCCAGGGATTAACGCAGCAGTTGGATTACCTGAAGGGACTAGGTATAGACGCTATATGGTTAGCTCCCTTTCACCCGTCACCCCGCAAAGACGATGGTTATGATGTGGCCGATTATTATGGAATTGATTCCAGTTGCGGAACGAAGGGCGACTTCACCGAGTTTATGTACCAGGCAAAACTGCGGGGGATCAGAGTAATGATGGATATGGTGTTAAATCACACGTCTGACCAGCATCCCTGGTTCCAGCAGGCTAGAAAGAATACCAATTCAGCATACTATAAATGGTATGCCTGGTCAAAGGAACGGCCTTCCAATTACAATAAGGGGATGGCCTTTCCCGGTGTACAAAAGGAGGTATGGACCTACGATTCATTAGCGCATGCATGGTACTTTCACCGCTTTTATAAGTTTCAGCCAGATCTTAATTTTACTAATCCACACGTACGGGCTGAATCAGAAAGAATTATTAGTTACTGGCTGCAACAAGGCATTGCAGGGTTCAGACTGGATGCAGTTCCTTTCATGTTAGAGGTTGCCACACCAGGACAGGACGAGCCTCCGCAGCAATATGAGATCATTCCCGACATGCAACGTTTTGCGCAATGGCGTAACGGCGAAGCCATTATGCTGGGGGAGGCAAATGTTCCACCAAAGGATAATAAGAAGTACTATGGTGAGAACGGAGAAGGCTTACAGATGATGTTCAACTTTTACGTTAACCAGTACCTCTTCTATGCATTTGCTACAGGAAAACTATCTCCGTTTGTAAAGGCGCTGGAAGATACCCGCGCAAAACCTGCATCCTTTCAATGGGCTTACTTTCTGCGCAATCATGATGAAATTGATCTGGGTCGCCTGAGCAAAGAGCAGCGCAACGAGGTATACAAAGCTTTTGGTCCTGATACATCTATGCAATTGTACGACAGGGGCATCCGGCGCAGACTGGCCCCTATGTTGGGAAATAATCAGCGCAGACTTAAAATGGCTTACAGCATGTTGTTTGCACTGCCTGGTACACCGGTGATGCGTTATGGCGATGAAATAGGCATGGGAGACAATCTTCAGTTGAATGAACGGCTGGCTGTGAGAACGCCGATGCAGTGGTCTGCCGCTCCGCAGGCAGGATTTACTACGGCGGCAAAAGCATTCCGTCCGGTGATTGATAGCGGAGAATACGGCTATAAACACCTGAATGTGGCTGCACAACAGCAATCCCGGGAATCGATGCTGCACTTCATGAAAGACATGATCAGCTTACGTCGTGCATGTCCTGAAATTGCGCTGGGAGAGTGGCAGACTGATATTCTCAACGGATCTGTGCTGCGTCTGCACTATCAGTACAAAGGGAAATCCCTGACTATTCTGCACAATTTTGCGGATAAACCACAGCAAGTACAGCTAAGTGGCGCACAGGGTCAGGAGATATTGCAGGAACTCTCTGGTAGCAGGCGCTCCATTTCACCCGGTAAGGGAGGCTATACTGTGAGCCTGGAGGGCTACGGATATGCATGGTTCCGCCATAGTGATGCCCCTGGCAAATGATGCAAAAGGATAGGAGGAATATTAGAACCCGGTTGTCAGACCAGGTAGTATGGCAGAAATAGTAAACGCGTACTGCCGCCTCAAAACGTATATGTTTGTCTTCAACTGAAAGGGGCACGGGTGAAAAAAGCAGTCCCGGCAAACTTTTAAGAGTATACCGGGACTGTGCTTTTAATGGAAGTATTGATTACACTTGCGCATTCACTTTATATGTCAGCCATAATACATCGTCTTCCAGTTGTTTGACCTGCTGTAATTTCAGCAGGGTCGCATTACACCTGCGATCTTTTTCTTCAATTTCAAAAACGGAAGAGGTATCAGTTCTGCCGTCAGCCAATGGCAGCAGCAACTGATGATATTCATCTATCAGGCCTTCATTGAGGAAACTTCCGTTTAGATGTCCGCCACCTTCCAGCATCAATATCTCAATGTTGAATAACGTTTTCAATTTTTCGAGTGCGACAGGGAGGTTGATCTTGTCTTCTCCTGCGAAAACATAAGACACCCCGATCTCCTGGAGATGTGCCAGGTAGCTGTCCTGCACAGCTTCTGTCAGTACGGTGATAACATGTTCCCCCAGCATCTCTGCACTATTCCAGCCCAATTTACCATGACCATCTATGGCTATAGCATAAGATGCCGCATCAGACTTTGCTACATGATCTTCCCGGCTGATGGTATAGTCTATGAGCTTGTGTATGGGTGCAGCATGATGAGTGAAATCCTTTTCCATGGTAGTTCGTCCGACGATCCAGGTTTTATGTCCGAGGGCTTCGTGTGCTTTCTCAAAGCTTTTGGTCAGTTCCTGTACAGTGCTGTTATCCCCCCATTTCTCTCCCAATATCTATCCATCTACAGAGGTCATCATCAGGCAGATGATATAAGGCCGGTTATTCATAATAATATCAGTTTATAATTAACGATCTGTAAATGTAATGCAAAGGTCGCACCGTCCTGTAACAGATATAAAAGATAGCGGGCGGCTGCGCTTAAACAGGAATACTGCAATAGCATCGATATCAGACCGTAAAGCCCTGGTGATTACTTGTCGTTAATCATGAGGGCACTGTCATTGATTTCCAGTCTGCTGTTACCGAGTAGTGTGATGACTTCTGCTCCTGCAAGCAACACGGGGCCATAGCCATGGGCCGCGTAAATATTGACAGGCCGGTAATAGTAGTACGCAGGGTCAAAAGCCATTCCTGTACCAACGCATGTACCCTCTACATGCCCTTTTTCATTTACTTTGGTAGCAACGGCGCTCCATGCAAGCAGGCACATTGGAGTATATGCTTTTGCATCCAGCCATCCTTTGTTGATACCACGCGCAATCGCATAGGTATAAATAGCTGTAGCAGAAGTCTCAAGGTAACTATCATTCCTGTCCAGCAACTGATGCCAGAATCCTTGTCCGGATTGGTATTTAGCCAATCCTTGTACATGCAGCTTTAACTGTGCAAGCACTTCTTTACGGCCATTAAAATTCTCTGGTAATACATCCAAAAGTTCTGTCATGGCCATTACAGCCCAGCCATTGGCACGGGCCCAGTGAAATTCAGGATGTACAGCCATTGATTCTACCCATCCATGCATGTACACACCCAGTTCTTTATTGAACATACGCTTTGAATAGGACAGGACCTGCTTAACGGCATCGTTGTAGTATTTCGCATCACCGGTAAGTTTCCCCATCTGTGCAAGCGCAGGTACGCTCATAAACAGATCGTCCAGCCATAGGGAGTTCTTGAGTGGGCGGTTCCTGGCAAGCGTACCATCCGGTAGCCGGTATTCTTTTGTGGTAATGTAAGTGATATAATTATCGATAAGAGGCTTCAGGCGTGCGTTTTTGGTACGCCGGTATTCCCTGATCATGGCCGCACACATAGCGCCGGCATCGTCCAGTGCATGAGGGGCTACAGGCTGGCGCATAGCATTGAAAGCCCGGGGATATTGCTGGTTTAATTGTTTGAAACCAGGGTAGGCATCCGCCAGGAAGTTCATACGTGCAGTAGTATAACCGGTATACCTTTCGTCGCCGGTAGCTTCTCCGACACTGGTCATACCGGCATAGGTTACGCCCCATTCGTAACTGGTTAACCGGAAATCGCCTTGTTTGAAGATGATGTTACTGTCTGGCGTAGCGGTCATTGTATATTCTTTATTAGACAACCGGTTTATCCATTGCGTTGGTGTAGCCTGATCAAGATAAGTGAATACCCTGTCCAGTGTTGTCTTTACCTCGTTTTTGGTAATTACCTTGTAAGGCATAGGATAATCGGGCTGCAGCGCATGCAGGGGGGCTGTCACGTCATTGGCTTTTTGTGCACTTGCCACTTGTCCGATCAGACAGCATAATAACAGTAGTTTTTTCATATCGGGTCTTAGATTTATTGCTTGATGTAAATAGTGACAGTTGTGTGTAATTGTTGAATACAGGGCGTTGTAAGCTTGCGGCTTATTTGCGTTGCAGCGTGATGGACATGAGTCCGATGACGACATCGTTGGATAATGTTCTCACGGTAAGGTGCTTTAATACCTTGTCAGGATCGAGCCTGATATCCTGTAATACGGCAGCTCCACCATCGATACTACGGCCATATACACCGGGGATGTTCAGCGCTTTGCCGAGGTCATTGCTTACCAGTCCTGACAACAGATGTAGTCTGTATTGACGTGGTGCATGCAGTTGGAACGCCAGACTGTCTACATAGTAATCCTGCTCTATGGGTGCCCAGGTATCCGGATTGATAAGGGGGAACTGCTGACGACTGCCATCAGTATAAGCGATGTCTATATAACCGTTTTCAATCCTGCTTTGCATCTGATTAGTGCTGCCGGCCATCAGTAAGTAGGCATGTGTAGCATTACCGGATAATGGTATGGTCACACTATCCGGATAATTATCCCATAAGGACGTGTAAACAATGTTTTTACCGGTAGCCGGCGTGCGGAAAGGAATGCCAAGATTTGTACTGTTAATACTGTTACGTACCTGGCGCCGTAATCCGGAGTCGTCTATCGTGGCATTGATCAAAGGATGACACCATTCACCAATACCTTGGGTGGGTATCTGGAGGGTGGTGTAGGGAGGGCGCGGTGTCAGGTATTGGTGATTGAAGATATCTGTAACCGACGCGTTCCAGTGTTCATCCATGTTGACAGGCTCACAGGAGGCAGTGTTGACGGCAAGAAAGGCCGGAGATATGACGGGTGCTGGTTTGTCAGATGGATAGTGTATTGCTTTCCACCAGGTGAGCTGTCCTTGTGAGGTGCGCTCAAATCTGGTACGATTACCATTTCCTTTTGGTAGAGCGATGGAATCGCCCGTCCAGGTAATACGTATATCGCAGGGTTTGGACTGCGGAAAATCTTTTGATGAGATATGGATGGAAATGAAGGGTGCGCCGGCAATAGCGTCAGTAAGGTTCCATTTAGCCGGGAGGCCATTAACGGTGACACCAGAGATCCTATCTCGACGCGCAGCAAGTTGTAGCTCGAGGTCCATGATCCGGGAAAAGTTGGGCGTGATGATGTAGTGGTCAGTTTCGGATGACTGGCGTGCGGTTCCTGAGTGCCGGAAGCTGTAGGCAATATCGGGCAGGCTGATGGAGGCGTATGGCCAGTTAGCCGGAAAGCCCGGACGAATCATTAAGCGGCCTTGGAGTGCATCTGGCGTGATGCCGTAGAGGCCTTGTACAAACAGGCGAGATGCTACACCAATAGCATCACCAAAGTCGCGGTAACACTCGCCTCGGGCAGCGTCGTAAAAGGATACCTGACCGATATTACCTGGGCTGCCGCCGAGGTACATACCATCGAGTACGGCACTTTTCAGTAGCAGGAAACCTGCTTCTTTTCTACCCGCCTGGAAGTAGGAAAGCGCTGTGTGCATGACTTCTTCAAAGGCGACGTTGTTTGTACTCCACACATAGGGCATCCAGTTGCTGGTGGATATTGTATGAAAGCCTTCGTCGGGTAACCCCGCAGCGCGCACAGGGATATGAGGAATCTCACTATCTATATACCTGGTAGCCTGGTAGTTCTGACGAGGATCGCCTGCCTCGCTGTCAATAGCATGATATATGGTGTAAACACCCGCGCTGGTATGCAGGCGTTTTAGTCCCATGAAGTCCTGGTATTCTGCCCAATGCCCCTGGTCTTTCAGCCATAGTCTGGCATTAATAGCCGCATGAATCTTCCGGGCTTCCGTCTGATATGGAAGTGGATCTTCACCTATTTTCTCTGCTATGGCAGCAGCCATGCGAAACGCCCGGTAGTTATATGCGGAAGAGTGGGTAACAGCACCGGCGTTATAATACAGTCCGTCGCTGGCCCAGATACAGGCATATGCATCGAATAAGCCGTCGTTATCAGGATCGTAGTTAAGCTTTTCCCATGCCAGGTGACGGGTCAGTACGGGCCATAACTTACGAGCGTAGGCAGTATCACCTGTCCAGTTCAGATGCCATAAGAGCGCGTCTATGTAGACGAGGTTCATATCATAGTGATGCATCTGGTCTGGCCTGTTGGGATTGCGGGCGATGTATCCGTTACTGTATTGTGGGGTACCCCATATTTTAGCGGAGCGGGCCAGGTGCAGGGCAGTGTCCTGCGCAGGATGAGGGATGGAGTTAGGGACGTTTGTGACCTGACTGGCAGCGAATGCATCAAAGTGACTGCGGGCACGGTCATGCCATCCCAGGAAGTCGCCTGCGTAGGCAGCACGCCAGCCGGTAAGCGGCATCCGCCAGCCGATAGCACCATGAAGCCATGTTTGTCCGTCCCAGATGCCGTTAGCAGCAGTAGAAAGAATGCCGCCGACAGGGTTAAGGAAAGCGTCAGGCGTAGAGATCCGGACCCTGGCAGTGAGGTCAGTGCGTGCTTTTTCGGCGGTGTTAAACAGAGCAGCCCCTGTAGGAGTATCAGTGGAAGCAATTTCCTGTTGCCGTATCAGCATGTAATGCGTAGTAGCATGTGGGCCGATAGTCCACTTACAGGAGCTGGAATATACAGGAGTTGACGCAGGTTCAAAGCTATCCGGAGGATCAGCGCCCATGTCGCCGTTACGGTTCAGGCGTGCCGCCCTGATAGCACTGCAGCCACTCCATAATTGTGTTCCGGCAGGCATATTGGAAGTCGTGATTTTCCATATAGCGCCTTCAGTATCGTGCAAGGCCAGGACGGTAATGGTCAGTTGACCATGCCCCCATGAAGGATCGGTGAGTTGATAGGTGCGTTTTCCGCCGGAGTAGGAGGCTTCACATCGGGAGGTGGAATCCAGCGCAATGGCAGTATGCCTGGGAGTAGCGATGGTAAATCTGATATGCCGGTTGTTTTTAGGCATAAAAGACGCGAATACGGGCCGATCACTGGTTTCCAGTCTGTAGGCAGTATGACCGCCGTATAGGGCCCGGGTAAAACGATTAGCCCCGTTTATGCAGACTATACTGTCGCCCGCGGGGCGATAGTGGAGGGTGCGGGGTGTATTTCGTTTGGCGTCGTTGTAGGAGGTAGACTCAATGAAATCACCGGCTTTTTGTTTCGGAGCAACCTGGGAATAGCCGTGCAGCACGGGGAGCAAAAGTAGGTAGCTTAATGTCAGTCTGATATTCATTTATACAAGCATCTGGTTAAACCGGTAGTTAATGTCAGCGGGCAGCGTTGTAAACCGGCGGGTCTGTGATTGATAATGTGTCTTACTTTTCCTGGCGGCAGGAGGGTAGCAAGTATTGAACTGGTCTGTCTGGGATGAAGGGCAGTCAGCAGCAGAGATACCAATGAGATATCAGGAGCGCTGCTGATGTTTCATACCGTGGAAGTTACTTTATTTGATATTAGAGCTGTGTTTACAGCTTGTTTAGTGTCTATAAGACAATATAACGTAGTTTCAAATATAGTAAATTTTACACCTGCCGTCAAAGACATTCTGATGGGGGGAGCAGCTGGGGGTAGGAGTCAATAGGCGGTTAGCAGGAGGAGTTGTGAAGGGCAGGAGTAAGGGCCGTGAATGTGGCGCAGACGGCGGGATTGTTATGAGGAAAAGTGCGGGGAACAGGCGGGAAGTATCGAAGGCGGAGAAGCGTATTTCTAGGAATGGAAAAGATTTTTTTGATAAATAAGGGTGTTTTCCTATTTTTGCAGTCCGATTCAAGGGAATGGCTCCGTAGCTCAACTGAATAGAGCATCTGACTACGGATCAGAAGGTTTCTGGTTTGAATCCAGACGGGGTCACAAAACGGAAGAGGTTGTATCTGATGATACAACCTCTTTTTTTATTACGGTTGGATGATTTATATGCAATGACGCAGGCACACCAGCTGACTAATATGACTTGCCGCAATGGTTGCGGGCAACTTCTAATGTCAATCTTCCTCTACCCCATTTACTTAAAAGTTAAAATAAAAGACGCATTTTTACAAACTGCCGCATTTCATTTGGTGTAGCTTTGGCTTTAAATTGAATACCATGATAAAATTTGGATATACGATTCTTTATGTAGCGGATGTAAGTAAGGCAGTTGAATTTTATACATCAGCTTTTGGTTTAGAGAAGAAATTTATTTCTCCGGATAATGACTATGCGGAATTGTTGACAGGAGAGACGGCATTGGCATTTATATCGAGAGAGCTGGGACATGCGAATCTGAAAGAGGGCTTTGTGCCTAGCAGGCTTGCCGACAAACCTTTTGGGATAGAGTTAGGGTTTGTAACAACAAACGTGAGCGAAGTGATTGAATCGGCTGTTAGCAAGGGTGCAGTATTGGTAGAATCACCTAAAGAGAAACCCTGGGGGCAGACCGTGGCATATGTACGCGACATTGATGGTTTCTTAATTGAGATTTGTACGCCTGTTGGCTGATAGCCGGTTGGTTATAATGGGGGAAATAGTGTATTAAAAGAGGAGCCGGTGAGGAAACTCACCGGCCATAAGATTACTAGCTAAATAACTGAGGTTAACTTGACAATGGACAGATGAAAAATCATTACAAATCAAAATGGTTCTTTCGAGGAGAAAATAGAGTTTTCATCTGATGTTTGTACATGGGAATTATTTTAAATGGTATACACCTTTGATTATATTTAGTTCCATTCGATGTGGCAATTGGTTAATAAAGTCCTTCTCGTCTTCAGTGCGGACGATATTTAATCGGCCCATACCATTGGGAAAGTCCCGGTCTATAGACAGTTGCTTTCCATAGAAGCTTTCAAAAGCATTTTCCACATCGCTTTTACTGGCATTCACGAAGAAGAGTACATTTTCCTTCCAGGAAGTGACCTCTTTCTGATCAAATTTCTGAACGAGGTAATGTCCTTGTTTGTAGATGCCTTTGTCACCGGCACCCAGTTGGGTGTTAATGCCGTTGTCGTTCATCCTGACGCTGCCGGATACTACCGCTACGCTTGGACTGCCTTTGGTGAAGGTATTAATGTTAAACGCAGTGCCCAGTACTTCAACTTTTCCCGTAGGGTGTTGAACAATGAATGGCCGGCCGGGTTCGGAAGCAATGTCACAGTATGCTTCACCATCAATGAAGATGTCTCTTTGTTTTCCTGTGAATTTTTTAGGAAAAGTGATCCTGGAGCCTGCGTTTGCAACAATACCACTTCCATCTGGCAGGGTAATGCGGCATATCTTTTTAAATCCTGTTTGTATTTCGAGTTGATGTCTTGTGAACATGCCTCGGGGCACATTCAGTAATTTATCATCAGCATAAATTTCTCCGTTATTGGATAATCTAAGTGTTTCGTTTTGCAGTGTTATCCAACTTTCCCCGTCAAACAGATAAGTGGCATTATTATCTTTCTGTGCGAGGGCAGGAATCTTGTTAGTATAGTTGTTGTAAGCTGTTATACCTAGTATAATCATAGCCAGTAAGCAGGCAGCGATCAGTGGCACACGGATTCTTACGTACAGGCTGCTTCTTTTACTTCTATCTATTGCGTTGGCCATTGAAATAATCTTCCTGGCTGATGTATGCATTTCCTCTTTTGTTTCTCTCCGGATTGAACCCAAAGACTTGTACAGTTCTGCGGATAGCATATTAACAGCCGGATCTACTTCTCTCAGCTTATTCAGAAGAACCTGTTCTTCCGGTGTGATAGTATCTGCTATCTCTGCAATGATGAGGGCTTCAAGTTCCAGGGGCATATTTTCCATGGTTGTGTAATTAAAAGACAGAACTAAAGTTGAAAATTGATGAAGAAGAGGGAATTATTTTTTTAGAATTTCTTTTAGCTTCTTCGTTGACGAGACGATAATGCCACGCAATGCGGGAACAGTAATGCCCATCTCTTTAGCAACTTCCTGTTGTTTTCGTCCTTCCAGATATACTTTTCTCAGGGCGTCAGCCCTTGTTGGAGAAAGATATTTATCTAAGGCAGGTATGAGTTGTTCAACCAATGAATAATTTGTAGCTGTTGGATCATCGAAAAGGGGAGCGTTCTGAAAATATTTCTTTTCTCGGGACTGATCGGTCTTTTTCTTGTCTATCTTGTTTAGCGCGCGGTTATGAGCTGCTTTTATTAGATAAAAGCGCCAGTCTTTTATTTCCGGTAATTTCGCACGTTTGACCCAGAGATACATGAAGACCTCCTGTACGACATCCTCGGCTTCCTGTGGGTTACTGAGTTTTGATGTTACATACAGGCGGACCTGGTGTGAGTATTTTTCATATAATGTACTCAATGCTTCTTCACTGCCTTGCCGTAGCGACGACAGTAGTATGGCATCCCCGATGTTCTCCATAGATCTCAAGTTGTTTAGCTTGTTTAAGAAAGACACCATTCCCTGGGTGTTTTTCGGATCTCTTAAAAGATATAACTGAAAGGTCAGCATGAGGGAGGATACCTAAAAGCAACCCTCAAATTGGCATTTCGATCACTCGGCGATAAATCCTCATAGATCATTCGTATTTTTGTAGCTATACTTATTTCCCAACGTGTACTAGACATTTATGCGACTAATTTTATGTTCCGGTTATTCGTTTCCAGGGTTTTCCATAGGTAGTAACAATTAGTTACTATGAGGGACTTTCCTAATTAAGGCAAAACTAAATAGCCCTTTCGATCAAAATGACCTCATTTTATTATTTTTTTAATCGGACTAAATAACTTAGCTTGATTCTGACACTCTCAATTTAAACATAGCTGTTACGCAAAGCAGAGATTACTATGGGAATATTCCTAATATATGAACCATTAGACATCAACTAGACACGAACAACCGAATGTATCCTCGGCGCATAAATTTCTACGTATACACAGTCATTTAACTGCATCCGCTTTGTCGTTAAACAGGGGAATTTTACTGAATGAAGGACTTTTATATTTCTGACATGCGACTTCAGAAGAAATATGCCAGCATCTCATTTCTCTTCCTGCTATTTCCATTACTATTCATTGCGATTAAAACGCAGTCACAGCATCAAAATTCAGTACTGGATACTAAGTATGTAACGGTTAACAAGCACCACGTACCGTTTGCCGATATCCTATCTGCACTGGAGCAGCAAACAGGCCTGCTGTTAAATACTGCCCGTGATGGCAGAGAGCTGGCCAGTCTGCACGTACAACAGGAAACATTAAGGGCCGCACTGGATAAATTGTTTGGAAAAGACCAGATGGAGTACATTCTCCTGGAGAAGTCCCGGGTGGTAAAGATCGTGCCCAGAGGGCAAGGTCATAATAACGGGAATAATACGAAAGGGAATGAAAATGAGCAGGTTGTTTCTCCAGATCGTTCGGTATATCATATATCGGGTCACGTGAAAGATGAAACAGGCATATATCTTCCAGGTGCAACGATTCATGTAAAAGGGAAAAAAGATGGGGCCCGAACAGATTCCACTGGCGCATTTACATTGGTAACCAGTGAGTCCAGGCCACGTTTGCAGGTATCCTATGTGGGTTATGAGACGCTTGAAAAATTCGTTGAGCCTGGCAGTGGAATTACACTGGTGCTGAAACAGGGCAATCGTGGTTTGGACGAAGTCACAATAGTAGGTTATATGGATAATTCCAGAAGATATACAGCCGGGTCCGTATCCAGGATTACAGCCGCTGAAATTGAGGGGCATCCAATCGGAAATCCGCTTTTGTCGCTACAGGGCAGAGTACCTGGAATGGTGATCACACAATCAAGTGGCATTGCCGGATCTTCCATACGGGTGAATCTAAGGGGAACCAACTCGCTGTTTAATGGTTCTGACCCGCTTTATATAGTCAATGGCGCTCAGCTACCGATTAACAGTGAACAGATTAATCTTTTATCATCAGTTGCTTCTCAGAATGAGAATGGGGGGATAAGCCCCTTCTCGCTTTTTGGTCTGACAGATATTGAATCAATAGACATTCAGAAGGATGCGGTTGCGACTGCTGCTTATGGTAGCAGGGGCGCAAACGGGGTAGTACATATTACCACGAAAAGGCCGGATTCCGGCAGGTTAAAAGTAACCGTCAATTATATGCAGGGTGTTAGTAATGTGTCCCACCATCTACACCTGCTCAACACACAGCAGTACCTGGGGATGCGCAGAGAGGCATTTAAAAACGACGGGTTGATTCTCAATGACAGGCCAGGGAATCCAGGATATGCTTATGACCTTCTTCTTTGGGACACCATGAGGTATACTAATTGGCAAAAAATGCTGACCGGCAGGAGCGCCGCATTACGGGACTTCAATATTGGCGTATCCGGAGGAAGCAAGACTACGCGGGTATTGTTGAGTACAGGGATCTATAGAGAAGGCGCTGTTTATTCAAAGGATATGTCTTATTTGCGCAGCAACATTAACCTGGCACTAAACCATGAGTCCCGCGATTCAAGTTTTAACTTAGGCATTTATGCTAATTATTCAATAGATAATAATCAGCTATTCAATCCTACTACAAATGGAGAGTTTTTACCACCCAATGCACCTAAACCTTACGACGAGCGTAATAAGCTGGTATGGGAAGAGAAAGGTGAAATGTTTGCCAACCCCCTGGCCGAGCTATTAAAACGCTATTCCATTGTAAAGAATAACCTGATTGTCAATGTAGCCCCTTCATATGAATTATTCCGTCATTTCAAAGTGAAGGCAAATATCGCTTTCTCAGGTATAAATGTGTATGAAAATAGTACAGTACCGATAGCCGCACAAAACCCCTACGCGGACAGTACTATTACTGGCAGCTCCTCATTTGCAACCGGCAGATACAAGAGTATAATGATCGACAATATGGCCGAATATGCGATTCATTCGAGGTTCGGAGATATTATGTTGTTGGCAGGGTATTCTTATCAGTTTGCCAGGTCCAATACATCTATTATTACGGGATTAGGATACACTAATGATGCGGATCTTCGTTTTAAAGAAAGAGCGCCTGTAAAAACAGCAGAGTTACGTGATCCGAATGAATACAGGTATGGGGCACTATTTTCCCAGCTCAATTATCGTTATCACCAGAAGTATATCCTTGACATGACTTTCCGCCGGGATGGAAGTAGTAAATTCAGTCCGGAGCGGCGTTTCGGTAGCTTCTGGGCTGCGGGTGCTGCCTGGATATTTTCAAAGGAAGCATTCTTCGCACATTTCGATAGCTGGCTGCGATATGGTAAACTCAGAGGAAGTATGGGTGTGACAGGAAATGACAAGATTGCAAACTACAAATACCTGGATACCTGGTCGCCCATACCATCCGGCCCTTATCAGGGTATACCCGGACTTGCTCCAGACGCTCTATATAACCCGGCTTACTCTTGGGAGACCTGCCGTAAAACAGAGTTGGGCCTTGAGATGGAGTTTGTGCCAGCGGCAATGTTCCTTTCAGCCGCTTACTTTTCAAATGTTAGTTCCGATCAGCTGGTGAAATATAATCTGCTCGTGCAGACTGGCTTTAACAGTATACTCAAAAACATTGATGCAGATATACTGAACCGCGGCTGGGAGTTTACATTTGACGCAACACTCCTGAAAACAAATCGAATGAAGCTGTCTGCAGGACTTAATTTTACTATTCCTGAGAACAGACTGCTGACGTTCCAGGATCTGAAGAAGTCATCTTACAATGATACCTATGTCCTTGGGCAATCCGTAAGGGTATTGAACCGCCTTCGTTCAGACGGTATAGATCCTAAAACGGGCACATTTATTATCAGGGATAAAGATGGTAACGGTATTTATAACGGTGCGGATTATGAGGTGATTGGGCATCTTGATCCTGACTGGTATGGTAGTCTTCGTTTGGGGCTGGAATGGAAAAGACTAAGTATTATGGTACTCAGTGATTTCAGAAAACAGATTGCTCCTAATTACCTGCATGCGATCTACCTGAATAATATCCTGCCTGGTGCTCCAAGAAACCAGTCAGTAGAAGTATTGGATCACTGGCAGGTACCCGGTGATGCGTCTTTATATCCTAAGTACTCAACACAATCCGGAGGCGCTGTGTACGGAGATCGCAGGTTAATTGTTAATTCTGAAAGAGCTTACTCAGACGCCAGTTTCCTCAAATTGAGAAACGTTTTTATTTATTACACAATACAGCCATTCAGGTTGTCACACCTACGTATGCAAAGTATACGGCTGTATTGCAAAGCACAGAATCTTTTTACACTAACGAGGTATAGGGCTGGCGATCCGGAAACGGCAAGTCCGCTATCACTAGCATCATTAAGAACGGTCACAATGGGTCTGCAGGTAACGTTTTAGCGTAAATTAAACTGACATGCTAATAAGTAATCATATGGAATGCAGCATTATTAAAAAGAGTACAATAGTTGGTTTGCTGGCTATAATGCTGGCATTGATGTGCTGGACAGGGTGTACAAAATTATTGGATGTACCAGCGCCAGATAACAAAACTATTGGTAAGGAGATTTTTAATAATAAAGACTCTGCAACAGCAGCGGTAGCAGGTATCTATACAGGATTGTCATCCACGACAAATCTGCTATCCGGTGCTATCTCAGTATATACTGGATTGTATTGTGATGAATTATCATATAACGCACAGCAAACACAGATTCAGGAGTTTTATTCAGCGGAGTTATCCCCCGCAAATACTACTATTGAGTACTATTTCTGGGGTGGCGCGTATAAACATATTTATAGCGCAAATGCTTGTATTGAGGGCTTGGAAGCAAGTACTACACTTCCTGAGCAGCTTAAAAACCAGTTAATCGGAGAGTGTAAAGTATTAAGGTCACTGATGTATTTTCATTTGATTCGGTGTTTTGGAGATGTACCGCTTGTAAAAGTGACGTCTTATCTGCAAAATGAGCAGATGCCCAGGACACCTGTACACATAGTAGAGGAGTTTATTGAAGCTGATTTGCTAAAAGCAAAAGAACTTCTGGGTACAGCATATCCATCTCCGGATAGGGCAAGGGCTAATAAGTGGGTAGCGGCAGCATTGCTTGCACAGTACTATCAGTATAAAGGCAATTGGCAGGCAGCAGAGCAGGAAGCCACCGCAGTAATTAATGCGGGATACTATTCAATGGAAGAGATAGGAGAGGTCTTTCTTGCGACGAGTTCGGAAGCCATCTTCCTCCTGCAACCCGTACTTAACGGGTATAATACCATGGAGGGCAACTGGCTCGTACCCGCTGGAGCTATGAGGCCCCCAATTACGCTTAGTCCAACTTTGTTGGCTGCTTTTGAAACTGGAGATATACGTATGAAGGAATGGGTAGGGTACAAAACAGTTAATGGATATGTTTACTCATATCCCTTTAAGTATAAGAAACGTGCTGATTTTTCCACTTCCTTTAAACTTACAGAATATACAACGCTGCTAAGACTATCAGAAATGTATCTTCTGCGAGCCGAAGCGAAGGTAGCACTCGGCCAGTTGGCAGATGCTATGACGGACCTTGATCTTATCCGTGGCAGGGCAGGGCTACCACTAATAAAAGAACATTCCCCATCTATATCAGCAGAAGAATTGAAGGAAAAGATTTTACATGAAAGGAGAATAGAACTTTACGCCGAATGTGGCCACCGCTGGTACGATTTGAAACGTACAGGAAAAGTGAACCAGACCATGTCAGCAGTCAAAACGAAATGGCAATCTACAGATACACTGTGGCCTGTTCCCGCAACACAAATCTTCCTCAATCCCGTGTTAACGCAGAATGAAGGTTATAAGTAAAAATTATCGAAAGATTAGACTAGTCAATAGTGCATACTTTGTACGCTTGCTTTAATAAGTTTGTTAATGTAAACAGCACTCAAATTTGTGAAGACGTAGTTGTTATCAACGTAGTCAGCTCCACCAGCTATTAACTACCAATGGAACTGCAGGAACCTGATACATCAGGGGATGATCAGCTCCCTGATGTAATAAGATCTGAATTACTTGTAAAGCATATACCCAGTAGTATAGACATATACATTATCCTGCGCCCTGAGACATACTTCAATAGATGGAGCGCAATGCTGCTCAGCGATTGATTTTGGTACATTAACTAGTACCAGCTCGTCGTTCCAGTTTATCCAGTTACGATATGGTTCTGCTGAAGCATCAGCGGAGGGTTTTCCGGTAGTAGCAACTGCTGATCCTACCCCTGTTAATACTGCTGCGAACGCAAATAGTAGTGTGATTTTTTTCATAAGAAGTAATTAATCGATGTTAGAGAAAATTTGTCGGGAAAATAAAAAGTGTGACTTAAAGATTTTTGTAACAGACGAAGGTGATTGTGCTAACCAGCACGGGAAGAACAAAAGCTATCCCGTGCCCTGCTGATAGCAAGGCATACTGAAGATTGTTCCATTGATTTGACTTTAGGTTAGAAGATTTATTTAGCTAGTTTAAAAGACTTTTCAAGTAATTCCGCACGCTGCTCTATGTAAATACCCGCAAAACCGATAGCAATAAATAACAGATTAAATAGCAGATGCTCTGTCCATGACAGCTTTGCAATAGCTCCCCCGCAACTACATGGTATCTTGCCATAAAAACGTAATTGCACAAGAATGATGTAACCTGTAAAACAGATCATGAGAGAAGTAGAGAGATACAGTGCCAGCTTGCGGAAGCTATTTACTGTCATCATTAGTGCAAGTAATATTTCCACTAATGGTATGACCCAGGTCAGAAACTGACCATAAGCATCCGAAAACGGTTGACGCTGCATCTGAACTACAAAAACCTGGAACGTCATTAATTTGGAAACTGCTGCATAAAGAAACATGCTGATAAATAGAAAATAGCATGCATGCAAAACCATGTCCCTGGCTTTCATAGCTTAGGTTTTAGTACATATCCATATATCCCTCGAACAGTTATAAGTTGTTGGTTGATCGTCTGATCTTAGCTAGTAATTGTTAGCAGTCCCTTTATTTCCCCTTGACAAATGTTAGTGCTGTTTACGACTGCATAATACAAAATCCCCCATGCCGAATTGTTAATGCGTGGTTAAATAAAACTTAAAGGACATGTTAACACATATCAGCGGCTTCCGCAGAGAAGAGAGTACACCAGTTTAAAATGGACGTGTTGGTAACGCACTCCTACATTAGAACGAAGTTGTTACAATAGTCATAGAGATTATCAGACTATCTCCTGCGATAATGTCGCCATCAAATTGATCGTAGAATGTTTGAAATACAAGTATCTGAATTAGATAAAAAAAAGACAGCCGACTAGTTAGCCGGCTGTCTACACGTAGAATAATATTTACTGTTTAGCCTCTTTCTTGTTCTTCTTATCTTCTTTGTTAGCAACGTTCTCTAGGACCCTACCATCAGGACTGAACGTCACCTTCCTTTCCTCTGTTTCTTTTTTCAGTTCCAGCTTATAGGTGATCGCACCATCATTAGTATGCTTATCCGCATCCTTAATGGTATATCCGGTGAACTCTCGCTCAACGGTTTGTTTGATAGCAGTTGGCAAATCGGTGTTTTTGATATCTTCTTTTTGTTTTATTAGCTTACCGTTGGCATCATACCACACATCATGTTTATGGAACGCTGCTTTATACTGGTTATCCTTCAGTTTCCATTTGACGTCTGCTGCACCTGGAAACTGCTGCTGAAAGTTCCTGGACACAGCCGCCGGCACATTAATAGCTTCGGGACTTTTCTGTGCATAAACAGTGATGCTGGTTCCTAGAATAATAAGTAAAATAAGATGCTTCATGAATATGTTTTTATATAACATCCAAAATTAAGAATTAGAAACAGCACTTGGGTATAAATGCAGGAGATCAACAACAATTACCGCTAATATGGAACTAAAATAAGTGTATGATGGGAATGGAGCAGATTACGTACCTTTACTATATCTTTTACTTCCTACATAAACGTCTGTTTATGATACACTTTCGCGCAATCAAAAGGTCACTGGCCCCTGACACTTCCATGGCTGACTATATCAGCAATCTTCCAGCACGGTACAATAACTCAAAAGCTGAGAGGATTGCCGCCTATCTCACCCACCAGTTTAGCAGTGAATGCTGTAAATCGCACCCCGATTATAAAGTGGAAATGAATATCGAATCCCGGTCAGAAGACGGTGATGTGGTATTATATTCCTATGATAAGAGCTGCTGTGATACATTCACACAACGGCTATCAGAGATCATTGCCAAGAGTAAAGAATTATTCCCTTGATCTGCTATTTCCCGTAAAAAAGCTGTACCTTTTCCCTATCCTTAACCCTTGTTTATGGCCTTACAATACCAGTTTGGAGAACGGGAGCAAACATCCGCCCGAGCTCACGCAAGCAACATATCTTCTCAGGGACTTCAGCGTAAAGCTGTATCATCATTTCCGGAGGCGTTACCCGTCCAAAAGCAATCATTGACTGATGAAGAATTACCTGCCCAGCGCGTAGGCATAGAGGAGGAGGAATTACCCGTGCAGCCTAAATCAGCAATACAGCGCAAGGCGAATAATACCGGCCTGCCCGACCACTTGAAATCAGGAGTTGAATCGCTGTCAGGACTGGATATGTCTGATGTCAAAGTCCACTATAACTCTGCACAGCCAGCTCAGCTGAATGCGCATGCCTATGCCCAGGGTACAGACATCCATGTTGCCCCAGGACAGGAAAAGCATCTTCCGCATGAAGCGTGGCATGTAGTGCAGCAGAAGCAGGGCAGGGTACAGGCTACCACACAACTGAAGGATAGCATGCCAGTAAATGACGATGCCGGATTAGAAGCCGAGGCAGACCTAATGGGGCAAAAGAGCCTAACCAACTTAGGTCAGGGCTTCTCTTCCTGAGTCATCATAGGGCGTAGCAGAAATCTGCTGATTAAAATTCCCAGTGCAATACCCGCCGCAAAAATAAATAGTGCGTCAGCCAGAGGAATCGTTACACACCTGGTGCCATCAGTATTCTTGTGCGTCATCCCAAATGGTACTTCCCGGTTGAGGAAGACGGCTACAATCCCAAAAAAGGCGCTAATAAAAACAGCCCCCAGCAGAATACGTAGTACCGTCTTACGCCACTCCCAGGTAAATCCTTTCATGCGTAGGTTATACGCGTAATATATCCCGATCAATACGGTGATACAAAACAGGAATAGCGCAACGTAGGCAAAAAAATCGTCGTCGTCTTCCTGCCGGTCCTCCATAAGCTGACACGGGTCAGAAAACATTAGCTTCAACATGCGTAGCTCATGACTAAGCTTGTGCATTACCCTGCTCCACCACGACATAGTAGGCTCCGTTCGTGGTACCAAGGGTACGGTGTCCAGAAAGGTTGTATCAATTTGAACGAATTTGTCTGTCATTACATCCCACAATTCTCCATATCCATCATCTGCACCCAGTGGCCAGACGGCTACACCTCCAAGACCACTATTCAGAATATAATCATATTTCACCTCCAATGTATTCGCATCGTCAAACCAGATCGCTGACCTGACTATACCTGCTGCATCTCTCTGGTGCACCACTGCTGCTACCGCGTCTTCATCATAGCTCACCATACTGTCAGCCGGAAATCGCTTTTTGATATCGCTATAGGACACATAGCGTGTAAAGAGATCTCGACCGTCTGCACCCAGCTTCCACTCAGTACCATAATAAGAGAGCAGCAGAATGAATTTGGCTGGTTTGATCTGTTGATTGAGTAAGCGTGATATGACGGGCTCAATAGCTTTTCTCGCATCGCCTTTCATAGGAGAAAGTGGACCAGCAGCCGAACCAATTGCTTTAGTAAAATCTACCAGGAAATGATCGCTTACCTGATCTAACGCCCGCAGGTCATAGGCACCGGTCTCATCGTATGGTGGTATTGTTATGGCGACTCTGTAGTGCCTGCTGCCATTATTAAGGTGATTGTACAGTAATGTAATAAAATTAGTAAAAGCTTTTCTATGTGTACTCGGCATTGACCCAAACCAAATATTGACACCGTGCGCTTCGTACTTTAACAGCAGAGTCATGAGGGTATCTGCGCAGCGTAGTTGCGAAGATGCATCGTGTAATAATGCCTCTATCCGTGCCGCGTCCTGCATATAAAAGGTAAAGGTTCGGTTCGCAGCAAGATCCACCAAAGGGAGTTCATTAGGTATAGGTTCTTTTTTTTCTGCGGGAGTGTAGCCATAATAATTGAGTTCGCTAAGTGTGCTAAAATTATAATGAAGGTATTTTTCGCCCATCCAGTAAGGATGAATTCCCATGACTTTGCATTTGTGTGCTAACCGAACAGTATATGTTATACCGGTCGTATCGCTTAATTTTAATGTATCGACCTGGAACGGCGAGCGGCCGTATAAAGACCGTATCTTTTGTAGGCGTTGCTGCTGAGCTGCCGTATTTTGCTCTATGGTTTCCTTCTGTTGCAGGATTGGAATAATCTTGTTAATCAGAGAGGCAACATCGGCATCTGATACAGGTTGAGGTGACGCCTCCGAAGCTTCTGTTCCTTCATCAGAAGTAGGGACCGGATCTGGTCGCTGCAAGATTTTATCAATTAATGCACGTAAGGAGTCAAAGTGCTGATTCTGTTGAAGCGATAGTTCTTCGTTCAGCTTCTTTATATCTGCGGCTGTCGCTACCAGAGAATCGGCCATGACGGTCCTGATGATCGTAATGACGCGTTGCTGTTCCCGGGCATGTGCATTCCGCCTGAATTGCAGCGCCGAAACAATCTTTTGAAGCAGCTTGACCTTTCCTGTTGTGTCCTTCCGAAATTCCGGAAGTTGAATCGTTTGTTTTGGTTGCGTGGTGTCATACGCTGACGTATACACTCCAAAGGCATACATTTTTGTTCCGGTAAATAAAGAGATATTAAGGAACAAAAATATGCGAAGGATATTTTTGTAAAGGGAGTACATAAGAAATGGAATTTACCTGACAACGCGAGAGCAAGAGTAACAATAATATTTAATAAAAAATAGGTAATTATTCATTTAAATAAAATTTTTATTAGTTTCATTTAACTGCTATCTTGTGCTCAGTATAATAAAAAACAGTCCGTTAAAAGATCCTAGCACCCTGACTATCCACCGTTAAAGCGGAAAATATACAACACAACGTACGACATAACGCGTTAGAATATTTATAAAGTAAAACATCATGTATTATCTCTGGTAATACCTTGTGCACCTCAGTCTGACTGAGTACTTCCTGAGAAAATTTAGCCATATGATTTACGAAACCCTTTCATGCATCACTGAAGTGATCAATAATCATTTCAACAGGCAGTTGCATGTCAATGAGGATAAAGTGATATTGTCCGGTATAGTAAACCAGGATGGTAGTGTTGCTGTGCAGGGTGAAAATAAAGTACTTGTAACGCTGATCAACATTGAGAAAGAGGCGATGGGGAAAGGTGTGCCCGGCTACAATACAGGACTGGTACAGGCAAAGACAACGCCGCCTATATGCATCAACCTGTATGTGTTGTTTTCGGCATACTTCACAGCCAATAACTATGCAGAAGCATTGAGGTTTATTTCCTTTATCATGGCTTTCTTTCAGTCGCGCAATGTACTTACACCCGACAACACACCTTCTCTGGACAGACGTATCGATAAGCTGGTTTTCGAGATGGAGAGTCTGGGCACAGAACGTATGAACAACGTATGGGCAACACTTGGCGCCAAGTATATGCCTTCTGTTGTCTACAAAATGCGCATGCTCACCTTCGATGACAGCATTATCAGAGAATACAGACCATCTGTATCGGACATTACCACAAACGATAAACTTCTGTAAACAACATTACAGTAATGGGATTTGCTTTGCTGACGGAAATCGTTTTCCGTCACAGATTCTTTGCTGATAATAGTTTCAGGAACATAAACGTGCTTCTGCCGCAACAAACGGCAATAGAAATGCGACGTTATGGATTGCTATTCCGCAGAATGCCGGACAGGATTGTTGTGCTTTTAAATGCCGACAATAGCGACCGCACTCGCTTACTACAAGAGGGTGTGACGCTTTTCTTTGATGTGCAGCTGCTGGATCGCTACTTCTATAACTATACCGCATTACGGCAGACAGATGTTCCAGGAACTATCTTACTGTTCAGCAATCAGCGTGAATGTGCTCCAGGTAAATTGCACAGGCAGGAGTCTGCCTCTGCGGATGATCTCATCCCGGCAGAGTCAGAGGGTGCAGGAATCTCCGCCCGTCCTTTTGCCAGGATAATCATGTCACTCACGCCTGAGCTGCTGCCGGTATATGAAATCAGTTTTGCTGCAAAAGCTACAAAGTGGTGTTACTTCCTGATGAGTAATGATCTTTCGTTACTCACACAACCATCTATTGTTGATGCCCGTGGCAGCATTCAATTTGCTGCGCCGCTGCCGGTAGATATGCCTGACGGAAGGAGAGTCCCAGTACTTATCTCCCAGCAGGTATTGCCTTTATCACAACGGCCGGTCCATACGTTGCAGCTGCGAGACACTGTAGGAGAAGGTGAACAATACCGAACCATTATTCAGGCATTGCCATCACCAGATATTACAGCGGTTTCTGCAGCAGGCATGGCCATATACGACCGTACGGTGGCATATTCGGAAATCTTTTTGTACTAAAATCAAATCCGCACAGCTATGGCTTCAACACTCATGACTCCGGGCGTTTACATAGAAGAAAAAAACGCCTTCCCCAGTTCTGCCGTCGCCGTCGAAACAGCAGTTCCCGTATTTATCGGCTATACGCACAAAGCCGAACGGTTTGGTAAGTCGCTTTTGCACAAACCAACCCGTGTAACTTCCTTCGCGGAGTTCGTGGAACTATTCGGCGCAGGCTTCCGATCAAAATTCAGCATTGCTGATCCGGCAGCTGAATACAAAGGTGAAACCTTTATCATCAATGGTGTACAAAAGGCTGTTGAGATTAAGGAGAAGAACACCTTCTATCTCTATAACAGTATCCGTCTGTTCTACGCGAATGGCGGCAGTAACTGTTATATCGTTTCTGTAGGTACGTACGGCGACAAACCCGACGGCCTTGAGATCTCTCTTGATGATTTCACAGGCTCGGATACAAAACCTGATGTACTGCTGTTACTGGAAAAGGAATTTGAACCAACCCTGGTGGTTATCCCTGATGTTATTGCGCTTGGTGAAGCTGCCTATAATACAGTGTACACAAAAGTACTGGCGCATTGTGCGAAAACACAAAGCCGCTTCGGGATCTTTGATCTTGCACAACAGGGCCCTACTGACACAACTGACGCTGTTGTGGCTGCCTTCAGAGACAAGATAGGTATCAATGCATTGAACTATGGTGCTGCCTATTACCCCTGGTTGAAAACAGCAATTGTACAAGCAAACGAGGTGGACTTTGAAAACCTTGATGCTACAGTTGACCTGGAAACTCTATTGCCGGAAGATCTTGCCAAGCAGGTAGTAAAAGCGTACAAAGCGGTTGCTGAACCTGATACAAATGCAAAGAAGAATTATCATCAGTCACTTAAAGCTTCCAGCCCTGTCTACAACAGCATACTGGAGGAGATTCGAGCACGCCTGAATGAATTGCCACCAGGGGGTGCTATCGCTGGTATTTATACATTGGTTGACAATTCGCGCGGTGTATGGAAGTCGCCTGCCAATGTATCAATCAGTATGGTTAATGCTCCTGCAGTAAATATCTCCGCGGATGAGCAGAAGCAGCTTAACGTAGATGTACTTGCTGGTAAGTCTATTAACGTGATCCGTCCATTTCCGGGAGTTGGTACGCTTATATGGGGCGGTCGCACACTGGATGGTAACAGTCAGGACTGGCGCTATATCAACGTGCGCCGCACGCTGATCATGATTGAACAATCTATTAAACTGGCTGCCCGTACCTACGTTTTCGAGCCTAATGATGCGACCACCTGGGTTACAGTGAAGGCAATGATAGACAATTTCCTTAATAACCTCTGGAAACAGGGCGCTCTTGCCGGCGCAGCTCCTGAGCAAGCTTACGATGTGCAATTGGGCTTAGGTGCCACAATGACGCCCCAGGATATCCTTGACGGTAAAATGCTGATCACAGTGAAGGTGGCTATCGTAAGACCTGCAGAGTTCATCGTGATCACTTTCCAGCAAATGATGCAGCAATCTTAGTTTGACTATCTGAACAACCTATTTCTTAAAACTAAAAGCTTATAACTATGGCAGATGACGGCTCTACCCAGGCCCAGTCCACATGGCCACTCGTGAAATTCTCGTTCAAGGTTATGTGGGACGGTGCAGAACTGATATTCCAGGAAGTAACCGGTTTATCATCAGAAACCCAGATCATTGAATATCGCGGTGGCAGCAGCCCGGTTTATTCCACAGTGAAAATGCCTGGTATCCAGAAATTCTCCAATGTAACATTGAAGAAGGGCATTTTCAAAGGCGACAAAGCCTTGTGGGAGAAATACAAAGGTATTACCATGAATACCTACAAGCGTATCAATATCGTTGTCAGCCTGCTGGATGAAAAGCAGGATATCGCAATGAGCTGGACGCTAAAAAATGCTTTCCCATGCAAGATTACAGTAACAGACATGAAATCTGATGCAAACGAGATTGCTGTGGAAACCATGGAAGTTGCACACGAAGGTTTAACGCTTACTGAATAGTTTCAGATATGGATTCCGCATACCCACCGGTGGGGTTTTATTATAAAGTGAACTTCATCAGCTACCCAGGTAAGCAGGAAGGCAATTTCCAGGACGTAAGCGGTATTTCTGTTAGTGTAACGCCGGAAGAGGTCAGGGAAGGGGGAGAGAATCAATTTGTATACAAGCTCCCTTCCCCTCCTAAATACAGTAATCTGGTTTTACGCAGGGGAATGCTGATAGGCTCCTCTGTTACCGACTGGATCAGGAAAAGCCTGTCTACTTTTACCTTTAAGCCTACTACGGTTGTTGTTATGTTATTGGATGAAACAGCCCAGCCAATCTACTCCTGGAAGTTTTATGGGGTCTACCCGGTTAAACTGGAAGTCTCTGGTCTTAAGGCCAAAGGTGATGGCGAAATCGTGGTAGAAACCCTCGAACTGGCTTACAAGTATTTTGAAAAAGATAAATAATTACAGATGCCTCTGGAAATAAGGGAACTCGTCATCAAGGTGACCATCTCTTCTGATGCTGCGAAAGGTGCTAATACGCTGCCTGATGAGAAAACGCTCCGGCACTGGAAGGATGGTATTATCAGGGAATGTGTTGAAAGTATCCTTAACAGGATGAAAAATGAAGCCGAGCGTTAGATTATGGGTCAGATAAAGAAGCTGCAGATTGCTGCTTACGCTGATGCTACGGGCGTAAATCAGTTGCTGGGTACTATTAATGCAATGATCAATCCGGCCAGCTATTCACTAAGCTACGTAGCAGAATACGAACTGTCGAAAGAAGACGCTGCCAGCGGCCCGACCCAGATATTTAAAGGTATGGGGCAGTCAGACCTTAACCTGGATTTGCTGGTGGACGGTACCGGTATTATACCGATTCCGGATGGAATGACAGTCGATGGCTATATTGACCGCCTGCAATACCTGATTTTTTCTTATCAGGGAACGGTACATCGTCCTAACTTCCTGAAGGTATCATGGGGTAGTCTTGTATACAAAGGTGTCTGCAAGAGCTTTACAACTAACTATAAACTCTTTAATGCTGATGGTACTGCTCTACGCGCTGAGGTAAAGCTGGTAATTGCAAAATCGCTCGACTTCAAATCCAAGAAAGGGCTTGCAAAAAAGGAATCTCCGGACCTGACGCATATCAGGACTGTCAAAGCTGGCGATACCCTGCCCATGATGACCTACCGGATCTATGGAGACGCCTCTTATTATATTGAAGTGGCAAGACTGAACGGGCTAAGCAGCGTACATGCTATACGTCCCGGTGACGAACTTTATTTTCCACCATTAAAGAAGGCATAATGGCTGTTGAAGGTCCTCTGAATATTACTGACCCTACGCTCAAATTCACAGTTACAGTGGATGGAAGCGCTATACAGGAGAAGGTTTTTGTCTCTTCTATTCATATTTCGCATGAGGTAAATAAGATCTCTCATGCGGATATTGTCTTTGCAGAAGGTACCGGTGATAACGGGGCTGCCGGCGACGAAGGCAGCTTTCCTGCAAGCGACATGGCTGAATTGAAACCCGGCAGTAATATCACTGTCACTGCTGGTTATGGTGATAGCACTGAAGTATCGATATTCAAAGGCGTCATCGTTAAACAGGCGCTAAGTATCAGTAAGGGCACCGGATTTGAATTAGTGGTAACCTGTAAGCATAATGCGGTTAAGATGACGCTTGGACAAAAAGAAGCTGAATTTTCAGCATCCACAGACAGCGATGCTATTCAGAAGATTGCCAGCGTTTATGGCTTATCTGCTACTGTTGACAGCACCTCTGCTCCACAGGAAATACTATTTCAGAAGACTGCTACAGACTGGGATTTTATGCTGGCCCGTGCTGCTTTCAACGGCTTTATTACTACGCTGGATGATGATGCAGTTACTATCGGTAAACCTAACTTCTCGGCTGAAGCGGTGTTATCAGTCACGTATGGCGATTCCATTATCTCGTTCAATGCGGAGGTCAATGCCGAAAAGCAACCGCCTTCACTGGATGCATACGCCTGGGATCCGCAGACACTGGCATTAATCACGTCTTCTGCAGAGGAACCAACATTGAATGCACAAGGGGACCTGACAGCGAAATCCCTGTCAGAGAAACTCAGTCAGACCGGTCTGAAACTGATCTCCAGCGCCCCGCTGCCAAAGGCTGACCTCAAGACCTGGGCCGACAGTACTTTGCTGCGCCTTCGTATGAATGCTCTTAAAGGTACTGTTGTATTTATCGGGAATGCCAAGCCTAAACCTGGCAAGATGCTGGAATTAGTAGGTGTAGGACCAAGGTTCAGTGGCAAAGCATTTATCAATAAGGTCCGACACGTCCTGGAAGATGGACAGTGGACCACGCACGTACAATTCGGCGCGCCTGATAAACCCATTTTTGAGAAGGAACAGTTCTCCGCAGTGCCTGCTAACGGACAAATGCCGGCTATCCACGGACTGCAGCTTGCTAAGGTGGTAAAGATCTCTGAAGACCCGGCGTCGCAGTATAGGGTGCAGGTGAAGCCGGCTTCAAACGCCAGTGAACAAAAAGGGATATGGGCAAGGCTTGCCAGTTACTACGCTACATCCTCAGCGGGGGCAGTGTTTTGTCCGGAGGTAGGTGATGAGGTGATCCTGGGTTTTCTTGAGTCAGATCCCCGTTATCCAGTTATCCTAGGTTCGCTTTTCAGCAAGAGTAATGTACCGCCGCTGACGCAGGGAGACGAGAAAAACAATACCAAAGCGCTGTATAGCCGTAGTCTGCTCCAGATCAGTTTTGATGACGATAAAAAGGTAATTAAGATCACTACGCCCGGGAATAATATGATTACCCTTAGCGACGATGGGAAATCTATCGAAATAAAGGACCAGCAAAGCAATAGCATTAAGCTGGATGACAGCGGTATATTACTCAACAGTGCGAAAGATATTACATTAAAAGCCACTGGGAATATCAGTCTGCAGGCAACAGGGAAAGCGACCCTGAAAGCAACCCAGGACCTGGAGCTGAATGGTATGAATATCAAACAAACCGCCCAGATAGGATTTACCGCAAAAGGGACTGCTACAGCAGAACTATCTGCCTCCGGTCAGACTGTTGTTAAAGGTGGTATGGTCATGATCAACTAAAATAGCTAACTATGGGAACACCTGCCGCAAGATTAAACGATATGCATGCCTGTCCTATGCAAACACCTGCTTTGCCGCCTATTCCGCACGTCGGAGGACCTGTTACTGGTCCAGGCGTGCCGACGGTATTAATAGGGCAAATGCCAGCCGCTGTACTGGGCGATATCTGTGTATGCACGGGGCCTCCTGACACGATTGTAAAAGGTTCTGCTACAGTCATGATCGGAGGCCGTCCTGCCGCCCGTATGGGTGACTCAACTGCCCATGGAGGAACGATCGTGATGGGTTGCCCTACTGTACTTATAGGCGGCTGACTGCTGGTATGGGCAACGCCGCAGCCTATGGAGGAATGATCGTAATGGGTTGCCCTACTGTATTGATAGGCGGTTAACTGCTGGTATGGGCAACGCCGCAGCCCATGGAGGAACGATCGTAAAGGGTTGCCCTAGTGTACTTATAGGCGGCTGACTGCTCATAGAGGCAATGCCGCAGTCCATGAAGGAATCATCGCAATAGGTTGCGCTACGATACTTATAGGCAGTTTACTAGACCCAATTGCCTATATAGGAACAATCATGATGGGTTGCCCTACTGTACTCATAAGCGGTTAACTAGACCCTATTTCCCTCGGAGGAACGATCGTAATGAGGGCGTCCTTCACTATTAACAGGTGGTTAAACAATAACGAATGGCAATTCACTCTTTTCTTGGTACGGGATGGGCATTCCCCCCATCTTTTGATAAAACGGGTAACGGTGTGCTAATGAGCGAAGCCATTACCGATATTGAAGAAAGTATACGAATCATCCTTGGCACCATACCAGGAGAGCGGCTGATGCAGCCCACTTTTGGCTGTAATCTCCGCAGGCTGGTATTTGAGCGGGCGGATACCCAGATGATCACTGAAATAAATGATCTGATTGCGCACGCGCTTCTCAGCTTTGAACCCAGAGTTGATTTTGAAGGCACTGATGTGCTGCTTAGGGATGATATAGAAGGCCTGATCAACATTCAGATTCATTACACAATTATTGCCACCAACACCCGGCATAACATGGTATATCCATTTTACATTCTGGAGGGCACAAATATTGAATCGCCCGACCTGTTGCCTTAGCGTATACTAGAGATGAACAAATTATTTGACTATATGAGGGATGGTATCAGCCAGTCTGAGCGTAAGCTGGAAGCGCTGATGCCCTCCTATGTGAAGATTGACGAACGCAGTCGGGAAGACCTGTTAATATTCCTGTCTGAACTGGCAACACAATTCAACTATTACAACTTCGATCATAATATTGACGGCGACTGGAAGCCCTTCCTGCAGTCAGATATGCTGGTCATGATAACCACCATCTCCCGCCTTGATTTTACTCATTGGCAGGAGCAACATACACGTATACAGTCAGCGTTGGCCTCGGTGGGAGGAGACGCTAAATTATATTCGCTGCTGAGTGAACTATTCAATCTGATTTTCACTATTGCCAATCAGCTGGCAGGACATCTGCGCCTGCTGAAGAAGGCCGACGTACAGGCGCTTACCTGGATATACACAGACCAACTGATGGAAAGTGTGGCTGAGGACGTACTATTGCTGCTGCAGTTTGAAGATCAGGCTATTCAGCTGTTTACGCCGGTAACCCACTTCCGCACAATTGCCGTTACCGATGAACTGGCGGCTAACTTCCCTTCACTGGCAAAGAAGACCAATAGAACGCCTCCGGCATTTCTCGGTTTTCAATCGTTGAATGACGTATACAATAACCTTCGCACAAAGTTCTACCAGGTAACCAGCGCGGCACAGTTCTATCTAAGGAGACGGCCAGACACATTACAGCATCAACCGCATATCGGGATGCTGATGGCATTTACACAGTTATATACCCGGCTGCAGGACAAGCTGAATAAGCTTACTGGTCAGCACCTGGACTATTACTACCGTAAGATGCTTGGCCTGCAACAGAAGCCGGCTATACCAGACCAGGTACACGTCTTCATGGATGCGCAGCCGCAAAGTATGCCTGTTACTGTACCCAGGGGTACTGCCATGTCTGTGGAAACCGGTAACGGTGCTCCTCCGGTCACCTACCGCACGGCACACGATATGCGGGTTAGTCATACAACTATAAAAGCACTGAAATCAGTATATGTGAACAGCTACCGGCAGATCGCATCTGAAAGCCCGCTTTTCTCTGATATCGTCGAGTCGCAGGTGTATGCTGCTACTCATCTCGTACCTCCTCCGGCCAGTTACATGCCGGGAGCTATAGCGGTTCCTTCGTGGCCGATGCTGGGTGAACCCCAGCAGGACCTGCCCCAAGACAAGCGTACTATGCAGGAAACCGAGATGGGGGTAATCCTGGGGTCGCCTTTGCTGTACCTTACAGAAGGTCAGCGTACGTTAGAATTATCACTGCATTTTGAGGCAACGTCCTTTGAGAAGCTGCTGGCGTATGTCATGAACTTTGCGGGTGTGACGGGTAAACCGGAGGCTATGGTCATGAATGAGCTGCTGTCAGCCGCATTTGTTATCTCCTACACAACTGTGGAGGGATGGCAAACGTTTACAAGGCATAGCATCAGAAGTAGTGCAGCCGGTAGTGAAGACAACGCTTTCCTCATCACAATCGCTTACGACACCAATGCGCCTGCTGCGGCAATCTATAACCCTCTCGTACATGGCGGTGCTTATCAAAGCGGATATCCGCTATTGCGCCTGTTGCTGAACAATAACAGTTTCCATCATCCCTATTCCTTCCTTCCGCTGTTATGGCTGGAAAGAATCAGTATAAGGGCCAATGTAAAAGGCTACCGCTCAGTCAAGCTATATAATAACACCGGACCCCTAAGTCCGGCCAACCCTTTTCAGTTATTCGGGGCACAGCCAACGGTAGGCTCTTTCCTCGACATCCGGGATAGTAATGTTTTCAACGTTTACACCAAGACATTCCGCATTCAACTAGAGTGGCTGGAATTACCACATGCGGAAGGCGGATTTAACGACTACTATGCTGCCTACGAAGCAGATATGACCAATGAATCTTTCGTAGCAGGTATCAGCGCATTTGAGAACGGGGCCGTACAACCGGAAAGGGCTCAGCAACAGCAGCTACAGCTATTTAATACTTATACTGACGAACTGGGAAGAACCCGTCTGTCAGATAAATCAACGCTGTCTAAGATCGACCTTAAAAGGATACACTTTCATAACCGGCCATTACTGGATAAAGAACCTTTTGTACTGGACGGATTCTATAACGATGCAGCTATCAGACTGGAACTGGCTGGTCCGCAGGAGGCATTTGGTCACAAACGGTATATTCGCCTGTTTCCGGAAGTGATTGCGCACAATGCAGGCAGATGGGTGAAAAAGAAATCTATTCCCAATATGCCCTATACGCCGTTGGTAAAGTCCATTGCAATAGACTATGTGCTGGAGCAGGCGGAGATATTAAAGCCCGATAAGTCAGACGATCCGTCCCAACCTCTTCAGATATTCCACTTGTACCCGTTCGGTCACAGGCAGGTATACCCGTCCTCTTTTCAGGGGGACTTTACCCTACTGCCTACTTTTGAAGACAAAGCAAGCCTGTATATCGGACTTGACGGCATGCAGCCCCAGGAGGAGATCTCCCTGCTGTTTCAACTGGAAGAGCGGCATCGTAATCACACGCGTATCAATAAGGCACCGCAGCTCCACTGGAGCTACCTGTATAACGACCGTTGGGTACCTTTCAATAACGCACAGATCGTTACTGATACGACCCGCCTTTTTATCAATAGCGGTATTATCAGTCTGAAGACGCCGCCGTTCAACTGTGCTGGTAATACACGACTGGACAGGCAACTGCAATGGCTCAGGCTCTCCTCACCAGAAGAGATGCAGATTCGTCCTATGTTGAAAGGCTTATTTGTAAATGCCGCTATTGCCTGCCGGGAGCAATCTGACACCCACGTTTCTACCTCATTGCCTGCTATGTCTATCAAAGCCCTGCAGCAGGAGATAAGGGGCGTACAGCGTGTCTGGCAGTTATTTCCATCGTTTGGCGGCCGGCCTGCCGAGACTACAGAAGAATACTATGTTCGCGTGAGTGAACGTTTACGGCATAAAAACAGACCATTATACAGCATGGACATCATCCAGCTGATACTGGAAGCATTTCCCGAAATACTGATTGTTAAATGTGCGACGAACATTGCAGCCTCAGATGTTCAGCTGGTGATCGTACCTAAACCGACCGGTAATGGCAGATATGAAAATCCGGAACCACATACCGATATCGCAACCCTGTTCCGGATACATGGATTTATTGCCCGTCTGCTGCCACCTTTCATTAAGGTAACGGTACATCATCCTATATATGAAAAGGTGAAGATTGTATGTGATGTTGGCTTCGTAGAGAAGGAAAATCTTACAGATACCAATTACTACCTGACGCGCCTACAGGAAGACATCAGCCAGTACCTTACGCCCTGGTTATATGATGCGCAACCGGAAGTAAAGATGGGGGGGGCACTATATACCGCCGATGTGCTCAGTTACATCAAAAAGCTGCCTTACATCGCTTACGTTACCGGCTTCTCTATGGTCCACTTTTTTGAAGAAGAAGATGCAGACGGCAACTTCATTCATTGCATGCTGGATACTGCCGTCAGCAACACAGAGTATGTAAGGGCCTCCACGTCTGAAGCGGTACTGATACCTGCGCCACACCATTCCATCCGTGTCATTAATGACAGGGACTATCGTGAACCGGAAGCGATAGGCATCAGCGGTGTTATTACCGGCGAAGAAATGATCATCGGTCAGCACGAAAGAAGCAGCTACAACGACGATACCGACTCATATTATACTGAAGGAGAAATTATTTCACTCACCATACAACCCAGATAACCGATTATGGCGACGAAGAATAACAACAAGATATTTGGCAGGGAAGAGCTAAAAGAACACTTCCGGAACGGTAAACTGCCAACAGAACATCACTTTGCACACCTGATTGACTCTACCATCAACAAACAGGAAGACGGCTTTTCCAAAGATGAAGAAAACGGCATGCTGGTAGCAGCGCTGGGAGCGTCTAAACGGCTTGTATCTTTCTATCGTACCAATGACGACCTGGAACCGTTTTTTCTGATGGAAAAAGATGAAAGGGAAAACCCGGGTTTTCGCATGCGCCCGCATACTAATCGGTCAGAAGGAACATCCGTTGATGCGCAGAGCTTCTTCTTCCACATGAACGGCGACCTGGGTATAGGTAAAAGATGTAATCCCTGTTATAAAATGGAGGTTACCGGGTTCGTTGCTATGGAAGGCCGGATCGGTACCTACCAGGTAGGGAAGGTTCCGGCTGACGGAAAGTGGCACCCGGTTATCAGTGGCCTTGATAACTGTCAGGCATTCGAGATCATTGCCCGTACAGGGAAGCGTAACTCAGGCCGATTTGCCATTCTGCATGCCTACGCAGTGAGTGCTTTCGGCAGATCATGGCCCCGGCGGAGTATCAGAAAAACATCTTCGCATTACGGTTTCTTCTGGAATCGGCTGCGGGTACGCTGGAAAGGAAGTACCCATAACTATGCGCTGCAGATACGCACCAACAGTAACTACGGGCCGGACGTAGACATTTACTACCGCATCACCAGACTGTGGGATGATACAGCATTTATGCCTAAAGACTATTACCATCACTAGCAAGCGGTTGTTGATATGAATATTCCTTTACAGATCAGCAGAGATAATACCAGAGATAAAACGCTGGACTTTGCCACATTAAGGGCGGAAGCGCTTGCACTGGTGCAGGAACTGTCGGGTCACGTATGGACGGACTATAACCTGCACGACCCTGGGGTTACCATCTTAGAGCAGCTTTGTTTTGCCCTGACTGACCTGGCTTACAAAACCGATTTCCCTGTAAATGAGCTGCTGGCAGATGAGCATGGGCGTATCCATGCCAGGCACAATGTGTTCTTCAGTAAGTCAGATATACTGAATGCAGGCCCCGTAACTGTAGCAGACTTCCGTAAGCTGCTGCTGGACCAGGTAGAGCGGTTGGAAAACGTATGGATAGAACCGGTAATGTCTGACTATTCTCCCGGCGCATCCAAAGGTACATACCGCGTACTGATCCAGCCGGATGACGCTATGACCCGGGAAGTGGAGGCAGATATGGCTGTGGCAGAAAAGCTGAGGGCAGTGGTGCGTAACTGCCTGATGCGGAACAGAAACCTGGGAGAGAACTTTGAAGAAATCAGTATTCTGAAAGCACAGCACATAGCCATCAAAGCAACCATTATGGTAGATGCCCACTACCCGGTAAGAGAAACGCTGGCCTACGTATGTAATGCGATCGAAGAAGTCGTACACCCGCCGGTACGGTTTGTGTCAGAGGCAGAACTGCTGGAGGCGGGGTATAGTATTGAAGAGATCTATCAGGGTCCGGAGCTGAGTCGGGGCTTTGTGCCTGACGCTGATCTGCGTGAGCGGAAGCAGCAGGTAGATCCTTCAGAAATGGTTAAAGCGATCTCCCAGGTACCCGGCGTTATCCAGGTGAAGTTCCTGCATATATCTACGGATGGTATCAACTTCAGCAGCCGGCCTATACTGATACAACCCGGGTACTATCCCTATGTGGATATCACAGATGGTCGTAACGATATAGGGATCTACAGTGATCAGTTTGAACAGCACTCCCGCGATGCTGTCTTCTGGAACGTTTTCCGGAAGATCCGGGAGATGAGAAAACGGCACTATACAGCGCAGGAAAAAGCAAAGGCGGATAATTCCCTGCAGGCTACCTACCGTAATTCCACGCAATACTATTCGCTGCAGCACTATCTACCTGCTATCTATGGCACAGGAGAAGAAGAGGTGTCTATGCAGGAACCTGCACCCAGACGAGCGCAGGCAAAGCAACTGAAAGCCTATCTGTTGCTGTTTGAACAGCTGCTGGCGGATTATCTGGCACAACTCGGGAATCTCTCCGCAGTATTCTCGCCCGATATCGATAACATACCGGCAAGTACCTACTTCTCCCAACCGCTGTACGATGTGCCGCATGTACAGCATCTGCTGAAGGCATTTACTACCAGCAAGCAGCTATGGGAGGACTTCAAAAATGATCGCAATAACGCCTACGTGAAGTCACTGGAGGGCATGTCAGAAAGTGACACTGTCTACCAGCAGCGCAAGATCCGCATCTTCGATCACCTGTTGGCACGTTTTAATATGGTAGTGCCCAGATACCCTGTGAACCTGTATAATGTACTGTATCATCCACCGGATGAGAAAAGCCGTATCAACTGTGAGCTTCGCTGGAAGGCCAGCTTATTGCAACAGCTGCCGGTATTACTCAAAGGCAGGATGCAGGGATTCAATTACCTGATGGATCCCGATGCCATGGGTGTATTCTCCGGTTACCAGCAATGGATCTATAAGCTGCTGCATATTGAACGCGATGTACACCAGCCTCTGACTGCAGTGTTTGACAAGCCCCACCTGGATATGCAGGTAGCCGGTGCCTGGCACCCTGTTCCTATTGCTACGCAGATACATGTAAACGGGGAGAATATCTGGTATAACGACGATATACCAGACAACGCTATCGGCACACAACAGTATCATTTCGGTCATCAGCCTGTTTCCTTACTGAAATATGGAACGGACCCGTCCAACTACAGGATTGTGGAGAATGAGGCAGCTAACCTGTTTGTCATACTCTATAAGGCCCCGGGGCAGAACACCTGGCACGCCACGGCTAAACACAGGAACAGGGAGGCAGCCATTAGTGCACAGCAGCAGATGATCAAACATTTGCAGGAGATCAGCAGTGCTTCCGAAGGCTTTTACACTGTAGAGCACACCTTGCTCAGACCAACGCTGCAAATGAAGGCTTACGGCTTTCGCCTGCTATCATATAAAGGTAAAGTGATACTTGAATTACGGGCACTTCGTGGCTTTGAAGACCGGGAGCAGCTGATCCGACGGTTGATAGCAACACGCTGGGAGGCATTATCTGCCGGAGAGATCTACCAGCAGCTATCTGCGGATTATATTGTCCATGCACAGCCACAGACATTGGGAAATGACATGCATGAGCTGGTACATTGCCTCTCCCTGATCCGTGCGGGCCACGATGCGGCATATCCCCGTATGGAATACTATATTGATTCCGGTAACGGACAGGCTTTGCCGGATACGTTTTACCGGCCGGCTGTCACTATTGTTTTGCCTTCCTGGCCTGCCAGATTCCAGTACGCAGAATTTCGCCGGTTCACGGAAGACCTTATCAGGGAACAGACTCCTGTCTATTACCACCTGTCTTTCCGCTGGCTGGGTATTGCCGAAATGAGGCAGTTTGAAAAGATATACTTTCCCTGGCTGAAAGCTTTGCCGGATCTTTTTCTGAGCGGTACCATTCCCGCGCTGCGAATAAAGATGCTGGAGTTTCTTTCCAAAACCAGCAAGCCATAGGATGAACGAATCCGCACATATTATCCGACGATGGACCTTCGATATCCAGTATGCCGACAAGGACGGGGCCAGGGGCTTGCAGGACAAGTTTAGTACCCTGTTCAATCACCACCTGTCGGCCGCTACCGAAAAGGTAATCAGCAGCGTATTATCACCCGGGGAAAGCGCCTGGATACCTCACCTGGAACTGGACCTCGGTACATTACCCTACACGAACTTTGAGCAGGACGTGGTACGCATACTGCCTGAACTGCTGGAAAAGGCGTTAAGAGAACGTATTGCTCAATCCTGGCAACAAAGTAATACGCCAGGTAAGGTATTACACTTCAGTACCGTACAGGAAAGGCATTATGCTCTGCTGGCTCACTACCTGCTCTCTGGCAGCATGCCCTGGTGGGCTACACCTGAAGAAAGCAGCAGACTGGAAGACATTGTGCTGGCCCTGATTGCAGCCTCGCCCTCCCAATTCGCACTGTTTATAGTAAAGACTGCGCAGCAGGACTATGTACTGAAAAGGATTGCCTGGCATTTTTCCAAAGGTACAGTGCAGCAAATTATTACTTCGCTGGAAGAAGAACAGGCGACTTTTATCCTTGGATATATTACGGGTGTCATCACCCTGCACAGTAAACAGGCATTGGTCGCCCATGCGCAGAACGAATTTGAACGCGCCGTATGGCTGTTCGTACTGACCTACCTGGTGACAGATAACAGTGGACAGTTCAACCGTAAACAGTTCATCCGGCGTCACCTGGAAAGGCTGGCACGACACTTCAATGCGGATTATTATCATCTTCTGTATATATTCCGCAAAGCGATAGACCTGTACAGACAATACATTCCGTCAGATTCTTTTGTCACCTTCATACAGGTACTATACGAAGAGAATGCCGCTGCCGGCATACATGCAGACAATGCACAGGCTTTTGCAGTTATGCCTTATGACGGACACGATCATGTAAATGTGCCCAGATTATTGCCTTTAGGCAGCGCGCCACATACAGATATACCATTGCCACTATTGTGGATTAACTACGATACAATAGCAGGAAGGGAGGATAGGGAAGAGGTGTGGCAACAAGCGGTTACGCTATTCCGGTCTTTTATCACCGGACAGCCCCTTCCGGCCTGGTTCAGCCGGCTGCAGAAAGGCAGGCAGGATGTGCTCATGAAACAGGCCGTTATCCTGCTGTTCAGGAAGCGGCCATTGTTACTTGCCAGCCTGTGGGAACAACCAGCACCATTGCTGCAGGCACGGTTACATATTCACCAGCTATTCGATAAAACAGTCACGCCGTTGGAGGAGAACATTCGCTATCAGCTGCAAAGGTACGCTGAGCAGGACACGATCCAGTTTCTCCAACAGGCATTACCACACACCTTCATCCAGCATCGTAACAGTTTCCGGGAAATATGGCTGCAATACAAACAACGCACCCATGCCGATCGGCTCCTGTTTTACAGGAATGTATTATCTCCTGTGGCTGTATTACAACAGGTAGCGCTGCATACTACGGAGGAAGATTTCTGGACAATGATGGGTGATGCGCTGCCGCTATTATGGGGGAATCATACTATTGCCGCCTTGCAGCAATGGCAGCAATTGCTGGAAACAATGGTCACTGATAACCTGGAACGCGACAGTGTTAAGCTATTATTCCGCCGGTTCAACCTGTTATGGTTATCCGGCAGGATACAAATCAACAGCAGCGAGTCATATATCAATCAGCTGGCCCAATTCCTGAGTGGCTACGGAGAAACGACAGTCAGGAAGCTATTATACAACATCGTACAACATGATATGTCATCCGTCACTTCCCTGACACAGATCAGAAGTGCTTTACCCGTCCTGCAAAAGGCAACGGCGGCGCTGATCAGGCCTGAAAAGAGGGTGGCAACTGCATCATCCGACTCGCATTCAAACCCGAGCCTATTACAGCAGGGGCAACCGCTGCCGGCACAGGAGCAAAGACCTTACGAGCGTCTGTTTGCCAGGCCGGTACAGACACCTGGTTCAGAACAGGAGGCTATAACCATCCGGAATGCCGGCCTGGTACTATTGCATCCTTTCTTCTCTACCTATTTCTCCAAACTTGATCTGCTCACAAAAGGAAAGTTTAATGACGAGAAAGCGCGTCAGAAGGCAATACGTTTACTACAACTGCTGGTGGATGGGCAGACCGGGCATGCAGAGCATGAACTGTTACTGAACCGTGTGATGTGTAATGCACCCTGGGAAGAACCGTTGGATCCTGATGTAGATATCACAGCGGCAGATCGTGAACTATCCTCACAACTGATAGGTGTGGCCATCCAGCAATGGCCTAAGATGCGTAACAGTTCACAGGAGAGCTTCCGGGCCTCGTTTCTGCAAAGGGAAGGCTTATTATGGCAGACAGAAGAAGCCTGGATTATACGCATTCATCAGCGCAGTTACGACATCATTTTACAAACACTACCCTGGAGCTACGGAATGATGCGTTTCTCCTGGCTCCCAAAACCGATATATACAGAATGGATAACAACCTGATGGTTGCAAATGCCGCCGTATTACATGAGGAGCTATTATGGTTCAGCAGAATATTGCAGCTGCGTATGCAACAATACTTCGAGACGGCGCATGTACAGGTGCTCGAAGAACCAGCTCCACCGGTCATGGATGGGAATGCCGTCTACTCACAGATCATAAGGCACTACAGGATGACCACGTCCGAGCGGTTGGTACTGTTACTCGCATTATGCCCTCATCTGCAACCACAATTGCTGGATATCTTTTTTGTCAAAAACAGTACGTACGACAGAGGTTTTACTGAGTTTGGCGGGATCAAGGGGAATCAGCATGGAGGTTTTCTGCCCACAGGCGAAACAGCGGCTTTTCTTGTTGCCGCCAATAACCTGTTACAACGGTTGGAACTGTTACAACTATTCAGCCCGCATCATTTCTTTATCAGGGATAATATCTTAAAACTGGTATCACCTCATACTGACGAGCCGATGTTAAGCGGCGCTTTGCAGATCACGCCCGAGTATCTCAGTTACTTCACACAAGGCATCGCGTATCAGCCCCATTACAGCACGCAGTTTCCCGCAAAGCAGATCCGTACAGGACTGGGCTGGGGTGATCTGGTACTGGATCCGCATACGATGACAGAGGTAGAAGAGATCCGCACCTGGATCGAACATGGAACCGCCTTACTGAAGGATTGGAAAATGGAGAACAGGATTAAACCAGGATACAGAGCCCTGTTTTACGGTCCGCCGGGAACTGGTAAGTCCTTCACGGCCTGCCTGCTGGGAAAGACGTTCCAGATGGATGTATACCGTATTGACCTGTCGATGATCGTATCTAAATATATTGGTGAAACGGAGAAGAACCTGGCAGGTGTATTTGACCAGGCGGCCAATAAACATTGGATATTGTTCTTTGACGAAGCCGATGCCTTATTTGGTAAACGCAGTGCAACAAACTCTTCCAATGACCGGTATGCGAACCAGGAAGTTGCTTATCTGCTGCAAAGGATAGAAGACTTTCCTGGTCTGGTAATACTGGCTACCAATCTGAAGGCAAATATTGATGAAGCTTTCGGCCGAAGGTTTCAGTCTATGATCTATTTTCCGGTACCAGCACCTGCACAGCGGGAGCGGATATGGCAGCAATCATTTCCGAAGCACGTTGCACTGGACGCAGATGTGAATCTCTCCGAGATTGCCAGGAAATATGAACTGGCAGGTGGTGCTATCATTAATGTAGTACAATATAGTTGCCTTTCTGCACTCAAGAGAAACAGTGAAACCATTCTCCTCAAAGACATCCAAACCGGCATCCGTAAAGAGTTTAATAAAGAAGGTAAGACGCTGAATCTATAATTTGTTGCATTTCCTGTGAAGTTTTTTCCACAAAAACTACCTATTCCGGCATCATCCGCCTTCGGTAAATGCAGAGGCACGTGTTTTGCATCCGGGATCAGCATGAAGAATACTCATCTACTGATATCTATAGCTTGTGTGATTGCAGGCTTTGCCTATAGTTGTGATACGAAAAAAGGGACAGAAAAGGAAGGGATTAAGGTTACTCCACGTAACACGGATATCACGCCTGCTAACGCATATAACAATTTTTTTCTTGACACTAGTGATGTCAACAAATTCATTACTGCACAGCAGCTGAATGATACAATGGCAGCCAGAATGCGGAGCTTCTATAATGCCCGTAACTTCCAGTATGCATGGTTTGATCAGAGCGGACTGAATGAGCAGGCCTATGGCTTCCGTAGTCTGTATGATTATAGTATTGATACCAGTGAAGGGAATAAGTCGCTCGAATACCGTCTGAACGCTATGATGAATGGCGATATGGATGGAGCTGCTTCTCCGAAAGACGCAAATATCGTCAAAACAGAACTGCAGTTAACACAGCGCTTTATCAGCTATTACCTGGATAAGGCAGACCATAGCGTGGAGGCTTTGGAGAATGCGGTGCCGGCAACAAAGTCTGCCATACTCGATAAAGCTGCACATGTATTGGAAGGTAAAGATGAGACGATGGGTAGCAATAGTTATCCTACACTGAAAAAGGCTTTACAACAGTATGTTGACATTGCAAAGAACGGGGGTTGGGATACGATTACTGTAGAAAAGAAAAAGCGTTACAAGAAGGGAGACAGTACCGCTGTAATCGCCTGGGTAAAGAAACGTTTACAGGCCACAGGAGAAATGGCTGATAAAGATACTTCCACACTCTTCAATGACGCCCTGGAAGCTGCTGTAATCAGGTTTGAAGGTACACATGGTCATACACCAAAAGGTGTCATTACAGATACGTTATTGCGTGAGATGAATACGCCAGCTATCAAACTGGTACAACGTATACTGATCAATCTGGAAAGGATGCGCTGGGCTCCGGCAAATCCTGACGGAAGGCTGATCCTGGTAAACATTCCTGAATTTGCGCTGCACGTATGGAATGGAAGCAAACGTGAGTTTGACATGCCGGTGGTAGTAGGAAAGGAAGGTAAGAACACCACCATGTTCTCTGGCAAGCTGGATCAGATCGTGTTCAGTCCTTACTGGAACCTGCCAAACAGTATTGTTAAAGAAGAAGTGTTGCCGGCCATGTCCCGTAACAAGAATTATATCAGCGATAAGAATATGGAGATCACAGGAGAGCGTAACGGAGTACCTATTGTAAGGCAGTTACCTGGTAAGGACAACCCACTGGGTAAAGTAAAGTTCCTCTTCCCAAACAGTTTCAATATCTACTTCCATGACACCAATCAGAAGTACCTCTTTGACAGAGATCAACGTGCTTTCAGTCATGGTTGTATCAGACTGGGAGACCCGGAGAAGATGGCCAACTATTTGTTGGCAGATAATAACAGCTGGTCTGCGGAACGTATAGACAGTGCTATGAATAGTGGCAAGGAGAAATATGTAAGAGTAAAAGAACCTGTGCCGGTATTGATCTCTTACTATACAGCCTGGGTAGATGAGGAAGGTAAGGTGCAGTTCAGGGAGGATATCTATGATCACGATACTTATACAGCAGGTAAACTTTTTACTGATCCGAAGTGATTGTCAACTTATAACACGCCTGTTCCGTGACATCTTCCTGGCCCTTTTCAGTATACGCGTTATCTCCATGCAGAGGCGGTAATGATTTTAGCGTGAGAATTATATAATTGAGCGCCGTTGTTGTGTATTTGAAGAGGGGCCAGGAGGAGTTACAGGAATACAAAATAAAACCGCGATTACAGTAGCAAATACTACCTGTAATCGCGGTTTAGTTTTTACTTAAATATCTTTTTACTGATTGTTAAACGATAGTGGTATCTGTCGGCATCAGCATTTTAGAGTTTGCCATGTAAGATTTATCCGGACTGTATAAGAACAGGCAGGTACCATCTTTAATAGCCTCAATGATCTGGCGGTGTACCTGTTCCGGTATAGCGGGGCAGCCAAGGCTACGACCGATATATCCCTGTAATTTGGCAATCTGCTCGCTGACATACTTTGCACTGTGCATTACGATACCACGACTCATCGCATTATCATTAATACCCTGTTCTTCTCCTGCCAGACGTAAAGAGTAACCATGTTCACCTTTGTAAGTCTGACCGGTTACATAGAATCCCAGACTGCTCTTGAAACTTTCCGGTGTGTTAGAGAAGTTAGTCGCTACAGCGGTACCGGAATTTCTTCCATGTGACACCAGTGTATTAAACAACACCTCGCCCTTTTTCAGGTCTATCACAAACAGTCTTTTTTTGCTGGAAGGCAGACTAAAGTCGGCTATCGTCAGCAGGTCCGGATTGGCTAACTTACCTTCCTTTTCGAGCTTTTCAAGTCCCGCCAATGCATACGCATATGCATCTTTAGACAGGCCGAGAGAGTCAAGTTTCAATTGACTAAACAAAGCCATTCTTGCCCCCAGCTTATTTTCAGCCAGTGACACGATCTTTGTTTTATTACCTGCAGTAGGTACGGCAGCTGTGAAAAGGATACCGGAGAATAATCCGGCAGCAAGTGTGAATTTAAAGATGTTCTTAAACACAGGTTTCTTCATCAACGGAATTGGGTTAGGTTTTTCTAAAAATTAGCCGGGCTTATGGTTAGTCCGGCTGTTTACTTTGGCTTGAAGTACTGATGCAAATTTACCACAAAAAAAGCTAACAAAATGTGAAAATGGGGAATTTAAGCTCGGCTGTTGGCGTATGTTTAACAATCCTATGACAAAATGTGCCGAACTGGCAGGCTGGGCTGCGGTGTTGCTGCTACCATATTATCAGAGATTATTTGTAACTTTATTGAGTAGTTTATATGGTGGTAATCTTCTTTTAAACTATTGAAAATCATCCATTTGAGTGCTATAAGTCCACCTCAAGTCCACCTCATCTCCACATTTAGTTCTCTTTCAGTTCGTTACGTGTAATATCCGTCAGGTAATACTCAATATTCTTATCATCTTTTATTGTCGCCATGATCTTAATTTCCTAGGGTCTCAGGACTTTCTACGTCATAATGTCTGATCTATCTGGTTTCCATGTTGATATTGTATCAGTACTTGTGTAATGTTGCTTCAGATATGAGGAATTTCAGCGTTACTTGTGAAGAGTTTGGTCGGTCATGGGCAGCTGTCCAAGACGACCTCCTGCCACCCGTTTGCACGCCTTCAAAAGTGCGTCAGCCCGTCGTCCTACCTCAAGCGGCAGCAGACAGCTACAACCATGCAGAGACGGTTACAGCACCGGTATAAAAGCAAAAAGCCAGCAACTGGAGATCAGATGCTGGCTTTTTACTAATATCAGGAAGACGATTATATCTCTGGTTCCTGCTGACTGAGGCAATGGAAACTACCTAATCCCCAGATGATCTCTGTGGAGTCAATTCCAACGACCTCACGATCTTTGAAGCACTCGCTAATGATACGCAGTGCCTTGTCGTCATTTGCACAATTAAACACAGGAACAATCACATGTTTATTACTGATGTAGAAGTTGGCATAAGACGCTGGTAAACGTTGATCATCATAAATGATGGCGTCAGGCATTGGCAGTTCAACGACGTTCAGTTGTTTACCGCTGAGGAGACGCATCTGTTTCAGCTGTTGCAGATTCTGCTGAAGCAGCTCATAGTTTTCATCCTGCTTGTTTGTCTCGATGACAGTCAGAACAGTATCTTCATTGACAAAACGTACGGTGTCATCAATATGGCCGTCAGTATCATCACCAATAATCCCTTCATCTACCCATAATACCTGATCAACACCATAAAAGTCCTGCAGGTAGGTTTCTATCTGCGCTTTATTAAGATGCGGGTTCCTGTTCTCGTTTAACAGGCAGCATCCTGAAGTGAGGACGGTACCTTTACCGTTGAACTCTACTGAGCCGCCTTCCATGATAATGCCGGGATGATACACAGGCAGTTTGAAGTGCTCTGCGATGCGGGTGGGCACTACATCATCTTTGTCAAATGGAGGGTATTTGCCGCCCCAGGCGTTGTAGTTCCAGTCAACGATCACCTTTTTACGGGTGGCAGGGTTGATGAGGAAGGCAGGGCCGTGATCGCGGCACCAGGCGTCGTTGGTCGGGTTAAAGTAAAATTCAACCTTTGACATGTTAACGCCGGCTTTCTCCAGATGACCGGTAGCGAAAGCCTTCATGGCTTCATCGTTCACGTTGATACGGACTATTTCACTCTCTGCCAGGTATTTTACGAACTGGCTATAGTAGGGATAGATGGTGTGGATCTTTCCCGGCCAGCTGGCTTCTTTATGCGGCCAGCTCAGCCAGGTTGCGGTATGCGGGTGAAATTCGGCAGGGAAGAAGTATCCCTGCTGTTTCAAAGTAGGTTGTCCGTTCATTATGCTTCGTCAATAAATCTTTTGGTGATAGGTGCGTAAGAGTCAATTCTTCTGTCGCGCATAAACGGCCAGTGTGTACGGTATCTGTCGGTAACAGAAAGATCCAGTTCCTGCACGAATACTTCTTCCTTCTCGTGAGAAGCCTGGTAGATGATGCTGCCAAATGGATTGGCAATGAAAGAACCACCCCAGAATTTCATAGCGCCTTCCTGTTCCAGGCCCACACGGTTTACACTTACTACGTGGATACCATTAGCTACAGCATGGCTGCGCTGGATGGTCTGCCAGGCGTTGTATTGCTCTACATTGGTTGGCTCATCCTGGCTGGTAGCCCAACCGATAGCAGTAGGGTAGAAGAGGATTTCTGCACCCATCAGTGCAGTGATTCTTGCCGCTTCCGGATACCACTGATCCCAACAGATCAGTACACCAATAGTGGCGAATTTTGTCTTGAATACTTTATAACCGAGATCACCTGGGGTGAAATAGAATTTCTCGTAGTATGCCGGATCGTCCGGGATATGCATCTTACGGTATTTACCCAGGTAGCTGCCGTCGGCATCCAGCACGGCGGTTGTGTTATGGTAAAGGCCTTGCGCACGCTTCTCAAACAGGGACGCGATAATCACAACGCCCAGTTCTGCCGCTACTTTCTGTAAAGTGTCGGTAGACGGACCAGGAATAGGTTCTGCCAGGGAGAAATTATCATAATCCTCCACGTCACAGAAATAAAGGGAAGTAAACAATTCCTGCAGACAAACAATCTGAGCACCTTTGGCGGCTGCTTCACGTACCCGCTCTGTTGCCTTGGCAAGGTTTTCAGCCTTATTGCCACTGCAGGACATTTGCACAAAACCTACTTTAACTTTTGACATTACCTGAGTTTAATTTAACCGTTTAAAAAATTGAAGCCGCAAATTTACCAAATTATCTTAGAAAAACCCGAGGCCAATATGCCATCCGAACCAGGCCGTTACGGCATTACTGAATGTAAAGGGATTGTAATGTACCGGCAGCTTGTCCAGATATCCCGGCTCGGCAGTATATTGCTTGTCAGTGTAGTGTAGGGTAAAGGAAGGTCCGGCAAACAGGGTAATGTTTTTCCTCAGTCGCCGGTTCCAGGCAGTCTGCAGTCGTATCAGTGAATTGGTCGCTTCCCAGTTGCCCAGGTAAACATATTGGGAGGTCACCTCTGCTGTGATTTCTGATCGGGCAGATAATCTGAAAGGATGACCGATGCCATATCCGAAAGTATAGGCGTCTGCGGTGCCGCGTTTCATGCCTGCAATCAGCAGACTATAAAACCGCTTACTGCCAGACTTGTAAGCGATGTTCAGATCGAAGATCTCGTTGTGATAGATCTGTACCTGGTGGTATCCTCTTCTGACGATATTTAATAGTCCGAGGCTGTATCCGTCAGAAGAATCCGCGTAATTAACTATGCCGATCTGCACGCCTTTCAGTACGGTGGCATAGTTTACGATTCCTGCTATCTGAGCGCCTTTGGCAGTATCAATACTGACATTGACAGCACCGGCCATTTGTGCGCCACCGCCGCCTTTGCGGTAGTTCACAGCTCCGGCAATCTGTACACCGTTCATATCTTTCCTGCCCATATTGATAGCGCCGGCAATCTGTATCCCACTGATGTTCTGCCATCCTACATTTATGGCCCCGGCAATCTGCGCACCGTTGACAGAATCGCGGTTCAGATTAACAGCACCGGCGATCTGTGCACCTTTGAGATGTCCGGCAGCATTATTGACAGCGCCTGCAATCTGTGCGCCTTTTGCGTCTCCACCGGTCTGATTATAGGCTCCGCTGATCTGTGCGCCCTGGAAGCCATATTTGAGGATATTGCTTACCCCGCCGATCTGTGCTCCGTTCAGAGAGTCCATGGTATGGTTGTGTACTCCCGCTACCTGAGCGCCGGTAAGCCGGCCGCCGACGATGTTAAAGACGCCTGCCAGCTGCACCCACTTCACACTTTTCTGGTCAATATTGAAGATACCTGCCATCTCCACGCCGCTTAAGCCAGCAGTATAGCCGCCAATCAGGTTCAGTGAGAACTTATTGACTACCTGAGAGCCTAACTTACCATGTGTACCCAGGGCCGGTACAATAGAATACTGGTAGGGTTGCCGGGTAAAGAAGTCACTCAGGTTAAGACTTTGCATACGTTGGCGGGAGGAGAGGAAGAAGCGGCCGAAGAAGGTCTGTTCGACATGCGTATGCTGACTCACGTCTACAATTGACAGCTGGATAGGCGCAGCTGGTTTGATATGCGCCGTCATTTCCTGATCATGTCCCGCCGGCACCAGCATAATGGTGTCCCGGTAAAGCTCTTTGCTGACAGTCAGCAGCGCCGCAGTCCGTTCTTTTTCACGCAAGCGTATCCTGAAGTAACCCTGTTCATTGGTTAGCGTAGAAATCAGCAGCATATTTTCGTAAACGCTGGCGTTGGCGATAGGTAGTCCGGTATTGGCATCCCTGATATATCCGGTGATAACATACCATTTTTCTTTTGAAGAAGCACCCGGCTGGATGATGATCTGATTACCTATTTCCCGGAACTGAAAGTTGCCCTGAAAGAGTATGTCCAGCACCTGTTTGACTGACCGGTTGGTGACATTGACTGTTACCAGGCTATCATCATGAATAAATTCTTTAACATAGGAGAAGTGAAAGTCGCCTTGCATAGCAATGTTATCAAGCACCAGGGAGAGGGGCTTACGATCTGCAGTGATGGTAACCGTTTTATTAAGCAGGCTTTGGGCATAGCTGGAATAGCCCCCGTAGAGGAAAGCTACAAACAGGATAAGTTGTTTCAACAGTACAGTTTTGAATTTGCCGCAAGATACTACGTATTTTTCTTTTTGGTTATTAACTACCCTTACAGTAGGTTTGTGCCGCATTTGGTTTCACCAGAAGGTGAATTAATAGGGAATCCGGTGTGAGTCCGGAACTATCCCCGTAGCTGTAATCCTGTATCGTTAATAAGCGTTCGTTTTTCCCGGCATCACGCTCCATTGCCACTATCCCTGAGGGATGGGAAGGCCCGGGAAAAGCAGGAAAGTCAGAAGACCTGCCACGTGCAACAGACATCCTGTTACTTCGGGTGAAAGTACGGCTGTTACCGGAACCGGATTTGGTTCGTTTCAGACTTATTTCTAAACATCCGTTGGCAGCGTTCCCCGGTGCGAACGGATGGCCTGTTTGGGTAAAGAGTTGCCGGGGAATTGATCATCCCGATAAAAACAAGATGTATGTATAAAAATCTACGCACGTGGTTATTTGGTGGTTTGCTGCTGGCAGCTGCTTCCTGTAAGAATGATGATGATATTGTGATCCCTTCTCCGCAGGCGACCGCTGGTAAGACGACTGACAGTCTCTATATCGGAGATAGTACGCTGCTGCATCCGGCGGTAAACGTAAAATCGGATGTTACCTATAAATGGACGGTAAACAATACGCCATCCGGTACAGACTCCGTTTTCAGTTTTAAACCTGTCGCCAGCGGCGATTTTGAGATCGTGTTTGAAGCCAGCAATACAATGGGTAAAAGCACAGTTACCTACAAGATCCATGTATGGCGTAAATACGAGAATGGTTTCTTTATCATCAGCGAAGGTAACTATGGCGTAAAAAGTGGGGATGTGAACTTCTACGATTATGGTAAGGATACTGTCTATGAATATGCATATGCTGCGGAGAATCCGGGTAAAGAGATGGGGCCTTTAACCTCTACTATGGAGTTTGGCGCTATTCATAATGGCAAACTGTATGTTGTAGGTAAATTTGGCGGTCCACTGGTTGTGGCTGACGCGGTAACGCTGAAAGAGACCGGCCGTATTGCAGACTTGCCAGCGAACGATGGCCGCGCCTTTGTAGGTATTAACGAAACTACCGGATTATTGAGTAGTGCTGCCGGCGTGTATCCCGTGAACCTGACCACCCTGACATTGGGTGAGGCGGTGAGTGGTATTAACGGAGAAGTGACGGATATGATCAAAAGTGGAAATTACATTTTTGTGATGTCTGCGAAGGAAGGCATCATCGCACTGAATGCTGCTGATTACTCTGTTGCCAGGAAACTGGGTACAGCCGTTGCGGGCTTTGTAGAAAGCAAAGATGGTAGTCTGTGGGCCGCTTCTGCCACGCAGCTGAAAAAGATCAACCCTGCAACATTGGAGGTGGACAGTATCACGACTGGTTTTCCGGTGTATTACAATGAATATACCTACTACAACAGTTCAATCACTGCATCTACCAGCGAAAACGCTATTTACGTGATATCCGGCGCTAATCAGGTATACAAATATGTGCCGGGCAACGCGGCTTCTCTGACTTCTCCGTTCATTACTTTGCCAGCTGGCCAGTATTTCTACGGGAAAGGTATTGCATATGATAAAGCAAGAAATTACCTGGTGCTGAATAGTAATACGAACATGTATGGCGCGGATATCAACAACCAGCTATATATTCATAATGCTACTACCGGAGAGCAGTTGCATGCCACTTCTTACCGTGGATATTTCTTCCCGGGAATGCCTGTGTTTCAACCGTAAAATATCTTAACAGCAATTGAAGCGTCGCCTGTACATATTACTTTCCTGTCTGGCCCTTGCCAGCCAGCATCTCTATGCGCAGGATAAAGGTACACCTGCACCCGCAGCAGCAGTTTCCAAGGATACTGCTGCTGCCCGGATGTTGCAGGGGGTGACTATCTTCTCCAATAAAATCAATTCAGTATCTCCGGTACAGACGCTTAGTGGCAGGGCGCTGGAGAAAATGAATAGTTTGTCTGTGGCAGATGCCGTACGTTTCTTTTCAGGAGTGCAATTGAAAGATTACGGTGGTCTCGGTGGATTGAAGACCCTGAACGTGCGTAGTATGGGTACTAATCATGTAGGTGTTTTCTATGACGGCATCCAGCTGGGCAATGCACAAAATGGGACAGTAGACCTGGGGCGTTTCTCCCTGGATAATATTGAGCAGATAGATCTTTACAATGCCCAGAAAGGTGCTATTCTGCAGCCCGCAAAAGGGTTTGCTTCTGCTTCTGCCATCTACCTGCAGTCCCGTAAGCCTGTCTTTGCGGAAGGAGAGAATACACACGGCAAAGTGGCTCTCAAAACCGGCTCTTTTGGATTATTTAACCCGTCTGTCAGGCTTGAACAGCGACTGTCTGACAAGGTATCTGCCGTAGTAAGCAGCGAGTGGATGCATGGTCACGGACGGTATCAGTTCCGGTACACAAATGGTACCTATGATACGACTGCTGTCAGGCAGAATGCCGGTATTGATGCGGCAAGGGTCGAAGCCGGATTATTCGGTCAGCTCAGAGACAGCAGCACCTGGCACGCGAAAGTATACTACTACAATTCCAGCCGTGGATTGCCGGGGGCTATTGTCAGTAATAAGTTCCTGAATGGACAACATCAGTGGGACAGAAACCTGTTTGTACAAACTTCCTATAACAAGCGATTTGGCCGGCGGTATACGATGCAGCTCAATGCAAAGTATATGTATGATTACGTGCGCTATCTTGATACGTCTATCATCGCTGACTACGGTGCACTTATGAACCGCTACCGGCAGAATGAGTATTATTTTTCCTCCGCTAATCAATACAAGATCACCGACTTCTGGGATGTTGCTTTATCCGCAGACTTTCAGCTAAATGAAATGACGGCAGTCAACCTGGACCGGTTTGCTATTCCTACCCGTTACACAACCCTTGCGGCAGCAGCTACACAGCTGCACCTCGGGCAGGTAGAGATCCAGGGTAACATACTGGCCACCGTTATCAACGAAAAGACGAAGCTGTATAACGCTGGCAGAGACTATGCTGCATTGCGGCCAACAGTGCTGGCGTCCTGGCAGCCTTTTCAGCAGCAAGATCTGAAGCTGCGCGCTTTTTATAAAAGCATCTTCCGCATGCCGACTTTCAATGACATGTACTATAGCACCATCGGTAACCCCGATCTGCGTCCTGAGCATACCAGGCAGTATAATGCAGGTGTGGGGTATACGCATAATTCCAAAGGTTTTATCCGGTTTTTCTCCTTGCAGACAGACGCTTATTACAGTCATGTAAAAGATAAAATTGTCGCTGCTCCTGGGCGCAACTTCCAATGGATGATGCAGAACATCGGTAGTGTAGATATCTATGGTATTGATGCCAGCGTGCAGGTATCGCCGCAGCTGTTGTCGCAGGTGAATACTGATTTCTCTATAAAATATACTTACCAGAAAGCCCTGGACGCATCCGAACCGCTGGAGGTGAACTACAAAGACCAGATTGCCTATGTGCCGGTGCAAAGCGGCTCTTTCATCGCACACGCTTCCTGGAATAAATGGGATATCAATTACAGCTTTATCTATGTAGGGGAAAGGTATTTTTTGAATACCAATATCCCGATGTACTACCTGGAGCCATGGTATACCAGTGACCTGTCTGTAACCACCAGTTTCCTGTTAAAAGGTAACCTGATCAAACTGACAGGGGAGCTCAATAATGTTTTTAACCAGTACTACGATGTAGTCATTAATTACCCGATGCCGGGACGATACTACCGTCTTACTGCCAGTATAAACTTCTGATACATGCAAATTTTTGTGAAACTCATATCGACTCGTAGCCTGATGCTGATAGCATTGTCAGCAATGATGGCCGTGAGTGCGTGCCGTAAAGGGAAGGAGGTGATTCCGGGTGAAGAAACACCGGTTGGGCAACCAGACACGCTGCGTAACGGATTTTATCTGCTGAATGAAGGGAATATGGGGATGAACCTGGCCACGCTGGACTACTATGACAGGAGTACCGGCGTTTACAAGCGTAATATTTACAGTGAAATCAATCCCGGTGCTACCAAAGAGATGGGGGACGTAGGCAATGACATCCGGATCTATGGCAGTAAGCTGTATGTGGTGATCAATATGTCTGACAAGGTGGAAGTATTGGATGTACATTCTGCCCGGCGTATCGGCCAGATCAGTGTCCGCAACTGCCGCTATATTACGTTTTACAATGGAAAGGCTTATGTAAGCTCCTATTCCGCGGCATTAGGCGATGCTAATGCAGGAGCCGGTTTTGTGGCAGAGATAGACACGGCTACGCTGCAGGTGACACGTACAGTTACAGTTGGCCGTCAGCCGGAGGAAATGGCTATCGTAGGTGATAAGATGTATGTTGCCAATTCGGGAGGGTATAGTCCGCCAAGATATGAGCGTACTGTATCTGTAGTAGATATGAAAACATTCACAGAGATCAAAAAAATTGACGTGGCTATTAACCTGCACCGCGTCAAGGCAGATCAGTACGGAGATGTGTATGTTACTTCCAGGGGCGACTATTACAATATCCGCTCGAAGCTGTATGTTATAGACAGCAAGCAGGATATGGTGAAAGATTCCTTTGCATTATCTGCCAGCAACCTGGCTATTTCAGGCGACTCGGCATATGTGTACAGCGTGGAATGGAGCTATGTTAATAACAGAAATACGGTCAGCTATGCTATCATCAATGTGAAGGATGAGCGTAAGATGACTGATAATTTCATTACTGACGGTACGGATAAGCAAATCAGAACCCCATACGGGATGGCGATAGACCCGGAAAACGGGGATATATATGTCTCAGACGCGAAGGACTACCTATTGCCCGGCACATTGTATTGCTTCAGTAAAGGAGGCAAAAAAAAATGGAGTGTTACTACTGGAAACATACCCGCGCATTTTGCTTTTGTACCCAGATAATCGGAACTTTGTAGACTATGCGAATACAGAATCTGCTGCTGTTGGTGATATTGGTGATATTCCTTTTTTCCTGTTCAAAAGACGAAATTGGAGGTGACCATCCGGGAACAGTTACTATTTCCTTCAAAAACGATACAGTGATCGGTCTTAATCAGACTGTCACTATCGAAGCCGTGTATACTGGCAGCGCCGCAATTACGCATCGCTGGACGGTGAATGACTCGCTGTATGCTACTACTGCGCGGCTGGTATTTAAGCCACCCGTTGCAGGTCTGTACACAATTACCTATTCAGGTAAGATAGGAGAGGTAACATATACTGAGTTTCTGAAAGTCACCGCAGAACCGAAGATTCGGCCTGTAACTGATACGAGCAGCCGCTTTATCAGCAGGGTGTATGAGTACCTGCCGGCTCCCGGGCAGTTTATGGGAGAATCTGCAGGGTCATTAGACGGAGCTAGGAGCATTATCGGAGACCGGACAGGGTTGTTGTCGCTAGGTAGCTTTGGCGGATATGTCATTTTTGGATTTGACCATTCAATTGTCAATCAGGCAGGTGCAGATCTGGCGATATATGGTAATCCACTGCCTGCGCCTAGGGATTGGTCTGAGCCAGGTATTGTTCTGGTGAGCCGGGATGAAAATGAAAATGGGCTGCCGGATGATACCTGGTATGAACTGGCCGGCAGTGAATATAAGAATGCCTCTACCATCAGGAATTACAGCATTACTTATTATAACCCCAGGGGCATGGTGAATGTGCCCTGGAAAGACAATATGGGTAATACTGGTGTGGTGGAGATCAATGAATTTCACCAGCATTCCTATTACCCGGCGTTCGTAGCTAATCAGGATTCATTGACATTCACAGGTAGCCGGTTGCCGGCAACGTTTGGTGAGCAGGACGGCATTTATATCAACAGGGCATTTGCCTGGGGGTATGCAGACAATTATGCTACTGACGCTACGAAAGATCCCTACGCGGTAAACAGGTATAATGTATTCGATCTATCATGGGCGGTTGACAGGAACGGAACGGTAGTATCGCTACGGGCAATAGACTTTGTAAAGGTCTACACCGGGCAGAATAATAAGGGATATAATCTTATGGGAGAGGTGTCTACAGAAATCAGTGGGGCCGCTGATCTGAATATGCGATAAAGTCCATTAGAATTTTATTATTTTCAGGGGCTGGCCTTTAACGGGCTGGCCCTTTTTATTCAGTTCACGTTTTAAAAGATTAATTCCATGTTAAAAGCCACATTGACTAGAAATGTGCTCCTTATCTGCCTGTTGGGAGCAGCGTTAACTGCTTTCAGGTCCGCCTCGTACCAGCATTCCGCTAATAATGCGCCTGTACCGGACAGTATTCTGCCGGTCAGAGGTTTTTGTATCGCAGCACCCAGGAAGGCCTCGCTGGATGCATTTGTCAAATTTATACGGGAGGAACTGGCTACGCGAAAGGTCAATACACTGGTATTGCGGGTGGAATACAATTACGAATACGAAAGTTACCCTGAGTTACGGGATGCCGGTGCATTGTCCAAAGCAGACGTTAAAAAGCTGGTAGCAGTTTGCAGGGAGCACCATATCAACCTGATCCCACAATTAAACCTGCTGGGGCATCAGTCCTGGGCAGGCCAGACCAGCAACCTGCTGATGAAGTACCCGCAGTTTGACGAGACACCCTGGGTAAAGATGCCGGCGAAGTATGAGTGGCCGAATGCGGACGGGTTGTATTGTAAAAGTTATTGTCCGCTGCATCCGGAAGTGCATACAGTTGTTTTCAAGCTAATGGACGAGTTATGCGATGTATTTGAAAGCAAGGCCTACCATGCCGGGCTGGACGAAGTATTTTACCTGGGCGAAGATAAATGTCCGCGTTGCGGGGGAAGAGATAAGGCAGAGTTGTTTGCCGGCGAAGTGACTTTATTGCGTAATCACCTGGCAGAGAAGGGCAGGACGCTATGGATATGGGGCGACCGCCTGATTGACGGTAAAACAACCGGAATCGGGATGTGGGAGGGTAGTATGAATAATACCTACAGGGCAGTAGATATGATCCCCAGGGATGTAATGATCTGCGACTGGCACTATGACCGTCCGGAAAAAACACCGGTGTATTTTGCCATGAAGGGGCTGAGTGTGATCACCTGTCCCTGGAGAAAACCGGACTTTGCATCTCAGCAATTGAAAGATATGCTGCAATTTAGAGAGACCGCGACACCTGTTATGAAAGACCGATATCAGGGAATGATGCAGACAGTATGGTCGGGTGCGGAGGATTTTATGGATGAGTACTATGGGAGGAAGTCCTCCCGGGCAGGACAGGCAGGAAAGCCTGTGGATACGCTTCAGACGGCGAGCCGTTGCTTCCGTCAACTATATGGAGACATTGGTAAGGTCGTGGCAGGAAATTAATTGACGAAGGCAATTACCAGGGATTCCGGGACATAGGAGCTCCTGGAAATATTGAAGATTAGCGAGTTTTATTTGGAAAGGGCAGCTTTTAGGATTACCTTTAACCTTTACAAATTTTTTAATTTTCACAAATGACAACAAAATTCCAGGGAACTGTAAAGTTCTTCAACGAGACAAAAGGCTTTGGCTTCATCATTCACGATGAATCTGATAAGGAGACTTTTGTTCACGTTAATGGTCTGATTCACGAAATCCAGGCGGATGACAGAGTAGAATTTGAACTGCAGGAAGGCCGTAAAGGTATGAACGCTGTTAACGTAAGACGTATCGACTAAGCTTGCTTTTTCTATACAATTAGTAATAAAGCCCTCAGGTAATACCTGGGGGCTTTGTTTTTATTATGACTTTTGTTGCCAGTATCAGGGATGTTTGTGTAGTGCATATGTCGAAAAACCTCAATTCCAGGTGATTTCCTTATCTTTTGTTCCGAAACGTCAATTCAAACATTAGAGCAATGGCAGCATTATTTTCCCCCTTGCAGATAAGGGGAGTGACATTCAGGAACAGGATCACCGTTTCACCCATGTGCGAATACAGTGCGGAGAATGGCTTTGCCAATGACTGGCATCTGGTACATCTGGGCAGCAGGGCAGTAGGTGGTGCAGGGTTGATCATTACAGAAGCAGTTGCAGTGAGCAGGGAAGGCAGGATTTCTCCCAGTGATCTGGGGTTGTGGGATGACGCGTATATTCCCGGTCTTAAGCGGATTACAGACTTCCTTTCGGCACAGGGAGCAGTACCAGGTATTCAGCTGGCACATGCCGGCCGTAAGTCCAGTACAGATGTGCCATGGAAGGGTATTAGGCTGATACCACCGGACCAGGGTGGTTGGAAGGAGATTTATGCGCCCAGCGCTATTGCGTTTTCAGAGAAGTACGGTCAGCCGATCGCACTTTCCAAAGAAGAGATTACCCGGATCATACATGACTTTAAAGCAGCCGCAAAGCGTTCCCTGGAGGCAGGGTTTAAGGTAATAGAGGTGCATGGCGCGCATGGTTATCTGGTTCACCAGTTTCTTTCGCCGCTTAGCAATCACCGTACAGATGAATATGGCGGCGGCTTTGACAATCGTATACGTTTTATGCTGGAAATAGTGGATGCTGTGAGAGAAGTATGGCCGGCTGAGTATCCGTTATTCGTGCGGATATCGGCTACAGACTGGGCAGAGGGTGGCTGGAACCTGGAAGAATCTACCTCGCTGGCCAGGATATTAAAAGACAGGGGCGTGGATCTGATAGATACGTCATCGGGCGGTTTGACCCCGCATCAGAAGATTACAGTTGGTCCGCTGTACCAGACGCCTTTTGCAGCGCATATCCGGAAAGAAGCGGGTATACTGACGGGCGCAGTGGGTTTGATCACAACACCTGAGCAGGCAGCGTCAGTTATTGCAGATGAGCAGGCCGATCTGGTGCTTATTGCACGGGCGTCTTTGAGAGATCCATACTTCCCGATGCATGCCGCGGATGCTTTAGGAGAGGAATCATTTGAGTGGCCGGTACAGTATGAGCGGGCCAAAGTAAAACATTAATAGTAATTTTCAGGAAATGCAGCGGAGGCAGGCTGCATTTCTAACTTCTCCATCTTAGTTACTGATTCGTATTTCCTCTTCCAGTTCCTTCAGATCTTTTTCCATCAGCGGTTTGATATGCATCAGCGTATCCAGTAGTTTCCGGATATCCTCTGTTGTATTAGCAGTCCAGCTTTTTGATTCGCTGACCTTTTGTAGTATTTCGCCTGCCCCTTTCACTTCAAGATTCATGACACTGGGTTTCATCTTGTGCAGGACTTTTTTGAGTTCTGTGAGGTTTTTGCTGTGCAGCAGTTGTTGAAGGTCTGAGATGTACTCATCCAGGGAAGATACAAAGAGTCCAATCATTTTATGTATGAATGAGGGACTGGTGCTGGTTATTTTATACAGGTATGTATAAGTATACAATTCGTGTTCCGGTTGCATGATAGTAGATAGTGTTCTTAGGCGCCCTCTATCTCGCCTGTCTGTAACATTTTGTAAATAGTAGACTTGCCGATATCGAGTTTTTCTGCTACCAGCAGCACGTTGTCGTTATATCTTTTCAGATAATTGCGGATGATCAGTCTTGTATATTCGCGGAGGGTCAGCTCTGTATTCAAGACAGTATCTACATCCTGGCTGTTGCCAGAAAGGAAGGTGATATCTTCCGGTTCAATGGTATTATTTTCTGACATGACAGCTGCCAGTTCCACAACAGATTTCAGTTCGCGCACATTGCCCGGATAGCTATATCCAACCAGTTTGTCTCTGGCAGCCGGAGATACTTTTATCTCTGCTATTTTATTTTCCTTGCAATAGGCGGTGAGGAAGTATTGGGTAAGCAGCAGTATATCTTCCTTACGTTCACGGAGCGGTGGTAGCGTTACAGGAAGGCCCACAATACGGTAGTATAGGTCTTCCCTGAAATTGCCTTTTTTCACTTCGTCCGCAAGGTTTTTATGGGTAGCTACGACAAGTCTGAAGTCCAGTTTGACTTTTGAAGAACCACCGAGGCGGGTCAGTTCTTTTTCCTGGAGTACGCGGAGTAATTTACTCTGAATGTTCAGGTCCATTTCTCCGATTTCATCGAGGAAGAGCGTGCCGCCATTAGCTTCTTCAAAACGACCAATCTTTTTGTTCATAGCTCCTGTAAAAGCGCCTTTTTCGTAGCCGAACAGTTCACTTTCCACCAATTCTTTTGGAATGGCGGCCATATTCACGGGAACGAACGGCTGACTGCTTCTAGCGGAGTTATAGTGTACAGCGCGGGCGACTAGTTCCTTACCGGTACCTGTTTCTCCCGAGACAGATACATTGATAACAGAGCCTGCAGCTTTATCTATCATTTTAAAGACAGTTTGCAGGGCGGGGCTGTTACCGATAATGGAACGGGAATAGTCATACTTGGTTTTGAGTTCGGCCTTCAATTCTGATATTTCATTTTTCAGCGAGAGCCTTTCGCGCAACCGGATAATGGCTTTCCACAGCAATTGCTGTGTATTGTCATCTTTCACGAGATAGTCTTCCGCGCCCATTTTGAGCAGGTCAACAGCAGTCGTGATTCTTTCCTGTGCGCTAATGATAATAACAGGCAAATTGGGCTGAGCCTGTTTGATTTTTTTGTAAAGCTCCTCGCCATTCATGTCGGGCAGGCCGAAATCAATGGTAACGAGATCGGGTTTCCGGTTAAGTTGAGCCAGGCATTCCTTGCCTGATCCGATCAGGGTTACTTCGTAGTCCGGGTTCTGACTAAGATAATGATGCAACAATCCGCCGTACCACTTATCATCCTCAACAATAAATATCTTGAAATCGAGCATTCATGGAATTTTCCGTTAATTTAGGAAAATTTTTCATCATCGAATCAAAAGGCCTCCATTACTGCACTTTTTGCAAAGCAGCTCCGGAGGCCCTGTGGGTTGTTATGAAATAGGCAAGCAAAAATTGTTTATAAGTTCACTGTTCTATATGGGATAAATAATTGTAAAAAGTAGGCCCCTCTGCCTTCACTCATCCACACGCATCGGGGCCATGATCAAGCACTCTCAAGCTGGTTATAGTAACATTCACGCTAAGTTCTTCTGACTGTCATCGCCTGGCCCCTCACATTTTCACTGACAGCAACAACACAGGGGCCGGGATGAAGTCCACATACTCAACACAATATTTTTATTCTCTTAAAGATCTGTCTGGTGTTCATCGCCTGACCCTGTCTCTTCACCTTTCATTTTCACCAGGGCCGGGATGGACGTAACTCTAAAGCGGCAGGGTATCACACCACGTCTAATTAATGTCTTTCTCTGTCACATAATCATCGCCTGGCCCCTTTCCATTTCACTGACAGCAACTGCACCGGGGCCGGGATGAAATCCACATACTCAACACAATATTTTCAATAACTAAAGATCTGTTCTGGTACATCGCCTGGCCCTGTCTTTTCACTTTTCATTTTCACCAGGGCCGGGATGGACGTTAACTCTAAAGCGGCAAGGTTTCACCCATGTTTGATTAATCATTTTCTTCTAACGTACTGTGATCGCCTGGCCCCTTTCGTTCTCACTGACAGCAACTGCACCGGGGCCGGGATGAAAGTCCACATACTCAACACAATATTTTCGATAATTAAAGATCTGACTGGTATTCATCGCCTGGCCCTGTCTCCTCACTTTTCAATTTCACCAGGGCCGGGATGACATTCATCTAAAACTGGCATAGTGTTCGGCCATCGCCTGGCCCCTCATCTCACTTTTTCCATTTCACCGGGGCCGGGATGCTGATCTACATGTTCAATACAAACCCCTTAAAAAAAAACCACATTGATTGTCTGAAAAGTCCCCCTAAGTAATATATTCAGCTAGTTCATTGCATTGTTAAGATATTCCTGTAAAGCTGCAGGGTAGAGCAGTACTTCTGCGAGTTGTTCTTTTTTCCGCGGCGTAAAAAAGGTGCCATCTGAAAAGAGATCTCCTACCTGTTGCTTGAAAAACTCTGGTTTGAACTGAGAGGCGACCAGCTGTGCTGCACAACTCATGTCTGCATAGAGCGGTTTATTGCTGAGCAGCTGTTCTACGTGTTTGCGCACCTTCTCAACATAGTGGCCGCTAATGCGGTATCCGTTCCAACCATGCGCTACCAGTTCATTAACACCTCCACCCATTGGTACTATCACCGGTCTGCCATAACTCATTGCCTGCAGGATACTGAAGTCGAATGTTTCCTGGTATTGCTCGGTGTTAGCGAGGTTCAGAACCACAGCTGCTCTCTGATAGAAAGGATGGAGATTCAGCTGTGTTCCATAAACCATCAAATTGTCAGGGATAAAATAGTCATGAAAATAAGCGTCGATATCTTTCTGACTCGCGTCAATAACTAATTCAAATTTTGTTGCCGGCATCAGGTTGGCAAGCTGCATCAGTTCAGGCAGGCCACTTTCTTTGTCCAGCGGAGCAATCATCAGCACTGTTTTGCGGGAGCCGTGATTGGAGTGTAATACGGCTTCCTGTACAAAGGATTGAGGCAGGCAGCTGTGTACAATATGTTTCTGCGAATTAGGGAAGTCAAACTTACCTTGCAGATACCGGGAACCAAAAACGACTTGCAGTGCATTACGTTTGGCGGTGAATAACATGATCTGGCGGAGCAAAGGAAAGGCAACCGCAGTTTCATGAATGTGATACGTAACTGGCGTTTTCTTCAGCCTGCTGGCCCATGCAGCACCGAAAGGCAGTAGTGTATTGATATACACTTTTGCTTCGGGCTCCAGCAATCCCCATACTTTCCTGAACACTATCAACTGAGCCAGCAGGAAGCTGAAGAATACGCGCCATTTGTTCCCCCGTTCCGAATAATTTATGTAGTGGTAGGTGACGCCAGGTAAGCCTGAAAGGAACCCGGGTGTGTCGCCTGTCCGGTTTGTGATAAGATGGATGTTCTGTCCGTTTTCTGCCAATGTCTCAAGTGACTGGCGAAATACAAGTGTGTTACCGTTTCTGTCGTTCTGAAGGTGTACTGCGATTATCTTACTCATAACGATGTATTGTGATGTGTGAAAACTAGGTATAGGGATAAACAGAACGCTTCTTTAATATGTGTAGGTATAAGCAGGCGAATGTGTGGTGCCCGCAGGCTTAGGCTATGACGATCTCAAAACTTCGTATAAATAACTGAACAGTGAACAGGAGGCCAGTACTACTCCGAAGAAGAGGAAGAATCGGTTATTCAGTTTTTTCCGCTTCAGGTAATCCTGTACGATAAACAGCTTGTTTAGCGTCGCGCTTATATGTTCCAATACGCTGTCATCCTTAATAATGTAATCAAATGCGCCATTTTTCAGTGACTCTGTAGCAATCTCCGGTTGCTGGCGGGAGCTGGCGAAGATCACGAAGATGTTGCTGTTAATGCGTTTGATCTCTTTCAACAGTTCCAGACCGGTCATATCTCCAAGGTCGTGGTCCAGCAGCACGATATCCGGTTCGGTATCATTGCCCAGTTCGGCCAGGAAGTCAGCGCCTGAAGGGAAACACTGTACGTGTTCGTAACCTTCTGATCTCAGGTGCTTGTCGTAGGTGGCGAGACAGAATGGGTCATCATCAACTACGTAAATCTTACTATCGAACTTGTTAGCCATTTGCTGTTGTTTGGTATAGTAGAATCCATTTAAATGCCAGTTTCCGGGAACGTTGCCAATCGGCCATGGTGGCGGATTCCGCGTTTTGGCATATAGCCAGGAACGTCTAGTTTCAGGAAATCATTCCAGAAAATGGAAAAATGGTGGGAGGTAGGCATAAAAAAACGTCCCGGGGAGACCGGGACGTGCTGATTATATTGTAATAACCAATGTTTTTATTGTTGAGGGGCTGGTTTACCACCAGCGTTTTTACTGCGGTGCTGCTGGGACTGTCCAGGTTGCGGCCGTGGTCCTTGATGGTTACCGCCAGACTTATTATTACGCTGTCCGCCGGGGCGCTTTTTGCCATGCGGGCGTTTGCCGCCTCCCGGACGGGAGGGTTTGGGCGTATATTCAGGTACGGGCCCCAGATCAGCCGGTATTTCAGCTTTGGTAACCGGTATACCCAGTACTTCTTCAATACGTGCAAACTTACGCTGTTCTTTCTCACTGACGATTGTATAAGCGGTACCATCAGTAGCAGCCCTGGCAGTACGGCCAATACGGTGAATGTAGTCTTCTCCGTCGTTTGGTACGTCATAATTGATCACCAGGTCTATATCTTCAATGTCGATACCCCGGCTTAATATATCCGTCGCCACCAGCATTTTGAGCTTCTTATTCTTAAAGTCCATCAGGACCTGCTCTCTTTTATCCTGTTCCAGGTCTGAGTGGATCTCATCTACCGAGAAGCGGGCCTTTTTCAGTTCGTAAGTAAGCTGGCGCACGTTCTGTTTGCGGGAGCAAAAGATGATAATGCTACCAAACTCCTTACGGGAGAGTAATTGTTTGATCAGCCCTATTTTCTGCTCTTCAAACACAACGAAGGCTTCCTGTACAATCTTCTCAGGCGGCTTGGAGATAGCTATATTGATCTCTTCCGGATGATCGAGGATCTTGAGGGCCAGTTTCCGGATCTTGTCAGGCATGGTAGCCGAAAAGAGCAGATTCTGCCTTTGTTTGGGAAGCGTGGAGGTGATTCTTATAATGTCATCACTGAAACCCATGTCCAGCATGCGGTCAGCTTCGTCGAGCACCAGATATTTTACAGCATCGAGCTTTACATAGCCCATGTTGAGGTGAGCTATCATACGGCCGGGAGTGCAGATAACGATATCCACACCTTTCGTCAGCGCTTTCTTTTCAGCGGCAAACAGGGCACCGTTACTACCGCCATAGACGGCAATAGAGCTGACAGAGGTAAAATACGACATACCCTCCAGTGTCTGGGCAATCTGGACTGCCAGTTCCCTGGTAGGTACTATAATCAGTGAGTTGATCTTGTGTGCATCGTGGGGCTCAGTGATTAAACGGTGCAATATGGGCAGGAGGAAGGCGGCAGTTTTGCCGGTACCAGTCTGGGCACAGGCCAGAATGTCCTTTCCTGCAATGATCGGGGGGATAACTTTTTCCTGGACTGGCGTAGCCGTCGTATATCCCATCGCATCTATTCCATCCAGGACCCTGTCGTCCAGGTCAAATTCATCAAAATACAAAGTGCTTATATGGTTTTAATTCTAAAATATATTAGCTAAAGATACGTAATTGTAATCACAGCACATACGGTATGTTCTTTGCGGGAAGTGCGGAAACCAATAATTAACAGAGATGCTTGAAAATTTACAGAGAGATCTACATCTACCGCCGATTGTATGGAACATTTTGCTTGGAGGAGCAGCCCTGATTACAGGTTTGATTATTAAATACCTGCTGGCACTGGTACTGAGAGTGACAGCAAGTAAGAACGAGACAGACTATTCCCTGATCAGATCGACACTGAGACGTTTAGGTAAGCCGATTAACTACTTCTTGCCTGTATTGGTACTGGATATGGTGCTTCCCTTTATGGAGCTGGCAAGAAAGCCGATGAATGTGTTGAACAGGGTAGTGGAGATTTCGTTAATTATTGCATTCGGGTTCATGTTGACCGGATTAGTGAAGGTCTTTGAAGACTATATCATGCATGCGTATGACCTGAAGAAGGAAGATAACCTGCGTGAGCGGAAAATGCGTACTCAGCTGCAGTTTGTGCGTAAATTGGCTATTACTACCATCATGTTACTGACATTGTGTGCAGTATTGCTGAGTTTTGACAGTTTACGTAAAATAGGCGCTGGTCTTCTTACCGGTGTGGGTGTCGGTGGTATTATTATCGGTTTTGCCGCCCAGCGTTCTTTAGCCAACTTCCTGGCAGGTATGCAGCTGGCATTTACACAACCGATCCGTATTGACGATGTACTGGTGGTAGAAGGTGAATGGGGTAGGGTAGAAGAGATTACCCTGACATATGTAGTACTGGGCATCTGGGACCAGCGTAAACTGATTTTACCCATCAACTACTTCATAGAAAAGCCATTCCAGAACTGGACGCGGACAGGATCAGCGATATTGGGCACTGCTTTCCTTTACCTGGACTATACCGCGCCAATTGATATTCTGCGTGCAGAATTTGAACGGCTGGTAAAAGATCATCCATTATGGGACAAAAGAGTACAGGTAATGCAGGTGACTAATATCACCGACCGTAGCGTGGAAATAAGGATGCTGGTGAGCTGTAATAGTTCAGGTAAGGCATTTGACCTGCGTTGCTTCCTGCGGGAAAATATGCTGTCGTTTATCCAGCAGAATCATGCCTACTGCCTGCCGAAAACACGTGCCGTCTTTGAAGATAAAGACACGCCCTTACTTCAGGGGTGATCGTCATTGATTTCAACCCAGTAACCGTCCGGGTCGGTGAAATATATCTGTTTTATTCCATCGACCCGTACGGTTGGCTTATCGGCATCGCCAGCCCAGCTATAGAACGGTATATGGTGCTTACGCAGCCGGGACATAAACTCGTCTACCGAAGCAACACTGAAGCAAAGATGTGAGTTTTTATCATGGGTAGTGATCGCTTTTGCGCCGGAAATAATGTGCAGATGGCTATGTTCAGCCACCTGGAACCAGGTATGCCGGCCGTCATGAAAGGGTTCCGGAATGGTATCCAATTGAATTATGTCCCTGTAAAATGCAGTACTTTTCTGAAGGTCAACTACATACAGCGCTATGTGGTTTAACACAACGCCTTTTCGCTGTTGAGCGGAAGCAGGCATATTGGAGATGATCATAACAGCTGCCAGCAAAAGCAAGAGTGGAATCCGTTGTTTCATGCTCCAATATACTTATCACTTGTCGAATTTTATGAACTTTCTTGTCACTTTGATACCTGTATCGAATATGATCGTGACAAAATAGATGCCCGGCACATAATCAGATACGTTCAAAGTATATACATAAGACATGCTGAGCGCAGAGCGGGGGGTATTCGATTCGCTGAATACCATTCGTCCGGAGAGATTCAATACACGTACATCCACTCTCGTAACATTGGAATCCAGGGTATATCTGATGGTGATCTGTTCGTCGGTCGGGTTAGGAAACACGATCATGTCATCACTATTGGTTCTGCCGTCCAGCACCAGTGGTCCCTGTTGGAATCCCTGGCTGAGTATGATATAGTCAGGATATGTCCATGTTTTTACGGCAATATCGCCTATGGTACAATCTATTTCATAAAGGTTTTCTTTACCGCCAACATCAGCGATGGTCTGGGTTACCCCTCCACCAGCACTGGCTACTACCTGTCGTTCGATGGTAAAATCCAACGACCGCTGTGCGTGTGCCATTCCTGTAAACAGGAATGACGCACCCACCGCATTAACAGTAAGTAATTTGCTGATTAGTTTCATGATCAAGGTTTTTCTTCAGTGAAGATTTCCATTTCCACTCGTCTGTTCCTGTCCTTACCGGCTTTGTTGCTGTTGGCAGCAAGTGGTTTGGACTGACCGTATCCTTTGGTGGTAACTCTTTCAGCGCCAACACCTTTGGATACGAGGTATTGTCTTACTGCTTCACTTCTTTTTTCTGATAAAGTCTGGTTAAATGCTTCAGTACCTTCGTTGTCCGTATGGCCGCTCAGCAGCAGCTGCCATTCAGGATGTGACAGCAGCAGCGCTGCCATTTTATCCAGGGAAGGCAGTGAAGATGCTGATATGTCAGCTTTTGCACTGGAGAACTGAAGGTTTGAAAAGGCTGTATTAATAACTTCTTTTTCGTTCTTTTTGAGGTCAGCCGCTTTCAGGGCTGGTTTTGCTGCCGGTGTGGCAATAGAATCAGGAGACGGGGTCAGATCTATCGCATCCAGTGGACCTGGGCCAACCGGGAAACGTCTTTCGGAGTATGGTAATACAGTTCCATCAGGCAGCACTTCATCTGCACGGGAAGCTACGATCTGCCAGGTGAATGGCACGTTCGATTTACCACCCTGGAGTTCTTTTACGTCAAAGCCTTTTGCAGATTTGTTGGTTACAAAGACACCATTACACTCGCCTTCCAGCTGAATGAATACTTTCATCGGGTGTTTTGCATCTACACGGATCACTTTTGCCAGCAGATCTTCCAATTCGATATGCGCCGCACCATTTGTCAGTTCGCCGGTACCAAAATCCTGGAACAATACTTCAGGCGCTTCTGTACAGAACAGCAGGCGGTTTTCGCCGGTTTTGTCCTTTACAACGGTGGATTTGGTACCATTGGATATCAGACCATATAGACCGGTGGAGTTAGCGCCAGCCAGATAAGTATAAACGTGCACTTTAGCTGCGCTTGTACCAAATTCAAACACACCACCCCAACGTTCAACTACGTCAGTGGCATTACCTTTTGCAAAGCCCAGTACACCTACACCAGCGTAAGGAGTAGAAGCAGCACCTCCGGCAACACCGACAACGCCCGCACCACCATGACCTGGCAGCACTGTTACCTGGTTGTTACCTACACCCATCACACCTATACCATTGGTAGCGTTTGTGCCAAAGCCTATAGCACCAGCACGTGTACCCAAACCCATTACACCAGCGCCAATTTCAGGCGTGTTAGTCACAGTCTGGTAGTCAACGTTATTACCAGCACCAACAACACCTACACCGGAACCATGAGTGGACATACCCAGTACACCACCGGAGCGGAAAGAGTTTGTAGCTTTATAAGGAGAGTTGGTCATACCGATCACACCAAGACCACCACTGGTAGAAGAGTTGTAACCTCTTACACCTTCATTGAAACGGGTCGTACCAATTCCGTAAATACCAGAACCTACCTGGGTGAAACCTTTTACACCATAACCGTTACTTGCATTGTAGCCAGCTACACCTGCGCCGGTACCGCTGTTAGCGTAACCGATAATAGCGTTTGAGTAAATAGGCTGGTCATTGATAATACCGGTAGAGTGATCGCCGGAGAATACGGTGAACACGCCTTTACCTAGTGAAGTTCCTCCGTCGTCTGTACCGTTTATGATAATCTGAGGCTTGTCAGGAAAAATACGCATTCTTTCAAATTGTGTACCGGTACCACCGGCTTTGAATATGAAAGGATTGTCATCGGTAGTTCCTATGAAGTCAAGCGCCGGATTGGTTTCTGAGTTACCTCTTATCAGCCATGCCCTGTTACCTGATTTTAAGGTGTCAGGATTGGCAGTGGTTGTAATGCCTATAGAACCATCGCTTTTAAATTCCAGTCCGGCCAGGTTCCAGCCAATACCGTCCTGCGCAAGTATCTGCCAGGTACCGGTACTGTCATACACATAAGCTTTTCTGTCAGTACTGTTATAGTAAGCCATATTCAGCGTTGGCGTTGCAGGAGCTGCAGCAAGTGTACCCTGCCAGCTGATAGAGGTACCACTTGCACCGCTGGTACCGTCATTACCATCCTGTGCAAGTATCTGCCAGGTGCCGGTGCTATCGTATATATATGATTTCTTATCTGCAGTATTATAATATGCCTGGTTGAACAGTGGTGTTGCAGGAACGGTAGCCAATGCACCGAGCCAGCTGATGCCGGAACCACTTACACCGCTGGTACCGTCATTACCATCCTGTGCAAGTATCTGCCAGGTGCTGGTACTATCGAATATGTACGATTTCTTATCCGCAGTGTTGTAATATGCCTGGTTAATGGTTGGATCTGCCGGCGCTGTGGGAAGTGAGCCCAGCCAGCTAACACCTGTGCCTACACCATTCTGTCCGTCTGTGCCGCTTTCTGAGAATACCATCCAGGCGCTGCCATCGTAGATATAAGCTTTACGATCGGTCATGTTGTAGTATGCCTGATTCGCACCTGTAGGCGTTGGTTCGGCTGTAAAAGCACCTAACCAGGAGAGGGCAGGACCTGGAGTACCGTCAGTACCGTCCTGCGCTAAAATCTGTGCAGTGCCTGTGCTGTCGTAGATATAGGATTTTTTGTCTGTACTGTTATAGTACGCCTGACCTGCCGTTGGAGATACCGGAGGATTAGTCAGTGTACCAAGCCATTTAATGCTCACAGTGGTGCCACCGCCATTGCCACCTCCAGTGCCGCCATTCACAGCATAAAGTGCGTATGGAACGGCCATGAAAGGCATCGTACCAATAGGTACGAAGTTATTATTACCGTCTTTATCCAGTTCCACTTTCAGAAACTGGTCAGCTGTGTTCCATGGGATGTTGCTGAAGGAGCCAAGTTCGGGGCTGCCACTTCCGACGATAAGACTGAAGAGACCCTGGGAGTTAGTAGTGGTAAACTGTCTTTCAACATACAGGGGATTTCCGGTTGTACTACCGGCCAGGATGCTAAATCTCACCTGGATCGCCTGCAGTCTCAGCGGGTCACCATTTTGAACCCTTGCGAGTGCCTGATAGTTGAAGCCTTGCAAACCAGGCTGTTGCGCCTTGGCAAAGAAACTCGAACAGACAATAATGGGGACAAGTAAAATGAGTAAAATTGCTTTCATCTCATACAAGTTATAACAGTAATAAGGCTATAAGTATATAATATGACATTATATCTTATATTATAATAAAAGTAAAGATATGACTTATATTCTATTTATTGTTATTTTAATGTATGCTATACACGAATCACACGGACGTGGCATACCTACTTCCTGGAAATGTCATAAGCAGTTGAGGCAATTGCATATAACTTTCGTGTTATGAAAGCTGTTTTAACGCTCATTTACTTATTCGGCACGTCTCTGATTTTCAATTCCAGAAAATGGAACTGTTCTTATCACTACAACAGTTACGGCTATCTGATACACAAAAAGTGTTAGTCATAAAAAGACTGCCGGAAAGACTGGTCAGGTGACAAAAAAACATATTCCTCCTGGCTGTAGGCTTTAAAGTGTTGGTAAATTGTTAACTCTGCACGATAGTATTTTCACCTGTGTTCTATTTGTGCCGCAGGCAGCGTATATTGCTTCTTTTAACGGAATTTTGAGATATGCAATTGGGACTTAAGCATTACCCTGTGCTGGCCGCCTCTCTTTTATGGGCTGGCATGCAGGTAAACGGACAAGACAAAAAGCCAACTTTCGCTGCTGCAAAGGACTTTAAACCTTCAGAATACGTAAATCCCTACATCGGCTCCGGTGGCCACGGGCACGTATTCCTTGGTGCAAGCGTACCTTTTGGCGCTGTGCAGGTTGGACCTACCAACATCGTGAAGGGGTGGGACTGGTGTTCAGGATATCATTATTCTGACAGTGTTGTAATTGGTTTTCCGCAAACCCACCTGAGTGGTACGGGTATAGGCGATCTGGGAGATGTACTGATCATGCCCTATACTGGTAAAATCAGGACAAACCGTGGTACGCAGGAAAATCCAACAAGTGGTTATGGTTCCCGCTATACTCATGCACACGAAACGGCCAAACCAGGATATTATGCAGTAAAACTGGAAGATTATAATATCAATGTCGAACTCACTGCTTCCGAGAGGGTAGGGTTTCACAAATATACCTTCCCACAAGGAGAAGAAGGACATATCATCATCGATCTGAAAGAAGGTATCGGTTGGGATGCGCCTGTTGAGACCTTCATCCAGAAAAAGGACGACTATACATTGGTAGGATACCGCTTCTCCAAAGGATGGGCTGAAGATCAGCGCCTGTGGTTTGCCATCAAAAGCAGCGTACCTATGAAAGATTTCCAGGTATTCGACGGCGATAACAAACTGACTGGTATCGAAGGAAAAGGTAAAACTATCAAAGGGGTTATTTCCTTCGAGAAAGCACCAGCTCAGGCGATGCTGAAGGTAGGTATCTCTCCGGTAAGCAGTGAAAATGCGCTTGGTAACATCAATAAAGAAATACCATCCTGGGATTTCGCTGGTACTGTAAAAACTGCTACTGACAAATGGAACAAGGAATTGTCCAAAATTCAGCTGCAGACAAAAGATACCGCTAACAGAAGCATCTTCTACACAGCCATGTATCATACCATGATCGGACCTGCGCTTTTCAACGATCATGACCGCTCTTACCGCGGCACTGATAAAAAAGCATATCCAAATCCAGGCTTTGACAACTATACAGTTTTCTCGCTGTGGGATATTTACCGCTCCTGCGCACCGCTGTATACACTGACTCAGCCTGAAAGAGTAAGCAGTTTTGTAAACTCTATGCTCACTATCCATAAGCAGCAGGGTAAACTACCTATCTGGCCGCTGGTGGGAAGTGAAACAAACTGTATGGTAGGTTATCACGCGGTTCCTATAATCGCTGATGCATACCTGAAAGGATTCAAGGGATTTGATATCAATGAAGCATTTGAGGCAATGAAAGCTTCTGCTACCAGAGATGATCTGGGTATGAAAGATATCAAAGCGAAAGGCTATATTCCTGCTGACAAAGAATACGAATCTGTATCCAAGGCAATGGAATATGCTATCGACGACTGGTGTATAGCCGCTGTAGCTAAGAAACTGGGCAAGACTGAAGACTTTGCTTATTTCTCCAAGCGTGCGGGTTACTATAAAAACTATTTTGACAGTACCATTAAATTCGTTCGTCCGAGAATGGATGATGGCAGCTTCAAAACACCTTACGATCCTTTCCACTCTATCCACGAGAAAGGTGATTTCACAGAAGGTAATGGCTGGCAGTATACCTGGCTGGTACCTCAGGATGTTGAAGGTCTGATCAGCCTGATGGGTGGAGATGACGCTTTCACCAAGAAATTAGACAGTCTGTTTGTAGCCAGTGGCGATATGGGTGCAGAAGCTTCCAATGACATCTCTGGCCTGATTGGCATGTACGCCCATGGTAACGAACCTAGCCACCACGTAACTTATATGTACGCTTACGCAGGCAACCAATGGAAAACTGCTGAGAAGGTGAGACAGGTAATGAAAGACTTCTATACCACTACGCCTGAAGGACTGGCTGGTAACGAGGACGTAGGTGCTATGTCTTCCTGGTACATATTCTCCTCCCTCGGCTTCTACCCGGTAAATCCTGCGAAAGGTATGTATGTATTTGGTAGTCCGCTGTTTGAAAAGGCAACCATGAAATTGCAGGGCGGTAAGACTTTCACTGTAGAAAGCATCAATAACAGCCCTGAGAACATCTATATCCAGCAGGTAACACTGAACGGCAAACCATATAACAATAGCTATATCCGTCATGCGGATATTGTAAAAGGTGGTACACTGAAAATCACTATGGGCAATAAGCCTGCCTACGATTTCGGTAAAGCACCGGCTAACCGTCCGGACTCAAAGTACTAGTCATACACTGATATGACGCCGACCGGCTGTATTGCACACGCAATACAGCCGGTCTTGTTTTAACCTAACCCAGCTCCAGCCCCTAACTACACGTTACTCAATCGTTTACTTATATACTATCCTGCTATCTCTATAACAAATTGTTAGCAAATGCATTAACCGGTAATTAACAGTTTTAATGAGCAGATGTGCGTAGCTTCATGCAATAGATTGCAGATTGCTGTCTACCTATTCCACGTGCGGAGCCATCCACCACAAAAAGAACAGTAAACAAGATGAGTGAAAATCATGAACACATATACCAGTTGCTGCTGCAGAAGCGTAATGGTACCATCAACGAATCAGATGATCAATATGTATCCGGGCTGATAAATGGTCATGAGGATGTTGAACTCATGTGGAGGGCATTAAAACACAGTTTCTCCCTGCCCGGTGAGGAAAAGTTCTGGCAGCAAATAGACGTAACAAATGCCTGGACCAGCGTAAGACAAGAACTCTCTGTTAAAAATACCAATATACGTAGCATCCGTCAATGGCTGTTTGCCGCTGCTGTAGCAACGGTCGCCCTGACAGGTATCAGCCTGATATGGAAATCCACTCATCGTAGCCAACAGCTGGCGGCCGTGCCGCCAACTAAGAAACCTGCGGCACTTAAAGCCGGTTTACAATTGCAACTGGCCGGTGGTGAAACCATTGACTTACCCTATAATCAGGCGGGGCAGGATATCAAGGCAGGCGATGTAAAGCTCAGCGCCGGCGCTAAGAAACTGCAATACTCAGGGGGTAGCGCAATGGGTACTGGCTATAATACGCTTACTGTGCCCCCTAAAATGGACTATAAACTGGTACTATCTGATGGTACCGAGGTATGGCTGAACGCTACCTCACGCCTCCGTTTTCCCTTCAGCTTTACCGGCGACAAGCGTGAAGTATACCTGGATGGGGAAGGCTATTTTCAAGTAACCAGGAACGATGCAAAACCATTCATCGTACATACTGCGAAAACAGATATACAGGTCCTGGGTACCAGCTTCAATGTCAATGCCTATACAGACGGTCTGACCCGGACATCCCTGGTCAGTGGCGCAGTTATCAGCAGGGCAGCAGGCGACGAGGTAAAACTTAAACCTGGAGAGGAAGCTGTATACAGCTCCGACAAGGGGTATAAGGTTGCTACGTTCGATGACAGTGAAGTATTGGCCTGGATGAAAGGCGTATACGTCTTCCATAATACCTCGCTGTCAGAAATTGCCAGTGTAATTGATCGCTGGTATGGCGTAAAGGTGGTATTTGATAATAAAGAACTGGCCGGAAAGAAATTTACCGGAGGACTTGAAAAACTACAAAAGCTTGATTATTTCCTGGAAACACTGGATCTGATCGCATCAATAAAACACTCTTATGACGCCAATGGTGTTCTACACCTGAAATAAACGGCAGTTAGTGCCTGCTCCTGCCGCTTATTTCCGCTTCTTCAAGATCTAACAGACCTTCCTGCTTACGGAGTATCTCATCGTCAAAGAGATGCTCCTTTTTTAATCTGAATAGTTCCTTCCGCTGCAAACCTATCAGATGCCGGCGTATACTATGATAGCGTTCAATCTCATGTTGTTCGGTCTCGTCGCACTCCAGTGATGCCAGCTGGGTCGTTGACAAGGCAATGCCACTCTGCAACTGGTGCTGCAGATTCGCTACCAGCTCATTTTCTTCAATCTCTTTCCCGTACGATTCCTGCAACTGCGCATGTGCTACTTTCATCAGATGCAGCCGGATGCCTGTTTCCTGCTCCACTTCAGGTACTATATTATCTATCTCCTTCAGCTTCAGCCAGCGGGTGATCACCGGGAGTAACAGTCCCTGTATTACAAGGGTAACAAATATGACCACAAAGGTGATAAACAATATGAGATTACGGTGCGGGAAGCTGGATCCATTATCTAAAGCCAGCGGAATGGATAACGCTGAAGCCAATGACACTACACCACGCATTCCTGCCAGTGCAATGACCAGCGGTCCTTTCCATCCCGGACGGTTCTCTTTGGTACGTACAGACTTAAACAGAAGACGAGGGATATAAGTAGCCGGATACATCCATAATACACGGATGACAATAGCTAGTAGACTGATCACAATACCATAACGGATAGCTTCTCCCAAGGAATAATCTCCCAAACCATCTATAATCTCCGGTAATTCCAGCCCAATCAGGATGAATACAATGCCGTTCAGTATAAATGCCACCGTTTTCCATACACTGACCGCCTGCATACGCGCATTATAGTTAAGTATCTCGTGAGATCGGAAGGAGAGGAACAGCCCTCCGCTTACTACCGCCATAACGCCTGAAAAATGGAAGTATTCCGCTCCCAGGTACATAAAATAGGGAGCCATAAATGTAAATGAAGTCGAAATACTCGGCGTTGTTGGCAACCAGCGCAGGATAGCATAGAAAACATGGCCAATAGCTAAACCTGTTACAATACCCATCACCGTGACCAGGAAGAACTGTGTAGTCGCTTCATGCAGTGAGAATGTGCCTGATACTATTGCCACTAATGCAAACCGGAAAATAATAAGGCTCGACGCATCATTAACAAGACTCTCACCCTCCAGTATATAGATGGCTCGTTTAGGGAGTTTGACATTTTTCAGGACAGCGGTAGCTGCTACCGCGTCCGGGGGCGAAATAATACCGCCAAGCAGGAAGCCCATGGCCAGTGTAAACCCTGGTATCATCGCCTCAGACACATAGGCAACTATACCTGATGTGAACAATACCAGTCCAAAGGCCAGTAAGGCAATCGGACGTTTCCATTTCCAGAAGTTATGCCAGGAGGTATACCATGCTGCTTCAAAAAGCAGTGGTGGCAGGAATACCAGAAACACCAGTTCCGGTTCCATTGTAATACGTGGCACTCCTGGAATGAACCCAATAACCAGTCCGCCGAGGACCAGAAATATCGGATAAGACACTTTTAGTCGTTGTCCAAGCATCATTAACATGAAAACAACCAACAAAAGCGATAAAATCAACAATAGATTTTCGTGAATCATATATACCTGGCTTATAGAGGGAAACCCTTTCCCAGAGCCAAACTTAAGACAATATTTTATATTGCTGCGTAAGGTTTTTTATGGCATATTTGATCAGTGAATTATGACCTGTCAGGTTTAATTTCTTGGAGATGTTGTGTCTGTGATTTTCTACTGTTTTTATACTGATATTAAGTGCCTGCGCAATCTCTTTGGTGCTCATTCCTTCGGCAATCATCTGCATTACACGGAACTCTGTTTTGCTCAGCTTATGGTGTGCTTCCTGCGGAATAGCCGGCGCAGATATGATCGTCGTGTGTTTTTGTCTTTCCTGCACGTTAAAGATGGTAAAACGCGTCAGCCTGGACCGGATGCTCATCAGCAGTTCTTTACTCTTAAAAGGCCTGCAGAGAAAGTCATCTGCCCCAAGATTCATACCCATGCGCATATCTTCTTTATTCTCCTTTCCGGAGATGAAGATAAAAGGAATGTGTTGCAGAGATGTATCGTTTCTTAATTCCATCAGGAAATGAAAACCGCTTCCGCCACGTAGCTTTACGCCGCATACAATAATGTCGGGCTGATACTGACGGCTGATGTAAATACCTTCCTCAGCTGTGCTGGATGTATATACTTCGTAATGATGCAGGGTTAATAACTGGTGAATCTTCCTTATTAAAGCAGCATCTTCTTCAATAACCAGTACGCTGTAATTTGACTCTTTCATTGGCTAACTTAATTTGAGGTAGTTTGTTCGTCCCCGTTAGTTGTGTCGTTTCTGTGGCTGTTTTTTGCCAGACATTTGCTCAGCATTTTCTCTTTAAACGTATATCTGCTGCTAAAATTGGCAGGATTAAAAAAATGTCTCAGCATAGTTATAGGTCCCTTATATAGTTTTTGTGATCAATAAGGTTGTTTTTATTGATCGGTGAACAATTCACTTCCTGTCAGGCTCGTCGCAATGTATTACGGGCCGGGCAGGGGTAACATTTTTACAGTAAGGTCTTTCTCGGAATGGTGGGCATAGACAGCCTGAATCACGGCTGCACGTAAATATGCGTCAAATATTGGGGCATTGTATAGCCAAGTCTGCTGCCTTTTCTGAAAATAAGTGTTATCACCTAGAAATATGTGTGTCCTTACTCATTTTCCGGAACAGGCTCCGAAATTTACGAAATCGCGCGTAACATTTGCACATATTTACACAAGAAATCTTTAAATCATTATAAACGATAACATATCCATATCCATAATAAAGCCACAGATGGTTTCGCGACCGGTGTATGCTGATTATGTGTTGGTATACCAGGTATCTGCGAAGAATTTTTAAACACAGGTTTTCATAGGATAGATAACTACATGCCGCTCATTCCTGGGCGGCATATTTATTTTTATAATTATTATTTATTAGCTTTAGTCCTAACAGGTTTCGCCATTACCGTGGTATAACCAGCCACTAAGTGCATACTTAACTATCATAATTCCATGGAACAACAATCAAACTCCAACCGGAGGAATTTTATCCGGAACGTGTCACTGGGTAGCCTTGCCGCCCTCAGTCTTCCTAATATTGTATCTGCTGCTGTAACTCCGGCTGAAAATACTGCCCGTGCCAAAAAGGTGACGCTGAAGAAGGATGCTGTCATCCTGTTCCAGGGAGATTCCATTACTGATGCTGGCCGTAAACGTGATCAGAGTGAAGCCAACAACCCGGGCGCACTCGGTAATGGCTATGCCTACCTGGCCGCCGCCGCCCTGCTAAGAGAGTTTCCGGACAAGAACCTCAGGATCTATAACAAGGGTATTAGCGGTAATAAAGTATACCAGCTGGCCGAAAGATGGGATGCGGACTGCCTCCAGTTAAAACCTGACGTGCTCAGTATCCTTATCGGTGTAAATGACTTCTGGCATAAGCTAAATGGCAACTATAACGGTACCATCAAAACCTACCGTGATGACTTTACCAAACTGCTTGACCGTACTAAACAGGCGCTTCCCGATGTACAGCTCATCATCGGTGAACCCTTTGCCGTAAACGGCGTAAAGGCGGTTGATGATAAGTGGTTCCCGGAATTTAACGAGTACCGTGTAGCTGCCCGTGAGATTGCACTGAAATATGATGCTGCTTTCATCCCTTACCAGGCTATCTATGATAAGGCGCAGAAAACCGCCCCTGGTTCCTACTGGACAGGCGATGGGGTACATCCGGCTATTCCGGGTGCGTCGCTCATGGCTGCTTCGTGGATGGAAACAATCAAAAAATAAAGTAACGGCGCTTCATCCCGAAGCGCCGTTCACATTAGTAATATGCCTGCTGCTACTTGCCGGTCCTCGGCGGCATCAGTTTGTACACAACCGGCGTCACAATCCTTGACAACAAAGTAGAGCTGATCAGTCCTCCTATTAACACAATAGCCAGCGGCGCTATCAGCGGGTTCGTTGATAGCGCAATCGGCATCAGTCCTCCGATAGCTGTCAATGAAGTCAGTACTATCGGCAGGAATCTGATCTCGCCGGCCTCTCTGATAGCGTCCTCCAGGTTCCGGCCTTCCTCTCTCAGCTGATTCGTAAAGTCCACTAATAGAATAGTGTTTTTCACTTCAATCCCCGCCAGGGCTATCATACCTATAATCGCGACAAATGACAGCGAATTGCCTGTTACCCATAATGCTATCGCGGCACCCACTATTCCCAATGGAATCACTGACAGTACGATCAATGTACTCTTGAAGGTCTTAAATTCCAGCACCAGTACAGCTACAAACAGGAAGATCGTTACAATAATGATACTCATAAAACCTCCGAAGGAATCCTGCCTTGCCTCTACTTCACCGCCCATCTCATAACTATACCCTGCCGGCAACTTAAAAGCATCCATCTTTGCAATAGTGCTGTTAATTACACGGTCTGCCAGGAAGCCATCCTTCACGGATGCTGTTACTGATACCACTCGTCTCTTCTCCTGGTGATTGATATTCAGGGGCGATGCTTCCATTTTCAGACTCGCCACTTCCGACAATGGATAGGGCTTATCATCCTGGTTGTTGACATACAGATTATTGAACACTTCCATGGTTGGACGCCCATCCTTGTTTCTGGTCAGGAGTACATCATAATCATTGTCATTTTTGTCGGCATAATGCCCCAGGTCAAGTCCTGCCACTGCAAGACGTACGGTTCGGTCGATATTAATACTCGGAATACCTAGCAGCTGCGCTTTTTCCTTATTAATATCTATCCGGATGTCTGTTTTTAACAGCTTTACCGGGTTGTTGACATATATAGCGCCGGGCACCTGCTGCAACATGTTCTCTACGCTCGTTGCCAGATGGCGGAGGATATCCAGGTTATCGCCAAACAGTCTTACTTCTACTGCCGCTGGCGCTGGAGGCCCCTGTTCAAAGTTCATCACCTCTACCTTCGCACCCGGGTATGGCGTCCAGCGCTTACGTAGTTTATCAATCAGTTTCAGCTTGTCATCCGGGCTGGAATGTTCATCCAGCTGAATGAATATCTGGGCGTAGTCTGACCTTTCGTTTTCCTGTACAACGTTATAATAGATACGGGGATTACCTTTCCCTACATTGGTGGCAAAGTATTTAATCGACTTTTCATGCTGTAGTTCCTGCTCTACCTGCCTGGCAATTCCTTTGGTATAGTCCAGGCTGGATTGCGGCGGAGTAGTAATATTGATCAGAAACTGTGGTTTTTCTGATGCGGGAAATAAGCTGAAACCTACTACACCAAACAGGAACAGGGATGCGCCAAATATCAGTACGGTAAAAATGATCGTAAGCACAGGCCTGTTCAACGCTTTGTCCAGCAGGCGGGAATAACTGCCATGAATCAGTTTCTTTAATGTACGCATAAAGATGTTGCCGTCCGGGTGACCGGTATGCTCTGACAGTAGTTTGCTGGACAGGAACGGGATGATAGTCAGTGATACCAGCATGGAGGCAAATACGCTCAACACTACTGCCATAGGTAATCCACGGATGAAGTCACCTGCGCCTTCCGGCAAAAATACTAATGGCATAAAGGCAATCACCAATGCTGCGGTACAACCAACTACTGCCTGCCCGATCTGTTTGGTTGCTTTCAACGTTGCTTCCAACCGTCCATGCCCTTCCAGCATCCAGCGCTCAATATTCTCTACTACTACAATGCTGTCATCCACAAGCAGGCCAAGGGCTACTACCAGTCCCACAATACTTAGCTGATTCAGGTTATAGCCAAACACGTTCAGCAATATAACGCCAATGGCAAGTGATAGTGGGATAGAGATCATCACAATCAGTGCCGGGCGAAACCCAAGCGGCAGCAATGTTACTGCCACCAGCAGTATAGCAATGATAAAGTCTTTTCCTAGTCCGCCGAGACGCCTGTTCACATTTTCTGCCTGATCAAAATGCTGGATCATATCGATGTTGGACGGCAGTGTTTTCCTGAATGCGGCCAGCACGGGCACATACAGTTTCCTTGTCTCACTGATGTTTTCCCCTTCTTTCTGTGCGGCAACTATAAAAGCACAACGGCGGCCGTTCAGCCTTGTTTCATGTTGCTCGTCGGCAAAGCCGTAGTAGATGTTAGATACATCTTTCAGAAAGATGTTCTTACCCTGGCTGTTGAATACGACGGTGTTTTTTATTTCATCCAGCTGCTGATAACTACCGCTGCTTTTGATATTGTAGCTACGGTTACCTGCATTAACGCTGCCCCCGGGAATATTAGCCATCTCATTCTGAATGCTGGATATTACTTTATGTGCGGGCAGTCCCAGTTGCGCTATCTTTTCCAGGTTCAGCTCAATCCTGACCTGTCTGCCTGGAATACCATGTATCTCTACGTTCTTCAGTGCTTTGATCCTCTCCAGTTCGTCCTGTAGTTTCTCCGCGTAGTACTGCAGTTTGTCTTTCGGCGCGGTTTCAGACACCAGGGCGATCTGCATGATATTCACGTCGCTGGGCTGGACGCGCAGCACATCCAGACTGATATTGTCGGGCAATTCACCGCGCTTGCCATTTACTACCCGTAGCACCTCCTGGTACTTATCGTCTACATTGCTGTTATACTTATATTCCACGCGTATTACAGCCAGTCCATCACCAATATTGGTACGTACGCGTTTGATATTTTCCTGGGAAGAGAGCTCTTTCTCCAGCGGATCGACTACCAGGTTTTCCATATCTTTCGGACTGGTACCCGGATATACTACTACAACGCTGAACATCGGTGATTTGACTTCCGGGTCTTCAGACCGCGGCATGGATAGAATAGTCGTCAATCCTAGTACGATGATCATGATAAAGATGACCAGTGTGAACTGGTAGTTCTTTACCGCATAAGATGAAATTTTCATAGTGCTGATAATTTTAAGAACATTACCTGTGCGGTGAGAACATTATTTTACGGTGATGGTGCTGCCTTCTGTAAGATAGGCGCTGCCCGAAATAATAAGCGCTGCTGCCTGTTGCAGACCATTGCTGATGATGACTTTATCCGACTCCATCCCGGCAATGGTAACAGGTATCCTATGCGCTGTTTTACTATCGTTGGTGATAAATACATAGCCGGTATTTCCATCGCCTTCCAGCAAAGCATCATAGGGAATTGCCCACGGACCGTTCGCCGCTGTAGAGGTGACTGTTACCGGAGTAATAACCGCTTTCCCAAACATGCCGAACGCAATGGCTGCCGGCTTCTCTCCAGTCAGCGTAATGTCTGCGGTAAATGATCCGCTTTGGGGCTGTACACCTTCGGATTTGCGGGATACGTGCCCATGGAATGTTTTACCGGGAACAGCTTCCACTTCGACACTCGCTTTATCCTGTACATTGATGGCGGCCCACTCTCGGTTACTTACCTTGACGCGTAGCAGCCAGTTGCCGGACTGTGCGCCGTTAGTTTCCAGCACAGGTGTGCCAGGTTGTACAAGTTGTCCTTCACTGGCCAGCTTACGTAATACATAGCCGTTGGCAGTGGCGGTGATCCTGGAGTGAACAAGGTTGAACTGTGCAGTCTTATGTTGTTCGCCGGCCATATCCAACGCTGTTTTCGCATTCTGCAACTGTTCCAGTGTAGCAACGCTGTCCTTATACAGATTATCTACCCGCTGGTAGTCCCGCTGGGCTTTTTCAAGTCCTAACTGTGCCTGTTGTACCTGGGCATTGATCTCTACTGGATTCAATATGGCGAGCAACTGTCCCTGTTTAACCGCATCTCCCTCTTTTACCAGCATACGCTGTATAATACCACCGGTTTTGAAGGAAAGCAGTACTTCGTCGTCAGTGGTGAACTGTCCGGAGACGGCGATAGCAGGATGCGCATTCAGCTGTCCATTCAATGGTAACAGTTTCACGGGAATATCGGCTGACTTGGTATCCAAAGTGTTTTCAGCGGCGCTGGGCGCTCCGCAGGATATAATCAGGCCGGAGAAGGATGCCAGTAGTAAGTTGGAAAATGTTGGTTTCATGGTGCAATATTTTTAAGAGGTTTGTTTAAAGTTTATAAGTGGCTTTCGTACGTTCAATATCAGCAATAGCTGTTTGTACAGCGGCGTAGGCAACTGACACCTGCAACCGTGCGCTCGTCAGCTGGTTCTGCGCGTCCAGCAGTTCGATATATAACAGCTGTCCGGCTTTATAGACTTTGGCCTGGTCAGTGTAATACTTCTCTGACAATCGTAGTTGTTCACGTGCGCTGTTGAAACTGGCGATTGCCGTCCGGTAGTTATTTTCAGCGGTCTTTTGTTCCAGCTCAAACGACAAACTGGTCTGGTTATACGCTGCCTGCAGGTTACTGACGTCAATGGCCGCCTGCTGCGCTTTGTACTTTCTTTGTCCGGCGGCAAACAGATCCCATTGCAGATTCACGCCCCATAGGTAATACCGCGACCTGTTATCGACCTTCCAGTTAAATCCCTGTGACCCCAGGTCCAGGAAAGTGCTGAGCTTTGGTACCAGGTAAGCCTTTGACTGACGGTAGGAGAGGTCTGCAATTTTCTGTTGCTGAGAAAGCTGCAGTAACTCTTCCCGGGTATTGCCTGGATCTGTGGATAATGCGCTGATTTCTTCCGGCAGGAAAATGCTGCTGTCTATCACAATATCTGCCTGCAGGTCGCGGTTCAGCAGGAAGTTAAAATAAGCGCCTGCGTTGCGCTGTTTGTTCTCTGCTTCAGTAATAGACGCCTCCATTTTCTGCAGCTCTGCTTTGGCGCGGGTCAGAGCCGTGCTGTTCGTAACGCCATTGGCCAGGAAGCTGGTGTTCACCCGTATATTCTCCTGCGCCTGTAATCGGGCAGTATGAAAGATGTCCACCGCTTTCCCTGCCTGGTAATACTGATAATAGGCTGTCTTAATGTCTTTGACCAGTCTGCGCTTATATACATTGACGGCAGCCTGCTGCATGCTGATGCTTTCCCGGCGGATCTGCTGCGCATACCAGATCTCCGTATTAATCAGTGGGAGGGATGTACGCAGGCGTACATCGTAGAAGTTATCCGGATTAAGCAACTCAGACTGATTTTCCAGCTGCGGGAATTTCTGGCTGTTGGTTAGCTGGTTCAGCGTAGTGTACACTGGGTTCAGCATGTCGCCAATTGGAATGTCAATAGTACGGCCGCCGCCTGCACGGGTGTAACTACCGCCCAGACCTACCTGCGGAAAAAACAGGCTTTTAGCTTCCTGCAAGGCGTACATAGATTTCTCCAGCTGAAAATGCTGCTGCTTTAATCCCTGGTTCTGCGCAAACGCACTTTCGATATAGCCATCCAGCACTTTACGCTGCCCGGATGCCTCCGACGCACGTACCCCTATGAGAGCCATTATTATTATGAACGTTTTTCGTTTCATGATAGTAGTTGACATAATGAACAGTGTTTAGTAATCGACGATAAAAAAAGACACTATTCGTGTCTGTTGAGAATTTAATATTCTACCCTGCTACAGGTCAATGCAGCATAGATCATTTACACTTAGTTAGCAATATCCGAAGTGAGCCTTATTTTTTAATCATTTGCAGATACTCATCTACAGCAGCATTGACCAGCGCCCTTGTCTGCTCTTCATCCATCCCTAGGATCATAATCCTGTCCCGGATATGCAGCGATACCAGTCCGTGCGTGAACGTCCACAGTGACAACGCAGCTGTACTGATATTGCTGAACCGCAAAAGCTCCATACAGGGTTCTACTGTGCTGATAAGAAACCTGAATGCCTCGTCACAGTTAGGCCACTCATCGTCCACAGCCCTCATAGGAGAGCGCATAATAAACATCAGGTCATATAAGTCCGGATGCTTGAATCCAAAATTTACATAAGTACGCATCAGTCCTTCCAGTCTTTCGATCGGAGTCGTTCCTTCTACATCGTTCATGAAAGCGTCCAGCAGCTGGGCAAACGCAACGCCTTGCACTTCATATAGCAGTTCATCCTTGTCTTTATAGTACAGGTATATTGTAGCCGGACTATACTCAATCTTTTCCGCTATATTCCTGATCGATGTCTTCTCAAAACCATCATGAATAAACATTTCCATCGCAGCGCTGATGATGCGCTTACGCATCTCCAGCTTCTCCCGCTCTTTACGATCACTTATACCCATATTAAATCCTTTACAATGCAAATTTAATAAACACTGTTCATAAAATAAAATAAATTCAATAGTTTTACGTCACTATCTTATAAAAATAATGATCACCCTATGGTTAGCACTGCGTCAAGCCTTTCACAATCAGGAATTTACACAATTTTAGGAGCAGGAGGAATTATTGCGAGGGAGTTAACATCAGTATTACTGGCAAATGGTAAACAGGTCCGGCTTGTCAGCAGGCGAGCCAAGCCTTCCCCTGGCGTAACAGATGTAGTAGCGGCAGATATCACCGATCCGTTACAGACACGGAGGGCCATCAGCGGCTCGTCTGTCGTTTTTCTTTGCGCTGGGCTGACTTACGACCACAAGGTCTGGCAGGAGGCATGGCCCAAAATTATACAGAATGTCATTCATGCCTGTAGCGAAGGGGGCATCCCGCTGATCTTTTTCGACAATGTCTATATGTATGGCCTGGTCAATGGTAAAATGACAGAGGAAACGCCCCACAACCCCTGTAGTAAAAAGGGAGAGATCCGGGCACTGGTAGCAGGAAAGATCATGGACAGGGTAAAAGAAGGCCGGCTAACGGCGGCCATTGCAAGAGCTGCCGATTTCTACGGCCCCGGAGCCAGTGCCACCGGTGTGCTGAACATGATGGTCATCGATAAACTTGCTAAAGGCAAAACTGCCAACTGGCTGGGTAGTGATCTTGTTACGCATAGCTTTACCTACACACCCGACGCTGCCAAAGCCTTATTCATGCTGGCATCAGATCCTTCCTCCTATAACCAGGTCTGGCACCTGCCAACTACCAATCCGGCTCCTAACGGGAAAGAGTATATCGAGATGGTGGCGGCAGCCCTACGTACGCGGCCCAGATATATCAAACTCGGTAGCTTCATGATCAAAATGGCCGGTTTTTTCGATACTACTGTGTCTGAACTGTACGAAATGCGATATCAGACTACACACCCTTATATCTTCGACAGTACTAAGTTTGAAAAGCATTTTAATTTTACGCCAACTTCCTACCAGGACGGTATTACCGCAACGATTAAAAGTATGCAGTCCTAAAAAAAATTTGGTGCATTCATTTTTCCGTTCCTATATTTGCACCAGTTCTTTAAGTTTCTTATCAAGAAAGGCAGAGGGAAATGGCCCTGCGAAGCCTTAGCAACCATCCGGAACCACCAAACCGGAAAGGTGCTACATCCATCCCATACAATGGGAAAGATAAGTCAGTAGGTTTGATCGATATTTTATCAAAATATACTTCAACTCACCTGGCTACCAGGTGAGTTTTTTTGTTTTTAAGACCTTCCTGTTTACTATCTGCCATCTCTGATAAGTCTCCTGACAAGGACCTGTTTAATCAACAATTTTCATCAAACTCTAAAACACAAAGAGATGAGCACAATCACAGAATTAATCCATTCCATTCCCGTAGATCCTCACACAGGCGCTATCGCAGTACCCATTTACCAGACCTCTACTTTCGTGCAGGAAGCACCCGGCGTTAACAAGGGCTATGACTATGCCCGCACTAATAACCCAACTCGTGAAACGCTCGAAAAGATCGTTGCACAACTCGAAGCCGGCGCAACCGGTGCAGCCTTTTCCAGCGGATTAGCCGCTATTGACGCCATTCTTAAACTACTACAGTACGGTGACGAAATTGTTGCGGTAGACGATATCTACGGAGGGGCCTTCAGGTTGTTTAACAAAGTCTACCAGAAGTTCGGTATTAAAGTCACCTATGTCGATACTTCTGATGAACAGGCTATCTTCAATGCCATTACGCCCAAAACGAAACTGATATGGCTGGAAACGCCGACCAATCCAACACTGAAAATATCCAATATTGCTGCTATTGCTAAAATAGCCCAGGCCAGCAAATGCCTCTTCTGTGTAGACAATACCTTCGCTTCTCCCGTACTACAGCAGCCTTTGACACTAGGTGCAGACATTGTTATTCATAGCGCTACCAAATACCTGGGCGGCCACAGTGACCTGATTGCCGGTGTGGTAGTCACAAAAACGCCGGAACTGGGTGCGGAAATCAAGTTTTACCAGAATGCCTGCGGCGCTATCCTGTCGCCATTTGACAGCTTTTTGCTGATCCGTGGTATAGAAACGCTGCACCTGCGTGTCAGACAGCACTGTAGTAATGCACAGCGGGTAGCAGAACACCTTGCCGCTCATCCTTTGGTGGATAAAGTCTTTTATCCGGGTCTACCTTCACATCCGGGACATGAAATTGCCAGGCAGCAATCAAAAGGATTTGGCGGTATCGTATCCTTTACCTTGAAAGATGATACGGAAGCGGCGGCGCTGGCCTTCGTAACGGCGACGCAGTATTTCAAGCTTGCAGAAAGCCTTGGCGGTATTAAGAGTTTGTTATGTCATCCTGCCGGCATGACCCACAAATCCATCCCTGATGAAACCCGCAGAGCCGCCGGTGTAGCGGATAGCCTGATCCGTTTGTCCGTTGGCCTGGAAGAACCTGAAGACCTCCTTTCAGACCTTGATCTTGCCTTTCATAAAATTCAGCAGGCGGCCGTCCCTGTTTTAAGTATATAGTTTCGTAGTTTGCAGTTTCTGGTGATCCAGAATTGCAAATTGTTAACTATGCTTAAACTGGTAATTTTCAGTGTTTGCCTGTCCGCTATATCTTTGTGTACCAACGCGCAACAGCAAACTTCTTACATAATACAAGATGTTACTTTGATTGACGGGAGCGGGGGAGAAGCCCGTTCCCATGTCAGTCTGGTAATCAAAGACGATACCATCGCTGCCATACTGCCCGCCGGCACCAACTATCCCATTAAGGGCACGGAGGAAATTAACGGTAGCGGTAAGACGATCATGCCGCTGATGGTAGATGCACACTGCCATGTCGGTTTGCTGAAAGGCACTTCTATCGGTGCACAGCATTTCACCCCTGATAATGTATCCCGCCAGCTTGTCCAATACCTCCAATACGGTGTAGGTACCGTATTAAGCCTGGGTACCGACCAGCCTAACGGTTTCCTTCTGCGTGACGCTTCCCGGGCAGAGATGCTGGGTGGCGCTTCCTATTACACCGCGGGTTTCGGCTTTGGCGCACCCCGTGGGGTACCGCCTGTTGCCTTCGGCCCCAGTATTCTGCGGCCCGGCAGTGCTGATGAAGCCCTCCAGCAGATGAGAAACCTTGTTACACTCAAACCTGACTTTGTTAAAATATGGGTAGACGGCTCGCCCCGTATGCTGCCTGAGATTTACAGGGTGATCATAGCAGAAGCACACCTCCACAATATCAAAGTAGCCGCACACGTTTACTACCTGGAAGATGCCCGTCAGCTGGTGGACGCCGGTATAGATGTACTGGCACACAGCATACGTGACCAGGAAGTGGACGATGCACTCATTCATGCAATGAAGCAGAAAAATGTCTGCTATATTCCTACGCTTTGTATAGAAGAATTTGGCTTATCCTATGGCGCAAGTAACCCCGGATGGTTCACCGATCCTTTTTTTATGCGCTCGCTCGAACCGGGCGTATGGGACCTGCTGAACAGTGATACCTACCGCAAACAACAGCAAGACGACAAAGAAAAAGATCGTAAGATCAAGGCCTTTGCTATGGCTAAAAGAAACCTGCAGAAGCTGGATAGTGCAGGCGTCGTTATTGCCATGGGTACCGATTCCGGCGCGCAGCCGGTACGCGCACAGGGCTTTTCTGAACACCGGGAACTGCAACTGATGACAGAAGCAGGCATTCCTGTGCTGAAGGCCATCAGCTATGCTACCCATCAGGGTGCAGTGCTGTTAGGAATAGATAAACAAACAGGCGCATTGCAGCCTGGCAAAAAAGCGGATTTTATGCTGCTGGATGCAGATCCGCAACTGGATGTCAGGGCGACACAAAGTATCAGCGGCATCTGGAAGAATGGGAAACAGATACAGTAATCAAAAGAAGGGCGTAGCCAACACGCCTGTATGTAAGATATGAGATCAGCATTAAACATCGGTCTATGCCTGTTGCTGTCGTTCATGACATTGACCGGATATGGGCAGACAAGGAAGAAAAAAACAACAAAAGCAAAACCGAAGGCCAAAACAACGGCTACAAGGGCAGTGGGACCTGCCTACTCCGCCACACAACAATTGCAGGTCAGGAAGTCTTTCTTTCTGCTGTACATCCTGGAAAGAAAAGGCCCTGCACATGACCTGATTGTTAAAAACACAACGTTGAACGCGATCGCCCGTGAACGGCAGCTCCGCCTGACTAACGCCTACAGCCAATGCGCCGACGCCGCCTGTATCAGCGAAGCGCTGCGCTGGACAGAAGCCGAGATCCGCGAAACAAGCGATGAACTGAAAAAACTGGCGATGTCTGACAATGGCCTTGCCGCGTTGGTAGAACGCCTCAAAATTGAATCCCGGTACCCTGTCTACAACAATGATGCAGACACTACCTTCATCCGGAAAGCATGGGAAGACGTAGCCACCGGCATGAACCATATTTTCAAAGTATACCTGGCCGGCAAACCGCCCCGCTACCCGAAAATTGATTCTATCTCTTTCCGCCCTACAGACCCGGTTTTTGTACAACGCGTGAAAACTGCAACGCAGCAGGTCCTTGCGGTAGGTGCTGGCAACACCTTCTTCAAACAGCCCCTGCTAAGTGCGCTGAAAGCACTGGAAATCAATGGCAGGGATGAGGCAGTGCGCTATGAGCCTTTGTATAAAGGCAACAATGCAGCCCCATTCGCCAAGTCGAGAAGAATATACTGGAATGCATATAAATACAGCGCGATACTGGTACCAGGAAGCGGTCCGGGTAAGCCCGGCCGGTCAATAGACAGCATGGGTGCCTACCGTTGCGGACTGGCAGCAGAACAGTACAAACAGCGGTTAGCGCCTTTTATTATCGTTTCCGGCGGACATGTACACCCGTACAAGACACCGTTCTGCGAAGCTATCGAAATGAAGAAATACCTGGTCGGTAAACTGGGCGTGCCTGATAGTGCTGTCATCATTGAGCCACATGCCAGACATACTACCACCAATATCAGGAATGCGGTAAGGCTGACATATCTCTTCAATATGCCATCTACCAAACCAATGCTGATCGTATCAGACTCGTTTCAGTCGCTGGCAATTGAAAAGATGGCCATCCGTTTTATCAATGAACTGGGCTATCTGCCTTACAACGGACTGGAACGAAGAAGTAATACAGAGAATGTGATCAGGCCTGACCTGCGGGCATGGCAGCAGGATCCTGAAGATCCGCTCGATCCTTAAGCCAGTTCTTACCCTTCATCACCCTGGTTACCATCATGGCGGCTACTGTATCTCCGGTGGCATTCAGAATGGTAGCCAGGGGATCAACCAGGGTGCCAATTACCATCACAGCAGGTAATGCTTCTATCGGAAAACCATATACAGACATCACCAGCAGCTCCCCTATATACCCCCCGTTAGGAATCCCCCCTTCCACAATACTTACAATAACGGTAACACCCAGCGCCAGCAATACTGTATCGACGCCTGTCAGCGGACGGTTAAACATGGCAAATACAACACCTATTTTAATGATGGAGGAAATACTGGAACCATCCTTATGGAGGGATGCGCCTAATGGTACCACCACATTGCCGATATGTTCCGGCACACCCATACGCTGCGCACCAGTCAGATTAGCCGGTATAGTAGCAATGCTGCTGCAGGAGCCGAGCGCTGTAAAAGTGGGAATAAGGTTATTTTTCCAATAGATCCTTACACCAGCAACGCCACCAGCCAGAAAAGCATATACACTGAAAATTACGATGAAGTAGAATAGTCCGAAGCCATAGTACACCGCCATCGAGCTGGCGTAGGTGCCGAATAGCTGAGGGCCCAGCGTACCTACCTGGTAGGCAAAGTAAGCGCCGAGACCAACCGGTCCCAGTACCATGATAATGTCCAGCAGGGACTTCATAACTTCATTGCCCGAATGAAGGAAGTTGCGGAAGGCTTTACCGGCATCTCCGGCTTTGAGTGCAGCAAATCCTGTCAGGGCAGAGAAGATAATAAATGGGAGCATGTTTTTGCGGGATAGCAGCTCAAAGAACTCGCCCGTGGTCAGCAGCCTGACAATCTGTTGCCCGAAACCTTCCGGTTTCAGCTGGTCTTCTGCCGGGAAAGTACCAGGCGCAACCGCTTTCAGCGGGAATATCCATACAGCAACAATGGTCAGAAATGCAGATACCACTACAGTGCCCAGAAAGACCATGCTCATCACCGAAATGACGCGTCCGAGTTTTTGTCCGGGGTCGATGTTAGCGATTGCAGAGGAGATGGCGAAAAATACCAGGGGGATGACCGCCGTGAAGAGCAGGTTAAGAAAGATATCGCCAATGGGCTTGATCACTTCCACCTGTTTACCAAAGATCAGTCCGAGGATGCTGCCGGCAATGATACCGCCGAGGAGGGTGAGCAGGCTGCTATAGTTTTTAAGAATGTTCCGCATAGGGGTCAAATATATTGAAAAGTCTACTTTATCTGCTGGCCGGGTCATGGCTATTTAGGGGCAGGTGGCAGTATAAGCTGGTAGCTGTCTCGCTATGATAGGGGGATAAGTGTGAATACAACAAGCACCAGTTGCACATCATTTTCCCTTTCCGGATAGGTGTTTTCAGACATTGAAAAATTTAATTGTAAAATTGACATTTATACTTAACTTGCAGTTACTAGCAGATGTCTTTGCCAAGATTGAGAACCCGGTTATTCCACCGTTATCGAAGACTAATCCGCAGGCAATACATTCATCAGATTTATTCAGACATAACAACTGTCAGTTGCAGTACCAACGGAGCAATTTGCATATTGTGCGATAGCCAGGTGTGTGCCTGGTGGTATAGCAGCATACAATATATCATCATAAGGTTTCTGCGCGCTGCATGCAATTTCCCAGTAATTTTTGCCGCATGTAGCCGATTCAATAACGTGAACTAGATCGGCGGAGGTCGAACTCATTCGACCTTCTCTTTTTTTTATATTGGGTTATCATATCTGACCAGCCGCAGTTCGCTGGCAACTAAACTTTTCTTCTTTAGCTAAGCCGGTGTTATCAGGCTGGCAAATTACAGCCCGGTGTGCAGAACGGGCCTTCGGCAATCGCGCGTTAGCTATCTTCTACGTATCTGTCAAAAAAACACATCGCAATAGCCTCGTACATGCTGTTGACAGTCATCTGTCAATTTCCGCTTTCCTCTTCATATAAATGCAACACCAACAGGTCACCAAAAGGGCACTTCAATATCCCTTCGATATTGAGGTGCCCTTTTGGTGACCTGTTGGTAACGGGATGGATTGAAACATAAGTGATTGATTGACAATGTAAATAGCCTGTTTCGGACCACTCTACAGCTAAATTGTTAGTTTTGGACCTGCAAATCGTAAAACAGGCATATGAAAAAGGCATTTATTTTCGACATGAACGGCACAATGATCGATGATATGGAATATCATCTGGAGGGCTGGTTTAACATTCTGAATGATGACCTGGGCGCAGGTATGACCCGGGCAGCGGTAAAGAAGGAGATGTATGGTAAGAACCAGGAGCTGCTGGTCCGTATATTCGGAAAGGACCGTTTTACCGAGGCGGAGATGGACGAATTATCGATGGAGAAGGAGCGCAGGTATCAGCAGGCGTACCTGCCGCATTTACGCCTGATACCAGGCTTGCAGGAGTTCCTGGAAGTGGCCGATAAAGCTGGTATCCTGATGGGTATTGGTACCGCTGCGATTCCTTTCAACGTAGACTTTGCACTGGATAATTTACATATCCGTCATCATTTCAAAAGTATTGTTACTGCGAATGACGTAGCCACCAGTAAGCCAAACCCCGAAGTGTTTCTGAAGGCTGCGGAGGAACTGGGTATATCCCCTGCGGATTGCATCGTGTTTGAAGATGCGCCGAAAGGAGTGGAGGCTGCCGCTAACGCAGGTATGAAGGCTGTCGTGCTGACTACTATGCATACCCGTGAGGAGTTCAGTGACTTTGATAATATACTCACCTTTGTGCCCGATTATACCACGCTCAGGCCGGAAGAGTTATTCAGGTAGGTAGGCAGGGGGTATGGTTTGCCGGTAGCATATCATTCATCTGAAAGGGCCTGGTCAGTGACCGGGCCTTTTTTTATGAGGGCAGGGCTGGTTCACCAGGCAATAACGGGCATATCCGGTTGATGGTAATAGCGACGACAGCCCGACTGGTACAGCTGTTACAGCCGGTCCGGCTTCCAGAAAATACCCTTTCAGGCAGGTACAGATAACCACTGCCGTACTATTACTGCACAGGCTTCCTGGTTTTTATCCCCCGCAGGCAGGCCATACTTTTTGAAATAAATGCCCGTTAATAGTGTTTCCCTGACACGTGGGGCATTCCTCTGAAACCGTTACTGGCAGGATGACTATAGCTTTTTATGACAGGGGAAGAACAATCCCTTAAAAAATAATTGTAGAATTGACATTTAAAGTTTTATATTGTGTGGAAATAAACAGTCTGAAGTATTATTTGCTGGCAATATCAGGACGGTGATTTATATTAGCGGAATTAAACTCCTGGAAAGTATGACACGTTATTCCCGGCAAACCCGGATGCTGGTAGCTGTAGACTGTATTATTTTCGGTTTTGACGGACAGGATCTCAAGCTGTTGCTGATTAAGCGCGGTTTTGAGCCGGAGAAGGGAAAATGGAGCCTGATGGGAGGTTTCGTACAGCCTGATGAAGATCTCGAGCACGCAGCGGCCCGTACGCTGACAAAGCTAACAGGACTGGATGGGGTATACATGGAACAGTTAGCCGCTTTCGGTGGCCCTAACAGGGATCCGATGGAAAGAACACTATCTGTAGCCTATTTTGCCCTGATCGACATCAATCAATACAAGCAGCAGATCACTGATGAGTACAAGGCTGAGTGGTTCCCGCTCAAAGATGCCCCCAGACTTATCTTTGACCATGCGCACATGGTGACCGAAGCCCAGGCAAGGTTACGTTACAAAGCGGCGATCCACCCGTTGTTGTTCGAACTACTGCCGACAAGGTTCACAATTCCCCAGCTGCAGATACTGTTTGAAGCAGTATATGACGCCGGCTTCGACAAACGCAATTTTAGCAGAAAGGTGTTATCTACCGGCTTGCTTGTCAAACAAAAAGAAAAAGAGAGGGCTACTTCCAAAAGGGGAGCATTCTATTATAAGCTGGATAAAAGAAAGTACAGCGCGAAATTCCACGCCTTCCTCAATTTTGTTTCCGATCCGGGAAATCTGAAATAAGGCTCTTACTGATATGACGGTCACTGTTAATCCGGTGATAATCATATCAGCGTTTTTTTGCCTTGTTTTATAATTGTCGATGTGACAATAAAGTTAAGCAACGATTATTCATCATTAAATAAGCTGCTGTTTGCTGCCTCCCGCGTAGCAGCATGCCAGTAACGTACGTTATGGAAAATTCATTTGTAATAGGTGTCGATTTTGGCACCGATTCAGTGCGATCGCTCGTGGTCAATACACACACAGGACAGGAAGCCGGCAGTGCAGTGCACTACTATCCCCGCTGGCAGAAAGGGTTATACTGTGATCCTGCCACCCAGCAATACCGGCAACATCCCCTTGACTATCTCGAAGGCTTGGAAAACAGCATCCGTGAAGCACTCCGCCAATGCCCGGAAGGTACTGCTGCCCGTGTGAAAGGTATTGCGGTAGACACCACCGGTTCAACTCCTGGTCCGGTAGATGAAACAGGTACGCCATTAGCGCTTACGCCGGGATTTGAAGAAAATCCCAATGCCATGTTTGTACTCTGGAAAGACCACACCGCTAACAAAGAAGCGGCATTGATCAATGAAATTGCCCATAGCAATGGCACAGATTATACCCAATACAGTGGCGGTATTTACAGCAGCGAATGGTATTGGGCCAAGATCCTGCACGTCATCTCCGAAGATACAGCTGTACGTGAAAAGGCAGCTTCCTGGGTGGAACACTGCGACTGGATTCCGGCTGTACTCACCGGCAACAAAAGTGTCAATACCCTCCTGCGTAGCCGTTGTGCAGCAGGTCATAAAGCCATGTGGCACGACTCCTGGGGCGGGCTGCCACCAAAGGCATTTCTCGAAAAACTAAGTCCCGAACTGACAAAATATGATCAGACCTACACCGATACTGTTGAAGCAACTATTCCTGCTGGTACTATCAGCAGCGAATGGGCGTCCAAACTAGGCCTGCCTGAAGATGTAGTGATTGGTACAGGGGCTTTCGATGCCCATATGGGCGCTGTAGGCGGCGGTATTCAATCTTACTCGCTTTGTAAAGTAATCGGTACCAGCACCTGCGATATACTTGTGGCCCCGATGGAAGAAGCTGGCCACCTGTTTGTCAAAGGCATATGTGGACAGGTAGATGGTTCCGTAATACCAGGTATGCTGGGACTGGAAGCTGGTCAGTCAGCATACGGTGATGTATTTGCCTGGTTACGCCGGCTCATCATGGGCCCTTTATATGCCCTCATGCCGGAAGATAAAGACAAGCTGGCTGCTGCGGAAGGCCGTTTGCTGGCCTACCTCTCAGAACAGGCGCAACAGCTGCCGTTAAGAGAGAATGATCCGCTGGCGCTGGACTGGTTCAATGGCCGCCGTACACCCGATGCCAATCATACACTGAAAAGCACCATTACCGGTCTGCACCTGGGTATAGACGCTGTACAGCTGTTTAAAGCACTCGTAGAAGCTACGGCATTCGGTGCGCAGAGCATCGCTGAACGCTTCCAGAAAGAGGGTATTGCTATCAACGAAGTCATAGCTTTGGGTGGCGTAGCCAAGAAATCGGGTTACGCGATGCAGGTACTGGCAGACGTGATGAACAGGCCTATCCGTATCGTTAATAGCGAAAATGCCTGTGCACTGGGTGCTGCCATGTTTGCAGCCGTAGCCGCAGGTATTTATCCCGATATCAACGCCGCACAGCAGGCCATGACGTCAGGTTTTGAAACTACCTGGCAGCCGAGGGAAGCAAACGTTCCTTACTATGCTGCCCGCTATCGCAAATTCCAGGAACTGGGCGCAATCACTGAAAAACTATATGTATGAGCAACCAATATCAGCGCATAAAAGAGCAGGCCTACGAAGCGAATATGCAACTGCCGGCACTGGGACTGGTACTGTTTACATTCGGCAATGTAAGCGTAGCTGACCGCGCTGCAGGCGTATTCGCCATCAAACCAAGCGGCGTACCCTACGTACAGCTGTCGCCGGATAAGATGGTGATCGTAGACTTCGACGGACAAACAGTTGAAGGAACCGGCCGTCCATCCTCAGATACAAAAACACACGCAGTACTGTACAAGCACTGGGAAGAAATAGGCGGTATTGTACATACCCATTCCACTTACGCCACTGCATGGGCGCAGGCACAGCGCGACATCCCGGTATATGGCACCACACATGCCGATCACCTTACAGCTGATGTACCCTGTGCTGCTCCTATGAGTGACGAAATGATCAAAGGGAACTATGAATACCAGACCGGCTTCCAGATCATGCAATGTCTTCAGGAAAGGGGACTTTCGTATAAAGACGTTGAAATGATGCTGGTAGGCAATCATGCACCCTTTACCTGGGGCAAAACAGCCGATAAAGCGGTATATAACGCGGCCGTATTGGAAGAAGTAGCGCGTATGGCTTATCTCACGGAAAGTATACGTCCGGAATGCCCTAAATTGAAAGATTCATTGATTAAAAAACATTTTGAACGCAAACACGGACCGGATGCATATTATGGTCAATAGCGCAGTTCATCACCAATAAATTCCAACAGCATGATACAGTTGAAGCAATTTGAAGCCTGGTTCATTACAGGTAGCCAGCATCTTTACGGAGAAGAAACTTTAAAGCAGGTAGCGGCGCATGCTGAAAAGATTGCGCAGTCGCTCAGCAATGAAGCCAATATACCAGTACGTATCGTATTTAAACCGGTGGTGAAAACGCCTGACGAGATCTATCGCATCTGCCAGGAAGCTAATACAGCGCCTGACTGTATCGGTATCATTGCCTGGATGCATACCTTCTCTCCGGCCAAAATGTGGATCGGTGGGTTAAAGGTATTACAACGTCCGCTGCTGCACCTGCATACGCAGTTCAACCGCGACATTCCCTGGGGAGATATTGATATGGACTTTATGAACCTGAACCAGTCCGCACACGGCGACCGCGAGTTCGGTTTCATGATGTCAAGAATGCGCCTGGATCGTAAAGTAGTTGCTGGTCACTGGCAGGATCCGGATGTAGTAGGAGAGATTGGCGCATGGCTGCGTGCAGCTGCCGGCTGGTTTGACTGGCAGGGCGCACGCTTTGCACGTCTAGGTGATAACATGAGACAGGTGGCTGTAACAGAGGGTGATAAAGTAGAAGCAGAGTTACAGTTCGGCTATTCCGTAAATGGTTACGGTATCGGCGACCTGGTGAAATATATTAAAGACATCAGCGATAGCTCGATCAATACACTGGTACAGGAATACCAGGATAGTTATACGCTGGGCAGCTCCCTGCAGAAAGGGGGCGCACAACATGCCTCCCTGCTCGAAGCAGCCCGTATAGAACTGGGCCTTCGCGCGTTCCTGGAAGAAGGTAAGTTCAAAGGGTTCACTGATACTTTTGAAGACCTGCATGGTATGGAGCAACTACCGGGTATTGCAGTACAACGTCTGATGGCAGACGGGTACGGCTTTGGTGGCGAAGGAGACTGGAAAACAGCCGCCCTGGTAAGAGCCATGAAAGTAATGGGTACCGGTTTGCCGGGAGGTAACTCCTTTATGGAAGACTACACCTATCATTTTGATCCGGATAACAGGCTGGTACTGGGTGCGCATATGCTGGAGATCTGTTCTTCCATCGCCAGTGGTAAACCATCCTGTGAGATACATCCGCTGGGTATTGGCGGCAAGGCAGATCCGGTGAGACTGGTATTTAATGTAGACGGCGGACCGGCCATCAATGCTTCTGTTATTGATATGGGTAATAGGTTCAGGCTGCTGGTGAATGAAGTAGAGGCAGTAGCGCCGATCCAGGACCTGCCGAAACTGCCGGTAGCGAGAGTACTGTGGAAGCCATACCCGGACATGCGTACCGGCTGTGCTGCCTGGATTCAGGCCGGTGGCGCACACCATACCTGCTATAGTCAGAACCTGACAGCAGCGCACATGCAGGACTTTGCAGATATGGCAGGCATCGAGTATGTAAAGATTGGTAAAGACACCGATCTGTATCAGTTCCGCAATGAATTACGCTGGAACGATGCCTACTATCTGATGAAAGGTTTCAAATAAGTTTTAGATCAATAGTGGCTGAAAAAGCCAATGATGACGTGGAATAACAATCGCCGTCCCGCCTCGTGCGGGATGGCTTTTTATTTTATAATGTGTGCCAGTCCCTCACCAGCTCCGTCAGCAGCACCTGACCAGCCGGCCATTCCCCCAGATCAGAATCAGCATTGATATGCCCCTTTTCTCCGGCATTTACAAAACGGCTACCCCAGGCATCAGCAAAAGACCGCGCTCTTTCCAGACTGGCATACTGATCGTTTGTACTCGACACTACAATACTCTTAAAGGGCAATGCAGACATCGGGATAGGAGCAAAGCCACGGGCAGCTACCGGGAATCCCGGACGTTCTGCATCTGCAGGCGCTACCATTAATGCACCTTTGATACGCAGGCGCGTTTGCTGCGCCCAGTGTGCCAGGGCAATACATCCCAGGCTATGCGCGGCAATGACTACATCTGGTCCCGCCTTGGCAACAGCGGCTTCGATGGTCTTCACCCATTCCGTCATCTCCGGACGGTCCCAGTCCTGCTGGTGGATGCGTTTAATGCCGGCAGTATGCTCCCAGATGGTTTGCCAATGCAATGGCCCTGAGCCATAAAGACCTGGCGCAGTTAATACGTTAACTTCCATAGAAATGATCGTTTATAATACGTCCTTTAGCAAGACAGATGATGGCATATGGTAATTGGGACTAACAAAGTACTAAAAAGGAGGAATAATGCAAACCAGCTAACTGTTAACAAAGCGCAAATTTCTGCGAATGCCGGCATACTTGGATCTTTTCATAGGAGAACGGCGGAAAATGCGCTTAAATTCCTCTTCCGTCAGCTCTTCCCAATCCTTCGTAGAGAAGTTAAGGATCTCGGGGATAGGGGTAAATTCAACCGTATTATTAGGCTTGGAAAACCGGTTCCACGGGCATACATCCTGGCAGGCGTCGCAGCCAAACATCCAGTTATCAAACTGGCCCTGCATCTTATCAGGGATCAGCAGTTCTTTCAGCTCTATGGTAAAGTAGGAGATACAACGGCTGCCATCTACTACACCCGGCGCAACGAGCGCGCCGGTAGGACAGGCATCCAGGCAACGCGTGCAGGAGCCGCAGAAGTCTCCCACAGGCCCATCGTACTCCAGTTCCAGGTCAGTAATGAGGGTGGCGATAAAAAAGAAAGAACCTGCCTGTTTGTGGATCAGATTACCATTCTTTCCCAGCCATCCTAAACCACTTCGCTGTGCCCAGGCCCTTTCCAGTACAGGTGCAGAATCAACAAATCCGCGGCCGCTTACGGCTCCGAACTGTTCCTGCATACGCGCCAATAATGTATTCAGTTTCGCTTTGATCACCTCATGATAGTCATGTCCGTAAGCATATTTGGAGACCTTTGGTGCATCAGGCCGCTGGGTTTCCTGTGGATAATAGTTCAGCAGCAGGGTGATCACAGAGCGGGCATTGTCAACCAGCTTGCGGGGGTCAATACGCTTGTCGAAGTTGTTTTCCATGTAGTGCATGGAACCATGCATACCCTGGTGTAACCACTTCTCCAGCCGTCGGGCATCATCATCCAGCTGTACTGCCTGCGCAATACCACAATGATCGAAGCCGAGTTCCGCCGCGTGTTTCTTAATAAAAGCCGTATATGTTCCCCTTAGATCCATGAGCGGTTGCAAGTTACGTAAAAATAAAAGTTTGCTATAGCAAGCTTTGGAATATTGATTTTCACTAACTTCAATAAAAAATAATCCTTATATCCTTTATGCGTATCAGTTTTACTGTAGCCCCACTACACCTGCTGGTCGGGTGCCTTATATCGTGTACAGCATTTGCACAGTCAAAAGTGAAGTTCGGGAAAATTACGGCAGAAGACTTTAAAGCCACCACATTCGAGAAGGACACTTCCGCACATGCCGTTGTACTGGCAGACATCGGGTCATCTGACTATCAAGCCGACGGTGGAGACCTCCACCTGGTATTTAAGAAGTTCAAGCGGGTGAAGATTGTCGATAAGAACGCCTACGACGAAGCCACCGTCAATGTTTACCTCTACCACAGAGGGTCTGTGGAAGAAAAGTTGCTCAATGTCAGAGCGTCCGCCTATAACCTGGTAGATGGAAAGGTAGTGGAAACAAGGATGGAAGGCAAAAGTGTGTTCTCTGAAAAGATGATGAAGAACTACACGGAGAAGAAGTTTACTATTCCAGCTGTAAAAGAAGGTACCATCATCGAGTATACCTATTCTATTAATTCGCCGTTTGAGTCTGATCTGTCAGGCTGGAAGTTTCAGGACGAATATCCGGTGCTGCTGAGTGAATACACGGTGAACATTCCCGAGATCTATGACTTCGTGTTCCTGAAGCAGGACGTTAACGGGCTGCTGAAGCAAAAGACAGAGGCTGACAGGCAGACGTTCAACCTGAGTTATGCGCTAACGCCGACGTCTACTGCACAGCATTACAGTATGGACCTGAATACAGCCAGGCACGTCTGGACAGCGGAGAATATTCCTGCTTTGAAAGAAGAAAGTTATACTACCTCACTGAGCAATCACATTACTAAAATAGATTTTCAGCTATCAGCACTGAAATACCCTCATACCCCTGTTAAACCCATACTCTCTACCTGGGAGAAGTTTGCAGAGGAAATGTATAAAAGAGACAACTTCGGGGCTGACCTGACAAACAATAATGGCTTCCTGGGAGATGTAGTAGATCAGTTGACGGACGGCTTGAAGGACGATACCGCCAAAGCGCGCCGCATCTATAACTATGTGCGGACGAACTTTACATGCACCCAGCACAGCGGCCTGCTGATGACTAAAACCCTGAAATCTGTCTTTTCATCGCACAACGGTAATGAAACTGACCTGAACCTGCTGCTGGTAGCTATGTTACGCCGTGCAAAACTGCAGGCAGATCCTGTTATCCTCAGTACCCGCGATCATGGCGTTACACACGAGCTGTACCCGCTTGTTGAACGTTTCAACTATACTATTGCCGCGCTGACGGTAGATACGCTGACGTATTTCCTGGATGCTTCCCTGCCATACCTGGGCTTTGGCCGTCTGAATGCATCCTGCTATAATGGGCATGCACGTTTATTGAAAGGGGGAGGTGCTACGCCTATTCCTGTGTACTTTAATCCAGATGAACTGGTGGAACAGAAAAGTACCTATGTGATGGCGATGGGTACAGATGGTGGTGGTCTGAAAGGAACATTGCAGCAGATTCCTACTTATTTTGAGTCCTGCGCGATGCGTTCCAGTCTGAAAGATCAGGATAAAGAAACCTATTTCAAGCGCCGCGAAAAAGACTTTGGCCCAGACGCCAGCATCAGCAAAGTAGAAGTAGAGAATATGGATGATAATGAAACTCCACTTACTGTAAAATATGACTTTGAGTTGAAGCCCGATGAATCAGGGATGATGTACATTAATCCACTCTTTAATGAAGCTACCCTTAAAAACCCTTTCCAGTCACAGGAGCGTTTTTATCCGGTGGAAATGTCGCACGTGATTGACGAAAGCTATACGTTGAACCTTTCCATTCCTGATGGGTACACTGTGGAAGAGCTGCCGCAATCTGCCGTGGTTAAACTGAATGAGACAGAAGGCGTATTCCAGTATCTCATCCAGCAAAGCGATAACGCTATTCAGTTCCGCTCACGGATAAAACTGAGCAGGGCAGTATTTGCACCAAGTGAATATCCTGAACTGCGCAGTTTTTTTGACATGATTGTTAAGAAACAGTCAGAACAGATTGTACTGAAAAGAAAAAGTTAATCCATGTTTTCATTATTACAAAAGCAATATAGCGCCGCAATAGCTGTATTCATAAGCAGTCTGCTGGCCGCTATGCCTGCGCTGGCCGGCGATCCTATATATCCTGCACTGACCATAGCGGATTCTCTGCAAACGTACGCCCATGTCGTAAAACGAATGGAGGAAGTCACTGTAAGGATTGTTGATCCTAAAGACGTACGCGTTACCAGGCATTATGTTATGACCGTGTTAGATGCAGAAGGCGAGCGGTATGCACGGATGATACAGGGGTATGATAAACTGACGGAGATCCGTTCTATCAGGGGCGCGCTGTATGACATGTTAGGCACACAGATAAAGAAGCTCAAACAAAGCGATATTGAGGACTTCAGTGGTACAGGTGCGGAATCGCTGACAACAGACGACCGTATCAAACGACACGCTTTCTTTCATAATACCTATCCGCATACGGTGGAATATGAAGTTGAAATACGTTACAACCATACCTTCTACCTTCCCGACTGGATACCACAGTATGACGAATCTATTGCTGTAGAACAGAGTAAGCTGGTGGTGGTCGCACCAAAGGACTACGCCCTGCGCTATCATGCAACTCACTACAGCGGCAACCCGGTAACGTCAGACGATGGCAGCAACCGCACTTATACCTGGGAAATAAAGAACCGGTGTGCAGCAGCGAACGAACCCTATGCCACCCGGTGGACGTCCCGGACGACGGCGGTACTGCTGGGTCCTTCTGTTATAGAAATGCAGCAGTACAAAGGTAATGGCAATACGTGGGAGGAATACGGCCGTTTTATGTACACGCTGAATCAGGGCAGAGATGTGCTGCCTGACAATGTAAAACAGACAGTGCATCAGCTGACAGACGGTTTGACCAGGGAAGAGAAGATCACTAAACTCTATCATTACCTGCAACAACATACGCGGTATATCAGTATTCAGCTGGGTATCGGCGGCTGGCAGACGTTCGATGCTGGCTATGTGGCTGCGAAGGGATATGGGGATTGCAAAGCATTATCCAACTATATGTGTGCACTGCTGAAAGAAGCAGGTATCAGATCTGCCTGTGCGCTGGTATATGCCGGTGATAACAACAATGACGTTACCCGGGCAGATTTCCCGTCTTCACGGTTTAACCATGTGATAGTGTGTGTGCCGGGAGGGAAGGATACCACCTGGCTGGAATGTACTTCAAATACGGCTCCTGTAGGCTACCTGGGAGAGTTTACAGCTGACAGGTCAGTACTGATGTATAATGAAGAAGGCGGAAAACTGATCCGTACACCTGCGTATACACTGGAACAGAATCAGCAGGTACGTACTATCGATGCAAAGGTGGAGGAGTCAGGAGATATGACCTTGCAGGCGGTGACCCGGTATACCGGCCTGCAACAAGACGACCTGCACAGCAGGGTGAATCAGCTTACAAAGGATAAGATCATTGAAAAGCTGAAACAAGCAGGTCTATTTGCCAGTTATGATGTACAGCGTTATGACTGGAAAGAGCAGAAATCTCTGCTGCCCTTCATTGATGAGCAGATCGGGATCAGTGCACGTAACTACGCTACCGTAACGGGTAAACGCATGTTTATAGAGCCTAATCTGCTAAATAAAAGAGCAGGCAGGTTGTCATCCGATTCAAGCCGGCAGTCAGATATTTACCTGCATTATTCCTACCGGGATATAGACTCGGTAAAGATTACTATTCCAGATGGCTATAGTGCAGAGACGATGCCCCAACCGGTGACTTTACAGAGTCCGTTTGGCCGGTATACGTCCAGTACTGTATTGGAAGGAAATACGATTATATACATCCGTTCCATAGACCACAGAGGAGGTATGTATCCTGCCGGGTCTTATGAGGAGCTGGTAAAGTTTTATAATAGCATGTACAAGGCTGACAGGAGCAGAATAGTACTGGTAAAGAAGTAAAATATGCAATAATTGCAGGGAGGTACCGGAAAAGCTGAAAAAAGAGCAGTCCGGTACCTTTTTTTATGACAAAATGCCGCTATATTAACCTTGGATCATGATTTGTTATTCTCTATACAACGTTTAGAAGACGAAAAAAGGAGAAAATAAACTGTATATGAATCTGAATAACTTCACTATTAAATCGCAGGAGATACTGCAACAGGCGCAGCAGCTGGCGTTCAATGGGCACCAACAGGCCATTGAGACAGGGCACTTGCTGAAAGCCCTGCTTGAAGACCAGGACAGTGCAATCGACTATTTAATTAAGAAGAATAATATAAATGTCAACTTCCTGTCTTCAAGGCTGGAAGATCAAATAAAGAAATACCCTCGCGTTTCCGGAGGAGAAGCTGGGCAGGTCTTAAGCCGTGATGCCAATAACGCCATGCTCAGAGCTGGCGCTGCTATCAAGGAATTTAAGGACGAATTTGTCAGTGTAGAACACCTGTTACTGGGTATTCTGGGCGGCAGTGATGATACTGCAAAATTGCTGAAAGACGCCGGTCTGACGGAAAAGGGACTGAAAGCAGCTATTAAAGATCTGCGTAAAGGGAGTACTGTGAACTCGCAAACAGCAGATACACAGTATAACTCTTTGCAGAAGTATGCAAAGAATCTGAATGAACTGGCCCGTGCCGGTAAACTGGATCCGGTGATCGGTCGTGATGAGGAGATCCGCAGAACCCTGCATATCCTGTCCCGCCGTTCCAAGAATAACCCTATCCTGGTGGGAGAACCGGGTGTAGGTAAGACAGCGATTGTCGAAGGTCTGGCACATCGTATCATCAATGGAGATGTACCTGAGAACCTGCGATCCAAGACGATCTATGCCCTGGATATGGGGGCACTGATGGCCGGCGCGAAATACAGGGGTGAGTTTGAGGAAAGACTGAAATCGGTGATTAAAGAGGTAACCGAGAGCAATGGAGAACTGGTACTCTTCATTGACGAAATCCATACCCTCGTAGGCGCGGGTGCAATGGAAGGTGCTATGGACGCTGCCAACATCCTGAAGCCTGCCCTGGCACGTGGTGAACTGCGTGCCATAGGAGCAACCACCCTTACAGAATACCAGAAATTCTTCGAGAAAGATAAAGCGCTGGAACGCCGTTTCCAGAAAGTAATGGTTGATGAACCTAACGTCGAAGACGCTATTTCTATTCTTCGTGGTCTGAAAGAGCGCTACGAAAGCCATCACCATGTACTAATTAAAGACGAAGCGATCATTGCTGCAGTAGAATTATCTCACCGTTACATTACGGATCGCTTCCTGCCGGATAAGGCGATTGACCTGATAGATGAAAGCGCGGCTAAACTCCGCCTTGAAATGAACTCTATGCCGGAAGAACTGGATGAGCTGGAGCGCCGTATCAGGCAGCTGGAGATTGAACGGGAGGCGATTAAGCGTGAGAATGACGAAGACAAGCTGCGTGAGCTGAATGGGGAAATAGCCCGTCTGGGTGAGCAACGCAGTACGTTCAAAGCGAAGTGGCAGGCAGAGAAAGAAAAGGTAGACAAACTGCAGAACGCCAAAGGCGATATAGAGAACCTGAAACTGGAAGCTGAACAGGCAGAACGTAATGGTGAATATGGCAGGGTAGCAGAGATCCGTTATGGTAAGATCAAAGAGCAGGAAGAGCTGATTGCCAGATATACGGAAGAACTCAATGAGATGTCTGCCGACCACAAAAGGCTTTTGAAAGAAGAGGTAGATGCAGAAGACATAGCAGAAAATGTGGCGAAGGCGACTGGCATACCAGTATCAAGAATGCTGCAGAGTGAAAGAGAAAAGCTGCTGCACCTGGAAGAGGAGCTGCACAGACGTGTGGTAGGTCAGGAGGAAGCCATTGTAGCAGTTTCTGACGCTATCCGCAGAAGCCGGGCCGGCCTGCAGGACCCTAAACGTCCGATAGGCTCGTTCATCTTCCTGGGTACTACCGGTGTAGGTAAGACAGAACTTGCCAAAGCACTGGCCGAGTACCTCTTTGATGACGACTCTATGATGACGCGTATCGATATGAGTGAATACCAGGAGAAACACGCAGTAAGCCGTCTGGTAGGTGCGCCTCCGGGTTATGTAGGGTATGATGAAGGTGGTCAGCTGACGGAAGCTGTGAGAAGGAAGCCTTATTCCGTGGTACTGCTGGACGAAATTGAGAAAGCGCATCCTGATACGTTCAATATCCTGCTGCAGGTGTTGGATGACGGTCGCCTGACAGATAATAAAGGCCGGGTGGTGAATTTCAAGAATACCATTATCATCATGACCAGCAATATGGGTAGCCAGATTATACAGGAGAACTTTGAGCGGATTGACGATGAAAACAGGGAAGATATTGTGGATGCAACCAAGGTGGAAGTGATGAATTTACTGAAGCAGACTATACGTCCGGAGTTCTTAAACCGTGTAGATGAGGTGATTATGTTCCAGCCATTGCTGCGCAATGAAATTAAAGGAATAATTAACATTCAGTTGCAGCAGTTAAAGGACCTTGTTGCGCAAAATGGCATGATATTGGAGTTTTCTGATTATGCACTGGACTATCTGGCAACACAAGGTTACGACCCTCAATTCGGGGCCAGACCGCTCAAAAGATTGATTCAGAAAGAGATCACTAATCTGCTGAGTAAAAAGATACTGGCAGGCGATATTGATAAGACTAAACCGGTATTGATTGACGTGTTTGATGGTGTGGTAGTAGTAAGAAACAATCATACGGTAGGTGCATAAATAAAATATTCTATACAAATACGACGATATACAGTTACGAATACCCGGGTAATTCTTTATCCGGGTTTTTTATTGGCGTTTCTGGCTCCCTGCCTTACGAACGCGTCAATTTTCTGTATTTTTGGTACAAAGCGACATTTATGATTGGAGAAAGAGAAAAACGGTTTATGCAGATGGCGGTAGAATTGTCCCGTCAGGGAATGGAGAAAGGTGACGGCGGCCCTTTCGGTGCAATAGTAGTGAGAGGAGAGGAGATTGTAGGGCGGGGCTGGAACCAGGTATTATCCAACAATGATCCGACTGCACATGCAGAAGTGGAAGCGATCCGTGATGCCTGTGCAAAGCTGAATACCTTCCAGTTGCATGACTGTGAAATCTATACTTCCTGTGAACCCTGCCCCATGTGCCTTGGGGCGATATACTGGGCCAGACCGCAGCGCGTATATTATGCAAATACAAAGGATGATGCTGCCGCCATTGACTTTGATGACTCATTTATCTACAAAGAGATCCAGGTGCCACATACTGACAAGAAAATACCCTTTATAGCTTTTCCTTCAGAGGCTGCAGCCGCTGTATTCAAGGACTGGCAGATCAAAGGAGACAGGACATTGTATTAACCTTTACCAGGACTATTAAAAAGGAAAAGAGGCTGCTCAATCCGACATTGAGACAACCTCATTATGAATGCTGCTGTTGAGTCAGGCTATTATGCAGCTTTTTTAGCAACAGGTTTATGTGTTTTATGTGATTGTGTGCTGTCTGCAATAGTTTTCTCAGTCTTAGCATTTGCTTTTTTAGTATGGTGTTTGGCCGTTTGCGCAAAAGTTACTGCGCTGATACTCATCAATACTGCTGCAGCAATAAGGCCTTTTTTTACGTTCATGATCTTTGGTTTTAGCGGTTTGTTTGTGAGATAATTATTGTTCGTTTGCTAAAGTAAAGGTACCGCTTGAATAAGGCTGATTGAAAGTGTTTCGGTGAAAGAGGAGCAGTTATCGTTGAAAAGGCGTGAAATGAAGTCGGGCTAAATCAGCAGTTGCAGCGCCTCGTGTAAGGCTTTGATACACACATCTCTCAGTAGATTAAACTGATCAGTAACCATATTGGCGTTGTAATTATCTTCCAATTGTTCCAATGATGCCAGCGGGGGGTATAACTGCGTTTCCAGCCCGATAAATGAGACAGTTGTTTTCAGCGTGTGTGCCGCGCTACGTATCGCCTTTACATTACCATCATTAATTGCTTTTTTAAGCAGGGTCAGGTCTTCGGGTAGTTGTGTCACGAATTGCGCCAGCATATCCTGTTCAAACGCTTTGTCGCCCCTGGATAGTTGTTGTAGGTACTCAAGTTTCACCAGGGAAGGTACTGGTTTGACAATAGGGTGGTGATCGTTATATTGTTGTACCAATTGCTGCGGCGTATCCTGTTCAGACGCGTGGTCACTCCCGGAGAGTTGTTGGTACTCGGGGTTCACCAGGGGAGGTTCCGGTTTGACAGAAGGGTGATCGTTATATTGTTGTACCAATTGCTGCGGCGTATCCTGTTCAGACGCTTTGTCACTCCCGGAGAGTTGTTGTTGGTACTCCGGGTTCACCAGGGGAGGTTCCGGTTTGACAGTATAGGGGTGATGGCGATATTGTTCAATCAATTGCTCCGGCATATTACCTTTACCTGTAAAAAACCGTATTAGCCGGTACAGTTCTTCTTCCCTTATTGGTTTAGCGATATACTCATTCATACCTGCTTGCAGGCATTTCTCTCTTTCACCGGTCATGGCATGGGCAGTCATAGCAATAACCGGTATTTTGGAGTGTAGCTCCTCCCGGATTTTAGTAGTAGCAGTATAGCCGTCCATTTCAGGCATCTGTATATCCATCAATACAAGGTCAAAGTGTGCCTGTGATAGTGCCAGCAGGGCTTCCTGTCCATTACTGACCAGTTGGTAATGCAGTTGCCTGTTATTCAGTAAGTGCCGCAGCAGGTGTTGATTCATGCGGTTGTCTTCAACTACAAGCAAGCGGATATCAGGCAGTGGTGTAAGAGCAACATGGTCCTGTTGATTGGAGATGTTGGCTACGTTATCTGGCACCAGCTCACCTGTGGTATAAGGCAGGATGACCGTAAAGGTGCTTCCTTTTCCCGGCTGACTGCTTACATTCACCTGCCCGTTTTGTAGTTCTACGAGTTGGCGAACGATGGTTAGTCCGAGTCCTGTACCACCATACTTCCTGGTAATATCAGCTTCCGCCTGACTAAACCTGTCGAAGATAGAAGACAGTTTATCTGGCTCAATGCCTATACCAGTATCATTGACGGTAAATGCCAATCGAAGGTGATCACCATTGTCTGATAAACGGGCCGCCTTTACCTGCACAGCACCGCGCGCAGTAAACTTGATAGCGTTGTTAGTCAGGTTGACCAGTACCTGCGTCAATCTCATGGCGTCACCATAGAGAATATCCGGCACCTCACTATCAGCGTGTACAGAAAAGTCCAATTGCTTTTGCCTGGCTTTTGGCAGAAACATTAGTTCGAGCGAGTGCAGCACGCTACGTAAGCTAAAAGACACTGGCTCCAGGCGCATCATACCTGATTCTATTTTTGAAATGTCGAGTATATCATTGATAATATCGAGGAGGTTTTCGCCGGCATGTTGAATAGCGGTGACGTATTCACGGGAAGAGGCGTTCATGGGTTGTTGTTGCAATAAGTGTGTGAACCCCAGCACTGCATTCATGGGCGTGCGTATTTCATGACTCATATTTGCCAGGAACTGGTCTTTTACAACAGTAAGTTTCTTTTCCTGCTGCCTCGAGTGGTCAAGCGCTTCTATTAGCTGCTCCTGCTTATAAATACGACTGGTGATATAGATAAAAGACAGTAGGCTGGACAGACAGGCAAAGAAGAGCATTACAGTGCCCCAGTTCAGGGCTTTTTGTCCGCTGGTATCTATGAGATAGGTCGTTCTGTTTACTTCCGTCTGTCGTGTGCTGTCAAGCGCATGTAGTACAACATTAATGGCTTCACCAAGACGTTTACCTTTCTGGGCATTCAGCATTCTTTCGGCAGACCATTTCCCTTTACCATAAAAGCTGTCTAATACGGCAATATTGAAGTTATTCTTTTCATTAACCAGGTAATTCAGCTGGGTGAGTAGTTTCTGGGTACTGTCATTCAATACCAGTTTATTAATCTCTGCCAGATCACCTCTGATGATAGCAACTTCTGCTTCAATACCGGTGATATTCAGGGTGTCCTGAGATATAATAGTACCCCGGACCTTGCTGTCGGTTTTGGCTATATTGGTTTGTAGTTGCTGTAGTTCGTTTTTGACGTTGAGTTCATCAAGTAGTTTTTCATTCCCTGAAATCAGCTGCCGGATGTTCTGGGCAGAATTGAATTGCAACACTATGAATAGTGCAAGACCTATAATAAACAGGCCCAGCAGATAGTATTTGATCAGCTTTGGCTGCATAGTGCGGCTTTTACTAAATTTACGAATTAATCGTTATGTATGGATAAGCGAGGTATATCAGGTATCGCTAGTCTTTAATAAACGAATGACGAATCACGAATGATGTTCATTCGTCACCCGTCATTCAATTCACCAAATCTATATCTCTCACAGCTTGCCCAATCACATATAGTGTTGTAATGATAGTGTACATTTACTATCGTCTTGGTATTTTCCGGATCTCTCACAGCTTGCCCAATCACATACAGCGTTCTACTGATAGTGTGCATTTACTATAGTCTTGGTATTTTCCGGATCTCTCACAGCTTGCCCGATCACATACAGCGTTCTACTGATAGTGTACATGTACTATAATCGTGGTGTTTTCCGGATTGCCGACGGAAAGCGATCAGTAGCGATGAATGCACGTTATTTAGAGAGACAGTTGTAAAGTTTCAAAGGCTAAGTCTTTGAAGCGGCCGGCTTACTTTTTGGCAGCAGTCTTCTTAGCAGTAGCGTGTTTTTTATGCATCTTCTTTGTTTGAGTCGCAGGTGCTGCTTTTGCTTTCTCCTGTTTCGCAGTAATGGTTACTGTTTTTGCAGTTGCAGGTTTAGTGGTAGTATGAGCAGTAGTGCTTTTTGCTTTTGCGTTATGTACAGGCGTAGCGGCAAAAGTAGCGGTACCTGCAAAGATCATGGCAGCAGCCATCAGCATTCCTAACTTTTTCATGATAATTTGTTTTTGTTTGTGATTAACTATTTTATTTTACTATGTTACTGTGGTAGTTGAGTTGGCGGTTGGTCTCAGAAGTCCTTGGGTGCTGTAGTCAGACACTGTAGGAAGTTGCGTATCCCATTCTCAGTACTCCCGCTGAGACTTCTGAAGGTGAGTTAGACCAGTTAAGTACTTGAGCCTTTCTGAGCATTCTGTTGTCTATTATGTTTATTCTTTAATTGAGCACGCCCCAGGACAGTCTTTTAACATATCTGCGACTTGTGCTATCAGCGCCGGGTATGCAATATTTACCCCACGGCTAAATTCCTTAGGCTTCATCTCGAGATTCCGAAATCAGCCAATGATCATATGCTTCACCTTTCGAATCGACAGCAGAACACTAGTATCCTGACATGTTTGAGACTCAACTTCGTTGCTCGTTGCTTCCCTCTTACCCTCACGCTTTGATTCCCACATTAAACTCATTCTTCCGATGCTAAAGATTCTTTCGACAGCCTGAAGCAAATACTTGTGCGCATAGATATTGACATGTCTGAGACTTAACTTCGTTGCTCGTTGCTTCCTTGTTACCCTGACACTTTGATTCCCACGTTAAACTCATTCTTCCGATGCTAAAGATTCTTTCGACAGCCTGAAGCAAATACTTGTGCGCATAGATCCTGACATGTCTGAGACCCAATTTCGTTGCTCGTTGCTTCCCTGTTACCCTCACACTTTGATTCACACGTTAAACTCATTCTTCCGATGCTAAAGATTCTTTCGACAGCCTGAAACAAATACTCGTGCGCATAGATCCTGATATGTCTGAGACCCAAGTTCTTTGCTCGTTGCTTCCCTGTTACCCTCACACTTTGATTTCCACGTTAAACTTATTCCTCCGATGCTCAAGATTCTTTCGACAGCCTGAAGCAAATACTCGTGCGCATAGATCCTGACATGTCTGAGACTTAACTTCGTTGCTCGTTGCTTCCCTGTTACCCTCACACTTTGATTCCCACGTTAAACTCATTCTTCCGATGCTAAAGATTCTTTCGACAGCCTGAAGCAAATACTTGTATTGCATATCGGATCGTTGTTCGTAGTTTCTTTACCAAAGGTATATACCACAGAGTCACCCTGCGTGATATTTGGACCAGGAGGCAGCAACTGTCGGTGGAAGGGGAGGAAGTGTCGGCGGGATATACTATATTTGTTGACCACCGCCATCGTCAGACATTAATGTCGCCCAAAATAAATCGTCACTACTACAATGAGTGTAAAGAAAACTACCTGCAGTATTACCCTGTTTCTGCTAATGCATGGCGTATACGCTCAGCAAAAGCTGAGTGGATTCACCGGCGAGCATGCACAACAGCAGCTTGAATTAGAAGCCCGGTTTGATAAATCACTGAGTGCCTCCTCAATTGGGAACAACATCAAAACACTCTCGGCTAAACAACACTATCTCGGATTACCCAGAGACAAGTGGGTAGCCGACAATATCCTGCAGCAATTCAAAACCTATGGGTGGGATGCTAAGCTGGAAACATACCAGGTATTGTTTCCTACGCCCCGCACCAGGGTGCTGGAAGCAAGTTATCCTGCAGGTTATAAAGCAGTGTTGAAGGAACCCGCGTTGAAAGAAGACCCCAGCACGGGGCAACCCGATGAGCTGCCCAGTTATAATGCATGGAGTGCAGATGGAGATGTTACCGGAGAACTGGTATTTGTAAACTACGGTTTGCCAGAAGATTATGAGTATCTGGAAAGACTCGGTATAGACGTAAAAGGCAAGATTGTTATTGCGAAATACGGCCGTTCTTGGAGAGGCATTAAGCCGAAGGTGGCGCAGGAACATGGCGCAATTGGTACGCTCATTTACTCCGATCCTAAAGATGACGGGTACTATCAGGGGGATGTATATCCCGTAGGCCCGTATAAAAGCGAATATGGCGTGCAAAGAGGCTCTATTATGGATATGGTGATATATCCGGGAGATCCTTTAACACCAGGCGTGGGAGCAACTGAAAATGCCCAAAGACTGGAACGGTCAGCAGCTACAAATCTGCTTAAAATACCGGTATTACCGATCAGTTATCATGATGCAGCTCCTTTACTCGAAGCATTAGCAGGCCCGGTAGCACCTGAGAGCTGGAGAGGAGCGCTGCCATTTACTTACCACATCGGCCCAGGAAAGGCGAAAGTACACCTGAAACTGGAGTTCGACTGGAAGATGGTACCGGCTTATAACGTAATAGCTACAATGAAAGGCAATCAATATCCCGATCAGTGGGTGATACGAGGCAATCACCACGACGCCTGGGTATATGGAGCCGCTGATCCGGTGAGTGGACTTGCTGCTTTACTGGAAGAAGCAAAGGCTATTGGCGAATTAGCCAAGAAAGGATATAAGCCGAAAAGAACACTTGTATATGCTGCCTGGGATGGAGAGGAGCCAGGTTTGCTGGGATCTACTGAATGGGTAGAAGCGCATGCAACAGAATTACAACAGAAGGCTGTGGCTTATATTAATTCAGATGGTAATAGCCGGGGCTTCCTTGGAGTAGGTGGTTCGCACGCATTAGAACCCTTTGTAGGAGAGATTGCTAAGGGTATCTCTGATCCGCAGACTAAAGTCAGCCTTTTTGAAAGGAAACAGGCAGCAGATGTAGTCTCTGCCCAGACAACTAAAGCGAAGAAGGACATACTCGCTAAGAAAGATATGACCATCAGTGCGCTGGGATCAGGTTCGGACTATTCATCTTTCCTGCAACACCTGGGTATACCTTCACTGAATATCGGTTTCGGGGGCGAAGGTGCAGGAGGGGAGTACCATTCTATTTATGACACCTATGAAAACTATTCCCGCTTTAAAGACCCAGGATTTGAATATGGAGTAGCCTTGTCAAAAGTTGCCGGTCATGCTGCATTGCGATTGGCAGATGCTGACATATTACCATTTGACTTCCGGAGTCTTAGCAAGACTATTGCCAACTATACTGGCGAACTAATCTCTATGACTGATCAATTGCGGGAAAGTACGGCCGTTGAAAACCAGATTATCAGTGGTAAAGCGTATCAGTTAGCAGGAGACGCCAGCAAACCATTAAAAGCACCAGCTACAAAGTCAGAGGTACCCTACATTGACTTCTCCAGGCTTCAGAATGCGTTAGCTGCACTTGATAAGGCTGCCCACCAGCTGCAACGCACTGGTAATAGTCAGCTTCCTACAGCACGACGTGACTCACTGAATAAGGCTTTGTATCAGGCCGAACAGCAGTTACTACACCAGGAAGGATTGCCAAACAGGCCCTGGTATAAACATGTGATCTATGCACCGGGCTTCTATACAGGATACGGTGTGAAGACAATGCCTGGCATCCGGGAGGCCATTGAACAGCGCAATTGGGAAGAGGCAGAAGCACAAATCTCTATAGCTGCGAAGGCAATTACCCGATTAACGCAAACACTGGAACAGTTAAAATAAAAATGAAACGTATCATATATAACAAAGTTAAACCTGAGTTCATATTTGTTGTATATGATACGCTTCATCTACTTACACCCTACAGCGATTAAAGCAGCTTAAGCTTGTTGTTAGAGGCCGACTACATGCATCTGCAATTGGCTTATCCATCACAATTACCCATCTACTATCGCATCAATCACATATTAAAAGCTCCTCTGTGTGCAGGTGCTATTGGCACTATGTGCCTACCCATGACGCTACCTTCTATGCCATAACTCATATTCAAGGATAGGACACCAGCCGTGCTAAAGGAGTTTAAGCCGGTTACTAAAAGTCCTCTGTGTGCAGTTGCTATTGGCACGATGTGCCTATCCATGACAATTGCGCTGTCTTCAATTGCAGCAATCATACCTAAGGCAATAAGGTATAGGCCGTGCTAAAGGATTTTAAGCCGGTTACTAAAAGCTCTTATGTGTGCAGGTGCTATTGGCACGATGAGCCTATCCATGACAATTGCGCTGTCTTCAATTGCAGCAATCATACCTAAGGCAATATGGTATAGGCCGTGCTAAAGGAGTTTAAGCCGGTTATTAAAAGCCCCTCTATAAGCATCTGCTACAGGTACTATATGCTTACCTATTACAATTGCCCCATCTTCTATTGCATTAATCATATCTAACGCCACAATGTATGAGCGGTGTACACGCATGAACTTAGCTGCCGGCAGCCTTTCTTCAATAGCTTTTAACGTTGAATGTATGGTATGAAACTGCTGTGCAGTATGGAGCTTTACATAGTCGCCCATTGCTTCCAGGTACAGGATGTCCTCAAGTTTAATCCTCCTGAGGATGCCGCTATCCCTGATAAAGAGGTATTCCGGATCAGTATCCTGTAATGTTCTGATGCCTGCCTGCTGCAACTCCTTCACTCTTTCAATGGCCTGAATAAAACGTGCTGGTGTTACAGGCTTAATCAGGTAATCTGCTACTTGCAGTTCAAAGGCTTCGATAGCATAGTCTTTTTTGGCGGTAGTGAAGATGATGACAGGACCTTGCTTACCTATATTGCGTGTTAATTCCAGTCCGTCCATTCCTGGCATTTCAATATCGAGCAATAACAGATCAATTCTCTCCTTTTGCAGGATATTGTAGGCTTCAATAGCGCTGGCACATTCCCCGGCTACTGTCAGCTGGTCTACATGACTGACCAACTGTTTCATGGCAGTGCGGGCCAGTTTGTTGTCGTCGATAATCAGGCAGTTCATACTACAAAGATACTGATACCTGCTACGGTCCACATTAAAGCGGCATTATAATTCAATTAAAACGTGCCTGGAACCTATGCATTATAAAAATGTTTAAATATCTTGCGGATGTATTACTATAAACGGGTCTCAATTTGAAACAGCTTAAACGGCTTTTATTATTCCTCTCATGTGTATTCCTCCTGCCGACATTGCAGGGAGAGAGTCCGTTTACGTCTTCAGATTCCCAGACAGTCTTACGTCCAACAGCCGGCAGTCATGTTCATACGACCGGTAGCAATCTTGTTAAGCGGCAGGCAGCCATTTATTCGCTGAACGATACCATTCGCAAGTATCGTACACGGACGAAAGCACTCAACGACTTCCATGAGTTATGCCTGTTTGTAGCTAGTATCCGTATTAAGACAGTACTGTTATATATCCAACCTCAGTATAAAGGGTATAAAGAGTCTTATATCAGTGTAGCCGTCACTATCAGTGACTGGCGTGGGCCTCCGGTAGCCTGATCTCATCTTTCTTTTCAATGTAATCTTATTTAATACCGCAGGTGCCCGCCTGTGGTGATTTAACACATCTGTCAGCTATGATTAAAAAACATGCTGCCGGGATGTGGAGGCTATTATTTTGCCTGTCGGCAGGATTGCCTCTGCATGTCCGCGCACAAACAACAGGGAATAGTCTGCCCCTCCAGCAGGCTATTGCCCTGACGCTGGAACATTATCCGTCGTTAAAAGCGAAAAAGACCTTATCAAAGGCCGGCGAGGCGCATACTATTGACGTGCGCCATAACTGGTGGCCGGCAGTCAGGCTTGTGGAAGAAACGACTATTGGTACCGATAATGGTCTCTACGGCTCCTATTTCCCGTTAGGAACAATCCCATCCACATCCGGAGGTATCCGCGCGGCTAACAAAAGTGATCTAATGAGTGGCAATATCGCTATGGCTCAGGTACAGTGGGAAGTGTACAATTTCGGAGCCTACCGCACCCAGCGTGAGGAAGCGATCCAGCAACAAAAGGTGGCTGGTATGGATGCAGACATTACTGCTAATGACCTGATGTCTGCCGTTGTACGTGACTACCTCGGCATGCTGCAATACAGAGCGCTCATGAAGATTCAGGAAGATAATATTGAGCGTACCCGCTCCGTACAACGGGCTGTAACGGCAATAGTACTACACGGACTAAAACCGGGGGTAGACAGCTCCATTGCTGCGGCAGAACTATCCAAAGCAAGACTCAACTACCTGGATATACAGAACAGCTACCGGAGCGTACGCCTGCATATGAGTATGCTTACCGGGTTGGATACCAGCGCCATTCAGCCGGATACACTCTATAACAGCGGACTGCTCGCCTTACTGGCCGCTACTACGGATACCTCTACTGTGGCCGCTTCACACCCGGTACTCCAATACCATAATGGTATATTACTACAACAGCAGAAGCATGAAGCAGTGATCCGCAGAGCTGCCCTGCCAAAGGTCTCTATACTGGCCGCAGGCTGGATGAGAGGTTCCAGTGGCCAGTTTGATGATATCTATAATAAGAATCTATGGACGGGGCTGAATTACAGCCGCTATAACTATCTCGCAGGACTGGCCCTTACCTATAACCTCGCAGATATTGGTCATACCCGCGACAGGGTGCGGGAGCAGCGATTGAAGACAAAAGCGGCTGCAGAACAGGTACAAACTACTCAGGCTGTTCTCAATAACAGTCTGCAGCAGGCAAAGCTTAACATTCACACGGCACTCGATAAGCTACAGGAAATGCCTGCCCAGCTTAACGCTGCGCGGGCTGCAGCGTTGCAGAAGATGGCGCTTTATAAAGGAGGGCTGACCAATATTATCGAAGTGACCAATGCCCTGTACCTGCTAAACCGTGCCGAAACAGATATGGTGCAAACCCGTAATGCTGCATGGCAGGCCTTGTTTACACAGGCCTTCGCCGCCAATGCTATCAACGAGCTGGTACAACAGCTGGAACAGGCACGTATGCAATAACCTCTAAAACGATTATTATGTCTCTAGTTACCAGTGCACTGAAAAAGCCCTTGTCTGTTGTCGTATTGACGATTGGCATGTTCCTCTTTTCCGTGCTGGCAGTTGTCAATATACCTATCGATATCTTCCCGAAGCTCAATCTGCCAACCATCTACGTAATTGAACCTTATGGCGGTATGTCGCCCCAGCAGATGGAAGGATTTTTTGCTACCCGTCTCCAGGACCAGTTCCTGTATGTGAACGGTATTAAAAACATCAGCAGTAAGAATATTCAGGGCCTGACCATGATCAAGCTCTCTTTTTACGAGAATACCAATATGGCGGAAGCCTCGGCCCAGGTAGCCCTGCAGGTGAACAGGGCCATGAAGTTCTTCCCGCCGGGAGCATTGCCGCCACAGGTGGTTAGATTTGATGCATCCTCCTTGCCGGTAGGCCAGCTGGTATTCAGTTGTCCCAACCGCTCGCTGAAAGATATCTACGACCTGGCTAATACACGTGTCAGACCAATGTTCGGCGCTGTACCCGGTTTATCTGCTCCGCCGCCATTCGGCGCTAACTCCCGCTCTGTAATCGTCAATGTAGATCCTAACAGACTACGCAGCTATAATATGAATGCAGACGAGGTGGTAGAAGCTATCGCCAAAAATAACGTCATGACGCCCTCCGGTAATATTCGTATCAATAATACGATGTACGTGACCACCATCAACTCTCTTGAGAAAGAAGTGCAGGACTTTGGCGACATTCCAATCACTACCAACGGTAGTTCCACTGTCTTTGTACGGGATGTTGCCAGGGTATCTGATGGAACGGATGTTACGGTAGACTACGCCCTTGTGGACGGTAAACGTTCTGTGTATATCCCGGTAGTGAAGACTGCAGACGCTTCTACGTGGGATGTGGTAAAACAATTGAAAGAGCGGCTACCAGAAATGCAAAGCCTACTGCCCGACGATGTAAAGGTGAGCTATGAATTTGACCAGTCAATATTTGTTATTAACGCTGTCAAAAGTCTGCTGACGGAAGGTATGCTAGGCGCATTATTAACTGGCTTGATGGTGCTGCTCTTCCTGAAAGACCTGCGCAGCTGTCTTGTAGTAGTCATTACCATACCTATTGCTATTCTTGCGGCCGTACTGGGGCTATACCTGTCAGGTCAGACTATTAACCTGATGACGTTAAGCGGACTTGCCCTGGCGATAGGGGTACTGGTAGACCAGGCTACGGTCACAATCGAGAATATCCACCAGCATCTGGAAATGGGAAAGAGCAAACGGCAGGCTATCTATGACGCCAGTCAGGAAATAGCCTTTCCGTTGCTGCTGATACTCCTGTGTATCCTCGCGGTATTTGCACCTTCATTTATCATGACTGGGGTGCCCAGGGCTATGTTCCTCCCGCTGTCCCTGTCTATCGGTTTTGCCATGATAGCATCTTACTTCGCGGCGCAGTCGCTGGTGCCGGTACTGTCCAACTGGTGGCTGAAGGAAGACAAGTTCAGCCATCAACATCAGCAGGAAGGTGGTTTTGAGCGATTTAAGAACAGATTTGTAGCAGTGGTGGAATGGTTAGGCAAGCGCTCTGGTCTTGTTATAGGCGTTTACCTGGTACTGGCCTTGGGGATTGCAGCCCTGGGATTTGTCATCATTGGGAAAGACCTTATGCCGCATGTCAACACCGGACAATTCCAGGTAAGACTAAAGCAACCCGACGGTACACGTCTGGAAAGAACGGAAGAAAAGGTACACCGGGTATTACAACTCATAGACAGTACCGTTCAGGGTAATGTAGCCATCAGTTCGGGGTATGTGGGGTTAATACCCAGTAGTTATGGTACCAGTAATCTGTACATCTTCAATAGCGGTACCCACGAGGCGGTACTACAGGTAAACCTGAATGAAGACTATAAGGTCGATATCGAAGAACTAAAGGACCGTCTCAGAGCAGTCATAAAAGAAGATATGCCTGAAATGAGGGTAAGTTTTGAGCCGGTGGATATGACTGAGAAGATCATGGCGCAGGGGGCAGCTACACCTATCGAAGTAAGAGTGGCCGGAAAAGACATGAAACAGATCGAAGGATATGCCAATGACCTGGTAGACCGGCTAAAAGATGTAGACTTTCTGCGGGATGTGCAGATAGCGCAACCGCTTCATTACCCGGTAATCAAAATCAATATTGACAGGTTCAAGGTCGCCCAGATGGGATTGAACATGTACCAGGTGGCCCGGTCGGTGACTGCCTCCACGTCATCCAGCAGGTTTACTGAAAAGAACCAATGGCTGGATGAGAAGGTAGCCTACACTTACCAGGTGCAGGTACAGATTCCGGAGTATATCATGCAGACCATCAACGATCTAAAAGAGATCCCGCTGGTCAAAGGACAGGCCAGACCAGTATTAGGGGATGTAGCCACCTTCTCCAACAGTGAAATGCCAGGTGAATATGACCGTGCAGGTACAAGACGGTATATAACAGTGAGTGCAAACATTAAAGACAAGGATTTAGGCACAGCTACCAGCGTGGTACAAAAGGCTGTCGATGACATGGGAGAGCCGCCAAAGGGCTTAAAAGTGGAATTAAAGGGTAGTTCAAGTCTGCTGACAGAAACCCTCGGTAGTCTTCAAAACGGACTGTTGCTGGCAATTGTTGTGATTTTCCTCCTGCTGGCTGCTAATTATCAGTCCTTTAAGCTCAGTATTGTAGTATTGACAACCGTACCTGCCGTAATTGGAGGGGCATTGATGATGCTATTGCTCACTGGCGCAACGCTTAACCTGCAATCCTACATGGGGATGATCATGTCAACGGGTGTATCTGTGGCGAATGCTATCCTTATTGTGACTAATGCCGAGAAACTACGGCTGGAATATAAAGACGCTTACCGGGCCGCTGTTGCCAGTGCCGGTCTGCGCTTACGCCCCATATTAATGACAAGCCTAGCCATGATAGCAGGTATGATACCCATGGCTACTGGTATGGGTGAATCGGGAGACCAGACAGCTCCACTGGGCAGAGCCGTTATCGGCGGACTGATAGCCTCTACCATAGCAGCCCTGCTGATCCTGCCGCTGGTATATGCTGCCATGCAACGTAAGACTTCTTATGAAGACCCTTCGCTGCTGCCTGAAAACAATATTGACCAACCTAAAATTGCTGATATCCATGTATAAGTACCTTTTCATTATAGCACTGTCAGGCGTGATGATCACCGCCTGCCATGAATCAAAGCCAAAGCAGAAACCTGCTGTGAAAGACAGCAAAGGCAGAAAGTACCAACTGACTACGGTAGTCCGTGAACCGCTTTCCTCGACCATACAGCTGCCTGCTGTATTGGAAGCCTACCAGAAGGTGAGCATTTATCCAAGGGTGAACGGGTTTGTGAAGACTGTCAATGTAGATCGCGGATCTGCTGTAAGACGGGGACAGGTACTCATCACGCTGGAAGCGCCGGAGATCATACAGCAATACTTCGCCGCACAGTCCAAATACCTGCAGTCAAAAGCTGTCTTTGCCGCATCGAAGGATAATTACGAACGTACATTGGCAGTAAGTGAAACTCCTGGTACTATCTCTGCACATGACGTGGAGGTAGCTAATGCAAGAATGGAGGCAGACAGCGCCATTATGAATAGTGAGCTGGCTAACTTCCGGGCTTTGGAAGCTACCCGTAGTTACCTGACGGTGACCGCCCCTTTTGACGGCGTCATTACTGAAAGAAATATACATCCCGGTGCACTGGTGGGACCAGGCGCACGAATGGAGCCAGGCGCTATGCTGATGCTGGAACAGGAAGACAGGCTGCGTCTTGTAGTACAGGTGCCGGAGGTATATAGTGCGCAGCTGTCAGCCACCAGACAGGTAAGTTTTCATGTAAATGCATTACCTGGAAAGGTATTTACCGGTAATATCAGCCGCCAGGCGGGATCACTGAGTAACAGGTACCGGTCTGAAGCTGTGGAGGTCGATGTCACTAATAACCAGCACCTGCTCAAACCAGGTATGTACGCCGAAATATCTGTGCCGGTAACCGGCTCCGTACAGGCAATGGTTGTTCCTTCCAGTGCCATTGTCACATCCACCGAGAAAAAGTATGTCGTGGCTGTAAGAGATGGGCAGACCCGCTGGATAGACGTACAGGAGGGGAACCACCATAGTGATTCTACCGAAATCTTCGGAAAGCTGTTGCCGGATGAAAAGGTGATCGCCAATGCTAATGACGAGATAAAAGAAGGTATGCGGATTGACCAGGAAGGTTAACTGATACTATATGCTTATTCCAGGGAGGTTGTATCGAAAGATGCAGCCTCTTTTTATTTTCCGGACTTCCATTTCTCCTCCGGCAGCATTTTTGTAACCATTTTAGTAAAACGTTCAAATATGACAGTAAAGAAATCAACGAACGAAAGACGTGCTATCAAACAGGTAAAACGCAAAAATGCCGGTGCTACCGGTGCTGCAAAAGCTGCTCCTCAGAAAGAGTTCAATGACGATAAAAACAGCACGCTGGAAGGCTATGATGAGAACGAATATGACCCGAAGGACAAGGCGGACGAACAGCGTAAGAAAGGGGAGTAAGCAGGAAGAATACTGTATAACGCCTGCATTCAAATAAAACAGGGACCCAGCATCTGGATCCCTGTCAAAAAGATAAGTGCTGACTGGTTAGTTCATCAGAAGCACAGCTGATAGTCCGGCAGACTTCCACTGTGTGTTATAATTTGGCATCACCATCACACGGGTATCTGCTTCGCCGTCACTGTTTTTGCCTACAAATAACCGCTGGATCTTCGGATAGGCCCAGTAAGCCGCTTTTGTGCTGAGTATACCCAGACCCGCGCCGGCAATAACATCACTTACCCAGTGACGGTTATTATAGATGCGCAGCACTCCTGTAGTGGCAGCAACAGCATAACCCGCAACGCCATACCAGGGGCTTACATCCTTATACTCCTCCCACATGAACTGTGCAGTCATGAATGCAACTGAGGTATGTCCGGAGGGAAAGGAATTGTAGGTACTACCATCTGGTCGCAGACGGCCTGTAGCCTTTTTGATGAAGAAAGTAGAGGAAGTCACCAATACAGAAGACATCCCCAGCAGTATAGTGCGATCAACAAAGTTATGCTTACCCTTGATGCCTGCCATATTCAATGCGTATACAGCGGCAGCAGGTACGTATTTCAGATAATCATCGACACTGGTGCGGAAAGTCGGATGATCTTCCGTGACTTCGTTCTTAGTGCTGTGGTCCAGAGAGCGTAAAGTGCCACTGGTCAGACTCACTGCGCCATAAGTCATCATGGCGGTTGGTACGATAATGCCTGCAAGTCTGGTCGTGTAGTTAGGGATCTTACGTTTGTAATTCAGGTTCGTATTGAAAACCGGAACAGCCGCATCCTTCGCCGGCAATGTGGTTGGCACATCGTTTGCGTGATGGAGTGTAGTATCCGCATTCACATTCACAATAGCTGTATCAGCTGTTGCATAGACACAATAAGTCGATAGTTGCAGGCTAAGCAGTAAGAACAATCTCATGTTTGGTGCTGGTGAAATCTTTATGTTTACCGATAATACCATTTAAGTTACGACAAAATTGCCAAATCATCTTGTAGCTAAGATGAAAATCCCCCGTCTTTAACTATATTTTCACTATTTTCGTCACTTAGGTGGCACATTTGTGTGATATCTGTATCACTTACCCAGGAAATGGTGTCTTCCTGCTCAAGAACCGCCCTCACTCCGTACGCCGGGTAGTGGCTGATGGCGCCTGCAAATAGCAAGTATCTTCCCGCTTATATTGGGAAGATGGTAAAATTGTACTTATTTGTAGGCCAATGAAATATCTCAAGCATTCTGTTGAACAATTGACTATCGCCTATCAGCTCCTCCGCTGGACGCTGATCATTATTCCCGTATCATTAACAGTCGGCTCTCTTGTGGCACTCTTCCTATGGCTGCTGGACGAGGTAACCCACCTTCGTCATCAAAACGGATGGTTACTCTGGTTATTGCCCATTGCGGGCATATTCATCCACTTTCTATATAAAAAACTGGGGACCAAGTCTGAAGCAGGTAATAACCTGATCATGAATGAAATTCACCAGCCAGGAGGAGGCGTACCTGCCGGTATGGCCCCACTGGTATTACTCACCACTATCATCACCCACCTGTTCGGTGGCGCTGCAGGAAGGGAGGGTACTGCCGTACAGATAGGCGGCAGTATGGCTCACATGCTGGCCCGCTGGATGCGACTATCTGCCGCTGATGTACGGATTATTCTGATGACGGGTATCGCTGCAGGCTTTGGCGCTGTGTTTGGTACACCACTTACCGGCGCTGTATTTGCATTGGAAGTACTCGCCATTGGTGTGATTCGCTATGATGCACTGATCCCTTGTCTGATAGCTGCCGTATTCGCAGATATTGTGTGCACGGCCTGGGGCATCCACCATACGCACTACCAGATACTATTTGAGCAAAACCAGGTATTGTTCCACTTTGTACACTTTGACTTCCTTTTACTCATAAAAGTGGTTGTCTGCGGTGTGGCTTTCGGCCTTGCAGGCGCATTGTTTGCAACCTGTATGGGCAACATCAAACGGTATGCAAAAGAATGGATCCGGCCAGCCTGGCTTATTCCGGCTGCAGGTGGCTGTATTATCATTGCCGGCTGTTACCTGTTGGGTACCCGCGACTATATAGGCCTTGGGGTAACATCGCCTGATGCCGGCGGAGTAAGTATCGTCAGCGCGTTCACCAACACGGATATCTCTCCATGGGGATGGTTGTGGAAGCTGCTATTTACCGCAATCACCCTCGGGATGGGATTCAAAGGAGGAGAGGTCACTCCGCTGTTTTTTATAGGTGCCACTTTAGGTCATACGCTGGCTGTGATGATGGGAGCGCCGGTGGATTTGTTTGCCGGTCTGGGATTTATTGCCGTATTTGCAGGGGCCACCAATACTCCGATAGCCTGTACGCTGATGGGAGTTGAACTTTTTGGCACAACACATGTGCTATACTTCGCCGTAGCATGTTTCACTGCTTATTATTTCAGCGGACATGCAGGCATCTACAGTGCGCAACGTGTAGGCGTACCAAAGAGCCATCACATTGATTAACCACACAACTGAATTTTAAGTCTATGAAGGCAGTAGCCGTTCAGCAATTCAAGGGCATTCCGGAAGTTATGGAACTACCCCGTCCGGAAGTGAAGCCCGGAACCCTCCTCGTACGTGTAGCCGCAGCTGGTATGAATCCCTTCGATTGGAAACTGGCTGATGGTATTCTTGACGGAAAGATGCCGCATAAATTCCCACTGGTACTCGGCGTAGATGGTGCTGGTACTGTAGAAGCTGTGGGCGAAGGAGTGACGCTCTTTAAACCAGGTGACCAGATCTATGGCCAGTTTATCCATGCGCCTGTCGGCGAAGGCTCTTATGCAGAATACGTCGCTGTACCCGAAAAGGCAGCTATCTCTCATGCTCCAAGAACTATCTCTCTGGTAGATGCTGCCGCTGTGCCAACTGCTGGTATGACAGCCCAGCAACTTATAGAGCGTTCTGGCCTGAAGCATGAGCAGATATTACTAGTTGTAGGCGCAACCGGCGGTGTAGGCTCCTTCGTTGTACAACTGGCAGCTATGCAGGGTATCTATGTCATTGCCACTATTAGCAGCGATGCAGATGAAGCGCGTATCAAAAAATTAGGTGCAAAAGAAACAATTAACTACAAGAGACAATCCATTGAAACAGAAATCAGGAATAAGTACCCATCTGGTGTAGATGGCCTGATAGACCTTGTTAGCCCTGCAGAAGCCTTTAACTCATTCACTAAACTTGTCGCTTATAAAGGCGCTGCTTTAACAACATCTTTCGTCTCAACGCCTGAAGTATTACAGGAAAGAGAGCTCAGTGGTGGTAACTTCGAGACGCATGGTACGCCTGCTTCGCTGGATGCCTTGACGGATGCTGTTGATAATGGTGCGCTGACAGTGCCTGTAGGGGAGGTGATTACAATGGAAGATGTGCCTAAAGCTATTGCTGACAGCAGACAGTTAAAAGGGAAAGGAAAGACGGTTATCAGGATAGGGGCAGAGAATTAACATGCCGGATAATGCGGCTGACAGCCCCGCTTAATTCGCAGTGAAGAGAACATAGGTCACCACGCTATACCTTATCGGTATCTCCCGGTAGGGAAAGTATCGTTCTATGATGATGTCATTGCTGGCCGTGCTAGATGCTATCGGAATCTTTCCTTACTGAGAGTACCATCCCATCATCAAAAGCGTACTGCCAGCATTTTGCTATCTCTGTATAACGAAGTAAGAAGATCATATCTTAGTGAAGGAATGAAAAATAGCATTGTTATCTTTCATTCCTTCACTGATGATGGCCTTCAATACAAACGCATGCCGCTTTCCGGATCGCTGATATAAGATGGCCAAATAACTTACAGATCGCTGGCAATATTCAGCTTCTCAATTGCTCCTGCATCAAGTTGCAGCTGTGTTGCCTTTAGCAGGTCTTCCAGCTGTTTCGTACCTGTAGCGCTCACAATAGGAGCCGTGATACCCGGGTGTTGTACCAGCCACGCAATCGCTACACTGGTAGGTGTGGTCTTATAGTCTGCCGCTACTTCATCCAGTGTTTCAAGGATGTTTTGTCCACGTTCATCCAGGTAGCCTACGGCCTTTTCACCACGCGGACTCTTTGCCGCATCTTCCTTTGATCTGTATTTCCCACTCAGGAACCCGCTCGCCAGTGAATAGTAACTGATCACGCCAAGGTTATATTGTTGTGTGATAGGAAGGTATTCCCGTTCAAATTTCTGACGATCATACAAATTGTATTCAGGCTGTAATGACTCGTACCGTGGGAAGCCATTCGTCTCACTGGCTTCCAAAGATTGCAACAACCTTTCCGGACTCATATTGGAAGCTCCGATCACACGCACCTTGCCTGCTTTCACCAGCTTGTCATATGTAGCCAGTGTCTCTTCTACAGGCGTTTTCAGGTCGTCATAATGTGACTGATACAGGTCAATATAATCGGTTTGCAGTCTGCGTAAAGACTCCTCTACCGTCTTCTCAATATATGCCGGTGACAGGTCGCGTACCTTGCCACCACCTACTTTGGTGGCAATCACTACCTGATCCCGTTTACCACTTTGCTTCAACCATTTACCGATAATTGTTTCTGATTCTCCTCCGCTGTTACCTGGTGCCCAATGCGAGTAAGAGTCTGCCGTATCTATCAGATTAAATCCTGCTGCAACAAATGTGTCGAGCAAAGAAAAAGAGGTCGCTTCATCTGCTGTCCAACCAAAAACATTTCCGCCAAAAGCTAATGGTGCTACCCGTAACTCCGATTTTCCCAATTGTCTTTTTTCCATTACACTGTGTTGATTTGTTATGAGTAAATAGTTTCAGTCAGTCATTACTGCACCATCGAAATGATACATCTATCTGTTGCGCTGCTATCGGTAACATAATTTTTATACACATGTACAACTGCTGTATCAGTAGTGTGACAATATTACTGACGATCTCTTGAATGACTTGCTGGTAGCGGATTCATCGACTGACAGTATTGCTGTACATGTTTCCTGCAGGCGCGTGTGATGCAGCATTGACAACTGAATGTACGAGTTTGTTTCAAAAGGAATACCATAAATTTATGTATCTTGCCGGCCATCGTAGTCCACGATTTGCAGCTATTGTAACCTATTGAGCAAGCTGCGTTCTTTCCGTATCTATTTTCAGGTGCGCTTTTTGTAAACTGCTTTCCGTATATCGGAACTGGCATTGATATCAGCATAGATTTTTTGATTTAAAACTGTATTATGAGTAAAACCATTATTGTATCTAACAGACTACCCGTAAAAATCACTGAAAAGGATGGAGAATACGTGCTGAATCCCAGTGAAGGTGGTCTGGCTACAGGCTTGGGGTCCATTTACAGGCAAGGCTATAATATCTGGATAGGGTGGCCGGGTATAGATGTGAACGAGACTGCACAAACTAAGATCAAGGAACAGTTAGGTGAAATGAACCTGATGCCTGTTTACCTGACGCAGGAGGAAATCAACAATTACTACGAAGGATTTTCTAATGAAGTGTTGTGGCCTGTTTTCCACTATATGTCCGTATATGCCCGCTATGAACAGGTATATTGGGATTTCTATTATCAGGTAAACAGTAAATTCAGAGATGCGGTACTGCAGGTAGCAGAACCTGGAGATGTGATCTGGATTCATGACTATCAGCTGTTGCTGTTGCCAGGCATGATCCGCTCTGAAGTACCTGATGTTGCTATCGGATATTTTCAGCATATCCCATTTCCTTCCTTCGAGCTTTTCCGCCTCATACCATGGCGTGCAGAATTGCTGGAGGGTATGTTGGGCGCAGACCTGCTGGGCTTTCACACATTCGATGACAGCCACCACTTCCTCAATGCAGTGACCCGTCTGCTGCCGGTTAATGCTTCTGCCAACGTTGTCATGGTCAATGACCGTGCAGTAGTCGCAGAGACCTTCCCGATGGGTATTGACAATAATAAGTTTGAGCAGCTCTCTACAGATCCGGAAGTATTACGCCAGCTGGAAAATCTGAAGGAGACATTCCATGATACCCATATGGTGCTCTCTATCGACCGCCTTGATTACAGTAAAGGAATTATCCAGCGCCTGCAAGCATTTGAGCTATTCCTCCAATTATATCCGGAATATCTTGAGAAAGTTGTATTGTACATGATCGTCGTTCCTTCCAGGGATAGCGTGCCGCAATACAAGGAACTGAAAGAAGCTATAGATATGCTCGCAGGCGGCATCAATGCACGCTTCCGCACAATGAACTGGCATCCGGTAAACTATTTCTACCGTTCATTCCCGGTTGAAATATTGTCTGCATTGTACAACTTTGCTGATGTAGGACTGGTAACGCCTATGCGTGATGGTATGAACCTGGTGAGCAAAGAATATATTGCAAGCCGCAAGAATGATGACGGCGTACTGATACTAAGTGAAATGGCCGGCGCATCGAAAGAATTGATAGATGCGTTGATTGTAAATCCCAATAACATTGGCGCTATTGCAAGAGCTTTACACGAAGCGTTGAATATGCCACAGCAGGAACAACAACGCCGTATGAAACAAATGCGGCAGGTGGTGGCGAAGTTCAATATCTCTCACTGGGTAAAATTATTTATGACTCGTTTGCAGGAAGTAAAACAACTCCAGCAATCAATGTTAGCACGTCGTATGAATATGGATATGCAGGCGCAGGTGCGCAATCATTATAAGAAAGCGCCTGAACGCGTAATATTCCTGGACTATGATGGTACACTCGTAGGCTTCCAGGCAAATATCGATCTGGCTTCTCCGGATCAGGAATTGTATCACCTGTTAAAATCATTGACCAACGATAAAGCCAATCATGTGGTGATGATCAGTGGTCGTAAGCATGAAACACTGGAAGAATGGTTAGGGCAACTACCACTTGACCTGATTGCAGAACATGGTGCATGGCATAAGAAATATGGTGAAGACTGGCAGAAAATACCAGGCCTCACCGCGCAATGGAAACAGGACATCCAACCCATCCTGGAAACCTTTATGGATCGTACACCGGGGTCTTTTATAGAAGAGAAAAGTTACTCCCTCGTATGGCACTACAGGAAGGTCGAAGTGGGTCTTGGTGAACTACGTGCAAATGAGCTGATGAATACCCTCCGTTATTTCACCAGCGATATAGGATTACAGATACTACCAGGCGATAAAGTTATCGAAATAAAAAATGTAGAGATCAATAAAGGTAAAGCCACACTGGCATGGTTGCAGGAAAGACAGTTTCCATTTGCCCTGGCCATCGGCGATGATCATACAGACGAAGATATCTTCAAAGCATTACCCGCAGATGCAGTAACCATCAAAGTAGGTAGTCAGGTGTCAGCAGCAAGATTTTATTTAAGAAATCACCACGAAGTACGGGCATTTCTTCGTACATTGGTGGCAGGATAATTACATACGCAGATTACTAATGCAAATAGAAAAGGGTGTCTTTTATATAAGACGCCCTTTTTGTTTTTACCCGAGAAACAAGTCCTCAATTCATCCCATTTTTGATGCAGCAATTAGGCAGTTCTATAGCCGTGTGCCCTGTTGATGATAGTAGCCGGTTGCCGGCATGACGCATCCTCCCTTAAACCACCTTTCCGTTCATATATTTTACCTGTTTGATAAGGGTTCACCTTTTACATCATGCCGTTACCAAAAGGTCACTAAGAGGGCACTTGGATATCCCGGGGATATTGAGGTGCCCTCTTAGTGACCTATTAGTATCGGTTTGGAATGAATACCAGACCGGACCTGACCCTTATCCGGCGGCCGGTTTTTAGGCGATACCTGCCATTTCAGGAAAAAAAAAGCGGATGTCTGTTGCCAGACATCCGCCATATAATAAAGTATTGATTTACAAAGCCTTACCGCTTAAATTCTGAGTCCAGGAAGATAGGTATGTCCAGTTTCATGGATATCCTGTAAGCTGCGTTCATGAGGCCCACGTGGCTGTACGCCTGCGGGAAGTTACCCCACTGGCTGCCGTTTTCTTCATCGACATCCTCGCTGAACAGCATGAGGTGGTTGGAGTATTGCAGCAGGTTCTGGAACTCGCGTATTGCGTCATCAATACGGCCTACACAGGCAAGTGCTTCTACATACCAGAAAGCACATACCAGGAAGGTAGTTTTAGGTTTACCGAAATCATCCGAATGGAGGTAGCGGTAGAAGAGGCCTTGTGGCGTCTTCAGTTCTTTTTCCAGTGCTGCCAGGTGATCTCGTGCCTTTTCTGAAGCAGGATCCAGGTAGTTCATCATAATCAGCTGCAGGGTACTTGCATCGAGATGCTGACTGCCGGCCGCATTGGTATAAACTTTCCTTACAGGATCGTAGCAGCTTTCGATATGGGCAGCTGCACGGTTTTTAAGGGCAACTGCTTTTTCAGCCAGCTGCTCGTTACCGATGCTATGGGCCATTTTCTCTGCCGCGCAACAACCAGCCCATTGGAACAGGTTGCTGTAACAGTGAATATTGGCAAAGTTGCGGAACTCCCAGATGCCCGCATCTTTTTCGTCAATAGTATGTTCTATTTTATTCAGCAGGTACTCCAGCCACCAGGCAGAATCTTTACGCTCTGAAAAGACAAAGCGATGGTCTGTATAGAGCGGAAGCATGGAGATCAGCACCTGGCCGTATATATCATTCTGTATATGCTCGTAAGCCTGGTTACCGACGCGTACCGGCTGGTTACCCTGGTAGCCTTCCAGGTGAGGCAGGATCTGTTCAACCAGGTTCTTTTTACCGGTAATGCCATATAGCGGCTGATAGCGGTAGTCGCCCGAGAAGGAGATATCTGCCACATAGCTGAAATACTTCTCCATTTCCTCGAAGTGCCCGATATGGTTCAGCGCGGTGATAACGTAGAAGGTATCTCTTAACCAGCAATAGCGGTAGTCCCAGTTACGGCCGCTGCCCGGCGATTCCGGCAGGCTGGTAGTACTGGCGGCTATAATAGCGCCGGTATCTTCATACTGATGGATCTTCAGGGTGAGGGCAGAGCGGATCACTGCCGGCTGGTAGAAATTGGCGATGTTGGAGTGTTTGATCCAGGTGCGCCAATAGATAGTCGTTTCACGCAGGAAGCGTTCAGCGGTACTGTTCAACGGCGCTTCCAGGGGATGGCCATAGGTGAGCAGCAGGTATTTTTCATCACTTAGCACAAAGTGCTCTTCCTCTACGAGATAGCTGATGGGAATATTAGTCGTGAGCCGTAGCGTTTCCTCACATCCCAGAAATTCGATGTGATTGCTACCACGCTGCGCCTTCAGGAAGCCGCTGCCGTAGTCGCATACGGGGGCGCATTTCACTTTTACACGTGGATTACCCTCAAGAGGTTCGATTTTCCTGATCAGCATTAACGGCTTAAAATACCGTTCGTACTGGTGAAAGCGGGGTGCAAAATCCGTAATACGGTACTTTCCACTCTCACTGGTGACTTCCGTACACAGTACATTGGTGTTTTCCAGATAGTACTGTTTGGAAGTATACTCCCCTGAAGGGCGTATTGAAAATTCACCTCCTTTGTTCTTATCCAGCATGCCGCCGAAGATAAAAGAACTGTCCATTCTAGGCCAGCAAAGCCAGTCTATGTTCGTGTTTAGATTGACATGTGCGAGGTAAGCACAATTGCCAATAATGCCTGTCTGATACGTATGTCTTTCCATAAGTGATTCATTAAGACACAAAAGCCATTCCAATACGGCACATTTTGTGTTAATTAAGAACTAAAAAACCTTCTTTTTCGATTTCACGTAAATCCATTACATGCGTAAATGGCTTCGTATAACCCTGATTGTTTCCGGAGGTCTGCTGACTTTACTGGTATTGCTGTGGCTCGGAATAGCATGGCATATCCGGCATAACAAGACCGCCATCCTGCAGCAGATCAGCGACCGGCTCAATGACAGACTACATGGAGGAGAACTGTTGATAAAAGACATGGAACCTTCTCTGGTACGGAGCTTCCCGAACGTATCCGTAGCGCTGGAAGGTGTGAGTGTCAAGGATAGTCTGTGGAATACACATCATCACCCTTTGCTTGATGTAGCACGTATTTTCGTAAAAGTAAATACTTTCTCGCTACTTAAAAAACAATTAGACATTAAACAAATTTCTCTCGAGGAAGGTGTCATCTATCTTTTCACTGACAGCACCGGGTACAGCAATGCCAGCATGTTCAAACGTAACACTAAGGTAAAAGCTGAAGGGAAGGGTGTTGCGGCGGATATTACCCGCCTCCAGCTGAAAGATGTCAGTCTGATTATCGACAACCAGCAAAAGAATAAATTATTCAGCTTCGATATCGGGCAACTAAAAGGCAGTATGCGTAACCACGATTCAGGCTGGGTGTGTAATATACAGACTGCAATGCGGGTAGGCAGCCTGGCCTTTAATACAGAGAGAGGTAGCTTTCTGAAAGATAAGCCTTTACAGACAGATCTGGAAATTACCTATAACAGCACCCGCAAGCAGCTTGAAATTCCCCAGCAGGCATTGTATATCGCCGATCAGAAGATAACTGCGGGGGCCTCCTTTTCATTTGGAGAGCTGCCTAAACCTTTTACGGTGCATATTATGGCTGAACAGATACCCTTCCGGGTAGCGGCTTCCCTGCTGACGCCCAAGATCCAGGCAAAGCTGGATAGTATTACCCTTGACAAGCCGCTGGATGCAGACTGTGTGCTGCAGGGCGTGATGATGCCGGGAGAACAGCCATTGGTAAAGGTGACCTGGAAAACCGTGGATAATCACGTCACCACCAAAGGCATGGAATTGCAGGAATGTAGTTTCACCGGCAGGTATACCAATGAATGGATACAGGGACAGCCCAAAGGAGATGAAAACTCTGTCATCAGCCTCTATGGGTTGACAGCCAGGGTGTATAGTATTCCCGTTAAGGCAGATACTGTTGATATATCAAATTTGCGCCATCCTACTCTTATGGGTCTTTTTAAGGCCGATTTCCCGCTGACAGACCTCAACGGTGCTCAGGGAGAGGAAGGCGTATTCCGTTTTACCGGCGGTACTGCTAAAGCAGCTCTTTTCTATAAAGGAGGTATCACCGCCGGAGATACCATCATTCCTTACCTTAAGGGACAGGTACGGATGGAAGGCGGTGCGATGGAGTACACCCCGAGAAATCTCCAGTTCAGCGCCTGTAATGCCTTGCTGGATTTCAACGGACAGGATCTTTTCCTGCAGAATATCTCTATCCGTACCCAGAAGAGCAATCTGCAGATGGAAGGAAGTGTGCGGAATATAGCCCGCTTGTACTTTTCTGCACCTGATAAGCTACAGCTGGACTGGAAAGTGAGGAGCGAGGGGATCGATCTGAATGAGTTCCGCGCATTCCTGGGCAAACGCCGGCAGAGTAAAAAGGCCAGCGTTGCCGCCAACAGGCGGAAGATCAGCCGCATAGCCAGTCAGCTGGATGTGATGCTGAGTTCCTGTATCATTAATGTGGACGTATTGCTTGATAAGCTGACCTATGGCAATTTCATTGCGCAGCAGATAAAGGCCGACCTGTCTATGAAGGAGAATAATGTTACCCTGCGGCAGGTAGCGCTGAACCATGCCGGAGGTAGCATTAATCTGAGTGGAGCAATGAACCAGGACGGTGCCAACAACAGGTTTAAAATCAATGCGGGCATCCGGAACGTGCATATCGACCAGCTGTTTCATGCCTTTAATAATTTCGGGATGCAGTCGCTGAGCTCCAAGAACCTGAGAGGAATCTTTTCAGCTACGGCGGCCGTCAGCGGTAATATCCTGGATAATGGTCGCATGGCACCTCAGTCAATGTATGGTACTTTGTCTTTTGACCTGAGACAGGGTGCCCTGGTGCATTTCGCACCGCTGGAAGATATAGGTAATATTGCCTTCCGCCGCCGCAACCTGGATAATATCACCTTCGATAATTTAAAAAATACCCTGACACTGCAGGGCAACAAGATCATCGTACCACCTATGCAGATTAACTCCAGTGCCCTGTATATGGACGTATCAGGGGTGTATGCTATGACGAAGGGTACAGATATGTACATTACCGTACCACTGCGTAACCCGAAGCGGGATGAGGATATCGTGGACAAGGAAGAGCGGAAAGCCCGCAGGAAGAAGGGGATTGTCATTAATCTGCATGCTACAGATGGAGAAGATGGGAAGGTGAAGATTAAACTGGGCAGCAAAAAAGAGAAGCAGCCGGAAGAAGAGTTGTAACTTTTTGAATTGGACAGTCGTTTTATGTTAATTTAGCGCCTGACAATCAATTCATCTATGAAAAAGATACTGGTTCCGGCTATACTGCTCCTGGCCGCCTGTAAGAAAGAAGACACGACTGTCAACAGATCCTCCTATGAGGGGAAATGGTATATCAACCAGATTACGGACAAAGAGTACTTCCTTGAAAATGGAGACACCACATTTACGAAGTTTAATGTTGCCAATCCCGGATCTACTGACTTTATAGATTTCCAGGTTGGTAACCAGGGCAGGGGTGATGTTGTAATGGAATCCACCTACGGTTCCTACACCTTTCCATATGAGGCGGTGACGCAGTCCTTCTTTAAAATGGATGGTAGGATCTGCGAAATAACGAATCTGAACGATTCCAGTTTGCATTTCAACAGCCTTCATTTTGATCCGGTAACTATTGAAGACAAGATATTGGTTCGCCAGACGTTTTATTCGCTCAAACGCTGATCTTTCCCATATCAGTGCTAAAAAGGCATGGTTTTTATACAATAATCAGCGGACCATGTTTCGGTAAGTAATGTCCAGAGAGTATTTTAAAAGTATCGCGCGCACGTTGCGCGTCTCATTTCAACTGTTACAGAATAATGATCCGCTCCGGCTGGCTGGCGCTACGGCTTTCTTTGCCAGTTTTGCGCTGCCCCCGATCCTGCTGATCCTCTTACAGGTTTTTGGTTTGTTGTTTGACCGGCGTTCTATCGGTAAGCAGCTGGTAACACGGCTGGCGGAGCTGGTAGGCACAGAAAGTGCGCAACAGGTGGTGATCACACTGCGAGGTTTCAGAGGGCTGGCCCAGACCTGGCCGGTGGCGATTGCCCTGTTCATTTTCCTGTTGTTTGTAGCAACTACCTTGCTGAAGGTGATCAGAAGTTCCCTCAACCAGGTATGGATGATCCGGATTCCCGTCAGGGAAAGTTTCCTGGAGTCACTGATGGGCAGGTTACGGTCACTGATAGTGATCGGTGCTGCCGGCTTGTTGTTCCTTGCCAGTCTGCTGGCAGAGAGTGCGCATGCCTTCCTGGGTAACTATATTAATGAGTTGTTTCCAAGCGTCGCATTTGTCTTCAGCGGCGTCTTTTCACAAATAGTATCATTACTGATTGTCACTGCCTGGTTTGCGGTATTGTTCCGTTACCTGCCGGACGCGCGTCCTACTTGGAAAGTAGCATTATCCGGAGCCTTGCTCACGGGAGTACTGTTCAGTATCGGGAAATTGGTGTTACGCCGTTTGCTATATGGGGGCAATATCGGCATCCTGTATGGGGCATCAGCCTCCGCTGTGCTATTGATGCTGTTTATCTTCTATAGTGCAATTATCTTCTATTACGGCGCTGCATTTACCAAAGTATGGAGCGAGTTTAAACATCGTCCGATGCAACCATTACGACATGCTACGTTTTACGAACTGGCAGATGTGGAAGTACGCTGAGTTACTCACCCCGCAGTACCATTTCTATCTGATCTTTTACTGGTGTACTGAAACCTTCAAGCTCAATCTTCGGGTGTTGGTCAAGGTTGATGCGGATTTTACCGGTTTCATTCACTAGAGAGTCTGTGAGTGGTTCCAGTAAAGCATGCATTTGCCTGACGCCCATCTGAGCAAGTTGGTTCATGAAAGAGTCTTCTAATTGAAAAAACTCACGGTTTTTATAGGTATACGTTACCTGAATCATGGTATTGCTGTTTTCAGAGGATATTAGTAAAACAATATATTGGTTAAATCAGTCTATATGTATTTGCTGAACATTCACGGAATTTAATGCTGCAATTTTCATGCACAATTTAACGGTATAAATATATAAATTTACCTAATAACTTGTTGTATCTCACTTGTATAAAACTTTTCCACAATAACTTTTCCACAACCCTGCGGTGTCATTTTCCGTGCAATGATTTATCTTGCCGTTTCAAATTTACCAGATGCGTGTACGATATTTCAGATACTCCGCTCCAGGGGTATTCACTCTTCTTGTCTGTTTACTTGCGGGTAGCGCCCAGGCGCAACCGTGGAAGCAGGTTAAATGGGCAGGTGACGGACAGACTTTTTATCAGGCAGAAGACAAAGGAATTTCCGCCTACAGTGCGAAGAATGGTCAGCAGACCGTAAAGATTGACCAGGCGTTGTTAACGCCGAAAGGTCAGGCACCTGTGCAGGTGGAAGATTTTTCCTATACGCCTGACGAAAAAAAATGGCTGATTTATACAAAAGCGCAGAAAGTATGGCGGTATAAGACCAGGGGCGACTACTGGTTGCTGGATATTGCTAGTGGCAAATTGGTACAACTGGGTAAAGGATTACCCGCCTCATCACTGATGTTTGCGAAATTTTCTCCCGATGGGCAGAAAGTCGCTTATGTGAGCGGACATAATCTATACGTAGAAGATCTGTCTACCGGCAAAGTAAAAGCACTGACAACAGATGGTTCCCGCCGTCTGATCAATGGCACCTTTGATTGGGCCTATGAAGAAGAATTTGATTGCCGCGATGGATTCCGCTGGAGCCCTGACAGCCGGTCAATTGCCTATTGGCAGATTGATGCCCGTAAGATCAGGGACTTCCTCATGATAGATAATACGGACTCACTGTACGCTTATACCATTCCGGTAGAATATCCGAAAGCAGGTGAAAGTCCGTCGGCATGCCGGGTAGGCGTGGTAGACATCAACACCGCTAAGACTACCTGGTTACAGGTACCTGGCGATCCGCAGCAGCATTACATTACCCGTATGGAATGGAATCCTGCTAAGACAGGTTTGATATTACAGCAGCTGAACAGAAAGCAGAACACCAGCATCCTGTATACGGCAAGTCCGGCAACCGGTAAGGCGAAGGAGCTATATAAAGAAACTGATTCTGCCTGGATTGATATCCGCTCGCGCTGGAATGATCAACTGGCAGGCTGGGACTGGACCGAAGGCGGTAAATCATTTATCTGGGTAAGTGAGAAAGACGGCTGGAGACATCTGTACAGTGTAGACATGAATGGCAAGGAAAAGCTGCTGACACCGGGTAAATATGATATTATAAACCTGCTGTACGTAGATGAAGCGCGCAACCAGGCTTTCGTAATGGCTTCTCCGGATAATGCAACACAGGAATGCCTGTATAAAGTGACTTTGGATGGTAAAGGCACACTCGAAAGGGTGTCTCCGGTAACTGAAGAAGGTACCCATGAATACGAGATTTCTCCCACAGGCGATTATGCCCTGCACAGCTTCTCTAACCATTACTACCAACCGCGTAGTGAAGTGGTATACCTGCCTGAACATAAAGAAGCACAGAGCAGGATTGTAACAGAACTGCAGACATCCCGGTTTGCACCGCGTCAGGAGTTCTTTCAGGTAACAACTGCCGATGGCGTTACCCTGGATGGCTGGATGGCCAGACCTACTAATTTTGACTCGACAAAGAAATACCCTGTTGTATTTTATGTGTATGGAGAACCTGCCGCTGCTACTGCTAAAAACCAGTATGGCGCAGGACGTAACTTCCTGTATGACGGAGACATGGCCGCAGATGGTTACATCTATATCTCTATGGATAACAGGGGTACGCCATTGCCGAAAGGCCGTGAATGGAGGAAGGCCATCTACCGCAACGTAGGGCAGATCAATATGGAAGATCAGGCCAATGCAGCAATGGCGTTATTTAAGCGTCATGCCTACCTGGATACTTCCCGCGTAGCCGTATGGGGCTGGAGCGGTGGAGGTGGGATGACCCTTAACCTCCTGTTCCGTTATCCACAGATATACAAGACGGGAATCGCAATTGCAGCAGTAGGCAGCCTGTTCACGTACGATAATATTTACCAGGAGCGCTACATGGGCCTGCCACAGGAGAACCGTGCAGACTATGTGAAAGGTTCGCCGGTAACCTATGCAAAGGGGTTAGTGGGTAATTTGCTATATATCCACGGCACCGGCGATGACAATGTACATTACCAGAACGCCGAACTGTTGCAGAATGAACTGATCCGTAATGGTAAGCAGTTCCAGTTCATGTCATACCCTAATCGTACACACGGAATCAGCGAGGGAGAAGGTACATTCGAGCACCTTTCTACCTTATATACTAATTACCTGAAAGCGCATTGTCCTCCGGGAGCCAGATAATAACGAACTATGAATAAGACAAGTATAATCGGATTAATTTCAGTAGCAGTAGTAATAGTCAGTGCGTTTTTACCATGGCTGACCATAGAGAGTAAACAGCTGGTTTTCACAGGGATGGATACCACAGGTTCCAGCTTTGGTGAGCCGGGAAAACTGAACATTGCTGTGGCAGTGATAGCAGGTATCCTATTCGCATGGAGGGGAAAATGGTCAGCACGTGTCAACCTGTTTGTCACAGCCTTCCTGGCAGCGTGGGCGTTCAGGAACTTTGTACTGTTTTCCAGGTGTGAGATGGGCGTATGTCCTGAACGTGAGATAGGTTTATACCTGTCGCTACTGGCGGGTATAGTAGCCTTTGTAAGTGTAATCTTCAGTAACGGGAAATAAGAATTGTTCCTTATAAAAAAGAGGCAGTCATCCAATCGGAATGGCTGCCTCTTTTGTTATAATACCAGGTCCGTAAGCCGGTCATATGCGCCTAACCAGACGGCTCCGGTATATATCAGGTTGCGTAGGACGATAGCGATAGCCGGTTGGCAGATCATCTTACCTGTTATAGCACCAGGTCCGTAAGCTGGTCAAGCTAGATCGTATCCGGATATCCGGTGATGTTATTTAAAGATCGTCAGCATTACATATGCGCCTAACCAAACTGCTCCGGTATAAGCCAGGTTGCGCAGGATAACAGGAATAGCCGGCTGGCTGGTCATCCGTGATTTAAGAAAGCTGAATATGGTAATGGCGATCCCGCAGGTAAGCACACTGGTGGAGGCAGCTGTAGGAAACTGTTCATTCCGCAGGTACGGAATCAAGGGCAGGATGCCTCCCGTCAGGAAGAAGATACCGGTCAACAGTCCGCTGCGTATAGCAGTGGATTTATTAAAATGCCGTTCTTCTACATGTTCGGTACGGAGAGTTTCTTCCCAGAGCGCAGCATCTTTCTGCATTTCCGCAGCAATGTTTTCTATGATAGGTTCACTGATATTCAGTCGTTCCAGTTTCCGTCTTTCTTCCGGTGATAGTGTACTTTCATCGTGCTGGGTGTCTCCGCGGTTGGCCTGGTATGCCGTTAGCATGACCAAGACACTCACGGCAAGCCAGATACAGGTATTGATGGTATAGAACTGTTGTACAGTAACCGGCAGGCCATGTGACAGGTAAGTAGTGAAAAACAAGAGTAACAATCCTTCAGGAAATCCGATCAGGAAGTCCGTTTTCCATCCGCTGCTACGGATGGCTTTCTGTTCTTTGGACATGGGCAGATTATAAGGTTTCAAGACTTTTGGCGATAATGGAGACAGCTTCTTTCACTTGGGCTGCAGTAATGAGCAGGGGTGGAGCAAAGCGTATTTTGTCGCCATGAGTAGGTTTTGCCAGCAGGCCGTTTTCTTTGAGTGCGAGGCAGAGATCCCAGGCCGCTTCCGGATGATCGTGTTTGATAACGATTGCATTAAGCAGTCCTTTACCACGAACAGTGCTGATGTAGGGAGAATTAAGATCGTTGAGTTCCTTCCGCAATAGTTCTCCCATTACAGCTGCATTTTCCATCATCTTCTCTTCTTTCAATACGGTCAACGCAGCAATAGCGACTTTACAGGCTAGCGGGTTGCCGCCATAGGTGCTGCCATGTTCACCTGGCTTGATGGTAAGCATAATTTCATCATCCGCCAGTACGGCCGCCACCGGCAAAGTACCCCCTGAAAGAGCTTTACCCAGGATCAGGATATCAGGACGTACCTGTTCATGATCACAGCACAGCATTTTACCCGTACGGGCAAGTCCCGTCTGGATTTCATCAGCAATAAAGAGCACGTTGGCATCTTCGCAATACTGGCGTGCTTTGGACAGGTAGCCTTCTTCGGGAACCATAACGCCGGCTTCACCCTGTATAGGTTCTACCAGGAAGCCCGCAACATTTTTATCCTGCAGTGCTTTTTCAAGTGCAGGCAGGTTATTATAAGGGATCACTTCATAACCCGGCATAAACGGACCGAAGTCTGTACGGGAAGAAGGATCAGTACTAAAGGAAATGACATTTAAGGTACGGCCGTGGAAGTTGTTGGCGCATACGATGATCTTCGCCTGGTTCTCAGGAATACCTTTGACTACATAGCCCCAGCGGCGGGCCAGCTTTAAGGCTGTTTCTACAGCTTCGACCCCGGTATTCATGGGAAGAACCTTGTCGTAACCGAAATAATTAGTGATAAAAGCAGCATACTCTCCCAGCAGATCGCTATGAAAAGCACGGGAAGTCAGGGTCAGTTTCTGTGCCTGTTCAATAAGCGCACGGATTATTACCGGATGGCAATGCCCCTGGTTGACAGCTGAATATCCGGAGAGGAAATCATAATAGCGTTTCCCGTCTACATCCCAGAGAAAAACGCCTTCTCCGCGATCCAGCACTACCGGTAACGGGTGGTAGTTATGGGCCCCGAACTGACTTTCAAGGTCTAGGTAATGCTGGGTTTTTTCGCTGATATTAAATGTGTGTAACATACAGATCAAAGGTAGGTGGAAATTGGGAATTAGGGATTAGGAATGGCGGCCGGCAGATGGCCGGCCATGAAAGGGGATGGGTAACAATTCCTAATTCCTCATTCCTAATTGGCTTTCAGTTTATTGACTAAAGCCACATACTCTTCCTGGGCAGATTCCTTACTTTTCCCTTTCAACTTTTCCCATGCCTCATATTTAGCTTTGGCCACAAAATCGAAGGGGTTAGAGGGAGCTTCCCCATTTACATCGCCATCTGTACCCTGTTTATAAAGCGAGTAAAGTTGCAGAAGCGTTTCATTATCAGGCCTTTGAGCGAGTGTTTTGCTTGCTGCGGCGGCAGCTTCAAACTGTTGTTGCAGATCCATGGTACTTTTTTTTGATTAAATGTAGAGAAAATAGTACCAAATCTGACCAAATCCCCTGCCTAAGAATAGCAAAATTTAAATACCTTTGCGGCTTGACGCGGGGCGTTAAACGCCTGGTTTTAAAAGCATATATGAAGAATATCAGGAATTTTTGCATCATTGCACACATTGACCACGGTAAAAGTACATTGGCTGACAGGCTGTTAGAGCATACTAAAACGATCTCAGATAGACAAATGCAGGCCCAGGTACTGGACGATATGGACCTGGAAAGAGAGAAAGGGATCACGATTAAGAGCCATGCTATCCAGATGAACTACATCCAGGATGGACAGTCTTATGTATTTAACCTGATTGATACGCCTGGTCACGTGGATTTCTCTTATGAGGTTTCCCGTGCGCTGGCTGCCTGTGAAGGTGCACTGCTGTTGGTTGATGCTGCCCAGGGTATCCAGGCACAGACCATTTCCAACCTCTATCTGGCCCTGGAAAATGACCTGGAGATCATCCCCGTGATCAACAAGATCGATATGGAAGGTGCCATGATCCCTGAAGTGAAAGACCAGATCATTGAACTGATCGGTTGCAAAGAGGACGAGATCCTGTTGGCTTCCGGTAAGTCTGGTATCGGTATCGAAGAGATCCTGGAAGCTATTGTGAAACGTGTTCCTGCTCCGAAAGGAGAGCCGGATGCACCGCTGCAGGCACTGATCTTTGATAGTGTGTTTAACTCATTCCGTGGTATTATAGCATACTACAGAGTATTTAACGGATCTATCAAAAAAGGAGATAAAGTTAAGTTCTTTAATACCGATGAAGAATACTTTGCTGATGAAGTAGGTATTCTGAAGCTCGGATTACAGCCTACCCAGACTGTAAAAACAGGCGACGTAGGATATATTATTACAGGTATCAAGAATGCGAAAGAGGTGAAGGTAGGCGATACTATCACCACCAGCACCAATCCAAGCCTTGAAGCCATCAATGGTTTTGAGGAGGTAAAGCCGATGGTATTCGCAGGTATCTTCCCGGTGAATACCGAAGACTTTGAGGAGTTGCGCGACTGTATGGAGAAGCTTCAGCTGAATGACGCCTCCCTGACCTTCGAGCTGGAAACATCTCAGGCGCTTGGCTTTGGTTTCCGATGCGGATTCCTTGGCATGCTGCACATGGAGATCATCCAGGAGCGTCTGGAAAGAGAGTTTAACCAGACAGTGATCACTACCGTTCCGAACGTAAGCTTCATTGCCCACTCAACCAGGCAGGAGGTGATTATCGTGAACAACCCTTCCGAAATGCCGGATCCAAGTAAACTGGAACGCATTGAAGAACCATTTATCAAAGCCCAGATCATTACCAAACCGGACTATATCGGTAATATTATGACGCTGTGCCTTGGTAAAAGAGGTATTCTGATTAACCAGAGTTATCTGACTCCTTCGAGAGTTGAACTGATATTTGAAATGCCGCTCACAGAGATCGTATTCGACTTCTACGATAAACTGAAGAGCCAGACACGTGGTTATGCATCCTTTGACTATTCACCGATCGGTTACCGTGACAGTGACATTGCCAAGATGGATATCCTGCTGAACGGTGACAAAGTGGATGCATTGAGCGCCCTGATTCACCGTAGCCGTGCCCAGGACTTCGGACGCAAACTCTGTGAAAAGCTGAAGGAACTGTTGCCTCGCCAGCAATTTATGATTGCGATACAGGCAGCTATCGGAGCCAAAATTCTGGCCCGTGAAACGATCAGCGCTATGCGTAAGGATGTTACCGCCAAATGTTATGGTGGTGATATCTCCCGTAAGCGTAAACTGTTGGAAAAACAGAAAGAAGGTAAGAAGCGTATGAGACAGATTGGTAACGTGGAAGTACCACAGGAAGCATTCCTCGCCGTACTCAAATTAGATTAATACGCCTGTTACATCAAATTTTGGGAAAATAAAGCGGCCGGAGTGATCTGGCCGCTTTTTGATTAATACCGGAAGATCAGTATGATTGCTGCCTGATGGTAAATCAATAGCTTGAGGCAGAACTACATAGTATATTTATAATATCAAAAAGGCGGCAGGGATGATCCCTTGCCGCCTTTTTATTAGTTCGCTGATATCAGCGCAGAATGATTACGATCAGTTAACTCAGCTGATAGCAGTTTGACGCTTCGGCATCAGGACCATAGACTTCAGCCCAGCCCATACACCGAATAAAACGACAGTGAAGAATACATTTCCCATCAGGCCATTTAATGCAAAGCTGCTGAATACATCGCCCTCCTTGTAGAAAGGTATACCGGCAGCATAGCAAGCCAGCAGACCAGCACCCGTCTTAGGATACATATCTGTAGTAAGGAATGTACCGAGATTAGTAATCAGGAAGAATAATACACCGGTACCTATAGAAGATAACAACAGTGTAATGTTGTTTACCTTTCTGATACGGGTACCTATCCAGGCGGTAAGCATAAATGCACCATATACGAAGAACAGTTGTCCAAGGTAGTCACGGTTCAGCGTCTGTATGCTGGTGAACAGCTGCAGAAAAACATCTGACAGGAACAATGCCAGTAAAGGCACAATGTACGCCAGGCGTTTATCCTTTAACACTATACCTCCGAATAATGCTGCTGCACCAATTGCGTTAAAGTTCCACAAACCAGCCTGGTTTGTCAGAATACGGCAAAGGGCAGACAGAAATATCAGCAGGCCGATGATCAGTATTTCCCGAATGGAGTCCTTTTTCATAGTGGGTTGATTATTTCAATCAAAGATAATTGATTTTAAATAGATTGAACAGGTACACTTGCTTTAAAGATCACAGTACCTGCATTGCTCTGAATGTCATAAGCAGTGTCGTAGTATGCAACTACCGCTTCACCTTTTTTCAGTGATACAGGTTCTTTTCCATTTTCTGTAATTACTGCAGCGCCTTCCATTACCAGCATGATTTCAGTTGCCTCACTGGTATGTTCATAACGCTGTCCGTTCTGCAAGGCTATACGGCTTACTACAAAGTCAGGTGCAGGAGAGTGGTAGATGCTTTCCAGTCCGCCGTTTACACTTTCACCTGTCAGTATTTTCGGATGTACCGCTTCAAAACGGGTATGTTTCAGCAGCTCAGGTACATCTATATGTTTAGGGGTAAGGCCACCACGTAAAACGTTGTCGGAATTAGCCATCAGTTCAACGTTCTGTCCTTCAAGGTAAGCGTGTGGGATACCTGCGTCCTGGAATACCGCTTCTCCCGGATGTACCTCCAGGATATTGAAAAAGTAGATAGAGAATATACCTCTGTCAATGTTTTCTAATCCCTGCGGATCATTCACAATAGCCCTGCCTGCCCAGAAAGCCGGATCAGACTTCGCTAATTTATTATTGCGGTATGCATCAGCTACTACCTCAGCCAATGGGCGTAACATAGTATTTACTTCCTGCTGTGGCATTTCCATTACGGCCTTGTATAAACCGAAATACCCTTCTTTTTCAAACACTGGGGCCAGCGGAGGAAACTCTTTTACGCTTTGCAGCACTTTTCTGAGTTTATCTTCAGGCAGAAATCCGTGTAGCAGCCAGAACTCGCTGAGCGCCACCATGATCTCAGGCTTGTGGTTGTTATCTTTATAGTTACGATGAGGAGCGCTTAACGGAATACCTGCCTCATTCTCACGGGCAAACCCTTTTTCAGCTTCCGCTTTGGTAGGGTGTACCTGAATAGACAGCATATCTTTCACATCCAGTATCTTCAGCAGATAGGGCAATTCGCCAAAACGTTTCCAAACTTTAGGCCCTAGTACATATTCCGGATTGGCTTTTACCAGCTGGTCCAATGTAGAAGACTGTCCTTCTGTTGCAATCACAGCAGGGGCACTCTGGTGTGCGCCCATCCAGTACTCAGCGCTTGGTTTGCCATTTTCCGGGATTCCTAATAAGGCAGGAATATAATGATATCCGCCCCATGCATAGTTCTGTACCTTTCCATCCAGTCTGAATAATTTCTTCTCGCTCATGCGTATTATTGTTTATTTTCCTGTAATTGTTAACCTGTTGTTTTTCCCGAAGGAAGAGCAAAAATAGTCAAAACAATGGCATCCCACATAGCTTTGGGCAAAAAAGGGGAGTCAATTGCGGTGGCACACCTGCAATTGCATCATTACAACATTATAGCGCTGAACTGGCGGCACCGGCGAAAAGAGATAGATATTATAGCCGGCAAAGAAGATTGTCTGGTATTCGTTGAGGTTAAAACACTGGCTACCGACTTATACGGGTGGCCAGAACAACATGTGACCACTGTAAAGCGGCGTAACATCCAGAGTGTAGCTACTGCTTATATGAACAAGATGCTTCAGCTGCCGAAGATTATCCGGTTTGATGTGATATCAATTACGTTTCAGCCTAACGGACTATACGAGCTGGTGCACATTGAAGATGCATTCTGATATCACGTAGTAGGTGCTAGTAACCAGGTATTTAATGCAGCGAATAAACGCATATCACGTTTCCTTCGCTGCATTAAATTATAGCATGTCTTGTTTATTAGTTTCCCCAGATGCCGGTATAGTTCTGTGGCGTAATGGCCTTTAGCTCTTTCTTCAAGGTAGCGCTGATCTTCAGTCCATCAATGAACTTATGCATGGTTTCCCGGGTAATATGCTCACCTCCACGTGTCAGATCTTTCAGTGCTTCGTAAGGTTTAGGGAAGTTCTCACGGCGGAGCACTGTCTGTATAGCCTCGGCTACCACAGCCCAGTTATTTTCCAGATCTTCTTCCAGCTTACCCTCGTTCAGGATCAGCTTACCCAGTCCTTTCTGAATAGATTTCAGTGCTAGTACAGTATGTCCGAAAGGAACGCCTACGTTACGTAACACGGTGGAGTCAGTCAGGTCGCGCTGTAATCTTGAAACAGGCAGTTTCGCACTCAGATGCTCGAAGATTGCATTGGCAAGACCGAGGTTACCTTCAGCATTCTCGAAGTCGATTGGGTTCACCTTATGCGGCATTGCAGAAGATCCCACCTCGCCGGCCTTCACCTTTTGTTTGAAGTAGTCCATAGAAATATACGTCCATACGTCACGGCAGAAATCTATCAGGATGGTATTAATACGTTTCAGCGTATCAAACTGAGCGGCAATATTATCATAGTGCTCGATCTGTGTGGTATACTTCATACGCTGCAGTCCGAGGGTATTGTTGACGAATTTATCACCGAACTTTTCCCAGTTTGTCTTAGGGAATGCTACATTATGCGCGTTGAAGTTACCAGTTGCACCACCGAATTTTGCTGCAAAAGGGATGTCTCCCAGCAATTTCACCTGGCCTTCCAGTCTTTCTACGAATACCAGTATCTCCTTACCCAGGATGGTTGGAGACGCCGGCTGACCATGTGTACGTGCCAGCATCGGTATTTTCATCCAGGATTTGCCTAGCTTCTTCAGATCCAGGATCAGATTGGCGATAGCAGGCATGAATACATGCTCGACAGCCTCTTTCCAGTAGAGTGGCGTAGCGGTGTTGTTAACATCCTGAGATGTCAGACCGAAATGTACCCATTCCAGCTTATCTTCCAGTCCGAGCGCCTTCAGCTCATTCTTAACAAAATACTCAACAGCTTTTACGTCGTGGTTGGTCACTTTCTCAGTTTCCTTGATCTGCTCTGCATGTTCAATGGTGAACTCCTGGTAGATCTTACGCAGTGCGGGTACCTGAGATTTGGAGAGTGTAAATACCTTCTGCTCTGACAGGGCGATAAAGTACTCTATCTCTACCAGTACACGGTAACGGATCAGTGCAAACTCAGAAAAATATGGAGCCAGTTCTTCCAGTTGTCTCCGGTAACGACCATCGAGTGGAGAAATGGCGGTTAAAGCTTGTAATTGCATAATGTTATTTGATTAGTGAGCGTTTATCACTTTTTGCCTAATTTAGCCGGCAAAATTACTGAAATTGGAACGGAAAGTAAAAGTAGCGGCAGTAAGTTATTTGAATACCAGGCCATTATTATACGGATTCAGGGAACACCCGGTGATGAATTTGCTGGAACTGAGTGTTGATTACCCTGCTAAAATTGCTCAGCAACTAATTGAAGGTGAAGTGGATGTAGCGCTTGTACCCGTGGCTGTCATCCCGAAACTGAAGGAATATCATATCGTTTCTGACTTTTGTATTGGTGCAGAAGGTCCGGTAGCTTCTGTATGTCTTTTCAGTGAAGTACCGCTGAACGAAATCAAGCGTATCTATCTCGATTACCAGAGCCGTACCTCTGTTGCGCTACTGAAAGTGCTGGTGCGTGAACACTGGAAACTGTCTGCAGAACTGATTGAAACCACAGGCGACTACCAGGATAAGATAAAAGGTACCGACGCCGGACTTGTTATTGGCGACCGAGCGCTCGAACAGCGTCATGTCTCTCCATATATATATGACCTTGCAGAACATTGGATGCGCTTTACCAGCCTGCCCTTTGTATTCGCTGCCTGGATCAGTAATAAGCCATTATCTCCGGAATTTATTCAGCAGTTCAACCATGCTAACAGCATCGGTATCAAGGATATACCCGCGATAGTTGCAGAGAACCCTTATTCTCTGTATGATCTGACTACTTATTACACACAAAATATCAGCTACCCGCTGACGCCATCTAAACGTCAGGGTATGCAGCGATTCCTCAGCTATCTGTATTAATCCGGAATCATTCATTAATAATCAGGCTTCACTGGTCGGTTCCTACCTGGGTTCAATCGAGGTAGGCCTGGTATTAAATCATGACGCAGGTGGTTGTTCCGATACTACCGGACCGCTACCTGCATCATGCACCTTTTTGTTGTTAACCGGCTTACAGCATGTATCCGCATTGCGATGCCTGTTCTATCTGTTCCTGATTGGTGATATACCAATCCCTCATATTAATACCGTAAGCCTGAAGCATTTAAACTATTGCATTCAGGTTTTTTGTTTATATTAGATACCCCATCTCTTCACCCAAATTCGGCGAATATGAAAATTGGAATCCTCGGTAGCGGCCCTGTTGGACTCACCTTAACAGAAGGACTGGTTATGGCTGGTCACGAAGTGATTCTCGGTACCCGCAATCCTGCCAAGGAATCCCTTCAGCAATGGATCAAAAAGAAGGGTAATGACCGCGTCACCGCTGGTCCCTTCCGGGAGGCGGCCGCTCAGGGAGAATTACTCGTCATCTGCACTAACTGGGCTGGTACCCAGAAAGCCATTGAGGCAGCCGGATTATGGAACTTTAAGAATAAGGTCGTAGTGGACGTCACCAATCCACTGGACGGGAAAGGCCCGGACCAGCAAGGGAGACTCAACTTCTCTATCGGACATAGTAATTCCGCTGGCGAACAACTCCAGGCCTGGCTACCGCCGGACGCACACGTGGTGAAGGCGCTCAGTTGTATCGGACATGAATCTATGTTCCGCTCTCACCAGGAGGCGGAGGGACCAACCATGTTTATCTGTGGGAACAAGAGATCCGCGAAGGCAGCTGTGACTAGCCTGTTGAATGAAATGGGGTGGAAAGATGTGGTAGATATGGGAACCATTGAGATGAGCCGGAATATCGAGCCGCTCAGTATATTATGGTACGCCTACGGTTTTCGTACGGGCTCCTGGACACATGCCTTCAAATTGGTCAAATAAAAAGACCAGGAATCCAGGGTGTCTCACCCCACATTCCTGGCCTTACTAATAAAAATGCATTATATCTCTTTTGTATTGATATAGAAGTTCGGATCTACCTTAAACTGCTTGCGGTCAGACAATGTCAGTGTCATGGACTGCCAGTTCCTGCCCGGATAGATGAAAGTATATCCATTGTCAGTCAATGTTACCTTCACAGGCATATTAAAATTCTCTACGTCAGTCACCCAACGGAACTTTAACTGTGAACCCTCGAAATGATATTCCAGGGTAGGGATGGTTGTCGTTGTCAGATACTGCTCAAATACCTTGTTGAAGTTCATATTTGTCTGCTGGTTGAAAAACTCTTCTACCTGACGGGTGGTAACCGTCTGATGCCAGAAGGTTTTGTTCAAGCCACGCAGAATCTCGCGGAACTTATCATCATTATTCACGATCTGACGGATCGTATGGATCATGTTCGCTCCTTTATAATACATGTCGCCACTGCCCTCGTTGTTCACACCATAATGGCCAATGATAGGTATATCATTCTGGATGTTCTTCCTGATACCAGTGATGTAGGCGAAGGCTGCTTCCTTACCGTATTGACACTCAGCGAATAAGGTTTCTGAGTAATTAGTGAAGCTTTCATGTACCCACATATCTGCAATGTCTTTGGTCGTAATATTATTACCGAACCATTCATGACCGCTTTCATGGATGATGATAAAATCGTACTTCAATCCCCAGCCGCTGCCGGAAAGGTCCGTACCTTTATAACCCATCTGAAACTTATTACCATACGCCACGGCACTCTGATGTTCCATACCCAGGTGCGGAGACTCTACCAGTTTGTAGCTGTCTTTATAAAATGGATACTTGCCAAACCAGAACTCAAAGCATTTCATCATATCTTTTACCACAGCAAAGTGGGTTTTTGCTGTATCTACATTGTAGTCAAGCACCCAGTAACTGAGATCCAGTTTCCCGCCTTCTCCGGAATATTGATCCTTGAACTCGGAATAATGCCCGACGTTCATTGCAACATCATAGTTATTGATCGGGTTAGACACATACCATGTCCATACAATATTACCATCACGATCCATGGTTTTCTTTTTCAGCCGGCCATTAGAGACGTTCACCAGATCGGGGGGAGTAGTGACGCTGATAGTCATATTATCAGGTTCGTCGCTCTGATGATCTTTGTTAGGCCACCATACACTGGCACCTAGTCCCTGGCAGGCGGTCGAAATCCAGGGTCTGTTCTGTTTGTCTTTTGCCCAGATCAGGCCTCCATCCCACGGAGCATTCTTCGCAATACGCGGACGGCCATGATAAGCTACAGTAATCTTTTTGTCTTTACCCTTGACCTGTTTCTTTGCTACTAATTCAATTAGTATCACATTGCCTTCCCTTTTGAAAGTCAGCGGGAGATTATCCTGGGTAACACTGTCCACCTGTAGCGGTTCCTGCAGATCTATCTGCATAATACTATCGACCTTCAATACCCGGTAAGTTATCGTGTTGGAACCGGAGATCGTACTATCGCGTAGTCTGGGTTTAACCTTTAGATCGTAGGATTTAACGTCCCACCAGCCACGCTCCCTGGTGATAGTCCCCCTTAGGGTATCTGCATGGGTAAACGTAGTGTGATGTTGGGCACCGGCACTTAAGGCCGTAAGCAAAACCAATAAAAGCATAGGAATGCCGCGCATAGAAATTCTCATTTTATGCCGGAAAGGTATTAATTTTCGCTTAATAATGCCTAACGCTGAAGGTTTAATGCTTAATGCTTTATGGAGATATCCATAAGTGGCAGGCAGGAGATGGTCAGCGGCTCAAGCCCAATTAGATACATGAGACTTCTTTACCTGCCATTAATATTACTGATAACCGCCTGTGGACATCCCGGGTCAACCGGTAAACAGGTTTTCCGTTACAACGTACCAGAAGGAATCGCTTCCCTGGATCCTGCGTTTGCCAAAAACCAGGCAGTCATATGGGCTGTCAGGCAGGTATACAATACACTGGTCGAGCCGGATGAACAGCTGAATATCCGTCCGTCGCTGGCCACCCGCTGGGACGTGTCTGAAGACCATAAGACATATACCTTTCATTTACGTCCGGACGTCTATTTCCATGATAGTGAGATCTTTCCGGAAGGTAAAGGCCGACGTATGACAGCCGGAGATGTGGTATATAGCCTGCGCAGAATTATACACCCGGCTACCGCCTCACCCGGTGCCTGGATATTCAACGGGAAGGTGGATCCGGAAAAAGGCTTCCTCGCGCTCAATGATTCTACCTTTCAACTGACCCTGCTGCAACCTTTCCATCCGGTATTGGGCATTCTGAGTATGCAATATTGTTCTATTGTTCCCCGTGAGGCTATTGAAAAGTATGGTAAGGACTTTCGCAAACACCCCTGCGGCACCGGACCGTTTTTGTTCTCCCTTTGGGAGGAAGGACAGGCGCTCGTACTACATCGCAACCCGCACTATTTTGAAAAAGACAGCGCTGGCCATTCACTACCTTACCTCGACGCTGTCAAGATCAGTTTCCTGGACAGTAAAGCCACCGAGTTTCTGCTATTCAGACAAGGCCAGCTCGATTTTATGAATGATATTGACGCTTCCTTTAAGGATGAGATACTTACAAAGAAAGGCCAGTTAAAGAAAGACTGGGAAGGAAAGCTGATACTTGATAAAAGCCCGTATCTCAATATTGAATATTTCGGCTTCCTGATGGATTCCTCGAAACCTACTGTAAAACATTCATCCTCAGCGATGAAGAAGGTGAGGCTGGCCATTAACTATAGTATCGACCGGTCGCGGATGATTACATATCTGCGAAACGGTATCGGTTTCCCGGCAACTGCCGGCTTTGTTCCTATGGGCTTACCCTCTTTTGATACCAGCCTGGTGAAAGGCTACCGCTATGATCCCGCTAAGGCAAGGCAGCTGCTCGCTGAAGCGGGCTTCCCCGAAGGTAAAGGACTGAATCCTATTAAGTTACTATCTATACCGGTATACGAGGATTACGCCAATTATGTAGCCAACCAGCTCCAGCAGGTAGGTATTCCGGTGCAGGTGGAGGTGATGCAAAAAGCCCTGTTGCTGGAACAGACAGCGAAATCCGAGGCATTGTTCTTCAGGGGTAGCTGGATGGCAGATTATGCAGATGCCGAAAACTACCTGGCTGTATTCTATAGTAAAAATCCTGCTCCGCCTAATTACACCCGTTATAATAATCCGGCATTCGACCGGTTGTATGAACAGTCGTTACGAGAGAATGATGATTCCCTCCGCTATCTATTATACCAACAAATGGATAGATTGGTCCTGGCAGACGCGCCCGTTGTTCCCTTATTCTATGACCAGGTCATTCACCTTGTGCAACCTAACGTAGAAGGGTTTACTAGTAACGCGCTTAACCTGTTGGAGCTTCGAAAAGTCAAAATCAGGCATCCGGAAGATTGATAATACATCCGCTGTGTATAGCCTGGAGGTGGCCGATCGGATAGTACTGACGGGCAGCGGCTGCCTAACCGGTAATGTTTGAAATTTGCAACTGTACTCCGGGCACTACATTTATTGATACCTTGGTTGCTGGCGTCCCCTTTTTGCTGAGGCTATCGGTTGCAGCGTATCCAATACTACGCTTTCTCCTATAAAAAGAGACATTACTGACACTGACTTCATCCGACACTGTCTGCTTAAATAGATCGGATGGAGCGCCTCCTGCAATCGGATTAAAAGCATCCTACGGTTCGGTAAGCCAACCTTGCTAACGCTGTTATTTATTATGCTCACAACTTCGACCGTACGCAACAAGCTACTTATTGTGTCGTAATTATAACTGTGTTTTAGGGGTAGTTAGATTAAATGGCCTGTTCGGACTTTGGATAATTTACCCCCGAGGCATCTTCTATTGTTGCTTCAGGCATTGTACACTGAGTTGTCATAAAGCACTGGTATAAGTAGCATGTTGTATTAAACTGATAATCAGCTTGGTATTATTACTTATTTGATAGATCATTTACCATTGATTATGTATATTTCAATGCCTATTTTCTGAATGATTTTGCCGGTTTTCCCTGACAGGTTGAGCATATTTCGTTCGGTGCCTGCCGGTCATTTTCAGACGGGTTAAGTCACTTATGTGAGAATATGTACCTTCCAATATCTACAATTGCCGTTCCCTTCAGTTCAAGTAATTTCCTACCGTACGCTGAGTAGGAACTGTTAGTTCTGGCTCCGAGAGGATATATGATAACAGACGTTAGGAGCCTGATTTTGTATATCCTACAGCCTGGCTGGAACCCTGGGACTAATGCCTTGTATATGTCTGACCAACTCCTTAGAAACAAGTAGTCTGATGTCATCAAGCTTACTAAAAACCACCAGGCATGATATACCATGACGAGCGATGATTGCTCCTCACTAGTTTGAATTTTGCAATGACGAAGGTTCTATGGTTTGGCAGCAACTAGGCAAGCAACCCCTGTATCTGACGTTTCGGACAGCACACCGGAAGGGTAGTGATTAGCAGGAACGTGAATGGCTCCTGCTAATACTGCACCTATACCAGCTCGACAAATAACCGCTTGCCAATCTTGACCCTCATACCTGACTTTAGCCTGACTAGCTCCACAGGATCGACCCGCTTTTCATTATCCAGGGTAACTGCCCCGTTGACTATCAGTCTCCTGATACCACTTCTCGTCTCGTCCTGCTTCAGCCTATGACAAACATCCAATAGCGGAACCGTAAGGTCCTTGAGGCCAAGTGACGCAATCAGAACCATGTCAAAGGTTTTCTCTTCGAACACCTTTCGCTGGAACTGATTGATAAAGAATGCTTCCGCAGCCTCAGCACTGCCAGCATCATGGTACTGACGCACAATATTCCCCGCAATCAGCTTTTTAATATGCATGGGATTCTCCCCGGACGACAGCCGCTCTCTTAAAGCCGACCGTTCATCCTCAGAGAAGTCTGTGGCCAGGTCAATGTACTCGGTAATTAAATGATCAGGAATGGACATCGTCTTGCCAAACATGTCTTCTGGGGTATCGGTGAGTCCAATAATGTTATTCAATGACTTACTCATCTTTTCTACTCCGTCCAGGCCCCGTAACAGCGGCATACACATAACTATCTGTGGCTCAAGATCATGAGCTTCCTGTAGGTGCCTGCCCGTCGTACAATTGAACAACTGGTCGGTACCTCCCATTTCTATATCCGCCTTGATTTCCACTGAGTCAAACGCCTGCAGAATAGGGTACATCAGTTCATGCATCGCAATAGGGACATTCTCAGTAAACCGCTTGTTGAAGTCATTGCGGTGTAACAGCTGCGCTACCGTCACCTTAGAGAGTAGTTGTAATATCTCATTGAATGTCAGCCGGTCCAGCCACTCGCCGTTAAATACGACCCGGCATTTCCCAGTGTCAATAATCCGGGAAAGCTGCCTGATATACGTTGCTGCATTCTCCATAACCGCCTCCTTGCTGAGCGGTTTACGACTCTTATTTTTCCCGGTAGGATCTCCGATCTGCGCTGTGAAGTTGCCGACAATGATCACGACCTGGTGTCCCAGTTCCTGAAATGCCCTCAGCTTTTTTAATACCACTGCATGCCCCAGATGAAGGTCGGGCGCTGTAGGGTCAAATCCCAGCTTAATGACTAATGGGCGGTTTTCTTTACTGGCCCTGGCTAATTTCTCTCTCAGGCCATGCTCAGGCAGAATGATCGCAACATTCTCCTGAAGGTGTGCTAGTGTTGTCATAATAAGATGTAAATAAAAAAGCCCCGGACAGATGACCTGTCCGGGGCTGCAGTTAGCTATGATGATTGTCAGTTACAATAATCGTTTCGCATAGTAGAAGGCATACCTCTCCCGGACCATTATTGTATAATAGTACTCTGAGAAGAAGGGAAGACGTAGTATGCTATTCAGAAATTTCATGCGACGGCAAAGATACAAAACAATTCCCTCACTAAATATACCACAGTACATAGACGCTATTGTCCTTGTAGCTCATCGTTTCGTTATGCATGAAGGCATATAGCAACTGTCCTTACAGAAATTATTTTATCCTTTACCCTTTATCAGGAGGTGGACATCAGAAAATCGGTCACTTCAGGCTGGTTGTTCACGAGCCTAGTGAGCCGGCCTCTAGTGGCTGATAAGTGCCGTAATTACTGCTTCGGCCTGCTCGATAATAGGTAGTTACACAATTTTAACATTTCCTAAACACCGCCTCTGTGGCTATGTTGCCGGTAATATAATCTATGTCTATGCTTGATAAGTAATTATTTATGAGGCTTCTCAGTCATTTTAGTCTAACTTTGATCCCTAATTCATTTATGTTTAAAGCGAGAAAATGACTGCGATTCTGATATTCTTTTTTTCACACTGGTTTTTATCATTGTTCTTCCACACCTTTTTCCTGCATAGATATGCATCCCACCAGATGTATACTACCAGCAAAGGATGGGAGAGAGTGTTCTACTTCTGTACCTGGTTCTTCCAGGGTACGTCTTACCTGGTACCGAGAGCTTATGGCGCTATGCACCGCATGCACCACGAGTTTAGCGATACCGAGCATGATCCGCATTCTCCACACTTCTTTAAAGATGTATGGTCAATGATGTGGCAGACCCGTAAACTCTACAATGATATCTACCACAGGAAAGTTGTTCTCGACGAGAAATTCACAAAAAATCCTCCGTTACCGGAGTGGGACGCAATGGACCGTTTCGGTGATAACAGCATCACCCGTCTGGCATGGGCTGGTATCTACATAGCGTTTTATGTAGCTTTCGCTCCGGCCTGGTATTGGTTCCTGCTGCTGCCGGTTCACTTCCTGATCGGACCTGTACAGGGTGCAGTAGTAAACTGGTGTGGTCACAAATACGGTTACCAGAGCTTTGACAATGGTGATAAATCCCGTAACACGTCGCCATGGGGCTTTTTACTGTTGGGAGAACTGTTCCAGAACAATCACCACAAACACGGCGATAGTCCTAATTTCGCTCAGAAATGGTTTGAAATCGATCCAACGTATCCGGTTATGAAGTTTTTCAACCTGGTAGGGATCATTAAACTGAAGAAACCACAGGCTAAAGTCGTAGACATGAAAGCCGCGGCATAGTTGAGATAGTAAGTAGAATAGATAGATAACGCTTCAGGCCATCAATGGTAGTCAGCAGACTATAATTGATGGCCTGAGTGTTTTTAGAATTTCCTGAAATAGCCGAACGTCGCCATCTGCAGCATTGGCCTGTCGCCACTCGTATCGCCATAGGCGTAAATATCTCCGAATGCCGGCAAGTCATACTGTTGACGTATCCGGCGTACCTTCTCTTCTCCGTTGCAATTCACACCTAGAATGCGGCCGGTGATCTTTCCTTCCTTTACTTCCAGCTGTGTGCCAATACATTCAATCCCTTCACTGTCTGCCCATGGCTTCACCCATTCCTGCGCAGATGCTGTCACTACCACCACGCGGTGCCCTTTGGACAGGTGCTCCCGGATCTCCTTTCGCGCCGTTTCCCTGATCAGGCCCGGCAGGGTATCCTGACAAAAGGCCGCACATTTTTCCCGGAACTGCTCAACGGGCGTACTCCGAAAGAAATATTGCAACACGATCTCCTTTGCACGCTGCTTGGATATGATCCCGCATTTCATCAGGGCAAGGGCCGGGGCAAGTACAGCCAGCCCCCTGTATAATGCGCCATTCCCTTTCTGAAAGCGAATGATCTCAAATAAAGTATCCCGGCGGGTGATCGTTCCATCAAAGTCAAAGAAAGCAATTGCCGGCTTCATAGTTTCAGCTTTTTGAATATAAACTCAGGTATAGATTTGATAATAAGCATAATATAACGCCAGAACCACTTCGTATAGATGACATTCTTTTTTGCCTTTACTGCTTTATAAATATCAGTCGCTACGTCCTGCGGTTGCGCCGTCAGCAGCGGGGGTAATTTCAGGTTTTCCGTCATACGGGTATAGACAAACCCGGGTTGTACGCTCAGCACATGAACACCTTTATGAAACAGGCGATTGCGTAATCCGCTCAGGTATGCGGTGAAGCCTGCTTTGGCACTGCCATACAGATAGTTACTCTGCCGGCCCCGTTCTCCGGCTACTGAACTGATGCCAACGATAGTTCCGGTACCCCGGCTGGCATAATCTTCTGCAACGATGTTCAACACAGACACCGCTCCGGTATAGTTGGTATGGAGAATACGGCTCGCTTCCTGCCAGTCGGTCTGTCCTTTTTCCTGCGAACCCAGGTACCCGAATACCGCAATAGTAATATCCGGTTTGGCGGTCAGCGAGTTATAAAAAGCCCCATGGCTGTTAAAATCAGTAGCATCGAAGGCATAGGAACTGGCCTGCACCTGGTAGCGGATGCGCAGGTCCTGCTCCAGCGCGGAGAGGGCCGAGACATTCCTGGCAGCCAGTTGAATATCATATTTGTTACCGGCGAACTGGCGGGCTATGGCCACAGCCATATCTGACCCAGCTCCCAGAATAAGAACAGTAGGCATATAATTGATGTCGGTATTTTATAATGGTGGTCGTTTATTGTGTCAGCAGTAATCTGTCTGATTGCACTGAACGGAACAACTTATCACCGTTGTACGTTTTAATGATATCGGCAAACTTTTGCGCGTTGGGGTAGCTTTGCCAGAAAACTTCCTGTTTCATGCGGGCATCCTTTGTCAGATAGAGCCTTCCGCCATATTGCAGCACGATCTCATCCAACTGATCCAGAAATTCAAACAATCCTTTGCGTACGGGGAAGTCAAGTGCCAGCGTATACCCCTCCATCGGAAACGAAATCAGGTCGTTCTGCTTACCAAACACTTTCAGTACGGCCAGGAAGGAGCCCAGGCCCGCGTCGCTGATACGTTTGAGAATGGCAACCAGGCCTTCTTTCTTTTCCAGCGGCAGTACAAACTGATATTGTACAAAGCCGGCCTTACCATAACCACGATTCCAGTGCAGGATAGCATCCAGCGGATAGAAGAATGGCTCGTAAGGAATGACATTGTTGATTTCCCGTTTCGTATTTTTGAGGTAATATAACCAGTTAAATGCCTTAACAGTCAGCGTGTTAAGCGTAAAGGAGGGGAGGTTGAACGGCATGGACAGCTTCCGTTTCTGCCCAAGTTCCAGCGGTGCTTTACGTTGCTGTTCATTCAATTCTTCCGGAGTTGCATGCTCTCCTACGATCAATATACCACGGCCAAAGGCGTCGCCTTTCTGCAGACAGTCAATCCAGGCCATGGAATAGGTATAAGCGCTGTATTCTTCAAAGAGACGGATCAGATCTTCCAGGTTTTTGGCTTTGATCTGCTTTTGCCGGATGTAGGCCGTACCAATCTTCTTCAGTCCGAACTTTACCCTAGTAATAATACCAGTTAGTCCCATGCCACCACAGGTAGCCCAGAAAAGGTCTGGCTCTTTTTCGGCAGAACAGGTGATCGTCTCTTTATTACCGGTAATAACATCCATTTCAATGATATGCCTGGAGAAAGAACCGTCAACATGGTGATTCTTTCCATGAACATCCGAAGCCACTGCACCACCAATAGTAATAAACTTGGTTCCCGGCGTTACCGGCAGAAACCATCCTTTGGGAACTATAATGTCGAGAATCTGATCGAGTGTGATACCTGACTGACATTCAAACACGCCATTGGTCGTATCGAAAGCCAGTACCTTATCATATTTAAGGGTGGAAACACTGTGCTTTGCCAGTGAAGCGTCGCCATAACAGCGACCATTGCCGCGGGCGATAACAGATGAATGAGCAGATATAAAATCCTGCACCTGATCTTCCTGAGAAAAAGTTGACTCGTCACAGGAGATTGCGGGGTAGTTGCCCCAGTTAGCTAACCGTCTTTCCATTACTCAAAAAAACTTTTGTTAGTGGGTAAATAAATAATCACATAAAAACTCAGCACCCACAGGAGTATGGTTAATTGAATGAAACGGTCTTTGTATAGGATTTTGGTCGGAGAACCTGTATTATTCTCCACATATGTTATTTGCAAATATCGTAATAATCCACCAATTACAAAAAGACATGTATAATAAAGGCGGTAAGTACCAAAGCGCGCCATCGTTTCCGGAGCCATGGTGTACATCAGGTAAGCCACGATGATCACCGCCGACACCAGCGCCAGCATCACGTTCATAAAGTCCATGTTATAACCTTTCACCGCCTTCCGCATATCTTTTCCTGACTCGGTTTTGATCAGCACATCATCTCTTCTTTTGGCAATCGCCATAAACAACGCCAGTAGAAACACCATGATCATCAGCCATTCAGATACAGCTACTGTTGCAGCCACGCCACCAGCCTTCACCCTCAACACAAAGCCAGCCGAAAGAATCAGGATATCCAGGATAGAGATGTTCTTCAGTCCGAAGGAATATAATAGGTTGATAATAAAGTAAATACCGATTACAAAGGCAAACTTGGGTTTCACATACCAGGCTAATAGTCCGCCAATAACCAGACACAATACAAAAAATACCAGTGCTGCAGGTTTAGATACTGCACCGGATGCAATAGGACGTTTACACTTTACCGGATGTATCCGGTCTGCTTCCACATCTTTATAATCATTAATAATATAGATACTGCTGGCCACAAGACTGAATGCAAAGAATCCGATCAATAGTTCGACAACTTTCTCCAGATTAAAAATTTCGCCCGCAAAGAAAAGGGGAATGTACAGGAAGAGATTTTTTGCCCAATGGGAGGGTCTTAACAGTTTTAAATATTGCACGGGGATATAACTTATAGTTAATGCCAAGATACGACTGATTACCGAACAACCATGCCAGGAAATGCTTATTTCGGGTAAATTCTACTATTTTTGAGCCCGTTCATGTTTATTTGTACTCGATTTCATCATTTTATTACCCCTTTTTATGCCATCGACTCTTGCTCCGTTCAACCGTAAAGGTGCATTGATAACGGAATTACTGGTTATTATCTGTCTGGCCCTGGTGCCGTTGTTTGTCACGTTTCCGTACAGGGTGAATATCTTTCTTTCCTGGGAAGGGGCTTACCGGATCTCACAAGGACAAATTCCCTACAAAGATTTCGGACTCCCGCTCGGCTACGGCTTCTGGCTCATGCCCGCCTTGTTTTTCAAGCTGTTCGGTCCACAGCTGATCTCTTTGGTAAAGGCCCAGGTATTCATGAATATTCTGGCCGGATTGTCATTCCGCTATATCCTGCAAAGCCTCAACGTCAGACCGGCCATCAGGGTATTATCTGTGTTACTGTTCGTATTATCTTATTCGTTCTTTAACTTCTGGCCCTGGTACAACCAGACCGTTATTGTCTATGAACTGATCGGACTGGCCTTCCTATTCCGCTTCCTGATGGGCCCCGGTGGTAAGCTGCGCTATGTGTTTCTTTTTCTGGCCGCTGCGTTTACGTTCCTGTCCTTTTTTACCAAACAGGATGGTGGCGGACTCGCCTTGTTGCTCGCCCTGGCATTACTCGGCTACAACGCTTTTGTGACAAAAAGATGGCTCGATGTGCCGGTATTTCTCGCATTTTATGGCCTGGTAGCGGCTGCATTTATTGTACCCTTGCTGCCTTACGGTTTTGGCTATTGGTTCAATCATGGACAGGCTCCGCATAACTCACGCCTATCATTATATGATATACTCTCCGAAATAATGGGTGCATCTCAATGGATTAAGTTCTATTTTGTAATGGTGGTTGTGTGCCTGGCACCTGTTTTTCCCGACTGGAAAGGGTTCCTGGTGAAAAGAGAAGCGATGTTGTTCACTTTACTGACCCTGGGTATACTGGTCGAAGCGGCTATATTTCAGGTAACCAGTTACACACCGCCTGATAACAATATCTTCTTCCACGCATTCGCTTTCGCATTCATTGCTAGTAGATTAAGCGAGCAACTGCACCTGCAGCTTGAACGTTGGGGCGCTTTCACATTAACGGCGGCACTTGTATTATTATGGTGGTCCGGATCTTTCTGGAAATACCTTGACAGAATTGTCGCCCGTATTGTTCCTCACGAACAGGTCATTGCGGGGAAAGCGAGCGCAACAACTGTGGATAGTTCTTCCTATGCGATCTACAATCCGCAGATTAGTGCCACAGGTGAGAACGTAGTATCCCGTAATAATTTCATGCTGAACACCGACACTACCGACGTGCCGGTAGAGAAATGGATCTTCTCTGATCTCTGGGCATTTGAAAAGATCTATATGCCGCCATCTACCGTTGAAGGTATGAAAAGACTGATGGCCATGCCTGTTGTAAAGGAGAAGAAAGAAGCGCTTAAACTGCTGAATATGACCGAGCTGACGCCATTGGCACAAGCAATGCCATATCAGCTGGAGACAGGCAGTGACTATCCATTATGGTATCACTTGGGAGTAGGCATGTTTAACCGGCAGCTGGAGATGTTCAGTAACAAGGTGAAAAACCATCACTACGATGTGGTGTTATATGAATATGCGCCTGGTAATAACAACTTTTTCCCTTTTGCATTAAGATATGAACTACAGCAGCACTACCGGAAGGTAGACGAGTTTCTGGCACCTAGACGTCCGACAAACGCCATCATTGAAGTGTTTGTGGCGAAATAGTAAGCTGGACTTCAAAGCTTTGTGTAGTATTTAATTACTTTTTACTCATTTTCCTGTGACTACTGATACTGTGTCAAATAAGCCGGATAACACAAAGCTCTGGACGTTCTTATCTGCTGTATATATTATATGGGGATCTACCTACCTGGGGATGAAAATCGCTACGGAGGTAGTTCCCCCTTTTTTGCTCTCCGCCTTCCGTTTTCTGGTAGCAGGATCCATCATGGGACTACTTGGCTGGCGTATTGAGAAACAGCTGCCTTCCCGGCAACAGGTATTATCCGCAGCTTTTGTTGGATGGATGCTTATTGGGATTGGTAATTCCTGTACAGCGCTCGCCGTTCACTATATGCCTTCCGGACTGGTCGCCCTTATTGTGGCTGCTATACCAGTATGGTTTGTTGGCCTGGACTGGGCATTCTTCAGCAAGCAACGTCCTACAGCGATGACTATCACAGGCATCCTTATCGGACTGGCCGGATTGTTCCTTTTATTTAATCCATTTGCCCCTCACCATGACCGCTCTTACCCCTTATGGCCTATCGCAATCCTGGCCGGGGGATGCGCGTGCTGGGCGCTCGGTTCATTATCGGTATCCAAGCTCACTATGCCAGCACCAATTACCTCCGCGGGATTACAGATGCTGACAGGGGCAGTGTTTTGCTTCCTGATAAGCGCCATCATTGAGCCAGACGCCTGGGATACGCTCCAACATATAACGTACAGATCAATCGCGGCCTACATCTACCTGGTGTTAATCGGTTCGCTGGTCGGCTTTACGTCTTATAGCTGGCTGACGCGTAATGCGCCTCCCAGACTGCTCTCCACTTATGCATACGTGAACCCTATCGTGGCGCTGTTCCTGGGATGGGCCATCGGCCATGAAAATCTTTCCTCTCAGGCATTACTTGCCTGTGTGATCGTTATCGGTGGCGTCGTGCTGATGACATTGCGTAAGCGAAAAGCTTGACTCTTATTCAATAACTTCTCTTTCCTATTAATATACCCTGCTAAACGGGGCAGGGGAAATATTACCTATCGGATAAGTAAATTTCTTCCTTAAATAACTGTTTTCCAGCTATTATATACTCATCATTTCATTTCATTTATAATGGATGATTTTTAGAGGAGATGTAGTCCGGCTGCGAAACATCGGCGGCTAGTTGCTGAAAACACTGCGTAAAGAAGACTAGTGACGTTGTTCTGCGGACCAAAGGGAATACTATACAATTCCGCATATAAAGCGACGGTAAGAAGGTGGACTTGAATATAGCTAAGGTAGTCCTAGGGTAGTCGAAGCGACGGTAAGAAGGTGGACTTAAATATAGCTAAGGTAGTCCTAGGGTAGTCGAAGCGACGGCAACAAGGTGGACTTGAATATAGCTAAGGTAATCTTAGGGTAGTCGAAGCGACGGTAAGAAGGTGGACTTGAATATAACAAGGGTAGTTCTAGGGTAGTCTAAGCGACGATAAGAAGGTGGACTTGAATACAGCTAAGGTAGTCTTAGGGTAGTCGAAGCGACGGCAACAAGGTGGACTTGAATATAGCTAGGGTAGTCCTAGGGTAGTCGAAGCGACGGTAAAAAGGTAGACTTGAATATAGCTAAGGTAGTCTTAGGGGAGTCGAAGCGACGATAAGAAGGTGGACTTAAGTATAGCTAAGGTAGTCCTAGGGTAGTCGAAGCGACGGCAACAAGATGGACTTGAACATGGCTAGGGTAGTTCAATAGTAGTCTAAGCTACGATAACACCGTGAACTTAAATATATAAAGAGTCGCCCCAAAGTGATCTGCGATATTATAATAGCTTGCAACAGAACACGATAATGGCACTTCAGTCAACATCACCCCCCTCAATATAAAGGTACGAAAAAATAGTTAGTCGCCGAAGAAGCCCTGCTGGAAACAGATCAGCGATATTATGAGCGGACACTACCTCTAATTAATTTAGTATTTACTAAAAATATTAGTAATTTAGTTTCTTAGAAGATTGTTATGGAGAGGATTCAGGAAAAACTCGCAATACTGGCGGATGCTGCTAAATATGATGCATCCTGTGCTTCCAGTGGTAGTAACAGAAAAAATACGACCAAGGGGTTAGGTAATGCTCACCCGGGAATGGGCATCTGTCATTCTTATACTGCGGACGGCCGTTGCGTATCGTTATTGAAGATCTTATTGACCAATGTATGCATATACGATTGTGCATATTGTGTATCCCGGAAGAGCAATGATATCAAGCGAGCTGCCTTCACGGTGCAGGAAGTGGTGGATCTTACCATTAACTTTTATCGCCGGAACTATATTGAGGGTTTATTTCTGAGTTCAGGCATTTTCAAAGATCCGGACTATACGATGGAACGTCTGGTAAGAGTCGCCAAGAAGTTAAGGACCGAGCATAATTTTAACGGGTATATTCATCTCAAGGCAATACCTGGTGCGAGCGATGATTTGATGCGGGAGGCTGGTTTGTACGCGGATAGGCTTAGTGTTAATCTGGAGCTGCCTACTGATGCCGGTCTGAAGTTACTGGCACCTGAGAAAAGCCGGCCGGCCATGATTCAGCCCATTCAGTTTCTCAAAAATGAGATTATCAGACTGGATGATGAGCGGAAGGTGCTGAAGAAGGTGCCGACATTTGTTCCTGCCGGACAAAGTACGCAGGTGATCGTTGGTGCAGCAGGAGAGTCAGATATGGAAATCATGCACCTGGCTTCCCGGTTTTACAGGCAGTTTGCTTTAAAACGGGTGTATTATTCAGGGTATGTGCCGATCAGTAGTGATAACAGGTTGCCAGGTTTACATAGTCAGGTGCCGTTATTAAGAGAGAATCGTCTATACCAGGCCGACTGGCTGATGAGATTCTATGGATTTGAGCCGCAGGAGTTGCTAAATGATACACATCCGAATCTTGATACAGACATAGACCCTAAACTATCCTGGGCTTTACGAAATCTGGACAGCTTTCCTGTCGATATCAATAAGGCTGATAAGATGCTGATTGCCAGAGTCCCGGGCATTGGTATGGAAAGTTTACGTAAAATATGTGCTGCACGAATGCATGGACCACTCGGTTGGGATCAGCTGAAGCTAATGGGTGTGCAGTTAAATAAAGCGAAGTATTTTATTACGTGTAAGGCCGGTGCACTGGAACGAAGGGATCTGACCTCTGAGCAGATCCGGCAACAACTGCTGGCGCAATCTCATAGTAAATGGGTGAAAGCGCATAGTCCGCAATTGCAGTTGTTTTAAATGATGAATCAATATCTGAAAGATTGTCTATGCTATGAATTGCTCAATGTTATTGTCTGTCAGGCTATCAGCGTGCTGTGGTTAGTATAGTTGGTAGTCTGCAGATAGTAACCTAAATGCTATTAAAATGACTACGTGGTTGTATGATGGAAGTTTTGACGGCTTCCTTTCTGCCGTATTCGATTTATACTGGCAGAAGAAGACGGATGTTGTGATCAGGAAAGAGCAGGATCATGTGAAAGGTTTGTTTGAGAATGTCATCTTTATGCCGACAATTACTGCGAATGCTGACAGGGTTTGGGCAGGATTAACGAAGAAGTTGACGGAAGCAGTGCTCCAGCAGCTGTTTTGTTGTTATCTGTCAGAACTGCCTGGCGAAGAGGATAATATGGTCGGTTTTATCAGGCATGTATTTGCCAGTGAGCAGGATGTATCTGGTGATTTTGGTAATAAATACGTGCTTCATGTTACCCAGCTTTCCCGGAAGGTACACCGTGAGAAGCACCGCATGGAGGCGTTCGTACGTTTCCAGCTGACAAAAGACAATATCTATTATTCCCTGGTATCTCCGGACTACAACGTTCTACCGCTGATAGCCCGGCATTTTAAGGAAAGGTATGCAGACCAGTATTGGATCATCTATGATGAACGCAGGCGGTTCGGTATCTATTACAATCTCGATAAGGTGGAAACCATACGTTTACAGTTCAATGCAGATTATGATCCGCATTACCATACAACAGGAAATGTATGGGCACCTGAAGAGGAGCTTTATCAGCGCTTATGGAACACCTATTTCAAGGAAGCCAATATTGTAAGCAGGAGAAATCCGCGGTTACAACTGCAACATATGCCAAGGCGCTACTGGAAATATCTGACGGAAATGCGCCTGGGTTGATCACATAGGCAATTGTCTCAGGTCAGTGTATCCTTCCGATATTTCGCCTAATCTGAACTGGTTAACCAGGTTATGTGCCATACGGGTGGGCTCAGGTAAACGGTACCTTCCTATACATTGAGAAATGATGTCTATCGTACTGGGTACATCCATGAGATGTCCGGGAGAAACAAAGACGGGTTTGACGGCATTTTTTGTACGTAGGGCAGCACCAACTACCTCATTCTTAAAGATTAAGGGAGAATGACTTCCTTTTATGGATGCAGGTTCTTCAAATTGTCCGCAAAGTACCTTCTTGGCGCAACCAACAGTAGGCGTTCCTGCAACAACGCCGAAGTGTGCCGCAATACCCATTCGTCTGGGATGAGCAATGCCATGACCATCCACCACCAGCAGATCGGGTTTCTGCGGAAGGTTGTCCCAGGCTTCCATCAGCGCCGGTACTTCACGGAAGGCCAGATAACCCGGTACATAGGGGAACAGCACTTCTTTTTTGATAACAGAGTAACCTACGGGTACCAGCTCCGGAAACTGTAACAGGATAACGCCGGCATAAACCGTTGTGCTGAACTTATTGAAAGAGATGTCTGCACCGGCAATAATATTGATCGGAAATTCCCTGGGTTTAACAATGATGTTCTCCCGGAGGTTGTTTTGTATCTCCGTAGCGGCGGTAACTTTTAGATTATCATAGTCTAACAATGGCATATTGCAAGTTTGGTAGCCAGACGTACAATTTTTGCTCCAATTACTATGGGGGACCTAAACCGGCTGGATTTTCCGGCATAGGGTATAAATAGCCGGCGGCTGATCCATGAGACCAACCGCCGGCTTTTTACATCTGGACAAAGAAGTACACGGATAGTAATAAGCAGTTGGGGCAACAACAGGGCACGCTGGTACTGGCGCAGTAATATAAATTGTCTATATTCGGTTTGTTATTATCCGTTGGGCCTTATAGTAATCGATAAAATGCGAAGTAACAATTATACCTATTATAGATATACACTACTATTCCTGCTGTTCTTCCTGACCAATTCTGTTTCTGCCCAACAGATTATCTATCTTAAGAACCCATCTCTGGATCCTCAGACGCCTGGAACTTCTATTATTGCTGATAAATGGGATAGTGATGCGCCTTACCCTGTGGTAGGTCCTGACTTTACCCGGGATGCTGATATACCTGCTTCGGATGGACGCTATTTTATCGAATTATATAGCCTGTATGACCGTAATTCCTACTCCACGCCACCCGGCCAGATAGAATTTTGGTCGCATTCGATAGGTCAGCAGTTGGATGAGACGCTATATACCGGTAGAACGTATTCCTTATCATTTGATCTGAAGACATCCACTTCTGATCCATACCCAAACTTAAATAGACCATTTTATGGCTCAATGGTAATTATGGGTAGTCGCGCAAAAGGAGCTCCGGAGACGCAGGTGTATGCGTCCGGTAAGTTCTCCCATGCAGACTGGAAGCAATACGAGGCTGTGTTCACTCCAACATCGGATATCAATTATATACGTATAACCTCGGTCTCATTGGATGGCGATACAGCCAACGTAGTGACTGATATTGATAATCTGTCTCCCATCAGTGAAACGCTGGAGGTAGTGGTAACTACCGGCAAGTCCTGCCCAGGTGCAGCAACTGGTTTTGCCCGGGCAGAGATACCTAACCCGATTGATACCTATACATATCTGTGGATGCCCGGTAATTATACCACAAGTGTAGTTACCGGACTGGCTGCAGGTACCTATAAACTGACAATCCGGGGCGCTACCGGCTCCACGGCTATCCGGGATGTAACAGTAGCGGCTTATGATATTGCGGCAACTGCTACAGTAACAGGAATCAGTTGTTATGGTAAAACCGACGGCGCGATAGCGATTGCTGCTACCGGCGGACAATCGCCTTACACCTATCAGCTGGATGATGGTCCTGTTACCGGGACAGGTAATTACAGTGAGCTTTCCCGTGGTCAATATAATATTAAGGTCACAGACCAGCTATGTAGTATTGATGTGCAGGTAACTATGCCAGAACCGGAACAACTGAATATACAGGCAGTACAGACAAAACCTGTTACTTGTAACAATGCTGCCAATGGCCAGATCGTTCTTACAGCTACCGGTGGTACCGCGCCTTATACATATGAGGTACATTCCGGTACCTCGCAGGCAGACAGTATAATCGGCAAACTGGACGAGGGGAGTTATCAGTATACGGTGACAGACCGGCATAATTGTTCGGTTAGCGGAGTAGCGGTGATCACGCGGGAATGGAGTAATTGTGGGGTCTATGTTCCTACGGCCTTCAGTCCTAACGGCGATGGTATGAATGACATATTTCGCGTGAAACTCCAGGACGACGTCACGGCCTACTATATTGCTGTCTATGGCCGTTGGGGGGAGCTGGTCTATGAATCCCGTGATCCTTATGCTGTCTGGGACGGAAGATTTAAAGAAACACCGCTGCCGGCAGGTACTTACGTATGGACTGTCACTTATACAGATAGTAAGAATCAGCAATTACAGCAGAAGGGAACTTTAGTGCTGGTAAGATAACCGGGCGATAACGGATGATATAACGCTATATCAGTAGATATGCTTTTACCCTAAAACAGGCTAAGCTGGGATCCACCTTTAGGCTTAGGCGGCATAGCTTTACCCATAACTGTTCGTCCTCCGTGCTGCCACGAACGCTCCCTTTCCTCCCGGATCAGGTCTTCCAGCCGCGCATTCGGAATAAAATCCTTCTCAACACGCTCTGCCAGTACTGATAATTTCCGTATCGCATCCTGTTTATCAGACTGGCCGATCCTGGCCTTGTTCACAGCATCTTTCAACACACTGATTGTTTCGTCGTATACGTTCACCGGGACAGGGAAGGGGTGACCGTCCTTTCCGCCATGCGCAAAGGAGAAGCGAGCTGGATCCGTGAAACGGGAAGGTGTTCCGTGGATCACTTCACTGACCAGCGTCAAAGACTGCAATGTTCGCGGACCAACCCCTTCCAGTAGTAACAGTGATTCAAAATCATGCAGTTGTCTTTCATGCGCTACGGCCAGTACACTGCCTAGGCGCTTCAAGTCTACGTCTTTCGCTTTCACCTCATGATGGTCAGGCATGATCAGTTTCCTGATTTCGGGTAGCAGATGAGCAGGCTTCTCCTTAACAAGCTCCAGCATCCCGTTTTTAGTGGCATTTGCTTCAGGGTCGGTAAGATTCAGAATCAGTCCCTGGTTTTGTCCGTAGATAAATGTATGGGGTGCTTCTGTAAACTTTTCAAATGCAGTCGAGTGCCAGTGATACCGGCGGGCCATCCCGTTAGCGTCGTTCATGCCCTGTTGTACTACCGCCCATTCACCTTCGTCAGATACAATAAAGGAGTGGAGGTATAGTTGGAAGCCATCCTGGATAGCTGTATTATCGACTTTTGCCGCCAGCTTACTGCTACGCACCAGTTCCTGCCCGGGTAAGCCGGTTTTCTCCGCAATGGCCAGCAGTTCCGCAGGCGTCTGTCGGGAGTGCTTACCCTTGCCTCCGCAGAGATAAATACCCAATTCGTGGGCTTTTGGATTCAATGCTTTTTTCAGTGCTCCCAGTACACTCGTCGTAATCCCTGATGAATGCCAGTCCATACCCATCACACAGCCTAATGCCTGGAACCAGCAAGGATCGCTCAATCGTCTGATAACTTCCCCTTTACCATAGTCTGCGACGATAGTTTCGATTATTGCTCCACCTAACAGACTCATTCTCTGAGCCAGCCATGGTGGTACGTGACCGTAGTGTAAAGGAAGATCAGCATGCGGCATATTGTATTCTCCTACTATAGCGGGTTTGCCTGTACGGCAAAATGAGCAATATTGTTATCTGACAGCAGCAAAGTGGTAAGTCCGGCAATCTCCTGTGGTTTACCGCTTACCTCAAACTTGTCTTCTATCAGGGTGTCTTTTTTAGTCTGTATAAGCAGTTTATACCTGATGTTCCGACTGCGGAACATAGTAATGATGTCTTCCGGTGTATACTTATCAGCAGGGTAGGTGATCGTGTAGATTCGCTTTTCCCGCCATTGGCTAATATTGCCTTCCAGCGCTTTCAGGCCTAAAAGGAGGAATAGTACTAGCACCAGGGAGAAGGCCGCCAGTACATAGTGGCTCAATCCAACTGCAATGCCTAGGGCCGCGGCAATCCAGATCGTTGCAGCGGTAGTGATACCATCTATGGTAAAGTCTCCCTTGAAGATAACGCCTGCTCCGATAAAGCCTACGCCAGTTAAAATGTTGGAGGCCACACGGTCAGGACTACCGGGATACCCCAGTTCAACTGACAGGATGGTGAACAGAGTACTTCCGAGACAGATCAGAGTCAGGGTACGCATACCCGCTGCTTTATGCCGGTATTCCCGTTCAAGTCCTAACAGTCCTCCTATAAATACAGAAGCGACTACTTTGACGAACTGATGTTGCTCAATATTTTGAAAAATATGTTCTTCCATATAGCTGTTCAAACACAAATGTACGCCTTGGCATAATTCTTTAGGCATATTGGACGAATTACACTTCTTTATAAGTTTATTGTTTAACCTGGATAAATAAAAAGTTAATCATGAGAACGCAAAACAGAGACCTCGGTAATAATGCAATAACCCTACGTCTGGCCCTCTATAAAATTGGTATTACTACTTGTTTAGCTATTATACTGAGCATCTTCCTGTTCTCCTGCGGTAGCTCCAGGGAAAGTAGCACTGCTACTGATACTTCCAGCATCATTCAGACAGATACCTCCAGCACCATTGATACAATGAACCGTGCAGGGGATACTTCTTCTGTAAGACCTGATTCTATGCCGATTAAGTAACGGTATGTGTGTCAGGCGTTTATTTTCGTCTACTAATTGTGGAATTTTCTACAGAGACATATATGTAGCAACTTGTATTTGTTAACTGACAAACGTGGTTTATGAAAAAGACGCAAAAAAATTACTTTCTCTTCGCGCTGATGATAGCGGGAGGTACCTTCCTGGCCGCATGCGGTGATGGCGGAGGAAATCATTCAACTGACTCGACTTCTGTAGGAGGTTCGGATAATGCAGCTGTAACCCCAGATACAGCTCCGGCTGCTGAGGTTCCGCCAGGCGCTATCAATCCAGGAGAAGACTCCGCTAGATATGGAGTTAATCCTGGCGATTCCAGCAGGAACAGAACTGACAACAGGTAATTACGATAAAGCTTGCGGGTACCGTTACTTATCATCTGATAATAGCTGCCTGGTGGTCGTTGGCGGAGATGGTCAACACCATTAAGACCCCAAATAATTTGAACGACGTAGATTGGCTATTTAAGTCGTCATTACAATACTGTATTAGAGTTATAGCAGTTGTATTCGTAAACGGACTGACGTTTTTAGAACAAACTCAGTTTACGCCATACAGGCGTACATTCGTAATTGACTATCGTCTTTTAGAAGAAGGAGGCCTCCGGGTCTCCTTTATTTATTTACAGCAAGCATAAAATATTTACCTTTCCTGCCCGTCATCACCTATACAACTCAGATTAAAGCCTGATTTTTTAATAATCCGGATAGTTTATTCCTCCTTATCCGTAACTCCTGGAAACAGATGCAAGAAGAAAGTACACAACAAAAGAAGCCAATTCGTGCAGCCGCACTTAAACGAACATTGAGACTCTATAAATATGTGAAGCCCTATTGGCCGGCATTCGGACTTGGCCTATTTTTCCTCTTTGTTTCGAGCGCGGCCAACCTGGCCTTTCCAAAACTACTTGGCGAACTTGTTGACGCTGCCGGTGGTCAGCGGATAATCAGTAATCCGCACCGCATTAACCAGATTGGGCTTTGGCTGGCTGCAGTCCTGATCGCCCAGGGTATATTCGGCTACCTGCGTATCATATTGTTTGTGAATGTGACTGAGCGATCCCTGGCTTCCTTGAGACAGCATATTTACAATCATCTCATCAGGTTACCTATGCGGTTTTTCCTGAACCGCCGCGTGGGTGAACTGGGTAGCAGGATCTCTTCAGATATCTCCTTACTGCAGGAAACCTTTACAACTACCATTGCTGAATTTATCCGTCAGGTGATCATTATTGTAGGAGGCATCGCCTTGTTACTGCATACCTCCGTACAGCTTACCCTTATGATGCTGGCTTGCCTGCCGGTTGTGATGGTCATTGCATACTTCTTCGGTAAATTCGTAAGGCGCTACTCAAAACTGGCACAAAGCCAGGTGGCCGAAGCCAATACAATTGTTGAGGAAACATTGCAGGGAGTATTGAACGTCAAAGCCTTTGCCAACGAGTTCTTTGAGATGAAACGTTACCGGAGGAAGATCCTGGAAGTAGCAGCTACCGGCATGAAAACAGGTAAATTCAGAGGTGCGTTCGCCGCCAGTATGATTATCGGCGTATTCGGTGCCATGATTGCTGTGATCTGGAGAGGGGCGTTACTTATTGCCGAGGGGCAACTCGATCCGGGCATGCTGCTATCCTTTGTACTCTACTCCAGCTTTATAGGCGGCTCCGTAGCCGGCCTCGCAGAAGTTTATACCAGTATTCAGAAAAGCATAGGCGCTACTGAGCATTTGCTGGAGATACTTGACGAACCGGCAGAACCAATTGAGGAAACCACTATGGTAGCCGCAAAAGATCATCTTACGGGACAAATATCATTCGACAATGTCAGTTTCCACTACCCAACCCGGGAAGACCAGGCCGTATTACAAAACGTCTCCTTCGACATTGCTCCAGATCAGCAGATTGCGTTGGTAGGTCCTAGTGGCGCGGGGAAAAGTACAATTGTCTCCCTGCTATTACGCTTATATGATCCGCAGGAAGGTACAATAAGGTTTAATGGAAAGGACGCTTCTACATTCCCGCTTTCTGCGCTACGCAGTCAGATGGCAATTGTCCCACAGGATGTCTTCCTCTTTGGAGGCACTATCCGGGAGAACATTGCTTATGGTAAACCGGGAGCTACTACGGAGGAAGTAACCGCCGCTGCCCGGCAAGCCAACGCCTGGGAATTTATAGCCCGCTTCCCTGACGGACTGGATACTGTTGTAGGCGAGAGGGGGATACAGCTTTCCGGCGGACAAAGGCAACGCATCGCCATTGCAAGAGCAGTGCTGAAGAACCCACGTATACTCATCCTTGACGAGGCCACATCCGCACTCGACTCAGAGTCCGAAAGACTTGTGCAGGATGCATTGGAGAAGCTGATGGAAGGCCGTACCTCTATTGTGATTGCCCACCGCCTGAGTACTGTGCGTCAGGCAGATAAGATCATTGTACTGGATAAAGGAAAGCTCGTGGAAGAAGGCACTCATCAGGAGTTGATATTAATGGATGGTGGATTATACAGAAGTCTCAGTGAAATGCAGTTCTCTCACTAAGCATAGAAGGCTGCTCGGCTAACAGCAAAATATAACATCCTCGTTAAGCGCGTCCGCTGATTAAATTACATCTTCCTATAAAAAGCAAAAAGGGAACACTTAGTTCCCTTTTCTGCTTTTATATATTATGAACACCGCCTCAGATATCCGCTGACTTCCCGGTCTCAGTTTCCAATGATCGAAGCTTACATGTAAGGCTTCATCTCATCTTCGATATTCTGTCTCAGCGCCATCAGTTTCTTTGCGTAGTTCTCCATTTCGATAGCTGCCGGCGTTTCAGGAACCCATTTAGGTACTGGGACTGTTTTACCATTATCATCTACAGCAGCAAATACCATCACACAGTGAGTAGTTTTGACACGCTCCTGCCGCCGTGGGTTGCCCGCCTGCACGTTAATGGCAATATGCATACTTGAATTACCTGTATAGATGACGGAGGCTGTAATCTCCACCATATCTCCGATAGAGATTGGTTTAAAGAAGCGGATACCACCCACATACACCGTAACGCAATATTGTCCGCTCCAATTGGCCGCACAGGCATACCCTGCCTGGTCAATCCATTTCATTACGGCACCTCCATGCACTTTTCCTCCAAAATTAACATCTGATGGTTCTGCAAGAAACCGCAGCGTTACGGTATTATTGATAGTATCAATCATAAGTAAATAGGTTTTGGACGGCTAAATTAAAACTCTTCTTTGTTTTCCTGCTGATCATCTTTTCTGCCGCCTTTCCGTTTGAACAGTTGTGTATCCATTTTACCAAAGCGGTAGGATACGTTCAGTCGCAGCTCGCGGGTTGCACGCTTGCGGTATCTTTCCTGTTCAGAAAATGCTGTAGTAGTATAGGACAGGTTACGGTCTGTATTAAACACGTCATTCAGCGCCAGGGAAACCACCAGGTTCTTACCCTTCAGGAACTCTTTACGTAGTGCTACGTCCGCAGAGTACTGCGCCGCTCTTTCTCCCTGTGGCAGTATCTGTTTTGATTCGTAGTTACCGGTTACCTGCAAAGAAGTGTTCCATCCCAGGCGGGTGTTACTGTTTACTTTACCAAACCATATAAAGCCCTGATTAGTAAGGTTGTTCTGCAGGTTGTTAGCATTGATTTTTGTCTGCGCGATATTCAGGTTACTGGTAATGTCCCATCCCTTCATCACCTGGTTACGCACGGTAAACTCAGCGCCATAAGCATTACGGCTGTTAGCATTCACCGGGTAGGATAAGACCACCTTCTGTGACTGTCCGTTGATGGTCAGCGTTGTATCGGTCGAGAAATCAGTGATAGCTTTTTCTGTATTTCTGAAGTACAGGGATACCAGCACGTTATGTTTTCGATTGAAATCTTTCAGATAGCTCAATTCGAATGAGTTGGTAAACTCAGGCCGTAGTGCCGGGTTACCACGGCTTGCGCTTTGACCGGTGTATTCCAGATTTGGCAGCAGATCGCGGAACCATGGACGGCGTATACGTCTGCTATAATTCAGCTGCAGCTCATGATCGCCCTTGAATTTCTGGGAGAGGAACAAGCTGGGAAACAAGCTGATAGGATAGTCTATTTTATAACTGTTCTTATTGATGCTGCGCATTTCTCCATCATAAAAGGACTGCTCTGCACGCAGACCACCCTGGTATCCGAAGTTGCCAACGGTGCCTGCATAACTCACATAAGCTGCATTCACAGTCTCTGAATAGCGGTAGTCATTCGACAGCGAAGAGTCCAATACATACTGCCCGGTAGCGTAGTCTCTGCCCATTGTATTCAGCTCATTATTAAACTTGCGGGTAGTAGTACGAAGACCTGCTTCGAGTTTGGTGTTCTCTGTCAGCGGATTTACATAATCGATCTGGCCTGTAATGAATGTAGTATTTCCAGCGCCCCGTCCGTAACGTGCCTGCGGCAGGTTAGGCGAATCGATTGGTTGTTTGTCAAGATTATAGTATTGCAGGGAATAGTCTGATCTGTCTTTGGAATTAGCCCTGTTGTAATTGAAGTCAGCAGTCAGTTCATGGCCCTGTTTGGCAAAGGTATGCTTGTACCCGATCTGAGTGCTATAGTTACGGAAGTTTCGGTCATTGTTGTCGATACCGGTTCCATAGCGAATCTCTCTTCTGGCTTCATCCAGATCATGTAGCCGGAGGTCGCTGTTATCCTTAAAATCACCTGCGGTAATACCTTGTGCAATAGAGATGGTGTTTCTGTTGTCCATGAACCAGTCGAAACCGATACGTCCGTTTTGGAAGCGGCGGCTATTGTCGCCATCATTGTACTGGTCCAGGTATGTAGTAGTGTCTGCCCCAAGGTTTTTACGGAAGAGGTGCGAGTGTGCACTACCCTTACGGCTTCTCAGGTTATAACTGAGTGACAGGTTGAATTTCTCTCTGCGGATATTGATGTCCGTACCGAAGTTTCCACCGCCGAGGGTCGATAGGCCGGCATTGACCTGACCATTGATACCCGCTCTGCGGTTCTTTTTCAAGACAATGTTCAGAATACCGCTGACACCCTCTGCATCATATTTAGCCGAAGGGTTAGTCACCACTTCTACAGTGGCGATCGCATCTGCCGGTATCTGATCGAGGGTAAGGGTAGTAGGACGGCCATCCACGAAAATGGTCGGAGAACCATTACGTACACTTACATTCCCATCAATATCAACGTTCACAGAAGGTACCTGCTTCAATACGTCGGTAGCAGTACCACCTACGCTGGCAATGTTCTTATCCACATTGAAAACGCGTTTGTCTATCGCCATCTGAAATGCCGGACGCTCACTTACAACCTCCACAGCGGCCAGAGCTCTTACATTTGCACTCAGTTTAATATTACCAATATCTATACTATTATTTTTTCCGGTAAGTGAAATTGTTTTATAAGCGGTTTCATATCCAATGAAATTCACCTTCACGATATATTTCCCTAAAGGAATTTCGGGAAAATTAAAGTCACCGTTAGGTTTTGATAGCATGCCGGTAGCCACGCTGGAATCTGCCGCACGAAGCAGCGCAACGGAAGCGTATTCAATAGGTGCGTTGCTAGTTGCATCAACGAGTTTTCCGTATAGGGAGCCGTTTTCCCCTGGTTTCTGGCCAGGTTGCTGTGCGTGGACGACAGTGTAGAATGAGAATATCATTCCCAAACATAAAGAGACAATTTTCTGCATGATCCTTATTAACTTTTCTTAAAATAGCCTGTAACTAATATAAAAGTAGTCCCATTTAAAAAAAGATTGAGGCACTAATGGATGAATGGCGCGAAGGGTTATGTATCTTTACAGCCGACAGTTACATTTTTCGAATCAATGCATTATGCCTGACGCTTACCAACCTGACTGGGACATATACACTTGCCATATAGAAGATAAACCAGCAATTATCGGGCTGGATCTTGGTTTACGCCGCTTCGCTCCGCTGAGCAAGAAGCCGTATTCTCTTTTCATAACAGTGTATCTGAATCAACCCAGGCCAGACGGATTTCCTCATGGAGAAGAGTTCTCCATGCTGGGTGAGATTGAAGATTGGCTGGTACAGGAACTTGAAAACTCCTTAAAGGCACATTTTGTAGGCCGTACAATGTCAGACGGCATTAGAGACTTTTACTTTTATACGTCAGATATCCAGGACTACGAACAGTGTATTGCCAGCGCAATGGCCCGCTTCCCGAATTACAGGTACGAATGCGGGATGAAAGAAGACAAAACATGGGAATTATACTTTGACTACCTGTTCCCCGATGTTCAGGAGTTCCAGCGTATCCAGAACCGCAAAGTGTTGCGCACGCTGAAACAACATGGGGATATTGCTGAAAGGGAACGTGTCGTAGACCACTGGATTTACTTCTCCGCCGAAGCCGAGAGAGAAATCTTTGGTCAACAGGTACAGCGACTTGGCTTTGCCATTGAAGCGCGCCCGATCGATGAAAAAGGTCCGCAACCCTACGGGCTGAAGCTTTCCCGTACAGACCGTACAGACGAAGAAAGTATTGACACGGCAGTAATGATGCTGTGGGAGCTTGCTCAGGAGATGAATGCCCGCTATGACGGATGGGAAACCGTGATAGTGGCACAATAATTAGTTATCTTGTTACAACTGTTACCTATTCTTTACGTTAGTAAGGAAGAAGCTTGCTTATTACTTCTGAGAACGAGTGAGACAATCGCTAAAAATATTAACATATTTTTTGATTTGCTGTTGCCTGGCCTTTGAAATTTTAGAGGCGCATGGTCATCCCGGACGGAAGCTGCCCACCCATACTTCCGTCGTACGCGATACCATTATTCCGGTAAAGCCTTCCGTGCCGGTCATGCCGGCAGCGGAAGATACCATCTTCCCCACATTCCCGGTCATACCCGTGGTACCCATCGTACCGACTATTCCAGGCGATACGGTCGTACCGGGAGACGTTATCCTGGAAGGCGATACCATACCCGTATCTAAAAAGTACTCCAACTCCTGGTTCGGACGTATGCGCGTATACCGCGATTCGTTACGCAGTAAGCAATACCGCGACTCCCTCATCCGGAAGGTAACCCGCCAGGATGTGCCAGAACCGCCGGTAACCGATAGCAGCATCATCAAAAGTGAACTCTACTTCAAACCTTACAGTGGTAAGGTGATCCGCGACGTCTATTTCCGCCGGGTAAATGTATTTGGACCCAGCAATATCAAGGATACCACTTTCTCCACCTCCATGAAACTGGTCAACCTGGCTAACCGGTTACACTTCAATACCGAAGAATGGGTCATCCGTCAGCAACTCTTCTTCAGGGAAAATGATACCCTCAATCCCTACGAGATGTCTGACAACGAGCGTTACCTCCGTAGCCGTCCGTTCATCCAGGATGCCCGGTTATATATAATTAATACCGGCGCTTCGGAAGATTCTATTGACTTGCTCGTAGTTACCAAAGACGTATTCGAATATGGCTTTGACCTCTCCAGGCTCAGTACTTCTGGTATCCGTGCCAGTGTATCCAATGACAACCTGTTTGGGGCTGGCCAGGGGGTACGCATCGGCGGCTCCTGGAGTGGTAATGATAATCCGCCTTTCGGCTCTCAGGCCAGATATACTAAAAATAATATTCTCGGGTCTTTTATTGATTTTTCCGGAGGATATACCACCCTCAATAACTTTAACACGCTAGACTCCGGCACCTACGAAGGCAGCTATTATTTCGCCTTCGACAGGCCTTTGTATAAAAGCGGGGCTAAATGGCTGGGTGGTGTCAGCTTCAGTACCAATTACTCCATTAATATGTTTAACCGGTCAGATACACTCTACCGGGATTACCAATATAACGTCCTCGATATATGGGGTGGTTACAATATCCTGAAGCAGGACAGCCGCAATCCTGGTTCCAGGCGTCCCAACGTCGCCCTGCTCGTCAGGCACTTCAATCTCTTATTTACCAAGCGACCCACGCAGGAACAGTATAAGCTGGATCCATTGTATAATAATCACCGGTATTATCTGGCACAGGCGGTCGTATTCCGGCAGGAGTTTTTCAAAACGCACCATTTCTTCGGATTCGGCCGTACTGAGGATATTCCCCTTGGCTATACCGCATCGGCTACCGCCGGATGGGACACCTGGAAAGGACGTACCCGTGGATACGTTGGCGTGGAGGGCGAGAAATTCTGGGTAACCCGCGGTAAAGGAATTATCTACGGACAGGCAGGGCTAAGTACCTTCTACCAGAACTTTGTGGCAGAAGATGCGGTCATTCATGCGAAGCTCGAATACTACAGCCGGGCATTCCGGTTTGGCCGCGGCTTACTACGTCAGTTCCTGTACTTCGATTATCTGGGTAACCTGAACAGGTACTTTTACAGACCCTTGAATATCAACAGGGAAGTCGGGGTATGGGGCTACCGTGACGTACCTTTGAGCGGCTACCAGCGATTAAATCTGCGCACAGAAACGATTTATTACAGTCCATTGAAAATCCTGGGATTCAAGTTTAACTTCTTTACCTCCATACAGGCATCCCAACTTAGCTTCCAAAGCAATAATCTGCTCAAGAATCCTGTCTATACCGGCTTAGGACTTGGTGTAAGGGTCAAGAACGAAAACCTGTCACTGAATACCATGCGATTTTCGGCCAACTACTATCCGAACGCGGCGCATCCAATGCGCTCATTCTTCTGGGAAGCCACAACGACCGTTGACTTCCGCTTTAATATCTTCTCCCTGCGGGCACCGGCATTCTTACAGTTCAGATGATTTCCGGATCTTAATAATCACAAGTTTGGACGTGGGCGTATTGCTTTTATCGGCAACGCTGTTTAGTGGTACCAATGCATTAGCTTCCGGGAAATAGGTTGCCGTACATTTCTCCGGGATATTATAAGCAATTACCAGGAATCGATGCACGATTCGTTCCACTCCCTCATAGGTATTGATCAGATCTACCACATCATTATCCCGAAGTCCTGCCGCCTTTATATCTTTCGCATTCATCAATATCACTCTTCTTTCCTGGTATATTCCGCGATAGCGGTCATCCAGGCCATAGATAGTTGTATTGAACTGATCATGACTACGGATGGTCATCATCATATATTCGTCTGCTGCCAGTTGCTGTTCAATCACCGTAGCTACATTGAAGTTGGCCTTTCCTGTGCTGGTCACAAACTTCCCGTCACGGGCATTATTGGGCAGATAGAATCCACCTGGATGTCTGACCCGGGTATTATAATTAGTGAATCCGGGGATAACCTTTTCTATATCCTCCCGGATGTAATCATAGTGTTTGAGGTAAGGCTGCCAGTTTATTTTTGAGCGGTTACCCAGCGTAGCTTCTGCCAGCCGGCAGATAATGGCCGGTTCACTAAGCAGCTGGTCAGATACCGGGGGCAGATTCCCTTTGGACATCTGTATCACGCCCATAGAGTTTTCGCAGGTGACAAACTGCTTTTCTCCCTGTTGAATATCCTGGTCACTGCGGCCCAGGGTGGGTAGAATGATGGCTTCCCTGCCATGTACCAGGTGACTGCGATTCAGCTTGGTAGATACATGTACTGTCAGCGCACAATTGCGTAATGCCTGTGCTGTGACTACGGTATCCGGAGTAGCAGACAGGAAATTACCCCCCATAGCAAAGAAGACTTTCGCTTTTCCATCCCGCATGGCCCTGATAGCGTTTACGGTATCGAAGCCATGTTTGCGCGGAGGGGCGAATCCATACACCGCCTCAATGGTATTCAGCAACACCGGCGAAGGCTTTTCATAGATACCCATTGTCCGGTCGCCTTGTACGTTGCTATGTCCGCGTACGGGGCAGGTACCAGCGCCTGGTTTGCCTACGCTACCTTTCAGCAGCAGCAGGTTCACGATCTCCTTGATAGTATCTACTGCGTTTTTATGCTGTGTCAACCCCATTGCCCAGCAGGCTACGATCTTCTTCTTATGGAGCAGCATTGCTGCCGCTTCTTCTATCTGTCCCACGGGGATGCCTGCGGCAGCAGCCAGCTGGTCAAGTTGCAGCTCACGCAGATGGGCTATATAGCCTTCGGCGCCACTGGTATGATCCTGGATAAACTGGTGATCGAACACTGTGCCGGGTTGCTTGTCTTCTTCCCGCAGCAGCAACAGGGCGATGGCCTGTAGCAGGGCCATGTCTCCGTTGATCTTTACCTGGAGGAAAAGGTCCGTCAGGTGAGTAGGCACGTGTAGCATTCCCTTAACCGTCTGGGGATTCATGAAATTCAGCAAGCCTGTCTCCGGTAACGGATTGACCGCAATGATCTTTACGCCATTCTTCTTTGCTTTCTGCAGGGCAGACAGCATACGGGGGTGATTCGTACCTGGATTCTGGCCTAATATAATGATGACTTCTGCCTCGTACAGGTCATCCAGTGTAACAGAGCCTTTACCGATACCCAGGGTGTCTGACAGTGCAACCCCACTGGATTCATGACACATATTGGAGCAGTCAGGCAGATTATTCGTTCCATACTCCCTCACGAACAGCTGATACAGGAATGCCGCTTCATTGCTGGTACGTCCCGAGGTATAAAATATAGCTTCATCGGGTGAGGCAAGCGTATTAAGATGTTCCGCGATCTTCCCGAATGCCTGTTCCCACGAGATAGGACGATAATGGGTCGCATCCGGTGCCAGGTATACGGGCTGCGCTACACGTCCTTTTTTCCCTATTTCGTAATCAGTGAGTTGCCCAAGGTCAGCGACGCTGTTCTTTGCGAAAAATTTCGCATCCAGTTTCTTACTGGTAGCTTCTTCTGCCACAGCTTTTGCGCCATTTTCACAGTATTCTGCTACGGCAGAGCGTTCATCATCGGGGTCGGGCCATGCGCAACCGGGACAATCGAACCCGTTCTTCTGGTTCAACTTGAGCAGGGCTTTCATGCCACGGATAGCATCCATCTCCTGCAGGATATGTCGGGCACTGGAGATGACTGCAGGCAGTCCTGCGGCGGCTGATTTAGGTTTACCCAGCCGGACATGTCCGGTAAAATGTGCAGGATTCTGGGAAGCGTCGGTATGTTCGTGGCTCATAAGCGGCTCTTTCAATGAGGTATGTTGTTCTGGCATCCCATAGGGATAAGACGGCTATTTGTTGTCAGACACTGACTGATTAGCAATCATAATCCTATGTTCGCCATGATAAATATTAAATCGTTGTTCTCTGAGAAATCCAATCAGGGTAATATCCCATTCACGGGCCATTTTCACCGCCATACCGGAAGGTGCACCGACGGCGGCAATGACTTTGATTCCTGCCATGGCAGCTTTTTGAATAAGTTCAAACCCTGCACGACCGCTGAGTAGCAGCAGGTATTGCTCCATTGGCAGCAACTGCTGGCGAAGTGCCGCGCCAATCAGTTTATCGACAGCATTATGTCTGCCAATATCCTCCCGTAATACCTGAAGTGCTCCTGAGTGGTCAAACAGCGCGGCCGCATGTATACCGCCGGTATCGTCGAAGAGCTGTTGTTGCTGCCGCAATATATCGGGCAATTGCGTGATCAGCGATGACGACCATGATGTAGTCACTGTGTCCCCTTTATTTACCGCTACTCCAGTATACACCGCATGCAGGTCGGGCTTGCCGCACATGCCACAGGCAGCACTTGCAACGAAATTCCGTTGTGCACTGGCAAGTAATGGCTCCACCTCTTCGTTGAGGCTAACCAGTATGATGTTGGTCGTCTCACTTTCTGAGCTGACCGCTTTAATGTCCTTCCCGGTTTTGATAATACCTTCTGTAAACAAAAAGCCCGTTGCCAGTTCTGCGTCCTGCCCTGGAGTTCGCATAGTTACCGCAATAGACTGTTGTTGTCTGTTTTCAGCCGGTCCATAGATAAGCTGTATTTCCAGCGGTTCTTCTGCCGCCAGTACATCGTCTGTTGCCGTTACAATGGTATCCTGTACTCTAGTGATGCGCGTATATGAAATGGCAGGGTTTGACATATAGTAAAGTTACGGAAAATAAGGTACGCCGAATTGTGCTGTGAATAGGGTATAGGGAAGCAGTGGCCAGTTCAGCCACAGCCGGCTATTCGCGGTTGCTAACTTAGGGATACGATATAGGAAACCGAATAATGTCTTCGAGATCGTATATCAGTATCTGACGAACGAAGACAAAGGATAGTAATTATAATATTCAAACCTTATACGGGTTATATCACCGCGGTGATGAGGTGGACTTGAGGTGGACTTGATATTTGCTAGGGATTGGTTATCAATGAGAAAGGGAGGTGGACAAAAGGAGAGGAGTAATTACAAAATTAACACTTTACCGGGGAAGCAGCAAAGAAAAAGCCGCCTTAATTAAGGCGGCTTGATATGTTAAAGGTTAGGAGCGTTGAAGGTATCGCCTTGCCGGATATCCCCGGTTTCAAAGCCTTTCTTGAACCATCGCATCCGCTGCTCTGAAGTACCATGTGTAAAGGCATCCGGTACTACGCGGCCGGAAGACGCTTTTTGTAGTGCATCATCGCCAACGGCGCTAGCTGCATTCAGGGCTTCTTCAATATCACCTGGTTCAAGGATATTCTGCATTTTCTGTGCATGGTGCGCCCACACCCCCGCAAAAAAGTCGGCCTGCAGCTCTAACATGACAGAAAGTTTGTTGTACTCACGCTCACTCAGCTGAGAACGCATGGACTGTACCTTACGGCTTGTACCCAAAAGGTTCTGCACATGATGCCCCACCTCGTGCGCAATGACATATGCCATTGCGAAATCGCCGGCTACTTTGAAGCGTTGCTCCATCTCATTGAAGAAGTTGAGATCCAGGTATACTTTTTCATCCGCAGGACAATAAAACGGTCCCATAGCAGCTTGCGCCGCGCCACAGCCGGATTGATCATAGTCGGTATATAATACCATTCCTGCATCCTGATAATTCTTATTCATCTGCGAAAACAGCTGACGCCATACATCCTCTGTGTCCGCCAATACTGTGGAGGCAAAACGGGAGATTTCATCACTGCTGCCGGTAACCGCTTTAGACTCGGTCTGTGCAGCGCCATTGCCACCCTGCTGAATGGATTGTAATGCCTGTTGAGGGTCCTGGTTAAATAATAAAGCCAGGACGATAATGATGATACCACCAATTCCACCACCGATGCCAATCGTTCTCATACCACCACCACCGCCGCCACCGCGACGGTCTTCTACGTTATCGCTTAATCTTCTGTTTTGCCAGCGCATATTTTAATTATTTATATATCGAAAGTACAGATTTTTTAATACGCTTTTACCAGAACAATTTTCCTGCCTGATTCATCTATAGGTCCGCCTTCCTTTTTTTTAATCGCTGGTTTTTACATAAATTAGGTGACGCTGACACCCTCATTGTTACACCTCTACATTACTGAAGCTATGCAGTTTACAGACTTCTGGATCGGAAAAATACAGGCAGATAATTTACCTGAAGCCGTGGATGCCTCAGGGCTGATCAAATATCTTGCAGTATTTACATCCGATGAGCAATGCTTCCATATCATGTTCCAATGGCATGCAACTACCCTGAAACGGACCAGTGACTGGTGGTTTCCGAGGCCGGAACTTTTTAAGTTGATACGGGCTAAGGTGATAAAAAAAGGCAGGCTTACTGATACACTGATGCATTGCCTGGAATTGCTGGACACATCGGAGAAAAAAAGCGTCACTGTAGCGGAAGACCGTGTTAATATACAGATCGATATCCTGATGCACGGAGGTCCCGAACCGCTGGTTAGCAGGAGAGACCCTCTTGGCGTACTGGTGCTGGAATACCTCTCGGGTATAAGAAGTACGCGACAGCGCGAATATTGGAGTGCCTTTATAGAACATTGCCTGATCGCAGGTGAAGGCAGCGCCCCTACACAGAAATGGTGGAAGCGCGCAAAAGAGCTTGTCAACCGGATAGATCCTGAATACTTCATTACCAGGCTGAAAGACTGGATTTCTTTCTGTCAGGGACAGCTGATGGCGGTTCATGCTGGTCGCAGGCACAGCTTCACCGATTACAATATTGAATACCTCAGCGCCATCAACCACAATATGCTGAAAGCCTTTATCTGGTGTAGCGCAATTCCCGGTAACAAGGCGCTGCTGGAGCAATTGGAGACATACGCCAGCTGGGCTTACAGGAAGAAAGGGCCTAACGGACCATTATCTGCAAAGACCGGCACTGCCTGCCTCTATGCGTTCACGTTCCTTCCCTTCAAAGAGGCCCTTAGCAGGATTGCCCGCTTCAGAGGAGTTGTCAGAAATGGTACTACGCTGAAAAGTGTCGATAGAATATTACACGATCTGGCACAGCAAAATGATATTCCGCTGCATGAGCTGGAAGAGTTTATAGTGCCTGATTTCGGAGTTGATCAGCAGGGCATTTTACGGATGCCCTTCGGAGATATCACCGGAGTTTATATTTTACAGGATTCGGGGAAATCAGCGTTATCATGGGAGAGGGACGGCCAGCAGATCAAAGTAGCTGCCCGTTCCCGGAATACGGCATTGAAGGAGTTCAGAAAACTGACGCGATATATTGATGCAACACTGAAGAGCAGTTGTGTAAGGCTTGAACGCTCTTTTCTGCGGCAACATCCCTGGACATACACACATTGGAAAAGCTGTTACCTGGAACATCCGTTGATTAGAAAGCTTACAGTCCGCCTGATATGGAACTTTCATACCAACGGTACCCAGACGGCATGTTTCTATCACGACGGACATTTTGTTGATTATAAAGGCAAACCAGTGAATGTGGATGCTGATACACAGGTAACGCTGTGGCACCCGATGAATGAGCCGGCAAAGACAGTCAAAGCATGGCGCACCTTTTTGTCTGCACTGGAGGTGGATCAGCCCTTTGAACAGGTTAACAGGCAAACCTATACGCCTACGCAGGAAGAATTGGCGGATGGATTCTTTTCTTCCCGCTTTGCCTGTCAGGTACTGAACAGGCAGAAGTTCAGAAACATTATCAGTCAGCGGGGCTGGACGCTACGTCAGCATGCGCCTAATAACTGGTCATACGTACCGCATATAGCTTTGGCAGAATGGGATATCCGCGTGAACTTTTTTGCTGACAGAAAAGAAGAAGATACTGTGGTTACTGACCTGCTGAATTTTTACAGGGAAGGAGAACCATTAGCCCTGGAAGATGTGCCCCCGGTAATATTTTCAGAGATGATCAGAGATGTAAGTTTGTTTGTTACAACTGCCGGAACAACGGAATTACATAACCGTTAGTTATTGCGAATAATGCGCTGATTGTGTTCCTGCCCGTCCTTCACGATAATAGTATATCCTCTTCCAAGATGCTCTTCATCTGTAGATAATGGTATGGTGAAGTGAAATGCTGTGCCTTTACCCGCAACGCTGTGGAACCAGATTTTTCCGTTGTTACGCTCAATAAAGTCCTTTGACAAAGGCAGACCCAGTCCACATCCCTTCTCGTGTTGAGTGCCACTGGTTGAGTAGTAAATATTGGAAAAGACTTTCTGTTGATCAGCCGGTGCAATACCTACACCATTGTCCTGTATGATCAGCTCCAGCTTCTCTGGCTGCAGCAGATAGGTGATATGTACACTACCGAGTAAGGGAGTAAATTTGATGGCATTATTGATGAGATTACGCAATACCAGCCGTATCATATTCGCATCGGCATACACCATGATAGGGTGTTGCAGGTCATGTGTAAGCGTGATTTCTTTCTGTCTGGCGAGAGACTGTAACAGCTCAAACTCACTACGTAGCAACGTACTGATGTCACAGTCATCAGGCATAACATGGATACCTTTCATCTGACTGCTGGCCCACTGAAGCAGGTTGTCCATCATATAAGCCGTGTTCTTTACGTCTCGCCACAGCTCGTCAGAGAAGAGGCGGAACTGCTCTTCCGACATCTTTTTATCCCTCAGCAAAAATAACAATCCTTCAAGAATGGCCAGGGGAGAGCGCAGATCGTGAGATATCACAGAAAATATCTTGTCCTTTACCTGGTTACCGTTAGCAAGCGCAATGTTCTGCTCAGTTATGATCAGATTTTGCTGCTGTACCTGGTTGTTACGGTAGTTGAGTTGTTTATACAAATCCTGCTGCCGTCTGTACATCGTGTACAATATGGCAGTGATGACAAAAAGCCCTAGTAATAGTATGCCGCAGAAGATCACCAGCAGACGTTGCTGGTGGATAGTAGCAAGATGCAGCAGCTGCTCTTTACGCAAGAGCTGGTTCTCATGCTGCTTTTTTTCCGACTCATATTTTTCTTTCGTATTGGCAATGAACTTGGCTTTCTCAAGACTGAACATCTCTTCGTTCATGTTACTGAACTGTTTGAAGTTCTGCAAGGCAGTGGCATAATTACCACGGGCTGAATCCAGCACGGCCATGTTCCTGTGATAGATCATGCTATTCCTTATATTGTTCAGGCTTTTGTTGAGTTGCGCAGCATTTTGAAGGTGTGCTGCCGCAGGCTCATATTGGTGCAGCATCGTCTGTGCTAAGCCCATATTCAGATGGGCTTTCACGATGCCATTGAGGTTGTCAGACTCCTTATAATATTCTTCCGAGGTTTTGAAATAGGGGAACGCTTCAGCATATTTCTGTTGCTCAAGATAGATCAGGCCGATATTTTCATATGTTACTGCCAATCCCCGGCGATCATTGAGCGCCAACTTAATCTTCTCAGATTCCTGCATAAAATGCAATGCGGAATCCAGGATATGTAAGCGGATATAGCTGCCGCCGATACTGTTTAGCGTTTTTGCAATCTCTGCAGGCTGATTAAGGGATTGCTTGATGCGAAGTGCTTTCTTCTGATAGTAGAGTGCTTGTCTTGGCAGATCCTGCTCTACCAGCACATTCCCGATATCAGTATTCAGCACACCGATCGCATATACGTCATTAAGCTCTTCCGCCAGCTTGAGTGCATTGATAGTAAGGTCCAGCTGTTTTTCCAGATTGCCTTTCATGTTCTCAGCAAGCGCGAGATTACGGGTGGCCCACATCATGCCGGGTTTGAAATGAAGACTGTCGCTCAGCGCAAGGGCCGCATGTGCGTAATGTTCAGTTCTGGCGGCGCTTTTCGGGAAAGCGTGACGAGCTTCTTCATTGAGTAATCGTACTGTGACACTATCTCGGGTAGGATGTGCAGGCAATGCAGGGGCTTGCCCAAAGACCTGTAAAGTCGCTGTACATAACGAGGCCAGTAATATATAAGTGTATGAGTTAGTTCGGACAATCCGCATAGATAGACTAGTTGTCTGCACAAACGTACTTTATGGGTAACCTGAATGCTGCGCTAAAATTATATAAAAAAGAAATGCAAATCTGTATAACGCGCAAGATAGTCAATTGTTGAGCCTTTCAGTGGGTTGTATATTACTCATCTAAGGAGTGTACAAGGCTGGTTCGTACCTTAGCTAGTAATATTGGCAGAAAGAATTACTACATTGCGGAGACATTTCATGTATCTATAACTAATTTACAGATGAAGCCTACGGTAACTATTGAGTATTGCCCGAAATGTGGTTGGATGATGCGGGCAGCCTGGATGGCCCAGGAACTGCTGACTACGTTTGCAGAAGATATTTATAGTGTGACGCTGCAACCTAGTGAAGTTAACGGCAGTTACATTGTTTATGTAGATGGTATTGCAGTGATTAACAGGAAAGAGTTAGGCCATTTCCCTGACATAAAAGAAGTTAAGCAGGTAGTCAGGGACAAGGTAGCGCCTGAAAAGAGCCTTGGACACAGTGACCGAAAATAGGATAAAAGTTGTTTCTTTGCATCCCGGATGAGTATGCAAAAGAACATAATTTACACGACTATATTATTGGTATGTAGCCAGGTACTGGCAGCACAAACCCCATTGCAGGATACCATAAAGCCACGGATGGAGGATACCGCAGTTGTGCATAAGCGCAGCTTCTTTCCATTGCCGGTCTTAGGTATCTCGCCTGAAAAAGGCGTGGAAGTGGGCGCTGCCATGTTATACTCATTCTATACATCCAAAGATCCGGTTCTACGCAACTCCACGATTAATCTTATTCCAGCTGTTACTACGGAACGGCAGTTTAAAATAGATCTGAAGACAGATATCTGGGCAGATGCCAACAACTGGCATTTCAGAAGTAATCTGAGATATCATGACTTCCCCATCAACTTCTATGGTTTAGGAGATACCACGCGTAAAGCAGGGGCTACGCTGCTGGATAATAAGCGGTACAAAGTACAGCTTGAAGGAGAACGCCGCGTTGGAGGAAACTTCTACGCCGGTATGTCTTTCCTGTATCAGCATGATACTTATAAGGCGAGAGAGACGAAGGGTGTATATCCTGATATGCCATTAGTAGATAAAGATGGCGGTTATGTCACTTTTATTGGAGCCACAGGGATCTATGACAACCGGGATAACCAGAACTATACACGTAAAGGTACCTGGGTGCGTTTGAATGTTGCATTTGCCCCGGGCTTTCTCAGCAAACATGCATTGTGGAAGTTTGATGGGCAACTGCGTCACTTTGTACCAATTTCTCCAAGGAGCACGATAGGCTTCAATGGATTGTTTAATTCATTACAGGGTAGCAGTTTACCGTTTTACCTGTTGCCGGAAATGGGGAATGATCAGATAATGCGTGGTTATTATACAGGTCGTTACAGAGATCAGAACTACCTCGCCGGACAGGTGGAATACCGGTATTTCCTTGAACCCAGGATTCCTGTTAATATCTGGTTCCTGCATATGGTGCCGAAATTTGCATTGGCTGCATTCGGTGGTTCGGGCGCTGTATTTAATAATAAGGACATTGGAATGTCGCACTTCAAACCCACCTACGGGCTGGGTGTGCGCTGGTTTTACGACGAAGGCGCAAGGCTGACTATACGTATGGACTATGCATGGGGTGAAAAGCGTAGGGGAGAGGAACGTCAGTCTGGCCTGTATCTCTCTCTGGCAGAAGCTTTCTAGTACGGTTTCCTCATCATCGGGCACGTTAATTGTGCTCTGAACTTTCAATAAAGTTGATCCAAAAATTCCATTATGAAAAAAAGTGCAGCCCTATTCTGCGCGCTTTGCGCTATTGTGTCCACCCAAACCATCAAGGCACAGGAGGCATCATCACCCTCTAAATTTTATCTAAAAGTTGCAGGCGGTTATTATTTCAGTGTGTTCCCGGGACAGTTTCCCAAAGTTGGCAGCTACGAGCCACATGATGAACAGCTGGTGTATAATCCCGCGACAGGCAATTCAGCAACTGTTTCAGAAAAGGTTTTGACCGGTTCGTATGGAGCTGGTGGGAGAGGAGGACTCTCCTTCGGCTGGAACATCAATAAGTATATTGCCATTGAAGGAACGTTTAATTATTACCGTAGTAAAACGAACCTGATGACGCGTGAAGTCACGACAGTCATTAATACAACGCAGACCGTCGGCAAGGTGGAGTCGCACGGATATGTAAACGCCATAGATTTCGCGCCTGGTGTGTCGATCAGTCCAGGATTTGCAAAGGTCAATCCCTACGTTCGTTTTGGGTTGGTTGTACCATTATGGGGAAATCTGTATATAGAGACAGACGCTAGCCGTAGTGGACAGGCAACTGTCGGCGGACAACCAGTGGCGACCCAGCTAACGGTACACCGTGAGGAAAAGGTGAAGCCAAATGTTACTTTGGGTTTCCAGGGCGCTATGGGTGTTGCCTTCCCTGTGGCAAAGAAGATGGATATCTTTGTGGAGGCGGAATACCGGAACATCCCTGTTCGCAGTAAAGAAAAAGAAGTTACAAGTTACGATGAGACAGTTAGAGTGCTGAATCCTGCTAATGGCAGTGTTATTTCTACCCAGCAGCGTGGCCTGGACGACTTATCTACCGCTGAAAGACACACCAAATATGTCACTACCCTCGACCAGAGTTCTAATACTCCGACCGGCCAGTCAGGTGCGGAAGTTAGTTACAAAGACGACAATAAACCTGCGAATGACCTTAAGTCCTACATTAACATCGGTGGCCTTGGAGGTAATCTGGGTTTACGCTTTCGTTTTTAATCGGTGGATCTCCTGCTGCTATTTGCTCCAGCAGTTTTATAAACAAATTACCTGAAAATCCGCGTTGGGCATTTTCGCCATGTACGTGCTTCTCCGCTATACGTAGCTGACGGAGAAGTTGCTTCTACTGGCTTCGGCCATGGATTTTAAGGGACTGTTTCCCCAGTATCGCCTGTATTCCTCGTTTATATCGGCTGGTACTGGGGAATTTTTTGTTAGATAGTTGTTATCTATGAATGTTCAGCTCGGTAGGATCCGCCAGGTTCGTTATATATTTAAGATTTATTTCTGGTGCTTAAAATAAAACGTATAATTTATATTATGTTAAGTAGTATTCTTTCAAATGCTTCCCTTTTGCTTATTTCTTATTAAAAGTTGCTATTGCGAGGTGTGCGGCAGGCAGACTCAAAAAGGCCATTTGCGGGTTATTTAAAGGCTTTTACACGATGATCTCCGAATGGATGGCTTATGATGCTACGTAAGCAGGAATGCCTAAAAAGGTCTTATTACGCGAATTTGTGCAGGCGCTTGGGGGCACAGAAGTGTATTAGCGCAGTTCGGAGGAGTTGTGTTGACTATCAGCTAGCTATTTACAGTATTACTGTCGTACGAATTGAGAATAACCGCTCACCGGGTACGCAGCGCATTAATTGTTTGTCGAAAAGGAGAAGATCTACCTGGCGGTTCTGATATACAACTGGGAGATGTTTAGGGTACGGAAGCTGACGCAGACAGTCAGTATTTCCCTTGTGAAAAGCCTGTTTTGTCTATTAATTGACATTACTGATGATCTTAAATCATGAGGTAGGCGGCTGAAAACCAGTGGGGCTCTCCGATATCGAAATGAACTGCCTGGACTGGTGATAGTTGACCTTAATTTACAAGCCAATTTTATAGCAACAATAACCTGCTTTGCAATTAAGTATGCTGTAAGTGGGTACTGCTCAAAGCATATTCGCGGCGCGAATCAAAAAACTTTCTTAAAGTACCACATCATTAATCGCCGGAGTATGAGGCCGTTCTGTGCGGAGCGTCCTCTCTCCCACTAAAATTTGGCTTTTTCAGTAATAGCTGTCGCCTATGACAATCTTAAATTTGCTATGCAAGTACTAGCTATCCCCAATGTCACTTTTTCAGCCTCTCCCCGCTCCTGTTATACACTGTATATCTATGATAGTCTTTGACGGCTATGAACTCCTTTATGCCTTATACCCGAAAATCCGATACCGATGCTTTACACTATTTATTACTGCCTCAAATACCTGTTGCTGTATCCTTGCCATTTACTGTTGTATTGATAATACCTGATGCCTGGCTCAAAGGCCGTAGACTGAAACACTTGTAGAGGCCAGCTTGTACCTTATGAAATGCCCATCATTTGCTGGCATCCTAGTCAGTCCCAGCTTCTATGGCTGCGTTCTTCTACAATCATTTATGTTTTTTCATATTAGATTGTATCTTCCCCCTTATAATATACGAACATGATTATAGATACCTTACAGAATGCCGCCCTGTATCACGGACTGGGAACCAGGTTTATAAAAGCCTTTCAATATTTGCAGGAAACTGATTTCTCAAAGGTTGAGAAGGGACATTACGAGATTGATGGCAGTGCTATAGTAGCAATTGTAAATGAGTATGATACCATCCCAACAACCGGCGAGCAAATGGAGTCTCACAGGAAGTATATAGACATCCAATATATCGTGAGTGGCGAAGAACTTATAGGACATGACTTTTTAAGCCAACAACAACCCTCGAAGCCCTACAGCGATACTGAAGATTTTATGTTGTGGTCAGAAGCACCTGCCTTCTTTTCCAAACTACAACATGGCATGTTTGCCATCTTTTTCCCAACAGACCTGCACATGCCGAATATTAAGATAGCCGATCCTGTGAAGGTAAAAAAGGTAGTCATGAAAGTTAGTGTGGAATAAGAAATAGTACTTAGATATTAAAAATAATTGTCTATTTTGGCCCTGTCTTTAATGTTGTTAGCTCATGCGATTTATAAAGCAAACGAAGCTTTTTTTCAGAGAGGGGAATTCGGACAAGACTTATGAGATTGATCTATGTGAAGTTGGCCCCGGACAATACGTCGTTAATTTCCGCTATGGTAAGCGGGGTGGAACTTTGAAAGAAGGCAGTAAAACTGTAACGCCTGTAGATTTACCAGCAGCTACGGTGCTCTATGATGCCCTTGAAAAGGAAAAACGTTCGAAAGGATATGCTGCCGAACAGGATGCAGGTCCGGTAGCTGAATTTGTAGCGCCTGATACATCAGGTGTTACTGATCCTGTGCACATAGCTATTCTTAAGCGTCTCGATTACGCCCTGAAAAGAAATTCAAAGTTTAAAACTGAATGGAAGACCTCCCGGGTGATCTGGAAGGCTGGAGAGTTGCGTATTAAAGAGGCTGCACCTTTTATTGCGAAGCTGATAGAGCGGGAAAACGCCATGCAGCGTTATGCTTCACTTTGGGCATTGGGCCGCTGTGGTAGTGAAGGTGACGCATCCACGCTGAAAGCATATGCCGAAAACAGCTCATATCCATATTATCAACGCCAGATAGCGGTACATTCGTTATTACTCCTGTTGCCTGAAGAAGCCCGTAAGGAGTACATATCTCAGTTTGAGAAAGGCATAGATCCTGATTTCCAGACGGCTATACAGTCCGGCGATAAAACGCGCATACAGCAACTGCTGCAGGAGCGGGTAAAGGTTTTAGTACAACAGTCATATACTATTCTGGAGGAACTGTATATAGTCAGCATTGCGAATCCGCTGGTACGTGACGTGTTATTACAGTTCATCACAACGTTGCCATTTAAAAGAAATTACTTCCAGCATGTGCGCCACTTATTCAAACAGGCCGAACTGAGGGATGATTTTGAATTAGTAGCTTTATTGGCTGAACGATTTGAGCGTGAGGAAGATAATAAGAGTGACCCATATGCCCGTAACAGCAGTCGTGCTTATACGAAGCTTACGCGTCTTTATCTCCGCCGACGTGTATTACGCCGGATACAGCAAATGGGCAAACAGAATGATATCCAGTATGTAAGACTGGCTACTGCATTGCTGTTAAGATATGATGCGGCAAAACACAATAAGGCTGCTTTTAGCACAAGTAACTACCTCTGGAACTCTAATAGCGGTTCCTACCAACATGTTACAACCGAATTTCCTGCCAATGCAGGAGCTGTGTTGTTGCATTATATACTACAGGGAAACAACAAAGCCCTGGTACTGAATACATCCCGCACAATCTGGTCGCGTACTGTCCCTCCAGCTGCACCTCCTGCTCCAACGCAGGAGTCATCAGCAAAGGGTGAAGGTCTGTTGCAAAAAGTTTCCTGGATGTTCCGTGCGCCTAAACGACCGGATAATCAGCCAGCTGCTTCCGGTGAGCCGGTTGCCCAAAATGATACTAATAGCGAAAGCGAAGTACCGTTCCTGCATTTATGGCAACAGCTGCCACAGGCATTTTTGCAGCTGCTGATCAAAGGCCGAATGGATGAAATACATGAATTTGCACTTAATCAGTTGCTTCATCATCCTGAGTATAACACACTCAAAGCACGCATGGATGCAAATGTTGTACGTGCGCTGTTGGCAAACCCGTTCAGAATACCACAGGATTATGGCCTGCAGGTAGCCAGGGAAAAGTTTGATATAAATGCACCATCATTGCCTATTATCCAGGCATTATTCTATAGCATCTCGGCAGAGGCACGTCAGCAAGGTATGGAGTGGGCGGCCGCCCACCCGGATATCTGCCTGGCAGATGTCGATTTTATACGGGACATGATCTTTTGTCCGAATGCTGATGTACGGGAGTTTGCAGCGCAGCAGCTACCAAAAGCAGTACTGTCGGAAGAAAAGGTCAGGCTATTGGCAGGCAAGTCTATAGCCTACATAATGTCATTTAGAGAGGCAGACGACGTTACCAATGATACCCTGACAGCTGGTAGCCGCTTGCTGGAACAGCATTTTGGTAGCGCATTGGTACACCTGGATTTTACTATTATAGAAGATTTGCTGCATGGTAATCTACCCGCTGCACAGGCTTTTGCAGCGCGTGTACTATTGCTGAAGAAACAACAGTTTACACTGGATCATATCACTGACAGCCTGTTACTGGGACTGTTGGAAAATACCTATGAGCCTGTACGAAGCGCTGGCGTAGATATTCTATCAGCAATCAGTGAAACCGAGCTTGCCAAACGGCAGGGACTGTTATTATATTGTTGTACATCTCCATATGGAGATGTACGCGTTGCTATCAGGCCTTTGATCAAAAAGCTGGCTATACAACAGGCATCACTGGCCATATGGCTGGTAAACGAGCTTGTGCCAATGCTAATGCGTAAGGAAACCTCAGAAGGCATACATACTGACCTTGGGCATCTGTTAAGTAATGAACTAGTGTCTCATCTGCAGGATGTAGATCAGGCAACTGCATTACGTTTGTTATACTCCAACTATCGTCCGGCTCAGGCTTTTGGTGTATTAGTATTAGAGAAGTATATCCCGGCTGAAAATCTGACAATCAAACAAGTAATTGCTGCAGGTAATCATGAATTGCAGGCAGTAAGGGAATGGAGCTGGCGTTTCTTTGAACAGCATACTGCCCGCATCCGTTATGAAAGAGATGACGCCGTTGCAATGTTAGACGCCACCTGGGAGGATACCCGAAGCTTCGCTGCTAACTTCTTCCGTACACAGTTCCAGGAAAGCGACTGGTCTCCGGAGTCACTGGTTGCCATAGCTGACAGTGTCAATCCATTGGTACAGGCATTTGGTCGGGAGTTACTTACAAGGTTCTTCCGTGATGAAGATGGCCCAGCCTATCTGCAGAAGCTGAGCCAGCATCCTACTGTTTCCATGCAGCTGTTTGCTACCAACTACCTGGAGACTTACGCTACAGGCAATCTGGTCTATCTCCGTGAACTTGAGCACTACTTCAGATCTGTATTGTCCAGAGTGAATAAAGCACGTGTAGCAAAAGAAAGGATCTTTAACTTTCTGGAGAAGGAAGCCGTAAAGTCAGCCGAAGCAGCTACATACATAGGCAGCATCATCACAGATATTTCAGCGACAGTAGCAATTGGCGACAAAGCTCGTTGTATTGCCATCATGCGTAACATTCACCAGGCCTACCCTGATGTTTTGCTACCAGTGCGCTTTTCTGAAATTCCAACGAAACAATATTAAACCCTGAAGGATGTTATTTAATTATAGATATAGCGGGCAATCAGAGGTATATAGTAATGCCACCTCGGCGGGTATTTCTTTTGCCCCCGATACACATAGGGAGCCTACCTTCTTCAATGGCAAACTCCGTAAGAAGATCGCTTTCCGTGAAGCTATTTCAGCTTTACATGATGTGGTGGTGTCTGATCTCCGTTTCAAACCTAAGGATAAAACCGCCTATAAAGAGTGGGCTGCCCAGCAGGAATCTGTCTGGCTGGCAGAAGCCATGGGACAATACGACGCCGCAGCAGCCGAAGAGCAGATGAAAGCACTCCGCAATGAGCTGAACGGCATCTACAATGAAAAGGAGAAGGTAATGGCCCCATTCTATAAGGCACGCCGCGCTTACTTTGACTATCTCTATCAAAAAGACAGAGATGCCTGGTTTGTCTTAGACCCTGTTATCAGCGTCCACCCGGATGAGATCTTTTTTGAGTGCTTTAGCCAGGATGAGTCAGCCTATGGTAAACTAAGCGCCAGCTACAATGTATTTAAAGAAGTGAATGAGTTTAAATGTGGTACAACCAACATTGACTACTCAGCTAACCTTTATAATGAGTTTCAGAAGATCCGTGATTATAAGGAAACAACCTTTTCTGTCGATCCGGGCGGATTCTCCGTGCAGACAACGCAGGAAGAAATGTTCAGGGAAGTAAAGATAGATCTTCCTGACAGCTGGATACGCGGCTTTTTACAGGTCAGTTCAGCAATGACATTGCCTGCTGCTACCTTTGACCTGCATCCTATGGATGTATATAATTTCTGCAGCTGGCTACGCCGGTTCAAAGAAAAGAAAGGTCCCCGGTCTATTAAGTTTATGCTTGAACCAGGTAAGCCGGTAAAAGCCATTTTTGAGCCTTGGAATAAAGAGATCGTCTGTGCACGTTCAATATATACAGGCCCTCAACGCAGGGAAATCCGTATATGGGGCCGCCGTCGCCTGCTGATACTCGAGCGTCTGATTCCTGTTGCTAAAAAGTTCACGGTACATCTGACAGGCAGTGGTCTTCCATCGTTCTATGTGGCTGATCTGGGAGACATGCAGTTTACATTAGGGCTTTCCGGATGGACAGCCAACGATTGGTCACGTGCGGGGCAGTTTGATCTGATGGCGCCGAGAGCAGAAGTTAGCGATGTTACGAAGCAGCTTGTATACAATGAACTACAACAATCATGGATGGGAACCGGAGAAGAGATTGCTGCAAAAACAGGGCAACCACTCCCCTCAGTCCTTGCAGCGTTGGGTATATATACACAAGCTGGTAAAGTGATTTATGATCTGCATACTGGCTTTTACCGTCTGCGTGAATTAAGCAGGGAGCCATTGCCGCTGGAGCAGCTCCGGTTTTCCAATCCAAAAGAGGAATCGGCTACACGCCTGGTCAGAGAAGGTAAGATTACACTGTCTGCGCAGCAGGTACCTGGCGTCGGCTTACAGATAGAAGGACAGCTTACGGCAGCGCGTCGTACCTACCACCCCGTAATTGTAATAGACGGAGATGAAAGGATGAGTACAGCCCATTGTGATTGTTATGACTATGTGACGAATAAGCTGTACAAAGGTCCGTGCGAGCATATGCTGGCCTTACGTATGACCTACGAGCAACAAAAGAATAACGACAAAGCATAAGCGGAAAAGAGAAAGAGTGCCGGAGATAGTCAGAATAAAAAGTAGATACATATTTTTTGTTTAAATAAATCTCTATATCTTTAGGCGCAGAATAACGAAAGTTCTTTGTAAAGAGGAAATTGATTGCACTTGCGCCTGGTTTCAGGAAGAGTGATGTTTCGTCACTCAGGTAACATGACTTTATCATGCTTCACTAAATGCAATCTTTACTTTGGACGGGGCGTACCTACTAGTGATTTACGGTACTAGCCCCGGGGGCTCCAAATCACCAGTAGGTACGCCCCGTCCTGGAGTTGATTGATTTAGTCAATGGCTTGCACGAAGGCCGTTTCCTCTTTACATTGTTTCTGTTGCTTAACCTCTTCTCTCCTTCTCTTTCTCCGTTTCATATTATCAACGAACTATCTTTTATCAGCAATAAACCGTCTGAAAGAATATGGCAGAAGGATTGACGCGTCAGCAATTATATGACCGTATCAGAGCATCCTCCAAAGAAGAATTTATTCTCGAGGAGATGACCCGCCTCGGTTTCTGGACAAAAAATACAGCAATGCCCTCTCCTTCGGAGATGTTGATACGCAGGGAAGGTGAATTACGCCGTGAGCTTAATAAGCTGATGGAAGAGAAACACCGGTACCGCCATCGGGAGCAAATGCTGAATGAAATACGCAAACAGCGTATGGAGGCAGCTAAAGCTAAAAGAGCTGCAACCAAGTTACGCAATGAAGAAAAGCGTAAAGAAAAAGCAGCAAAATGGGCGATTGAAAAAGAAAAGAATATTGTCTATCTCGGTGAAGAGGTTTCTGCAGGTTTAAATAAAGTACTCTCAGATGAAGCAAAGCTGCGCGCCGCCGGACTTCCCATTTATCATGATGGCGCAGCACTGGCTGAAGCAATGGGAATTACATTGGGGAAACTACGGTTCCTCTCCTTTGATAGAAAAGTAGCTACAGTTACTCACTACAAGCGCTTTTATATTCCAAAGAAATCCGGAGGACGCAGACTAATATCCGCTCCTATGCCGCAACTAAAGGCAGCTCAATACTGGATTCTCGAAAATATACTCTACAAGGTAAAACACAGTGATGCTGCACATGGCTTCGTACCCGGCAAGTCTATTGTGACAAATGCGGCTAACCATGTGGGACAAGACATTGTTATAAATATAGACCTGCGCGACTTCTTCCCAACCGTTGCTTATAACAGGGTTAAAGGAATGTTCTGCAACTTGGGCTATAGCGAACAGGTTTCCACAATTCTGGGATTATTATGTACAGAACCGGAAATGGAGCCAGTCAACTTGGATGGCAAAGACTACCATGTGGCTACATCTGCCCGTCACCTTCCACAGGGTGCACCCTGCAGTCCTGCCATTACGAATATAATCTGTTACAAGCTGGATAGGAGGTTTGAAGGGCTGGCCCGTCGTTTCAACTATACTTATACACGCTATGCAGACGATATGACTTTCTCTGCGAAAGAAGCAGCCGCCAATGATGCCGGCAAATTGATATGGGGTGTTAAACAGGTAGTAAAAGAAGAAGGCTTTGTGGTCCATCCTGATAAGCTAAAGGTGATGCGCAAAGGTGATAAAAGAGAAGTGACTGGTGTTGTGGTGAATGAAAAGCTCAGCATTGACCGAGAAACGCTCAGGAAGTTCAGAGCACTGCTGCACCAGATCTCCGTTTCCGGCATTGAAGGCAAACAATGGGGCAAAGGAAATATCGTCAGCAGCATCGAAGGGTATATAAATTATGTGCAGATGGTAAAACCTGAGGCAGGTCAACAACTAAAAACTAAGTGGCAGGTTTTGCTAGGAAGAACGGATATCAAAAGTCAGACACGGGCTTCGTCTACAGGACAGATCGTTATTCCGCCAGTTGTGCCTCCTGCGCAGGACAGTGGTGAAACTGGAGAGAAACCATGGTGGGATGTGATGTAACAACATGGTAATATACATGCAAAAAGCCCCGTATACAAGCAGTATACGGGGCTTTTTTATGATAGAGGATCAGTAAATCACTATAAATGAATTTACGGAAATTTATTGATTGAACGGATGCATGTCTATAACTGTGTCATTCCGGTAATACGTACCCAGTTGTCTCCGTCCCTTATCGTCATAGGTGATGGTCGGGCCGTGTTTCTTATCATGCTTATAGAACTGAACGGCTGCAATCTGCTGGTTGTAATTGAACACCTTTACGTAGGAAAGCGAAGTATCATTATGATTGGTATATACTTCGGTCCGCAGAAATACGCCTCCCTGCCCTTGCAATGTCTGCGTCAGTTTGTAGTCAGCGGTATCAGCCAATGCATAAGGATCTCGCGTGGCTGAAGATGATGTGCTTTGCTGACAGGCATAAGAGCAGGAGAGCATAATTCCCGCAATCAATAAATAGCATCTCATAAAGTGGTATTATACCGGCAATCTATTGTCTTTTTTTGAAACCTTTTCTTTCAGAACGGAAAATTTACTCATTAACAACGAGTTAACTATTTCCTCAGCGCATTACCCTATTTTACAGCCGTGTATGTTCACTAGCTATTATCTGGCACCACAGTTTTAATCTTATCTTATTCATTTTATCGCAACAAACCATTATCTATCCTTTACAACTGAAAGATTGTATGACTTCATTTACGCTAAAACCTCATACATCCGCACTGGAGTTGCGGAATGAGCAGGCTATTTATTTCGATTCCACATTCAGGTTCTATTTTGGGGGGCAAGGAGCCTGGCAGGTGTTCCGGCACAAAGATGTACAACGCGTACTAAGTGATTATGAAGTATTTTCCAATGAATATATGCCCAAGTCAGACGATAACCTGCTTGGCAGTAATTTAAATCAGACAGATCCTCCCCGACACCGGCAGCTACGTGCATTGGTAAGTAAAGCTTTCTCCCCTGCTATTATCAGTAAACTTGAAACCTGGATATACCGGGAATGTGAAAACCTGCTTGAGACAGCCATTAAGAAAGGTGAAATGGACTTTGTCAAAGAGTTTTCGATACCACTACCCGGTCGCGTTACCGCCCAGCTCCTTGGGATCCCTAATCAGGATCATGACCAAGTGAACGCCTGGATAAATGCCATCTCCGGTGATCCTGCTATAATTGGTATGGACGCATATTTTAAAGCGCAACAGGACATGGGGAATCTGTTTATGAATCTGCTGCAAGAGCGGGCAAAAGCGCCGCAGGCTGACCTTATATCACATCTATTACAGGCTGAAATAGACGGGGAACGGCTTAGTATGCCCGATACATTGGCGTTCTGTATTGCGTTGCTTATAGCTGGCAATGAGACTACTAATGGGTTCCTGGCTAATGCTATGTATACCTTTGCTACAGTACCTGGCATTCAAGCACACCTGCGCCGGCACATGGAGGATCTTCCTGCGGCCCTCAATGAAGTACTTCGTTATGAACCTCCGGTTCAGAGTATGTGCCGTATCGCTAAGATGGACGTGGAGCTGGGCGGACAGCTTATTCGTCAGGGAGACCTGGTCAACGTTTGGCTATCTGCAGCCAACCGGGATCCCGACGTCTTTCATAACCCGGATCAATTTGACATCCACAGGGACAACATAAGAATGGTCAGCTTTGGCCATGGCGCACACTACTGTATCGGAGCCATGCTTGCCAGAATGGAGGCCAGAATCGCCTTCGAGACTCTCTTTGCAAAGGCTGATAATATCATATTACAACCCGGTGTTCCCCCTGAAAGAATCCCTAGTACTATCGTAGCAGGGTTTCTGAACCTACCAATTGTATTTAAACAAAAATAAATATGATGGGCGCACTAAAGAAAAACTGAAAGTATACGCACTATACTAAGTGATATATTTTTGATAGTATGTAAATTGCAGGTAGTATAAGCCCCAAATTAATAACCCTACTTGCAGAACGAATATCTGAATTGGAAAACATAAGCATGGAACTATGTACACGCAGAGAACCTGTAGTCAGTCCATATCTGTATGTTCCGCAAATGTAAACGCCCGGTACATGATTCTACTTCAACACATCACCACAACTGGCTATAGCAAAGTGACAGACGAAGACAGACGAAGATCGCTGAAGATTGTAAACACCCTTTCATTAGTAACAGCTGTCATGGCAGGCCTTTTTGGCTTCGGCTGCCATTTCATGACATGGAACGCGCAAATGTCTGCCCCAGCGATCCTCGAATCACTATTACTGTCCGCTGTCATTATTGCCAATCGCTTCGGCAAATTCACCACTGCCGCTCTGGCCCTGATCATTATCAACAATATCAGCATACAGTACTATAGCGCCATCATGGGCCGCGTAACAGAGGTGCATCTATTATTCATTTTCCTGGTAGGACTCTCCCTCCTGATATTCGATAAGGACAAACCTATGCGCATATTAAGCATAGGTATTACAATCTTCGCATTTCTTGCAGGGGAAATCAATATGTACAACAGGATCATCTTACCTGTCGTGCCCCCTGAAGAGCATTCACCGGTTCAGTTTGTCATCAGATGGGTGACCATTCCAAGTATCTTGTTACTGGATCTGATCGTTATCTATTATTACGTCCGGAATGTCGAACGCCTGCGCAAAAGAGAAATGCTGCATGTACAGGATATGCTCAAACAGGTCAAAGCGCATAATAAAGACCTGGAAAGACTCACGGCGCAACTGGCAAAAGCTACAGACGCAAAAACTGTCTTCGTACGAGAAACCAGTCATGAAATCAGAACGCCACTAAATGCCATATTTGGCATCAGTCAACTCCTGCAGCTAAAGGTTGCTCAGGACAGGACATTAGCTCCTATACGGCAGCTCGCAGATCATCTGTATGCCGCCAGTTACAATACCCGTGAGATTATCAATAATGTACTTGACTTTTCCCGTATTGAAGCAGGCAAAACCGATGCCCCACAGCTGGCCACTATTAATGTAAGGGAATGGCTGGAAGGTATTGTCAACATGCATCAATACGTCGCTAGCGTTAAATCTGTTAGAATACGATCCTCAGTGGCTGATGATATGCCGGCGATGATTACCGGGGATAAAGTCCTGCTAAGTAAAATGCTCAACAATCTGCTATCCAACGCTATAAAGTTCACTGCCCAGGAAAGTACTGTCACTGCAGACCTGTTCAAGGATGAAAATAAATGGTGCCTGCAGGTAACCGATCAGGGAGAAGGTATTCGTACTGACAGGCAAGCCACTATCTTTGACGCTTTCGTTACTGAAAGGAATATTTTCCTGGAAGGAACCGGGCTGGGGCTCCATATCACGAGGCATCTGGCCAATACAATGGGGGGAGATATAAAAGTCTATAGCGTCATGGGCAAAGGCACCACCTTTACGGTCACGCTGCCACTTGACATTCCGGCACAGTTGCCATATGATCTTGACGGTTCGGAAGTGCATCACGCTGGTGGATTAACAGAGACATCCATTCTGATCATTGAGGATGATAAGATGAGTCAGATGATATTATCCCGCTTCTTAAGCGGACTAGGAGCCCGTACTATCGTTGCGGCTGACGGGATGGAAGGGCTGCTACTCGCCAGGACATCCAGGCCAGATATTATCATTTTGGATTCCCACATTCCTGGTCTGAGTGGTAAGGATACACTGGCGCAGATACGTACAGACGAGATGCTGAAAGGCATTCCGGTTATCATAGCCAGTGGAGACGCTTTTAAGGAAAATAGGGAAGAACTGCTGCTGGCTGGTGCGAATGATTATCTTGTGAAACCAATTGAGTTCAAAACATTACAGCTTGCGCTCTCCAAATATATTAATGCAAACGCCCATCACTGATCATACACAATAATCAGTAATGGGCGTCCGCCTGTTTATGCTGTGTGCATAGTAAACCGGTACCTCGCCGTATCCTTTGTACTCCATTCTATATTACCCTTCATCATAACAGACAATGCACCTATATACCGTGCCAATTGCCCGTCTGTCGAAGCGCCAAACAATGGTAGTCTATGTGAATAATATTGAAATTGTCTTACCTGTTCATCATGGATGGCTACTGCTGCCGCGATGGCTTCCTCAAGTGTGCAATTTTCCCTTTTTCTGATCAACATAACAAGATTGATCTCGTCGCCTTGCTCCAGCTCCTTATTGAAGGAAAACAGGTCATTCGCCCAACAGATGGTGTTACTGCAAAGCCTGATCAACTTTTTAACCGTGGCGTCCAGAAACACATAATCCGGTAATGTAAAGCCCTCAATGGCTTCCAGCAGATGCGCGAAGAAACTGGCTCCACTGAACAACGGACGCCATTTCATGTAGTCGTCTACTGTAGGCAAATGCCCGCGGCTAACCGTTTCTATACGCCATAGATTTGCTGCGAATGCCTGCTGCAGACTTTCTATAAATCTCACCTGCCAGCCAAGGTTACCAAGCTTTCTTATACGTTTCCAGAAATCACTGACTGCACTTAATACCGGGCCTCCCTTTTCAAGTGATACCTGCCTGTTATGCTTCATAATACTGATCAGCGCATATACCATGTGCTCAAACTGATCCCGTTGCTTAATCGATTCTGTCCCGGCTGCATGTTCGTCAAACTGGTCATCCAGTATAAAAAGCAGCGTATTTAGATCAGCAGCTATACTCAGCGCATGAAGATCGGCGGTTGGAAACATTCTGGCTACCATCCATGTGAATTTCTGTTTATGATAGTCTGACCATTGCTGCTCATTACTGACGAGCTGGTGTTTGCTTACCCAATTTGTTGTGTGTCTGTCGGCTTTCTCTACAAAAGGATTTAAAGCGGATGGGAAAGGGCTATATAAGCCTGGCAATTGCTGCGTGTACATAGATGTAATAGATTGGTTTTTGCTAAGTAAGATTTTAATAAGTACCAAACAGGGGGCTGCTGAGCATCACATGATAAAGAACATAGTTACGGGGTATCAGCTTACTGCTGATTGCTGTCGGATATCTTAGTGACAATAATAGAGTGGAATTTACAGCTTTATGGGGAATAAATCAGCCGCAGGAGGTTGTACTATAAAAAAATAGCGCTTCCATTGACAGACAATGAAAGCGCCATTCTCAGAAGGATATTTAGAACTTCACCCAGGCCAGGCAGGCTTTCTTCTCCTCTCCCTTTCTGGTGATCAGTATTGTTGCATAAGTGGATTGCTGCTCATTATAGTCTGATGCGCCTAACATACAATAATATCCTTTGTACGTCTCCGGTGTACCAAACAGGAACAATCTTTCCTGTCCGGCAGGCGTACATCTGTAACATACAGTATTCGCTTCGTGTAAATAGCGCATTGGCTTTTTATCCTGAAAGGTACCTCCCTGATCCAGATAGGCCAGGTAATCATTGAAAATGATGTATGTCGCTTTTGCAGATGGCAGGTAGTTATATGACAGGTAAGGAGTAGTATTCAGCGCCTGTATACGGTTACGGAACATCCATTGGCCTTTCTCACGACGTTGGAAGTAGAGTGGCTCATATGTGCCGTTGGCTACCTGCATTTTTATCAGACCGTAACCTGACTGTTCGCGTCCTGCTGCATCCAGTTCAGTTACACCAATGTCATTCAGGTTGGTATGCATTTTATTCCATGAATTGCTGCCGGAAGAGGCGAATACAGACATAGATTCCATCAACACGGTGCTGCTTCCATCTTTCCTGGTTATCAGCGCCTGCGGCTGACCGGTATAGGACCCGGTATATTTCATCTTATCACGTGCATAGGCGCTGACTTTTTCAGTAGCGAGTGCATTGTAATTCTTGAGTTCGAGTGTGTTGCCATCAAGATAATTGATATACGCAGCAGATACAGCTGTTTTAGCTGTCTGGTTGTTAGATGTCGTTACTAGGGCCTGTAAACTATTCACGCCCGCAGCATATTGCAGGGAAAGATGTATATCAGAGAAGTTAGCAGTATAGGATAACGTTTTATGTGTCAGTACGGGCTCAGATTTGCTCCACGCCGAGATCACCACTAATGCACTGGTATCCTTACTATTTTTCCTGCCATTGTTAAGGCCTGCTGTGGCCAGGTAAACCTTATCTCCACCTAAAACCAGCATATCCAGATAGGCCAGATAGGGGTATTCCTGCTGCGGTATAGTAAAGTACTGTTGTCTTATCAACTGATGGTCAGGTGTATAATGAGAAAGTTGCACTCTTTCTGCAGGTGTTTCCTTTCTTTGTAACTCTCCACCAGTAAATGCCGCCACAGCATAATGCCCTGTATTAGGATCTTTTGCTACGTGGAAGTCGTGAGAAGCAAAGTTATCCTGCACCATTACGTCCCTGTGTAATACAGTCGGCAACTCTCCAAGTTTATCCTCTTTGAGCAACTTTGCGGTATTTCCGTCCAATACAAGCCTGTATAGATTAGGTTTGTACTTCACCAGCTGCTGCAAAAAGATCACTACTTGATCATTAATAGCAAAAATACCGTCAATCTCCGTGTCATTCAGTCCGGAAGCATTCCACAGCTGCGCTTTCACCGTCTCTGTTGCAATTACTGCCCGCTGTTTGTCAAATATATTGGCGATTATACCTTGTTTCTTATCAAAATGCAGGTAACAGGTGTTGCCTCCGGGTAACAAGATCACTTTATCAAATCCCTCTCCGGGCTCTGCGAATGTGGCACTCAGCTGTACTGCTGGTAGTTGTGCAGGCGCTTGTGCGGATGCCTGACTGGCAAATAGCAGGAAAAACAGGCCCATGCCTGTCCGTAAGTATCTCATAGGTTAATGTATCGTTCTGATAGTAAAGATATAATATTTTTTAAATGTGATTTGAACTCCTTCATTATTTAGCGCCCTTTGTCCTATTTTCCGCTTTGCGCTTACCGCGCTTTTCCTATATTTATGGCTATTTCCAAATCAGAACGCTAATGACAATCAACAAAATCCTGCTTTGTTCCGGTATCCTGCTGGCTTCCTTCGGTAATGCTGCTGTGGGACAGACTACGCCCTCGAAGTACGACCAGCATGAAGTTTTCAGCCCCCTGTTTTACCCAGCCAGTGGCAATGAGTATCGCAGTGCATCCGGCGCCCCTGGCCATAAGTACTGGCAAAACAGGGCAGACTATACAATCAATGCGGTACTTGATACTGCAACACATCGTATTGACGGCGCTGTAACCATCACTTATAAAAATAACAGCCCTGACAAACTACCTTTCCTGTGGCTCCAGATGGATCAGAATATCTATAAAGAAGACTCCCGTGGCGCTGCAACCAGTGTGGTGAGCGGCGGAAGATTCGCCAATCGTAGCTATACTGAAGGATACAAGATCAAATCTGTCAGCGTTGCAATCGGCTCTAAAAAGGCTGAAGTAAAGTATGTAGTTACAGATACACGTATGCAGGTTATCCTGCCAGAAGAACTCAAAGCCGAAGGCGGTGTTGCAAAAGTATATGTTGACTATTCCTACGAAGTGCCGCAATATGGTACTGACCGTACCGGCCGTTTGAAAACTAAATACGGTTGGGTGTATGAAATAGCTCAGTGGTATCCTCGTATGGAGGTGTATGATGATGTACTTGGCTGGAACTCCATCCCTTACCAGGGTGCTGCAGAATTTTATCTGGAATATGGTGATTTTGATTATACCATCACCGCTCCGTCTGGAATGGTAGTTGTCGGTTCAGGTGCCCTCACTAATGAATCGCAGGTACTGACTGCTAAACAGCAGGCACAGATGGCTAAAGCCCGCAATAGCGACCAGACTGTCATGATCAAAGACAGCAGCGAGGTGGCTAATGCAAAACCAGGTAGCGGCATGGTATCCTGGCGCTTCCAGTGTAAAAATGCCCGTGACATATCCTGGGCGGCTTCTACTGCCTTCATCTGGGATGCTGCACGTATCAATCTACCTAGTGGTAAGAAGACCCTGGCGCAATCTGTATATCCTGTAGAAAGTATTCAGTCTGCAAACGGCTGGCAGCGTTCTACCGAGTATGTGAAAGCTTCCATAGAATTTTATTCTAAACAATGGTTTGAATATACCTATCCCGTAGCTACAAACGTAGCAGGTATTGTCGGAGGTATGGAGTACCCTGGTATTGTATTCTGCTCTTACAGAAGCACCGGTGGTAGCTTATGGGGTGTTACTGACCATGAATTTGGGCATAACTGGTTCCCAATGATTGTAGGTTCTAACGAAAGGAAATACGCATGGATGGACGAAGGCTTCAATACCTTCATCAATGACGGTTCCAGCCAGGCTTTCAACAATGGCGAATATTACCAGAAACCACAAGGCCAGTCAATGGGTCGTGCTATGAACGGCGATCCTATTATGAGTACGCCTGACGTGATTCAGAGCAGCTACCTGGGTATCGCAGCATACTACAAACCTGCGATGGGTCTCGGTATCCTGCGCGACTATATCCTGGGTAAAGAACGCTTCGAGTACGCCTTCCGCACCTACATCCAGCGTTGGGCCTTTAAACATCCTACGCCATGGGACTTCTTCCGTACCATGGAGAATGTAGCTGGTGAAGACCTGAGCTGGTTCTGGAGAGGCTGGTACCTCAACAGCTGGAAGCTCGATCAGGCGGTGAAAGATGTTAAATATGTCAATAATGACCCTGCAAAAGGTGCCTTGATCACCATTGAGAACCTGGAACAGATGGCATTGCCGGTAGTACTGGCAGTTACTGACAGCAAAGGCAAAACAGATACAGTAAAACTACCTGCCGAGATCTGGCAACGTGGTGGCAGCTGGACGTTCAGATTTAATTCAGATTCCAGGCTGACAAAGGTTGTCATAGACCCTGATAAAGCCTTCCCTGATATAGATCCTTCCAACAACGTATGGACCGGTAGCAGCAAGAAAACTCCTGCCGGCGTAACTACAACTACCATCCTCAATAAGTACCTGCAGGCTATTGGCGGGGCTGATAAACTGAAAGGAATCAAAGACCAGACAATCGCTGCTACCGGCGCTGTTCAAGGTACTGATATCAAGATGACTAAAAAGATCAAAGCGCCCAACAAGTTCCTGCTGGATGTGTTCATCCCAATGATGAACGTACACGCAAGTAAACTGATCGTCAATGGCGATAGCGTGACTGCTATACAGATGGGTAGCCCTATTCAATTAGACGCTGCCTCCAAAGAGCGGATTAAAGCAAATATGGCTTTCGTCCCCGAACTGGACTACCTGAAAGGTGGCGTAGATATGCAGCTGTCGCCCACGCTCGTTACTGACGATAACGGCAAAGACAACTACATGATTACTGTAAAAGAAGACGAAACCACCAGTACTGATCTGTATTACGATGTAACCACCGGCCTACTGACCAAAAAAGTAAGCCGTAATGGTGAAGAAACTACAGGTGTAACTGAAACCAGCGACTACAGAGAGGTAAGTGGCTTAAAGTTTCCTTTCATGATCAGAAATATGATCGGAGGTCAGCAAATTGATTTCAAAGTAGATGAAATTAAAATCAACAGCGGACTCTCAGACGCTGATTTTAAATAACCGATAGATAAAAGTTTATCTGTTGAAGGAGAAGCCCTTCTGTCAATATCACCTGATATCGGCAGAAGGGCTTTCTCCTTTACTTTTTTTAATAGTAAATGTCTATATTGTGTATAATTGCACAGACATAGCCAGCTGAAGAAGTATACATCTCAACCTATAACAACACTAACCTAACCCCGGAAGCAATTCCTTTAAACCCAATGCGAATGATTACTATGGGGATCTTTAGAGCTATAACCCTGACTGGTGCAGATACCATTGACCAGAACGAAAGAAACAGAATCATTAAAGTAAATACACTTGCCATAATCACCGGGCTGATGGCTATTTTCTTCGGAACATTCTTCTATATACTCTCCGGCAAACTCGGTTTATTCCTTGGCACACTTGTCGAAGCAGCTGCCTGCTGGTATATCATTTACCTCAACAAAAAACGACGCTATGACATCTCCGCTTTCTATCTGCAAATGATACACAATGCAGCTACCCTATATTTTGGATGTATGCTCGCCAATGTAGTGGAAGCCAGCCTGCTGGCGATATTTCTAATAGGTACATCCCTGCTGATCGTGAAAGACAAACTATTCAGAACCACCTGTATCGTCGTTGCACTCATTACACTATTCCTGCTTGAATTAAACAGATTTACCAACATAATACCTGCCTATGACTTTAGCCCGCTCAGTAGCTTAATCATACACTACTCTGCAATCATGGTCATTGTATCGCTGAACATCCTCATCATTATGTTTTACGTCAAACATAATGACGCACTATTGAAAAGTCAGCAGATTCATAACGAAAGTCTGGAAGAACAGGTACAGATCAGGACTGCCGAGCTGGAAAAATCTAATCATTATAAAAGCATCTTCCTACGTGAAACTAATCACGAAATCCGCGTTCCGCTGAATGCTATCTACTCTATCAGCCAGCTGCAACTCATGGATGCAGAACGGAATAATGACGTAGCCTATATCAAACACGCTGAACACCTGTGTGCAGCCAGTCACCAGGCACTTGATGTGATCAATAATGTACTGGAACTATCACGGATCGAAGCAGGCAGACTACATGAACTGCATCCTGAACCATTTGCTATCAGGCATCTGCTGGAAAATATTGTTGGTACCGGACAATACATTGCCAAAACAAAAGGCGTACGTATCGTGCTGGATTACAATCAACGTGTCATGCCGTCTGATCTGGTCACTGATAAAACTAAACTTACGCAGATCATCAACAACCTCTTGTTCAATGCGCTGAAGTTTACCGCCAACAATAGTGTTGTTACTTTGTCAGCGCTAGTGGATGAGGATAAATGCCGTATCAGCGTCAAAGACCAGGGCGCAGGTATCAGTAACGAGAAAATGGCTCCGATATTTGATCCTTTCATTACTGAATGGAACAGCTTTTCGGGAGGTACCGGCCTCGGATTACATATTGCACAACATCTGGCAGGCCTCCTGGGCGGAGTTATTACCGTAGAAAGCGTGATTGGCAAAGGTACAGTATTCAGTTTCACTTTTCCGCTGCAGACATGTGCAATCCCCGTTTCTGACAGTATTTCCGACATACGGCAAGAGGAACCGATGTACGCTGGTACTAAAGTGCTGATCATTGAAGACGATGACATGAGCCGTATCTATCTCGCCAAATACCTGAGCCAGCTAGGCTGTGAAGTAGACGCTTGCAGCAATGGAACAGATAGTATTGAACTACTTCAGGATTACACTCCGGACGTCATTCTTTCTGACAGACACTTGCCGGATATGGACGCTGAAGAGATACTGGCCTGCATCAAAAACAACCCGTTGTTGCAACGTATACCAGTGATTGTCATCTCCGGCGATGTCTTTGAGGAAGACAGAACTGCCACTATGGAAGCCGGAGCTACCGCTTACCTAATAAAACCTATCGATTTCAGACTCCTCAATATTGTTCTTAACAAATGTCTGAATAGTCCCGCTGTTTTCTAATTTCCTTAGTAAGCCCCTATAGCCTTTCTTCACACTGCCTACAACATTTCTGCTTACAATCCTCACTTCCGGCTGCTACTACTGCAGATATATCGCGTCATTACTGTACACTTTTGTCTGAATTAGTTTTTCTCCTCTTATTTAAATCCAAATTTATGCGACACATTACTGTCCCGGCTCTCCATTGCCCCTTTGAGGCAAAGATCAGTCCCTTCGTACACGAGATTGATCGTCACACTGCATCCTGGCTCCAGGAATTTAATCTGCTCCAAACAGATGAAGCTTACGACCGCTTCCGTAGGTACAAGTTCGCCTGGATGACGGCCCGTACCTATCCGGATGCAGATCTGGCTTTCCTGTGTACAGCAAATGATCTGAATACCTGGCTCTTTGTACTGGATGATCTCTTGGATCATGTTACTCCGGATACTGCAGGCTATCGTGAAAAAGGTTATCTGCAGCAAGTTATAACCGATTTCGTCCGTGTACTCAGGTATGATCAGTCAGTTGACCGCTCCGTTAACCCCGTGCTGGCAGCTTTGAGTGATTTCTGGAACAACATGCGCCCACTTAGCTCTGTATCCTGGCAGTGCCAGTTCACTTTAAGCCTCAAAGCTACTTTTGAAGCAGCAGTATGGGAAGCCGAAAATGCAAAACTTCGCCGGCATCCATCCGTATTTCAGTATATGCAGATGCGTCCCTTCTTTAGTGGCGCTAACCTGGGTACTGATATGCTGGAAGTAGCCGCCGGTACGTATCTACCTGTCTTCGTGCTGCAAAATGAGCAGTTTCAGAAGCTGGTAGATCTGGCCAGAAGGGCAGTCTGCTGGGCCAATGACCTTTTTTCTCTTTCAAAAGAGCTGGCTCATGGCGACGAACATAACCTGGTTGTCGTTATCGGCCATGAACAACAAATTACCCTGGAAGAAGCTATTGCTCAAACCGCAGCCATCCATAACCAGGAAATAGCCATGTTTAATCAGCTGCGTACACAATTGCCTTCCTTCGGCCTGCCTATCGATTCAGCCATCCAGCGTCATGTTGATGCATTGGGTACTATGGTAAGAGGATTTATGGACTGGTCTATCTATGACACGGCTCGTTACCACTTTGACTACACAGCAAGCTGAAACAATTCGCCTGGCAGGTGCTCCCTGTCAGGCTATCTATGCAGTAGTCCTATTTAACGGTGTCACAACATATATGTGAGTTATAAAGTTTAAATTTGTCATTATCTCTTCAATTGCTGATCCACGTCAAATAATTCACCTTGTGATTATATGATAATCAATACCTTTGAAAAGGTGTCATTTTGTGTTTGGTAATGTTTAATAATATTTTATATATTTAACGTCGTTGTAGCATGTGCGCAAGTTAAAGCCCTCTCCTTGCGGCTTTTCTTTATGTCCTATTTGCCTGGTGACCGAGCCGAAATGTTGAAAACTCAAACTCGAAATTTTAATCATATACATAATCCTGCGATCATGAAAGTATCACCTATCAGCTTTCCAAGTGTTTTTGAAACTGCATACGGGAACACTGAAAATTCCTCAAAAGACCTGCTAAACGGACTTAAGATCAGAAAAGATGATAACTGGTACATTGTCGGAAACCTGGCAAGACGCGGAGGTATCAACCCAGGCCGTATTACCAACGCCGCGCCACAGGAGGATGATTATGAAATCCTTTTTAAAGCCGCTATGGTCAATGTACTTGACAAAGTACAACAGCCATTGTCTGTTACTATGGGCTTTCCTTTCTCCACCTACAACATCTACAAAGGCGCAGCAGAGCAGTTTCTAAACAAAAGACATTTCCTGATAGAATACGATACACATACATTCAATAATAAAGGCGCTATTAAAAAAGGTATGCTGGATATTGAACGTTTTGAAGTGATCCCTGAAATAGTTGGCGGTATTATCGGTTTGAAAAAGACTGTCAGCGATCCTAAGACTGACAACTTCATTGCTGTCAGCTTTGGCTTCGGCACCATTGAAGGAGGCATGGCTACTGCCGATGGGCTGATCCATCGTACCTGCTTCAGTTCGCATGGTATAAAGTATGCTATTAACAACCTTGCCCGGGAACTAAATAAGCAATACTACCTGGACATGAAAAATGAGCATCAGTTAGATGACGCTTTCATGAAAGGATCTATCTTTACCAATAGGAAACGCCTCGATCTGAAAGATATGCGTAAGGCATTGCTGACGCAATATTATAAAGAAGTGGTGTCTCCGCTGATGAGAAATTACTTTACTGACCAGGATTTTGAGAACTGTAGCAAAATCTACCTGATGGGTGGCGGTGCGCACTACCGCGAACTGACAGATGCATTTGCAGAAGAATTTAAAGATTTTATTCCTGTTGAAGTGGCTCCTAATCCTGAGAATCTTGTCAGCATAGGATATCTATACAACTCACTGAGGATTTCAGACGATAAACATCAACGTAGTGTAGGACTTGATCTCGGCAATGCGTCCTCGATCATTTCGATATTTGAAGAAGAAACTTTATCTGCTGGCCCAAACTTGTGATGTGATTCCATTGAAAGATCTGATAAAAAAAGCCTTCGGAAAGGATATGTTCCTTATCCCAGGTCAGGTGTCCGTTCAGGGCGCTATAGAATCTACTATCCCCGGACGTATTGATGGTAATGTAAGGGGCGATGTACGCACAGAGGGAACACTGGTTATTGGCAAAGGTGCCAGTATCCGTGGAAATATTCATGCGACAGACCTTGTACATTACGGAAAGGTACACGGAGACATATTCGTAACCAATAAAGCTGTTATTAGTAACAAAGCATACGTAAAAGGAGATGTTACCGCGCTGGTTCTGGAAGTAGAGCAGGATGCAGTAATAGAAGGTGCCATCAGAAAACATCCTACAGATGCTGATCACGTGGTACCAGAGCAGGTTGAAGAAGAAGAGGTAAAGCCGGAAGAGAAAGATGATGAAGAGAAAGCCAGCTCCTGGTTTTAACCATAAGAAATCAGGAATTAATAACTAAGGGTTGTAAAATATACTTTATATCCAACCCTTAGTTATTAATTCCCGAATGGTTTCAGTTGCTGATACTTTCCAACATTAAAATCGCTATCCTGAATCCAACATATCAAGTTGTAATACCTGATTACTTGTTTGCGTCACGCAGCGCTTTGATCTGATCGTGAGATTTTCTCAGTGTTGCCTGCTGTTCAACAATCATTTCACGCAGGTAAGCTGGTAATTCTTCATCTTCCAGCGCTGTTCTGTAAGCGCGCTGTGCAGCATCTTCACCTGCTTCACAGTTAGACAGTACAGTGTGACGATCGTGGCCGGTGAAGATGGCTTTTACATCCATCCACGCACGGTATATCTTACCACTCGTAGTAGTGGAGTTATCCATATCGCCGCCCAATGCATTTACCTCAGTACCTAATGCAAGACGGAGTTCATGACTCTCACTGATCATAGAAGAGAATAATGCTTTCAGATCTGCATCTTCTGCCTTCAGTTCTTTCAGTGCTTTTTCATAACCTTCGATACGGTCATTATTAATCTGGATCAGATCATTCAGTACCTCGATAGTTTCAATTGTAGCTTGCATAAAATATTTTTTTTTGGTTAACAGATAAGGCTTAACCGCCTCGTTGTTACTATTAACTGTCTCAAAACTATGCCATAAGGATTTTCAAGGAGGCTGAATGACTGATTCCGTAGAACCTGGTGTAATGTTGTCTCCACTCTGTGTATATTAGCGGACGACCTCAGGCAGGAACCTTCACTGCCTGTCTCGCCAGCAGTTTCCATTGACTACCTTCCTTACTCCATACCAATAGGATATGTAGTTTTACCTGCCCTGCTACACCTCCGTCGTTGGTCGCTGCACTAAGCGTATGTCTCACAATTGCAGTGCTGCTGGTAACAGCGATTGTCTGATTGGTAAGGTCAATAGAAACAAAGTCAGATTTACCACTGACGATGCTGGAAACAAACGACGCCTTATCTTCAATTTTTCCGCTGGAATGACCATAGGAAAGCTTTTCATCTGACAGCTTTTCCAGCGTGACTTTATCTGCGTCAACCATCGCCTTCCTTAATGACTCTACCTGTGTAGCTACAGCTTTTTCCTCTTTGGACTGTGCGAAAGTAATTGTTGACATAAGGCAAAATACCAATGCTAGTGAATAATTTTTCATACGGGGATCTGTTATGCAATAAAAATATAGAATTGAAATGTAAATACTGCATTTTTATCTTTTTATAGCAAATGCTACCCGATAAAACTCATACCCTTTATCATTACGTTCCGGCAGATAATAGCTGCGGTATTCAACAGCACTATGATCCTCCAGCAGTTCTATACCAAAATCATCCAGGTATCTTCTGACCAGGAAAGGCTCCAGTCCGAAAGTCCACTGCTCCTCCTCCTGCTTCAATTCCTGTATGAGCTTCTCTCCTCCGAAAAAGGCTGCGGGAGAGCGCAGTACTTTTTCATCCACATAAGTAAAGATAATATAGGTGCCTGCGGCAAACTGTCCCATGAAGGCAAAAGTTGCAGCCACCGCTTCAGGAGACAAGTAGTTACTGACGCCTTCCCATATAAACACGGTAGGCAGCGACTTATCTATACACTGTGGAGAAAGGTGTTCAAGCTTTTGCTCATTGGAGTCAATCTCCAGGTAGCGTACGTGCGCAGGAAGCCGGCCTAAACTCCTTAACAGCCTTTCCTGCTTTGATCTGGCCGTAGCAGGATGATCTACTTCAATAACGGGCAGTGCTCTAAGAAAGCCCAGTCGTAAGGCGCGGGTATCATAACCGGCACCCAGTATGACGACCTGTTTTACACCGTCTCTGACTGTCTGCTGTAACAGTTCGTCAATGTAGCGGGTGCGCGCTATACCTGATGATAAAGCACCGGGGATCTTTCTGCGGATGATACGGTCTACCAGGTTGCGGATAAATGGTACAACGGATAATTGAGTGATGAACTTAAAGCGTGCAGTCAGGAAAGAAAAAGCATAAGGATCGGTGAACAGTCTTTTCCCGGATGGGCGGTTAGTCTCCAATGCCCGGAACAGCGCCATATACTGGGCCGTACGACTGGCTGTGTCTGTCTTCATAACGAACGGAGAATTGAGGGTTTATCTAAAGATAATAAAAAGATAATGGCATTACATCTTTTTTTAATTACATAAAAAAACTGCGGATGATATTATCTCCCGATAATACCATCCGCAGTTAGTACTTCGTAATTCGTACTAATTGCTATACACTAGCTAAGCGAATATTCACTGTTCTTCACGAACGCAAGAAATGCTTCCTGTGTCCATTGCTGATAATCTGTAAGATTGATACCAAGCTTCTCATCACGGTCAACCTCTTTTATCTCACGACTATCCCAATAGCCTTTAGCCAAAGATTGTACATTATCTGTAGCTACCTGTGTATTTACACCGTAGTCTTCAGGATAGCTTCTGTAATTACCCATTGCGAGTTCCTGTATTTCATGCTTCACGCCTTCTCTGTTATTCTTTGACATAGTTCTCATTTTTGGTTCGGTATAAGTAAAACAAGAACTGTTCCTAGTATGCCAGATTTGTAGACTGTTAAGATAATTTTAACGTAACCTTTAGTTATCTTTTACTTTTCTTCTGGGTAATATATCCGGTGAAAGATATCGGCTGCCTGTTATTGCTGATCACCTGCAACGAAGCATATCCATTATCTGACACGGTGAGTGTCATTAATCGTGTGTCCTGGGTATCCTGTGGTTTGATAGTGATATCCCATCCTCCTTTCTTCCTTGCCTCCTGCTTATAATCAAATTTAGTGGATGTAAACTGAATGCCTCCTTTTGTCGGATCCATAGGAGCCGTATAGGCGCGACCGAAGTACGGCAAAAAACTGATTATTGAGTCAGGAGATATTTTCAGGTCGTACTCGGAAGTTATTTGACGATTAGGCGACGGACCAGTTGGTTGTACCGTTTGTACCTTAAATACGAAATTGCGTGCAGCCACTATCTGTTGAATTACTTCCTGCTTATCCGGTTTACTATCCTGCGCATATGATTTATCCGCAGACAATCCCATAAACAGCGTGAATACTGTTAAACCCCAAAATTGTACACGTCTCATAAAGAATTTGTTTATCCTTATAACGTACGAAGATCATTCCACATTTTGTTCACCATCGCCGTTATAACATGTATGTGTTATAAATAATCCCCTTTATTCTTAGAACTTTGCGTAACTTATCGATTATCAGCATTTATACTAACAGAAACCAGTAAACACCAATATTTGCACAAACTTGCACGTCAATTAGCCAATATTTGGGAAGAACTTGTGGGAGATCCTGCATCCTTTTCCCTGGAGAACCGTGCGTTCAACTCAATCAGTGTCGTAACCATGGCACTGCTTACCGTACTGTTGCCTTTTAATATGTGGCTTGGATTGACATTAGTGTGGGTGATTGTTGCAACGCTACTGATATTACAGGTATTCTTTTTCTATCTTTCCCGCTACCGGAGGATATATAATGCCAGCATGCTGGCTTACGTGATTGTCAGTTATATTACCCTGACTGCCACCTTCTACCTGAACTCCGGTAGCCACGGCCCTGCCCTGCTCCTGTTCTTCCTCACCTTCAACCTGCTGATCGCTTTTAGTCCGCGCCGCCGGCACTGGATCTGGGCATTTCTGCACCTGTTGCTACCAGGCATCCTGCTGACCAAAGAATATTTGGATCCTTCCTGGATCCAGGACAGTTATGGCACGGTGGAAAACAGATATGTTGACATTCTTTCAAGCTACCTTATCACACTAACTTGTATATACTTAATTACCAATTATTTAAGAAATAACTACGAAAGAGAGAAACGCAATGCAGAGGAACGGGCTAATAAAATAGATATACAGAATATTAACCTTGAGCAGTTAAATCAGAAAAAGGATAAGCTGTTTTCCATCATCGCCCATGATCTGCAAAGTCCGCTGAACTCAATTATCACTACCCTGCACCTCATTGCCGAATATGAATTAGAAGCTGACGAAAAGAAAATGCTTGAGGATGAGCTGCTAACGCTAACGAAAAATACTTCCAGCCTGCTTACTAACCTCCTTACCTGGTCCAAGCTTCAGATGGACGGCAAAGGAGTAAGACTCAGTTCAGAGAATGTGCATGACGCGGTAGAGAGAGTGTTAGCTATTCAACGCCTGCTGGCGGACAAGAAAGCCGTAAACATCCTGTCCAAAGTAGACCCCGATGTTTATATTACGGCAGATCATAACATGTTGGACCTGGTAATCAGGAATCTGATTAACAATGCTATCAAGTTTACACCTTCTGGCGGACATATAGAAATAGATCTTCATATCAAGGAGCAATGTTGCCATCTGACTATCACTGACAATGGCATCGGTATTGACCCTAGTCATCGGGCAGAGATCTTTTCACTGAAGACCCAATCCACTTTTGGTACCAATAATGAAAAGGGCATCGGACTGGGACTTGTGCTCTGTAAGGAGCTATTGGCCTTACAGGACGGGGAATTATGGTTTGAAAGCACACCCGGAGAAGGCACTACCTTTTACGCCAGTTTCCCACTTAGCGCAATCACGGTGTCAGAAGATACATTATCCTCCTGATAAGCAATAAATTGATGCCGCTTATATCCCGTTCATCTTACGTTCATCCTACGTTTATGAACGTAGGATGAACGTAAGATGAACGAAGTCTAAGTACGAGTATATCCTCCTGAAATAGGTTTACATTACTTATCCCACCACAGGCGATCTGTCAGAGAAGCTACTGAAGGAACATTTTCAGGATTACGGCTTGTCTCAGAAGTTGGATATCCTACCCTGCGAATGAAGGTGTTCAATAACGCACCCTGTGGCAGCCTGAAGTCTTTATACTGATAATCGTTCCTGCGAGCATCAGTCCATGTTTCCGGCTGGAGAAAAGTGGCTACGTATTTCTCCTTGAAGATCAACGTCTTGGTAAAATTAGCCAGTCCTACGGCCACCAGGGGATTAGTGATATAGGCTTGTTTATCAACCGCGGCTACGCCCACTTTATCCATATTTGCAGCAATGCCGTCCAGGTAAGCCTGGTAGGATCTGGCCCTGTCCGTAGCAAAAGTAGCCTCAGATTCAATAAATTTCATCTCTGCATACGTCAGCATCAGTAAGGGAGCTCCGCCCCGGGAATAGAAGCCATTTACAGACAACGCACTGGCAGAATTGTCTGTACCGGAGCCTGTTCGTCCCACGCCATTCACAGTCCCCCTGTAGTCTCCGAAACGGGTAAGATCGGTAATAAGCGGAAGGCGGGGATCAAATACGCCATAGGTAGTCCCGTTCAGCGCATTTACAAATGTCGCGCTCAACCAGCCGTCTAGCGTACCACTGGCATTATTCTTTGCGACTCCGTTCCAGGGACTCAAACTTTCAAACCGGGTAATCTGGGCATCGTCAGCATTCGAAGTATAAGCGTTCTGAAGCGCAGTCAACACAGCGGCAGGATCGTAATCTGGCAGTTTGCTTTGCCTGTTCAGCAGACGTGCTTTCAGCGCATAAGCTGTTTTAATCCAGGCCGCCTTATTTCCTCCATGCACCAGGTCATTGCCTGGATCCAATCTGACTAATGGATTGGACAGGTTAAAAGCAGCAATGCCCTGATCAATCAATGACAGGCAGCTGTCATATATAGCCTTAGCCCCGTCATAAGCCGGTTTAAGATTCTGGCCGTCAGACCATGCTTCACTGTATGGCGCGTCTCCATATAGATCGACCAGCATACTCATATTCAGTGCTTCCAGAACGTTGGCAACACCGAGATGTTCATGCGCACCTTGCGCAAGCGCAAGTTTCTTCATCTGGCGGATATCTGTAACGTTCAGATACAGGGCACGCCAGTTGGTACTACGGTCTACATCATCATATACATCAGAACCGCTACCAGTATTCGGAGACGCCAGCTGCTGTACATAATAAGAAGTGATATAGCCAGTGGAATAAACATTAACGCCCGACTGATAGGTGACAGCAATAAGTAGCCCGTTGATCGGGGGCCGTTCGCTCAGGTTTGGATTATGCTGGTTAATATCCAGGTACCCCTTTTTACAGGCAGGCAAACTGACACTGAGTCCTGCTGCAAGTAATATTGTATATAGATAAAGGAATGTACGTTTCATAAAGTTCAGAATTTAGAATTTAAGATTCAGGCTAAACAGGAAACTGCGCGTGGCTGGGTAAGTGAATCCGGAGAATGAATCGGAAGCATTGCTACCGGCAGCTGTCGAACTCGTCTCAGGATCAAAACCGGTGTACCTGGTACTTAGCCAGAGGTTATTACCCGTAAATGAGACGGTTGCAGTCTTGATAGCCCTTGTAGGCTTCAGCCAGGTTTCCGGTAATGTATAAGCCAAAGACGCTGACCTTAATCTTACCCAGGAAGCATCTTCTATGAAGTTTTCGCTGGCGCCCCGGAAGTAATTCCTGTAATAGCCAGCACCATAATCCACTCCGTCAGGGCCTTTAGCCTGTCCCAGGTAAACTGGTTTTGTATTCGCCGTACCGTCTGCCAGTACCCCATTGAAAACAATAGTCTGGTCCCTGTTTTCTGTTTGCCTGGATTCGCCAAATGCCGATAGAAAATTAGACAGCTGGTTGTATTTATAGTTGCCCTGCCTTACATCTACCAATAGCGACAAAGACAGCTGCTTATAGCGGAAGGTTTGTGTTGTACTACCAATCCACTTGGGCAAGGTACTGCCCAGGTACCGTTGATTGGAAGCATCGTCCAACACGGGAAAGCCGTTTGCGCCAATCAACAGGGGCAGGTCATTACGTAGCGTTTGCCTGTCATCTGTTTCAGCACCATAATAACGTTTGTAGGTTCTCCCATATAAGGCACCATAAGACTGTCCGGGAACAAGTTTAGTACTTACGGTGGAACTCAGATAACCATATTGAGAAGACAGGATAATCTCACTCAACCGTAGATCTTCATTCAATTTTTTAACGGTGTTGCTATTGGTGGAGAAGTTGATACGGAAGTTCCATCTGAAATCATTGTGAACCACAGGGTAAGCCGTCAGTGTAATCTCCAGTCCTTTGTTGTGAATTTCTCCTGCGTTTACATATGCCTTGTCAAAACCTGTTGTTGTAGAAACATCTACCGGTACAAGCAAATCTTTACTTTTCTGCTGATACACCACAGCCTCGAGTCCGATCCTGCTATCCAGGAACGCAAGCTCTGTACCTATCTCAGCGGTCTCGGTAAATTCCGGTCTTAGGTTAGGATTCCCCAACGTTCTGTTCTGGTAGAATGGTACATTTGCACCAATCGTCGTGCCTGCCCTGAATCCATTGGTAATAGCATAAGCGTCTCCGTCTTTACCAATCTTTGCCCAGGAAGCCTTCATTTTACCCACACTCCACCAACGAGGTACCTTAAAGTGATCACTGAAAATGTAACTGAGACTGACAGATGGATAGAAATAGCTGCGCTGATTCCTGGAAAGCGTAGACGTATAGTCCTTTCTGCCGGTTACTTCGACATACAGCATACTATTCAATCCCAGCGTGAGATCCGCGAAATATCCATAATTGCGGTAGTCGTAGATATAGGACTCAGCCGTCACTCGTTTGGCGTTATTCAGCAGGAACAGATCCGGCACAACCAGGGTATCGCCTAAGACGCTGTTTCGTCTGACCCGCTGATCGCGCAGGTCATGTCCTACCTTCAGGTCAATGGAATACTTACCATCAAAGACATGCTGAAAATTTGCCATCAGGGTAGATGTCAGATTGCGGCTACGTAAGTTATATTCATACATAAACCCGTATTCGTTGTCATCGAGATTGGGTACTTCACCCACCAGGCCCAATGGTCCGGGAGCCTGATGTACCCTGCCATCTGTGTAAAAATCATTCCCTACGCGATAGGTAAAGTTCAGCCAGGTAGCTGGCTGGTAGGTCACGAACGTGCTGGCAATTGTACGGTTTACGTTATCTCTGAACTTATTTGTTGATAAGGTGTAAATCGGATTGTTGGTACCACTGCTATACGTTTGTTGGGTCCCATCAGGTTTCACATAGTCTTTCATATTCCATCTGGGAGACCAGTAGATGATCTGTTCACCATACCGGTCTGCGTTTACCCTGTTACCACCGGAGCTGATATAATTGAGGGAGACGCCTGCATTGAATTTATCGCTAAGCTGAAATTGCCCGTTGATCCTGGCATTATAACTGGTAAAATCACTGAACGGAATCACACCTTCCTGATCCAGATAAGACAGCGAGCCTAATAATTGCACTTTATCCATTCCACCACCCACGTTAACCGTGTGACGAGTTTGCGTACCGGTACGGAATGCCTGTTCATAGTTATTGTATAGCTGGTCGGGGTGAGTAGCATCCAGTTTCTTCGCTTCTTCAACTGTTGGACCGAAGGTTGGCCAAAAGCTGGCCGGATCGTATTCACCCAGATAACCTTGAGAAAATTTTGATTGTACCTCAGGTGTTTTATTTACTTTGTCAAAGCCATACATACCATTGTAGGTCAGATTCAGCATTTGCGAATTATTCGATTTTGTGGTGATAACGATTGCTCCGTTGGCAGCCCGTATACCATACAAGGCAGTAGCGGCACCTCCTCTCAGTACAGAAACGCTCTGTATATCATCCGGGTTGATGTCAGCAGCGCGGTTAGTCATACCACGTGTTTCTGCACCGCCGGTTGTATAGGTACTATTATCAATTTCGACACCGTCTACGATAAACAAAGGCTGATTGTTTCTGTCGCCCGCAATGGAGTTGATACCCCGGATAATGATACGGGATCCTTGTCCCGGACCACCGCCTGAGCTGGATATCTGCACACCTGCTACTTTCCCTTGTAACGCATTTACGACATTCGACTGGTGGTTAACGTTCAGTTCTTTGCTATCGATCTGCTGCACAGTATAACCCAGGGCGCGTTTTTCCCTTTTTACGCCAAATGCCGTAACGACTACCTCACTAAGATCTTTCTGGGACGAACGCAGGGTTGTATTCAGTACATCATTCGCACCGACGGTTGTCTGTTCTGTATTATACCCGACGTAGGAAAATATCAGGGTAGCGTTATCTCCGGTGAGGGTAATGGAGAAATCGCCTGTTGCGCTGGTAAATACATGATTTTGTGTTCCTTTTTCCAGCACGGCTACGCGTTCGAGCGGTTGGCGGGTGTATTCTCCGGTAACCTGTCCGCGTATTGTTTTACCCCTCTGGGCAAAGGCAGTTGCGCTGACTGCTAATAGCAGTATGAGCCACAGCCCGGTAATAACTTTCATAAGCTGTTAAGTTTAGCGTGAGTGATGTGAAATAGCATGAGATATCCTGGCCGGATGTCGTACAGCATGATTTTGGTTAAACATTTAAAAAGATTGATCCCTGGAGTGAGTAATCAACTTAGTGTGTCATCGACATAAGCGACTTTCTTTTTATTAGATTTTGATTTTCCCTTGGTTAAACAAGCAGTTCTACTTCCCGATGAGACAAAATAGCAAAACAATCATTCTTTTGCAAGGCCTTCACATATCAAAATAATTCTAATCCGAGGGTAAACATTAATCCGGGCTATAAAAGATAATGATTTCCACTCTACGGTTACGCCGCCTGCCTTCTGCGGATCGGTTATCGGCTACGGGCTGACTTTCACCGGCACCAGTAATGAGCCTGATATCATTTCCCAGTCCATGTTCCTGCATATAATCGGCTACTGCATTGGCTCTTTTTATAGAGAGCGTATTATTGTAGGCAGTGGTACCAGCATTGTCCGTATGTCCGTTTACCTGCAGCTGTATATTGCCGTTCCTTGGGATTTTCTGCATGAGACTGTCCAGGGAGCTGAAGAGGGCCCTGTTCAATTCACTGCTATTGAATTTAAAGAGAATATCCGGTATTACAAGCGTATCTGGTTGCGATATAACAGGGCGGGGTTTAAGGGTATCCTTGGCGATTGCCGGCCGGCAAATAATCATTTCGACCCGGTTGTTCTCGCCTGCTGCACTACCGGAAGTGTCATACCGGGGATGGGTTCTGCCAGCACCCAGTACATCAAAATCGTCAAAGCTGAAGCCTTCATTATATACCAGGTAGTTGGCTACAGCTTTTGCCTTATCCGCAGAAACAATACGGTTATATTCAGGTGATGCGGCCTGCCAGGCATACCCTATCAGTACGATTCGACTACGGTTGCCTTTATAGCGGTTCAGCGCATCGTCTATCTGTTTTTTATAACGGGCGTTCAAGCTGCTTTTATCTGCAGTAAACAGATCATCTCTGAGAATAATTGTATCACAACCTGACGAGCCATCCAGCCTATGTATTACATTGCCGGCAGCGAGTAGCTTTTCAGGAATACTATGCCGGTGGTGTTCTGTGTATAAAAGAGCGATAGTACTGTCAGCGCCTGTGCAGGCAACAGGACCATCGTCGGCAGTTACACTGATACTATCGATAAGCAGCTGAGCGTTGTTATAGTTACCACCACTCCCTTCCTTGCGCTGTGGAGGGCGGAAATTTCCGATCAGCATATGCGAGGAGGCGGAATTGGCAACAAATGTCTTTTCCAGCATATACCAGGGATGATTGAGGCGAAAAAGTTTCTTCTGAACGTCATTTTCACTTAGTTCAAGCGTGGCCGGAGCGGTGAGGCAGGTAGCATTATCCGTAAATACAAAAGCCGTGTCAAAGCGGATGCCGGCTCTGAGCGGATAGTTGTTGGTGTTCATGTAGATCCGGATCTTGTAGCGGCGACCTTTTTCCAGCGGACAAAGCAGCCGGGTCTGTATGTATACCCGCATATCAGGATTATCCGTGCCTTCCTGTAAGAGGTTAACAAAATGCTGTCCCTGTAGTGCTGCACCATTACATAGGTATTTCATCCTTGCTATCTCCGGTGCTACGGATAGCCAGGCAGAAGGGGCACACGGAGCAATATATTCCGTACAGATATTTACATCTTCGAAGGAAGCGTTTGGCACCAGGTTTTGCGCAATCAGCCCCAACGTACAGTAACAGCAAAGCAGTATCGTGTAGATACTTTTTCTAACATTGGCCAGCATGCACGTGGAATTATATATCTTAGTCCATCTAAAACCTATCCAAAATTACTATTTATTATGTTGCTCTTAGTTAAAATTCTCATTGGTATCATTGCATTTGAGCATCTATATATCTTATGGCTCGAAATGTTTGCCTGGACAACGAGAGCTCCGAAAGTATTCAGGAACCTTCCTGCCCATCTGTTTGAGCCCACCAAAACACTGGCAGGTAACCAGGGATTATATAACGGGTTCCTGGCAGCAGGGCTGATATGGTCATTATTTATAGCAGATGGAAGCTGGTCTTTGCATGTGGCAACATTCTTCCTGGGATGTGTGGCGGTAGCCGGCATTTATGGAGGGTTGACCGCTGGCAGAAAGATTTTTTTCGTGCAGGCATTACCAGCTTTGGTTACCCTGCTGTTGATCGTACTGATTTAATATAAGAACATCAAAAATTGACAACTGAACAGTGAAATGTCCGCTATGCAGCTGAAAGAAGGAGTTTCTACGTCTCGTTTTAGATAAAACGGTGAGGTGTTCAATTGTTAATTGTCAGCGTTGGATCACATTAAGCATTTGATCCACCATCAATTGTTATTGCGGCTCCCGTTATAAAACGGCTTTCCTTGCCTGCAAGAAAATTTACGAGGCTGGCAATATCATCTGTACTACCGTAATGAGACAGGGCAAGTCTGGCTAACTGCGCCTGTGCATAGGGACCATCCGCAGGATTCATGTCTGTATCGACAGGACCAGGTTGTATCAGATTTACTGTGATATCTCTGGGTCCCAGATCCCTTGCCATCCCCTTGGTCATACCGATCAGAGAAGACTTACTCATACTATACAGAATTGCGCCCTGACCAGCTACATGATCAGCCATATTGCTACCAATACTGATAATGCGGGACCCTGTTTTCATGTACCTGGCAGCAGTAATCGCGGCTATATACACAGCCTTCACGTTAATGTCCATTACACGGTCATAGTCATCGGCCGACTGCTCGCCAACTGGCGGCTCACCGTAGATACCCGCATTATTGACCAGAATATCGATACCACCCAGGCGGGCAACGGTATCTTCAACAGCCTGCGCTACAGCAAGGTGGGATGCGCTATCAGCAGCGATAGCAATGACCTTTTGCCCCGTGTTTGTAGCTACGGCAGCTGCTAGTTCCTGTGCACGGGCAGCAGAACTAACATAAGTAAATGCGACATCAGCACCAGCAGCAGCCAGGCGTTTTACGATAGCAGCGCCCATACCACGGCTACCACCTGTAACGAGTGCGACCTTGTTTTCAAGATGTTTCATAATAAGTATTTTTCTTAATTGTTTGTAAAAGTAACGCCGTATCTGTAATTTTACAGGTACTGACAAGATTATTAAGTACTGACAAAAATGTAAGTAATGAGAAAGGAAAGCTCAACTAATACCTTGAACAGGAATAAGATACACGTAAATTGCGGTATGGCGTATACGCTTGATCTGATAGGTGGCAGGTGGAAACCCAGTATCCTTTGGGCGCTGCTGGATGGCAAATTGCGGTATAGTGAGTTAAAGAAGAATATTCCTGAAGTATCAGAGCGTATACTGGTATTACAGCTGAGAGAACTGGAAAAAGACGGACTGATTAAAAGGAAAGTGTATGCGGAAGTACCTCCGCGGGTGGAGTATGAACTGACGAATGACGGGCAATCTATGAAGCCAATGTTGCAATGTATTTCTGATTGGGGAGAACAACATAGGCCTGACAAGAAAAATTAGTACTATCTTAAGATACTTTAGTTTAAAATAAGACACATCATACATGACGTTAGACATATTTTTCACCATCTTTCTGGTGCTGCTGAACGGATTTTTTGTGGCAGCAGAGTTTGCGATTGTTAAAGTCCGTGCCTCGCAGATTGAAGTGAACACAGGCCGGAGTAAGGCGGTCTCACAAGTGGCCAAGAGCATAGTCAACAACCTCGACGGCTATCTTGCGGCCACACAGCTTGGTATTACACTTGCCTCCCTGGGTTTGGGTTGGGTTGGTGAGAAGGTAATGACCACATTTATTCTAAACGTCTTTCATTCGCTGAATTTCAATCTGGCCGAAGACGTTGCCCATAAGATTGCTATTCCGATAGCCTTCCTGGGTATTACCATTCTGCATATTGTGTTTGGTGAGCTGGCTCCAAAGTCACTGGCTATCCGCAAGCCGGTTCCTACCACCTTTACTGTAGCACTGCCCCTCAAGTTATTTTATGTAGTGTTCCGTCCTTTCATCTGGATACTGAATGGCTTTGCCAACGTCATCCTCCGGATGGTCGGTATTCGTCCTGTACATGAGCATGAAGATATTCATACAGAAGAAGAACTGCGTGTGATCATTGCAGAGAGCCATCAGGGTGGCGTTATTGAAGAAACAGAAAAGGCGCTTATACAGAACGTATTTAACCTGGGAGATCGCCATGTATCTGCATTGATGACCCCTCGTAATGAAATAGTATGGCTCGACGTGGATGACGAACCTGAAGTTAATAAAGCAAAGATCCTCCATCAGAAACATACCGTATACCCTATTGGTAAAGGCGATCTGGACCATACCACTGGTTTCGTATATTCTAAAGATCTGCTGAGCGACAACTTCAATGGTGCTATCAACAACCTGGAGGGAATCAGCCGTAAATTACTGGTGGTGACCGTGCATAACCGTACATATCAACTACTGGAGCTGTTCAAGCGTGAACGCATCTACCAAGCGATGGTAGTGGATGAGTTTGGGTCAATCAAAGGCCTGGTAACCATTAATGACATTGTAGACGCCCTGGTAGGTAATATCTCTGAGACAAATGAATTTGAGTATGAGGTCATCCGCAATGAAGATGGCAGTATCTTGGTAGACGGTCAGTTACCGTTTGTTGAATTTCTGGAGATGATGGGAATTGATGCAGATCCGCAGAAGGTAAACACCAATTTCGTTACTTTGGGAGGATTTATTCTCGATAGAATGGGTAAAATACCGGAAGCAGGAGAAAGCACCAACTGGCGTAATCTTAAACTGGAAGTGATCAAAATGGATCAACACCGGATTGCAAAGGTGCATATCTGTAACTTCGATAAAGATAAAGACAAGGATGATGATAAATAATATCATCTCTTACATAACCGGGAGCACTATAATAGTTTAGTGCTCCTTTTTTATTCCCGGAAATTCTCACTAGTATACTAACCACAATACTATTAAATGATCAACAAACTCAAGTCTGTACTTCCTCACTTCGCAGCGATACTGGCATTGCTGCTATTGTCGATATTGTATTGCCGTCCGGCCATGAATGGAAAGATACTCAGCCAAAGCGACAATGTACAATGGCAGGGTATGGCAAAAGAAGCCATGGACTATAAACAGGCGCATGGTATTACCCCCCTGTGGACGACCAGCATGTTTGGAGGGATGCCAACTTACCAGATTGCGATGGAAACTCCTTATAAGTTTGCCAACTATATTCCGGCCGTACTTACACTTGGATTACCTAAGCCGGTAAATGTGCTGTTTTTATCAGCGATTTGTTTTTACCTGCTATGTGTGACGCTGGGAGCTAATCCCTGGATTGGTTTTCTGGGAGCAGTTGCATATACTTATGCCAGCTACAGCCCGATTATTATTGTGACCGGTCATGAGACCAAGATGCTAGCTTTGGCGTATATGCCGGCAGTAATTGCAGGTCTGATACTCATTATCCGTCAGCGTTATGTGCTGGGTACAGGTATAATGGCGATGGCACTGACTTACCTGATCGCAGCCAACCACCTGCAGATGACCTACTACTTCTTTCTGATACTTGGTGTTGTCGGGATCGCATATGCGATATATTGTATAAGAGAAAGGCTGTTCAGACACCTGATTATCAGCGGCTTACTTGTCTTATTTGCAATAGCGCTTGGCGTAGGGTCAAATGCAGTCAGTCTTTGGACAACGTATGAATACTCCAAAGAGAGTACCCGCGGCGGTGCATCAGAACTGACGCCGTTACCAGGAGCAGCCCAAGATAAACCACAGGGCGGACTGGAAAGGAATTATGCTTTCCGTTGGAGTTATGGCAAATTTGAGACATTCACCTTATTAGTACCTGATATCTATGGCGGGAGTTCTTCGGGGTCGTTAACGAAAAACTCTGAAACTTACAAAAAGCTTTCAGCAATGGGGGTTCCAGAAAATCAGGCAGAACAGCTGATCCAACGTTGGAATCTGTATTGGGGAAATCAGTCAGAACTCGGCACTTCCGGTCCCGTGTATCTGGGTATCGTCGTTTGCATACTGGCACTATTGGGATTATTTATTATACGATCCTGGCATAAATGGTGGTTACTGGCCATTAGCGTACTGGGTATTGTACTGGCATGGGGCAGCAACTTTGCAGCATTTAATTACTTCATGTTTGACTATTTCCCCTTATACAATAAGTTTCGTGCCCCGTCACAGGCGCTTATTATTCCACAATTCTCCTTTGCATTACTGGCGGTACTAGCCTTGCAGGAACTAGTGAGTGGCAAGTTATCTAAAGAAGAAATAAAGAAAAAGCTCCAATGGACAGGTATTGCTATTACCGGTTTGCTGCTGATTATCTATGCAGCGTCTTTTAGTGCTAACTATACCAATGCCACGCATGACCCGCAACGTCCCGGTGGCGATGATTTGTTTCAATCTGAATTGACAAGGATGCTCCAGGGAAATACACAACTGGTGGGAGAATTGATGAGCGCCTTATATGCAGATCGAGAAGAGCTGTATCATAGTGATGCATATAGGGCATTGTTTTTTACCGGACTGGTTTTACTGATATTATGGCTGTTCTACAAGGGCAGGATTAACAGGACCTGGATGCTGGCTGGAGTGACGGTGTTGGCTGTAATAGATCTGCTGCAGGTCGATACGCGCTATCTTAATAGTGACAGCTTTATGGACGAAGCCAATTATAGCAGACCATTTCAGGCGTCGGCGGCCGACCAGCAGATTTTACAGGATAGGGACCCGCATTACAGGGTGTTTAATCTGACAGCAAAACCTTTTGATGATGCGATGACCTCCTATTTTCATAAGAGTGTGGGTGGCTATCATGCGGCAAAGCTGCAACTATATGCTGATCTTATTGAAAGGCAAATCAGCAGAAACAACCTTCAGGTGCTCAATATGCTTAATACAAAATATGTAATTGTGCCTGGAGCAGATGGACAACCAGTAGCACAGCGGAATCCTGAAGCATTGGGTAATGCGTGGTTTGTAAAGCATATAGTATGGGTCAAGAATGCGGATGAGGAGATGGCCATGCTGGATCATATGAACACGAGGGATTCTGTGGTCATTGATGAGCGTTACAGGGAGATTGTAAAGAGTATGACAATGTATGACAGTACAGGCAAGATTAGTCTGGCAGCAAATAATCTGAATGAGATCAGTTATATTTCTAATTCAGGGACGGATCAGTTTGCGGTATTCTCAGAAGTGTATTATAGACAGGGGTGGAAGGCATATATTGATGGGAAGGAAATGCCTTATTGCAGGGTGAATTATGTTTTACGTGGGATGATGGTACCAGCGGGCACGCATACTATTTTGTTCAGGTTTGAACCGAAGGCTTACTATGCTGGTATTACGTTATCGATGTCCAGCTACATTTTGATGCTGTTACTTCTGGCTGGAGGCGTCTTATTAAACATCCGAATGAACAAAATGAATGATACAAAAGAAAAAACTGTTTGATAAATTTGCCTCATCGTAACACAAAAAAGCTTGCTAGATTGACATTTAGAGATATGCAGGCACTCGCTTTTTGAGAAAGTCAAAGCGCAGATCGTATACGTTAAACGGATCAATTTCAGGAATATCTCTGTTTATTTAAATGGTAAACAGAGATATTCTTTCAATACAAATATTGATCATTTCAAGAATTTCTACCAGCCATCTATAAAAGACATGTATGAAAAGGTTAAAGATTAAAAATGCCAGAGAACGACTGTTCAGATTTCTTTCCGGCACTATTAAAGAATGCCTGACTGCGGATAAGCACTAATGGCAAAAGGGACAATGAAACCAACCATGTCCTGCACTACACATGTTTGTACTCCTACCCATTAATAGATAGCTGCAAAACACTGCTCGCAGCTACATTCATATAAACAACTCAATTGTACATAATTCCGTTTGGATTGAACACGGGAATGAGATAACTATGTCCATTTCACTGACTTTCAATTCAACCAGACGATTTATTGGCGTATTAGTTCAATCGAAAATTACAATACTAAAAAACAGTTATGAAAGGGCGTAAATTCCAAAAAAACCTGACAGCACTCCTAATCAGTAAATTTGAGGAGATAGATGTAACAATAAGTAGCCTGTTGCTCGGCTTTAAAAAATTGTCTGAGGAGATTATTGTCCATGAATCCCGTATTTCCAGGCTGGAAAGTGCTATGGAAGATGTCAGAAAGGAGCTGACACTTACTCAGTCGGGATTAGCCGGAACCATGATCAAAGCCCATAAGTTGAAAAGGCAGCTTCGGCATACTAACAGCAAATTTGACCACATTTATGCAAAAGTAATTGTCTGGAGAAATGACGTGCTAGAATTGCAAAAGCAACTTGCTGCATTGAGAGAAAATGATACCAATAATGCGCAGGAGAAAGAGGCATCTCCGACTGATGCTCCCGGAACAGTAACAGGAAACATCGCGGCCTAGGTAAGTGATGTGCGCGGCAAAGATGATAATGTATAAGCCTGTTACGCCCGTTTTAGTACACAGGTTATATACTTAGCTGGCTAAGCAATGGTTCATTGCGGGTGGTTCAAAAATGTTTGCTGAGGATAAAGGTGTCAAGCGACTCGCATGTGTGGTAATAATTGAAAATGTATTTTAATGGCTGATATGTTCAACGAAAACTTAGACTTATTGATTTCCCGGATTTCCGGATTTGAGACGATGGTAAGCAATGGCTTTAAAACAATGGATGAAAGAATGACAACTATGGAAGCGAAACTGATTGGTATAGGGAATAAGGTTAACGGTATCGAATCCAGGCTGATTGACATTGAACAGAAACAGATCGCTTTAGACATTCAAATGGAAAGTCGCTTTTATGCACTGGAAGTACTAATTGATAAAAGCACTGATCCGTTGACTGTGAGAAGTAAACAGCCAGGTAGAGGTCTATCGAGGGGTCGGGGTAAGGTGTAACCGGCATGATGATTTGTGTGGGTGTTAGCAGAGAAGCGTCCGTCATCTATGGACGCTTCTCTTAATAAACATTACGTTGTCATATACCGAACGTCTGTAACAGGGTCTTGCCTATTTACCCCATACTGCACTAAAACGTTCATTGTCATCGTAGTTCTGCACTTTTAACAAGCGTAGGCCCTGAGCCGAGAACTGATCAAATCTTGATTGGTAGTCTGTAGATGTCAAACCATAATAGGCCGCATAATTGCTCTTCTTAGGACGCCATACACCACCCACCTTGTTGCCATTTACACAGATACTTCTTAGTTCCCAATTAGGATAAAGCTCATTGAATTTATTATTGAAATCAGCAGCGTTCATGCCATAATAAAGGTAGAAACCATTATCGTTTGGCTTGTTGACGAATACAGCAGCATGCATCCTTTTTCCATTCACTGTATAGTCAACATGCTCTTGTACATGCCACTTCTTAGACGTTACATACGTCTTCCAGGCATTATCAAAGGTTGCATCGTCCGCATTGTGAATAGAATAAGCGGATTGTCCAACAGGGTTTTTCTCCCATATAACCGAGAAACGTGGATTGCCGCTGCCATCTTTGGTAACAGAGATCTGGCGTGGACGCATACCCTTGGCATTGTAAGTGTTGAAGTAGTTCTGGTAAGTAGCACCGGCCATATAAAAATGAGTATACCACTCACCTGACAGGCCCCACTGGAAAGAACCGGCAGCATATAGATCGCTGCCTTTGCGGTCAACACTAACTGTCTGGAGTGCCATGCCCATTCCGGTATAATATGACCAGTACTTAGTTACAATATCAAGTGGCACATTATGAAAACTTGGATAAAAAGGCGCAAACAGTCGGGCATATGGAGTAGCCGCACCAAGATCATAACAGCTTACGCCATTGTGGTTGTATGTACCATAGGGATCTACATTTATCCACTTACCGGCATATCCCGGCCGGGTATCCTGTACGCTTACTTCAAAATGCAGATGTACGTTGAAAGAGCGCGTATCAGGATTCTTCATGGTACCATCATCTTTGAGAATCACACTGATGCCACCGGAACCAGTATTACCTGCGTATGCCAGAAACTGACCAGCCTGCACAAAGTCATTCTTCTTTACTTTAATAGTCTGGCTATTTGTTCCCCAGCATAACTTACTGGTGGTACCATTTGTAGCAAAGGCTTTGTATTTGTCAGAAGGTGAGTTCTTCGCTAATCCACGGTCATTATCATAACCGTTACGAAGATGCAAATAACGGCTGCGATATTTGAATCCATCAGGCGCTGTATGCTCAATAACGATGATGTTTCCACCGCTATTAGACCAATATACATCTATGACTTTGCCTGCTGCAATAGCGTAAATGCCAAAAGTAGGGTCTTCATTAGCCGCTACCGATGATTTACCGTAGTCAATTGCCCTATGGGGGTCTTTTGCTCCGTTATTATCATCATCCCAGCTGTAATAAAAGCCTTGCCATAAAGCAACACTGCCGCTTTTGTAGGGAAAGTATAATGGCATGTGTGCTTTGACACTACTATAAACAGGATCCAGACCATCCTCAACCACAGGAGGTGCACAGCTGCCACTACGGAACTTGGTAAGACCTGGCGCATCAGTTTCAGTAAAGATGACCTGTTTAGGTGCTATGAATTTCCTGGAAGGAGCGATTGTTCTAAGACGGCCCGTGGCTGGTTTATTACTGATCTCGTCTCCATCCGGCCCGCGCTCGATAGACATAACGGGCTTTTGAATGCTCCTATATAGTAATTCAGGAACTTCCTTCTCTTCTTGTTGAGGGTCCTGCGCGAATGACTGCATACATAAAAGTACAGCGGCAGCAGATAAGATAAATCTCATACAATGTTCAATTTTTGGGGTTAAATATTTATGGAGGCAAAGTAAAAACATTCAGCAGGCTAAGAAAAACGCCATTTACTATCTGGTTAGAATTAGCGTGTAAATGGCAACCTGTGGAAAATAAAAGGCGGAAAACGTTTATTGGGTAAGGGTTTGCGGGAATTACGCACTTCGGAAAATACGTATAAATTAAGTAACACTACAGTCCTGAAGGAAGAAATATGGTACTATTAGTGGATTTGTTAGTGAAGCCTATTTCATCAGATGCAACGTCATATTAACGACTAGACCTTCATTTAACCAGCACGTAAAAAACAACAACGAGGGGATGTCAATATTTACAGACCCCTCGTTGTTATTTCACATCTGTCAGAAACAGGTATTACCTTATGCCAGCATAAGAACAATGGAAGATATTTGTTCAGGTATTTGCTCTTATGACAGGGTTGACTTCTTGTTATTTCCTGAGTAAGTTACTTTTTACGTAACCGTAGCTCGTTTTAATACTTTCAAATGGATCAATGGAGATCTGGTCCTGTTCAACAAAGGCATACTTAAGACCAGCAACGCTGGCGTTAGCAAAAAGTTCCTTGAAGTTAACAGCACCAGTACCGACTTCCGCAAATTTCACCTTAGGTAGTATTTCCATAGACGTTTTTTTGTCATTATCACCACCAACGATCTTTTCCTGGGTGCCTTTGTCAATATCTTTTACATGCCACATAGAAAAGCGTCCCGGGTGTTGCTTAAACAATGCTACCGGGTCAATACCTGATTTAATTGCCCAGAAAAGGTCCAACTCAAATGTCACCAATGAAGGATCTGTACCCTTAAGCATGATTTCATATCCGGTAGTATTTACGTCCGGCTGTTGCTTAAATTCCCAGAAATGATTATGATAACCTACCCGCATGCCTAGTTTCCGCGCCTCCTCTCCTGCTTTGTTCAATTGATCTGCGATGAACTTATAGTCATCAGTAGCCAGTTTATCCCACAGCTGCAATGGCGGTATAGGAACTATCAGATATTGTTGGCCCAGCTCATGAGCAATCTCCAGCTGCACCTTCAGGGCTTCATCATTCCCGTTACCTCGCGTCAGGAAGTCATTGAGCTGATAGTGTCCGCTGTGGGTTGCCAGACGGTATTCTTTGAGCAATGCTTTTAGTCCTTTAGGATCGAGCCCCCAGAACTGGTCTTTCTGACCACGCTCCTTGTAACCGTAGAAGGTTTCTACATGGTTATAACCTATCTCCGCAACTTTACGGATAGTGCCTTTCACATCTTTTGCCAGTTGATCCCTTAGGGTGTACAACTGTATTCCGATTTTGTTCACTGTATTTTCCCGGCTTCTGCTGAAAATACCTGTTGGATTGACCATTAATCCGGCTGCTAATAAGCCAGCCTGCTGCATAAAAATTCTCCTTGAGCTCATGTTGTTTATATTTAACGTGGCATGGTACGGAAATGAAAATACAAAAAAATCGGGAGTATATCAGCTATTCCCGGTTTCAACTGGACGGCTAAACAATCAACCTGTATTTCATCCGTAAACAAAAAGGCCCGCCGGGCGGCGGACCTCCTGATAGGTATAGGTATATATAGGATAGATAGTCAAAGTTATTCCCAGGGCAGGTCAATTGTCGCGCCAAACCGTAGGGTATTAGACAACGGACTACGATTGAAGCCATTGCCGGATGGTACAATATAGGCAATGTTGATCATGGCCATGCCATATTTATAGCCCAGGCCTGTAGTGATGTACTTGCGGTCTCCATGGGATTTGTCTTCCCAGAAGTAACCAGCTCTCACGAAAAAGCGGTCTTCAAAGCTATATTCACCTCCGAGTGACACCTGGAAGGACTTAAATCCACCATTGGCGCTGCTGAATGATTTGAACCAGCTTTTAACAACGCTATAGTCGTAGTAGGATGCAAGGCCCAGAGAATCACCCGGTACTACTGGAGTAAGCTGCTTATTCAACTCCATGCCAAATGTAAAATGATGCCCTTCTTCCATAGGAAGTCTGTAGGCGACGCCCGCTCCAAGGTTGGAAGGTAGATATTCTTTGGCCGCACTGTTGTTACTATAATTTACGCGGGAGCCCAGATTTGTGATCGCAGCTCCGGCAGTCAGCCCTTTGCCGTATTCGTCCACTTTGTTATATGTCATCGAAATATCTACGCCAAAGGCATTACCAGCTTTATAGTTAACGCCTGAATTGTTAGCATTACCAGAAGCGAGTTTAGAATAAATGTAACGGGCAGTCAGTCCGAGACTAAAATGCTCGCCTAGCTTACGCGTATAGCCGCCCTCCAGGGAAAGTTCCCGCGGACTGGAACTACCAAGGCGATTGCCATAAGCATCTGCAAACTGGATATTACCCAGGTTGAAATAGCGCAATGCACCACCTATAGCCTGATTGTCGTCCAGCTGCTGGTATCCGCTGACAGTAGCAAGGTAGATCTTGTTACTGATTTCCCTTAACCAAGGCACATACGATACTGCCAAACCCGCCGGAGCTTCTGCAAAGGCTACTTTAGATAGGTTGTAAAATGGTGAATTGGCGTCTGCCTGCGTAGCTAAGCCCATCTCTCCCATTCCACCGGCACGGGCATCTGGCGACACTCTTAGGAACGGTGCTGCCGATGTAGCTACATTCAGCGTCTTATCCTGCGCACATACCAGTATTGGAAGACCGGCAGCCAATAATAAAGCCAGTGTCGCAGATCGGAAACAGAAACGTATCATCTCATTCTTTTTGTATAGCCCCGGTCTCATCGACCGGGGCTATTGGTGTTTATCTTGCTATTACAATTGTGGTATTCAGAACCTTATCTCTTAACCTAACTTGCAGAACGTAGGTACCGGATGGTACTCTTTGAGTGCTGATAGTCATCAGATTATTCTTTACAACGCCGGTCTGTTGCAATACCACCTGGCCGACCATACTTGTCAACGTCACATTGACATTTCCGTCATCCACACCTCCAAAGCGTACATTTACGATATCTGTAGCTGGCAGCGGGAATACCATGTCTATGTTGGACCCGAACTTCACGCGCATTGCCAGTGAACTGGAAACACGGTTACCGTTGCCTGCAAGGTCAGTTACATGATCTGCAGGGAGGTTTACCTGCAGAATGCCTTCTATATCAGGTGCAATTACTACGGCGTAAGAGCTTGGCGACAACTGTTTGAACTGTGTGACTTTACCTCCTACGATATTGATATCCTCTGACTCAAACCCGATTATGTCTTCCGTAAAGGTGAACATAAAGGTCACCGGGCCAGAAAGTGGTTCAGCGCTCAAAGTGAAAAGGGACACTTCTGGTCTGGTGAGATCCACAGTCATAACTACCTGCGCACTGTGCCCACTTTCATTATTCTGCACATCTGAGGCAGTTACGGTAATGTAATGATCTCCTTCCGTCAACGGAGGGGTGTATGTATAAGACCACTCTCCGTTGCCTCTCACATTCGCAGATCCTATGGCTTTACCGTCAGTATAAATGATAATCATAGTACCTGGCTCGCCATGACCAGTAATAGTCGGTTCGGCAGTATTTACCAATCCGGGAATATTAATACCCGGCAGGATTGGCGGCGCTGGTACTTCCGGAGCAATGACATCAACTGCAAATATCAATGGCGTACCTGGCAAACTTATATTGCCAGCTGCATCACTAGCCGTAGCACTTACCTGGTGGCTACCCTGGGACAATCCCGGGCTGGTAAAAGTGTAAGTATATTTTCCGTCAGCAGCTGCCACAACAGTACCCATAAATTTACCATCAGCATAGATAGCGACAGTACTATTTGGTTCGGCTACTCCAGCGACAATCGGCTTAGTAGTATTAATAACACCCTTGTAGGCTGGAGTAACCAGTTCTATAGTTGGCGCATCCGGTGCTTTCGTATCAACAATAATATTCAGTGTCGTTGACGGTCTGCTGGTATTACCGGCAGCATCCGTGGACGTAGCCGTAACATTATATTCACCATCTGCAAGTGCAGGAGTGATTGTATAACTATAATCACCATTGCCGTCTGCTGTTACGGTACCGGCAACTTTTCCATCCACATAGATAGTTACAGTACTATTAGGTTCTGCCTTACCCGTCAAGGCCGGCGTAGTGTTATTAGTCGGTTGCTTGCCAGTAGTGAGCGTCGGAGGCTGTGGTGCCTGTGTATCGATAACAATTACTAATGCAGGGCTTATTCCACTGGTGTTTCCCGCAGCATCCGTAGCCGTTACGGTGATATTGTGTTTTCCATCTGCCAATGCTGGTGTGAACGTGTAAGTATACTCACCCTTACTATCTGCTTTAACATTACCAACAGCTTTTCCATCTACATATATGGTTACGGTACTATTAGGTTCCGCTTTTCCTGTAATAGAAGGAGTTGCATCATTGGTAAGACCATTCTGGCTACCGACCAGCTCCGGCGCAGCGGGTGTAGCCGGTGCACTTGCATCAATGGTAATGTTTAATGCCGGACTCTGTGCACTGATGTTACCTGCAATGTCTGTAGCTGTAACCGTTATAGCATAATCAGCGTCAGGTAATGCCGGATTAAATGTATAAGTATAATTACCGGTAGCACCTGCAGTCGTTGTGCCTATGCTATTTCCATTCAGGTAGATGGTCACTTTGCTGTTTGCCTCTGCGATACCTTTAATAGATGGTGTCGGATCATTAATCAGTCCACCAGGTCTACCATCAGCAAGTACAGGCGCTGGCGGTGTTGCCGGAGCATTTGTGATGACTGTGATCGGTAACACATTACTCTTGACACTTGTATTACCAGCAGCGTCTGTAGCAGTAGCAGTAACATTGTGCGTCCCATCAGGAAGAGAAGGGCTGAATGTATATGTATAGTCCCCACTGGCATTAACAGGCGCTGTACCCACTGGTGAATCGCCGTTATAGATGGTGACAGTACTATTAGGTTCTGCCTTACCGGTGATAACAGGCGTATGATCATTTGTTGGATTCTTCGCTGTAGTCACGGTCGGAGCCACAGGTGCCTGCGTATCTATTGTGATGTTCAACGGTGTGCTGGCCGGACTGGTATTACCACTGGCATCAGTAGCAGTAGCTGTTACCGTATGAGGGCCGTCCGTCAGTGCAAGATTAAACGTATAACTATAATTGCCATTGGCATCCGCGGTAATTTTTCCTATAGGTGTACCTCCCACTATAATAGTCACCGTGCTATTCGCTTCCGCTGTACCTGTTACTGTAGGCGTATTATCATTCGTAGGATTCTTCGCTGTTGTTAATGTTGGTGCTAACGGAGCATCCGTATCAATCACCAGATTTAACGTAGTACTTGGCGCACTGGTATTACCAGCAGCATCTGTTGCAGTAGCAGTAACAGCATGTGTACCGTCTGACAATGCTGTAGGCATGGCAAATGTATAAGTACCGCTTGCATTGGCTGTAGCTGTACCTACTGCTGAACCATCCACAATAATAGTCACTGTGCTATTCGCTTCCGCTGTACCACTCACTGTAGGCGTATTGTCATTCGTAGGATTCTTCGCCGTAGTGATAGTTGGTACTGTAGGCACCTGCGTATCAATCACCAGATTCAAAGTAGTACTTGGCGCACTGGTATTACCGGCAGCATCCGTAGCGGTGGCTGTGATAGCGTGTGTACCATCTGACAATGCTGCAGGCATGGTAAATGTATAATTACCGCTTGCATTGGCTGTAACTGTACCTACTGCAGAACCATCCACAATAATAGTCACTGTGCTATTCGTTTCTGCTGTACCACTCACTGTAGGCGTATTATCGTTCGTAGGATTCTTCGCCGTAGTGATGGTTGGTATTGTAGGTACCTGCGTATCAATCACCAGATTCAAAGTAGTACTTGGCGCACTGGTATTACCGGCAGCATCCGTAGCGGTGGCTGTGATAGCATGTGTACCGTCTGACAATGCTGTAGGCATGGTAAATGTATAATTACCGCTTGCATCCGCTGGTGCGGTACCTACCGCTGAACCATCTACAATAATAGTCACCGTGCTATTCTCTTCCGCTGTACCAGTTACGGTAGGCGCATTATCGTTCGTAGGATTCTTCGCCGTAGTGATGGTTGGTATTGTAGGTACCTGCGTATCAATCACCAGATTCAAAGTAGTACTTGGCGCACTGGTATTACCGGCAGCATCCGTAGCAGTGGCTGTGATAGCATGTGTACCGTCTGACAATGCTGTAGGCATGGTAAATGTATAATTACCACTTGCATCTGCAGCAGCAGTGCCTACCGCTAAACCTCTCACTATAATATTCACGGTGCTATTCGCTTCCGCTGTACCAGTTACGGTAGGTGTATTGTCATTCGTTGGATTCTTCACCGTGGTGATCGTCGGTACTGTAGGTACCTGCGTATCAATCACCAGATTCAAAGTAGTACTTGGCGCACTGGTATTACCGGCAGCATCCGTAGCGGTGGCTGTGATAGCATGTGTACCGTCTGACAATGCTGTAGGCATGGTAAATGTATAATTACCGCTTGCATTGGCTGTAACTGTACCTACTGCTGAACCATCTACAATAATAGTCACCGTGCTATTCGCTTCCGCTGTACCTGTTACGGTAGGTGTATTATCATTCGTAGGATTCTTCGATGTTGTTAATGTTGGCGCTAACGGCACCTGCGTATCAACCACCAGATTCAAAGTAGTACTTGGCGCACTGGTATTACCAGCAGCATCTGTTGCGGTGGCTGTGATAGCGTGTGTCCCGTCTGACAATGCTGTAGGCATGGTAAATGTATAATTACCACTTGCATCCGCTGGTGCGGTACCTACTGACGAACCACCGACTATAATAGTCACCGTGCTATTCGCTTCCGCTGTACCACTCACTATAGGCGTATTATCATTCGTAGGATTCTTCGCCGTGGTGATAGTTGGTACTGTAGGCACCTGCGTATCAACCACCAGATTCAGCGTAGTACTTGGCGCACTGGTATTACCAGCAGCATCCGTAGCAGTAGCGGTAATAGCATGTATACCGTCTGACAATGCTGTAGGCATGGTAAATGTATAAGTACCGCTTGCATTGGCTGTAACTGTACCTACTGCAGAACCATCCACAATAATAGTCACCGTGCTATTCGCTTCCGCTGTACCAGTTACTGTAGGTGTATTATCGTTCGTAGGATTTTTCGCCGTAGTGATAGTTGGTACTGTAGGCACCTGCGTATCAATCACCAGATTTAACGTAGTACTTGGCGCACTGGTATTACCAGCAGCATCTGTTGCAGTAGCTGTGATAGCATGTGTCCCGTCAGACAATGCTGTAGGCATGGTAAATGTATAATTACCACTTGCATTGGCTGGTGCTGTACCCACCGCTGAACCATCTACAATAATAGTCACCGTGCTATTCGCTTCCGCTGTACCTGTTACTGTAGGTGTATTATCATTCGTAGGATTCTTCGCTGTAGTGATAGTTGGTACTGTAGGCACCTGCGTATCAATCACCAGATTTAAAGTAGTACTTGGCGTACTGGTATTACCAGCAGCATCTGTTGCAGTAGCTGTAATAGCATGTGTCCCGTCAGACAATGCCGTAGGCATGGTAAATGTATAATTACCGCTTGCATCCGCTGGTGCTGTACCTACCGATGAACCATCCACAATAATAGTCACCGTACTATTCGCTTCCGCTGTACCAGTTACTGTAGGTGTATTATCGTTCGTAGGATTTTTCGCCGTATTGATAGTCGGTACTGTAGGCACCTGCGTATCAACTACCAGATTCAGCGTAGTACTTGGTGCACTAGTATTACCAGCAGCATCTGTTGCTGTAGCAGTAACAGCATGTGTACCGTCTGACAACGCTACAGGCATGGTAAATGTATAATTGCCGCTCGCATCTGCTGGTGCTGTACCTACAGCTGAGCCATCCACTATAATAATCACAGTACTATTCGCTTCCGCTGTACCAGTTACTGTAGGTGTATTATCGTTCGTAGGATTTTTCGCTGTTGTTAATGTTGGCGCTAACGGCACCTGCGTATCAACCACCAGATTCAGCGTAGTACTTGGCGCACTGGTGTTACCAGCAGCATCTGTTGCTGTAGCAGTAACAGCATGTGTACCGTCTGACAATGCTGTAGGCATGGTAAATGTATAATTACCGCTTGCATTGGCAGTAGCTGTACCTACCGCTGAACCATCCACAATAATAGTCAGTGTGCTATTCGCTTCCGCTGTGCCAGTCACAGTAGGCGTATTATCATTCGTAGGATTCTTCGCCGTGGTGATAGTTGGTACTGTAGGCACCTGCGTATCAATCACCAGATTCAAAGTAGTACTTGGCGCACTGGTATTACCAGCAGCATCTGTTGCGGTGGCTGTGATAGCGTGTGTACCGTCTGACAATGCTGTAGGCATGGTAAATGTATAATTACCGCTTGCATTGGCTGTAACTGTACCTACTGCAGAACCATCCACAATAATAGTCACCGTACTATTCGCTTCCGCTGTACCAGTTACGGTAGGCGTATTATCATTCGTAGGATTCTTCGCAGTGGTGATAGTTGGTACTGTAGGCACCTGCGTATCAATCACCAGATTTAACGTAGTACTTGGCGCACTGGTATTACCAGCAGCATCCGTAGCGGTGGCTGTGATTGCATGTGTACCGTCTGACAATGCTGTAGGCATGTTAAATGTATAAGTACCGCTTGCATTGGCTGTAACTGTACCTACTGCAGAACCATCTACAATAATAGTCACCGTGCTGTTAGCTTCTGCTGTACCAGTCACAGTAGGCGTATTATCATTCGTAGGATTCTTCACCGTGGTGATAGTTGGTACTGTAGGCACCTGCGTATCAACCACCAGATTCAAAGTAGTACTTGGCGCACTGGTATTACCAGCAGCATCCGTAGCAGTAGCGGTAATTGCATGTATACCGTCTGACAATGCCGTAGGCATAGTAAATGTATAATTACCGCTTGCATTGGCTGGTGCTGTACCTATAGCTGAGCCATCTACAATAATAGTTACCGTGCTATTTGCTTCTGCAGTACCAGTCACAGTAGGCGTATTATCATTCGTAGGATTGTTCGTCGTAGTGATAGTTGGTGCTGTAGGCACCTGCGTATCAATCACCAGATTTAAAGTAGTACTTGGCGTACTGGTATTACCAGCAGCATCTGTTGCAGTAGCTGTAATAGCATGTGTCCCGTCAGACAATGCCGTAGGCATGGTAAATGTATAATTACCGCTTGCATCTGCTGGCGCTGTACCTACTGCAGAACCATCTACAATAATAGTCACCGTACTATTCGCTTCCGCTGTACCACTCACTGTAGGCGTATTATCGTTTGTCGGGTTCTTAGCTGTAGTCAGAATCGGAGCCGCCGGAGCTTGTGTATCAACTAACAGATTCAATGTTGCACTGGACGGACCAGTATTACCTGCGGCGTCTGTAGCCGTCGCCCGAATAGTATAATTACCGTCTGCCAAAGCTGTAGGTAGCGTATACGTATAGTTACCACTGCCATCCGCCGCCGCTGTACCCACAGTTACGCCATCTACAATAATGTTCACCGTACTATTCGCTTCTGCTGTACCACTCACTGTAGGTGTATTATCGTTTGTTGGATTCTTAGCTGTCAACAGCGTTGGTGCTGCCGGAGCCTCTGTATCAATCAAAATATTCAGTCGTGCACTTAGCGGACCGGTATTATTTGCTGCATCCGTCGCTCTGGCAGTAATGCTTCTGATACCATCCGCCAGGGATGCAGGGAAAGTAAATGTATATGCACCGGAAGCATTTGCGGTAGTAGTACCTGCTGCCACTCCATCTGCATAGAGTGTCACTGTGCTGTTTGCTTCCGCTGTTCCAATCACCGTCGGCGTATTGTCGTTCGCCGGCGTAGTACGGGATACAACTATTGGCGCTGGTGGCGTCTGTGTATCAACAGTGATATTCAGCACGTTACTACGCGGACTCACATTCCCAGCAGCATCCGTGGCTGTCGCAGATACTGCATATACACCGTCAGCCAGGGTAGTAAAGGTGTAACTGAAGGTACCGCTACTGGTGGCAGTCAATGTACCTGCAACTATTGTTCCACTGTATATGGTTACAGTACTATTCGCTTCTGCTGTCCCGGTTATGGTCGGCGTATTATTATTTGTTACCAGTCTGTCCGTGGTGATAACCGGAGCTGCCGGCGCTGTTGCATCTATCGTCAGCGACAGTGGAGCGCTTGGCACACTCTCATTACCCACGGCATCAGTTGCTGTAGCTGTGATCACATACGTTGCATCTGGCAATGCCGGACTAAAAGTATATGTGAAATTGCCGCTTCCATTAGAGGTAACTGTACCCACAGCTATGCCATCTCTGAAAATGGTTACGCTTGTGTTAGGATCAGTAGCACCTGTAATGGTAGGCGTATTGTCACCTGTCAGTATTGCTGTGCCGTTAAGCGTTGGTACTGTCGGAGGTTGCGTATCGACAGTAAAATTCAGTACCGGACTACGCGCACTGGTATTACCCGCGGCATCTGTTGCTGTCACACTAACTGTATATGGCGCGTCTGCCAGTGTAGGGAAAGTGAACGTGTAGTTACCTGACGCATCTGCACTCGTAGTTCCGGCAATAGTGTTACCATTATATACAGTCACGGTACTATTTGCCTCCGCGGTTCCCCGGATAGTAGGTGTATTGTCATTAGTTACGTTACCCACGCCCCCTACCAGCGTTGGAGCCGGTGGTCTCGCCGGAGCAGTTACGTCTATTGTTAAAGGAAAGGGATCGCTGCTTACGCTTGTATTGCCAGCAACATCAGTGGCTGTTACTGTTATATTATGGAGTGTAGCACTCATGGTGGGCGCTGTCAATGTCCAGACCCCGGCAGCATTTGTTGTAGCTGTCCCGATCTGAGTGGCTCCATCGTATATGCGCACAAAAGAACCTGGTTCCGCTGAACCTGTCAAATCTGGTGTGACATCATTGGTCGCATTTCCACTACCTGATGCCAGTGCTGGTCTGCCTGGCTTAGCTGGTGCTATCAGGTCTATTGTGACAGTAAATGCAGGACTGGCAGCACTGGTATTACTTCCGGTAGTCGCAGTGGCAGTGAAGGAATATGTTCCATCCGCCAGTGAAGTTCCTGTATAATCAAATGACCAGTTACCAGCCGCATTGACTGTCGCCGTACCAGCTATTGCCCCAATATCAGCTCTGAATAAGCGTATTATCGCAGAAGCCTGACCTGTACCGTTCAGTCGTAAGGTGGGATCATTTGTAATATTATCTGAAGCACTTAACCCGGTATCATCCGTAATAGACACAATAACCGGAGCCGGAGGGGCATTCATTATGACCCTGCTGTAGTCGATATTCAGCACAGGATCAGAAGCATATCCACCATATTCTACCACATAACCCAGGTTGGAGGTGTTAGGAAGGTCATTCCATCTACCCTGGTTGGTAGAGTACAACTGCATATACAATTCGTTTGTACCCTGATAGTTATTAGGTTCGCCGGTATTCCACTTAGTGTAAGCGCCATTTACAGGCACAGGATTATTCAATCCCGTGGAGATCGGCGTACCTTTTTCCGGACCAGTTACCCAGTAGTATGCGCCATAAGCACTATTCTGATTATTAAATACCCTGCTGCCTACTGCATCATTCACCACCTGGTAGTTACATGTACCACCCACCCATCCATCGCTGGATAATTTTGACGTAATAAAGTCATTTTCAATCTGTGCTGTGATGGTTGCCAGGTATCCCTGCAATCCATATAACGTTCTTGCTTCCGCCGCTGCTTTTGCTGCGGTCCAGCTCATTGGAGTGGTAATGTACTCGTAATAATGTGGTTTGGTGCCCACTGTATAACTTACTACGTTACCTAATACAAAACGGATGGTTCTGTTGCCAGTGTTACCACTGCTGGTACTAAAACGAAGCGTACGATAAAAGTTCTGCCAGGCTGTTGCCGGGGCGGTACCAGTAAATACTGCCACACCTGTAGTCGCATTATAATTGCCGGTTACACCCGTTGGCAGTGTACCCCAGGTAATCACATCTCCCACAACGAAGCCAGTATCAATATACACACGGCCATCTTTCACGTTACTAGCTCCCTTCACCAATATCTGATCATCTATAATACTGGCAGTTGTGAATAGTGACTTTTGTGCAATGCCTTTATTAGCGGAGGTAATCTCTGACGCTACACTTGTTGCCGCTCTGGTTGCAAGTGTGAAATAGTCTCCTTTCGTCAGATTCACGCCAGAGATACAAACCCGGTTCACCATAATAGTTACCCCGGTACTGATCACAGTAGCATTACTGAAATCTCCGTCTTTGTCTATCAGTAAGGCAAAGTTACCGGAGTTTGATACGTCAATCCCCAGGCCCGTTAATTCAAAACATATATCGACTGTACCAATATTACCATTCAGGTCAGCTCTCCATACCTGCTGCAATCTCGAAATATGAGACGACGGTGTCTGGGAAGATTGACCGTATCCTGCACGGTCATTGGCAAAGCTTAGTACTACATTATTGTTTGTCTGCGAAGGATTGGTTACAGACAATATTCCGCTGAACGAAGCACTCATATTGTAAGTACCTGAACAGGCAGAAGTACGGATACCTACACCATTAATGTCATTATTAAAAGGAATACCGAGCGTGTAGTTAGATGACATGTCGGTAAAATCCGTAGCATACTTGTTTGCGAGATATATGTTGATCGTTTCAACCTCACAGGCTGTTAACGTTCTATTATAAACAATCAGTTCACTGATATCGCCATTGAAATAATTGTTATCACCATCTAGGCCTATCCTGAAATTAGTCTGACCTCCGGTGTTAGAGGTCTGGTCCGTAAATGCACTTATCAGCTTACCGTTCAGGTAAACTGCAGATCCATTATTTGCGCCGCTGCTATACATCGCGGTTACCAACCTTGTTTCTCCTGCTTTAGCGCCGCCAGGTATGACGACTGCTGTTCCGCCGGTGTTCAGACTGGCATCGGTTGTACCGGTAGCCGCTTTGCTATTGAAGTAACGCTGCTGAGAGCCGCCATTATCATTTCCCCATACTGCCTGTGTGTTACCATCATTTGTACCAGGACGGTATACAGCGAATATAGTCACATCTGCATTGGTCCCTGCCCGGATATCCAGGCCATTGACTGTCATGCCCGAACCTGCGGAAGCAGATGTACGGTTAAAGCGTACAACAGGACGATCATTTGCACCGCCACTATTGAAAATTACGGGGTTAGCGCCTGAGCTGACCGCATTACGACCACTACCTGATTTATCATACCAGGTTGTAAGCGTAGTACCGTAAGCGGGTGCTGTGCCTCCATTCAGTACATCACCGGCATCCAGCCACAACACTGTTCCGGTATTGATACCGGCAGGTCCTGTCTGCGCCCATAAATTAATACTGAAAAAGCAACACAATAGAATGCAGCCCAAGCATTTACGTAGAAATAATTTCATCTGAAAATAATTGGTGAAGTAGTATATGAACGGGATACATTGCCAGGGTTTCCCGGATCATTCATAGGTATTTTATCGTTTGGTGTCAAATGACGGTTTTCACATACAACAAATTTATATACTTGTTTGATTTAATTATTTAGAATAACTTGTAGTAATATGTAGTAGTTTTACTACAAGAATATATGGTAGGATATTACATTCTTTGTTTATTTGACCGTTGTAACGTACTTTTACACAATTGATTGCTATGCCTAATATACTTGTTGTAGATGATCAGGAGGTTGTCCGGTACGGCACGACACTCATCCTGCAGAAGTCAATTGACGATGCGCAGGTTAGTGAGGCAGGCAGTTTTGAGGACACCCTGAAGATACTTTCTACTAAAAAATTTGATCTCGTCATCCTGGACATCGATATGCCAGGAGGAAATAATCACCAGATGCTGGACGTGATTCGTCTGCGCCATCCGGATATCAGAATACTGATATTCTCTAGCTATGATGAGCAGATCTTCGGATGGCGTTATCTCGAAGCTGGTGCTGACGGGTTCCTATCCAAGAAAACAGGCATTGAAGAGATCAAAAATGCAGCTAAGACACTGCTACGGGACGAGAAGTACCTGAGCCCTACCCTTAAGCAAACATTGCTTAACAACTTTACAAATAAAAAGACTGCGACAAATCCCATCCAGCGCTTATCCAGCCGTGAGAACAATATCATGCAGCTGCTGATCAAAGGTTCCAGCGTAGCAGAAATCGCTGATAAACTCAGCCTACAAATTTCTACTGTCAGCACATATAAGAAGAGAATCTTTGAAAAATTACAAGTCTCCAACGTCATTGAAATGATAGAAAAAGTACAGCTCTATTCATAATCACCCTTTGACATTATTAAAAAAAGTTATTATATTGAACCCCTGATTACAACTAAGATCTTTTGAAGTAAGCATTATTAAGCATTAATCATTATTCCGACCACAACCCTATGAAACGACTACTTGTTATCGTTGCAGGCATTGCTGCAACCACTCATTCCATGGCGCAGGAAAAACGCGGCCCCTTCCAGTTAGATGGCACTATTGCCGGAAAAAACAGTGGCTATGTACACATCCGCTACGGCAACGGATTCCATATGGAAGACAGCTGTGCTATCAAAAACGGCAGCTTCTCTTTCAAAGGTATGCTCAGTGAACCTGTTATGGCTACGCTTAGCGGTGATGGCGAAGACGGATTCGATTTTTATCTGGATCCAGGACAGGTAACTGTCAATGTCAAATCGCCAACCTTCAAAGAAGGTACAGTTACCGGCTCGGCGACGCAGCAGGAATACCAGGAACTACTAAGTGCCCGTGCCAGCGTACTACAGGAAATGGCTCCAATCAATCAGTCATTGGAAGACGCTAATAAGCAGTACCTCAGCGCTATTCAGGCCAGGAAATCAGATGCGGAACTCAACGCGCTAAAATCCAAAGCCGATGTAGCTAAAGGCAGGCTGCTGCCATTGGAAGAACGGTCCCGCGAGGTCAGCTACGATTTCTTCCGCTCTCACCCAACTTCCTATGTTACCGCCGCAGAACTCCGGTTCTTTGCCAGCTACCTGAAGCCTGCTGAACTGAAAAGTTATATCGGGAAAATGGCACCCTTCCTCCAGACAAGCATCTACGGACAGGAGCTAACTGATATGCTCGAAAAGCTGCAGAACGGCATTCCGGGCACACAGGCACAATTATTCAGCCAGCCTGACATCAATGGTAAAACGCTTACGCTCCTGGACTTCCGTGGTAAATACTTACTGCTCGACTTCTGGGGCAGCTGGTGCCTTCCCTGCCGTAAAAACAACATACACCTTAAAGAGGTCTATGCCCGTTACAAAGACAAAGGTTTGACCATTCTTGGCGTTGCAGACAATGACGGTAAAACGGAAGACTGGAAAAAGGCCATTGACAAAGATGGTATTGGTATCTGGAATCATATTCTCCGCGGACTGGACCCCGTCAAGTTCAAAGAAGATGGTAAACCTCAACCTGGTGATGTCTATAGCATGTACGGCGTACACACCGTACCTACTCAGATACTTATCAACCCGGAAGGCCTCATCGTAGCAAGATTCGGCAGCGGCGGAGACAATTATGACCTGCTGGATACAAAACTGGCAGAAATATTACGCTGATGTACACCTCGTAACTGGTGGCCAGGACCCACTAATTGCCAGTAATACTTCGCGATGAAGTATTACTACGTCTTGCTTACCGGGACCACCGTTACTCTTAATAATTGATTTTCAGTAACTGATTCATTCTATTCAACGGATACTGCTGAAGAAGTTGGCATGATTAAGGTATAGGATCTAATACAAGCTGATCCTAAATATATCATATGCATTCCTCCAATAAGCAGTATCCGTTCTTTATAAAGGCGCCCCTTATTCTTGTCGGCCTTTACCTCTTCTTCTACATCCTTTTCCTGCTGAAAGATATTCTCGTGCCCTTTGCATTTGCAGGACTAGTCGCCATTTTATTAAATCCGCTATGTACCAGGTTTGAGCGATTCGGGATTCCCAAAGTGTGGGCAATTTCCCTCACACTACTAATCGCTGCCCTCGTACTGGCAGGTTTGTTTTACTTCCTATCTTCCCAGATCAGTCAGTTTGGGGAACTGATACCGACTCTTAAAGCACGTTCGCAGGAACTACTCGGGCAGCTACAGCAATGGGCAGCCGAGAAACTAGGCATTTCGATGCAGAAACAGACCGATATGCTCCATAAGCTTACGGATAATGGTCAACAATACCTCGGACATACGCTCGGCTCTATTTTCGGTATCCTCGGCGTCTTTTTCCTCTTACCGGTATATACCTTTCTGTTGTTACTGTATAAAGAACAGCTGGTCAAATTCGTCTATGAGAGCTTCGGCAATACACACCAGGAACATGTACAGGATGTGCTGCAATCAACTAAAGGAGCCATCCAGAGTTATATCGCCGGACTGCTCATAGAGACGGCTATCATTGCGGTACTTAATTCTGTCGCCCTGCTGATCCTTGGTGTGAAATATGCAATACTCCTGGGTACAATCGGAGCAATTCTGAATCTGATACCGTATATCGGCGGACTGATAGCCATCGCCTTACCTGTAATGATTGCAACTGTCACGAATGATAACTTCACAACGCCATTGCTGATAGTAGGCGTTTATCTGCTCATACAGTTTATAGATAATCACCTTATTGTTCCTAAAGTAGTAGCTTCTAAAGTTTCCATCAACGCCTTAATTTCTATTGTGGTCGTACTGATGGGTGGCGCTTTGTGGGGCGTGAGCGGCATGTTTCTATCAATCCCGTTCGTGGCCATTCTAAAGATCATATTTGATCATATCGAAGGACTCAAACCCTGGGGCCGGCTACTTGGTGATAATAACCCAGGCAATCTCATCAAACCGGATAAAAACAAGTAGTAATTTTAACATCTTTCTGACACCATAGCAGGCTGAAATGGGTAAATTTGTTTCAGTTTTATTAATAGCCTAAATGAAGTATGCGTATGGAAACAACATTTCATATTTTACTGCATGTAAAGACTACTGATGGACATGAAACTTTTGGCAAGTTTGATCTTGGTGGTGACCGGGCTATGGCTGATTACATCTTCCGTCACCTCAAAGGAGACTCTGACGTAACCGATCAATGCGGCCTGTGCCTGGAGTTTATTGAAATGCGCGATAATCTTCCATATAATGTCAGGATGCTGAGCTGCACCCTCGATCAGCTGGCAGAGAACTGCAGAGTTATTACTAAGGAAACTTTTAAACGATTAGCTGTTTAACCCTCTACAACCGGCTGACTTTAAAGTTTCGGATTTCCTGCCTGGACCAGGTAGAACGGAATCCGAAATAACCCTCCCTCAATGGCTCCGGATCGTTATAGGTGAAGAACACGGTATTGTCAACAGCAAACGTTACCAACCCATTCTTCACTGTAATATCGATCTGATAATCTTTGTTGGCTGTCAGCAGGTGCATGGCATCCAGGTATTCCTGTAGAAGCGGCTTTTTTCCATTCCCGTCATATCTACGGAAACGGGTGGTCGTGTTCGTATTTCCACCCATGCCAACATAGTAAAGGCTCAGGGAATCATATTCCTCAAATACGCCGTTGCGTGTGAAGAGCTGACCATTCCGAGGATCAGTCGCCATCCAAAATACATTCATGTCAGACAACCTATCGTTCACTTTTCCTTCCATCACTACCTTGCGGGTAAACGAGATGTGCAGGTTACCTTTCAGTTTCCGGTTCAGCCATACGGTCACCCCTCCTTTTGTATCAAGCACAAGGCGTCCATTGTAGGTGTATACGTAAGAATCTGGTGCAGGAGCCGTTTCAACAATCCATTTGCTGGTATCCAATGGCAGATCAAAGCTATCAGACAGGTATAGTCTGCCATGTGGTTGTCCGTTGGCTGTCAATAATATTCCACCTAACAATATCATCAGAAGGGTCAGTCTCTTCATCTTTATTTCTCCGGATAATCTTCGTTAATGTAATCCAGCAAAGCGATAGCGGTCAATCCCCATTGTGCAACTGCATTAGTGGACATGGCATTCGCTTCCGTTACGGTATTCAGTACCTGCGGACCTCTAAGGATATGGACATCCTGAGACAGGTTCCGTATTCCTGCTTCCCCGCCAAGAAACTCTTCCCAGGCACGTCTTGCCAGTCGTTTATCATTCTTGCGGATAGCTGCAAATGCGGTAAGCCTTGCATGTCCCTGTTTGAGATTAAGTTTACCGAGCGGTCTGCCCACACCAGCTATTTGCTCTTCTTCAGATGCGTTATAATATTCACAGTATTGCAGCCATGCCTTCTCAAAAGCAGGCATATCCACCAGACCAATCAACTCCGCACATATTTCCGGCAAACCGAATGCAGCACTGAGGTGGGATACAGAAAACTGTTCCTGTGGTGCGCGTTGAAACTTACCTGTAGACAGTTCCATTTGTGCGCTGGAAGTAAAGAAGCCATGGGGTTGAGCGGCGATTGTCTGCATACTGTTCAGCAGCCGGTCTTTTGCCGTTTTATCGCCTGTACGTTCCCATTCAGTCAACCAGGCTCCTGCAAGTGATCCCCAGTCTGTGCCGAATGACACACCGGCATATTTGCCGTCTGGATCACCCTTCTGCTGACCAATTTTACGGCCAGGTACAATTGTACGGAGGGTAGCGGCCGCATCAAGCTGTTCACGCATCAGGTCTCCGACCCTTTCGTCGGCGGTAAGGTAATAGTAGAATCTACGGTTTGTAACTGTAGAGATCCTTAATTGCTTAGCGCTGCATCCCCAATGTTGCACATTATGCCGGGAGCCTAAGGGTGCAAACGGACCTATATGGTGCACGTCTACTTCGCCCGTATGCCTGGTCATAGCCTCCGCCATACGGAAAGCGTCTTTACGACCTGTGTGGAGGTAATAGTACCAGAGCCAGAGATCTGTGGAGAGCTCAGAATTATCCCAGGCAAATCCCCCGACATCATATCGCCACACATGCCTGTCGGTATCATAGGAATGCATGACGTCTCCGTAATTCCAGTAGCCGTACCAATGCTGTTCATCTATCTGCCGGTTATAATGATCGAAGTAGAAGTCCAGCTGATCCTGTATTTTTTTCTTTCCCGGGGAAGGCGTCTGAGTCCCCATCCAGTTGCCACCAAACACACCTGCGGTTTGCCACTGTTTCGTATCAAAGGTGATAGTAGCAGGATCCTGTATATAAGCGGCGATAGCACTTAGTTGTTCGTTAGAGGGTGTTGCTGCCAATACCCATATCTGTGCTTCGGAAGTGCGTGCTACGCCAAACGGGGTACCGAAGCCCGGCTCATAATCTTCATAAGTGATTTCCAGGCCTTCCCGCTGTTTCTCAAAAGTATCTTGCCCCATGCCATCGTGGTAGAAGCGCAGGTCCATCGGTGCAGCTTTCGGTGCCCAGAACCAGAGAGTGATATGCCCTTGATCTGTTTGTGCCTGACGGATATCCAGCTGTGCAGGATGACTCTGCCAGAAGTTCCGGATGCCAAATGCAAGTCCGCCGACGTGCGTACCGACATATGCCGTCCCTGCGGATCTGCGTCCATAGGCAGCCTGTATCCAGCCAAATCCTTCACGCGTCCGCTTTTGTATCTCAAATGCGTCTGGCGTGGGTTGAAACAAGGTATAATCACCGAAGGCAGGAATATACTGCAGACGTTTACTGACAACGTCTGGTAGTGTACCTTTGATTTCTTCTCCGTTCACCTGTGCCGTTCTTACTGCTGCTCCGGGGTCTCGGCGCAGACCAGTCAGTCCTTTCACAGCTTCTGCAAATACACCTTTTTCATCGCCGGCGAAACGGATATGCCGGTTGTATAGCTCACCGCTCAGGGGCACTGAGAATCTGATGCCCAGTCCACGGATAAAATCCTTTTGTTCATCACCATCAAAAACGATTGTATGCATGATGCGTACAGACTCCGCGCCTTCATAAAAATACAGACGTATAGTGAAAGGCAGCCATGCTCTTTGTTTATCATTGAGATGCTTTCCCTCTATTTTAACTACCGCGCGAACGGGGCCTTGTTGCTCTAATACAACACTTGTTATATTGCTCTGAAAAGTATCGTGTTGCGGGGATAACCCATTACCTTCATCTGGTTGATCCTGGGTAAGCAATATGAGTTTACCATCTTTGGCAATAATGCTATCTTTTCTTTTTATAGACCGGATAATTGCTACGCCTGTCTTTCCGATTTCACACTGTATAATGCCAGTGTCTATCGATATGCTGTCTGCCTGCTCACGTACTTTCAACGCGCCCTTTGCAGGAGTGCCCTTAGCAGGAGTTAACTGAAAGGAGGTGGTGTTATTCACATGCCTTGCACCTATTGCATGCGCGCTCCACTTGATCGAACCATCAGGCCAGGAAGCCAGTGTCCAGGACTGAAGTTGAATGTTTTCGCCATCCGGCGTGGTGAGCACGAACCCTGCATCTTTCTTTACCGTGCCTTTAGGCCAGGGCACACCCCATGTAGCTCCGGCATTGATGGAGGGCGCTTTTCCACCCAGCCAGTGCAGATTAGCTGCTGATGGCGGTGTGAATGCGGATGCTGCCCCGCCGAAAGCAGGCAGTGATGATATAACGGGCCAACCGGCGGTTAACAACCCAGCGTTTTTAACAAATGTGCGTCGGGATAGGTTTGTCTTGTCTTGCATGCCTTTTTTATTAGCGCTAATGATAGGATCAGCAGATCAATTTATTATGTCCGGCAAATCAGCGGACGGATATATAACTGCAGGAATTTAAATCATAACAGTTTTTCATCGTGGTTCAGTTATAGGTTTGCGCGTATCGCTTCACTTCTGAAAAGTAACTAAGTATGCCAGCATCACCCTATACTAGCGTTAAATTAATAAAAACGCGTCACATTGACACGAAATATTGCAATTAGCGACAAATAATTATTTAGGTATCTGAGTTATTGTTAATCCAAAAGGCTGATAAGCTGACCAATCACTATTGAAATTTAATAGTTCTTATCGTTCAACGCAGGAAAGCTCATTGATGTGGTGATGGTAAAGGGAGGATGGATTATCGGTAAACGAATTTTGGCAAATGAGGCTAACTGTAATGTCCGATACCAATGTACATTACATGTATACCAATATCGGACATCAGATCTATTTAAAGAAATATGATACTTTACATACTTTCCAATGCCTTTCTCAGTGAATCTTTTTCTTCCTCACTGACATTCTCATCTTCTACCATTTCTTCCATGAGTGATCTGAAAGCAGCATCTTTTTTCGCCACCAGATACTCAAACTCCGGCGTACCGCTTACACTACCGTACTGACGGGCAGTAGCTGTCATTTCCTTGCGTGCGTCTTCCAGGAATTTCAACTGATTATCTTCAATCATACGCAGACGTTTTTTATATTGGTCATGCTGACTAAACATCTTGCTGAACAGCGGCCGAAGTGTTTCCTTTTCCAGATCCCAACGTATATACATTTTACGTTGTGCAACGTACCTGTAGTTGTCGCTTCCTTCAAATAATTCCGTTGCCAATGTTGCATCCGGGTCTTCTGAGCTCATATCTGATGTGGTGTCTACGATATCCGGTGCTGCTGCTGTCTCTACGTGCTTTGTGTCTGAACAGGCAGCTATCGTAACTAACATGGTTAGCGTGAGGATGATTCTTTTCATGGGCTGCAAACATACGCAATTTCAAAATATGTTAGTCACATAATTTGAGAAATAACGTAACTTAAAGGAAACCAAAACATATGAATATACATCGTATTTTATGGAAGGGTATTTACTACAACACACTGGAGTATCTTCATATCCAGTCAGGCACAACACATAAAATTGTCGGTAACATTACTGGCATTGCAAATGAACAACCACTGCATGTACATTATGAAATACATACAAATTTGCAGTGGGAAATGCTCAGTGTTGATATTCAATTAACAGATCATGTAGTAAAAAAACTACAATTCTCACGACAGGATAATCGATGGCATGATCAGCATGGAACTATTCATGCAATCTTTGATAACTGTGTTGATGTTGACATTTCACTGACACCTTTTACTAATACACTACCTATAAATCGTTTATCGCTCGCAGTAGGCGAATCAAGAGAAATTAATGTAGTTTATTTTGATCTACCTGCCATGGATATGAAGCCTGTAAAACAACGGTATACAAGATTAAGTACACTCAGGTATAAATATGAAACATTATACTCCGGCTTTACTGCGGAAATAGAAGTGGATGATCAGGGATTTGTAATTGATTATCCGGAAATATGGGAACGAGTGATCCAGGTGAGGCATATAGAGGAATAGCGGACAATACCTCCTCATGCCTCACGTAGTGATCACCCGGCGCACGTCGCTTCTGCACTACATCATTGAAATGACGCAGCCAGATATATCTGTGTAATTAAAAAACATTATGTCAAAGAGCTAACTTGACGAACCAGCATCAATAACCCTTTAATTTGTAATCTTATTCACAAGGATTAGTGTGCTGCTAATTCAATCAGTGACACAATATTAAAGTAATTGGTCTCATGATTTTCCCCTTTGTCCATAGGACGCCGAAACGTGTGCATAGGACGCCGGGATATTTCGCAATAAATTAAATTACAACGCTTTACACAATAACAGACCTGGAGTTTCACAATGTACGAAACATGAAAACCCTCCTAGTGCCCCTTCGGCACCCAAATGCAGGATCATCAGCTTTACAACCGGCATTTATACCAGTAAGGCTAACCGTTAAAATATTACTCTTATAGTACTTGACATGAATGAAAAAGCTTGGATTTTAAGCCAAGCTTTTTCATTCATGTCAAGTAGCACCCAATGTCAATTAATTTGCCTCCATGTATTGGAGGCATTATTTCAAACCTATGACTTAATATAACCTCATATCTCTTGCAAATTCAATGAATTCAATTGAATTATTCGGCGGAGGTTCTTCCAGGGTCATGCAAGCTACTGTAGATTTCACAAAAACCTTTATCTCATTAAAAATGGCTAAACTTTCTGTAAGGTCAGCAAACGTCCCTATAACAGACACCCCCAAAATTGCTTTAGCGTCATCTGTGTATGTAATAATCGCATGGGTAATTGAACAATTTCTGTTCAGATTCTCCAGATATATATCATAATCACAATTTACATGATGTTCATAAAACGATAAGACATCATCTATATTTTTAACGTCTATCTTCTCTTCACCATCCTCATTCACGATTAGATAGTAGTCAGTAACCGGTCCTCTATCTGGTACGTATTTGTCGAGAAAGAGCCTTATAAACTCGGCATCTCTTCTATCAACCAAAAAATATTGATCTATTAATTCCGGCATTTGAAATCAATTAATTTGATTTATTTGGTGTCACGGACCCATTAGGAGTCGTTGAACTATTTGAAAAATTTGACGTTTGGGGCGTCGGCATTCTTCCTGCACTAACAAATCTTCCTTCAGCCGTCTCGAAATAATAATATTGAACTCCATCAATCCAAGGCTCTGTCCTATGTGGAAGCAGACTTCTCTATGTCTGCAGAAAATGTTGTAAGAATATTGGATAGAATCGCGTCAAAACGAGGTAAGCCTAACACTATTCGGGTTGATAATGGCCCGGAATATATTTCGAAAGCATTTGTTGGCTGGCACAATAAAGAAGGTATTTCTTACGCCCAGATAGGACGATACGAGACTAAGGAGCGCACCACCTAAATGCTGTGCAACTATCGCCCTATAAAAACCTCCATTGTGATACTTTCATAGAAAAAGTTTTTTTAACAATGAATGCTCTATAATTAACCATATACCGAGGATTATATTGATAATTACACAAATTATTAAGTACATCCTTTCCAAATTATACTTATACGGACACTTTTTTGTCTTTTCTTTCAAATAAACCAGGAGAAAAATATGTCCAACATTAACTACACATAAATGAATAATTATATTGGGAAGTAGAAAAAAAATATTAATATACTTTTTATCATATCGCATTAGTATCGCAAGCAGAACAAGCACAATAAAACCAGTAGAAATAACCATTAAATTAAATACTACAGATTTATTAAAGAAACTCTTTACCATGGTCATCTAAAATTTGTTTTCTATAAAATGTTCTCCCAAAGGCGCGAAAACGCCCGGCTGAGGCCTAATATCTTTCATCGTCGCAACGTGAAGATATCCTCGAACTATTGCCGCCTGCTCTACTATCTAAACCATCAAAATATACTATTGAATGAACATGAACTGAACTAAGAGACGTTTCCAAAGAAATTCCCATTGTCTTCATTGCATATCCCCCACACTTATTTATTCCCAATATAGGTATTCCATTGCCCCCAGTTTCAGCCACACCTCTTGCATCGTCTGACATTTGAAAGCTATCTATTGCTAAGTAGTATGAATCTACCTTTGAATTTATGCCCAACAAAGGAATTTTAACAGAAATATCTTTATGCCCTCCACTGTGAGCATTGAAACTGAAAGTAATTTGAAACATGATATATGCTATTTGAGATCAGGATCAGTCAATTGCTAATCAACAACTCCCATTTTGATAACGAATTTGAACAGCATTTAATACCGGATTTCCCTGTCTTGAATTACGCTGATTTAAGCTATTGTGTAGAACTTCTTGGAAGCTACTATAAAGATTCTAATCTAACTACGTTTGTTGCGCGCCGAGTAAAAAATATCCGTACGTGTTTAATCATACTTTACAACATGCTCTGCAAACGAATTTCCCGCGTATAATCTAAAAATGCTGATAAAAGTAAAACTCCAATTGTTACAAGCATCCCGATAAATGGCAGTATGTCAGTATTATACGTTGAACTTGAGAGGCGAATTAGGTCAGTCAGATCAACAAGTATGCTTACAGAAAAAAGTATAGTTATCGAGGCCTTGACAAATAGCAATACACAAAGAGATATACGACTACTCTAACTCATCTCTTTTTACTTTTAAAAAGATCCAGCTTTCCAATCCTGAGGGCCGTTACTTATCGTCGTTTCTCATTCTAAGAATATAATATTTCGACCCTTTCGGGCCTATGCTCCAGCCATCAAAAATAGCAGACTGTGGTGTAAAAGTCCCTGAAATACTGTTTCCTGCTCCAGACTTCACAAAAATCTGATTGTTTACAATTCCTTCTACGGAGCCTTCCCAATTTTCATATAAGGCAATTTTGTGGTCTTTGATAAAAATAATCGGGTGAGTAAATTCCTCATAAAATTCATAAGGCATGCCTATTGCCTGAGTGATATACTCAATTTTAGGGATGCCTGACCAGATATACACAGTATCCCAGTCAAAATTGGTAATAGACTTAAGATCTACTACACAGGGTTCCGCTTCTTCACAGGCTTCAATCCTTGCAATTATGTCACATGCAATCTATTACATCCAGTACCAGTGACCAATAGCATTAGCAAGATGTAAAATCTACGTTTGTTCATCTTACATGTTCGGTTTATTAGTCATAAAAAGACTTTTTTTGATCATTCGCAAATACACAGATCCCTACGCAGCTCAAGACATTGGGAAAATACTTGCCCAGGAGCACTAGTGTTCTATTGTGGGAATGAATTGTACATTTACAGATAGAGACTTCAGCATGCCGTGATATTCATTTTCAGAAATTCTATTGACGCTAACTCGTTCACCAATCATATTGATCACGTAATTTCCACCAGATGGATTGTCAGCCCCTTCCATCTTGATAAGCAGAATACGATTATTGCCTTCAGCGCGAATAAGATTGCCTGGAACTAATAGTTCGTAATTTCCACGGGAAACCTTCCGGCCTATAAATGGATGGTTCCCACCTTCAGCATTTACATAGTAAATGACTCCTACAATTTGATATTCATGATGCTGGAACATATCCAGGCACGATGTGAGGAGCAAACTCAATATTAACAATAACAGACTTTCGTATTTCTTCTTCATTGTAATTTATTTAGTTAGCCCTCCCCAGACCATCCCCTCCTTCAATAACCACCTTCTCGTTCCTGACCTTCCTCCAAAAGCTGCGCTAAATTATAAATTTATTTAAAGCGATAAGCACATTCCTCTGTGAATTATGTCCCAATCCATCATGCCCCTATCACCAACCTCTTGAAACCAATTCCTTCTCTCAAACGCAACTGACCTTCGTCTGTACCTATAATTTGTCATGTGCTGTTCGATGATGGATAATATTCGGTACAACGCTGATACCTAATGGGTATTTGAAGTACACTGATATATTGGGGGATATTCAAGTGTACTTCCGGATTTACTGCGGAAATAGAAGTGGATGATCAGGGATTTGTAATTGATTATCCGGAAATATGGGAACGAGTGATCCAGGTGAGGCATATAGAGGAATAGCGTATAATACCCACCCAGATATATCTGTGTAATAAAAAAACATTATGTCAAAGAGCTAACTTGACGAACCAGCATCAATAACCCTTTAATTTGTAATCTTATTCACAAGGATTAGTGTGCTGCTAATTCAATCAGTGACACAATATTAAAGTAATTAGTCTCATGATTTTCCCCTTTGTCCATAGGACGCCAAAACGTGTGCATAGGACGCCGGGATATTTTACAATAAATTAAATTACAACTCTTTACACAATAACAGACCTGGAGTTTCACAATATTACCTACCTCCCACTGCTGTCTGTACATCGTGACGTAATTTAAGCACACCGCTTTCCGATTATTACCTTACCTTTAATTCCTCATTAACCCAATAACCCTACCCCAGATTGATTTTATTTCTCACCCCTATTAAACAATTTCCTCTATGAAGACAATGGTCTACATTTTCCTTTGTGTACTTTTTTTGGGCTGTACGAAACATGAAACCCCTCCTAGTAGTCCTTCGGCACCCAAATGCAGGATCATCAGCTTTACAACCGGCAGCTGGTACGACAGTTCCTATGTTACTTACAACAGTAAAGGAAACCCGCTGAGCAGGATCCGAAAGGAAACTGGTACAGGCGCTACAAATCTCTTTTTCAGGTATGATACACAAGACAGGCTCTCACAAATGTTAACTACTTACACCACTGCAGATAATGGTGAATACTTTGAAGAATGGCATTATTACTTTTACAATAATAGTGGTAAAATCGTGAAAGACAGTTGTTGGTTCAACGGAACAATAACCGCTAACGGCCCGGTGCCAGACTTTGGACAATTATTCTACGGTATCAAGACATTTGAGTATGATAACAAAGGTCGAATAGTAAATGTGGTAGGATGGGGCCAGAACAATTATCGATTTACATATGACAACAGACAAAATCTGGATAGCATGCATGTCAAAACTGGTTTTGGATCAGAGTATTCTGTGGGATATGGACCATACGATAACACTACAAATCCAAACCGTACGCACAAAATATGGCAGTTTCTTAGCCTTGACTATAGTCTGAATAACGCCTCTAATGTGTCAGCTACCAATCAATTTGGACTTCCCACAGCGATGTCCGCTACCAGAGAATATCCCGATTTTCTGAAAGTGTTTTATACCGATCTGCAGATCACTTATGATTGCAATCCTACAGGTTCAGGACATGCCATCCACTAGATTTGCAGTGCTGCTGATTGTAAGCGGGCCTTTTCGTTGATGCCTGGAAAGTAAGTCATCTACTCAAATCTCCATTAGTATTGGACAGTCGGGAACGTTGTTCAAATTAAGGGCGCTTACATTAAAATCAATCGGTGAGACATTACCAAGCGATTGATTCGGACTTCCGGAGGAAGATAAACACTGCATTTTGTATACGATCGATGGATTGTTACAAAACGCCAGAACTAAAAAAGCTTTGCTAATAAATAATATATCTCCGGTCAAATGACCGGTGATTATTATTTATTAGCAAAAGCCTAAATAATCGATATTAGTTAATTAGAAAATAATAGATTTAGTTTAGTAGAATACTAAACTATCATCCACAACATTACCTTTATCATCTTCAACATATACATACTTACCAAGTATTTGATTCGACGTATCCCACAAAGTCATGCCAATCTCAAAAAAATATTCCGCTACGTTACATTGAGAAAATACAACCTTGATATCAGATTCTTTCAGTTCAATTTCTTCAAATGGGATAGAAATCTCTTCTTGCAAAAATGCATTTTCTTCGTTACTTATACATGCCTCATATTTCTCTTTAGCCTAAGCGTAGCATAGAACTAACTCTTCCTTGCTTAATTCAAATTTCATTAACTAATAATTATTTTTATGATACATTATTTTATCAAAGTAATATACAATTGATGGACGGCTCCAAAATGCCAGAACTAAAAAAGCTTTTGCTAATAAGTAAGCCATTCCAAATAACGGAATGGCTTACTTATTGTTTTTCACAATTGTAGATACTAACTATTAATTAAATAACTAAATAAAAGTGACCATCTTCTCTTTTTTCAAACTCTGACCCAATTTCTGCGTTTAGAAACGGAATAATCGAAGAATCATAATTAGCTATTGTATTAACATCATATAGCATCATATTATCTGGATTGTCCAAGTAGTCCTGAGTTTCAGTACCACTAAAAAAAACGCAACCACTATCTCCAGCACATATACAATTGAATCATCTTCTTGATTTTCAGATAACCTATCATTTTTTTTACCCATGAAACTATGACAAGATACTAACAGAGATGTTAACAAAAAACAAACAATCAATTTACTTCTTTTGACTATTAATATATTCTCCCAATGCATACTTTGGTAAATTTATTTTCCGGTTTCTAAATCTTTCCTACCAAATAAGTTATTCTTACTGCCAGCCTTTTCTTTCGGACTAAAGTAATCAACATTATGCAAGGCGATTGTATGTCTGCCTCCTCGAGTAGTAGCTGTATTACCATCTCCGCTAGGTAATGAATACTGGTTATCAAACGAATATTGATTCTTGATTTCCCCCCCCCAACTGCTGTCTTTCCTATAAAATTATGCTCATCTTGATGAGTGTGCACATTAGCAAGAACAACTTGATTATGTTGACCTAAATATTCATCCCCTGCTGCATAAGGATCTAGTGCACTATAATTTTGCCCTGTTGCGTTAAGCTGCTTAAACGACACCTCTCCATTATAAGCATCCAAAACAATATAACCAGTCCTTTCTTTATTATCACTAGCGGCATCAGCGTACAACTTCTTCAACTCATTTTTTGAATCATTGTATTTCACCACTTTATAACTATTAATCAACGTTATTCCATTCTTTACGGTAAAACTTGTTGCAATCCTTATTTCATCTGGATTTTTGTTACTGAGGCTTATACCTATATAACTTCCGTCAGTAGCTATATACGGTTCCATTCCATCTAAATCCACATTTTTTATTACATCGTTTTCTGCAAAGGCATATGTTGAGGTCCAAGGATATTCCTTCGTCAATGGATCCACACTTAAAAACTTCCCTAACCTATTATCATACACCCTCATCCCATAATCCTGCTGATTTCCCTCTCCCTTCACCTCATTATCATTCTCCTTCCCATTGAACCCATATCGATATTCGCTACTAAACTACAGTGTATTTATACCCTTATGTCTAAAACCTAAAACAAAGCATCCTTGTAATTCCTCAATTAAAACTCACATCGAGTTAGGAATTTTGATTCAAGAACAACAAAGGATGCATTTTAATAACAAAAGTTTGTGCTTATAAATATATAGTGATTCTATTTACTATTGTTCATTTTCTTCTTTTTAATATAATCCTCAATATATTTTTCCTGGCGATACGCCGTGCCTGTTCTGTGTAAAGTTCCGTCAAGCTTATCAACTAATACCGGAGCATTACCTCCCAACCCGACTAAAACCCCTGCTATTTTCACTCTTTCTGTCGATTGATAAAAAAACACCCATCCATATTCAAATTCAATCGTTAAATCTTCCATTATATAAAGCGAAGGGTTATTACTAATGTCAAGATAGTCTCTCGCTATTTTTAGTGCTTCAGCAAATGTTACCATGATGTTTGCGTTGGTGTTATACCGTTGTGTTTCTAAATAATAAATGGTCAAAGCCACCCTCTTTCATAATCTTATTTGGATTCAGTACATTCCCAGTTTCAACAGAAAAGTCAATAATTGAACTACACCATTACCTTTAGTCACATTACAGATTGTCCTATACTTCCCTCTATTGGAGAACCAAAGATGACACCAGTTGCCCCTCCTTTAATCCACTCATTATCTTCGTTATTTCATTTGGTGAATAATGCAATGTAACATCATCAATAGATCCCCATGCTTCAAAAAGGTCTGAACATTCACACCCTTTGCTGGATTTGGAAGCACATTAGTTGCAGTAGAAAACATTTGCTTCAATGACAAATGCGCTGCAAAAGCACAATTTGCGCAATTCAATTTACCACCCATTGGATTTAGATTCCAATAGCCTCCAGTAAGTTCAACCTTAGCGGCCGCTTTGAGCTCAGCCTTCATCATCATTCCTGTTCCAACTAAGTTTGCACTTGCAGCAGCAATATTGAGACTTCTGATTAGCTCCTCCTGAGCTCTCTTTACCTCCTCAATTCTAAATTGCATGTGCTCCCCCGTAAAATACTCAACCTGCTGTTTTCCACTATTATCTGTATAAGTGTACTTCGCATAGTTTTTCATTCCCAACTCCGGAGCAAACTCAAAATATGAAAACGAACCATTATCTGGCTTGGGCGCGCTCTGATAGGTTATTGCACTATGGGCTGCTATCTGCTTAAACGTCTTTTCCTCTCCTATAAGAATATCTGCATGGGATTGCGAAACATTATCAGTGACCTTCAGAACCGGTTTACCACCTGACAGCGTATAAGAGTACGTCCTTACTCTCTTTTCGGCCCCATCCAGATCAACACTTCTAATCACATCATTCTTCGCAAAAGCATAAGTACTATTCCATGGGTATTATGCACTTAATGGATCCACACTCAAGAACTTCCCTAATTTCGGATCATACACTCGCATCCCATAATCCTGCTGATTCCCCTCTCCCTTCACCTCATTGTCATTCTCCTTCCCATTAAACCCATACCTATAACCCCCCGCTTTCATACGCTCGTCCCGGCATCTGCATACCGAACGGATAATACTCTACTGTAGAGAACAAGTCTAAACTATACAGCCCTCCATCACCCAACAGTTTCTTATCTGTCACTGTCGCCAGTACATTCCTAAGATGATTGCTTAACTCAAAGACCTTACTTCCACGAATAAAGTTAGTGTTTTGTCCATTTCCTAATCCAGGTCATACTAAATCCTCATCTGCAATATTGTCACGTTGATTATCAAAGTTAGTCACTCCAAGGCGGCTCGAACCATACAAATTTGCATCCAGTTGAGTAAGCGGTGCAGACCCACGTTGTATATAGGTCATCATCACATTACCAGTTGCATCCGAACATACCATGTGGTGGTATCACGATAACGCCTGCTGATCCTGTTTCCAGATACATAATAAGTGCAAATTAAGCTATCCATTCCCAGCGGTTTGCCAGCAATTGATTTTATTTCTCACCCCTATTAAACAATTTACTCTATGAAGACAGTGGTCTACATTTTCCTTTGTGTACTTTTTTTGGCTGTACGAAACATGAAAACCCTCCTGGTGGCCCTTCGGCACCCAATGCAGGATCATCAGCTTTACAACCGGCAGCTGGTACGACAGTTCATATGTTACCTACAACAGTAAAGGAAACCTGCTGAGCAGGATCCGAAAGGAAACCGGTACAGGCGCTACAAATCTCTTTTTCAGGGATGATACACAAGACAGGCTGGCCACCTGGTTGATAAAAGCAGTGTGTCCAGGGTGATGATTGGCAAGTATTAACGCGGAGAAGCAGTACCATCTATTGATGCTGCTAAGAAAATTGCTGATGCACTGGAAGTGAGTCTGGACTATTTCGTTGGGGAAAGGCTTAATGCTAAATTTGACAAAAAAACACTTAAAAGACTCGAAGAGCTAGAACTGCTGGAAGAGGATAAAAAAAGAACACTCTACGATCTTATAGATATCTATATTAGGGATGCTAAAGCACGTAAAGCGTATCCACAATAACTCATACTAAAAAAAGCGTGGCTATTGCCACGCTTTTTTTAGTATGAGTTGCACCTAATAAATTCTTACTAATCTAAACCATAAGGCCTTTAAGAAAAGTGCCTTGAAGCAAACAAATCACCTATAAACGTTAAAGAATACATATTTGCCTTCCGAAGTTCTACCAGATCATTTTTAATTAAGTAGTTAAGGCTTGACATGACCTCATTAACGTCAATCTTAGACACTGAAGAATAAATATTTGACAATGTATTGATTTCAGTTTTAATAGCTTCAATTGAAGCTCTCTCAAGCTTCTTGAGAGTTTTCAGTAGCTCTTCTCGTGCATTATTATTTAATAAAGTTCTGTTCAATATGTATAGTCGCTCGTTTTGATTTATAATTGTCTCTGTTAACTCTACTACTCCAATTCTAGCAGCAAGTTTAACCCCCTCAATACCACGTAAATTTAAATTCACTTTGACATCCTTATATATATATTCCTTATAATACCCTCTCCCAGGATGAGCATCTTTATAATTAGCTAACTCTTTCAATAAAAAACCTTCAACCGACAAAAAAATCGCCCTTAAATCACTACTGTCTAACACCTTATAGAGCTGACTATTGTCAACTAAATAGTCTTGAACCAAATAGTCAGATGAAATATTAATACATTTCGTCTTATCGCTGACCAAAAAATAAGCATTTCCCATCTATCATCATTTGTTGAATATCGCTGATATATCACCATCTTTTAAGACAGTTACCTCAACGGTCTTAAAGCCATTCGTTTTAGCTTGTCTTCCAGACCAAGTTTCCCATGCCGCCTGTTCTTCCGTTCAACCAGCAGCAATCTTTTTGGACAGGGACGTCTAACGAATTAACCACAGAACGTTTTATCCATCCTCTAGTTTCGGTTACTTATACTTTGCTACTATGATAGATTCGTTCAATCTCGTCACAAATCAATTCATTCATATTTTCAGATACTAACTTACTCTGGCTTCATCTGATAAAAATCTAAACCGGGCTTTTCCTCCTCTTGAACTATTAAGGTATCAAACTCTGGATATTTCCATAGAACATTTGTCCTTAAATGAGAGATAAAACTATCCAAGTCAACAAGTCGACTTCTATATGTAGCACAATAAATAGATCTAGGAAATAAGTCCGGATATGGCTCCTGATTTACATCTCTTAGAACTATATTAGTTCCATCAGACATTTGAAACGCACTCACCTCATTTAACCTATCATGATCATCCTCAAGTGCGGATATATACAACATAAGGGATATGTAGCTTGCCATATATTTAGTTTTAACAAAATATTCACGTTTGAGAACCTCATCAAAATCTCTTCCAACAACACGTATATTAGTTATACTTTTCCCCGTACCAAAATATCTCGCCACTGCTCGCCTTGTAACATTGAAAGTTGCGCCGACTTGTTCTGTCACATCCAATATAAGATTTGGAGCTTGCCCCTTTGCCTTTTTTATAACTTGTCTTATGCCGTCTGACAAACCATCCATATCAGTAGCTTGAATTTTAGAAACGGATTTCAATTCAGTTCTAGCTCCATCTATAATAAAATCGGCAGTTCGCAACTGCTCATTAGCCTGTTCTGCCACAACGCCAACATTTTTTCCCTCATTCAATAATTTAGCTAACCATTTCTGCTCAGCACTATTCATGTTGAATTTTTTTCTACAATCAGCTGTACTACATTACCAAATTTATTTTTTAAAAGCAAATTAGCATAGCTGCCTGCCTTAGATGAACCACCAAAGTCCACTTGAGAATTCGGATCCGGGTTTAAGACGTTAAAAGCAAAACCAGTTACGGATAAAGTTGTGGCTTGATTAGTTGGAACAGACGCCCAAATTGCTATACTCCAAAATGATTTTTCAGCTAGGGCGAATACATATGGAGCTCCAACAACAGCTGTAATAATCCCTGCCGTTAAAATTGTACCACGAAAGGCGTTGTCTCTGCCCGCCCTAGCATAATCGTTTGATGGCATGTATGCTCCCGGAGGAAGAGGGTGCCTTATAGCGTCAGACGGCATCATCCATTGATTGCGAACAGGGTCCCAATGACTCGCCTCTGCTCCATCAAGATCATTGGCATCGATCGGTCTATCACTTGCAAACTGATAAGGCGTTAACTCCGGATATTATTTCGTCGGATCCACACTCAAGAACTTCCCTATCCTCGGATCATAGATTCGTAACCCATAATCCTGCTGATTTTCTTCTCTCTTCACCTCATTGTCATTCTCCTTCCCATTGAACCCATACCTATACCCCCCACTTTCATACGCTCTTCCCGGCATCTGCATACCGAACGGATAATATTCTACTGCAGAGGACAAGTCAAAACTATACAGCCCTCCATCGCCCAACAGTTTCTTATCTGTCACTGTCGCCAGTACATTCCTAAGATGATTACTTAACTCAAAGACCTTACTTCCACGAACAAAGTTAGTGATTTGTCCATTTCCTAATCCAGGTAATACTACATCCTCATCTGCAATATTATTACGTTGATTATCAAAGTTAATCACTCCAAGGCGGCTCGAACCATACAAACTTGCATCCAGTTGAGTAAGCGGTGCAGACCCACGTTGTACATAGGTCATCATCACATTACCAGTTGCATCCCGAACATACCATGTGGTGGTATCAAGATAACGCTTGCTGATCCTGTTTCCAGATACATCATAAGTGTAAAGAATGCTGTCCCCGTTTTCTTTTACAATATCTCTTATTTTACCATATAAGGTCCAGTCTATAACGCGTATACCAGCGGACACGTCTTTTACCAGGTTTCCGATACTGTCATACTGGTAGTTCCCGGGCTGTTGCTTGTCAATGTCCTGACTATAATTACCAACTGGAATCGCATCATCTATCCAGCCTAGTTTATTGTTGCCTTGCTGGTATTTGTAAGTAGCTATCCATTCCCAGCGGTTTGCCAGCAAAAGTTTGGTTCCCATTACGGTTATAGGTCAGGATATTACCGTCATAGCTGATTGCCTCTTTAAAGTCGTCCAGTGCCTGTGCGTGCCAGCTATTGGTCGTCAAATCCAGTCCGTTATTTGCCTGCATACCCTTGATGCGGTTGAGGGCATCGTACCGGTAATTGTACAATAGCGGATTACCGATGCCGACTATGTGTTGACCAATAGCTCCTATATTGCCATTAAATAATGGCTTAAAGTCGCCAGCAGCTGCCGCAAAAGGACGTTTCTCTGCACTGATCGGTCGATAGTCGTCCTCCCCGAAATAGTGTAGGGTAAAGCCGAATGCATCTTTTGGTACAACAGATCCGTTACCTCCATCGCCTCCCATATCATGTGCGGCCTGCAATGATGTGCTGTTTACTCCCTTCAACCAGCCTTGTAATGTATAAGCATAGTCAACACCCTGTACCTGCTGCTGACCGAGAACTGTCCGTGCCAGCGCACCATGTTTATAGTACTGATAATGCGCATCGTTCTCCCAATAGACCTTATCCCTGCTCGTCTCAACGTCGATGATCCTATTCTCTGCATCATACCGGTATCGGTGGTAAAATGCATCCGCCATCCCCTGGTTGATACGCAACTTCATTTACCTTTCAGCCGATAAGTCGTAATTATAGGCTGTCTTCTTGAATACATGGTCGCCATCTCCGGCTCTACCCAGCACGTACTCCTGCACCAGCGTATCAACATTGCCGTGTACATCATATGTATAGAAGGTTGCGGCACTATGCGGACCATTATTCAAAGAAGCAGCTGTGTTATACAGTGCTGTCCAGGATACATGGCCGCGCAGATTTCGTCCAGCCAGCTGCCCCGGTAACATAAACGGCGCAGCTACATCGTAGTTGGTACGGGTAATCTCACGCTTACTGGAGGCGATGTTATTCAACGAATTCTTAAGCCGATCAGGCGTTCTGCTGATATTATCTGATATACCTGCCGCCGAACTTACTTCGCCAACTTCATTGGTACGTCCCAATGAATCATACGTTGTATAACTAAAGCTAGCGGTTCCACGCTGCTTCGCATTCTGAGAAACAGCCATTCTGCCTAGCCGGTCATACCAAGTTAGATATGTCTGCATCCGGAGTTTTTTGTGAGACAATTCCACCCAGAGAGTTGTACCTGTATTCTGTCGCCGTATGGCAGTTTCTTAGCCTTGACTATAGTCTGAATAACGCCTCTAATGTGTCAGCTACCAATCAATTTGGACTTCCCACAGCGATGTCCGCTACCAGAGAATATCCCGATTTTCTGAAAGTGTTTTATACCGATCTGCAGATCACTTATGATTGCAATTCTACAGGTTCACGACATGCCATCCACTAGATTTGCAGTGCTGCTGATTGTAAGCGGGCCTTTTCGTTGATGCATGGAAAGTAAACGTACTGATGATCAACATTATTTCGCTAGGCAGGTCAATAACGGCGCGCAAAACAAGGGATTCGACTTGGTATTGGATCCCTTGTTTTATGGTCCGGTTTATAAAATCGTTTACAATACCGGTCGATACTCTACGGTGTTGACGCGTATTGTTAACGTACATGTTGTTGATATGAACTCATTAAACATTTGATTAACGATATGAGAAGTATCAATAAAAGCAATAATTACATCTCAGCGACATCTATGTCTCAAAACAATAATCTATGCAAACGTATCCTTGACCTGCGTAAAGCGAAGGGACGGTCACAAACGGAACTGACGGACAAAGTGGGTATATCTTATGCACAGATAGGATGCCATAAGACTAAGGAGTACAACCCCTGCGGAAGTAATAAAGAATATTGCAGAAGTAAACCAAACAAGCTTATACACATTAGGCGACTACCATTAGCAACTGAGTATTAAAATACAATAGATCTGGGTTTTAAAAGCATTTTGGCTGTCTCCCCAGAAGTATCTCAATGGGACAATGCACGTACCGGACAAAAAGCGAGATCTTATTAGTTTTAAACATATTTGTCCGCAATGATGATTTTCTGTTAAACTTTTACTAAGTTAGTAATCGTAATAATTCTACCCCATCCTTGAAAGTCTCTCGAAAACAAAGGTCTCAATTTTATTAGTCAGTTAATCCAGTTTTCACCACTAATCATTTTTATAAACCCAAATTAATCTCAATGAAAAAACTGTTATTGGCAGTCGTTGTACTGTCCCTATCATTCTATGCCTGTAAAAGAGAGGGTGCCACTGATAAGCCGGTCACCCCGACTGATCCCACTACCAATGGTAAAAAATACCCCGTACGTTTTTCTGCCAGCGAGTTTCTGCAGAAAATGGAACAAATGCCAGCCAGGAAAGGCGCGCCGGGTAGTGCCGCCAAAGATACCGGACTGGCAGGTAAAGTTTCTTACCTCTATTATCTATTGTATGATGGCAGCTCAGGAGGGTATCTTAAATCTGAAGTGCAGTCTGTATATGACAGCACGATTGAGTTTGGTATCTTTTCAGACTCTTTACCAGTGGGGAATTACATGCCTACACTCATAGCGAGCACAGGTCCTTTACAAATAACGGATACCTTGTTCGACTATTACTACCGGATGCGTTTCTTTTTACCGCCTTCAGGTACTGCTCCAACACCTGATGTGTTTTTTGGTAACAACCATTTCAGTGTTTCTACGTCGAGTACCGGCGGTACGCTTCCGCTTTATCCGGAGCGCATTACCGGCAAAATAGAAGTGAATATCCTGGACGCGCCGGAGACAGGTATCCGGGTGTATACCAACTCTGCTTACCGCAGTGTTGCTTACTATTCCAGGGATTATGGCGATGCCTATCCCAATCCGCCCGCATTGGAATTTCAACGAAACAGCAGGACAAATTTTAGCACTCATCTGATGACGCCGGACTCAGAAGTGTATGTATGGGTTGAATATCCCGAATCCTTTACCGGTCAGCCGAGAGACCGGTGGATAGGCACCTTGCCGTTTAAACCGGGCTATAAAACGACATTGACGGGTAAGTTGTATACTAAAATGCCTCCTGTAACTTTTGAGGTGTCATTGGATACTACATGGAATAACGGTGGAGATTTTGAGTTCTGATCCATAAAAAAGCACCAGTATAAAATACCGGGTGCTTTTTTATATACTCATAGTATGGTATTTGCTACAGTACTATATCATAAACTGTAGCAGTATACATTTATGAAGGAAGGGCAATCAAAAAAAACATCGACCGGTGATTTTGTTCGTGTACGGGGTGCAAGGGTACACAATCTTAAAACTTAATTTTCTACACGCTGCACATCCAGATGGTAAGTTACATTTTTCTTCATTAAATACAATCTTCTGACTGACTTGTCTCCTGGCGTCGCTCCTGCATGATAATAGAATAGCTATTATGTTTTAGACATTTCAGCATAAGTTACTTTATATCCTAAAAATACGCAGGGCAAAACACCTAAAACCATTAACACCCAAAACCAGATAGGGTTCACAACCGACAACCATAGCCACCCCATAACCAGCATTATTAATTTACCAACTATCAGATTTTCTCTCGCTTTTCCTCCGATCTTTGTGGTAGCTATTCCCCCTAAAAAACAGCTAACCCAGACACAAAAAAGTTTGATGATAAATTGAGAAATATTGGTGACAGCTAATTCCTGATTGATAAATATTTCCAAAGATGATGCGAACAACCACCCTTGTACCTTGGCAAAAAGAGAACTCAATGATCCTATCGTTCCGAATCCTACTATGACGGAAAGTATCTTTATGTAATTCATTATTTAATTTATTTTAAAATTCAACTGGTCTTCCGTTAATACAATTGGATCAGTCATTATTTTTTGTACATCTGCATCAGAGGCAGCTCTGAATGAATGAACAAATCTGTTTAATTTTTCTTCACTGTCGGGGATAAATGATGCCGAATTATTTTTTGCATTTCCCTGAAATTTCTGAATCATAGGTTGCATGATCGTATCATAGTTGGCACAAGCTGTTTTTAAATCATTGGGATTTTCGTAAATAAAATGAGCCAAGGCTTTTGCTCCGTAAATAGATAACGATGCCCCCATTCCCGATAGTGCTGTAGGACAATAGCCCGCATCTCCCAATAAAACCACATTGCGGTTTACTAAAGTGGGTGAATTTATCATGCCCATTTTATCAATAAACATAAGACCATTATTCAAGAAACGATCTAACAAATACTGTACATCTTCATTGTATCCAGTAAAAGATGTTTTGAGTATTTCATTGGCTTTGTTTTGCATGGATGCTAAATCTCCTTTGTCGTGTATATAGCACTGAATGGCGATTTCATCGGAAGCAATGGGATAAATAGACAGCATCTTATTCACATCAATATAAATATTGAATTTGCCGACCTCATAAGAATGATGCTCTTTCAATCGTCCGCCCATATAAAGCACATTGAAATTCTCCAGCGTACTTTCAGGAAAATAATTCTGTCTTGTTGTAGAGCGTAATCCCTCTGAAACGATAAGAAGGTCGGCTTCCAACACGGTTCCGTTGTTGAGTAAGATTTTGACTTTGTTTTCATCATACGTTAGTTTTTCAACAGAAGATGAAAAAAGAATATCCACTTCATCCTTTAAGTCATTGTATAAAACGTGATGCAGTCCGCCTCGTGTTATCAATACCGAACGTTCAATATTTTCGTTCATTTTCTCATAGCTAAGACCTTTTATAATTGCATCGTTTGATTCCCTGAAATTTACAAATTCCGATGGGGATGATGCTTGCTGCAATTGTCCTGTTAATCCTAATTCGTCCATAATACGAACCCCAAAACTCTTGAGCGAAATAAGAAACCCAGATTTAGTAAATGATGTAGCTCTTTCCAAAACAGTCACTTTATGACCTTGTTTGCTCAATAGTTTTGCTGCAGTTAATCCGGCGATGCCTCCTCCTGAAATCACAATATTTTTTTTCATTGTTTCTAAACTTTAATTTTATGCTGCAAATCTATTCTTGTATTAACAGATAAAATAGCCCAACTTAAACCAATAATAGTCCAAAAAAATTATGTTTGATGAAAAGCGTAAAATGAGAAGACTTGCTGAAAAACTCGGTCTCTCCCTAGCTTCTATCGAAAAAGAAATAAAACTTTTGCATTTCAACCGATTGAACATTGTGGACTTGATGCCCGAAATGTTACTAATGGTTCGCTCCTTAATTGCCGCCCAGACTTTTACTTATAAAAGAAAACCAATCGGGGTTATAGAAAAAGGATTGCTCATTTCGTTTCAAAATATTTTCATTACGGAAGAAACTGGTAAAGCAATTGGCAAAAGAGCATTGAACAATCAGCCACATGTTCGCATTATGCCTTCGCATTTAGAAAGCCAAGTGCTATTTCCTAAAGATGTTCACGTACAGCAAATCACCATTTTAGTTGAACTGGAATACCTGAAACGTTTTGTAGGAAACGATGCAGATAAATTGGCTTATCTTTTTGATGTAGAAAAAACCTTCTGGATAGAAGAATTTATGTCACCTGAAATGTCTAATCTGGTTGCTGAATTGGCTAATCTTTCAACAGAAAACATTTTATCGCAAGCCTTTTATCGGTTAAAAGCCCTTGAACTTATTTATTTGCTTTTCAGTAATTTATTAAAAAGAGAAAAAACAGAACACCATCATCTTAGCAATGCTGAAATTGATGCAGTTTATTTGGTTAGAAATACAATAGAATCAAATCTGGAAAAACCACTTACAAAAGATGAACTGGTAAAACTTAGTGGCATGAATGAGCTGAAACTAAGAAGGATATTTACACAAGTTTTTGGCAAAGGAATTTACGAATATTATAATCATTTGCGTATGCAAAAGGCGGCAAGACTATTAAAGCAAGAAGATCTCTCAGTTTCAGAAGTCGGCTACCAGTTAGGATTTAGTAATTTGAGTTATTTCGGAAGGTTATTTGAAAAACACTTTGGATTAAAACCAAAGAAGTGGAGTGATAAAAATAGAATCTAAAAACTTTTTGTCGCATTTTAATATTGCATGCTAATAGCCTACTAAATCAAATTTAGTAAAACCAAAAGCATGGTTCGTTAAATTGTACTCGATAAAAAATGTATGACTTTCTGAAACCGATGAATTTATCGCTGCGTTCAAAAACCGAAGATATAATAAAATTAAACTCTCCTTCTTTACGTACGTACCTTCAATAAATCCGCTAATGTATTGAAGGTCCTTGTTCTGGATATTAGCATAGTAAAAAGAATCCAGCGACAATACTGACCCGTACATAACTAGATCAACTGCAAAACACCCTTGCGCTCCATCGCTCCGCGAAGTTTGATGCTTACCCTCCATTATCATTAGGGACACATTCTTATCACATCCAAAACTTAATTTTCGACATTCTGCACATCCAGACGGTACGTTACATTTTTCTTCATTAAGCACAATCTTCTGACTGACTTGTCTCCTGGCGTCGCTCCTGCATGATAATAGTATCGATAATAATCCTATTATGCTAAATATTTTCATCAAAGCATTACTACATATACTTCCATAAACTCCTGTCATAAATTAAGCTGATTTTAGCTGTTGTGTTAGAACTTCTTGGAAGCTATTATGAGGCTTCTAATCTAATTACGTTTGTTGCGCGCCGAGTAAAAAATATCCGTAAATGTTTAATAATACTTTACAACATGCTCTGCAAACGAGATTTCTTCTGCTATTATATAGAAGAGTTTATCATCCTCGCCTTGTAGTTCAAAAACAAAATTGCCCTTTATGACACCATACTTCATATTTATCACTTTTGCCTCCTCGCTAACGTCAATTAATCTAATTAAATCTTTCTCCGTCTCGATTGTCCATGCCATTACACAATCTACCGCGAAGACATTCTTAAATCTAATTTCAAATTTATGACTATAGGTCAGGTTCTCATTCAGTCCCAACACCAGTCCATCCTCTGAATAAGAATATAGTTTAACATCTAAAAGTCGATGTTCCTTGATTGTTCTGTTTACTTCCTGCACTATGGCGTGCATCCTTATGGATAAATCAATGATTGACATCTATTACTTTTTATGGGTAGAAATCACCTGCGAGATCATCCAAAATAGAAAAATATACGTGGCGATAAACAGTAGAACACTGATTAGCATATTTACCTTGTATATAAAAATCAAATAAGCAACACTTGCAAATATAACGGAGTTAATATACGTGACACTGGCCGAGGCGTTATATTTCAACTGCATATAATCTAAAAATGCTGATAAAAGTAAAAACCCAATTGTTACAAGCATCCCGATAAGTGGCAGTATGTCGGTATTTCTTGCCAGTTCCTGATTTTCAGGGTACGTTGAACTTGAGAGGCGAATTAGATGAGTCAGATTAACAAGTAAACTTACAGAAAAAAGTATAGCTATTGAGGCCTTAACAAATAGCAATACACCAAGAAATATGCGCCTACTGTAACTCATCTCTTTTTACTTTTAAAAGTGATCCAGTTTTCCAATCCTCAAGGCTACTACTTATCATCGTTTCTCATTCTTAAAATATAATATTTCGACCCTTTCGGGCCTATACTCCAGCCATCAAAAATAGCAGACTGTGGTGTAAAAGTCCCTGAAATACTGTTTCCTGCCCCAGACTGCACAAAAATCTGATTGTTTACAATTCCTTCTACGGAGCCTTCCCAATTTTCGTAAAAGGCAATTTTGTGGTCTTTGATAAAAATAATCGGATGAGTAAATTCCTCATAAAATTCATAAGGCATGCCGATTGCCTGAGTGATATCCTCAAGATTAGGGATGCCTGACCATATATACACAGTATCCCAGTCAAAATTGGTAATAGACTTAAGATCTACTACACAGGGTTCCGCTTCTTCACAGGCTTTAATCCTTGCTATTATGTCACGATGCAATCTATTACATCCGGTACCAGTGACCAATAGCATTAGCAAGATGTAAAATCTACGTTTGCTCATCTTACAGGCTCGGTTTATTAGTCTTAAAATTTTTTTTGATCATTCGCAAATACACAATAGTTCGTAATTTCCTTGGGAAACCTTCCGGCCTATAAATGGATGGTTCTCACCTTCAGAATTTACATACTAAATGACTCCTACTATTCTTTCCCTCCTTCAAAATACGCTAAATTATAAATTTATTTAAAGTGACAAACACATTCTTCCCTTAATTATGTCCCCCATCCATCACACCCCTATCACCAACCTCTTGAAATCAATTCCCTCTATGAAACGCAACTGACGATCGGCGGTACCCACAATTTGCTGTTAGACAATGGTTAATATTCGGTACAAAGCTGACACCTGATCGGTATTTCAAGTACACTAATATATCCCGGGGATATTGAAGTGTTCTTGAAGTGTACTCTTAATGAAGTTAAAGTGTAAAAGCCATAGCAGTATCATGCACTATCTTTAGGACAACAAACCTCAAAATCAACTATTATGGCTATCGTCAAAGACAATATCCTCCTGCAGCTTGTACGGGGCTCTATCGGAAAACACATTACTATTTATGAAAGGAACGGGCAGGTCATCATGGCGAAAAAGCGTGGTCCATCGAGTAGAAAGCCCACTGCAAAGCAATTGGAAGCCAGGCAGAAGATGACCATCGCAGCAGCATACGCTAGAAAACTGCTCAACGATCCGGAGTTGAAAGCGTACTATTCCTCGCTGGCAGGACCAGGCCAGAATGCTTATAACATGGCAATAAAAGATGCCTATAATTCCCCTGAAATTCAGAACATTATATTAGAAGATCAGGCGGTAGTAGTAACTGCCAAAGATGAATTTCGGGTGGCAGAAGTAAAAGTGCAGGTAATTGATGCAGCAGGTGTGATCATTGAACGCGGTAAGGCTGTTCTGGCAAGAAACGGGGTAGACTGGTATTACGAGACTGCCGCCCGGCCTGTGGGAGGAAAGATTGTAATAATGGCTGTGGATTTGCCTGGAAAAGAAACGGTCAGAGAGCTGTTATTGGTCTAAAATATCGTACCGGTCAACTTATCATGACACAAAAATTAGTTATTGTATCGCTATTCTGTAATAGCGACAGACCGATGCATTCCCCTCATTTTCCCCCAATCCTTACCCGACCACAGGCCTTCTGCTAAAACGCCCTCGTTCTTCCAATATAGATATTCCGCGCGTTCAGATAGGTATCTGCCGTCGGACCAGGACTTCCGCCGGAGCCTTCCATCTGCATATTGATGATAACATAGAACGGTTTACCTACAAAGTTGGCATTGTGTACACCTTTCCATACCCCATCGATGTAATAGTGGATATCAACGTGGGTGGCGCTCACTTTGGTGATCCAGGCACGATACGTATGCCAGTTGCCCGGAGAAGACACTGTTGTCAGTATCGTGGAAACATCTGAAGGTGTTCTGAAGGTGTTCTGCCAGTTTGTGGCATTACCTTTGAACTCCATGATGTCACTTTCCGGAGGCCAGCTGTTGACACCTGTCAGCCAGAATGCCGGCCATGATCCTGTTACGGTCGGGACCTGGAAGTCGCATTTGACTTCCCAGTTCGGGAACTGATCATTAACAAGCACATGCTGTTTGGTATTGACAGCGCCTGAATGATACCGGATGGGTAAAAACGGGTCTGAACTGCTGTTTCCTTCGTTCCAGTTGATCCGGGTAGCCTTGATGGTCAGGACGCCGTTGTTCAGGTAAATGTGATTATGATCTGTAGGGCTGCCATACATACGGGCTGTGCCATTATGGTCTGATCCCCACGGATAAAGATAGTTCCAGGCTGCTTCAAAAGCAGAATAGCTGGCAAAAGTGGAATTGTCTATAACTGTCTCCCAGGTCGCAGCGGCTACTGCTGCCTGCTGCTGGCCATCTAGGGAGATCCGGGGCGCCTGCTCTGTGGCTGACTGCTTCTGGCAGCCAAACACAAAGGGGTAACATAGTACAAGCATCAGTCCGGTTAGTGTTTTCATAATGTGGGTTTTAAAAATTAGCAAAATCATGAGGAGTCCTATTCGCAGAATGCCTGTGGCTGGTAAGAATAAGTTAACAATAAGAGAGATATTAGTTACATTTATGTGTTGAATGGATGATCTAATATAACCTATACACCGTTTAGTACCAATCAAGTGGACAACACGGTATTTCATCATTCATTAGTAACGGTCTCAATGACCGGAAAATAAACATTTTCCTGAACAATCTCATTGTGTAAATGAATATCAGAAGTATTGTCAATAAGGATAACGTCAACTTATTGAACTGTGAAAGTGAACCGATTCACATCCCGGGATGCATCCAGGAACATGGTTTTTTAATAGGCCTTTCTGCCGATTCACTACTGATCAGATATTGTAGCGAGAACGTATTGCAGTTCACCGGTTTTACTCATACCCAATTGCTGGGAAAACCTTTACAAACGATCTGTAGCGCGGAAGAAGAAAATATGCTACGTAACTTCCTGGCTGCGGCACAATTTGACCAGAGTCAGCCTTTTTCCTTTGCTGTCAACAATGTAAATTACAATACCAAACCGCATATCAGTAACAGTACCGTTATCCTGGAATTTGAACCATTCCCTGACGGTAGTCTGGACCTCCCCAATCTATATAGGCAAACCCAGCAATTTGTTTCCTATCTCAACGTTGCGCAGGATCTTAGGCAGCTTTGCCATTCCATCGCACAGGAGACCAGGGCCATCACCGGTTATGACCGTGTAATGATTTATCGCTTCGATAAAAACTATAACGGAGAGGTGATTGCTGAGGCAAAACGTGAGGATCTGCTGCCGCTTTTAGGACATAATTATCCTCATACCGACATCCCCGCCCAGGCCAGAGCATTATACCTGACCAATATGCTGCGGATGATTGTCGATGTAGATTATAAGCCAGTCCCTTTGTATACGATTGCTGATGAACGGGAAGAAAAACAACTTGATCTCAGCCAGTCTATACTCAGAAGCGTATCGCCCATCCATATCGAATACTTAAAGAATATGGGCGTGAAGGCAACATTGACCATCTCTTTGATACAGGATAACAGGCTATGGGGAATGATATCCTGCCATCACTATTCGGCTAAGAACATACCTCATTACACCAGACTGTCCACACTCCTGCAAGGGTATTTTTTCATGTCCCAGATTAAAGTGCGGCAGGCGGCAGATGAATACAAATACGCACAGGAGATAGAACAGCAGATACAGCCACTGCTGGAACTCATGACTACCAGCGACAATTTTATTGAAGACCATTTCAATAATCCGTTGCTAAGAGACTGTATCAAGGCGTCCGGCTTTGTCATTATCTATAATGATGTAATTTATAGGAATGGAAACGTCCCGGGCGACAATCACCTGCTGCCCTTACTAAAGTGGCTTAGGAAACATGCCAGCGGCGGGCAATATACTACTGATCATCTGATAGAGGTTTATCCTCCGGCTGATGAACTAAGTGATACCGTGGCAGGTCTGATCTATCATGCCCTGGACTCAGAAGGCAGGAACTGCGTCATCTGGTTCAGGCCTGAAATGGAGAAGTCAATCAACTGGGCCGGGAACCCTAGTAAGGCGATAGTGATGGACGCAGACGGGGCCAGACTCTCTCCACGAAAGTCCTTTGAATTGTGGAAAGAAGTCGTAAAATTCTTTAGCCTGGAATGGGCTGCCCCGGAACAGGCCGTTGCTGCCCGCTTAGCCAATAACTTTCAGAAACAGGCTCACCTGGCCGATATACGTCGTGAAGAAACACGGTACAAACAACTGGCCGCTAAACTGGAATCTGCCAACGCAGAACTGGAAAACTTTAACTGGATCAGCGCACATGACCTGAAAGAACCCCTGCGTAAAATACAACTCTTTGCCTCCAGAACCTTCTATTCAGAAGTCTCCATTGACGTATACAAGGAATCACTGATCAAGATACAGACAGCTGCATCCAAGATACAGCTGCTGTTGGATAGTATGCTTTCCTTTGCTACCATGAGCAAAACAAATGAAGGTTTTGAGACGATAAATCTTAACAATACCCTCAGTCAGGTGCTGGGAAAATACCGTAAAGAAATCAATGCGAAAGAAGCGGTAATCACTACGGATGCCTTGCCACACATCAGCGTATTACCTTATCAGACAGAACAACTGTTCTCTAATCTGATATCTAATTCGTTGAAGTTTTCAAAGGACGATGTTCCGCTCAAATTGAATGTCACTTACGAGAAAACCAGGTACTATCACGTTATTTCCTTCGCAGACAATGGAATAGGATTTCATAATAAATATGCGGATATCATTTTCAAGATCTTCCAGAGCCTGAATTATAAGGGTAACCAATCCAATATCGGTATAGGACTGGCCATCTGCAAAAAGATTATGGATAACCACAATGGTAGTATCTCTGCTGATGGACAAGAAGGCCGCGGCGCTGTGTTCAGCGTATCCTTCCCCGTATGATCTTCAAAAAGTACTACCTTTGCGTCCTTAATTTTTAATCATGGAAGGTCAATACAGAAAAGATATATACCCGGGACTGGCAGTTGGCATTATTCTTAAAAAAGATCAACGCAGCGGTAAACTGACATATGGTATCGTTAAAAATATTCTCACCTCTGCCGCCTACCATTCCCGGGGTATAAAAGTCAGACTCGAAGATGGTCAGATAGGCCGCGTAGCAGCCTTTGCTGAGGACGAGGACCTACTTTGAATATTCAAGTTGACCGAGGATAGTTGGATCCTGAATGTCCTTATCCCTTGCCAGCAATAATACTTTCGACATCAACTCTGCTGATTTCGGATCATCGTCTGCAAATGGAAGGAATAACCGTCCACGCTGTTGCGCATGTACCGGCAGGATAGACAGATACCTTCCTGGCATCTGGTGTACAATAGCACTTCCCAGGTGTACGCTGTATTCTCCGTAGTGCCCTGCAATTTTAGCATGCGTGCCAGCAACCATCACATTATCCAGCTTGAATAGTCTGAGCGTTTCTTTCAGTAATACCGTTCTCATTTCGATAGTTGAGTGACTTGCCTCCGGATCTACGCCGCCGGCATGCGCCACACTTACTACCAGGTCTATATCCCGCATCACCTCACTGAAGATCCGTGGGTCAATATCTTCAAATGCTACATTACCGCCGGTCTTAAGACGATGGAAGATCACTTCCTCCAGTACCGGACTTTCCACTTCAGCCGGAGAGAACCAGTTAGCCTGCGCATACATTTTCACCATAAAGCCCAGCTGATGGAATACCTTCTGCAGCCCTTCCTCATAATCCACTTTCCAGCCCCTGGATTTCAGCAATGCAACAGTTTTGGATGGTTGTACCTGGTGACCGGCATAACGGCGGGAAATAGACTTCTCCTGTAGCTCCTCGGCCGTTGGCAGATACAGTTCACGGAAGATCTGTTTAAATGGCTGCGCCAGTTGCTTGTCAAAACAGTAATGCTGATAGTCAGCCCAACTGCCAGATGTATGCAGATCCACACAGTGCGCAATCCTGATCTGATCCCTTGCAGTTAACTGGAAAGCTTCGCCTTTGGCAGGCACCAGCGTACCATCTTTCCAGAAACCATGACCATTATTAGTTACAAAGACCAGCTTTTCTAAATGTCTGGCTATCACCGGATGCTGGAAAAGATTAGCCAGTTCAGCCACCTCAAAGACATCCCCCTTAACCATTGCCTCTTCTAATGCCTGACGCGACCGGCGGAATTGTTGCTTCAGGACCTTCTTAAATTCAAGCAACTCCAGGATCTTCACATCTTTTTTATACTTGGCAGGGATACTGGCCAGCTTTTTATCACCCTTGAAAGCAACAACATCAGCTTCACCATCTTCTCCGATAACCAGACCAATCAGCACATCATCATACTGTACCTGGGTTTCTTTGGAAAGTATATCCTGCACCTGCTTGGTTTCCATCGCCCAGGTCAATCTTAACGGATCAGCATAACCGGCATTTCTTGCCAGGTTTTCCATCGCAATGCGAATAGCAATACCTTCACTGCTTTGCTTCTGAGCGCCAAATTGTTTGCTTTCCTTCTTAAACTGCTGAATATATTCATAGCGGGACAGAATGTCCTTCTCTGCACCTGATTTGCTCAGCGGTACCAGTCCGTATACCCGTAGATAATCCTGATCACGCTTGTCTTTTACTTTTTCAGTTACTTCCTTGATCTTAAGGTTACCTGTCATCACATCCGCATACAATCTTGCCCTCCGATGCCCGTTACCGTCACTGATATACCTGGCAGCGTCATATACCTGCTGCCAGCGCTCCTGCCCTATCTCTTTATAGGCTTTCACAAACCAGTCTTTATCTACAGCGCCGTCTTTAAAGTCCTGTACGTCTACGGCAGAATAACGGGCAATCTCGCTTTCAGCCTCGGCGGTCTGTTCAGCATAACCAGAAGTTTTGGTATGCGCATGCATCCACCAGATAGCTGCATCCAGCCCTTTCCAGTCCAGAAAGCGGCTTACGAATTTCTGCCATTGTGGTGCATACACTGCTGCCTCCAGCAGGCGCGTCTCTGTTGCTTTAATGCGGCGCATGGCCTCCGCAAATTGTTCATCCGTATCTGTCCCAGCCGGGAAGCAGTTTTTCAGCAATGTGCTGAATAATTGTTGTTTGTTTTCGCCCTTCGAGTAATAAACGTAGCCTTTATTTAAAGTTGTCTTACCCAGCCCGGCCAGTATATCCGCAAAGCGGTTGATACCTTCCAGGTACCGTATCTCAGTTACATACTCTGTTACCGGTGTAGCCGTATCACCGCGTTTCAGTTCGATGTCAAGCAGGTGTTCTCTTACCCGCACAAACATAGGTTCCAGAAACGGGTAACGCTCCAGGTAAGTATAGTTATTCCTGTTGTGCCTTCTATTGCTGGCATATGCGGGATATTTATGCGTACTTTTCTTACGGGATAAGTCACGTATATTGTCACGCTGCATGATCGCCCGCATTATCTCATTCTCGGTAATCAGCCCCTGTTGGTATGCTTTACAGAAAATCTCCAGCGGAGGATAATTGTATTTTATGTTATCCGGCAAACCGCTGTATTGCCGCCAGTGGTACAACTGCCAGCAACGTTCTACCTGTGCATCTGATAGTTCAGCTACCGACAGCTTATTGATATACCAGTTCAGCATCGTATCCTGCTGCCAGCCATCGCCGGCTTCATAATACCGGTACTCCTCTTTTTTACGATAGGACAATACTTCCGGCGGTAGAAGGGCAAAGAGGTTTGTTGTTGCTCCTATAAGAAATTCTTCTTTATCTGCAAATGGATAGATCTCCGCCAGCGCTTCTGTAATCCCTAACAAAGGATTCGTCCACTTGTATTTATATGCTTCCGGCATATTTGCAGGGAGATAGTCGGACAACTCCGGAATATGCGGTTTGGCGATAAGATTGATATCCTCGAAAGTCTCATAATCTGATTGTACTGTCAGTTCGTTCAGTATAAACAGATCCCGCGCAGTTAGTCCCGATTGATCAAACCATGCTTTCCACACTTCATGTAAAGGATAGGTGGCATAAATTTCCTCAGCAGACATGTCGCTATCATATACGCTATAGGAACTTCTGAACATATTACCGAGCAAGACCTTCTCACGTGAATTACCGTAATTGTCTACCTCATATTCATGATCACGGTGTTGCTGTATCAGGTTATAAAGATCCAGCAGGGCCTTTTTGAGGCCGGCTTCCGGCAATGTAAAGCCGTACTCATTGTCTGACCGGCTTTGATTGTATAAGTCGTTAGGATCTATCTTCGGAGCTACAACCGGCGCAATGAACGACGGGTCATAGAGTCCGTATCCGTTGCTGCTGTCATATACTACCCCCTGATCATCCCCGGAAAGCTGATCCAGCAGGATTGACTCTTTAGGTGTGATGGTCTTACGCTCCCGGAAAGTATCCAGTAAAGGGGCTATCTCTTTAGACAGGCGTTGCTGGCGTTGCAGCTGTATGGAAATATCCAGACCTGCAAGGCGTTGTTCGCCATCACCGATAAGCAGTTCCTGCAACTGTGTAGTCAATATATCGTCCGGTTGCTTCAGCAAAACACCAATAATCTGACTACGGAGGCTGCTGCTTTTACGTTTTAAGAGCTCTTTTAGCACAGCGGCTTCTTCTGCGGATAGTGCGATGTTGGTCAAAGCACGCAGGGCGGTAGTCTGCAGAAACTCACCTCGTTCTTTTATGATACGCATACAGTATGCACGCTGAAAAGCGTTCAGTGGTGTAATTTCTTTCTTTTCCTCCCAGCTGTATCCCGCATAGTCAGGCAATATCATTCTGGTCATGCTGGTCTTTACATTCAGATCCATATCATCAAAATATGACAGCATGATGTTCAGCTTATCCTCATCATCTTTTGATAGGGGTATCATAGCATCCAGTACCTCACTACGCCTGTAAACCCCGTTCATCCAGGCAAACGGCTTATTGTCGAAGGTTTTCTCTTTGACTGAAGAACGCTGCAACAGGGCATGTAACTGGCCGAACAGCTCCGGGTAATAGGTTCTGAAGTATTTTGCATCGTGTATCACGTGCTGGGTAATGGTTCTGACAGCAAGACCATTGACAGCGAGGCTTTCGTCCTGAACACCGCTTATCAGGATGGGCATATTTAACAGGGAATGGCCGGTATCCGCCACGAAGTATTGTGCCAGCCAGCGTTTCTCTACAGACTTGCTTTGGGTCAGCGCTGCCAGGTAAGGCGCGGTCAGTTCGACGTCATAGACACCCTGTGCCCAAAGGGCCATCAGTACATCAGCATTGTTATCGCTCTTAATGGCAGCGGGAACAAGGGAAAGGTCAGACATGTAAAGGTGGGCCTTCTCGAGAAAGCCTTTTACAGCAGATTCCTTTTCGGACTCCCAGTTTACACCAGCCCATACATCCAATGCACGCACGACTGAGGAGAATCGCATCAGCTTATGATCGATGATCACCCGAAGCATATGTATAAGTGCGCCGGTGCTGGTATCGTCAAGTTGCTCCAGCACTACCTGGCGAAGCCCTTCCTGACGCTGTGCCGCCAGCAGTAGCTTTTCTACCAGTGTCCATGCATCCTCCCGATTACTCAGTAATAAGGCTTTGATGATGCCGCTGCTAACCTTGCCAAAATTGTCTTTGTTGTAGATGATATTCTCCAGCAAAGAGAAGACTTCTTCATTGCCCAGGTCAATAGCTGCCGCCCACATATGGTACCCGTAACCGGTGGCATGCTGATGGTCCCAGAGAATCTGTTCACTGATACTAAGATCATGCGCTATATAGCGATACTGCGTATCGTACAGGGGGGTATTGGTCTGGAAGATAATCCCTTTCAGGAAATTGAGCTGATTAGGTAGATACAGCTCTCTTCTGCCAGGTGACCGGTAAGAGCGGCGATAGCTACCGGTCTGATACATCAGATTGGGAAATTTGGCCCAGGCATGCCTGATATACACCGCCTTTTCTTCCCCAAAGAGGTAGCGCAGCAGGTTATATGCCTCAGGATCCTGCCACTCTTTTTCCGGTAACAGTTCTATCAGCCTTTTACAGGCCTTGCTTCCATAGCTGATATCGTACCATAGGGAGTTACTGGAAACCTCGTAACCTTCGAGCCTGCCCAGTAGTACAAGGGTAAATTCTGCTGTATTTCTGGTGAGTAATGGGTGGCTGGAACTACCGTTATAAACGGATTGCAGGGTTGAAACGAGCTGATTCTCGAAATCAGGGATGATTCTCGAGTCGAGAAATTCTTTTACATTCATTTAGACTAATTAAGGGTTTTTCAATTACCAGAGACTTCCTGCCAGGAATGTCAATCGTATAAATGTGATCACTGTTTGCGGAGTCAGGTCAAAATGGTCAGAGAGTTCTTTGAGTTCCAGGTCATCTGCAAAGACAACGTACATACCGTCCTGGAAGGCCAGTAAGGCTGTTTCCTGTGCTTTCGCCAGATCTGCTTTCTGTTCATTATAGATACTGCCAAAACCAACCTTACCACTTACAGCCTGTCCCTCGATCTGTTCAGTGGTAAGGAAGGGTAACATGTTCTTCTCTAAAGGTTTACTATTGTAAGTAATGACCTGCTGTTTCACAACTGCGGTGATCAGGTCCCGGACAGAAGGCTTCACGCCGATGTCGTCAATCTCTATCCGTTGCTTCTCTAAGATGGCATGTTTACGTCCCGCTAACTTTATATTTACTATCAGGTCCATCTGGGTCAAAAGGTTAATAATGGAGCTGCCAAGATAAAAAAATTTAGATAAACAGGAGTTACGGCTATCTTTGCCGGATGAAATATGCCGACAAAGAGATCCAGGAGATGGAGGAGTTTTTCAGGACAGCTGATTTACCTAAAACAATTGTATTAAGTCCAGGGGTTGTCATTACCGATGTGAATGCGTTTGTATTCAGTCACCTTCAGATAATAAAGTTGAGGCAGGGTGTAGGGATTTTTGAGCCATTTTATGATCGCCTGGCACAGGTGAAGAAGATATTAACACCAGCGGTTCAGGGAGTTAGCTAAATGCTCCCTGCTGCGAGCAGCTTTGCAGAACGGGGTGTCATACCTGTCTGCTTTTTAAAGAAGTTATTGAAATACGCCGGATAGTCGAACCCCAAAGCATAGGCAATATCTGCAATACTCCAGTCTGTATTACGGAGTAATAGTTTAGCTTCAGCAATAATTCGTTCCCTGATATGTACAGTAGTGGCCTTTCCGGTTACATCCCTGACCGCGTGGTTCAGGTGATTAACATGAACAGCCAGGCTTTTTGCGTAATCCCCCGCAGTTTTCAGCTCCAGGGTCCGGGAAGGCGCTGTGATAGGGAATTGTCTTTCAAGTAATTCCAGAAAAGACATGGTGATACGCACGGCAGCACTCGTCTGACGGCTAACAGGTGCAACCGGCTGGATACGCAATGCTTCATGGATCACCAGGTTCACATAATTCTTGATTACGTCAAACCTGTGTATATATGCAGACGCTTCTTCCTCAATCATTTTCTTAAACAGTGTCTCTACAGTTGCATATTGTGTATCGTTGAGGAAGCATACGGGTACAGTACCTATTTTAAATAAAGGAGAGTCCTGAAAGGATAACTGGCTACGCTCATGGATATTCATGAATGCTTCTGTAAACTGGCAATAATAACCCGTCCAGTGGTCTGAGATAGGTTCCCAGCTATAGGGTACCAGTGGATTGGAAAAGATGAGGGCTGGTCTGTCTATCAATACGCCGGTATCAGCATAATGTAGCCTGACCTTTCCGCTGAACAATGTTATTTTATAGAAATCCCTCCGGATATATGGAGTGGCAGCTTTAAACTGATTACTGACTGACTGCACTTTAAAGTTGCCGTTCTCAAGGGTCATTCTGTCACATCCAACTAATCCCTGGCTACTATTTACGTTGGCTTCCATATTATCAAATTTGAGATAAGAATATTCTACTATAAATCTACAGCAAAATAGTCTTACTCAAATGATTTGGAATGGTTTGCATGTCTTTGGAGGCTGAATTATGGGTACTATTTAATAGAATAGTGCCGCTACCGCAGGCCATAGGTCAGGGTGAGGTAGTACATGCCGCCAATCGAAGGACCTCCCAGGAAAGAGTAATAGTACTTATTCAGCAGATTGGAAGCACCTAGTTTTGCCTTACAGCTGATCTTATCAAACAGGTAAGTAACCTGTGCGTCGAGCGTAGCATAGGCATCTACATCTCCATTTACCAGGAAAGACTGCCAGTAATAACTGCTTTGCCATTTCCAGGAAAGACCTGCACCTGCATGTTTGAAGATGCGCTCCTTCGCTACAGATAGGTTTATTGTCCAGGAAGGTGTATTGAAACCGTCTTCCAGGCCATCTTCTTTATCCGACATCCGGAGCTTAGCATAAGTTACATTAGCATTTGCCATGTAACCGCGTTCGGAATAGGTCAGGCCCAGGCTTCCTCCGTAGTTGTTCACTTCCGTCTGTGAATTGGTCCACATACGGTAAGGGCTCTGCTTGTTTCTGGTATATAACGCATAAGGGATGGAGTCTGTGATGGTAGTATTCGGCACATTCATATTTGCCTGGGCAATGAAATTGCTGTATCTGTTGAGGTAAGCTTCTGCATCGATGAAGAACCGGCCATCGTCGAAGAGACCTTTATACCCTATTTCTACAGATTTTACATGTTCGGCTTTGATATAAGTATAGGGATTCTTTTTGAGTAGTCCCGTATTCTTTTCAATTGCTTCCTGCTGTGTCAGGCCACTGTTTACATCGTTTAACACAGATTGCTGGAACGAAGTAATGGAGGATGCCAGCCAGGCATTTTCAAAGATCCCGGAAGACATAGCTGGTAGTCCACCGACACGTTTCACACCACCACTATTCACATTGGAATAGGCTTCAAAGATGCTGGGATAGCGGTAGCCACGTTGATAAGACGCGCGGAAGTGTTGTGTGTTTACCGGTGAATAGACCGCTGTAAAACGGGGTGTAATCATCAGATCGAAGTAATCATTTTTATCACCCCGCATGATTGCACCCAGTTTCAGTTCTCCGTTGAGAAGTGTTTTGGTGACTGATATAAAACCACCGGTTTTGGAGTAATGGATATTGGTATATTCTTTACCTGGCTTGGGGTTAATGAAGTAATTTCCGTCGGGTTCAATGATATAGGTACGATGATCGCCGCCGACCAGTATCTGTAAACCGGCTTTGTCTTTCAGCTCACTTAACAGGTGCTGCGTAATGTCCAACTGTCCTTCAGCATGGATAAAATTTGCTCTTACTTTCAGGGCAGCGCCCATATCCCAGTTATTGATCTGTGCGAGTCTGTTTCGACTATCAATAAATGCTGCTGTTCCAGGTAGTGGCCGTCCTGCATCGGCAGCTACCCGTGCGGCACGATGCGCATCAGGAAGAGTGGTACCGCTACTGAGAGCAGTATTGAAGGCAGCGGAATAGTCTGCGTACCATACGTTATCCGGCTTGTAGCTACGGTCAATATTCTCGGCCATTGAGCGGAGGTTATAGGAATTACCCGTATTCTCTCTGTTCAGGTAAACTTTAAGCTGAACGCTGTTAGACTGGATTTGTATACCATGTTGCTGTACCAGGTAGTCGGCCAGTCTGAACCGGTTTGCCCGTTGATATACATTGTCGAGCAGTGCCATGTGATATAAATAAGTCAGCGTCATGCCTGGTTTAAACTGGTAGTAGATACCGGCATCGGCTTTTATATTACGTAGTCCGTAGTCAACAACGTCTTTTTCATCATAACCGGTGCGGGCTACAACGTAGTTCCGACCTCCCAGTGCAATCGTGCGTCTGTTGGAAGATTCATTTCCGTAGCTGCTTAATGGATCCCGTGCAGGATTGTCACTACCAAGTAGCCCCGTACTTGCATTCGCCTGACCGTTCAGTTCGCGGCGGTCATTAGCAATCCAGTCGTAACCATGATTAAAAGTCCCGTTTAATTTAAAGGCCAGTTTGGGACTGACTACCTTGGCCAAGCGTACGCTTGTTTCTGTATATACCTTTGCATCGCTTTCCCGGTTATCCAGATGTATTAGCGCTGTTTTCTGTTGGATACTAATTCCTTCCGATGTAAAGGGGTTCTTCGTTAAGATATTTGCCAGTCCGTTAACCGTGTTCATACCATATAATGCGGAGGCGATTCCGGGCAGGATTTCTACGTTCGTGACGTCGAGATCTGAAGGGCCAAGGGCGTTGGCGATAGGTCCGCCGATATGGGGAGACTGTACGTCCATACCGTCTACCAATTGAGCGAAGCGTACATTGGTAGTATTGGCGAAACCACGAGCATTGAGCACTTTGAAGCCGAGACTGGGCGTAAGAAGCTGTACACCTTGCAGATGTTCAAGTGCATCGTAAAAGGAAGGGGCAGCTGCGTTCCTGAAATACTGCTCTCCTACTTTCTGGATACTGACAGGAGAACGAAGCAGGCTTTCTCTTGTCCGGGATGCCGAAACAGTTACTTCAGAAAGTATTTTTATGACGGTATCCTGTTTCAATCGGGTAGTATCCTGTGCATAAGCGCCTGTACTGCCAGCGAAGCTAATAACAATGAATAGATGTTTGATCATATTAGTTATCTGTTTCGTTATATAACTCTGTACATAACGATTAGGTAAAAAAGCACATCTTGCTGATGTGCGGTTTATGGGTTGTTACTGTATGCGTTGTGTCTCGTCTTCGAGAAACTTTTTAAACCTGACTCTGAGTTCACGATGGTAGGCAATTAACTGACGGGCTTCTTCTGAGATAGTAGAGCCACCGCCATTATCACCTCCGGTACTAGTTACTACCAATGGGGCGGCAGACATGCCATTGAGGTTATTAATGAGTTCCCAGGCTTTTTTATAAGACATCTTCATCTTTTTGGCCGCCTGGTTAATAGAGCCTGTTTCCTGTATAAATTCGAGCAACTCTACTGGCCCTGGGCCAAAGAAGCGTTTACCATTGCTTTCTAACCAGAGACTACCATTTACCTTTATCACTCCATTGACGAGAATATCTTTAATTGCCTTTTCCATGTTTCAGATGCGGGTTATTCTATTGATCGCTGCTTGATATATGTTTATTCCTGCTACAGTTGAACTTTACCCACGAATGGTAATCATGCTTCTGTTTTCTATCAGTTCAGCGTGCACGTTCTATACTTACCCGTGAACCGTCCACCTGGTTCTTTTGCCTCACTTTTACCCACCAATGGTGATCATGCTCCTGTTTTCTATCAGTTCGGCGTGCACGTCCTGCAGCTTACCAGTGAATTGGCCACCGAGTTCTTTTGCCTTACTTAGTATATTCTGCTGTATCAGTGGCAGAATCTCTTGTCCATTTCTGAGAGCAGTCAACAGATCGGTCTCTCCTTTAGAGAACAGGCAGTTTTTGAGTTTACCATCTGCTGTCAGGCGCATGCGGTTGCAAGTACCACAGAATGGCTCCGTCATGGTACTGATAACTGAAAATGTGCCTGTATGTCCGGGAACAATGAAGCCTTTAGCAGTATCATGGGCCCCTCCTTTCAGGGGCAGGAAGTTGTAGTCGGCGTTGATACTATGCAGTATTTCATCGAGAGACAGGACCTTATTACTGGTCCATCTATTGCCGCTGAAAGGCATGAACTCAATGAAGCGTACGTGTACCGGTGTATGTTTTGTCCAGGCTACAAAGTCATTGATTTCATTGTCATTCAGTCCTTTCATCACCACCACATTGACTTTCACCCGGATGCCTTTACCTAACAACAGGTCAATATTACTTTTCACCTGGTGGAAGATATCTCTTCTGGTAATGAGCATAAACTTGTCTGCCTGGAGGGTATCCAGGCTGATATTGAGTGAGCGGACGCCTGCTTCTTCCAATACATCGGCAAATTCATGCAGTCTAGCACCATTGGTAGTCATGGTAAGTTCTACTGGCAGACGGGAAAGAGAGAGAATAATCCTTGCCGCATCTTTCCGCACCAGAGGTTCTCCGCCGGTAAGTCTGATCTTACGTACACCATTAGCGGTGAAGATCTTTGCTAAAGTGGCTATTTCATCTGCCTGCATAAGCCGGGAAGCGGGTGTGAAGTCATAGTCTTCTTCCGGCATGCAGTAAAAACACCGCAGGTTACAATTATCTGTCAGGGAAATCCGCAGGTAATCATGCACACGGTTATACGAGTCAATTATCATCAGTTTGCAACTTGCCCTGTTAGTAATCGCTGATAATCTTCAGCGGTATCAATATCCAGCGCACCTAATGGAAATGGCACAAGTGCCAGGTCATCAGTAGACTGCTGGAGAATCTTTTTTGCACCCTGCTGCCCTTCGAGGGCAGCAAGTGCTTCGAAATATGTCTTAGTAAAAAGAACGGGAGTACCGGCGGTATTATCATATGTGCAGGCGATAATGCCCTTACCTGCAATCATCTGTTGATCTATGAGTTGTTGTAACAAAGCGGTTGTTACAAACGGCTGATCACAGACCATGATGATTACGCCGGCCAGACCGGGGTGCTTCGAGATGGCTTTCATCCCGGTACTGATAGATGAACCCATACCATCCGCCCAGTTGTCATTTTCTACTATTTCGAGTGCGAATCCGCACAGTTTCTGCATTATCAATGGTGCGTTGGCTCCTGTCACCAGTACAACCGGACTACCAACTGCGGCAATTGCCTGCTCCGCCATTTGGCAGATCAGTGTTTTACCCTGGTACATCAGTAGTTGTTTTGGTTGGCCTAGACGGGATGAGTTACCCGCACCTAAGATGATTACACCGTATTTTTCCATATTCCATACGATTTACAAAGTATGTATCGGCCCGTTTTTCTTTCTGAGAGGGATACCGGTCCTCTCTGAAAGTACGCTTTTTATTTCAGCCGTCACAGACAATGCGATTTCCTCTGCTGTTTCTGCGCCAATGTCAAGTCCAACAGGCCCATGAATGCGGGCACGGTCTTCATCACTGATATGTACGCCTTTGGCCGTCAGCTCATCGAGCATACGTTCGAGCTTTGACCTCGGCCCCAGCGTACCAATGTAAGGTACCTCTTTTTGAAGCAGTAATTCCAGCAGTGCCAGATCATAGTTGTAGTTGTGAGTCATCAGGACGAACACCGTCCGCTCGTCAATACTGACCTTATCCAGCACCTCTTTCGCTTTACTGACTATCACTTTCCGGGCTTCGGGGAATCTCGCAGGAGTAGCATAAAGAGCCCTTCCATCTACGACGGTGGTATGCCATCCCTGTATACCAGCAATTTGTACCAGTGGTATAGCATCGTTACCCGCCCCGGCGATAATTAAAGATACAGGAGGCTTTAATATCTCGACAAAACCATGAAGTGCTGGTTTTTCATCTCCATACTGTTTAACCATACCCTGCTTCCGGCCAAATACCTCCAGTGCATCGTTCACAATGGCTGTTTTCAGCTCGCCCTCTTCCAGACTGCCTGCAAATGTACCTCCTGAGTAGCGGAGACAGGTACCAGGCTGTTGCGCAGCCTGGTTTAACCTGAAAAGAGTTACTAATACTGCGTCCTCACGCTTTTCCAGCACCTGCTCAAGCAGCAGGATGGGATGATGAGGAGACTCCGGGTCAATTGGTTCAAACAGGATGTGAACGATGCCGTTACATCCCAGCTGTACACCGATCCTGGCGTCATCATCATCCGTTGTATCGTATGTGACCAGCTTATTCTGCTGTTGGATAATTGCCAGGAGCGCTCTCCTGAGTGCATCACCTTCCAAACAACCACCGCTGATAGCGCCTGTCATTACACCGTCTTCAGTTACCAGCATTCTGGCACCCGGTCGCCGGTAAGAAGAGCCTTCTACATGTACAACGGTTGCGAGAGCTACTTTTTTACCCGATTGACGAGAGACATTATAGGCACGTATGATATCCTCAATTTCCTTCATACTTATTTGTCAGGCAGATAAGCACCCTTATCCAGCCATGTTTTAAAATGTTTCACAAATTCCGCGCGACTCATAGGCAGATGAGCCAGACCTTCTGCCGGATTCCAGCCGCTACCTACCAGGGAGTCTTTTGCCACATGCTCTATTAACGCTTCATGGTCTTTATGACCATTCTCATTCTTATTCAGCATTGTTTGTGCCAGTTCTCTCGGGGACTTGCCCTGAAACACCATTTTCATATCAGCAGGTGGCAGGTGCCAGTCCGGATTACCCGGTGGCATGTGCAGTCCGGGAGTATTTTGTGGCTGATGGCAATTAGAACATTTCATTGCGTAAAGTCCTTTCCCATCCTTACCACGCTGTACGTTCATCGTATGTATGTGGCTATCGTCTCCCTGTAAAGGCCTGTCGCCAACCGGATGACAATTCATACAACGTGGATGCATCAGCACCTTATAAGCCTGCAGAAAAGCTTTTTTTGAAACAATGCTGTCAGGTTCTGCTGCTTCTGCTGCCGTAAACCGGGCCATGGTTGTTTCTTCTGGCACACGATTATAGGCATCTGTGCGGAAAGATACTACAACCGAGGAAATTGCCGTTATGCCCAGCAGCAGGTAAATCGCTTTCTTTGTATTAATAATCTGATTTTTAGTTGATTGTGCCATAACAACGCTTTAGGTGTAAATAATCGGGGCAGCTTTGCCTAAGCTTTCAGGATGGCCTTATTGAAAGGCAGGTCTCTGAGGCGTTTGCCGGTAGCGGCGAAGTATGCATTGGCAATAGCTGGAGCCACGGGAGGCACACCAGGTTCGCCGACGCCCCCCATTTTGTTGCTGCTATCTACAATATGTACCTCTATTTCTGCCGGTGTATCAAACATCCTTGATACCACGTAATCATTAAAGTTGCCCTGCTGCACGCGACCTTTTTCCAGGGTGATTTCGCCCAGTAATGCGGCAGACACTCCGTAGTTGATACCGCTTTCTATCTGTGCCTTAACTCCGTCAGGATTCACTGCCAGTCCGCAGTCAATTGCATTAATAACCTTATGTACTTTAATCGTACCATCAGTGTTCAGGGAAATTTCAACTACCTGCGCCACAAAGCTGAGGAAAGATTCATGCACCGCTATACCCCGGAATCTTCCTTCCGGTAAAGGTTTGCCCCAATTGGCTTTTTCTGCGACGAGGTTCAGAGCAGCCAAATGACGCGGATGATCTTTCAGTAGCTGCTGGCGATAAACCAGCGGATCTTTACCCGCAGCATGCGCCAATTCGTCGATGGTGGCCTCCATCGCCATAGCAGTGTGGGTATGCCCTACGGAACGCCACCACAATACGGGAACCTCGTTTTTCGGAGAATGAAGGCTGACCAGCCTATCTGGAATTGCATACAGATACGGAGAATCAGAGACTCCTTCGACAGACGCATTATCAATTCCATCTTTGATCATTGATGCGAAGAAGGTTCCATCCATGATAGACTGACCTACAATGGTATGTTTCCATGCGATGGGCATACCATCAGCGTTTAGTCCGACCTTCACATTATGCAGGAAAGCCGGACGATAGAATCCACCTCTCACATCATCTTCACGCGCCCACACCATTTTAACTAACGGCTTACCACTCGCTTTAATAATTTCCGCGGCTTCCCTGACAAAGTCAGATGCAGGCGTTCCTCTTCTGCCGAAACCACCACCGAGAAACACCGTATTTACCCGTACCTGCTCTGGCTTCAATCCCAGCACCTTAGCAGCTGCCTCCTGATCAATACCTGGCATTTGTGTACCACACCAGATTTCACATTTACCGTTGTTCAGCTCAATAGTCACATTTAGCGGTTCCATTGGCGCATGTGCCAGATATGGAAAGGTATACTCAGCTTCTATTGTTTTTACAGCTTTCGCCATGGCACTATCGACGTCACCAGCTTTAGCCGCCGTAGCACCTGGCTTCTTTGCCAGTTCCTTATACTGGGCTGTCATACTACTGGAGTCAACCTGCACCCCTGAACCAAGATCCCAATCCACTTTTAAGGCGGTACAGCCTTTCTTAGCAGCCCAATAGTTATCTGCCAGTACGGCAACACCAGTGGGAATCTGTACTACCTGCTTCACGCCGGGGATTGCCTTTGCTTTCGCAGCATCTACAGACTTTACTTTCGCGCCGAAGACAGGCGCATGTAGAACGGCAGCTGTCAACATACCCGGAAACTGCACATCCATCCCGAACTTGGCCGTACCATTTATCTTAGCCGGCGTATCCAGGCGTTTTACACTCTTGCCGATGTACTTCCAGTCTTTTGCATCCCGCAAAGGGACATCTCCGGGAGCCGGCAATGCAGCTGCCTCGGAAGCCAGTTCTCCGTATGTAGCTGAGTTAGTACCAGCAGTCACCACTCCATCGGCAGTCTTACATTCCGACGGACTGACACCAAACTTTTTGGCCGCAGCTGCCACAAGTAAAGTCCTGGCTGTTGCCCCGGCTTTACGGTATCTATCAAACTCGGACCAGGTAGTACTTGATCCTCCGGTAATTTGCATCCCAAAACTGGTATGATGGTACGGCTTCCAGGCATCTCCATGCTGCACAACCATTTTCTTGACGTCAACATCCAACTCCTCTGCGATCAGCATTGACAAGGTTGTCCATATACCTTGTCCCATCTCAGAGTGTGCCAGATATACAAGTATCTGGTTATCAGCAGTGATGTGCAGATAGGCATTAGGGGCAAAAGCGGCTCCACTTTGTGGCCCTAACATTGCAGATCCCGCGCCACCAAGTTTCTTTGCACCAGGGACCGTGAACGAGATCAGTAGTCCGCTACCCAATACGGCACCAGTCTTCAGAAAGTTACGCCTGCTTGTATTTGTTATCTGGCTCATTGCACCTTACCTCCTTCCCGCTGCATCTGAGCGGCTAAATGAATAGCCTTTCTTATACGGGGATAAGTGCCGCAGCGACATATATTCCCGGACATTGCGGTATCAATGTCTTCATCTGTAGGATTCGGATTTTCTCTCAGTAGTACAGCTGCGGACATAATTTGTCCTGATTGGCAATAACCACATTGCGGTACATCTACTTCCAGCCACGCCTTCTGCAGGTAATTAGTAGGATCGGCAGACAGGCCCTCAATAGTTGTCACTTCCTTGCCGACAGCCCTTGATACCAGTGTTACACATGATCGTACGGCTTCTCTATCTAAATGAACGGTACAGGCGCCACATTGCGCCATTCCGCAACCGAACTTGGTACCAGTTAGTCCCAGCACGTCTCTCAATGCCCATAACAAGGGCATATCAGGGCTGGCGTCCACTGAATACTCTTTCTGGTTGATCTTTAGCTTAACCATAAAGAATTGCTTTTCTGTAAATAATAATCTAAATAGGTTGACTAGCGGCAGGGGGATCATTGATAAAGACTATGAAACCGCAAACGGTGTAATGTAATCACCGCAGGCTCCTGTACGGGTTCTCCTTATCAAATTTGACCTTTGCTTCCTGAAACAATAAACGTTTCATGGCAAATTTAGTTCGAAGGGGCGTTACACAAATTGTAATATTCAAACAGATAACTATAAAAATCAAAGTTTGGATATTGGCAATGGGGTGATTAGTGACGGATTCGTTGTGTGAGCGTGGGAATAACGGCAGGTAGGGAGTTGGAAAAATCAAATTGAAGAATAAAGTGTATACACAACACCATAACTACGCTTTGTGAATGTAATAAGGTTATCCAATCAAATACCTATCAAGGGCATCTTTACTTTCATGTGTACAGCAATTTATATTGAGTTTAAAAGCTATGGAGCAATGACAACAGATGAAAATACTATAATAATTAAATTATGTCAAGATACTATCGCGAATTAAAAATAGAAATACACCCCAGTTTCACGTTGAAGTGCTTCAATAAATAACATTTTAATTTGGCTTAACTTGTCCGTCTTAACTTTAGTACCAAATATTTCACTTGCAATAATTTCCTGTAGTTTTTCCTTGTCCGTTATGCCATCATCTTCATATACATCAATAATGCAGCCAGCAATTCGATTCATCTCTTTAAATACACCAGCATGCCACAATTCACTAAAATCAATGTCGTTCTGCTCAAATACAACTTCTAACAGCTGATGCGGCAGCGCTTCATTATTATCTAATAGAATTTCAGCGTCTTTGTCCTTCGGTACAACTATGCGTCGCATATCGTTTAATCTATGTTATTAAAATGAGTTACTTGGTTATATTCCCTCTTACTTCTACCAATTTGTTTACCATTAACGATCTTGTTATTTGGAATCTTCCCATTTAAATCCAAATAGACTCTTTCGCCACTAATCTTTGTATTTTGAACTCTAAAGTAATTTCCTGAATTATCATAAACAATTTGGATACCCGTTTCTTGGTTTAAATAAAGAGTTTTACCACCAAACTCACCAGCAACCCCCTCTGCGCCTGGTGCAAACTTCTCAATTGCTTCTTTCAAACTCGCTCCTTCCCATTCGCCTGAATACTTAGCTGCCCTACCAGCACCATCCAGCTTCTCGGCCAGTTTCATACCTGTCTGCGTATTCTCGGCTACCTTTGCACCTCTTGAGACGGCCTTGGATGTAAACACCAGCTTTTCTGTTGCTACTGCTGCTGCCCTTAACTCTAAACCTCCTAGTCCAGTAATCGCGCTAAACGGATTCTTCTTCAGTTCATTATAGATCAGCTCAGGGGTAGTATGACCGGTTTCAATCCGGCGTTTGAAGTTATCAATGCCTTTGTTTACTACTCCACGAATGGCATCTATGTTATCACCTCTATTAATAGCGGCCTGCTTTGAAAGATGTTGCAACATAACGTTGAACAGCACCCCGACTCCTTTGAGCAACCCTAAACCGGGGAAGGGCTCATCTCCAAGGAAGTCACTATACCGTACCGGATTATTAAAGTTCGACACATATGGCGACCAAGCCTCCATCTTATCAATCTTAGGATCCAGCTGTTTCCACCTCCCTATCTGTGGATCTAATGTCCGGTAAAAGGCGTCATATTCATTCAGATCAAGGTCAGTATTAAATGTAATACCGTTATACCCTTTTCTGTTGATTGGATATGCAGACCCTTTCAATGCACACGAACTGATTCCGGCCATTGTAAGACCAAACGGATAATAATGCGTCTCTTCTAATAATGGCCCTGTGATATGCTTAACAGTCAGATTATCAAAATATACATCGTGCGCACTTTCATTATTGGTGTAGATGTAAATATATCCATTCTTTTGGATCCTCATTGCTGTTGAAACGATAACTTGCAACACATCCGGTGATTTAGCTATCTGATTGACACCTGCATTCTGATCCACAATATTAAGTTGCTCATCGAAAGCCGCATAACACAGGTATGCCCTGGGCTTGTTGTCCAGAGTCTGAGAAGCATCTTGTCTCTTCAGCAGTTCAGACAGCCCAGCTGCGAAACCTGATGATACAGGCTCAGTACTCAGGCCAAGAGCATCCTTACCTACACCAGTCGGAAGTCCGAAAGCACTAAATAGCGCCCCTATCATTACATCAGGGGTGACATGAGACAGTTTCGCTGCTCCTTGTTTATAAAATGCGTTTACACCTACACTTATGCTATCTCCTGCCATTACCCGCAGAACAAGCGAAGGCCCTATCTTTTGTCCGTTTTCAGCATTCAGCCTTGCGACGTAGTTATTTGAGTCGTTTTTTGCTCCGGCAGGATATCCGACGGGACGTACGGTACGAGTATTGTCAATATTACTAAAAAGGACTGTTTCCACAGCAGCAGTCGCAGGTTCCATTGTAGCCCTGTAGATAGCAATATCTTTTGATGAGCCTAAGACCATCCGTATATTGCCAAGGTTATCTTTCAGGAAATAGTCGAATGTATAGGTAACAGGTTGGCCTGGTCTATAAATGGGTCTGATACGGCCTTCCTCATGTATAATGAACTGTAAGCTATCGTTGTGATATTGGAAGCCATTAATGTAATGAGTGAGGCTTGAATAATTACGACGGACACTGGTGTCTGCTACCATTTTTGCCAGCAGCTCGCCTTTTCCGGCTGCATACAGGTAATGAATGGATGCTTTCTTACCTTTTGCGAACACTATAGCAGGTAATTGCTGATAGTTATACATCACGGTATCTATAGCCTTATTTTTGTCTTTGGCTATGTTTCCATTGGCATCGTACCAGTAATCCTGCACTGCCCTATTGTCTGCTTCTTTAAAATCGCCTAGTGTGCTGGAGGGATCGTTCCGCTTGTCAGTTACATAATTCAACCTGTTACTGTTAGGGAAGTATCCGTATTGAAGACTGTCTATCGTGCAAATATTAAGCCCGTCCAGCCCCACCTGTGTCATAGAAAGTATATTTCCTCCGAAATCGTAGGCTAGTCCGCCGACAGAAAAGTCAACCTTATCGTTAGTCCATTTAATGCTACCTTCATTCTGTTGTGTAAATCCAGCGTATTTTAACTGGTCCGCCTTGTCATAGCTAAATCCATAGGCACGCGCTACCTGATCTGACGCACTCTTCCACTTTACACCCGCAATATTGCCGGAAAACTCTGCATTGTCAAAACCTTGATCGTAACAATATTCCTGACCGAACCATGCAGACTTGCTATCGGTTTTATTGACATAGCTGCCATTAATTGACTTCAGCCAACCACGTATTGTATACTCATAATCAAGTGTTTCCAATTGTTCAGTGGGACTTGTAACATCCAGCCGCTTTTTATCTAACCGGCCCAGTTCATCATAGGTATTAACGGCTATAAGCCTCTGAAGGGCGGGATTGTCGTTAATACGGATCTTTATTGTATCAATCCTTCCCATGGCATCGTAGTGATTCATGGTCAGAACGGTCGTTTGCGGAGTAAGCTTACTTCTCAGATTAGTATGTCGATGATAAGTACTTAAGACTTTTCCACTGAAATCATACAAGGTATTGATAACATCCCTGCCGCCAGCGATGTTACCCGTATTGGTTTGAATAACCCTCCCTTCTTTATCATAATGCATAGTAGATGTGAGAAACTGATCAGTAGCTTCAACCCGGTAACGACGCCCTGTGATTCTGCCCTGAGTCTGCGAGCTTGCAGTTGCCGGCAATGGAATGGCATAAGGATTTGCGCCGCCTGTTACTTTACTTATGTCTGTCGTTACATAAGATTGGCTTTCGGGGAAAGTATAATTGTCATACCACGTATTTGTCAATACCCTGGTCTGCGAGCTGGGTACCAGGGATAGTACATCCCGCTGCCCCGGCATTAGTTCATTTACCTTAGCCTGCAATGTCGCCCTGCTATCCGTAAGATTGACCAGCGCTGTAACCTGTTCACGATTTACCGCGTCGTAAGAGATCACAAACCATTGACCCATACGTTTCATATTACCATCCCTCCGGGCTACCAATCGATCTCGACGATCATATACCAGTTCAATACTATCAGCGCCGGGCACCTTTTGTACGATGAGCCTCAAGCGACTATCATACGTGTAAATGAAACACAACTCTTCGACAATAGCAGCTGAGATAGCCCAGCTACTTTTAATCAGATCGACTGCTTTAGGTGGAATAATGAACTGTAAGTTTCCCACGTCATCATAAACGTAGTATGTACACAACCATCCCGTATGTGCAGGATCTGGCTTATTGGCAAGCTGCGTCTTCTTCAGTATGATACGCCCGTCCAGATCGCGATAAGTAACGGCTATAACTCCTGATTCAGTGCTTGACACTTCTTTGTATAAGGTACCAGGTGCATAGCTAGTCCTAGTCACGGGTAGCAACTCCTGCGCCGCACTCGTCCAGTAACGGACTGCGTCACCTTCACTATTCGTCGCATATTGCTGTGTTACAGGACGGTTTCCACCTTCTTTTGCCCAGCTGTTACCTACGCTCCACGATTGCAGCACCCGGTCTAATGGAGACGCCTCGTATAACGTTTGCGTGTAATAAATACTGTCAGCACCGGTGCCAGGCATCAACTGCGCATTCCTGTAAAACATCTGCTGCGCTTTAAAGGGAGCCGTCTTGAAGACCCCATTCTGATTCCCTGACTGTTGCGCATAGGGCAGATAATTGAATATCTCCCGGCCAAAATCATCATACACATAAGGCGTTACGACATCTTTACCATTCGGACTTCCCTTCCTGTTTATGGTCTGCAATATCCGCCCCAACCCATCAAAATACTGTGTTTCCAGCTTCACTTCACTGGCAGACCTACTGGGGTTTGTTATCCAATTGGTATCAGTCACAGGAGCTAAAGGCACCCAGGTCCGGATACTATTTATTCGGGAGGTAGTATAAGCAGGCGGTAAAATTACCGGCTTTGCAGAAGGAATGCGAGTATCTGCGGGACGATGTTGCGAGAATACGTTAACATATCCCAATACTAATAGACACGAAATGACGAGTATTGCACGCACTGAATGCGTACCAGGTAGACAAATAATGGTATTTAACTGCATATAGTAAGCAGAATGGTGCTAACAATAATTAAAAGTAAAAACGTAGGATCAATAGTATTGGCTGTTTTATATTTCAGACAATAGCATCCACTATTCCACTCTCCCTTTAAAAGGATTGATATATTGTAAGTATAAGCATTGCGGCTTTTAAGTAAACATGCTCAACCACTATCATAAAATGCACTAAGCACAGCTTATGCACTCCCATAAATGAAAAGCACGTAACAAGTATTGCCACGTGCAGCAACTGGCTGACAGGCAGCCGAACTATAGTCTTTAACAACATAACATATGTAGATTGGCGTTAACAACAAATTGGTGAACCAGTAACGGTATAACCACCACTATTGGATACTTATACAAAATTGCAATTCAATAGTCATCAGTATAGCCATGTCTGAGAACCGGAGCTCTCGTAGCCTGCAGTTCAACAGTTACTGGCTGACTTCATACCCTGGCTAACACACCACATGATCTGGTGCATCTATGCCGCCCGTCATTACCTTTTTACACATCAATCAAGTGAGCTTGAGCGTGGCTAGCGCCATTCCTCAACTCCAGATAAAAAAGTGCATCGTATACTGGAGACATAACATATCGCTAAAAGCATATACGTCTGTCCTCTACCATGGAATGCCAGAAGTTCATTTAATTGCTCTCTACTGGAAGAGCATAGGGGCATTCCTCGCAAGCCATATAAACTTCACGGTAATAAGAAGCAATTAAGATGGCTCAATAACCACCCGACGGTACTTTGAAAGCATCTCATAGCCTGCAAAAAAATTTAGGCAATAAATACTAACATTGCACGCAGGATGAAGGCAAGTAATGAAGCTCCGTTCCCCTAAGCACACGACGGCATTCAAAAACAACCCAAGCCCTGCAAAAACAGTCAGACGACAAACAACTAATATCGCAGGCAGTACAGTCACAAGCGATAAACGCTTTTTTGTTAACAAGCTACCGCTGTTTTAAAAGCACTCCATGCCCTGCAGAATGGATAAACTATAAACAACCAATATCGCACCCAACAGCCGCGAGACAGGTAAACAACTACTGGTACAAAACCGCATTAGGAGCAGATTTATACTAACAATAAATTAAAACAATCTGAAACCGGATTAACCTTATAAGTAATGATGTGGTGTCGTCATGGTAACAAATCAATGGTTTATAACAGTACAAAATTAAACAATCCTTTGAAGTAAACGGTTAATGCAAAGTTAACAAAATTAAAAACACCAATCAATATCCCGCATCATGGACGGAAACACTATTGAGTTATACAGTACATAGTACTCGCACCCACTAAAATTTATTTAAACTACTGACCTAGAGGTATAATAACACGAGATGAAAAGATGCTTGTGAAGGCATTTCAAGATCGCTACCCGCCCAAGACTGCATTGTAGATAGTTGCCTGATAAAGTATTGCCAACAATAAAAATACAGTCACAGGCTGCCTCCCATTTTTATCACCGCACTACTTAAAGAGTCAGCAGCAATAATGTCCTGCCCATCCAACATCTGCCGCGCATCCACCCAATATTACATACATCACAGGCCGCCTCCCATTTTTATCACCGCACTATTTATATAGTCCTAACCAGCACCAATAATATCCTGCCCATCCTACGCCTGCCATGCATACTTGCAATGTCATATCATTATCACCACACTACCTATATAGTCCTACCAGCAGCAATAATATCCTGCCCCTGCAACGCCTGCCGCGCATCCTCGCAATACCACATGCATCGTAGACATCTTCCATCATTATCACCGCACTATTTATATAGTCCTAACCAGCACCAATAATATCCTGCCCATCCTACGCCTGCCATGCATACTTGCAATGTCATATCATTATCACCGCACCACTTATTCCGTCCTACCAGCAGCAATAATATCCTGCCCCTGCAACGCCTGCCGCGCATCCTCGCAATGTCCCCTTATGATCACCGCACCACTTATACCGTCCTACCAGCAGCAATAATGTCCTTACCTTCCAGCACCTGTCGCGCGTATCCCTGCAATGTTACATGTATCATAGCCTGCGCCAACTCTTTCATAGTACAAAAACCTCCAGGAAAAAGCCGCCTCCCTAACGGGAACATCCAATTGATATACTTATAAAACGCATGTACATGCCGCTGCCCTTCTACCTTCCTGATAAATCCCGGCCTGAACGCATATACGGCCTTAAACGGTAACTGCATCAGATCATTCTCTGTCTTCCCTTTTACTCTCGCCCAATGCAGACGGCCACTCTCGCTTGTATCTGTTCCGCCGCCTGACACATAACAAAATGTCATGTCAGGGTTCTCCTCGCTAAGCACGCCCGCTACATGCATCGTCAATGTGTACGTCAGCCGGTAATAGGTATCCTTATTCATTCCAACTGACGATACTCCAAGACAGAAATAGCAGGCATTATACCCTGCCAACTGGCTCCTGATGGGTTCAATATCCTCAAAATCCCGGTGAATGATCTCTTTTAACTTTGAATGTACCACCCCGCATGGCTTGCGATTGATTACTAATACGGATGCTACCTTATCACTCGCAAGGCACTCCAGTAATACACCCTCGCCCACCATACCAGTGGATCCTGTAATTATAGCGTTGATTTTCATTATTAACAATATACTATATTATACGCCTTATCAGACGAATCAGGCCATTAAATATTGCATACAGCAGGAAAATACTCAACATGTCCTGACACGCTCGCGGACATCCATTTCCATATACCTATGTAACCAAAGGACAACAATACATGCTTACCTGTCTATCACCCCGGCAATATCCTCTACCTCCAACTGCCTTACTCGCACCCAATCAGCTATATCGCCCTCGAACATTATCAGCCTTGCAACCAGCACTAAAGTTCGCTAACACCTATTACTTTAACACCACCTCCCGGAAACAACATGTTGCAACTCCTTCTATCACCTGGGCAGAAATCAAACTTATAGCCCTCCCTCTAACAAATTCCCCTACCAACTCCTCCTCCGCACCGCCCATCACCTCTACACCTGCCCATAAGCTGAAACCCCACAATCTTTGTTATATTTGACTATGATCCCTGCCAAAACCACGAAGACTATCCTCTATTTCATCCTGTTCCTCCTCACTATTCCCCTCGGTCTCGCTACCAGGCGCTACACCCACTATTTTCCGTCAATTGTCAGTATATACGGTGGTGATGTATTATATGCCGCCTGCCTCTTCTTCCTCCTTCGTTTCCTTTTCCCCGCTACTGAATTACTGAAGATCGGTGTGATCTGCTACCTGGGCTGTATCGTTATAGAGCTGTTGCAACTATACAAAGCCCCTTGGATAGTAGCCCTCAGACATACCTTCCCCTTCGGCCTGATCCTCGGATTTGACTTCGCCCTTAGCGACTGCATCTGCTACCTGGCCGGATGTATTCTGGCGCTTGCCGTCGGGTGGGTACTGGAACGCCGGCTGCCTGCGCATTAAACGACTTTCATATATTCATCTAAATGCCTATTTTACCTGCTCTTCAACTTTGTTTAACTCATTGTTATGAAACTATTTAAAAGCAGCACGTTATTACTCCTATCGTCCATGGCTCTACTTCCATTACACGGCTGGTGCCAGGGCTTCCTCTCTGCCAAAGGCCCGAAGATCGTTAATGAAAAAGGTGAAAATGTACTATTGAGGGGTATCGGATTAGGTGGCTGGATGCTGCAGGAAGGCTATATGTTGCGCGTAAACGGTGCCGGACAACAACATAAAATCCGCGCGGGCATCGAAAGTCTGGTTGGAACCGCTAAGACAGCCGAATTTTACAACGCCTGGCTGGATAACCACACTACCAAAGCAGACATCGACTCTATGAAGGCATGGGGCTTCAACTCTGTTCGTTTGCCCATGCACTTTAATCTGTATACGTTGCCGTCAGATAAAGAGCCTGTTGCCGGACAAAACACCTGGCTGGAAAAAGGGTTTGCAATGACTGACAGCCTCCTGGCCTGGTGTAAGGCTAATGGCCTGTATCTCATATTGGACCTCCACGCTGCACCCGGCGGACAAGGCAATGACCTCAACATCTCAGACCGGGACGGGACCAAACCTTCCCTCTGGGAAAATGAAGCAGACCAGCAGAAAACAATCGCTCTCTGGCGGAAACTGGCCGACCGTTATAAAGATGAACCCTATATAGGCGCTTACGATATCATCAATGAGCCTAACTATGGCTTTGAAGACCCCGAAGGAGATAAAAACGGTCTTAAAGAACAAAACAACGTTCCCCTGAAGCGCCTGATGCAGGAGATTACCAAGGCGATCCGAGAGGTAGATACCCGTCATATCATCATCATTGAAGGCAACGGCTGGGGTAACAACTACAACGGCATACTGCCGCCCTGGGATAAAAACATGGTGCTTAGCTTCCATAAGTACTGGAACCTGAATGACACTAAATCCATACAGCACATCCTGGACTTCCGGCAGCGCTACAACATTCCCGTATGGCTGGGTGAAACCGGGGAAAACTCAAACGTCTGGTTCACGGAAGCTATCCGGCTGTTTGAGAAAAACAATATCGGATGGTCCTGGTGGCCCCTTAAGAAATTAGGTGCTAACAACCCACTGGAGATCCCTGCCAATGACAAATATATGCGGGTGATCGATTATATCAGTGGTAAAGGCAGTGCTCCCACTGCTGACGTGGCCTTCGACGGACTGATGGAAGTAGCCCTTGCCACTAATATCAGGCGTAATATCCTTCATCGTGATGTGATTGACGCCATGATCCGCCAGCCGTTCAGTAACAAAACACTCCCTTTTAAACCTAACCTGATCAACAATAAAGGCGAAATCAAAGCTGTCGATTATGACCTCGGCGCGTTACGGGCGGCATACTTCGATACAGACACCGCTAACTACCGCATCTCTAATCCTAAATGGACAGGTGGCAACAGCGGCAGGGTTTACCGCAATGATGGTGTCGATATTAAAGCTGATCCTAATGAAACGGATAGCTATTTCGTGACGGATATTGCTACCGGAGAATGGCTGCAATATACTACCAACATCCTGCTGAAAGGCCAATACAACATCTCAGTTATCGCGGCACCTGGAAAAACGGCCGGCAAACTGGCACTAAGCATAGGCGGTAAACCAATCGGGAAAGTGACTGTTACACCGGCAAAAGACAACAGTACTCAGACCTGGCAAACCTATACCATTAACAACATTCCACTGCAGAAAGGGTCGCAGGTAATGAAAGTAGTCGTAGAAAATGGTGGGATGGAACTGAAGAGTATCAGATTTGAAAAGATACCCGGACGCTGATAAGAACCGGGAATAAGGAATGAAGGTAGTGCGGCTCACTATCTCAAATAGCTGTTTATCCCTGAAATACAAATAGCTGTATTTCAGGGATAGATAGCTATTACCCAGGGGAACACCTCCTTATTCCTCATTCCCGACCTTTCATTGTTGCTGTTCCAGCGCCTTCAGTTCTTCCTCTGAGAATATCCGGGAGCGGATGTGAAATCTGACGCCCAGGGGTATCTCCAGGGAAAAACTGCTTCCCCGTCCCTTAATCACATCCAGTATCAGTTGCGTATGTTTCCAGTACGCAAACTGGTCGTTACTCATGTAAAATTTACAGCCGTCTACCTCCCCCAGACAAACATCTGAAGCGCCAACCTTAAATTCCCCTTCAGGGAAACACATAGGTTGAGATCCATCACAACAGCCCCCGCTCTGGTGAAACATCAGGGGGCCGTGTGTGTGACGGAGCTTGTTAATCAAGGATATGGCTTCGGGCGTCGCTACTATTCGATCCATAAGAATATTTGTATGTAACCTCCACTTACTGTACACCAGGGAAACAGCACCCTGTGAGGGCAATGGGCAAAATGAGCATTTGTGATAACCGCAACCGTCGATCCCGCTATCAGAAGAAACCAAGTTTCTGCTTTCCGTAGGAAATCAGCATATTCTTCGTTTGCCGGTAGTGATTCAACATCATCTTGTGTGTTTCCCTTCCAAAACCTGATTTCTTATAACCACCAAAAGGTGCATGGGCCGGATAGGCATGGTAGCAATTCACCCATACCCTGCCCGCTTTAATGGCACGCGGCACCTGATACAGTTCATGGGCGTCTCTTGTCCACACGCCTGCGCCCAGGCCATAAAGCGTGTCATTGGCAATCTCGATTGCTTCTTCAGTTGTTTTAAATGTGGTGACGCAGGCCACCGGACCAAAAATTTCTTCCTGGAAAACCCTCATTTTGTTATGGCCTTTTAGCAAAGTAGGCTGTACATAATAGCCATGCTCCAGGCCACTGTTCTGATGGTAAGCTTCTCCGCCGCATAATACCTGCGCTCCTTCCTGCTTACCAATATCCAGGTAACTCAGGATCTTCTGGTATTGGTCTTCAGATGCCTGTGCCCCCATCATGACTGTCGCGTCCAGCGGATTGCCCATCTTGATAGCTTTGGTACGCTGAATAACACGGTCGATGAAACGCTGATAGATATTTTCATGCACAAGGATACGGCTGGGACAGGTACATACTTCTCCCTGGTTCAGGGCAAATAACACTGCTCCCTCTACCGCTTTATCAAAAAAGTCATCGTCAGCATCGCCAACGCTCTCGAAGAAGATGTTCGGACTCTTACCACCCAGCTCCATGGTCACCGGAATCAGGTTTTCAGAAGCATACTGCATAATAAGCCTGCCGGTAGTTGTTTCTCCGGTGAAGGCCACTTTCTGTACTTTAGGCGAAGAAGCCAGGGGTTTGCCTGCTTCCACACCAAAACCTGTAACAATATTTAATACACCTTTCGGCAATACATGTCCGATCAGCTCCATCAGCACCATGATACTAGTGGGCGTCTGCTCTGCCGGTTTTACCACTACACAGCATCCTGCTGCCAATGCAGGAGCGATCTTCCAGGCGGCCATCAGCAATGGAAAGTTCCAGGGGATGATCTGCCCTACCACACCGATAGGTTCATGCAGGTTAATACTCACTGTATGCTCATCATGTTCACTGATCGTACCTTCTTCACTGCGGATCACGCCTGCAAAATACCGGAAGTGATCTACTACCAATGGCAGATCGGCGGCTTTGGTTTCACGTAGCGGCTTACCATTATCGATTGTCTCGACAACGGCAAGGTTGTCCAGATTATCTTCCACAATCTGTGCAATCTTCAGCAGCAGGTTACTACGGTAGGAAGCGGCTGTTTTACTCCAGGACTCAAAGGCAGCTTGTGCAGCCTCAATCGCCTTGTCAATATCCGCCGCGTTTCCCCGTGCAGCCTGTGTAAACGCCTTACCATCTATCGGAGATATGTTATCAAAGTATTCGCCTCCTGAAGGTGGCGTCCATTCACCGTTGATGAAATGGTCATACCTGGACTTGAATTGAGGGCGTGCTGCCAGCGTAGAAGCTGGAGCAGCAGATGTAGCAATGCTCATAATAGTGGAATTTGGTTTAACGTGAATAATACTGCTAAGGTCATGATCTCAGCACAAGACGCGGATATTTTTGTACTTATTTATAGCACGATCGTACCTTAATTTTGAGAACGGGGGAATTTTGGTTAACTTAATGAAAGCAAACTGATTACTCGTATGCAGATAAAGAATTATTTGCAAGAGATAGACCTCACAGTTCCACGTGAGCTACAGACGTTAGTCGAGAACAGACGCGTGTTCAATCTCCGCAATTGTGAACTCAATATCTTTGAGAGTTACGAGCAGGCCTACCAGGTTCCGCTTACCTTTAATGACCTCGTGATCACCAGTATGATCAGAGGGAAAAAGGTCATGCACCTCTCCGATAAACCCTCCTTTGACTACCTGCCCGGTGAGACGGTTATTGTATCTCCGCAGGAAAGAATGATTATCGACTTCCCGGAGGCCACTGCTGACAATCCCACACAGTGCATTGCGCTGGCCATTGATGAGACTTATATACGGGAAACGGTAGACTACCTCAATAGTTACTACAACAGTGGAGACGGCCACCAGAACTGGCGGCTCTCCTTCCAGCAGTATCATTTCGAGAATAACCATGAGATCACAGAACTCATCAATAAACTGATACGCATCTGCACCAGCCAGGATAAATCCAAGAATATATATGCAGATCTGCAACTAAAAGAACTCCTCATCCGCCTACTCCAAAGCCAGCAACTGGGGCAAGCCATTGAAAACAGTGTTACTGATGCCAATGGTAACCGACTGAGTTTTGTACTGAACTATATCAAAGAGCACCTCACAGAGAAGATACAGGTGGATGCGCTGAGCAGAAAGGCTTATTTAAGCAGAAATCTCTTCTTCAAATGGTTCAGGGAACAGTTTGGGATTACACCGGTGGAATACGTCAATAAAGAGCGCATTAAACTGGCAAAAGAGCTGTTAGTAAAGCCGCAAAGCTCCATCTACGATGTGAGTAAGCTCTGCGGCTTTACAGATGTAAATTATTTTATCCGGGTATTCCGGAAGCTGGAAGGCACTACGCCTAAAGTTTATCAGTCTTCAAGAGGCTGACAGGGCATTATTTCTTCCATTTGTTGTCTGCCGGCGTATAATCCATATAGATTACACCGTCCAATTGTACTGCTGCCAGATTCTTTGCTGCCGGTACATTCACCGTAATCTTCTTATTTCCATCCTTCCACACAGCTGGTGTCTGATGTATCTTGCTGATGCTGCCATCTGCGGCGGTGATCACGACATCAAACGGAATAGCAAAGCCTCCGTTGTTGATGATTGTCAACTCAGCCGTGTTGCCTTTGGTCTTTACATCTGCCAGCTGAAGATCGATGTAGTTGTTGCTGAAGAACCAGTTATTCCAGAACCAGTTCAGATTCTGACCGGAAGCTGTATTGAAAATGTTAAAGAAATCCCAGGGCATAGGATGTTTTCCATGCCAGGCATTCATATAAGCATGCAGTGATTTGCGGAACACCTGATCACCCAGCAGGTCTTTCAGTGCCAGGTAGGCCAGGGAAGGTTTGCCGTAAGCATTATTCCCATAACCAGCCCCACTTACCTGGTGCGATTGTGAGATGATAGGCTGATCTTCCTCTCCGGAAGGGTCGTTGATATAACTTCTCACGCGGAACAGCTGATAGAACTTATCGGCCGCCTCTTTACCCTTTTCGGCAATACCGATCAGGTATTCAAAGGTGGTTGCCCAGCCCTCGTCCATAAATGCGTAGCGGCTTTCGTTGATACCCATATAAAAGGGAAAATACGTGTGTGCAATCTCGTGGTCCTGCACCAGCTGTGCGAAGCCTAACTCATCTCCTACTGTTGCATCATTCACCATCATCGGGTATTCCATGTCTGCAAAGCCCTGGAAGGCGGTCATGGTAGGGAACGGATAAGGTATACCCGGCCAGTTGCGGGAGAACCAGTCCAGCGCATAGCGGGAAAAATCCACAGAATGATGAAAGTCGGCGGCACTATGATCGTAAGCGGCCTGAACACTGGAGCGTCTTCCGGTACTACTATCTACCACCACACTGGCGGCATCCCATACATAATGATTGCTGGTACCAAAGGTGACATCTGCGATATCTGCAGCGGTAAACTTCCAGGTATTCCAGTCTTTTTGCTGTGTTACCTGTCCGCCACTCATCTCCTCTTTCGTGGCGACATGCATTACCTTATCAGCCGTATAGGAGTCCTTCAGGCGTTTTGCAATAGCAGGCTGTAACACTTCCCCTGCATTCTGCAGTACACCGGTACCCCATACCACATAGTTTTTAGGAACGGTAACAGCGACGTTGTAATCATTAAAGTCACTGTAAAATTCTACCCGGTCCATGTGCTCTATTACGTCCCAGCCGTTGTAGTCGTCATACACGGATACTCTCGGGTAGGCGTAAGCCAGGAAGAAAGTGGTACTGTCTATCTTACCTTCTCTGCCACTCTGTTCTGACAGGGTATAGTGCCAGCTCACATGCAGGTCAATACTATCCTTTGCATTGAGCGGCTCAGGCAATTTTACAGCGCCCACAGTACCTATATCATTATCAAAATTCACCTCCGCGCCATTCACCAGGAAGGTATCTATGGTTACGCCTTCCGTCAGGAAATCTCTGCTGACATAACCGGACCGTGGCGCATTTACTTTGTGCAGATTACAGAGCAGGCGGATCACCAGGCTTTTTAACGTATCCGGACTATTGTTGATATAACGGATATTTTCCTGGCCATATACGACGCCGGAAGGTGCGTTAACCTTCAGTTGTATGTCATAGCGGCCTTTGTTCTGCCAGTAGCGCGCGCCCGGCATTCCGTTCCTGTTTCTTGTCTGATTGGTATAGGCTTTTTTAATGTTGCGGGGCATGTACAGCTCCTGTGCTGAAGCCGTACCGGCGTACCCCAGCAGCAGTGTCAGTGCGAGGAAGATCCTGGTCATAAGTCTTGTTTAGATATGCGGCAAATATACATCCCCCTTAGAACAGTAGTATGATTCAGGCATAATGATTGTACCACTCATCATAAAACTAATCCACATGAGTACTTTCACCATTGATCACAACAACGACCAGTTAACGGTAGAACAGGCAGATAAACGTCGTTTTAAAGTGCAGTTACCTGGTAAGACAATCGTATTGTTCCTGAAACAGGATAATGAAGGAGCTAACCACTGGTTCGAAGACGGTACAGATAATGAGACGCCGGAGACCAAAGAAATTGGTATGGCCATCGACAATTACCTGGCGAAAGAGGAAGGAAATTAACCAGTAATGGTTAAATTGCAGTACGAGCCATCTGAAGGTCAATATATTAATGCTATAAAGAATGGATGCTCAAATATAGACGAGCCATCATAATACAGCAAAGTATTATACGAATCAACAGACGTTGCAACCAGACAGGAACTGTTCAAGTCCACCTCTTGTTCGTCGCTAGGTCGTCGCTAGTTCGTCGCTTGTACTACCTGAACAGGAGAAGCCTTTCAATTTACTTTTACTTATAGGATCTTACGGTCATCCCGCGAATAATTCGTGCGATGACCGTAAGATCTTTTTTATGTCCTCTACCAACTCCGCGCCTCTTCCCCGGCGATATCCACTACACGCCTTCTGAGGCCGTGATATCTGAAAACGGCCATACTTTTTCCGCTTTCCAGGGACCATGCAGGTATCTCCATGTTTTCAAACCCGTTGCCTGCATCTCAAAAGGAACAAAGCTGGCCGATAAGTGCTCGTGTAACTGTTGTGCCTTGAAAGCCGTTACTTTGTTCTGCACGGTAATATGCGGACGTAAGGACTGCTTGTCCTGGCGGATCAGCCATGGTTCAAACGCCTGTTGTAAAGCATGATGTAAAGCCTGCAATTCGGGCGATTCAAGCCGGTAGGCCACCCCATTTCCAAAATGTACAACACCTGCTACTTTCAATGTAAATGCAGCGCGTTGCGCAGCTGTTGCCAGTGTCGCTGTGACTTCAGGCACGTCGGCAGGAAGGTGATGGAATAACGTGATATGAGCATCAAGGTAGTTGGCATGTGCAGGGAAATACTGCTGACGTAAATCATTAAAGTGTCGTTGATACACCTCCTCCATTTCCAGTGTTACTATCAGGATATTACTCATGGCCGTTTTTAATTTCTACTCAATATTAAACGATTCTGTGTAACAATTATACGTGCGAATCCGTTTCTGCTACAGCGTCATCAAAAGCCTGCGTGATAACACGTATAAGAAATTAACTTCGGTTACTCAAAAAATGAATATCGAGTTGCAAATTAATATTATTAAACACTTATTTTTGGATTGGCAACAAAGTCAGCAGAGAAAAAACATATCATGAGAAAAACTTACCATTAGCCGGTAAAAATGATCATGTTAACCCAAACCATTAGAGCACAGCAATAGCCGCTATATTTCATTACCTCAGGAACTGAAAATAGGCGCTTTCGCAATATCGCGTGCTGCCTGATAGAGCGCAACAGCGACGCGCATGGTTTGGTACGGCAACTGACCTGAATCACCACGATTGTGTATACACGATCCCCCGGTACTGCCTGTATTGTGCAGCACCGGCTTATGGTACGCTTCAAAAAGGGGGACACATTTAAAACCAGACTGTCCTGTTACCTCTCAACCAGGGTAACAGCTAAAAAACGAAACATGATTATACGCGTTGCCATATTTGACAACAATAAACGCTTTCGCAACAGTATCACGAAAATACTGCGTACTGCGCCTTCCATAGAGGTGACCGGCGTATATAGTGACACCAGCAATTGTGTGAATGATGTGCTGGCGTCTGCACCGGACATTGTGCTGATTGATATTGACATGCCCGAAACAAGTGGGATTGAAGCCATCAGACTGCTGAAAAAAGAAGTACCACATGTTCAGATACTGATACAGACCGTATTTGAAGATGATGACAGGGTGTTTGATTCTATCTGTGCCGGTGCATCCGGTTATATACTGAAAGATCATCTGAGTACAAGGCTGATCAGCGCAATACAGGAACTACAGACAGGCGGCTCGCCTATGAGCCCTTCTATTGCCCGTCGTGTACTTAACCTGCTGCAACGTAGTGTGATGCTGAAACCCGAAAGGAACATCGATAACTATAATCTTACCGCCCGTGAGAAAGAAGTACTGACGTGTATCGTCAATGGCATGAGTTATAAGATGGTCAGCAGTGAACTGAACATCAGCTATGAAACGGTGCGTAGTCACGTAAAAAAGATCTACGAGAAGCTACATGTAGCCTCTCTCACAGAGGCTGTGGCGCTGGCTATACATCAGGGTCTGGTGTGATGATCACTACCCGCGCCTCCCCGTTTTAGGTGATATGCTGACATATGAAGAAGGTCTACCTTTGCACGTGCATTTACAGATAGACCTTCAAACTTATCATAGATAAATACTAACAGGGATATAAAGAAATTAAAGGATCTGTTTACGTTAATTTATCTGGTGTAGCCCTGTTCTCAGGGCTCTTTCTTTTATATCATCTTTCTTAATATATCCTGTCCTCAATTAACGATCCGTTAACGCGCCCATAAAATCAATAACAGCTGCTATCTCTGCCGATGACAACTGTAAAGAGTCAGCAGATAACGTCTGTCCGGGTACCACAATGCCATAGCCGGCAGCGCCGCCTTTGTTATAGAACTCCATGACTTCCTCCAGCGTACGATAAGCCCCATTGTGCATGTACGGAGCAGTCAGGCTGATATTACGCAGCGTGGGCGTTTTAAATGCATACTTCAACTCATCCAGTTTAGTATGGATATACCTTCCCATATCCGGATCCAGTTCTTTCGCACCCGGAGCTTTCAATACACCCAGCACTTCTGACTCAGTAGTGGCAAATGAAGGTGCAGCTGTACCATTGAACAGTGGCATAAAGTGACAGGTGGCACAACGGGCTTTCCCAATGAACAGGTTCAGTCCCTTTTTCTGCTGAGCCGTCAGCGCCGTCTGCTCACCCCGCATATACCGGTCGAAATCTGAACGGAAAGGGTGTAATTCTCTTATATAAGCTGCGATCGCCCGCATGACATGCCTCGGTAGTATAGAATCCTGCATGTCGGGAAATGCGCCTTTAAATCGCGATTTCAGGGCAGTGTCCTGATTCAGCCAGGCAGATACCCGCTCTGGCGAAGAATGCATCTCGGCTTCGTTATGCAATACATCCAGTACCTGGTTCTCCAGCGTAGGCGAACGCATATCGTAAAACTGCGCCTGTTGCAGGCCGGCATATAATAAAGTCGGTGTATTACGCAGTACGGTGGCCCCTCCGTCCAGGGAAACGTTTTTAGGCAATCCGTCAGTGAACGCTTTCTCCGGCACATGACAACTGCTACAGTTACGCCGGCCATTACCGGCCAGCCTGTTATCGTAAAACAGCATCTCACCTAAAGCTACCTTGTCAGGCGTCGGTGCGGCATCAGCATTATGCACGAAGTAAGCTGTATTGAATGCGCCGCTGTCAAACAATGTACGTGCGGTATTTTTTAATGCCTGCGGATATTTGATTGGTTGCAGCCCTTCCGCATAGAACCAGTCGGTCATCGCAGCGGATAATGGATTCAGGTGCGACACCAGTAATTGGGCGTAGTCAAATCCGCCGTCAGGCGCAACCTTTCCGGTCGCTGCAATGGTGCTGTCGAAACGCAGCAGCAGACTGTCGGGCGCACCGGTCAGCTGCATCACATCCCTTACTGCCTGCAAAGCTACGCCTGTCTCTGTCAGCCCCCATCCCGACAAAGGCGTATCAAAGCCGGTAATTCCCTGCGTTGCGGTGCGGAACACCTCCATTTTACAGGCATCAAAAACATGGGCAGTATCAAAACGGGTATTCTCTACGGTATGTCTTAAGGGAATGAGGCTGGAAACAAGCCCTTTGGCTTCTTTCTGCAGCGCTTTGTGCAAGCTAGTATCATAGGGGAATAACAGTTCTTCGATGACCTGCAGCCCTGCAGGATCGGAAGCTTTGTTTTCTTCTACTTCTATTTCAGGTAGTGGCGGCCCGTTCAGTTGGCGGGACGTAGCGGGGGCATAATAGGCGCTGAACCATTCCAACTGTTTATACAGCCGCCTGCAGTCCCTGAAGACTGTTTTCAGTTCCGGCTCTGGCGCACGCGCAGCGACCAGTGCCTGCAGGTGTTCCGCCTCTGCCTCCAGTGAGTCAAGATGCAGTGTTAACCAGTTGTGGATAGTGTTGTCGAGAGTAGCTATGGATGATTGTCTGTTGGTACATGCCAGCCAGGTAAAGATGCTGGCGGCGGCTAAAAACACGAATTTCCTCATGTGCATACGCGGATGTAATAGGAAAAGTTTCCCTCCGTGAAGAGGGAAACTTTTTATAAAGGCCATGAAGCCAGATGATTATTTTTCAATACCAGTGATGATCACTGTCTGACCGCCTTCTTTATTCGTAGTGAGTCCACTACCGTCAGCGTTCACAAATTTGCTGTCTGTCCAGGTGTGCGGGTGGATATTTACCACGAATGTATTGGGCTTACCAACCAGGTCGGAAATGTCATACATTGCACCATATTCCCATGAACCCAGGCGGGTATCGTTACCTGGGTTATATTTGGCGTTGAAAGTAGCATCGTTACGGCGGTGATCCATTTCCAGCATAGGCTTCAGCGCCTTTGTAGCGATGTTGTACTGCCAGATGCGACCGTCATGTTTGTTATCTGCATAGTAAGAATCGCCATCTTCCTGCACGTATACAAAGTTTTGGGTAACGCATACGTTATCTGGATTCACCAGGCTGTTACCCGGATCAACGTTACCGTCAACCAGCGGCGTCAGCTTTCCTTTCAGCGGATTGGAAGCATCCAGTACCAGTTCATACAGGCGGCCCCACATGGTCAAACCCGCAACAGGCGTCTTCTTGTCTGACTGGCTTACACCGGTAGCAGTGAAGTACAGTTTACGATTATTTTCAACAGAACCTTTACCATAATCCAGGTCTTCCACACGAGCAAACTGGATAGCTTTCTGCGCGACTGTCTGGGCAGCCAGTTCAGCGCCGGTGCTGGTAGCTACATCTTCGTAAGCCACAAACTCCACATCGTACGCTTTACCAACTTCCATATCTGTCTCGACGATATTCTGGTCTACACGACGCAGCATATACAGTTTACCTTTTGACAAGTCGCCAACTACGTCAGACAGGTACAGGTTTACCTGACCTAAGCCCTGGCGGCTGCTTTCATCTTCGCCGATGAAGATGGCGGTTTTACCTGGAAATGCATTTTTAGATAATGGCACTGCGTTTTCTGCACTGCATTTACCTAATGCCGGTACTGTACGGTTTGTCTTTTTAAGGTCAGCTGATCCCATTGGATCAATGGCATGAATCATTGATTCGCCATCTGTCTCACCTGCTGTGAGGAACATCGGGCCAAAGCCATGTTCTGCAGGATCGGCCATGGTGGCGGAGCAGAGGCGCATACTACCACCCTGTGCATCTACGATATACTCGCCTTTTACAGGTTTCAGTTCTTTGTCGAGGAAGACACGGGAAACAGAGAAGAGGATCTCGTGATTGGTGATCATTACATAACCATCACCATTAGGGTTTTTAATCATGCCTGCACCGTCAGGTTGCGCGCCATATCTGAAGGCAGGAGAACCGGACAATGTATCATCACTGCTGATCAGCGGATAAATTTTCAGGTTATCAAAACCTGGTAATGCCTTTACCAGAGATGGTGTTACAGATTGTGTCTTAATGGGCAGTCCTGTCTCAGGAGGTGTAGAAGGGTTGTCATTGTTACTACAGCCAGCCATCAGTACCGCAGCCACCAGCGGACTGATTTGACTCATCAGAGAATTAAGCTTCATACGTGTTGATAGATTTGAGGCGCAATATCCAGCACGCATGTTGCGGCAATGTTAATCCCACGTTAAATCAATGTGAAGGAATGCGTCAGACCCTGGCTTTTTCAATGTCCGGCGTTTGATACATTGACTCAGGAATCTCTGCCAGGGCGGATGGGTGCAGCTTTTCACCCAGGCCGTAGTACTCCTGGAAACTCATGATCAGCGGACGCCATTTATCCGGATCGATTTTGTTTTTCCTGCCATCCATCAATATGCTTTCTTCGAGATATACCCGGGTAATCCTCATTTCCAGCGTCAATATTTTGCCGCGTTGCACAGGACTGTCTGCCGCCAACGCATACGTACCTTCCAGTACTGCTTCCAGTTGCACGGGGCATTCCAGTACCCTGGGAGCGGTAACCGTTTCTGCGGCCAGCGGCGTCATATCTGCCAGTTCAAACTTACCGGGCTCATAGCGGTAACCTTTTTGCTGCTTGCCCGTAGGGACAGGGTTACTGCCGGTAGTACGGGCCAGCCGGTTGACTGATTGTACCTGTGCTACAGATGGCAGATTAAGTACACAGGACCGGTTACGCAGTATGTTTTCAGTCGTTTTGGACAAGGCAGATAAACCCAGCATACAACGCCAGCCCAGCCAGAAAACAGACGACATAGGTGCCAGATTGAAGGTATTGTCTTCGTTAACAGTGCTGATCAGTACTACGGGCGTACCGAAGTAAAGAATGGAGGGTTCTGCTATTATATGCATGGTAAATCAATTTAGATAGCGCAAAAGTAGCCGTGCATAAAACAGTATTCAACCCGGTTCTTGCTGCGTTTCAGCTGCAATGGATTTGTTTATTTTTGTAGTACAATAATCAGCTGTTGCCCGCCGTTAATAATGTGCGGCTCAGACCATTGTGCGTACACGTACAGACCATAATCTTTGTTTAACCAGTATTAAATCCTCCATCTGCGGATCCATTACCGGTAAATCCGAACAAAACATACATACTATGAAAATCAGTCATTGCGTACTCGTAGCAATCAGCCTGCTGTTTGCTAACGGATGTACGAGGCAGACGCTTTCAGGCGATGCCGTAACACTCTCCAACACAAATGAACTTGCTGCAAATGCAAAGGCATCTCCTATCGGGGATGTGGTAGGAAAGATTACAGTAGGTTACCAGGGATGGTTTGCCTGTACAGGAGACGGCTCTCCTATTAATGCCTGGTGGCACTGGACACAGAATTGGGCGCAACTGCCGTCGGCAGCCAATAATGGCATTAAGTCATGGCCTGACGTAAGGGAATATACCAACACCTATACTACGGGATGGCCTGCACTAAACAATGGGCAGCCTGCCAGGTTATTCTCTTCCTTTTCTGACCAGACCATCAGCACCCACTTCAGCTGGATGCAGCAACATAATATTGATGTTGCCGCACTGCAACGCTTTAACCCTAACGGGCAGGAAGGTCCTGTAAGAGATGCTATTACAGCAAAGGTAAAAACAGCGGCAGAAGCTTACGGCCGTAAGTTCTACATTATGTATGATGTAAGTGGATGGACGAATATGCAGGCAGAGATCAAAACTGACTGGACCAGTAAAATGTCGGCATATACTTCGTCAGCCGCTTATGCTTATCAGAATGGCAAGCCAGTAGTTTGCATCTGGGGCTTTGGATTTAATGATGATAACCATCCATGGTCCGCAGCTGTCTGCCTGGATGTGATCAACTGGTTTAAAAGTCAGGGATGTTATGTAATTGGTGGTGTGCCTACCCACTGGCGCAATGAGAACAGCGACTCCAAGCCTGGTTTCATCAACACCTACAAGGCCTTCAATATGCTGTCTCCCTGGATGGTTGGGCGTATCAGTACAGTAAATGATGCAGATCATTTCTATACCAATGTAAATACCCCCGATCAGAGCTATTGCAATACCAACGGTATAGACTACCAGCCCTGCGTATTGCCAGGAGACCTGCAGGAAGGACAACGCGCTCACGGAGACTTTATGTGGCGGCAGTTGTATAACATGGTGAGGCTAGGTGTACAGGGCATCTATATCTCCATGTTTGATGAGTATAATGAGGGTAATCAGATTGCAAAGACAGCAGAAAACAGCAGCCAGATACCGGCAGGTTCCGGCTTCCGGACGTTGGATGAAGATGGAGTGGCGTGTTCGGCAGACTATTACCTGCGTCTTACCGGAGATGGTGGCCGCATGTTAAAGGGACAGATAGCACTTACAGCGGTACGTCCTACGCCAACAATGCCAGGAGGTACAGTTGTACCTATCGGACAGACGATTACCTTAAAAGGTTTTAATAACCGCTATGTGTGCAGCGAGGGCAATACCCAGCCTATGATCTGTGACCGTACCACCGCTCAGAGCTGGGAACAGTTTACCGTCGTTGACGCAGGTAATGGTAAAGTGGCACTACGCAACCAGGGTAATTATGTTTGTACAGAAAACGGCACACAACCTGTTATCTGTAACCGTACAGCGATCGGTCCGTGGGAACAGTTTGAATGGATCAGCAACGGCGATGGTACGGTTTCCCTACGCGGCAGTAACGGAGCATATCTATCTGCAGAAGATGGTATAGCGAGGATGACATGCAGCAAGGTAGCGGTAGGTGCAGCAGAACGATTTATTGTTAATCAGTAAGGAGTTTCCCCACATATTCTGCCACTCCCCTGTCCCGCACAGGTCTTTCCCCATAGCTCAGACATGTCAGTCCTGTTGTAAGCAGTAGCAGTTCCTTTTCCTGCAAGGCAGCAGGATTAGCCGGTTTTCCTACTGCCTGTTTGCTAATGAGGATACCACCTGGCCTGAGGGCCTGTATGACCTCCGGGAACAGCTTACGGTCAAAATGATAATACAGAACAATAAGGTCATAGGTTGCCGGCGGTAAGGTGTAACCAGACAGGTCGGCGCAGACCGTTTGTACCTGTAATGCCGACGATGCCGCACTCAGTTGCTCCATGGCCACGTCAGATATGTCTACCGCACAGACGTTCCAGCCAGCTTCCGCCAGATGACGGGTATGCCTGCCGGTTCCGGCCGCTAGATCCAGCGCGAGTCCTGGTGTCGGGAACTGCGGACCAACATATGTTTCATACATCGTAAGAAAAAAGGGATCTGGTGTTTCCAGTGAGGGTAATCCTTTCGTATATCGTTCATTCCAAAGCTGTCTGCTGTCCATACCTGTGCAAAATGGGTAAAGGTAAGGAATATAAAAAAAGGCGCCCCGGTATTACCGGAACGCCTTGCCTATTTTACTTTACACTTCTTCTTATTTCAGTAGCGTAACCTGTCCTTTGAGGATGATTACCGGACTACCGGCTTTGTTCTTGTAGCTCATCACCCAGATGTAGCTACCACTTTCTACCAGCTCTCCGAGGTAACGGCCATCCCAGCCCAGCCTGGAGTCTCTTCCGAAGTACACCTGTGTACCCCAGCGGTTGTAGATGTGTAACTGGTATTCGTACATCGGGCCTTTCACCGTTGGTCTGAATAGGTCATTCTTACCATCGCCATTCGGTGTGAAGGCAGTTGGTATAGACGGATCAGGCTCACAAGGTTTGAACGTAACGGCTATCTGGTCGGTGGCAGATCCGCAATCATTAAAAATGGTTACGGTATAGTAGCCGGTGCTGGTTACCTTAAAGGTATTCGCCGTGCTACCATCCTGCCAGCGCACCTGGTTGCCTATACCTGGTTCTACTTTTAGATCCAGCGTATTGTCAAGGCAGAGGGTAGTATCTCGGCCGAGGTCAAACGCAGGGATGCCGGAGACGATCACATCCACACTATCCATAGTGATCTGAGAACAGAACCTGTCCATTACAGAAACGGTGTATCTGCCTGGCTGGCTTACTTCCTTCACCGGATTGGTATCACCGTCATTCCACAGGTAGGATACTGCGTCGGTGTTGGTAGCATCAAGCACTACCAGGCCGCCTGTACAGATTTCGCGCTGAGGGCCGATGTTGATATTGAGGTGTGACTTCAGTGTAACTTTTACAGTGTCAGTAATGACGCAGCTGTTGCGGGTGACAGTCACCCAGTAATCACCAGGTCTTGATACCACAATAGAATTGCCGGTTTCACCATTGTTCCAGCTTACGCTGCCACCATCAGGATCGACTGTCAGCATAACAGTTTCGTCAGGGCAGATCTCCGTATCAGGTGTCAGTACAACTGCCGGAGCAGGAGCCACTGTTACATCTATTTCATCATGGGTAGTACAACCGTTCAGGCTGACGTCCACCATATAACGGCCGGCCATATATACATCGATAAACGGTGTAGTTTCTCCGGTAGACCATACGAAGCTAGCACCAGGAATGTCAGCCCCCAGTCTCAGGGTAGTGCCTTCACAGATGGTAGTATCTTTCATATCTATCACCGGCGGATTGTTTACACTCAGTTTGATCGAGTCTACCGTTGTACAGATACCGTTGGATACTGTTACGGAATAAGTACCCGGATTATTGACAGTAACAGTTGGCGTAAGCGCCCCGGTTGACCAGCGGATGTTGTAGCCTGCGTTGGCAGCACCTACATCCAGTGTAACTGATTCACCGTTACATACAGCGATATCATCGCCCAGTTCAACAAATGGTTTCAGTATGTAGTCGAGGTCATAGGTCACCGTGTCGGAAGAGCAACCGGTAACACCGTCAATAACGGCGAAGGTAGCCTGTGTAGCGCCTTTCAGGTCGAACACGTTGCTGCTTTGCGTCAGTGGTGTTGCTACCGCTGTAGCAGGTACTACGCCGATCAGTACAAATTTAGGTCTTGTCACCTTGTTCTTCAGCATGACCGCGAATCTGGTATTGGAAGAACAGTTAGATGGCATATTCGTTTCCAGTTCCGGCTTAGGGCATGGTTCAACGGTGATTGTCTGGATTCTTTCAGTAGCAGCGTTACCACATGCATCTGAGATGTTCCATCTTCTGGTGATGGTATACCCGTTACATTTATCTACTACGAATGGATCCTGTGTCATGGCTACCCGTTTAGGGAAGTTCACATCACAATTATCAACCGCGTAGAGAGTAGCAGGTACCGGTACTGCATCTGTACAGCTGATCGTTACGTCAGCCGGAGCAGGATCGATTACCGGGCCGGTAGTATCTGTAACGGTGATCACCTGACGCATTACCGTGGTATTATTACAAAGGTCGCGCGCCGTCCAGGTACGGATCAGTCGGTAGTTACCAGCGCAACCACCCTGGATCGTTTCGCGGGTCTGGGTATACCCGATCTTCACGGTACCGCAATTGTCGGTGGCTCTGAGGTTAGTCGGAGCAGTTGGAACCGCATCACAGCTAACCGTGGTATCAGCCGGAGGCAGTACTGCGAATACCGGTCTGGTCGTATCCTGAACGGTGACTACCTGTTGCATGGTAGCGGTGTTACCGCAGGCGTCACTGGCAGTCCAGGTACGGGTCAGTTTATAGCTGCTCAGGCAGGAAGTTGACAGCGACTGCCTGGATTCAGTCAGTCTTACTGTAACATTAGCCGTACAGTTATCAGTAGCTGTTACGTTGTCTACACCAGGAATGCTGTCACAATTGACAGTTATGGCCGCAGGGACGATAACAGAGAATCTTGGTTTAATTGTATCCTGTACGGTGATGGTCTGGGTTAATACGGTTCTGTTACCACAAAGGTCAGTCGCCGTCCAGGTGCGTACAATCTGGTAGTTGTCAGCACACTTACTGCCGGAGATTGCCTTACGGGTGTCTACCGGATTCACAGTAATCATACCAGGCGTACAGTTATCATTAGCAGTCATTACTTCGCCGGCAGGGACTTTGTCGCAGTCAACAGTGATATTCACCGGAGCAATACCATTGAATACCGGCGGCGTCATATCCCTTACGGTGATGATCTGCATTAAAGTATCGCTGTTATTGCCACAGGCATCCGTAGCCACCCATCTGCGTACGAGGAGGTAGTTGCTTGGGCAGCTTCCATCCTGTCGCTGTTCAATTGGGGCAATATTCATGGTGCCCGCGCAGTTATCAGTAGCCGTCAGATTAACCGGTAAAGGTATCGCGTCACAGCTTACCGTTACGTGAGCAGGAGCAGCGGAAGTAAACTTCGGCGCAGTCTGATCCGTTACCGTGATCACCTGTTGTGCCTGCGTACTGAGGCCGCAACGGTCGGTGGCAGTCCACGTGCGGGTAATGATCGTCGTACAAGTATTCAGAACGTTGGTAACATCATTATATGTGATGGTCAACGGTTCATTATCGTATGGCGCGTGGCTGAATACCGGCGTACCGAACCGGGTAGTGTAATCAACCCCGTTTTCACAATCAGCAGTGATTGGATCAGGAACGGAAATAACTACCGGCGGGATGTTCATGAGCGTCAGCATCACAGCGTTACTGATATTACCGGTACATGCACCGGACATTACCACCCGTCTGAACCAGGTATTACGGGTAATGCTGGTCGGCGTATAGTCAGGGGTAGTACCGCCTGTGCCAGTGGTTACATTTACAAAACCGGTCGTTGCATTGGTGGTGCTCATCTGCCACTGGTAGGTATAGTTACCAGTACCACCAGTGATGGTACCTCCCGACAGCGTAGCCGGAACGTCGCTGGCGCACAATACCTGGTCAGTAGTAATAGTATTACCCTGGATGGCCGGCTGATTGGTAAGCACCACATCATCAGGCGTAGAAGTACATGCCCCGTTGGAGATCGTCCAGCGAAGCGTGGCCGTACTACCCGCCGGTACATTCACCACAGTAGTAGCACTGTGAATGTTAACGATGGTCGCAGTACCGCTTACAATCGTCCAGGTACCGGTAGCACTTGCAGGAGCAGCGTTGTTGGCATTCATGATGAAATCAGGATCATCGCAATGTACCTGGCTGTCGCCCGCGTCAGCATTGTTAGGCATCACACTGTTAGTCAGTGTGATACTATCCACCGAGTTACAGGTACTGTTAGAGATCACCCATGCGATAGTAGCGGTATTACCTGCAGGTAATGTGATGACCGCATTCGGATTGCTCATATCACCCGCAGCTATGCTGACACCAGATCCCGCAGGGATGCTCCAGGCAGCAGTACCTGTTACCGGCGCATTGGCCGCCATATTGAACAGCGCATTTTCGCAATGCTGCTGATCAGGACCGGCAGTAGCAGTTGTAGGTCTAGGAATGCTTGTTAAAGAGATATCATCAGCACTTGTACAGGTTCCGTTGGAGATTGTCCAGCGTAAAACAGCCGTCGTACCTGATGGTAATATAATATGGGCAGTATCCATGTTGGCCTGTCCGGCAGCAATGGTAGCAGGACCACTTACTACAGACCATGTGCCGATAGCGCCCGTTACATTTGGTTTGTTGGCAGCCATGATGAAATCAAGGTCTGCACATTGAGACTGGTCAGGACCGGCAGCGGCAGCAGCAGGTAACTGACTATTGGTCAGCACGATCGTGTCGCTGGTAGTACAACCGCCGTTGGCGATAGTCCAGGTCAGCGTCAACCGGGTGCCTGCAGCAATTCTGATAGTCGCTAGCGGATTGGCCACCTGTGCTGGCGGGAATACGTAGGTGGAAGGCGAAATTACAGTCCATCGGCCGGTTCCACCTGCAGCACTGTTAGCCGCCAGGGTGAAATCTTCGATGTTACATTTTGACTGATCATCGCCAGCAACCGCCGGATTAGGAGCGACACTGTTGGTGAGCGTTACATCATCTGAAGTAGAACAGCCACCATTAGAGATGGTCCAGCGCAATACAACGATAGCGGCAGCGGGGATGGTAATGGTAGCAACCGGGTTATTCTGCATACCGGCAGGTAGTGTAAAGCCGGCAGGCGCGGAAACAACCGTCCAGCTACCAGCACCGGTAACCGGCGCATTAGCAGCAAGCGTAAATCTTGGATTATTACATTGTGAGATATCCGGACCAGCAGCAGCGGTAGTTGCACCTAACCCATTACTTAATGTAACATTATCTGTAGAGGTACAGGTTCCGTTGGTAGTAGTCCAGGTAGCAACAACAGTAGTACCGGCAGGAACGGTGATGACCGCGGCAGGATTGTTGGTTTGTCCGGCAGTAATGGTAGCCCTTGTGCCGGCAGGCAGCGTCCATACACCAGTACCCGTAGTTACCGGGGTTGCATTCATGGTAAATCGGTCATTACCACACTGTGCCTGATCGTTACCGGCATTTGCCGTTGTCGGCGGTACAGAATGAGTCAGTACCACAGCATCCGAAGAAGTACACAGACCATTGGTAACAGTCCAGGTAGCAGTTACCGTAGTACCCTGCGGTACATCGATAACGGCAGCAGGATTGTTTTGTTGTCCGGCAGCAATGGTAGCAGTACTACCAGCAGGCAGTGACCATACGCCTCTGCCTACAAGCGCAGGATTGGCGGCCATGGTAAACAGCCTGTTGCCGCATTGTCTGATATCAGGACCCGCAGCAGCGAGGGTCGGCTGAGCGTAGTTAATTAATATAACAGTATCCGTCACCACACAGGTACCGTTTGTAACGCGCCATACGGCAGCGATGGTATCACCTGCGTTGACGGTGATTGTTGCAGCAGGATTGTTAATCTGGCCCCCAGGGATGGTAGCACCCGCAGGTAATGACCATGCCCCGATGCCGGGAGCAGCAGGAGTAGCATTCATTACAAAGGCACTACTGTTACATTTAGCCTGATCCGGACCGGCATTGATAGCGGCCGGCATACCTGTAAAGGTCACGGTTGTGCTTACGCAGGCAGTAGTATCACATGCGCCCAGACTTTCTGCTCTTACATAGAAGGTAGTGGCAGCAGTTAATGGAACGGTGATGGTTGCACCGGTACCTATACGGGTGCCGGCTCCACAGCCACCGGCATACCACGCCCATACTGCATTCGGCGTCACGCCGTCAGTCTGCAGACCTAGGCTTCCGCCGTTTACCTGAAGCGTTACAGTACCGTTACCACAAACGCCGGCTGTGCTGGAAGAGATGCTGGTAGCTGGCGTCGGGCCAGATGCTACATTCACCGTAAATGGTACAGTAGAGTCACATCCTGCCTTGGCAGTTCTGTAGCTCAGGTTAAAGTTATATACACCCGGAGGAGCAGTTGCAGGAATATTGACCCTTAGCGGCCATGTCAGCGGCTGATCGGTTACTGCTACAAATCCTGGCATAGCAGGCGTAGCGGTAGTAATACTATATAAGGTCGGCGTTCCCTTGGTAGATAAAGTATCGAGCAGGAAGCTGCCTTTGCTGCTGCAAGCAATAACAGGGCTGGCCAGTCTGATAACAGGTTTGCCTATCTTATGCAGGACAACCTCATCGACGTTGGCCACACATCCACCGAGATTGGTGATGGTCCATGTCAGTACGATATCGCCTTGAGGGTCATGTGCTGTTACGGTGGTATTATAAGCAGTATCGTTATCGATAGTAGCGTTGCCGGAGATCAGTCTCCATTGGCCTCTTTCTGCCGCCGGACCGTAGGCTTCCGTTTCAGGAGCCGGCCGGCTGGCATTCATAGTAAAGATGTTGTCAGTACCACACTGCGTAGTATCCGGGCCAGCGTATGAATAGCTAGGGTCGGTGAGCAGGCTGAGGGTATCGAGCACCACGGTCTCACAGTTCGGATTAGCAGTACTTGCCAGCGTCCATGACAATACCACAGATACACCTGCTTTTTTGATCGTAACCCTGGTTCTCTCGGCAGTTGGCTGTAAAATCCTTACATAGTTGTCTACAACGTCATCAGTTACCGCAGGACCGAACATTTCTTCTACCGCCCAGATACCTCTTGCACCAGGAACCCTGTCAACCTCTATGGTGAAGTTACCACTTGGGTTAGCGCTTGCACACAATATTTTGGTATTAGGACGAAGCTGTGTAGTTACAGAGCCGGACGTATTAACAATGATCGGCGCAGATCTTACTTCACAGACATTACCGGGGTCACTTACAATAACCGTAAATACGGTATCTGCCGGGTCAGAGATCTGTAGCTGTGATACGTCAGTCATGCCGTCGTATTCAGGCATCGGATCCAGAATACCTCCGGCATCCGGACCTCTGTACCAATGAATATTGTAACCAGCCAGCGCACTGTTGATCTTCAGGTCAACAGATTCGCCGAGGCAGATTCTAGGATTGGATACGGATACGTCAACTGAAGGAGAACGTACAGTACTGATGAAGATACTGTTTTCATCCTGACAGGTATGTCCGTCAGCATAGTTCACATAACCGATAACGGTAATAGTAGTGTCTTTGTCTACTACGATGTTACGTGTAGTGCCTGAATGTCCTGGTAAGTCTTTCCAGGCGTAGGAGTCAAATCCGCCGGAGGCTTCCAGTTCAACGTCAGCGCCTTCACATACCTGGCTCCGGGTAAGGGTCAGGTTTGGCATAGGCAGGATGGTCAGCCTTACTTCCGAGGAGGGAGAGGCACAGGTAGCCTGATCGCTGCCCCGCTCATACACGATGGTACGGAAGAGGTAATCGGAGGCGACGCTGCGGGTACCTTTGAGTTCACCTTCACCAATGATCAGTTTATTCGCTGAGATAGTACCGAATGGTACAGGCAACCAGGTTTTACCTTCATCATCACTCATCTGCCATTCAAACACGGGGTCTACGAAGTAATCCAGTGGTGCATAGCTGGAAGAGAGGGTAATAGGCGCGCCTTCACACAATACTTCAGCCAGACTTTCACTGTCGCCATCTATCTCGGAGATAATGTTGGGGCTACAATAAGCAAATTCGATATCGTCAATGGCGATATCGTTTCCACAACCTCCCGGTTTATTATTAATAACGTATACATTAACGGCAGTGACGTCGGCCGGAACAACCAGCGTTCCACCATAGCGCTGCCAGGTTGGCCCGCGGGGGCCTAACATCATCGACACGGAACGAGTCTTGAACTCGTTCAGTACCCTTGCCGGGTTGTTGGCGTCAACGACTTTAAACGTTACGCCGGCATAGCCGTAATCACCGCATCCTTCCAGAGAGGCGACGGTGTTTACATTCAGCAGCCATGCGCTGAAGTTATATATTGAGCCGGCACAGAGTCCGGTAACATTCTTTGTATAAAACTGACGCGGATCCAGTGCGGAGTTGGCGACCAGCATTGCTCCGCGGTAGCCGCCGGTGTGGTCTGCCTTGTTCGCCCAATTGGACTTTGCGTTGGTGGGGTTATGCGTAATAATATAGTGATCTTCAGGCACATCCCCATTTGGACGGTAGGTGTAATTAACAACACCATCAACAGGATAAGGACGGCGATTCACGCCATCCGCCATTGAGCCAAAATCTTCAATAAAACCCGCCATTGTTGCAGAGCCGTCGCCGCAGGTTGTGATAGTACAGTTTTCTGCTATCAGCGTCTTAGTAGTAACGATAGTCCTTTCCACACTGTCAGCGCCTTTATATGCCTGAGTAACACGAAACGTGTAGGTACCAGGAATCAGGAACTGTAAAGTCAGCAGGTTGGTGTTATTGAGCTTGGAGGGCTTGTCTGCAGCGGGGTTCTCTGAATAGAGTACCTCATAGTCAGCATCAGTATTATTAGGGGTTGTGATTTGCCAGACCGCCTTTTTGGTAACACTAATATTGTTACCGGTCAGCCGGGCATTCATACTCGCAAACTTCAACTGATTGGCCGTTGCGTTGGTGGTGGACATACATACCGTGTCCGGTACATTTACATACACTGTCTGGGCCTGCACCATTCCGAATGCACAGCCTAGCAACAGGCATAATAGTATTAGAAGCTTTTTCATCAATAGGGATTTCGTGAATAGTCTGCAACAAATAAAACCAGCGGCGCTATTTGCTAGCTGACGGACATATTTTTAACGTTTGAAAAAGCCCCTCTTTCGCCCCTCCCCATAGGTGACAGGAATTGTAGAAAGTGTTTCATAGGCATAAGTAGTATAGCTAAAAAATATTACTATTTTAAGATTAAAAGTATAAATAATATGAGGATATTAAAAATGCGTACTATAATATAATATAGGAGATACCTCAGTATAAAAAGCGGACTCTGGCAATGGAATCTGATAGTCAGCCGGTTAACCAATCCACCCATCGTGAAACGGCCATATCAAAAGTTATCCACATCCTGGGTTATCCACATTCCTGTACTGCAGCGCGTCATAGCGGCTACTTTACATGAAAGGCGGCTAACTGATTTATATTCAATTACCATGATGACAAATACCCCTGAACGCCAGTTTTTGGTACAAACGTGAACCGGGGAGTGCTTGCTGTTGTTTTTCTTGGGGTTAGCATATGCTGCTGACATAGGGCTGTCACTGGCCGTGACTTTCTTTGTATTGTTATTCTCATCACTCACCATTTAAACTATCTGGACATGACACAGGAACTGGTAAGCACGAAAGCGGTTATTACTCCACAGGAAATGCTGGATCACTGGCAGGGACACCGTAAACTTACCCGACGGGTAATAGAGGCATTCCCGGAAAAAGACCTATTTAATTTCTCGGTAGCTGGTATGCGTCCGTTCTCAGAGCTGGCACTTGAAATGATCAGTATGGGCATGCCTGGCATTGATGGAATACTGACCGGCAAATGGTCTACCGACTTCTCATTCTATGAAAATGGCAAAGGGCCGCAAACGAAAGCGGAGCTCCTGGCTTTATGGGATGAGCTGACAGAGAAACTGAATCGATTATGGCCACAGATACCTATAGAACGTTTCCACGAAGTAGATCTGGCGTTTGGCCGATGGGAAGGCACTATCCAGTTTACACTGTTCTACTTTGTAGACAATGAGATTCATCACAGGGGTCAGGGATATGTATACCTTCGCGCTTTGGGTATAGAACCGCCTCCTTTCTGGGACAGGGCATAACGCCTGTCTTGTTCTCACCTTATTAATGTCTGATCTGCCCATCAGCTTCCATAGGATATAGGATTACATTTGAATCATTGCATCACACAAAAATAACTGGTATGGCTTCACTTAATCCTTATCTGATTTTTAATGGCAACTGCGAAGAGGCTTTCAATTTCTACAAGTCTGTATTTGGAGGGGCGTTCCACACCATCTCCAAATTCAATGAAATGCCAGGGCCAGACCTGTCGCCAGCGGATGGTAATAAAATCATGCACATTGCACTACCAATAGGCGATAAGGACATTCTGATGGGCAGTGACTGCGGACCCGGTATGGAACACGTTGCGACCGGCGACAACATGTCTATTTCCATTTCTACTTATTCTGAAGAGGAAACCCGGAATATCTTCGATGGACTGGCAGCAGGTGGTAACATCACAATGCCGCTGGAAAAAACATTCTGGTCTCCGCTATTTGGAATGGTAAAAGACAAGTTCAGCGTCAACTGGATGATCAGCTATGACACCGGCGAAGCAAGCTAGATACTGCGCTACAATGATAAGAGCCTTTACGTCCTTTGGGGGGCATGAAGGCTCTTATCATTAGAGTATTGTAGCAACGACTTATTTCAATATACCGGCCGGTATACGTCCGTCGGCAGTATTGAACTGTAAACCAAGTAAGCGGGCAATAATAGGCGCGACATCCATCAGATCCATTACCTGCAGTGTTTTACCCTGCGCAATACCAGGACCATAGGCAACGAAGCCTGTCTGTATATCATGGAAGTCTGGGTAATAGCCATGGGTTCCACCTTTCGCTTCTTTTACAATAGCCCCTTTGACACTACCGCTGATGGTAACGCCGGGTACGGCAGCCAGCGCCAGCGCGGCGTTAGGATCTGCTCCAATCGAGTCCAGCTGCGGGCGCTCTATTACCCTGAACATCTTCCGCTGGTCTGCCGGCAGGTTAGCCAATAGTTCCTTTACTTTAGCAGCAGAAGCATGGTCATTTTTATCCTTGAGGTGTAGAAAGGCAGCACCGCCTGAGGTATGAAAACGCGCCTTCCAGTCGGCCTTGTCAATGTTTTTGATCAGACCTGCAGCCGCCAGTAACACATTAGGTGCAAAGGCCTGGCTGACATTAACGAAACCATGGTCGCCGGTTACAATGATAGCAGTACTGTCCTGTATACCGGCTCTGATCAGTGCTTCCAGTATTGTACCGATAGCCCTGTCTGCCCCTGCTACTGCTTTCCTTACCAGAAAGCCATCTCTACCCTCCACATGCTCGTAGTGATCTGTACATGGCAGGTGTATGGTGGTAAAGGCAGGTTTATATTTAGTTAGGATATAGGCGCTCATCCTGGCTATGTTTTCGTCCATGAGCATCTCCTGACGGACCATTGCAAAGTCATCAGGCCCCAGCTTACCCGTTGCATGTTCCTGCACTTCTTCCCATAACGAGGCCGGGCGGCTTGCAGCAGCGGAAGCACCCCTCCTGTCTTTGCCTTTGTTCAGCGCCCAGATGTCAGGAATGTTGTAATCTATGGGTGCATCCACAGTTACCGGCCAGATGACATTTGCATTTGTCTTTCCGGCGGCATGTACCGCGTCATACAGCGTGGGAACCTTGATAGCGTCATAATACCAATACCATTTGCCACTAGCTTTCCCCTCTTCAAAAGGAGCATTATAGTAAATACCATGCTTAGCAGGCTTTACGCCCGTAATAATAGTTGTGTGATCGGGAAAGGTTACACTTGGAAACACACAGTTCACGCCGTCGGCAGATACGCCACTGTCTTTCATCATGCGGAGGTTGTTCATACCCCAGGAGGCATCCTGGTAGAAATCCGGACGGAAGCCGTCTATGGTAATCAATACAACATGATTGACCTGCTGGGCAACGGATGATAAGGTGAGTAGCAGTCCGCCTGCCATTGTATAAAAACGCTTCATTATACTGTTGTTGTTTTATAGAAAAACCGGAAAATGAAACCTCTACCGTCAGGCAGGCGGGTTAAGAAATTGTTACCTCAGGGCAACACATGGTTTGCAAATATGTTATGCAAAAGGATAAGCAGATTGCGTAGCGTGATCTACCAGCTCCTGATTCTACGTAAATCGAGTGCCGCAAGTATATGCATATCTATAAACCGGCGACCTCAACGAACTAGTTTCACAGATCATTAACAGGAAGTTAACGAATTAATCAAAAAAATATATTAAACTAGCACACTGAGGACACACAACATTGTTATCTAGTGTCAATGAGAATAATCCCTTTACTAATACCAGAGACTGTGAAAAATGACAGACAAATTCTTCGATAAAGAATGGACAAACTACCTTCGATCTTATGGTTTCCCCGGCAGCCCGCATAATAACTTCCACCAGATAGCGAATAATGCTTTCAACCTGCTACCCGGTACGGAGGCTGTGTATCTTAACAAGGCACTCTCCGAGCAGAAAGCCTATACCGGTATAGCGCCGGTACGGGTCATTCCATATGAGTATGACTGCCTCTATGACGGGGCACTGCAACTGCTACTAAACGATCAGTATAACGAACAGCAACTGCTGACTGTTTATATGAACGTGATCAGTTTTTATAAGGAAAGACAGTTACAGTCTCCGGCAGGCACGACACAGCCAGCGGCAACCCAGGTTTACAATGGTATTGATATCATTGACATCAGCAGCGAAGGAAGCCGGATTGATTACAGTGAGCAACCTACGGTAACCGGACCTGCCATGCCGGCCGGAAACACACCCAGCTACTACGAAGAAAACGCCAAACTTGGACACCGGTTTAAAGATAAGCTATACCTTAATGTAAGGGAAGCGGAATGGCTGAATAAGTTCTGGAATCCTGATAACATATTCCTGTCTGTCGAAGGTTGTTGCATTGCGGTGATCAGGTTATACCTGGCTTGCATGAAAGTGATAGACAAGGAATGTAAACAGCACAACAGCACTGTTGAAGATAGCGTCGCCTCCCTGACAACCAAGGTATTGAAAATCGCTTATAAGGGTGGCGATAGTACTGAATCTGCCTACTACAAAGAACGTATAGAGAGCGATATTTACCTTACTATATTCAAAAGGGCAGAAAACGCAGTACGTGAGAAATACGCGCAAAAGCGCAAACTAAATGAAGACTTTCCCTATAACAAATGCAGCCGCTTATTTGAAGACCAGATTGGCAAGTTACTAGCGGAGGCAATCATCAGTAAGGAGAAAGCTGTTCCACCGGCGGACAGGGTAACGGAAATTCAGCTGAATGCACAAAATAACACCAGGTGGAAGCAGTTCTTCCAGCAAATAGAAGAAAGGGTAAATAAGGATAACTACGCGGCTTGCGTGGGGGATGTAATACAACTGGCGGCATTGAATATCAATAACCCCCAAAAAGAAAACATCTTCTTTGACGCATCCAAGCTGTTTGCTGCATATGACCGGGAAGACGCTGTCAGGTTCTACCTCAAATACCTGCATGCCGACCTCCGCTCTGAGAACGCCGATCGTAAACAGCTGCCAAAAACCATTCATAAAAGCCTCTTTAAGACAGAACAGGAGAAACAGTCGTTTGAACTCGTGGCAAATAACCTGATACAGACGCTTAATCTGAAGGCTGCACTCGAAGAAGTACCCGGCATCTTCCTTAAAAAACGGCGTACAGTCCAACTGGATGCTGCTGCAATCGAAGCTGTCAGATCGGCACATAGTGAGACGGTCAGCCATCTCAACAGACTGCTTCAGGACGAAGAGCCGGAAGACGAGATCACCCTTGCTCCTGCTGCCGCCTCTATTACCCTGCTACCGCCTGTAGTAGAGATCAGAACAGGCAATGAGATGGTATTTGCAGCCGGCATCGCACTGAATACGCAGCAACAGGAATTGCTGTCCCTGTTCCGGGACAATGCCTGCAGCCTGTCGGCTGACGCTGTCTCGTCATTCGCAAAAGAACGAAAACTATTCAAGGATCAGCTGATCGAGAGTATTAACGACTCCTGTTATGAAGTACTGGATGATCTGCTGATTGAAGAATATGACGATACGTATACCATCACCGAAACCTATTTTCAAACCATTACAGTATGATAGAAAACATTAAACCCCGCGAAGCTACATCCATCATTAATTCCCTTTTAGGAGGTGTTGTGCCCAAGATCGGCGTACAACATATTACTGTAGGCCGTTCGGCAGAAATACAGGCATTCATTACCGCACTGGAAGATGTGAAGAACGGACATAGTATGGTCAAGTTCTGGATAGGCGATTTCGGATCGGGCAAGTCCTTTATGATGCACCTGTTGAATACCGTAGCTATGAAGCAGAAGTTTGTTGTAGCTAACGCCGATTTCACCCCTCAGAACCGCCTTTATGCCAATGATGGCAAATCATTAGCGCTATATACAGCTATTATAGACAACCTGGCTATACAAACGAAACCAGAAGGCGGTGCCCTCTCTACCCTGCTGGAAAAGTGGATAGAACAGGTTATTACTAAAGCAGCACAGGAAAATAACATCCCGATTGCAGAAATAAGGGACGAAAAGCATGAGAAACTCATTCAGGATTATATCATGCGTACGATTAATGAACTAACCGATGTGGGCGGCTTCGACTTCGGACTTGTTATCATGAAATACTACCAGGGATATATAAAGGACGATGTACAACTTCGTAAGAACGCATTGCGGTGGCTGAAAGGAGAATACCACACCAAAACCGAAGCGCGTCAGGATCTGGGTGTAAGAGACATCATCGGTGATGACAACTTCTATGACATGCTGAAGAATTTCTGCAAGTTATTTGTCAGCATTGGCTATAGCGGCTTTATGATCAACCTGGACGAAGCTATCAACCTATACAAAATCCCGACGGCAGCTATGCGGGAAAAGAACTATGAAAAGATCCTGAGCATCTATAATGACTGCTTCCAGGGGAAAGTGACCAACCTGTTCTTCAACTTTGCGGGCACCCGGGAATTTCTTGAGAATGAGCGAAGAGGGCTGTTCAGTTACCAGGCACTTAAGTCCAGGCTGGTTACCAATAAGTTTGAATCGCAGGAGATCCGCGACTTCGCCCAGCCAGTAATCCGTCTCATGCCACTGAATGCCACGGAGATATTCGTGCTGCTCCAGCATTTAAAAAAGGTATTTGACCTGAACTACAAAACGAATATTGACATTACAAACGAAGATATCCAGCTCTTTATGGAGGAACTGTTTAACCGGCCGGGTGCCAGTGAATTTCTCACGCCCCGGGAAGTAATCAGGGACTTCCTGAATATACTGAGCATACTGCGTCAGAACCCCGGACTGGACAAAGCGAAACTCTTTGCGGATGTAGAGGTTACAGATGAAAGACCAATGGAGGAAGACCTGGAAAACATCAAGGAGATATGAGCGAATTTTCCCTACTCTCAGAACCCATCAGGCGATATATCAATGACAAGCGATGGGAAGCACTACGCCCTATCCAGTCTGCTGCTATCAAGCGTATAATGGGCACTGAAGATCACTATATCCTGGTATCGAGGACAGCTTCCGGGAAAACAGAAGCTGCCTTCCTGCCTATTCTCTCTAAAGTCAATTTTAAGGATGAAGGTGTACAGGTATTATATATCTCGCCGCTGATAGCGCTGATCAACGATCAGTTTGCGCGGGTGGAAGACCTTTGCCGGTATATGGATGTGACAGTCACCAGATGGCACGGAGAAGCCAATATAACGGCCAAAAAGCGCCTCCTGAAGCAGCCGGAAGGCATCTTACTGATCACGCCTGAGTCTATCGAATCCTTATTTTGCAACCGGCCTGAGAATGCCCGCGCATTGTTCTCAAAGCTGAAGTTTATTGTCATAGATGAGATACACACCTTCCTGGGCAGCGACCGGGGGATGCATCTGCGATCACTGCTCTCCCGCATCGGGGAACTCGCCACAGGCCCTAAGCCGCGTATTGTAGGCCTGTCAGCCACGGTAGGCGATTACGAAGAAGCGAAACGATTTACGGGAGATCCCGCTAATACAAAAGTACTTATTGATCCAACCGCCAAAGGTATCAAAGCCTATTTTAAGTTTAGCAAGGGCAATGAGGTCGCCTATCAGCCGGATTTCATCGCCGAGTTATACCGCCATGTTCACGACAGAAAAGTACTGATCTTTCCCAATACCAGGGGCAACGCTGAAGAACTGGCCGTGAAGCTGAAGAAGATGGCCGAAAGAAAGAAAGGGCATCCTTACTATTTCTCCCACCATTCGGCTGTCGATAAAGACCTCCGGGAGTATGTGGAGGAATTTGTTAAAAACAATAAACGCCACAACTTCTGTATTGCCTGTACCTCTACCCTCGAACTGGGTATTGATATTGGTACAGTGGAGACCGTCATACAGGTAGATGCAACCCACTCTATTGCTTCTCTGATCCAGCGGGTAGGCCGAAGCGGAAGAAAGGAAGGTGAGGAAAGCAAGCTACTGTTATACGCTACCGAAAACTGGTCTATGCTACAATCATTCGCCTGCTGGGAACTGTTTAAAGAGCAGTTTGTAGAGCCGGTGTATGGCCAGATCAAACCTTATGACCTCCTCTTTCATCAAACGCTGTCTATACTAAAGGAAACCAATGGACTGCCAAGACAGCTATTGGTGCAAAAGCTGCATAATAATGCGGTATTCACCGCGTTCACGGGGGCGGAACTTGACTTTCTCCTGGATGATATGATCAAACGGGACTTCATAGAAGACCTGCGCAGAGAGCTCATTGTAGGTGTGGAGGGAGAAAAGCTTACCTCTTCCAGAGACTTCTACTCAATGTTTGCCTCTCCTGTCATGCTGAAGGTAATACATGCAGGTAATACAATCGGCGAACTGGAAGTAGATCCTGCTATCGTTATCGGTGACAACGTCCTACTGGCAGCAAGAATCTGGAAAATAACAGACATAGATTTCAATACAAAGAAAGTATATGTGACGCCAGCTAACGATGGAAAGAAGCCCAAATTCAGCAGCGGCACAGGCGACGTACACCCCAGGATCAGGAACAAAATGCTGGAGATACTGGCGACAGAATTTACCAGTGACGAGGCAGATTCCAGCGCCATAGAAAGCATTAACGAGGTCAGGTCTATGTTCAGGGAGTTCCGCCTCAATGGGCAGTCTGCAGTACGGCCCGTGATCGTAAAAAGCGATACCATCGACATCTATACTTTCACCGGCACAAAGATCAATCGTACCCTGCACTTTCTCATACAAACACTTGGAAATAAGGTTATTATGGATGACAAAACCAGCCGGATCAGTATTGAAGGTAAAGCCATTAACCTGCAGGAGCTGGTAAACAATATCCGATACCAGTTGCCGGCTATCAGGGAACACGTCAGGGCAACGATGGAAACATCTAATCCGCCCTTCCCTGTCAATAAATGGGGCGTCTGGCTGCCGATTGATCTACAGGTGGAATACGTACTTAATAATGTCTTCGACGTTCCTGGTACGGCAGCTTTTCTGGAAGAACTACAACTCGTAACGCCTATTCACGAAGACACCTTCGTAAAGGAATAAAACAGGTAATGCGGCAGCCACTGTTCGCAAAACAGATGGCCAGCCGCATTCTCTATAGCTTGAAAAATATCTGCCTTTTATACAGCCAATAACACAATCCCCACTCCAGCCCCCATGTAACGAAAGCGGCCGCTATCTGCCAGGGTATAAATATCCTGACAATACCATTCAACCACTGAGCGCCGACTGTTTCAAAGAAGACATAGATGAATATGGCATTCATCCCTACCACTACCGCAATCCAGGTATAACGCTGATGATCCCTGATGTCAATCCACCAGTACAGTGCCGCCAGTATCAGCAATACCCAGCCCGCAGATGCCAGTACAAAGCCTGCCGTACTAATACGCTTGATGATCGGAGATATGGCTGTAATGTCCAGGCCGAAACCGAGCAGTAAACCTAACACTCCCGCCAGCGCAAGTACAAGTATCTTCCGGTTGCTACCGGAAGCAGACATTAACAACTTTCCTGCTGTCACTCCCCATATAGTATGCGCCGCCGTCGGGATAACATTGATGGCCACCCACCCATCTTCGTTGATCTTTCCCATCAGCAATGTATCCATGTACGCGCCGAAATTATGGTACTCGACAAACGGCTGATCAAACCCCGGCATTAAGACCGTACGGTAGAGTATATCATTCAGTATAATTAATCCTACCCCTGCCAGGATCTGCACAGTGTACGACCGACCGATCACCAGGTAGGCAATAATACCGGTTACCGACAATTGCGTAAGCACATTCCAGAGCTCCCACACCAGCTTACCTGCATAAATACAGTGCAGCCCTGTTCCCAGCAGGAACAACTTCAGACTACGCCAGGCGATATGCCGGAAATTGGCTGACCAGCTGACGCCCTTACTAAGCTTACTCCTGTAGGAAATGTACATCGCTGTACCTGCCATAAACATAAACGCTGGCTGCACCAGATCCCAGCATCTTAGCCCATGCCAGGGGTGATGAAAGAATTGCCGGATGAAAGCGTTATCGTACCACTCGTGCAATGACTCATATACCCGGCAGCTCTCGCCCGCCAGTAAGATCATGATAAAACCGCGCATAACATCCAAAGAAAGCAAGCGATTGGTGCGTTTTTCCATCTTTTTGTCTACTTAAAACTAACTAATGCTTATATCCTGGTTCCTGATCTACCATGCTTACTCAAAGGCAATCTGTACAATCTTGCCTCCATCGGGCATATTACCCAACGTGGCCGACCAGTCTCCTTTCGTAGCCTGTATACCTATACGCAAGGCGGTCGTAGCGGCCAGACCTTTCAACTTGCTTCGTGATAACCGCAGCTCGAACTTCAGTACATTACCTTCCTGCTGCTTTGCGCCCACGGTATAAAACTCAGTAACGCCGGATACATCGAAGGTGAAGGCGTTCTGATCGCCTTTATGATAGAAAGCATCAAACCAGTCGCTCAGCACTGCGCCTTCCAGTAGTACATCATAACCTCCCCCTGGAAAGCCGCCGGTAAGCAATCCGGTGCCGGCATTATTATCAGTATCCATGTAGAAGTCATAAATATCTGCGTTAGCGACCTTTGAATTTACTTCCAGATACACATATACATATGAGGCGTCATAGTCGAATTTAGCCCGGCGGAAGTAGGTTTCTCCCGCTCCGGAAACCGTTTCATAGTCTGTCACCGCCTCCCAGTCGGCCAGTGAATTATCATCCATCTTCACGGGTGAGGATTTAGCTATATACACCACCGTCGATCCTTCGGTCACCTTGCCTTCCGGGGTCGTGGCGTACAGTGTGGGCACGTACTTGCCTTTGCCAGGATAGGTATGCACCGGACTTTCCTCTTCCGAGGTAGTGCCGTCTCCAAAGTCCCACCTGTAAGAGGCTGCACCTGCCGTTTTATTGGTGAAAGTAACATCATTGCCATTGATGCTGACCTCAAAGAAAAGGTCTGCGTCAGGGGTAACTTTATCATCGCTGCACCCACTGAATAGTGCAGCTGCTATCATGCTGAAAAAGAGATATCTGATATGCATAATCATCAGGCATTTAAGAGTAGATTAAGGATTCTGCGCACACAGTTTGTTAGTCTGTATCTCATCAATCGGAATATAGTAGATCACCCGCTTGTGATCTGGCGGAAGGACCATATTACCGTATCCGGCGGGGCGCTTACTCAGGTCTATATCCGACTCTTTTAAACCTGGCAAATGGTATCCCCAATAGGTACGGTTGAGTGACTGCTTGTTCCTGTATACGTCAAATGCGCGGTGCCCCTCAAAGGCCAGTTCTATCCTTCTTTCCTTCAGTACTGTTTCCAGCAGGGTTTTACCGGCGGGTAACTGTCCGTTATATAAAGCGTTCTCGAGGCCACGGTTCTTCCTGATCATGTCCAGATCGTTCAGTGCGGAGGAGGTATTACCCGCTTTCGCTGCTGCCTCTGCCCTGTTCAAGTACATTTCTGCCAGCCGGAAAAGGATGGGAGAACTCAACGTCGGACTACCACCCTGACCCGAAAACTTGAGGATGTAGTATGTTTCTATACCGTTCTTCTTCTGTAAGTTACCGCTTCCGTCTTTCAGCGGTTGTATATAAGACCAACGGGCATCCTGCGGGTATGCTGACATGGTATCACGCAGTGACTGCGAAGCAAACTCCTCACCCCAGCCTGAGTTGCCGTCAGAATAGATCATAGAAGCGATCGAACCTCCTTTGCCATAGTCATCTACTGTTGTAAATGCGATGCAGAATATTGTCTCCTTACTGCCGGTTGCATTTGCAAACATGGACCTGAAGCCTGCTGCTGTCTCCAGTCCGAACCTGCCTGTATTGATCACCTTATCACTGTAATAGATAGTGCTGTCGTTATTGCCCTTATACAAATACGCTCTGGATAGTAATGCCCAGGCAGCTTCCTGAGAAGCATACTGTACTCCACGCTGTTGCTGCATCAGTGATGCGCCCTTCTCTGCGTCTGCGATGACCGAGGCATATACTTCGGCTACGGAAGACCTGGCCTTGGCGGATGGGTCACTTGTAGAGGTACGCAGGATAATACCATCTGCGGAAGGATCCTGGGTATATGGACGCCCATAGAACTTTACCAGGTTGAAGTGGCAAAATGCCCGCAGGAAGTAACACTCCCCGATCAATTGCCTGATAGTGGCATCGGGATTGGGTATGGCTTCCGCTGCTTCTATCACGGTATTGACATCATTGATGATCTTGTAGGATATATACCAGAAGTAACGGCTATTGGTCTGCGTAGGGGTATGATTCAACGAGAAGCTATAATACAATGGGTCTGTCGTGGTCTGTCCACAGACAATATCATCGCTGGCAAAGTCGCTCATCTGGAAATACTGGCGCAGGTACATATTGTTCAGGTCTGTCGTTCCGTTAAATTCCACATGATCCTTAAAGAGCGCATATGCGCCGCTTAACGCCTGCTTCAGTCCCTGCGTCGTCTGCGTCAGCGTTCCTGTGGTCAGTGAATCGCTGGGGTTGATATCCTTCAGACAACTACCAAACAGCAAGGGAAACGCGAGTATTATGAACAGAAATCTTGTTGTCATATGCTGATAGTTTACTAGAACCTGATATTTATGTTAAAGAGAAACTGGCGATTGTTGGGATACTTAAAGTCTGATACGCCAGGCATGACATAGCTACCGGAAGTAATGGTTGTGGCAGGATCCTGTCCAAGGAACCTGGTGAAGGTATACACATTGTCTGCGGTAAGCGACAGCGTCACACCATCCATATGCCAGCGGCTCATTAAACCCTTTGGCAGCCGGTAGGATAAGGAGATGTTCCTGATAGCCAGAAAGTCGCCATCCTTCAGGTAACGGGTAGAGGTTTCGGTGGAATTGGCGGCGTTCTGCGGACTAGGCTCTGTTGCTTCATCGCCAGGATGTGACCAGATTTTATAGTCATCCGGTAGCTGGATCTGATTATAGTACGGCTCATTGCCGTCATTCATTACAAACCGGAGGCTGTTACTGAACACTTTATTGCCTGTCAGATAATAGGCATTGACGCTGAGGGACAGATTTTTATATGTCCATTGCGTAGTAAACCCACCCTGTAACTTGGGCAAGGCAGATCCGACTTCCTGGTAGGTAGCGCTGGCATAGTCTGATGTAGCTGACCGGGATATCTCTTTTCCGCTGGCATCCCGGTTGATGACCTCCCATTGCGGCGCACCGGTTTCCTGGTTTACACCCAGCCATTTGGGCATATAAAACTCGTACAGATTACCCTCGTTCCGGTATATCTGTGAGATGCTCCAGGTGGGCTGGGTACGGGTAATATCACTGGGCAGCTCTCTGAGTTTGTTGGTGTTATAATTGATATTAAAGTCGGTTGTCCACTCGAAATCCTGGGTTTTGATATTCACTGTACTGATACCCAGTTCAATACCGTTGTTGATCACTTTACCAACGTTCTCCCACCTTTGTTCAAAGCCGACAGAAAGCGGTTGTGGCACCTGTAGCAGCAGATTGTCTGTTACGTTATTATAGGCGTCAATTGTCAGGTTGATCCTGTTGAACAGACCTATGTCAACGCCGGCGTTGAACTGTCTTTTACTCTCCCAGGTCAGGTTCGGACTGGGTAACTGAGAAGGTGTTGCTGCGGTGCCACCATTATATTGGCTGCTCAGTGCATACAGGCCCAGGTAGCGGGATGAACCAATATCCTGGGTACCAGTCACGCCATAGCTTGCCCGTACCTTCAGGTTGCTGAACAGCTTACTGTGCAGCAGGAAGTCTTCATTGCTGATCTGCCACGCAGCAGATACTGCCGGGAAAGATCCGTACCGTTTGCTGGCGGGAAAGGCAGTAGAACCATCTACACGGTATGATCCTGTCAGGAAGTACTTATCCTTGTAGCCATAGCTGACCTGGGAGATAAACGACTGAATAATCGCCTGGTCATAAGAGCCGGTGACCAGCTGGTTGTTGGATATTACATTCAGCACAGATAGTCCTTCAGGCAACCCTTTACCAGAGGCTCCCAGTATCTCCGTCTTACTGTTCTCAATAGCAATACCTGCCAGACCACTGATGGTATGATCACCGGCGCGGAAATTGAACTTCAGCAGGTCATTGGATATGACGCCATAAGAGAGTGTACTCAGTTCGTTCAGGAAGCCTGTACTGAAGTACTGTCCTGCCACTACAGGCGAATAGTAGTCGGACCCCTTGTTATAGCTTACAGCGGCCCTGTTGCTACTGGTGAAAGTTAACCAGTCTGTGATATTGATATTCAGTCCCAGATCATAGTTTACGTCAAAGTTCTTATATGGATGGTTGGAATTACGGATGGTATGGATAGGGTTGACTTTATCCCTCGACCACCATTTAAAAGGTACATTCCCATCTACAAAGACGGGGTTGCGGTTCTGATCATAGGGGTTATCCCATGGCATATTGAGGTAGGCATAATACACATCCTCATAGTTATAGCTGTTACCGGTGGCACCGCTGATATTGATATTATTGTTAACATGCACCTTTTTCGAGAAGTGGTAAGTGGCATTACCCCGCAGGTTGATGCGCTGGTAACCGGTATTCATAAAGGTACCCCGTTCATTATAGTAGGAAATACCGGTATAGTACTCGCTCTTCTCTGTGGTACCGCTGGCGGATACATACACGTTCTGCATCGGCGCGGTACCAAACATGGTGGTAAGCCAGTTATAGTCCTGGCCTTGCAAAGCCTTCGGCCGTTCTCCGTAAAACTTCAGAATATCGATCTTATAGGAGTTGTCGTTGGTACCTGGGATGTAGTCCCGGTAGAACTCTTTATGCCGGTTATACAGCTCACTGCCGTTCATCATCTGCATACGTCCGAAGTCGGGTGTACGGAAGCCGGTAGTTACCTTGGCTTCAAAGCGGGTCTTACCCAGTTTAGCCTTTTTAGTGGTAACAATAATGACCCCGGCATTGGCTTGCGAGCCATACATAGCGGTAGCGCCGGCATCTTTCAGTACGGTGATGCTCTCTACGTCATTCGGGTCGTAATTACCGCCAATGATACCATCTACCACGAATAGCGGTGTTTGTGAAGCATTCACAGACGATACACCCCGCAAACGAAGTTCGGCGGCTGTACCTGGTACACCGGAGCTATTGACCACCTGCAGGCCGGCCACTTTACCCTGTAACATACTACCCACGTCGTTGGTGGTAACGTCTTTGAGTTTCTCTGCTGATACAACGCTAACGGCGCTGGTCAGCTCACTCTTCTTTTTATCACTGTATCCTACTACTACCACCTCATTGAAGTTGCGGGTATCTTCTTCCAGTGAAAGGCTGATGTTATCCGTTGCAGCGATTTCCCGGGTAGTAAACCCGACATTGCTGATGACCAGCACATCCTGGCGGTGTACCCCGGCCAGGCTGAAACGGCCTTGTGCATCGGTCTGTGTGCCTTTACGGGTACCTTTTACCAGTATGGTAGCACCAGGTAAGGGACCACCGCCCGCAGCACTGATAAGCCCAGTGACAGTAATGACAGTATCTGGCGGGACGGCGGGACGGTCAGCGGCGGCAGACACTCTTTTAATGACAAAATTCTTCCCTTCCAGGGTATAAGCAATCTGCTGGCCGCGCAGACAGATGTCCAGCACTTCCTGTACGGCGGCATCCCTGACGTGGAAGGTAACAGGTAAGGTGTTAGCCAGCACCCTTTCAGAATAGACAATGGATACGCCGGTCTGGGTAATGATCTCGGCAAATACATCGCGAAGGGGCATATTCCTGGCTGTAAGCGTCACTTTCTGGGAGTATCCTGCTGCACTGACATGCAGGATAGTTACCAGCAGGAGGAACGAGGTAAGTTTCATGACCAGGCAAATTTTGGTTGATAGCCCGCGCGTCAGGCGGGCCTGTACATAACAGTCGAATTGCATACTTTTGCAGTGTTTGGTAGTACTTAAATGGTCTTACAGCGATTATTGAGGATGCCAGCTCACTTGCCGGAGGTGTTGCGAGCATCTCCGGCTTATCACCGCATCTTCCTGGTTGATACTGATTATGGTAATACGATTACTTTCCGACCTTCTATCCTGAAATGATTCAATCCGTTTCCTTCCAGCAATGCCAGTACATCTGCCAGTTGCAGATCCCTACCTATACCACCCCCATATAACTCTGTGGCAGGACTGGTGTTATACACGATGTCTACATCATACCATCGGGCTACTTCCCTGAGAATAGCGGGTAGTGCCATATCATTGAAAACAAACATGCCGTTCTTCCATGCGGTCACTTTTCTGAGGTCTGCCGCACGGACTGCCAGCTGCTGATCCTGGTTGTTCGCTACTGCTTGTTGTCCCGGCTGTAGCAATTGTTGTACACTACCTTTGTTGACCCGGATACTACCGGTAAGCAGTGTGGTGTTAACTGATTGTTCGTCTCTGTAAGCCATGATATCGAACGTGGTACCCAGTACCTGTACTTCTATATCATGTACTTTCACTTTAAATGGGTGCTGCGCATCGGGCGCTACTTCAAAATATCCCTGCCCGTCCAGTTCCACTATGCGTTCCTTGCCGGAGAATACGGTAGGATACCGCAACATAGAAGCGGAGTTTAGCCATACTTTAGTCCCATCCGGCAATACGAGCCTGAATTGTCCTCCTCTTGGCGTAGTCAGCTTATTATAGTGTATACTGCCGTCGGTTGGCTGACCGGCATATAACAATTGCCCGTTGCTTTGCCGGATGGCTACCTTCCCCTGACTGATCACCTGATTACCTGCGCTGTCCAGGGTAACGGTAGAACCATCTGCCAGGGTCAGCACGGCTTTATTGCCTGCAGGTAATATGGGCGGCGCTGGTGCAGATTGTACCGTTGTAATCTGCGCGGTTTTCTTTTCCGCGGATAACCACCAATAGCCTGCACCTGCCAATAATAGCACGGAGGCAGCCACAGCTATCTTTCTGAATGGCAGCGATCTCCGGATAGGAACAACCGGTTTGATATGGAGGTATGCCTGTTCATAGTCGATATCCGGTGCAGGATGGGCCGTATGCCAGATCTCTTCGAGCAGGTCCCCCGGGATGTCGGGCCCGTTCTCCTGCCCGATCATCGCAAACAGTTCCTCCAGCTCTTCGCGGCTGCAGGTCTTGTTGACATAACGTGCTAACAGATAAGCGATTCTTTGTTGATGATCAGGCATATAATCATAAAGACGAACGTGAACAAAAGGAGGACCGTGAAAATGGAAAAAATATTTTCAGTAACCCGAAAGAACCAACAGCAGCAGCAGCAATTCTGAGTGCCGGGACAGGAACTGGCGCAGAAAACGCAGTGTTTCTACCTGTACATTCTTTACCCTGCTTTTGGATAACTGCAGGCGACTGGCGATGGTGGCATGGTCCAAACCCTCGTGCCGGCTCAACCGGAAGATGGTACGTTGCTGGTCGGTTAGCCTGGACAAAGCGGTATTAATCAGCTGCTGGCTTTCCCGGGCATCCAGTTGAAGCTCCAGGGTATCAGCTGCTTCTGAGATATTAGCCCATACCTGTTCGACCAGCTTTTGCTGCCGGGCAATTTTACGGAGGTGATCCAGGGTTTTATTACGGGCCAGAATAAAGATATAACTGGCAGGGTTAACCACTACCGGCAGCTGTTCCCTGCTGGTCCAAAGCTTCAAGAAGGTCTCCTGCAATATATCTTCCGCATCTACTGCCGAGTGGGTCAGGTGAAACACAAAAGCAGCTACCTGCCTGCTATGCCGGTCATATAGCTGACGGAAGGCGGCTTCATCACCCTGCCTCATTTTCTCTAACAATGCTGTATCGGTATCTGGCTGCATGCGTAAAAACCGCTGTTTCCCTTTAGCTACGGTAAAATGTTATCCATCTAAAAATACAAAAAAACTATACTTATCCTTCTTATCTTGCACACAGATTCATCTTTATACCAATACCATATCCCTATGTACGCTGCCGGTACTTTCTACAAGGCCTCAGGATTAATAAAACCCAACCGATTACTGTTAGCAATATTTGGCGGCATTTCACTCTCTGTCCTGATTGGCTGGTTGTTTTATACGCTCACTTCCCTCCTGTCTTTTGTCTATCTGAACTTCCTGCTGCTTTTTGCCGTCGTAGTAGTAAGTGTTGCAGCATATACCATGTTATCGGTAGTAAGCAAAAACAGGCATCCGGTGGTCAATATGTTCCTGTATATAGTGTGCTGTTACCTGGCCTGGTCGTCGCAGTGGAGCTTCTTCAATATGAGGTGGAACTATGGTTATTCTTTTCTCGAAGGCACCTTTAATCCTGCCGCTACTTTTCAGATCATCGCGCGGCGGATGGTGCAGATCGATACAGAAAACTTTAATCGTACAGCAGGTAGATATCCTTTCAGTGGAAGTGCGGCGGCCTTCTTTTATGTGACGGAGTTCATTGCATTTATGTCACCCCTTATCTTCATCACCGAGCAAAAAAGATATTACTGCGAAGGCTGTGATGTATTTCATCAGCGCAAAGATGCTTATGTAACAGCAACAGCCGCTTTCCTGTCAAAACAGGAAGGCGATGCTACAACGCATCTGTACCGCTTCCTGCCGGATGTAAGCTATTACAGCAGGCTGGCGCCTACCACTAAAAAGGCAAGAGAGATCATCCGGGTAACTATACATTATTGTCCAAAATGCCTGGACAACAATATAATCTGTGTATCAACGTTTGAACAACAACCAGGTGCCCGCAATAAAAATATGGCAGCACTGGACCATGAGAATAAAATTACTGACGGGATGTATATTGAAAAGGATCTTGCACAGGTTTTAATCCGTAAATTCGCATAAGCTTCCAACCCAATAAATTCAAAAACGGTCCGCAGTTGCGGACCGTTTTCTTACCAGCTACTTCATATGTATCATAAAGCTGTTTCGTCTGCGCCTATATCCACTCTGTTATTCTGCTTACGTGACTGCTTATCTATATCCAGCTCTCCGGATGCAGGCACAAAAGCAGGATTACCGGCATTGATACAGGCCGAGCCACTTGCCAGGTGAAGATTCAGCGAACCTGCTGCGCTGCTTACAAAGGAAGGTATACCATAGGTGGATTGTGCATCCAGTCCGGTACCGCTCTGAAACGCGGCCAACGAACCGTAAGTAGTACCATTAATACCACCCCAGTCAAACGTAATTGTGTTGGCTGTACCAGACTGCGTATAATACCTGTTATAGTTCATAGCAAGGTTGGTAGTAGTATAACCCAATAAGGCAATGACAACTATGTTGCTGGCAGACTGCACAATGTTATTTGAGATGGTTACCTGATCCGTGTTCTGTAGACTGATCTCGCCTCCCCAGCCACCGTTGGTATAGTTCTTAAATAAGGTGTTGTTAGACGCAGTAGTCCATGTTACTTTGCTACCCGCTGCATTAGACCCTATTACCAATCCTGCTTCCTTGTTGTTGTAAATGAAGTTACTCCTGATATTAATTCCTTCAGCCGTGCGGTTGGCGTTCTCACATCCAACGGTAATACCTGCCCCATTATTGAAGCTGGTATTGCCTTCAACATTGATCCACTTACCGCCATCCACATAAATACCGCCGCTGGTCGCCACCGGTGAAATACAGTTATATACCACATTGCCTTTGACGTTACCATTACGGGCAAAGTTGACACTATCGGGCGCGCCCGTCCAGCTATAGTGACCTGTCATATCAATACCGATATTCCGGATATGGTGGACGATGTTATTCTCAATAAGGAAGTTATTGACGTTACCAGACAGGGTCATAGCCTCACTGAAACCGGTATTGCAGGCATACACCTGGTTGCTGCCGAAGTAGATGCCGGAATAGGCCGTGGCAGTAGTCCCCACCACTACCAGCGGGTTGGCATTGTTAGAAGCAGTAGGTACGGCGGTGGAATCGGTTGTCCAGCCGATGTTATAAATGCGGCAGGAAGTGACCTGTACATCCGTACCGGAGCCGCTTACGTAGATACCTGCTGCGAAGCTCCTGATGTTATTGGCAATACGTATGTTATTGACCCTTACATGGCTTTTACTACTGATGCTGATCATAGCGTTCTGCGCATCATTGGTAGCGCCGACGCCATCCAGTATTACCGTACCGCCACTATAGTTGGTCAGTGTGATCGGCTCTGTGGACGAAGCGCCGGAATGCGGCCAGCTGAGACGTTCTTTATACGTTCCTGCCGCTACATAAATAGTACTGCCCGCACCTTCGGCGGTTTTGTTAAGAGCTGCCTGGATAGTTTTCAGGGCAGCAGTGGCAGACGTACCGGTGTTGGCATCATTACCGGAAGCGCCGTTTACATAATAATTCGTGATGGCCAGCAATTGCTCGGGAGTTGCTGTATCCGCGGGTTGTTCAACCTCTTTCTTCGTGCAGGAGAACAGCGTGGCCAGTAAAAGGCATACGATGGCATTCTTCATAGTGGTTTGTTTTGTTATGAGGGAAATTTTCAATCGTAAAGACGAACCTCGTATAACTAAAGGACCGTGGCGCAGCCATAATTATTTGAAAATAAAACGAATAACAAAAAACTACTATCTACATAAATTTAATTTTCAGCATAATTAGGAAGATTCAGGAAAAATGGCATAGTTTTGTATGCAGTACTGTATAAATTGATAAACCATAAAAAGTCTGGCTATGAAAAAGTTATTTTTGAGTTTAGCTGCCGTGACGGTGCTATTCGCTTGTAATAACAAACCGTCGCAGGAAGAAGCTATAGAAGCTGCTAAACAGGCAGCTGTAGATTCTGTAAATAATGTAAACGCTATAAATGTGGCAAAACAACAAGCTATCGACTCAATGAAAGCTGTTGAAAAGCTGCGTGCTAAGAACGCTCCTTCTACTGTCAATCATAGTAATAGTAACAGTGCAGATAACAGCGCTCCTGCTGCCTCTACTGCTACCGCTACTACCGAGAAGAAAAAAGGCTGGAGCCATACTGCTAAAGGCGCTGTAGTGGGCGCTGGTACCGGTGCGGTAACAGGTGCTATCATCAACAAGAATGACCGTGTCAAAGGTGCGGCTATCGGTACCGTAGTAGGTGCTGGTGCGGGTGCTGGCGTCGGTGCTATCGTTGATGGTGTCAAAAAGAGGAAAGAAGCTAACAAACAGTAATTGTTGGCGGAACATAACATTTTGCACAAAGCCGGACGTATTATACGTCCGGCTTTGCTGCTTATAGTCCCTCCCCCTACCTACATGGCACACTATTCGTTTCGATTCCTGCAACTAAACTGTTGTTATGAAACGGGTAATGTTTTTAGTACTCATCTCTTTATGTGTCTCAATGGCTGCCAACGCCCAGACACGTTATGTAAAAGTACCTGCCGGTTACCTCATGGTCTTACGCCAGGGTGACGATCTTTTTACTCAACTTGAAGCTTTTATGCTGAAAGAAAAAGCGCCCGCTGTCAATTTTACCGGGATGGGCTTCGTCAATGCCAGGTTTGGCTTCTTCAATCAGCAAACAAAAGAATACGATCCCAGATCATTTGATAATGTGGAGCTGGCCAGCATGCAGGGAACGATTGGCTGGCAGCAGGATTCGGTGTCTATCCATGCGCACGGAGTAGTAACCGATAAAACATTCCAGGCTTACGGCGGTCACCTGCTGGGTGCGACTGTCAGCACCGGCTCTTTGGAGATCATGATTACTGTACACGATAAACGGTTTGAACGGGCTAAAGAAGAAAGTATCGGAGCCAATGTGCTGCAACTGAAGGATTAACTGCAGTTTCTGTTGCACTTTGTTATACCGCTGGCGGCTGACAAACTCCCGGCGGGATAATCCTGTCTCCGCCTCCCGCGCGGGTTCCAGTAAAAAATATAGACAAACTTCACCCGTCAGCGCCTCGGATTTGCGGTTTATTCAACCGTTATCGAAGGTGATTTAGTAATGTGTAGATGCTGCCCCTCTCCTGCCTGAATATCCGTTAACCACCCCTCGGCTACGCCTCAGCAGGTTGTGGTAATTTTGCTTATTACCAAATCCAGTTACCATGGCAAAACAACAATCACTGATCATCTTTACCGGCAGACTCGGTAACCAGATCGGTTATAACCGGAAAGGCAAATATTTCTTACGTAGCCGGTCCAACGGTATTCAGCAAACTGCCGCCAGCAGAAAGGCGGCGTTGCGTTTCGGAAGAGCAAGCAGGAAGGGCGCGCTGATACGTAATGCAGTATATAATGCGTTGGACATACCCTGTGACGGGGCACATGTCAACCGGCTGAATAAGTGCCTGATTCCGGCAGCAGGCGCTGATATTAACCAGACAAAAGGCTTCCGCTTCAACCAGGATGCAGGAACCGGGCAGTTCTTTCAACTTGCACCGACAGTAACCCGTGATGGCCGGATCAGCATCGCGCCACAGCATCTGCCGGCTATCAAAGGCATTACCGGGCTGGAAGTGAAGATCATTGCTGTGAGGATACATTGTGCCGCACATGTTACGACCGGCGTACAGACGACGACCTTGTTTCTTCAGCCGGGAGCAGGCTTTGAGGGAACGTCTTTTTCTGTGCAGGTACCTGGCAATGGCAAGCTGTTGGTCATACTTCAGATAAGGGCCTTACAAAGCGGCATAGCAGTGCTAAACAGCAGGTACCTGGCAGCAGATATCATCGGTGTACTGGATACACCTGTTGTACTGCCAGCAATACAGGATACAAACTATCTTCCAGCACCGGCATACGGGGTACCGGTGGCAGTAGCTGTACCGGCTGACAAGGATATGCCGGTAACAGTTATCCAGCGGGAATAACCGGCTCAGTGCCTGCAAACTGTATCCTGGTAAGTATCAATATCCATTAAACACTGACATACGGTATCGGCTGTCCACACAGCCCACCCGCTTAACGCCGCCACTCCTGAGCGCGGCTATACCTGTATGTACAATAGTAACTTACCCATAACTACGCCGAGGTTCACCATCCGCTAAGACATCTCCGCCACAAGTCCACCTTTTCTTCTCCCTGGCTATAGCCAGATAAGGGGCTTTCCCTGAGCCGGCAAGCTATCTATGCCTCCACTACCTTGTCCCAGTCAACAAAGCTATTCAGGTCGTTACTGAAGAGAGACCTATCACCATGAAACAGGAAGACGTGTGCGTATGCCTGCAGCTGGAATCCGTTCTGCTCATCAACTACATAATAGCAGGTTCCAAAATGTTCATCCGGCATCTGCCCCACCCGCAGATCTATTCCCTGGATATCAAACGGCCCGTTCATATGCCGTACGCCGCCCAGCATGATATATGTTTCTACCGGGTCTTTAATGTCTTTCCATACACGGATACACAGGCGGCGGAAGGTGGTGCTGAACAGCCAGATCATGGCCTCGCCTCCCTTACATTGCTGTAAGTGTTCATTGATTCGATCAATGTCTTTGATGATAGTTACCATAAGATGAAAAATAGGCGATTCATCTTTCTTTGTCAATATGCTTAACATTAACTTAAACAACCCTGGATGGCTTTCCGGCCCTGAATACCAGTATACCACCTGCCAGTACAAGTCCCAGCAAAGCAGCAATAAAGAGTGGCCATCCCCAGCCGGTGAGTATGACACCGGTACCGGTACCAATAAACGAAGAACCTGCGTAGTAGAACAGCCAGTATAGGGAGGTGGCCGTACTCTTTCCCTCCCTGGCCTCCTGCGATATCAGGCGGCTGGCCAGCGTATGTGTAGCGAAGAAACTGAAAGTGAAGATCCCTAAGCCGGCAGCGATACCCGGCAACTGTGGTATCAACATTAATAGTAAGCCGGCCGCCATCACGGGGATAAATGCCCGGATAAGTTTTGCCGGTGGTATTCTGTCAGATACCCGTCCCGCAAACATGGTACCCAGCACGCCAATGGTGTACATCAGAAAGATGCCGGCAATGACGTAGTGAGGAAGTGAAAACGGTGGACTTTCCAGCCGGAAGCCGGTATAATTATACACGCTGACAAAACATCCCATCAGCAGCGAAGCGGCAAAGTAGATCAGTACCATAACAGGCTGCCGGAAAAAACTGCTCATTTGCTGCCATTTCTGTCCGACGTTGACGGGCAAAGCTACAAAGTGCTTCGAGGCGGGCAGCCGTTTTATAAAAAACAATCCCAGTATCAGACTGGAAGTACCTATAAATGCCGCTGCCCAGCGCCAGTCTGCCCAACCTGCAATTAACATCACCACAATACGGCCTGCCATGCCGCCAATGGCATTTCCGCTGAGATACAGACTAATAGCCAGGCCCAGTGAAGCGCCGTCTACCTCTTCTGAAAGATATGCCAGTGCAACGGCGGTTACACCTGATAATAGTGCTCCTTTTACAAAGTTAACGGCTATCAGCAACTCAAACTGATGAATGAATACAGATAACAACGTCAATACTGCGGAAGCCAGCATGGCAAAACCCATCAGGTGCTTGCGGGGAATGGCATCGGCTTTAAAAGAGAAAATAAACAATCCTGCGGCCATGCCCATGGTAGATGCAGACACTGCCCAGCTGCTATGTGCGGGCGTTACGCCAAATTCTTTGCATAGTAAGGGCAATACTGGCTGGAAAAGATATAACTGGGCAAAAACAGAAAGCCCGGAAAGAAAGATGCTGTTTTTGATACGGCGGAAACGAACGCTTCCCCTGGCCGCTTTGTTAATTGTCGGTGTCACTGTTGTCGATGCCTTTGCTGATGATCCATTCACCCTGCAAAGGTCCGCACATTAAGGGAATTTAAAAATGATATTTTCCGGCATTTTAATGCATTATCATCAGGAAACAGTGTTTGGTGTGCCGGCAACAATTCGGTGACCACCGCCGGCAGGAACTGCACACCGGATATACAGCATGCGTCATTAGGACAGTACAGGACAGTTAACGGAAGACTTTTTTTATATTCAGCCATTCATATAGCAAACTACAAACTCCACGTCATGAAGAAATCAGGTCTCATCAGCTTTCTATGCTGCCTTTTATTAATGGATGCCATCAGTCAGACCCGGGTGGGGTCGCTCCTTTGTGAAAACCGTGTCAATCCAGAGGGGGTTGATGTACCACACCCCGTATTCAGCTGGCAACTGAGCGGCGACCGCAGAAACATCCGTCAGTCAGCATATGAGGTGCGGGTCGGCAATACCCCGCAGACGCTTAGCCAGGGAAAGCAACTGGTCTGGCAAAGCGGCAAGGTATCCTCTGATCAGTCAGTACATATCCCTTACAACGGCAATGCGTTGTTGTCAGGCAGCAAATATTACTGGCAGGTAAGAATATGGGATGATAATGGCAAGGCGTCTGCATGGAGCACGCCGGCCAGCTGGCAGATGGCATTGTTACAACCGGCAGACTGGAAAGCCAGCTGGATAGAACCAGGATTTGCCCCGGACAGTGTACACAGACCGAGCCCGTTATTCCGTAAAACCTTTCAGACTTCCCGGAAGATAGCATCAGCAACCGCCTATATTACCTCCCGTGGCCTTTACGAGGCCCATATAAACGGGAAACGTGTGGGTGATGCCTACCTCACGCCCGGATGGACAAGTTACCGTAAAAGGCTGCAATATCAGCAATATGATGTAACTGACCTGCTACGTCAGGGCGACAATGCTATCGGCGTTACATTGGGCGTAGGCTGGTATGCCGGTTACCTGGCCTGGCAGGATAGTAAAAATCACTTCGGTTCCAGGATCGGACTGCTCTTCCAGCTGAACATCCGCTACACCGACGGCAGTGAGGAAGTGATCACCTCGGATAACAGCTGGAAATCTTCCCTCGGCAGCATCCGCTATTCCGAGATCTATCATGGAGAAACCGTTGACGCCAGACAGGAAAAGCCGGGATGGAATAATACCGGATATAATGACAGCGGGTGGTCAGGCGTACAACTCAGCGCAGATACCAGCAAAGCAAACCTGATTGCTACGATCAATGAGCCTGTCAGGAAACATGAAACGTTTAAGCCAGTGAAGATCTTCACGACACCCGCCGGAGAGAAAGTGATGGATTTCGGACAGAACCTCGTGGGATGGGTGCATGTGCGCGTGCAGGGGAAAGCAGGAGACAGTATTGTGCTGCAACATGCCGAAGTGCTGGATAAAGCAGGCAACTTCTATACAGAAAACCTGCGTGTGGCCAGGCAGCGGAACGTGTACATCTTCAAAGGAGATGGTGTGGAACAGTTCGAGCCGCACTTCACCTTTCAGGGCTTCCGGTTTGTGAAGATCACCGGCTTCACAGGTGAACTGACACCGGAAAACTTTACCGCATACGCCCTCTATTCAGACATGCCGGTGACCGGTAACTTCAGCAGCTCGCATCCGCTGCTTAACCAGTTGCAGCATAATATACAATGGGGACAAAGGGGTAATTTCCTGGATGTACCAACTGATTGTCCGCAACGTGATGAGCGCCTGGGATGGACAGGCGACGCACAGGCATTTTCGAGAACAGCCGCCTACAACTTCCAGGTCAATAACTTCTTTGCCAAATGGATGAAGGATGTGGCGGCAGACCAGCGTGCAGATGGCAGTGTACCATTTGTAGTACCCAATGTACTGGGCGATGGATCGATGGGCTCCGCGGGATGGGCGGACGCAGCGACAATCATACCCTGGAACATGTATCTGGCCTATGCAGATAAACGTATGCTGGAACAACAGTATCCGAGTATGAAAGCATGGGTGGAATACATGCATAAAAACAGCAAAGAAGACCTGTGGAATACCGGCTTTCACTTCGGAGACTGGCTGTTTTACCGTCCGGAGGACGACAACGATGGCCGGGCAGCGATTACAGATAAATACCTGATCGCACAGTGCTTTTACGCACATTCTACCCAGCTGCTGATCAATGCTGCCAAAGTACTGGGCAACACTGCCGATGCAGACACCTATAGTCATCTGCTGGAACGTATCAAAGCGGCATTTGTGAAAGAATATATGACGCCTGGCGGCAGATTGGTATCCAGCTCCCAAACAGCCTACGTGCTGGCTTTACAGTTTGACATGCTACCGGAGCAATTGCGGGAGCAGGCAGCAGCCCGCCTCGCAGAGAACATCCGCAGTTACGACAATCACCTGACCACCGGCTTCCTGGGTACGCCTTACCTTTGTCATGTACTGAGTCGCTTTGGCTACCAGGACCTGGCCTACACCTTGCTGTTGCAGGAAAGCTACCCTTCCTGGCTGTACCCGGTGAAGATGGGCGCTACCACCATCTGGGAAAGATGGAACGGCGAAAAGCCTGATCATACTTTTGCCACACCAGGCATGAACTCTTTTAACCACTATGCTTATGGCGCTATCGGGGACTGGATGTACCGGATAATGGTTGGCATTGACACCCGGGAAGATGCACCCGGTTATAAACACATTGTTATCAAGCCGAATCCTGGCGGTAATTTAACACAGGCAACGGGTAATCTGCAAACCTACTACGGCAACATCCGGTCATCCTGGAAACTGGAGAACGGTCAGCTGTTGCTGGAAGTAGATATTCCTGCTAATACAGCAGCAACAGTATACATACCGGTGAAAGAGGGCGGCACGGTGACCGAGGGTGGTAAGCCGGTGGGCGAACAGCGTGATATCAGTGCCGTAGGGACAGAGAAAGGGTTTGCAGTGGTGAAAGTCGGATCAGGGAAGTATCGATTTGCTACAGCTAAATAAATGTTCAGGCCCGGCAGAAAAACCGGGCTTTTTTTTACTCCACTACAATCTGTATGTGATGTAAATAAACTCCTGTTATGGTCTGGTCAGAAACGAGCGCTTACAGGTTCAGCCCTTTCCAGAACAGTAGTACAGATACGCCCATCTGCAGATAAGGTACAGGGTCAATTCTGTTATTGATGAAGTAGTTCGTCGGCTTGGCATTGTTTTCCAGTATCCTTCTTATCCAACTAAAGGCATCACCATACACAACTATCCTACAGGATAGCGCTGATGGCATCGTAGGTATAGTTAATATTTCCGATATTGGGCCATTGTTCAAGCGTAAGATATCCGGCCATATGTACGATGTATACTTCGGGCGATTCAACGAGAAAGTTATCCTGACCGATGAGGAGATGGAAATCATCAAAGCGCACTTAGTGCCAAAGACGCTTCGTAAGAAGGAGGTACTGTTGCATGAAGGCGAAATATGCAGGCAGATTGCCTTTGTAGAAAAGGGTGCCCTGCGGATGTATCTACAGGAAGAGAGTGGTCATCAACGCATCACACAATTTGCCGTTGAAGGCTGGACGATTTCAGATCTCTTCAGCTTCCTGACCGGAGAACCCGCTACACAGACAATCGATGCTTTGGAAGATACAACAGTACTGCTGATGAGTAAGGATGCACACGAAGCACTGCTTAAACAAATGGGAAAGTATGAAACTTACGTGCGTATGCTGATAACGAATGCCTATATCGCGCTACAGAAAAGATTTACCGCCTCATTCCGGCTGCCGCTTGAAGAACAGTACCAGCAGTTTGTAGGGACGTATCCGCAGATTGCCAACCGGGTACCGCAGCATATGATAGCATCGTATATGGGGCTTACACCAGCCACATTGAGCCGACTGCGTCGGCGTATAGCACTGCGGAAACAGTAAGGTTGGCCATTCCTGATAAGGAAATGACCAGGCGGTATTAAGATCCGGCGGAAGATGGCCTCAGCGTATTCAGATAATTTTTGAGTTCTTTCAGGTAAGGCAGGTATGCCTGCTGGGTATTTTCCAGCTTACCCAGGTTACGGATGCCCCAGTAACCGGAAACTACAAAGACAGTTACCTGCTTTGCATTGACGTCAACCCTTACAAATCCCTGCTTTTTACCAGCTTCAATATTGGCAGTCATGACCTTCATCCACTGCTGCGCCAGTTCCCTGAGCACCTTGCTGAAGTCTGCATTCCAGGGAGCCATCTCCTGCGTGAAGTTAGCTGCCGGACAACCATGTTCAACTTTCAGGAACTCGTCTTTCATCAGCAGATGATACATGAGATTGTATATGGCAGTCAGGGGATCCTGATCCCGCTGTAATGGGTCGATAAAGCTGTTACTGATAGTGGGCTTTAGTATCTCGTTGATGATGGCAATTCCCATTTCATCTTTATTTTTAAAGTGGTAGTAGAATGCCCCTTTTGTTACCTGCGTAGTAGCGATGATATCATCGATACTGGTAGTTTTATACCCCTTGATATAGATCAGTTCAAACGCCTTGCGTAGGATGTCTAACCTTGTTGCTTCCGATTTTTTCATAAAAGATACCATTGGGTATGTCCGGCAAAGAAAATGTAATTCACTGAATCCGGCAATTTCCATGCAGAAAGTGAGCAGGCTATGCTATCAGACACCGGCTGCCAAGTAATTGAGCTGGTGTATGGCAAACCGGCCGAGGCAGTATCTGTCAGGTGTTTGTCTTCGCCACCCGGAACATCGAAGAGCATGCAGGATAGTGTAGGCAATGCACCCGTCGATTTTACCTGGCAGGGAGCATAGCAATCCAGGCAGTCTATGGCAAACTCGTAATATACTGTTTTATCAGCCGGACGCCTTCTTCGTCTAATACGGTCGTACCGGTTTTGGGCATATGGTACGCTCCCATTACACTCATCCTGACCAATATATGTTGCTTGTTATACCCAATACCGGTTTCCCCATCCTGTGCGGTGTATAGCAGATTTAAGGAAGCGTTACCGGCGGCACCACCGGGCTGATGGCAATGAGCGCAGTTCATCTGCAGGTAAGCCCTGGCTCTTGCTGCTATGGGTAATGAGGTATCGTGATAGTCAGGGAGTGTAGTAATGGAGGAAATGGCTGACTGCTGTACTATCTGCTGTTGCATCAGGTAGGTAAGCTGGTTCAGTGAGCCCCCTTTCCTGGTAACAGAGATGTTCAGGTGCTGTGCCGTGGGACCTATAGGCGTGAGCGCATCACCTGACCGGTGGCAGCCGGCGCAGTCTTTACCGGCCGGAACCTGATAGGCGATTGTCTGTTTATTGCCGGCAGCGTTCTGAAAAGTGACAGGTACGACTGCGCCGTCAGTCAGCAGGTTAGCTTCCGTCTGCGTAGTATCCCACCGATAAGTGGCAGCGTTCCATTGGCCGTCTTTAAATATCAGCAACCGGGTTTCGATGATCTCCCGGCGGCCGGCACCTGCTTTTGAATAATAGAAGGTTTTGGCCAGTATAGTGCCCTCTGGGAATACAGGCAGCCCGTTACCAGCCAATACGATGGTTTGTCCGGCAGGCACCTTCACCAACCGCTGCTTCTCTGCATAGTCGGTGAATAGTGCCGAGGCGATGTCCAGCACTTCTACGCCGGCAGCGGGCTGCAATGTATACATATCCCCCTCGAAAAGCCTGTATGCGGACAGTTTGTCGGCAAATACCATATTATTGGTAACAGGTAGCGGCGCAGTGTTGCACGATGTGGTATACAGACCTATAGTCAATAGCAATAGGGCGGCCAGGAAGTGCTTAGTGGATGTCACAGCGCGTATACTTAACTGTTATTACCGTTACGTCCTTTTTCACTGACGAATGTTGCCGGCTTCAGTACGTATTTATCAATATAGAAAGTGCCAAACGGTATCATGCAGGCCAGTAATACTTTCCAGGTAGTCTGGAAGAACTTCCAGTTGTAAGTGACAGCGACACTTAAGGTAACAAGGACAAATAATGTAAATAGCAGGCCGTGCACCATTCCCACCATTTTTACCATGGCTGGCTCTCCGGCCCAATATTTCAGTGGCATAGCAATGAAGATCAGTATGATCAGGGACACCCCTTCCAGGAATCCGATAACCCGCAGCCGCCCGATAGGCGTTTTAAGTAGATGTAGCATAATATGTATGATTAAAAGAATCTGAAGTAAGGGCGGTGAGCGAATGGTGAAAATGGCCACGGTATAGCTACCAGGATAATCAGCAGCGCAAGGCTAAACCAGATAAGAATGGTTCGGAATTTCAGGCCGGCAGTCTCTATACGTTTCGCCCTGGCAGATCCGATAGTGATCAGTACAACCGCCACTACCATCAGTAGCAGGTGTATCAGGCGAAAGAAGGTGTGCTCACTTACGAGGCTGTGGCCTTCTGCTTCAATGACGTTATATTTAACAACAGGACTGATCATATAGAGGCTAAGACCGAGCATCAGTTGTATGTGCGCAATAGTAGCGGTAATATGTCTGACACTATTGTTAAAACGGCTGAACTGCCTGCCGGACCGGTAACCTTCCCATGCCATCCATATACCATAGATAAGGCTTGTCAGTACAAGCCACCTGGTGATGGAATGTAATGTTAAAAGTGTGTGATGCATTATAAACTGGTTCTACGGTGTAAAGATAATTACAAAACATACTAGTTGGTATGTTTTTAAAAGAAACCCTGTTTCGTGTAATTGTTGGGTAAGACCTGTGATGGGAGGAATAGCCCGGTGGGCAGATGTTTAGTGCAGGCTGTGGCAGGTGTGATCAGGTGTAAAAGAAAGAAAGGCAAACCCGGAAATGTACCGGATCTGCCTTTCAATAGCAGCGTGATATATGATTCGGGAGACCTGTTAGTCATATCCCGTAGCATTACAAATCAAGGTGCAGGTATATACTGGTACCGGAGATTTGTATAGTCGTTGCTGACAGGCTCACTGAACCTGGCGCTGGTGATTAGTCCGATACTGTCTTTTTCGTAGGAGTAGACCTCTGTCTTAATAATGGGTGCCCACTCAAATGATCCGATCTGCTCAACATAGTTCATCACTTTAGTCCTGACGTTGTTCCTGGAGATAAACGGCGGGTACAGGTAGCGGAATTTATCTTGGATGACCGGAAAATAGAGGTTCATATTCAGGTACCGGTACACATTGTTACAGGTATCATAGTTGTTATAGTCAATTACGTCTGACAAGGTATAACCGCCCCACTGACCTTCGTTCAATGTACGCCATTCTGCCAGGTTATTGCCTATATATGTATACCGGAAAGAATCTACCATTGGAAACTCGTTCATGGTGTAATAAGCGTATTGCCTGACTGACGTACCGCTGTATACAAAGACATGGGTGCCGGACAGCAATTGTTGCCCGTTTGACCCTGAAACTGTGTAAACGCGCAGTGTATCCATCTGGTTGTTTGCATTATAATGGATGCGTTTAATCATGCGCTGCGGTGGAAAGCCGGACAGCCAGCTATTAATCTGCGATACCCGGCGCTGACTGTCATAGGTAAAAGTATCTCTCCGGATAGTGTCAATACCATTTCTGTAATTCGGCGCGCAGCTGAGATTAACCCATGGCTGGTCTCCGCCTGCCGGATAAATAAACTCTTCTTTTATGTATTCTGTTTTACCGGGCAACTGCTCATATATTTTAGTGAGCAGCCAGTCGCCGGTAGATGGTTGTCCTGGTACGTGTTCGTACTTTGTACAGCCTGCCCAAAGAAGAGCGCTGCAACATATTAAGAGGAAGTATTTCATTGTTTGTAGTTAAATAGTGAGCAATTAGTTCCTGGCGTTGTACTGATAGATCTGGCTGTATCTGATGGCAACAGGCAATTCGATATAAGTGGAATTTAAAAGGTTGTACAAATCTCCGTAGGCGGAAGTATAATAATGAGTAATATCCAGCAGTGGCAGCCGCCGGGTCTGGAAGTTGTTTTTGGGCAATTTAGGAGCTGCCATGAGTATCCTGATGTCATCAAGCCAGGTATAGGAAGGCTCTATTTCGAGTGATTCCATGTGCGTCTGACGCAGGGCATTCGGACGATTGTCATAGTCAGACAGTTCCTGGTATACTGACTCCAGCCCGTTCATTCTTACACTAACCAGGTTTTGCTGACTATTGTAAACAAAAACGGCAGTATCAGGGGCTTTATTAGCATAGTGAGCAATCTTGCTGATGACGGTATCCTGGTATTGATAAACCGTACTGTCTACCAGGTAATAGCTGTTGAGCGTTGTGTTCAGCAGATACTTTTTACTGAGGGTTCTTCGTCCGCTACCATCGTAGCTGAACTCTTTCTTATACCGTTCAGCAGGGTAACTAGAGTGATCACCGAGTATATAGGATACTCGCTGCTGACTGTCATAGAAGAAGGTATCCGTCCTATCAAACGGAGTAGCCGGATTAATAAAATCTGTTCTGACATGGTAGTACTTTACTTTACCAAACTCGTTGTAGGTAAATTCATGCCGGGACATATCTCTTATACCTGCTCCTATGAACCTGTCTAATGACAGGTATTTGAGTTCCCATACATAGTCAATGTCTGTTGTCTGGCAACAGGTAGTTGTTTCTTTTTTACAGGCGCTGAGCATTGCCATGAATATAATGGCAAGGGGTATCAGCCTGAAAATGCGGATTGTGCTTTTCATAACATGATTGAGGTTAATTGAATAACATTCAGCAGACTGGTCTGTCGTAACTTATTACAGGGCTAATGGGGTCTATGATTTGGTTTTGGATTTTGGGTAATGCTAATTTAAGGTATATTGAGCTGTCATCAGAAAGTATTTTGCAACCCGGCCTAGTACGCACGATGGTGGGCGCTGATAAGGTAAGCCGGCAGCGGGTTTATTGCTGATAGCTGCGCAGGAGAAACGCATACAGCCGGCAGCAATAGTTATTCTTGCCGCTTAAGAAGATGAGGATTATTGCTGATAGCTGCGCAGGGGAAAAGCATACAGGCGGCAGCAATAGTTATTCTTGCCGCTTAAGAGGATGAGGATTATTGCTGATAGCGGCGCAGAGTGGACTGGCGCATCGCATAACAGGCGGGCGGCTTTTACCCGACTGGCGTTATAACAGCAGCTGACCCTGTGTAGTAGGATCAGCTGCGTGTCTTGCCTGAGAGAATGTTATTTGACATATTGTTCGTCACTCACCTTCTCCAGCCAGGTTACCACCTCGCCATTCAGTTCTTCCTGAATAGCAACGTGACTCATGGCTTTCCCTGGCGAAGCGCCATGCCAGTGTTTTTCACCTGGCTCAAACCACACCACATCGCCTGGCCTGATCTCTTCAACCGGTCCGCCTTCGCGTTGTACCCAACCCAGGCCAGATATAATAACGAGTGTTTGTCCGACGGGATGTGTATGCCAGGCCGTCCTAGCGCCGGGTTCAAACGTGACCAGTGCGCCAGCAGCTTTAGTAACATCCTTTTTCTGGAACAGCGGGTCTATTCTGACTGCACCAGTAAACCATGCTTCCGGTCCTTTAACAGATGCCTGCGCACCGTTTCTGATTATATCCATATCGGTTTATTTAATGAGTAATATGAGCTATTTATAAGCGAAACTTCTTTATCATCGGAAATGCCGGCTGCGTCGCTCAGTTTGCAGGCATCAGACCTGGTCAGGTTCGATTGTCCTGATCACTCTGGCAGGAATGCCTCCTACTACTGTATTATCCGGAACGTCTTTACTCACCACAGCACCCGCAGCAACAACTGCATTTTCTCCAACTGTAACACCTGGCAGAATAGTAGCGCCTGCACCAATCCAGGCATTACGTTTTATGAGGATAGGCTTACATAGCATTCCACGGCGTTCTGCCGGAGACAACGGGTGGTTTTCAGTGACCAGGTTTACCCGCGGACCGATCAGCACCTGATCCTCCAGCGTGATACCCCCCATGTCCAGGAAAGAACAGGCATGGTTGATAAATACGTTCTTACCGATAGAGATAAAGCGTCCGATGTTGGTGTAGAATGGAGCGAAGATAGTAGTACTTTTATCCACCGGACGTCCGATGATCTCACTCAACCTGTCGCGCACCTCATCAACGCTGGTGGCAGCATTTAAGGCCGGCGTCAAAGCCAGGGTACGGGCCACCAGTTCATCTACTTTCACAAACTCCGGATCGCTGAGTTGCACCAGCTCTCCTGCGCTTAATCTTTGGAAGATATCTTTCATTTCCCAAAGGTCGGTCATTCTGTCTGTACTGGCTTATGAAGATCAAAGCAATTATTAAGGATTTCAAACTACCGTCTCCCGGAATGCGCCAGGGTTAGTACCGGTAATTTTCCTGAAGAAGTTATTAAAGTAACTGGGATATTCAAAACCTAAAGCATAGGCAATTTCAGCAACGTTCCAGTCGGTGTGATGCAATAACGCTTTGGCTTCACGCACGATACGCTCGGCAATATGTGTGGTAGTTGACTTACCGGTGGTTTCCTTGACCGCTTTGTTCAGGTAATTGACGTGAATAGACAATGCTTTTGCATAGTCATGGGCAGTATTCATAGTCAGGGGGCGTTCAGCGGTTTCGATAGGGAACTGCCGTTCCAGTAATTCCAGAAATACAGCCGTGATACGCGACAAAGCATTTTTATGCTGGTTGAAGTTAGCCGAAGGCTGCATCTTCAGTGCTTCATGGATAATCAGGTTGATATAGTTGCGAATCAGGTCGTCTTTATAGGCATAGGTAGTCTGCTGTTCTTCAATCATTTTCTCGAATATCCCATTGAGGAAAAGGCGCTGCTGCTCCGTCATCATCAATATAGGCGTTCCACCGATTTTGAACAAGGGAGACTGCTGGAGGCTGTCAGACCGGTCGGCTGACTTCAGGAAGTCGCCCGAGAAAAGGCAGGTATAGCCCATGTAGGTGGTAGAGAGCGTCTCCCATGAATAGGGAACATGGGGGTTACCGAAGAATAGCACAGTGCCTTCCGCCTCAAAGCTTCTGTCAGCGTAATGAATGATGCTTTTTCCGGTAGTCAGGCAGATCTTGTAAAAGTCTTTCCTGCTATATATCCGGGTTGCGTTACTGTCACTTTCGATCTGCCACACGTTGAAGCCTTTCAGCTTCAGGTCCCGGTTAAAGTCAGACAGCAGACGATCATTTTTAATAGCCATACCACAAACTTAAGAAATTCAAAACTACGTAAGGGCTAATATGCTGGTGACAGCACCGATAGCAGCCGTCGTAGAAACGTGTAAGATAACTGTATACCTGGAGACGGGATAGCTAAAAGCACCGGTAGCAGCCGTCGCAGAAACGTGTAAGATAACTATATACCTGGAGACGGGATAGCTAAAAGCACCGGTAGCAGCCGTCGCAGATCCGCGTAAGATAACTGTATACCTGGAGACGGGATAGCTAAATCCGCACTCATATAATATTGTTTATATACAATAAGTCGTACTTTGCGCAGCACCCTATACCCTTAGAACGTACATCATGATAAAAAATAGTAAGATTAATGCGCTGGTCGCTACCGAAGTGGGTAACTTGTTTAATGACCACCTACGGATACTCGGATTTAAGTTCTCCAAAGCCAAGGCGCAGTTTACGAGAAAGAAAGGTCCGATACAGCAACTGATTGTTCTATCATCCCCAGGCACCAACCTTTACTATGAGGAAACCACAGCCACATTGTTCTTACGCTTCAGTGTGAACGCCTATATTGACGTACCAGGTTACCAGGAATGGTATACCCAATATACCGGAGACGGGTGCTATGTCAGGTACCCACAACGTACATTCAGGTCGGAGGTAGCCATCTCGTTTGATCAGCTTAAACCGGACGACTTCCTTTCCTTTTCAAGGCATGCTTCACCGCGGGAGCAGCTTATACAACGCACTGATTACGCCGCGTCAGGAATAGCCGACAGGTCGGCACAGGATTTTATACCAACCGCAGACCTTCTTACCACCGGTATAAACCTGTTGATGGAAGAGGTAGGAAAATACACAACTATTCCTGACATAGTGGATCAAATCACCGACCCGGCCCCTAAGCACCTCGGATTATTACTTTTCGGAGGTTATATAGAGAAAGCCATTCCTTTATTTGAGACGAACTATCAGCGATATATCAACAGCATCCAACAAACACAGACTACCGATCCTTCAGCCGCAAACGTGCTGAAAGTCGAACTGGCCGCATTAGTGATGCTGGCACAGCAGTTACTGAACATCACCTATGAGAATCCGTTCAGGCGCAGGATAAAAATCAGTGAGCCGAAGCAGGAACTGTTTGAACTGGCCCCAGGTTTGACCTATCAGGAGGCGCTCCGTTTTGATACAACAGGATTTACTATTGATGCGTTTCATGTAAATGCAACAGGAGAAGTAATGATCTTTTCAGCGAAAAAGACTATCTACAAATTTGACGCATCCGGTAGACTTGTCTTTGAGAAAACAATCTTACCAGCACCAGGATTTTGTCCTCCTTTTGGGCCGAAGTCAGGAAGTATTGAGGCTACAGGAGCTTTCTTTATCAATAACCATATCATCGATAAAGATAACAACCACCTGGAACTGCCTTTGCCGGATATGGGCAAACCTGGCAAGCACCTCCATAAATGCGACGTAACTGATCTGGTATATTCGGCAGCGCACCAACAATACTATGTCTTGTTCAATAACTGGTTCCTGATATATAACGACAAGGGCGTCCTAGAGAAGCAATTAGCCGTGGAAGATAACATGCATAATAGCATCGTTACAGATAAACAATGGATTGTAACCAGACAGCAACATACACTAAATACTATTCTCGATTTTGACGGGCAAGTGGTAGCCGAATATGACTTCACTGATGGTAATCACTATTATGCCTTCTCCCCTGCTAAAGACAGACTGCTTTGTTTCTTTTATACGGCCAAGTCGCAGTATTATGATCTGACTACCGGCCGTAAGGAAGTGCTATGGGCGCACCCGACCTATATTAAAGGGTACAAGGAGATCATGTACAACGATACTAACCACAATTTCGGGCTGACGATCGCCGCCTTTTCTCCTGACGGGCAATATATAGCCGGAGGCGGAGATCATGGCAAATATGTAGCCTGGAAACTGCCCGGACTGGAAAGAGTGGAACTGATACCTATGCAGGAAGTAATAGACCTGTTCAAGCCAGAAACCAGCATTGCCGTAAATATGGCAACGGGAGATGCACAAACCCTATCTTCAGCAAAAACCTCACTCGTAGAACTGGAAGGCCATACCTTTCTGAAAAACAGGAGTAATGATGTTAATCGTATCCTGTTTCTCGACAATGGAGACTATTTCCTGTTGGTATTGGATACCGGTATCACCATGATATGGGACAGGCATTTAAAGAATATTGGGTATGCCAGGGATATGAGTATACACGCGCATGCAGACCGGTTTATCAGCATCATTAAAGAGAATGAATACACTGTCTACACCCGGGTATAGAAGAAACGGGATAACTATCTGCTAAAGGCAGCATACAATTATCCTGGGCACAATCACTCTTCACCAACCCTTTTAGCCTGGCCGGCAGTGATAGTTACGACCAGGTTAAACCCATCCTGCTTCATATACGCTATCAGGCAATTATACAATTGTATAACTGCCGTCCGGCAGGCTGTATGGAAAGGTATGTTTATACCAGGAAAGAGCAGCCGGTCCAGACCAACTTTCGCCCTCAACAGGGATACAAGTTTACCATTACTGACGAAGTTATCAATGATCTTGATGAGGATAGCGCTGGCAGGCAGGTTGTCTACCTGTAAAGCTTTCAGCGCCAGGAGAATCATGCCTTTTTGAACTAATAAAGGCGTTTGTAAGCAATAAGAAGGTAAGCGTAATTCTCAGTAAAGGCATAACCTTGTCCATTTAACTATCATGCAGTCAGGGTTTTAACATTAATTACCTGAGATGCCAGTGGATGAAGTGGAAATTGTCGAATTAGACGATATAAAGTCGTCTTGTAATGGCAAATCCAACAATGGATAAACAGGTGTAAAAAATGTATAAAATTATGAATTGATACTTCATGAGTGGCCGCACCAGAACGGGAAGGAATACTGTTATCGTTGGAATTATTTATCATTCAGAATATAACTAACTTACGACAGCTTAAAAAGGATAGACATTATGCCGAACGGGAATGACGTTATGAAAAAGCTGCCAGATGGTTTTGCCGGGCAGCAATCCTGTATTCTGCCCGAGGCCAGAAGGAAGTATTGCGCTACGCATGCACTTTGCCGGAAGCTGTATATTACTGACATCGGCTTCTATCCACATGCCGGACTTCATAACAGAGAGCGCCCGGCTGGCTGTGCACAGTATATCCTGATCTATTGCATTGCGGGTGAAGGCTGGTACCGGCTAAATGGCAAAACATATGCAGTAAAGGCCAATCAGTACTTCATACTTCCGAGAAAAGAAGGACATGAATATGGCGCAGCCGATAAAACACCATGGAGCATATATTGGGTGCATTTTACAGGTGAACAGGCAGACCACCTTTCCCGTTTTCTGATGCCAAGAAAATATGCCGGTCCGCAAACTATTGCACCCTCCCCTATGCGGCAGATGTTATTCGAGGACATCCTGCATCACCTGGAGTTCATGAATAACACAGAAAGTATCATCTATGCTAACTGCAACCTATATAGTTTCCTCAGCTCATTCAAGCAGGTGCCACTGAAAGCTGCAGACCAGATCAGCAATCCCATTCAAAGCGTCATTGCGTTAATGAAAAACAACCTGGAAAAGAACCTTACGTTGAAAGACTTTGCCGCTTATGTGAACCTGTCGGCCTCCCACCTTTCTGCACTATTCAGGGAAAAGACAAAGTATTCTCCTGTCAGCCTATTTACTTCGCTCAAGATCCAGAAGGCCAGTCAGCTGTTACAGGAAAGCGACTATAACATAAAAACAATCGCACTGCAGCTAGGGTATGACGACCAGTATCACTTTTCGCGGGTATTTAAGAAAGTAATGGGCGTTTCTCCGCGGACCTTTAAGCAAACAGGAAAGTAACAGAACAATATGACTCAACCGCTACCAGCCTACGCGTTATTATCTGTGCGCTCAGCATGTTAAACGCGCCGGCAATCAACATCTGTGGCCCGTGCATCTTTCATTGTGGCATGGCACTCATTTTGTATTTTGTAGTGTAAAACCGACAGAAGAACCGATACACTTTACAGATAGATTGTCTCAACAAGATCATGTGAACGGAAGCCCCGTATTAACATTAAAACCTTATTTGATTGTTTCGACGAAAGCGCGACTCCGTACGTCTGCGCACACTGAAAATTTGATCATATCTTAAAAACCAAACCAATGAGAACGCCCATCCCTCTATTACAATCAATGATTGTAACCTGCCTCCTATTGGGAGCGCTGAGCTGCAGAAAAGAAGATACTGTAGCTGATCTGAACCTGTCACCTGAAACGCTTACTGCTGCCAAAGCCCAGGGCCATGCCCGACAATTTACCCTGGTACCCGACGCTAATGGCCGGCTGATTATCGACAATGCGGATAACACCTACCAACCAGGCGACATTCTTAATCTCCAAGGCGATTTTAAGGCTGTACTCATCTCCAATATGAGCGGCAAATCCAATGCGCCTATCATTATTCAGAATCTCGCTGAACATGTTGTAACTATCGGGAACCCATCCTGGAACGGCGGCGAGTTCCCCGTTGCCTTTGTGCTCTGGAATTGCCATTATATCAAATTACGTGGGCAATCCGGCAGGGAATCGCTCGTGATCAATGGTTCGACTCAACCGGCCCGGGAAGCCTATTATGACCTGCAAATAGGCAATAAATCAGACAATATTGAGATCAGTAACCTGACTATTAAAGACGGCGGTAATGGTATTGTTGCCAAGACAGATCCTGCCAAAGGCGATCCTGGTACCGTACACCCCAATCTCATCATGCATAACCTGTCTATACATGATGTAAATATCTCCAATACACAGAATGAAGGTATGTACATCGGACACACAGCTACCTACTGGGACCTGTCATCCAATACGCCATTTTATGGCTCTCCTGACGGAGCCGCGAAAGGACATCAATATGTACAGCCTGCGATGTGGAACAATGTAAAAATCTATAACTGTAATGTTTCGCAGACAGGCCTGGATGGTATACAGACTGCCGCCATCAATCAACTGGAAATTACCCGTAATGAGGTGTCCCATTGGGCATTGCTGCGCAACGCTGCACACAATGGCGGTATACTGATTGGCGGACGAACAACTAACACCCGGGTATACAGAAACTATGTGCATGACGGATGGGGTGAGCTCTGCCAGTTCTATGGCTCTGGAGAGAACGGTGCCCGTCACTTTATACATAACAATGTATTTGCCAACAATGAATCTGACGGCATCAGTGTAAGGGGTAGCCATAATGCGTTAGTATGGATCGGGGCTAACACCATTGCCAATACAGGCGGCAATAATATACGGCTTAATGGCTATACCGGCATGAAGGTAGCCCAATTCGTCTATAACAACACGCTGGTAGCGCCCCATAAAGGCCGGGGAACGATCTATGAAAAGTTCTATATCTATACAGAAGAAGGGGCTGCTGCTAAAGAAGGGAACGGCATGTATACTAACAAGAAGTACCCATCCCTCGAAAAAGCAAATATCAGCAGTGAAAACCTGCGCCAACGCGTGAATATATAATGATCAGTACCTGTATTGCGCAATACCGCTTTCAATAACAGTTGATAAGTTGGTATTGCGCAATTGTATTTTATACCATTATTCCCTTCCTATTTCTCACTTGTTACCTTATCTTGGAGCGAACATAAATTCACGTAATGAAGCTCCACTTATTACCCATCATTCCACTATTCATCTCTGTTTTTGCCATGGCCCAGGTAAAAGTAGATATGAAAGGCTACAAGCCGGACAACGGTACCCACGTTACTCAACAAGGACAATTGCTGACTCTCTCGTGGCCTGCCGGCAATGCACAACAAGGCCGGGTGGTGCTCGACCTTTCCCAGGAACGCCCGCTATTCAAAACAATGTCACTGAACGGGAAAGAGATCTCTGCCGGTATAGACCCTGCCTTTGTCATGACGGTCGGCAAACGCGACCTACTGTCGCAAAACGGCTGGAATATCTTCTTTGATAAAGTACCCAACCGGCCCTATGAGACCTACCCGTTATCCGTCAGGAAAACAACTGTCAGCGTCAGAACAGAAGGCAGCCGCACCATAGCCAGTGTCGGTCCGGTTACGGCCGAGAAGTTCTCAGGCACCCTGGAAGTGACCCTGTATAATGGAAGTCCGCTGTTAAATATTGCCGCGGTCATCAGTACTGACGCCCCTGCCAAAGCCATCGTGTTTGATGCAGGTATGGTTAGTACGACTCCGGACTGGCAGCATATATCCTGGATGAGCACCGGAGATAGTCTCCGGCAGGTCAAAGTCGCCCAGGCAGATACCGCCCGCCACCAGGCGGTGAAGTACAGAGCTATCGCTGCCAGCGGCAAACAAGGTACGCTGACTGTCTTCCCCCCTCCTCACCAATACTTTTATCCGCTGGACGAAGCCTTTAACCTCGACTTTACCTGGTACGGCAACCGCTACCGCAAGCTGGTTAACGGGTATGGTATAGGCATCAGGCAGGAACTGCAGGGCGACCGCCGATTCGTACCCTGGTTCAATGCTCCTCCGGGTACCCAACAAAGACTGAACTTCTTCTGCCTGCTCAGCGAGCAGAAGGATACTGCGGCATTTACGGCACTAAAAGCCTTTACGCGTGCTGACCGGTATGCATCTCTTCCCGGATTCAAAACCATGTCGAGTCATTTTCACAATGAGTTCGTCATGAACGTGATCATGGCAGGCAAACCTGTACCGGAAAAGCCTGAGTTTGTGCAGGTTTTTAAGGATATGGGCGTAGACATTGTACACCTGGGAGAGTTTCATTATACTGCCGATCCCCGAGGTCCGGACGAGAAGCGACTACCACAGCTGAAAGCCTTGTTTGAGCTTTGTGAAAAGCAATCAGACGAACAATTCCTGCTATTACCAGGGGAAGAACCTAATGAGTTCTTTGGCGGGCATTGGTTGAATATCTTCCCTCGTCCGGTATACTGGGTCATGTCCCGTAAACCGGAGCAGCCTTACAAGGAAAATAAACCGGGTTATGGCACTGTATACCACATCGGGAACAAAGCCGAGATGCTGCAGTTGCTAAAGGATGAACAGGGACTGGCCTGGACAGCACATCCACGTACAAAAGGCTCGGTAAATACACCCGATATCTATAACCACGAGGATTTCTTCCGTTCAGACCGGTTTATGGGCGCTGCCTGGAAAGCGATGCCAGCAGATCTATCTCAACCCCGATTGGGTAAAAGAGTCCTCGATCTGATGGATGACATGAATAACTGGGGCGTGCGCAAGACAGTGATCGCAGAGGCAGACCTGTTCACCATTACACGTCATAATGAGATGTATGCCCATATGAACGTCAACTACCTGATGCTGGATGCTCTTCCAGGCTATAAAGACAGCTGGCTGCCAGTGCTGGATGCTATGCAAAAGGGGCGCTTTTTCAGTAGTACAGGTGAAGTACTAATGCCTTCTCTGAAGGTAAACGGTAAAGCTCCTGGAGACAGCGTACAGCTTCCGGCAAATGGCATGGCGAATATCGAACTCACGCTTCAATGGACATTCCCCATGAACTTTGTCGAAATTATCTCTGGAGATGGAGAGAAAGTATATAGAGAAAAGATCACACTTACAGATACACAAGCATTTGGCATGAAAACCTTCCGCATGAACAGCAAGCTATCCGGTAGAAAATGGGTACGTGTTGAAGCGTGGGATGTAGCAGCAAACGGCGCTTTTAGTCAGACGTTCTGGTTATAAAACTATACCGGTAGCAGCAAATCAAGATGCCTGTAAAACTATTACAGCTAATATCAGATCACTACATCAAACATTAACGCCTGGTCTTATGTCATTGTCACATGAAATATATGCGGACCCGTTATTCGCCGCACAATACGCCTCCATGATCACTGACAATCCATGGAACGCCTGTTACGAGCGGCCTGCCAGCCTGTCACTGTTGCCGGATGCGCTTCAGGGCAAACGGTTACTGGACGCAGGATGTGGGCCGGGAATCGTGACCCGGATGCTTATAGACAGGCAGGCTGTCGTTACTGCTATTGATTACAGCCCGGAAATGGTGGCACTGACGAACGCCCGGACGGGTCATCGCGCTATTGCAAGCGTACATGACCTGAATAACGGACTACCACAGTTTACCGATGCTGCCTTTGATATCATCTATTGCTCTCTTGTGATACACTACCTGGACGACCTTCCGCATGTATTCAGTGAGTTCGCACGGGTTCTGTCGCCCGGCGGACTCCTGATCTTTTCCACAGACCATCCGCAGAGTCCAGACATGTTAAATAAACAATTAACAGGCAAAGAAAAGATCTCTGTATACTGGTCAGGCTTTGATGTACACATGGACATCTACCAGCGACCATGGGCAGAGATAGAACAGGCATTGCAACAGAATGGCTTCAAGATGGATATGGCCATTACGCCAACACCAACGGCAGATTGTGAGCTGTTGTATCCGAAGGAATATGCGTTCCTGAAAGCAAACCCACATTTTATTTGTGTGAGGGCGCACAAGCTGGATTAGATGGCATACAAGGTTAACAAGTTACGCGACTCCAGGCTGGCAATTTATACTTATTGGCTGGTAAATTTGTCAATAGTTTCCCGCAAGGACTGTAAAGTAAATGGCTTGGCGATAGATGCATCTGCGCCAGCCATCTCTGCAAGCTCGCCGATATTCGGGCTGGCAGAGAGGATAATGACGGGCGTGTTATTATAAATATCGCTTGCTTTAATGAACCGGCATAGATCCAGGCCGTCGGTACCGGCAATATTCTTATCCAGCATGAAGATATCCGGAACGACGACCTGGTTTTCCAGAATCACCTTACCCGAACTGTATGCAAACAGCTTGTATCGGTCAGGGTCCAGTATCAGGGAGAATACATCCCGGATGGCACTATCGTCTTCAATCAGCACTATCTTTTTCATTAGTTTTTATTTTGTAGGGTAGTGTAATGAGAAGTAGGAACCTTTTCCTGGTTGACTCTCCACATTTATTGTACCCTGATGTCTCTGAATGATCTGTGCAGAAATGTACAAACCCAGGCCCATTCCGGGAAATGTATCAAAGTTGTCTGTAGTAACCCGATAAAATCTATCAAATATTTTACTGAGGTGCTCTTCAGAAATACCATATCCTTCGTCCCGCACTCCTACCTTGATGCCTTCATTTTCCCACTGTGTAACAATTTGGATTGTTGTACCGGCAGGAGAATATTTTATAGCGTTTGTCAATAAATTAGTAATAACCTGTCCTATACGTTCCGTATCTGCTTTAATAAGCGGCAGGTCTGCCTGCTGCAACACCAGCTGATGATCGCTGGTACGTTTGATCTCTTCTACTCTCTCGGCCACCAACTTATTGATATCTGTTTCTTTAAAGGATAGCTTCAACTGTCCTTCGGATACCCTGGTTGTATCCAGCAACATATTAATGAGCAGTGTTAAGCGGTCTATCTGTCCGTTCATCCGCTGCAGCAGATCTCCTTCTTCATCGTTACCTGCCACCTGCATCTTTTCATATACCAGCTCAGCATAGGCTTTCAGACTGGTAATAGGCGTTTTCAGTTCATGACTGGCCACGCCAATAAACTCTTCTCTGATCCTTAGCAGGTTTCTAAGTCTGTGTTCACTTAAACGCAAGGCTTGTTCTGCCTGTGCGCGTTCACCTGTTTCGATATACCAGGATATAATAATAGCTGCAGCATGTGTAATGACGCCCGCCAGTTCAAGTTCCCTTGGTTGCGGTTTCCGTGGTTGCCTGTAATACATGGCAAAGGTTCCCAGTACGGGTCCGCCGATGGTTTTCACCGGAAACGACCAACAAGCACGAAAATCATGCTTCCTGGACACCTGCAGCCATTCTGTCCAGCGGGGTTCATCTTCCAGATCGGGAGTAATCACAGGCTCTCCGGTATGCATGCACAGCCCACAGGCAAGGGAGTCAGCGCCTATCTTAAAATCTTTAACATCCTGACCATATTCCTCACTCATACCCACCACCAGGTGAAGGCCATCTGCACCTGAAGGTGCCATGTAAAAGGCTGCACGCGCTTCACCGTCTCCGTATTGCGTCACCGTTTTAACCAGGGCAGCCAGTGCTACCGACAGTGGACGTCCACTCATCGCTGCCTGAAAAGCCTCCTTCTGACCATTCAGCCATGCCTCATTCTCCCGTAGTATTATTTCGGCCTTCTTATGCTCTGTCATGTCGATGAAGGTCATCACTACTCCATTGATACGGTCTTCTTCTGTACGATATGGTAATATCCGCATCAGGAAAACCCGGCCATCAGTCGCATTCACTTCCCGTTCTATCGTCTGCAATTTATCCAGCACGACTTCTGCATCTGTAATAATACTATCATAGCTGAGTTTATTGGTGATATCCGAGAGAGGCCTTCCTATATCATTGGGGATGAGATTGAACACTGTGCGGGAAGGTGGTGTAAACAATGCCACCCTCAGACTTCGGTCCAGGAATATAGTACCTATTTCACCAGAGTTGATCAGGTTTTGCAGGTTATTGCTGGCAAGTGTTGTTTCGTCCACCTTGACCTTCAGTTCCTGGTTGACAGTGCGCAGTTCTTCATTGATAGACTGCAGTTCTTCCTTGCTGGTTTCCAGTTCCTCTGCGGAAGAACGTAGTTCCTCATTCATCGCCTGCAGTTCTTCATTGGAGGCTTTCAGTTCCTCCTGCTGAAACTCATGTTGTTCTACAGAAGGCCGCAGTTGCGCCTTCAGGCGTATTAATTCTTCTTCCAGCTGCCGGGCTACCGGCTCGTCAGATGACAGAATCACTTCCTGCTCGGGCACTTCTTCCGCGCTACGCTCAAATATTACCAGTATCAATCCATTGGAAACATTTCCTTGTCTGAATACCGGGCGGATATGAATATTGATATTTTCTGACTTTCCGTCGATGCTAACTCTTAGTCCTCTCGCCTCTACCGCTGTCTGACGCTGTACTGCCTGATAGAGGGCGGAACGAAGTTCAAGGCGCAATTCCTGCCGTACCAGCTTCAGTAGATTCTGCGTTGGCTCGCCGCCGGCCATCTGTAGAAATTTCCCTGCCTGTTCAGACAAATGCAGAATATCATATTCTTCATTGATGACCATAGACGGCGGAGCATATTCCTCCAGGAGGCGCTGATGCAGGTCATGAATCATAATGCGCTCGCGCGTTCTGCTGTCGTGATTGATGGCCGCCTGCCTGACTACGGGTTCAGAAAACTTAAAGTTGGGCAAGGATTCCGGTACCGGGTAGCTGCTTTGTGCGATCCGTTTTGACTGAAAGATATGAAACTCCCTGTTGAAGGCCGTATACAGATCGCTGGCGCTTTCTGCTGATTCAGAGAGACCCAGTACCAGGTATCCTCCGGGCTTCAGGGCGAAGTGGAATGTTTCCATCACCCGTTCCTGCGCCGTATGATTTAAGTATATCAGTACATTTCTGCAAGACACCATGTCCAGGTGAGAAAATGGTGGATCTTTGAGAAAATTATGCCCTGCAAACAGAATCGTTTCACGTATTTCCCTTTTTATCCGGTAGCCTTCGCCTTCCTTGTTAAAGAACCGCCGGAGGCGTTCGGGAGATACATCTGCTGCATCATTCAGGGTATAATACCCTTCCCTGGCCACACTGATGGCTGCTTCGTCTATGTCTGTTGCAAAGATCTGTATTTTAGGATCATCGATAGAGCCCATGGCCTTCTCGGCAAATAACATGGCCAGCGAGTAAGCTTCTTCTCCTGTCGCGCAACCTGCAATCCATACCCTTACGTGATTCTCCGACTTCCTTTTCTGTAAGATGGCCGGTACCACTTCCCGCTCCAATACTTCAAAGGCTTTTTTATCCCGGAAGAAGTTAGTGACAGAGATCAGCAGATCTTTCAGCAATGCCGTCACCTCGTCAGGGTTATGTTGTAAATAAGCCGCGTAAGCCTGTAAGGTATTCAGGTTCCGGATGTTAATACGCCGTTCAATCCGGCGCAGCAAGGTAGGCCGCTTGTAGTTTGTAAAATCATGCCCGGTGCGTAACCGCAGATGTGCAAACACCTCCCGCAACGCATGTTGCTCATCTTCCGCTCTTTTTTCACTATCTACCGGTATCTGTACGGAGCCCAGGCTTAGTTTATACGCTATGATCTTTTCAGGTATCTCTGTTACGGGTAATATATCATCCACAAGGGCGGTCGCGATGGCATTCCTCGGCATTTCATTGAACTCCGCTTCCCGGGGGTTCTGAACAAATGCCGCTCCGCCACACTCTTTGATGCGCTTCAGTCCCATAGAGCCATTTGCGCCTGTACCGGATAAGATAACACAGACAGCCCTGGGACCCATTGAATTGGCGAGGGTGCGAAAGAAGATATCTACCGGAGCTCTCCGTTCTTCCATGCCGGCATATTCAGATACCATAATATAGTTGTCAGACATGATCAGGTGATGATCAGGTGGAACAACATATACCTGGTTGGCCTGTACTTTAGTCTTTTCCGTTACCCAGGTAACTGGCAAGGCTGTGGCCTGTTGCAGTATGCCGGTGAGTTTACTATCATGGTCAGGAGAAAGATGCAGGATGACTACATATGCCATGCCAGGGTTAGCAGGAACATTTTCAAAGAATGATTGCAGCGCCCGTACACCTCCTGCGGAAGCGCCGATAGCTACGACCAGCAGATCATCTTTGTCAGGTCTGCCTGCTAAAATATTTTCTTTATCCTGGTTATACTCCATTGTGTTCATAAGATTATACAAACATAAGCTTTTTGCATTCCATTCATCATTGAAGCGTGGGCTGATCAGGACAGGTGTTCATCCCTGGCCTGCTCTTTTATTTCTTCTGCTGTAGGCTGATCATGACTAAATACAGCCTTCCTGATCAATACGGATCGTTCCATGGCTTCTCTTCCTTTGCGGAAATACATGGCAGCTAGTTTTGCCTGGTTGGCCTCAGCAAAATGATCGCCCATATGATTGAGCAGCAAAGCGCTTTCCTGCACGTTACGGATGGCATTCCATAATGATTCCTCTATGTTTTCGGTGATGCCTGCCAGTAAACTTTCGGCGGTAAAGGCATGTCCTGTATGACAACGGAAACGGATACGTCCTCCTTCACGCAGTGCTGATAATACGCCATGACATTCCGGACAGGTATATGTTGTGAGCTCGCCTGCATTGAAGACACTTCTGCTTACTACGCTGTCTTCCATGGCTATCGCCACTTCTTTCTGCAACATCTTCTTATGATTAGCAGGTAGTTGTTCTTCTATGGCCACATCATCTTTTACCAGGCGGGTAAGTAATAAGCCAATCTCGTGCACGGGCAACACGTAATCTACATCAACTGCATCCATTGTTGTCTTTGGCATAGAAGGAACCTCTGCATCGGAAGGGTCCTGGACGATGGCCAGTCCTCCCTGTTGTTTGATAGCCCACATGCCGGCAGCACCATCATCCAGTGCACCGGATAATTCAATACCAATCACACGCGGCCCATATGCCAGTGCAGCCGAGCGGAATAACGGATCGATGGCGGGACGGAAGCGATTCTCTTTTGGACCTCTGGTAACTCTTATATAGCCATTTTCCAGCAGCAGGTGCCGGTCTGGCGGTGCGACATAAATATGATTTTCGCTGATCAACTCACCATCCAAGGCCTGAGTAGCAGGCAGTGTTCCCAACATATTCAGCACATGCGGCAGGATCCCTGTGGTATTGGCCGACATGTGCCACACGACAAAGATGGAAGCTGCGAGGTCGGCCGGCAGGTCAGCCACTATGCGCTTGATCGCATCAAATCCACCAGCAGATGCTCCGATCACAATTATATTTCTTTTATCCATAAGTCAACTTATTAATGGTGATCCGGCACGGCGCGACATACCGGTTAAACAACGCGCTATATACATCACACAATTACCATGCTGTAGAATGTTAAGAGAAAATCAGTGCATAGGAATAATTACCGGCTTGGCTACACAGGTTAGCTATTCAATCACTCTTACCAGGTGATTAAAGAAAACAATAATCAGAATAGTGCTAAATAAAAGAGATGATATCTTAAGATGATAATAGAAACCATAGCCGCTGTGGTCAGCGGTGCGCACTTAGGTACAGAATATCATCCACTACTAGCCCATCGCTACGGTCGTCGTACAGGTATATGTACTATAGTGGGATACCGTCTCCCGCAAATCTCTTAGGGAAAACGGTTTCATCAATGCACCTTCTGCGCCAGCTTCCCTGGCATGCTCGAAGATATCCGGGGCTGCTGAAACAAGAATCACGGGCACATGGCCATATTTACCACTGCTTTTTATAAACCGGCATACATCCAGCCCATTAACACCGGATAGCTGCTTGTCCAGGACGAAGAGTTCAGGGGCTTCCACTTCTTCGTTCATAATAGCATCACAGGTGGCAAGCAACGTAAGGTCGTACAGGCCAGGTTTTAGAGCAATACCGAAAATAAACCTGATGGATTCGTCATCTTCTACTACAACGATGTGCTTCATGATAATGGCTAAATTTTAAAGTTGTCAGTAATGGTTGAAATTTCCAGGTGGGATAAACCGGAGGCATGCTAGTATTTGATGGCAACAACAAGATAAACATTCACAATGCTTACAGCGACAGTGTATTAGGGGTTGCTAACCTACATTCTAAAAGTAAAGAATGTTATTAAGATTACCCAACATTTTAGAAAAAAACATCTATAGTACAGGTTGGCAACACCTTCATTATCAGGCACTCGTCATATCCTAGCCTTTTTCTTGCTTCAAAGCAACAGCAATTAGCAGCAACACAGGTAACTTTATACACATATTCCGGCAGGTGACGACAGCAGACATGACCTGGCGGAACAGACAAAAGACGAACAGAAAGAAAAGACTGTTTCAAATGGAAAGACAAACTTTTATTAAATCGATAGCAGCAGGAGTATTCAGCATGACAACATTATCAGCATTTAAAAACTTTACCGATAGCCTGGGAGAAACTGAACAACTGATGCCGGTACTGTTCATCGGGCACGGCTCTCCCATGAATGGCATTGAAGATACGGAGTTCAGCCGTCGCTGGACGCAGATGGCGAAAGAGATACCTACACCTAAAGCGGTGCTGGTTGTATCCGCGCATTGGCTCACCAGGGGTACAAAGATCACTGCCATGGACTTTCCAAAAACGATCCATGACTTTGGCGGATTCCCTAAAGAACTGTTTGCTGTTCGTTATCCCGCCCCTGGCGATCCGCTCTTAGCAAGAGAGACGGCAAAGCTGATCCACTCCACGCAGGTGGAACTGGATCATGACTGGGGACTGGATCATGGTACCTGGACCATCATCCGCCATATGTATCCTGCGGCCAACATACCTGTGTTACAACTCAGTATTGATTACACTCAACATCCCCAGTACCATTATGACCTGGCCCGCGAACTGGCCGGGCTGAGAAAGAAAGGCGTGCTGATTGTGGGTAGCGGGAATATGGTACATAACCTGCGAATGGCAGCATGGGACAGGTTGAACGAACAGTTTGCTTACGATTGGGCGGGTAAGATCAACGACCAGTTCAAACACCTGATACAGGAAGGCGATCATCATTCGCTGATCCATTATGATAAGTTAGGTAAGGAAGCGATGATGGCCATACCAACACCCGATCACTACCTGCCGTTACTGTACACATTGGGATTGAAACATAGTAAGGATAATGTGTCCTTCTTCAATGATAAAGCCGTGGCGGGTTCATTGACTATGACATCTGTCAGATTGGGTTAACAAGAAAAGAGGCCTGCTCAGCAGAGCGGGCCTCTTTCCTGTATGCTTTTATCATGGGTTGGTAGACCATAGTCCCACTTCTTTCACAAATGCACGCGGTGGCAGCTTCAGATTATTCACTACCAGGAATGCCAGATCTTCCGGTTGCAATACCTTCTCTGCGTTGCCGTCTGTGAAGTTGGCGGAAAGCGTCATTTCAGTAGCAATCGTACTTGGATTCACCGTAGTAACCCGTACATTCGACTTACGTACTTCCTGCATGATTGCTTCTGTCAGGTTGATAACAGCTGCCTTGGACGCGCCATAGGCACTCATCTTAGCTGCGCCTTTCAGTCCGGCGGTAGAGGCCACATTGATAATATCGCCTTTACCCTGTTCCAGGATGTAAGGCAATACCTCGCGTACCATATAATAGGTACCCATTACATTCACCTGCATCACTTTTTCCCATTGTTCAACCGGTACTTCCAGGATGCCGCCATATGCCAGGATACCGGCATTGTTAACCAGGATATCAATGGTCTTCAGTGTACCTGCCAGGCTGGCTACTGCAGCTTTGACCTGCTGATAGTCACCTACATCAGCTGTTGCGTAGGCTACCTGGATGTCTGCATTTTGCTCTTTTGCTGCGGCAGCTACGGCTTCGAGGTCAGTGGCTGTTCTGGCTATAAGGCCGAGATGTACACCTTCTGCTGCCAGCGCCAGCGCCATTGCTTTACCAAGTCCCTTTCCTGCGCCGGTGATAACGGCGGTCTTTCCCTTTAATGATTGCATATATTGATATTATTCGTTGACTGATGATGGCTGCCCCAGAAGGCAGTTGACCGCTGCAAAACTCCTAAGATTTGAATTTCAAACCAAACAAATACAGAGAAATTACCAGCTGACCGATATGCCCCATGACTATCCGTAATATATACACGAAAAAAGTATATGCCATTTCGGCGGACGATCATCGGCTCATCTTCCTGCTGTCTTCCCGGCCGGTGTAGCCGGCAAGACCACGCACTATACGTTTTAGCTTATAGCAACACTTTCGGTAACTGATGTTTATGCAATATAAACCAGCTATTTACATTCTCCAATAGATTCCGGACTTAACTAGTTAACAGACCATAGTAAATGTGTATGAGCATTGTTGAGATGGAGCCGGCGATGGCTGACAGCCTGGCAAATTGTACTACCGCTTGTTGTTATTATAATTACCTAAAGGCGATGCCGGCAGTCGGCAGGTGGTAGCGATGCCTGCAGGAGAAAATGCTTGCTGATCCACCCAATGATATGCAATTTTCACGCCAGGGTAAACAGCCGGTTTTTACCTGCTTTGTTCGTCGCTTGTTCGTCGCTTCGCCGTCGCTTGTTCGTCCCTTGTTCGAACACGCTTCTTTTGCCAGTCGGTTGTACTAGCCGTCAACAATGATCGCCAGCATATTGTTCCGCCATTCCGCATAAAACAGGAAAATTGCCGGTTACTTGTCCCGGCATCCAAACCAAAAGCCATAAAACAGTGTTAATTTCCATGCGAGTCCATTTCGCCACCAAAAAAACCACACGTAATGAAAGCTTTACAATTGCTGCAGACCATGATGCTTTTCCTGGGTATCACGGGTATCGTACGCGCACAGTCCACCAGCGCCGACATGATCAAAGAATGGGAACGCGCCAAGGCCTACACCAAAGAGTACCTTGATGCCATGCCCGAAAAGGACTATGCATTGAAGCCGACCCCTGAGATGCGCTCCTTTGCCGACCAGATGCTGCACCTTACAGATGCCAACTACGGTTTTGCAGCTGCAGCCAGCGGTACTAAAAGTCCTGTTGGATTCGGGGAATCAGAAAAATCGACTGACAAGTCAAAAGAAGGTGTTACCAGGTCGGTAATGGAAGGGTATGATTTTGTGATCAGCAGCCTGCAGAAGATGTCTCCTGAACAGTTGAATGAGAAGATTAAATTGTTTGACCGGTTTGATGTAACCAGAAGAATGGCCTTCGACAAAGCATTTGAACACCAGACCCACCATCGCGGACAAACCACCGCTTACCTGCGGCTGGCTGGTGTAACACCGCCTATGGAGAAGTTGTTCTGAGAAAGTGCTTTTTCTGCTTATCCTGCGTTGAACCGGTCGGGCATAACGCAGGGTAAGCATAACACAGCTAATTCAGACCATAGTCAGCCAATCCTGTTGCTCTCCCCAGTAGAGGTGCAGGTAAGACGCAATGACATTGCGCTTCCGGTATACCGGCATCGGCACCTCTATCCCTCTTGCGTTGTATACCGTGCCTAGTTTTTCGAGGGGGGCTGTCTCCTCACAACGGGAATAATGAAATTCATGCCCTTTAAAGCGTTTTTGCCCTATGCTGACCTCCCGGTAGCCTAATGACAATTTCGCGTCTTTCATGGTCGTTTTAATGCCCAGGAAACCCACCATCGGATATTCGGTACCATCCCGGTCAGCGAGGGTCTCTCCCAGGTACATCATCCCCCCACATTCCGCAATCACTTTTCCGCCGCTGGTGCAATGGTCCAGGATGGACTGCCGCATCGGGGTATTGGCACTCAACGCTTCCAGATGCAGTTCAGGGTAACCGCCGGCCAGGTATAGCAGGTCGGCTGGCGGCAGCTGGTGGTCGTGCAGCGGACTGAATAGCGTAACGGTACCGAGTTTGTGCAATGCTGCGAGATTCTCTGCATAGGTAAAATTGAAAGCCTCATCACTGGCTACTGCGATGCGCAGCTGTCCCTTCGGGGAATCTGGTATGGGGGTGGCGGCAGGCAGCGGGCTGCGCATGCTATCAAGTATCAGGTCTATATCGACGGTTTTGGCAATATGTGCAGCGGCGGCTTCTATTATCCCCTCATAATCATGTTCGGCTGAAATGGCCAGTCCGAGGTGACGGGACGGGATCTTCACCGCGTCATTCACCGGCACATATCCTAATGGGGTTACTCCCAGGTCGGCACAGGCATCTTTGAGGAACTGGTAATGACTGGCAGTATTGACAAAGTTAAAGATGACGCCAGCGATCCTGATTCCGGGATGAAAATGCATGAAGCCATAAATAAGTGGGGCGACGGAGTAAGCCATCGCCTTTGCATTGACAACGAGTATTACCGGCAGGTGCAGCAACATGGCAATTTCTGCGCTGCTGCCTTTCATCCGGTCTGCCCCGTCAAAGAGGCCCATAACTCCTTCGGTGATCACCACATCCGCCTGCGCGCTATATTTACCATATACCTCTTTCAGATGTGCTTCACTCATCATGAAGGTATCCAGATTGATACTGGCCGTATGGGCGGCAAGCGTATGATGTTTTGTATCGATGTAGTCAGGACCGCACTTAAACGGCTGTACGCGCAACCCACGGTTATGGAGTAAGCGCAGCAGGCCCAGTGTGATGGTGGTTTTACCTGAATTACTGCCTGGTGCTGCAATTAAAAACTGAGGTGTCATGTCGGTCAAAGATAGTAATTTCGTATCCTTATGCAGCGACTAAAGTCTATCATGTTTGCCGGTACCGCGTCGGATGTCGGAAAGAGTTTAATCAATACAGGGATGTGCCGCATTTTCAGACAGGATGGCTATCATCCTGCACCGTTCAAGGCACAGAATATGTCCCTGAACAGCTATGCAACACCTGATGGCTTTGAGATCGGCCGCGCGCAGGCGGTACAGGCAGAAGCCTGTGGCATACCCTGTAGTACTGATATGAATCCGGTGTTACTGAAGCCGACGAGCGAGAAGGCATCACAGGTCGTATTACTGGGCAAACCAGTAGGCAGTCAGTCGGCCTATGATTACTTTATGGGTAATAACAAACAGGAGCTGTTCAATGAGGCAAAAGCGGCGTATGACAGGCTACGCATCCAACACAACCCGGTAGTAATGGAAGGCGCAGGCAGCATCAGTGAGCTGAATCTTAAGCACCGGGATATCACGAACATGCGCATGGCCGGGCATGCGGGTGCAGATGTATACCTGGTGGCAGATATAGACCGGGGCGGCGTGTTTGCCAGTGTATATGGAACAGTGGCGCTGCTATCGGCAGAGGAACGTCAACTGCTGAAAGGGATTATTATCAATAAATTCCGGGGAGATGCCCGGTTATTTGAAAGTGGCAGAACCATGATAGAAGATCTGTGCGGCGTACCCGTGGTCGGCGTGGTGCCCTATCGGAAAGATATCTATATTGAAGAAGAAGATTCGGTCGGGCTGGAGCAGAAGCACCGGCAGCTGACGTCAGGTAAGGTGAATATTGCGGTTGTACTGCTGAACCGTCTTTCTAACTTTACCGACTTTCATGTACTGGAAAGAGATGAACGCGTGCATCTCTTCTACAGTAACAATCCCGCCGACCTGGAGAAAGCGGATATCATTATTCTGCCTGGTAGTAAAAACACCATTGCAGATCTGACAGATATCAAAAACAATGGTGTAGCCAGGGCTATTATACAGGCACACAGGAACAACAAAACGGTCATCGGTATATGCGGTGGCTATCAGATGATGGGAACTGTTGTAGAAGACCCGCATCATGTAGAGGGTATGGTGGAAGCAATGCCGGGACTGGGCCTATTACCCGTAGCTACCACACTGACGCAGGAGAAGGTGACTGAACAATGCCGATTCTTCTACAAAGGACAGCCAGCCATCTGTGAGGGGTATGAGATTCATATGGGTATGACCAGCGCTACGGAAGACGATCGTCCGCTGAACAGGACGCTGTCTGGGCACGCAGACGGCTATCTGCTGAGTGACAACTGCTGGGGTACCTACATACATGGTATTCTTGACAATGCGGCTGTGGTTGACGACCTGCTGAAAGGCTATAGCGGGCCGGCAGCAACACCGTTCAATTATATATCTTTTAAAGAGGAACAGTATGATAAACTGGCACAGCATCTACGGGAACATATAGACATGGATTATATTTACAGACAATTAAAGATGCAGTAATGATCAATGGTCACGGAGACGACAGGTACCTGTTTAATTATCCTGTCAATGCGGATTTCAGTTCTAATGTTTACTATGAAGGCTTTTCCGAAGGATTGCAGGAGCACCTGACCGGGCGGCTGCAAAAACTGAATAATTATCCGGAGGCAAATGCGCAAAGTCTGCAACATGCATTGGCCGACTGGCACCAGCTGAGCGCACCGCAGGTACTGGTAACCAATGGCGCAACAGAAGCTTTTTACCTGGTAGCGCATGCATTCAGGAGAAGATCAGTTACCGTTGCTATACCGGCATTTGCGGAATACGAAGATGCCTGTCAGGCAAACGATCTGGAGATCAGTTTCATCAGCTATGATGAACTGAACGCAGATACCCGCTGCTGGTCAGACCTGGTGTTCTTTGGTAATCCTAACAATCCGACAGGAGCGATACTTTCTGTTGATACTGTCCGGGAAATACTGTTGTCTCATCCGCAGACCACCTTCGTGATTGACGAAGCTTATGTTGACTTTACGGAAGCAGCGATCTCTATGGTGCCCTTCCTGGATCAGCATCCGAACCTGGTCATTATTAAGTCGCTGACCAAAACGTATGCTATTCCTGGCTTAAGACTGGGTTACATCTTAAGCAGCGAAGCGATGATTGCTAAGCTATTAAGCGCGAAGATGCCCTGGTCAGTGAATACGCTGGCCATTGAAGCCGGACTATATATCACCCGGCACAGCGATCAACTGCAGTTACCTATCCGGGCATTACGCCGGGATACGGCGGAATTAATAGCACAGTTAAGCGCAGTCGATGGCATCAGGATCAGGGATACACATACTAACTTCTTTCTGTGTGACACCACAGCAGGAACGGCGGCTGACCTGAAGCAGTACCTGCTGGCACAACATGGCTTACTGATCAGAGACGCTGCGAATTTCAGAAGTCTGACACCGCAGCATTTCCGTATAGCAACGCAGCGGCCTGCGGATAATCATTCACTGGTAAAAGGAATCAGCGCATGGATCAGCAGTTTCTCCTGATAGCGGTTCCCTTGCTGGCAGGTTATATATTGGACCTGTTACTGGGGGATCCCCGCTGGCTGCCGCATCCTATCCGCCTGTTCGGCAATACGATTGACCGGGGTACGAAAGCTTTGAACAGCGGGCAGCACCGGTTTGTGAAAGGGATGCTGATGACAGTAGTGTTGTGCAGCACCACCTGGCTGTTCTTCTACACGGTGCAGTACTATTTACTGCAAACAGGTACGCCGGTATGGTATTACCTGTTCAGTAGCATATTTGTTTTCTACGGACTGGCCAACAGAAGTTTATTGCAGGAAGGCAGAGAGGTGTTTGATACCCTGGCCCATCAGGGGCTGGAAGCAGGAAGGAAACGATTATCTTGGATAGTAGGACGGGAAACGACCCATCTGAACGAAAATCAGATCCGTACAGCCGTGTTTGAGACGCTGTCGGAAAACCTGAGCGATGGAGTCATAGCACCGCTGTTTTATTATGCCATCGGCGGCGTGCCTGCCATGATGACCTATAAAATGATCAACACGCTCGACTCAATGATCGGCTACAAGAAGGAGCAGTATTTCTGGTTTGGTAAATTTGCTGCCAGGCTGGATGACGTAGCTAACTATGTTCCCGCCAGGATCACTGCTTTCCTGATGATAGTGGTGACATTCAGTAAGCGGGGATGGATGTATATACTCAGGTATGGACACCAGCATGCAAGTCCTAATTCGGGGTATCCCGAAGCAGCGCTTGCAGGGATTATGGATCTCCGGTTTGGCGGACCGAATACCTACCATGGCCAGGTGGTAGTAAAACCGTATATAGGCACACGTGCGCGACCGATCGGGCATGAGGAAATAGGAAAAGTGGTATGGGTAAATCACGGGGTTACATTGGTTTCGGTAATTGTCATCCTGGTTGTTAACGCCATAGTGGTTATTTCCCCTAAAACCACTACATTTGCGACAGTTCTTGGTTTTTAGTCCGGCGTGACCGGACCGAAATTAAAAGGGAATTTGGTGTAAATCCAAAACAGTTCCCGCTGCTGTAAGTTCTTAGCCAGCTTTTAACCAGTGCCACTTTCATGATGCTCATCAGATGGGAAGGCGTTAAAAGTAGAACAAGTCAGAAGACCTGCCAACAACGATGTTTATCCAATACTTCGGGAAGAAAGTAATCAGGAGACAATGTACAGTATACCGCCCGGTATACCTGCTTGTGTTTTCACCCTTCTTTCCGCAGTCTTGTTTATCATTAACGGGTAATTAATGTATTCATTTAAAGCAATCACCGGTATGGCGATTAAAGACCTGACTAAAGTTCAGAAGATCCTGTTTATGTGTAACGGCGGCACCTGTAGTAACAAAGGTGCAGACGACACCACGAATCAGATAAGGGCGCACCTTACAGAAAACGACCTCAACGCAGAAATCCACACGGTACGTACTAAATGCCTGGGACAGTGTACCTGGGGACCTATGATATTTATGCATCCGGAAGGTGTATGGTATAAAGGCGTAACTCCGGAAGCCACCCGTGACATTGTTACGCAGCACCTCATAAGAAATGAGCTGGTGACAGGGCATGTACACTTCCCTGACGCAGCACAGATTGAGGCGAAACCATTGGTACGTATTCCACAACCCAACGAATAAACGCAGGTATATGGACATTCTCCAACAGGATCTGACGGGATTTATTGTCCTGTCAGTACTCGGTTTACGCCATGGGCTGGACCCGGATCATATCACCGTCATAGATGGTTATACATACAGGCTGCACCTGCATCAAAGTCCGTGGACCCGTTGGGTGGGCACGCTTTTCACGTTTGGACATGGTATTATGGTTACAGGCATTGCCCTGTTCCTCTGTATACTGAAGAATAACTTTGAGATGCCGCCCCTGCTGGATATTGTAGTAGCATGGTTATCGTCGGTGATGCTGCTGTTCATGGGTATCTCTAACCTGATCAACCTGACCAGGAAAGAAGGAGCGCCAGTGGGCAGCTTCCGTAAAAGACTGCTGCCGAAGTCATTTGACAACAGCGTAAATCCATTTACCGTGATACTGACAGGTATTATCTTCGGTTTCATCTTTGACACCTCTTCGCAGATAGCGGCCGTAGGTTACACCGTATCCGTATCCAATCAGTGGGTATTTGCCATCCTCGGCGGCGTGGTATTTTCCCTGGGGCTGATCCTGACGGGCACCTGCGATTCGCTGCTGCTGAGCAAGTTACTGAAGACGTTTGACCAGAAAAAGATCCAGCGTCACAGGTTCAAACTGAATGTGCTGATCACGATCATGTGTTTTGCCATTCCTTTGTATAAAATTGCAAGCACATGGAATACTTCACTTGAACTGAGTGAGTATCAGAATAATATTGTCGGACTGGTTTTTATTAGTATCATTATATCTTTATATGCCGAACTCTATCTGCGGCACCGGTATGCGAAAGCGACCGCAGTGGCAGAGAGCGACGCAGTTTAGTTATAAGGATCTGTTAATTATGAATAGAGCATCGGAACAATCGATCAGTATATTGGGTTGCGGATGGCTGGGGCTTCCGCTGGCAGCTCACCTGGTTAAAGAAGGCTACCTGGTGAAAGGCTCTGTGACAGCAGATGATAAGATGGAAGAACTGGTGACGCGCCAGATTACGCCTTACCGCGTGATGATCACAGACGCCGGCATTGACAGCAACGACCTGGCCGGTTTCCTGCAAAGTCAGATATTGATCGTCAACTTCCCTCCTTCCCGGCGGGAAGATGTTGTATTGTATCATCAGGCACAGATGGCACACCTGGTGAAAGAGATAGAGAAGAGCCCTGTGAAGCAGGTGTTGTTTGTAAGCTCTACCTCGGTATACCCTGATGTGAACGGAGAAGTGTACGAGCATGAAGTGGCAACGCCTACTAAAGGCAGTGGCAAAGCGCTGCTGGCCGTAGAGAAAATGCTGCGCACGAATGTACGCTTCATGACAACCGTGATCCGTTTTGCAGGACTGATCGGGTACGACCGTATGCCCGGGCGTTTCCTGGCTGGCAAGAAAAATGTAGAGAACGGGGACGCACCGATCAATGTCATACACCAGGACGACTGTATTGCGTTGATCAGGGAGATCATCAGACAGCAGGCCTGGGGCGAGGTGTTCAATGCCTGTGCAGACGAGCATCCGACGCGGAGGGAGTACTATACGCAGGCCGCCGCTGTGGCGGGACTGGAAGTACCGACATTTGCCGCAACAGCTGACCCGCATTTTAAGATAATTAATGCTGATAAGATCAAACAGCGCCTGGACTATACGTTCAGGTATCCTGATCCGCTCAGCCTTTTACATAGTGGTATATGAAAGGGATATTAATCTGTGGGCATGGCAGCCGCGATCCGGAAGGTATCGAGGGCTTCAAGACCCTGGTAGCATTATTACGTAAACGCTATCCTGACAGGATGGTGGACTATGGTTTCCTGGAGTTTGCGCACCCCATATATGCAGCCGCAGTAGAGCGCATGTATGTGGCCGGCGTAAGGGAGATCATTGCTATTCCCGCCATCCTTTTTGCCGGCGGGCATGCCAAAAACGATATTCCTTTTGAGATGAATACGCTGCAATCTCAGTATGCAGACCTGAAGATAAAACTTGGGCGGCATATCGGCATTACACCTTCCATCCTGCAACTGGCGAAGAAGCTGATAGAACAGGCGGAAGCGGCACATCCCATGGCTGACAGGAAAGATGCCTGTTTGCTGCTGGTAGGCAGGGGTACCTCCGATCCGGACGCAAATGCAGATGTAGCCAAGCTGACCCGGATGCTGGGAGAAGGATTGGGTTTCGGCTTTGCTACTACTGCATTCATCGGGGTGACACAGCCTTTACTGAAAGATCATCTGCCAATAATAGACTACCTGCCTTATCAGAGGATCGTGGCATTACCGGTATTTCTCTTTACCGGAGTGCTGCTCAAAAAGATCTACGCGCAACTGGAGGAGTTTGGCAAGACAACAAATAAAACCATCATCACTACCGGATCTTTCGAGTGTGATGAACTGTTACTGCAAACGATCGACGAGCGTATCAGGGAGGTACAGGAAGGCAATCCGAATATGAACTGCCAGCTATGTAAATACCGTACGCAGATCATCGGTTTCGAGGAAGAAGTAGGCAAAGAGCAGGTAGGACACCACCTGGCCGTTAAAGGCATTCTATTCGAGGAAGATGAAAAACCTGGTGAGAAGAAAACCGTGTTAACCACCGTAAAAAAGCTCCTCGGTATCTGATACATGAACAGACAAGGAAAGATATATGGCGTTTCATTAGGCCCCGGTGATCCGTTGCTGATCACCGTGAAAGGGTTGCAAACGCTGCAACAGGCAGACAAGATCTACTACCCCGGGTCCAGGCTGGCAGACGGTAGTACTTCCAGTTATTCATTGCAGATATTACAACATTATGCGCTGGATAGCCGCAAACTGCATGGCATGTTCCTGCAGATGTCTGACGACCGTACCGCAGCAGAACAGACCTATGCGGCCACCTTCAGGGAGCTGCTGGCTGACTATCAGGCAGGGTTACAGGTAGCTTTTGTAAGCGAGGGTGATATATCCTTTTACAGCACATTTGCCTACCTGCTGAAACATATACAGGCGCATCAGCTGGACCTGGAAATCATTGCCGGCGTACCGTCTTTTATACTGGGAGCGGCAGTTAACCAGACATCGCTGGCTATCCTCAATGAGAAAATTGCCATCCTGCCCAGGATGAAGGACAGGGCCGCGCTGGCGCGCTACCTGGAAGAATTTGAAACGGTGGTGCTGATTAAGGTAAGAAGCGTGCTTCAGGATATACGTAGTCTGATACAACAGACCGGCCTGGAGATCGTATACTGTGAAAGGCTGGGTACTCCGCAGCAATATATTACCACAGATATCAATGACCTGGAAAAAAGGGAGATCCCCTATTTTTCATTACTTATTTTAAAACGAGCATGCAGTTAAGCGTAGTTGGCATAGGACCCGGCGGAAAAGATTATATTCTACCCGTTGCACAGCAGGTGCTGGCGACAGCAGATATCGCTATCGGTTACAGTTATTATTTTCAGTTTGTCGAACACCTTTTGCCTGCACACTGTGAATGTATTGGTAAGGACCTGACAGAAGAAGAAGCGCGGGCAGTACTGGCTGTAGACCGTTGTGCGCCGGGGAAACATGTCGTTGTGATCAGCTCGGGAGACGCCGGCATCTATGCCATGGCATCGCTGGTATACCAGTACGCCAGTACCCGTACAGATAAAGATATTGACCTGCAGACCATACCGGGCATCAGTGCCTTTATTGCTTCGGCGGGCCGGCTGGGTGCTCCGCTGGGACATGACTTCTGCTGTATATCGTTGTCAGACCTGATGACGCCATGGCCGGTGATAGAAAAGCGTATTCAGGCAGCCGCCATCGGCGACTTCGTTACTTCATTATACAATCCGCGCAGCAAGAAGCGGTTCTGGCAACTGGCGCGGTTCAGGGAATTGTTCCTGCAACACCGGGATCCTGCGACACCTGTAGCTATCATCCGGCAGGTAACCCGTCCTGAAGAAACATTTACCCTTACTACCCTGGGAGATATGGATGTAGACATGGTAGATATGTTCTCGCTGGTCATGATCGGCAATTCGCAGACCTATCAGTTCAAAAACTATCTGGTGACCCCCAGAGGCTACCTGGCGCGGAAGCCTGTCTCCGGACAGGAAATTCAGGACGAAAGTTTCCGCCAGATCGCCGCACAGCTGAAGCGGGATGATGTGAGTGCAGCAGACAGGTGGGCGATCATGCGTTGTATACATACCACTGCAGACTTTGAATATGAAGACCTGTACCTGTCCAACAATGATGCAGTGGCGCAATGGCATGAGTACCTCAGTGCAGGCGGCACTATTGTTACTGACGTCACCATGGTACAGGCAGGCATCACGAAAGAATTTATCAGAAAATACAACACCAATGTATACTGTTACCTCAACGATGAGGCAGTAGTCCCGTTGGCAGAGAAGGAAGGGCTGACCCGCAGTCAGGCAGGTATGCGTATTGCGATTGAGAAACATCCTGACGCATTGTTTGTAGTAGGCAACGCCCCTACTGCCCTGTTTGAGTTATGTGATCAGTTACAGGAGGGAAGGTTCCGGCCGGCAGGTATTATAGGAGCGCCGGTAGGGTTTGTCAATGTGGTAGAGTCGAAACTGAAGCTGCAGGCGCTGAAGGCTATACCGTATGTCATCATCCGGGGCCGTAAAGGAGGAAGCAATGTTGCTGCCAGTATTGTTAATGCAGCATTTACCGTAAAAGTCAGGTAGTGAAATATATCGTGATCGGCATATCAAACCATGCAGTGCAGGAGCTACCGGCGACGGTACGGGAGCTGTTGCCGCAATACAGGGTTTTCTCCGGCGGTCAGCGGCATTATGCACTGATACAGGCTTACTTGCCTGCCGACCATCAGTGGATCGATATCCGTAGTGATATGCCCGCGTTATTTGCACAATACCACTCACTGAATGAGGACGTAGTGGTGTTCGCCTCCGGCGATCCGTTGTACTATGGATTTGCCGCTACCATCCGGAAGTATCATCCGGAAGCAGACATGCAGGTGTTCCCGTATTTTAATAGTCTGCAGTTGCTGTGTCACCGGCTAAACTATCCGTATGCCGGCCTTGTCAGCACCTCTGTACATGGCCGTTCCTGGGAGGAGCTGGATCAGGCGTTACTGCGTCAATGCGGTAGCATCGGCGTATTAACAGATCAGGTAAAAACGCCGGCAGCCATTGCTGCGCGCCTGCTGGAATATGGCTTTGACAACTATGTGATGCATATAGGCGAAGAGCTGGAAGGTACAGCGCAGCGCATTGTTTCCGGAGAACTGGCAGACATGGCGAGCTATGAGGCGCATGCACTGAATTGTGTGCTGTTGCATAAGAAGGAAACCAGGTCTTTGTCGGCCGGTATCCCTGATCATCGTTTTGCCGGACTGGAAGGACGGCCGAATATGATCACCAAGATGCCTGTCAGGTTAGCGAGTCTGGCGCAGCTGGATTTATCGGCCAGGAAGACTTGCTGGGATATAGGTTTTTGTACAGCGTCCGTATCCATAGAAGCGAGAAGGCAGTATCCGCATTTACAGGTCATTGCTTTTGAGAAGCGGCCGGAATGTGCAGCCATATTTGAAGAGAATACCCGCCGGCATAGTACGCCCGGTATAACAAAGGTAATGGGAGACTTCTTTGCGCAGGATCTTGCGGTGCTTCCCCGCCCGGACGCCGTATTTATAGGCGGTCACGGGAATCAGCTGGAAGCGCTGATGCAGCGGTTGGATGTTTATTTGTCAGCCGGTGCAAAGCTGGTCATTAATGCCGTAAAGGAAGATAGCAGAACGCAGTTCATTGCAGCAGCACAACATTTAAATTATATACTGTCTGAACCGATGGTGATTACTGTGGATGCCCACAACCCTATCACTATCCTGACAGCAGAAAAGCATTAATATGAGTAAGACAGTCATCATAGCCAGTACAGATAAAGGTGTTGCGCTGGGTAACATCATCAGGACGGAATTTCCGAAGTCTTTGCTGGTCAGCACGCGTCAACATGAGCAGGCAACGCCGATAGTAAGCATAGGGCAATTCCTCGAAAAGAACTTCAAGAGTTTTGATACACTGATATTTATCGGCGCACTGGGCATATGTGTAAGAAGTATAGCGGCTCATATAGAAGATAAGGAGACGGATCCGGCCATCATCAATATGGATGACCGTGGCCGGTTTGTACAGTCAGTAGTGTCAGGGCATCTGGGTGGTGCAAATGACATTACACGGAAAATAGCAGCAGCCATCGGCGCTCAGGCCGTGATCACTACCAGCAGCGATCTGCAGGAAATCTGGGCGCTGGATACCCTGGCCGCAAAGTTTGGCTGGAAGCAGTCAGCAACGGCAGACATGAACCAGATTATTTCGTTGTTTGTCAACAATAAACGTACAGCATTGCTGCTGGATGTAAAGGACCAGGGGACCGCTTACCTGGAAAAGACGCTGCCTGATTTTGCGGACATATACTATGATTTTAACAGCATAGACCTTGAACAATATGACCTGTTGATAGCGGTGACTTACCGGGTATACCAGGCAGACATCCCTGTGCTGTCTTTCCATCCCCAGGTATTACATGTGGGCATGGGCTGCTCCCGCGATATAGAGCCGGACCAGCTGGAGGCGTCTGTGTATGATCAGCTGGCGCAGCAGCAGCTGGCAGTAGCCGCTATAAAAACGATAGGGTCTATTGATGTGAAGCATGACGAGGTAGCTTTTATCGCATTGGCTGAGCAATTAGGCGTACCATTCATTACCTATAGTGCAGCAGCGCTCAATACACAACAGGTGGTCAATCCGTCTGAAGTGGTGATGTCCAAACTGGGCGTACACAGTGTATCAGAAGCAGCCGCATTGTTATCGTCGGGCAACCGCAATTTATTACTGGAGAAACAGAAGATTACCGTTCCTTCCGGGAAGAAACATACCATTGCCATCGCTATTGATCCGCAGGCAGTACGTAAGGCCGTAGTGGCCATTGTGGGAGCTGGTCCGGGAGATGCAGCGCTGATCAGTATCAAAGGGAAAGAGCTGGTAGAAACTGCCGACCTGATACTATATGCCGGCAGTCTGATACCCGAAGAGATCACTCATTATGCAAAGAAGGAAGCCATTGTACGTAACTCAGCCAGCATGACTTTGGAAGAGCAGATCCATCTGATGGAAACGCATTATGCCAAAGGCCATCTGATCGTGAGGCTGCAATCCGGCGATCCGAGTATATACGGCGCTATACAGGAACAGATGACCATCTTTGATGAGAAAGGGATGGACTATTATATCGTACCGGGCATCTCTTCCTTCCAGGCAGCAGCCGCCAGTCTGAAGTCAGAGTTTACCATTCCGGAAGTGGTACAAACCATCATCCTGACACGGGGTGCTGGTAAAACACCGTTGCCCGAGCATGAGAAGCTGAACGAGATGGCGAAGCACAAAGCCACGATGTGCATCTTCCTGAGTGCAACAATCGCGAAATCCGTGCAGGAGCAGTTACTGGAACACTATGCACCTGATACGCCGGTAGCAGTATTATACAGGGTAAGCTGGAAGGACGAAGAGATCTATACCGGCGAACTCAAAGACCTGGCGCAGATCGTGCGGGAAAACAAGCTGACACTGACCACGCTGGTGATTGTGGGTGCCGCAATTGGCGCGCGCAAGAACCGCTCGCATTTGTATAGTCCGGAGTGGAAGCATACATTCAGAACCGGCAAAGCCCTTAAAGCGAAAGAATGATATTGGTTTTTGGTGGAACGACAGAAGGTAAAATAGTAGCTGGCATACTGGAAAAGCATGGCAGGCACTATTACTATTCCACCAAAACAGCTATTGCATTTACGCCGGGGCCTTACGGGAAATACCGTTCCGGAGCGCTGACGGCAGCAGACCTGCAAACATTTTGCAGGGCACAGGATATTAAAGCCATTGTGCATGCCAGTCACCCGTTTGCCGCCGTGCTACATAACACCATTGATACTTGTGCAAGGGAACTGGCATTGCCGGTATACCGGTTTGAGCGACGTTATCCGGAGCGGCAGTCGGATGCCCTGATCAGGTATGTGGCTTCTTACCAGGAAGCAACAGAATGGCTGGAAAGGCATGTACAGGGAACATTGCTGGCGCTGACAGGCGTACAGACCATTGCTCCGCTGAGGCACTATTGGGAAAAGCATCACACTATTTTCAGGATACTGCCCAGGGAAAGCTCGCTGGCACTGGCCAGGGCAGCAGGATTTCCTGTGGAGCAACTGATTATGGAGATGCCAGGCAGCGACCTGGTCCTGGAAACAGCGCTGATCAATACAAATCATATCAGGGCGATACTGACAAAAGACAGTGGGGAGTCGGGGTTTATATCGACAAAGATCGGAGCCGCCTTAGCCAATGGAATACCGATTGTGATCGTTGAGCGGCCGGCATTGCCGGAGAGCTTCATTCCGGTAACGGACGAAGCCTCGCTGATGGAAGCATTAAACCGGTCATCGCTATGAGTTTACAGCCGATACCAGCAGGCCCTTTAAGACAAGGGTATACGACCGGTGCATGCGCCACCGCCTGTACCAGGGCGGCGCTGTTGTCGCTGATCAGGCAGGAGCCGGTAACGGAGGTGGAGATTACACTGCCGCTGGGAGAAAAGGTCACATTTGCCATCAGCTCGTGCACCTATACCGGTGCTCAGGCCACCTGTACTACAGTAAAGGATGCAGGCGATGATCCGGACGTAACCAACGGAGCAACGATCGGGTGTACCGTATCATTCAATGATACCCTGGACGTAAGATTTTTCAGGGGTGAGGGCGTAGGGATAGTGACATTGCCGGGACTGGCCATTGGCGTCGGAGAGCCGGCCATCAATCCGGTACCCCGGCAGATGATGACAGCAGTTGCCCAATTCCTCACCCATCAGTATAAGCTAAATAAAGGGGTAAATATCGAGGTTTTCGTGGTCGGCGGAGCTGAGATAGCTCAAAAGACCCTGAACAGCCGTATCGGGATCTTAGAGGGCATTTCCATACTGGGCACGACCGGCATAGTGAGACCGTTCAGCGCCTCGGCCTATATTGCCAGTATTACACAAGGTATTGATGTAGCAGTGGCCAATGGTTGCCGGGAGATTGTGATCAATTCGGGCGGCCGGTCAGAGAACATCCTTCGTAAACGGATGGACCACCTGCAGGAATATGCTTTTATACAGTATGGCAACTGGATCGGGGAAACCCTGGAAAAGATCCGTAGCGTGCCGCTGGAAAAAGTAACGATGGGCATCATGCTGGGCAAAGCAGCCAAGCTGGCGCAGGGAGAGCTGGATACTCACAGCGGGAAGTCAACCTGGGATAAGCAGTTCATCTATGAGCTGGCAAAAGGATGCGGTTACACGGAAGAGCAGTGTACACCGATACTGGACCTGAACATGGCCAGGCGGCTGACAGCGCTTTTTCCGTTTACTGAGACAGAGCCTTTTTTCAGGGAACTGGCCAGGCGCTGTTATGCAGTATGCGCACCACTGATACCCGAAGTCAGGTTACAACTTTTATTGATTGACGCAAACGACACAATTCTAAGTTTTTGATATGATTGGATACCTTTTTACAGACTCACTATTATTAGGCATACAGCATTCCTTTGAACCGGACCATATGGCGGCAGTATCCGTACTGGCATCAGAGAAAGCGAATAACAGGATAAGTCTGTCAAAACTGATCTGGCGTTCTTCCCAATGGGCATTAGGGCACTCAGTGACCCTGATCCTGTTCAGCACCATAGCGCTGCTGGTAAAGTCGGCATTGCCGCTCGACATGTCATCCTATGCAGAGATGATCGTTGGGCCGGTAATGATCTGGCTGGGTATTTCAGCCATCCGCAGAAACCATAAGCTCAAAAAGATGATGGAGACGCATAAGGTCTTTGCAGAACATGCCCATACAAACAATGCCCTTCACCTGCATGGCCGTCAGGGAGAGGAAATAGCGATGAATCCGCTCAGCCGCTCCTTCTGGGTAGGCATGTTACATGGACTGGCAGGAACAGGGGGCGCGTGTGCTGTAGCATTGATCATGGCCTCCCGCAACACCGGTACCGCGATCGGTATTATTGTACTTCAGAGTATCGGTATTATTGCAGCCATGACTACCTATAGCTGTGTGCTGGCATTCTCCGTATCCAGGTTTATTGAGCGTAACCAGACAGCGTTCAAAGCAATGAACGCCGTTGTAGGACTGTTCTCCATCGCCGTAGGCTGCCTCTGGATCTACAACATCTTTGCTGAAGCTAATTAAGAACAAAGCATGCAATCATTTCCATTCTCCGCAATATATGCCCAGGATGACTTTAAGCTGGCACTTATACTCTGTATGATAGAGCCCGGTTTAGGAGGTGTACTGGCACTAGGCGATAAAGGTACCGGTAAAACGACGACCGTCAGGGCCATGAGTGACCTGATGCGACGCAGTGAAGCCGCCTTTCCGTTTGTCAATCTGCCAATAGGCGCTACTGAAGACAGAGTACTGGGCACTATCCACCTGGAGACGCTGATCAATGAGAAAAAGGTAGTGGTGCAGCCCGGCTTATTGGCAGCCGCGCACCAGGGTATCCTGTATATAGACGAGGTAAACCTGCTGAATGACTACCTGATGGATATATTACTGGACGCAGCCGCCAGCGGTGGCTATCACCTGGAAAGAGACAGCATTTCCCGCTGGTTTGAGAGCAGGTTTTGCCTCGTAGGAACCATGAACCCGGAGGAAGGGGAACTACGACCGCAGTTGCTGGACAGATTCGGACTGAGCGTGACGGTGCATACACCGTCAGACAGGGCGGACCGTATGCAGATTGTGAGTCGCCGGTTAACTTTCGATACCGATACAGCAGCTTTCTGCGCACAATATGACGCATCAGAACAGGCGTTGTCGGAAAGAATAACCAGCGCCAAAAGCGAACTAAAGGCTGTCAGTTATAATGAGGATATACAGATATTAATTGCTGACACCTGTATTAAACATGAGGTAGAAGGACTACGTGCAGACATCCTGCTACTAAAAGCAGCGAGGGCCCACGCAGCCTACCATCACCGGAAAGCGGTGAGTACCGACGATGTACACAAGGTAATGCCCTTTGTACTGTCCCACCGTTCGAAGCATTATTCTCCATCACAAAATCCTCAGCAGCAGCGGGAGCAGCAGTCTCCCAGGGATGAAAAGGAGGGCGACTCGATAAGGATCAGAATGAGCTGAGAAAAGAGAATAATCCATTACAGGAGTATCTGTCCCGGGCCGCCAAAACGGACAAATATATTCAGTTGACGCACCATTCGGCCGATAGCCGCAAAGGCGTAACAATTAAAAACCCGGCACGCGGAAGGCAGTTGACTCAACGTCAGCCTGTAGCCCATCCATCTGACAGTATAGATACCCTGGCAACACTCCGGCATTACCTGATACACGGAAAAACGGAGATACAATACAAACGGGAGCAGGCGAAGGTAGACATGTTCATCTTCTTCATCCTGGACTCCAGCGGATCTATGATGAGGGACCAACAGATTGCTTTTATCAAGGGACTGGTCGCTGCTACGGTGCAAAAGTACAAAACGAGGCGTATCAGGTATGCAGCAGTGGCATTGTGTAATGGTGGAGCGCAGTTGTTATCGGCCCCTACCCTGCATGCAGATGATTTACTGACAGCAGTATCCGCCCTGAAAACAGGTGGAAAAACAAACCTCCAGGCAGGATTTGCCCTGCTCCGGCGGCAACTGAAAGCAAACATGTACAACAAAACGCAACTCTACATCTTTACGGACGGGAAGATCAATGCAGGTAGTACCCCTACCCCATTTGAAGAAGCCGTACAGTACTACAAACAGTACCTGTCTCCCGTGAAAGAAACGACAGTAGTTAATACAGAAAGCGGTTTTATACAGCTGCACCAGGCCCAAAAACTGGCTAGGGCTATTAATGCAGTACACTACCAGGATATGAGCGTTTATAACCTGCCCGCCAAAGGCCAGGCACACCGTTAGCCGTTAACGGGCAGGACATACAATAACCATTTATCAGACAATAAATCATCGGATAACAGCATACCCGACAGGCGAGGCTGATCAGGCAAAACCTGAACAACGACAACTTATCCGATGGCTAATTACTCATTCTTAATTGCTAATTCTTTCATGCTGCATTACATTTCCGGTGGACAACGATCAGGCAAAAGCGACTTTGCTGTGAGACAGGCACTCGACCTTTCCGATAATCCCGTTTATCTTGCCACATCACGTATCTGGGACGAGGATCACAGGGCGAGGGTGCAGCTGCACAAAAATAGCCGGGACACCCGTTGGGAGAATATCGAAGAGGAAAAATATATCAGCCGGTTACAACTGGAAAACAGGACGGTGGTATTTGATTGTGTAACCCTCTGGCTGACCAACTTCTTTGTAGACCATCAGTATAACGTAGCCGATGCACTGGAAGAAGCTAAGTCAGAATTTGAGCGATTTATACAACAACACTTCCACCTCATCATCATCTCTAACGAAATAGGCATGGGTGTACATGCATCAACAGATGCCGGCCGGAAATTCACCGACCTGCAAGGCTGGATGAATCAGCATATCGCCCGGAAGGCAGACAAAGCGACCTTTATGGTATCAGGCTTACCGCTTACTCTCAAATAACACGTAACGATCAGACAGATATGACTACATTCCACATTGCACCGGTTGATCATCACATAACGGCAGCATTGCAACATAAAATTGACAATAAGACCAAACCGCTGGGCGCACTGGGACAGCTGGAAGGTCTGGCATTAAAGATAGGCCGTATCCAGCAGACGCTTACCCCCACACTCAGCAAGCCTGCCATGGTAATCTTTGCTGGTGATCATGGCATTGCCCATGAAGGCGTGAGTCCATTCCCGCAGGAAGTTACCTACCAGATGGTGTTCAACTTTCTGCAGGGCGGGGCCGCTATTAACGTATTTGCCCGGCAGCACAATATGGATATCAGGGTAGTTGACGCCGGTGTAAACTTTGACTTTAACGGGCATCCGGGTTTGATACACGCGAAGGTAGCCATGGGCACTAAAAGCTTTCTCCATGAAGCAGCCATGACCCAGGCCGAGTGCGAGACAGCTATTGAAAAAGGTGCGACCATCGTCAAAGCGTTACATGAGCAAGGGTGCAATGTTATCGGTTTTGGAGAGATGGGTATTGCCAATACTTCCGCCGCCTCTGTTATTATGAGCCTGTTGTGCAATATTCCGCTGGAGCAGTGTATAGGTCGAGGCACCGGCCTGGATGACGAAGGCCTGATACGCAAGAAAGTCATCCTGGCAGAAGCCATGATCCGCCATAACAGGATAGAGAAGACACCGCTGAACGTACTCTCCACCTTCGGCGGCTTTGAGATAGCTATGATGTGTGGCGCGATGTTACAGGCAGCCGCTTCCGGCATGGTCATATTGGCAGATGGTTTTATTACAACCGCCGCCTTACTCGTCGCCTCAGGCATGTATCCGGCAGTATTGGACTATACTATCTTCACGCACCAGTCCAACGAACAGGGGCACCGGCTGATGTTGGCCCACATGAAAGCAGTACCTTTACTGGACCTGGGCATGCGACTGGGTGAAGGCACAGGTGCAGCAGTCGCTTATCCGGTCATCCAGGCAGCAGTCAACTTCCTGAACGAAATGGCCAGCTTTGAGTCTGCCGGCGTGTCCAACAAAGCATAAATATGAAGAAGGAGATCCGCATATTTCTGACCGCGCTTATGTTCTTTACCCGCATACCCGTGCCGTCGGGTATTGACCATAATGCCGCTGATCTGAATAAGTCCAGCCGTTATTTTCCGATGGTAGGGATACTTACAGGTATTATCGGGGCGGCCGTATTTGCCGGAGCGAATATGCTGTTTAAAGACATCTTCACAGCGGTGATCCTTTCGGTAATAGCAACCCTGCTTACGACCGGTGCGTTTCATGAGGACGGCCTGGCCGACGTAGCTGACGGCTTTGGCGGTGGATGGACCAGGCAGCGTATACTGGAAATCATGAAAGACTCCCGCGTGGGTGCCTTCGGTGTCATTGTCCTGATCATGACCCTGCTACTGAAAATATGCCTGCTCGCCAAACTGGCGCTGTTGATGATCAATACAAACCTGTTGCCTTACTGCCTGCTGTATGTAGCTGCACATGCGTTCAGTCGTACGATGCCGGTTTATCTCTTACGGTTCATGGCATATGCGCGTGAAGATGACAGCACGGCAAAAAGCAAACCACTGGCAACAAAGATCAGCTGGACAGGTTTTGTCATTGCCAACATCACCGGATTGATACCTTTGTTAATGCTCATCATCTGCTTCCATCATTCATGGTGGCTACTAATGGTTGTCATTCCCTGCGGCTTACTCACTTTATACCTGTGCCGCTATTTCCGCAAATGGATCAATGGGTATACGGGAGACTGCCTGGGTGCTACACAACAACTTAATGAACTGATATTTTATATGGGAATCCTGGCTATATGGAACTTCATCTGATCAGACATATTAAACCGGACTACCCGGAAGGAACAAACTATGGTCAAACGGATGTACCGTTACCTGCAGACTATCATCTTATACATGCAGGCATTGTAGAGCAACTGGCTGCTTATGATGCAGTGTATAGCAGTCCGCTGAGTCGTTGCAGACTGTTGGCCGCCGCGATTACCCCTCATCATCAGGTAGACAGCCGCCTGATGGAACTACATTTCGGAGACTGGGAAGGCCGGAAGTGGGATGATATTGACAGAGAAGAACTGGACCCATGGATGGCGGATTATATCAACCTGTCGCCACCCAATGGAGAGTCATTGCAAACACTGGTTAAGCGGTTTGCAGGCTTCGTTGAAGAGTTGCAGGCGATGCCGCATCAGCGCGTACTAGTGGTGACACATGCAGGCATTATCCGCTCAGCCATGCACCTTTTCAACAATATCCCACTGGACCAGGTCATGATGGAAAAGGTAGCGTACGGTGGTCGCTATACATTCAATACGAAATAAGACACGATGAAAATATATACTAAAAAAGGCGATAAAGGCACGACCGCATTATTCGGCGGCAGCCGTGTAGACAAAGATGACGTAAGGGTTAACTGTTATGGCACCCTGGATGAGGTTAATTCCACTATCGGGCTGTTACGTGCGAAGCTGGGACCAGACCATGAATGGCAGCCCAATCTGCATAAGATACAGAAGGATATGATGGACATGATGTCACACCTGGCGAGGCCGTCAGACTGTAAAAAGGAAAATCCCAATCCTAAACCGGAGGATGGTGCCGCCTTCTGCGAGCAATGGATCGATGAGCTGGAAGCCGGTATGACCACAAAGTCGGATTACTTCCTGCTACCAGGAGGCAACGAGATATCGGCATTATGTCATGTAGTGAGAACCCAGATGCGCAGAGGAGAAAGACTGCTGGTCACACTGATGAAAGCAGATCATGTGGACGACTATATTGCAGCCTACATCAACAGGCTTTCAGATCTGTTCTTTATCATGGCGCGTGCCGAGATGGATAAGGCAGGCGTGGCAGAGGAAAAGTGGCAGTTGTTTTTATACAAACGTAAAAAGAGTGTGGAATAAGGAATGAGGCGTGCCTCATTCCTGCTGTATATAGAGTTGCTGTAATCGTTCAATCGTTTCCTGCGCTGGTTGTTTCCACATCCCGCGCTGAACAGCTTCCAGCATACGCTCTGTCATGTCCCTGAGCGCCCAGGGGTTGACCTGCTCAATGAACTGCCTGTTCTCTTCATTAAAGAGATATTCTTTTGTGATGCCTTCATACATGAAGTCGTCCACCAAGTCCGTAGTAGCATCGTAAGCAAAGAGGTAGTCCATAGTAGCTGCCATCTCAAAAGCACCTTTGTAACCATGTCGCTTCACTCCTTCAATCCATTTCGGATTAATAACGCGTGAGCGGTACACTTTGAGCAACTCTTCCTTTAGTGATTTTACCTTCGGATTTTCCGGGCGTGCATGATCACCGAAATAGATAGCGGGTTGTTCTCCTTTGACAGATTGTATTGCATTAGCCATACCTCCCTGGAACTGGTAATAGTCATCCGAGTCGAGGATGTCATGCTCCCGGTTATCCTGGTTATGCATCACTACCTGTATATCGGACAGCCGCTTTTCAAACACTTCATGCGCCGACTCTCCTATCCGGTCTGCACCATAGGCGTAGCCGCTCCAGTTGATATATACTTTAGCCAGATCTTCCCGCGACTGCCAGTTCTTTTCATCTATCACCGCCTGGAGGCCAGCCCCATAAGCGCCGGGTTTCGATCCGAAGACGCGGAAAAGTGCACGTTTGTAAGCTTTCTGTTCATCCAATCCTTTGCGCTGCCATTCCTGTTTCTCCTGCAAGAAGCGTTTTCTGACAGGGTTCTGTTCAGGAGGTTCGTCAAGAAGTGCCACCTTTTCAACAGCTGCATTGAAAAGGGAGATCACATCGGGAAAGGCGTCGCGGAAGAAGCCGGAGATGCGCAGCATAACATCTACCCGTGGCCGTCTTAGCATGATCAGCGGAATAACTTCAAAGTCACTCACCCTCCTGTTGGCAGTTTGCCATACAGGTTTGACACCCATCAGCGCAAGCGCCTGTGCTATGTCGTCTCCACCGGTGCGCATGGTGGAGGTCCCCCATACAGACAATCCGATGGTTTCAGGGTAGTCTCCATGTTCCTGCATATACCTGTCTATGATCAGGTTAGCACTTTTCACGCCCAGGTTGTAAGCGGTCTGGGTAGGTATGGCGCGTACGTCTACAGAATAAAAGTTCCTGCCGGTAGGCAACACATCCAGCCGTCCCCGGGTGGGTGCGCCGGAGCTACCCGAAGGTACATAGCGTCCGTTCAGCCCTTCGAGCAGATTACTGATCTCTGCTGTGGTATTACTGACTTTAGGCAGTGTATCTGTTGCGATATAGGCCGCCAGTTCGCGGGTATGCGGGTACGCAACGGAGACTTCTTCATTGCCGCATATTGCGGTTATCACTTTTCTGGCTTCTCCTTCCAGTACCTCTACTACATCTCCGTTGATACGGCAGGTAGAGAACAGCGGATGTTGCCCCTCTGAAGAAAAGGTCTCCTGGTAGTCAATATTCAGCGGATCAAGAGACAACCCAAGATCTGCAGCCAATGCCTGGGTAATCCCCATTCTTCCTGATACAGGGATACGGTGCAGTGCAACCAGCAGGTCTGTCAGCTGATCGCCTTCCGGCACTTTCCCCAATATATGCAGGCCATCTCTGATCTGAGCTTCTTTCAGCTCACAGAGGTAGCCATCCAGTTTTACAAGTAATTCATCGATATCCTTTGCAGATGTCTGCAGGTCAGCTTCCAGATTGGCTTCCTTTACCAGCTGCCGGATCTGCGTTTTGATGACGGCAGTCCGCTTAGGGTCAACACTGTATGCGTCATAGTATTCGTCGATGAGGTGCTCCAGTTTGGTCAGCACACCGTAACTTTCTGCCCTGGTCATAGGCGGAATCAGGTGATCTATGATCACTGCATGATTACGTCTTTTAGCCTGCGTACCTTCCCCCGGATCGTTGATGATAAATGGATAGAAATGCGGCACAGGTTCCAGCAATACTGCCGGGAAACAGGAGGTTTTACTTAAGGCGACACTTTTGCCGGGCAGCCATTCAAGGTTACCGTGTTTACCCACATGTACAACAGCGTCTGCTGCGAAGACATAGTTCACCCAGAAGTAATAGGCCAGGTAGTTATAGGTCGGCGGGAGGTCCGGCGAGTGATAAATGGCTTTAACATCCTGATTATACCCTCGGGCCGGTTGAATACTGACAAATGTATTACCAAGCAGGAAGCCAGGAATAATAAACTCCTGCTGACTAAAATAAGGAGAAGACTCCGGTGTTCCCCACTGAGTAGTGATCTTTTCCCGCAGTCCCGGAGCCAGGTTGTTGAAATGCTTATAAAATGTCTCAGCCGGCAGACTTACCTGGAAGGGTCTGTACTCCGTAGTGTCGGCATCATTAGTAATATAGTGGGTGATCAGTATGATCAGTTCACTGCTATCGGTAGGTACAAATTCGCCCAGTTCATATGCATTTGCCTTCATGGCATGCAGTATTTCAATAATACTGGCAGGGGTGTCAAGTCCGACACCATTGGCTAGCCGGCTATCCTTATTGGGATAGTTAGGCATGATAAGCGCGACGCGTTTGTCGTGGTTCTCTTTACGGCGGAGGGCAATCCAGCGTTTAGTAAATTCAACGGCGAAGGTGCAGCCTTCTTCATGTGTGGTATACTTCAGAATGTCTGAATCGGTGAGTTCGTCCCGGCCTTCTGATGACTTAAAAGATACAGCGGTGGTAATGATACGCCCGTCTATTTCGGGCAGGGCAATATTCATTGCTACATCTGTCGGGGTTAATCCAAACAGGTTCTCTTCCCATACCTCTTTGGTACAGGATGCAAAGATTGCCTGAATGACTGGTACATTCATCCTCCTGAAAATGAACTGATCATCGGTAGTATCCAGTAATGATTTGATGGAGAAGCTGGTAGTGTTGATGATAACGTCTATTTCTACTGCCGTCTTATGTAGCAGCAACTCAGCCAGTTCGTCACATATAGCCTGGTCGCGCAGGTTGCTGACAAAAGCAATAACAGGATGAATGTTTTCTTTTATCAGGCTATTGGCCAGGTGATAGACCGGGTCGAGATTATCTGCCAGGTAATGAGTTTGGTACACCAGGATAGCTACATTACTTCGTCCGGGGTCGCCGGCAGTATGTTCTTCTCCTGCAGGTATTATACCCCGTTCCGGTTGGAACAGGAACAGGTCTGGCAATCGGGTTGGCGGCTCGTAAGTAGACGCGATATTGAAAAAGGTATGGAAGATATAGCGAAGGCATTGCACATGATTGTGTTTACCACCGGCGCAAAGATATTTCCATACCGTGTCTGCAACGTGTATAGGTGATGTGGAGCTATTTAACAGCTCCACATCAGGTACATCATATCCCGGAAGGAAGAGGACAGGAATCTTTTTCAGTTCGCAGGCGATGCTGACGGCCTCAAACAGGTAGGGGTAATAGCTTTTACCACCCAGAAAGCGGCAGATCACTACTTTGGCGTTACTGATCACTTCTTCCACGTACTTATCAATGGTCAATTCCTGCTTCAGGTATACCAGGTTGGCAATACGCAGGGAAGGCAGTGATATTTCTGCGCCGGCGGACAGGTAGAGCTGCCGGTAGGCATTGTTCAGTGAATGAATCTCTGTGTCGGCGGCCGACAGGAATACGACATCACCCGGTTGCTGTTGAATATGGAAGACTCCTTCGCCATTAGGGTTCCATCCTCCCGGAATAGTTGGAATTAGATGCATGTATGGAATTAGCTGACTACGGTCAGTCTTTCATTGATAATAGCTGCCAGGTCTTTGTCATGTAATTCATCACCGATGATCACCAGACTGGTTTTGCGGGTTTCTCCATCTTTCCATTTGCGGTCAAAGTAATGGTCGAAGCGGTTAGATACCCCTTGTAATACCAGTCGCATCGGTTTACCTGGTACATCAATAAAGCCTTTTATACGGTAGATCTCATGTTCTTCGATCAGTTCTTTCAATACGCCTACCAGTGTCTCCGGGGTATGTGGCGCAGTAATGTCAACCACTACAGAGTCGATATCATCGTCATGATGATGGTCCAGACCATTGGCGTGATCTTCTTCATGATGCGAGTGACGGCTTTCCAGGTCATTCTCAGCAGCGGCGTTTACACCCAGGAGTATATCGGATGATAGCACGCCGTTGGCAGCAGCCACCATCTTAACGTCCGGACGTACTTTACCTGCAATGATTGCCCTTACCTCTTCATATTGGTTTTCATCCACGAGGTCTTTTTTAGTCATCACTACCAGGTCAGCACAGGACAACTGATCTTCAAACAGCTCTTCGATAGGCGTCTCATGATCCAGGGAATCATCTGCCAGGCGTTGTGCCTGTACACGTTCTCTGTCACAGATCTCACCGGTTGCCTGCCCTACTACATCTACTACGGTCACTACCGCGTCTACAGTGATCTGAGGTTTCAGTTCAGGCCAGTTGAAAGCATGCAGTAAGGGTTTAGGTAATGCCAAACCCGAAGTCTCTATGATAATATGATCAATAGTATCCTTGCGTTCCATCAGCTGAAGCATTACGGGAAGAAACTCTTCCTGTACAGTACAGCAAAGGCAGCCATTGTTAAGCTCCAGTACATCTTCTTCGTTCGAGCAACAGGACTTAAGGATTTCGCCGTCAATACCCATTTCCCCAAATTCATTGACAATGACAGCCAGTCTGCGGCCGTTTGCGTGCTGGATCAGATTACGGATTAACGTCGTTTTTCCTGAGCCGAGAAAACCAGTGATAATAGTAACCGGAATTTTTGAAGCCATAATAATATCGTTTAAGAATAGGATCTTTTTAGAAGGCCGTAAATTACTGATTATTTGGCAGGATAACGCCAACCCGGGAAGCGTATTTTACACTACAGACGGCACCGAATGGCATACCCGTTATAGTTATACCTTTCAGGCTGTGAGATATATGCCACAGACATGAAGATCATTTAACATATGCTGCCCAAAATGGACAAGTAAATAAAAAAGGGGCTGTTAGAGAACAGCCCCGGATACATAAATGCTTATTTTATTGACAATTTTAATATTTCAGATCTCTTTCGCCTATCTTTTTGATTTTGTAAGCCAGATCTTTCAGATGACGCTGCGTTTCTTTATCCATTCCCGGATGGTTCTGGTATTTTGAAATCAGCTGTAATTCTTTTGTTAATGTAGCTCTCATGATGTTGCTGAGATCTGTCATATAGTAAGTATACATCTGTGTTATACCAGAGATCATCTGATCCATGTTGTCAGTAGGATATACCAAATCGAGCAGTTTATTGATGTAGACTTTCTGCAGGTTACGTCTGTAAAAACTTACGCTCTTCCCTTCATATAGTTCACGGAAGATGACTTTGTCCATATCCTGCATCAGTTCTTCAACGGTATATACCTTATTGGTGGTCTTGCTATCGAACTGAGCGCCCAGCATAGAAGTCATACGTACACGGTTGAAGATACCATTCAGCACACTTCTCTGCATCTCAATAAGGTCGATACCGAATCGGTCAGGGATCTTGTCCATCAATGACTTCTCATTCAGCCATTCGGGAGTGGTAAACAGCTCTTTGTCCAGGAAAGCAACCGCCTCTTTCTGGCGCTTATACTCTACCGGTACATAGGTCGGACCTGGCTGACTGGTAATTTTTTCATAATGGTATTCACCGCCTACATTACGTACCACATGGCCTACATAGGTTGAGTATTGATTGTAAAGCGTGGAAAGCATATCGCGCATATCGCTGTAATCTTTCTGCGGCTGATTAGTCCACTCACCCAGGTTTTTGATGATACGTTTCAGATTCATAATACCATAAGTACCTGCTTTCATAGCGTCATCGCCCAGATCTTCGTTCTGAGAACGCGGGTCCAGTGGTTCCATTTCATTACCAAACCACAGGCGTTTGTTCTTTAGACTGTCGGTCACAATGGCAGTGAGCAGCTTCTGCTCTTCCCACTCGTTCTTCACATCCGGACGCCATCTGTAGCCCCATTCAATGGCCCATTTGTCATAGTCGTTGATACGGGGATAGAGGCCGGCACGACCAATGTTATCTTCGGGCTGCGCAACATAGTTAAATCGGGCGTAGTCCATAATAGACGGCGTGTGACCGTATTTCTCTACCCAGGCTTTATTGCGCAGGTTTTCTACCGGTACGGTAGAACTGGAGCCAAAGTTATGCATGAGGCCCAGGGTATGTCCTACTTCGTGAGATGACACAAATCGGATCAGATCTCCCATCAGATTATCATCAAACACCAGTTTTCTGGCACCGGTGTCTACGGCAGCGCATTGTATGAAATACCATTTCTGTAGTACTGACATCACATTGTGGTACCAGAAGATATGGCTCTCAAGGATCTCTCCTGTACGCGGGTCATTTACATTCGGGCCCATTGCATTAGCAATAGCAGAAGGGCGATAAATGATAGCGGAATGGCGGGCATCTTCAAGGCTCCATGTGCTATCTTCTTCACGGGAAGGTGCTTCACGGGCATATATCGCATTCTTAAAGCCAGCCTGTTCAAACGCGGCCTGCCAGTCATTTACACCCTGAATCAGGTAAGGAACCCACTTCTTTGGTGTAGACGGATCGATGTAGAATACTATCGGCTTTGCCGGCTCTACCAGTTCGCCGCGTTTGTATTTCTCAACATCCTCCGGCTTAGGCTCTAATCTCCAGCGTACTGCGTAAGAGGTATTTACTACGCTCTGCGGATGGGCGTCAAAGTCGCGGTGTGTGATGGAAAAGTAACCCACACGTTTGTCCTGCAGGCGCGGACGCGCAGGACGTTCAGGCAACATTACCATAGAAGAATTAAGTTCGACGCTGTAGTTGGCTGATGTCGGGTTTTTGCCGGCAGCATATGTTTTGAACGCACGCACCTCGACATTGGTCGGGTAGGCATGTACATACTTCACATAACTTCTGTCATTCTGCTGTGCACCCATACCTGCACGGTCTTTAAACAGTGATTTCGAGAAATAGGTGATATCGTTATCACTGTTCAGGAAGTCTGTCATATTTAATACTACCGCGCTTGAATCAGCGTTGTAGGCAACTATGGGAAATGCAGCTGCTATAGCCTGTACATTGTTTTTCTGTACGCTGGTGTACATAGCAGTGGTACTGTCAGCACTGTACTCTGAGAAGGACAGTCTTCGGAGGTACAGGTTATTATTACGCGCTTTTTCAAAGCGGTATACTGCTTCTCCTATCTGGTCGCCGGTGAGGCCCCAGTTGCCGTTACGCATATCTACAGAAGCGGCTGCGACACGGTTAACAATGAGTATATCTTTTCCCATGATAGCAAAAGGCACCTCAAAGTAGTAATCATCTCCCTTAGAGTGTACGGTAATGAATCCTTTGTCCGTACGCATCTCTTTTGTGATCACATCACTATACTTCTTCAGTTTTGAAGGCTCCGGTTTCTTACCGGCAGTGGAATCTGCTTTGACTTCAGTGGGCGTAGACGCCTTATCCTTCTTTTTCTTCTTTTGCGCCGTTGCGTGCAGAGACGCGGCCAGCATAACGCATGACAATAGCCATGCGCTGCGGCCTGAGTTTAATCTAAACATAGTTCAGCTGATGTTGTGTTATCTCGGATTCTGTGAGATCTCCGGGTTAAATTGAATATATTTTGCAGCAATAGGGAATATGTACCTGTTGCTGTTGGGTTCAAGTGTAAATGTCTCGCCGCGGTAAGTACGTGTTACGGTCACCTCAAAACCTGGCTCCATATTCAGGCGTTTCTGGTCAAACCAGCGCAAGCCCGTGGCCATCAGTTCCATACGACGTTCTTTTATCACCAGACGTAACGCATCCTGGGCATTGGCAGCTGACAGTTCCTGGTAGGTCTCTGCCGTGAAACGTTTCTCCCGCAGTTTATTTAGCAGTGACACTGCATCTGCTGTTCTGCCACCGCGTGCATCTGCTTCCGCACGTATCAGCATCATCTCAGGTACGTTCGGACCAGCCCATGGGCCGGTATTCATCAGTCTTGAGCGCCAGTACCCCCTGCCAGGGAATGAAGACCACTGGTAGTTGGAGCCGTCGGCAGTGAACAACCCATAACGCAGGTCGCCGGTTTCAAACAATGCCAGCAGATCCGGATTCAGTGCATAAGCGCTGAACACGTTTAGTGATTTTGCCAGCATTACTTCCGGATCACTATAGATCAGCGGCAATGCCACGGTATTATTAACATACTGGCGCAGGTCGAGCAAGCCTGATTGTCTGGCCAGGGCGCTGTCAGCATATGCTGCTGCAGCAGTATAGTCTGCCATATACAGGGCTGCCCGTGCCATCAATCCGTAGGCAGCTGCTGCTGATGGTAACAGTGAAGTAGTAGCTCTGGCAGGTAAAATTGACGCGGCTTCCTTACAATCTGCAAATACCTGGTCATATACGGTCTGTACAGAGGCTCTGTTCAGTTTTGCAAACAGATCTGGTGTCAGCAGTACAGGTACGCCCGGATCAGTGGCGGCAGTTGCTTTGTTATAATGACGGGCGTAGGCATTTACCAGCATCAGGTAGGAATAGGCACGGTGTACCAGTGCTCCTGCGCGAATAGTTTCTTTCTCCATGGCAGTTCCGCCCTGGGCATCCCGTACACCGGCAATGATTTCATTGCTGACATATATCTGCTGATAGCACTTCTGCCAGTCAGGATCTTCTGCATCCACCACAAAGGATTCTGCCCAGGTATAAGCGGCCCCCTGTGAGGCCATCATGCTCATTTCGTAGGTGGTATTACTGATACCGTAATCGTCCGCTGCATAGGCAGGGAAAGCGTAAGTAGTCTGAAAGGTATTCTGGCTCTGCAACAACAACTGATAATCACTCGTATTCACCAGGGCACGCTTTCCCTGGGGTGTTACCTCCACGTACTTGCGGCATCCTGTACCATATACCAGTGCTGCACTACCTAATGCGATATATATAAATCTCTTTATGATAGACATGATCTGTAATGATTAAAATGAAACATTTAAATTGAAGGTATAGGTCGGAGACGGTGCCAGGCTACCAAAGTCCTGTGTCAGCACGTACATCGGATCAATACCGTCTTTATTCTTCCGCCAGATAACACCCAGGTTACTGGCGGTAGCACCCATGGTCACGCTTTTGGCGAAAGACAGTTTCTTCATCACTGCCGCCGGCAGTATATAACTCATTGTCAGCTGATCAAACCTGGCGTGTGACGCACTGATAGCATTGATATCGGCATCTCTGTAACGCGAAATGCTTGTAAAATTGGCGTTAATCACGCCAGGGATAGTTGTGAAAGCTTCATCTCCCGGGTTACGCCACCTGTTTGCCAGCGCCCTGGTCGAACCTGCAAATCCAGGTGCTACGCCATTCAGCGGATAACCATTCGTGGTTACGTCCTGTTTCATAATCTTATGCCCCAGGTAGTAAGTGATCCTTGCCGAAAGACTTAACTGTTTGTAACGAACGGTATGCAGGAAACCACCAAACATCGGAGGTTGTCTGCGTCCCTGGTAGGTATAGTCCTCCGGTTTCAGTGCGCTTGCATCTGTAGAACTGATCGTTTTCCCTTCCGCTGTGCGGATCAACGTCTGCCCCCGATCATCCAGTCCGGCAAAATTCAATGCCATCAGGTAGTCAACCGGGTGACCTTCAATCGCTGTATTTCCGGTAATTGAACTAACCGTAGGGGCGAAACGGGCATCCGTCACTTTGTTGTAGTTATAAGAGAAGTTCAGGGTGGTATTGTAGCTCCAGTTTGCCCGGCGTATTACGTTGGCATTGATACCAAATTCAAAACCGTGACTGCGCATGGTTGCTGTATTATACCACAGGTTATCCCATCCGTAAGTCGTGTTGAATGGCAGGGAGGCGATGATACCGTAAGAACGCTTGCTATAGATATCAAAGTTAAGTGCCAGTAATCCATGAAGGATCTGTGCATCCAGGCCTCCATTGAGTGTAGCGGTAGTTTCCCAGCCCAGATCCTGATTACCCGGTGAGCCAATCGTGGCATATGGAAGACCTGTATTTACAGGCGCCGGATAAGTATTTACTACAGTAAAATTGGAGCCACTCATAGGAGCAGTACCTGCTGTACCATATGTTGCACGCAGCGATAAAGCGTCCAGCCATTTTATGCCTGACATGAATCTTTCCTGGTTCATATCCCATTTCAGACCAGTAGACCATAATGGAACGGCCCTGTTACGGCGATCCAGTCCAAAGACACTGAAATCATCAAATCGTACGCTACCTGACACATGGTATTTACCCATCAGGGAATAGTTGGCGTTGGAGAAGTAAGACAGGTAACGTCTGATATCCGCTGTTAACGCTCCATCCTCAAATCCGATGGAAGTATTACCTCCATAGAAATTACGGTACAGTACGGACGGATTAAACGGCTGGGCGGTACCCAGGTTCTCATCAAAACCGTATTGCGTCTGTCTGTAACCCTTCGATTTGGATTCACGGATGTCGGAACCAGCCAGTAATGTCAGGCGGTGGATGGTATTCCAGGTTTTGTTAATATTCAGCTGTACTCTTCCACTGTAATCTGTAGCGAAACTATTGGTACGTCTCAGCATACCTCCTACGGGAATACCGTATACCGGCTTTCCGTTCTGTATAGATGTAGCTGTATTCAGTTTATCTCTGGTAATATAACTTTCCAGTTCATCCAGCTGCGTCATTTCCTGAGAACTGCGCTGGTACATACCTGCTACCTGCAACTCGGCCCATGAGGTGATGCGGCTGGAAAGGTTCAACTGCATACGTGTGGCCTGCTTCAGGAACCGGGTATTGGAGTAGTTCAGCTGGTCGATAGCGCTGTATGTCCATGGCAGCATGCCCAGCTTATTGCGGAGACTATCTTCTATCTCCGGTTTGAACAGGATACTGTATTGTTTAGGGTTACCCTGTTCATCCAGTAACTGATCATAAGGTCTGAGGCCGAAAGTACCCGGTACCATGGCATTAAGTGCAGCTGAGTTCACGACGCTGTTAGAGTAGTTATGATTTAACCCCGCAGTCATCCTCACACGACCTCCCAGCATATCTGTTGTAAGGCTGCTGTTCATAAAATAGTTGGTCGTACCATTACTTTTATAAACCGGCTGATCTTTTGAATAGTTACCGGATACAAAGTAACTGCTGTTTTTTCCGCCACCGGATACAGACAGGTTATATTGCTGGGTGACCGCTGGTCTTAACAGCTCATTGCGTATCTGCGACTGGTTATTGGTATTCGCAAGTCCTTCCAGTACGGCGTCTCTCTCCTGCTCGGAGATTTCCCCACGTCTGGCGCGGAACATAGTAGCAATTGCCTGACTGGGGTTCTGGTACCGCCAGTGAGTAAATGGATCCTGGTAGAAGTTGGCGTCAAACATTTCCCTTTCCAGGTCAACATACTGACGGCTGTTCATGGCATTCAGGTTCTTCATATTTGCCGGCGCAGATATACTCATGGCAGCACCTGCTGAAACAACCGGCGTTTCTCCTCTCCTTCCTTTCTTCGTTTCAATAACGATCACACCGTTTGCTGCACTCGAACCCCAGATGGCAGTGGCAGCTGCATCCTTCAGGATGGTGATGCTTTCAATGTCTGTAGGGTTGAAAGCGCTCAATACGGAGCTGTTGGTACCTACCTGGTCACCGTACGTAGGCGTATAACCGGGACGCAGGTTAAGGTTCTGCTCCAGTGCCGGGAACCCGTCAATAACGATCAGCGGAGCGCTATTACGGAAGTTATTGACACTTCTGATCTGTATGTTATTGGTACGCGGATCAAAGCGGATACCTGGCTTCAGGCCTTCCAGACGTCTGGTGATATTGATATCCGGCGATGCCTGTATATCTCTTTCGGAGAAGGTCTCCACCGCTGCCGGTGAGTTAGCCTTCTCCATTTTCTGATAACCAGTGCTGATGACAACTCCCCTGAGCTCTACCTGCTGTGGCGTCATGGCAATCTTTACCTGCATATCGGCATCCTTCACGGTGATCTTCTTATGCGCAGTCAGAAAACTCAGGTGTCTTACCTCTAACGTATAACTACCTGGAGGAACATTGCTGAGTGTAAATGTGCCATCATCATTGGTATTAGTGCCGATATCGGGGGTCGGCATCAGGCGCACAATAGCACGCATGACCGGCACGCCTCTCTGGTCCACGATCACACCGGTAATGGCAACATTCCTTACAGGTATTGCATAAGGTACCGGTGTCGGCGTTTCCCTACGGGAAATAATAATAGTTTTATTCTCAATAGAATAATCCAGCGCCTGGTCATCCAATGCGTCCTTCAGGAATGATTCCAGCGGAAGATCTTTAGCGGAGATAGTTACCGGCCTGGTTCTGCTCATGATGTCCTGATCATAGAACACTACATAGCCTGTCTGCTGTTTAATTACTTTAAATACCTGTTCAAGAGGCGTATTACTGCACGAATAGGTAATACGCTGCGAATAGCTGTTCCTGGCGCTCGCCTGCATAATGAACACCAGCAGGATCATGGTTGATAATCGCATAACACGTCGCGTTTGATTCAATAACCGGCTACCCTTCAGGATAGGCATAGGCATCCCCTGCCGGTTACAAGAAGCTTGAAAAATCATACTTTTGTACTCGTTGTGGTTGATAATAAATAAGCGTCCGATGAAGACTGTTTGTTTATCTGTCAGCCAGACTTCAGCCGTTCTACCTGACCGTAGAGCGGCTTTGCTGTTGGTTGCTGTTTGTCCCTTTTTACATTACTATTAATCTGTTACCGTTCTCTATCCTGCATTGAACATCCATCTTTTCCAGGATGCGTAAGACCTGTTGTAAGGTGAGATCCCGCTGTATCTCTCCTCCGAATTTCCGGGTAGGAATTTTCCCTTCAAATACTACTTCTACATCGTACCATCTGGCCAGCTGCCGCAGTACTGCCGGCAGGTCCAGTCCGTCGAAATTGAACATGCCATTCTTCCAGGCCATGACCTGCTCAATGTTCACAGTGCTGTTCAGCTCAAGCCGATCTTTGTCTGCCACGGCCTGCTGAAAAGGATTCAGCACAACGCGCCGGTCAGGAGCATTGCTCCCCATCATCACTACCTTACCATCCAGCAGCGTTGTGCTGATCGGGCTTTCATCGGAATAGGCATGGATATTAAAGTTTGTGCCCAGTACTTCCACTACTGCGCGGTCATCGACCTGTACGCGGAATGGCTGTTGCGGATTTTTTGCTACTTCAAAATAGGCTTCCCCTTTCAGTGTCACGACCCTTTCTGAGCCGGTAAAGGCTGTAGGATAACGCAGGGAGGTAGCTGCATTCAGCCAAACGGCTGTACCATCAGGCAATACTACCTTGAACTGTCCACCGCGAGGGGTACTCAATGTATTAAACCCTGCTCCGGCACTACGATCTGCCGCGCGGTATTGCAGTACACCTCCGGCTTGCTGCACTGCAGTGGCTCCCTGTACCAGTTCCTGCCGCCCTGCACTATCCAGCGGTACTACCGTACCGTCTGCCAGTGTCAGCACTGCTTTATCTGTTCCCGGTGCTCTGTCATATGTTGCTACAAGCTGCTGTTGTGGTTTACTTGTATACAGATACCAGGTACCAGACGCGGCCAGTAGCACAACTGCTGCTGCTGCCCACCAAAGGCGTCTTCCTGACCGGATACGTAAGCCGGTCTCCTCTTTCGGCAATTCGTCTGTCAGGAATGACAGTCTGCCGAATACTTTGTCCACCGGCTGCCGGTGCCTGGAATACAGTTCTTCTGCTGTACCTTCTTCTTCAACCTCCGCCAGCATCTCCTGCCACACAGCGCTGAACCTGTCATTTGCAGCGTATGCGATCAGTTTCCTGACGTCGCCTTCAGTACAGGTCTTACGGAGAAATGCAGCAAACAGTTTACGCAGTTCTTCCTCATGAAAAACATCTTCCATAATAGCTATTACGAACGAAAAGGAATAAATAACTACTCCCCGTGAAAAATTATTTTATAATAAAATAGAGCAGGATCATACCAGCAATATCCGGGTGACCAGCCAGATATTCTCTGAGAAACCGGGTCGCCTTCACCACATGATTATTTACAGTAGAAGGAGAAATGCCCAGTAGCAGACTTACTTCATCATGACTCTTCCCTTCGAGCTTGCAAAGGGTAAATACTAATTTGCGTTGCGGGGGTAATGCATCAATAGCTTTCTGAAGGAGGAATGCATTCTCCTTTTGCTCCAGCCTTTCCTCTGTATGCGTGTAGTGATCTATACTAGCCTCAAGAAGCCTGTTAAGCAGCAGGGTGCTGCGGTTGGCCTTTCTGAAAAGATCTATGGCCAGATTATCGGCTATTTTGAATAAATAGGACCGGAAGGAACGTGTAGGATCAATCAGTGTATGTTTCTGCCATACTACTATAAATACTTCCTGCAACAGTTCTGTTGCCAGGTCTTCCGAATGCAGCAACTTCAGCAGCTTACCATAAATACGTGGTGCATAATGATAATAGATTGCCTGGAAGGCATCCTTATCACCTGCTGCCATTTTTTCAAGTAGAGCTGTTTCGTTTTCTAACATTCCAGGTAAATATAGGAATCAGCAATAATGAACCAGTAACTTATCCTCACTTGTGCGCCTGATTCACAACACTGTCCTGCGATTTTGATTACATTACTATTTCTGCAAATATACTCAGCGACCAGGCAATGCCACCTCACTGACATACAACGCTAATCACATGACGATATCTGTAAATATAACAGGGTGCCCCGGTTGTGGAAGCACCCTGACTAACTTTCAAGGGTTAAAAATAATAAATAATTTTCCTCGCGCAAATCACACATAGATGTAGCATTGCTGATCAGCAATGCCCTTCAGACTGAAATATCATGCTGTGATATTTATCGGCGTGATTCCGCAAACGTCCGTTTATACTTGTGCTAACACGGTACTAGTTCTTCACCACCGCCTGCCCTTCTGCAATCTCCTTCAGCTTCTCCAGCGCTTTTGGCCAGGTATTATTAAAATACTCCATATGGCTTTCAACAATATCTGTATGTACTACCAATTCGGTCTTACCATCTACGGCCTTCAGCGTATAATTCTCATGTGCGCCAGCCCATTCTTTCACTTCCGGACTCTCTGTATCTTCCTTACCTTCCTTTACATACCCAAGATGTTCAAACGACATGTATTCATTAGGGATGTTTTCTGCTACTGATGACAGCATCCCGCAATTTTCTGCATCCATAAAATATACTTTACTACCCTTCTTCCAGTCTGTTTTTGCCCACGATCCGGGTGCAAATGCCGACGTCCACTCTCTGTAAGTCTTGTCATCCCATAATACCTGCCATACTGTTTCCCGCGGACTATCAATCAGTATTCTAAATTCTTTCTTTTCCATAATACGTGTTTTTAGGTTAAAAGATAATGGCTCCTATAAGTGCTTGTTCAACAAAGGTGGTCAACTTTGGGCTGTTCCAGGTGGTGTGGATACGACATCTTAACGGGCTGAATGAGACGGAAAAGCGCCCGGCGACGAGCAACATTCCTCAATAGTCTGGGTACGTTTGTAACGGCAGTATGTAGGCCGACGCTAGGCCTGGTGGCAGATGATCGTTATTGCATATGGTTCCGGGAAGGAGCCCGGGGGGTATAACTTTGGCCCGCATGCACTATCTGGCGGATTCAACGTAATATTTGTCTGCGTATTTGTGTCCTGAAGTATACTTGTTGCTGTCAACCATCTCACAAAGGCACCTTTTACAATTCGCAAGACTATACTTACAAATCATTGATTGTATGTGCGTTATGATTATTTGTCTAAGTCAACATCAACGTGTAAATACAGTAAGCTGTATGATTCTGCGGTGTGTGCCCCCCGAAGTCAACAGTTCCCGTCCCGTTTGAAACACTGTTCAGATAGCTGTGTCAAATGCTATAGATATTTATAACCAGATACGTTTAATTTATGTCATATCCTCGGGGAACGTCAAAGAAAGACAGCCAATAGCTCTCTCTGACACCACAGCAGACGAAGACTATATAGTTCCTACAGACAAAACCAGACATACAAAACGTACACCTGGTCCGCCGGTTAATAGACCACTAACACTGCGCCTTTCTGCTGGATAGGCTGCCCAAGAATATCGATGCCCTGTATCAGCCAGACATATCCGCCGGAAGGCACCTTTTTACCATTGAAGGTACCATCCCAGCCGGCATTGATACTCTTAGTACTAAACACACTATTCCCCCAGCGATCCATTACAGTAAAGAGCGTATACGAGGCTACTCCCACGCCACGCGGCTTGAAGATATCATTCTGCCCGTCGCCATTAGGTGAGAAAGCAGTAGGTGCATATACTTTGATTGCATCCACCACATCTATCTTGAAGTAAGTAGTCGGACTGATACACTCGCCGAACTGATAGTTGATGCCAAAAGTGGTCGTAGTCGTGATACCGGTCAATGTAAATTCGCCCGTAGTGTTAGTCTCCTTCCAATCAGTACCCTGACGGAACAGGGTGTAATTACCCTGTAGCGGATTAGCAACTTTAACCTGAGCGCTCATGCCATCCATGATGACGATGTCCTTTACAGGCGGTGCAAGTAACAGGATATCTACCGCATCGATCGTGAATGGATCACTGTATACGATACAGCCATAACCATCCGTTACACGTAAAGTATAATCAAAGCCTCCTCTTAGTCGCTCGGCCCTGAGTGTAGTAGAGATGACCGCACTATCCGGATTCAGCCATTCATAACTCATCGGTTCCTTTCCGTTCACTGCCAATCCAGCAATCAGGCCGGTAGTGGTACTACAGATATCATCCAGGATAGAGACAAAGGCTTCATCAATAACAGGCAAATTGGGCGTCTTCAGTATGATGGTTGTTACTAGCTGCTCACATTGTTCAGCATCCTTCACATATAATCTGTAAATGCCATCTCTTGCATTATACAGATCTTTTACTGCACTTACTTCCGCATCTGCTCCGTCCAGCCAGCGATAGCTTACGGGTGTGCCACCGGAAAACGTCATGCCTGTAACGCTGCCGTTGTTCAGGTTGCAGACCGGGTTCTGCGTATTCACTGCTGATACGGTGATCAGCTCGGGTTGATGTATAGGGATCACAAAATCCTGCGTAGCATTACAGCCATAGGTATTAGTGATCTCCAGACGATAATTGCCCGGTGCCCTGTTGGTGAGATCCAGCCCACTACCCAGTAGCAGGCCATTCGTATCTACCCAGCGGATAATCTCCGCATTGGTTGCCTGTAAACCGGTGATGCTGCCATCATCCACTGTACAAGCAGCCTCCCTGATGGTCAGCGAAGTTCTGTTAATGAAAATCTCTCCCGGCGAGGTGATTACAAAAGGCTGTGATGGCGCTGCCGGACAACCCGACTGATCCGAAAATGCTAAAGTATATGTGCCGCCGGGAACATTAGTCAGGTCAGGTGTGCTGCCGGTAATATCGCCGCCGGCATTGGTCCAGGCATAAGTAATGACGCCTGTACCAGTTACCCGCAGACCGGTGACGCTTCCTGTCGGCTGACTACAAACTGCGTTCTGTACCTGCGCAGCACTGGCATCGAGTACAGGGGCATTTATGGCGCTGATCTCATAAGGACCGCCAACCACAGAACATGTATTTACCGTATCTGTTACTACCAGATAATAACTGCCCGGTGCCAGGTCGCGTATATCAGGTGCTATACCGATTACAGTAGCTGGCGCAAGTGCATTATACCAGGAAAATCTGAGGTTGATGCCGCTGATCTGTAAACCCGTAACACTGCCGTTATACAAGCCGCAGGTCGCAGGGCGTACAGTGCCAGTAGCTGCCTGTATGAGCGGCGTCCTGTCTTCAATAGTGTAGTAAGGTGAATATTGTATACACTCCGGACTGTTACATCCTGCTGCATACATCACCAGCCGGTATCGACCAGCAGGCACATTCTGCAGGGATGTATCTGTACCAACTGTATTGCCATTATCATCTTCCCAATGAAATGGCGTTGCATTGAACAAAACTTTATTGATGATACTCCCTGTTGACTTTCCACAGGCAGTATGAATGATCTGATCAGTAATATCCTCACTCCATACAGGGTTGCTGTAATCTGATGTTGCGCCTCCGGCGTCTGTAGCAGAGAATATTACGCCGCTGCGACCTTTTAAGGCGTAGGTCCATGCACCATCTGCGCCTGCAAAAAACGTTTCGATATAATTACGGCCGTCACACTTCCTGGCATCTCCGCACCTGTGAGGCACGAAGGCTTCCATCTTCGCATTTGGTGTAGCCTTTCCTGTTATAGTTGTAGCATTACATGTCAATACATGTACAAATGGTTTCTGCCTACCATCTGCAGGATTCCAGTTCATCAGGCTGATACTGTTTGCCGGACCTGTCTGAGTAGTATTGGTGTTATTGCAGAACATCTCATTCTGAGAGACCGTCACCTGATGAGAGGATACAATTGCTACCGGCACATCGTAGCTGCCGGCAATAATATTTTTATCTGCCATAGAACCGCCGATGGTACCTCTGCCACAGTCGCTGATCAATATACCTGAAGAACGCTGGCCGAGTACCGCACTGCCTGTCACCTCTGTACCAATCTTATTGCGCTGAATGCTGAAAGTACCGTTTCTTATTCCGTAAAGGCCGATACCATATATACTTCGTCCGGCAACCAGGTTATCCGTTACCGTTATCAGACTATTTGTACTACCTGCTATACTGAGATACGCCTCCTTTAACTGAGCGGATGCCGTTCCTTCCGTACCGGAAAAACTAGTGCCTATCTTATTGAAAGCAACTGTAACATCACCGGCGTCCGCAGAAAGATATGCGCCATACTCCATACCTACGATCACGTTACCCAGGTCAGTGCGATTACCTCCTAATGTTACGCCATTAAGGTGAGTGACCAATATAGGCTGATAACAGGAGCTGTCTGCACTCAGCACACCTCTTACAGGTATACCAATCAGGTTGGATTGTATTGTCAGATTTGAAATAACTTTAGGATCATGGTTAGGAGACACACCATAAATACCATACTTGAAACCATAGATAACGTTGCCTTTACCTGTACCACCAATAACGATGTTGTTACAATTACCAATGAGCTGTATTCCATAACTTTCGCCACGTATAGCACCCGTTGTGATGCATAAGCCATAGATCTCAACGTTGTTGGCGTTTTCGATCTTCAAAGCAGTATAAGTTGCTTCTGTATTGGCGCGCGTTATCCATACCCTGGCCGTACTGACCCCGAATACAGGCGACGCCTGTGTGGATGCATCAATGACGATGTTACTGGTCAGTGCAGGCAGCTCGTTTATCAGTATAATCTCAGGAATACCTCCGAAGGGCACATTGAAGTTGAAGTAAATGTAATCTCGTTCGGTTGTACCGTTACTATTAGCTTTTGTAATTGCATCTCTCAGAGAACCGGGGCCACTGTCGTTATGGGAGGTCACGGTAAAAACTGCCGCCCAGGACGAACTAAAAACACACAACAAAGATAGGGTAAGAAGCAGGAGTTTAACACCTGTAGGTTTCATATTAATCAAGTATATGGGATATTTAAAGCAGTGTTTCTGATGCTGCCAGCCGGAAAAATACACATATTTACCAAGAATGTAATATCAACAATGGGAATATTATAAAGATTTTAAAAGAAAAACACAGGCTGGAAGCGCAATTGCTTCACTATCAGTTACTATTACACTGACAAGCCATTCAACAATCGTAAAGGCATGAAAGCGCACAGGTAAAACTACGTGTAATACGCTTATGGTATTGAGTTACAGGCGATTTATGATTATAGCAATTTAGCGCTCGGCGGCTGGTCTTGTACAACGATATATGTACAGACATACATGCATGTCTGCATACGACGGCCTATTCCGATTGATAACAAAGACATTAGGCAGGTGTATAACCTGCGGTGCTGTTAGAATGTCCACATCAACCAGCGCTTTACCTGACGAAACCAGTCATTAACACAGTGCTGAACAGTTAAATAATCAGCACGTCTCTTACCGTCTCTTTACCGGGCAAATCCACGGCCGTTACCACAATTTCGCCCCCTGGAGGCAGCGCTGATGCTTTGTAATACCAATCCACACCGTTACGGCCTAATACAGCAGCTCCGCTTTCTGTAGTTACGCCTGCCTCATTTTTTACCTGCACCTGTACAGCCGCTACGCGGAATTTGTCCCGGGCAGTCACGACTACTTCATTGTCTTCCAGCCTGATATTTTGAATTTCCGGAGAGTTATACGCGTCCTTTATAGCCATATTATAGGCGTTTTGCCCGGGTCCGGCCAATGAGGCATAATAGGCCTTCAGTTCAGGATCGCTCAGCAGCCGGCCCGCATATGCCGCTGCAATGGTCATCTTATACCTCGCTTCCAGCTGCTTTGCAGTAGGCTTTTTATTGGACGGGCGACGCTTCTGCGCCATGATAATCTGTCCATTCCTTTCATAGATAGTGACTTGCTTCCCGATACTACCTCGTACCAGTTGCAACAGGATATTGTCTTTTACAATGGCCATACTAATTGATTTTCAGGGTTACAGCTACAAAGGTACAGTCTTCTACTGCGACGGGATTAGTGTTTTACATAAAACAGGCACCAATTCTTCATATGGATATCACTTCAATATCGATGGGATGTACAGATGCTCTCTACATGTCCTTATGATGACGGGATGAATTGCATATTAAAACGAAGCCAGATACAGAAGTATCCGGCCTGCTTTAACCACAGCGGGGAGGAACACAATTCCGCCCCCAGCGTCTTAGTAATGATATGTATAAGTGAAATTATGCTGATAAATGAACTGGCAGCATAAGTATGCATGGCGAATGCGCTGCACCCACAAGGCATGTACAGGGCAGCTGATTTATTGTAAACCAGTCAGTTACATTAAACTGCAATATATCAGTCGTATATGCCGGCTGTCACAGTGCATTCTGCAGATTACCGCTATAAACAATGCAGTAAGCATACAGGCTTTGGCCTGGTTTGCCGGGTAAAAGCCGAAAACAGGACAGGTAAATTATCCGGTTGGATAAGTGGGATAGCCGGCCGTTGTAGCAGGATTGACAGGTAATATCACCAAGGGGACTGACCGTCAATAGCGTAGACCGGACGTAAAGATTATCAGGTTTTCAATTTGAATAATGTGGTGTCTCACATAAATATACAAATCTTATATAAAGAAGTTATAACTTCTTTATCAGGAACTTTTGTCCTGGGGAGTATTTCTCTGAGCGTTCAGAAACTCGATATACAACGGCAATGTATCAAGTGTTGGGAAGTCTTCCGCCATCTCCCCTTCTGGTAATTCCCTGACAAGATACACACTGATGTTACTGGCAAATGTCCTTTCTCCTAACAGGCTCTGTAGAAGGATGAAGACTGCGTCATCCAGATTCTCATTTTCCTTCAGCAGTTCATAGTCCTGTACATGCACCAGGATATTCAGTTTATCCGGGGTATCAGGATCTTCTACGGCCGTATACCACATTTCCGAAGCAACCAGTTCGAGATCGCCATATTCTATACTGCCGCCGTTTTCATTATCTGGCTGAATAAGTGCGGTGAATGTCCACCGGTCAAGTACAGGAGCCTGCGACACAAGATATTCCGCATCATCGAAGAAGGCCTCATCACAGTTTGCAGTGATGACCATTTCCGCCTCATTCTGCTCGTTAACGCGCATCTCGAAAAAAAGGCTGTTACAATATTGGTGAAGCTTCTCTGTAAGTTCATCAAACAATGCCACGATCTCATCCTGGTCCATTTCTCTGAAAAAGCGAAAGTCATCCCGTCTTACTTCGAACCACTTCCAGAATCTTGCCGCATCATTACTTCTTAACATATTTCTCGTTTTATAGCTACTATAGCCGGAGTTAACAACTATTTGTTACCCGCAATTTACTTTTTTTTGTTATCTTTAGAATAACACATACAAACCCAAATTTATGCCCATTGTTGACACCACCAGCATCCCACTGAACATTACCAGATATTTACTGATATTGCTGCTTTGCGGCACCTGCATGCTGTTAACCGTCATCAGTCTGCGTATTAATGGCGCACCTGATTTCCCCACTGCACTGATTTATCTCAAAAACACACTGGCAATATCTGCATTTGTGCTGCTCGCGCTGGCTGCTGTAATGATCATAGCTGTTATGCTGAGACGTTCCGGCGGATTAACCATTTCAGAGGAAGGCGTTACAGATAACAGTAATATTGCTATTACAGGCCTGATCCGGTGGAATGAGATAGCAGGCGTTGAGACTCGTAAGGTATTTCATTCGACCTTCCTGGCTATTAAGCTCAACAATCCGGAAGCGTTCATTACACGTCAGAACAATCCCATTAAAAGACTACTACTACGGCAAAACATCGTTCGATTTGGTACGCCGGTGTTTATTTCAGCCAGCAATATAAAAGCAGATCCTTACGAGTTGCTGGATCTGCTAACAGTCAAGTCACCTGGCAAAAGGCTATTGTAACAATCATAAAGAAGCCGCCTCTTTAAGCAAAGGCGGCTTCCTGTTAAACTATAAAACAGACGCTGAAGCTATACTTCGTTAACCAGCATGAATATGAACAGGTATATAGCTAGTCCGCCGATGGGGTACCATATCCATTTAGCGGCTAATTGGTACCTTTTAGCAGCTACCCAGGCACCTAATGCCATTCCTGCCAGGAGCCCGAGTAAGGTCCACCATACTTCAAATGCTACCAGTGTACCTCCACGAAAGAGCTTATGCAGGAAGAGGAACGTGTTGTAGCTGATAACCAGCAGCGGCTTAAGGATAACCGCCATGAAGACGAAACCGCCAAAAGCAATCCAGCATCCGTGCTTCTGAGGTTGCGTTGAATCAGTCATAGATATTCAGTTTATACTGTTTTTTGATATACCAGAAGGCCCCTGCTATGCCGCCTATCAACAAGAGCAACAGGAAGAGATATCCGACACTGAAGCCGGGCAGGTAGCCGGAGGAGACATCCAGCGGCAGGTATTGAGCAGTTGCTACCTCGTAAGTAGTTCTGTCGTCAATAGCTAAACCGAAGAGGCCAATCATCAGGAAAAAGATAGCACCCGTCAATCCCCACTGGTACATGTGATTGATATATGCCCTGCGTGGGAATACGAGACACAAAGCCACCGGTACCCGCATCTCTTCATGAATACTATTTACTACGATATCAAAAGTATATGCCGTATCCTTTTGGAGATAGATGGGATCTATTGCAAGCCTCAGCTCACATTGCCGATTGTCAGTTAATCCGAAGAACTTGATAACAGACTTGTCAAGGCTTACCCCGGGAAGTTCCGGTTGGAGACGTACAGCTGCTTTGACAAATCCGTCAGTAGCCAGCTGGAACGTAATAGCAGTACTCATCACTTCACTTACTTCGATATTATTCAGAGAAAGCGCCGCAGGCGTAGCAATGATACCAGGTACCGGCGAGGATTCATCCAGCAGATTGATAAATGCCTGTACGACAGCCAGCTTACGGTCTTCTTCAATATATAACGCTGATGTGTGAAGCGTGGCTATCTTCTTCTCCAATTGAGCTACTAAAGAGAGATACCCCTGGGCAGTCAGCCATATATACAGGTGTTTGTCAGCAATAGCCTGATACACATACTGCCATAAAGCGCCGTTTGTACGGGTTGCAGTAACGAGGTGCGCCGGTGATGTGTAAGCTTCTCCGAATAGATAAAAGGGATAATTCGGGTTAACCTGATATAGCAATTCCAGGAAGCCACTTCTGTTAAGACTGGCAGGTAAGTGAGCCGCTACGGACGACTGCGCCTCTCGCTGCCAGATGTGTATATGACCTTTGGAGTAGATACCTTCCAGTTGTTTGAAGGCAGCCTGTGAGGAACAACCAGCAGTCAGCAGATCCGTAAGAGTAGCAGGCATGCGCCCCCGGAATGGAAAGGGCAGTTCATTATTTAGCCTGTATACAATAGTGAGGTACCGCCTTTCCATATCCTTCTCTTCTTCAAATATCTTCTCGAAACTATAGGCAATGGCAGCGCTACGGGTCAGGAGTGTAACAGTGGATGTAAGGTAGGATTTGTGCTGTAACAGAGGATATGTTTCTTCTTTCCTGTTAAAAAGAATCTCTCCTAGCTGCTCAGTAGTAATAGCCTCCATGCCACACCATTCAACCGGCGGTGCCTGTACACGGTATAGCTCCCAGGCACTGTCAGTCATCCAGGGATCGCGGAAAGAGCCAATATCAGGAGCAGGATGCAGTCTGGGGCGGAAGTTGTGAGGCTCCCTGCTGATGATGGAAATGATATAGGCAGTTGCCTCTGCAGGCGTCAGGTCATCTTTTACCTTCTCTATTATGCGTTTAGCATCGGCATTAAAGAAGCGGCCTTGTACGAACGAGGGGTTACTCATTACCAACTGATCGATCGTCTTGTAAGGACGCCAGTCGGTGCTTTCATATATACGTCCGGCGATAGCTGCCAGACCATTCATATCATAGCCTAATTCTTTCCCGGCACTGATCAGTTCAGGATACAGCTGAATGTTAATGTCCAGATGATTTGTAATGAGCAGCTGTTTAATATAGGCTTCCAGTTCATCGGGTGTTTTCATACATGATTGTTTAAGGCCACTAGTTAAAGCTGATCTTTGCAGGCTGACGGATGGTCCACTTATCTCCGTTGAGGAACAGTTCGCCCGGAGTATTTGTCACAATCTCACTTCCAGCAGCAGGCACTGTTTCGTAGGTACAGGTGTTACCAAAGAAATAGGCAGCGTTGGACAATGCATAGCGCTGCGCCTGTTTGTTTCTGCTGATACGGAATGCCCCTGTATCCGGAGTGGTGATTGTAATCTCAAAGATGGTTTCATTATCATCCTGATCCAGGAGATCTTCAGAAGAGAAGCCGTCGCCTTTATCCGCATAACGGGCAAACTTCACCATGGGTACAAACCCTTTAGAGAGGGTAATATTGGGTGCAGGAGTTGCAGGAACCGGCGGCTGGTGTGCTTCATTTATTTGTTGCTGAAAGCGTCTGTATTCGTCAGCACGTTTTTCAGAGAGCTCTTCAAACTGTTTTCTGGACTCCTGTAACTCAGCGCGTAAGGCATTTATCTGCGCATGCAGCGGCTGAGATTCATCTTCCCGACCGGCCAACTGCTCTTGTAGTGCTTTTACCTGCCGCTTTAAGGAGTCCTTCTTTACCAGCTGCTTCCTGCGATCAAGGAAAAAGTATAGCGCCAGCAGCAGCGCGCAGAAAGCCGCAATGATGAATAACCAGGGGGTTTGGGCCTTGTTCTCCCGCGTGACGTCAATAACAGGAAGCGGCGTCATATTGCCTTCATCTGTTACTTCCTCTGCTGCATCTATGGGTGGTTCATCGGTGACAGCCGGCGTAGCAGCAACTTCCGCAGGGGCATTAGCAGTTGCCGCGCCATTGATAATATCCAGGACAGCCTGTTCATACTGGGCATACCCGGCATACTTCAGGCGTTTTTCTTTGCGGGCTTCTCCCGTAGTAATATCCCTGACCAGGGCTTTGCTGAAAAGGATAAGGTCTTCCTTCGTACGACCTACCTGTGTTTTATACCACCTGCTGATCAGCTGGTCTGCGTTTTTCATCTTTCTGCTGAACTTCATCAGCTCATCATAGCTGGTACAATCGTTACAGGTAAAGGCAGTCACTTCCCTGAAACTTACAGTATCTGTAGAAAGAAATTCAACCGTCCGCTTGACAATATGGAATTTAGCCATGCTGACCGGGTCGTTCTGATCAGGTGACTGGGCAAAGGTGTGAATATGGAAAAACAGGGGCAGGATGAATATGTATACTTTCATATTACACGGCTTTTTTGGCAACAATTTGTTTAGACAATCTGTACAGGGATTCTTTGAAGGCAAAGAAGAACAATGATTGTGGCAGGGCTTCGTCCTGGTCGCGCGACCGCAGATCATTAAGTACCTTCCGGTAACTGTCGTATATAAGCCCCTCCCCGTTTTCAATATTGCCGTTCCAGCGAAGTACTTCGTAAGTCTCTTTCAGATTCTTAATCTTGAACTCTCCCAGGAACTCTATCACTTCCCGGTTATTCAATGTCTTTTCCAGGAAGCGGTTCAGGTTACGGAGCACTGCAACATTCAACGGACTACTGATCTCCTGCACATCACCCAGCTGGAAGGCCCCCTTTTCAGTGCTCCTGAGCTTATCTGCAAAGGCGGCATCCTGCAATGGGTCGAATCCCGGATGTACAAATTCTGACAGGCTGTTATAGCGTTCTGTCTCGTTCTTATCTGCCCTTGCGTACAGTACGGAACCATTGGCAGTTACTTCCTTCGGGTTTGCATTCAGTATTACTTCAAAACCACGCTGCAGTTCGCGTTGGGAGTAGGTGTTGATAAGCAGGCGGGTAAATTGCTCCAGCTCTTCTTTTCCGCCACCACATAATAACCGGATGTACTGGCTGCCTTTACCGGTAAAAGAGAGATATCTTGGCAACGGGTAGTCTTTCAGTTCCACGATCTCGACAATATGGTAAATAATAGCGCTGTAATGCAGGTACAGGATGGTCTGCATCTCGGGCCTGCCTATGGCAATAGAATCACTGAACCGGAACTTATGGTCGTACCGGAATAAGAGGCTGACGAGATCATCTGACCGCAGGCTGCCATCTTCCTGTGCCCGGCAGAGGTATTTGCTTTCATTGGCAGGACTGATATTGTTTGCCCGCTGGTATTCATAGTAGTTAGTGATGAAACCATTATCTTTCAGCTTGCCGTTAAATCCACTTCCCCACAGGTCATTGCCTGCAAAACGGAAAGAGGTGCTTATATACTTGTCATTGCGCTGGCCGGAAGACTCCATAAACATCATTACGTCGGTAGTACCACCACCTATATCCACGTTGACAAGATTGGCCATATCATGTAAAGCATTCTCTGTTTTAGTGAGATAGAAGTATGGCGCTACAGATTCAGGGATTGAGGGTAATAAGGTAGCGCTGGAACCATCAAACACTTCCTTGAATACTTCGGTAAATGCATTCTTTAGTGTCAACCGGTTACCTTTAGACATGCTGAGTGGTAGCGACCAGGCGAGCTGCATTTTATCCAGATCACCGTTGTTCAGAACTGTTTTCACTTTGATCTGTGTAAGAAGCTGCTTCAGGAAGAACATAACACGGTTCTTATTGGCATGGTCAGCATTATTCTCCAGTAACCATTTCAGGTTGGTGGTATAGCGTACATCTCCCTGTGTTTCTTCCTGGTCTATGTAATAGCCAATATTAATGTGACTGAAAAGGTCAATATTGGCGTCATCCTGCTTACCAAAGCTGCTGACCTCACAGGTGGCAGTCTTGAAAGGGAACGATACAGTAGTCCGGCTCTTATCGGTAATGACTGCCGGCATAAACTCCCGCCGTAAGGTCTGGTCTATCGCCGGGAACTGTCCATAGAAAGCGAATCTGACACCGGGGTTAGCGTCGGTACCGGGCGCATTCAGTAGTACCATCTGCTGGTCAGCCTCCTCGATTGTAAAAGGCATTGGCAGCTCAGTGGCATTGTCCATATAGGCAACATGCGTGTTAGAAGTACCGAAATCAACTGCATAAGTGAAGGCTTTATGCTGATTCACAGTAATTACCCGGTTCTCGAAGTCAGGGATGATCATGCCTTCGCACTGTACACCTGCGGGATCTTTATAGGTCAGGGTCATGTAGTCGAAGGAGTCATTCACCTTGTAATATTTGGATGTAGCAGTCGCCCCTCCCTTATCAAAGACCGACCTTTGCGTCATACGGTGAGGTAATGCACTACCCTGCTGACCGGCTGTCTTATAGGTATAGAATTGCAGAAGAATACGTTCAGGCCCTTCCTGCTCTATACGATTCGCAAGTAAGATATCGAAGCTCTTCAGGGCTTTCAGAGCAGGCGCGTCTCCTTTCACTTTGTAAAACGGGTATATGCCTATACCCATACGACATTCAATGATATTACCTTTGGGTTTGGCGTACTCCTTCACAAAGAGTATTTCCCGGGGACCTTTCTTGTTTTTAATAGGAATAGTGAGCGCTACTCTGACTACCCCGTTCGTCACAGTAATTGCCAATGCGCTTTTCAGGTCTTCAAAAGTAAAGAAGTTGAAATATGCCTTCTTCACTGGTAAGAGGTACTTAAAGTCACCGCGGAAGCCTGAGAAGAACTTGGTACTATTGATATGATAAGGTACTTCCAGCAGATAGTCTTCCAGGAGGTCCTCAGTAGTAATGAAAGGATACATTACGGCAGTACCATTACCCTGTGGCAGCTTTCTTTCATAAAGCGGCACTGCACGATGGTACAGGTCACGGATCACGGTACTGGGGTTCCACGGTACATTCTGCTCAATGTAGTCTCCGCTGATATTCATGCCATTGATCAGTACCAGTGGTGGGTGAACAAAGACCGGCTCATTCTTTTCATTGAACTGCTGCTGGTAGTTATCGGTGGTCGCGTTGATAATGAAATCACTGTATTTCCGGACTTTCTCCTTTTCACGACCTTCTTTTAACCGGTGGTAGTATAGTCCGCCGATAGTGAGCTGCTTATTATCGACGTTGGTCATAATCTTACTGTATTCATCTTCCAGCACTGCCGACGGACTAGTAAGCGTGTTGTTCAGCAACAGATCAGAGAAGCGTCTGCTGGCAGCTACGGACCTGTTTATATACCGTCTGAGGCCCTGTGCTTTCCTGAAAGCCTCCGGTTCCTGCCTGCATAGTGTGAAGAGGTACCTTACAAATTCTTCGTCTCTCAGGTGTAGTGGCCGGGTGTCTTTATCAAAAAAGACATCGCCGTCGGCACTTTGCGGAATGTGCTGGATGATACCATCTTTTATCTTACGCGTCCAGTTAGGGCTGGTAAAGAAGAGCGTCAGCGGCGATGTACCACCTAAGAGTACATTTTCATAGAAGATCAGGAAGATGCTGCCGGTGTTGGCATAAGCCGGGTTATCTTTATCAAAGAATATCTGTTCCAGCGATTTGCCCAGCAGATAATTCGGATGCTTCTCTCCTTTTTGCTTCAGCTTTTCTATATTCTCTGACACCAGCCATTCCTTGAACCAGATCTTCTTGCCCGGGCCAATGTCTTCCGGGCGGCTACTAAAGATCAGTTGTAACACGTCAAGGCAGTCAGACACAAGCTGGTGGTAGATGGTATTGCCTTCCAGGCTGATATTATCAGAAGCCAGGATGTTAAATGCAGTATCAAATAGTTCCATTCTTGCCAGGGGTGATGGTATAGCAGTTCCTGCCTTGGAGGATCCTTTGGAAGCCGTGATGTTCTCTACCTCGAAACTGTCGGTATTAATACCGGTGCTGGGCGTCCAGCACTTGATTTCATTAGGATTATATCCTTTGTATTTTCTGAAGATATGCGGGGTCATAAGTCACACGTTTTAGTTCATGGAAGGCAATGCTTCCAGTTTGGAAAAGCATTCAGCTGCCACTCTGTTTAGTAGTTTAAGAAAGCGTTTATCTTTCTCAGTATCCGGGATGGTCTTTTTAAGTTCGTCTTCGATGTGGCCGAACTTCGTCTTTAACAGGGAATCGGTAATACCACCATTGATGGTTATACCCAGCCGCTTGACTACCTCAATTGGCTTACCTCTTACCAGTGAGTTCAGGTCAAGTTCTACATTAAAAGGCTGGAACTTACGCTCATTATCCATCATCTCTTTTAACCAGGACCTGTAATGATCTCGGAAGAAGCTGGTGAGGTGCTGGAAAAAGATGTCATTTTTCAGTTTACCTTCCAGGTCCAGCTCTTTGTAGAATGATTCATTGCTGAAGCGGGGAATCACTTCGAGGAACAGCTTCTTGGCATAAGTAAACAGCGTCAGCGGCTCCATGATAGTGGAACGTGTACTATCGAAGAAGTGACGTACATCTATCACCTGGTCTTCCTGCTTTATACCAAAGTCGAAATAGGCGGTTTTCTCTCTTGACCTGAAGCTGTCGTCCGGTCTGTTAACGAAATCAATAATAGCAGTAGCGCCAAGCAGCTCAAGCAGGTGAGCGTTATTCTTCTGTTCCTCCCCGCCTTCCTTGTTATCGTATTGTTTCAGCGGATTGTCCCACAGCTGGTAGAAGCAATTAATCTTCCCTTTCAGGTACTTCGCGTAGTAGGTCAGGGCAGCTTCTGTCTTAGAGTCAAACCGATCTGAGTTAATGGCACTCTTCTTATCATCAGAGACTTTATAGTACGGCATAACTGTCAGTGCGCCAAACACATTATTACGGAGCCGTTCTTCCTCCTGCAGTAATCTGACCAGTTGAGGAAAGCCGGAAGAGCCGGTACCACCAAAAATAGAACTGATGATAAAGATCCTGTCGTTCTCTCCGATGCTCTTCATCACAAACTTAAACTCTTTCGTAGCTGCAAGGTTGTTGAAGACAACACACCCGATATTAGGATTACCTTTGAAGCCCATATCGAGCCGCAGGTTCAGTTCTGTATGGCTGTAATCCGGATGACCAGCGGGGGTATTGTCATACAGCGCGTCCAGGAGGTCCATGGTAACATCGCCTACCAGTTCTTCGTCAGGATCAATGTATTTGATAAAGGAGGTTTCCAGGTTCTCAAACTGTAACTGGAAAGAGTCTTCCAGCTTATCTGTAACGCCTGTTTCCGGTTTGATAGAGTTCAGGGTATTCAGGTTTGTATTAAAGAAACCTTCCCTTATATCCTCTCTGTCTCCGTATCCCCTGGAGCGGATCAGCTTATAGGACTCAAGCGCTTTCAGGGTGCGGGTGGTATCTGCATTCTTTGCATCAACGTCTATGATGATAGGAATGATCTTATTGGTGTTATTCAGCTTTACGCCCGACGCAAGCAGCATAGTCAGGGAGCGTAGTACTCTGGCTCCGGTGCCGCCGACACCGAAAACAAATATATTTCTGGTCATGAGTAAGGGTATTTAGCAGGTATCAGAATGGGGTTCGTTTAGCGAATATAGATGCACGCTTGAAGAATACAGATAAGATGATAAAGTATATCACTGCATATAGCGCATTGATCATGGAAAAGGTGAGCATGTACGGATCTCCCTCTTCCTGTGTACCGTTTATCGCCTGACCGTAAGCCAGTCCGGAAGCAATAAACGCCAGTATCACAGCGGTAATAACCCAGTGTTTCTGCTTATCCCAGACAGGCTTCCAGCGGCCCAGTAATACATAGAATATTACTGCGAAGACGACAGATAGTATCAAGGTAAACAAGCCAACAGCGGGAAAGATAGATGTTTGGTAGGCAGGGTTATTATGCTCGCCGCCCAGCAATTCATACAAAAAACTAAACATAACTGATCTATTTTTTTATGGGTATGGAAATATCAATGTAATGCTGACTACTATTATCATAGGCTAACCGGACACCATCTATCAGGTGTTCCAGCGCAAAGGTCTTACCTGGTATATCGGTCACCTTGCGATCGTCCATAATAGACAATGCCCTGTAAGAAGTATCATACTGTAGCGGCAGGATTAAACCTGTCTGACCTGACTGATGGAGGTCATCCATACGGAGCACAAATATGTGCGTACCAGCTTTTACTTTATCTATCTCGCCTGATTTAAGTTTGCTGCCAGCAACATTCTCTGCCAACAAAATCTTATCGATATGACATTTCAGATCGGTTGGGGCTGTCTTGAGATGACTTCTGAGATAGCTGGTATCTCTGGCGTATGGCGGTAGTGAAGACAGATCTGTAACAACAGCAAATACAACCGGTTCTTTAGCAGAAGGCTTCACATTCTTCAGACCATGCATTTCACTGTCTACTGACCAACTACCCTTCTTACCATAGTCGAACAGTATATCGCTTTCAGTTACCGCCTTTCCGAACACGCCAAAATCCATGGCAAGGGTATAGGGTTGCAGACTCTCCAGAGTACTGATCTGCTTATTGAAGCGTGTAAGCAGTTCTCTGTTTCCAATCACCCATAGATAATACGGCCGGGATACGTTTCCTGCTAAAGGAATCACCTTATTCTGGTAGGTGTAGTAATTGCCAATAAACGTTGAGTTAAACCCATAAACAGTAGCACACATTTTCTTTTTCCGATGCAGTTCCTGGAAAGCACTCGTTAAGGTTGCCTTCAGCTCACCTTCTGCATTATATTTATTGATCTCCGGATTTGCCTTCACTACCTTATCAGGATAGGAAAGAATACAGTCTGACACAAACAGCGAGATGTCATTGGTACCAGTATGCTGTGCAATCATCTCGAATATCTTATGCATTTCAGAGCTCTTATTACCCGGCGGTGGCTTAACGGCAAGAGCATTAATAAAGTCCTGGGTAGAGCCGTTGAAAGGTACAATGGAGTCGGCGATATAGTAATTGTGTAACCGGAGCTTGCCGGAATCCACCCTTCCTTCAATGCTGACAAGCAGATTAGGTATTCTTTTGCTGAAGTCTGTAGCGCCATGCAGGTAACCGGTCATACTTCCGGACGTTTCCATAAAGAAGTTAATCTTCTCTATTTGTTTCTCTTTGGGTGCAGGCTTCGGAGTCTTTGGATCCCTGAAGGAACACGCATGGAAACAGGTAATTGTGCTTATGACAATAACCAGGGATAAAAAGTCAGTAACATACTTGCTCATGAATTGGAGTTTTTAAAGCTAATGTTGAGGGGTACCATAAATAAGGGATTTTTTAAAGTAAAAAGGTTAATCGTCAGTTACAGTAATGCTATTTATCTGATTCTGCTTACGCATGTAGCATTGTGATCGCTGCGCTGACGGTCACAATGTTAGGCATTCAGCCGATTGCATTTGTTAATCCCATGTTAACACGGTTTTTTCCCCTCTCGCTGTACCGGGAAAATCCCCTATAGTTTATTGCTGAAGAACACACGCTTTCTGAGGTTAATTTCTTTATCTATTCGCCAGGTGATTGTTGCTTTTTAGCAGCTGCTGTATTGTAATATTCTCTCCCTCCTGACGCCCTGACACCCCGAATTGGCAAACATATTACCTTGCCGGCTGCATTCATCGGGGCATAACATCCGGGGCCTGCACTATTGGTAGTCCGAAACGATATATGAACCGTCGATTACTGTTTTGTTGTCGTATTACACTTTCTTTTATCCAATATGCTCGTTAATGATATGCCATTGAAAGACAGGCCCAGTATTTGTGCTCTATCCGCATTTACAAACAAACTCAACGCAATGGCAGTATCTGATCATATTCTGGCAATCGATGTAGGAGGTTCCCATATCAAAGGCACAATCCTCAACAATAAGGGTGAATGGCAGATGGAATACAAGCGGGTACCTACACCCAAAGGAGCCAAACCGAAGGATGTACTCGACACAATTGCATCCCTGGTCAAAGGCATGCCTGCTTTTAACAAAGTCTCTGTCGGGTTCCCGGGTTACGTACGAAATGGCATTGTCTATACTGCACCCAACCTTGGCAATCCTCATTGGAAGAATATAGACCTGGGGCAGCAGATAGCAGACATGCTCCGGCAACCCGTAAGACTCGTCAATGACGCCGATCAGCTGGGACTAGGTGTCGTAAGCGGTAAAGGCTATGAACTGGCTGTTACCCTGGGCACCGGCTTTGGTACAGCCCTCCTCATAGATGGTTATCTGCTTCCACATCTGGAGCTTGCTCATCATCCTGTCACGAAAGAACATGACTATGATGAATATATAGGTAATAAGGCCCTGGAAGAACACGGAGAGGAAAAGTGGAATAAACGGATGGAAAAGGTACTTGAGATCCTGAAAACTGTCTTTAATTACGATCGCCTGTATATAGGTGGTGGCAGTGCTGACGAACTAACCATGCCCCTGGCTGACAACATCCATATTTTTACCAATAAAGATGGTATCAAAGGTGGTGCAACGCTGTGGGATATGGAGGATAAATATCATATCAGTACCAACTACCCAAAGTAGTCAACACGTCTCTCAATAACCGGAAGCAGGCGTCAGGCGGAGGCAGGTATGACTACACTGAACAATATTCCCTGTGTATCTGTCAGCGCTTACGCCTGACGGCTCGTGCCTCAATAATAAAGGGTGCTCATTACAAGCACCCTTTATGACTAAACAATCATAGATTACTCTCGCTCTGCGGCAATGGGTACCGCGCCCACACATCGTCGTCGGGCCTGTCTTTCGGCAGTGTACCCAATAAGTTATAACGTCTGAGATCCACCCAGCGATGTCCTTCCATAAACAAAGAATACCGCCTGTTATACAACAATTCTGTTATCAGCGCGGCCTGTGTAATAGCCCCGGCATATGGTGTCAGGTTATGTAATGACCTGATACGATTCAACGCTGTAATTGCATCCGGTATTGCATTGGACTGAATTTTGGCCTCGGCGTATATCAGTATCAGCTCTTCATTACGGATAATGCTGACTGGTGCATTCAATGAATTCCATACTACAACATCACGGCTGCCGGTCAGACCGTTCTGACTGATAGGTGCATTACGCAACGCGGTCTTCGTCAACCGGTCATCCCCGGGTATAATATTCGTTGCATATGAAGGGTGTGACACTCTTACTTCCCCGTTCGTATTAGGGGCCAGGTACAGCGTATTGGCCAGGTCACCGCCATTCGTAGAGAAATAGTGGTATACTCCTGTATTCAGACTACCATTCAGATCAAAGAACGACTCATTCAGGGCTGTCAGCGCAGCAGCCCACTGCTTCTTGTAAATCAGCACCCGCGCTGCCAATGCACGATTGAAGCGTAATAGTCCGGCTGCGTCTTTAAACCCTGCAAAACCATTTGACAATGGAAACATTACGTCTGCGCCGGTCAGCTCTGCCTTACCTTCTTCCAGGAACTTCAGCACTGAATCCATCACTATACCCGGGTCAGTAATTATCGGACCTAACGCAGCGCCATTACGCACTGGTATACGCGCGCCGCTTGAATCTGTCATATTGATATTCAGCAATAGCTGGTAACCGAGTATAGTATGGGCAAATCCCGCAAATGCCTTCTTCTGAACATCAGACGCAATGGCGGTACGGGCATTATTGGTGGCCTCCAGCAGTATAAAACACTGCCTCATCACCTGGTAACGTGAACCCCAGGGATTTGTCAGATAAAAGGTATTATTGTCAAGCACCCTGCTTCCTCCTCCCAGCAGGTCAGTCGTATAGCGGGGCTCTGAACCGGAGAAACGATAGATCTCCCGGCCTATAACACCTACTCCATCCAGGTAGCCGGCCAGGTTATTACGCATACCTGATTCAATACCTGTTACCAGGTTAAACAGGTCACTCCGCGTCGGATTACTGGTAATATTACCTACTACGGGGGTATTCAGACTGTTAATCTCACCCTTCTGACAGGCGCTCATCAGCAACAAAGCAACAGCGGCAGTTATTATTGAGAAATAGTTCTTCATGTGTAATAGTTTTTAACAGATGGGAAAATGATCAGAAATCAACACCTACATGGAAACTTGCTCTTTTTGAAGCAGGGAATGGTGTTACGTCAACACCGGTAGACAAACCATTACTTCCGCGGCTGGAAGAGGTGGTTATTGTATTACTACCGAAATTGGATACTTCCGGATCATATCCTACGTAGTCTGTCCAGGTAAAGAAGTTATTCGCAGAAACACCAAAACGGATGCCTTTCACCACATTTGTCCGTTTCAGCGGTACATTGTAATACAGCCCGATTTCACGAATACGCACATAAGACGCATCCTGCACATAGATAGATGCATCCCCTGCGCCGGTACGGTAAACGCCTGCTTTCTGGCCCTTCATTTCATCATCATAGTCAAAAGATGTCTGTCCAAGGTCTGTCAGTAGCTGTGTAAGATTGATGTTATCCCCTCCTTTCTTCCAGTGTATCAGGAAACGAAGGGACAGGTTCTTAAAAACTGTTATCTCATCAAAGAAGCTCATCTGAAACTTAGGCTCTGAATTACCTATCAGTTTCAGCTCACCTCCTACGGTACCTTTGATCTGTGTAGCGGGTTCTCCTTCCTCCAGGTAGAATGTACCCAGGGAGTTACCAAATGCGCCAATCGCATAAGGCGGTATCAGCAAGGTTGTTACCCTGGAACGGTTACGCCACCAGTTAATAGTAGAACTCCACCTTACATTCTTAGTATTTACCGGAATAACGGTCAGGCCGATCTCAATACCTTTATTTCTGAGATCGCCGCTGTTCTTCCATTCGTTGGCATAACCGGACGAACCAGGTAGTGCATGACGCAGCAATACGTCCTGTATACGCTTGTTATAATAGGTTGCTTCCAGGTTAATACGACCATCCCAGGCACTGATGTCGATACCGGTTTCAAACTCTGACTGGCGCTCCGGCTCAATGTCAGCGTTACCCAGCAGATTATCTACCAGCACGCCTGGCAATCCACCAATGTTACTACCCAGCATAGCGGTAAACTTACTACCGTATGGCGGTACGTTTCCTGACTGGCCATAGGCGGCGCGCAGTTTCAGGCTCTGGATCTTATCTACTCCCCAGAACTTCATACGCGCTATATTCCAGGAAGCTGCTGCTTTAGGGAACACGTAGTACTTCTTATAATCGCCGTTATTGGTAGAGCGGTCAAAACGAACGCCTCCGCTCAGTGTAATAGCGTCCAGTAATGAGAGGTCTTCCTGTATAAACAGCCCGTTGTCGCGGTATTTCTGCCTGAACTGACGGGTAGTCGTATTAGCGCTTGCATCCAGATTGCTTTGTCCGGCCACCAGGTTCGTAGCGACGGTCACAATATTGTCCATGAAACCGGTCTCCAGGGTAGCACCCAGGGTACTGGTCAGACTTACATTCTCATTCGGTGTGAAGGTATTGGCAAAGAAGCCACCCAGGTTGGTATTGATATTATTGGTATTACCTTGGATGGAGTGACCCTGTAATGCGTTTTCCTCAAACTGCAGATCCCGGGGAAACAAGGCCGCCGTTTTATAGTTAAAATAGTCAACACCGCCTCGGCCAATGAACTTAGTAGAGGAATGTTCACTTTGCTGAAGGCGTATCTCCAGATTACCACCGCCTACAAAACGGTTGGTCATCTCATTATTTTCCATCTTGTCGCGTGTTTCCAGCGGATTGGAAGCTGCGAATGGGTTACGGGGATACTCACCCAATTCATTTGGATACAGATCTACAAAGTCTGGTGTAGAGGACAAGGCCACGCCATAAGTTACCCCGTTGTTATCATTGTTGGTCAGTCCTCTGTCAGCGTTGGAATGTATATAGTTCATCGTAACGCCGAGGGAGATACGGTCTGTCAGTTTATGATCTACATTCAGGCGTACTGAGTTATTAAAGTAACCGGTATTCTTCACAATACCTTCTTCCTGGCGACGGTTGCCGGAAAGGTAGAAAGTGGTTTTATCAGTACCGCCGGATACAGATAGTCCGGTGTTGAGTATCAGACCGGTCTCGCCGTACATCTCTTTCTCATAGTCGAATATCTTGCCTGCAGCAGCGGCTGCGTTATACTGATCCCGGAATGCCTGACGGCGTTGCTGGATCACAGGGTCTGTGTTATCGGCGCTTCCTGCCAGGTCGGCGGCCCTGTCAGCATTGAAGGTACGTACGCCCATTAGGTGCCTGACTTTGGCAAAGCCAGTCTCCTGGTTTACGCTGACCTTCGTCTTCCCTGCCCGGCCTTTTTTGGTAGTAACAATCACCACCCCGGCTGCTGCCTTTGCACCATACAGTGCAGCGGCGGATGCGCCTTTCAGTACCTCAATATTCTCAATATCTGCGGGGTTAAGATCTGCAATACGGCTGGACGGATTGTCCTGGTTATTGGGGTTACCGGCGGTGGCTGCTCCGGTAACATCATTCAGGCCGGCTGGTATACTGCTGTTGTTGAAGAAGATCCCATCCACTACATACAGTGGTTGTGAATTACCGAATACCGACGTGATACCTCTCATTTTAACAGATATACCACCTCCGGGAGCGCCTGAGTTAGCGGTAATCAGTGCGCCAGGTACTTTACCGCTAAGGGCTGCATCAAATGTCTGTGCGGGAGCGGTACCGGCCAGCTGGTTTGCATTGATGGTCACAACGGTATTGGCCAGGTTGCTTCGTTTAACGCTGGTAGCCAAACCTGTTACCACAATTTCATCCAGTTTGGCAAAGTCTTCTTCCATAGTAATATCTCCTACATTACTACCGGGGGTCATTTTAATGGTTTGGGTCTTATAACCGGTAAAGCTTACAATTAATGTGGCAGTACCTGAAGGTACAGCTAATGTGTAATTACCACTGGCGTCAGAGATAGCACCTCTGTTGGTACCTTGTACCCTGACGGTAACACCTGGAATCGGTTTTCCATTCACAGCATCCCTGATCTTGCCTGAGATATTTTGCTGCGCGAATAATGCCAGTGTATTGCATAAGAACAGCAATACAAGCAAGCCTGTTTTGGGTAGATGCATAGCTTGTGCGATTTAGATATGATGATTGATAAAAACTACAGTCTCATAACCTGTTTCCTGATTTCGGTCGATAGATACTTAAGCGCCTGTTTCTGTTAACATAACAGATAAATGTTCATTGTGGTTCCCTGCCATGGCGGTCAACTACTGGGGTCTTATTACTTTTCTCTTAAGCAGGGTTTCTCATAAAGCCGGTCTGATATAACGTTGAATTTGATTCGGCAGATTACGAAAAACTCAATGTAATTCACTTTTTTTTCTTTGATCTAATTATATTATATTTTTGAGGCCTCACGCATTGATTATTACCAGGTTTTAGAGCATATACGCTCATTAATACAGATAGCTTCACAGCATTTACTATCCAGGTACACGCACCCTCCCACGCCGGATGTAGTACACCCGCATGACAGGAAACAGCCCAAGCCCTGTTACTACTAACAGAGCTCAGGACAGAAAGTATATGCTCATGTGAGACAGTCAGGGCTTAACGCCACCCTCAATCACACCAGTAAGGTCTTTTGATATCAGTGTTGCACCGTCGTAGAAGGAAACGGTCGCTTTATCTTTTATGCTGAACAGTGGTCTGCCGAATAATACTTTGCCTTTAAAATTATCAAGCGGAAGCACTTCTCCGGTTGTATTCTTCTGCACCTGTATATAAGCAATCGCATCAGGAGCTTTAGAGAGATCTGCGTAGAAAGTATAGTAGTAATTGCCGTCTGTCTGGTGACCAATTTCTGTAAATCCTGGTTTATTAGGTTGGGTAGCGGCGATGCTATTACCCAGGAATGTCATAACTGTTACAATCGTCAGAAAAAGGTATAATACACGCTTAATCATAGGGATAGGTACTTTAGATAAATAAAAAGGTTCGCGTTCTTGTTACAATTTAACAATTATTTATATCTAAAACTAATTTTATTTCATTACTCTCCGCGCGCCTGAAAACCACCTGACTAAAATAAATTTATAAAAAAATTTATCTACTGTATATCAATAACTTATATCAAAAGTGAATTTACCCATAAAAATAGTTTCCTCTTCCCTGACCACTCTCACTCCACTTCATAAAACACATGTAATAAATTAGTTACACATTACTTACCGAAGTATTCCTGCTTGTTTTATTATCCCGGAGAAGAATTTCCCCAAACAGATACTTTAAAATTTTTTTTAACCCTTGTACGCATATCGGTATTTAAATGTTGTCTTATATGCAAAGGGTTCAAAATATAATTCGCGTTTAAATTTTGGATAGACTTTAGATATTTCGTGTAACCATGATAAAGGTAAAACAGATGAATAGATGCTTAGCGGTTATTGCGGCCTGCTGCATGGCGATGCCAGCGATGTCGCAATCATTTCAGATAAAGGGAAAGCTCGGAAGATTACAAGCGCCTGCCAAAGTATATATTGGTTATAGTTATGATGGCAAAAGTGTGTACGACTCCGCTGATGTAGATGGCGGTAACTTCTCTTTCGACAAACCGGTAGCATATCCGACTAACATATTGCTGACTGTAAGCAGAGACGGAGAACCACAGACGTTCTTCAATGCAAGCGACATCGCTCACTTGTATGTTGAACCAGGATCTATTGTATGGGTCACTTCAGATGAGAGTATAGCTAACTTCACTTCCAACGGATCAAAATCTCAGGATGATTATGATGTGTACCTGAGACATATGGAAGATGCAGAAGAAAAGCTGTCCTTGCTGACCGTAGAATCATCCAATACCTTACAGAATGATGTTACGGAAAAGGGCCTCGCTGCCAAAAAGCAGTACATGGAGCACTTCCGCGCTGCAATGGCCAACAGGAAAAAAAGCATGAAAGAGTTTATCCAGCAACATCCTGATATGTATATCAGCCTGGATATACTGGAAGAATACGCTGGTAACTTCATCGACTTCCGTGAAATAGAACCTATGTTCAAAGCACTGGTAGAGAAAACCCGTACTTCTGTAAAAGGTAAAGCATTTGATAAAAAGATTCAGGCATCCAAGCGTACCGCTGTAGGTGCACCGGCTCCAGACTTCGCCCAAAAAGATCTTCAGGGTAATAAAGTAACGCTTTCTTCCTTCAAGGGTAAAGTGGTAATACTGAACTTCTGGGCCAGCTGGTCAGCAACTTCCAGACTGGAAAACCAGGAACTGAAGCAGATCATAAAAGCTTACAATCAGAAAGACCTGGTAGTGATCCATGTGTCACTGGATGAGCGTAAAGAACAATGGGCACAAGCCATCACCGATGATAAAATGACCGGTTACAATGTATCCGATCTGAAATTCCTGAGAAATGAAGTAGCAGAACTGTACAACATTCACGCTGTTCCACAGAACGTAGTGATCGATGCAGCAGGAAATATCATCGGTAGAAATATCAAAGGAAATCAGCTCTCAGAAAAATTAGCCGAACTAATTGGTAATAAATAAGTAAAGAGTGTAATCATAACAAGTAGTCATAGTGAATTAATGCAAAGCCGGCAGGGCACGTGAGATATATCTATATATCACCAAAACCTGCCGGCACTTTTTTTTAGGTCCTGCCCCCTCACCCGCCTGTTTTTCCATCATACCTTATTATATGATTGACCGGTTGCCCCCCTCCTTATACATCCACCTCTCTTACCACAAGTTTTCACCTGATATACAAATTACCAACTGCCGCTTAGGCTCCGCTCCAAATCCCGTCTCCGGATATTGACATTCCTGCACCAATATTTCCATATACCGTATCCACCATAAAACCCGTATTAATCTGATAATCAGCTATCGGATCATCGCTCGAAAGAGTCAATCCTAAAGCAATATCACTTCTTTTATCGCCATCCGACCACAGCAGGACTCATTCATTCCACCGTCTACCTGCTATCCAACACCATTTCTCATCATGCCTTACATTTACCGGCTTCCTCCTTCCCCATAAACATGTACATCTGCGGAAGCGCCTCTCCGCCACAACTTACGTCTCCTATTTCCTACATCTGAATCACCCACTACCCAGACCAGCACTTTCATCAACTTGCTGATAAACAGCTATTTACTTACCGGCACTACATTCAGCTGCCATCCGGGCATGCCAAAGTCCCTATAGCCCTCCAATCTGATTCCATTCTATTTGATTTGCCGATTGCTATACGCCCTTCTCTGTCGCACCCATTAAAACGGTCTGGCCCACCGATGCTCCGGCTATTATATTCTGTCAAATAACGGTTTATCTTTTATACCAACCCGCAGTCAAAAGGTCACTAAGAGGTCACTTCAATATCCCAGGGATATTGAAGTGACCTCTTAGTGACCTTCTGGTGAAGGAATAATGTAAAACATACACCCTGATCAGGTCGAAAAAAGTACTACCTGCCAGGAAGCGTGTACCCGCTTCCAACTACTTGATTACACCATCTATTCAGCGCCACCAATCCGGTTTGATAAAAACTACCGCTGCTGAAGCCGCTTCCGCGTCGGCGTTGCATTCTGGAAATACCGCAGGCTGACACCTGAAGAATGATGTCTTTAATTGTTGCTGTGTCAGCAACGGTTCATTGATTACTAACAGCTTACGCCCCGGCAGCCGCCTGCCCACCCCTGTAAAAGGCTGCATTACCATCATCAAAATGCTTATTTTGGGCGGCATAACAGTCAATATGAATATGATCTTTTCCCCGTTACGGACATTTGTTACCTCCGTATTGTTGCTGCCGGCAATTATGCTATCAGCACAATCCGGCACTGTTGTTAAAACATCCCGCGGTTATATCCGTGGCATCACTGAAAAAGGGATTCTGGTATTTAAGGGTATTCCATATGCAGCGCCTCCTGTTGGCAAGCTTCGCTTCCGGCCTCCCGTTCAGGCTCCGGCCTGGAAGGATACCTTGGCCTGCACTTCCTTCGGATCTGTTGCCGCCCAGTTTGACGGCGGTACGCGTAAACTCACCGGTGATGAAGATGCTTTGACCTTGAACGTATTTACTCCGCAGCTGAAGCCAACCAAAAAGATGCCTGTGGTAGTATGGGTACATGGGGGCGGTATGACGGGCGGCAGTGGTATTGGCATGAATGGCCATGCATTCGCAGATATAGACAGCATTATCTGTATCACCATCAACTACCGCCTGGGCGTATTCGGTTTTCTTTACCTGGATGACATTGCCGGCTACAAGGCTACAGGCAACAATGGCCTGCAGGATTGCATGATGGCGTTACAATGGATCCGGAAAAACATTCGTTCCTTCGGAGGAGATCCCTCCCGCGTCACCGTCATGGGTGAATCAGCCGGTGCAAAACTGATCTCTGCCTTACTCGTTGCCCCTGCGGCAAAAGGCTCCTTCCGGCAGCTGGTACTCGAAAGCGGCGCAGTGAATTGTATACGGGACATCAAAACCGCGCTGGCCATCCGCGCACGACTCATGGATACCCTCGGCATCACAGATCCCGCAGCACTGCTGCAAATGCCTGCGTCCCAGCTCATTGAAGCGCAGGCAAAAGTACTTGGAGGAGCCAAAGGCACTAATTATTTCGGTCCGGTGACTGACGGCATAGTAATCAAAGAAGACGCGCTGGCATATATCAGGAAACGTCCGAATAAAAATGTACGTGTATTACTCGGCTCTAATAAAGCGGAAGCTATCATGTTTATGAACGCAGACCGCCGCCTGTATACGCCGGATTCTGCGTCCCTCAGCGACTGGTTCGGCGATAATTACCACTATGCGCTCGACGCCTGGAAGCGGATCACCAATCGGCCAAAAGATACGGCGGCTATCATCACCCTCAGTCGCTATATGTATCAGTTGCATACCTTCCGCCTCGTAAAAGCACTGGCTGCCGGCAGTAAAAACGTATGGCTGTATTCATTTGAACAACCTAAGAATGGTGTTCCCGCAGTGCATGCTGACGAACTGGCTTACATATGGTATGTACCCGGAGAGGGAACACCACCATATAATCCCGAACTGGCTACACTGATGCACCAGCACTGGACAGATTTTATAAAGGGATATAAACTGTGGCAGCCCTACGATCAGCAGCATAAAGGCATGTTGTATGACAATAACAGCCGGGAAACTGTGCTGGATGACTATGAAGATCCTGCTCATCCCACCATGGGATTCATACTGCATCATGAATAGCAATGCCGGCAATTTAACACTGCCGGCATATCATATCATTACCTTCACGTGGCGTCTTCCACACCGCGTGAAGGTAACTTCGCAATCAGCATAGCCTACTCCGCCTCTTCCCTGTCCAGCGAATCTTTGGCATTACCCCTTCGCAGTTTAACTACAGGATTTTTTTGCGTACCACCAACAGTAAATGGTATGCCCAGAATGCCAAAGGGTGGCAGTCCTACACGTCCTTTCATATTCAGGCGTCCATCAAAGCTAACCTGGCCTTCAAACCGCGGACGGAAACCTGCAATGCGCAGCTTCGTTCTTTCTATAGTGATAATATTATTGGCGATAGATGATCTGATATCTACTTCGGAAAGATGTGGGTCTTTAATATCTTTACGGCCCGTAGTATTCCCCACCGCATTCAGCATCCTGAAGCCTTTCAGTTTAATCTTTTTCAATGACAATACGCCTTCTCCTTTAAGCGAAGCATACACCGGATGCATATGCTCATTCAGACGGCCGCTGACATGATAATCCAATCCGACGGTACCGCTTGCAGAACCGGCAGAAGTAGCCATATCATGAAACAGTCTGATTTCGTTATAGGCACGTTTGATATCAAACGCCTTTGCGTTAATACGATAGTCAAAAGCAGCAGACTGTTTGCTGAGCGGCGTATATACAGCATCCATGGTAACCGGCGCGTCAATGATACTGAAACCGGTTTTATTCAATTGCAGACTACCGCTATTCAGCAACAGCTGACCGTGAAACCTGCTGATATCAATACCACTAAACCGTACCTTGTCAGCGTTTGCCGTCAGCGAGAGCGACAGATTTGGCGGAAAGGAAACCACCTGCGGAGGCTCAGAAACACCAGCAGCTTCTGCGCTGCCAGACGGCTTTAATTCATCTACCAACAGATAATTACTCTTCATCTGAAAAGCGCCCTGTAATTGTTGATTCTTCTGAGTAGCATAGGCGATGAGATTATACAGATGCCCATTCAGGTGAATGTTTGACTGTCCATACCGCAGATCAAATTTATCAAACCACATCTTATCTTCTTCAAAACGGAAAATCCCGTTTTCTATATGGAAAGGCAACGGGAACCGCGCTGCATTTATCGTTACACCTCTGACAGTCAGCGAACCTTTATTATTCAGGTTGGCGTATTGTCCGCTCATAGCATCGGCCTGGGTACCTTGTAAAGACAGGTCTGTTTTGATCATTCCCTGTACATCATACCCTTCTTTTCCCAGTACTTTATAGATCCGGCCAAGGTCTATGGTACCACTGGCGAGGATATTATACCGAAGGTTCTCGAAGTTATCCAAGGCAGCTTTCAAGGTAAATTCCTGTCCTTCAAACAGGAAAGATACTGGTTTCACATCTACCTTCAGGGCCTGCAGGCTACCTGCTGTATCAGTGAGTACCGCATTGACATTTATCTTTTCAATGGGATGTTTGTAATACTTCGTTTGCAGTATACCGTTATGCATGTGTAAGGAAGCAGTAGTGACAGGAAACTGACCTGCACCAGGCTTGTAAACACCTTTGCTTAAGATATTGATATTCAGATCGCCACCCAGATCTATGCCATCCATAGGGTAGAACTTTTCTACATCAGCCATATGTACAATAGCCTTCAGACTGGCATCGACGTGTGGTTCCTGTCCGTTATTGAGATGCAGATATCCTTTGATGTAATTGTTCAGTACTTCCGCGTTCAGGCGGCTGACGTTCACCTGTATATTGGCGTAGTTATTATCGGGGCAGTTGGCTGCAACGTTAAAGCCGATATGATGGATGGATTCTTTGACACCATCAAACTTAACATATCCATCGGTAAGTGCAGCATTGAAATCAAATGCGGGAATACTGCTGATAGCGATGGAAGATTCCTGTCCGGCTCCATTATTAACACTGTTCTGAATATAGCGGCCATCCGCTTTGAGGTGAGAGGTAAAGTGTCCTTTCAGGTCAAACTGCTCCCAGCCCATTGCCTCACCCCATTTCTGCATATCAATATCAGCCTCCATACGCGCATGTATATCGGGGCGGTATAGACCAGTCATGTTAAGTGATGAACTGAAATACCCTTTATCCAGCGTAAAGTAAAGAGAATCAAGCCCTACATAGAATTTGTCGGTATTCATCTGTGGCAGTTTTGTCTGGAAATCCAGCCGCAGGTGTTGTAGTTTGCTGGATGCGCCGGAATGGGCGATCACGCCGTCTCGTACTTTGATATTGAAGGTAAAGTCGGGCATTTTATTGGTCCGCGCGATGTATTTACCGGTCAGGGACGCAGTTACTTCGGCGGCACCTTTAACATCCGTATGTTCCATCCAGGAGATATAGTCAGCCGGCAGAGCGCTGAACAGTGCTTCCAGTGTAGAGGCACCGGAACTGAGATTGAAGTCCATCTGGTAGCCATTCCGCAGGAAGCTGAAAGTTCCTTTCAGTTGGACCGGTAACTGGTTTATTCTCAGGTCGTTTCTTTCAAAAGTGAAATTCAGCGATTGAGTATTGATCTTCGTGATCAGGTCTCCGTGCAGTTTTTTGGATTGTATATAGGGCACTTCCCCGTAAGACAGATCCAGGGAGGAGATAGCTATTTTTGAGTACAGGTCAAATTTGGCAGACTGCAGGTCTCCTTTACCGAGATAGTTGACATCTCTGGCACGTATGAGGAGGCCCAGCGATTTATCATGATATACGATACCGCAATGTTCCAGTTGGATACGGTCTATTTTCAGGGAAGCGCCCAAGCTGTCTGCCGGTTCCTTTGCTGTGGCAGGGGCCTGGAAGACGTTATAATTAGGACGGCCGTCGGCATCCGCCAGTACATGTATATGTCCCTTTGTCAGGTATATTTCATCTATTCTGATGGTTTTGGAGAAGATGCTGCTAAGATCTACACCAAGGGATACCTCTGCCGCATTGATGAGTGTATCTGATTCAAAGGGAGCGGATCCTTTCAGGCTGAAATCATGTAGCGTCAGCGTCAGCGACGGGAAATGATTAAAGAAGGATAGCCTTGCACGGGAGAAGTTCAGTTCAGTAGTGATGCTGTTGTTAGCCCAGGCTTTTATTTTTTTTGAGACCGCCCCGGGAAATAGTAGTGGTAATAGCAATAGTAATAGTAGTATTCCCATAAGGGACGCCGACACAATCTTCAGTGTTCGCCACGCGATTCTCTTCATTCTTCCATTAAGCATAAGGTATAGGATAGCGGCATTTAATAGTCTGATGCACTTGCGGCCGCAAATATAGAAAAATTTTTCCCTGACTACCCAACCTTTCGTGCTTTAGGGACCGTTAACTATAGTAGTAAATCGAAAACTATGAAAAAAATCGGCGTCTACACACTCATGATGGGAGCGTTTATACTGGCTCACACAGCATGTTCCAAAGAGGAAGCCATTAAACTGGAGGGGAAGCGTACACTTGCAGGAGCGCAGGATACCATCCCGCATGACAGCATTCCGCACGATACTATCCCGCATGACAGTATTCCGCATGACTCAATTCCGCATGATACTGTGCCTTTCCCTGGGGATACGACTGTGTATCCGCCACACTATCCGGATACGACTTTCCCGCCTTATCCGCCTTATCCGGATACGACACATCCGTATTATCCACCGCATCAGCCGCATGACTGGGATACTATCCGTCCTTATGATCCACCGCATCAGCCGCATTATCCGGACACCAGTCATCCGCACAATCCACCACATTACCCGGACACGATCCGTCCTGGCCATCCGGTAGATACAACAGGATATAGACAAGTTGCCAATAATCCTGTAGGCCGACTAAGAGCCAGCGGTATATCTTTGTAAAAGGCCCGGGAGCGTGTCATATTTCACTTAGCCTGTAACTAATGAAGCAATTGGCCGTTTCAGGATAGACTTATGCCATAGCAAATTACTGTAGCCAGTTTGTCTGACGCCCGGGCCGCCTTTGGGTGGTTCGGGTACTTTGCACGTCGGACGTGCGAAAAGAAACCAATTCATAATACCTATAGGGAATCCTTCAGTTGGAAGAAATCAAGGAACTGATAAAATTATGCGCTGCTAATGACCGCCTGGGTCAGGAGAAACTGTACCGTAAGTTTTATCCTGCGCTGTTTCTATTGTGCCGGAAGTTCTTCCCCGGGCAGGAGGATGCGTTGGAGGCATTGAATGATGGGATGTTAAAGGTGTTCACGAACATTGGGAAGTACAGTGATGATAAAGGTGAGTTTTTCAACTGGGTCTATACCGTCGTGCGTAATACAGCACTTGATAAGCTGAAAACTGCAGGGTGGCCAAGGCATATGGAGGTTGGAGAAGTGCTGATTGCAGATGAGGGCAACCCGTTGAAAACACTTGAATCAGCAGATATTTATAAGCTACTGGATGTATTACCGCCTGCCACAAGGGCCATCTGCATACTATACTACCTGGAAGGATTTACGATCCCACAGATCAGTGAGCAGACAGATATTGCCGCAGGTACCGTCAAGTGGCATTTAAGTGAGGTGAGAAAGCGCCTGAAACCAGTTTTATTAGAGCATTATAAAAAATAAGGTTAAAAGTGTCTGAGCAAAACCTGAGTGATCAATTTTTCAACAATGAGGAACACACCATTCCGATTCCTCCTGTAGACCAGGGATGGACAGCTATGCAGCAGAAGCTGGATGCGGCAATGCCTGTGAAGGGGCCTGCATCTGGTGGAGAGGCATTGCTGAAGAAATCACTGTTGAAGAATGTGCTCATATCCGGTACGGCCGCTACTATTACCGCAGTAGCCATATGGCAGTTTATGGCCTCTGACAGCAAGAGACAGACACCGCCTGCCGTGGCAATACACCAGAGCGAGAGGCCTTTAAAAGGCAATATACCGACAGATACGGATAGTTTAGAACAGGTAGTGCAGTCAGGTCAGATCTATTTCCCGGGGAATAATGGCGCATATGCTGACAAGTCTTCCGCAATTGATCCGGCAGTACAGCCAGGCAACCGCACAGGCATTGACGGGGAAGCTTGCTCCATACAAAACGCTGACAGGTCGCACGGTGGACTACCAGCGGATAGTCGCCGCGTGCACACTGGCGATATTTACGTCACTGACCGGTCAGCGCCGGCTAATAATCAGATACAACAACCAGGCGGGATTACGGGTAAGCGTGATTATGCTGCAAAGCATAACGGAACTGCAAAGGGGCAGTTGGCTATCGGCAAGGATAGTAGCAGCAGAAAAGGACAAAGCTATTCGCCTGCCGTAACAGATAGCATTGGAAGTCATAGCTCCCGGGTGATACCTGTACCCGCTGCTTCAGTTGGTTACCCTCGTAATGGAGATGCGGTGATACCTGCAAGGCGGCCTGCAGGGGCAGGCAAACAGCCGTATAAGCAGGAAGCAGGCCTTTCCATCCATCAGCAGGATTTGAAGACCCCAGAAAAGCGTTTAGAAGATATGTCAACCGCCGGCGGGAGCACATTGGCCCCAGGCATCAGAAGGCCGGAAAAGGCGGCAAAGGATAGTAGTAAGGTGCGCAATAAGGGTATAACAGAAAATAGCCGAAGGCAGGGTGCTGTTACAGACAAACGTATAGAGGCTGCCCGCCGACAGGCGGATGGTACGTTGGCTGCCGGAGGCGATACACTGGCTTATAGTGGTGACCCGTCCCAAAAAGCGGCAAACGATGATAGTAAGGTGCGCAATAAGGGTATAACAGAAAATAGCCGAAGGCAAGGTGCTCTTATAGACAAACGTATAGAGGCTGCCCACCGACAGGCAGATGGTACGTTGGCTGCCGGAGGCGATACACTGGCTTATAGCGGTGACAGGCCGGAAAAGGCTGTCAAGGATGGTAATGTAGTACAAAATGGCTGGGCACTTGAACCCATCGGATATCAGAGTCAGAGGTTTAACAGTCAGCTACAGGTGAATAACGGAAACCCGGATCGGATAGCTATCAAGCCTGTGAATAAGAAGGGTACCAAAGACAACCATTCCTGGAGCATCTATGGACAGGTGAATCTGGCAGTACCTACCCATGAGAGTAAATATTATCTGACAGGGCCTGAAGGTAATAACCAGTACTTCCGGGCAGTCATACCGGCAATACGTATTGAGAGAAGGCTAGGTAAAATGGCTATTTCTCTGGATGCTATACCCATGTTGAGCGTACAGCTGAATGATAGTCTGCATCATCATGCGCCGGTAAACAGTACCATAAACAAGCCATATAGTACATCGACGCTGAAGCAGTTTGGTTACGGCTTCGCTTTACAGTATCAATACTTGCTGACCAACAGGTTGCGTATAAGTGCAGGTGCACAGCTGTCAGTATATAGCAAGGCATTGATGCAACATGCGGATATGAGAGATAGCTCACTCATTTATGACCCGCCCTACCTGCGTAGTGCCAGGAGCAACGAAAGGGATAGTCTGCCAAACATGCGGATAGGCGCAGTGATTGAAGCCTGTTACCAGTTTGGCCAATGGCAGACGGGTATTAAGACAATGATACCATGGCAGAACTTTGGGGGTACGCCGCTATGGAATCTGCGACCGGGGCCGCAGATTGAGCTGATCATCAGAAGACGGATTTTTACGCGCTGACACATCCCGTATCTGTGGAAGTAGGCGGCCCTGCAGGCATTATGTCTGCAGGGCCGCTTTATTGATGACAGTAAATGACAGGTTGATTAGTTAACCACCAGTTTCTGTGTAGCATTGACAGCAGAATTGGCAATCTTTACCAGGTATATACCGGGATGCAGGGCCTTGTCTTCGAGGGTAAACTGTTCAGCGGAAGATACACGTTGTAATACTAACTTCCCTGATAGCGTAAACACAGTGATGACACTCTTTTCTGCTTTTGGATTTTTGAAGCGTATCTGTACCTGCTCACCAGACACTGACGGATTCGGGAACAGCTGAAACTGTGGCTGGACAGGCGTATTCCAGTTGTACTCTTCATGTCTTGGCGCGCCTGTATACGGATGGGAGCAATACGCTGACCAGTCTATACCAGCAGTTGCAGTTGCCAGAGAGGTAGCGTCACTGGTTCGTGCGCCGGCAGGTAATGCAGCAGTATACCACCTGGTATTGACATTGGCTGCTCCGGAGATACCAGATACGAGCTGTAAGCGGTAATCATATTTAGCCTTCCTGGTAGCTTCCCCCTGGTAGAGATAGTTGGTATTGGTAATAACCGCAATCACGATATTGTTGGCCGCCGGAGTAGTCAGGTTCAGGGTACAGTTACCGGAAGATACATACTGGCTATACACAGGGGTACCGTTAGCCGTCCAGTATACCAGCTGGCAGGTCATATTAGCACCAATAGGCTGGAAGTTAACCGTCACCGTAGTTCCGTTGACAGTCAGCGGTATCTGGTTAGCGCCGGACCATCCGGGTAAGGTAGTCGTATCTGGTCGCAGCAGGCCATTAGTATTGGTAGTTTTGACATAAGGAGTTGCAATCCAGGGAGCAGGATTGAGCCAGGAAGGTTGCCATTCAGCGCCAATGGAATTACCAAATACACTATTCAGCAAGGCGATACAGGCCCCTTTCCATTTTCCGAAATCAACAGTTGCCTGTTTAGAGCGATATTCTGTAATCAGGCGGCGGGTCTGGGCTTCGCCAATACCACTGGCAATACCTTCTAAGACGCGGGTAGGCGCATACCTCCATATCCAGGGAACGGCGTTGTCTCCCAGCGTATTACCCAGGAAGGTAGGGAAAGAAGAGCTATACTGATGACCGCCGAGATAGGTTTTCCAGGTACAGATCTGCTGACTGCCATTGAACATGTTTACACCCTCTGCAGCCGGCCCACCGAAGCTACCGTCCTGCAACCAACCCGAGTAACATTCTATTGGCATAAACGGCGCAATAAAATCGGTACCGTTCAGGAAGCCCATAGCGCTGTAGTCGTTGGAGCGACGCGCATCAGCCGTCTGCTGGAACCATACGTTACCCCCTTCGTGGAACCAGGCAGCGTTTTTTACACCTGGCAGGTCAGCGATCATAGCATGAATACCCTCATGCGTCATGGCGCTTTGCTGGTAGGCCGCATCGCTACCGGTATAAGCAGGATCGAAGGCATATACAGGATAGTAGGATGCCAGTATGATAGGCCAGCTTCTGCCATTGTAGTATACGGCACTTTGCCAGCCACCCAGCGCTGTACTGTCTGCATTGTCGGTACATAAGCCCGAACCGTACAGGTACACAGCACTCTTATAGCCGCTTCTTACACGTATATCGGGGGGCCAGCCCATGGTATCGCGGAAGTACTTAAAGTCCTTATTTAGTCGCGCCAGCATAGGGGTAATAGCTGCCGGTGTTACGACAGACTTCTTCTTAGGTCCCCAGCGGAATGTCCACCAGTCGGAAGACTGTGTACCGACTACCTGCGGACAATCATTCAGCACCTGTGTAGGCATTGGCAGACTGGGATATTCACTTCTGAAGTCATAACTGATCGACGGAGAATAGCCAGGCCATGTATAAGCATTGCCGTTACCATTACCACCGCCCGGCGATACAGGGGTGCCGGTAACCCGCCATTCCAGCACACCAGTGGACTGCGTAGTGTTACGCATGGACAGGCGTAGCCGGGTAACGGCTGTTGAGCTGAAGTTTAGGGTGTTAAAAGCATTTTTGACAAGTGGTACATTACCCAGGGTAGTCCAGGCCGTGCCCGTCCAGGATTCCAGGTAAGCTGTGGTAGGTGTAAGCACGCCGCCGGCATCATCAAACCAGTATACCTGCACAGATGTTACATTATAGGCTTGTGACCAGTCATATTGTACCCACTGTAAGGAGTTCGGATTGTTCCAGTTGCCATAGGCACCATGGCTCTTATCATTTGAGCTGGCGGGCGTGAAGTTGTCATTCAGGGCAGTGATTGTTTCCCAGGAAGACACATAAGAAGTGGTGGCTGTAGCCTGTGGAGCGACGTTCGTTTGCGCGAAGGCGGTAAGCGCAGTGAACAACGACAGGACAGATGTCCATGTAAATTTGAGCATACGTTGATTGTTTTGATTATTTGAGAGAATTAAATAAATGGTTAAGCAAATTACTCGCTGATAGAAAAGCCGGTCTGAAAGGTCACAACATAGAATTATAGCATAGGTTTTTTCTTTAGGATATAGGTTACTCTAAGAGGATTTAATAGTGTCAATCTAACACACAAAGGTTTCGCTACTGAAGTAAAAGTAAGCCGTGTTGGGCGAATAGGCTGTCAGGATTTTAACCACTTCGGATAGCATTTTACCATATAGGCATTTTGGTATCTTGCCATAAGGTGCATCATATTATTTTATAACAGATGTTCATAATCTACTGCTGTTTATCTATTTTAGCAGCAGAAAGTGAGAACTTTGAGAGGCAATAACAGTTATAGTGACCTGGAGCTCATCACGATGCTGAAGAGAGGTAATATAGATGCATTTGACATGCTGTATGCCCGACATTGGTCAGCTATGTATCAGACGGCCTTTTATCTCCTTCGTGATCAGAACGCCAGTATGGACATAGTTCAGGATATATTTGCCTGGCTATGGGAGAAGCGTGAGCAGCTGGATATACAAACGGTTCCCTCCTATCTGCGTACGGCGGTGAGATTCAAAGTCGCTAATTATATCCACTCCGGAAAGATCAGGGAAGACTTCTATGAAGAATTATCAAAAGTAACCATACACCCTTCTTCCGGTCCGCAGGAACTACTGGAACTGAACGATCTGAAAACAATTATACAGCAGGCTGTGAATGGCTTACCGGATAAATGCAGGGAGATCTTCCTGCTTAGCCGGGACGGACAATTTACCAATCAACAGATAGCAGACCTACTGCACATCTCAGTAAAGACCGTTGAGGCCCAGAAAACGATCGCCTTAAAACGTATCAGGGCAGCCGTTGAACCGCATCTGCTAACCATCCTTATCATCCCCCTGATAACGTACTACCCATAACAGACAACTTTTTCTTAACTTTTTTTTACCCTGGTTTAGGGGTATGGGCTTTTTCATCTGCCTAGATAAATGAACGCACTTGTATGACCAGAGAGGAAGTATTATCACTAACGGAGAAAATTGTATCAGGTACTGCTACAGACGAGGAGCTGGTACAATATAACCGGCTGTTTGCTGCCTTCACGCAGGAAACGGAGTGGGATAATACCGTATTGGGTGATCAGCAGATGATCGGAGAAGCCATCCGGGAGCGAATACAGATGACTATTGACAAGCCTGCTGGCCGGGTTGTTAATATCAGCTGGCGTCGATGGAGCGTAGCCGCCGGTATTGCATTGCTGTTAAGTGGCGGGTACTTCTTCTACCAGAGAGGTCAGGTAGCTCCGCTGCCACCGCAGGCAGAAAGGTTCAAGAACGATATTGCAGCACCAGCAGGCAATCATGCTGTACTGACGCTCAGTAACGGCCAGAAGATATTACTTGACAGCGCCGGGAACGGCAGGCTGGCAATGCAGGGTAACGTGAACATCAGCATGAACACCAGCGGGCAGGTAGTCTATAATGGCGACGATAGCAAGAGTGCTATGAACACCATTGAAGTACCGCCCGGTAGCAAACCGATTGCTATTATACTGGCAGACGGTACAGAGGTTTGGATAGATGCAGCTTCAGCACTGACCTATCCGACGGCATTTACCGGTAGTACAAGAACAGTAACCGTCACCGGACAAGCATATTTTGAAGTAGCGCCCAATAGTAAACAACCTTTCAGGGTGCAGAACGGAACCGATGGATCAACAGTAGAGGTATTAGGTACCAACTTTAATATAAAGGCCTTCGGGCAAGAGCAAAAAGTAAAAACAACCCTGTTCAACGGAGCCGTTGCTATCTCCACCACCAATGCAAGGCAACAGCTCCAACCGGGAGAACAGGCAGTCGTCAATAATAGGGGGACTATTCGTGTTACGACTGAAGCAGATCTGAAAGAGGTGCTGGCATGGAAAGAAGGCTTGTTCTATTTCAATGGAACTGATATTCCGACCATCATGGCCGATCTGCAACGCTATTACGATATAGAGGTTGTATATCAGGCAAATGTGAACGATGAATTTGTTGCCAGGATACCCAGAGACGTCCCGGTGTCTCAACTATTAAACCTGCTGGAAATGACTAATCTCGTGCACTTCAAAATAGAGGGCAGGAAGGTTACCGTCATCAGGTAAATCATGCACCACATTACAGCAGTATCCTTATAAGATCTATGAGATTTTATAGGCAGGGAAAGAATTGTCCGTAAACCGCCCCGATGGCGGCATTATTTATCATCAATCAACCAGAGTCTATGCTTGAGAAAAAGTCATGGAGACAGCTTTGCCGGCATTCGTCAACCCGGCATGTTCGTAAGAAAATCGTACGCCTCAGCATCCTGTTGGGATGCCTGTTACTCGTGGGGCAATCCTATGCACAGAAAGTCAGTGTGAATTTAAAGGCCGGTACGCTTGAACAGGCCTTCCGGGAAATTGAAAAACAGACCGGGCAAAGCTTTATCTACACAAAAAGCCAGCTTAAACAGGCTGCGCCGGTTACTATCAGTGCCAGCAAAGTAGAACTTGACCAGGTGCTGAAAATGCTGTTCAGTAACCAGCCCTTTACGTATTCGCGCTCCGGTTCTTTCATCGCGGTAAGAGCTAAAGACGCACAGCAGGACGCGAATGCCCCTGCCAGAAATGAAATCACCGTAAGCGGTATTGTCAAAGATGTAAATGGTCACCTGTTACCTTCTGTATCTGTCGTTGTGCCTGGTACACCTTTCGGCGCAATGACCAATGAGAACGGTGCTTATACTATCAATCGTGTACCTGCGGAGGCTACCCTGGTATTCTCCTACCTATCCTACCAGCCGCAGCAAGTACCTGTGAAAGGCAAAACGAGCATCAATATCACCTTGCTGGAACAGGTAAGGGCACTGGACGAAGCGGTGATCATCGGGTATGGTACAACTACCAAAAGAGCTAATACCGGCGCTGTAAGCAGTATTACCGCGAAAGAGATAGGCGTTCAGCCAGTGGCTAACCCCCTGGCAGCTTTACCAGGCCGTATACCAGGCGTACAGATTACCCAGCAGAATGGCCTGCCAGGTAGCGCAGCTATTGTACAGATCCGCGGACAAGGTTCCCTGGGATATGGTAACCTGCCGCTATATGTAATTGATGGGGTACCCTTCACAAACTTCAGCGGTGGACAGCCCGTTACAGATAACCTGAACTCCTGGGGTACCAGCGCTGCTAACGGTGGTATCAGTCCTTTCAGCATGATCAACCCGGACGACATTGAGCGTATGGATATCCTGAAAGATGCGGATGCGACTGCTATCTATGGTGCCCGTGGTGCTAACGGCGTCATCCTGATTACCACGAAAAAAGGTAAATCAGGTAAGACCAGATTTAATGCAAATGTATATACCGGCACAGCCAAGATTGGCCGATTCATTCCGATGATGAATACCGAACAGTATCTTGACCTGCGCAGGGAAGCCTTCAAAAATGACGGCCTCACTCCTAACACCGCTAACGCTCCTGAACTGACCGTCTGGGATCAGAATGCCTATACAGACTGGCAAAGGTTCCTTATGGGCGGTACTGCCCGCAGTACCAATGCGGAAGTATCTGTATCCGGTGGCGATGCTAAGACGCACTTTATGTTCAGTGGCGGCTACAACAGGCAAACCACAGTATTCGACGGAGACTTTAACAGCACCCGTATGACCGGCAGACTGTCTGCCGACCATACTTCAGCAGACAATAAGTTCTATGCGGCTATCACCGGTAACTATTCCTACGACAAAACAGCCCTGCCGTTAAGCGATCTTACTTCGCTATACAATCTGCCGCCTAATATGCCACTATACAATGATCAGGGCAAGCTGGCCTGGTCGCAGGGCTTTAACAATCCGCTGGCACTGCTGGCCAGAAGATACACCGGCAACACCAGCAACTTCATCACCAATGCAAATCTGCGCTATACAATAATAAAAGATCTGAATTTCAAAGTGAACCTGGGATACACCACTACACAACTGGAGCAGATCTCTCCAACGCCTGCATCTACCCAAAACCCGGCTAACAACCCGACCAGTTTTGCTCTCTTTACCAACAACAAATCACAGAACTACATTGTAGAACCAACCCTGGACTACACCCGTCAGATTGGTGAGGGCAAGCTGAATGTACTGGTAGGTGGTACGCTGCAAAGAAGTCTGTCAAACGGAATGTATCTGACAGGGAATAACTACAGCAGCGAGGCGCTACTGGGTTCTATCATAGGCGCAGGTCTTGTTACAGTAAACTATAACAATTACTTCGACTATAAATATGCCTCGCTGTTCGGTCGTGTGAACTATGACTTCAATCGTAAGTACCTGTTAAATGCCACCTTCCGCCGTGATGCATCTTCCCGCTTTGGTCCGGATAATGCCATCGCCAACTTCGGAGCAATAGGTGCAGGTTGGGTATTTACACAGGAAGATTTCGTAGCTGACAACCTGGATTGGTTGAGCTTTGGTAAACTAAGAGGTAGCTTTGGTACAACCGGTAACGACCAGATCGTAAACTATATCTATTTACCACTACTGTCTGCCGCTGGTATCTACCAGGGACAATCTGCCCTGCTTCGTGCGACACTGCCTAACCCGGCAGTGAAATGGGAAACGACCACCAAGCTGGATCTGGCAATTGAGCTGGGCTTCCTGAAGGACAGGATCATGGTAACGGCAGACTACTACCGGAACCGCTCCAAGGACCAATTGCTGGCGGCGGCCCTGCCTACACAATCCGGATACAACAGCTATACAGTTAACCTGCCTGCTGTAGTGCAGAATACTGGTGTGGAAGTTGAGATCAACACCACCAATATCCAGCGTAAGCGCTTCTCCTGGAGAACCTCCTTCAATATCACCCTGCCTAAGAATAAACTGGTTGCATTCCCTGAGCTGGAAAAGTCATTCTATGCGAGCAGTTATCTTGTTGGCCAACCGATTGACCTGGTGAGAAGATATGTATATACCGGCTACGATCCGCAGACAGGTATGCCACAATACGAAGACCAGAACAACGATGGCGCTATTGACTTCAACAACGACAGAAAAGTGATCCATCCGGGTACGCCATTCTTCGGTGGCCTGAATAACACCTTTACTATCGGGAACTTTGACTTTGGCTTCTTCCTGCAGTTCAATCACCGTAACGGGCCCCTGAACAACTTCAGCACCCCGATTGGTAGTAGCAGAAGCAACCAGAATACAGCAGTACTTGACAGGTGGAGAAATCCAGGCGACGCAGCAGCATTACCTGCAGCTACTTCTACTTCGGGCACGCCTATTTATATGGCTTATACGCAGTATGGAAGCTCTACCGCCCTATGGGGAGATGCCAGCTATCTGAAGCTCCGCTCTGCCAATATAGCCTATACCTTACCTGCCGCCTGGCTGAAAAAGATGAAGGCAACCAACTTCAAAGTATACGCTGAAGCACAGAACCTGTTTACCTGGACAAAGAACAAGTACATCTTCGATCCGGAGACAAGCGTACCCGGCGGACCTCCAGGTCTTGGTACCGGTCTTATCGCAATGCCTCCGTTAAGAACGATCGTACTGGGCCTTAACTGTTCATTCTAAACCTAACTAGTCATGCTTAATCTTTCTTTACATAAAAAACTAATAGCCGGCCTCTTACTAACCGGATGTACATTCTCTTCCTGCAGGAAACTGGTGGAGATAGGACCGCCAGTAAACCAGGTCGGACTTGACCAGAGCTTCGCCTCTGATGCTACTGCTACCAGCGCTATTCTGGGCATTTACAATTCCAGCTCATTCCGTGAAGCAATCTTTGCTATGTCGGCAGCCCCCGGTCTCTCTGCCGATGAGTTACAGAACAACATCTCCTCTCCTACCTGGGACGAGTTCAGAACTAATGCGCTGACCATTACCAATGCCAATGTCTCCGGCGTACTATGGTATAATCAGTACTATTCTGTTGCACAGGCAAATGCCATGATAGCGGGTATAGAGAGAAGTACTACTTTGTCTACCGCTGTTAAAAATCAGCTGCTGGGCGAAACAAAGACCATGAGAGCCTTCTTTTTGTTCCAGCTGGTCAACTACTTCGGTGATGTACCCTTACCGTTAACAGACGATCCTATTGGCAATTCTACACTTCCAAGAACGCCTGCCGCACAGGTCTGGCAGAGAATCATCACTGACCTGAAGGATGCAGTGGCCCTGCTGACTGACACTTATCCCAGTGTACAGAGAAGCCGCGTAAACCGGCAGGTAGCCAATGCATTACTAGCCAAGGCATACCTCTATACCAAAGACTGGCAGAATGCAGAAGCAACCGCCAATACTGTCATCACTTCGGGCATTTACAGCCTGAGCCCTGATGTGAACACCGCTTTTGTAAATACCAGCAATGAAATCATCTGGCAATTCGCTACTCTAACCGGTGTATCCATCTTTACTACCAACACCGATGCCAGAGGTGGCAGCTATGCAGCGCCTGCAGGTGTAGTTCCTGGTTTCACCCTGACAGATACTCTCTACAATAGTATGGAGGAAGGCGATCTGCGTAAGGCCAATTGGGTAACTCCTACGGTCATCGGGGGTACCAACTATAACGTGATTAACAAGTACAAAATACGTGTGCTGCCTTCCGGTACTGCCAACGGTAACGAATTTAACGTGGCACTACGGCTTGCCGAGCAATACCTGATCAGAGGTGAAGCCCGTGCCAGACAAGGTAACAGAACGGGGGCCATTGCTGATGCAGACAGCATCCGTAAGCGAGCTAACCTGCCTATGCTGGACGTCAACCTGACTAACGAACAGGTGCTGCTGGCTATAGAAAATGAAAGAAAGGCTGAGTTGTTCGGAGAATGGGGTAACAGATGGTTCGACCTGAAACGCAATCCAAGCGTCGTTAGTCCGGCAGATAAAACCCGTGCCGACGATGTAATAGGCGGTTTAAGACCTGCCACCTGGAACGTGACAGACATCCTGTATCCTATTCCAGATGCACAGCGTACCGCCAACCCGGCATTGACACAAAATCTTGGATACTAATAACGACCCTTAAAACAGATCCACCATGAGGAAAACATTTCCGATAATCTTAAGTGCTGTTCTCGCAGCAGGTATACAAACAGCCCATGCGCAGAAGACACCCGCAGCAGACACCCTGATAAAACGCTACCAGGGACTTCTTAAAGGCAACGACGCAGACCATGCAAAACTGGAAACAGAACTCTATGCCCTGCTGAAAACAAAAGAAGAAGCCAAATGGCTGACTGCATCCAACTTCTTCTACCAGCTGAAAAAAGTAAATGTCAGCGACTCTATTCAGGCGGCGGCAGAGAAGCGCTTCCCAAAGGGTACTGTCGTGCGTAACAAGGCAGTACAGCTGATATACGATGAAAAAGACCCGGTGAAAAAGGAGGCCATGTACAAAGCATGGATCAAGCAATTCCCGCCAAAGAACTTCAACAACGAGCAGCTGGCATATGACTATGCACGTAATGCTGTAGGTTCCGCTTACCTGGAAGCAGATAACATCCCTAAGGCGCTGGAATATGCCAACAGCATACAGTCGCCTTTCTGGAAAGGACAAGGATGGGGAGGGACCGCTGAAAGACTGATGAAAAAAGGTCACTATGCGGAAGCAAAACCTCTGCTGAAGAAAGCCGTAGACGATGCATGGGAGTTTAAAACGACCCGTAAAGACGAAATGGGTGCTCAATTTGCCGCTATCGGCTATCCTGGCTACCTGAGTTCTTACGTAGCCTGCCTGTTTGAAGAGAAGAAGTATGACTCGGCCCTGATCTATATTAAACGTGCCGAAGCGGCGGAAAACCCTGTCAGACCAGCAGTTACTGAGATGTATGCCAAGATCCTGTTAAGCAAAGGGGATTATGACACTGCCTATGCTAAACTTAGCGGTCTTGCCGGACGTGGCATGCTGAATCCTGTTACGAAAGCGCAACTGCAGGAAGCATATGGTAAAGTAAGAGGCGGCAATGGCTTTGAAACCTACCTTGACTCTCTCAGAGGACACCTTAATACCAACATTGAGGCGGAAATGGCTAAACAGATCATCAATGTTCCGGCTCCGGCTTTCACCCTGAAAGATGTAGACGGCAACACTGTATCGCTGGCTGACCTCAAGGGTAAAACGGTGATACTGGATTTCTGGGCTACCTGGTGCGGCCCTTGTAAAGCGTCCTTTCCTTCCATGAAAAAAGCGATGGATAAATACAAGGATGATCCGAATGTGAAGTTCCTCTTCATCCATACCTGGGAGAAAGAAAAAGATGCTACTGCCAATGCTAAAAAATATGTGACGCAGAACAACCTGCCTTTTGAGGTACTGATGGACCTGAAAGACCCTGCAACCGGCGAAAACAAAGTAGTAAGCAGTTACGAAGTGAAGGGTATCCCTACAAAGTTCGTGATTGACAAGAACGGTAATATCCGTTTCCGCTTTACCGGCTTCACTGCTGGTGAAGACGCCGCGGTGAGTGAAGTGGCGGCCATGATCACACTGGCCAACAAACAGTAAGAATTTGCTATTGTCAGTGAAAGGGGTGTCATATTACATGATGCCCCTTTCCGCTTTACCGGCTTCACTGCTGGTGAAGACGCCGCGGTGAGTGAAGTGGCGGCCATGATCACACTGGCCAACAAACAATAAGAACTTGCTATTATCAGAGAAAGGGGTGTCATATTACATGATACCCCTCTTTTTGTGTAAAAGCCGCTGTACTACAGAAAGCCATACTGCCCTGCCAGTTTGATTGCTGCGGCCACACTATTCACCTCAAACTTGTCCATCAGGTTTTTCCGGTGACTTTCCACTGTATGCGGACTGATAAAAAGCTGCTCTGCTATCTGCGCAATCGTCAGTCCTTCGGCGGCTAGCTTCAGTATCTCTTTCTCTCTCCTTGTCATTTTAGGGAGCTGTGTCAATCCTCCGTTACCGCTTTGCCGGCGTAATATTTCCCTGGATTGGTAGCATACATAGATTCCTCCTTTCAATACGTCCCTTATTGCGGCCACTATCATCTCACTGAGGGCATTCTTCTGTATATAGCCGCTGGCACCCTGCTTAAGGATGCTATTGATAATAGGCGCTTCATTGTGTACGCTGAGGGCGATGACATGTACGTCGGGGTGTCTCTTTTTTACGTCAGCACAGAGTTCAACGCCGTTGATATCCGGCAGGTTGATGTCCAGCAGCAGGATGTCAGGCTCCTGCGATGAGAAGGCTTCGAGTGTTTCTTTGCCGGTGGCGCAGGTACCTGTTACGGAAAGCCCTTCTGTTGCATTCAATACATTCTTAAGGCCTTCCACTACTATCGGATGATCATCTGTGATAAAGATTCTTACCATAAGCTTAGTTAATCGGGAAATTGATCTCTACTGCGGTCCCCTCACCCGGTGCAGCATGAAATTGTATGTCTCCTTTCAGGTAGGCCACCCGGGAGCGTATATTGAGCAATCCGGCGGACCGTGAGTTACCCGCCCTGGTCATATCAAATCCTTTACCATCATCTTCCACAGTCAGGAACAGCTGCTTCCCGTTCTGTTGTAACTGAACCAGTAAGGTACTGGCCTTCGCATGTTTAATCACATTATTCACCAGCTCCTGTACGATACGGTATACTACAATCTCGCGGATAGGGTCCATTTTTGCCTTTAAGCCTACTATCTGGGTAGTAATCTCGAGCTGGTCATTACTAAGGTTCTCGCAGTAATTACGCAGGGCTGCGGCCAGTCCCTGGCGGGCCAGCAATTCCGGGGTCAGGTTATGTGCTACCAGCCGGAGTTCTGACACGGCGGCATCAATGCGGCCAAGGGTCTTTCGCAGCAGGTGCTTCTGGCCGTCCTGTTCCAGCATCGGCAGCATCCCCGACAACTCAATCTTTGTACCGGATAACAATCCCCCGAGGCCATCATGCAGGTCTCTGGCCAGCCTGGCCCTCTCCTTCTCCTGTCCGTCCAGCATAGCTGACAAGGTGATGATCTCATTGTCTTTATTGATACGCTGTATCTCAAGTCCATGCATGCGGCTTTGCTGCTTCATACTCTTCGAGCGCTGGCGGTAAGCATATATCATCAGTGCCAGTGCTCCTAAACTGGCGACGATCAGCAGGGCATACACCGTATTGAGACGGCGGTTGTAGGCCATCTTCTGCTGTATTGACTTCAATTCCTGGTCGCGTTGTCTGGCCCTGAGGTTTGCCAGCGACAATTCCTGTTCTTTCTGTTGTGCGCGCAGCCCTGCAAGGGATAACTGCTGCCGGTTCTTTTCATCCTGTAACTGCATATAGGCCAGCTGCTGTGCGCGTTGCTGGTCGCGGAAGTGCAGGCGGTCAATTTCGCCTGACTTTCGCTCGGCGTCCAACTGCATGAAAGCCAGCTGTTTCTCTTTCTTTTCCGCCTCATATTGCGCTTCGAGGCGTTTGCCGGTGGCCATCTTCTCTGCATCATATACATCCTGGTATACCTGCTGATATTCCCGGTAGTAGTGCAAGGCGTCTATATAGTTACTGTCCCGCTCTGCCAGCTGCGACAAGCGCAGGAAAGTACTATACAGGATGTTCTTATCATACAGGGTTTCCTGTTGTATATAGAATAATGCTTTTACCATGAGATCAGCAGCGGTTTTATAATCGCCGTCCAGTTCAGAAAACTGGGACAGGATACCATATGCGTTGGCGACGAAGGAATACTGCTTTGTTCTGAGCGCATCTTCCAGTCCGATGTTAGTATACTTTAATGCACTATCGCGCTGACGGTATGCCTCGAACTGCGTAAAGATATTAGCGAGGTTGATGGCAACAAATGCATAGTCAGAGGCCGACTCCATGACGGACCGGCGCTTTTCATATAGCCGCAATGCCTGTGTATAGTAGTGGTAGGCAGAATCCAGTGGACGGGTGGTAGCGCTATTCAGCCGGTACTGGTATTCAAAGGTAGTGCCGATCATGCGGTAGGCATTGAATACTGTATTAGGATTCCGGGTTCTGGCGGCCAATGCCAGGTTGAGACGGGCATATTTCTCCTGCGTGCTGTAGTCGTTCCACTCTGCGTAGATGCTGTATAGCTCTCCGTAGATAGCGCCCTTAAAGTCATCGGTACCGGCGGCTTCCAGGTGTTTTAATCCGCTGATGAAGCTGTTCACAGCGTCTGCAGGTTGATTATCCCTGTTCTGCAGCCATCCCCGGCAGTAATCAACGTACCCTTTAATACGGGCATCCTGGGTGCGGGCGGCATAATGTACGGCGCTATCCAGGTCATGCTGCGCAGCGTCCTGTTCATCATTAATACGGCGGCTCATGCCACGAATGGCATACAGATAAGCGGCATATTTGCCGTCAGGCATACGTCGCGCCTGTATCAGCTGCTGCCGTAAAATGCTGAAAGCCTCTTCCTCCTGTCCGCGGAAGAAGAGCGCAGAAGCATATTTACCCAATAACATCATACGTTCTCCCTTTTCAAGACCGGGACGGCGTAATGCAGCTTCAAGCGTATCCGCGCCACGCTGTGCGAACAAACTGCCGGATATCAGAAGGTGGCTGAGGAACAGGAAGATATATATACGAGGCAATACTGGACTTTTATTCAACAATAGAAAGCGTAAATATAGGACAAAACGGCTGTAGGAAAATTGGTGGAATTTAGGGAGAAAAGACGCCCATTGTTGCGCCTACCTTTGACCCATCAACGAAAACAAAACCCATATTTATGTTCGGATTCTTTAAAACAAAACCTGTCCGCGATGACTTCTATCAACAGCACCAACTACCCGCTGAGTGGGAGCCCTACCTGAATATAGGCGCTTTGCTGATAGAGGGTAACCTGCGCCGCGACTCCCTGACGCTGCGTTCAAGGCTTACACCCAAACAGATAACACCATTACTGCAGCGTGCCTGGAACATTCATAATGGTGCAGATACCAAAGTGCTGGTAGAAGACCTGATGACATTGCCGGTGATGCAGCAGCAGGCCTTCATTACATCCGAACAACTCATGGATTATGCACTGTATCAACGTATCAAAGATAACTGTGAAAAGAACTTTTCACAGCACAACCTATACTTCAGCAAAGCCTATTTCGATGGCGTCAAAAACCTGGCTGCCTGGGATATTGAACGGGCAGGCCTCGTGGTCCGTTATGCGTTTAATGCCGGCTGGCTGACGCAGGAAGAAGCACTACAGTACCTGCAAGGCCTCCATAAACTGGCAAAACAACACTATACCAACTGGCTGGATTACTACCTGGGATACCTGAAAGGCAGGATCATCATCTTTGACAACTCTACTGATGATGCGCTGGATTACATATTTGCGCTGAGTTCCTTCTACAAAGAAGAGTTCTTCGTTGTCGCTCATCCGTTGTAACAATATTCGTTTGATCCTTTGTGTTACCCTGATACTTCCGGTATAAGGTCTTCATGACTTTATACCGGGTATCTATCGAAAAGCGGAATATATGCCGATAGAAAAGCAATAAAATACCGGTATCCCGGTATTTTTAATCATTTAGTGCGCCGTAATTTTGCCATATGTTTATAACTAAACCTCTTATCTGGTGTTTATGCCTTGTTGCCCTCCTCTGTACATCATGTTTTGAAGTCATTGAGGATATTACTGTGAAGAAAGACGGCTCAGGCGCTATGAAGCTTACCGTCAATTTCAGCCAGAGCCGTACCAAGATTGCTGCGCTAATGGTCATGGATAGCGTCCATGGCAGAAAAGTGCCGGATCGGGCGGAAATAGAGGCGAAGATGCAGGAAGCAGCTGCAAAACTCCGGACGATGAATGGCATCTCGAACGTCACACAACAGACTGATTTTAACAACTATATAGCAACTATCAGCTTCTCCTTCAGGAATACAGCAGATATCAACAACCTGACTAAAAAGCTCCTGGCTGAATATGATGTTAACACCAATATTGCTGCTACCTACGCTTATGACCAGGGAAAGGCGACATTTACCAGGGATTACAAGCATTCAGGCGAAGTAAAAGAACAATTTAACAAGCTGAAAGACAGGGACAAAGAGATACTGAAGGCGGCCTCCTACATCAGCATCTTCCGCTTTGAACAAACCGTGAGCAGTTATAGCAATCAGGCAGCCAGGCTGGCCAAGAATCAGCTGGCAGTGATGCAACGCCTTCCACTGTACGACCTGGTAAGTGGTAAAGCGGACATTTCTAATCAAATACAATTATCAAGATAGCATGAAACGAGTTTTGCAACTAGTAGCGCTTGCCTCGTGTACAGGCCTGACAGCCTCCGCACAGCAATATGCCTATAAAATACCCGAGAACGCATTTACTGTAGCCACCGTTCGCGGTGAACAATTATTTAAGCTAACCTCAGTAAAGAATGTCAATGCATCCGTGTTTGGCAAGAAGCTGCTGAAGGAACTATCCAGCGTCTCCAACCAGGACATCAAAAGCATAGATGACTTTGGCCTGAACCTTTCCGCCAACATTTATTACTATAACCAGATCACAGACAGCATCGACTATAACTGTGTACTGTTTCCCATAGCCGACGCGGCCAAGTTTAACGCTTTTATGAACAATGGTTCAAATCCTGTACAGGCAAGGAATGGCATGAATATGTCTTTCCGCTCTTCAGGTAAAACCCTTTTTGCCTGGAACGATCAGCTGCTGTGCATTGTCTCCGGTAAACAGCAGTACAGGTTCTTCAAAGACTCTACTACTGCAGCAAGATATGGTATAGAACTTCCTGAAGACGACTATCCTGTAACGGTAGACGTTCCTTACAACGATGACGGAGCGGCAACTGATGATCCTTATGCTACTGTTGATACAACCGTTGCGGAGCCTGAAACAGCCATCATGTACCCGGATTCTATTCCGACAGTAGTACCTGATGATGCACCTCCGCCGCCGAAGATAGACAATGACTATTACGATTACCAGGAGAAAGACAGATCTTATGAAAGGAACAACCTTATCAAGGACAGTCTTACTATGAAGTGGGTCATGAATACCGCCGAGCAGCTATTGCAAAAGCAGGAAGGCACGCCGTCTATTCTTAACAATCCCGGCTTCGTACGTGCATCCGATCCGGCAGCAGCTGCCACCTTCTGGCTCACGGATATGCAGAGCATCTACAGTTCTTTCCTGCCTTATTCAATGCTCAAATACGGCTATATGATGCGCGGGTATGGCTCCTTTAATTCCAGGCTGTACCTGGGTAACGAGGAAATGCGCCTGACCAGCGAAATCGGACTGGACGAAAAAAAGGCAGAGATCTATAAAAGAATCAGCAATCAGAAACTGAACAAAAAGTTCTACAAATATATCAACAGTGACAGTCTCGTAGGTTTCATGAGTTATGCTTTCAATACAGAAGCTTATATGAATGAGCTTCCTGGCCTCTTTACCGGGATGTATGGCAAGTATGACGAAGAAATGAGCATTGCCGGCGAACTGCTGTCCATCGCCCTGGATGAAAAGGCGATAGCAAAGGTTGTAAAGGGAGATGGTTTATTCCTGTTATCCGGCGTGAGTAAGAAGCAGGTGACCTACAGCTCATATGTCTACGACAGCGAGACGTTTGAGTACAAGGATACGGTGAAAACGAAAACAGAAACACTGCCTGATTTCCTGTGCATGTTCTCTTCCGATGATCCCCGTATCATCGAAAAAATGTTGCAGTATGGTGTAAAAAAGGAGAAGATGACGTTTAAGGATGGTATCTACAGTGTAGAGGAGACCAGGAAAATGCCGCTTAACCTGCACATCCTCTTTAAAGACGGTATCGTATTCCTGGGCACTTCCTACAAGGAAATCCGCAGTATACAGGCCGGAACATTCAAAGGTAATCTGAGTAAAGAACAGAAGGCATTGCTTACCAAAAGCAACTATGCTATGTTCTTCAATCCAAAGAATCTGCGTGGCGTACTGCCATCCGGAGAACCAGGCGACACCGCCGATAAATTGCGTAAACTGCTGGATGGTACAGGTAACGTGTATGTTACCTCTACCAGTATCAAGAACGGGTATGTGGGCTTTGATATGATAGCCGATGTACCAAAAGACAAACCAAATGCACTGGTCTATTTCCTTGACCTGATAGAGGAAATGACCCAATTAAACTAGTTGTGTCTTTTAATGGTTTTATACGATACCCCCGCTGCCAGTCCTGGCGCGGGGGTTGTTCATTTATGGAACGAACATCACTGTGGATGATGCTATACGGCGGTCAGCCAAGCAACACCAGCTGGCAACAATGAGACATTGCCAAAGGCGAATGCCTTCCCGGCAAGGGATACAGGCTGATAAATTAGCGTACATCGAACTGTGAACGAAGGTCTGTTAGATACTGTGCATCAGCCGACGCATGCATGCCGGAAGTCCTTTAACTACCCTGTGTATTCCGTTGAATAATCAGCAATGGCGGCAGCCAGATGACTATCAGGATTGTCTTAAATTTATGATTCATCAACAGCAATACAATGGCAATACAAACATCCGTTATCACATTCAGCGGCCGGTTAGGAGATCTGATCGGTTACTACCGCAATCGAAAGGCCTGTCTGCGGACGCGGCCTGCTAGTATCAGACAGACACAGGCGACTAAACAGTCTGCCTATCGTTTCGGCATAGCCAGTAAAAATGCGGCGCTTATCCGCTACAGCTGCTACCCGGAACTGGATGTGCGCAGTGACAGTACCCATATCAACCGGTTAAACAAAGCGCTGATAGCCGCAGGCAGATACAACCTGGCGGCCATTACCGGCTTCAGGTTTAATCAGCAGTGCAGTACCACACAGTTTTTCACAGTGCAACCTGTAGTTTCAGAGGAGGGTGTAGTAGAGATACCGGCACAATTATTCCCCCGGCTGAAGCACGTACAGGCAATAGAAGTAAAGGTGATTGCCACCCGGATCAGCTTTGGCCTCCAACGTACTATACATACAACAGCAGACGCCATCCTGATCGATACCAGTCTTCCTTTCAGCGGTGCCACGCTTAACGCAACAGCACCCGGGGCCGGAACGCTGGTAGTCATATTGCAGGTCAGGGCCATTAACAACGGCATACCCTCTATGCAAGCCAGTAACAATGCTGCAGACATTATCGCTGTGGTGCCTCCTGCCATCAGCACCGTTGCAAGTACGACTGTTGATAAACAGCCGAACTATTATAAGCGCTTACCCCCTATTCAACCGACAGCTACTACGACAGCCGTTCACCCGCGCATACAGCAACGGGAATAGCCCTGTTATTGCCTGAAAGCTGCCTGATGACACTGAGTCTATCCTGATGAAAATAATGCGCTAAAATACCCTGAAAAACGCCCTTTCTGGATTGTTAACCGTCAACGTAAGATGAGGGCAGGCTTCCTGCTACCTGTATGTTAACCGCCGATCATTTCTCAGCCCCTGCACCGATTATATACCAGTTCTCCTGACAACTACCACATTCCCACATCAAGTCCACGTTGACAACTAACCTGCTATACCCTTAGCAGGCATCTTCTGCGGGTACGCCGTACCTGTAAGCCTTTATTACAAGTTGTTTCCTGACACGAATAAACCGATATAAATACACCGCGCCTCAGCGCTACCGCTTCAGTGCCTGGGCCAATTCAGCTTCGAGACTTTCCCGCCTACGGAAGGTATTAAGAATGAATTTAACCCTTCTTTAATAGCAACAGGCTCCGAACAACTATTTTTAATTTAATTATCAATCAGACTAAATAAAAGCGAAACAAACGGTCACTTATAAGTATAAGCTGTAACATCGCGGCGGAATACAATCAGGAGAACTGCTATACACTTTGTATTTCCGCAAATCATAAAGGTGGTCATGTGAATGAAAAAGGCGGATCTGAAAAGATCCGCCTTTTAGTCTAACCAAACTTGCTGTCAAGGTAGTCTCTGTTATGAGTACTTTCTTGCGTAACTGTCCATTGTTCTATATTCATCTATCGTGATGATGCCATACTGTTGATGATATCTTATAATGCCTCCGGATGTAGCACATCGAGGATAGGATGGTCCAGTCCTTTCAGTGTTTCCGTGGCGGGCTTTATCAGTTCCATAATTGCAATCTCATTCTTTCCAGTCTTCAGCCATTCGGCAGGAACATAAATCGTTTGCTGTGGACCCACCTGCCAGTATCTTCCGAGATGATGCCCGTTAATCCACACAGCGCCTTTGCCCCAGTTGCTCAGATCCAGCCAGGTGTCGCCGGTTTGGGCAAGGGTGAATTGACCTGTTTTGAATACCGGTACATTCGCGGCTGCGTTCAGCGGAGTCGCCTTCACAGCAGGCAGCTTATTGAACGGAAGTCCGTATTGCTGCCACCCTTTTACCTCTTTGTTATCAAACAATACTTTTTCTGTAATACCCTTCCTATTTGACAACAGGTAAGGACCAAAGTTGATACGGCCGAGGTTTTCCACGAGCAGGTCCAGCTTCACTTTCCCCGCAGGTAATTGCAGTTGTATACTATCACGTTTGGATCTTCTGTCGAGCACACCTACCCTTTTTCCGTTGACCATTACGATACAATAGTCCCGCAGTTCTTTCAGCTGTAGCAGGCCCTTTCGGTTACCTTCCAGGGTGGTGCTGTACATTACCCAGCCATATGCCTGACCAAGGTCTTCAAAGGTACGCGGCGTGGCACTACTGACAGCCTTTGGCAGCAAACCATATACGCTGGTAGCGGTGGTGAAGCGGATATCAGGAATGGTAATCACCGGTCTCTTTGCAGGCACTTCCGGCAATACGGTACCGGCAGGCAGGTATTTGGCAATGACATTGCGGAACTGCATAAACTTCTCTGTTGCGTTTCCGGCTTCATCCAGTGGCGCATCATAGTCATAACTGCTGATCTGCGGCTCATATGGATCTTTATCATTGGCGTTGGCCCCATTCATGAAGCCTCGCGTAGTACCTCCGTGAAACATATACATGTTGATGGAGATGCCCGCGGCCAATACGCTGTCCAGTTTGCCCAGGTACTGCTGATAAGGTACGGTGTGATGTTTTGTACCCCACCAGTCAAACCAGGCCGGATACCATTCAGCAATGTAGTAGGGTCCTTTGCCTCCATGGTTTTCGTTGATCAGTTGCTTGACCGTAGCGGGATCATCCACTCCATTGATAGCTGCCAGCAGGCCAGGCAGGTGTCCATTTTTGATAGCCGCTTTCGGATCGCAGGTATACAGTAATCCGTCAAAGCCCGCTTCAATGAACATCTTCCTGTTCAAATCGAGATAATCTTTATCATCGGAATAAGAACCGTATTCATTTTCTATCTGCACCATCAGGATGTTACCACCATGGGTCACCAGCAGCGGAGATAATTGTTTACCGACTGCCCTGATGTAATTCCGGTAAGCATCGAGGTACTGCGGTTCCTTACTACGTACTTTCAGTCCTTTGATTTCCTGCAGCCAGTAAGGATATCCGCCAAATTCCCATTCGGCGCAGACATAAGGGCTGGGTCGTAGTACAACCCATAATCCTTCTTCTTTTGCCATCTGGACGAATGCGGCAATGTCGTTATTACCGGAGAAATCATATTGTCCTCTTTCCGGCTCGTGCACATTCCAGAACACGTAGGTACCTATGGTGTTCAGTCCCATCGCTTTCGCCATTTTCATGCGGTCGCGCCAGCATTCTTTGGGCACTCTTGGATAATGTATCTCTCCTGAGATCATCAGGAACGGTTTTCCATCCAGCAGAAAAGCCGTATCCCCCAGGGCGAAGGTATGCTGCTGTGCTATTGAAAACAGATGGGAAAAAACAATGAGTAACGTAATAAAGCCAGTCTTTTTCATGCCTGATCTTTTATGGTTTGATACTGCCGGTCACTGTTACAACAGCGCGTGCAGGTATAATGATATGATCTTTTACCGGTAAGGGTTGCAGGCTACCGGCGTCTGAAGTTACATAAGTGCGCATCCGGCTGATACTGCCGTCAGATGTATGTGCAACGAGCTGTTTTTCCTGCTGAGAATTGTTGACGATCACCATGCAGATACTTTTGTCTGCATTTTTATACGCAGACACCAGCAAGGTTGAATCTCCCTGTAGCTGCGCTGCTATCCTTTGTGCGCCTGGCCTGATAAAGCGGCTGTAGTTGCCCATAGCCCAGAGCATCTTACTGTCATGGTAGGCACCGTCGGATTTTTTTCTGTCAATATAGATCAGTCCATCTTTGTAATCGTATGGAGAGATGGCCAGCCAATACTGCCACGCACGTGCATTGGCGATAGCAAGGTCGCGGTGAATGACGGTAGCCAGATACAATGCAGCCTCCATCCCATAGTCTCGTTTGTTCCCGTTTATTTCACCGGCGTTATCACCCAATATACAATACTCTGATTGCCAGAAACCTAGTCCCGGCACGGCTGCAACTGACTTAGCCACTGCCTCACGGGTGCTGACAGCTACGGATGCAGGTGATGTGGTAAAATAACTGTGCCCGGCAATAGTACGGCTGACATTAGGCAGATTACCGACGTACAAAGCGGAAGAAGGATCAAAAAAAGCTGAGACCTGTTTGCCTTTTGCGGGTTTATCAGCAGCACTGTACAGATAGTCCAGTTTTCCTGCTTCCCCGATTAATATTTTTGTATTGATCTTCTTAGCGCGCAGTGTACGGCTGAGGCTTTTTGTCACACCGCTGATCTGTTCATTGTCATACGGGCAACCTTCCTGTTTACCATCGCTCCAGTCCCATTGCGGTTCATTAATAGGACTGATATAATCGAAGTGTATACCAGTCTTTTTGCGGATACCGGTAAGAGCGTTGGCGATGTAGGTAGCCAGTGCGTCGTATTTCTCAGGGCTGATGTTGCTGATACCGTTATAAGCGAAGGCTTTGCCGTTGAGCGTCAGGTTTACCGGCGGACTATTCAGGAATGCCAGGAACTGGTTTACTTTCCGTTTACGGGCTGCTTCCAGGAACCATAGTTGCCCGGACTGCCGTTGCCACTCATTGGCGCGTCTCCATTCATCACGGATAGCGCTGCTATCACCCTGTTCAGCGCTGCCTGCACCGATATTGAAGCGCCACATAGATAGTCCGATTCCGATAGGATTACCGGTAGCGCTGGTGTCTGTGCTGAATAGCCAATCGGCCATCGCATTTCTTTTCTGCTCTGGCCAGTTGCCAACAAACTGCACAGACCAGGCATCAGACGCGCTGAAATTGTCAATCGTCTGGTAAGTCGTTCCCGGGTCGAGGCATACATGAACTGCGGTGGTCTGACCCACCGCAGTTTTCATGTATGCAAATACCATCAACACCGGCATAATCAGTCTTCTCATGCTTAGTATCCGGAGGTTTGTTCCAATTTGTTGTTAGTAGCCAGTATTTCTGTTCTCGGTATTGGCAGGAAGTAGTTCTTCTCGGTGAACAGCCGTCCGCTCAGGGCTTCCTTTCTTGTATATACCGGTCTACCATTCACCAGGGTAACGTCCACACCATATGCAGGTATGTTTTCAGTCTGCATAGCAATCTTCCAGCGGCGTACGTCATAGAAGCGGTGCTCTTCGAATGCCAGTTCTACCTGACGTTCTCTTCTGATCACTTCCCGCATCTGCTCCTGCGTCAGACCAGCAGGTAATGCCGGCTGCTGTACGCTGGTACGTTGCCTGATCTGGTTGATAGCGTTGTACACGGTACCATCAGGACCTACCGCTTCGTTCTGTGCTTCTGCATAGTTCAGCAGTACTTCTGCGTAGCGCATATAGATCCAGGGTTGCAAACCAGCCACTTCCCATGGGTTGTCAATCGGGTTCCTGTCGTCCATAAATTTACGCAGGTAGTAGCCTGTTTTGGAGGTATTCCAGTTGGAAGGACCGTCTTTACTGTCTTTACCACCTGGCGTATAGATCTGTACGGTGGAGTTTCTGTAAGAAGCGCCGTTGTAGAGGATGCTGGCATAGAAGCGCGCATCTCTGTTAGCATACGGATTAGCTGCGTCATAACCGGAGGTAGCATCTGTGATAGGCTTACCGCTCTTCATTTCATAAGCGTCTACAAGGTTCTGCAACGGAGTATTACCTGCCCAGCCATTGTAACCATTTGCGCCGTTCGCTATTTCCAGGCATACGTGACGTGCGCCGATCGCGTACTGACGACAGAAAATGATCTCATTGCTGGAAGCATCGAGGAATAATTTTGCATAATCAGGAGCAATGGAATATTGTCCGAGATCTATGACAGCTTTTGCAGCAGCGGCAGCCGCAGCCCAGGTACCTGCGTCATATAAAGGGCTGGCAGCATACAGCAGCAGGCGCGCCTTCAATGCCATGGCAGCTCCTTTGGTTGCGCGACCCAGTCCCCAGTTGCTTTCGTTTGTAGCCGGCAGATATTGGATAGCGGAATCCAGTTCAGCCACCGCGTAGTCAATACCCTCTTTGATAGAAGAGCGGGTATAGTCTGCTTCGGCCATGTTATCATTCAGGTTGTAGACCTTATCTCCTACCAGTACTACCTTTCCATAGTTTCTTACCAGGTCATGGTAACGGAAGCCACGGATGAAATGCAGCTCGCCTCTCAGGCGGTTACGCAGTGTTTCACTCATTTGTACCTGCATAATATTATTCAGGCCGTAGTTGCACTCACGGATGCTGCGGTAGCTTCTGCCCCAGATAGTGCCGGCGATACCGGTGTTCTCTGGTGCCAGCAGGCCTCTTTGAATCAGCCAGGTATTGTCGTCATTGTTGTACATGGATTCGTCTGTTACCGAACTCCACATAGCATATTCAAATCCTCTGCCGAAGCCCGGATTGGTGCCTTCCCCTTCTTTGTCCTGGAGTTTGATACTCATGTAACGGTTAATTACATAGTTCTGGAAGAGGGAAGAGTCAGATAAGATAGTCACGTCAGCCACCCTGTCTGTCGGTACAACGTCCAGGTATTCTTTCTTACAGGAAGCTAAAGTGGTGCCAGCAAGGGCTATAATCGAGTAAATAATGTGCTTAGTTTTCATCGATGGAATTTTTACGTATTAAAATTTAACGTTCACGCCTGCATTCACGATACGCTGCTGCGGATAGAATTGTCCGCTGCCGCTGCTACCTTCCGGATCGTAATCTTTCACTTGTGTGATGGTGAACAGGTTAAATGCGTTGGCGTAAATCCGTACACCGGCTAATTTCAGTCTGGATAACAGGTTCTGATTCAGGTTATAACCCAGTTCCACGTTCTTCAGACGCAGGAAAGAAGCGTCGTTCAGCCAGAAGTTGTTCTGGTAAAGGCCACCATTCACAGAAGAAGAAGCTCTTTCATCTACCCTTGGGAAGGTACCTCCCGGGTTGTTGGGGCTCCAGCGGTTGTCGGCCCAGCTGCTGTAGAAGTTACCGATGGTACCGGATTCAGGTAAAACATACTGGCTCACGCGTGATTGTCCGGCAAATACGATAGACAGATCTATACCTTTGTAGTCTATACCCATTACGACACCATAAGTGATCTCCGGGATGTTGCCATACTTGGTTCTGGTCGCATCGTCTGCATTGATCTTACCGTCATTATTGTAATCTTCGTAAATCAGATCTCCCAGTTTCGCACCAGTCAGGTGAGGATATTTATTCAGCTCGTCTTCTGTTCTGAAGATACCCGTTGCGTTATAGAGCAGGTACGTGTTAAGTGGTCTGCCGGTAATACGCTGGTAAGCCAGGGTACCTGGTGCTTCATCCAGGAAGATGATCTTGCTCTTGGCGTAAGTAAAGTTGGCGTTGATATGGTAGTTGATACCACTGTTCGTCTTGTTGTTATAGCCAAGAGAGGCCTCAATACCATTGCTGTTTACCCGTCCGAGGTTTTCTGAAGGCACCAGTGGCTGGCCACCATTCGGATTTACGATACCGGACATCTGTGGGATAGAAGCATTTCTGAGGGCGAGGATATCAGAACGTTTCTGCTGGAAGTAAATAAATTCCATGCTGAAATGGTTCAGGAACTGTGCATTGATACCAACGTCCAGTTTCTTTGCTCTTTCCCAGGTAATGTTAGGGTTACCCAGCTTGATCAGGTCAATACCCGGCTGGATAGCGGAACCTATCACGTACTGGTTATTGAAAGAGTAGTTATCGTAGTATTGGAACAGTCCGACGTTATCATTACCCAGGGTACCATAGGAGCCTCTCAGCTTCAGGTCATTGATGAAGTGTACTGATTTAAACCATTCTTCCTGGGATACGCGCCATCCGGCAGATACGGAAGGGAAGAAACCGAACTGGTTACCTTTAGGGAAGGTAGAAGACCCATCTATACGCGCCTGGGCTTCCAGCAGGTATTTCTCCTGGTAGTTATAGGCAAGGCGGCCGAAGTAACTTTTCCTGGTAAAGTTGTAGCTGTTACCGGAGTTGTTTTTATCCGTTGCAGCAGCGCCACCCTGAGACAGTTCCGGCGTAGCCGAAGTCGGGAAGTTCATCCTGTAGGCACCCATACTGTCCTGAGAGGTCTTGCTCTGCTCATACGCAACGAAAGCAGCGATATCGTGCTTGCCAAATTTGCGTGCGTAGTTCAGTTTGATGTTGGAAGTGACCAGGGAGCGGTTCAGTTGTCCCTGAGACAGGGTTGCAGCACCAGCAGAACCGCCTACGATGGTTTTATTATAGGTATCAGCATTTTTGTCATACAGGTATACGGAATACGGTTTGCTGAAGGATTTTGAGAAGCTCCAGGATTTGTCGATAGACAGGAAACCGTCAAGCGACAGTCCTTCTACGCCGGGGATGGTGTAACCGCCTTTCAGGATACCGTTGAATACCTGCGTAGGGTTTCTGTTGGTACCACCGATATCAGTTACCTGCAATACCGGGTTATTGTTTTCGATACCGGAAGTAGGCAAACCGTTAGGATAACGGGCAGCTACCGTAGGATATGCGCGGTATATGGAGCGGAAGATATCGCCCGCTCCCGTTTGCGGATACATACGTTCTTCCTGACGACCTGACAGGTAGATACCTACCTTGAGCCGCTTGGTAACGTCTGCATCGATATTTGAGCGGAAGTTGTACTGGTTATAGTCAGTCACCCCTTTTCTATAGATACCATCCTGTTTGATCATACCCAGTGAAGCGTAGTACCTTACATTGTCGGTACCGCCGCTTACGGACAGGTTATGCTGGTTCTGGAGTGCGACACTTTTCAGTGCTTCCTTCTGCCAGTTGGTATTTGGGTAGTTAAGCGGATCGGAACCGTCTCCGAACTTGCGGATGTCTTCATCGGAATACAGCTGATTCATACCACCTGCGGGGTTGCCATAATAGCGGATCTCATTGACCAGTTGCGCGTAGGTAGCAGCATCCGCCATTTTAGGCAGTCTGGTCGGAGAAGAGAAACCCTGGTTGAAGCTGTAACTGATAGCAGGTTTACCTGTTTTACCACGTTTGGTAGTTACCAGGATCACACCGTTGGCGGCACGGCTACCATATACTGCCGCAGATGCGTCTTTCAATACGCTGATGCTCTCGATGTCGTTAGGATCGAGCCTGTCCAGACCACCGATCTGTCCGGGCACCCCGTCTACCACTATCAGCACGTCGTTGCTACCGGGAGTAGCGAGACCGCGGATGGTGATGTTGGATCCGTCGTAACCTGGTTCGCCGGATCTGTTGTTGGTGATTACACCAGAAAAGCGGCCAGCCAGCGCATTGGAGACGTTGGGCTGCGGACTTTTCACGATGTCAGCGCCTTTCACCACAGAAATGGACCCGGTGAGGGTGGCCTTTTTCTGTGTACCATAACCTACTACGACTACGTCGTTAAGATTCTGACTGTTAGTAGAGAGACTGACATTAAGAGCTGCCCCGCTCTTCACGATAACTTCCTGTGATGTATAACCCATGTGATGGAAGATCAGGGTATCTCCCACAGCCGCGGACAGTGTAAAGCGGCCTTGTTCATTTGTAAGTGTCCCCTGGTTTGTCCCTTTAACCCGGACACTTACCCCTGGCAACGCATCCTTCCCCTCGTTCACTGTTCCCGCGATACTTAATTTCTGAGCGAACAGCTCAGGCATAAATGATAGCGAAAAGAGAAGGATAAGGAGCCATTTCCGTAGTGAAGCTGATGTCACTACCATAGATAAGCATTTTTTCATAACGTACTTTCCTTTAAAATTGACAGATAGTTGGTTGTACTGTGTTTACGTGGTATTTGTAAGCGTAAATTAGGGGGATAAAAGTGACTGATTGAGGGGGTAAATCACTTAAAAAAGGGGGTATATTCATATTTTACCCCCTTTTTTCAACCCTCGGATCTGATGATGGTCAGGTCCTCGTTAAAGGAGTGCCGGTATTTCCTGACATACTCTGACGGGTTCATACCAAACAGCTTAAAAAACTGTTCCCGGAAGTATTTAATATCCCCAATTCCCACCTGGAAGGCGGCCTGATTGACGGTATAATTCTCTTTGAGCATTAAAACCGCTGCTTTTCTCAGCCGGATGGAGCGGATAAAGGCGTTGATGGTCTGGCCGGAGATAGATTTTACTTTTTTATACAGGCTGGAGTGGCTCATACCGATGGCCTGCGTGAAGGTTTTGATAGAGAAATCGTCGTTTCCCAGGTTGGCTTCTACTATTTCAATACATTTCTTCAGAAAGTCCTGGTATTCGGCAGGAACTTTCAGGTCGCTCCGTTTCAGCGTGATCCTTTCCAGAAAGTATTCCCTGAGCAGGTTGCGGTTTTTGATAATCGTCTGCACCTTTACCAATAGCAGTTCGTTATCGAATGGTTTGGTAATATAGTCGTCGGCTCCTCCTTCAATACCTTCCAGTCTTGCAGCAGGAGAAGAAGCGGAGGTAAGGAGGATAACCGGGATATGGCCAAAGGCTTCGGTTTCTTTGATCTTACGGCACAGGGTCAGTCCGTCCATACCTTCCATATGTACGTCGCTGATCACCAGGTCAGGGCTGTATTTTTCCACCGCCGCATAACCGTCATTCCCGTTTTCGGCTTCATATACGATATATTTGCCGGTAAACAGCTGCCGCAGGTATTCCCTGATCTCGGCATTGTCATCGATGAGCAGGACGGTCTTCTTTTCGGTGATCATTTCCTCATTAGCCGCAGGCTTCACCGGTTTATTATATACTTCTTCTATCAGCTCGTCCAGGATAGCCGATTTCTTTAGAGTTTCTTCCAGTAACTGACCAGGGTCAAAATGAGCGTTGCCGGTTAGCAGGTGAATAGAAAAGGTGGTACCCTTTCCTATTGTACTCTGGAAGGATACCGTTCCTTGATGATTTTCTACAAACTGTCTGACCAGGTAAAGACCGATCCCGAAGCCGGCCTGTTTACTATCGCCCTGCTGGAATTTGTCGAAGATCTTGCCTTGTTGTTCCGCAGGAATACCCGCGCCGGTATCTGTGACGGTCACCTTCACTTCGGCGGCTGAGCAGCTTACTTCGCAGGAAATAGCTCCGCCGTCCGGCGTAAACTTGAAGGCGTTGGACAGCAGGTTGAATAGCGCAATCTCGATCTGTTCGTAGTTGGCGTAGATATCTGCCGCAGGAGCAGCGGTAAGAAACTGGTACCGGATATTCCTGGCGGCTGCCTGTTGGGTGAAGCAGAGGAAGACCTCATTACATAGGGCTATTATATCCAGCCGGCCAACTTTCAGTTCCTCGTTGCCGGCCTTGCGGAAGAGCAGTAACTGGTCTACAAGACTGAGCAAGCGGCGGGCATTACGGTATACAACACCTAGTTTCTCATTATCTTTCAGTTCTTTTAAAGGGTTGATAATCAGTGTCAGCGGCGTTCTGAACTCATGAGAGATATTGGTAAAGAATGAAAGCTTCCGTTCGTTCAGTTCTTTCTCTTTCTCGCTTTCCAGGTGAGCCAGCTTAATTTCATACTTCAGTCTTTCCTGCCTGGATTTATACCTGATATACGCATATATCAGCAGGGAGATGAGCAGCGTAAAGGCAAGATAGGCCCAGGGCGTGCGGTACCAGGGAGGTAACACGATCACTTTCAGCAATTGTATATCATTGCCCCATTTACCATCCGCATTGGTGACCCGCACCCGGAAGGTGTAGTTTCCTTCCTGCAGACGGGTATAGTTAGCTGTCCGGGCAGCGCCGGCATCATTCCAGTTTTTATCCCATCCTTCGAGTAGGTAGGCATAGCTGATTTTATCAGGGGAAGTATACTCCAGGGACACGAAATCTAGGGAGATGGCCGCTTTGTTATATGGAATGGTAACAGCTTCAATATTTTCCAGCGTACGTTCGGAGACCAGGTCGGGTTGCTGCTCTACCGGGCTGTTATTAATCCGGATACCTGTCAGGAATACCGGGGCGAAGCTGCTGCGTTCAAAGATGCTATCAGGATGGAAGACATTGAAACCTTTGATGCCGCCGAAGAGAAATTCACCGGAGCGCAGCTTCATGGCCGCGTTGTATGCAAACTGGTTACTCTGCAGGCCGTCGGACTGGGAGAAATTACGGGAAGTATGCTGTTGGGGATCAAACTGTGCCAATCCATTGAAGGTACTCATCCAGAGGTAGCCTTTATCATCTTCAAGCAGGCGAAGGATGGTGTTGCTGGGTAGTCCGTTTGCCTCGGTGAAGCGGGTAAAGGTACCAGTAGCCCCATTCACCAGCAGCAACCCGCCGCCCTCCGTTCCTACCCAGAGGTTTCCCCGTTTATCTTCATGGATGGCCCTTACGGTGTAGCCCACAGGGATGACTTTGTGCCGGCGATGGTCGCGGTCTATCCGGATGAGCGAGGAATAGTTGCCTCCCCACATGTTTCCTTTGGAATCTTCAGCAAGGCACTGCATATTGATCAGGCTCTGATCAAAGAGCTCGAAGGAGTTAGTAGTCCGGTCAAACAGGTATAGCGTACCGTTGTTGGTGGTGCTGGCCCACAGTTGTTTGCGGCGGTCTTCGTAGATGATCCATACATTGTTCTCCTCAGCGTGCGTGAGGGGATTGATACAGTTGAAATGCTCGAAAGCATCGCGCTGCCGGTTGTACCTGTTCAGGCCTCCGAACCAGGTAGCAATCCATAGGTCGCCCTGTGCATCCTGCACCATGCTGGTTATAAAATTACTGCTGATAGCGCCGGGAGTAGCCGGATTATACTTGTAGATACGGAAGATATTTTTGTCCCGGTCCCAGTGTTTCAATCCACCCCCGTCAGTGCCTATCCATACACTACGGTCTTTTCCTTCGCAGAAGGACAGGATGAAGTTATCGACAGTACCGGTGAATGCCTGGTGCTCAAAAAGGTGGCGGCGGTTGTCAATAATATTTACACCGCCTCTGAGCGTACCGATCCATTTACGGCCCTGCCGGTCTTCGCAGATAGAGTATACCGCGTTGCTGGTCAGCGCCTGCTGGCTATGTGCCGCTTTTCCATCCCTGGCAATAAAGATACCATGTCCATCAGAACCTGCCCATATTGCGCCTTGCTGGTCAGCGCAGAGATTAACTATTTTACTGTTCTCTTCCAGGTAATTGGCAGACCATGCGCCGTTATAGCTGAAAAGCCCCTGGTCTGTTCCCAGCCAGAGCATACCTTTTTTATCAAAGCGGAGGCAGTTGCCCTGTGTCCGTTCTCTGCTGATAACGGTCAGCGTACCTTTGCTGCAATCGTAGCGGCAAAGACCTACATGCTGGACAAAAACGAAGGCGGCTGTTTTGTCGGGAGTGAAATCGATAGCAGTTACTTCGTAGCTGGTGCTGTTGTTCAGTGGTATTTGTTTACCGGTATTCAGCTGCCCCTGAAAGCGAAGCAATCCGCTGTTTTCGGAACCGACCAGTACGAGTCCGCTGTTGCCAGCTTTGATAATATGGATGTTGCCACGCACAGGAGCTCCATTGGCAAATGTTGCCATGGAGAAGTGTTCATTAACAGGATTGAATACGCTGATACCTTTCCGGCCACCGATCCACAGGCGGTGGTCGGTATCTCCGTCAACCGAGTAGATTCCATTATCGATCAGGGATGTGGAATCACCTATCTTGTTTCTGTAGATCTTAAATTTATAGCCATCATAACGGTTAAGGCCATCATAGGTACCAAACCACATGAAGCCCTTATAATCCTGGTAAACATTCAATACAGCGTTGTTGGAAAGGCCGTTCTCTATACTGATATTCTTCAGTGGTTCACCGGCAGCAAACAGCGCGCTTACTGCAAGGCAAAGCCATAACATCATTGTCCACCGCATTATACTGCATTCTTTTGCCGTTAAAATAAGGATTTTTTCTATTCAGCAAACCTTTTTTCTCTTAGGCAAAATATGTAGTAGGTGGCGTGGGAACTGAGTTTAAGTTATAATAAGTGTCTTAACTACGCTTATGATTGTACACTTCCTGCAGGAATCTGACAGCAATAGGATCGGTGAAGACACGGTTTACCAGCAGGGTGGCCCCATACGGAGTGACATGGTGCTCATCAAACATATATGGCACATTAGCGGGCGACACGGCAGGTACGCTGTCTTTATTAAAGACGTCTACATAGAGCGACGGCAGACTGGATTTCAGGAAGGTATTGATCTGTTCTGACTGTGGCGTGCGGAATTTCCTGGTGAGCGGTCTTTCCAGTTCACTTTCCCAGGCAGCGATATAAGGATAGCTCATAGTGTAGGTCTCATTCTGTCCTATCAGCATCACGTTGAGGTGATGTTCTTTGAGGAACTGCAGGGTACTTTGCAGATCTTTCATCAGCGCCTGGCTATTGTTCACTTCATTTACCCAGTTGGCTGTGATAATTACGCCGTCTATTTCCGCGGCATGCTGCGCTATATAGTCTTTGTAAACGTAATTGATCACATCATCACAATGACCAGGAACGTTCTTTCTGATAACAGGTACACAGCTACTGCCGGTAGCCTGACTTAACAGGATACCGCGGTGACGCAGATTGTCTGACAAGGCACCCCAAAGCTGGGCAGCGTGGCTGTCTCCTATCAGCAAGACGTTCTTTACCGTATCGCTCAGGCAAAGGCAGTGTTCCTTGTTATACTTTTTCCCACTACCGATCATGATAAAGCAGGTATCCTGCCTGAACATCGCGCCTTTCTCATCTTCATGCAGCTGCTCGTAGGCAGCCAGTTCCTGGCTTTTCTCTTTAAACAGAAAACTATTGGCGTCGGTCATCATACATACCAGAATGATAGCCGACATTGCCGCGGTAGCAAACAGGATACGCTTGTTCTGCTTATAATGAAGCGTTTCAATGAATCTATAGGAAAGGTAAGCCAGTCCTATAGCAATAGCGACAAAGATCAGCAGGGTAGTTTTGTTTCTGACAATACCGAAGTAGGTAGCAAACACAATCACCGGCCAGTGCCACAGGTACAATGAATAGGATATTCTTCCAAAGAACTGGATAATGCCCATCCTCACAGGCTTCAGCTCATTCCAGTCAGCGATCAGCACCATGAATGTACCTATGACCGGCAGCAGGGTTAATACACCCGGCCAGGCAGTTCCTTTCTTGATGAATAGGATCGAGTACAGGATGATGGCATACCCTATAAGGGCAAGCGGTATCCGTTTCTTCCGATCTTGGATACGGCCTTCCAGGTAGAAGGCAATTCCCCCTATCATCATTTCCCAGGCGCGGGAAGGCAGTAAATAGAATGACGCGGTAGCATCATATTGTGTAAAAAGAAAGGAGCCGACTGTGAGTAAGGCAGTCAGTCCGACGAACACCAGCAGGTACTTTTTGCTGTCGGTAACTACTTTATGCAGCCACCGGAGTATAATAGGATAAATCAGGTAGAACTGCCATTCTACAGAGAGTGACCAGGTATGCAACAGGATGTTGGTATCAGAAGCTGGGGCAAAGTAGTTGGAGTTTCTCCAGTATACTATATTGGAGATAAATAGCAGGCTGCTCACGCTATTCTTTGCCGTCTCGCGGTAATCAACAGGAAAAGTAATGAAAAACGTAAGCACAGTCAGTATGCCCACCAGTACCAGTAAGGCCGGGATGATCCTTTTGATACGCTTTCCGTAAAAGTCGGTTAAGGTGAAGGTATGTTGTTGCAATGATCCGCTGATAATGCGGGTCATCAGGTATCCAGAGATCACAAAGAACACATCCACTCCGGAGAATCCACCCTCAAATCTGCTGACACCGAAGTGAAAAAAGAGCACAGACAATACAGCTATCGCCCGGAGGGCATTAATGTCGTAACGGAACTTCATATAAACTATTTCAGGTAATACCCTATTCAGGTAAGGTGACTTATACTAATACTTGGTTGATAATCAATATCTCAGAAACACACACATCGCCAAATGATTGCAAATCATTCTGCAGCAGCACAATCGGGCCTACCCTCACTACAACTATCGTTCCTAACTGAATGGTAACAGTCCTGGAAGGGTAAATATCCTGGATAAGGTACACAATATCATCTGTAACATTGAACAGTAGAATATTTATCTTTAAGACAAACCCAGATATTATGAACAACGGAGCAATTAAAAAGGAGGACATCAAACAGGAGGTGTTCGACCTGTATGATGACTACGCGCATAGCAGGGTAAGCAGACGCGAATTTATGGAAAAGCTGTCTGTATATGCGGTTGGCAGCATGACGCTACCTGCGCTAATGAGTTTCCTGATGCCGGATTATAACAATGCTGTTCAGATAAAGGCCAACGATCCCAGGCTGGATTCGTCTTATGTTAATTATAACTCACCCAAAGGCGGCGGTAATATCAAAGCGCTATTGTCCAGGCCTGCCGATGCGAAAGGCAAAATGGGAGGGATAATTGTTGTGCATGAGAACAGGGGTTTAAATCCGCATATAGAAGATGTAGCCAGAAGAGCAGCACTTGCCGGATTTATTTCTATTGCACCGGATGCCCTGACACCGCTGGGGGGCTACCCCGGTACGGACGATCAGGGCAGGGAGCTACAGAGTAAAAGAGACCGGAATGAAATGCTGGAAGACTTTATAGCCGCCTATACTTACCTGAAGGAGCATAAAGACTGTAACGGTAAAATCGGAGTCGTGGGTTTCTGTTTCGGTGGATGGATTGCCAATATGATGGCCGTGCGTGTACCCGAACTGGCTGCCGCAGTACCGTTCTATGGCGGTCAGCCGGCCAAAGAGGATGTACCAGCTATCAAAGCGCCTCTACAGCTGCATTATGCAGAACTGGATACACGGGTAAACGAAGGCTGGCCCGCATATGAAAGTGCGCTGAAGGAACATCATAAGGCATACACCGCGTACATGTACCCGGGTGTCAACCACGGCTTTCATAATGATACCACCCCCAGGTACGATAAGGCAGCGGCCGAACTGGCCTGGCAGCGTACAGTTGACTTCTTCAGGGAGAAACTCGGCTGACGAGCAGCTGATAACAGATAAAGAAGGCCTGTAGATTATATGTCCAGGCCTTCTTCTTTTAACCGCCAGGTATTAAATACCCGGCAGCTATACCGTTCAACGCCTATCACCACCATAGGCCCAGTGACGCTTGGATATATTAAAAAGGATGACTATTTTTCAAGCTTCACGCTTAAATATTGTCATGCAAACAGGCGCTATCGCAGAAACAGGTCATCAACAACAACAATTATTACAGACAAAACAACATTTTGAAGTACTCGACGGACTCAGAGGCATTGCGGCCATTGTAGTCGTTTTTTTCCATTTTATGGAAATCGTTTATACAGACTTTAGTAAGAACTTCGCTGCTCATGGCTTCCTTGCAGTAGACTTTTTCTTCTGTCTGAGCGGTTTTGTTATCGCTTATGCGTATGACAACCGGATAGAGAAAATGGGATTCCGGGAGTTCTTTATCTCAAGAGTTATCAGGCTGCACCCACTCGTAGTATTGGGTACGGTACTGGGGTTGCTTGCCTTCCTTTTTGACCCTTTTACGGGTTTTCCTACCGGTTATAGTGCTGGTAAGCTGGCATTGGTAATACTTACCTCCCTGCTTATGGTTCCTTTTCCGGTAATGAGCGAGCGGGCCTTCAATCTTTTCGGACTTAATGCCCCGGGTTGGTCGTTGTTCTGGGAATATGTAGCGAGTATTGTTTACGGAGCAATCCTCTGGCGACTTAACAAAAGAATACTATTGGTATTGGCGGTTATCTCAGCGGTATGGCTCAGCTATATCGGGTATACTGCCGGCAATTTGCTGGGGGGATGGAGCAAAGACAACTGGTGGCATGGAGGCGCACGCCTATCGTACTCTTTCCTGGCAGGAATGCTGGTATACCGGTATAAATTAATCATTACCAATAAACTAGGCTTTGCGGGTACTACCCTACTGCTGCTCTGTGCGCTTTTGATGCCCTGGACAAATATGGCCTGGCTCACAGAACTGATTATCGTGATTGCCTGGTTTCCCTTCCTGATCGCATTAGGCGCAGGTACACCAGCCGGCAGCGGTATTCAGTCTATATGCAGCTTTGCAGGCAAGATATCCTACCCCTTATATATGACACATTATGCAGTAATGTGGGCCTTTGGCGGGTATTATGCGAAGTATCAACCTGGTACCGGACAGGTAACATTGATCATCATTGGCGGAGTAATCCTCCTCATCGGATTGGCCTACCTGGCTATGGCAGCATATGATACCCCTGTCCGGAGATATCTGACAGCCAGAAGGAAGCTGAACAGCCAGCGGTAGCATACGGGGAGTCCGTATCTTCATATTCAACATATTATTTGCCTGAAATGAGCAGAAAAAACCTTATTCCTGTAGTGCTGGCGGCGGCCTTAAGCTTTTCCTGCCTGACAGCTGCCGCCCAGCGGAAAGGCCAGTCAGCCAGCGCAGCATCTACAGCCAACCCGGCTGACATTGCCAATATCCGGGCCGCATTTAAGCAGATTAACGCCATGCAGCTACGCAAGGAGGAATTTACATATGAAGCAGCAGCGTGTGCTGACGGAGGAGTGGTACAATACTTCTTTAAAGGAAAGGAGATCGTTAAAATAATAGAATCAGGTAGTGTCGGCGATGGCAGCTGGAAGAAGGAGTTCTATTACCAGTCAGGCAAGTTCATATTCAGCTACGATTTGATCGAGGGCGAGTCTGCAGATGGTCATGCCTCAAAAATCGAACATCGCTTGTATGTGAAAGATGGAAAGGTGATCCGTTACCTGGAAGACCAGCAGGATATTCCGGAAGATGGTACCGCCACAAGAGATATAGACATCGCCGGCAAACTATTGGAAGCGTATAAGACCAGACAATTCGCAAATGCACTGTGTGAGTAATGTAACGCTCTTAATTAGATCATTGGCTAATCAGCCTAAAATATAAAACCGGGAGGTAGACACCTCCCGGTAATTCACAGAATCACGATAATCCTTCTAAAGACCCTCTTTTGTCTCTATTGTAGGATAAATTCAGCTGTCTGTATTTATCCCGTACTATATCATTGTTATTTTTTTACTTCTTTCCGGTACGCCCAGTAGAATAACTGTGGCAGCAACGTGACGGACAACAGCATACAGATGATCAATCCACCGACAATCATAATAGCCAATGGTTTCTGTACCTCTGATCCCATACCATTAGACAATGCGGCTGGCAGCAGTCCCAGGGATCCCATTAAGGCAATCATTACAATCGGCCGGATCCTGGAGTAAACACCAGACGATATTGCTTCCCGTAGCGGCATCCGCTTGCGTAGGTTGTCCCGCATCACTCCTATCAGCACTATACCATCAATGGTGGCCACACCAAACAGGATGATGAATCCGATACCTGCGGAGATACCAAAAGTGGTATTGGTGACCCACAGGGAAATAAAACCGCCGATAAATGCAAACGGCAGTGTCACGGACGATATGAGCATATCTTTCATATTACCCTGGAAGTTGACATACAGCAGGAACATGATCAGCAGTAATGACACCGGCACGATAACCAGCAGCTGCCGGGTAGCCCTTTCCTTGCTTTCAAATTCTCCGGCCCACTCCACTTTGTTATAAGCAGGTAATTTGATCTCTTTCGCAACGACTGATTGTGCTTCAGCAATTGTACTACCCAGGTCGCGGCCTTCTACCGCAAAACCTACGGCTATGTAGCGACTACCACCTTCCCGGTAGATAAATGCCGGTCCGGTAACGTAGGAAATGGTTGCAATATCCCGCAGCGGTACCTGATCCTGCCTGTTCTTGGAAGGAATCAGGATGTCTCCTATCTTCTTCTCGTCGTCGCGGTAAGCCTTGGCAAACCGCAGCCTTACATCGAACATGCGTTCACTTTCATAGAAGGTAGTAGCTGAACGACCACCGATAGCCATCTCAATTACTGCCTGCGCATCAGCAATATCAACCCCATACCTGGCCATATCATGGTCATGCAGTTTTATACGAAGTTCAGGCAGGCCCATATTCTTAAACACATTAACATCCTCGATACCATCTACCTTCTTTATCACATCGGCTACCTGTCCCGCATACTGTTCCAGCTCTACCAGGTCGTCGCCGAATATCTTAATGACAGAAGCGCTTTTGACACCGGCCACATATTCCTCTACGTTATCCTGTATTGGCTGACTAAAGGCAAATACTACCCCTGGATAAGCCTCCAGCATCTTCCTCAGTTGACCGATCAGTTCATCTTTGGAGATATGATGTTTCCATTCCTTTTCAGGATGTAACTGGATATGAAACTCAATATTAAAGAAGCCAGTTGGTTCCGTACCATCGCTGGGCCGTCCTACCTGGTTGAGTACAAATTTCACTTCCTCAAATGCGCTGATCTTCTTTCTGATTTCGGTAGCCAGCCGGGATGTTTCATTGAGATTGACACTATTCGGGAAGGTAGCCCGCACATAAATTGAACCTTCATTCAGCTTTGGCAGGAACTCAGAGCCATAGAAGCAGAACCGGCCGATACAAACAGCCAATACGAGCAAGAATATGGCAAGGGTCAGCTTCTTGTATTTAGTACTGACAGTGTACAAGTTGAAGAGATGCTTCCGGAAGAAGGCAGATATTTTATTTTCCCGCTCCTCAATGTTCTTAACCAGCAGCACTTTACACATGGCTGGTACGTAAGTCAGGCTGAGTATAAGAGATCCCAGTAACGCGTAGCCCAATGTAAAGGCCAATGGGGAGAACATCTTGCCCTCTACCTTCTGGAAAGAGAAGATAGGCAGCAATGCCGTGATCAGTATCAGCAGGGCAAAGAATATATAGGTAGCCACTGCACTGGCGCTCTTCCTGATCAGCCCCAGTTTACTCATCTTGTTAAATCGCTCTGTACCAATAGTGTGTGACAGGGTGGCCATTGCTACAAATACGGTTTCCACTATCACCAGTGTGCCCTCAAGTAGCAGACCGAAGTCCAGCGAACCCATTGAGATCAGGTTGGCCGGCAGTCCTTGTATCCGGAGCATAATCAGTGCAAACAGGAAGGACAGCGGAATGACGGATGAAACAATGATAGTCGTGCGCCAGTCGTACAGGAAGATGAACACAATCAGTGATACCAGCAACACCCCTTCTATCAGGTTTTTGGTAACCGTCTTGACGGTAGTATTTACCAGTTCCGAACGGTCAATAAACGGCACCATTCTGACATCCTCCGGCAGTATTCTGCCATTGAGGTCGGCGATCTTTGTTTTCAGGTTCTCTATCACCTCGCTGGGGTTTTCGCCCCTTAACATAACTACAATGCCCTGTACCAGGTCGTCGTCTTCCTGAAGGCCTACCTTCCCGAGTCTCGGTTTGGCAGCAACTTCCACCTGTGCCACGTGTTTAACAAGGACAGGCACATTGTCTTTCACCTCTATGAGGATATTCTCAATATCTTCTATCTTTTCCAGCAGGCCAACCCCTCGTACCACGTATGCCTGGTCGCCCTTTTCAATTACATCTCCGCCGACGTTCACATTACTCTTACCCACCGCTTCAAATACGTCCAGTGGTGACAGGCCGAAGTTGGCCAGCTCGGACGGGTTGATCCTGATCTCATAGATCTTCTCTTCTCCACCGAAAGTAATTACATCCGCTACGCCAGGTACAGCGAGCAGTTCACGCTCAATGGTCCATTCCTGGATAGCAGTCAGTTCTTTAATAGGTCTCTTGCTTTTGATCACATACCGGAAAATTTCGCCGGTAGCACCATAGGGAGGCTCAATTTCTGCCGAAGCACCCTCGGGCAGCTCTACCTTGTTGATCCTGTTGGAAGCGTACTGCTGGGCGTAAAAGTCCGTTACCTGATCTTCAAAGGTCACGGTCACGACCGATAGGCCGAACAGCGAGATAGACCTTACTGACTGTTTCTGCGGGATAGTATTCATTTCCCGCATCACGGGGAGGGTGACAAATTTCTCTATTTCCTCGGCGCTCCGTCCTGGCCATTGGGTAATAATCCTGGCCCTGGTATTGGTAACGTCAGGAAAAGCTTCGATAGGTGTATGGAGATAACTGATGATACCACCCGCAAGGATGACAGCAGTTAAGAAGAATATGACAAGCGAGTTCCTCAGCGAAAAGGAAACAATCTTTCCGACAATTTTATGCATCTCTGTTGTTGTATTGAATAACATCTGCAACTGCAGACCGGAAGTATCTTCCTGCCTAGTTGCTCAGTTGATTAAAAAGAAGAAGCTGGTTCCTGGACACGATCACCTCACCTTCCTGTAAACCTTCCCCTACAAATGCAGTATCATGATTACGTGACGCAATTGCTATCTTCCGGATCTCCGCCTCACAATTCCCTTTATATATGACCACATAGTTCTCGTTTTCTGAAAAGACGATAGACGATACTGGTACTTCCACCGCTGTCCTGCCGGCCGATTTCAACACGGTAATATCTGCCAGCATGCCCGGGTTAAGTTTAAGCCCGGTATTGCGTAATACAATCCTTGCCTTGAACACCTTTGTATCCTCATCCAGCATCTTGGAAACAGTCGCTATCTCACCATGGAATACCTCGTCCGGTCTTGCCGTAATACGGATCTCTACCGGTGTACCCTGCTCCACATGCCTGATATCAGAAGAGTATACATTGGCCATCACCCATACCTCGTCAATATCAGAGATCGTGAATAGCGGCGCGTCACTTTCCTGGGTAATCTGCATGCCGCCGGTAATAAGTTTGGAAGTGACATAACCACTGGCCGGCGCTTTCAGCTGAAATACATCTTTGGAGGCACTTGCGCTGAACAACTGCTGATTACTCCTGATCTTCTGTTTTTCTGCATTCAGCACATCATACTCGCTCTGCGCTTCACTCAGATCTTTCTGCGACGCGATATGATCTTTGAACATAGCCTGTACGGCCTTTAGTTTGGTCTGGGCTACTTCCATCCTCGACTCCACACTGCGCAGGTCCGCATTCAGTGCGCTGAACTCAGTACTGCGTACTTCCGCCAGCAGCTGTCCTTTCTTTACATAATCTCCCAGGGAAAAGAATGTTTTTACCACAATTCCGCTGAACAGGCTCTTAAAAGCGACTACATTGTCCGGATTAGCCTGTACTCTGCCCGTCAGATGGATACTTTCTGTAATAGGCCTGGTCCGTGCAGTATCAAACCGCAGGTCACCTTTAATACTGTCGGGACAAAAGGTATGTTGGGCAGTTTCCGGATGTTGCCCCTTGCCGGCACAGGCGGCGAGCCCTGTAAATACGCCCAGTGATATCCAGCGACTTAATTTATTCATAGTATATATTTAAAGCTCCTCTCCTGTCAGGTAGTTCAGCTCTGCTTTTTTATTGATAATGTTTCTGATTGCCTGATAATACTGCTGCTTGCTTTCCCGGAAGGATTCATAGTAGTCCAGGAACTCCAGCAGACTGATATTATGTTGTGCAAAATTCTTACTGATAGCAAATGTGATGGTATCTATCCTGCTGATGTAATGCTTATCGATCTTCTCATACAGGTTGGTGAACAGTCGCAGGTCATTCCACGCCCTGGCTATAGCATTCTGCACTTCCGAGCGCTTATTTTTCTCCAGCAGGTGACTTTGGGACACTGCATATTGGGCTGCCCTTATATTACCCTTATTGCGGTCGAAGAAAGGCAGATCCATAGATACACCTACGCCTACGAAGTCGCGCATCACACTACCGTTTCTGTCGTAACTGGCAATCAGTGAAATATTAGGTACTGCATTGGCTTTCTCAACCGCCAGCTGTGACTCGCTTACCTTTAACTGAGACTGGGTAATTTTTAACTGGGAGTTTTGTTCTGACAGCTTCAGCAGGTCTGCCAGTGAATGGTGTGCCACTATAGCCGCGGGTTTGTTGACAGCAAGTGTATCAGTTACGACCAGGTGGCTGGTAGGCGGGATAAACAGGAGATTTCTGAGACTATTCTGTTTTTCAGACATCTCTTCCTCTAATTCGATAATGCTGCTGTGTAATGATACTTCTAATGCTTTCAGCCTGAGTAATTCCGCTTCCGATATATACCCTGTGCTATACTGACTCTGATGAGCGCGAACCAGCTTTCCAATCTCTTCGAGCTGCACGTACCAGCTATCACGTACCTGCTGGATATAGAACACATCCGCTACGGTTTGTCTTAATTCAGTCTTCAGCGTCAGTAACAGGTCTTTCAGCACTGTTTCTGCCATTTCCTTGCTATCAGCGGCCAGGGTGATATTCTTCCTGCGCTTGCGTGCGGTGAAGATCAGCTGTTCGAGCTGGGCCGCCACGTTACGGTCTCTCCAGAAGTTGCCAAACAACGGAGGAATCTGATCAGTAGTGCTATTTTTATAGACCTGTATCTCATCCAGTGTGAAAGTAGGATTCGGCCAGGCACCGGCTTGTATTACCCGGGCCTGCGCCTGATCTACATTCAGCTTTTCAGCCAGGAGCAGGAGATTATTTTCAAGGAAAACCTTCTCAATGTGATCGCTGGTGTAATAAAGTGTATCCTGTGGTGTGGCTGCAAGACAGCTGAAGGACAACCCGGATAAGATAATAATGACAATAAATCTTCGCATAAGCAATTCAGTCACTTCACTGATTTTTATGCGAAAGTATCCCAGGCAGATTAATGGCCTTTTTAAGGCAGATTAAAATTCGATTAAAGCGGTCACGGAAAGCGGAGTGTAAATACTGTGCCTTTGCCAGGTTCACTATCCAGCTTGATGGCAATATTGCTCAGTAAAAGGATCTGTTTTGTGAGATAGAGGCCGATACCGTGACCAGGTATACGACGGCTTTCCGGCACGCGGTAAAACATGTCAAATATCGCTTCAAACTGGTCCTGCGGGATACCCATACCATGATCGATGATACGGATATTCAACGGTGCCGTTGTAGCGTCTATTTTGATATCTACGGGCGCATCAGAGTATTTAAGGGCATTGTCTACAATATTATTAATGGCTATGAAGATCAGGTCCCTGTTGCCCTTTACTGACAATAGGTCTTCGTTTGAGTCTAGTCCGGCGTCAAATGCTACATTAATCTTCCGGTCCCGGTACTCGATCATTTTCTTTTCCACCACCTGCCAGATGATTTCGTCTATACGAAACACCGTGATCAGTTCCGCGGATGTCACTTCGATATGAGACAGCGTCATCAGGCTATTCAGGATAGACCTGAGATGTAATGCATTTCTTTTAAGGGAATCCAGGAGAGACACATATTCTTCATTGGTACGGCTGCTTTGAAGCGCCACTTCGATATCACCAATGATTATAGCCAGCGGGGTCTTGATTTCATGCGTGGCATTCTTCAGAAAGTTGCGCTGTACTTTTACACTGGACTCAATACGGCTGAGCAGATAGTTAAATTCATTGATCAGCGCCTTGATCTCATCTTCATTTCCGGAGGGATAGTTGAGCCGCACATGCAGGTCATTCTCCCGGATTGACCTGACCTGCTCTATCAGGTGATAAAAAGGCCTGAACGTGCGCCGGGCAAGAACCACAGATAGTACCACGTGTACCGTCATTCCGGCGAGGCCGGCCAATAGCAGCATCTTCTGCAGTAGTAACATCTGCTCCTGACCAGGCTTATTCAAGCCGGATACCATAATCACGAAGTCGCCCTCGTTATCTTTATAGAGCAGGGACAGGAAGTAGCGCTTCCCTACTTTGAAGAAGACTTTCCCATTGGCAATAGTCTCAGCAATGACCTCGTCAGGCGCTTTGAACCTGATAGAATCATCTATGTATATGGTGCTGTCGGTACGATATAACCGGATGGCCTCATCAGAGATCTTTTTGAACTCTTTCTCGATGGACTTATGAATAACTTCATTCACCTCGTCCTTTTCCAGGTAGAAGTGCGCAGACAACATGGCAATACCTAACAGCTTCTGCCGGTAAGCCTGCTCGATGGCATACCGGAAAAGCTGGTAGGTACCAACTGTAATGATCAGCGTAGTGAGGAAAAACAGTAAGCCGGACCTAAGAGAAAGTTTTCTTCTGAGACTCATTTACATTTGTTTGAACATGTAACCTGTCCCTTTTACCGTATGAATCAAAGGTTCACTGAAACCTTTGTCAATCTTCTTACGCAGGAAGTTAATATACACATCTACAATATTCGTATTGGATTCAAAGTCCATATTCCAGACCGATTGCGCAATACGTATCCTGGCAAGCGCTTTCTCGCGGTTGCGCATCAGGTACAGTAGTAATTTGTACTCAAGTGGAGACAGCTCCAGTTTGATGCCGTCCCTGAAAGCCGTCTTCTCGTCTGTATTAATAGTAACACCCCCATAGGAATGGAGGTTGGTAATGCCTTTTACAAAGTCCACACGCCTGAGCTGTGCTTCTATCCTTGCAAGCAGTTCCTCAAACAGGAAAGGTTTGCTAAGATAGTCATCCGCACCAGCCTTTAGACCTTCTACTTTCTCCAGCGAGCTATCCAGGGCGCTAAGGATGATAATCGGTGATATATTCTTCCGCTGACGCAGCAACTGACACACCTGCAAACCAGAAATATCCGGTAGCATAATATCAAGAATAATAATATCATAGGGAGCAGACATCGCTTCTTCAATGCCATCGTAGCCTTTGCTGGCAGCGGTAACATTAAAGGAATGTTCATTAAGCCCTTTTTTGATAAAGGCGATTACCTGCGGATCATCTTCAACTAATAGAACACTTGCCATCTATAATACGCTTTTAATCAACAATCCTGATCCCTTCCTTCCGGAAGACAGCAAAAAGCAAAAATAGGCTTCCTGGATTAAAATCTGATTAAAACAACGGTAGATAAGATCAGCAGAAATAAATTTGCGAAAACAAACGGTTGCATATATATTTGCAACCAACCGGTTTCTTAAAGCATAGCTAACATGAGAAGAGATATATTCCAAGCCATAGCAGACCCTACCAGGAGAGCTATTATCGCATTACTTGCCATGCAGGCTATGACCCCCAACGGTATAGCCGAGCATTTTGATACGACCCGGCAAGCCATCTCCAAACACCTGCGCATCCTGACGGAATGTGAGCTATTGAAACAGGAACACCAGGGAAGAGAGATCTTTTATCACCTTGAAATCCAGAAGATGAAGGAAATTGACAAATGGCTGGAGCAGTTCCGGAAGCTGTGGGAAACCCGGTTTGATCAACTTGACGATGTATTATCGAACCTCCAAAAAAATAAGAAATGAACAAAGCAATCCTTTTTGATTTTGTTGTAGACAAAGTCAATAACAAAATCAAAGTAGACCGTTCTTTCAATGCACCCGTTGACCTGGTTTGGGCAGCCTGGACAGAAGCAGAGATTCTTGACCAATGGTGGGCACCAAAGCCTTACAGGGCAGAAACCAAATCTCTTGACTTCAGAGAAGGAGGCAGATGGCTGTACGCAATGATTGGCCCCGAGGGAGATAAACATTGGGCTGTATTTGATTACGCATCCGTCCATCCTGAGAAAAGCTTCGCTGGAATTGACGCCTTCTGCAATGAAAACGGAGAGATCAATGACAGTAAACCCCGCGTTCAGTGGGAAAACAAATTCAATAGTCATGCGGATGAAAGCACTGTCGTAAATGTCGAATTACAGTTCAACGAACTGGCAGACCTTGAATCGCTACTCACAATGGGCTTTAAAGAAGGATTTACTGCCGGACTTGAAAATCTCGACGCCTACATTAAGTCACAGTTTTATCTGAGAAAGCAGAAGAAACCCAATAATAAAGCAAGAACGTCATTCTACGTCAACTTCCCCGGTAATACAGAGGAAGCCCTGAGCTTCTACAAATCTGTATTCAATACCACATTTGTTAACGGCATCCAGCGTTTTGGCGACATACCGGCTGAAGCAGGTAATCCGCCGGTAGCAGAGAATATCAAACATATGGTCCTTCACGCTGAACTACCTTTAATAGGCGGCGTAATACTTATGGCCACCGACGCTCCGAAGGAAATGGGCTTTACACTTACACCAGGGAACAATATGCATATCAACCTCGAACCTGCAACCAGGGAAGAAACCAAGCGTATTTTTGATGCTCTTTCAGAAGGGGGCAACATCACCATGCCGCTGCAAGACATGTTCTTTGGCGCTTACTATGGCTCGTTTACAGATAAATTCGGTATCAACTGGATGGTGAATTTCCAAACCGTTAATTAACCTCTCATCAACTACATAGAAAGGGTGTATCAAAACTTTGATACACCCTTTCCTTATTTAGCTATTTTCGAATCCTATAAAAGCCTTACGCATGAACTTTCACAAAAACCTGTTATCACTTACCATGATAGCTACCCTCGCTGCTGGTATATCACAGCAGACGGTCGCACAGCAACTAAGACCACTACCCTATGTTAACAAAGAATGGTCGAAAGATTACCCGCCCTTCCGCATAGCAGGTAACCTGTATTTCGTCGGCACCTATGATCTGGGCATCTATCTCATCACTACCCCGCAGGGGCATATACTTATCAATACCGGTACTGCCGATTCTGAACCCCTTATCAAAGCCCATGTAAAGAAACTGGGCTTTCAGTTTAAAGATATCCGTGTACTGCTGACAACGCACGCGCATTATGACCATGTTGGGGCGATGGCTGCTATCAAAAGGCAGACAAACGCGCGCATGCTGATCAATGCCAAAGATGCTGCTGTGCTGGCAGATGGCGGCAACTCCGACTATGTCATGGGCGGCAAAGGCAGCACATTCCTGCCTGTCAAAGCAGACCGACTGCTACAAGATAAAGACACCATCCAGCTTGGTGGTATGATTATCACCATGCTGCATCATCCCGGCCATACACCCGGTGCCAGCAGCTTCCTGTTTGATGTGAAAGACTCCACACGCACCTACAAAGTGCTGATCGCCAATATGCCTTCAATTCTCGATGAAACTAATCTGGCGGGTATGCCCAGGTATCCGGAAGTAGGTAAAGATTATGCGTATACACTACAGGCTATGAAAGGGCTGCAATTTGACCTGTGGCTTTCTTCTCATGCCAGCCAATTTGATTTCCACAAAAAACATCGTCCGGGCGCGCCATATAATCCCGCTGCTTTCAAAGACCGCACGGGCTACGATGCTGCACTGAAGGAACTACAGGCCAGATATCAGCAGAAACTCAAAACGGCACGTTAAGGCTGCTCCCAGGCTACAAATGATCCATCCTGCGCACGCAGTGATCAATAAAACTGACTATTTATAGCAGCTCCCCCGCACTATAGCTGGGGAGCTTTATTTTAATACTCGGCTACCTCCGCTCAAGGCGGTAAGTGATCAATTCATCTGTAGTGGCTCCACGTATAAAACCTGCGCGACACAACAGCCTTTGTGCGGGGTGGTTGTGCTCATAGGTGCGTGCGGTGATGACTTCTACCCTCGGATCTGTAAAGGCCCATGTTACCATAGCCTTCAGCGCCTCCGCAGCATATCCATGCCCATGACAAGCTGCATCAAGCATAAAGCCGGTTTCTACAGCCCCGTTTTCGTCGGCCTCTCCGGCAAAACCGATACCGCCAATTGATATATTCCGGGCTCTCAGCACTATTTCCCAGTTGGTATACCAGGCATAATCTACCGGATGTGCCGCTGTCTGTGGCAGCCAGAAATTATTCAGTGCATCCTGAATTTCGGCAACATACTCCGGCGTTATCTCCATAGCAGAGACGTACAGTCCCAGCGCTGTTTCCATCGTTGCGCGGTCCTCCTGCCAGCATTGAAGCAGGTCTTGGGATAAAGGGATCAGCATCAGCCGGTCCGTTTCTAATCTGAACATTTGGTAATTGTTGAATTGTATGAGGTAATAACAACCTGATCGCCCTAGCAAAGGCGATCTTAAGAGGGCGTTATATGCCGCCCGTTATCATACAATTCCAGGCCATGTAAGGAGCCTGATATGAGCCATTAAGCGCAGAGGCGTTAGTTTTGTTACCGTAAATTAACGATTCCGGCTGAAAAAGTCCATTATTTTATTGGATAGTGGTATGGCATGCGGCTCACTAACAACGGACTGCGTCAGATTCATAGCACCGCTAACGCTTAACTACGCTTCCCATCCTCATAATGCTGGTGTTCCTGCCCGGCGGTCGTAAAGCCTCCTATAAAATTCGGGCTATCATGCTCCGGCTTCTTCGGCTCGAAAAGTCCTCCGGCTATTGCCCAATCATATATGCCGGTATCCAGCGGATAGGCGGTCAATAGACCTGTAAGCCGATGCTTTGCAATCCAATCCTCTGCCAACGGCAGAGTCGTAAAAATGCCGCCCGAAAACCGGCTATTCATTCCATGAAATACCCAGACTATCTCTTGATTCATTCTACATCCTGATTATTTATTTTGGCCTATCAACACTGATGTTTCCCTGGCAGTAAGTGGCCGACCACCTCCCGAAAGTAAAATAAAATGACTATTTTTCCCGCCGGCTATCGCCATCCATATTATTCATTCACACACCTCTCCAATGCCAGACTATAAATTAGATGCAGCAACAGCTGCTGCAACAATGATCATCGCAGGACAAACCATTGGCCTCGGCGGCGGACAAACCATCGCTTATCTGGCCGAAGCTCTGGCCGCGTCTCCGGAAATGATGGACGCGCTGACGGTTACATCTTCTTCCTTTGATACTACTGTACTGCTATACAAAAAAGGCTTCCGGGTAGTTGCTCCGGCGCTTATCAGCCGGCTGGACCTGTACTTTGACGGGTGCGACGTATTTGACAAACAACTGAATGCCCTCAAAAGCGGCGGCGGCATACATGTAACGGAAAAGATCCTGGCCGGAGCTGCCAACAGATTTGTCCTGCTGGGCGATGCCAGCAAATACCAACATGTGCTTGACCCGAAATATCCTATCGCTTTGGAAATACTGCCGCAGGCGCTGGAGATCGTCAGGAGACAGCTACAGATACGCTACCCCGACGCCAGGTTTGTACAAAGGGTCAGCACTTCCAAGACCGGCGCTGTTGTATCTGACAACGGTAACCTGCTGGCAGACCTTCACTTTGACGCGTTTCCCGCGCTGCCAGAACTGGATATACAGCTTAATATGATACCCGGTATTGCTGGTCACTCCCTGTTTTATAACATGGCTCACCAGGCGATAATAGCCGGAGAAAGTGGTGTACAATATATAGACCCGGCTTAAGGTGAGGAATGAGCACCGGCTGACAGGTTCTCCCGGTAGTAATTATCGTCGAAAGTAGAATACACGCTGGCCGTATCCCTCAGTGTAATACGGTAATACTCCCGCTGGGATGATGAGAAAATAAACCAGTGAGGGGTGTAGGTAAGATCAATGTTAAAATCACAGACTACCTTAACCAGGGTCTTGTCTTGTGAATACCAGTTCCCGCCACTCTTGCGCCGATATTCGTAAACTCCTTTGCTACCCAGGTATTCCGTATAACAGATATCGTTGCGGTACATCAGATCTATGCCCAGACTATTCAAACCATAGACTGAATGATAGCCTGTGGTAAAACGTGTAGTATCCACCTTGTCAAACAATATCCACTCTTTCTCCTCGTAAGTCTTCTTACTAAAGTAATTGTCTTTCAGCCAGGTGTGTATAGAATCCCGGATCTCAGGGGTATCAAACGCTGCCCCGAAGTATTTTCTGTTGGCGGCAGCAATAGCCTTGGTGACCGTATCTGCATTCAGATGGGCAAACTCCATAAATGCAAAATCTTCATGAAAACATTTCCCTAAAGGTACAGTGGCAGCATCCTTCAGATAGTTGCGCTTGTTTTCAGGGATGCCCTGACGCTTGTTGTAACAGGAGATCAGCAGTACAGCAATAAGCAATAACGTGAAAAAACGCATGGTGTGAAAAGGGATAAGTTAAGTTGATATTAATACGATGAACAGGGATATTTCCACCAAAATAGGCAAATTACAACGTGGGGAACCGAAAATCCGGGGTTAATGAGGGTCAGTACTCATCGCCACCGTTACGCCATTCAATTGCCTGCCGGCCTTTACAGGAGTAAAGCCGATCTTTACTCAATCCGCCATACCTTTGCGCCGGCGCAACACACCAATCATCATCAAGCTGCCTGCCGGCCTTTACAGGAGTAAAGCCGATCTTTACCCAATCCGCCATACCTTTGCGCCGGCGCAACACACCAATCATCATCAAGCTGGCATTATGAACGATAACGATACTTCCCGGCTCTCCCGGCTTACCGCAATACTTACCCGCCTGCAAACCAAGCGGCTGTTAACGGCATCCGAACTGGCTGCCAAATTCTCCGTCAGTGTCCGGACCATCTACCGGGATATTAAAGCACTTGAGCAGGCAGGAGTACCTATCCTTACAGAAGAAGGTAAAGGTTATACGCTGATGGAAGGTTACCGTATTCCGCCGGTCATGTTCACTGAACAGCAGGCAAATGCCCTGATTCTGGCGGAACAGCTGGTGCTGAACAATAAAGATGCGTCCTTCGTGAAAGATTACTCAGAAGCTATCGAAAAGATCAAGGCGGTACTGGGACATAGTGTGAAAGACAAAGCTAATCTGCTGGCCGACCGTACAAGGTTCTCACAGAATATCAACAAGGAAAGAAACAGCAACAACCTGTCAGACCTGCAATATGCACTGACCAACTTCCGCCTGGCTAAGATCAGCTATACCAACGAACAGCAACAGACCTCTACCCGCCTGATTGAACCCTTTGCTCTTCTGAGCACACAGGAAAACTGGCTGCTGGTAGCCTGGTGCCGGTTAAGAAAGTCCTTCCGGTATTTCCGCCTCGACAGGATACAACAGGTCTATATACAGGAGGAGCAGTTCACTCCCCACTCCATGACGCTGCAGGAGTTCTTTGATCAACCCCGGTAAAATAATTTTCAGACCCCTGACACAGGGCTGTCACAAGGCGGTTATAGTTTTGCTGTAGCAACATTAAATATGCTATTCTATGGTCAATCAACTGGCAAACTTTAACTGGATCAGTGTATCCATCGCTTTTATTGTTTATTTCGTACTGGGGGCACTATGGTTCACCGTTTTCTTTCCCAAACCTTACAGGAAATCCCTGGGTAAAGAGCACGAGACATTACCTAATAAGCCTATCTTTATTGCCGGCCCGGCATTGTGTGCGCTCGTCATCACTATCGCAAGTGCATGGCTGATCTATGCACTGAATATATCATCAGTTATGGAGGCTGTACAATTCTCTCTGTTAGTAGGAATCGGGTATCTGTTTGCCAATACGGTTAACATCGCCATCAATCCCAATATCCCCCGCCCCATTCTATATGGTATCATCAGTGGGGTATATCACCTGACGGGGATCCTGATAGTAAGTATGATCATTATCATCATGAAATAAAACCTCACACCATGGAAACAAAAGGCATCGAAACGTTTTATCCGGCTAACCGGGAACAGTGGAGGCAATGGCTGGAAAAAAATCATGACACCCAACAATCTGTCTACCTGATCCTGTACCGTAAAAACACCGGTATTGCTACCATCAGCCGCAGCGATACCGTCGATGAAGCCCTTTGTTTCGGCTGGATCGACAGTACGTCCAGGCCCCTGGATGACCAGAAATTCCTGCAACTCATGACGCGCCGGAAACCTACCAGCGTATGGTCCAAAATCAATAAGGCCAAAGTAGCCCAATTGATAGCAGACAACCTGATGACTACTGCCGGATATACCAGTATTGAAATCGCTAAAAAGAATGGCTCCTGGAACATATTAGACGAGGTGGAAGAGCTGATCATCCCTCCGGACCTGGAAAAAGCATTCAGATTACACAAAGGTGCAAAGGCCTTCTTCGCAGGATTAAGCAAAAGCACCAAAAAGGCAATGCTGCAATGGCTGGTCCTGGCTAAACGGCCAGAGACCAGGCAGCAACGCATCACAGAGATCGCTTCCAAGGCGGGGCAACAATTGAAACCCAAGCAGTTCTGAACATCATCTAACCTCCCATCATCTCTACCTGAGCGGACGACTGGCTTTTATAAAATTTATTTCTAATTTGCGCAGCCACACTATCCCTGCACAAAAACTCGAGATATGTTTAATACACTTGCCAACCTGATCGGACTCAGGATTGATGATGAAAGGATCAAGGACTTTATCGACACCAACGGGTTCAAATACCCTAAGAAGCCCAATATATCCAACCGCTCCAGTGATCTGTCTTATTGGGTGGAAAATAAGAAACTGGGGTTCAATCTCCTCTTCAGAATAGATACTTACCTCACAGGCTACCCTCCTATTCCCGGAGACAAAAAGGGCATCTTCGTGCCCGTACTGGCAGAGGTCAGGTGGCATAATAATAAGTCCAAAACTGTCTTCCCGCAGGGCATAGATTTCAACCATGACTTTGATACCCTCGTATCGAAGCTGGGAGCGCCCGGCCTTAAAAGCAGCGACATATCCCCTACCTGGCTGAATGACGATGGCAGCGAAAGCTTTTACCGGTGGAAAATAATGCTGGATGAAGCCAGATCTATCGCCTGGAGAATCGAATATGGTGATGATCAAAGCGTCAATGATATATCGCTGTCGTTATCTTTCGACATGCCTCTCTTCCATATGTACTACGAACACCTGTACGGTACGTTCGATACCTTCTTGAAGACCCATAACCACTATAAGACGGAAGAACTGATGTTCCTCCACTGGGCTATCGATAATGACCTGGTCAAAGCCAACGAAACTACCGCCCAGGTCCTGCGTGATATCAAAGCAGGAACGCAACCTATTACAGAATGGATCCGTGCTTTGGGAAGAGGGTATATCAACAAAGGCGATTTTGCTGCCGAATACCCATTTGTACATGCCTACATCAATAATCTCAGCAGCTTCGATGTGATATATGCACGGGACTTCGCTTTTACCATGCTTACTGATCAACAGGATAAAGACAGGTACTTCAGTCAGGAGGTGACCGATAAGCTCAACCAAATTGAATACACCACCGACAATTATGAAAAGATCAAAGCGATGCTTGACCGGAGACGGGCAGAATACCGTGAACATAAATTCAGCAAGAGCATAAAAGCACTATAAATCATTCATATCAGGTAATATCTTATTCGACGGGATAGTTTCTATTCCGTCCTGTCCTCTTTTTTCCGTTTCCTGCAACCTTTTCAGCTACCCAGCGTCTATTATGAGGAACGGCGGCTTGCTGGATCATATTGCGGTGACGCTACTTACTCTGGCAGACCAGCACAATCCTCCCAGTTAGCCGCTGGCTGACCAAGACCCGCAGCTTGTTATACACTTCTTCTTTCCGGGCATACCTGGTAAAGTACTGAAGGGGATTTAATCATCAGCTTATTTACAGCGTTGCCAAAACCAGTTGTCATTACATACTAAACAATCAACCATGTCAATCCCGGCCCCAAAAGGAATCTGCCTGTATTTGCTGTTTATGCTGTTCAGCATACCCGTATTCGCCCATAATGGCAGCATTGCCTATGCTTACCCGATGAAGACAATTAAGATTGACGGCGATCTGGCCGACTGGCCTTCAACAGCCGTCAGGTATAACATTGCACTATCGCCATCAGACACGAAACCCCGCAATGACGCCGACTATTCCGGCTTCTTTCAGCTGGGGTATGATCTCGCCAGTCAGTCATTGTATATGGCGTTCACCATCACTGATGATGATTTTATGCAGGACTCCAGCCAAGCAGTACGCTGGAACACACAGGACGGGCTGGAACTGAGTATAGATACACGTCACCTGATGAAAGGGTCTGGCGTTGCCTCTTTCCTGTACACGCAGCACCTGAAAAATATCAGTAAATCTTTCTATGATCCTGTGGCCAGCGCAGCTACCTGGGATATGATGGAGGTAGCCATGGTACAGCGTGGCAGCACCCGGTATTATGAATGGCGGATCCGTCTGGGTAATGAGCTGCAAGTGGGAAAGACAATCGGTGTTGACGTATATGTCTTTGACATGGATAGGGACAGCAGCTTTTCCTGGTCCGGCTGGGGAAAAGGGATTAATAAGTATGCTAATGCTGCCAGTCTGGGAGATGTCATCTTCCTGCCGGCACAGGCAAAAATGGCTGACATATCCGGAAGATTGAAATGGAATGGTACAGAACAGCAGCGTATCCCCGGCCTTGTACGGTTACAGTCAAAGACAAGACCGGGCTGTTGGCTCACGACAGCGGTCGATTCCCTGGGAAAATACCAGGTTGCCCTCCCCGAGGGTACCTATGAACTTTCTCTTCCGGATACCTTTTTCAGTAACAATGACCAGCGATATTCCGCCACACAGCAATCGCCGGTAATGGTGAAAGCCCGGTCCGGAAAACAGACTACCGCACCCGATCTGACACTAGCCTATGCCCCTATGCCTGATCTGATTGGCGATAAAGGGTTATTACTGGCTGATTTCACACCTGCCAGCGCCACAGCTGTAGACAACTTCATTGAGACTTACCGGCAATATTACGGCATCCCCGGAGTGTCCCTGGCATTGATTAAAGACGGTAAGCTGATCTACCACCATACCTATGGCGTATCTAATGCCATGACGGGTGAGCAGGTAAATGACAATACCCTATTTGAAGCCGCATCTGTAACAAAACCAGTATTCGCCTTTGCAGTGGAACGCCTGGCGGAACGCGGCATCATTAACCTGGATAAGCCACTGTATGAATACCTGCCTTACAAAGACATTGCCCATGATGAACGTTATAAACTAATCACAGCGAGGCATGTATTAACACATCGTACCGGCTTCCCGAACTGGCGCTGGATGAACCCTGACGGCAAACTGAACCTGCGGTTTACACCGGGTACTGCCTTTAATTACTCAGGCGAAGGGTTTGAATACCTGAAACTGGTCGTTGAAAAAATCACAGGTAAGCAGGTAGAGCAGGTGTTACAGGAAGAGGTCATTGCGCCCATTGGCCTCTATCATACATTCTTTTCCAGGAATGACTCCCTGCAACGGGTGGTGGCGTACGGTCATCTGGACAAACTGCCTAATAAAAACGATCTGCCGGAAGCGCCGGGCATGGCCTGGAGTATGCATACCGAAGCAAAGATCTTCACCAGGTTTATGTTATACCTGCTGGAGGAAAAAGGACTCTCTCATGCTATGTATGATACCATTTTTTCCAGGCACTCGGAGTATAACTTTGACGAACATCCAAAGAAGCCAACTGTCCCAACGTATATGGGTATGAGCCTCCAGATAAGAGAAACGCCGTTTGGAAAAACTTTCGGACATGGAGGCAACAATGGTGACTTTAAATGCATCTTTGAGATGTACAAAGACCTGAAATCAGGGTACGTGGTATTTACAAACTCCAATACCTCAGACGATCTGCTGGAGAATCTGCGCAAGTTCCTTGTAGAAGGCAAGCAGGCTGCTCCGCCAACCGCCATGCATTAGCTGGCAGTTGGCGGTAGCCGCCCTTTACTGATCTCCTTCTTTCTTCGTGCCTTTAAAGAGTGCAAACAAAGCCATAGCATGTCCATGACCAAGATCAAAGTCATCTTTGAGCCACTGCACGATCTGGCCTGCTTTTACACCATCGCCTAATTTCCCCTTTACGAGAAAGCCTTTCGCTTCTGCAAGTTGTTTAAAATCCGCCGGACTCTTACCTGTTTTTGCCTGGATATTGTCGAGATAAGCCTGAAATGACATAGTGCCTTTTTTTACTGCCAAAGATACCAGGTGGAAGGCATTTCTATAATAGGCAGACAGGACATTTAAGCGGGGTATTTATGACATCCGCAGTCATGGCGGGACGATGCCACACCGGGCAACCCCCTTTTTCAGGCGAGATACTATCCCGATGGCGAACACGTCGTTATTCCTGGCGAATGATGCCTTCTGGCCTGCCTGATCAGGACTGATATTCGATATTTTAGCCATGCTAAGAGGTCACTTCAAGGGCACTTCAATATCCCGGGGATATTGAAGTGCCCTTGAAGTGACCTCTTAGTGATGGGTAAGCATAAAGACAAAGACCTAAGAGAGTCGTATCCTGGCCACTACCATTTCGACGGCCGGTTTATATGACTGTGTATGTACCACGAAATGGATCAAGGCACCCGTAGAATATAAAATATTGTCTTACAGTAGATTAGAAGAATTTAGCCGATAAGGGGAGATATTTGGTCAGCCGGCAGGTGTAGCCAATAAAAAGGCTGCCGGCTATCCTGCTATAACCTTGAAGCGTTTCCGGTTCAGGATATCAGCAGATAACGGGCAGCCTTATGGCAGACAGTCAGTTAGCCTGAAAATTAACCCAGTACGTGTTGTGCCAGTAATTTCTGGACTTCGTATACGTCTACCGACTTGTTGAATTGCTTGCGGATACTAGGCTGTATTTCGCTTGAGACCCAGATTTTCAGTTCTGCGTCCAGGTCGAAGGTGCCTGCGGTTTCGATACTGAACCTTGAAATGCTTTTGTAAGTGACGCTGAGGTATTCAACTTTACTACCGGTGATACCTTGTTTGTCTACAAGGATGATCCGTTTGTTAGTAAAAATAAATGTGTCCCTGATCAGTTTGAAACCCAGTTCGATAGTTTCTGTAGGGGTCAAAAGTTTGCTATAATCCTTCATGAGCTGCGCCTGATCTACTGCGCCAGCATTCCCCAGTAAGCCTGAAAAAAGTCCCATTGTAGTGGTTTAATAGTGTATAGGTAAATGGTATAATTACCCAAGATAGTAATTTATACAAAACAGGCAATATGGGAGTTATTTAAATTCTGATGGCGTCATGCCGGTATGGGCCTTAAAGAATTTGGAGAAATTAGCATGATCGTAAAAGCCGAGATCAAATACGATTTCCTTCACGGTCATACGCGAGGCTTTCAGCAGTCTTTTTGCTTCCAGCAATACCCTGTCCTGGATCAGGGAAGAGGCAGCAACGTGCAGTTCTTTTTTGCAGATCATGTTCAGGTAATTGGCCGAGATGCCTATTGCAGCCGCATAGAATGCAACGGAACGCTGTTCGCGGAAATGCTGGTCTATCAGGTTCACAAACCTGGACAGGACAGGATTCGCGCTATATATATCTGTATCCTGAAAGAGCGCTGCGGCCACCCTGCTTATCAGCAGGCCAATCACGCCCAGCCGGGCACTGATCATCTGTGTGAAGGGCTTGTCTGCATGCAGTTCCTGCTGTATAGATTTAAATTCATACAGCAGGTGGCCGAATGTACTACCCGGAATATCCATCACTGGATGCCGGTGATAAAATGCGGCTGCGAAACGCAGATTAGTCAGGAAAACATCCAGGAGTTCCTGTCCTATCATCAGCTGGTAACCGACCGTGTCGTGTTGTATATTCCAGGCATGTACCTGTCCTGGAAATAGCAGGTGCAGCTGATTACTTTGTATCGGATGGGCAACGAAATCGATAGTATGAGTGCCTGCTCCCCTTTCAAATAGTATTGCGATAAGAAAGTCGTGTTTATGCGCCTCTTCAATAGCGCGTTCACCGTGTAGTTCATGAAACAGGACCGTACAGTCGGAAGATGGATTCTGACTGAATGCCTGTATACGCAATACCGGGAAATGATCTTTCTGATGCACCCGGCGAAATTACTCAAAAATACTATAGCACAACAACGTCTGGCGGACAGTCAGTATCTGCACAATGCCGGTATAGCCAGCCTCCTTAGCATGCTGCAATGGTGAAATGCTGTCTTTATCTATGGTCCAGCAGCTTAATGTCAACACTGTAAGTTATCAGCAGCTGCGACATGTACTAACTAGCTGCGTGTAGTGTTTTGATCATCATGGCAGTCTGTGTTTAACTAGAAAACAAGTGTACCCTGATGGATGAGTGACTTCACAGGAGAGACTCTGGAAACGGCTTCTGCGGAGCAGCTGGCATCGATCAATACCGCACTGGCTACATCCCCTTTAGCCGGCCATTGCCTGTTACCTTTGTCATCCAGTGGAAGCACATCGCAGGTGGCCAGTCGCAGGCTGCGCGATAACAGCAATTCTGTAGAATAGCCATATAACTGTGCCATCAGGTTTGCCTTTTGTAATACACTGCCTGAACCCCAGGTGTTCCAGTGATCAATGATACTGTCATTGCCCGTTGCTACTTTAACACCATACTTGTATAATGTGGGAATGGGCATAATCAGGCCGCCGAAAGGAATAGTAGACATAATACCGATCTGCGCCTGTGCAAGTTTGTCGGCTATCTCTTCCTGCCTGGATGGCGGCAGTTTACCTAGTACAAAACAGTGACTGAGGAATGTCTTTCCTTTTAGTACAGGATTTTCATTGACGCGGTCTATCAGGTACTCGACAGTTTTCAGGCCCGATTCTCCGGCTTCGTGCAGGTGGATATCGACCCCTTTGTTGTTATCAAGCGCCAGTTGTATGATGAAGTCCATCGGCTTAGCAATCTCGCCATCGAGAGAATACGGATCTACACCACCGATAAAGTCGATGTTCATCTTTGCGGCTTCCTTCATATATGGCTTCGCATCTGTGTAATATAGTCCGTGTTGCGGAAAGGCGACCAGTTCTGCACTAAATGTGTCCTTCTTATTTTCCAGGGCTTTCTGCAGATGTTTAAGAGAATCAAGCTTAGAGGTAGGTTCAATATTCACATGACTTCTGGCAAAGTCTGAGCCGCAGGATTGTAACAATTCAATGAGGCGTTCAGCATGTGCAGTGGAGGTTTTCAGCATCTGGGGAAGGATCTGCTGTTCGAGTGCAATCATACCTTTGACACCACCCTGTCTTTTTCTGGCAGCCTGCCATGGACCACCGTAGAAGGTTTTGTCGAGGTGAATATGCATATCCCTGAATGCAGGCAGTAGCAGTAAGCCTTTTGCATCAATAGCCCTGGCTTTGGGATCGTTGGGTAATATAGCAGTAAATTTACCATCATTGATCTCTATGCAAAACAGGTCTGTGGTGGTAGCAATCACTTCTTCCCCTTCATATTCAAACCCGGTTTCCAGTCTTACATTCTTTAATTTCATGGTGTTGCCTGCCATAGCGGGGGCATTGTCTGCAATAGCTTCCTCTGTTGCCGCATTGGCCATCAGGGCTGGGGTAAGTCCAGCACCAAAGGCAGCAAGGGCTGAGTTTCTGATAAAATCCTTCCTGGTAATATGAGTCGGTCGCATGGTGACAGGTGTTTCCATCAAAGATAGATGCGCCCGGACTGGGATATGAGTAAGTTTTATAACATTTCCTGTAAAATTTATAAATAAGTAGAGTTGGAAAAGGCTTTGCCACTGTGACCATATATCCTTATATTTATTCAGCAAAAAAAGACCGGCAATGAGACGCAGGCATATTGTACAGATAGAAGGCTGTATTTCTGTGTGCAGGCAGATAATTAACCTGTAGCGGAAAGGAGGTAGTTGCCTGTAGAGAGGTATATTACTGATGATGCTGTTTATTTCGTGTAGCAGGAGCGGTAGAATAGATTGTTTGATACACCACATTAGTTATTTCACCAGCAAGCCTCATAGATTTAAACTATGTGATTATAAATTTAATTGTTTTTGTTTATTTCCTCAAAGTCCTGACTTTAGCATTCTGATATATAAATAACCAGACGCAAGTTTGTTATACATTTCAATTCCATAAACTCGAAACAATGGGAACAGATCCAAACGACATCAGTAAATGCCCGTACTTAAATGGCACTATGCAACATAACGTTGGTGGCGGTGGCACCAGGAACCGTGATTGGTGGCCGCACCAGCTGAAATTAGGCATCCTTCGTCAGCATACACCGGCTTCCAATCCGATGGGAGACGCGTTCAATTATGCGGAAGCCTTCAGTAAGCTTGATCTTGAGGCAGTGAAGAAAGACCTTCATGCACTCATGACAGATTCACAGGACTGGTGGCCGGCAGATTTTGGTCACTACGGTCCGCTGTTTGTCAGGATGGCCTGGCATAGCGCCGGTACCTACCGTGTATTTGATGGTCGTGGCGGCGCAGGTTCAGGACAACAACGTTTCGCACCGCTGAACAGCTGGCCGGACAATGTAAGCCTGGATAAAGCACGCAGATTATTATGGCCGATCAAGCAGAAATATGGCCGTAATTTATCATGGGCTGACCTGCTGATACTGACAGGTAATGTGGCATTGGAATCTATGGGCTTTAAGACATTTGGCTTTGCCGGAGGACGTGAAGATAAGTGGGAAGCAGATGAAGATGTATACTGGGGCTCTGAAAACACCTGGCTGGGAGGCGATATGCGTTATTCGCACGGCTCTCCCGGAGTAGTGGAAGATCATGGGGTGGTTTCTTCTGATGATGATGCAGATGGAGATATCCATACACGCGACCTGGAAAAACCACTGGCAGCAGTGCAGATGGGATTGATCTATGTGAATCCCGAAGGACCGGATGGTAACCCGGATCCGATTGCAGCAGCCAAAGATATCAGGGATACCTTCGGCAGAATGGCCATGAATGATGAAGAGACAGTGGCCCTGATTGCAGGCGGACATAGCTTTGGTAAGACCCATGGTGCAGCTCCGGCTACCCATGTAGGTAAAGAACCGGAAGCAGCTGACCTGGAACTGCAGGGACTTGGTTGGTCTAATAGTTATGGTTCCGGTAAAGGAGCAGACACTATCACCAGTGGTCTGGAAGTAACCTGGACAACAACACCGACACAGTGGAGCAATAACTTCTTTGAGAACCTCTTCGGTTTTGAATGGGAGCTGACCAAAAGTCCTGCAGGTGCACACCAGTGGGTAGCTAAGAATGCAGACGATATTATACCTGATGCATATGATAACAATAAGAAGCACAGACCGACCATGCTGACTACAGATCTGTCTTTGCGCTTCGATCCGGAATATGAAAAAATATCCCGCCGCTTCCTGGAAGATGCAGATGCATTTGCTGATGCATTTGCACGTGCATGGTTTAAACTGACGCACCGTGATATGGGTCCGAAGGTACGTTATCTCGGCCCTGAAGTACCGGCAGAAGACCTGCTCTGGCAGGATCCACTTCCGGCTGTTGATCACCCGTTAGTTGATGACAATGACCTGAATACACTGAAAGCTAAAGTACTGGAATCAGGCCTGAGCGTGTCAGAGCTGGTATCAACAGCATGGGCTTCCATTTCTACCTTCCGTGGCTCTGATAAGCGTGGCGGAGGTAATGGTGCACGTATCCGCCTCGCTCCTCAGCGCGACTGGGCGGCGAATAACCCGGCTCAATTGCAGAAGGTACTGGGCGTACTGGAAAATATTCAGAAAGACTTCAATGGCGCACAAAGCGGTGGTAAGAAAGTATCACTGGCAGATCTGATCGTACTGGCAGGTAATGCAGGTATAGAGAAAGCAGCCAAAGATGCCGGCCAGGAAGTGGAGGTGCCGTTTACCGGAGGCCGTACCGATGCCTCTCAGGAACAGACTGACGTAGAATCAGTAAGTTACCTGGAGCCGATTGCAGATGGTTTCCGTAACTATCGCAAACCAAAATATCCGGTAGCAACAGAAGAATTGCTGATAGACAAGGCGAACCTGCTGACACTGACAGCCCCTGAATTAACAGTCTTAATAGGTGGTCTGCGTGTACTGAATATCAATTACGACGGCTCCACTCATGGTGTGTTCACCACCCGTCCGGGTCAGCTGACTACAGATTTCTTCGTCAACCTGCTGGACATGAGCACAGCCTGGAAGGCGGCCTCCGACGACAGAGAGCTGTACGAGGGCAATGACCGGAAAACAGGCGAGAAGAAATGGACCGCTACCCGTGCAGATCTGGTATTTGGTTCTCATGCCGAACTGAGAGCCATCGCCGAAGTCTATGGCAGCGGCGATGCACAGGAGAAATTTGTAAAAGACTTCGTAGCCGCCTGGACGAAGGTGACTAACCTCGACAGATTCGACATCGCTTAATATAACAATTGCAGTAAAATTATATGATAGCCTCCCTACAGCGGAGGCTATCTTTTTTGTAGGTAATTGTATACCTTTGCTGTCACAACCAGCAGTTACCTCCAATACCTATGAACCAGCATATCTCAGTAGGAAAAGCGATATCCCGCGGACACCTCATACTTACATTTCCCTTTATAGTAATACTATCTGCCTCGGCCGGAGGATGTATATACCTCAATAGACAAGGCCTTATACCCACCTGGATGCTGATCACGGGCATCGTACTGTCAATTGTACTGGCCTGCCTGTACTGGAGCTTTTTTGTCATCAAATGGCGGTTGTGGGCGTTTGAGCACGTACGGGATGTACATGAGTTAAAGCAGACCGCTATCGAGCAAGGACTGATCTGGCCGGACGATAGCCTGTTTACCCGTACAGAGATCCGCAGCACTGCTGACAAGGTAAGGTGGATGGCCCTGCAGGGAAGGTTTTATGAGCAGGAAAGTATTGAAGACGATCTGACAATTCCTTCGGAGATAGTGATCCCCTATTCTGCTTCAGGCATATATGTGGAAATAGGGACAATTTTCCTTTGTCTGCCCTGCGCCATCCTCTTTCTAAGGAGGCAGGAACTGCGTATAGCAGGTATAATACTGTTGGTGGCAATAGGGCTGATGACAGTGCTGAAGCTATGGAACAGTAAAAAGAAGAAGCCACCGATCATTATCAGTAACAAAGGTATTCAGGCGGGTAATGCTGTATTCAGCGAGTGGAGAAATGTCAGAAACCCTTCAGTAGTAAAGCAGGGGTCAGCTAATACTGCCAGGTGGTTCCTGCATTATACCTATCCCGGCGGACAAGTACATATTGATATCAACGATTATAACACCTCGGTACTGCAACTGAAATATCTGTTGAAACTATACCGGGCCAGAAATCAGCAAAGGACCGTATGATACGGTCCTTTGCTGTACTTATCTTCAACGCGATTCATAAACAATAGCCTCAACAGCGCCGGTAGCAGAGTTAATCACCCCCTGCCCTGTTTGCCTGGAGGACATGCGCACCCATACCCCTCCATAGTTATTACCGTAGCCAAAGGCGCCCCATATCAGCTTATGCGGCACCCATTGATTGGCAGCAGCCGGCGCAAGGAAGTCGAGAGATTCGCTCAGTTCCTGCAGGATAAAGCCTCCGTTATCAAGGGCGAGGACGAGTGCCTGGTTCCATTCTTCTGTAGTCAGGAACTTGCCTACAAACACATTTTTTCCCTGGAAACCATTGGCTGCTTTGATCACCAACTGGTCTTTTTCCCGCTGTATCAGTTCGCGGAGGTCGTACGTTTGTCCGTGGAAAGTCACCTGGCCTTCTTCCACCGGAACCGTCCAGGGGATATGTTTGAGTACCAGCGCCTTGTCAGCAGGATCTAACAGGTCTTTCTCTGCAATAGCCCGGAGCAGGGAGAGGTTCCTTTTATCCCCCAGCATAGGCGTACCCAGGTGATCGGGCAAATAGATCTTCCCTAATAGGAAAGACCGGAATACATCCGGCGTAACAACTTCTGTAAGTGGATTGAAGATCAATACACTATGAATAGGAACATCTCCCAGGTACAGATCACCGTTCAGTTTTATCTTTAGCGAGGCAATCTCTCCCAGCAAGGTACGCCCTTTCAGCCGGGCATCTGCCAGTTCTTTCTGTAACAGCTCGTCAAAGAATGCACGGATGTTCTCATTATCTTCCGCACTCAGGTCATTCCCGATAGCAATAAATACATTCATGGTACCCTGCAATGCGGGCAGCTGTTTCATGATATTGCTGACGAGGAAGCGGATATATATACGTTGTGTATTCGGAGCAGTGAATGCAGCAGCAGTGGTATCCTTGACCAGTGGCGCATGCAGACTTCTGATAACAGATTCGAAGCTCTGTACCTGCCACCCTCCGATAGACGTACCCATATTAATCTCCAGCACCCTGAAGCCGTCGTTGGTCAGTGTAAGATCAAGCCGGCATCCGACCTCGATATTCTTGTTATGGCATAGCAACCCTATTTGTCCGAGCATTTCATCTCCTTTGAAATAGTAGTCGGCCAGTCTTTTAATATCGTTATTAAAATACAGTGAAGGCACTAAACGCAGTAACTGTGGCAGCCTGGTAGTGAGGTGGTTCAGTTCTTCAGCAGTAGCGCTGTCGATCACAACGGGCCAGGAACTGACGGGGTATTCATAATTTCTGAGAATAGAGGGAACATCATAATGATCAGGATTAATACATAGTGGAAGTTCTCCGGAAACGTCGGTGGTAAAATCATCATACTTCCCGAATAAGATACTGTTCATACTTTTCTGTTTAAGTATTTAATGTTAAAGCACGCCCCAATAAAGCAGGTAAATAGCAAATAGGCTGTTGGAGAAAATAACAGAGAAAAGAATACTTCTGTTACTGATCTTTTTGATACGGAGGAAGAAGTATATATAGGTGAGTAAAAGCAGCACTATGAAGCAATAGATGAGCGTAAAGATCCAGCTGAAGGCAGCAGGCAGGCCGAAAGCCATTACTACAAATCCTTTAGCAGCGGTTTGGGTCAGCGCGTATACTAGTCCGCCCATGGCAACAAGTGCCACCAGTGATAGTATACAGGCCATGATACGCAGGATGCTGTCTGGTAAGGTATAATATTTCTTTCTCAGTAATCTGAAGCTGTAAATACATACAAATGCCAACATCAGCACAAAAGCCAGCGTCAGGGGAGCCAGAAATATGGGGTCGAGACGGTTTAAGCTGGTACCCATTTTCACAATTCCTCCGTTGATAGCAACGTCTTTTACCAGCGTAACCTGGGTAGCGCGTTTAAAGGCAGCACTATCCGGCGTACTACCGGGATGCCCTACAAAAGCAGTCAGCACTTCCCCTCCGATTTTTGAGAAGCTGGGTACATGGCCGAAGGTGGGCGCTTTCACCAGATGGGCATCAGGGAACCTCGTAACTACTGCTTCTCCGTTGGCAGCAGGTGTGATGGGGTCATATCCACCTGAAAATACCAATACCGGATATGTAGCGGCAGACAAGGCCGAAAGATCATGATGGAGGCCGGCGCCTTTCCACTGCCGGCATACGTTAAAGTCAGACTGATAGAAGGATAGTCCGCCGTTCAACGCCGGGAATGCAGCCGCATCCTGCTGGTAAGCCGTATACGAGTTATTGGGTAACACTTCATTACAGCTTACGCAATAGTATACTCCATAGTCCATGCCTAGCAGATTAGAGAAGGTCGATACCAAGTTACTAAGGGGGCCTTCGCTCCTGTTATGAAACTGGTATATCAGCAAAGGGATCACTTCGACCAGCTGTTTATGGTATAGGGCCTGCTGGATAGCCAGCTTGAAATCGGCAGCATTGTAGGTGAAGTATTGTGCAGGCAATACGCTTTTGTCCACCTTTACCGTAATAGGCGCTTTCTCCAGCGCGTCAATTGTTTCATAATATACACGTTCCAGATCAGGATATTGCCTGTTGGTAGCCGGATCATTTTTGCATAGCTGGAATACCTTATTCAGGCTACGCATATAGTTACCGGTATTCTTTACATAATACTGGTCAACGTCTGCAACCGGCGAATCCAGTATCAGGGAGGTAAGATCGGCGGGGTACAGGCTGGCATACACCATAGCCATATATGTACCATAAGACACCCCGTAGACATTCCATGAAGTGTATTTCAGATAAGTCTTTAGTGCATGCAGGTCTTTGGCCACCGACTGACTATGATAGGCGTTAACGTCAATACCTTTGGCCAGCATTTCCTGTTTGCAGGACAGTACCGCTTTGACCTTCTGGGCTTCGTCGGCGGCGGCAGATTCGTTGCTGGCATAGATATTCAGCATAGCTTTTCCCAGATCAGGGCAAAGCCGGGGCTGTGAAAAGCCCGTTCCCCGGATATCCAGTAGTATGATGTCGTTCTTTTCGCGGAGTGGATTGGTGAGCCAGCTAAAGATGTTCTGGATACTGCCTGCTCCGGGGCCGCCTTGCAGGAACACGACCGCCTCCGGGTTTGCAATACCTGCTTTGTTCTTCAGTATAGCTACCGCCATCTTTATCTGTTTACTGCCCGCCACGTCCCAGTTCTCAGGTACGGAGAAGTAACCATAGGTAACAGGGTCCTTCTTCAGAGTTTCGGCATGGGGGTAAAAAGAGGCGGCAGGCGTAAACTGCTGTGCGGTTATATCGAGGAAAGCACAAAGTAAAAAAGTGATGATCAAGAGTCTTCTCATAACAGGGGGGCTTAAAAATCGAAATCAATGTCAATAGTCTCTTCTTTCTCAAAGGCCAGTGCGATATCGAGACTGTCAATCGTAACTGTCATATCTGCTATTACAGTTGTAAGCAGCTGCTGATACCGGCCAAACAGCATCTCTATGGTAGTACTATCATACCTGCCGGTATCATAGCTAACTACACAACGGAGGCCGTCGGCAGCTTCAATACAATTGATCAGCAACGGCATACGGCTGAAGCGTGGAGGCATATGCTGCAACGCTAACTCTACTCCTTCAGCCGGACTGAAGTTGTCATAGTTGAAAGCAGGCGGCTGCAACACAAACAGGATGTCGGGCGTGTTAAGATGGGAAGGAATATCCTGATGAGTATCCAGTTCCAGCATGTCAGTATGTATCGCCTCTATTAATGATGCACATGTTTGTCCTGGTAAGATGCGGCAGCGTAAGGGTAGTGTCCTGACAAACATGCCCGGCTGGTCGTGTAGCGCTGCAACGGCCCGGCCGGAATTGACAGTACCGATGCAGATATCGTTGTGCTTATAGCCCTTATTCAGCAGCATAATAAAGGTACTTACCAGCATTGTATGGACCGATTGCCGGTGCAGGCTGGCAGTTTCCTTTAGCGCTTTATAGCAGTCACTGCTCCAGCTGAAAAGGTAATCTGCGTTATACCCCTCCTGGGCGACCAGACCGGCAGTTACCGGTAGCAGCGGGCTCCAGTGGTATTCATGCAGGTAGGAAGACCAGAAACGTTCGTTCTTTTCCGCCGGATATTGCTGCTGCCAGTATACATAATCCTTGTACTGCAGTGCAGGGAGTTCTGATGCCGGGGCCACCGCCTGGTACAACCGGCTTATCTCTCTGACCAGTAAGCCCATTGACCAACCATCGAGTATAATATGGTGTGAACAGAATGCCAGGTAAGCACCTTCAGGGGAATCAGTTACTGCAACACGTATAAGCAGGTCATTATCAAGATCAAAAGGCTGGTTCAAGAAGGCAGCGATATCAGAGGTGGTGGTTATACGGAAGTATATCTCATCCCTTTCTTTTACCTGCTGACGAGGCTCGCCTTCCTGCTCGAAGAAATTGGTACGTAGTATCTCATATTTTGAGATTAGGCAGTTAAAAGCCTGCTCTAGCTGTGGTATGCTCAGGTCGCCCTTGACCTGGTATACAACCGATACATTGTAGGCAGCTGACATTTCAGGTCCGTGTTGCGCAGCCAGCCATATGGCATATTGTGCAGGCGCGAGCGGATAGTTTGGCAGCACCGGCGCAGGAGTAATGCCCTTTGCGGAGTGTTTACCCGCCTGTTGTACACGAATAGCCAGTTGCTGCACGGCGGGTGCCTCGAAAAGGTCTTTCAATGTGATCCTGGACGACAGCTGCTGCTGCACGAGGTTAACGACCTTTACAGCGTTCAGCGAATGCCCTCCCAAGGAAAAGAAGCTGTCTCTTATACTTACCTGCCCTTCCCAGTCCAGGGCCTCTTTGAATATCTGGCAGAGCGATTTTTCTGTTAAGGTGGCGGGAGCCTGGTACGTATGTTCAACAACAGTAGATTCCAGCTCCAGCGATGCCAGCGCCTTACGGTCTACTTTGTTATTGGGCGTTAGCGGGAATGCTGTGACCGGAATAACAAATGCCGGTATCATATATTCAGGCAGCTCTTCGCGTAGCGCAGCAAGTACCTGCCCGGCATCGAATGTATCAGCAGCAGGAATGATGTAGGCTGCCAGACAGGCTTCCTTCTTCCGTGCAATGACGACAGAAGCGCTGATAGCAGGTAGTTGGTTCAGGCGCGCTTCTATTTCTCCTAATTCAATACGATATCCCCGGATCTTTACCTGGTGGTCATTTCTACCCAGGAAGATTACCTCGCCCTTTCTGTTCCAGTATCCCAGATCACCGGTTTCATACATCCTGCCGCCAGGCACAAAAGGATCGTCAATAAAGCGTTGCGCGGTCAGTTCTTTATTGCCTGCATATCCTTTCGCCAGTCCATCCCCACCGATATATAACGCACCGGGACAATGGGCAGGCAGTGGCTGTAGATGTTCATCCAGGATGTAAAACCGGGTATTATTGATAGGAGAACCGATATTACAGGCATCCTCCGGAGATAGTATATGTTTCACCCCGGACCAGATCGTCGTCTCAGTAGGGCCATACATATTCCACACTTCCCGGCAGCTGGTTAATAGCTTTTCTGCCAGTGCAGCACTCAACAGGTCACCTCCGCATAGTACCTTCAGATGATTGCTACCTTTCCATCCAGCATCAAACAGAAACTGGTAGAAGCTGGGAGTAGCCTGTATGATACGGGGGTTTACCTGCTGTAGCTCATTTAGCAGCAGTTGCGGGTCAGCCAGTAATTGCCGGTCGGCCACATATACGTGAGCGCCGGTAACCAGTGGTGCGAAAAACTCCAGTATGGAAATATCGAAAGACTGTGTTGTGACAGAAAAAAGGGTGTCGCCGGCAGACAATCCCGGACGTTGCGCCATACTTAGGAGGAAGTTAAGCAACGATCTATGCCCGATCTCCACCCCTTTGGGGTTACCCGTAGACCCGGAGGTATAGATGATATAGGCCGTAGCATCCGCAGGTACTTCCGGCAGGCCGGTGATAACCTCATCACCTGTCTCAATGTCTTCTATACAGCGGACGTTACTATGAGAAATAATATAATCCAGCCTGGCCTGCGGGAACTCCGGATCCAGGGGAATGAATGCATTGCCCGCTTTCAATACTCCAAGCAGTACGGCAACCAGCCTGGCAGAACGAGGCATCAGTACCGCCACAGGGCATTCCTTCCCTATACGGGAAGATGTACGCAGGCGCATTGCCATCCGGTCTGATAAGGTATCCAGTTCCTTATAAGTCCAGGCCGTAGTACTGTCAGACACCGCCGGCGCATCCGGCCTTTCTTTCACCTGACGGGCGAAGAGGGACAACAGGGTAGCGTCAGCAGGATAAGGGATGGCCGTATGATTGTTTTCAATCAACAGTTGCTGCTTCTCGGCCGGAGTCAGGTATTCATAGGATAATAACTGCTTACCGGGATCCTGGCATACCTGCTGTAATAACTGTTCAAAATGACCGACAACATCCCTGATATCAGCCTCAGTAAAATAGTTGGTATGGTAGTCAAAATCGATCTTCACATCTTCTGCAGCATCAAACTCCCGGATGTATAAGGCAAGTGCTACCCGCTCAGCACCGTGGGTCAGCGGTACTACACGGGTTTCCGTACCAGCGAAATGATCAGCGTAGTTCTGCTTTTCATAGGACAGCGTCATATTGAATAACCTGTCTTTTGAGGTGAAAGCGTCCAGCTCCTTGATCAGCTTACCTAACGGAAAGCGTTGGTGGCGGTAGTCCTGTCTGAGCTGCTGTTTGATAGCTGAAACGAGGCTTGTAAATGTATCATGAGGCGAAAACTGTATTCTCAGGGCAGAGACCCCCATGAACAATCCGACCGTCTTTTTGAAGGCAGACTTACCTCTGTTGAGTACAGGTAGTCCGACAGCGAAATCATATTGCTGATGTTTCCTCCCGAAATACATGTACAGTACTGCCAGCACAACATGGAAGGTAGTAGCCTTCTGCTGTTGCGCCAGTGCCTCCAGCTGATTATACAACGGGCGTGGCACGATGAGTTCGCGGCGGCTGCTATTATTGACAAATACATTTGGCGCTATTTTGGTAAACAGCCTTTCCGGCAATGCGCGAAATCTGCTGGTCCAATATGTCTTATCTGCTTCAAAGTCTGCAGATACCTGGTACACATCATCATCCTGTCCGAAGTCTGCATAAGTATATACTTCACATGGCTGTTGTTTGGCTAAGGCGAGTAGTTCGTTATAGTTCTTTACCAGCCGCTGAAACAGCAGAGAAGTCCCCCATCCATCGGTAATAATATGGTGGTACATAGAGAAGAGGTAATGCACCTCCTCTGCTACTTTGATGAGCATAAATTTGTGCAGGAACTGTTTATCTTCAAAACTGAAGACTTTCCTGAACCGGGTTTGCATAAAGTCATTTGCTTTCAGGTCAGCGTCTGGCATACGTGAAAAGTCCACGTATTCCAATACCGTATCATGACTATCGAGTACCTGCATATGTACCTCGTCACCTTGTTGTACGATGATGCTGCGATAGGTATCATGCTGATCAATAAGCGCAATGTAGGCCCTGTTCATTATTTCAGGAACTATTTTACCCCTGATAAGGATTTTAGCGCCAATATTGTAAATGGGTTCATCAGGGTATAACAACTGTTCGAAGTAAACGTCTTGCTGGGGAAGTGTCAGTTTCATAATGTTTGTTTTTAATCAAACCCACATACTTTCTACCTGTTCGGGTTCTTTGCTGACGTGGATATCTTTAACAATGGTTCCATATTCAAATTTGACAACGCGATCGGCATATTGAAAGTAGGCGTCGTCATGGGTAACGGCAATGATAGTTTTGCCTTCTTCTTTCAGTTTGGGGATCATTACCTCATAGAAGAATTTTCTGAAATGAGGATCCTGATCGGCAGCCCATTCGTCGAGAATCAGTACGGGTTTCTTTTCAAGCAGCGCAAAGATCAACGACATACGTTTGCTCTGCCCTTTAGAGAATTTACGTCTGGCAGCTGCATCGTCGTCTGCAGCTACTATCTTATCCAGCTGCATGGTAGCGAGTAGTCTGTTGTATTCTTCATTATTGACAGTCTCATAATTCTCATAGTTGTGAGAAAAGATGTGGTTGTCTGTGAACACCGCAGCTATCATTTGCTGAAGACGGTCCTGGTTAGCCGGATCCGCTTTACCATTTAATAAGAGTTCTCCACTGGTGGGTGCATACAAGCCTGTCAGCACGTTTATAAAGGTACTCTTACCAGAGCCATTGCCTCCGATGATGAAAACCACCTCTCCTTTCTTAACCTCCAGATTTACAGGTCCGAGTGCAAATACCGAATCATTGGTATCATTGCGGTAAGCAAAACGTAGTCCCTGGTATCGCAGGGACTCGAAGGACGTAGCTGCTGACAGTGTCTGCTTCTCTCCTTTCTGATCTATATCAAAGTCAGTCATGAACTTTTTGATCCTGCCATTAGCGACCATAAAACGGGCATACATCTGTTGCAGGTTAATCAGGTTGTTGATAGGGCCTGAGATAAATAATATCACCACTACATAAGAGATGACATCGGCCCTTTCCAGGATACCTGCAGCAGGAAGCAGGAATAACACGACTCCCACGACAAAGTATAGCCCGTATTGACTGATAAGATTAATAGACAGGAATACATAGTTGATCCGGAAGTCCATTTCCCTTGCTGTGTCCCTGTTAGGAACCAGGAATTTGTTCATGAGATTCTCTCTGCGGAAAAAGCCCAGCTTCAGTTCTTTGAAGCCTTTGATCACATCATCGACGTACCTGAAGTAGTTCTCATTGTAGCCCCGGAGTATGCTCACCTGCTTAGCCATGGATCTCATCACAGTGAGATAGCAACCCGCCACCATCAGAATCATACCGACTACGATCAGTGCAGATATTACTGAGAGGGTGAACATATAAACCAGGCACAATAGCAGCATCAACAATGAATTGACGGTGTGTGTAACTGTATAAGGCAGGAACGAGAAGGTACGCAGATCTTCTACAGCCGTAAAGAAACGCTGTGAGCCAAACTTCTCCAGTTTGATCAGCGGAGCGGATAAGATCCTGTCAAATATCCGTTTCTCATTTTCATACAGCATCGTGTACGAAAACTTATTCAGTTGCTTTTGAAACACCACATTAAGTAAGTAGGTGTAGACTATGAGAGAAAGAAATACGATCCCCATGTAGTCTTTCAGGAACGCTTCATTTCCTCCTAATACGTTGTTAATGATATATACGATGGAAAAGCTGAGCAGTGTGTTGGGCAGTGCATAAGCTACGAGGAACAGGATGTTTTTGGGTTTCAGCTGGAACATCTTACAATGGAATTTGGTGAGCTGTATTTCATACAGCACTGTTTAATGATAGCGGCAATAGCTGCCGCATGCTGGTGAATAAAGAAGTGGTTGCCGGGTAGTACCTGTTTATCAAAATGGCCAAGTGTAAAATTCTTCCAGTTGTCAATACGGTCAGCCAATTTCTCTTCATCGCCCATTATGGCATAGATAGGTGCCTGAATTTTCGTGCCGGCCTCAAAATCTTCATCTTTCTCCAGTGTCTCGAAGTCTGCCCGCAGAATCGGCGCAAAATGCTCATATAACTCAGCACTTTCCAGGAACTCCTGCGGCACACCCCCCAGTTTAACCAGTTCCTGCAAAAAGTCTTCATCATTCATGAGATACCTCTTAGGCCCTTCATGGTACTTAAGGCCGGGACCGGCATTGCCGGATACAATCAGCGCTATCGGCGGATCTCCCAGGACTTCCAGTTCCTTTACAACAGAAAGGCCGAGCGTAGCGCCCATACTATGACCATATATCAGGTAGGCCTCTTTGTTTCTTTGCCTGCGGATCGCCGCCACATAGTCTTTAATAGCAGACGGCTTGTCTGCCAGCAGCGACTCTCTGTATCGCTTTCCCCGGCCAGGAAGTTCGAGGGGTAAGAATTTCATGTCTTTGTCCATCTGTTTACGCAGGAAATCAAAAGAGTAGCAGTTTCCGCCCGCGAAATGAAGTAAAAAAATCTGCATGGTAATCGACTTTTGTGTATAACCGGATTAGTTGGCTCTGTTATTCTCAGACTGTCCAGTAGCCTTGCTTCTATAGTTTGATTTCTTCAGTCTGCCAAAGCTGTAGGTAGCAATGAATCTGAAGTAGTTGGTATTATAAGTTCTGTCATAGAATATTTCGGTTTGTCCTACGCCATAGGTACCGGATGCATTGGTATCATGAAAGATATCATTGGCGAGTATCCGCAATTTCAATGTATTCTTAAAGAAATCCTTTTCAATACCTACTGTTACAGTAGACCGGCTTTTATCGTAGTAGAGCCCATAGTATTTATCGCCGAGGTACCAGGCCAGCACCTGCAGTTTAAACAGATCGTGTACATTGAATGTATTGTTTGTATACAGGTAGATCTGCGGGCGTGGCCTTACAAATACGAAGTTGTATTTATTATCGATGAGTTTATTGTAGCTCAGGTTGACAGTATTGGTGGAGGTCCAGCCTTTTACTGTTATTGTTTTGGCCAGGGAAGCAAAGTAGGTATGGCCTTTGTCCAGATTAATGGCTTTCAGCACATAGCTATTAGGACTACTTCCCCTCAAGGCTGCAGCATCAATTGGGTCAATGGAATAGTTATAGCCAATCCTGAAATCAAACTTTCTGAAGTTGGCTCCCAGCTCAAAGGCGTGCACTTTTTCAGGAATCAGGGTTGGATTTCCTTCAATGGTTGTGAAGGGGTCCTGATATACTACGAATGGATTCAGTGCCTGATAACGTGGCCTGGTGATCCTGGAGGCGTATGACGCCCTTAATCTGAAGGACTTGCCAGCGGTAGTAGTCAGCAGCAGGTTGGGAAACAGGTTGAAGTAATTGTCTGATATCAGTTGTCCGCCGCTTACGCTGGTGTTCAGTTCATAGTTAGTCCATTCGCCTCTCAACCCCGCAGAGAAGTCTACTTTGGAAGAGATAGCGCCGTTAAAATTGATATAGGCTGCGGGTATCTTCTCTATATACCTGAAATTATTGGACAATTCCTCATCCCGCTTGTATTCACCGCCATTGTCAGATATCACGAATGTGGTACCGGATGATGTGTTTACATAGCTGAATTTTGCCCCGAGATCCAACCTGTTTTTGGTATTAAATACCTTTGAATAGTCTGTCTGTGTACTTGAAATAGTGATTTTATGATCTACATTGTTCCGCAGATATCTGAACGACGCCGCAGTATTCACCACCCTGTTTTCATCGATGAAGTCATCGATATCTGAATTATAGTAAGAATACTGGCTCCCGATAAACAGTGTGGAGCCAAGGGTATCGATAGTACGGTTATAGTTTAAGGTAACAGAGTTATTGTGTTTGACGTCCTTTTTATCTATATCACTGGTGTAGAAGCTGTTATCCGCTTTAGTGAGGATGGTGTTTTTACTATCCTGTGAACCGCCCAGATCTTCCAGATAACCATTGTATTCCAGGGAAATATTGTTCCGCTGATCGATATTATACTGCACTCCCAGGCCGTAATTGGAGAAGTTCTTAAATCGGCGGTTCCAGTCCGTCTGCAGGTCTGAACTGAGGTAATCGTCTGTAGCAGGTCTGGTTCTGGTAGTATGTAGTACTTCCCGGCTTTTTCCAAGTAGCAGTCCATAGTTGCCAATAAAGGCGAACTTACCCTTTGTATATGTCAGGTCAAGAAATGTGTTGGTATTGCTACCAGCAAATTCGGAGGTTGTGACATACTGACTTACTGTACCCATGATGCCCTGAGTCGTGTTAGGCTTTGTAACGATATTGATCACAGCTTTACCCTCTGCATCATACCTTGAAGAAGGGTTGGAAATGATTTCAATCTTCGCTATCTGGGATGCAGGTATAGCTGACATGCGTTCAGGCGTTATCTGTTTACCATTGAGGTAGATAATAGCCTCTCCTTTACCAAAAACGGAAATGCGGCCATCATTCACGACAATATTAGGAGACCTCGATAGTATCTCATTAACGGAGCTGCTGGTAGCTAATACTGTATTAGCTACATTGACGTCTATATTGCCATTGGGATTGTATTTAATCAGGGCTGCCTGGCTTTTTACCTGTACCTCGTTTAACTGGAACCGGCCATGCTTAAGTTCAATGGTACCGAGATCCACCAGTTCCTGACCATTGTAGCTTACACGGATAATGGTATCTGAGAATAAGAGAGAGGTCAGTTTCAAGAGGAACTCACTTCTGTTAATGTCTTTTACCTCGAAGACGCCATTCATGAAAGCCCCTCCTTTGATTAGTGAGGAATCAGTATTCAGCAGGATGACATTTCCCATCAATGGTTCATTGCTGGCATTGATCACCTTTCCGGAAACAGCACGGATTTGTTGTGCATTAGCTATGGAGGATAAACAAAACAGGATTAATACGCTGGTTAATCTGATAATGGAAAAGTTCATACGTTCATTTGTTTAATAGGTCGCTTGTTTACCTAGCGGACAGGCTGGGCTAGTGGCTGCAGAAAACCTTCTTCTATACAGTGGTGGACAATATTTTTCAGGTAAACTGCTCGGTCATAAGTGGTATCTGATGTTATTTTGTGTAAGGTTAACCGGGTCGCGTCTGCAACTACTTTATAGTTGCTCTCTTTTCTTGTTTTGTCGTAGGCCCCGTGCTTCATAAGGCTGTTCGCATGGTCTTTAGAAGTACGCTGCCACTCTTCCAGGTAGGCTGAAAACGCACTATCTTCCATCTTTGATATATGCAGACCATTTGCTTCACAAGCATTGATAATCTCTTCAATACTGAAGCCTTTTTCATATATGAGGTGGAATGTCTGCAGCAGTTCATGCTGATAGACAGACAAGTCGCAGATTGACTTTGCCAGGACGTCAACAGGAACGACTCTCATATTCAGATTATAATGAAGGAACTCATCCGAATAATGCCCTACTTTGGTAACCATCTGCAGTTTCAGGTACATGAGGTTCTTGCTCATGTCAAAGCGGGAGTAGCCGTCATTGAACCTGCCACCAATATTGGGTATGCGGAAAATATTAACGTTCATACGGGATAACTGATGGGTTCTCATATATGCTTCAGCACGCAGTTTGGTTGCGGAATGTATGAAGTTCGTGGTATCCTGGCCCAGGTCCAGATCAGTTTCATAAAAGGCTTCAATATGACCTGGCATCTTATTACCCACGACACCAATGGTTGAAATATAGTTAAAATATTCCACATTGTTAGACACTGCCCAGTCAAAAATATGCTTTGTACCCACATAGTTAATATGTTCTTCAACAGGGACATTCCCTACGAAGGCCGGAGAGCCCGCAGCATGGTAGACGGCATTTACGTTTTTAAGCAGACGAAGGTCGCTTACACCCTCCATGAATATCGCCGGATCATATAGATCGCCTGTTATCACTTTGATATTGTCTGCCGGTACGGTACCAAAATATTCATTATAGATATGACTGAACCGGGCGGCAGCCTGAATCTGATCTTCTCCTCTAACCAGGCACCAGATTGTGCCGTCGGTGGTCTCTTCCATTTTCCTGACAAGGAACGCGCCTAGCAGACCCGTAGCGCCTGTTACCAATATATCTTTGATCACGGCTTTTGGTGGAACAGGTCGCTGCTCTAGGTTGTCAACTAGCTTTCTGTAGTTGCGTTCTCTGTCGTCCGCCGATACTATTGCTGTTTGCTCCGGTTCCTGCTTAACAGATCCACCCATGCGCTGTTGCAGGGTGTCTGACAGTTGTTCCAATGTAGCAACAGCAAACATCTCCTCGTAAGTAACATAACTACCATTAAAAGCCTTATCAAGCGCTTCCAGCATATCAAGTCCGGAAAGCGAATCGCCCCCCAGTTCAAAGAAGTTATCTGTCAAAGCTATATCTTCCTCCGTCTCCAGCACCTGCTGCCATATGATCTTAATGCGCTGCCTGATTTCTTCCAGACTTAGCAGCGGAGGCTCACCTGATTCGATAACCGGGGTTGGTGTCTGCGAAGCGGGAACAAGACTCCGTACATTCTCAGGCCATATCCTGCTGAGGTCAAACATAGGGATAGGTAACCCATGATACAAGACAGGAACATTCTGGACTTTGAGCGGATTGTAGCCAGCTGACAGTAATTCACGGTAAAGTTGGTACCGGTCATATGCAGACAGTTGTCCGGAGATACTGCCTTGGAACTCCTCTTTTCCTGCAAAGCTGATGATGATCACTTTCTTCTCCTGCCGGATTTTGGAGAGATATGCCTCAAATGCCGTCTTATTGAAAACGTTATTATTTTCTTTTATAAGTGTTGGATTATGAATAATATCCGCAGGCTGGATCCGGTTATGTAACAGATCCTGGAGCACCCCTTCCCCTTGCCTTGCTACTACCTGCACCTTGAAAGTGAGTAGGTATTTATAGATTGTATATTGGAAAAGTACGTTGAGCAGCTTTTTACGCTGGAAATCTGCGGGAGCATACTTGTTTCTGGTTACATCGGCCCAGCAGCTTCTGATGAGAAGGTTTTCTTCCAGGATCTCTTCGATGAGCGCAAGATCATAATCTATCAGGTCCAGATCCATCAGCAGGAACAATGTTTCATTCGTCGCTGCCGCAGCTGGTTCCTGTAACAAGTCCATCAGCTCTTTCTTTTCCGAAAAGATCAATCCTTCATTCACCTTACCTGCATGGTAAAGTCTGTTGACTTTTCGGCTGAATAGACGAAGATCAGTATCATCTGCCAGACTGCCGGCGAGTTGTTGCTTAAGCTGGGCTAAGCGCGCCGGAGAACGTTCTCCGATCTGCAAAAAATGTACGGGCTTATCAACAGGTTCTTCCAGCTGCTCACCGTGTGCAATAATCATATGCACATTTGTACCGGTCAGGCCAAAACTACTGACGCCTCCACGGCGCAAACCGTTAATAGTAGGCCATGGTTCAGCAGTACGTTGCACCCTGACAGGACTACCTTGTTCGTCAATGTGTTCATTAATCGTCTGAAAGTTTGCCTGAGGGGGCATTATGCCGGTATGCTGTGCAGCTAACAGACGAAGTACCCCTGCAAGTCCGCTGAGCGTGTCCAGGTGGCCTATCTGCCCTTTAAAGGAGCTGATACCGCATACAGTACCTGCTACCCCTCTTTCGCGGAACGCACTGGTAATAGCGCTAAATTCAATAGGATCGCCAAGAATAGTACCCGTACCATGGGCCTCTATAAACCCGATCTCAGCCGGGTTGACACGCGCGTGTTCCCAGGCTTTAAGGATTACCTCCTTCTGAGCATCTGCACTAGGCGCAGTAAGACTGGAAATTCTGGCACCTCCGTGATTAACCGCACTGCCTTCAATGACGCCATATATGGGATCTTTATCTCTCCGGGCGTCCTCCAGCCGTTTCAGGATGACACAAATGACTCCCTCCCCATTCATCATACCATCTGCCGCGGCATCGAAGGGCCGGCATTGTTCAGTTTTTGACATGACTACAGTGTTCTTCAATGTATCCTTTGTCGTAGCACTGAATTTTACGCCCGCAGCCATAGCCATGTCGCATTCCTTCAGGTGCAGACTCTGACAAGCGTTATGTAAAGCAACCAATGAGGAAGAACAGGTTGTATGTACAGAAATTACTGGTCCTCGCGTATCAAGAAAGTTAGCAACTCTGGTTCCCTCTATACCAGTAAGATTGTCAAAATCACTTCCAGCATCATCCAGGAAGCGGTTATAGGCAGAGGTAGCCGCTGTATAAAAGATGCCGGTATTGGAACCCTTCAGGACTTCAGGAGTATACCCTGCATCGTAGAAAGCGCGGATAGCATGAAGCAGGAAATACCGATGCTCAGGAAACATCCTGATGGCTTCTCTACGAGTGATATCAAAAAAAGCCGGGTCAAACAGGTCGATCCTGTCCAGATATCCTCCACTTGCCATTGGCACATCGCCAAAGCGGTCAGTGATGTCTTTCATTCTATTGTCAGACAGTGGCCGAATAAACGTATTATTATTGCTAAGTGAGCCTATCAGTTCTTTCCAGGAACTGATCTCTGGCAGTTCAAATGAGAGGCCTATGATTGCAATGGATTCATTCATAAAATAATCATTGTTAATTGGGTAACAGCAAACTAAAATTTCAGCACCTCAGACATGGTATTGTCTGCAATTTCCTCCAAGCCTCCCGGCCGGATAAAAGCAGCAAAGTCTCTGATTGTATTATGGGTAAACAGATCAACAATATTTACTGCGATGCCCATTTCCTGTTCTATGCGTTGCCGCAGTTTGAGAACCGTAATGGACGTACCGCCTAATTCAAAGAAATTGTTACGGACACCTATTACTTCAAGGTGTAAGACCTCTTTCCAGATGGCCGCCAGTTGTTGTTCTTCAGGACCTTCAGGCAGCTCAAATTCAACCGCCTGTGTTTGTACATCTATAGGCCATGGTAATGCCTTTTTATCTGTTTTGCCGTTCAGGGTCTGTGGCAGCGCCTCCATTTCTACAAAAAGCGCCGGAACCATATATTCTGGCAGTAGTTTTTTCATGTGTGCAAGCAGCGCTTCTTTGACATATGCTTCGCCAGGCACTATGTATGCCACCAGCTGTCTGCTTTCGTCATTAGCCCCTTTTGCCAATACAGTGGCATCCTTTATTCCTTCAGCCCGAAGTAATACGGCCTCTACTTCGCCAGGTTCTATACGGTAACCACGGATCTTTACCTGATCATCTTTCCTACCAAAAAATTCTATACTTCCATCAGGCAGCCATCTTCCAAGATCACCGGTTCTGAACATCTGCTGTCCTGCGTGAAAAGGATCCGCCACAAACTTTTCAGCCGTCAGAGCCGGTCTGTTCAAATATCCGGCTGAAACACCTGCTCCTGAAATGCATATTTCACCTATTGCTCCAACAGGAGTCAGTTGCACCGTCTCAGGATACAGCAGATAAACCGATCTGTTAGCGATTGGTTTTCCAATAGGCAGTATGTGGTCAATTGCTGCCACTTTATGGTAGGTGGCACAAACAGTAGTCTCTGTCGGGCCATAAGTGTTGTAAATGGCTACCTTCTCCCACAAGTTGCTGATATAAGTTGGTTTCAGCACATCTCCCCCGCTGATAAGCGCTCTGAAAGCAAATGAGTACTTGTCGTACACACTGTTCAGATGCTGAAGCACAAATGGATTTGTACTTAATATGGATATCCTGTAGTCTTCACACAATTGGAATAACTGATCGATATCGTTTTGTCCGTTATAGATGACTACTGCACCGCCGCTTATAAGCATTGGAAATATTTCTTCCATTGAAGTGTCGAATGCAATACTCGCCTGTTGTACAATACTGTCTTCTGCCGTCAATTGAAAATAAGCCCTGAACGTAAAAGCATAGTCTGCCAGCGACGCATGTCTTATCAAGACGCCCTTTGGTTGTCCCGTAGACCCTGAAGTGTAGATTACATAAGCCAGATCTTCACCGGTGACTTCTGAAGTAAAACTTTTTCCATACGTTTCCTTTACCGCAACAAATGCACCCACAAAATTGTCATTGATAACAAGAGAGGCATTACAATCGTTGTAAATGAAACCTTTATGTGCATCAGGGTATTGTGGATTGACGGGTACATGCACTGCGCCTGCCTTCATTACACCCAGCATTGCGATAATCATCCAGGCGCAACGTTCCATCTCTACAACAACAAAATCACCCTTTTGTATATGATGATGTTGCTGCAGATAATCCGCGAACTGATTACTGTATTCTTCCAGTTCGGCGTAACTAATTTCCTTTTCCCTATCTACCAGAGCGGCCTTTTGCGCATGCCTGGCTACCTGCTTACGTAATAGTTCCGGAATGGTTGCGGCAACTTTGTACGGCGTCTCGCTTACACTGAACAAAGAGAGTATTTTTTCCTTTTCAGTGGTTGAGATCAATTCTGTATTCCCGGTCGCCTGATCAGGATGTTGCAGAAAAGCTGATAGTACCTGGTCCATATACTCCTGGAATTGCTCCAGGCTAATGTCCGGCCTTAACATATTTCTCAGACTATAAGTAAGTCTGACAGTATCTCTGGACACTATCACATCGATATCAAAGTCTGTATTTGTGGCTTCGTATGACGTTACATTTAATCTTTTTTCACTAAACGACTTACCTGCAGCACCGCTAACAGTCCCGAGGTTGTTATAGATATGGAAGTCTGCATAATTAAATAGAATATCGAAGAATGGAGCGCCCACGCTCGATTTTTCATTAGTTACACGGGCAATCTCATACAATGTCAGCCGCTCTTTGGAACGTAGATCACTGAGTTGTTGTTCTATGTTTTTAAAGTATTCAATCCATGATAAATGGTGAGAGTTCTGAAGGCGGTTTCTAACAGGTATGGTGTTCAGGAAACAGCCCAGTATTTTGTCGCCGTCTTCTATCACAGGTCGGTTGTTCGTCACCATACCCAGCACAAAATCTTCTTCGCAACTTAATACTTTGAGCACATAAGTCAACGCACCATAAAACACTGTTTTAAGAGATATACCTTCAGTACGACATTTCTTTTTTAGCTTGTAGATAAATTCTGTATCATATTGCTTAGTATACCCCTTAACCGTTCCGATATTCCTGAAAATATTCAGTCGTTTATAGTCTGATAGTTCCTGCTTCCAGAAACCGATAGTATCAGCATTATGCTTCTCGTACAACTCTTCAATTACAGCGTCTCGATAGGTAGACTTTAACGGTTCAATTGGCAAAGCAAGTTGTTGCTCTATCTGTTGATAAGTTTGTATCAGTTCGGTATTAAGGGAAGCTACACTCCATCCATCCAGAATAGCATGATGAAACTGTAGCACTAGCATATCCATTTCCTGCGACAGTCGAAATACATCAGCTCTCCACATATTAGTACTGGTGTTAAATGGGCGCTGACGCTCGCTGACCATAAACTCTCTGATATGCTGTTCCTGTGCTGATGACTCGTGATTACGCAGATCATGGTATTCAATGTCAAAACTGATCGATTCATCCACTATCTGAACTTCCTCACCATAGGTCGTTAAGTCAAAATGTGTACGCAGCGTTGCATGCCTCGATACTAGTCGCGAGAACGCCTCCCGGAATAATACAGGGTCTGATGCCGGCATGTGAAATACGAACTGGTCATGGTATACTCCTGCCTGCGGGTTCAGCGTAGAGAGTATCACCATCCCTTTCTGAATATCGCTCATCGGGTATACATCTGCTGCACCTGGTATCTGTGGAAGTATACGCTCTCGCAAACTGTCTACACGGGCAGTAATCTCTTCTTTGATCCGGCTACGGCTTGCATGCGCCAACAGCTGATCTTCCAGCAATACGCTTAATTGTGCGATGGTGCCGGCTTCATATAACTGACCAATCGTCAGTGTAACGTTAAATACTTTGTTAACCCTGCTGATCAAACGGATCGATAAAATGGAGTCGCCGCCTATCCGGAAGAAGTTATCGTGTATACCTACCTGTGTGATGCCTAATACCTTCATCCAGATCTCTGCCAGCCGCTGCTCATTGTCTGTGCGAGGCGCGACATAACTATCTGAACTATTCAATACTGGCTCCGGCAATGCCTTGCGGTCCAGCTTTCCACTGACTGTCAGCGGGAAGCTCTCCATCGTTGTAATTACCCCCGGTACCATGTACTCCGGCAACCGCGCGGATAGGTATGCATACAATTCATCCTGATCATAACCTTCGGCAGGTATCACATAGGCGGCCAGGTATCGGTGCGCGCCCTCTCCCTTCACTACTACAACACCTTGTTCTACGTATGGACTCTCCTCCAGCTTTGTCTCTATCTCTCCTAGTTCTATACGGTTACCACGGATCTTCACCTGGTGATCTATCCTACCCAGGTAGGCAATCTCTCCATCCGGTAACCATTTAGCCAGATCTCCGGTACGGTATATCCGTTCGCCAGCACGGAACGGACTAGGAATGAATCGCTCGGCACTAAGTGCAGGCTTATTCAGATAACCTGCTGCCACCTGCACGCCTTCTATCAGCAGTTCACCAGGTACACCTATAGGCTGCTGTTGCAGTTGCTCGTCCACAATGTAAATACGGGTATTTGCAACCGGCTTTCCTATCGTTACGTTTACTGCATTTGTCAGTTCTACAAAGGTCACATCAATAGCTGCCTCCGTCGGACCATAAAGATTGTACAACCTAACACCTGGCAACCGCCGCTTGAAGTCTGCCACCATTGATGCAGGTAAGGCTTCCCCACTGCATACCACATGTTGCAGGCTATCGCACTTACCTGGCTCCAGCTGTTCCAGGAAGATGCCCAGCATTGACGGAACAAAGTGTAATACCGTAATCTGTTTATTATAAATCAACTCCTGCAGATATGCAGGATCTTTATGTCCTTCCGGTTTGGCAAATACCAGCTCACTACCCGTGATCCCTGGCAACAACAATTCCCACACCGATACGTCAAATGTATAAGGCGTCTTTTGCAGGATAATATCGTCTGCTGTGATACCGAGTTCATCGCGCATCCATAACAGGCGATTGTATAAACCGGCATGGCTGTTCAGCACTCCTTTAGGTTCGCCGGTAGAACCGGAAGTATAGATGGCATAAGCATAAGTGCCATCAATACGATATTGGCTGTCATAGTTAGCCCGTACCTGTACAAACCTCTCCATAAACGCAGCATCTATGCAAACCTTATAACGGCTGTCTGCCTGTATATAACTGATCCTTTCTTCTGGATAATGCATATCTACTGGGACATAGGCAGCCCCTGCCTTCAGGATACCGAGTATAGCTACCAGCATGTCGGTACTGCGATCCAGGCGGATGCCCACCAATTCTTCTGCTCCTATTGTATACTGCTGATGTAGGTAGTCTGCCAGCTGTCCGGTCATTTCATTCAGCATACCGTAGCTAAGCTGCGCATTCCCATCAGATACTGCAATGCGTTCCGGCGCTGTGGATACTTGCTCTTCAAACAAGTCCAACACCACTTTGTCCGCATATGCTGTGTCGGTAGCATTGAAATTATTTATCTGATCCTGATCATCGGCAGACAGGAATTTTGTCATATTTATTTTCGCATCTGGTGTACTTAAGTACACAGACAACACCTCTTCAAGATACCCTTGTATCTTTTCCAGGGTAATACCTGGAGTAAGCACTCTGGTAGACTTATAATGTAGTTCTATCGAATCGTCTGTACCGTCGATCAGGTTAATATCAAGATAAGTATTAGTTGCCTCGTAAGACCGTAGTTTGATATTCTTCTGCTTCTTCAGATGTTTTGCCTCAGTAGAAGATAGTGACAGCTCTTTGTAGATATTATAGAAATCAATGTAGTTGAAAAGAATATCGAAAAACGGATTCTCTGCTCCCATTTTCTTTCCGGAAATGCGGGATATCTCATAAAGAGTGGAACGGTCCTTTGTCTTAAGTACCGTCATATCAGCTTCAATTGCCCGGAAGTATTCCAGCCAGGTAAGGTCTTTGTAGTTACCAAAAGCTAGACGCATAGGCAATGTATTCAGGAAGCAGCCTAATACCTTGTCACCATCTTTTATCACCGGTCTTGTATTCGAGACAATACCGCAAACGAAGTCGTCTTCTCTTGCAAGCACTTTCAGTACGTAAGTAAATGCTCCGTAAATGACATTCTTGTAAGATACCCCGTCCTTTACCACCTGCTCTTTCAATTGCCGGGTCATTTCACGGGAAAGATGCTTCCTGTATTCATCAAATACTGGTACCGACGTGAAAATATTGAGTTTATTATAGTCTTCCAGTTTCTCTTTCCAGAACTCTATGGTCTTCACGTTATTACGTTCGGCTATCTCTTCTACAATGGCATCTTTGACCGATGCCTGTAAAGGTGCCGGCCGATAATCACTATCGCTTTGCAGCGCTGCATAGATGTTGAACAATTGCGTGTTAAATGATGCCATGCTCCAGCCATCCAGTATAGCATGGTGGAATTGTATCAAGTAAAGGCTATTAATATCATCCAGGTCAAAGAGGTTAATCCTCCAGAGTGGGGCTTGTTTAAAGTCATATGGCTTATAGCGGTCTTCCAGCATGAAATCACGTATATATGCTTCCTGTTCTTCTTCATCCAGGCTGCGGATATCTTCAAAAGCGCAGGAGGGGGCTATATCTTTATACACAATTTGCACCTGCTGACTGTAATTCTCCAGGTCAAACCCTGTTCTGAGAATAGGGTGAATATCCATCATCAGGCGCAATGCTTTTGTAAAACGTTCCTGATCGTCTATTCTTGGAACATAGTAAACGAACTGATCATGGTATACTGCTGCATGAGGGTTCTTTAATGTCAGAAAGACCATTCCTTTCTGGATGTCACTCATAGGATATACATCTTCGATATGTATACTGGCTGTCTTCATAACTAATTATTTAAATAACCTGGATTTAAAAGTCGTTCATGATCTCCGCTCTCAGACTGTCCAGAGACATCCTGATATCATCGCGGACTTTCTGGCTTTCTTCGGCGGATGCGGCATTGGTTTCTAACTGCTCACATAGACCTGCGATTGTCGGAGATTCGTATAACTGTGCGATCGTCAGCACAACATTAAATGCCTTGTTAATACGGCTGATCAACCGTATCGACATAATGGAGTCGCCGCCAATGCGGAAGAAATTGTCGTGTACACCCACCTGTTCCAGGTTCAGTACCTCTGACCAGATTTCTGCCACACTAATTTCTGTAGCTGTGCGGGGCGCTACGTAGCTGTCTGACTTGATAATAGCAGGCTCCGGCAAAGCCTTGCGATTCAGCTTTCCACTGACTGTCAGCGGGAAGCTTTCCATCGTTGTAATTACGCCCGGTACCATGTAATCCGGCAACCGCGCGGATAGGTACGCATACAACTCATCCTGGTCATAACCTTCAGCAGGTATTACATAGGCGGCCAGATACCGGTGCGCGCCCTCTCCCTTCACTACTGCAACACCTTGTTCTACGTATGGACTCTCCTCCAGCTTTGTTTCTATCTCTCCTAGTTCTATCCGGTTACCACGGATCTTCACCTGGTGATCTATCCTACCCAGGTAAGCAATCTCTCCATCTGGCAACCACTTAGCCAGATCTCCCGTACGGTATATCCGGTCACCAACACGGAACGGACTAGGTATGAATCGCTCCGCGCTAAGTGCAGGCTTATTCAGATAACCTGCTGCTACCTGTACGCCTTCTATCAGCAGTTCACCAGGTACACCTATAGGCTGCTGTTGCAATTGTTCGTCGACAATGTAAATACGGGTATTTGCAACCGGTTTTCCTATCGTTACGGTTGCTGCGTTTGTCAGTTCCACGAAGGTCACGTCAATAGCTGCCTCCGTCGGACCATACAGATTGTACAACCTAACACCTGGCAACAGCCGCTTGAAGTCTGCCACCATTGATGCAGGTAAGGCTTCCCCACTGCATACTACATGTTGCAAGCTATCGCACTTACCTGGCTCCAGCTGTTCCAGGAAGATGTCCAGCATTGACGGAACAAAGTGTAATACCGTAATCTGTTTATTGTAAATCAACTCCTGCAGATATGCAGGGTCTTTATGTCCTTCCGGTTTGGCAAATACCAGCTCACTACCTGTGATCACTGGTAACAATAATTCCCACACCGATACGTCAAATGTATAAGGCGTCTTTTGTAGGATAATATCGTCTGCTGTGATACCCAGTTCATCGCGCATCCATAACAGGCGATTGTATAAACCGGCGTGGCTGTTCAGCACTCCTTTAGGCTCGCCGGTAGAACCGGAGGTATAGATGGCATAAGCATAAGTGCCGTCAATACGATATTGGCTGTCATAGTTAGTGCGTACCTGTGCAAACCTCTCCATAAACGCAGCATCTATGCAAACCTTATAACGGCTGTCTGCCTGTATATAACTGATCCTTTCTTCCGGATAATGCATATCTACCGGGACATAGGCAGCCCCTGCCTTCAGGATACCTAGTATAGCTACCAGCATGTCAGTACTGCGATCCAGGCGGATGCCCACCAATTCTTCTGCACCTATTGCATATTGCTGATGCAGGTAGTCTGCCAGCTGTCCGGTCATTTCATTCAGCACCCTGTAGCTAAGTTGCGTACCCAAGTCAGATACTGCGATACGCTCCGGTGCTGTTGCTACTTTTTCTTTAAATAAATCTAATATTGCTTTATCGGCATACCCTATATCCGTAGCATTGAATCGCGCAAGCTGGGCCCTATCATCGTCCGACAGAAAGCTTGTCTTGCTTATTGTAAGATCCGGACTTGTAAGATAGATGGTCAGCACCTTATTGAAATATGCATGCAGCTGATCCAGGCTTACACCAGAAAGCAGCTCCCTTCTTAGCTTATATTCGACTACCAGCTCTTTTCCCGAGAGATTCACATTAAAATCAAAAGCTGTATTGGTCGTTTCATAAGAATTTACATTTAATAGCTGCTGACTGTCACGTATCTCATTAACTGCATTCAACTCGTCATAAATGTAGAAGTCTACGTAGTTAAACAACACATCGAAGAAAGGAGAGCCTGCAGAGGCCTTTTCATTTGTGATGCGGCTGATTTCATACAAGGTCAGGCGCTCCTGCTGCTTCAACTGTATCAATTGCTTCTCCAACTGCAGAAAATACTGCTTCCATGACAAACTTGCGACTCCTTCCATGCGATTTCGCACAGGAATGGTGTTCAGGAAACAGCCTAATATATTATCTCCATCTTCGATTACCGGACGGTTATTACTTACCATTCCGGTTACAAAATCCTGCTCCCGGCCAAGCATATGCAACACATACACAAAAGCGCCATAAAGCAAGGTCTTAACAGTTATACCGTCCTTTCTACACCTTTTTTCCAGTTCATACTTAAAAGAGAAGTCATATGCCTTTACCAGATTGTGATTGCAGAATCCACTCTCAAATATCCCTAACCTGTTATAGTCAGCCAGCTCCTCCTGCCAGAACGCAATGGTAGCCTGGTTATGCTTTTCGCATAGTTCTTCTATTACGGCATCCTTGAGAGTAGCCTTCAATGGATGTAATTGTGCAGACGGATCGTTATAGATACTAAACAATTCAGTATTGAGCGACGCTATACTCCAGCCATCCAGAATGGCATGATGGAATTGAAAGAGGAACAGGTCAGTGGTGGGTGTTACGCGGAATACATCTGCTCTCCACATAAATGTATCCGGACTAAAGGGTCTGCCACGCTCACTGACCATAAACTCTCTGATATGCTGTTCCTGTGCTGATGACTCCTGATTACGCAGATCATGGTATTCAATGTCAAAACTGATCGATTCATCCACTATCTGTACTTCCTCACCATAAGTCGTTAAGTCAAAATGTGTACGCAGCGTTGCATGCCTCGATACTAGTCGCAAGAACGCCTCCCGGAATAATACAGGATCTGATGCTGGCATGTGAAATACGAATTGGTCATGGTATACGCCCGCCTGCGGGTTCAGCGTAGAGAGTATCACCATCCCTTTCTGAATATCGCTCATTGGGTATACATCTGCTGCACCTGGTATCTGTGGAAGTATACGCTCTCGCAAACTGTCTACACGGGCAGTAATCTCTTCTTTGATCCGGCTACGGCTTGCATGCGCCAACAACTGATCTTCCAGCAATACACTTAACTGGGCGATGGTGCCGGCTTCATATAACTGACCAATCGTCAGTGTAGCGTTAAATACTTTGTTAACCCTGCTGATCAAACGGATTGATAAAATGGAGTCGCCGCCTATCCGGAAGAAGTTGTCATGTATACCTACCTGTGTGATGCCCAATACCTTCATCCAGATCTCTGCCAGCCGCTGCTCACTGTCTGTGCGAGGAGCGACATAACTATCTGAACTATTCAATACTGGCTCCGGCAAAGCCTTGCGATTCAGCTTTCCACTGACTGTCAGCGGGAAGCTCTCCATCGTTGTAATTACCCCCGGTACCATGTACTCCGGCAACCGCGCGGATAGGTATGCATACAACTCATCCTGATCATAACCTTCGGCAGGTATCACATAGGCGGCCAGATACCGGTGCGCGCCCTCTCCCTTCACTACTACAACTCCTTGTTCTACGTATGGACTCTCCTCCAGCTTTGTCTCTATTTCTCCTAGTTCTATCCGGTTACCACGGATCTTCACCTGGTGATCTATCCTACCCAGGTAGGCAATCTGTCCATCCGGTAACCATTTAGCCAGATCTCCGGTACGGTATATCCGTTCGCCAGCACGGAACGGACTAGGAATGAATCGCTCAGCGCTAAGTGCAGGCTTATTCAGATAACCTGCTGCCACCTGCACACCTTCTATCAGTAGTTCACCAGGTACACCTATAGGCTGCTGTTGCATTTGTTCGTCCACAATGTAAATACGGGTATTTGCAACCGGTTTTCCTATCGTTACGGTTGCTGCGTTTGTCAGTTCTACAAAGGTCACGTCAATAGCTGCCTCCGTCGGACCATACAGATTATACAACCTAACACCTGGCAATAGCCGCTTAAAATCTGCCACCATTGATGCAGGTAAGGCTTCCCCACTGCATACCACATGTTGCAGGCTATCGCACTTACCTGGCTCCAGCTGTTCCAGGAAGATGCCCAGCATTGACGGAACAAAGTGTAATACCGTAATCTGTTTATTGTAAATCAACTCCTGCAGATATGCAGGATCTTTATGTCCTTCCGGTTTGGCAAATACCAGCTCACTACCCGTGATCCCTGGCAACAACAACTCCCACACCGATACGTCAAACGTATAAGGCGTCTTTTGAAGGATAATATCGTCTGCTGTGATACCCAGTTCATCCCGCATCCATAACAGGCGATTGTATAAACCGGCATGGCTGTTCAGCACTCCTTTAGGTTCGCCGGTAGAACCGGAGGTATAGATGGCATAAGCATAAGTGCCGTCAATACGATATTGGCTGTCATAGTTAGCTCGTACCTGTACAAACCTCTCCATAAACGCAGCATCTATGCAAACCTTATAACGGCTGTCTGCCTGTATATAGCTGATCCTTTCTTCCGGATAATGCATATCTACTGGTACATAGGCAGCGCCTGCCTTCAGGATACCTAGTATAGCCACCAGCATGTCAGTACTGCGATCCAGGCGGATGCCCACCAATTCTTCTGCACCTATTGTATATTGGTGATGCAGGTAGTCTGCCAGCTGTCCGGTCATTTCATTCAGCATCCCGTAGCTAAGCTGCGTACCCAAGTCAGATACTGCAATGCGTTCCTGCGCTGTCGCTACCTGCTCTTCAAACAAGTCCAATACCACTTTGTCCGCATATATCGTATCTGTCGCATTGAAACCGGCAATTTCTACATCTGCAGCAAGAGAAAGCTGATTTAACTGAATGTCTCGGGTGACAAACTGTTGTAACAGTGTATGGAAATGACCGGTTAGTCTGTCGATTGCTGCAATATCATATTTGTTTGCATTGAATCGAAAATCCACCTGTAAGGCATTCTCTCCTGGCAGCACCAGAATATTGAAATCGTAATTGGTTTGCTCAAAGACGTTAACTGCCTCTACAGATAATTTTTGATCTGACTCAGCCACATTGCCCTTCACCGCTTCCTTTACAGGGAAGTTTTCAAACACCATGATATGATTGACCAATTCCTGTGCCTTGATCGTTGCCAGGTTAAGATAGTGATGCGCAGTACTGTCAATTCCTTGTTGTTGTACTGCCACCAGCAGTTCTGAAATGGTCTCGCTACCGTTATACCGGATACGTACAGGTATTGTGTTGATGAATAGCCCAACCATTCTCTCAATATCCTGCATATCTGCAGGCCGGCCGGATACAACTGCACCAAACACTACATCTTTTGTATTGTTATACCTGGACAATAATACTCCCCATACTGTCTGTAAGAAAGTACTCTGGGTAATGGACAATTCATTACATAGCTGTCTGACACGTTCAAACAATGCGCCATCTATAGTTACTGACATCACTTCATCTTCATAGCCGTCTTCTATAGTATTTTTTGTAAAAGGCACCGTAGATACTGTATCAAAATCTGCCAGATAATGTTTCCAATAATCGTATGAGGTATTATTATCTCTCTCCTTCAGCCAATGGATATAGTCCGCATAAGGTTTTATTGCAGGCAAGGTTTTTTCCGCCAGCAAATTATTAAAATCCTGGATCAGGATATTCATACACCAACCATCCATCAGAATATGATGATGACTCCACACAAATTCATACCTGTTATTGCCAAGGTCCAGTAATTTCAGACGCATCAGAGAGTCTGCTGTAAGGTCAAAGCCTTGCTCCCTGTCTTGCCGCTTAAACTGTTCAACATAGGCGTCAATATCCTCCTCCGGCAAAGACGCAGGCAGCTGCGCATGGTAAAATGCTGCTGTCACATCTTTACGCACAATCTGCAACGGCACATCCGACAGGCTATTGACAAAGCTCGTTCTCAATACTCCATACCGGTCTATCAGCTGCTGGAATGCATCCCTAATGGCCTCAGGCTGCATAATGTCTGTGTTTATACGATAGGATATCTGCTCAAAATACTGCGCACTGGATGTCTCGGTCAACCAATGATAATATATACCTTGCTGCAAGGGAGAAAGTTCATATATATCTTCCACCCTACGATCCGCATTAATTGTGTTCACTTCAGCAATAGACAACCCTTTATAGGACAAATCAGATGGCGTTTTAAAAGTATTATACTCGCTTGCTACATTTTCTATCAGGCGAATAAGCGCCAGTTTATAAGCAGCTGACAGGCGCTGGATTGTTGCCTGCGTATACAGCTGGCTGGAATAATTGATGCTGAGGAACAGCTGTTCCGCAACGATGGAACCCGATATATTGAGTACAACATTTTCTGCATTCTCTTCAGCAATGTTATTACCTGCTGGTTCGGCTGCATAGCTGAACCCTGTCTTATTGTCCGCACCAAAAGAGTTATCAAAATTGCCGAGATAGTTGAATAAAACAGAAGGTGTGTAGCTCAATGCCTGATAGTCCTCTCTCAGATATTTTAACATCCCGAAACCGATTCCCTTACCTGGTATTCTCCGCAGGTCTTCCTTCACAGCAACCAGGCTATCTTCATTCGGTATATGCAACACAAAGGGATACATTGTTGTAAACCAGCCGATAGTCCTGCTGATGTCTACATTTCTAATGATCTCTTCTCTGCCATGCCCCTCCATTTTAATAATAACTTTGTCCTGTCCGAATACCTCAAGGATAGCACTGCCCAACGCCGTTAGAAGCACATCATTGATTTCCGTATTATATACCCTGTGTACTCTTGTCTGTAACAGGTTAGTGATATGTTGATCTAACACAAAGCTTTCCTGATCCTGTAGAAAAACCGGTGTATTGAAAGGAAAATCAGTTTTAAGACGTGGTACCTGCTGAGCAACAAGCTCCTGCCAGTATGCAGCTTCTGCCAGCAATTTTCCACTATTGGCATACTCCTGTTGGAGCTGCGCCCACCGTCGGAAGGAATCTGTTTTTTCTGGCAGGCGGGCATTAACTTGGGTATAGAGTAACTGAAGGTCCTCAATAAATATTCTCCACGACACTGCATCTATTACAAGGTGGTGTGCAATTATAAGAAGACGGTCGCCATCCGCCCTGGTAAAATGTGCTACTTTCAGCAACGGACCATTTGTCAGGTCGAATGACGCCTGTAAAACATTCCCAACTTCCTGCATATCCGCTGCCCCATAGGACGTCAGGGTATAACTCTTTACTGTGGACGGATTATTAGATGCCTGCCATTCACCCTCCTGCTGCTGAAATACTAACCTAAGTGCGTCGTGGTGTTGCACAATGGTGGCCAGACATTTATCAAGCAGTCCCATATCAATCGGGCGTTCACTCTTCAATACCAGTGACTGATTGAAGTGTTGCGGCACAGGGAAGTTATCAAATAAGTAACGCTGAACTGGTGTAAGCAATACATCTCCAACTATGGCAGATTGATCTGCGCCAGTTGACTGACGTACCAGCAGCTTGGCAAGTGATGACAATACAGGCGCTTTAAGCACTTCTTCTACCCGCAGGGAGTAACCGGATTGCCTCAGCCGCGATACGATCTGGATGGCTTTAATGGAATCTCCGCCGAGGTTGTAAAAACTTTCGCTCATGCTGATCTTCTCCTTTCCCAATACCGCTGTACAAACGTCTGCTAGTACCTGTTCCTGCTCATTGCTTGGAGCAACATAGGCGACGCTATCTGACAAGCTACCTTGTTTCATAGCCAGCAGTTTCTTTCTATCCGCCTTGCCGCTGGCGTTCAGCGGCATGGTATCAATCTGAATAAAATGGGCCGGTACCATATAATAAGGTAGCTTCCCTGCGAGATAATCTCTCAAATCTGCAACACTTTGCTTTTCTGCTGCTACAATATAAGCTACCAGGTCGTGCTGTCCGGTGGTTACTTCCTTGGCCAATACCACCGCGTCTGCAATCGTCTCCTTTGTTCGCAGATGGTATTCAATTTCGCCCAGCTCTATTCTGAACCCCCTCACTTTGACCTGGTCGTCTACCCTTCCCAGGAAATGGATGTTACCATCGGGTAGCCAGACTGCCAGGTCGCCGGTATCATACAGTTTCTCACCATCGTTGAAAGGATTAGCAATAAATCGCTCGGCGGTCAGCTCCGGGTTATTTACATATCCTCTCGCTAATCCTTTACCTGCAATGTATAACCTGCCTTTTACGCCTATAGGCACCAACCTCCGTTGCTTATCCAGCACATACATCTGTATATTCGATATCGGCTTACCTATCGGAATAATATTATCTGCTCTTTCGGCAGTACAGTCATACCAGGTTACATCAATGCTTGCCTCGGTCGGACCATACAGGTTCATGAGTGATACGCCCGGTAAACCTTCTACGAATAGGTCCCTATGGTTTTTTGATAATGCTTCCCCACTTGTGAATACCTGTCGAAGGGTATGCAATTTTACCTTCTCCTCCGGGAACTGTTTCAGATATTGGAGGAATGTAGACAACATTGATGGTACAAAGTGCATCACTGTTACTTCACCGTTATCAATTGCATCTACAATAGCGGCAGGATTCTTTTCTCCCTGCGGCTCCAGCAGATGTACACTGGCTCCATACAGACTCCACCAGACCAATTCCCATACGGATACATCGAAAGAATAAGTCGTCTTCTGAAGTATTACATCTGATGCCTGCAGTCTGTAAGCTTGCTGCATCCATACCAGCCGGTTCACCAGTGAATGATGCTCAATCATCACTCCTTTCGGATTACCCGTTGAACCCGAAGTATAAATAACATAAGCCAGCGATGCAGGAGTATTTATTTTCTCCGGATTTTGCACTGGCAACACATTTGCTGCCTGTGCGAAGCCTTCCATAAATGCACTGTCAATAACACATTTACACCCAGCATTTTTCGCAATATAGGCCTTGCGCTCCTCCGGATTTTCAGGGTCTATCGGTACATAGGCTGCACCTGCCTTTAATACGCCATAGATTGCGGTTAACAAACGTTCTTCTCTTGGCAACTGTATGCCTACGAGGTCATCAGCGCCTACATTAAACTGATTTCTCAGATAATGCCCCATCCGATTGGCGGCGATATTCAATTCGTTATACGTCAGACTACCTCCAGCACTGGTAACTGCTATGTCGTCCGGATGTAATGCTACCTGCTGCTCAAATAGTTCCGTAATCGTACGATCTTCGCCCCACTCTTCCTTTGTATCATTGAACGCATATAGTAACTTGTTCTTTTCCGACTCGGACAGGAAGTCATAGTCCGCAATGCTCTTCTCCGGATCTGCTGTTACTGCTACGCATAATGCCTGAAAATGCATCAGCAGATTCGTCACTATATCCTGTGTATAAATATCTGTATTATAGTTCGCCGTCAGTTGAAGCTGCTGCCCCACCACTACTACGTTAATTTCTATGTCAAATTTGGCATTCCGTCTGCCCTTGTAGCGTACATCTGTCTTAAAGGCCCCTGCCTGCGCAGGACTATTCCCATCCAATAATGTCAGCATCACATCAAATAACGGATTTCTGCTACTGTCCCTTGTTAGCTGTAATTCTTCTACTAACTGATCAAAAGGGAAGGTCTCATGGGAAAAAGCATCCAATGCATTTTCCCTGACCCGCTGGTAAAGACTACTAAATGCTTCCTCTGCTGAGACCCTATTCCTTAATGCAAGCGTGTTGACATAAAATCCTATCTGGTCTTCCAAGTATGCATGGTTTCTACCAGCTACGGCAGTACCAATGATGATATCCTGCTGTTCGCTGTATCTGTAGAAAAGTGTATTCCAGATACTCAGAAGTGTAACAAACAAACTGCCTCCCTGCTGCTGAGTCAACGTCCTCAAGGCCGTTGTGGCTTCCTCCGATAAATATGTTTCCAGTATAGCGCCGTTGTTAGTCCTGACTTGCGGCCTTGTTCTGCCAGCACTGATATCAAGCGCCGGGATATCGTCGGCAAACTGCTCTATCCAGTATGTGCGATCCGCACTGTCATTGCCCGTATTCACGTGTACAGACTGCCAGTTCGCATAATCCTTGTACTGAATCTTTAAAGGCTGTATTGTATGTGCCGTATTGTTCCTGTAAGCATTGTAGTATGACAGTACGTCATTAATCAACACTCCCAGCGACCACCCATCGCTGATAATGTGATGCATAATATAATAAAACCTGTACCGGCTGCCAGGAAGACGGATCAATGCTGCTCTGAACAAAGGTCCATTCTCCAGATCAAAAGCTTTAAATCCGTCGGCCTCTATATATGCGGCTGCTGCTTCATCACCATCCGCATCTATTATTGCTATTTGAAAATGCAGGTCTTCCGGAGCCTGTATCCACTGCCTTATCTCTCCCTGCTGATCTTCCCGGAAAACAGTTCGCAATATCTCATGGCGGGCAATTACGGCATCCACTGCCTTACTGAATAGGTGAAGGTCTGTATCTGCCGGCAGGTCAACCTGATTCGGCATGATATAAGCCATTGACATTTCGGGAAACTGGCTTAATATCCATAGTCTGCGTTGGGTGACAGAAAGCGGATAACTGTCCTGTACAGGTGCAGGCAGAATTTCCGTAAATTTCTCCTGACCGGCATACTTCTTCAAATATGCTACTAGCGCAGGCTTATTAATCTTTATCTGTTCAATCAGTACTTCAGGTATATCTTCTCCGTCAAAGTTCAGCAGCAGGTCGTTTCCCTCCAGTTCTACCGATATCTCATGACTTTGCAGCGCCAACAACAATTGGTTAACATTCATATCTGCTAGATTTTTATGATCCTACTTTCTTTTTTACTCTTTTGTACTCTGATCAGGGCAGCGATGTCAATCTCTTCTGCCATCAGTTTCACTGTGGGTTTCGCGTAAAAGTCTTTCAGGGTTAGCTGCACATCGTATTGCTGCTGGATTCTTTTAAGTATAGTCATTGCTTTAAGTGAATTGCCGCCCATCTCAAAAAAGCCATCTTCTACTCCGGCTTTATCTCTACCAAGGAAAGATTGCCAGAGTTCACACAGGAAGATCTCTGTGCTTGTCTGCGGAGCAACATAACCGGCAGTAACAATATCATGTCCGGCAACTGCCTGCGCACTTTGCGCGGCCGGCTTTTTCTTTTTGGGGTCCATACCTTCATAGGCTACAGTCAGTTGCTTCCAGCTGCCACCGGCAGACAGCTCAAAAACACCGGCCACTTCTTTCTCAAATGATCCGGCATTATGCAAGTCGTCCACGTTGACTACCGTCCAGCGGGGTAATTCTTTGGTATGCTGCTCTATTAACAGACGGGCATACGTATCGGCAAAAATATTTTCATTGATAAACGCTAATTCGGATGACAAACGGCCTGCTATCCATACAAAGTCCAATGCGGTGTCCTTGAAAAGTGTATATAGATTGTCGATTGCCCGCAGCTTATCTGCCTGTGCAGCCATCAATTTATCCAGATCTGACACATCGGCTATTGCCTGCTCTGTGGCAGTATAGATCATACCTGCAATTTCACCGTGCACACTCCTGATCTGCTGCAACACGTCGTCAAAGGCGCTGACATCCGAGACGTCCACGGGATAATAAGATATTCCTCCAACAGTTGCCGGCGGTGCCATTCCTGCTATAATCAGATTAACATCATATTGGGACTGTAAGTAAGCTGTTATTGCATGTCCGGTAGCGCCAGCTCCGTTTATAATGAGATAGTTGGCATTGGGCTTTACCACGTCGTTACTGAAAGACGGCTCTATACGTACCTGTTCATGGAAGCCCGTCCAACGGTTACCATACCTGTAAGCTACTCGTTTATCAGCCAGGTCACCTGTCAATTCTAGTTGTAAAGACCCTACATCCATTGATTCACTGCCAGTATCCAAATAATGGTATACAGCGGTTGAATTATTGACAATAATCATTTCAGCTGTCTTTCCTGCCAGCTGCTGTGGTATGTTGATTGTCTCATTGCCGACTACCTTATACCCGAAGTCTGCCAGGAAAGTAAGTTTTCTCAGGTTCTGTGCCTGGTTAACAATCAATTGCTGACAAAGCAATATCAGCGGTAGTGAAGGTCGTAATACGTCGTTATCTGCCGGGATCTGCCAGTTATAAACTACCTGCTCGATCTGCACCCCTTGCTGCTCCAGACTTCGGAAAAGGCTTTCATAGTCTGCTTGCTCAAAAGGATTAATCACATACCCTTTTGCATTTTGTGCATATGTAGCTCCACGGGTTATAAGAATGTCCTTGTCAGACAAACGCCATCCCTCTTCTGCAAAAACGAGGCAAGTACCAGCAAATACGGTAGAATTAGCATTCACCAGTAAAGATTGTTTCCAGTTGGCATTGTACAGCGAATCATGCAGGCCGCTCTTACCAGGTAGTAAATTCCCCCCTGCCACCATTTGCCTGAAAGGATCTACTCTTACCTTCAATGCTGTCTTGTCAAAAACATATCCTGGTGCCGGAATCTTACGGAATTGTTGTCCATTATGAAACGCTGCCCAGTCAATGGCGACATTGCGTTGCCATAAGCGGCCTATGACTTTCAGATAGTATACATAATCGTCTACCTCTTCCTTAGGGTGCCGCAGGATGTTAATTGCCAGACTATCCTGGCTGAATAAAGTATGTTGTTTCAGGAAAGAAGTTAATATACCGCCGGAGCCTATTTCGATGTAATTAGAGATGCCTTTCTCTAGCAGGCAACCTATACCGCTGACAAAATTGACTGTCTGCCGCAGATGCCTCACCCAATATGCGGGAGAAGTGGCTTCCTCCGCCGTTATCTCCTGACCGGTAAGGTTGGATATAAAAGGGATCTGCGGTGCAGCAAGCTGCACTCCATCGAATACCTGCAGGAAGTCATCAAGGATGGCGTCGAACATAGACGAATGCGCCGCAATAGATATCTTCAGTTCAGTAAAGCTAATGCCTGCTGCTGTCAGCGCTGCTGTGAATGGCCGAAGCGCTTCCTTCGGACCTGCAATCACACAAGACTCCGGAGCATTAATAGCCGCTACAGACAGTGCCGCTGTGAGATAAGGCCGAATCTGGACGGCAGACGCTTCCACACCTATCATTCCTCCTTCAGGCACACGTGTCGTTAGTTCGGCACGCTTTACTATAATATCCAACCCGTCTTCAAATGAAAACACGCCGCTGATACATGCTGCTACATATTCTCCAAGACTATGACCTATCATGTAATCCGGCTTTACGCCGTTCTTTATGAGCAGTTGGGCTACCGCATATTCTACGAGGAATAATACCGGTAGCATATAGCGGATATCATTGATCCTGGTGTTATCGCCACCTGCGGTATAACCGGTGATCAGGCGATAGTCCACCCCAGTTTTTCGCTCCAGCACTGCAAACCCTTTATCCATCCAATCCCGGAAATAAGGTTCCTGCACATATAGCTGTTCCGCCATCTTATAATACTGGCTGCCGCCGCCGGAAAACATAAATGCGGTACGCTGTCCTTGCTGTGCTGAAATACTTAAACCGGTATCGCTGGTCGGGGCATCGCCCTCGTATACAAGGAAGTCCCTGTATTTGAAATGTTTTCTACCTGTCTGCAAGGTATAAGACAGCTGCACCGGATCTACGGTTGTATGGTCCTGTAAGAAGCTGACCAGCGACTCGCGGTAATTACTCAGTGCCGCAGGAGTCTTGGCAGAGAACACCAGTAATGCTGGCTGCTTGCTGCCTTTACCCGATTCCATCTCCGGTGCTTCCTCCATGACCGCATGCGCATTCGTGCCACCAATGCCAAAGCTGCTGACGCCCGCCCGTAATGGCTGCCCATTAACAGCCAACCAGGGCTGTAACCTGTTGTTGACATAAAACGGCCCGGCGCTAAAGTTAATTTCTGGATTAGGCGCTGTATAGTTGATAGATGGAGGTAGTTGCCTGTACTTTAAGGATAGTGCTGTCTTGATAACTCCCACTACCCCTGAAACGGCATCCAGATGCCCCAAATTTGACTTCACGGAGCCTATGGCACACTTATGTGCTTTATTATATTGAAATGCCTTATTTAAAGCTTCTATTTCGATAGGATCACCTAATGTGGTACCGGTACCATGCGCTTCGATGTAACTGACGGTATCCGGTGCTATACCGGCTACCTTGTGTGCCAGTGAGATACATTCTGCCTGTCCGGAGACGCTCGGTGCCGTATACCCCACCTTCCGCCGTCCATCGTTATTTACTGCTGTAGCTCTGATCACTGCATAAACATGGTCGCCGTCATTCACTGCATCTTCAAATCTCTTTAGTACAACCACTGCTACGCCTTCCCCGAAAAAGGTGCCGCTGGCATCTTTATCGAACGCCCTGCAATGACCGTCTTTGGAAAACACCATACCGTCTTCATACCAGTACCCCTTATCTTCCGTTGTGATGATGCTGGAGGCGCCAGCCAGGGCAACACTGCATTCTTTCATCAACAGGCTGCGGCAGGCAAAGTGGATGGCTGTCAGCGAACTGGAACAGGCGGTATCTGTATAGTAGCTCGGTCCTTTCAGATCCAGGTTGTAAGACACAATCGTGCTGATAAATGATTTGTCTGCCAACCGCGTTGCCATAAAGGAACTGATCTGGTCATCGGGATTCAGTATAGTATGCGCCCGCCAGTTCAGGTTGTCAGATGCCGACAGGTATAACCCTATCTTCCCTTTATATTCATCCGGATTACAACCGGCATCTTCCAGCGCCAGCCATGCCTGTTCATGCATCAGCCTTGTCTGCGGATCCATAATTGCTGCTTCATTTCTGGTATAACCAAAAAACGCATAATCAAAGCTTTCAGGGTCATCCAGCAGTGAGCTGGCCCAGATATAATTGGGGTTGCCGATTAGTTTTTCATCAGCACCCATGGCGCGGAGCTCACGCTCTTCATATGTACGTACCAGCTCTTTGCCGGCAATGAGGTTATTCCAGAAGGCCTGGAGATTTTCAGACCGGGGAAATCTGCCGGACATACCAATGATGGCAATGTCCTTTTTTCTTTCGGGTTTCAATAAGTCGGTATGCTTCATCAACGGGGCTTTTGAATTTAGTCTTCCATGAGGTCTATAATACTGTCCATGTCTTCTGATATAGAAACGGCGGCTTCATCTTCCACCTCCGTCATTTGCTGAAAGACATTACTAACGAGGTCACTGATAGTGGTATACTGAAACATATACAGGGGCCTGATCTCTATGCCAAACTCCTGCCTGATCTCATGTACAATCTTCAGCAGCTTGATAGAGTTAGCACCCAGGTCAAAGTAATTGTCATGAGTGCCGATCTGTGAGGGTTCACGACCCAGCTCCGCGGCAAAAATGTGGATCAGGCGCTCCTCTGTCGCTGTACGGGGGGCAACGTATACTGTGCTTCCTGACGGTGCCTTTGCTTCCGGATCTGGTAATGCTTTCTCATCCAGTTTGCCATTGGCGGTGAGTGGAAATGCCTCCAGTTGTACAAACGCGGCCGGCGTCATATAGTCAGGCACTTTAGTACGCAGGTAACTGCGTAGTGCTGCTGCGTCCTGGCCTGTATCTCCTATCAGATAGGCGACCAGGTCCTGGTTCCTGACACGTACTATCGCATCCTTTATCTCCGGATGCGATAACAGTGCTGCTGTCACTTCACCCAGCTCTATCCGGTTGCCCCGGATCTTCACCTGCCCATCTCTGCGCCCAAAATAGGTGATACTTCCGTCAGTGTTCCAACTGGCGATGTCGCCGGTGCGGTATACCCGTCCATCTTCACGGAATGGATCGCTGATAAACTTCTCTGCTGTCAGCGTAGGTTTATTCAGATAACCTGCAGCTACCTGCACCCCTCCGATCAACAATTCACCCGGTACACCTACTGGTTGTAGCTGCTGATGGTCATTGACAATATAAATATGGGTATTGGCAACCGGATATCCGATGTTGACCAATTCCCTATCTGTCAGATCGATCGCCGTTACGTCTATCGCTGCTTCTGTCGGGCCATACAAATTATGTATCCTGACGGGCAATTTTTCCTGGCAGGCATGTAGCGTTGCATCCGGAAGGGCTTCTCCACTGCATACGATATGTTGCAAGGCAGAAGGTGCAAATGTATCTGCACTACTCAGGTATATCTTCAGCATGGAGGGTACAAAATGTACAATAGTTACCTGCTTATCCCGGATAGTCTGCTCCAGGTAATATGGGTCCTTGTGTCCTTCTGGTAATGCAAATACCAGTTTTGCGCCTGTTATAACCGGCAACAACAGTTCCCATACAGACACGTCAAAGGTATATGGGGTCTTCTGTAGAATCACAGAGCTGTTATCGATCTTCAGGTAATCGCGCATCCATAACAACCGGTTCAGCAGTCCGGCATGATAATTCAGTACGCCTTTTGGCTGCCCTGTAGAACCGGAGGTATAGATGGCATATGCATAGTCGCCAGGTATTACGGACACTTTCTCATGTGCTGGTCCGGTAGCTCTGAACTGATCCAGCAACGCATCATCAATACAAACGCGGTAGCCACTGTCTGTGCTGATATATGCCAGTCTTTCTGCCGGATAATCAGGATCTGCGGGTACATATGCTGCGCCGGCCTTTAAGGTGGCCAGGATCGCAATGATCATCCATTCACTTCTGTACAGTTGTATACCTACCAGATCTCCGGGCTTTACTGCATACCTGCTGACCAGGTAATATGCCAGCTGCTCCGAACGGTCATCCAGTTCCCGATAGGTCAGCCGCACATCTTCAAACTCTACTGCTATACTTTGCGGTACGCGCCTCACTTGTTCCCTGAACAGATCTACCACCGTTCCTGGGGTGTTATAGCTGATGGCGGTCTGGTTAAAGCCATGTAGGACCTGTTGCTTCTCAACATCACTGATAAAGCTAACCGCCCCAATCTGCAATGCTGGTTGCGCGATCAAGGCTGCGGCAAGCTGTTTATAATGCTGTACCAACCTCTTTATCAAAGCGGCAGGATAGATAGCGGTATTGTAGTTGATACTGAGCGATAGATAATCCCCTACTTCAGCAAAGGCCACCTCCAGGTCCATCTTGGACAATTGCAGACCTCTGTCATATATCGGTTCCGAATCTATCTGTACATCTGTTTCCAGTTTCTTACCAGTATTCTGCAATACCAGCATAATATCAAAGATGGGATTCCTGTTCATTGAACGTCCCGGGTTCAGCTCATCTACCAGCCGGTCAAACGGATACTCCTGGTGCGCATATGCCTCCAATGCTGCATCCTTTATACGGGCATACATAGCGGCAAATGACTCCCGGCCATCTACCTGGTGACGGAAGATTACAGTATTGACAAAACAACCGATCTGGTTTTCCAGGTCAGTATGTGTTCTTCCTGCTACTGGAGAACCAGTGATGATATCTGATTGTCCGGTATAACGATATACCAGCACTTCCCATATGGCCAGCAGCGTAATAAACAAACTGCCTTCATTAGCTCTTGAGAAGGCCTTCAACTGACCTGTCAGTGCTGCCGAAAGATAACTTTCCATAGTACGTCCTTCCTGTATCCTGATAGACGGACGCGGATGCGTAGCGGGAAAGTCTGTCACTGGCAATTCCCCCGATAATAAGGACATCCAGTACTGTTTATGTGCGTTAGCTGCTGCGCCCTGCAACCTGGCCGTATGCCAGGCTGCATAATCCTTATACTGTATCTTCAATGGCTGTAAACGCGCTTTGCTATAGTAGGCCATCACATCATTGGCCAATACGCCCATAGACCATCCGTCTGCAATGATATGGTGCAGATTGTAGTGGAAAACATAATTATCCGGCCCTGTCTGCAATAATGCAGCCCGCAACAGCGGACCATGCTCCAGGTCAAAGGTTGCTACTGCGTCCTTCGTCAAGTAAGCCTGCAGTTCCTCATCGCTTTCCACCAGGATCGTGTCAATTGTGAAATCTAGTGCCTTCATATCCAGCACCCACTGCCTGATCTCTCCCGCACTATTCTTTCTGAATACTGTTCTTAGTATTTCATGCCTTGCTACCACGCTGTATACCGCTTCCCGGAACAAAGTCAGATCGTAATCCCCCGTCAATGCTACCTGGTGGGTAATATTATATGCTGCCAGTCCGTCGCCCAGCTGATGCAATACCCAAAGTCGCTGCTGTGCTGCAGAAAGGATATACCCTTCTGCAGACGGTGTCAGTGCCGGGATTACATCGACAGTGCCGGCAACCACTGCATTCTTTTTCAGGTACTCAATGAGACTGCCTTTATGCTGCCGGATCCTGTCCACCAGTTCCTGAGGCAATTCGGCCTGGTTGAACTTCAGCTTCAGCTGTTCTCCTTCCAGCGATATAAACACGTCATTCTCCCGCAATTCCCTTAAAAGGTCTTTTGTCTCCATAGTTAGATAATTAGTTCGTTCACTTGATTTTTTGCTTCGCTCAGCCACTTCTTCTCACTGACGAGCGAAGCAAGATCATAGGCGGTTTTATTGGAAAACAATTCGGCAATACTGATGGTAACGCCCTGTTCTTTCTTTATCCGGTTTACTAACACCACTGCTTTAAGGGAATCGCCGCCAAGTTCAAAGAAGTCATCCGCTGTACCAATACCGGTTACGCCAAACAGCTCTTCAAACCACCCTACTACCTTCTCCTCCGTTTCATTGACCGGCGCTTTAAAGTTCACATTGAGTGTATTCCGGTCCATGGCGATCAGCGTCTTTTTGGTGGTTTCCTCCCGCACCTCCAGCTGGTCGGGGTCCCGCCTGGTCACAATCAGTTGTGGCACATCCTCGTACAGGAATGAGGTATAGAAGATGTCAATCAATTCCTGTTCATGAATCCATTGCGCCTCTGCATGTACCCGGTCCAGGTTAATGACGGTCCACCTGGTTTCCGTACGGGCAGTATGTAAAGCGGTATAGTCCATCAGCGCGGCGGCAGCGGCATAAGCACCATATGATATACCTCCGGCGAAAGAGGACAAGCTGGAAATAACTGTAATGAAATCAACGTCCTTACCTTCCAGCATCTTGTCAATATTAGCCAGTCCACGCACACGCACTGCACAGTGCTTTTCCAGTATCTCCGTTGTCAGGTCAGACACAAACACCGTGTCTGCCGCGTCAGTATGCTTAGCCGTGTGTATCACGCCATTAATGGTACCGAGGCGCTCAATTTCCCGCCTGCATGCTGCTTCATCTGCAATGTCCACGGGCACGATTGTTACGCCAGGCAGCTCTTTTCTGGAGCTTACAGGACTGAATAATATCACCCGTGCTGCATAGTCATTTACCAGATGTGTGGCAAAGACCTGTACTACTTCATCGGGCATACCTGTCAGCAGATAAGTACCTCCTTGCCTGATGATAACAGGCTTTTCCTCTCTTACAGGCAGCGGTTCATAATTCGCTACCCAGCGCTTACCTGCATTCAGCGTTATTTGGGTATAGCGCTCATGCCGGTATATTTCATGGTAAAGATGACGGATGTCGCCTATGGTAAAACGGGTGGCATCAACATTGACTACTGCGGCCGATATACCAATATTCTCCTGGGTTAACACCTGCAGGAGAATAGGCAGGTGTGGCGTTACTGAGGTATCCGTTGGTGTTCCGTTTATACTATAACTGGTTTTATTCAGGTATATAACTCTTACATCTTCCAGGTCTCGCACCTGGGTAACGACATCCATTACCGGGTCGTTCCAGGCATACACAATGGTATCATATGCAGCCAGATCTGCCACGTCTCCCTGCCGCAGAACAGTAACCTGTCCCTCCCGTTGATGAATAAAGTCTGCCAGTGCATCACATAATGCTCCACCATCATGTAATATCAGGCACTGATGGGCGGTACTGACAACAGGCGCTATTGCCGGCGACTGCTTCCAGGAAGGTATATAATAGCTGCCTGACAGTCTCCTTCCGGTGTTCGTCACCTTCTCGAAAAATGCCCGGTTTATTTTAGCTTTTGCAGGCACTTTATACGGCTCAAATGCATACGTCGGGGCCTGTACCTTCGACGGCATACGCTCCCCATAATATGCGCTCCAGTTAATGTCAAAACCGTTCACCCAAAGCTGACCAAGGAAGTTTATGAAAAATACATTATCGTCTGTCACCTCACCCGGATGTCGCACTGTCGTCACCACGGCATTATCCGCCTGTGGACGCTGGCATTTATGGAAGAAAGCGGCCAGCGTACGGCCAGGACCTACTTCTATGAACAACGTATGTTGCTGTTGCATCAGGCGTTCAATGCCCGCCTTAAACTGTACTGTACCCAGCAGGTGGTCTACCCAATACTGCACAGAGGTGGCTTGCTCAGGGGTAATAAATGCGGCAGTCAAGTTGGAGATAAATGGTATAACAGGAGGCTGTAGGCTGACCTTTTCCAGCTCCCGCACAAAGTCGGCTGTTATCTCCTCCATCATCGGCGAATGAAACGCGTGGGAAGTCTTCAGTTCTGTAAACACAATTCCTGCTGCCTTCAGCTTATCCTTCACTACTGCAATAGCCGCTTTAGTGCCTGACAATACAAATGCGTCGGGCCCATTAACTGCCGCCAGTGCTACTTCCTCCATAATACCGGCAGGCACGCTTTCAAGCGCTGTTCCAACACTGATCATATCTCCTTCAGGAACACCTGCCATCAGTTCCGCTCTTTTACTTACCATCCGCAGGGCGTCTTCCAGTGAGAATACTCCGCTGATTGTCGCTGCCACATACTCGCCCAGGCTATGCCCGATCATATAGTCTGGCTTGATATCCATACTCATCAACAAGCGGGCTAGCGCATATTCAAATAGAAACAATATTGGCTGGGTATAGTACGTATCATTAATCTGCCTGCCCGGTTGATCGCTGAACAAAACAGCTTTGTAGTTCACGCCTTTCAGTTCATATAACCTGGCGAACCCTTCATCCAGCACTTTTTCAAATACGGCATACTGCTCATATAACTGCTTGCCCATATTGACATACTGGCTGCCCTGACCGGAAAACATAAAAGCGATATGCCGTTTTGGCTTTACCAGATGTGTTTTGATCTTACCTGCCTTCAGCGTCTGCAACAGTTCCTGCTGATCTGCGGCAACAATAAACCGTGCATAATCTGCCGTCTTACGACCAGTCTGCAACGTATACGCCAGATCGGTCAACTGCACTTCCTGTTGCAGGAAGTCTGTCAGGCGAGCCTCATACCTGTCTAAGGCAGCTTCTCCCGCCGCTGAATACCTGATCAGCTTATGACGGACATGAACGGGTTGTTTCTCTATAGCCGGCGCTTCCTGCACTACCATATGTACATTGGTACCACCAATGCCAAATGAGCTGACACCAGCTGTCAGCATACCACCATTCTTCCGTTGCCAGGGGGTAGATGTATGATTTACATAGAAAGGACCATCTGCAAATCTGATCGTTGGATTTGGGTCTTTATAGTGCAGGCTTGCCGGAATAACTGCATGCTTCACTGCCATTGCCGTTTTAATTAATCCTGCTACACCGGCTGCTTCATCAGCATGGCCCATATTTGACTTGATAGCTCCAATGGCGCATTGATGGGTAGTATCTCCATTGAATGCCCGGTTCAAAGCCTCAATCTCAATAGGATCTCCAATGCGTGTTCCGGTTCCGTGCGTTTCCACATAAGTCACATCCTGCGGAGTGATGCCCGCTATCTTATGGGCCAGCCGGATGCATTCTGCCTGTCCCTCCACACCCGGCATGGTATAACCTGCCTTTGCGCTACCGTCGTTGTTCAACGCAGAACCTTTGATTACGGCATATATCTGGTCATTATCCCTGATAGCTTCTTCGAGCTTCTTCAGTACGACCACCCCTGCTCCGTCGCTACCAATAGTACCGGTCGCGGCGCTGTCAAAAGTGCGGTTATGCCCATCCTTCGACATGATTGACCCTTCCTGGTATACATACCCTGCTTCTTCCTCTGAAAGGAGCCGGATGCCTCCTGCGACGGCTGTACCACACTCATTCAACAGCAAGCTTCTGCATGCCAGATGCACGGTACTCAGCGAGGTGGAACAGGCGGTATCCAGGAAGTAGCAAGGCCCTCTGAAGTTAAGTTTGTAAGAGATGAGGGAAGCCATATAGTTAGGATTCAACAGCTTGTTCTTCATCATCTCGTCCAGATTCTCGGTACTGGTCAGCGACGCATAAAAGCTCCAGTTAAGGTCTTTGTTAGCGCCCAGAAAGATACCGATCTTCCTATCGTAACTCTCCACGTTACAGCCTGCATCTTCCAGTGCCTCCCAGACAATCTGATGCATCATCCGGGTCTGCGGATTCATAACGTGGGCTTCTTCCGCTGTATATTTAAAGAAAGGATAGTCAAAGGTATCCGTGCCTTCAATGAAAGAAGCTGCTTTTACGTAATTCGCCTGTGCAATTTCTTTCGTGCCGAAACCTTTTTCTTTTAGTTCCTCATCTGTAAAAAAGTGAATCAGTTCTTTTTCATCTACCAGATTTTTCCAGAACTGTCTAATATTTTCTGAACCGGGAAACTTACCGGCTATTCCTATAATTGCTATATCTTTTTTCATGCTACCTGGCTTTACATCATACGTTATTCATGAAATCAATCAGGTCATCCACATCCTCCATTTCATTCTCTTTGACCAGTACTTCCTTCCTGTTATGCTGCTTTTCACTCAAACTGGCGGCCAGCATACGTACAGTAGGATACTGGAAGAAAGCAATGATTTCCAGGTCTGTATCCATTGCGGTATTGATAACTGACAATAGCTGAAATGCTTTCATGGAATTACCTCCGATTTCAAAGAAGTTGTCCTCTACGCTAAGTGTATCCAGCTGCAGGAAATCGGTCCAGATGGCGGCCAGCTTCTCCTCTGTCTCATTGGCCGGTGGTACTACTTTTCTTATAGCTATCTGTCTGCCTTCAGGAGACGGTAGCTGCTGATGGTCCACTTTACCATTCGGAGTATACGGAAAGCTGTCCAGCACCATGATATGTGTCGGTATCATATAGGCTGGCAGGCGTAAACGCAGAAATGCCCGTACTGCTGATTCATCTACTTCTGTTGCTACTTTCAGATAAGCTACCAGCACTCTTTGCGTACCCACTTCTTTCGCCGCTACCACTGCCTGTAATACGTCTGTATACGCCAGTAATACGGTTTCTATCTCTTCCAGCTCTATGCGGTATCCGTTGATCTTCACTTGCCTGTCCAGTCTACCCAGGCATTCCAGTTCCCCACCGGGTAACCAGCGTGCCAGATCCCCGGTTTTATACAGCCGTTGCCCGGCCATAAAAGGATCAGGGATAAACGCGCCGGCTGTGAGCTGTTCATTGTGCAGGTACCCTTGTGTCACGCCATCTCCGCCGATGCACAATTCTCCTGCAACACCTACCGGACATAACTGCCTGAACTGATCCAGTACATAAATCGTGGTATTGGCGATGGGTTTGCCGATATTTACTGCGGCACCTGGCACGATAGTTTGCACAGAAGACCAGATGGTTGTCTCTGTCGGACCATACATATTATACACCGGCTTATTCCGCAAGGCTGTCAGTTTGCTTGCCAGGGTCTGTTTTAGGGCTTCTCCGCCTACCAACAGGGTATCAATCTGTTTTAACGCCTCCCTGCCCTGTTCTTCCTGCAGCAACTCTTCATAAAAGGACGGTGTTGCCTGCATATGTGTTACTTGGTACTTATCAATCAGATATGCGGTCTGCTGATCTCCCTTCAGTTGCTGTAGCCGCTCCACAATAAACCGGTGCTGGAGCTTCGCCCTTCTCACCAATTCCTTCAGGGTAAACAGATGTGGTAAACTACCCAGTACCAGATCTTCGTCTACTCCGAAGTCAATAAGGCACCCTATTTCATTTACCCCTGCTGCATATATTTCATTGATCACGCTCAGGCAGGACTCCGGTGTTCCAAACAGGCTGCTTGTATTGTAATATCTGCGGAAGCCCATTTCCAGCAGTGTTTCTTCATCCTGTTCCAGGTCAAGGTGCTGTTCTTCTGCTATAGGCTTCAACAGGTTCAGAGAGTTTTTCAGATAGTTCTTAAATGGGCGCTCTACAATCTCGCGTACTTCAGTTGCATTGTCGCTGACGAACGTGTGCACCATCAGCGCTACCTTGCCCTGCTGCGGATCAAACCCGTGTGACTGTAACGTTTCCCGGTAAACCTTGATCTTACCTGCCAGGTCGTCAATACTCTGCCCCAATAAGTGTGTCAGTATGTTGGCTCCGATTGTACCGGCATACCTGAACGTATCTACACTACCGCCGGCGGTGATCCACAATGGTACCTCCTGTTGTATAGGTTTCGGATGAATTGTAAAAGAAAACGCTTTGCCAATGCCATTCGTTCTGCTCATTGACGCGCCGGACCAGAGCTGCTTCAACTCTGTGATCTTACTCCGCATAGCCTGATAACGATCATTATACACAGCAGGAGCAAGTACGAAGTCATTGGGATGCCAGCCGGAGGCAATACTCAATTCCACCCTTCCGCCTGACAGGTTATCTACCATTGACCATTCCTCTGCTACTCTAACGGTATCATGCAGGGGTAGTACAACACTCCCGGAACGTATCCTGATATGTTTAGTAATAGTTGCTACGGCTGCTGCTGCTACGGAAGGATTAGGGAACTGGTCTCCGAAATCATGAAAGTGCCGTTCTGGCACCCATATAGCTTTGAAACCATGCTGGTCGGCAAACTTCGCTCCTTCCAGCAGCAGGCGGTATTTATTACTGACGCTCTGTGTGCCTGTCGGGAAATAGAACAGGCTGAAGTCTACCTCCGCCTGTGCCTGCACGGGTACAGGCCTTTCCAGGTGCAGTACTACTTTATCTCCCCGGGTAATCGTCCAGAGTAACTCCAGGATAGAAATATCAAAGCTGATACTTGTCATGGCCAGCCATACGTCTCCTGAAGCTGCCTTCTTGGCGAAGTGCTGGTCCATACCCAGGATGAAATTTGTAAGATTGTTATGAGAGACCTTTACGCCTTTGGGCTTGCCTGTAGAACCGGAGGTATAGATCACATAGGCCAGTGCCTGACTATCTGCCGCCGGTAGCACGTTCAATGGCTTTACATCCCAGTGTTCATCATCCTCCAGGTTGATGGCGGTAAATCTGGCAGACATAATATCCTGTGTACCACTATCGGTCAGGATAAACTCAGCCCCGCTGTGCGCTGCGATATAATCAATACGGTCAAGCGGATAAAATGGATCAATCGGTAAATAAGCAGCGCCCGTCTTCAAAATTGCCAGTATTCCCTGTAACATCTTCACAGACCGGCCCATGCAAACACCTGTAATAGCCCCGGGACCTACTCCCAGACTCCGCAGATACAACGCCAGCCGGGTAGACTGCTCGTCCAGCTGCCGGTAAGTGATGGCTATATCCTCACATACAACAGCCGTACGGTCTGGCGTCAGTTTGGCCTGTGCTGCGAATAACTCGATAACTGTCGCGGCAGTGTCATACGGTACCCGGGTATCGTTAAACGTCCGCTGTAGTTGCTGCACCTGCCATTCCTCCAGGAAAGGCACAGCACTGATCTGCTGCTCAGGCGCTTTTACTGCCTGCCGGATAAACCCTTCCAGGTTCCCTGCCAGGTCCCGCACAAATGCATAGTCGAAAATGTCGGTATTGTACTCAATCGATAGCGCCAGGTCGGTGTCATCTTCAAAGAAGGTAAATGTCAGGTCATACTTGCTGACCGTACTGCTGAAATTACTATAGAAGCTGCTAGTCAGTCCTGCAAAGCCCGAACCATCGCTGTTAACCCCTGCTATTTTACGCTGATGGGTCACCAACACGTCAAACAGTGGACTGCGACTAAGATCTCTGTTCAGATTCAGCTGGCCTACCAGGTCGCCAAAAGCATACCCGGCATGGGCATATGCACCTTCGAGCGCAGCCTTCTGCAACTCAAACAAATCGGTAAATGACTGCTGCGGGTCAAATTGCATTCTGATAGGCAGCGTATTGATAAACAAGCCTATCTGCCCCTGCAGATCGGGATGATTCCTTCCCGATATCGGTGTTCCCAGAATGATATCTGTCTGACTCGTGTATCTGTACAGCAACCCGTTCAGGGCTGCCATTAAAGTCATAAAGGTCGTGCCTTTGTTCCTGTTGGAGAACGCCCGTACCTCTTTTAGCATATCCTGATCATAGGTAACGGAATAATAAGCGCCGTTGTAAGTCTTCAACGCCGGACGCCCTTTTAGTGCCGGTAGGTTAATCACAGGTATGTCCCCTGCCAGCTGCTGCAGCCAGTAAGTTTCCTCCCGCTTTATCTGCTCCTTGTCGGCCGACCAGGCTACATAGTCTTTAAACTGTATTTTCAGCGGACTTAGTGCTACTCCGGTGCCTTCCACAATACTATTGTAGAAAAACATTAATTCCTGCAACAGTATCTCCAGGGATCCGCCATCGGCAATGATATGATGTATGTTGATGCACAGTATATGGTCTGTTTCCTGCTGACGGATCAGCAGCACTTTAAACAGCGCAGCCGCCTCCAGCACAAACGGCGTACGCACAAATGCGGACAGTGTCTCACTCGTCTCCTTGTCGCCGGCACTATCTCTGGTGATGATCTCATAACTGAAATCAGCCGGTTCCAGTATACGTTGTCCGATCAGGTCTCCTGCCTGTACGAAATGCGTACGCAGGATCTCATGCCGCGTTATCAGTCTGTCAATTGCCTGCCTGAGCGCTGCTGTGTCAAGCGTTCCTTTCAGTCGCAGGGTAACAGGCAGGTTGTAGGCAATATTCACAGCCTCCATCTGACAAAGCACCCAGAACCTCGTCTGTGAAGAAGAAGCAGGATATACCTCCTGTTCAGCTGCTTTGGGAATAGCAGTAGTATGGTCATTGTCGGCAATAGCCCTCAGATAAGATAAGAGCTCCTGCTTATGCGCTCTCACCTGGTCAATTACTGTCTCCGGCACATGCTCGTCCCGGAAAAAGACGTCCAGGTTGTCACCTGCCAGGGAGACTTCAACGCCCTGTTCTCTGAGGTATTTTAATAAAGATGCGGTTTTCATATCAGACGGTAATTTTCCTTTGTTGGGTAACCTCGGCAGCCATTTTTTTCATGGACTGCAAATTTTCTATATGTAATGCGACAGCTGAGATCAATGGTTGCATCAGGAACAATTCCAGCCTGATCTCTGTCTGGAACTCAGACTTAACAGTATTGAGCATCCTGATCATATTCAGACTATGCCCGCCCAGCTCGAAGAAGTTGTCATGGATGCCGACTCTTTCTACGCCCAGTAACTCTTGCCAGATGGCGACCAGCCTCTTTTCCAGCTCAGTCTCCGGTGCTACGTAGCTGGACTGTACAAACGTCTGGTCTGCAATATCTGGCAGTGCGCGTTTATCTATCTTTCCGTTGGAGGTCAACGGAATATTGTCCAATACTGTAATAGCAGCCGGTATCATATATTCAGGCAGTACGGTGCTCAGTCTGCGTCGCAGCTCCGGCATATCTGTTTCACCGCTGGCGGCAATGTATGCTACAATTACCTGCTCGTCATTCCTCTTCACGATGTCTACATATGCCTGCGTAACGCCTTCCTGTGCCAGCAACACGTTCTTTATCTCTCCCAGCTCTATCCTGTAGCCGCGTATCTTTACCTGGTCGTCTTTCCGTCCCTGGTAAATGATATTCCCGCTAAAATCTACATAGGCGAAATCACCGGTTTTATATAGCTTCTCTTCAGGCTTGAACGGATTGGTAATAAACCGTTCTGCTGTAAGCTCAGGCAGATTCACATACCCCTTCGCCAGGTTCTCTCCTCCTACATAGATCTCTCCGGTCACCTGTGCGGGCACAGGTTGCAGCTGTGCATCCAGCAGGTAGATGGTGGTGTTATATACCGGCTTACCAACAGGCACGTAAGTGACCATATCTTCCAGGGTATAGCTGGTCACCACATGTGTCTCGGAAGGGCCATAATGGTTATGCAGTTTTACCCCGGGATTAGTAAGCAGGAAATCTTCCAGGGTCTTGTTCACCGTCAGCTGTTCGCCCGATGAAATAATATGTTTTACCTGATGCTGGCTGATAAAGGTGGCCGGCAATTCATTGAAGAAGTTCGTGAGCGCAGAAAACGGAAAACAGAGGATTTCAATGCAATTGCTGATGATATAATCTGACAACATAGCAAAGTCTGTCTTCAGTGGCTCTGGTGTAATATACAACGTCCCTCCGCTGCCGAGTATAAACCAGCAATCCTGCAGAGACACATCAAAACTGAAAGACGTATACTGTAATTGCTTCAGTCCCTTATCTATTCCGGAAGCCTCCCGCTGCCAGTGCATCAGGTTGTTCAGCATACGGTGCGTTTGTATAACGCCTTTCGGTTTGCCGGTTGATCCCGAGGTGTAAATAACAAATGCGGCATCGTCCGGATGATTAACAGGTACTGGATGATCTTCTGGCCATACACTACCTTCAAAGGTATCTGCATAGATTACCTGCCTGCTGCCGGCAACTTCCGACTGCAGCAGTCCCTGTGCCGTGATCACTATATCAATGCCCGCATCTTCCAGTATATAGCTGATACGTTCTGTGGTATACTGCCTGTCAATCGGCACATAACATGCGCCTGATTTGATGACGGCAAACATCACCAGTACATTCAGTTCAGACCTGCCTAACAGGATGCCAACGCGTGTTTCACGAATAACTTTATATTGATCCCGCAGGCAGTGCGCCAGCTGATTCACCTTTGTGCTCACCTCACTGTACGTCAGCGAACGGTCCTCATACTGCACGGCAATATGGTCTGGCGTCAGCGCTACCTGCGCTTCAAACCAGGAAATAAATCCTGTTCCTGGTATTGCCGGGTGTACATCCTGTAATATGCCCTCGCCTGCACCCAGGTAGTTGATGCTGCTGATCGGCGCGCCCGGCTGCTGCAACAGATGACCGATCAACTGTACATAGTGCCCCATAAACTGGCGGATCAGTGCTGCATCATAGAGGTCTGTATTATATTCTAATTTTAGTTGCAGGGTATCTGTTTTCTCTTCGACGAACAGCAGCAGGTCAAACTTGCTGGTGGTACCGCTATCCGCTGCATCTGCGGCCTGATGGCCTTCCGACTCAGGCAGTACGACCAGCATTACATCAAACACCGGATTACGGGAAGCGTCCTTCTTCACCTGCAGGTCTTTCACCAACTGCTCAAATGGATACTGCTGATGCCCATAGGCGGCCAGCACCGACTCCTTGTTCTTCTGAAAGAAACTATCAAATGTATCGCTGCTGTCCAGCACTGTTCTCAGGGCCAGGGTATTGGTATAAAAACCTACCTGATTCTTCAGGTCAATATGTTCTCTTGCTGCGAACGGACTACCTACTATCACGTCTGCTGCCCCGGTATAACGGCTTAGAATAATCCGCCAGGTGGCTAACATTACCATAAACAGCGATCCTTTCTCCTTCGCCACATAGTTCCTCAGTTGGGAGGTGGTGTGCCGGTCAATAGTACTGCGTAGCGTAGCGCCGTTATACGTCTTTACTGGCGGCCTGGTATTGCGGGAAGGGAAGTCCAGCACCGGCAACTCACCACTGAGCTGTTGCAGCCAGTATTGCTGCTGCTTTTGCAGCTTGCCGGACCGCAATGCCTCCTGATGCCAGGCGGCATAATCTTTATACTGAATCCTTAATGGTGGTAATACGGGTTGCTTGCCTTCACTGATCATTACATAGGCGGCAATGATCTCCTGTTTCAGCACCGGTATAGACCAGGCATCGCAGATAATATGATGCATACAACAATAGAAGATATAAGCGCCTTCTCCGTATTTCAGTATAGCGCCTCTCATCAGCGGACCATCAGCCAGGTCAAAAGGCTGTTTCAGGTCATTACTGATGTAGGCTCTTGCTGCGGCCCTGTCGTTACCAAAATCGCGCGCTGCAATACGGGCAGGTTCCGGTAAAATATACTGCCGCAGTTCCTGCTGTGCATCCATTCTGAATACCGTACGCAATATCTCATGCCGCTGTGTTACATAAGTTACGGCAGCTACCAGGCTCACAATATCATAACTACCATCCAGCTCCATTTCAAAAGGTATATGATAAGCCAGCGAGGCTTCTGCCGATTGTGACTCCAGCCATATACGCAGCTGCGCGTTAGAGACCGGATAAGAAGGGGCTTGGGGGATAACGGGAATTTCTTCAAACTGGTTACCCGATACCGCCGAAAGATAGGCAATCACTTCCTGCTTATGCTTCCGCAGCAGATCCAGCGATCCTTCATCAACGGTGTCGTCGCGCAGAGAGACTTCAAGCTGCCCATCTACCAGTTTCACCATCACGCCTCTCTCCCGTAGACTCTTAATGAAATAGACGATTTCCATTACTCAGATAATTAATTTTTTTACACTATAGTTTGTATCAGTTTCTGCCAGCAGCCATCTTGCATTTTCTATATTATCTGCCAGCACCTGTATCGTGGGGCATTGAAACAATACCTGTATGTCGAGCGAAACGCCATATTGCTTATGTATAATGGCAAGCAGTGAAGTAGCCTTCAGACTATGCCCGCCCAGGTCAAAAAAGTCGTCTGTTACGCCGATATCAGTCTTTCCCAATACCTGCTCCCATATTTCTACCAGCTCCCGCTCCAGTGCGGTAACCGGTGCAGTATATTCCCGGGCTGCGGTAGCTGCTATTTCCAGCTGCAACAACGCCTTTCTGTCTGTCTTGCCATTAGGCGTCAATGGTAACTGTTCCAGTACCACATATGCTGCCGGCAGCATATACTTGGGTAACCGGCCTGCCAGCAGACTTTTTAAACGTTCTAAATGGATGTCCGCGCCTGCTATATATGCAATGACTGCCGGCTCGGCGGCCGCTGTATTAACCAGTACGGCTGCGTCAACGACTGCGGGATCCAGTTTCAGGGTATATTCAATCTCTCCTAACTCAATCCGGTGCCCCCTGATCTTTACCTGGTCATCCTTACGGCCGGCGAATACAATGTTGCCATCCGGCAGACTATACCCCAGATCTCCAGTACGGTACATCTGCTGACCGGGCCAGTATGGGTTGGGAACAAATTTCTCCGCCGTCAGTTCCGGCCGGTGCAGGTAACCAGCGGATAACTTCACACCCGAGATGCAGATCTCACCTGTTACATAGTGAGGCTGTTGCTTCAGCGCCGGCGACAGTATGTAGAACGCTGTATTGCTCACCGGCTTGCCAATAGGTACGTTATGCGCCTGCGGCATCGCAATACGGTAACAACTGCTATAGGTAGTATCTTCTGAGGGACCATACAGGTTCCTGACTTTGCTAGTATATGGCAGCAGCGCATTGGCCAGGGCTACCGGCAATGGCTCTCCTGCCATATTGATGGCGGCAGCATTTGCGAAAGACAGCCCGTTATGCAGCAGTTCATTGATAACAGAAGGTACAGTATTGATCAGCACCTTTGTGTCAACAGGGAGGTGCTGCGCAATGTCAAGGCCATGTTGCAGTACCCGTACCCTCCTCCCTATGCTCAGCGGATAGAATATTTCAAATACAGACAGGTCAAAACAATGGGACGTTACTGCATAGGCAATGTCAAAGTCATCGGACGCAAATTCCGTCTTACTCCAGTCCAGCAGGGCTACTGCATTCCGGTGCGTCAGCAGCACGCCTTTCGGCCTGCCGGTAGAACCGGAAGTATAAATCACATAAGCAGCTTGTTCCGGGGTGATGTTAACGGACGGTAATGTTGCCGGACAACCTTCCCAGTCTGCCGACAGGATCAGGTCATCGGTAACCACTACCGCACACCGGCTATCCTCTTCAATGAAACGGATCCGTTCTTCAGGATAGTTCAGATCTACCGGCACATAGGCAGCGCCTGTTTTCAGTACTGCCAGCAGGGAGATGACCAGCCATTCACTGCGCGATACTTTAACCCCCGCCAGGTCTCCTGATTTGATGGCATAATGCTGAAGCAGATAATGAGCCAGCTGACTGGAACGTTCCTGCAATTGCCGGTAGGTCAATGTAACGCCATTGTATACCACTGCGGTGGCATCAGGCGTGCGGGCGGCCTGTTGCTCAAATATCTCTACCAGGTGTGACTCATTAACCGGCGTTAATACGGGTATTGTATACCGCTCTTCGGGCGTCAGGTATTCCAGCAGGTTTATAGCCTGCTCAGGATTGGCAAGCGCCGACAATATAAACCCTTCCAGGTGTTGTACCAGCGCGTGTATAAATGGCTCATTATAGAGGTCAGTATTATATTCCACCTGGAGCTGTAATGCACCTGCATCTTCTATAAAAGAAAAGGTAATATCGAACTGGCTGCTGCGTTTCTTACGCTCACAAACGGTTATGGTAATGTCTTCCAGCACATGGGCGGTACGCGGTTGATTCTGTAACACAACCATTACGTCAAACAACGCAGACCGGGATACATCCCTCCTGGCCGACAAACTATCCAGCAGCAGGTCAAACGGATAGTCCTGATGCTTATATGCTGCCAGCAGGGTGTTCTTCTGAATATCCAGTAAGGCTGCAAAGCTGGATTCTCCGGGGAATGTGGTGCGGATCGCCAATGTGTTCAGGTACAGGCCGATCTGCTGCTCCAGCACTGGTTGCGTTCTTCCTGCCACCGGCGTACCCAGTATAATGTCTGACTGACCGGTATACCGGAAAAACAAACCATTGATACCTGCCATCAGGCCCATAAACAGGGTAGCGCCCCGGCTCCGGGTGTAGCTGGTCAGCTGCTGACTGAAACCCGTTGAGAAAGTATGTTGTAAGGATGCGCCGTTATAGGTTTTGACCAGCGGACGTTTATATACCACCGGCAGTTCCAGTACGGGTAACTCGCCCGACAGTTGCTCCTGCCAGTAAGCGGCGGCTGGTTGCAGCTGTTGCTGACTGGCGTCGTTTGTCATCCAGACTGCATAGTCCTTGAATTGTATGGGTAGTACTGGCAACACCGGTGTCTGTCTGCCCTTCAGTGCCTGATACATGGCTATCAGCTCCCGATTAAACACCTCCATTGACCACCCGTCGCTAATGATATGATGCAGCGTTAACACCAGTACGTGCTGATCCTGGTGCTCCTGTAACAGTCGGGCATGGATCAGGGGGGCAACGCTCAGGTCAAATACGTGCGCGTAACAATCCTGCACCAGCTCCTCCCGTAAGGAAGGAGTTACTGCTGTTACTGTCAGCTGTAGCTGTGCAGCCGCTGCCGGTAGTATGTATTGCTGTAAACCATCGTCCGCCGTTTCCCGGAAGCAGGTACGCAGACTTTCATGCCTCGCTATCAGCAGATTAAGAGCCTGTTCCAGCGCCCACACATCCAGCTGGCCGCTTAATGCCAGCTCATTGACGATGTTGTAAGCGGTATTAGCACCTTTGAATTTGCTTAATACCCACAGCCGGCGCTGAGAGGATGTGGCCGGGTAACTGATAGCTTCAGCAGCCTGCGGAATGCTGGTCGCTGAAGACATGATATGAAGCAACTGTGTTTTATGTTGTCTGATCTCTTCCAGGAGAGCGGGTGTCAATACGCCTTTCGGTGCACTGATCTTCAGATCTCCGTTTACGACCTTCAATATGATGCCGAGTGAGAGCAGTTTATCGGTTAACGCGTGTTTCACAAAAGAAAACTTTTAGGGGCTGACTAAATAGTGACTTCATCATAGTCCTGCGCTTCCTCTACAGCCATGTTCTGCTGCTGCAAAGAAAACTCCAGGAGATTAGCCAGTGATCTGATAGTTAAAGTGTCATACAGACTGCTGATGGTAAATGAGGTGTGGAATGCTTTATTGATCCGGTTCACCAGTATCACGGCCTGCAGACTGTCTCCTCCGGCTTCAAAGAAATTAGTTTCTGTACTGATACTGTCTGCCGCTGCTTCCAGTACGCTGCCCCAGATTCCTGCCAGCATATATTCTGTATCTGTTGCAGGTGCTACGTATGGCTTTGCCGGTCCTATGTCCGACAGACCCGGCGCAGGTAGTGCGCCCCTGTCTATCTTACCTGTCCTGGTTAATGGAAATACTTCCAACGGCACATATACAGATGGTACCATGTACTGTGGTAGCCGTGTTTTCAGCGCAGCCTTCACTTCCTCTGCCTGTATCGGACTACTACGGCGGATATAAGCTGTAAGGAAAGGCTGCTGATTAATTTCTTTTAGTAATACTACTGCCTCTGCTATGCCCTCGACCTGTATCAGTTGATGTTCTATTTCTGCCAGCTCAATACGCATACCGTTTAGTTTTACCTGCGAATCTCTTCTTTGCAGGAAGACTATCTCCCCGTCGGGCAGCAGTTTGCCAATATCGCCTGATTTATAGATCCTTTTGCCAGGATGAAGCGGATCTTCAATGAATGCTTTTGCTGTCAGCTCCGGCCTGTTGAGATACCCTAAAGACAGATAGTCACTGCTGAAAGCTATTTCCCCCTCCTGGTAAATGCCCAGTCTGCGGTTGTGCTGATCCAGCAGGAAAATCTCTGTTTCCGTTACCTGGGTGCCCAGCGGAATGTTATGTTGTGTCAGTACGGTCTGATGGGAAAGGAACTTCTGGGAAATGATGGTCGCCTCGGTAGGTCCGTAGTCATTGACCAGGAAAGCGCCATTCAGAAAATGCTGCTGAAAGAAGATCAGGTCCTGCCGTACACATGGCTCTCCGCCAAGATCGACCAGTCTGACAGTTTCCAGTATTTCGTCCTGGCCCAGGCTTTTCATGAAATGCCGGTAAATAGTTGGCACCATATGGATGATACTCACTTCCTGCTGGCGTAACCACGCTCCCAGTTCAGACAGGCCCTGCTCCCTGATATCGTAGATGCTAACACAGCCTCCATTCAGGATAGCGCCATAAATATCCTTAACGGATGCATCAAATGTATAGGTTGAAAACAGGCTGAGGTTATCTCTTTTACTGATATGTACATTATTTGTATAGACCCTGATATAGTGCAATACATTGCGCTGGATCTGAATAACGCCTTTGGGCTCACCGGTGGAGCCGGAAGTGTATAACACATAAGCCTCCGACATCGGATTAATCGCTGCCGGCATATCGGGTGCCGCCGCTGCGGATATATCCAGGGATAACTGCACTATCGTCAGACCAGGCAATACTGCCTTTACTTCTGCCGCCTTTTCTGCTGTGGCTACACTGCAGACGAGTACCGCTGCTCCTGAATCCTCCACGATGTACTTAATCCTGCTCACCGGATTGGCAATATCTATCGGCACGTAGGCATATCCTGCTTTCAGGGTACCCAGCATACCTGCTACACAGATAGCTGCATGCTCCAGCAGCAATGCAATCCTTGGCTGTTTTCCGCCCGTTACAGCCCTTAACTGCTGCGCCAGGTGATTGGCAATGTTATTCAGCTCCGTGTAACTGAGCGCCTTATTATGGCTGAATACAGCGGTTCGCTCCGGGTACATGGCTACCTGCTGCTCAAATCGCTGCGGGATTGTCTGATTAATAGCGGTTGCTTCAAATGGGAGGAACGGGTTATCGGGACGCTGTTCCTCGGATCGTCTCAGGGGTACAGCAAACATCTCCACTTGTTCCTGCCCGCCGGTCAGCTGCTGCAACACTGATACATACTCGTGTAACCAGTACGCAATTGTATCCTGCCTGAATAGCTCTCCGTCATATACACAATGCAGCGATATACCATTTGCCAGGGTTTTGATATAACATTCCAGGTCAAACTTGGGGGAAGAAGGCAATGTTCCTGCTACCGGCGTAAAATCAGCAATGTGCGCTGTACTGCCGGCTTCAAAGTCTACCAGGTTCAGGAATACTGAGCTCAGGGGAAAACGATGCAGGTCTCTGGGGATATCCAGCACTTCTATCAGCCGCTCAAAAGGATAGTTCTGGTTGACCTGTGCATCGATCAGCTGCTGATGCACCTGCTGCAGCAGTACAGGAAAGGGTTGCCCCTGCTCTACTTTGCTGCGTATCATCAAAGTATTGATAAACGACCCTACCACTTCTTTCAGCTGGTAATGATTCCTGTTGGCTGCCGGAATACCCACAATGATATCTTCCAGCCCTGTTAACCGTTGCAGTATCAGTTTAAAGGCGGCCATGAACAGCGCAAATACGCCTGCATTGTGCCTGGCGGCCAATGCGCTGATCTGCTGCTTTAACTCATTGTCCAGGAAGAGGGTGTAGTAAGAAGATCCACTGGCTTTTACCGGCTTCCTGTTATAATCTGCCGGTAATTGCAGATATGCCAGTTCACCACTGAACACGCCTTTCCAGTATTGCTCCTGCACAGCCATCACCGGCTTGTATAGCAGGCGGTTCTGCCAGTAAGCGTAGTCTTTGTACTGTATGGACAATGCCGGTAGCTTACGACCATGATACAGATCCATCAGGTCGCGGGCAATGATACCCATTGACCATCCGTCACTGATGATATGATGAACGTTAAAGATCAGTACATTATTGACAATCCCTACTCTGAAAAGCGGGAATGTATCCAGGGCAAACTCATGTCCGAATATCTCACGTTGAGCTACTTCTGCTGATTCGTAATACGGGATGCTCACCGGCTGGCACGCCAGTACCTTTTGCACAGGCTTATCATCCTGCTCTACGAAGATGGTGCGCAGTATCTCATGCCGCTCTATCAGGCTGTTAAATGCGCTTTCAAACGCCTCTTTGTCCGGCGCTTCCAGCAAAGGAAACTCATTGTAGATGTTAAACTCTTTCGATCTGCCATGAATCTTGTATATCAGCCAGTAGCGCAGCTGTGTAGGAGACAGTTCGTAATAGTCTGCCGCAGGCAGGCGGTCTATATCTTCACGGGATGTCGTTCCGGCCTGACTGATCATCAGCGCGTGCTGCGACAATACTGGCGCGGCATATAACTCTTTCAGATCCAGGCGTACGTTAAACGTATGCTGGTACTCATTCAATAGTTTCGTCAATAACAAGCTATGACCGCCCAATTCAAAGAAATCATCTGTTATACTCACTGACTCCTGTGCCAGTAAATGCTGCCAGATGGCTGCAACCTTCGCTTCCGTTTCATTGGCGGCTGCTGCAAACTCTTTCCGGATAATATCTCTGGGCGACACTGCCGGCAGCTTCCTCCGGTCAATCTTGCCATTGGTGGTCAGCGGAATTTCATCCAGCGCCACATAGTAGTTAGGTACCATGTAATGCGGAAGTCTATCCTGCAGATAACTGCGCAATGCTGGCTTATCGATGTCTGTGGTAGATGTATAGTATGCCACCAGTACCTTTTCACGCCCTACTTCCCTCACCTCTACCAGTACATGATTAAAGACAGGCTGCCAGTTACGGATACAATGTTCTATCTCACCCGGTTCTACCCTGTTCCCCCTGATCTTGACCTGCAGGTCTTTTCTGCCTATAAACTCCAGGTTCCCGTCAGGCAGCCAGCGGGCAAGGTCGCCCGTTCTGTATATGCGGTCTCCGGCTTTAAAAGCACTGTCCTGGAACTTTTCCTGTGTCAATTCTTCCCGGTTCAGGTAACCGCGTGCAATGCCAGGACCGGCTACACACAATTCGCCAATGGCCCCGTAAGGTTGCAGCACCTGGGTATCTTCGTGCAGGATGTAGATCTCATAATTAGGCAATGGCAGCCCTATCGGGATGTTCGCAGTGGTTACCTTTTCAGGGTCTCCTACTATGTATACGCTTGAGACAATAGACGCTTCCGTCGGGCCATAAGCATTCAGCATGGTCACACCATTGTCGTAATACCATTTTACAGCAGCTGGCTTGATCCCTTCCACGCCAAACAGTATCCTTTTCAGGTACACTTTGTCATAGGTAGCCAGTTGCGTCGCAATCTGTTCCAGGTGCATCGGATGCATATAACAGTTGCTGATCTTATGCTCATACAGGAAAGCTGCATATGCTTCGGGTACCATCACGGTATCTTCATGCGGTATTACCAGTGTATTACCAGAGGTCACGGCAGAGAAGATCTCCATCACAGAAGCATCAAATACATAGTTAGCGGTAAGCGCTGTGCGATGGCCGCTCTCATTGTAATAACCCAGGAAGTTCAACAGGTTGGCATGTGTCAGCAATACTCCTTTCGGCGTACCGGTAGAACCGGATGTATAAATGGTATATGCAAGATCACTACTGCGAATGGCGACAGCAGGTAAGGTAACCGGCAAGCCCTCTGTAGCCAGCGCTTTGTTCAGCAACGTGGCATTCAATACCAGTTTCGCCTGTGTATCATCCAGTATATATTGCACCCTGCTATCAGGGTATTTAGGATCTACCGGCACGTATACGGCACCTGCTTTCATAATAGCCAGCAGCGCTACAATCATCCACTCACTTCTTTCCAGTTGCACAGGCAGGAACTCCTGCGCCTGTATACCTGCATATTGTATCAGGTAATGGGCAAGCTGATTGGACAATTGGTCCAGCTGTGCATAGCTGAGTGTTTTATCTTCAAATATAACGGCGGCATGACCCGCATGAGCGGCTGCCTGCTGTACAAATTTATTTACGACATTGACATCATCCGGGTAAGGATGTTTGTTGTCTTTCAACAGTACCGCTTTCTCTGCGGCGGTCAGGATGTCAAATGATTTAAGCTGTTTGTCTGCGTCTGCCTTCGCAGCAGTGATCAGTTGCTCAAAGTGAGCAAAGATGCCAGCGGCGAATGACGGTTCGTAAATATCTGTGTTGTAGGCTATCTCCAACGAGAAGCAGCCCCCGGCCTCTGTAAACGTAAACGTCAGATCGAAGTGCGAGGTATCTCTCCCTACGGTGTAATCTGTGATCTGCAGCGCGCTGCTGATATCATTGTGCCGGAACGAGGCCAGTTGCTGCTGGTTCTGTAATACCACCATCACGTCAAAGAGCGGCGAACGTGACAAATCCCTGTCCTGCTCCAGGAGCTCCACCAGCTTATCAAAAGGCAGTCCCTGATGCGTGAATGCATTCAGCAATTGTACCTGCTCTTTTCCCACTGCCTGCCGGAAGGTATCCTGTGCATTGAACACCGTTCTTACAGCCAGCGTATTCAGATAAGGTCCTACCTGATTTTCCAGGTCCGGATGCTCACGGCCTGCTACTGGTGTACCCACAGTAATATCATACTGATTACTGTACCGGGATAACAATAGCTTCACTCCCGCCATCAGCAGCGTAAAAACTGTTACCTCCAGTTCCCTGGCCAATGACTTCAGCTGTTGGGAGAAATCGGCAGAAAAGGAATGATGCAGCAGTTTACCATTAAATGTCTTAACCGGTGGTCTGGATTTAAAAGATGGCAGCTGCAGTACGGGTACTTCATCGCTGAACTGCGCTTTCCAGTAGGCCATATCTTCCACATGATCCCGGGTACTTTCCAATACGGCATAGTCTTTAAACTGTACAGGAAGTGCCGGCAGCGACAAAGGCTGTTGCTGCTGCAACTGCTCATAGCAGGTCAGTATTTCGCGTGTCAGCACCTCCAGCGACCAGCCATCTGCAAGAATATGGTGCAGGGATAAAAAGAACACATGTTTCTCTTCCGATTCTCTGATCAGCGCCGCGCGGAACAGTGGTAGCTGCGACAGGTCAAACAGGTCGTTTTCCATCGCCTGGATGTACTCCTCCGGCGAGGTGTTAATAACACTGCAATGGCACTCCTGTGCAGGGTGAATATACTGTTTCAGCTCTCCCTGATCGTCGAGCCTGAAGTAAGTGCGTAATATCTCATGACGGGTAACTACATATGCAAAAGCCTGCTGAAAATCACTTACATCCAGGCGACCGTGTAGTTGGCGTGCCCCGAAGATGCGGTAAGCCTCTCCGCCACCGGTCAGCTGACTTAACAACCATAGCCTGCGCTGAAAAGCTGTAGCCGGGTAAGCATCCTGGTGTGTGGCTACAGGAACCGGCGTATAACTGCCAGTCAGCAATACACGCGCCAGCGAAGCAATAGTAGGGTTCTGGTAGAATAACCGGAAAGAAACACCTTTGCCCATCTGACGATACATCCTGTTGATGATCTGCCCGATCATCAGGCTGTTGCCGCCTAACTCAAAAAAGGTCTCGTTAATACCGATTTTGTCCAGCTGCAATACTTCCTGCCAGATAGCAGTCAGTTGCGTTTCATCTGCATTACGTGGCGCTGCATAAGCGCTTCTGCTGGCCTGCCAGGCCGGTAGTGCGGTGCGGTCCGTTTTTCCGTTGGCAGATAACGGCACGCTATTGATGGCCATAAAGTGTACCGGCGTCATATAAGCGGGTAGCCGGGATAAGAGGAAACTCCGCAGGGCAGTTTCGTCTATCGGCTTATCCGCCACATAGTATCCGATCAACACATCCTTTAGCGCCACAACGGCCTGCCGGATCCCGCCATCAAACTGTTGCATCACATATTCTATCTCTCCTAATTCAATACGGTAACCATGCATCTTGACCTGGTGGTCTTTACGACCCAGGAACGCTATATGTCCGTCACTACGCCATTTGGCGAGGTCGCCGGTGTCATACATACGCTCTCCGGGATAAAATGGATCCGGAATGAACTTATCACTGGTCAGCTCAGGGCGGTTATAGTATCCTTTTGACAAACCTGTACCCGAAAGGTAGAGTTTACCGGTTACGCCGGCAGGTAACAACTGGCCGTGATCATCCAGGATGTAAGCCCTGGTATTGGGAATTGGCCTGCCAATAGGAATAGTGGTATAAGTTTGATCTGTCAGGCGGTAACAGGTGCTGTAAGTAGTGTCTTCAGAGGGACCATACAGGTTTCTGATTTCCAGCTGATAGACCTGTAATTGCGCTGCAATATCCACCGGAAATACTTCTCCGGCAAGATTCACCATCGTGACATTACGCAGGTCATATGCAGCTTCCAGTATACTTCTCATTGCCGAGGGTACCGTATTCAACATAATACAATTGTGCAGCGCCAGATCAGGCCCTATTGCGGCTGCATTCTCCAGTACACGGATAGTCTTCCCGACTGACAATGTATAGAACATTTCAAACGCTGAAAGATCAAAGCAATGTGAAGTAGCCGCAAACATCACTTCAAAACGTGCGGTGTCAAATTCTTCCTGTGCCCATGCCAGCAGTTCCACCACATTATTATCGGTGATCATCACCCCCTTGGGCTTTCCGGTAGTACCGGATGTATAGATCAGGTAAGCCAGGCTATCCGGCGTTCTCAATGGCAGCAGGTCATCCGCAGAAAACTGCCCGTCGTCTGCGGTAAACGCTTCTAGCAACGATGCATCCACCACCAGGGAACATTGACTATCGCGTTCAATATAAGCGATCCTTTCGGCGGGGTAGTCAATATCCACCGGTACATATGCTGCGCCGGATTTTAGAATGCCGAGTATGGCCATCAGCAGGTTTTCATCTCTGCGGATCTTCACACCTACTCTGTCACCCGGACCAATATGATGTACCCGGTTGAGATAACGGGCAAACTGGTTGGACGTATCATGCAGCGCTTTATAGGTCAGCGAAGTGTTGCCACATACTACTGCGATATGTGCAGGTGTAGCTGCAACCTGTCTCCCCAGCAAGTCCGTCAGCGATAGCGGCACACGTACAACAGGTGTAAACTGTTCCAGCAGCAACTGTTTTTCCTTTTCGCTGATCAAGGGCACAGCTACAGCATTGGTATCAATGTATGTTTGCAGATTGACCAGCCATCTTTTCAGTGTAGCCAGGAAATGTTCCGCGACTGCGGTTTCCACTAGTTCTTCTCTGAAATACAGAGAGATGCACAGGTCTGTCTGTTGTGTTACTTTCAGTACAAAGGGAAGAGAAAGCGACGTATCATTACCGTAGGATAAACCGTACCTGGTATAGCTTTCAAATGGTGTGGGCAAAGCTTCGTAATCAGCATATTTCAGCACCTGTTTTACTTCTTCTTTGACTACCTGTAAATGCGCTTTTATGCTGTTGTTATCATTTGCATGAGGCGCAAACAATAGTGGACCTTGATCTCCGGTGGCGAGTATCAACGGACGCTCATCAAAGTAACGATGCAGTAAGATACTGTACAACGTCAGTACAACAGTAAATGCTGCTGTCTGATTACCGGCAGTCAGTTTATTGAAATAGGCCAGCTCTTCTTCTGTAAGAAAAAGGCGGGTGCTGGATGTATGGGGGGAATGATGGAGATTAACAACAGTGGTGTTATTCAGTTTTTCTCGCCAGTAGTTACCGGCAATTGTCCGTCTTGAAATGTCCATGACTTCGGGTTTCTAATATAACAAATGAAAACAGTTATTCAGCTGGCAAAGCATGACATCGCCTGAGCACCTTCCGGTACCTGTGGGTAGTCATATCAAAAGTGATAGTGCTAAATGTTGTGTGAAAGCATTTGGAATGACATAAAATTGACTCTGGTGGATGTGAGCCTTTATGTCTTTCGATTGGCGGGTATTAACGACTACTGTTTACGCCATTATATTCTCTGCCATTAATTCGGCAACACATTCCAGGGGCACATCTGTTATAATGGATCTTTGCAGAATATTTACACGTACCAGCAGTTTGTGCTGGCCTTTGTAATCTATCAGCTCACAGGATAACCCGCTTAGAGGGCCCTGTTGTATCATATACCGCATACCTTTTTTCAAACGTTCATAAGAGACTTCAAGGTCTGCTTCGAGTGAAGAAAGCAAGCGTATGTTTTCTATCTCCTGATCGCTGATCTTAGCGATCTGATTGTCAAACTTTACGTAATGACAAACACCTTCGAGCTGGAGACTATTGGTATATTGAGCAACACTGGACAACTGGACAAAAACATAAGAGGGAAACATAGGTTCATCCAATACCTTCATCCGATCCTTCCATTTACGACGCTCTCGTTTAAGCGGCAAAAAGCAGTTGATATTATTTTTGCTCAATAATCCTGCTACTTTCTTTTCCTGCTTTGATCTGGTATAGATTAAATACCAAACGGGAGAAAATTCATGCATAGCATCATCATTTAGTTGCCTGTATGAGGGTTTAGGCTGATTAAATCTTAAGTTCGCACATTGATGATATAGCTATCGCTACTTTTAGCTACATCTTGTAGTAGAAGCAAATAAGAAAAAGTATATCGGACAGGATCTTCCCGGTAACAAACTTCATCTAAAAGGTCAACGAATAGCGTCTTTCAAAACGTTGTTATCTGTAAGGGAATACAACAATATTTCTGTTTACTACATTCTAAATATTGCAGGGACGAATTTATGCTTTTTTTTTAATTGGCCAAATTAGTTTACGATTCTTAGCATTTCTTTAAACTGCACGCGGGTTACAGTGATGTTTTTGTAATATCCGCGTTCGTCATCATCTCCTGTCAACCCTATGCAGATCCTCCCGAGTCGTAATCCACCAGCACTCTGCCTGTTACGTATAGATTTTATCATTTTCTGTAGTCACACCGACGATACGCTGCGCGGGAATACGTGTATATATTCAACAGCAAAACGGTGCATAAAAATACCCGGAACCAGGTATATCCGACTACCTGCTTACCGGTAGATTACCGAGGTTTCCCGGTGTGTTTTCTTCCCGGTGATCAGACGTTGATCCCACGTTTTTTACAAAAATTTTTCACACAGTAACAGGTAATAAAACGAAGCCGCACACCAGTGATCCTGCATGCCTGTCACCAGTAATAACTACCCTATTACATCATTGACCGGCTGCGCTGTTGAAACTCCTGGGTGGCCACTGACCGATACAGGGCCTCATTACTGCAATTGCAAAGGTGAGCAAGGCGCACAGACCTCTTGGCCTGACAATTGTATTCGTTTACAGAAGATTTATACTATGGCAACAAATATTCTCTCCCGGCATAATCGCATATATATCCCACTGTCTCTTGCATTTCTGGCAATAGCCTGCTCCTCTCCCAGCAGAGGACTATTCACCAAAAAGACAGCGCATGAACAATATGCCAGCCGGTTGGCAGATGCAGGACTGGCAGAAACGGAACTAGGCACACGCTGGCTCACAGCGGCACAGAAAGCCATTACCCAACCCGTAAGTATCACTTTACCTTATAAAGAGGCTGGCTACTTCGCTGCAGATAAACCTACTGCCAGCGGCTTCCTTTTTCCGGTACGCCGGGGAGAAAAAGTACTGGTACAACTACAATTACAACCTGCCGGCGCTTTCCGCCTGTTTGCCGATCTCTGGAAACCCGGCAATACACCTGGTAAACCTGATCTGCTGGCTACTGCCGATACCACCAGCTGGAACCTGGAATATGAAGTGGAAGCCGACGGACAATTCCTGCTGCGCCTGCAACCTGAACTGCTACGCGGCGGCCGATATGAGGTAGCCATTACTACAGGCCCATCTATTGCCTTCCCGGTATCCGGCAGCACACCGTCACGCATCGGTAGCTTCTGGGGCGACAACCGGGATGGCGGTAAACGCAGTCATGAAGGCATCGACATCTTCGGCAAATTCAGAACGCCTGTCGTAGCTGCCGCTGATGGTTACATCACCAGCACACGCGAAAACAACCTGGGAGGAAAAGTAGTATTTCTTCGCCCGAAAGGCAAATCGTACACCCTGTACTACGCTCACCTGGATGAACAACTGGTGCGCGACAACCAGGAAGTACGTATTGGCGATACTGTCGGACTAATGGGTAATACCGGCAACGCCAAACATACGCCTACACACCTGCATTTCGGCATCTATACTTCTTCGGGCGCAGTAGATCCGATGCCGTTCGTATTACGCGAAAGAAAACCTCCCGTACCGGTTACGGCCCCTACTGACCTATTACAGCAAACAGTGCGTAACACCGCAGGCGTACCATTATACGCTTCTCCTGCACGCAGCGCCGCGACTTTAGAAAAACTACCTGCCAATCGCGTAATGGCTGTTGCAGCTGCTACCGGCAACTGGTACCGGGTAGTGATGCACGATGGTAAGGAAGGCTTCATTGAAAGTAAATCTGTCTCCGCTGCGCCCTACCGGAAGCAGTCATTGAAAGCTGCTGCCAACCTGCTGGATCAGCCGGATACTACCGCTGCTGTGAAGCTGAATATTCCCGCTGGAAAAGATGTACAATTGCTGGGGCAACAGGGTGACTTCCATATGGTACTGTTTGAAGGAGAAAGCGGCTGGGTACAATTGGGAAAATAAACAGTATGTATAATGTATGCTGTGACATGCTCTCTAATAGGAACACAGCACGCTGGTATCCGTACCTGTTACAATCTGCCTGGCAGTTATATAGTAAAGAAGCGTTGCTGATGGATGGCTTTGATGCGGTGAAATGAAAAAAGATAGTCGTTTTACCAGAACCGCTCGAGCGACTGCCAGTATTTATCTTTGAAGATATCCCATTCAACTGGTAGTTGTGCGGCATACTTTTCCGTCATGGCTTCACTTACTTTGGCAGGTATACGGAAGTCCTGACTGGCAATATACAAATACCGGTTGTTCTCATAAGTTTCCCGGCCCAGGTAGATATGTCCGTTGCTTACGGGCAGCTGCGCCAGAAAATCTGCTTCTATCACATCCATCAATTGATTGGTCTCCGCATCAGGCAGCGCTGATTGCTCATCTCCTTCATAAGTAATGGCTACCTGTAGTATCCAGGGATGGGAAGCAGAGCCATGCCATTCCAGCGCCCCGGAATTAACGAGTATCAGTACCGGGCTATCAGACTGCGTACTTGCCTGCATACCAGTAAAATTGTCATTGGCAGTGTCATAATACACGTCTTCATACTTTTCGATGAACTCCTTCTGCCGCCATTCCAGGTAGGCCTTTAATTTCACTACGGGTATCAGTTCCAGTTCCGCCTGATCCGGCCCGATCACCTCCACAGAATCTATCATGGTAATAGATTTCACTTCGCCAAGCAGGTTATCCAGGAAGATGTATACGCCTGGAATGATCTTGCCCTTTTCTGCTTCGTCATAGCTATCATGTACAATTGTGATATTGATTTTGTCAGGATGCTGTGCATCCTCCTTAGCATAGAAGAATAGGTTTTCCAGGCTGAAAATGAAGTCGTGTATATGAATAGTGGTATAGTCGATATCAGATTCCGGCTTATCGGCAATAAACCGCCAGTTGGCTAGTACCGGGGCCAACGCTACCAGCTCCTCCACAAAAACAATATTTTTCACCTCCCCGTCTGCCGTGATGATTAGTTCGGCAGTGTCTTCGTTTAAGCCTGTAAGGAAGAAATATCCTTCCCTGATCGCATTCAGCCGCTCCATCAGCGGTTCAAAGAATTGTTTGTCAATCGTATCGCGGTCCGCAGTTATAACAACATCGTAGAATTTCTTTTCATGTGCTGTGAACCAGGTCCAGAAAGCAGCGTATTGATCAGTCATTGGGGGTTGGTTGTATAGGGAAGGTAAGGCAAAAAGTGTTAGGAACGCGGAAATGGCACACAGGAATGGGTGGACTAGAGCTACCTGTGATCAAGGCAATGTCCTCAGTTGTGGCTATCAGGGCGCTAGCACATGCAGCAGAACATTTCGCCACCACGGCTGAAAAGTCTGCATTTCAGACAGCATATATCTGTGACAAAGTAATACAGATCACTGCTATAATAGCCAGCACTATACCTACATAGTTGTAGCGGTTCAGCTTCTCTTTGAACATGATAGTACCTACCAGGGTTCCGAGGATAATAACACCAAGATTCATAGCGGCAAATACCGTAGAAGGATTCTTATGCAGCAGCTTGTGTGCCTTCATATAAAACAGTATGTTGCCAAAGTTAAATATCCCCAGGATTACGCCACAAAGGAGGTTTACAGCAGTTACTTTTACTTTCCTGACCACTACCTGGGTCAGGGAAATGATCAACGCGACAATAAATGATAGGATAAAGATCAATGATAAAGAGGTAGTGTATGGTACACTTTTAGCCAAAGCCACCTGTTTAAACAGGATGTCAATAACGCCAAATCCTAGGAACACAAACAACGGTGCCAGTGAACGGGCATCTTCCTTCGCCTGCTGCTGTGGTCTGTACAACACAAAGAATATAGCTACAAAGCCGAATACCAGTCCGACAATCTTGTAGTTATTAAACGTCTCTCTGAACAACAGCCAGGCTGCTACGATTGATATGAAGAGTGACAACCGCTGCGCAATATCCGTCTTTACGATCCCGGCCTGTTTAACAGAAGCACCCAGAATCAGGAATACAGAGGGCAGCAGCAATGCCAAACTGATAAATGCCCACCAGGGAGCATTAGCATCAATAAGGGAAAAATCTGGTTGGTTCAGCAGAAAACTGAATGCACCCGCAATGATATAATTGATTGTAACAGCCTGAAGGACATTTACATGATAACGTTTGGCCAGTTTCAGAATAACACCTACAGATACGCTGCAGATGACACTTAATAAAATGTATAACATTTAGATTCCCGACATTTAGTCGGCAAAAGTAATGAACTTTTGTAATCCTTGTTCAGGCCAGCCAGGAATGAGCGGATTTCTCCGCTCCCCCACTGATTATACCGGCGTCCTGAATTTGCTGGTTGCCTGTTTGAGGTAATAGCCTGTATGTGATCCCTCGTAATCGGACAGGTCATATGGTGTGCCTTCAAAAATCACCTGACCGCCTTTATGCCCACCTTCTGGTCCCATGTCAATTATCCAGTCAGCATTTTTGATGACATCAAGATTGTGTTCTATCACGATCACGCTATTACCACCATCTACCAACCTATCCATCAGCGTGATCAGTTTACCGGTATCTGACATATGCAATCCCGTCGTAGGCTCATCCATCACATAGATACTTCCTTTTTTGTGTAGCTCACTAGCCAGTTTGATTCGCTGACATTCCCCGCCAGACAGCGTACTGAGTGGCTGTCCAAGGGTAAGATATTCCAGTCCGACATCCATCAGCGTCAACAATTTCTTTACGATCTCTTTGATAGTGAAGAAGGCATGTGCTTCTTTGACAGTCATTTCCAGTATTTCGGAGATATTTTTACCATTTAGCCGGTAATTGAGGACATCTTCGCGGTATCGCTTACCCTGGCAGATCTCACAGGGCGTCTTTACGGCCTCCAGGAACGCCAGATCGGTATAGATGACACCCGTGCCCTGGCAATTCTCACACGCGCCTTTGGAGTTAAAGGAAAACAGGGCAGCATCTACGTTATTTGCAGCGGCAAAGGCTTTCCTGATCTGATCCATCACACCGGTATATGTCGCAGGGTTAGACCTCGAAGATGTTCCTACAGCGGATTGATCTACCACAATCGCTTCCGGGTGTTTGGCCAGGAATGCATGATGTATCAGCGAACTCTTACCTGAACCTGCTACACCGGTTATTACTGTAAGAATGCCGGCGGGGATATTGACGGAAACATTCTGCAGGTTGTTATGGGTGGCATGTGCCACAGCAAAATGCCCCGTCGGAGTACGGTATTTTTCTTTAAATGAGAAGGCATGATTCATGAACTTACCAGTCAGCGTATCCGCCGCGAGTAATCCTTCGAGATCCCCTTCGTACATGATACGTCCTCCTTTCTCGCCCGCCATCGGTCCTACGTCAACAATATGATCCGCAATCCTGATCACGTCAGGGTCGTGTTCCACCACGATGACCGTATTACCTTTGTCCCTGAGCAGCGTCAACAATGCATTCAGCCGGTATACATCTCTAGGGTGCAAGCCAACACTGGGTTCATCAAAAATGTACAATACATCAATCAGGCTACTGCCCAGGTGTTTGACCATTTTAACCCTTTGCGATTCTCCGCCTGACAGTGTATCTGTTGGTCTGTCAAGACTAAGATAACCTAGTCCCATATCTACCAGATGCTGCAAACGTTCCGTAAGTGTGGCGATCATCGGCTGGGCCACAGGATCATTAATGCTTTGCAGTAACGGGATAAGTTCTTCAACTTCCATCGCCGACAATGCCGCAATATTGTGTCCTGCAATCTTACAGGACAGTACCTCCTGATTCAATCTTGCGCCCTTACATTGTGGACACACCCCATATTCGAGATAGGCGGATACCATCTTCTGCGTCCGTTCAGACAACGTTTTGATATCCCGTTTGATATACGAACGGTTGAACTTTTCGATGATACCTATATAAGTGGCATTCATCGTACCATTGCCAATCTGGAGTTTGAACTTCTTCGGAGGACTGTATAACAACAGATCCATTTCTTCCTGCGTATAGTCTTTCAGTTTTTTATCCAGGTCGAAGTAGCCGGTATTGGCATACATTTCCTTCTCCCACGTAGCGAAACCGGGCACCTGTAAAGCACCTTCCCTTAATGACTTCTCAGGATCGTAAAACTTACTGCCATCAAATCCCAGCTTCTGCCCCAATCCATTACACTCAGGACACATACCCTGCGGGTCATTAAACGAAAACACATTAGAATAACCCACAAAAGGTTGTCCTATGCGCGAAAACAATAACCTTAATACCGGAGAAATGTCCGTAACAGTGCCCATCGTGGAATGTGAACCTCCGCCTAACCGTTTCTGGTCTACAACAATTGCCATACTCAACTTCTCAATAGCATCAGCATTAGGTTGCGGATAGCGCGGTAACAGATTTCGTATGAACATACTGAAATTCTCATACAATTGCCGCTGGGCTTCATTGGCAATTGTGTCAAATACAATAGAGGACTTTCCTGAGCCGGAAACACCAGTAAAGATGTTAATCTTTCTTTTGGGCAAACGGATGTCGATGTTTTTCAGATTGTTCTCACGTGCACCGCGTATTTCGATGTATTCCTGGGTCATGGCGTTAAAATTTATACGTTAAGAAGAGCGTGAAGATTATCCGGAAAAGAGGGGGCAAAAGTATTATTTTAATTATAACCATCAACAGGTAATATCGACTTTCTTTTCATGTTCGCAGATATACGATATTGCCAAGGAATGTCACCAGCCGTTTCATGGCTCTATCATATTGATAAACATCATCCGATTTCTCAAGAGCCGGAAAATATTACACGGACGGGAGGTTGACATTTAAACCTGAAAAGACTATGTTTGTACATACAATACATACAAATGTACAAACATAGTTATATTTTACTGATCCTGGCCTGCTGCTATTCGTGCGTAGCGCCCAAAGAGAACCTGTTAAGATATGCCGATCCAGGTATTGGCACTGCTCACAGCAGGTGGTTTTTCTATACACCGGCTGCCGTACCTCATGGCATGGCGAAACTGGCACCTTCTACTAACGGGCACTACGGCAATCCCAGTGGATGGGAAGCGGTAGGGTATGACACCAGGCACACGTCTATTGAAGGATTTGCGCATTTCCATGAATGGCAGGTTGGTGGCGTGGTCGTAATGCCAGCTACCGGACAGCGATTGCTGACTCCCGGTGAACTGGAAGATGCAGAAAAAGGGATTAAAAAAGGTTACCGCTCCTCTTTTAATCATAAAACAGAAGTTGCACAACCGGGGTACTACAAGGTTGAGCTGGACGACTATCATATCACCGCAGAGCTTACCGCAACTGAGCGGGTAGGCTTCCACAGATACACCTTTCCGGCCGGCACGGATTCCAGGATTATACTGGACATTGGCAATAAACAGGGAGAAAGCGGTGAAGTGCTGGATGCAGAAGTGCATATGACCGATGAGACCCATTTTGAAGGGTTTGTAACTACCTATCCTGCCTACATCAGGCAATATGACCCTAAAGGCAGTATCTCTATGTATTTCTATGGAGAGATCAGTAAACGTCCGACGGCAGTTGGCGCATTTAACGCCGGCAATGTACGTCCCGATGTAAAATCCAGTAGTGGTAAAGGTGCTGGCATTTACCTCGAATTTCCTACCACCAGCCAGGAAACTGTGGAACTGAAGGTTGGTCTGTCTTATACCTCCGCGTCTGAGGCACAAAAAAACCTGATAGCCGAGGCTACCGGACTTGATTTCAACAAAGCCCGTAAGCGCGCACAGGACACCTGGCAGCGTGAGTTCAGTAAACTGACGGTAGCAGGAGGAGATGTGAAAGACAAAACAAAATTCTATACTGGCCTGTATCATGCATTGCTGGGCCGCGGCATCATCAATGACGCCGGACAGCCAAACCGTTATAATACAGACGCTATATGGGGTGCATTCTGGAACCTGACGCAGCTGTGGGCACTCTCCTACCCTGAGCGCTACAATGACTATGTACGTTCTCAGCTGGATATCTATCGTAACAGAGGTTGGTTTGCAGATGGGGTATCCAATGGTCATTTTACGTCAGGAGTGGGCACAAACTTCGTGGGACTGGCCGTTGCTGCTGCTTATCAATGCGGCATCCGGGACTATGATACTGCACTTGCTTACAAAGCTATCAAAGCGAACGAGATTGATGACCTCAACAGACCGGTAGGTTCAGGTAAACTCGACGTTGGTATCTTCAACAAGCTGGGATATGTTCCACTTCTCGAAGAAGATAAGACTGACAGTACCGGATCCCGGTTTTCCGCATCACACACATTGGAATACAGTTACAGTGCATTTGCAGCCGCGCAGATGGCAAAAGCAATGGGAAAAACCGCTGACTACAATTACTTCATTGATAAATCCAATGGCTGGAGATTGTTATTTAATAACGACACTAAGCTGATTCAACCGAAGACAGCAGCGGGTACATTTATTGAAAATTTTGACCCAATGCAGCCCTGGCGGGGATTCCAGGAAGGGAATGCGGTACAATATACTTTCTACGTACCGCAGAATCCTGCCGGCCTGATTGCAGCCATGGGAAAGGAGGAATTTAATACCAGACTGGATAGAATATTTACCAATGCACAGCAAAACAGCTTCGGAGGAGGTAAAACGATCGATGCATTTGCCGGCATCAATGCCAGTTATAATCACGGAAATCAGCCCAATCTACACATCAGCTGGTTATTTAATTATTCCGGCAAACCATGGCTTACGCAGAAGTGGACACGCGCTATCTGTAACGAATTTTATGGCACAGAAAGCATCCACGGCTACGGATATGGGCAGGACGAAGACCAGGGGCAACTGGGTGCCTGGTATGTAATGAGTGCCCTGGGACTATTTGATGTAAAAGGACTTACAGACCTGCGTCCCGCGATTCAACTGGGTAGTCCGCTATTTGAAAAGGCCACTGTTACCCTCGGCAATGGCCGGAAATTACACATCATCACAAAAAATAACAGCAAGGAGAATGTCTATGTGCAGGCAGCAAACTTCAACGGACAGCCGCTGCAACATGCATGGTTGTACAGAGATGAACTGATGAAAGGTGGAACACTGACGCTGGAAATGGGTAGTTCGCCGAACGAGCAATGGGGTCAGGAGCCACCGCCTTCCATACAATAATCCTTTAACGGATACACTTTCTCAATAGTTGTTCATGAAGGAATGCTCATATTGAAAGTGTCCGCCTAGACGACCTTTGCGTTCCTGATTGTTTGAATTTTGCATGTTTTGCACTTTTTAAGGTGTAAGCCTATTTCAAGGATATCATTACAGCATTACATGCCAACTAAATATTCTAACGACATGTACAGAGATCTCAGGATTATTTTTTCACTTGTATAGGTATATTAGGACTAGACATCGTACAAATCTTCATCATCCTACGTTCATCTTACGTTCTCAAACGTAGGATGAACGTAGGATGAACGTAGGATCACCCCAAAAAAAACAAACGCCCCATTATCACTTTCTATATCTCTCACACCACGATATGGCGTCCTGTGCACACGTTTTGGCGTCCTATGGACATGGATCAGCATTGAAAAAAGAAATGTGCTACTTTTGTTTTAACAATTCCGCTCAACAGGCGCACACCTTCAGCAGAACATAACAGTACACTGCGATTGGCCGCCGACGGAATTGCTCACCACACTTGTGATGTAACTATTTTCGTTAACACCAGACATTTAAATTAATAACACGTGACTGATCAAAACATATACTTCGATGTAAATAAGCAACTATGGAACAATAAGACGGCGGTGCATATGAAATCCGCTTTCTATGACCTGGCTGCGTTTAAGGCAGGTAAAACTTCTTTGAATGAGATTGAACTTGAGGAGCTGGGAGATGTATCTGGTAAAAAACTGCTTCATCTGCAATGTCATTTCGGTATGGACACCATCTCCTGGGCTAAACGTGGTGCTGAAACGACCGGTCTTGACTTCTCTGACAAAGCCATTGATGCAGCAAAAGAACTAGCTGTGGAGATGGGCGTTAACAGTCAATTTGTGTGTTCTAACGTGTACGATGCAGGCCAGCACCTTAGCGAGAAATTTGATATTGTGTTCACATCGTACGGCACGATCGGCTGGCTGCCCGACCTTAACAGATGGGCCGCTGTCATTGCGGAACGACTAAAGCCTGGCGGCGTTTTCTATATGGTGGATTTCCATCCGGTAGTATGGATGTTTGATGATACGTTTTCTTACTTTAAATATTCCTATTTCAATACCGGGTTGCCTATAGAGGAGGAAAATTCCGGCACCTATGCGGATAGGGACGCTGATCTCAGGGATAAGGAATATGGATGGAACCATAGCCTCAGTGATATCCTGAACGCATTGATCAAAGCAGGATTGAATATCCGGCTGTTCAATGAGCACGCCACGTCGCCTTATGAGTGCTTCAGTAATATGGTGCAGACGGGGCCATCTTCCTATCAGATAGCTAAGATGGAAGATAAGCTACCTATGCTGTATTCTATTAAAGCAGTATACGAAAAATAGAGAGATGACCGGAATGGGACTGACAGTAGCGATAGCTCCATGAAACCGGCATATTTTACCGCCAACAGCTATACAAGGCTACCCTGGGGCGTTTCTGTAAGCACGCCGGTGTCCATGCGGTAGAGATGATGTGCAACATGGAAATATGCATCATCGTGGGTAATAGCGATAATGGTACGGCCTTCACTGATAAGCGAAGGCAGAATAATTTCATAAAACCTGCGGCGGAATACTGGGTCCTGATCTGCGGCCCATTCATCCAGAACCAGTACAGGCCTGTTCTCCATTAACGCTGCTATCAATGCCAGCCGTTTACGCTGACCTGCGGAAAGATTGATCGTTGAAAAAGTGCGCTCCTTCAGATCCACCTTATGTGCCATCTCGAAAAGCGCCAGGTAATGACGAAATTGCGAGATAGCCGGGTCTGATATACCATAGAGTTTATCAAAAAGGTAATAGTCGCTGAAAACAACAGAGAAACAACAGAGATAGTCAGATTTGTTTGCCGAAGTAATAGGATACCCATTGAGTAGTATCCGGCCTTCACTGACAGGCAACATCTGCAGCAGCACCTTGAGAAAAGTCGTCTTACCACTTCCATTACCTCCATGGATAAAGGTAATACCACCTTTTTCGACTTGCATGTTAATAGGGCCGAGTCTAAAAGGCGTATCCCCACCTTTACTTTCATAGGAAAAGGAAATATCCTGGTAGTGAAGAGACTGAAAGAGCGGAGGATCACTCACTACCGGTAGTTGGCTGATTGATTCCCCTGATGAATTTAGTTCATCTTTCATGTCTATGATCCGTGATGCGGCCACATTAGCCATCGCAACACCAGGAATCTGCATGAGGATTGTCTCAAGGGGCTTCAGAATAAATAATAAAAGGAATACAAGACGGGTGGTAAGCACCGGGTCTCCGTGCAACAAATAGTCTGAAACGCCAAAAAGGAAGCAGCCGATAAAGGAATAATAACTTAGTTGAACAAAGAAATTATTGTTAATCATACCAGTGATGCCTTTGCGATGGTAGAAAATGCTATCCGTTATGTCTTTCCGTATCTCTGACTCAAATATCTCGGATCCCTTTGCAGGATTAACCTTGATTTCCTTGAAACCACCCAGAATATACTCAAGGTGGCGTACAAAATGCTCTTCTGTATCTCTGGCTCTGGACAAGTGCGCCATAAAAGACCTGCGGTTGAGCAGGTAGAGCAGCAATCCGGCAAGAATCAGCAACATTGTCGCCAATAGTACCTGTACTGATAAGATACCAAGGTAAACGATACAGCAGGAAAAAACAATAATAGCGCTGATCAGCTCTACAATGCCGAGGCAGCACTCAGACAGGACCACGACATCACGCGTGAGACATGCATATATCCTGCTCTGTTTGTCGCTGATAGCGGTGTAGTCTGAACCCACGATCCGTTGCGTCATCTCAAGACGGATAGCGCCAAGTTGCTGCTGGGTAAACCGGATAACGGACCCTGACAATAACCTGGTGGATACGACAAAGATGAGCAACAGACCTGCAAAGTACAATGCATCATTTGTACCACTGGCAGCGCTGCTGGGGGCCAACTGATTGTTGATGGTGATCAGCAGCCCGCTGCTGGCTATACCAGAGATACAGCCAGCTACTGCAAAAGTCAGAAATTTCCTGAAATGGACTTTGAAGAGCAGATGATATAGTGCCATGTTTACGCTATAATGATTAATTGAGTGACTGACCAATATTCAGCTGCTCGGATCTGTCGAAATAATACCTTGCCACTGCAATGTCGAAGATGGCCATACCCATGGGGTTAAACATCACTACACTGTCTGCGGCATCGTCCAGCACAGCATTATCCAGCAGACACTGACTGATATTGAACGTCTGATCTTCGGTAAGGCCATGTTGCAGATGCATCTGCTCAACATCAGTATTTTCGCGGCAGATCTCCTCCCAGTCATCTACCACCATTCTGTCTACATGCTGCAGAAATGACGGTTCGTAATCCCGAAGCGAGACATTCAGATGCAGGGTGCCTTTTGAAGGTATGCTGTTTATATATCTACCGGAAGAGACCGTGCAGGTAATGAATATTTTACTATTTTCAAACGCTGTTTGCCAGTCATCGCAGATTATCACCTTTGATTGCAGATGAGCAGGAATACTCTGCAGATCAGGTTGGCGAAGGTCGAAGATATAAATGTGCTTTAACTGGTCTCCCCATAGCGCATCTATCATCGACAGATGCATCCTGCCGATGGGACCAAAACCAATAATACCGAAACTGAGGTTGTCACAGGTATTCAGTGACAGATATTTCCGGATTACCGCACCGGTGACTGCTGCAGTACGGATAGCACTTACAGCGCCGGTATTCAGGATGGCAAACGGAATACCGGTATCCGCCTCATTGAGTATAATCGTTGCATGAGCGCGCGGAATCTGTTTTTCTATATTTCCCGGAAAACTGGCAATCCATTTAATACCAGCGGTATTGATATTGCCGCCAACAAACGCAGGCATAGCGATGATCCTGTTTTTAAGATTTCGGTATCTGAGATATGGCTTTACCGGCTGACTGGTCTCACCTTCTCTTAATAACGCTGATGCTTGCTGTACAACATCGGCTAGTCCATGCCAGTCTGTTCCTATTTCTCTGATGTGCTGTTCACTAAGATATTTCATGAATCAATTTATTGCTTGAATGAATTGTCTTTTCAACCCAGCTGGTGTTATACACAGTATCCAGGTAGGCATTGCCCTTATCAGGACATATAATAAGCGCCGGCTTGCACTCATGACCATGTTCATGGAGATACTTTCTGGCCGCGGCATATACAGCTCCTGTAGAAGCTCCTCCGAAAATCATCTCTTGCTGTAATAGCTGCTGACATCCTTCTATGATCTCCTCCTCAGGCAGGATCATGTAGTCGTCAATTTCCGCTGAGCGGATCATTGTAGAATGCTGACTGGACCCGATACCAGACAAGTGACGTACACAAGGTTTATTCTGGAACACCATGGAGCCTTCCACATCTACACCAATGATGCGGATATTGGGGAATTTTTCCTTTAGTCTGCGGGATACTCCGGTAATCGTACCACCGGTACTGACACTGATAAATGCATAGTCAAGTTCCGTAAACCGGTCACAGATCTCCTTTCCCAGCGAGTGATAATAACTCAGGAAGTTGTCTTCATTTTCGTATTGATTGGGATGATAGGAACCGGGGTATGCAGCCAGTAGCTCCTTCAATATTGCCAGTCTGTTTAACAGGAAGCCTCCGGAGGAATCTCGGTGTGTTACCTTGATCACATTATAAGATAAAAGACGCATGAGTTTTTCCTTCTCATCAGCGGTGTTGGCATCTATGATAGGGATGAACCTCAGATTCAGTTTTCTGCAGATAGCAGCGAGCGCAATACCAAAATTCCCGGAGCTGGATTCTATCACTACCGTCTCAGGACGTATAAGATTTTTCTTGATTGCACTTTTGAGAATGTAACAGGCGGAACGGTCTTTGACGCTACCCATAAAATTCTCAAATTCCAGCTTCGCAAAGAGATTACAGCCGCTGTTTTCCAGCTGAATACAGGGTGTGTTACCTATTCGCTGTTCAATTTTTTCTATTGCGGATAATAAAGTCATTCTGTTAAAGATTAACGTGGTGTATAACTATTGCAGATTCGTTTCCATCACAGCTACATTCGATTCTGCATAACGTAAGAAGTGGTCATTCATGATCTCAAGGCGGTTAATAATTACCTCTGCCGGTTCATGGATGGTAGTGATGCGAAACCATGCCTGTCCGTTTTCCTGTGGCATGCCGAATACGTTGCCTGGCAATATGCCAAGTCTGGCCCCGTTTAACGTCTCACGAAACAGGACATCGCAGCTACCTCCGAACAAAGCGGGATTAGCTTTCGCAAATATGACATTGCCGATATTGCCGTTGACCACTTCACTGATCAGCGGTAATTGCTGCATAGCAGTGACTATTTTAGACATACTGTCTGCCTGCACTTTGTTACTATGATGCACCATTCGTTTATAGTGCTCAAACAAGCCGTTATCCAGGATGCCATCGAGTACCTTCTGTACATCCATTTTTACATTCCAGCCAGCGAGGAAAGTGTCCATCAGTGCAATATCATCAGCGACCAGCGGGGTTTGGTCTAACATCTTTTTGCGAAATAAAAGGTCCATAGCAAATACCAGGCTGGTGTGATTGTTATGGGTATTGTTGAACAGCGACGCGTAATACTGGTAAGCCTGTTTGATACGCGGGTCGCCTATCATATATCCCATACGTAGTCCGGAAAAGAACGGTCTGTCTTTGCTGGCACCGAAGACCTTGAAAAGATAGTCTGGTGAATCAGTCAGGCAGAATATCTCAGGGTTGAGCATCTCTTCGTCCCAGATGGTTTCTTGGTAGATATTATCTACGATCAGGTACACCTTTTTCTCCTGGCAGGTTTTAACGATATCAGCCAGCGTCTGCAGATTCTCTGGTTCATAGGTACTCTGAGCAGGGTTATTAGGATAGGTCAGCACCAGCGCAATAGTATTTTCATCTATTGCAGCTGCCACTTCTTCTACCGTAGGCAGGAAGTCGTTTTCTGGTTTTGTGAGCAGATACTTACTTTTACCACCATGTGCGTTGACGATACCGTCATAAACACTATAGTTCGGAACACAGAGCACGACGTCTGGACGGCCAGGGAATCTTGGGCGTTCCATATCGAAGATAGATTTCAGGAGACTGCCCATTACACCGGTAGTACCCATACCTGAGCCTACAGCCAGCGTTTCCAGATCAACACCTTTGGTAAGAACGGAAGAAGCAACAGAAGGATAGTTCTTACTAAGCCACTCATTATACTGACGAACCCTTTCCGTCTCGAGTGCCTTTACTAATTTACCGAGTTCATATGAACCATCCGGAGCACCGTAGCCGTAGGAAGGTTTGAAGATGTCTTCCACGATACCGGAATTAATGACTTCTCCATAGATATCGCGATTGAAGTTAACGAGGTCGAGGTAATCACACTGCTGATAAGCTGCAATTGTAAATGCATCAATCAGCCGGGTGTACATGTCATTACTAAGATATTGCATAAAGAGGTTTGATTTTATTGTAAGGTTGCTAGTTGTTCGGGAACATTGTATAAGTGAGTTTTCGGACAGGGATGCCCAGCAGCTGCCTCACTTCTGCAAGTGATTTATTCAGCAGAGGATCGGGATCAAAGTCTTCCAGCGAACATAGACCCGTTGTAGCCTTGGCTAAGCGGACTGCGTCGGAGAAGATATCTACTTCAGCTTTTGTCAACCTGAATTTGCCCGGGTACAGGTATCGGCTGACAAATTTGAAACAGGCTACTTCCAGTTTTTTCAACTTGGGTACACTTCCCATTGTAAATCCGATAACAAATGCTTCGTCAGCATTGGTAAGTCCACGGCCAAGCAAACAATGTATAAAGTCGTGTCGATAAAGCGTCACAGCACCGGATAAAGGGAGCGGCGATGCAGGATTTTCAATCAGTTTAACGATCCATGGTATATGCGTATCAGGTGTGATAGCATACATCTTCATGTATCGTGCGTAAGCTGCTGTTAACGTTAATTGGCCATCGTCCTGCCATGGGTCAACATTTCTGTGGATAATTACAGGCTGAGATGGGGTTAGGTTTCCAGATTCCATTTCGTTATTTCATTATGGTGGATAATTACTTTAATTGCCAGTCATGGATGTCAACTGGTCTTCTGATACTTCCAGCAAATAGTATTTATCAATTTCAAGTAAAATATTTCCTTCAACGTCAGCAATGACTATATCAGTTTCAATCCCACCTGCTGCACTACGGCTTGTGGCATGACAATAGTATTGCGCAGGCAGCGGCCGGTAATGTCTGATGGACCTGAATTGAAACGGCGCCAGCATTGGATTGTCAAGTAACAGCGTAATGGCTACATCCAGCAATGCAGGATGCAACAGGTAGGTATCGACATCCGATACGAATGCGGGATCGAGCGATAGCAGCGCAATTCCTTTGTCGGCACTTCTCCATACCTGGCGGTATACATCCAGCCACCTTCTGCCGAAGGCAAGCTGATAGGCAACATGGGCATCTGTTGCTACACCGGTCTGCTGCTCATGGGATGCCATTGTTTGATAAACAGTCTTACATGCTGCTACATCAAACTTTAAGTCGGTGTTTCCTACTACCCGGGCCGCAGTTCCCGTAACATGAACAGCACTGTTACCATCTGAGCGCAGGCATGTGATGGAGAATGTTGCCTGATCTGCATCACCGGTGAACAAAATCCGGAGCTTCGCTTCCTCATCCGGCTGCATCAGCAAGGGCTGAGATATAGTAAGTTTGGTAATTTCAATGGCAAACCAGTGGAAATAAAGTCTGCAGGCAGCAAAGGCTAGTTCCAGAAATCCAGTTGCCGGCAAAGCAGAAAATTGTCCGATACGGTGTTCCCTCAGCATCCAGTGATGCTTTGCAGACAATGTCATTTCAAACGTGCATTGATCTTTTCCCTGACGAACGTACGAAGGAAAAAAGACCTGTTCTGCTGCCGCTGTATCAGCTAGTGATCTGTCCATGGATTTATTTGTTTAAAGCATCCTTTATCTGGTTCAAAACATATATTTTAGTAGTCATTAACCCATAAAAAAACTATACAATGAAATTCCTGTTCTTCAATGCCCCTGTGTTGTTTCGTAAACCTGCCCAGCCAGCACACCAGCAACTATTTGAGACCTTCTTCCGTATCTACCATCATCATCCTCAGTTGTTTCCGTGGGTGCTTCCGTCTCCGCTTTCAAAAAGAGGATTATTGTTCACCGGTTTTAGAAGTGATACATTCAGGAAGTACTCCGGCCTGGAAATCGGGCTACTGACCGGCAGCTACTTCGGGTATGTCCGACTTCCCGGGGCTTTACCCGGCGGTGAAGGCTTCGTGAATACCGGTATTCATCATTTAGCATTTACTTACCTGCAGGGTTATAAAAAGCATTTTTTAACAATCAGAAAGTCTGCTGATACGCACCTTCATCTAATCGACAGTGACTCAAGAAAATCGGCTAAAGGGCTCCATCACTTTACCAGTTTTAATTTTTACGACTATTCATTGTTTGTAGAGGAGATTTGCTACTGCCTTCATCACTATCTGACTGAGAAGAAAAAGATGAATACACCTTTTCAATATCCCGCTGATGTTGAGCAGGTAGTTCGTCTTGCAGAGGAGTGACCGTTAAGTCTTCCTCTCTCTCAGCTTGCTTTTTCCAGTTATTCTTGAAAAGAAATAATGCAGGATAGATCCACCACAACATGAAGAATGATAGTATCATAAGGCTATAAATACCAATATGCAAGGACATACCTAGTACCGCAAGCACCTTATGCGTACGACGGAAAAGGAATGCAAAGAAGAAGCCCACTTCAACAATGCCGGTGTATACACCAATGACATGATATACTTCTCTGTATTGCGTCATGAACTGCCCCAGTCGGGTGCCAAACATCATAGTGGCATAATAACTTGTTTGTCCGGAGGTAAACCATTCAACGCCGGAGTTGAGTAGCTTAGAAATACCGGTTTGCAGATAGAGTACTGCGATAAATATCTGCATGAATGCAATAGCAAAAGATGCGGCTTCTCGCTGCGCCTTATCAGATATATAAATACGTTTACGCATCCAGCTATCCAGCGAGTAATGCCTGGAAGTATCCACACAGGATAGTGCAATCGAGAAGAAATGCAGATGTGTAATATACGCGAGCCAATAACTATCGTTCGCAGCAATGTAGCCGTTTAACAGGAAAAATGACACCGTCAGCACTACCATACTGACACGGGTAAAGAGACCTGCCAAAGTAAACAGTCCGCCTACTATTGCAACACTTTTCAGTATCAGGAATGCAGTTGGTCCTAGCGCTGGAAGGAAAGGGAAGATAGCATCCTGCCGGTGCAGGAAGCTGCTGGTTAGTCCGTAAAAACTACTGTCATAATCGCCCCAGATCAGTAATACCAGGCAGATGACACTTATGGATATGCGCAATGCGGCGAGACGTTCCCATACAGCGGGTTGATGGAAAAGAAAATACGCCAGTTTGCCTGAAAGCTTCTTGATCATAAATGTATGGCTTAGGATTGCTGGTGATAGGAATAAATCAGTTTACGGTTCACTGGCTCGAGTTTTTGACCGTACCGGTACAGATCCAGGTCGTAGTTGTAAATGAATACCTCCATGCCCGTAAAATGACTTCCCGGCGTCGGTCTTGCCGATGGAAGTATTTCATCAAACTTTCCCCAGGGAGCGGTATTCAGGTGATCAAGCAGAATCCGGCACAGCTGTACCTTTGAACTTTCATTATTACCGTCAAAGACATCGCTCATCAGTACGGGCGTTCTGTAGTACTCAATAGGGATGGCATTTCCCGGTAGGACAAGCTGCTTATTTCCTTTGCTGTCATACAACCAGATCATAAATTCATCAATCTTGGGTTGCATCATTCTATTAAACATGTTGTATGAGCAGAACGGCCAGCTATTTGTATTTCGGATAGTGTGTGACACCTGAATTACAAAAAAGGCTACCATACCAGTGAACAACATGATTTTTGTGGTGTGCTTCATGGATGTTTCGTTTACATTATAAGCTACTATTTCGCCAGGGCCTTTTTACTGCTGATACATTGTTCCAGCTCGATAACGGAAGGATTCAGAAATATATCTTCCAGCGTCAGTGCGATACCAAATTCCTCTTTCAGCAAGCCAATAAGCCTGATGGCCCGGATGGAATGGCCGCCGGCTTCAAAAAAGCTGACTCCAGGACTTACATTTTCAGATTCGAGTACCTGCTGGAATACCCGGAGAACGTTTTTCTGTCCGGCTGTCAAATCGGTATCCATTTCTGTGTTACCGACGGGGAGTATGGAAAGCAATTCAGTTTTATTATTCTTTCCTGATTCCAGTACTGGGATTTTATCTACCACTACAATTCTTGCAGGAATCATGTAGGAAGGAAGCAATTGCTGCAGTCTTCTTCGCAGGCGCAAGGGAGTGAGATTAGATACCGCTGGCGAGGTCAGACTAGCGGAATGGTCAATCCATACGCAGGGGTCATAATATGTTGCTCGGTCGCAGGTCAGGTCTACATGTACCGGCTGAAGCGCATCTTTGATAAGGTAACTGCCATCGTTCTCAAACACAACACCGGTCCATCCTTCCCATTGCACCAGGGAGCCTTCCACATGTTGTGACTTTTCTGAGGTACCGATGATCTTTCCACCAATAGATTCATGTAGTCTTATCCATTTATCTTCGCTCCTGTCCTGAGCGTCACGTAGCGCTGCATATGCATCTATTGGTATTTCCTGCCGGTCTACCTTATCTATCGGGCGTAAAGCAACCAGCAGGTGCCGGAATCCTTCCCTTGAGGCGATTCGCTTGAAGCCGTCGATTATATGGCGGCTAACACCGCCCACCCAAGAGAATGAGGCAGCTGCCACTCCCGCGAGAATAACTAATGTATCTGGCGTGTCTCCCGCTTCTGCGCCAAGTACGCCTCTCTCAAGCGCATCATCCCAGCCGCCCGGCAGGTCAGCGACAGTACCATTCCAGCGGACCGGTACCGCATTGCCTACGGCAGCGATGGCACCCTGGTTATCAGTGATTACCAGCTGAAGTTCCGGAAACAGCTGATAAAGCCTATGCCAGTAATTCTTAATGACCGTGGCACCCTTGAAATACTCGGGCCAAGCGCCGGTATGTAATGCATCTGCATATCGCTTCAATTCAGGACGCTGGGCTATTGTGAACAGGCGTAAAGCATTATTTTGTCTTTCCGCCAGAAGTGTGCATGCATCATCCAGCTCAACAGCGGTAGTCAACGTTTCACCCGCGTTACCGCTAGCAGTAACTACCGCAGCCGCATTACGCACTCCCGGAATTTTTGATAATGCAGTCTCTACTTCATCCAGCTCAATCCTGTTGCCATTGAGCTTGACCTGGTTATCCAACCTGCCCTGGATGACAAGGTTACCATCTGATAGTAAAACACCCCTGTCACCAGTACGGTACAAGCGGTCACCGAAGCCATCATTGAATGGATTGGGAATAAAGGCATTATCTGTCTGGGCAACATTCCCGAAATATCCTTTGGCAAGTCCGAATGAGGAAATCACCACCTCACCCGCTACGTTTGGCGCACAGCTATTCATATGTCGGTCAACCACATAGATAGCGGTATTTGCTACCGGCTTTCCTACCGGCATAATGTCAGCCGTAGTACTTTGTGCACAGTCATAGCTGGCAGCGTCAATAGTGATTTCTGTAGGGCCATAGTGATTATATAGCCCACATTTGAATACGCTAAAGAATTTGTCACGAAGAGCAGCGGTCATAATCGCTCCACCACAGATTACATACCTGAGCGAGACGGGATAGTCAAATACACCGGTGGCGGCAGCTGTGACAAATTCGCTAAGCAGCAGTGGAACAAACTGTATAAAGGTCACCTGATGTTTATTTATACATCCTCCCAGCGCAGCGATATCTTTATTAGTACTATCAGATATAATAATGCGGGCACCAGACAATAATGGCAGGAATATTTCCAGCATTACGGCATCAAAAACGACCGGTGTGTGGAACAGTACGCTATCGGTAGTGGTTAGCGGATATTGTTGCATTGTGGACAACATGATATTCAGTAGGCCCTGGTGTCTGACCTCTATCGCTTTGGGAACACCTGTGCTACCGGAAGTAAATATGATGTACACAACATCATCCAGTTGCCAGGCTACCGGCTTAACAGCTGGCACAATAGTGTTTAATGCCAACCTCTTTGTAGCAATATCTGTATATTTCCCGGTCAGCAATGCAAAAACGTCCGGTGACAGAATACTGGCATCGTAAAAGATATCAGCCATATCAACCATCTGCATGATGGTATCCATACGACCGGCAGGGTATTCCTTCGTAAGCGGAATCCAGGTTGCACCAGCCTTCAGAATACCAAGGATGACACCAATCATTTCAAAGGAAGGTGCTAACAGGACGCCCACTTTACTGCCTTTTACCACTCCTTTGTTTTGCAGATAAGCGGTTACTTTTTCTGAGAATACCCGGATTTCTTCAAATGAATAGATTTGTTCATTGTGTACAATAGCCGTCCCTGCACCCTGCCGAATGAGATTGTCAGTAATCAAATCTGCCAGGGAGTCAGCAGGCAATGGAATACGAGTGCCCGTAGCAGACAAAGGCTTTTCTTCCAGCAGATATGTCCTGAGGTAATCAGCCGGAGTTTTTATTGCCTGTTTCAGCAGCGTGAGGTACCACCGTAGGAAGTTGGCCGCTGTCTCTTCCCTGAAGAGATCTGTATTATAGCGGATGGACAGTTTCATGTAGTCCACAGTATGGTCCACCTGCATCGTAAAGTCGAAAACAGATGTATCTTCTTCAAACAGTTGTACATTATCTGCTTCGTACATTTTCACTTCCATGCCATCAAACTGATAGGCCAGCTTTTCAAACGAGGTCTCATCATTCTGAACGCCAAAGAATACAGATATGAACCTGGATTTAGAGAAATCACCGGTATGTTTCAGCAATTCCAGTACTTTATTGAATGGATAAGAGTGATGATCATATGCCTCCAGGGATACTTTTCTCACCTGATCCAGTAATTGCTGGAAGGTAGCGCTATCATCTACCTGGCTACGGATAGGAATAGCAGAAGCAAATAATCCGACGATAGGCTCCAGCGAAGGGTGATCGCGGTTAAAAATGGGTGTACCGACAACGATATCATTCTGACCAGTGATACGGAACAGTAATAATTTCAATACTGACAATAACAGTATCTGGAGCGTCACATTATTGGCTTCCTGGAAACGGGTCAGGTCTCTTCTGGTATCTTCATCGATCAGCTGAAATATTGTCCGCCCATTGAATGTCTGCCTCACGGAGCGTGGAAAGTCCAGCGGCAATTCCAAAGGAAGTGGAAGCGTCTCGAACTGCTGCAACCAGTATGTTTTGTGATGATCAAGGCTACCATCATTCAACCGGGTATGCATCCATTCAGACCAGTCATAATAGTTAACCGACAACGGTGTCAGTTCCGGGTGCAGGCCCTTGCTAAGCTGGTTATATAACTGCTGGAGTTCTCTGAAGAAGATAAACGTAGAAAGCTGATCCCAGATAATGTGGTTAATTTCAAAGACAAAGATGTGGCGTTCTTGTTCCACCTTTATCAACCGGAATGTTGCTACCGGAGCTTTGGACAGATTCAGTGGTTTCCTGTATATCTCACTCAGAATTTTCTCTAAAGGCAGTTTCCAGTTCTGAGATCCGGAAATATCCACCAGGAAATCATCCATGGCTATATCCAGGTCATCTACAAGGGATACATGTGGAGTACCGAGTATCTCATGGAAGGCAGCCCTGAACACCTCATGCCTGTTTATCAGGATGTTCAGAGATTGCAGCAAGTGAGGCACGTTGACAATACCGTTCATCTCAAGCACCATCCCAACATTATAGAAGGTACTATCAGGGTTTAGTCTTAACATAAACCATTCAGGATATTGCACAGGGGAAATCTCGTAATGCTGTTTAGGCTGCTTCACCGGAATATCGGCTGTTTCGTCCGTGCGCAGCAGAGAACCTTCTTTTTCACTAATCACACTACCAAGGCCACGTATAGTCGGATTCTCGAATATATCGAGCAATACGAGATCCGCCCTGAAGTGTTTCTTAATTCTGCTCATCAGCTGTATGGCAGCAACAGAATGACCACCAAGCCGGAAGAAGTTATCGGTGACACCGAGCCTGTCAACAGACAATACCTCTTTCCAGATGCCGAGTAACACATGCTCTTCCGGAGTTCTGGGTTGTTCAGTACTTTCAGATTGGAAATCCATTTCTGACAAGGCCTTTCTGTCAATCTTACCATTAGCAGTCAGCGGCAGTCTCGACAACACATGAATGTTGGCAGGCACCATATAGGCCGGCAGCCAGGCAGACAATTCATCTTTCATCTGATCAGTATTCACGCCATCAGTATCAGACACAGTGATATAAGCACTCAGATATTTATGGCCCTGTGAGGTTGTATGATCAATCACAACAGCTTCCTTGACAACTGGTATTTTCAATAAGGCGCTTTCAATTTCACCTGGCTCAATCCTGTAGCCACTAATTTTCAGCTGAAAATCCTTCCTACCCCAGAAGTCCAATTGTCCGTCGCTACGGTATGAGCCAAGGTCACCTGTTCTATACATCCTGCGCGGAGTCGTGGTGAATGGATCCTGGAGAAACACTTCCGCTGTCTTCTCCGGGTTGTTGATATAACCTCTACCTACACCAACTCCAGATACAAGGATTTCGCCTTTTACTCCGACGGGACAGATGTGCATATGCTCATCAACCACATATATGTGCATATTCTGTACAGTACGGCCTATCGGAATAATCTGGTCTTCGGGAGGAGCCGTCAATAAGCTATGGGTGATATCATCGGAAGCTTCAGTAGGACCATAAGCGTTTACTACCGGTATACCGGGATTTGCTGCAAACCACCTGGAAGCCAGTTTATGTGGAAATGCTTCTCCCGTCGTAAGCAGGAAGGACAGATCCGGGAAAGATACCTGGCGCTGTTCCTGCGTATCACATATCAGTGAGAGATAGGAAGGAACAACCTCCAGGATAGTGATCCTGTCTTTCACTACCTGATCAACAAATTCGTTAATATCCAGGTTGGTATCTGTTGTGTAAATGACAGTAGATCCACCGGTAATTAATGACACAAAAAACTGCCAGACGGATATATCAAAAGTATGTGAGGCGTTCTGTGCTACTATGCTTTGTGGCGTAAGACCAAGATCATTAATTTTGGCAAACATGTGATTCATCATACCTGCATGTTCAACCATTACTCCTTTGGGTTTTCCGGTAGATCCAGACGTATAAATGATATACGCAAGATCACCGGCACTAGCTGTTACTGGAGGATTTTCAGGGGACAGCCCCGCTATTATTGCAGCTGCATCATCCATATGGATAACTGTTCCGTCAAACAGGCCGGCACTTCCAGTTATAAAGGCAGAACGCGTCATGAGTAATTTGCTGCCGGCATCCGTTAGAATGTCTGCAACACGCGCCCTCGGATAAGCTGTATCCAACGGAATATATGGCACACCGCATTTCCACAATGCAAGAATTACCTGCATCATTTCAATGGAACGCGGCAGCATCAGTCCGACGGGAGCTGTGCTGGCACCTAATTGCTGTTTAAGAAAGACAGCAATTCTGTTAACGTGTTCATTTAAGGCAGCATAACTTAACGACACGCCATCACACACCACTGCCCGGCTACCGGGCGTATTGGCAGCGTGCTGCTCAAGGTAGTGGGGAATCAGCTTTTCGACAGGAAATATGGTATTACGGCCTTCAAACTGCTGAATAAGCTGCTGCTGATCTTCTGCAGACAACAACTTAACGGTATTAAATGGCACGTTAACATCAGCCAATAACTGAGAAGTCACGTTTTCCCAGCATCGCAACAGCTGTGAGCACATCGCCTCGGGATATGACTCCGTAGAATAACTAATCCTGAGTAGTAACCGATTCTCCTGCTTCGAGACAATGACCTGTATCTCTTCTTCTGGCTCATCAATAACCGGGAGGTCATGGAGGTTATCCATGGCAATGGCAATATTAGTAGCCGGATGCAAGTGAGGAGACGCCAGACTATCTAATACATTTTTAAGGGGATAGTCCTGGTTATCGTACGCTTCTATCACAGTTTTACCGCATACCATCAGCAGCTCTCTGAAAGTAGTGGACAAGGAGATGTCATCAAAAAGAAGAAGGCTCCTGTTGAAGGTATCCTCGGTTGCCTTCAGTTTATTGACAGGAGAAGAAACTGTTATATGCGACTGCCTGAGAAATTTAGACAATAGCACTTTCCAGCTTGCTACCATCACGATGTAACAGGTAAGGTCTGCATTGTTGGATATCTTGAGTATTCTTTCCTGGAGTGTTGATGCAATTTCCCAGTCCAGAACATGCCTGGACGCTGGAGGCAACACACTGGTGCCATGGGCCGAAAGGCGTACAGGTTGCTCAATGGCTGCCAATTTCTTTAACCAGTATTCTTTCTGATTCAGAAATTTATTAGAAAATAACAGCAGTTCTTTATCAAAAGTATTTGTAATCATGGAGCATCAGAATTTAAACATATCATTTAACTGGGCATCAGCAGTAGCTTCCTGTAAAGGCATCATCTCAGTGGTTTCTGTTTCACCTGCCCATGCCTCTTTCATCTTTTTCAGTACGCTGACGTCTGCTTCTTCTTTGTGTGGGTGAAGAAGTTTGTCACGTACGCCTTCATTAAATGCAGCAATGAACTGTTTCAGCTGGGGCAATGTTTTACCTCTATGTAACAGGTGGAGTAGATTATCGAAGTCAAAATTGTATTGGGGTAGCCAGAGTGAGTTCTTAATGGAAAGAAAATTCTGATCTACAATGTCACAGGCAGTCTTTGCATCCATAGTTTCATGACTCCATTCAAAGCTTTCACCTTTAATCTTGTATTTATCTTTCTGTTTCCAGATGGGAGTAATAGGCTCAAAATACCACTGTTGCGTTCGATAGAAGTCCATTTCTGTCTCTTCTATGAAATCTACCGTTTCGCGCACTGTCTCTTCTGTTTCACCTGGAAACCCGATAATGAACGAACCAAAAGTAGCGATCTCGTATTTCTTCAACAGTTCGATACCTCTGCGGTAGTGTTCTGCGGTAGCAGCTTTGTCCATGTTCTTCAGGATACGGTTACTTCCTGATTCAATACCGAGAAAAACGCCTTCGCAGCCACTCTCCTTCATGAGCTTCATGGTTTCATCATCTGCAAACTGACACCGGTAATAGGAGTGCCATTTGAAGTCGAAACCGTGGCGGATCTTCTCACGCAGCAGCGTTTTAAAACGTTCTTTAGGTATATTGAAAGTGTCATCCACGAAATGAACACTTTTGAGGGTGGGAATTTTAGAGAGGAGCTTCAGTTCTTCAATAATAGGAGCAACATCTGTAGTCTGGTAGTCGCCGGCATGCGCTGGGAACCCGCAGAATGAACATTTGTACGGACATGAAATGGCGGTTCTTACTGCAACATGTTCATGTACTCTGTGAGCAAAAAGGTCCCAGTTGACGGTATTGTCAACAAGCTTGTTATCTTCCTTCAATTCAGGAGTGGGAAGGTATTCAGTGCCGCTCTTATAATAAGTATTATACAAATTTGCTGGCGAGCCATTCTCCCGCAGCGTGTTCAGGATATTCACGAGCGTCAGTTCCCCTTGAGAACTGTTCACGTAAAAGTCAGCACCAATACTTCTGAAGAGATAATTCACAAAAGTGCTGTCCTGCGTCCTGATCTGGGTTGAAATAAACGGACCACCAACAATCACTTTTACCTTATTACTGTATTTTCTGACAAATTCCATTATCTCCAGGATCGGGAAGACAGAGACGTACAGTGTCGTGATGATAGCCACGGTACGTATACGTCCGGCCTTAAGCAGATCTCCGAAATATTCCTTTTCATCCTGGAATGAATTGACATAATCAAACGTGAAGCCTCGCCGGTGTAGATAGGTGCCGAGATAGCCTATCGCATTACTGTGGGTTTCCAGCATATTGAATGGCCGGAAAGTTGTATGTCCGGGGGTAGACGCTCCTACGATATTAATAACATCAGAGATGGGCAATATCTTTTTGTTGATAGTAAGAATGCTTTTACTTAGATCACGGTAAGCACCGGAATCTGTCCCCATCTTGCGGAGATTACTTTCATAACCGGAAAAAGGCATTTCGTTATGACCTACAAGAAAACAGTCAATCATGTTATTCATATGTCAGAAAAGTTAAATTGGAGTCCTGATACTAAGGGGCTGCCGTTATCGACAGTATTGGTGGTTGTTTCTGAGTCTAGCAGTTCTGCCGGTCCATTATTGAGTCGTACCATGGACATATCATCAATCAATGTTACACTACCTGAACACAATTGGGTAAGCAGATGCTGATAAAACATGGAAAAACGCACAATAGTCTGCTCGAAAAACAATGCATTGTTATATTGAAAATCAAAACAGAGGTTACCATTTATTTCTTCGACCGTAAGGATAAGGTCGAAAACCACAGAGCGGTGTTGACGCTTATATGGACTGATCGCAAATTCTGTAGGCGCGGCTACTTCATCGTCGAAGTTGTACATTTCAAATAGCACATCAAACAGTGGATTTCTTCCATCACGCTGGACACCTAATTCTGCGACCAGTTTATCGAACTGATATTCCTGGTTCTCAAGTGCGCCTGCCATGGATGAAGTCACTTCCCGGATAAAATCATCTATCTTTTTGTGACGTGAAGGAGCAGTACGAATTGCAAGTGTATTTACAAACATGCCAATGGACTCCTCAAGCTCCTCATGCACTCTACCGGAAGTTACAGTTCCTACTACTATATCATCCTGTCCACTGAGTTTTGACATCAATATGGCGTAAACACTAAATAGCACATTGAATATAGTTGTTCCATGAGCTGCCGAAAAGGCTCTTAACTGCGCTGTAAGCGTTACGCCGGCTTCATAGCAATAGCTATCGCCAGAGAAGGTCTGCACGTTACCACGTGGGTTATCCAGCGGTAGCTGAAGGGGTGTAACCGGCAGATTGAACTGTCCGAGCCAATAATCTCTTTGCTTGCGGACTGCCTCGCCTTCAAAACGGGCGTTCTGCCAGACTGAAAAATCCTTATACTGTACCCGGATAGGAGGCAATGTATGAGTTGCGCCTTTTGCCGTAGCGGTGTACAGCTGGAGTAGTTCCTGTATAAAAAGGCCCATAGACCAGCCATCGGTCACAATGTGGTGAAGGACGTAGCATATGACAAATTCCTCTTGGTCCAGCTGTACAGCACCTGCCCTTATGAGGCATCCCGAAGTAAGGTCAAAAGGTGTCTCTGCCATTCTGGTGATCCACTCGTCCAATTTCACTGTCTTATGCTCCAGATTACGCCAATCTTGAAACTCAAGTTTAAAGCTGACGTCACGGCTAGGAAGGATCTTTTGAACAGGGATATCGTCATTGACTATAAATGCTGTGCGCAAGGACTCATGCCTATCTATAATCTGCAGGAATGCTGACTGAAGTACATGTACATCCAATGTTCCTTTTAACAGGAAGGTGCCGGGCATGTTGTAGGCAATAGCATTCTGTTCCAGCTGACATACTATCCAGAGCCGCTGCTGTGCGGCAGACATTGCATAGTACTCCTGTAGTGGTGCTGGTGGGATGGTAAGAGTAGCGCTTACTGCTCCGTTACCGCTTCTTTCATCAAGGAAGCCTGCAAATTCAAGAATAGTCGGATGTCTCATGAGATCCTTAAATTCAAGCTCCACTCCTGTCATCTTTTCAAGCCGGTTTAGCATACGTAATCCTAATAGAGAGTGACCGCCTGCGCTGAGGAAGTTAATATCGAGATCTACATGCTCAAGCTTCAGGATACTCTTCCATACGGCGGCTACCGCATTCTGCATAGGTGTCCACTGTGCATTGATAACCGGCAAATTGATCTCTGCAACAGGTTCTTCTGATGTATCTTCCTGCACCGTCTGTGGCCCCTCCAGTTGTTCTTCAATAATAAAGTAAGGATTGCGGCCTATTGTGGCAGGGCTTACATTAGACACTATATAATTCGCCTTATCGCCCATCAATGCCAGTTCCATCAGCGAGAGTCCGTCTGCAGTCAGAATTGACTGCGCAAGTTCAGCCGCAGATGGCTTGTTATGCGTATAGAAGCGATTCCACATACCTGTCTCTCTCCAGGACGGCCAGTTCACAGATACAACGCGTAGCGAATTGCTATTCAGTTTGTGCGCTAATGCATCCATATACAGGTTGGCAGCTCCGTAGTTTGACATGCGGGCCGCTGGCAGCAGGGCGTTGTCTGAAGAAAACAGGAATAAGAATTGCAGCTTTGTACCCGCCGCCGTTAATATATGATTAGTACCCTGTACTTTAGGGTATAACGTCTCTTTGAATGTATCCGCATTATGATGCCTTATGCGCATAGTGCCGGGCAGTCCGGCGGCATGAAAGATGCCTGAAAATGCCTTACCGAAAAACTGTCTGGCAGTATCAGCTGCAGCAGCTGTCGCTCCTTCGGAAGCAAGATCTGCGGCCTGGTACAGGATGCGCGAACCGCTTTTCTCCAGCTCTAACCATTTACTGATTACTTCATGATGAGGGGCGGATTTGTCAGCGGCGACCATCTGCCAGTGGATTCTGTCAGGCAGCTCTTTACGACCAGTAATAAGTATATTAACCGGGCACCTCATCGCTAACCAGCATACCAGTTCAAGGCCAACACCGCTACTTCCGCCAGTAACCCAATACAACTCATCTCTTTGTATGAGCACAGGTGCCTGTGGCTGTTGCGGAGAGACACGAGGCGCTTGTTGAATCAATGGCGTGAATCTTTGTCCGTTGCGCCAACCTGCCATCTGATAATTGTCATCAACAAACATCTCCTCCAGCAGGTCAATAGCAACACTGTGAAGATTAGACAGCTCTTCGCTGTGCAGATCGATACATCTTACTCTGCACAAGGGATACTCCTGCGGTAAGTATATGGTGAAACCGTGTATTGCGGCATACTCAGGAACAATACGTTCTTTATCTTCCGGCAGAATGCACCTGCCATTCACCGTCACAGTAATAAACTGTATACTGGTTTTATGAAGGATGTCTGAGAATGCCCGGGCAAAATGAAAATGTGCATATAGCCCTGATGCAAGCAATATTTCTGTATCCGGCTGTCCGGCGATTGCGCAGGCTCCCAGATGATATACTGTACTGAGGCTGATATCCCGTAATGCAACCTCAGACATAAGCCTGTCATAATCTTCGGGCTCGTTAAACCGGATAGTTATATGCTGTTCACTTTCTATGGAAAAGCGGTCCCCATTATCAATGAGCAGGTAATTTCTTCCTTCTGCTTTTAATGCGGCAACTAGTGCATTCCCAATCCCAGTCGTATCATTAAAAACAAGCACACAGCCTGCTGTTGGCTGCGGGAATATGCTTCTTGTCTCTGCGGGTCGCCAGCTCAGTTCATACAAGTGTTGCTGCAGATTGCGGGTATTCTTGTTCTCCAGCCAGCAGCGAACCGGCTCAAAGCTATATCCGGGCAAGGGAATCTTTCTTGCTCCAGAGGTGTAAAAAGCCGACCAGTCAGGCGTAAGCCCAGCAAGGTAGCAATGACGCACTACTGCCAGGAACGAGGTAATAGTTGAGGAACTATCAAGGGTTAATATCCGTGAGTGACCTTCTGCTGGGGAAACCGTCCGTAATGTTCTTGAAATACGGCCTTCAGGACCTAACTCAATAACAAATGTATCGTCAGTAAATTTTGTGGATGCAAACTTCCTAAGTGATGCTGCCAGATCTGTACTGTCCGGTACATAGCGGTTCAGTCTTTCCAAAGCAACCTCCAGGCTAATCTTACCGGATATGCAATCTGTAGTGATCTTACCTGTTCCGAATCCCATAATCTTGCGGGAGGCTATGCCCGCCCTTTCCAATAGTTTGTACAGGCAGTACTGAAATACAAAACTGTTGACTGTAGGATGCTGAACACTATATCCAGTAATCGAGCGGCACGTATGTAGTGCTTCCTGAAATGCCGGGAAAGCGGTAGCATATAACGCTATGACATCGGTATCTATCTGATAGTCATCCGAGAATACATACCAGTATACTACTTCTCCGTCAAACGTATAGGATGACTGCTCCTGCATGATTTCCAGCTGCATCAGGAGGTCATCTGCACTATCCGTAAGAATAGCCGTTCTATGAGCATAATGTTTTCTACCATGCCCGAGCGTATAGGCTATGTCACTTAAATTAGGCGCGTCTGTGACAAGCAGCTGTTGTAATAATAACTGCAGGTTTCTATTAAGTCCTTTTGCAGTCATTGACGATATCGGTAATAACACTGGCATTGGTGGCAATGTGGAGGTATCAGCAGCTATGAACTGCTCCAGTACCATGTGGCAGTTTGTACCTATGAAGCCAAATGAACTAACGCCAGCTCTCCTGGGTGTGCCAGTAGGTGTGTCCCAATACCGGAGTTTTGTATTCACATATATCGGAGCAGCAGGAAAATTAATATATTGATTAGGAGCGTTAAAGTGCAGTGACGGGAATAACTGTCCGGAGTAAACAGATAACACTGCTTTTATCAATCCAACTATTCCTGCGGCGGCATCTGTATGTCCGACGTTGGTCTTTACTGAAGATATTGCACAGATATTGTTCTTCCGGGTATGGACGGCAAACGCTTTGGTAATAGCCTCTACTTCTATCGGGTCTCCCAGTGCAGTACCTGTACCATGCGCTTCGATATATCCGATAGTTTCGGGGTCTATGCCTGCTTTCTCCCATGCTGACAAAATCAGTTCCGTCTGTGCGAGACTACTGGGAGCAGTCAATGATGTAGACCGTTGCGCATCCTGATTAGCCGCGGCACTCTTAATCACAGCGTATATATGATCTTTGTCAGCAATAGCCTTATCCAGAGGTTTCAGTAATATTGCCGCTACCGCTTCACCATTACCTATACCATCTACTCCTGCAGCGAACGCCTTACACTTTCCGTCGGCAGAAAGCAGTCCCACGTCTTCCTGTTTATCATCTTCCTGATTAGGGAACAGAATAATATTGGCTCCACCTACCAGCGACATTTCAGACTCTCCGGCCAGGAGGTCATTACATGCCATGTAAACGGCCAGTAGTGAAGAAGCACAGGCTCCGTCTACCATGAGCGCGTTACCCGTAAAGTTGAAGAACCGGGAGACCCTTCCTGCGGTTGCTGCATTGAAACAACCGGTCAGTAATGTGGGATCAAACGCAGTCGCAAGTTTATAGTACTGCTGATTCGTATCCCCCATATACACGGATACCCGTTTCCCGTTCAGCTGGTCCGGATTAAACCCGGCGTTACTGATTGTCTCATAAGCGACCTCCATCATTAGACGTTGATGCGGGTCCATATACATTGCTTCATGCATTGAAATACCAAAGAACTGATGATCGAACCTGTCGATATTTTCCATGTAGCCGGTTACCTGATACTTAGTGGCTCCCGATAGCGAACTCTCTGCTATCCGCACAGGTGAAAGCGCACGTACCAGATCGCTTCCGGCACACAGATGGTGATAAAACTCAGACAGGTTGATGGCATCCGGAAACCTTCCGCCCATTCCTATTATTGCAATATCTCTATTCATGATTTCATGTAAGAATTTATAAAGTAGAGGCCTCTTTAACCAGACTAAAATGCCGGCTGACTATTGAGAAACTCCATTTCCCTTTTACATTCGGATGCTGAAAATCCCTTCGCAGTCAATATGTCATGTAGCAGTCGCAGTGCATTATCCTTTGCATCAGTGGTTAACGGCGTATCAGTGTAACTTCCGCGCATTGTTGTGAGTTGGGACCACGGATCAAACAGCAAATCAGCATTATTATCAATCACGCTGTTCTTTGTTGATGCTGCAATTGCCAAACACCTATCTATTAATGCAGCTGTTGTCATACCTCTCCTGCTGTACCTACGCTTCAGTTCTTCCAGATCCTCCTCAGCATCCATAGCGTAGCTTTTGATACCAGGTGATACAGATCGAAGCAGATTCTTAAGTACCATTTGCGGCCCGACTTCAATCATCAGATCCACACCGCAGCTGACCAGGTACTCCATACTCTCCTTCCACCTGACGGTTTTAATAAACTGTTTCAGTAAAGTACGCTTTACCATATCTCCAGCTTCATACGGCCTTGCAGACACTGTAGCGATTACCGGCCAGTCGAAGCTATGCACGGCACACTCATTCAGGGCTACTGACATATCTTCCGCACCTGCGTCCATTATTCTGCAATGAGAAGCATAGTCCGTAAACAGGTAGTTAGTATCTGCACCTACCTCTCCGGCAATTTGTAGGAAACGGGCTACACTTTCGCGGGAACCTGCAACTACCTGCTGCCTGAAATGATTATTGATGGTATGATAAACTACATGCCCTGCAGCGCTACAGTCGGCAACCAGCTGCCGGAAAACCGGGAGATCAATATTCTTAACAGCGGCCATACAACTGCCGGTAGCAGCGCCAATTTCTTTCAATAACCTTGTTCTGACCTGGACAAGCTTTATCGCTGATTTCAAATCAAAAACGCCTGCACAGGTTAAGGCTGCATATTCACCTACACTATGACCACATCCAAAGGCTGGATTAACGCCCAATACAGATGTCAGAACTCTATAACAGGCCACACTATAGGTCAATATTGCAAGCTGAGAATAGATCACGTCGTCAAGCATCGCCTGTGGTCCCTCCCAGCATAGTTTCTGCAGATCAAAACCGATAATATCTGCAGCTTCTTCAAAAGTGGCAGCGGCTATCGGATATGTTTCACACAATGACCTGCCCATTCCAACGTATTGGGTACCTGTTCCGGGAAACAGCAATGCTACTTTTCTGCTAACGTTCATATCCTTCATACGCTTGTTAATAGATTTATAGTTCAAACTCTTCAAATACATCCGTCGGCGCTGACACTTTCAGGTTCAGCCGCTCGGACAATAATGCACACAGCTGCTGTACTGTACCATACACAAACAACTCTCCAATGGATAGCACGCCTGGATAAGCAGCTGACAAAAGTTTAAACAGCCTTATTACTTTAAGTGAGTTACCTCCCAGCTCAAAGAAATTATCCGTAGTACTGATATTATCTATATGCAGCACTTCTTCCCACATCTTTACTATCGCTGCCTCCAGCTCATTGGCAGGCTGTATTGCCTCTTTACCCTGGTTGCGTACAATATGTATATCAGCAGCAGGCAGCCTGCTTCGGTCAAGTTTTCCGCTGGCATTCAGCGGAAAACTATCCATATGAATGAATACAGCCGGTATCATATATGACGGTAGCGATGCAAGCATATGCTGCCTTAGTTCGATATTATCTATTGCAGCAGCTGATACGTAATAGGCAGCTACATATTTGTCACCGTCGGCCGTCTCCCGCGCGAATACAAAGACTTCAGAGATACTACCAAACTCCAGTAACACTTTCTCTATTTCCCCCAACTCCACGCGATTCCCTCTGATCTGCACCTGATCATCGACTCTGCCCAGAAACTTCAGATTACCATCCGGCTGCCACACTCCTATGTCGCCCGTGCGGTATAATGTTTCTCCCGCTGCAAAAGGATGAGGAACAAACCTCTCTGCTGTTAGTTCCGGCCTGTTGAGGTACCCTTTTGTAAGACCTACCCCTCCGATATAAATCTCTCCTTTTATGCCTATCGGAGTTAGTTGCATATGCCTGTCCAGAAGCAGGATAGATCTGTTATACATCGGCCGGCCAATAAGACCAGCAGCGGAAATATCTTCAACTTTATGCCAGGTGGCGGACACAGTGCTTTCTGTCGGACCATACAGGTTATGTATCGTCATACTCTTCAACCTGGTGATATAGGCCGGCTTCAGTTCTTCCCCTGCACTGATGATATACCGGAGAGAAGACAACCTATCCGGATAATCATTCAGCTCGTTGATAACGAGTGGCGCGGCGCTGAGGAAAGTCACGCTATACTTCTGTATCAGCTGCAAAAGACCTTCAATATCAGCGCCACCTTCCCGGCAGATTACCAGTTGCCCTCCTGCACATAAAACAGGAAATATCTCCTCTATTGACGTATCAAAGGCAAGTGACGCCTGCTGTAGAACCGTATGTGTCCGATCTAAAGGCAGGTAACTGATGATAGAACAGATATAATCTGTCAGCGAAAGATGTGTAATAGGAATACCCTTAGGTTTGCCGGTAGAACCGGATGTATACATGATATAGGCTGTATCTGCCAGGGATACATCAACCGGCCATTTGTCTGGCACATTTGCTAATCCGACTTCCATGACGTCGGAGTATAAGATCACTGGTAAGGAGATATCGTTTATACGCTCCGCAGTATCGGCAATGACAGCTACAACTGCTGCATCATTCAACATATATTTCACCCTGGTGCCAGGATAGGTAGTATCAACTGGCATATAAACAGCTCCTGCCTTCATAATAGCAAACATGCATACTATTGCTGCAATGGAGCGATCCATGTAAATGGCTACCACTTCTCCGGGTTTGATATTAGCTTCATACTTCAGATAGGCTGCCAACCTATCTGACAGATTAACCAGTTCACGATAGGTAATCTCATGATCTTCCTCAATGAGTGCGATACTTTCGGCTGAAGCCTCCGCCTGATCAGCCAGTAGCTGAAGGACGGTTTTCTCGGGATGTACGACACGTGTATCGTTTATTGTATGTATCAGCCAATTCTTTTCATCCTGCAACAGATAATCCAGCTGGTAAACAGGACTATCAGGACTAGTTACGATCGCATTTATCAGACTTTCCAGATGAGCATGCATTCTGGCAATAACATCCTGCGTGAACAGGGCCGTACGATACTCCACGTTCATAGTCACTCCTTTCTCATCTTCCTGGAAGATGAAAGAAAGATCATATTCACTTCTCTCTACTTCATGCCATTCTGCTGTAATGTCTAATTCACTGATACCTGGAAATGTAATCGCTTCTGTATAGTTCTGTAGTACAACCGATACATTGAATAGCGGCTGTTCCTTACGCCGGAATCCATACTTTTCTTCGATAATATCATCTAATGGAGCCATCTGATAGGCAAATGCTTCCATAGTAACCTGCATGTTTGCCTGTAACAGATCGGCAAAGTTCTTCTGTGCATCCACATTCACCACCAGCGGCAATGTATGAACAAACATGCCCGGCGTATCTTCCAGCTCCTGTAATGGTCTTCCGGCATGAACAGTACCAATAATCATCTGTTCTGCATCACAATACCGATGGAGCAATAAGGCAATGAGTGACAACAACCCGGAGAACCTTGTCGCCTGTTTACTTTGAATGTACTTGTCCCATGCAGCCATCAGTGCGTCTGTCAATCGGAACTGCGCTGTTCTGCCAGTATGCATGGTCTCCGGAAGCTGCTGCGCCTGCACTGGCAGATGCAATACGGGTATTTCATCCGGCAGTTGATTTCTCCAGTATCGGGTGGCAGTAGAAAGCTGTTCCTGTAACAGTATCTGCTCATACCATACGGAGAAGTCCCTATACTGGAAAGCAGGAACAGGTAGCGCCTCACCCTGATATAGCGTAATCAGCGATCTGAGAAGCAAGTGAATAGACCATCCATCTGTAATCACGTGATGAATAACAAGACATATTCTGAATGTACGGTCTTCCAGCTGGCAGACATGCATTACGGCCAGCGGACCTTCTTTCAGATTATACTGTCTGGCGGCAACTTCATTGAAGATAGCAGCACAAACGGCTGTACTATCCTCCGCACTTCTCAGGTCTGTATAATCAAAGGCGGGTTGCCAGGTATCACCCGGGTGAATGATCTGTACCACCTTCCCATCAATCAGATCAATATTGGTACGAAGTATTTCATACGTCTCAGAGAGTCTCTGCCAGGCGTTTTCCAGACGTGTTATGTCGAGATCACCCTTTATCAGGAAAGGAGTTGTAATATTAAAGATATCGCTGCCATCCAGCTCGCATTGCATCCATATGCGCTTTTGCCCAGGTGTAGCAGGATAGTAATCTGCCCTCCCCGAAGGAACGATAGGTGGCAATACATTACCCGCACTGGCAGCCATATAGTCTGATAATGCCTGAATAGTAGGGTATTGCCAGATGCTAATCATCGTGAGGTCAAGCTTAAATCGCCTGTTTATTCTGGTCAACAGTCTTGCAAGTGTGATGCTGCTACCAACAGAGAACAGGTTATCTGTGATCCCCACTGGAGATCCGGGCAATACCTCACGCCAGATGTCCTGCAGCTCATGATCAAGGAGGTTTCTCGCTGCTACCTCCATCCCTGCTCGTTCCTGTTGTGCTATGCCTGCGACGAGCTTTTTCTTATCTACCTTACCATTGTTAGTCAACGGTAATACCTCCAGTTGCTGAAACAGCTGAGGCACCATGAAGCCGGGTAACTTTCCGGCCAGAAATGCCTTCATGTCTGATTCAGACACAGGAGATTCCGCAGTGAAACAAGCAGCCAGACTCTTGCCATCCCCACTATCGTATCCTAATACGACAACTCCTGTTATAGCATGATGCTGCCGGATGACATTCTCTACCTCACCACATTCAATACGGAAGCCACGTATCTTAACCTGCTCATCTATCCGCCCTTTGTATTCGAGGCGACCATCTATTGTCCAGCGGCCGAGATCTCCGGTTTTATACATTTTCCCTCCAACATGGAAGGGATTGTCAATAAAACGTTCCCGGGTAATATCGGGACGATTATGGTACCCTTCCGCAACTCCTAACCCTCCTATATAAATCTCACCAATTGCTCCCTCAGGCAATAGCTGCCTGTTCTTATCCATGATATAGATGTGAGTGTTATCGACCGGGAAACCGATGTTTATGGACAGGGATTGCCAGTCTGTTTTCAGCCATGTGGAATAGGTGCACGTCTCTGAAGGTCCATATAGATTAAATACATGCTGAATATGTCCACATTGCTCATAGAGGCTCTTGACCAGCTCAGGCTTCAGCTCTTCTCCCGCGAGGTTCACCACCTTTACCGACGGAGGTATGGCCTTTTCTGCCAGCAGATGCCGGATAGCAGAAGGTACTGTGTTTATTATGGTAACTTCCGGTCGGCTACCGGCGGTAAGCAGTGACAGTGCATTCTTTACCAGCACTACCTGATGCCCACAGCTAAGAGGAAAGAATATCTCATATACAGAAAGATCAAAACATATGGATGTACAAGCCAGCATACGCTCTCGCTCACCCGTATCAAACGTCCTGCGAGCCCAGGATAACAGATTGAACACGTTTTCGTGCCGGATGCTGACGCCTTTAGGCACTCCACTTGAACCAGAGGTGTAAATGATATAGGCCGTCTGCTCAACAGCTACCTGTGGCAGCCATGGTATAGCCATATCTGCGGAGATAGGCCCTCCACTCTCTTCCAGTATGATCCTGTTGCCCGTAAAAGCATCCAGCTCGCCGGCTAATGCTTTTTCTGTTAACAGGAAGCGCGCCTGACTATCCGCTAAATAATACAGGTTCCGCTGCTGAGGGTACTCTGGATCTAATGGGACGTATGCTCCCCCAGCCTTCAATATGCCCAACATGCCGACAACCATATCAATGGATCTGCTGGTATAAATACCTACCAGCTCTCCGCATTGCAGGCCTTTCCGGAGCAGATGCGCAGCCAAGTCTGTTGACCTGCTAACAAGTTCCCGATAGCTGATTGACTGATTGTCACAGGAAAGCGCTATCAGATCAGGTGTAACAGCCGCCTGCTGATCAATAAGTGAACCGATACTAATGGCTTCGGGTGCGCTCTTAATTGCCGGATTCAATACATACAGCAGCCTGTCCAATTCAGACGTTTCCAGGAAGGAGACCCTACTTATCGCAACGTCTGTATTTACTGTGAGCATTCGCATCAGAGACACAAAATGGTCCAGCAGTTTGTGTATTGTCTCTTCCAGGAATACGTTCCTATTATACTCTATACCGATCTCCAGGGTATCCTGCTTTTCTACAAAGACAAAAGACAGGTCAAACTTACTGGTAGTCACCGGCAATGGATATGTTGTAACCTCCAGGCCTTCTATAATTGGAAGTTGTTCATAAAAGTCACGGTCTTGCTGGTATACAACCATTACATTAAACAGCGGACTGTTTCCGTCCGATTGTGCAAGCAGCCGGTTAAGGGGGTAAAACTGATTATCATACGCATCAGTAATGCTTTCCTTTACTGACAATAGTAACTCCCGGAAAGTCACCGTATCATTAAGCGTGGTACTGATGGGCAATGTATTAGCGAATAGCCCTATTATGTCATGTAAGTCTGCATGTACGCGCGCTGCTGCAGGAGCGCCAAGCACCAATCTTTCCTCTCCCGTATATCTGTATAACAATGTATTGAGTACGGCGAATAACCCCATGAAAGTGCTCACCTTCATATCGGCGCAGAGCGATCTGAAATCATGAAGGTCTCTAGCAGGAACTGTTGCCACCTTTATACTGCCACTATAGCTTTTTAAGCCCACAGGCATTATATCATAGGGTAATGGCAAGAGGCTCGTAATATCGGATAGCTGCTGCTGCCAATATGCCTGCTGCCTGATTCCGTCCGGAGAAGCCAGTACTGATTGTTGCCACGACACAAAATCTCCATACCGTATGGCGTTATCCGGAAGCACAATATCTCTTCCTGCCAGAAGCGCATTATATCGCTCCAGTAATTCCTTTGTAAAAATCCCCAATGACCAGCCATCACTGATCAAATGATGCGTATTCAGGAAATAGATATTCCTGTCATCAGACAGTTGTACGATTACCACCCGGAAAAGCGGACCATTAAACAGGTCAAACGGCTCATCAGCCAGTTGTGCCAACAAGCTATTGATCTGTTCTTCGGCGTAAGCAGTTCCGTCATATACGGTAATTTCACTATTGAATGCCGCAGGTGCATGAACTTTCTGAAAGGGTATGTCCCCTTCGATCACGAACGTAGTACGCAAGCTGTCATGCTTCGCTACTACAGCATTGATAGCCTGTTGCAATACTGCCACTGAAAAAGCTCCCTTTAGCAGATAAGCTACCGGCATGTTATAGACGCTTATACCATCGCCGCTTCCCACAACAGGCCACAATGCCAACTGATTCTCTGACAAAGGGACAAGCGCGCCAAGGTCCGCCCGTTCAATCCGGTTGATGGACGCCATGGACTTTATCCAGGCAATAATATCCTGTTTCGTTGCTCTTACAGCCGTCAGCAGGTCTGATGGTATCACCGTACCTGCAGGCGGAACCAGCTTCAGGGTATCCCCCTCAAGCGACAGCTGTATTTTCAGCGATTTAAGTCTGGCTAATATGCTGGATATTGTCATTACAGATTAAATATTAATAGCTTCACCACTCATGATTCCTGAATCGGCAGCATCCTGCTGCATCCATAAAATCACTTCTATCTCCCGGGCCAACAAATGGATTGTCGGATTATAGAATACCTGCTTAAGGTCTAGTTTTACCTGACATTGCTTATAGATGGCAGACACCATTCTTGTAGCTTTAAGACTATGCCCACCTATCTCGAAGAAGTTGTCATGTATACCTATAGGCGACCGCTCGAGTAATTGCTCCCATATGGCCGTCAGCATCACTTCCTCCTGTGTGGCAGGCGGTACATATTCGGCAACGCTAGCGATATTTGAACTGGTTACCGGCGGCAATGCCTTTCTGTCAATCTTTCCATTTGCCGTCAACGGTAAAGCATCCATCCTGATGAACACTGCCGGCAACATATACTCCGGCAACGTCTTCCGCAGATCGGCCAGCAATGGCGCTACTGCAAATGCAGGATCTCCGCTTACAACATATGCGGCAAGAAATGTGTTACCATCTCCATCTTTTGCTGCCACTACTACAGCATTATCTACTAATGCATGCGCAGCCATTTTAAATTCTATTTCTCCCAACTCTACCCTATGACCACGTATCTTGACCTGGTTATCTTTTCTGCCGAGATACTCCATATCTCCTGCTTCATTAACATATACCAGGTCGCCCGATTTGTACATCCTTCCGCCCGGATTAAATGGATCCGGCAGGAATCTTTCTGCGTTCAGCTCTTCCCGGTTATGGTAACCAATAGCCACCCCTTCTCCGCCTACATACAATTCCCCTGGTACACCTACCGGCAGCAACTTCCTGTTTTCATCCAGCACGTAACAACTGAGCGTAGGGATCGGAATACCGATATTACTCTTGTCAGCTGCTATCTCTGCGGCTGTTATTTCCTTGATAGTTACATGTACTGTTGTCTCGGTAATACCATACATGTTGATGATACGGCATTGGGGATATTGCTGACTGAACACATCAAGCATGGCCGGCTGTAGCGCCTCTCCTCCGAATATGAGATACCTGAGCGAAGCACATTGAGGTACATTCCCATCTGCCTCGGCTTGCAGCAACTGCCTGAAGGCACTTGGGGTCTGATTCAAAACCGTCACCTTTTCAGCGGTAATCAATGCTATATATTCAGCAACATTTCTGCTTGTAGATTTCGGAACAATCACCAACCGGCCGCCAAACAGCAACGCACCATACATTTCCCATACAGAGAAATCAAACGCATAGGAATGGAACATGGTCCATACATCCTTCTCATTAAAATCAAAAGGAAACGCGTCGTTTTTCAACAGCCTCACTACGTTCCGGTGTGATAAACGGACACCCTTAGGATTACCTGTGGTACCCGATGTATAAATCATGTAAATAGCGTCAGCAGGAGATATCGCCTCGTGCAGATTGTCACCCGGGAAACTTGCGTAATCAGTCTGACAGGTATTTACATACGCTACCAGGCTTGCCGTTGTAACACTTCCATCTGTCAGCACAACTTTCGGTGCAGCATCCGCAAGAATAAAAGCAATCCTTTCCGACGGTACAGCCGGATCTAATGGCACATATACTGCTCCGAGTTTAATGACAGCCATGATGGCATATATCATCTCCTCAGAACGTTCGTACATCAATCCAACGAGGTCCCCTCTCACTACATTATATCTTTCCTTTAACAGATGCGCAAGCTGGTTGCTCCGCTCACTCAGCTGCTGATAAGTAACCTGCGTACTGCCGGATGTCAAAGCGATGTTATCGGGCGTCAGGGATACCTGTTGCTCGAACAGGCTCACTACCGTCATTGTGGATGGATAACCGCAATGCAGTCTGTTGAATTTACTCAGGATGTCACTCACCTCGGCCGCTCCTAACATACTGATGTCTGCAATGGCGGTTTGCGGCTGCTGACACACACACCTGATAATATTCATCAGGTGCTGTCCCATCCTTTCTATCTTTCCACTGGTAAATAGGCCGGTGTTATACTCAAGGTCCAGCTGTATGCCTTCCGTAGTCTCCACGAAGGAAAATGTCAGATCAAACTTGCAGCTGGTCTCTACAGGTCTGTATACCTCAATATCCAGACCTGGTAACTGGATATGCGACAACACATCCTCTCCCTGCATCACTACCATTACATCAAACAATAAAGACCGGTTACGCATACGTTTGACCTGCAGATCCTCTATCAGCAGGTCAAAAGGATATGACTGGTGCTCAAACGCATTGATGGTACCCTCTTTCACGCTCTTCAGCAGCGTAGTAAAATTGTCTGCTGCCTCAATTGTATTCCGGAAGCATAATGTATTGACATAACAACCTATCTGGTCTTCAAGATCCGGATGTATGCGACCTGATACAGGCGATCCTACTAGCAGATCATGCTGGCCTGTATAGCGGTATAACAATACATTGACAGCTGCCATCACACCCATATATACACTTGCACCGTGTTGCTGACAAAGCTGCTGAAACTGAACAGATTCGCCTTTCTCAAGACGGAAAGTTGCAATACGTCCGGAGAAACTTTGTGTATCAGGTCTTCCGCCATCTACCGGCAACTCAAGTACTGGTAATGTACCAGACAACTGATTTAACCAGAACTCTCTGTGTTGCTGCATGTCAGTCGTCTGCAACTGTTCCGCTTCCCAGGCAGAAAAGTCCTTGTAATGTATTGTAAGTGGTGCACTATCTACCACGCGCCCTTCCACACTACCCTGGTAGAATGACAACAGTTCCCTGATCAGGATACCCATAGACCAGCCGTCACTAATGATATGGTGCATACCAAACAGAAAGGCATGTCTGTTGTCTCCCATTGGAATAATCGCAGCTTTGATCAGCGGACCACCATCCAGGTCATACTGCTGCCTGGAAAATGAGTGGATTTCTTGCTCCAGCAGGTCGTCTGACAGCATCCTGCGTGTATCGTATCTCAGTACATTATCCGTTGGCACCGCCGGCAGAATATGTTGCAGGGGAACCCCATCAACTGAAGGGAAGATTGTTCTGAGACTCTCATGGCGCTGAAGCAACCATGTGAACGCCTGCTCCCAGGCAGAAATATCCAGTTTGCCGGTCATAATAAATGCCCCGGTCATGTTATAGGCAACTGACTGTTCCTTATCCAGCTGGCTCAGTAACCATAATCGCTGCTGGCTGTTAGATACAGCATAGTTGTCTGCCTTCGCTACAGCTGGTATAGGTTTAATCTTCCTCACCGACGCAGGAATAGCATTTTTATAATATTCAACCAAAGATGACTTATTAGCTTTCAATTCCTGTAACAGGTCAGCTGGCACGGTCTCATTTTCCGGGCATATAATTTTCAGTCCATCCCCTTCCAGTTGAACCCTGATATTTAGTTGACGCAACTTTCGGATAAGCTCTATCATATAGAAATTGATATATTATTATTAACTGATAAGGTTTGTACGCCTGATGTATACTCCTGCCGTATCCACCCTAGCAAAGTCATTCTTGCCGCAAGCGAACGGATAGTGGGGTATTCAAACACATCTGCCAGTGTAATGGCCAGTCCGGTTTCCGAGATAATGGCAGATATAAGCCTGGTGGCCTTCAGACTATGGCCGCCAAGTTCAAAGAAGTTATCATTGATCCCTACCTGGTGCTGGCTAAGCAGCTCTTCCCATAATCTGGCCAGCAATACCTCTTCCGGCGTGTTAGGCGGCACATACTCCATTATCGCGGGCAACTTCGGATAACCTCCCTCTAAGAGTGCCTTCCTGTCAATCTTTCCGTTTGGCGTTAGCGGAAATGTAGGTAGCCTGGTAAAATACTGCGGACACATAAAAGCGGGCAATAAAGACCGCAGATGCAGCAATAAGGAATTTACCGGCACTTCCTGTTGAGCCGTATAAAACGCCCATAGTTCACTATCGTCGGAACCCGATTGCACCACCAGAACAGCTGCCTGGTCTACCCCGGGATATTGACAGATCTGATGCGCTATCTCTCCTGTCTCCACCCTATGCCCCCGAATCTTCACCTGTTCATCATTCCTTCCTAGTATTTCGAGCAGACCGTTCGTCCATCGGCCGATGTCTCCTGTTCTATAGATCTTCTCACCGGGCCTCAAGGGGTGGGGAATAAACTTTTCGTTTGTTAACCCCGGCTGATAATGATACCCGGAAGAAAGACCAGCACCCCCTATACCTATCTCTCCTATGTAACCTGGAGGCAGTATATGCCCGTATTGATCCAGGATCAGTATGTCGGTATTGAGTATAGGTTTGCCTATGTATATTTTCTCATCATCTGGTTGCAGCCGGTGCATGGCAGACCAGACCGTCGTTTCAGTAGGCCCGTACATATTCCATACTGTTTTCCCTCTCCTCATCAGTTCTCTTGCCAGGGTCATATCTATGGGTTCACCGCCACAAAGTATAGTCGCACTACTTATCCCTTCCCAGCCTGCAGATATCAGTAACCGGAACAGCGAAGGAGTACCTTGTATGAATGTTATACCACTAGTGGCCACTGACCGGGCAAACGTGAGCGGATCTCTCATTTCCTGTTCTGTGATCATATGTACCCTGCCGCCACATACCAATGGCAGTAACAGTTCCAGGATGGAAATATCGAAAGAGATGTTTGTGACTGCCATCACGCTGTCCTGCTCATTGATCTTCAATTCGTGCTGCATGGCAGACAGGAAGTTAGCAAGGGCAGCATGACTGATAACAACACCTTTAGGCTTTCCGGTTGAGCCGGATGTATACATCAGATAAGCAGGTGCGCCTATGTCGGGTAAGGGCAACGGGCTTACGTTCCCTGTATGCTCCTCGTCCATGATCCGGTCCACAAACATACTCCTGGCAGTCAGATGCTGCCTGTTCTCCCACAGATGTGCAGTGGTTATAACTGTTTGCAGGCCACTATCACTGATGATATATGCCATACGCTCACTCGGAAGATTAATATCTATTGGTACATAACAGCCGCCTGACTTCAACACTGCCAGGATGGCTACTACCATACCGGCAGAACGTTCCAGGTGTATACCCACAATCCGGCGTTCTTCAGGATGAGCTGCATAAACAGCCATCAGGCGATGTGCAAGTACGTCGCTCGCGTAGCTAATCTGCTCATATGAATAAGTCTGCTTCTGGCAGATAAGCGCCGTCCTATTCTTCTGTAAAAGCGTTTGCTCACTGAGCGCTACCAATATGTGCTTTATGCGTCCCTGCGAAGACGGACCAGCCATCCATGCTGCATATGTGGGAGGAACTGCTGGAAGTATTGGTATTTGTAAAATGCGTTGCTGTGTATGATCGATACAGGTTTCCAGTAGTTGTACATAAACAGCACTCAGACTGCTGACCTGCTCCCTGGTCAGGTAGCTTTCCCTGTACTCGAAATGCATACATGCCGGCTGTCCGGATTGATAGTCTAGTATCTGCACCACTAATCCTTCTTCCTGTTCATTCCTGCCCAGCATATTTATTTCAGCCGGAACATCATGAAACCGGCTATCAAAATGAAAATGCTGGTATGAGAAAAGGATATTGTACAAGGGGCGCTGCCGGTCAGTCATGTCCAGCACTTCACTGGCAGGGAGTTTACTGTGCCGGTAGATGCCCCGGCATTCTTTCCCTACTACGTCCAGCCATTCTTCAAAAGCAGGATCACTTCCTGCGTTCAGTACAAGTGACAGCACATTCAGAAAGGGGCCGATTGTTGTTTTATCCTCGCTACGCCTGTTTAATACCGGTAGTCCTACAACCAGATGAAGCTGCTGAAACAACCTGCTGATTGCAAGTGCAAATACTGCCAGCATATACTGTGCGGCGCTGATATGCCTTTGCTGCGCAAATGCGCTGATCTTACCTGCAAGATCACGACTGACAACCTCCGTATGCCTGCGGGACTGCAATGCTTTTCTTTTACCTCCGGCAGTTGGATGTCCTGCATGAATAATGTCCGGCCTAGTGTCAATTGCATACGCCTTCCACCATGCCCGGTCCAAGGATGCACTATCCGATGCCAGATACACCTTCTCCTGCGCAGCATAAGCTGCATACTGCCTTACAGGTGATTGTGCCACAGCATCCTTACCAGCCATCAGCTGTTGATAGATGGACGCAGTTTCCTCAAACATCAGCGACATTGAATATCCATCTACAATGAGATGATGTACTTTTATATACCAGTAAAACAGCTGGTCATGAACTTTGATGATAGTTGTCCTGAATAGCTGACCTGTATCCCACATACTGACGTGAAAATCTTCCTGCATCCAGGAAAGTGCCTGCTCATCGGCACTTTCACACGTTGAAAAGTCAATAAAACCAATGTTTGCCGGAGTACCTTCTTCAAAAGACAGCACTTCAGATGATCTATCCGTAACGTGGGCACGCAATATCTCATGTCGCTTCAAAAGCAGATTAATAGCTGCTTTAAAAGCGTCAACATCAATACAGGATTTGATCCTGGCAAAGCCACCTACATTAAACAGATCAGACATGGGAGACTGACACTGTGAAATATAGATTCCCCTTTGGACACAAGTGGTTTCCAAACAATTCATATTTCCCAAAGCATTGAGATTACAAGTAGTGGCACAAGCAGTACTACATGCAGTGCATGCAGACGTTAACAAACATTAATAACAAGCCGTATTCCCCTGAATGCATGCATTCGGAAGAAAAAACCCCTATTATAATGACGCTTGTGGTATTATCAGTCCTTTAGCTCATTTAATTTCGTAGCATTGTCAATACTGGCATTACAGTTAAATTAATATCGTGAATACTTAACTCCATTTACAAACAACTTACCTCATAGATCATACTACGGATAAACGTTTATTTCAGGTACAGTGAAATTTGGGTCACAGGTCAACAACACTGGTTTAAATTCAGGCTAACTAAATAATAAACTTAACACCAGTCTGTCTGTACATGTTGTGGAATAAAAAAAACCTTCACTCGAAAAATAAGATATCTAACAAATGTAACGCAAAAACGAAACAAGAAAAAAAAATTTCTAGTTGATTTTTTTTTCTTTTTCTTTGAAATCGCAGTCGTCAATATTGCATACACAAACATACTGCAATCAGAAGTACAGCGAAGCAGATAAAACAAGGAGATACCCGTGAAAGGTGCCATTGACAAAGACTGCAGCGACATTGCCGTTACTTATCCCAATCTCTCTTTACCGGATAAAATACAGCAATTCATATTGTTTCCATACCCAATTAATCAACATGAACCATTACCTGATACGTCCGTCCTTATTACCGTTTATACATAGCAGTGAATTTGAATAGCTTCTATATATCACAACATATATGATCATCACCACTATTTGTCTGAGGAAAATAATACCAGTATATCTGATCATTTTCCTGGCTATCACCAGCCACGCCATTGCACAGACGCCCTTCGGAAAGATATCCGGCATAGTCAATGACAGCACCGGGTATCCGCCAAACGCGCTGAATATATTCCTGCTTCATGACAGCACAGGGAAAATAGTATCGTCCGTAATGCCCGATTCCATCGGCACGTTTGTATTTGACCGCATTGCACACGGAAAATACAGGCTTGGCATCATTGCCACCGGCTATAAGCAGGAAATGAGAGGTCCGTTTTTTATTAATAAAGAAACAACTTCCATCAACGCCGGAATCATACGACTGACCGGCAACAGCAGCCAGTTAAGAGAACTACTGGTCAAAGGACAGAAACCATTATTGCAGATATCCAATAATAAAACTGTCTACCATGTTGAGAACGACATCAACAAAGACAACTACAGTACCACGGAAATGTTGCGGAACGTTCCGGGGGTTATGGTAGACGGCAGCGGGAATATTTACCTGAAAGGAAACACTAATTTCCGCGTGTACCTGAATGGGAAAAGTGCTTCCTTCCTGGCCAATGATCCTAAAGAAGCATTAAAAATGCTGCCTGCCGGCTCTATTAAATCAATAGAGGTAGTGTTTTCACCTTCTGCAAAATATGATGGCGAAGGCGCTGCAGGCATCATCAACATCATCACTAAAAAGAAAATAACCGGTAATAACGGACAGCTTAATGCCAACGGTCACACGCTTGGTACCTTCAGCGGAAATGGCCTGTTAAATATACGTACTGGCAACCTGATTCTGAGTGCCAATACAGCGGCTTCCCGTTATAATTATGATGCTACACTAGATACCCGCCAGTACTCACACGTCAAGGCCAATGAATATGATTTTTCCCGGGCTATGGCAACTAATCTCAGGATCAATAATATCCAGGGAGGACTGGACCTCAGTTACGAAATTGATAGTGCAAGTAATCTGACTGTATACGGGAATATTGCTGACAAATCAACCGGTAACTTCTCCACTGAAAACAATATACTTATAACTCCGCAGGCGTCCACGCCCAATCCAGGCATGCTGGGAATTGATAATAAAAACACAGACGTAAATTATGATGCCGGCATCGACTACAACGCACCGCTGGGCAAGTCTGGCGCGTTTGTTCTTTCCGGGAATTATAACAGGCAAAACCTACACATCAACAATGATATCGCACAAACTGTTAAGAACAACCCTCCTGCATTTTACAGAAACAGGAACAAACAAACATTGACACAAACTACTTTACAGGCCGATTATACTGTTGGCTTTAAAAAGAACAAACGATTGGAAACAGGCCTGAAGTTTATCGGACGTGACATCGTCAGCAACTATGAACAACATCTTATGAACCCGGATCATGTATATGAACCGAACACCGATAGAGCTGACTATTTCAACTACGAACTGAATATAATGGCAGGGTATACAATGTTTCATTTTCCTATTTCATCTGCATGGAGCGCCAGCTTAGGTATGAGGGTGGAACATACATTGGTGAACACTATTGCGGGTAACAACAAAAACACCAGAGATAGTTACACTCACCCGTTACCTTCTGTGAACATTCAATGGAATGTGAATGCAGACAACCAGCTTGCAATGAATTATAGTCAACGTTTACAGCGTCCCTGGATTGAAAACCTAAACCCACTGTATAATGACAATGACCCGTACAACGTCTCCTTTGGTAACCCATACCTGACTCCTGAGAAGACCAGCAGCTTTTCCATTGAGTGGATGAATAGTCCTAAAAATATTGCGGTATCAATCGGCCAGATTTTTACAACAAATAGTATTGAGGCATACACCATACCTGCCCCCGGCAGCAACAGCGCGCTCAGTTCCTTCTATAACATCGGTAAAAGGTATAATACTAATATTGGCCTTAACTATTCATTCAATCTGTCAGCCCGCTGGAATACAAGTATCAATGTGCAGGGCATATACATGCGGGTAGTATCCACAGACGACCATAACTACGCTAATAGTCTGTTAAGTGCTAATGGCGCTTTCAGAACAGGATACTCCTGGGATAACGGGTTGAAGGTAGAAGGCAGTCTTTACTTCTACACCAGCAACCCAACCTTACAGGGGCACTCGAGCGGATGGGTAACCTATAACATCACCGCCAGAAAAACATTCTTCCAAGATAAGCTCGGTATCAGTGTGGGTGTCGAGAGGTTCTTCCAACGCCATAACATCTACCGGGATAAGATCGAATCCCCTGACTTTTACCAATATATGATCTATAAAACCCTGGCGAGAGCAGCGAGAATGGGGATCACCTGGAAGTTTGGTCATTCCAGTATCGCCGGCTCACACAAAACCGGCGTAAATAACGACGATCTGAAACCGAGTATTAAGACGAGATAGCAGACTGTACAGCTAAAAACGGTTTTATTCTCAATACTGCCCTGTCATTCCCCCACCAGGGAGCGTCTCTTCACGGGCATAATATGCCACTTCCGCTTGCTTATCAGGATTAATAGGCCCGGCGTTCCCATCTCCCACTTTGGGACGATTTACCTTATCTAAAAGCACATTTCAGTCAACTCACCTGTTTATCAACCGTCGAAGACGTATTGATGCCCGTCTGATATTCACATAAATCAGGGGTAAATAGCACATCAAAAGGGCACTTCAATATCCCGGGGATATTGAAGTGCCCTTTTGATGCCCTTATGGTGATGGGATCATATAAAACACAAACCCTTGTCAGGACGGGTCCAAATAAAAAAGGACGGCCTGCCGGTCGTCCTTTTACTGATAATATGTTATAATAAATCAATTTGTCAATGTCCGTCACACTGTGGCCGGATGCACCGGAATTACGGTATGGCTCCGTCTGCCCGGTGTCAGATCGTACAAAATCTCCCAGCTTTCTATGTAATCTTCCAGGAAACAGGAAGCCCCTCCGTTAAAGTGCGCATTACAGGGCCAGGTACCAGTGATCTTGTTGTATATCCTACCATTGCTGATAATGAAATGCTCGTTGAACCATTCGTAGAAGTATTTTACATACGCCTCCCGGTTACCACGCTGAGCTTCGCCCAACGCCTGCTCCGTGATCTCCGGAGAAAATGTACAGAAAATTTCGCAATCCGTATCCAGCTTCATTTGGTGCTGGTTCTCAAGATAGATAACCGACCACAGATACTGGTTACTATAAGTAAAATTACCTGATACCTCAGACAGATCCACCTCGTGTAATTGCTTTAACAAACCTGCTCTGCCAATGAAGCCACCGCTGTTCAGGTATTTATAGAGGCTGTCTGTTGCCGGATAACGGGGGGCCAGTGACTTATCCGGATAACAACATGTCTCCGCAGAAAACAGCAGATCCGTACCGATTTTGTCAAACTTTTCCAGTATTTCATCTTCATCTGCCAGCATGATAGCATCATAACCATCGGTAAATAAAACTATTTCATTATCATCCAGTTCACTTAAGTAAGAGCGTAAGATCCTGTCTTTCATTCTATGGTTCCTGAAGGCATCCTGGTCACACGTCAGGGTAACCAAATCAAGGCCTTTGAGTGCACAGGACATTTTTAGCTTAAAGAATCCAAGGTCATTCTTATTGGATATAGCAGTGACTACTTTCATACGAAGAAATTTCGGGTTTATAAATTTACCAGGGCTCCTGTTTCGGGCGCTGGCATTGGTTGTTTGTTTGTACTGAATCCTTTCAGGCGGTTGGCCTGGAAGATCCATTGTTCAGCGATGATCTCATGGAGGGCTACGCTATAGTTATCCAGCGTATCCATTCTTGCGTCAGCCATCCGGACGAGGATACCTCCATACTGGCGGTTCAGTGCTTCCGCGGCAGGTCCGGCGTTGATAAACTCATTGATCAGCCGGTGAAGGAAATGGCGGTAGCTGCTGCTATCTTCATTCTGGATGATCAGGTTAACCGGGAAGCCATGCACGCGCCAATACGTCTGTAACTCCACCAACTGCTCGACAGCCTGCATATCAGCAGTCTGCCTTACTTTCAGAAGGATTGTCGGGAAATTAACGCAGCAGGCCGGGTAGCCATGCACCACTCCTTGCAGCAGCAGGTTATCAGCAAAGATCAGGCGACCCAGCAGACCAGTAGACAACAGTACATCTTTCTCAGTAGCGTTGGTCTGTTGCAGTAATGTGTGCGCATGTGCAGCTGCCTGTGCAAAGGACGTTGCAGGGTCGAAGGCATCATGTACTCTGTTTAATAACGCCTCACAATTTGCCTGGGTATCTGCAATACCGAGGCAGATGTCAGCCGTAACAGCCGATTGCGGAGGTATTGTAACATAAGATTTGATTGTTGCAATGATACCAGAACGAAGATGCTTGTTCTGCTGCTGCCGGGAATCTCCGGTAATATCAGCTTCATATGTATACTCCGCCGAAGTGGTATCTCTGAGCTTCATCATAAAGAATGCTTCAGGAACAGGCGTGGTGTCAAGCGGCCCGTATCTTCTGCAAAGAATAGACTGCCTGTCAGCCCTTACCTCAGCCTGTAGGCTGGTATGCAGTACGCGTTGTTCCGACATTGGATACAACAGCAGATCTGCATAGCCAGTCACTTCTACATAACGAGGCAAGTCGCTATGATTGCGGATAGTTACCTGCCTTACTTCCAGGTCATCTTCGGGAGATACCGCCAGTGTGGAAATCAGTTCAAGTTCGTTGTTTGAATGCACCCAGCGTACCTGACCGTGCAGGAAGGTGACATTATAATCTGACTGTTCATGGCAGATGGACGACCATATGGAATCGTTGTCCAGGTCTCTGACACGGAAGAATAGTCCGCCATTGGTATTCCTGGTATCCCGCCAGCGCGTAACTGCAATATCATTCCACCTGCTGAAACTTGAGCCGGAACCGGTCGCCATCAGATGGTATCTTCCATTAGAGAGCAGCTGTACCCACGCCTTTCTATAATCGGCAGTAACGTTCATGCTACCCATCTCTTTGGCAGGAGCAACATTAGTATGCTGTACATCAGTACTGGTCTCCTGTTGATCAATATAACAAGCAGCGTCCCAGGGTATTTTCTCCTGTAACAGCATGACTGCAGACATCAGTTCCGGATCTGCTTCAAAATGCTGGTGCATACGTTTATTCATCAGCAGGTAATGCAGCGCCAGGAAACTCATACCCTGATGATGGGCCATGAAGGTGCGTACCGGCACGGACGTCTGACCATGAGGCATACGCGAGGGCATATAATCAACTGATTCTATCAGTCCATAGCGGCCATCAAAGCCGTCTGCGGCCATCCTTTCCAGGTTACTTACAGCCAGTTCCGGCGCTACCATCAGGGCCATGGCAGCGGAATAAGAACTCATAACGATTTCTTCCGTCATACGACCATTTTTCAGACTGAGCGCCGGCACACCATTTACCTTGTATTGGTAGTTCATATTCAGGTCGGTCGTGCTGTAACAGGACTCAGAGATACCCCAGGGTACATTATGACGTTGCCCGTAGCTGATCTGTTGTGTTACCGCAGATGCTGAAGCGAGGTGTAGTAAGGTGTCGTCATATTCCGGCATCACCAGCAGCGGCATCAGGTATTCAAACATAGTTCCATTGGCAGATTGCAGGATAAACTCCCCTTCAATGTTAACCAGTGGGCGTCTGAGTGCAAACCAGCTTTGTACGGGCAATTTGCCCTGGCACACAGCAACATATGTTGCCAGTCTGGCTTCTGAAGCAAGGACGTCGTAGCAGTCAACATCCAGCGACCCTTCTTCTACCCGATAACCGATAGATAGCAGGTGCTGTTCCTTATCATACAGGAAATCGTACTCCATATCGGCATAGTCAGTACACTGCGCATACATGCTTTCGAGTGACTGCATACGTTCCTGCGCAGCGGTTATAACAGATTGCATAGCCGGCTCCATAGGCAGGTTGGCCAGTTGTCGTAAGGTGACACCTGCCGCCGGAATGTGCGCGGTTGCAGTCGCTGAAAAGCTCCAGGGGGCGAGTGTAGTCAGGTCGGTCATGATATCACCCACCTGGCGCTGAAGCGCTGCTAACCAATAGGCGCTATCGCTTTCTGGTGGCACATTACCGGCTGCAAGAGCAGTATGAACGTCTGCAGCCAGCGCTTCCAGTAGCACACGGGATTCCTGCCAGCGGAAGTTATGACTCTTAGCTGCTATTGACAGTTTATCTGCATACTGCACAAGCAGTGCTGGCTGTTCGCACAAACGAAGTGTATCCAATAGTCCGTTAAACAATGCAGGGCTGAACACCGGTTGATCTATCATTGCTTTTAACCCCTGTCTCATCACCATAAGGTGTCCGGCAAAATTCCCACTATCCACGGAAGAGACATACCGTGGATAGGAAGGCTGCATGGAATGCGTATTGTACCAGTTATAGAAATGTCCTTTGTATCTTTCTAATCGTCCGATACTATGGAGCGTATGGCTGGTAAATGTGATGAACCTTCCCGATGTCAGATAGCCGAAATCATGCGCAGCGAGGTTAGCCAGCAGCCCAAGTCCGAGGTTGGTGGGAGATGTGTAGGCAGCCACCTTCCCTACTGGCTGTTCCTGATAATGATCCGGCGGCAGCCAGTGGTGTTCTTCATTGGCAAACTGCTCGAAATAAGCCCAGGTTTTACGTGTGAGCGATTGCAGGAATTTATGCTGAGTGTCACTGATAGCAGCCTCTTTTCTGGTGGAGGGAAAGTTAAGTTTCCAGGCCATAAAGGGAGCCAGTATCCATAACAATCCCAGCGGATGTAAGTATATAAGGCTGACCATACCCACAGCGGGAGCCACCCACATCAGCCGGTATACATCCGGCAGGCTGGTATAGGTAATATGCTGTGCGCCGGAAGGCACCCATTCCAGCAGTTTTTTGCGGGAAACACCCATCCGCCAGAGCGCCCGGAAGGTGGCATCCAGTGTTAGCCACGCTTCGTGGGGAAGACAGGCAAACCGGTATACATCCATCACGAACCTGCTGCCAATACCTTGTAACAGTACCTGTAGTTCGCGCTTGCGGAAGAGGTATTTACTGATTTCGCCGACTCTTGTCAGCAGGAGTATCATCGTTGGAAAAACAGCCAGAAGCGGCACATACACGGTCCATCCCATCAGGAACAGTGAAAGCAGCACTACAGAATACATACATAGTCTGAGGTTGTCAAAGATTTTCCATCTGGACAGGGCAGACAGTGGGTTCCTGACCCTTTTACCGGCAGGCCCCGGCACACGTCTGCCTATCCATGCAGCAATCTGCCAGTCACCCCTGATCCAGCGGTGCTTCCGCTTAAGATCTACCCAATAGGTAAAAGCGCCTTCGTTCAATTTCACGTCATTTAGCAGTCCTGAGCGGATGTAGGAACCTTCCAGGAGATCATGACTCAATATCCTGTTCTCAGGAAGCTGTCCGTCAATGGTTTTCAGAAAAATGTCTACATCATAGATGCCTTTACCGACAAAAGAGCCTTCTGCAAACAGGTCCTGGTATACATCGGGGAATGTGCGGAGGTAGGGATCTACTTCCGGACCGCTGCCCGCCAGCTGATGGTAAAGGGAGTCTTTGATCTCACGGATATCCAGCTTGACAGCAGGTTGCAGGATGCCGTAACCGGCTACTACCCTTTTACGTTCTTCACAGTAGACCGGCCGGTTCAATGGGTGCGCCATTGTGCCGACTAGCTTCCAGGCAGTTTCAGGCAGCAGCTGGGTATCTGCATCCAGCGTAATGACGTATTTGACAGTGGATAGTATGTTTTTATTACCGGTAATTTTAAGGAAATTAAGTTCTCCTCCGTTGCGCAGCAACAGGTTAAGGTCATTCAGTTTACCTCTTTTCCGCTCATGCCCCATCCAGCATTGTTCATTAGGATTCCAGCGGCGATGGCGGTGGAGAAGGAAGAAGCGGTTTGGGTCATTATACTTATGATTGAGTGCAACAATTTTAGCATCCACCATGCTGAGTAGCACTTCATCTTCGGGAGATATTTCGTGCGGTGCATCTTTGAAATCAGTCAGCAGGGCAAAATGCAGGTGCTCGTATCTGTTTCCCAGGAACCTGATTTCCAGCGCTGTAACCAGTTCTTCGATCTCCGTAGTGCTCGTCAACAGACTAGGTACTACTACCAGTGTACGGGATTCTGCAGGAATATCTTCCAGGTAATTCATCCGCGGCAGCAGCTTTGGCTCGCTTTTAAGTATGATTAACTGATCTATCACCATACTACTGATATAGCTGGTGCTGATAAGTAGTAGCAAAGCGGTCGGGATATCCTGCTGATGACCGGTGAAGAACAGCAAGCCGGCAATCAGGGCGGCCAGGGCGGCAATTGCGACCAGGTAAACCGTCAGCCGGAGAGACATGTTCTTACTTAATTTACTGATCCATCCATCCGCAGGAATAGCTAAACTGGCTTCCAGTTCCGCCCTCTCTTCACCCAGCAGTAGTGCGCCGACATGGTTGTTGGTGGCAGCAGCCAATTCCATTGCACGACGGGCTACCTCAGCTTCCGGTATCGCCGCTTTTTTGGCGATCGCATGGGTTGCCATTCTATAGGAGTCGCGCGTACTGTAATCCATTGCTGCATATATGCCTGAGGGCTCAGTGATATACACCGCCTCCACTACACTGATCTCATCGATAAAGTTCTGCCAGTCAATTGCGTCCAGCATACGGAGCGCACTGATAGCGCTACGTAGGGATATTTTGTCTGCAGCCAGTATCTCCTGGATCTCATACACATAATCTTCGCCTACATAACACAGTTCATATAGCCGTTGGTTGATGAGTGCAAGCGGTCGTTCCATGTCTCCTTGCTGTTTGAGCAATTGCCCAATCAGCTCAGCTGTAAAAGCGCCTCTGGATAGTAAGCCAGCCGCCAGCATCTCCTGTGTAAGCATTTCCAGCCGGCGTTCGTCATCAGCAGCAGCAATAACGCGTTGGGCCCAGTCGCCGGCATTGGCAGTATCAATAGCCGCCAGTGCGAACCTGGCAGCGAGGCGTTGTATATTTTCTATGAGTACGTACGTGATCAGCGCCGGAATTGCTTTCAGCTCGGTGGCCGTCATCACTGCCACCCGCTGATAGGCTTTGAAGAAAGCGGCCAGGTTATGGAAGGTGATCTGGGTATCAGTGTGAGATACAATCTTTACCAGGAAGCTATACAGCCTGGGTTGCCGCCCGTTGATACCTTTACGTATGAAGGGCAGCGCCGGATCAACTTTTACGAACAGGCCCTTTAGTTTATTGATATACCCCTGTACGAGGTTATAATCTGTGGTAGTCCATTCTCTCATTGTCACCACTTCGCGGGGCGTGGCACTGGTATCAGCAAAGAGTGTATTTATCAGATCGAAATTCCTGGCAATATCAGCAAGGTTACGGTTCCAGTCTGTAGTATGATTACCGGAAACCAGTTTATCCCGCTCTGCCATTACCTTGCAATGTGCGGCTATCTCAGCCTGGTCTACCAATACAGATCGGAATGGAGGCTCGTCGGCCACCATTTTTTTCAGATATTGATAACGTTCGTCGTGAGATGGCTTTCGTAGCCGGAACAATTTATTGATCATAAACTCAAGTAGATAGCGGGTTAAAGTAGTGGGTTATGGGTAACTATACAGCTGAAAAGTAATGCTTGTGCTTTTCGCTTTCAGCGATCCGGTGTTTGATATCCCGGGCGATTTCAATGACATTCCTGCCTTTCATCAGGTTGTAATGATTACCAGGAACAGTTTTCACCGTTACATGATCTGCAAAATTGGACCAGCCCAGGGTTTCTTCCATATCCTGCCAGTTGTTTTTTGCAGCTCTGAGCAGGACGACCGGCGACTGTAACCTGCCGGAAGGCCGGTAAGCAATGGTGTCATTGTAAAACCGGAGGTTGATAAGGCGGGAGAAATATTCTGCCTTCCCGGCCACTGCCGGAATCATCCTGCCGATATATGCGGCCACATAGGGCATCATCTGAGCAGGCGGTAGAGTATCGATATGGGCTTTCATCGTCAGCACCCAGTCAGGATATGGCTGTGCAATAATCTTGAAGCTCTCAAAATATCCCTGTGCCAGAAACATCATGAAGTCAGCCTGGCTACAACCCAAAGGCGGGTTGGATACTTCTTCCAGCGCCTGATCCAGTATAATGGCAAAGTCCAGCATATCCCCTGCAGCCTCTAATTGTCTGACCATCTCAAAAAGGATGTAAGCGCCAAAGGAGTGGCCTATCAGCCGGTATGGCCCTTCTGGTTGTATCATTTTGATCCAGGCGATATTCTGTGCCGCAATAGCTGGTATATCAGCAATAGGGGCTTCTCCCTTGCAGGTGCCAATCATATCCAGTCCGTAGAGGGAACAGGTATTTCTGAATACGCGGCCAAGCAGCCGGAAGCTGTGGCATTTTCCGCCGGTACCGGGGATGATAAAACAGGGCCGGGATCCCGGTTCAAAATTCAATACCCTGATATGCCTGTCTTTTCTGCTGAAAGTCTTACTCATAATAGTTTCATTAATCAATCTGTACCTGATAGCGCTTCCCTTACGAGGGCCTGTGCCAGTATATCCAGCGCGTCTATAATCAGGATACTGTCCGGCAGGTCCTGGCGACATACCAGCGACAGTTCCGTACAACCGAGAACTACTGCGTCGGCTCTTTGTTCTTTAAAATATTCTATTGCGTGACTGACCATCAACCGGGCCTCCCTGGTAATACCTGCGGGATTGGCCTTGATACCGAATACCGGGTCATAGATAGCCCTGTGGATATAGTGATGCTGAAATTCGAGGGATGGCAGCACTACTTCATATCCCCATTCCTCCAGGATATGCCTGTAGATACCGGAACGATAGGTACCATTAGTGGTGAGCATTCCAATGCGGCGCAGATGGCCCGGCTGATGACTAATATAGCGGCAGGTCTCCTGCGGCATGTGTACCAGGTTAACCTTACTCTGGCAGCGGAGCAACTCTTCACACACCACATCGTAAATACGCGGGGAGTGTGAAGTGTTACACGCAATACCTACCACTTCTGCGCCGGCATGTTCCAGCTTCCGGATCACCTGTGTGATACCGGCAGCAGGGTTGAGCGATTCTTTCCCATCCAGGAAAAGCGTTCTATCGGCCATATTGGAAGGAAATGACATCAGTATCACAGACAAGTGTTCCTGGTCTGCACGGGCAAGCGTATGAGAAGTGATATTATTGAACAATGCACCTCCTGCCTGTGGTCCCATCCCTCCTACTATGCCGATCACCTTCCTGGGATCTGGTGTATTGAACACGGGCATTATATTTCGGTGAGTGTATGAGCAGCAGGAACTGCAGCAATTGCATGATGTGCGTCCTCGAAGATCTGCAGGGCGCTGTCAATGATCTCTTTATTGACGATCAGTGGAGGCAGGAACCTGACAACATTGTTATAGTGTCCACCGGTTTCAAAGATCAGTCCGCGTTGCAGGCACTCCTGGCGGAGTTTCTTCACCAGTGCGGCGTCAGGCTTTTTGGTATATCTGTCCTTTACATATTCTACACCTACAAAGAGTCCACGCCCCCTGACTTCCCCGATGCACGAGAACTGATCCATCAGCTGCTGCAGTCTGGCAAGCAAGTACGCGCCCATTTCCTTTACATGTGCTTCTACTTCATATTCCTTGATGAAATCAAATGCGCCGTTACCACCGGCAATACTCACCTGATTTCCCCTGAAAGTACCGATATGGTCTCCGGCAGCCCAGGATTCCACCGCTTTGTTATACACGATAGCTGACACCGGGAAGCCGATTCCACCAAGACCTTTTGACATCGTGATAATGTCTGGCAGAGCGTCTGGATTACTATACGCCATAAAGTTGCCGGTACGAAAGAAGCCGCTCTGGATCTCATCGAAGATGACCATTACGTCATGTTTCCTGGCGATATGGATAATTTTTTCGAGAAATCCCTCTTTAGGTATTACGGTACCACCTTCACCCTGTATAGGCTCCAGGATGACAGCAGCAGGCTTTACTACACCGGAATGCGGATTTTCCAGCACATAGCGGAAATACTCCGCGCAGTCGAGTTTGCATGTCTCCTTCTGGTGATTAAACGGGCAACGGTAGCAATAACTATATGGAAGGAAGGTAATATTAGGCAGCAAGGACTTATAGCCTGACCTCAGCTGGGTATGGCTGGTAACAGATAAGGCACCTGAAGTCATCCCGTGATAGGAACCATGAAATGCGATTACACCCTCACGGCCGGTCTTATGTTTAGCCAGTTTGATAGCTGCCTCCACGGCATCCGAGCCAGTAGATGCGCAGAATGCTACCTTAAACTGGTCTCTGACGTTATCTGGAAACTCAGCCAGTATCTTTTCAATGAGATCCAGCTTATTCTCTGTCGGGAAATCCAACACGTGAATCAGCTCTTCCTGTTGTTTTCTTACATACTCCAGCACGTATGGATTAACGTGGCCTACATTGAGTACGCCGGCCATGCTGAAAAAATCAATGAACTGGTTACCGTCTGCATCTTCCACAATAGCGCCTTTTGCACGTTTCAGTGCGATAGGAAGCCCTTTGGGATAAGATACAATACTGCTTTCTAATAATTGCTGGCGGGCGATCAATGCCTGAGAGCGAGGGCCAGGAATAGTGTCTGTGAGTATACTGGGTTGTTGTGCTAAATGGAATGATTCGAACTTACTCATAAATGCGGGTTTGAAATGGTATACAATGATTAATTATGCTTGGCTAGTTTCTTTTCGCAGAATTTTATCTCGGGTGAGATAGGAAACAATACAAAATTCAGATCGTGGGCTCTACGGAAGTACTTTAAGGCTTCGGCATAGGCCCCGTTGTTTTCTTCAAAGATGCCGAGCAGAAACAGTCCGCCGCCGGCTTCAGGATAGGTGTCAATGTTCTTTTGCAGGATACGCTTTGCTATAGGAGGATCTGCCGTAAAAAATATCCAGCCCAGTTCAGTCATTGTTTTCTCAGGCAGCTTTCCATTATTCTTCTTTTCCAGCTCGGCAACTTTCGTCCAGAAGCCTGCTGCTTTGTGTTGTTTATAGGCCTGTACAATCGGTTCTACGGGACTGGGATACTGTTCAGCTATGGATGATCCGACGGTTGGAACAACATCCAGTCCGACAGACATACTGACGATTCTTTTTATCATTGCCCTGCCACGTTCAGAGTTGGTAAAAAGAGCAATACCGCTCTTTTTAACGACAGAATAGCAGATAAATGATTCAAAACCAGGGTTATCGCCTCCATGTAAAATGATGGTATCATTACCATGATATTGTACTTCAAAGCCAGGACCGAAGTACCAGGTAGTATCTCCGGGAATGAGGCGGGTCAATGGCTGCAACATCTGGTTAATGCTCTTGCGCGATAAATGCTTTTCATCAAACATACGCGTGATGAAATTGCCGTAATCAGTGGCAGTGGTGTTGATACCACCAGCAGGCACCGGCTGCAGATTCTTCCATTTATCTATCTTTTTACCCAGGGCGGTGTGGCCAATGGCATAGTTATCAGGGCCGCCGTTACGAAAACTTGTGAATGTATTAGGAAGTCCCAACGGATCGAATACGATACGTTTCATATACACCTCGTAAGGTTCATGGAGGATAGTTTCCAGTACCTTGGCAAGATATTCATAGCCTTCTCCCGAATAAATGAATTGTTGTCCGGGATTGGTTACGATCTCAAGTGTATCAGGATTATTATGGTCCTTCCAGTTTTCTATGCCGGAAGCATGACACATGACCATTCTGGGCGTAATCTGTTTGTAACGGCTGTCATGCTCCAAGGGCGGATATGGCAGGTATTCATACATCGGCTTATCCAGGTCTAGCTTACCCTCATCAACAACTTTATATACGGCATACGACAGGAAGGTCTTTGAGACAGAGCAGGCCTCAAATACAGTTGCTTTATCAACTTTGGATTCGTGACCTGCATCTTTGTAGCCGTAAGCCTGGTCATACACGATTCTGCCATCACTGATTATTGCCAGTGAAACACCGTTTACACCTGTCTCCTGCATGATATGCGCTACTTCCTTGTCAAAATATGCAATGTTGATCTTCTTGTTATTGGCCCTGAAGGTTGCCTTACGCTGCCCGAAAACATCCAACGAAAGGAATATTAGAAATAGTAATGCCAATTGGCAATAGCCTGCAGCAAAGCCTGAGATCCGTGGGTTGTTCTTCATAACAAAAATGATAATCGGGTTAATGGGTTTGCGGGTTAAAGCGCTTCCGTGGCAAATATCACCTCTCCGTTATAGGCTTCTAGTTTGCCTCGGTTCATTTTGAATACTTTGTCGGCTACATCGAAATAGTTATCGTCATGTGTAATGGCGATGACTATTTTCCCTGCTTTCTTCATTTCAGGCAACAGCACGCGGTAGAAGAAATTCCGATAAGAAGGATCCTGATCAGCGGCCCACTCATCGAAGAGGAATATCTGCCGGTCTTCCAGGTAACATTGGAGTAAGGCCAGCCGTTTTCTTTGTCCGCCGGACAGGCTGATAGTACTATAGTTATTCTCCTTAATAACAACTTTCTCTTCCAAATCCAGTAGTCGCAGGTAACGTTGTACTTCCGCTGACCTGTTACCAAGGTCTACATTGTATAGCTTATCGAAGAGATGTGCCGGACTGAAAACAGCCGAATAGTACTCGCTGAGCTCATATGGCTTTACTATGGTATCATTGATGAGTACATGTCCGCTATCCGGTTCATACAGTCCGGTAAGTAATTTGGCAAGCGTTGTTTTACCACTTCCGTTCCCACCGATAATGAAGATGATCTCGCCTGCGACAGCTTTCAGGTTAACAGGGCCTACCATGAATGGATGTTGTTCGCTCTCAGACTTGTACTGGTAGGAAACGTGTAAGGCTTCCAGGCTATGTACCTGTCGCTGAAGCTGTGGAGCCGGCGCACTAAGGTCCATATTAGCAGGAATATCTGCCTGGAACTTCCGGATGCGTTTCCAGGCAATTCTGAGGCGCATGATAGAAGGAACAGAATTGAGGATTTCATTTACCGGGCCAATGAGGTACAATAATACAACGACGAAACTCATTACCGTGTAAGACTTGATACCAGGAAACAATTTTGGTATACCGAAGGAGACTACCCCGAGTAATACTACCAATACGAGTTCTCCGATAAGGAAAGCGTTGACGAACCGAATCTCTGCCGTATTCATTTTTACTTTGTATTCTTCCGCAGTGTCACCCACATCACTTCTGTATTCCAGTTTCTTATTCCTTTGGAGGCTGATTTCCTTATACCCATCAATCATTCCGTTTACCAGGCGCATAAATACATTCTGTACGTCGCGGGCTTCTTCAAAGTAAATATTGGTAGAACGGCTAACCAGGTAATATATTGTAGTCAGCGACAGGATGATAAACACAGTGATAGCAGTAGCCCAGAAAGCGATAGATGCAAGGTAGATAAAGGCACCTATGGCAGTGAACATACTGGTGGCCAGCATGATAAACGTACTGATAGAGGAGCCAATTGTGTCAATATCATCATTTAATGCCGTATATATTCTACCTCTGTCTATTCTTTCAAACTTCTGGTAGGAAGTAGAGAATATCTTCTCTATCAGTTTCAGCTTCAGTTCGTATACAAGACTGCGGGTGATCTTTATCAGGTTGATCTGCACAAAGCGTCTGCCGGCAAGATATACTACAAGCGTCAGCGCGTAATAGTATAAGAGAAAGCGGAAAGGCATATCACTTTCAAAAGAAGAAGTCACTATGACAATGACAGACATATTCGCCAGACCGGACAGGATACTAAGCAGCAGGATCTGCGGCGCTTTACGCTTGTATACATTCGTACCGGGAAACAACAGGCTGACACAGAAAACGACGTAGCTGACTGCCAGCGCCGCCAGTATCATGATTACTGCAACCTGAAAACTTACAGGTGCCCAGACGATAATTGCCGGCCAGGTAAACTGCATCAGTGCATATGGCAATGCATACAGGCCATACACGAAGGGCAGCATTGCCAGCAGAAGCAGCACCATATTTCCCAATGTCTTCATCGTAAGCCCTTTGAAACGGCGCTCCTTGTTTATGATATCCCTTACAAACCAGATGGCAAAGGCAACCATGACCAGCATATAAAGCGCCATAACCAGGACGATGGTTGAGAAGAGTTTATCAATACCGGAATCATGGTTAAAAGACTTCTCCGGCGTTTCACCGCTAAGCATCTTCATGACCTCATAACCAATCAGGGGCGTAAAGGTGCTGTTTGAGTTGGCGAGAACAGCCACACCGTACTTTTGCTTGGCCCTCATGGCCATATAAGCCGTATAGTTTGGATTCAGGCCGCCATGATATACTTCCCCATTTCCACTCAATGAAACCTCCCATCCCATTGCATATGAAGACAAGCGATCGTATACATAGTCATACATATCATGAGGCAGGACAGTTTCATCACGTTGATGTGTAACAACTGCCTGGTCATAGAGCGGTGTTTTCAGGTAGCCAAGCTGAAATTTCATCCACGTAGCAAAGTCGCGAGCGTCGGTAATGACGTAGCCTGCAGCATAGTTCCCACGGAATACTGGCGCTTGATAAGCCCTGGGTGTCCAGAAGCCGATTTTATAGCCAACAGCCATTCTTGCGCTATCGACTGGTTTACCAACTGAAGTATTAGCCAGGTTTAAACGGTCGATCACCTGCTGTTGCAGGTAAGATTCAAAGGATTGGCCACTCACCTGTTGTACAATCAGCGCCAATACGTCATAGTTGATAGTAGCATACAGGAATTTCTTTCCCGGTGGATTATCCAGTTTGATACCTACCACTTGCCTGACTGTATTCTCCAGTGCATCATCAGCAGCAGATTCAGGTATGGAAGCAATCGTACGCCAAGGGATACCGCTGGTATGGTGTAAAAGATGCCTTACTGTTATAACAGCGGGTTTACGATTGTGTACAGCATTGAACCAGGGAATATATCGCTGAACAGGCGCATCAGGTTGTATCTTACCCTCACTGATTAACTGTTGTACTGCAAGTGCAGTAAAAGCCTTTGTACAGCTACCGATTTCAAATAGTGTACTATCAGTTACCGGTCTTTCGTTTTCCAGATCAGCATAACCATAGTGTCTTATCATCTGCTGATTGCCACTTACGACGATCAGGCTCACACCAGGTATTTTACCTTCATCCATCAGTTGCGTAATCTTGTGATCAAGCTTCTTCAGGGTGCTATCTGCAAAGACCTTTTGACCAAGTACTGTCATCGGCCCACAACAGGCTATCATTAACAACCATATATTCAGGCAGAAGTGTTTTCCATTCATGATGTCGTGGGTTTAAATAAAGCTTTCTTGTTTCATCCGGTTATGCATCTGCAATCTTTGTTTATCTGCGGCAGATTTCTTAAGTGCATTGTCCACACAAGCACTTATTTCTTTTATGGATGGGTTATCGAGAAATTCAGTGAACGAAATACTTACCTGGTAATGTTGCTGAATGCGGTCTATCATAGTCAACGCTTTCAGTGAGTCTCCACCTATCTCAAAGAAGTCATCATCAGGCTGAATATTTTGTATACCGAAAAACTCTTCCCATAGTTGCGTCAACGATGGAGCAATAGAAGTCGTGTTAGTATTTGACGAGGGCCTGGTGTACTGCACCTTTGGCTGCACACTACTCTCCTTCTCCATATTCTTCTTTTCCCTGGTTACCCATTGCTGTAAGCGTAGCTGCAGGTCAGAAACAGATATAACTACCCGGGGAAGATGGCGCACACTCATCAGGCGTTGCCATACCAATATCAGCTCTTCCTTGTTGATACCATTACTGTCTGCTTCATCATATGTCAGACCATCGAAGTCTATGCTCATCCACCGGCGTAATCTACCCTCGCTTACACCAGAGCTAATGTAGCTATCCAGATATGCATTGGCTGGCGCATATGCCCCGAATCCTATTCCACCCAGCACAGTCGAGAGAGAAGATGTTGCTACGAAGAAATCCAGGTCGTAGTCGGCAAAGACAGCGCCCAATACCTCCATTCCATACACTTTTGACTTGAATTGGGCTTCATATTCCGCACCCGTCAGTGTATCGATACCGTTATGGCTATGACCACTTACGATACCTGCTGCATGGATAACACCAGTGATCCGGCCTCCTAGTTGCGCCTCCGCATCTGTTACCAGTGCTGCCACTGATGCCCGGTCTGTCAGATCGCAGGTACTGTAGATTACCCGGCATCCCTGTGATTCAAGCGCCGCTATCCTGGCATTACTGTCTGCAGACAGTGCTGACCTACCAGTCAATATCAGACCAGCTGCCTTCCCGGCAAGCAGGCCCGCACTCAGGCTATACCCAAAGCCACCCAGACCACCTGTTACCAGGTAAATGCCGCCGGTGTTTATTGAAGTTTCTGTTGTTGTTAATGGTTCATAGTGTTGTTCCCAACGGTGGCCATGGCGAAGACTCACTACCCGTCCTCCTACTGCTGTATGTAATTCTGCCACTAGCCCGGACAACCAATCCGCCTCTGACATACTCACATCTATATGCCGCGTTTGCAAAGAAGGATATTCCTGGGACAGCACTTTCAGCAACACACCACCCATTCCTGCCGCCAGTGACAGGGAACCTTTGTCCAGTACTCGGTGTACATCGCTACTCACCAGCACCAGTTCTTTGATGCCCCTGCCTGTACGCGCAATGTGCAGTACACTGTAAAGTCCTGCATCATAAGATGTATCTGACAGGCTCCAGGTATGAATCACTCGCTCTGGATGTAGGCCATGACCTTTCAATACGGTAAACAATGTCTCATAAGAACGCGCATCACTAATATTCAGTTCATAGCGGAATGGCGATAGCTCTCTAAAGCTGTTACCGGCTTCTACCAGTATGACATGGTCGCCCAGTTCTGCATATAAGGTATTATCATTGGAAAATAGTAACGTCATTCCGGCGGGTTGCGTAGAAGGTTGTGCCGCAGGCAGCAGCTTCCAGGTAGGCGTATAGAACCAGTCTTTTATCTCCTGGCGCTGGCTACCGGCGGTAGGTAGCAGCTCACGAAGTAGCTCACCTGCATCTACATCCACCGGATAGGATTGCTTATCAAATGAGTAAGTAGGCAGAGACAAACGGTTACGCTTTTCTGACTGGCTGAAGGCCTTCCAGTTGGCAATAACCCCATACTGCCATAACGCGCCAATACCTTGCAGCAAATACTGCTGATCTTCACGATGCTCACGGGCATGACTTACCAGCGATACCACACGATGACGTTCACGGTTGTATTGGGTATGAGAACGGACAAAGGTGCATAAAGCATTACCAGGACCTACCTCTACGAATACAATATCCCTGTCTTTTAGTAACTCACTTAAGGCAGCGCTGAAGCGCACAGGCTCTCTTAGCTGTGACACCCAGTAACCGCCTGGTAGGCTAGTCACCGTCGCTGCTGATAAGGTGGACACCATCGGTATCTTGCTACTACTATACTGGTATTGACCGGCCACAGCTGTGAAGTCCGCCTTTACTACATCCATCATGCCCGAATGAAAGGCATGAGAGGTATGCAGCAGTGTACTCTTGTAACCTGATGCAGTTAAGATAGATTCAAATGCTTTGATTGCCTCCGTCGGACCTGATACCACACATAGCTCTGTACTATTCACAGCAGCTAGTGATAAGTCCGGATGGGAAGCTAACAGTGGCAACAATGCTGCTTCTGTGATACTAATGCTCAGCATACTGCCTGCGGGGGCAGCCTGCATCAGCGCTCCTCGCTTCATCACTAGTCTCAGGCAGGCTTCCAGCTCCAGCACACCTCCCAGACATGCAGCCGCATATTCCCCAATGCTATGACCAATCACCTGGTCTGGTGTTATCCCCCAGGACATCAGCAGACGGCTTAAGGCGTATTCCATAATGAACAACAGCGGTTGCGCATACTGTGTCTGAACAGTCTGATCCTGGCCACCACCATCATTAAATACGATTGAGGACAGGTCTACTCCGTTGATACCACGCACCAGTTGAAAACACTGGTCAACCGTCTGGCGGAAGGTAGGCTCCGTTGTATATAGCCCCCGATACATATTCACATATTGAGCGCCCTGACCAGAAAACATAAAGACAACGGCAGGTTTAGCCTTATCTCCAGTAACCACCACACCTGCACCAGCTGCCAATTGCGCTACTGCATCCTCGCGGTCACGACACACTACTATGCTACGGTGGCTCATCACCGCACGACCCTGTTGCAGGGTATAAGCTACGTCTGCCAGGGACACCTCCTGCTGGAGATATTGGCCCAGATCTGCTGTATTGCGTGCTAAAGCACTCTTTGTTTTAGCAGACAGCAACAACAACTGCCAGGGACGGCTGGCAGAGGAAGCCACAGCTGTAGGAGCTTCTTCCAGCACAATATGCGCATTGGTACCACCTATACCAAAAGAGCTGACACCCGCACGTAAAGGATGTGATCCATGGCTCCAGTCTTTGAGCTTTGTATTTACATAAAAAGGACCGTTCTCAAAGTTGATAGCAGGATTAGGAGACTGGTAATGCAGGGTAGGTACCAACTGCCTGTGTTGCAGAGACAACACTGTCTTTATAAATCCAGCAATACCTGCAGCAGCATCCAGGTGGCCAATATTAGTTTTCACCGCTCCCAGCGCACAATAAGGTTGTTCACTGTCTCCAAATACACGCCGTAGCGCTTCTATCTCAATCGGGTCTCCCAGATGAGTGCCCGTACCATGTGTCTCAACAAAGCTGATACTATCTGGCGTTACACCGGCCATATTAATCGCCTTCAGTACCGCATTATATTGTCCTTTTACGCCAGGAGCAGTAAATGACATTTTATCATGACCATCGTTATTAATACCGCTGCCTTTAATCACAGCGTAAATATGATCGCCTTCAGCGATAGCATCCGCCAGTCGCTTCAACACCACAACACCGCCACCTTCGCCGCTGATAGTACCCGTAGCTGCTTCATCGAATGCCCGGCAATGTCCGTCACGGGAATTAATCATACCATCCTGATAACGGTAACCTCTGCGAGAAAAGCTATTAAGAGTAATACCACCAGCAAGCGCCATTTTACATTCGCGCAACAAGAGACTCATACATGCCCGCTGTATTGCGACCAGTGATGTTGAGCAGGCCGTATTTACAAATATTGAAGGTCCTTGCAGATTTAGTTGATACGATACCCGGGAACACAAAAACGTGATATTCCGGAGCTGGGAAGCTGAATACTCATCGACCCGTTTCTGCTGCTGATTGGTCAGGATAGTATAATTCTCCCAGTTATTATCAGGTGAGCCACCTGCAAACAACCCTATCTTATCTGCATAATTAGTTACATCATAACCGGCATCTTCCATTGCTGTCCAGCAATACTGATGGAACAGCCGGATCTGTGGGTCCATGAGAGCTGCTTCATCCGGGCGATATCCAAAAAAGGCAGCGTCAAAGCCTTCCTTACCTTCGAGATAGGCATTTGCATTAACATAAGATGGATCCTCTATTACAGCCTTGCTTTCGCCGGCAGCAAGTAATTCCTCTTTTGAAAAGAAAGAGACAGATTCAGCACCTGCCGTAAGGTTCTTCCAGAATTGGTCAATGTTCTCAGCTCCCGGGAACTGCCCCGCCATTCCAATTACAGCTATTTCTACGCCATTGTATTTACTCATAATAATCTGGGATTACGCTTATTTAAAAATGTCAATCATGGTTTTCAGTCCTTCTACTTCTTCCCTGGCCACCTGTTCAAACTGTTCCTGGGCTTCTTTACCTTCATCAATGAATGCTGCCAACGCAGCAATAGACGAATAGGTAAATAGTTCTGCTACCGAGACGTTTACTCCTAACCGCTCATTGACTTTCACTTGCAACTTGATAAGGAGCAGTGAATTTCCGCCGAGTTCAAAGAAGGTGTTATTAATACTGATATGCGATTTATGTAGACGTAACATCTCCGACCAGATGTCTGCAAGTAATTCCTGTGTATGTCCGTAGGGTAATGTTTGTTTTTCTGTTGCGAAACTATTAATAGTTGGTAACGCCCTTTTATCGATCTTTCCATTACGGTTTACAGGAAACTGGTCCATTCTTATAAAATGATCTGGAATCATATGGGCAGGTAACACGTTACGCAGGTATTTGTCCAGTAACATAACATCAGCTCCGGTTCCAGAGACATAATATGCGGCAAGTGCAGGCAGTACACCGGTTTGTATCACCGCAACAATACAATCTGTGATTTCAGGATGTTCTCTTAGTTTCGCCGCAATTTCGCCTGGCTCCACACGGTATCCTCTGATCTTCACCTGTTCATCTACCCGACCCATAAAGCCTATTTGTCCGTCGGGAAGCCATCGCGCGTAGTCCCCGGTATCATAAATACGTTCTCCGGTCAACGGAAAAGACACAAACTTCTTTGCAATCAACTCCGGATCATTCACATAACCAGCTGTCAGGCCGTCTCCACCAATAAACAATCTGCCCTGTGCTCCTATTGGGAGCAATTCGAGGTGCTCACCCAGGATGTATACACGAGTATTGTTAAGAGGACGACCTATAGGTAGATACGGGGCCTGTTCTGTTACCGGGGTCATTTGATATTCTATGGATGTGACAGTTGTTTCCGTAGGACCATATTCATTAAAGAATGTTGCTACAGCAGCATATTTTTCTGCCAGTTTGAATGAACAGGCTTCTCCGCCTGCAATAATCCGTTTAAGGCTGCTAATATTTTCAAGCTGAATACTCTCAAGGAAAGACGGCGTAGCATGTAAATGAGTAACCTGATGGTGCCGTAGGTATTGATTAAACAGGTAATTATCCAGGATTGTCTCCCGGCTTACCATAACTAATGAAGCTCCACTTAGCAACGCAAGCCAGATTTGTTCTACAGAAGCATCAAAGCTTATAGTAGAGAATTGTAATATCCTCTCTTTATCAGTAATATTAAATGTCTCCCTTTGAGACCAGATCAAGTTAACGATTGGACGATGAGGTACCATTACTCCTTTAGGCTTACCTGTTGAGCCGGAAGTATAAATAATGTAAGCAATATTGTCAGCAGTGACAGTTGGCAATGTATTTACCATTGATGGTCCGAAGGCCGGGATTGTCTTTAATACGTGCCTTACTTTACATTCATCCAACATTTGCTTTAAATGTTCAACAGGGTATGTAGCATCCAAAGGCAGATATGTAGCGCCGGCCTTCAGAATACCTAGTAGACCTATGATCAGATCTATCGAACGTTCAATCATTAGTCCAACAACCTCTCCGGGTAGTACACCATCATTTATCAGCTGATAGGCCAGATTAGTAGATTTATCAGCCAACTCCTGGTAAGTGATCTGCTCATCATTGAATATAACTGCTATGCTACTGGGCGTCTGCTGTACCTGGGCATCAAATAAACTGACAAGACTCTTATGGGTTGGATAGTTTGCCACAGTATTGTTCCAGTCGTATAACAAACAGTGCTTTTCTGACTCCGAAAGCATAATAAGTTCCCGTAGCGTAATCTTTGGATCTTCAGCTATTTCCTGAAGGATGTTCTTGAAGTAAGTTACAAACCGGGCTACAGTCTCTTCCTTAAATAAGGAAGACGCATATTCCAGACTTAGATATAATTGTTGGTTGTTTTCATATGCAGACAGTGTCATGTCAAATTTCGCTACAGCATGACCGGTGCTATAAGGTTTTAATGTCAATCCAGGTAATTCCAGTACAGACTTATCATAATTCTGGAATACAAACATGACGTCAAAAAGCGGGTTCCGGCTGGCGTCTCTTGACAAGCGCAGGTCACTAATCAATGACTCGTATTGATAATCCTGATTATCAAAGCATGATAAAGTCTTTGCTTTGATACCGGCTAGCAATTCCTTAAAAGTCATGTGTCCGGAAACATTATTTCTTAAAGGGAGCGTATTGACAAACATACCCATCACCTGTTCCACATCGCTGTTATGGCGACCAGCTACAGGCGTACCAACTACGAGATCCTGCTGTCCGGAAAGCCTTGATAACATGATATTATAAGCCGCAAGCAATACCATAAACATCGTTGTCTTTTCGGCTTCCGCAAGATGCTGTAAACGGCTGGTAAGGATTGCGTCAGTCTCAAAGCTCAGAATATTGCCTTCCTGATCTTTAATGACTGGTCTATTGAAGTCATATGGCAAGTCAATTACTGGCGGTATCTCCTCAAATTCTTTCAACCAAAATTCCCGCTGCGTGTTCATCCAAGGTTGGTCCAAAGACTGATACTGCCATTCTGCGAAGTCTTTATATTGAAGCTGTAGCGGTGCCAATGGCTGCTCCATATACAACGCCATGAAATCATTTATGAGGATATTTTCAGACACTCCATCCATAATGATGTGGTGTACATCAACCATAAGTACATGCTGCTGTTCGCTTATTTTGGCAACACCAATCCGGATCAGTGGTGCAATTTGCAGATCGAATGGTTGTATAAATTTGCTGATTACCGAAGAAACTGTTTTTGAATCAGTCCTCACTAAAGGAATATCAATTGTGATATCTGACGCAATTTTTTGCACAGGTTCACCATCCTGTACATCAAAGTAAGTACGTAGGTTCTCGTGACGAGCTAACAGCTGGTTGAAAGCCTTATTCATCTTAACAAGGTCTAATGCTCCTTCAAGCATTACTACCTGTGGGAGATTATAGGCTACAGACAGCTTATCCATTTCAAAAAGGAAGTATAACCGCTTCTGTGCTGAGGAAAGCACGTAGGAAGATTTTAAGTCCGCTTTGGGTATAGCTGAATATGCCTTTGTATTGGTATTGCCACCCTCAATATAAGCAGCAAGCTTAGAGATTGTCGAATTATCAAAAAACGCTTTTACTGCTATTTCAATGTTGAACATTTTATGGATTCGTCCAATCATTGTCAGCGCCTTCAGAGAATTACCGCCTATTTCAAAGAAATCATCGTCAGCTGTAATTCCTGTTTTCCCAAAAAACTGTTCCCAAAGCGTTACGAGGGCAGTTGTCACATCGCTTGCCTGCTGACCACCGGTCACCCGGGTTACTGACTCATGATCTTCTTCTATAGGTTCCCTGGTTACCCACTGCTGTAAGCGTAGCTGCAAGTCAGAAACAGATATAACTACCCGGGGAAGATGGCGCACACTCATCAGGCGTTGCCATACCAATATCAGCTCTTCCTTGTTGATACCATTACTGTCTGCTTCATCATATGTCAGACCATCGAAGTCTATGCTCATCCACCGGCGTAATCTACCCTCGCCTACACCAGAGCTGATGTAGCTATCCAGGTACGCATTGGCTGGCGCATACGCCCCGAATCCTATTCCACCCAGCACGGTCGAGAGAGACGATGTTGCTACGAAGAACTCCAGGTCGTAGTCGGCAAAGACAGCTCCCAATACCTCCATTCCATACACTTTTGACTTGAACTGGGCTGCATATTCAGCATCCGTCAGCGTATCTATACCGTTATGGCTATGACCACTTACGATACCTGCTGCATGAATAACACCAGTGATCCGGCCGCCTAGTTGCGCCTCCGCATCTGTTACCAGTGCTGCCACTGATGCCTGGTCTGTCAGATCGCAGGTACTGTAGATTACCCGGCACCCCTGTGATTCAAGCGCCGCTATCCTGGCATTACTGTCTGCAGACAGTGCTGACCTACCAGTCAATATCAGACCAGCTGCCTTCCCGGCAAGCAGGCCCGCACTCAGGCTATACCCAAACCCGCCCAGACCACCTGTTACCAGGTAAATGCCGCCGGTGTTTATCGAAGTTTCTGTTGTTGTTAATGGTTCATAGTGTTGTTCCCAACGGTGGCCATGGCGAAGGCTGACTACCCGTCCTCCTACTGCTGTATGTAGTTCTGCCACTAGCCCGGACAACCAGTCCGCCTCTGACATACTCACATCTATATGCCGCGTTTGCAAAGAAGGATATTCCTGGGACAGCACTTTTAGCAACACACCACCCATTCCTGCCGCCAGTGTCAGGGAACCTTTGTCCAGTACTCGGTGTACATCGCTACTGACCAACACCAGTTCTTTGATGCCCCTGCCTGTACGCGCAATGTGCAGTACACTGTAAAGTCCTGCATCATAAGATGTATCTGACAGGCTCCAGGTATGAATCACCCGCTCTGGATGTAGGCCATGACCTTTCAATACGGTAAACAATGTCTCATAAGAACGGGCATCACTCATGTTCAGTTCATAGCGGAATGGCGATAGCTCTCTAAAGCTGTTACCGGCTTCTACCAGTATGACATGGTCGCCCAGTTCCGCATATAAGGTATTATCATTGGAAAATAGTAACGTTGTTCCTGCGGGTTGCGTAGAAGGTTGTGCCGCAGGCAGCAGCTTCCAGGTAGGCGTATAGAACCAGTCTTTTATCTCCTGACGCTGGTTACCGGCGGTAGGTAGCAACTCCCGAAGCAGCTCACCTGCATCTACATCCACCGGATAGGATTGCTTATCAAATGAGTAAGTAGGCAAAGACAAACGGTTACGCTTTTCTGACTGGCTGAAGGACTTCCAGTTGGCAATAACCCCATACTGCCATAAGGTACCAATACCTTGCAGCAAATACTGCTGATCTTCACGGCGCTCACGGGCATGACTCACCAGCGATACCACACGATGACGTTCACGGTTGTATTGGGTATGAGAACGGACAAAGGTGCATAAAGCATTACCAGGACCTACCTCTACGAATACGATATCCCTGTCCTTTAATAACTCACTTAAGGCAGCGCTGAAGCGCACAGGCTCTCTTAGCTGTGACACCCAGTAATCGCCTGTTAGACTAGTCACCGTCATTGCTGATAAGGTTGACACCATCGGTATCTTGCTACTACTATACTGGTATTGACCGGCCGCAGCTGTGAAGTCCGCCTTTACTACATCCATCATGCCCGAATGGAAGGCATGAGAGGTATGCAGCAGTGTACTCTTATAACCTGATGCAGTTAAGATAGATTCAAATGCTTTGATTGCCTCCGTAGGACCTGATACCACACATAGCTCTGTACTATTCACAGCAGCTAGTGATAACTCCGGATGGGAAGCTAACAGTGGCAACAGTGTTGCTTCTGTGATACTAATGCTCAGCATACTGCCTGCGGGGGCAGCCTGCATCAGCGCTCCTCGCTTCACCACTAGTCTCAGGCAAGCTTCCAGCTCCAGCACACCTCCCAGGCATGCAGCCGCATATTCCCCAATGCTATGACCAATCACCTGATCTGGGGTTATCCCCCAGGACATCAGCAGACGGCTTAAGGCGTATTCCATAATAAACAACAGCGGTTGCGCATACTGCGTCTGAACAGTCTGATCCTGGCCACCACCATCACTAAATACGATTGAGGACAAGTCTACTCCGTTGATGCCACGCACCAGTTGAAAACACTGGTCAACCGTCTGGCGGAAGGCAGGCTCTGTTGTATATAGCCCCCGGTACATATTAACATACTGAGCGCCCTGACCAGAAAACATAAAGACGACGGCAGGTTTAGCCTTATCGCCAGTAACCACCACACCTGGACCAGCTGCTAATTGGGCTATTGCATCCTCGCGGTCACGACACACTACTATGCTACGGTGGCTCATCACCGCACGACCCTGTTGCAGGGTATAAGCTACGTCTGCCAGGGACACCTCCTGCTGGAGATATTGGCCCAGATCCGCAGTATGACGTGCTAAAGCACTCTTTGTTTTAGCAGACAGTAACAACAACTGCCAGGGACGGCTGGCAGAGGAAGCCAAAGCTGTGGGAGCTTCTTCCAGCACAACATGCGCATTGGTACCACCTATACCAAAAGAGCTGACACCCGCACGTAAAGGATGTGATCCATGGCTCCAGTCTTTGAGCTTTGTATTTACATAAAAAGGACCGTTCTCAAAGTTGATAGCAGGATTAGGAGACTGGTAATGCAGGGTAGGCACCAACTGCCTGTGTTGCAGAGACAATACTGTCTTTATAAATCCAGCAATACCTGCAGCAGCATCCAGGTGGCCAATATTAGTTTTCACTGCTCCCAGCGCACAATAAGGTTGTTTACTGTCTCCAAATACACGCCTTAAAGCTTCTATCTCAATCGGGTCTCCCAGATGAGTGCCCGTACCATGTGTCTCAACAAAGCTGATACTATCTGGTGTTACACCAGCCCACTTCTGCGCCATAAGGATCGTTTCCGTTTGTCCGTCGATAGACGGTGCCGTATAGCCAACTTTCCCGCTACCATCATTGTTTATACCTGTACCCTTTATAATGGCATAAATATGATCTCCATCCTGCAGTGCATTCTTCAAAGATTTCAGCACTACTACACCTACTCCATCACCAGCGACAGTACCACTTGCAGCTTCATCGAAGGCTCGGCAATGTCCATCCCTGGATGTAATCATACCTTCCTGATAAATGTACCCCTCTTTAGATCTATTCTTTAAAGATGATGCACCGGCAATGGCAACATTACATTCTCCCATCAACAGGCTCTTGCAAGCCATGTGAATAGCTACCAGGGAAGTCGAACATGCGGTGTCAACAAATACTGAAGGTCCCCTAAGATTCAGACCATATGATATTAGCGTCGCCATAAAGTTGGCGTTCCTGAGCAAGGAAGCGGAATAGTCATCAACTAGCCCATCGCTGTTAGCTAGTTGAGCATATACCTGCCAGTTAGTATTACTGGAAGCGCCTGCAAAAAGCCCAGCTTTAAATAAGGGGTCATACGTATCATATCCGGCATCTTCGATAGCCTGCCACACACATTCATGGAAGATCCTTATCTGAGGATCCATCAGCGCCGCCTCGTCCGGCCTGTAATTGAAGAATGCTGCATCAAAATATTGTTTACCATCCATGTAAGCATTTGCACCTACATAATCGGGTCTATTTACGATTTTCGGATCCCGGCCATCTCCAATCAATTCTTCCTTTGTGAAGAATTTCACTGATTCGATGCCCTTCTTCAGATTATCCCAGTACGCAGCCAGGTCAGGTGCCCCAGGAAACCTCCCGGACATACCAATAACTGCGACTTCCAGCCCGGTATATTTCTTCGATTCAGATGATTTTTGTGCAGTCATATACTAGAAATCAGGGTTTATTAAGGATTTCGTTAAACAGGCTCAGATTTGCTGTAGCCTCAAGGAAAGCTTCATCTACTCTCGCTGCCTGATGGCTTAGCTGATAATCACCTTTGCGAATAAAATCAGCCATACTGGCAATTGTGGGCAACCGGAACATATTAGCAACAGAGATTTTACAGGAAAATGCCTTGTTGACCCGCTTGTTCAGGGCAATTATATGGATTGAGTTTCCTCCTAATTCAAAAAAGCCGTGGTTTATACTGATAACGGACTTATCCAATTTCAGTAGCTCCGCCCACATCTCAATTAACGTTTCCTCAATCTCGTCAATCGGCCCCTCTGTATGCGGATCAATATCCAAAACCGGCTCAGGTAATGCACGTTTGTCTACCTTTCCGTTAAGGGTGACAGGAAAGCGCTGCATATGTACACATATAGCTGGTATCATGTAATCTGGTAGACGTGCCGCTAGATGTTGTTGCAGTAATAACTTATCAAACTGAGTCTCCGCAGCATAGTAGGCAACCAAATATTGATTTCCCTGATGATCTTTACTCACTACTACAGCATCCTTTATACCTTCCCATTGCAGCAGCGCCTGTTCAATCTCGCCGGTTTCAATTCTAGCGCCCCTTACTTTAACCATTGTATCCCTACGACCGGCAAGCACTATGTTTCCGTCATGGTCCAGATATCCGACATCTCCGGTAAGATACAATGTGTTATATCCAGGTCTGGTGATTACTGGGTTTGGCACAAACTTCAATGCAGTTAGTGCTGCATCACCCTGATAGCCTTTTCCGACTCCTGGACCGGCTATACATATTTCTCCTTTTACGCCCACAGGACACAAATGCCGGTGCGCATCAAGTACGTACACGTGGAAATTCGGCAGAGGTGTACCTATAGGCAGAGCAGCAATACCTGTCTCCGGCAGATCGGCAGGTATAATATAATAGGTTGCATCGTCAGATGTCTCTGCTGGTCCATAGGCATTCAACAATCTAATTGCAGGATAGTGTTTATACCATGCTACAGCTAATTCCCGATTTAATGCCTCTCCTGTAGAAATCATCCAGCGGAGCCGGCCTAACGGCAAACTACCCAACATGGAGCGAATCACGGATGGCACAACCTCAAGAACCGTAATATTACCCGTCGTCACAACTGCGGAAAGTCTCTCAGGATCTAACATTACATCGCGATCAATAATATGGGTAGAACCTCCAACTGTTAAAGCGAGCAGCATCTGTACAACATAGACGTCAAAACTACATTCAGCAGTCTGTGCCATACAATCGTCAGCTGTCATAGACAGTATTTCATTCAAACCATAAAAGTGATTCATCATTCCTCCATGATGCAATAAAACCCCTTTCGGCATACCCGTAGAACCCGAAGTAAATGCGAGATAAGCAATCATATCTGGTGTGACCTCTGACGGCCGCAAAGGATATTCTACATTAGCATCAACTTCTTCTGCCAATATTACTGGAATCACAGTATGAAGTAAATTGGTATGATGCTGCGTCGTAATGATGATTCCAGGGTTACACGCTTCCAAAATCCTCGCTATACGCTCCCCTGGTTGTCTGGTGTCAAGAGAAACAAAGACGTGACCTGACTTTTGCACCGCGAGCATCCAGGCTAATAGCTGAATACCTCGATCCATAAGTAATGGTATAACTGTTCCCCCTGCCAGTTCTTTTGACTGGATGAAGCCTGCAAGCCTATCCGACAATGTATCTAACTCCTCGTACGTTAGTATTTCAGAATGATGAATTACGGCTGTTTTAGCAGGGAACCGGAGCACATTTTCCTTAAATAGGTCTATAAATGTCTCCGTCGGATAACTACGGTCAGTATCATTAAACTGATATAGAATCTGATTCCTTTCTTCTTCTGGAAGGATATTAATATCTGCCAGTAAAATGTCCTGATTTGACACAATGTCTTCAATTACCTCATTGAAATAATTCGCAAAACGCTGGATTGTGGAATCACGGAATAATTCAGCAGCATAGGCAAAATTTAAGGCTAACTTGTCGTCCACTTCAAAAGCAGATAATGTCAGGTCAAATTTGGACATACCTACCCCATGATGATAGGACTCCAATATCATACCTTCAAGTTCAAGTTTCCTGCCTTCAAAATTCTGATATACGAAATCTACGTCGAAAAGCGGATTACGACTGGTATCTCTGTCAATTTTGAGGTCTTCAATCAGTGTCTCGTATTGATAATCCTGATTTGCAAAGCAAAGCAGTGTATGTACCTTTACATGTTGAAGAAATTCGCGGAACGACAATCCACTTGCCGGCTTGTTCCTCAACACTAACGAATTAACAAACATCCCCACCATCTGTTCCAGATCTGCATGAGGACGACCCGCTGTAGAAGTACCTATGATTATATCTTCGCTGCCACTGAGTTTTGACAATAAAACATTATACACCGCCAGTAACAGCATAAACATAGAAACATTCTCCCTATCAGCGATTTGCTTAAGCTGGCCTGTTACTACAGGTGACAGCTCGAAGTCAAGAAAGCCGCCAACATGGCTTCTAGTCATTGGACGCGGAAAATCGACCGGGAGTTCCAATACAGGTATTTCGTCTGCAAACTCCTTCATCCAGAACACACGCTGCTCTTGTAATACAGATTGCATTAACTCTCCTTGTTGCCACTCTGAATAGTCTTTGTAATGAAGCTTCAACGGTGGCAATACGTGATCATTATACAATTTCATAAAGTCACTGACCATCACGCCTTGTGACACACCATCTGCAACAATATGATGCGAATCAATTATCACCAGATGCTGTTCTTCACTATGAGTCATGATGCCAACCCTGATCAACGGAGCAATTGATAAATCAAATGGCTGTACAAATGCCCGAATCATTGACTGAAGATCTCCATCTGTACTCTCCAGCGCCGTTACGCTAAAATCAAAATCGTCCATCACTATTTGGCGCGGCATATCATTGTCAAATATAAAAGCAGTACGCAAGCTCTCATGCCGCTGAATCAATCTGATGAACGTCTGTTCAATTTTCTTCTTATCTAACCTGCCATGCATCCAGAATACCTGCGTCTCATTATATACTTCTCTATTATCCTCCAATATTTGCAGAAAGAATAATCGCTTTTGAGCAGAAGACAGCACATAATCACGCTGAGGCGGCGCAACTGGTATATGTCGAAGCACGTTATTTGTCTCGTAGTTTTGTCTGGAATCTGCCAATTGCTGCACAGTTGGATATTGGTAAAGGTCACCAATAGTAAAATTTAAGCCCAGTTCCTTGTTTAACCTCGCTAACAAGATCATTCCCTTCAGAGAGTCACCGCCCAACTCAAAAAAGTTGTCTTGCGGTCTTATGTCGGATTTACCAAAGAAGCTTCCAAATATCTGAAGAATAGCATTTTGATAATCTGAAGTATTCTGTATAGCAAGAATAGGCGCTGGTGTTTCACCAACAACATTAGTTAGAGTAGCATGCTGATGTCGTCTTATCTGATATTTCAGACTGCCTTTAGAAATTGTCGCAACCGGAAGCCTCTGTCCCAGACATTGATGAAATACACGGATACCCTCAGACGGGTAAATTGCATCCGCGATAAGTGCGTTCACCGCAATTGTATCGTGGATACCAGTTTCTCTGACCCTGGTTTTGAAGGTCATACCGACATCCAGCCAATCACACCAATTAATCGTAAATGCATGCACACTGCTCTTCCGATGAATGTAGCGGGCGTAAGCCTGCAAAAACTCATTTGCAGCATTGTAAGCGACCTGACCGAATTTGGACTGATACAAGACATTGCCAACTGAAGAAAACAAGGCCAGAAAATCCAGCTGAGAAAAATTAAGATACTTTTCAAAAAGTAACAGCCCATGAATCTTAGATCTAACATACTGCATTAAGCCCTTTCCGTCACGATTCATCATAATACCTCCAAAATCAACTTCTCCTGCTGCCCAGATCAGGCCATTCACAGCAATACCTTTGGATTGCAGGAAATCAAAAAACAATTGTACCTGCTCTTCATCTGCTATATCTGCCTGGAATAACGTCACCTGATGCCCTGTCGCTCTCATTTCTTCCATGGACTGCAATACTTCTGTCCTATTTTCTATGGAAGACCTGTGTACGATCACCACATTTGCATCGTGTTCCATCACAATATCCCTTGCAACTGAAAATCCCATACCACCAGTACCTCCGGTTACCAGATATGTATTCCCAGCTACGATTTGAACGCCGGAAGCATAGCTCTCATTTGGCACAAAGGTCTTAAAAGATGGCGTCCAACGTTGACCATATCTATAGGCCACGAAAACGTCATCCGCATAATGATGTAACTCATTTATTAATAACGATACATGTTGTTGCAAAGCCACATCAGTAGAAAATGGATACGGAATATCTATAACCCTGCACCGAATATTCTGCTGTTCCACGGGGATAATTTTCGCGGGTGCATGAATGGCACATTTTAATGGATTTACCTGGTCAGCATCCATCACGCCTGCCAGATGATTGCCTGCCACCACTATCTGCACAGAATGCGTAAACCTGGCTCTTGCAATAGCACCAGCCAACAGCCCCAGACCAACATAACCTTTACTTAATAGAGGCGATATTGCCTCAAAATCAGCATCCTCCGTATGATCGTCTAATGAAGCGCAATAAAAAATCTTTCCTATAGGTGCAAACTCTAGCGCCAGTTGTTGAAATAAATCATCCCATGCAGCGGCAGAGTCAAAATCAACTTCCCAGGAATGATCACTAAACCGTACACAATCCTTTCCTGGCTGCACCATTACAATATTTGTCCCGGCCTTATGCAAAGCGGCTTTTAGCGCTAAACTGAAATTTTCATATCCTGCAATGATCAGGCAGGTGTCGTTAATGATGGGTGTTGCTGCATTGGGAGCCAGACTGCTTTCCCAATACGCAGCATTAATATGCACTTCTGAAGAAGGAATCTGCCCTGCCAATTGCTCCACAATAAGCTTTTCTGCATCAACATCGGCAGTGTAGGCTGTTTTATCAAAAACATATCCGGGCACGGACACGCGTTTCCTCTTTTCTGTACTATAAAAATTGTCCCATTGAATAGATACGCCCAATCCCCACAACTGACCGACTTTACTTATCAGATATTCCTGATCGTTTCTGACTTGCTTGATCTGTCTTACCGTATTCACTACACGATGTACCGGTTGCATAGACAGGCTCTCCTGCACATAATTGCACAGAGATCTGCCGGGGCCAACTTCTACTAGCACAGCCGGCCCTTTCTCAAGCAAATAGTCAATTCCTGCGGAGAATTGTACTGTACTCCTCAAATGCTGGGACCAGTACCCCGGACGACTGATCTGCTCAAATGTCACCGGCTGTCCGGTAACGTTTGATATATAAGGTATACTAGGAGTTCCAAAGGTGACATTCTTAAACTCTTTCTCAAATTCAGCAAGCACTCCTTCCATTAGTTTAGAATGGAAAGCATGAGAGGTATGTAACCGTTTTGCCTGACGGCCAGCTTTAGTCAGGTCGGCTTCAAATTCCCTAATCGCATTTTCGGTGCCGGAAACTACAACTGACGACGCACTATTAATAACAGCAATCTCCAAGTCATTGTGATATTGCAGTAATTCTCGCACCTGTTGCTCTGACATCGACAGACTAAGCATAGCGCCCTTTTCCGCCTCACTCATTAGTTGGCCACGGCGTATAACAATCCGGATAGCATCTGTCAGGCTCAAAACTCCACTAAGTGCCGCCGCAACATATTCACCAATACTATGACCGATCATACTTGCAGGACGGATTCCCCAATGTATTAGCTGTTGCGCCAACGCGTAGGATATAATAAATAAAAGTGGCTGTGCATATTCAGTTTCCTTTATGTCATTGCCATTGATATCGTTGGGGAACAAAATGCTATGTAAATCAACATTGGTGAATTGCGCAGCAATTTGCAAACATTCGTCCACTTTCCCTTTAAATGCAGGTTCCTTTTGATACAGGTCCCTGCACATATTTGCATACTGAGCTCCCTGACCAGAAAACATAAATATTATCTCCTGGTAATCTTCCTGTGTTCCTAAAGACTCATAGTTTTCTCCATGCCCCGCTTCCAGGGAGATCAATGCTCCCTCCCGGCTATTAACTGTCAGGGCTTGCCTGTATCTGAACCGGCTCCTGCCTTTCTGCAAAGTATAGGCTACGTCTGCTATGTTAATATCTTCTTGCCTGTTCAGAAACTGACGGAATGTGTCAATATTATTTCTTAATGCAGAAGGAGTCTTAGCGGAAAAAAGCAACAGCTGATGTTCCCGGCTACCTGTACCGGCTACTGAAGTGGGAGCTTCCTCCAGCACTACATGCGCATTCGTGCCACCAATTCCAAACGAACTTACACCCGCTCTTAAAGGTTTCCCATCCTTCTTCAAGTCAGATAAATAAGCATTTACATAAAACGGACCCAGATCAAAGGGAATTTTGGGATTTGCTGATTCAAAGTGCAAACTGGCGGGTAGCTGCTTGTGTTTCAATGACAGAACTGTTTTTATGAAACCTGCCACACCCGCTGCACTATCCAAATGCCCTATATTACTTTTTACAGTCCCAATGGCACAATGTTTTTGCAACGTACCGCCAAGACTTACAAAAGCTTCATTAAGCGCAGCTATCTCTGCCGGATCACCCAGATTAGTTGCAGTTCCGTGCGTTTCAACATAGCTGATAGTATCTGGATGTACTCCTGACATTTTGATTGCTCTGCGGATAACATCGGCCTGACCTTTCACACCTGGTGTAGTAAAACCAGCCTTGGCGCTGCCGTCATTGTTAGTTGCCGCACCACGGATTACGGCGTGAATATGATCACCAGCATTAAGCGCATCCTTCAACCTCTTAAGCGCTACCACTCCAACACCCTCTCCTCCGACCGTTCCACTTGCCGCACTATCGAACGCTCTGTTCTTTCCATCTCTCGAGTAAATCAGTCCTTCTTTATAAAGGTAACCTCTGATACTATCATTAGCGATACTGACACCTCCGGCCAATGCCATGGTACATTCCCCAAGTAATAAGCTATTACATGCCTGAACAATTGCTACAAGTGAAGAAGAACAAGCTGTCTGCACAAATACAGCTGGCCCACGCAGGTTTAGTTTGTAAGCCACTGTCGTACAAAGAAAACTTACCATTCTCAGATGTGAAGCGGCAAAGTCATCTACCTGAGCACTCCTGTTCTTTAACCGCGCATATAGCTCCCAATTAACATTGGGTGTACCACTGCCAAATAATCCTATTTTCACAGACGGGTCATCACTTACATAACCACTATCCTCTAAAGCATTCCAGCAACATTCATGAAAAAGTCGTATTTGTGGATCCATCAATTCCGCCTCATCAGGCGTATAGTTGAAAAAAGCCGCATCAAAGTATTGTTTGTCTGCCAGAAAGGCATTTGCTTTTACGTAATGAGGATTTTCCAGTAACATGGATGAAATGCCGGCAGCCGACAATTCCTCATCGGTGAAAGTCGTAATACAATTTTTTCCACCCTTGAGATTCTCCCAATATTCACTTATGTTGGCACTGCCAGGAAATCTTCCGGAAAGTCCTACAACTGCTATTTCTAAACCTGTATATTTTTCCATACTACTATCCAATTTGATTTAATATGTCAAGGGTTTCCTGCATATGCTGTATTCCATCATCTTCGTCAGACTCCTGAGATGTATCGTGACCTTGCAAATGTTCTGCAATGGCCGCTATTACTGGAAACCTGAATACACTGGCTACAGGAAGCTGCACCTGAAAATGTGTATTGATCCTGTTAACCATCCTTACCAGCCTGATAGAATTTCCTCCAAGATCAAAGAAATTCATATTCACACCTATCTGACCAATATCGACTCCCAACACGTCTGACCAAATACCTGCAAGTTCCCGTTGTAGCTGGCTGACAGGCAGCTGCCTTACAGCCAATTCTTCTATGCGGTATCCTGGTAAAGCGATCGTATCCAGCTTACCGTTAACCGTCAGCGGCAAACTCGTAAGATGAACAAAGAAAGACGGTATCATATACTCAGGCAATCTATGGCGTAGGAACGTTTTGATTCCATGCGCCTCCAAGGGCGTAATGGCTAAATAGTAGCAGACTAGCAACGGGTCTGTCTCAACCTCTTTTACCAATATAGCTGCTTCACTAATATGTTCATGTTGACACAACTGGGTAACAATATCTTCCGGCTCTATACGATTACCGCGAAGCTTAAGCTGACTATCCCGTCTTCCGTGATAAATAAGTCCATATTCAGGATGATATACCGCTACATCATTACTCCGATACATCCGCCCGTATCCGTGCAATGGAGAAGATATAAACGCTGAACTTGTCAATTCTTCCTGCTTGTAATAGCCATTAGCAAGTCCAACACCTGAAATGTAGATTTCACCTTCTACTCCAACCGGCACAGGATGCATATATCTGTCTAACAGGTGAATCCGCATATTATCAATCGGATACCCGATTGGCACATTTACACTGTCATCATTAGGGTTATACTGATAACACATACAACCAACGGTCGCCTCTGTAGGCCCATACTCATTGTAAATTTTTACGCGCCCGCCGAATCTTACGTGAATGGCTGCCGCAACGCGGCTTTCAAGCTGCTCTCCTCCTACTATCAGTGTATGCAAAACATTAGAATCTCCAACTGGAATTTCTGCCAGTATTTTCAGATGAGATGGGGTCATCTTCAGGATCGTGCTGCGATTAGCCTTAATCACCTGCTCAAGTAACATAGCACCACTATCTTCGTTATCATACAGAACCAGCCTATTTCCTGAAATCAGGGGCATAAATAGACTCGTCACGGTCAGGTCGAAAGCGATGGATGTGTGTAATGAATAAACATCGGCAGTGCTACCGGAGTAACGTCGTAATGCCCAGGTGAGGTAATTTAAAAGTGACCGGTGATTAATCATCACACCTTTAGGCACTCCTGTTGAGCCGGATGTATATATTACATAGGCAAGGCCATCACTATCAGGCAATGAAGTTAACTTCTCACCAGGGGCATCATGAACGTAATTATCTACGTTGATCAGTCCCCCTTGTTCCCATACATTTATAAACCTTGAACGGCTAATGACTGTTTTCACACCCGCCTCTTCAAAAATAGTTATCACCCTATTCATCGGGTAGTCAATATCAACAGGCACGTAAGCTGCGCCTGCTTTTAATACGCCTAAGATTGCTGCTATAAGAAATGGTTCCCGGTCTAACATAATACCTACCAGATCCCCTACGCCAATTCCAGACATATTAAGTTGAGTTGCAAATTGATCGGACAACCGATCCAGTTCCTGATATGTTATCTCCTTGTCACGATATTCGAGCGCTATTGATGTTGGTGCTGCAACTACACAACGATTAAACAACGTTATCACGGACACATCTTCAACAGGAGCTTCAATGACACCCTTATATAAAGCCAAATGTTCTTCCTCACTCAATATCCTGATATCCGACAATAGGATGGCAGGATCGTTGACAATAGTTCGCACAATATTCTTGTAATAGACAACAAATCGATCTATCGTACTCTTATCAAAGAGCTCAGTTGAATAGGTAAAACTTAGGTGCAAATCATCTACCGATTCACTAACAGTATGTGTCAGATCAAATTTGGCGAAATGCTCTTTATGTAAATACGGCTGCAACCGCAAACCCGGTATCTCCAGCACTGTATCATCAGGATTGTCATAAGCAAACATGACATCAAACAATGGATTCCGACTTGTATCTCTGTCCAAAGAGAGGTCATCCACCAATAATTCAAATGGATAAGACTGGTGCTCGAAATGCTTCAGCGTATTTTCCCGTATATGCAGTAGAAAGTCTTTAAATGTGGCGTCGCCAGTAACAGTATTACGTAAGGCAATGGTGTTCACGAACATACCTACCAAACCTTCCAGGTCCGCATGGTAACGCCCTGATACAGGTGTTCCGATGATAATGTCATCCTGATTACTTAACCGGGATAACAATATATTGTACAAAGACAACATCACCATAAATAATGTGGACTGTGATTCCGCAGCAATTCTCTTCAATGCCGACACTTCCTCCCGGGTCAATGCAAATTGAACAGTATCACCCTTATCTCCTAATATCTGAGGACGTTTATAGTCAAATGGCAGTGTTAACACTGGCACTTCTCCTGAGAATACATCCAGCCAATAAGCCCGATTGTTGCCACGTACTGCTAATTGCCTTTCGCTCTCCTGCCATACTGCATAATCCTTATAACCGATACGAAGTGCAGGCAGGGTCTCTCCTGCATAGATCTGCATAAACTCCCGTATCAGTATTATCTGGGACAGTCCATCTGTGATGATGTGATGCATATCCATCAGTAACAGATGCTCTTCTTTAGAGATCTTTACTAATCCAACCCTAATAAGTGGTGACTTACCAATATCAAAAGGATGATGAAACTCCTCAATAATCTGCCTTGCACTATCTTCTGTTCCCTCATATATGCTGATTGTAAAGTCAACCGAGTTCGCAACCTGCTGCATTACGCTATCACCTACCGGAACAATCGCTGTACGCAAACTCTCGTGACGCATGATTAACTTGTGAAAACATGCAGTCAGGTATGGGATATCCAATCGGCCATATAATCGTGTCACCTGTAACATATTGTAGGCTAACGACTGACGATTGAGTTCATACAGGAAATAAAGCCTCCTTTGGGTTGAGGATAAAGGATAAGCTATTGCCGGTAACGCAGGATCAATCGGTATATGCTGCTCAGGTATCCTGGAACGGATTATACTTGCCAGACTTCTGATGTCCTGATTGGTAAAGATCTCCTTTACCGACACCGGTACTGAAAGCGCCTGTTGGATCTTATTTGATAAGATTGTCACCTTCAGTGAATGGCCGCCCAGCTCAAAGAAGCTTCGCGTAACACTGATACGCTCTTCTTCCACCTTCAATACCTCTGACCAGATAGCTACCAACCTCGATTCCAGCTCATCCCCGGCAGGTACAAAGCTATCTTCCTCCCCTACTACCGGGGCCGGCAATGACCGGCGGTCAATCTTCCCATTACCGGTCAACGGTAATGACGATAAACGCATAAAATAGGATGGAACCATATGCTCCGGTAATTTGCTGGATAAGTACTGACGCAAACTACCATGGTCCAGCTCTGATGATGTCACGTAATACGCCACCAGGCTCTTCTCACCTGACTCCTCATACGGATGTACTACACTAGAGCTGATGCCAGCGTAACCTGACAGATGACTTTCTATCTCTCCCAACTCTATTCTAAAGCCCCGGATCTTCACCTGGCTATCAATGCGACCCAGATACTCCACGTCCCCACTGGCCAGCTGACGCCCCTGATCCCCGGATCGGTACAGCAGACCTGCACCATAAGGATTATCTATGAACCTACGGGAGGTTAATTCCGCTTTGTTCAGGTAGCCTTGCGCTACCCCAGCCCCACCAACATACAGCTCTCCTAAAACGCCACGAGGCACTGGCCGCATCTGTTCATCCAGAATATATAACGACAGTGTCGGAATAGGTTTCCCAATGTTGCTCAAATCCTGATCAAGATCTGCGGTGGTCAGTTCTTTATAGGTAACATGTACGGTTGTTTCCGTAATACCAAACATGTTGATCAGCTTCACCTGTGGGTATGTCTCATGAAACTGACGCAGCTTAGAAGGCACCAACGCTTCACCTCCAAATATTACATACCGAAGCCGAAAATCTTTCCGGGGACCTGAACTTAACTGATAGAAAGACCACGGGGTCTGATTCAACACCGTTACCCCTTCTTTCTCCAGCACTTCCAGGTAGGCCAGCGGATCGCGTGCCACTATCCTGGGTATGATCACAAGACGACCTCCATATAACAATGCCCCATACATCTCCCATACGCTGAAGTCAAAACAATGACTATGAAACATCGTCCATACATCGGACTCATTAAAATCAAACTGGAACGCTTCATTGAATAACAGCCGTACCACATGACTATGACCGACCATCACTCCTTTCGGATTACCCGTAGTCCCGGAGGTATAGATGATATAACAAAGATCTGCAGGACCGGAACCAGTCGTCCTGTCCAATGACCCGTCATAGGCAATACCATCTTCTATATAATACACCGGCACACCATAAGATGCGGCGTCCGTTACGTCTTTAGTACTTAACAACAACGGCGTTCCACTGTCTTCAACCATGTACGACTTACGCGATTCAGGATAGGTGACGTCAACAGGCAGGTAAGCACCACCTGCTTTTAGGATACCCAGCATGCCTATCACGGTTTCCATACCCCGATCTACCAGCAAACCAACAATTACACCTGGTTGTACACCTGCATTACGCAGATAGGCGGCCAGACACTCGCTGGCTTCATTCAGTTCACTGTAACTCATGGTCCGGTCGCCGAAGATCAACGCCGTCCTGTCTCCATGCAAAGCGACCTGCTTTTCAAATAAACTATGTACTGTCTCCGATACTGGAAAAGCTACCTCACTAAAATCAAGTGATTGCAGCAGCTGATGTTCCTGCGCCGCTGTCAATAGACGTATACTTGATATAGTCCTATTAGGATCAGCGATAACGCTGCTAACGATCTGTTTGAAATACCCGGCAAATTCCTGAATCGTTGACTGTTGAAATAACTGTGCGTTATATTCTATACTCAGACGTATATGATCTACCGACTCGTTTACAGACAAAGTAAGATCAAACTTTGATACAACTTTTCCTGTATCATACGAAGACAATTGTAACCCCGGCATTTCCAGGACTGCAGCATCTGCACTTTCGTAAGTAAATACTACGTCGAATAATGGATTCCGTTGCAGATTACGAACAATCTTCAAATCATCTATCATTTGTTCGTACTGATATTCTTCATGGTCCAGACAGCCTAATACGCGTTGTTTTACGGTAGTAAGAAATGCTGAAAAAGGCATTTTTCCAGAGGGGTAATTCCTGATAGGAAGCATGTTAACAAACATGCCTATAATATTTTCCAATTCAGGATGTGTACGTCCGGTAACAGGCGTACCAACTACAATATCATCCTGGGAGCTTAAAGCGCCCAGCAGAATATTATACAGCGCCAGCAGCATCATAAACATAGTCACCTCATTCCCGGCAGCCAGTTGTCTGAGGGCTGCTGTCGTAGCAGTGTCCAGCTCAAATGAACATATAGCGCCCTCGGTACTGCGAACAGGTGGTCTGGGGAAATCTACCGGTAATTCCAGCACAGGCGGAGGCGTTGCGAATACGGTTTTCCAGAATGCCTGATGATTGATCATATCCACAGACTGCATCCTTCTTTGCTGCCATTCTGAGTAATCCTTATACTGTAGTTTCAAAGGAGCCAATTCCTGACCCACATATAACTGCATAAAGTCATTAATCAGTATCTCCTGTGAAACACCATCAGTTATGATATGATGCATATCAATCATCAACAGGTGTTCTTCAGCTGAGATCTGCGTAAGTCCCACCCTTATCAATGGTGCCTTCGAGAGATCAAATGGCTTTCTGAACTGCTCTACATTATCGCATATCGCAATATTAAGGGTTATATTCTGCGCAATCTTCTGCACAGGTACGCCATCGGCTATTTCAAAATAAGTACGTAATCCTTCGTGCCTTTCCAACAGTGAGTTAAGAGACTGGGTAATACGGGCTCTGTCCAGTTGTCCCTGAAGCCTTATCACCTGCAGCATGTTATAACTCAGCGAAAGCCTGTCCATTTCATACAGAAAGTATAATCTTCTGGCGGCTGATGAAAGCGCATAGCTATCCTTATCGGCTACCGGCACTGGATAATCAATATCCTCCTTACCGGCAATTCCGTTAATATAGCTAATCAGGGAGTCTTTATGCTGCTTGATCTCTTCTAGCAGCTCCCTGGTAAGCACACCATTGGGAGCACTTGCTTTAAGTTTATTATCGACAAGCTTTAATTCAACTCCCAGCTTTCTGAGTTTCGAGATAATAGCGTTCATAAGAAAATTACAATCCGTTAATCAATTAAATATTCTTCATCCGACAAATTCTTCTGCTTCTGCTGCTGCTTTACCCATAGCTCATTGTCAATATACTCAGCAGCATGCTCTATCGTATTGTATTCAAATAGCTCCTTGAGACTCATATGCACATTAAAAGCATGATAGATCCTGTTTCTCAGTGTCAGCGCATTCAGTGAATGACCTCCCAGTGTGAAGAAGTTAGCCTTGGCACTGATCGAAGACACCTCGATCTTCAGTATGTCTGCCCAGATATCTGCCAGCTGCTGTGCAGTACCTGCCGACGGTGATTCATATTCATCCATACCTCCAACAGGGTCTGGTAACGCTCCCGTATCCAGCTTACCATTACTTGTCAGCGGTAACGACACCAGATGCACATAATGGGACGGTATCATATATGCTGGTAATACATCACCCAGTGTGATCTCACACGCTTCTTCCGATACATAATAACATACCAGTTGCTGATGACGTTCCAATACAACCGCTTCACGGATCCCGGCATGCTGACATACATGGTGTACGATCTCACCGGGTTCTATCCGGTATCCGCGGATTTTCAGCTGACTATCGCTACGCCCCGTGAACAGCAGACCACAACCTGCATCATAGATCCCCGTATCCTTACTACGGTACATCAATGTGCCGGGCATAAACGGATTCGGTATGAATACTTCCGCTGTCAGTGATGCTTTACCATAATAGCCCTGGGCTACACCCGCACCTCCTATGTACAACTCACCTACAGCTCCTGCTGGTACCGGGCGTTGATAGCGGTCCAGCAAGTAGATCTGTGTATTGGCGGCAGGGTAACCTATGGGCACATTGACATACTCGTCTGACGGCTGGTATACGTAGTACATACAGCCTACTGTTGCTTCCGTCGGACCATACTCATTATAAATCGATACCCGACCCTCAAACTGGTTGTATACTGCCGCAGCTACCCGGCTTTCCAGCTGCTCCCCACCTACTATCAACGTCTCCAGCGAGTGGCCTGCAGGTATTGATATCTCTGATAATAACTTCAGATGCGATGGTGTCATTTTCAGAACAGTCAGACGCGCATCTTTTATCACTTCTTCCAGCAATAAAGGATCGTGACTGCTGTACAGCAATAAACGACCACCTGTAACTAATGGCGTAAATAAACTTGTAATCGTCAGATCAAAAGACACGGAGGTATACAATGCAAATACCGCCGGACTTGATTTGATATATAGCCCTGCTGCCCAGGTGATGTAGTTCACCAGTGACCGATGAGAGATCATTACTCCTTTCGGTACACCTGTAGAGCCGGATGTATATATCATATATGCCAGTCGGTCCCCTCCTGCAAGCACAGGCTGTACTGCCTTGCTATCCATGGCAAGATCCTCCAGGACGAGTACCCGGAAACCTTCACATTGACCGGCATAGGCCTCACCGGTTATTACAGCTTTCACTTGTCCATCTGTAAATATGCCAGCTATTCTGCCGGATGGATAGGTGGTATCCACGGGTATATAAGCAGCCCCCAGCCGGAGAATACCCAGCACACTGTACACAAATCCCGGTTCGCGGTCCAGTAACACACCTACGAGGTCTCCCTCTTGAATACCAGCTGTTGATAAGGCTGCGGCTATACCATTAGACAGCGACTGTAATGCTGCATAGCTTATCGCCTTTCCTTCGTGCTCTATCGCTATAGCATCAGGTGTTCTGGCCGCCTGCTGATCAAACAAGGCAATGATAGACAGCTCTTCTTCAAATGCCTTAGCTGTATTGTTATAATTACCCAGATCGGTTGACAGCGATAGCTCTTTCACTCGCAGGGATGGATCATTGACTACTACAGTCATCAGCTGCTCAAGATGCATCATTACCTGTCCGATAAGCTGCTCGCTATAAATACCGCTGTTATAATCGAATCGAATAGTAAATGGTGTTCCAGGTACAATAACTACCGATAAATCATAATTCGTCTGCTCAAAAACATGCATATCACTTATGCGGTAATCACTGCTGTTGCTACCTACCTCTTCGGATACCGGGTAATTCTCATAAATCAGGATATGATCTAACAATTGCCTGCCTAATTCGCTTCTGCTTTGTATATCCGGCAAGGTATTATAATGGTACTCCTCACTGTCCAGCAACTGCCGCTGAACACGTTGGAACACATCACTGATGCTATCTTCGCCGGACGTATAGATACGTACGGGTACGGTATTGATAAACAGCCCAAGCATTGATTCTATTCCCTCCACTTCTGCTGGCCGGCCCGACACCACAGATCCAAAGACTACATCATCCTTGTCATTGTAAAACTGTAGTAAAAAGCCCCAGATACATTGAAGAATTGTATAAACGCTTACACCATATTTTACCGAAAGCTCATTCAGCGAAGCTGCCTGTGCATCCTGTAATGTCAACAGCTGACTGGAAGGAACAAATGCATTACCGCCAGAAGAAATGCCCTTCTTAGGTAAGCCTGCTGGCAGATCATATCCTTTCAGGTAATTGTCCCAGTAGGCAAGTCCTACCTTTGGATCGCGTTCTTCCAACCATTTAATGTACGCCGCATAAGGCTGTACAGGCTCCAATGCAGGACGACGTCCTTTCACTGCAGCATCATACAGTTCATTAAAATCCCTGATCAACAGTCCCATACACCATCCGTCCATCAGGATATGATGCATACTCCATATAAATCTATATGTATCAGCTGCTGTCTGCACAATCGTCAATCTCATTAAAACATCCCTGTTGAGCACAAACTTCCGCTGCTTATCCTGCTCCTGACATCGCGCAACTACGACTGCCGCCCCCTCCTCCAAACATGCTCTCCGCATGTCAAGGAATGAAAAATCCACCGTTCTCTCTTTGAGAACAACCTGCAACAACTGGTCGTAGCCCTCATACAAAAAGATTGTTCTTAAAATATCATAACGGGATGTTAAGGCTTGCAAAGTGTTTTCTACTGCCCGCACATTTAGCTTACCGTCCAGGTTATAGCAGATTTGCTCAAAGTAATGATCTGCTTCGCTGTCATACAGGGTATGAAACAACATCCCTTCCTGCATAGGCGATAACGGATAAATATCCTGCAATGCATATTGTGATTGCAGCTGGTCCAGCACCTCCATAGAAATGTTGTTGCCCGTGAGATCTGACGGACTGAGTGCTGCATGCGTTTTATCCAGGCAATAGTTAATGATTGCCAGGAGGCATGCTTCAAAATGCCCCAGCAATCCCTGTATCGTCTCGGCCGCGTATTGAAGGCTACTGTATGATATATTGACATGCAGTACCTCGCCGCTGATCATACCGGTAATGTCCCAGTCATATTCGCGCGTCTGTTGTGGATCAATATCATAACCTCTGCCCAGGTCGGATATCCGGTAATACTCATTTGATGTATCCGTATCAAATTGACCGAGATAATTAAAGCTGATACCAGACCGTTCAGCGTCTGCTGACCGGTATAGCAGGTAATCAATTCCCTTATTTGGAATAGTACGCAATGACTCTTTTACATTACGTAACCTATCTCCCCAGTTACTCCCTTTTTGTTCCAGCAAGACTGGGTATACACTTGTAAACCAGCCGATAGTCCGGCTTACATCTACCGCCCCGACTACGTCTTCCCTGCCATGCCCTTCCAGATCAATACGCACCTTAGACTGTCCGTATTGGAGAGATACCGCTGCCGTAAAAGCGGTTAATAATACCTCTTCTACTGAAGTCCTGAAGGAATCCGGCACCTCTCTCAGTAGTTGGCGGGTATATACCTCGTCTACAGAGAAACCTGTATGACGTACGTCAACACCACGATTCTCACCTGAAGGTATATCCCTGGCGATCATTCCGCACTGATGATTCTCAAATTTTTTCCAGTATGACTGCCCTTTCTGATAACCAGGAGTGGCCATATACTGTTGCAGATGACCTGCCCAGGAAAGAAATGACGCTGTTCTGCCTGGCAAAGAAAATGGTTGCTTCTGCAGCACCTGCTCGTATAATGTTGTAATATCTTCAAAAAGTATACGCCAGGATACCCCATCTATCACCAGGTGATGTATGACTATCAGCAGATGACTACCCTCTGCAAGATGAAACAGGCCAAGTTTCATCAGCGGTCCTGCAAACAAGTCTATACCGCTTTGTAAGTCTGTGCAGGCATCTTCGCTATAGGATGCATATTCCGTCAGAGATATAGGGAGATCAGGTGATTTAGTATCAAGTTGTAACCCAGCCGGACCTTCTTTCAAAACAATACGCAAAGCATCGTGATGCAATTGGAGGTAAGTGAAAATCTGTCTTACTACATCCCCTGAAATGCCAGCAGGAAAATGCAGCATCACGGATTGATTGTAATGCGCCTTGGCGGCAATTGCACCGTTCAGGTAGTATTTTTGTACCGGAGTGAGTACAGATGTACCCTGCACAACCTCCTGCTTAACTTTCGTCCGTAATACCTTCATGCGTCTGGCTAACGCTCTGATTGTCTGATTGGCGAAAATGTCTTTTACAGACAATTCATACCCGGCAGCACGTACCCGGGAACTGATCTGAATGGATTTGATAGAATCTCCGCCGAGAGAGAAGAAATTGTCAACAATGCCGACGCGGGCAACCCCGAGTATCTTCGTCCAGACTTCAGCGAGTAATATTTCTTCTTTTGTCGAAGGAGCCTGATATACTTCTTCCGCAAAAACCGGTTCCGGCAATGCCCGCTTATCTATTTTCCCGCTCAGCGTAAGGGGGAATGTTGTCAAATGAACATAGGCTGCCGGTACCATATACTCGGGTAACTTACCGGATAAATAGCCCGCCAATAGGTCACTCTCTATTTCGGCTGGCGCTGCGTAATATGCTACCAGGTATTTTTGTTCCCTGTTTTCCCGACATACCACCAGCGTCTGGCTGATACTGTCAAATTGCTGTAACAGTGCCTCTATATCTCCCGCTTCGATTCTGGCTCCACGGATTTTAATCATGTTGTCAACGCGACCACTCAGGTAAATCAGTCCCTGCTCATCCCGGTATCCAATGTCACCAGTACGGTACATTCTGCTATATGCTGCATCCGCTGCATATGGATTAACTACAAACTTTGATGCAGTTAAAGATCTGTCTTTGATATACCCTTTTCCTACTCCCACGCCTGCAATACAGATCTCTCCACTTACTCCGACCGGGCAAAGTCGAAGAGAGGAATCCAGTATATGAATGTGGAAATTAGGCAATGGATATCCCACAGGCAGATTGATGCTACCTTCTTCCTCCAGATCTTTCGGAACAATATAATAGCTGACATCATCTGAAGTTTCAGCGGGTCCATAAAGATTTATCAGCTGTATATCAGGGAAGGATCTGTACCACGCCAGCGCAAGCTCTCTTGTCAATGCCTCTCCGGTTGAGATAACGCACCGCAATTTTCCCAGTTGTAAAGGTCCGGCATTCGCTAACATGCGGATTACCGATGGTACAACCTCAAGTATAGTTATATCTCCTGCTATCAGTTCATCAGAAAGACGGTTTACATCTAACATTACCTCTCTGTCCACAATATGCGTACACCCACCAACTGTAAGCGCCAGTAACATCTGGACGAGATAAATATCGAAACTACATTCTGCTGTCTGTGCGAACCGGTCTGCGGCCGTAAGCTGTAATAGATCGCGCAGTCCATAAAAATGGTTGACCATTCCTGCATGATCCAGAAGTACTCCTTTGGGCACGCCGGTTGATCCGGATGTATAAACGATGTATGCGATATCTTCTGCTGATCGGATTACAGGTTGCCAGTTTTCAGCATTAGGCAGCTCATCCGAAATTGAATCTGCCAAAATCGTCTTTACATTGACACCTAAGCCAGATGCATACTTTTCCTGTGTAACCAGCAGGTAAGGTGAACAATCATTCAGTACGCCCGCTATACGGTCTGCCGGATGGCGCGTGTCAAGTGCAATAAAGACACCTCCCATCTTCTGAACACCTATAATCCATACTAACAAATCAATAGTACGATCCATTAATAAAGGAATCACAGCCCCTGGCACTGCGCCTGCTGAGATAAGCAATTGCGCTATGCTGTTTGACCTGGCATCTAATGTCTGGTAATCCAGTTCTACTGACTGATGCTTTACGGCAATAGCTTGTGCATGATGCTGTACCTGTTTGCTGAAAACTTCTGTAAAAGTAGCTTCTCCATACGGTCTGCCGGTATTATTAAATTCCTGTAATAATGCATACTTTTCCTCTACCGGTAGCATGGCAATATCTGACAACAACACATTACGATCATCAACTACCGCGCGTACTATTTGTTGATAGTATGTCGCAAAACGCACTATTGTATTCCGCTTAAACAAATCTGTGGCGTACTCAAAGTCCAGGTGTAAATCTTCGCTTGATTCAGTCACCGTTAGCGTCATATCAAACTTGGACAATAACTCATTATGGATGTATGGCTGAAGCTGTAATCCTGGTATGGCTAATGTGGCCACGTCAAAATTCTCATACGCAAACATTACATCGAACAACGGATTACGGCTCGTATCGCGTTGTACTGCCAGATCTTCAACCAGCAACTCAAAAGGATATGACTGGTGCTCAAGATCTTCAAGCGTACGCCTGCGCACATCCGCCAGGTAAGTCATGAATGACTGGTTCCTTCTGGGATAATTCCGTAAAGGAACTGTGTTGACAAACATACCTGTCAATGGTTCAAGGTCTGCATGGTATCGTCCTGAGACTGTTATACCTACCACTACATCGTCCTGATTACTCAGCCGGGACAACAGTATATTGTACAGTGATAACATTACCATAAACAATGTTGCCTGTGATTCCGTAGCCAGACTCTTAAGACCGGCTACCTCTTCCCTGCTAAGCGTAAAACGTACAACGTCGCCTTTGTCACCCGGTATGAGCGGACGCTTATAGTCCAGTGGCAGTGTCAATACTGGCAGCTCTCCTGAGAATACATCCAGCCAATAAGACCGGCGGTCTGCACGTATTGCCAGTTGACTTTCACTTTCCTGCCATACCGCATAATCCTTGTAACCGATACGAAGTGCAGGCAGGGCCTCTCCTGCATAGATCTGCATAAACTCCCGGATCAGTATTATCTGTGACAGTCCATCTGTGATAATGTGATGCATATCCATCAGTAACAGATGCTCTTCTTCAGAAATCTTCACCAATCCAACCCGGATAAGCGGAGACACGCTTAAATCGAAAGGTCGATGGAATCCTTCAATGATGCGCATGGCACTATCTTCGGTGCTTTCATATATACTGATTGTAAAGTCAACCGAGTTCGCTACCTGCTGCATTACGCTATCACCTACCGGCACAATCGCTGTACGCAAACTCTCGTGCCGCATGATTAACTTGTGAAAACATGCGGTCAGGTAAGGGATATCCACCCGGCCATACAATCGTGTCACCTGTAACATATTGTAGGCCAATGACTCACGATTCATCTCATACAGGAAGTAGAGTCTTTTTTGAGCTGATGATAATGGATATAACGCTGCCAATGGAGCTACCGGAACAGGATAATAACTCCCAGGAAGGCAGGAGCGAATGTAAGTTGCCAGACTTCTGATGTCCTGATTCGTAAAGATCTCCTTTACCGGCACCGATACTGAAAGCGCCTGTTGGATCTTATTTGATAAGATTGTCACCTTCAGTGAATGACCGCCCAGCTCAAAGAAGCTTCGCGTAACACTGATACGCTCTTCTTCCACCTTCAATACCTCTGACCAGATAGCTACCAACCTCGATTCCAGCTCATCCCCTGCAGGTACAAAGCTATCTTCCTCCCCTATTACCGGGGCCGGCAATGACCGGCGGTCAATCTTCCCATTACCGGTCAACGGTAATGACGATAAACGCATAAAATAGGATGGAACCATATGCTCCGGTAATTTGCTGGATAAGTACTGACGCAAACTACCATGGTCCAGCTCTGATGATGTCACATAATACGCTACCAGGCTCTTCTCACCTGACTCCTCATACGGGTGTACTACACTGGAGCTGATGCCAGCGTACCCTGACAGATGACTTTCTATCTCTCCCAACTCTATTCTAAAGCCCCGGATCTTCACCTGGCTATCAATGCGACCCAGATACTCCACGTCTCCACTGGCCAGCTGACGCCCCTGATCCCCGGATCGGTACAATAGACCTGCACCATAAGGATTATCTATGAATCTACGGGAGGTTAATTCCGCTTTGTTCAGGTAGCCTTGCGCTACCCCAGCCCCACCAACATACAGCTCCCCTAAAACGCCACGAGGCACTGGCCGCATCTGTTCATCCAGAATATATAACGACAGTGTCGGAATAGGTTTCCCAATGTTGCTCACATCCTGATCAAGGTCTGCGGTGGTCAGTTCTTTATAGGTAACATGTACGGTTGTTTCCGTAATACCAAACATGTTGATCAGCTTCACCTGTGGGTATGTCTCATGAAACTGACGCAGCTTAGACGGCACCAACGCTTCACCTCCAAATATCACATACCTAAGCCGAAGATCTTTCCGGGGACCTGAACTTAACTGATAGAAAGACCACGGGGTCTGATTTAACACCGTTACTCCTTCTTTCTCCAGCAATTCCAGGTAGGCCAGCGGATCGCGTGCCACTATCCTGGGAATGATCACAAGACGACCTCCATATAACAATGCCCCATACATCTCCCATACACTGAAGTCAAAACAATGACTATGAAACATCGTCCATACATCGGACTCATTAAAATCAAACTGAAACGCTTCATTGAATAACAGCCGTACCACATGACTATGACCGACCATCACTCCTTTCGGATTACCCGTAGTGCCGGAGGTGTAGATAATATAACAAAGATCTGCAGGACCGGAACCAGTCGTCCTGTCCAATGACCCGTCATAGGTAATACCATCTTCTATATAATACACCGGCACACCATAAGATGCGGCGTCCGTTACGTCTTTAGTACTTAACAACAACGGCGTACCACTGTCTTCAACCATGTACGACTTACGCGATTCAGGATATGTGACGTCAACAGGCAGGTAAGCACCACCTGCTTTTAGGATACCCAGCATGCCTATCACAGTTTCCATACCCCGATCTACCAACAAACCAACGATCACACCTGGTTGTACACCTGCATTACGCAGATAGGCGGCCAGGCGCTCGCTGGCTTCATTCAGTTCACCGTAACTCATTGTCCGGTCGCCGAAGATCAACGCCGGCCTGTCTCCATGCAAAGCGGCCTGCTTTTCAAACAGACTATGTACTGTCTCCGATACCGGGAAATCTACCTCACTATAATCGAGTGATTGTAACAAAGACTGCTCTTCCTCCACCGGCAGTAGGCGGGCTGAAGACAAACTGGCTTCGGGAGCAGTCAGCAGACTGTTAGCAAGCTCATAAAAGTGCCGTGCAAAGGCTGATACAGTGTCTGCATCAAAATATTCGCTATTGTAGACCAGCTTACCCTGTAATACATCTCCATCTAACTGCAACAGTAGATTAAGATCATATTTACCATAACCAAGGTTAGTTTCGACAACGCTGATGCCTGCAGGCAAAGCAGTGCGTTCCTCAAACTGGTAAAGCACGTCAAACAGTGCCGTTCTGGCCATATCTTTTTCCGGTGCCAGATCTGCCACCAGTTTATCAAAAGGCATCTCACTATGTGCCAGACAGCTGTCGTAGATCTCTGCTAATTGATGAAGATATTCCGTAAAGGAACCTGCTTGTGGCACAAAACTTCTTATCACTATCAGGTTAGCAACGGGCCCTATCATGCCGGACAACCCCGCGTGCCTGTTATCTACACTGGTACCAATCACAATCTCCTCGTGCCTTGCATATCTGTATAACAGTACTTTGAATATGGCCATCAGGATTACCCGGGCACTGATGCCTGTTGCAGCCTGACAAGCCAGCAATTCGGTTGTTACCTGCTGTGGAACAGCGATATCAACGATACCAGCTTTATAAATATGAATTTTAGCTCTTGCCCTGTCTGTCGGCAGTTCCAGTGCTTTCAAGCGACCACCTGATAACATGCGTTTCCAGAAAGGAAACAGGTGAAACTCCAGCTGCCGGAAACCCTCTTTTTGCCATTCTGAGAACCTGTGATAAGGAAGAAATGGTGTTGTATTCTCCTCAAACAATTCACGGGTCAGTGCATGTATAGTAAACCGGTCTGCTACCGCATGGTGCAATACGATGATCACACGTTGGCCGCCATCCCATTTGTTAATCAATGTACCTCTGATCAGCAATTTGTCTAATTCAAACGCCGTATTAATCTCATCGCTGGTTAACCTATCCAATTCCTGGTCTGAAGCAGCAGCCAGACTCCGGAAGCGAAAGTCAGGTTTGTCCAGTATGTGTTGCTGTATACTGTCTTCAATATTGATAATAACAGTCCTCAGTATCTCATATCTGGCCAATAGGTGCTGCATACGCCCTTCCAGCTGTGCTGACTGTATAACATCTTTGAGCTCAATAATCAAAGGAATATTATGATAGACAGGCCCCGCAGTATACAGATCACCTGCTTCAAAATAGTCAATAAACCACATGCGCTCCTGGTGGTAAGACGCCAGTAATGTCGCTTCCTGCTGACCATTATTTAAACCACGAAAGATTGCATCCTTTTCTTCTCCTGTCAGTAAGCTAATCTCCTTCAGCGACACCCGCCTTTCTGCTATACATTTCTGCAGCAGATTAAAGAACAGGTCAGCAATGGTGCCTGCCAGATCTGGTGTATAAACTGAACTGTTATACTTCAATTCCAGCTTCAATGCACCATTTCTAGTGTTAAAGCAGAATAATAAGCCAACTGGCAAATGCGCAAACTGCTCCTGCACATGCAATTCATCTGTGAGCATGCCTATGGCCGATGAGAGTGGTAAATCTGCCAGCGCTTTTCCGAACATCCGTTCCAACGGGAAATTTGCATAACCCATATCTTTCACGAGATTGTCCTTAACAGCGGTCACCACACCTGCAAAAGTCTGCGTATCAGTCACATGCATCCTGAAAGGAACAATGTGCTGACTATCGCTCTCATACACTGGCGTAAATATCATCACGTCAGTAACAGTTGTATACTTATTAGCCAATGCACCAATGGCCGCCATCAATACTATATGCTTAGCCGCAGGTGAACCGGCAATCGCATTAAACTCACGCGTCAGCGAACCTACTGCCTCAATAGTATGAGTTTCCATCACGGAATCTCTCCGTATGGCTGCCGGGGCATGCTGATTGAAGTAACTGACAATCTGAAAATCAGACAGCCGGTTCTTCCAGTAATTCCTTACAGCAATGTTGCTATTTATATTTAACGCGGAAAGATCCAGCGTGGATTGTTGACTCATATGATGGCGTTAACTAAAGGTTGAGAATGATATTATCTGTCACAGGGCTGTCCGGAACAGCATTGTAACCTGCCAGTGATACTAGTGTGATATCCGGATTGGCAGCAATGCTACTGAACAGGTTTATAAATCTGTCTACCAATAGTTCCGCATCTCTTACCGAGAAATATGACAATTGATATTCAAACCGGAAGTCATAACCTTCTCCGTTTCCGGAAGCAAATAATGTGACCGGATATTTTGCCGCCGCATTGTTCAGCTGATATGGCTCAAATAATGCGTGTTCCGCAGTAGCTCTGTCTTCAAAATCCTGATATACAAAGACTGCTTTAAACAGTTCGTTCACCCGCTTATTCCTGGAAGCGTTTAACTCGCCTAGTATATCAGACAGGTCAAACTGTTGCCGGCTGATTACCTCTACCAGATGATGATGGATGGCTTTCGCAAACTTTCTGAAAGTCAGATCAGTATCAAGCTGGAACCGTACTGGCAGTGTTTTAACAAACATACCTGTAACTTCTTCCAGCTCATGCTGGATACGTCCGGATGTGCCCAGCCCCAGTATCGCATCTTCCTGACCAGTCAGCAATCCGATAAATATAAAATAGGCTGCAAACAGTCCGGATGATACCGTCATCTCTTCTTCTTGCAATACACGCATAAATGACGCACGTTGCTCTTTGCCTATCCGGAAGAATATATTATCACCTGCATCAGGATCCGGCCCGGCATTTACGACGGTAACCGGAAAGTTCGTTACTGGTAACTCACCCTCAAACTGATTGAGCCAGAACTCGCGCTGAGACATATACAGCTCAGACTTTCTGAACTGGTATTCCCACTCGGCATAGTCCCGGTACTGTATAGGTAATGATGCAAGCTGACTTCCGTTATACAGTTTTATCAGGTCATTGAACAGGATCACCTGGGAAATACCATCGCAGATAATGTGGTGGATATCAACGATCATCATTGTGTATGCATCTTTCAACCGCACAACGGCACAACGTAATAACCCAGGTTTCGCAAGATCGAAAGGACGAATAAAACTATCTATGACCTCCGGAATCGACGCTATATCCGTCTCGATGGTTTCCAACGTAAATTCGACATCTGATGCAATTGTTTGTAACAGCTGACCATCCGCAATTCCAAAACCGGTTCGCAGACTCTCATGACGTTGAATAAGCGCCTTCAACGCAGCCGTAAGCCTTTCCAGGTCTAGTGCTGCATCTACTTTCCAGGCGACTGGCAGATTAAATGCTACACCTGTTTTATTCAACTCATAAGTGTAATAAATTCGTTCCTGTACAGCAGAAACGTGATAAGCTGCTTTATCTGCTGCTTTTTCAATGGTCATCTGGTTGTCTGCATGGCGCTTACCCACCATCCGTGCCTGTTGCTGGATTGTCAGGTGATTAAACAATTCACTCAACGAGATCCTCACATTGAACTCTTTGTGAATCCTCCCGATCAGCTTCATGGTATTCAGCGAATTGCCTCCAACCTTATAGAAACTATCGTCGGTCGAAAACTCCTTATCACCCAATGTATCCTTCCACACTGACAGTAAACGTGCTTCTATATCGTTTTCTGGCGCTATAACCTGCCGTTGTGACATCTGATGCAGCAACTCCTTATAATTGATCTTACCGTTGCTTAAAAGGGGTACATGTGCCACTTCTCTGAAATCACCCGGAATCATGTACGCCGGCAGCCGGTCCGCTAAAAACGTTTTGCTCAATTGCCTGATATCTCCCTCCATAACTGCCCCTGGTTTCCGTACCAGGAAGGCTACCAGGTATTCGTTGTTATGCTCATCCTGGTGTTTCATAACCACTGCCTGTTCCAGATAACCGGCATCCAGCAACACGCGCTCTATCTCGTCGAGTTCTATCCGGGCACCTCTGAGCTTCACTTGCCTGTCTTCCCTACCGATCAGATCGATATTGCCATTGATCAGCATGCGGGCAATGTCTCCCGTTCTGTATGCCTGGGCTTCGTCTTTTGTACCGGCATGTATCGTTATGAACCGCTCCTGAGACAACGCCGGCTCATCCAGGTAGCCGTTCGAGCTATATGCTGATATAATGTATAATTCACCTGGTATGAGTTTTTCACACGGGGTCAGATCCTTCTTTGCTATCAATATTCTCGTACCTGGTATAGGCTGACCAACAGGTATACGTGGCTGATTGGCATCTGTCGGTTGGATCCTGTAGAAAGTACGGATCATTGTTGTTTCTGATGGACCGTACAGGTTCACCAGTGAAATACGTGTATCGAAGGTCTGGTACCAGGGTTTGAGATCCGCCGGATTGATTTTCTCTCCCGATAACAATACATGTTGCAGATTCTCATAGTCGGCGGCCGTAACCTGTTCATTATTGATCAGCCGGAAAAGACTGGGCACACAATGAATCAGGTTGATCTTTTGTGCATTGATCCATTGAGTAATGAAGCCAGCGTCTCTGAACGTGTCTCCTGCCGGTGGCACGCAGATAGTACCACCTGCCATCAGCGGCACAAAGATGTCGCGGAGAAATGCATCGAAGTACGGACTAATGAACTGACTTACCCGACACCCCCGTTGTATATCAAACGCTGATATTTCCCAGGAAATAAATTGCGCCAGACTCTCGTTTCTGCCAAGTATACCCTTCGGCGTGCCTGTAGAGCCGGAAGTAAAATATACATAGATATTGTCTGACGCATCAAATACAGGATACTCAACAAGTTCTGTATTTGCTTCTGCACTGAAAATATCTTCTATCGTAATACCATGTTGTACCAGCACTTTTTCATTTACACTCCCGTATATATAATATTGCAGTTTCAGCTTGTCTGTCATGCTATCCAGCCTGTATTGCGGCAGATTACTATCTATCGGCACAAACACACAGCCGGCATTTAGTATGCCGATGATGGTGGTAATCAATTTCGTTCTGTTGTCTAGTGATATACCTACCATCGTACCCTTCCGGATACCCTTGTTTATAAGAAAACGGGTTACCCTGTTGGCGTCCGCCAATAACTGTTCGTAAGACGTGGCAACGTCTCCGTCAAGGATGGCGGTTTCTCCCGCATATTTTTTTAAACAACTGATCAGTTCATGCTGAAAAATCATATGTCATTTATTAAATAGTTAGTTAAAATATTGCTCCTGAAGAATACCAAACGTCAGCACCGTCATCAGTACATCATTTTCAAAAGGAGCATTAATTGTAAACCCGTCTGCTGAATATTGCTGCTTGAGCATTTCAATGGTCTGTGGATTGAAAATGCCCTGCTGTTTTATTCTGTCAAACGAAAGTGTATCCTGAATAAATTCGATGTTTCTTCTAAGCAAATAAGGACTTCCCGGCGCTGTAAAACCAAACTTCTCTCTTTCTACTATCTCTTTTGGTATAAACCTGCTACCCATCTTTTTAAGGATATATTTCTCCTCCAGCTCATACAGTTTCAGCGACGAGGGTACCGTTGCGGCAAAAGCCACAAAATCCTTGTCGAGGAACGGGTATCTGACTTCTACAGAATTGGCCATTGCCATACGATCACCATGATCAGCCACCAGATGATCTACCAAACGGAGCTTGTAGTCGATATATGCTCTTTTGTTTAATATGTCCCTCCCGGCTATCCGGTTTTTATTAATAACGAAGTGCCTGAGACAGTTAATCTCATCAAATTCTGCTGCAATATCACCGGAGTATAACTGCTTCTTTTGCTCACATAAAGCCTCGAAATTCGTTTCGTAAAAATACGTCGGGTCACCCCACACCTGATCGCGCCACGCAGCTTCGACTGGGCTTACATCCTGGCCGGAACCCGCCATGGACCTGATTTTATCGAAGCGGTAACCCACATAACCGGCAAATAGTTCGTCCGCTCCTTCTCCCGAAAGAATCACCTTAATATCCCTGTTTCTAACAGCGGCCGATAATGACAAGGAAGCGGTATTATAAGATTCCTTAACCGGGCATTCGGAGTGATAGACTGCCTGTTGCAAGCGCTCACTGATATCTTCAAAAAAGAATGTTTTTCTGTTGATATTTGCCTGCATTTGCTTGGCAACCAGTTGCTGATATAATGTCTCTGAAAGGCGTGCATCTACAAAGTCAATCGAAAATACCTGCTTTGAAGCGGTGGCATCCAGCTGATGCACTTTCATGGCAATCATAGAAGAATCCAGTCCGCCACTTAAATACAACCCATACGGCACATCTGCCCGGAGGCGTAACCTGACGGCGTTTTCAAACAGTTCTTCCAGCCTGTTAATATAATAGGACGGCGACTGCTCTTCCATCTGTCCCTCTTCCGGGAATATCAGGTCCCAGTATTCGTTATCAGTTACCACACCATCATGCGTTACACTCAGGTAATGGCCGTTCTCCAAACTGAAAATATCTTTAAACGTCGTCCTCGGACTAATCAGCCCCGGAAAGGTGAACACCTGATCCAGACCAGTAAGGTCCACACGCGGTGTTACAAGCGGATGTTGTAAAATAGCTTTGATCTCTGAGGCGAAGATGAATGTATCCCGCTGCACAGTGTAGAAGAAGGGAATAATACCCATATGGTCCCGGGCACAAAACAAGGTCTTCCTCTTTTTATCATATAGTGCAAAAGCAAACTGTCCGTTCAGTTCATTGAGAAATGTCATTCCCTGCTCTTCATACAGATGTACAATCACTTCTACATCTGAAGCGGTACGAAAACGGTGTCCTTTCTCCCGCAAACTTTGCCGGAGCTCGATGTAATTAAATATCTCTCCATTACACAACAGTACCACACTTTCATCTTCATTAAAGATCGGCTGCATGCCATTATCCAGTCCGATGATACTTAAACGGGTAAAACCAAGCGCAACATTGTCAAACTGATGTACAGTCTGACTATCAGGTCCGCGATGAAGTAATTGCTTGTTCATATCACGGATTACCTGTTCATTATATCCTGTTGTCTGCTCCTTAAATCTGACATAGCCGCAAATACCACACATATTAAATAGCGTTTAGTGATTTATACATTTACAGCTGTTTCAAGCCGGATATTGTCAATGGACATTTCGTCGTTATTTATGATTGCTGCCATAATATGCTGGTAGTAACCTGCAAACATCTCTATCATGTCTGCTTCGTATAGTAAAGTGCTGTAGATAAAAGCTATGGATAAGCCGTTCTCTTTTTCCGACACCTCTACTTTGAACTCGTACTGAGTTGTATCATGCTGCCTTGTCAATACCGGAACAAAACCTATTTCCCCCAGTTCTTTGTCGCTATCCAGTGTATTGGCGAAAGCAAAATGCACATCAAATACCGGGTTACGGCCATCCCGCTCATCCTCGTCTACCAGAGCCACGATCTCGTCGAACTGATACTCCTGATGATCAAGTGCATCCAGCATACAATCTTTGACTTCGGTCAGGAAGGAACGAACTGACTGCCCTTCGCTGATGTTTACTTTTAATGGAAGAATGTTCACGAACGTGCCAACTATGTCCTGTAACGCATCATGGCTCCTGCCAGCAGCATCTATACCCACAATGAGAGAAGTATTACCACAAAGTTTATGTAGCAGTATATAGTAAGCAGACAACAGGAGAACATATGCTGAGGTGTTAGTTGATACCGCATACTGCTGTAACTGCCTGTACTTTTCTTCCTGTATACCTAGTGTTGTAATGGCGGCCGGATGTACTTCCGGGAAATTGCGCTGCTGCATAACGGGCAGATCCAGTCTGGGTAGCTCACCCGACAACTGCTGTTCCCAATAGTGCCGTGCTTTCTCCTTATCCAGGTCTGTGATGCTGCTGCAATAGTCGAGATAATTATATGCTACCGGCGCAGGCGTTTTCCCCTGGTAGAGATCACGGAAGTCGCGGATCAGTATATTAAGAGAAATACCATCGGAGATAATATGGTGTACATCAATGAGCAGATACTCCTGCCATATCGCGTAACGCATCAATGGTGCCCTGCCCAGATCGAAGGGTACAATAAATTGGTGCCAGCGTTCTTCCAGCGAAGAAGCATTTACGGTTTCCGCCAAGAGCGTTTCGCCTGTCATGTCTTGGTGTACATACTGTGCAAGTCCATCTTCACCTAACTGGAAATAGGTTCTAAGTGCTGTATGCCTTTGCAGCAACAAGCCAAACGCCTGGTGCAATCTTTCGAGGTCTACCGCGGCTGTCAGTCTGAATACCACGCCAATATTGAATCCCAGGTTAGCAGGATTTAACAGCTGCTGGTAATACATTCTTTCCTGTGCTGCTGATGCCGGGTAGAAATCCCTTACACCTGCTTTAATCAGCTGCAGTCCTGTCAGGGACTGCTGGCGCTCGATAAATGCGGCCATATCAGCTAACACGCTGTTTGCAAATACATCCCGTAGCGTGATATTACTATTAAAATGACGGCGTACAAGATTCATCAGGCGCATTGCCCTGATAGAATGACCTCCCAGTGTGAAGAAGTTAGCCTTGGCACTGATAGAAGACACCTCGATCTTCAGTACGTCTGCCCAGATATCTGCCAGCTGCTGTGCAGTACCTGCGGCCGGTGATTCATATGCATCCATACCTCCAACAGGGTCTGGTAACGCTCCTGTATCCAGCTTACCATTACTTGTCAGCGGTAACGAACCCAGATGCACATAATGGGACGGGATCATATATGCTGGTAATACCTCACCCAGTGTGATGTCACATGCTTCTTCCGATACATAATAACATACCAGTTGCTGATGACGTTCCAACACAACCGCCTCACGGATCCCGGCATGCTGACATACATGGTGTACGATCTCACCGGGTTCTATCCGGTATCCGCGGATTTTCAGCTGACTATCACTACGCCCCGTGAACAGCAGACCACAACCTGCATCATAGATCCCCGTATCCTTACTCCGGTACATCAATGTGCCGGGCATAAACGGATTTGGTATGAATACTTCCGCTGTCAGTGATGCTTTGCCATAATAGCCCTGGGCTACACCCGCACCTCCTATGTACAATTCACCTACAGCTCCTGCTGGTACCGGGCGTTGATAGCGGTCCAGCAAGTAGATCTGTGTATTGGCGGCAGGGTAGCCTATGGGTACATTGACATACTCGTCTGACGGCTGGTATATGTAGTACATACAGCCTACAGTTGCTTCCGTCGGACCATACTCATTATAAATTGATACCCGACCCTCAAACTGGTTGTATACTGCCGCAGCTACCCGGCTTTCCAGCTGCTCCCCACCTACTATCAGCGTCTCCAGCGAGTGGCCCGCAGGTATTGATATCTCTGATAATAACTTCAGATGCGATGGTGTCATTTTCAGAACAGTCAGACGTGCATCTTTTATCACTTCTTCCAGCAATAAAGGATCATGACTGCTGTACAGCAATAAACGACCACCTGTAACTAATGGCGTAAATAAACTTGTAATCGTCAGATCAAAAGACACGGAGGTATACAATGCAAATACCGCCGGACTTGATTTGATATATAGCCCTGCTGCCCAGGTGATGTAGTTCACCAGTGACCGATGAGAGATCATTACTCCTTTCGGTACACCCGTAGAGCCGGATGTATATATCATATATGCCAGCCGGTCCCCTCCTGCAAGCACAGGCTGTACTGCCGTGCTATCCATGGCAAGATCTTCCAGGACGAGTACCAGGAAACCTTCACATTGACCGGCATAGGCCTCACGGGTTATCACGGCTTTCACTTGTCCATCTGTAAATATGCCAGCTATTCTGCCTAACGGATAGGTGGTATCCACGGGTATATAAGCAGCCCCCAGCCGGAGAATGCCCAACACACCGTACACAAATCCTGGTTCGCGGTCCAGTAACACACCTACCAGGTCTCCCTCTTGAATACCAGCTGTTGATAAGGCTGCGGCTATACTATTAGACAGAGACTGCAATGTTGCATAACTTATCGCCTTTCCTTCGTGCTCTATCGCTATAGCATCAGGTGTTCTGGCTACCTGCTGATCAAACAAGGCAATGATAGACAGCTCCTCTTCAAATGCCTTAGCTGTATTGTTATACTTACCCAGATCGGTTGGCAGCGATAGCTCTTTCACTTGCAGGGATGGATCACTGACCACTGCGGTCATCAGCTGCTCAAGATGCATCATCACCTGGCCGATAAGCTGCTCGCTATAAATACCGCTGTTATAATCGAATCGAATAGTAAATGGTGTTCCAGGTACAATAACTATGGATAAATCATAATTCGTCTGTTCAAAGACCTCCATATTGCTGATATTATCTCCCAGGCCGGCTGACACCGGGTAGTTCTCATATATCAGAATATGATTCAGCAGCTGACGGCCGGACTCGCTGCGGCTCTGTATATCCGGCAGCATATTGTAATGATATGGCTCGCTATCGAGCAGTTCCCGCTGAATACGCTGAAAGACATCACTCACGCGTTCCTCGCCGGAGGTATGTATACGTACCGGCACTGTATTAATAAACAGTCCCAGCATGGATTCAATTCCTGCTACCTCTGCCGGGCGGCCGGATACTACAGATCCGAATACCACATCGTCCCAATCGTTATAAGTCTGCAGTAACAATCCCCAGACACACTGGAAAACGGTATAGACGCTTACACCGTACTTCACCGATACTTCATTCAATGTACCCACCAGTGGTTGGGGTAACTCCATTATCCGGGACACCTTTTTTGCCGGCACTACACTTTCTACCTTCCCGGGCAACCCTGCGGCAAGTTGATATCCAGCCAGATACTGGCTCCAGTAGGATAACCCTTCCTGAGGGTCGCGGTCCTGTAGCCATCTGATATAGTCCGCATAAGGACGTACCGGCTCTAACACCGGCTTGCGACCGTTGACGGCGGCTTCATATAATTCTTTAAAATCTCCTATCAGTAAGCCCATACACCATCCATCCATCACTATATGATGAAAACTCCAGATGAAAGTATATGTATCGGGAGCTGTATGTGCTACTGCCAGTCGTAATAACACATCCTGATCAAGCGCAAACTTTCGCTGCTTATCCTGCACCTTATACCGGTCAACAGCAGTTGCACCTTCTTCCCTGGCATCCAGATAGACAAAATCCGGTGCCTGTTCTTTAAGTACCAGCTGCAAACCCGGCATGTCTCCTTCATGCAGGAAGATTGTGCGGAGGATATCATACCGCTGTATCAGCGATTTCATTGTCTGCGCAACTTTGTCAATCTCCAGCGGCCCATGTACGGTATAACTGATTTGCTGGTAGTAGGGATCGTCCTGTCCGTCGTATAATGTATGGAAGAGCATACCTTCCTGCATTGGCGACAGTGGGTACACATCCTGCAGGTGATATTGTGACTGCAACACATCCAGCGTTTCCATAGGCAGACCACGGTAGGTAAGATCTGACGGACTAAGGGCTGTATGTGCCTTATCAAGACAATAACTGATAACTGACAGGAGATCTGACTCAAATTGTTGCAGTAAGGTCTTCATTGTCGTTTCCAGGTATTGGTCAGCACTGTAGGACATACTGATCTCGAGTGCATCATTGATGATGATACCTGTTACATCCCAATCATAATCGCGGGTTGCAAGTGGGTTTACCTTCAGTCCGTCAGACAGTGGCGAAAGCTGATAGTCGCTTTCAAACTGTCCCAGGTAGTTAAAACTGATGCCTGCGGTATCTGCATCAATTGGCTTACACAACAGGTAGTCAATTCCTTTATTGGGAATGTTACGTAATGTTTCTTTCACATACCGCAATCTGTCACTCCAGGTCGCTCCATTCATTTTCAGTACTACCGGGTAGATGCTGGTAAACCATCCTACTGTGCGACTCACCGCTGCGCCACCTGCCACTTCTTCTCTACCATGCCCTTCCATATCAATGCACACATGTTCCTGCTTGTAGTACCCGGCAAGTGCTGTTGCGAAAGCTGTCAATAAGATCTCCTCTACGGAGGTTCTGAAAGTGTCGGTTACCTCCCTCAGCAACTGATGGGTAAGTGCCTTATTTAATGAGCAACGTACCTGCTGTACATCTATTCCGCGATTAGTACCTGCAGGCCTATCACGCTTTATTAATCCTTTCAACTGGTGCTGCTGCCAGTATGCGCACGCCAGCCTATGCGCAACACTGCCTGTATATTCTTTGAGCTGTGCAGACCAATGAAGGAAAGGCATTGTTTTAGCAGGCAGAGAAAATGGCTGACGCTGCTGTGCCTGTGTATGTAAGGTGGCAATATCGTCAAGTAGTATGCGCCAGGATACTCCATCGATCACCAGGTGATGGATGGCAATCAGCAGATGGCTTCCGTCTGCAATCTGGAAAAGTCCCAATTTCATCAGTGGACCTTCGACCAGGTTAATACTTCCCTGTATGGCAGTGCAGGCATCTTCTGTATACGCAGTATGCACTGTCAATGATACGGAATGATCTGCCGGTTTATTAGTTAGTAGCAGCCCATCAGCTGTCTCCTGAACTACCATACGCAAAGCATCGTGATGCAGTTGCAGGTATCCAAAGATCTGCTGTACAAGCTCTGCTGAAATGCCTTCGGGGAAATGGAGCATCACAGACTGATTATAGTGTGCCCTTTCGGCTATTGAACGCCCAAAGAAACAATGTCGTTGTACAGGCGTCAGCTGCGATTGCCCGGTTACTAATCCCTGCTCGGCTGAAGTCTTCAGGACTTTCAGCTGCGTTGCCAGTCTGTCAATCGTCTGGTTAACAAAGATGTCTTTTACTGACAGCTCGTAACCTGCTGCCCGTACCCTGGAGATAATCTGAATAGACCTGATACTATCCCCGCCTAAAGAAAAGTAATTATCTGTTACTCCTACCGGTGATACCCCTAATACCTTCTCCCATATGCCTGCCAGCAACTGCTCCTGCATGGTGCCGGGTGCCTGGTAGGCTTGTCCGCTGAATACTGGTTCAGGCAGCGCACGTAGATCTGCCTTCCCGTTATTAGTGAGTGGAATATGCTCCAGGTGCACAAATGCCGCTGGTATCATATATTCCGGTAGTGTTTCGGACAAGTGCGTCCTCAGCAGGTCAGCAGCTAGCTCCTGCGGCGCTAGGTAGTACGCTACCAGGTACTTATTGTCATTGTGTACCCGGCATTGAACGATTGCATTGGTAATGTGCTCATATGCTAACAGCGCTGTTTCAATCTCTCCCAGCTCTATCCTGTTTCCACGGATCTTGACCTGATTGTCTGCCCTGCCTGAGAATATCAATATACCATCGGCGCGCCAGTAACCGATATCTCCGGTCTGGTACACCCGTTCATTTGCTATAAAAGGATGAGGTATGAACTTTTCGCTCGTCTTTTCAGGATCATTCAGATATCCTGCTGCCACGCCATCCCCGCCAACGAAAATCTCTCCCGGAATACCAACACCCTGCAACCTGCCGTACTTGCTTAAGACATAGACGGTCGAGTTGCTAACCGGTTTACCGATAGGAACTGTATATACTGCGTCTTCATTTATCAGGAACTTAGTAGAAAATGTGCCGTTTTCCGTCGGACCGTATGCATTGATAAGGCGTAGTCCGGGATGTAAACGTCTTACTTCGTTGGCAAACTGCGGACTTACTACGTCACCTCCTACCATCAGGTAGCCGAGTGGTGCGAATATATTGGGATCCACCTGCATATGCTGGTTGAAAAGCGAGGAGGTCAGCCACATAAAGTTGATCCGCTCCTTCGCCATCAGCGTTCCTAGTTCGTAGGTATCCAATACCACTGATTTGTTTGCAAGGAAGAGCCTAGCGCCATTCAGCAGACATGCCCAGATATCATAGTTGATAATATCAAAGGTGAATGCTGACGTCACCAGCAACCTGGTATTTTCGTCGATGTAGCAATCTACGTCGTTCTTCACCATCCGCAGAATGTTACGATGTGTTACCGCCACACCTTTAGGTAATCCGGTAGAGCCGGACGTGAATAACACACAAGCAAGACTTTCTCCTCCTGTTGATAGTTTTTGAACGTCAGCAGCAATTTCAGGCAGCTGACCAGGATTCAGTACTATCAATCCTGCGGGCAACGGCAAATTATCTGCCTCTTCTGCCATAAACAACCGCACATTACCGGTTGACAGCATATGTGCAATGCGATTAGCCGGAAAGTCAGGGTCAATGGTCAGATAAGCACATCCTGCTTTAAGTGTACCCAGCATTGCAGCTATTGTATCAATCGTTTTCACTGCGACGATCCCGATCCTTTCTCCAGGTTCAGGGTGATAACTACTTAATACCCTGGCGATCCTGTCAGCACGGCTATTCAGTTCATGGAACGTAATATCGCAACCGTTTGCTGTCAGTGCAATATTGTCTGGCGTCAGTCTTACCTGCGCTTCAAACTGCTCATGCAACGTACTATTACTCGGGTATGGAACACTGGTATTATTAAATGCATGAAGTAATTGCTCCCGCTGCGAAGTAGACAGCATATCAAAGGTCAATACCTGCCTTTCGGGAGCGATCGTTATCTCTGATAATAAGTTTTTGAAGTAAGCGATGAACCTTTCAATGGTTACGGCAGAGAATAAATCACTGTTATATTCCAGTGAAAAAGACAGGTGATCTGCTACTGCCTTTCCTGTTAATGTAATATCAAACTTAGCCACTACCTGCTCATTATCGACCGGTGTGAAGGTCAGACCTGGCAGTTCAAGGACTGGCGTATCAAAGTTTTCAAATGCGAATACTACATCAAACAAAGGGTTCCTGCTGGCATCCCGTTCTATCCGTAACTGCTCGATGAGATCTTCATACGGGAATAGCTGGTTTTCAAAGCAAGCCAGCATCTTGTGTTTTGTTACCGACAGGAATGCGCTGAATGACTGTTCACCTTTTGGCTGACATCTTACCGGCAATGTGTTCACGAACATGCCGATCATCCCTTCCAGATCTGCATGTACCCTACCGGATACCGGTGTACCTATCACAAAATCTTCCTGTCCTGCAAGCCTGCCCAACCAGACACTACAAGCAGCAAAGAGTAGCATATACAACGTAGCGCTCTCTTTCTCTGCCAAAGCCTTCAGCTTATCCGTTATTTCGCGGTCTATCTCAAAGGCAGCAATTTTACCTTCATGGGTTCTGATCTTCGGGCGTGGATAGTCGGCAGGGAGGTTTAAAAGCCCTGGTAACGTTTCATATTCTTTCAGCCAGAAACTATTCTGTGTCGCCACTATTGATGCCTGCGCAGGCGATTGCTGCCAGACTGCATAGTCCCTGTACTGCAATTTCAGCGGTAGCAGCACTTCCTTATTGTATAACCGGATCAGGTCACGGATAATGACAGCCAGTGATACGCCGTCATTTACGATGTGATGCATGTCTACCAGCAACAGATGTGTATCCTCATCAGTGCTGATCAGCCCCACCCTTATTAACGGAGCTTCCTCCAGTATAAAAGGCTTTCTGAAAGTATGAATAGCTGATGTCGTATTAAATGTTACAATCTCAAATGGAACATTAGCCGAGACCTGCTGCATGGGTATACCATCCACCAACATAAACGTTGTGCGCAGACTCTCATGGCGCTGCAACAGACCACGAAAAGCATCTTCCAGTCGTTCTCTGTCCAACCTGCCCTTCACCCGAAATGCCTGGAACATATTATAAGCCAGGGAGAAACGGTCAAACTCATACAGGAAAAACAACCGGCGCTGCGCTGCCGATAGCGGATAATATGGTGCATCCGGTACTTTGTCTATCGCAGCATAAGTAATGCGGGTCGCTGTATTGATCTGTTCTGCCAGCAACCTGATAGTCGGCTTGCTGAATATGTCATTTATTGAGACTTTGACCTGGAATGCTTTGAACATTCTGTTCATCAGCAAAGTGGCATTGAGCGAATGACCACCCAGCTCAAAAAAGTTATCTGTTGTACTGATTGTTTCAGGATCCCTCTTCAGCAGCGCAGCCCATATCGTCTGCAGGGTTGCTTCCACCTCATTTGACGGCGCAACGTACTGACGGCTGCTGACTAACTGTGGTAACGGCAACGCGTGCTTATCCACTTTACCGTTCGCATTCAAAGGCAGCTGAGACAGTTGCATAAAGGCGGCTGGCACCATATACTCGGGTAATGATGCCGACAAATATTCCTGCAGTCCCGTTGTTGACAGTTCTTCACCGGCCACATAGTAAGCTGCGAGGTATTTACCATCTCCCTCCTCAAGGGCTACAACAATTGCCTGCTCGATAGCAGGGTATTGCTGTAATACATATTCCACCTCACCAGGTTCCACCCGGTTACCTCGGATCTTTACCTGGTTATCCGCACGTCCCAGGAACATAAGGTTACCATCAGGCAGCCAACGGCAAAGGTCTCCCGTTCTGTAAAGACGATCTCCCTGTACAAAGGGATTCGCTACAAATTTTGCAGCTGTCAGCTCAGGATCATGTAAGTAGCCGATCGCTACTCCATCCCCTCCCAGGTACAACTCTCCCGGCACACCCAATGCCGCCAGTTTACCGGTATTATCTAAAATGTAAGCTGTCGTATTATTGATAGCACGACCAATTGGCAGTGTGTCATGCTGATAGGACGCATTTACAGGGAATGTGGTAGAGAAAGTGGTATTCTCCGTCGGACCATACGCATTTAACAATACCAACCCGGGATGGGCATCTCTCAGCTCATTGACAAACCTTGTCTTCAGCACATCTCCACCCGTAATGATATACTGCAATGAGGTAAATATGCCCACGTCGGCCTGAATATGCTGATATAGCAATCCGGAGGTCATCCAGAGCGTATTAACGTTATAGGCAGCAATTGCCTGTCCTAACAGGTCAGTATCCAGTATATGCTCTCTTGGTATAATAAATAACCGGCCTCCATTCAGCAATACTCCCCATATTTCAAAGGTGATGGCATCAAATGCCGGCGCTCCTGTCTGTAGTATGCGTGTCTCTCCATTTAATGGCACATAGTTAGTTTCCTTCACCAACCGGACAATGTTCCGATGGCTGACCAGTACCCCCTTAGGACGGCCGGTTGAACCAGAGGTGTACATCACATAAGCGGGATCTGTTGCCGAAAGGGTGTCTCCAAAAGAAACTGCCACAGTTTTCGCTGCTTCTTCGATATCCATCTGATGCACTTCCTCCTGCAGTACATCGGCATATGCCGCTTGTACCAATGCGATCCGGGTCTTTGCTGATATCAGCATGCTACTCATGCGCTCTTTGGGGAATACAGGATCTAATGGCAGAAAGACTGCTCCTGCTTTGAGAATACCCAACATGGCAATAATGGCGTCTACGGAACGGTCTGCCAGTATAGCAACTACCTCTCCGATTCTTACCTCCTGCTGGTATAGCCAGCTGGCTACTCCGTCGGAGAGCAGGTCCAGCTCTCTATATGTCAGGGATCTTTCACCTTCTGTTAATGCTACGCTTTGCGGTGTCAGGGCTACCTGATCACAAAACAGTGCATGTACAGTTTTTCCCCCTGGATAAGCTACCTGCGTATCATTGAAAGCGTGAACAATCTGTTGCTGCTCCTCTTCATCTAATAAGGTAAACGTTTCAGCACTGCTATCACCGTCTGTACATATAGCAGTTATTACCCGCTCAAGGTGACGGGTGAACAGCTGCACATAGTCCGCTCCTATGATAACAGTATTGTATGTCAGTTCTATCGTAACGGCGTTGCGCAGAAAAAAGGTCACTACCAGTGGTATGTCTGTCTGCTCATATACAACATTCAGACTTAACTGCAGTGCGGCGCTGTTATCCACCAATGCCTCATCCAATGGGTAGTTTTCTATTGCCACCAGCGAATTGAAAAGCCGGTCTGCGGGCTTCAGCCCTAACAGCTGACGGATCTCTGCGTAAGAGACGTGGCCATGTTCCTGCACATTCAACAGTATATCATGCACCGATTTCACTAACTCCTGTAATGACTGCTGTCCGGTCACGACTCTTACCGGCACTGTATTCACAAAGTTACCCATGACCTGGTCGATACCACTTACAGCTGCTTCCCTACCGGAAAGTGGCGTACCGAATACAATATCCTTGGTACCACTATATTGCTGAAGCAACAACCCGTAAGCAGTATATAGCAAGGCTGCCTTACTTACCCGGTTTGCCCTTGCGAAGGCATCCAATGGCTGTAACTCGATCGTGGAGGTATGTTTCCTGAAGCCTACCTGCCGGGTAGTCAATGGCTGACTGGTAAAAAAGTAGGACGCCTGCTCATAATGCGCCAGGTATTGCTGCCAGAACCGGGTATCTGCCAGGTTACTCTTCCGGGCTGCCTGCAATATCTGCTTAAACGGTGTTTTCACCAGGTTTACGGGCTGCTTACCGGCTGCCAGCTGGTAATAGGTGCTGAATAGTTCTTTCAGCAGCAATCCTGTGCTCCAGCCGTCATACAATATATGGTGGTGTGCAATGTTGAGTACATAGCGTTCAGGAGCTGTCTGTATCAGCGAGATGCTTACAGGGAGGTTGGTAAGATCAAAAACCCTCGAATGTTCTTCTGCTATGACAGCTTCCAACGCAGTACCGTTTGATAAGACAGTATATGTAAAAGGTAACTGCACTTCTTTCAGGATGATCTGCACCGGCTTTTCCATGCCTTCCCAGCGAAACACTGCCCGCAACACCTCATTACTGCGTTGCACCAATTGCACTGCTTTTTCAAAAGCAGCAACATCTATCCCCCCATGTATATGCAGGGATAAGAAGACAGCATACAGGTTACTGTCCGGCGATGCCAGGTAATGATGCAACATCCCCTGTTGAAGCATATTGAGTTCAAATATGTCTTCAACATTTGACTTTTGAAGTTTTTGTGTCACGGGTTACAATTTTGAAAGGTCACAGTTAAGCTCTCAGACTTTTAACTGGGTTAAGCCGGGCAACCTTAATGGTTTGAAAACTTATGGTAATGAAGGCAATTGACAGACATAGCACAGTAGCTACCAGGAACACCCACCAGGGAAATTCACTTCTGTATGCAAAATTGCCCAACCATTTGTTCATGAAATAATATGAGATAGGCGCTGCCACTATTACGGCAATAATCACCAATCTCAGAAAATCGACCGATAACAGGAAGATGATACGCCCTACTGAAGCACCCAACACCTTTCTTACGCCGATCTCTTTGGTGCGCTGTTCGGCGATGTAGGTAGCCAGACCAAATAGTCCGATACAGGCTATTAATATCGCCAAACTTGCAAAGATGACTGCTATCTTTCCCATCCGGCGTTCTGCATAGTACATCCTGTTAAAGTCTTCGTCAAGAAAGCGATAATTAAACTGGGCATCTCCGATGTTGCCCCTCCATTTGCTTTCTATCTGCCGCACTGCTGTACCTACCTGGGATGTACTTAGCCGGAACGATACCAGCCCGTTATTTTTTCCCAACGTAAGGCAAAGCGGACCTATGTTCTTGCGGAGTGATTCATAGTTAAAGTTCTTCACCACGCCGATGATCTTCAGTTCTTCGATATCCGGTGCTGCACCAGTGTAAATCTTTTGTCCGATGGGATCGTTGTACCCCAGGGATCTGGCCATTGCTTCATTGATAATGACCGCCCCTGAATCTGACGTAAACTCCTTGGAGAAATCACGTCCTTTCACAATCTGCATACCCAGCGTTTTGATATAATCCACATCTACATTCCAACTTTCGACGCTGATGCCGTTGTTCAGATCCATAGTGGCATTCTTCCAGTAGGTCCAACCTTTTCGCTGTGCAGTAGATACCGGCAGAAAGCCTGTAACAGTACCTGACTTTACACCATTGATACCTAATACTTCCTGTTTGAATAATTCCTCTTTCCCATTCAGTGCCACTGAGCCGCTGATAATCAATACCTGCTCTTTATCAAATCCGACATCTTTCGTCTGGATAAAATTCAGCTGACGGAATACCACGATGGTCGATATGATCAGGATTGCTGAAGTAGCAAATTGGAAGATGACAAGCACATTTCTGAAATTACTCTTTCTCAGTGCGCCGGACATTCCCTTTAGCACTTTGATAGGCTGGAAGCGCGACATAAAGAATGCCGGGTAACAACCTGCGCCTAAACCTATCAGGAATGGCAATGCAAGAATGGTCAGCAACAACTTCGCATTGAACATATTGAATACGGAGATGCTCTTGGATGCCAGCTGGTTGAAAAAAGGCAGCATGAGTATTACAAAGAGCAGTGCAAACAACAGCGATATCATTGAGGTGATGGTAGACTCTGTCAGAAACTGATATATCAGTGATGTTCTGTCCGTACCCAGCACCTTACGGATGCCCACTTCTTTTACCCTGGCTGCAGAACGTGCCGTAGACAGGTTCATGAAGTTGATGCACGCGATCAATAGAATGAATATGGCAATGGCCAGGAAGATGTATACAAACTGTACGTTACTGTTTGCAGACATTTCTCCCTGTCTGTCAGAGTACAGATGTATATCTGTAAGCGGGAACAAGTTAAACTCAAACCGGTTGTCTCCCCGGTTCAGCTGATCAGCACTGTTAAGCTGCATAATATCTTTCGCCTGCGGAAAAATATACTTCTCCACCACCTGACGCAGTTTCTTATTAAACTGTAGATAGTCTACTCCTGGCTTCAGTACCACGTATGTCTGGAAGTTAGCGCTCAGAAAGTTACCCCACTCATAATCCACTTCAGACATCGGGAAGATGAAATCAAAGTTGAAATGTGCATTGGCTGGAATATCCTTTATAACAGCTGTTACCTTATAGTGCTTACCATCTGCCTCCAGGATCTCTCCCACACAATTCACCGACCCGAAATACTTCTTTGCCATAGAAGCTGTAATGACAACACTGCCAGCATCATTGAGCGGCGTAGTACCGTTTCCAGCTACAACAGGTAAGGTGAACACATTAAACAAAGTAGAATCTGCATGTACAACACGATGCTCGTTAATCAGCTCATTGCCCTTTCTGATCAACCGGGAGTCTTCTTTTGTATAGAACCGTACATAGTCTTCTACTTCCGGGTAATCACTTTTAAGCGTAGGGCCGATAGGATCAGGGGCTACCGCTACCAGCTGTTCCACACCTCCGAATTTAACGTCGGCATTAATACGATAGGTGCGTTCTGCCTTCTGATTAAACCTGTCATAACTGAACTCGTCGTTCACATACAGCATGATCAGCAGAAAACAGGTGATACCCAGCGAGAGCCCGAATATATTCAGGAACGAATGGAACTTATGATTACGCAAATTGCGCCACGCAATTTTGAGATAACTCCTAAACATCAGTGATCAGTTTACAAAGGATTTAAAATAAAATGTCCAGTTCTTCCTGGCTGAGATTGACATGTGCAAAATCAGCAGGCGTTACCTGTCTTTCTTCCTCTCCGGACAGCAATTGTATTTGCTGCTCCAGGATGTTCATCCAGTCCTGTATAGTTTCTTTGCTGAATGCCTTTTCATTATATACCACATCCAGCTGCAACACACCATCTATAATCATGGCATTCAACTCCAGTCTGGCGGTCATATGGTTGTCGCCGTGCACATCTCTGCCTGTTGGCAGGGTTACATAGCTGAATAGATCATTGTGAAAATCGCGGGTAAAATCTCCCAGGTAGTTAAATCTGACATCGACCCGTCCGGTTAACTGGTCAGGCGAATCTGCTGATTTCCGGATCTCCTCCTGTATTTGATGGATGAGTATGGGGAATGGTACACCGGCGTCCTGAATAGTCAGTGGGTACATCACTGTAAACCAGCCTGCGGTACGGGACACGTCTGCACCATCCAGGTTCCTGCCATGGCGTTCCTGTTCAATTACGAATTTCTGTTTGCCTGTCCACAGTGCCAGTGCTTTTACCAGAGCCGCGTTCAGCAGAACGCCAACGTCAGCTTTATACCGCTGCCACACATTGGTGACCATCGCTGCATCCATAGTAAGCGTATAATGCTTGCTGTCTGCGATGAGCCAGTCAGACAGTTCATTGTCAGCCGATATAAAAGAAGCCACCTGCAACGGCTTACGCGCAGGATACTGGTTCCAGTCTACCTGTGCCACCGTTTTCAGCGGCAACGTTGTTCCCTCACGCGTCAGCAACTGATACAGGTCTTCCAATAATATGCGCCAGGTTACGCCGTCCACTACCAGGTGATGAGCAGTAATAAACAGCATATCCCTTCCATCTGCCAGATGGAGCAGCGCTGCTCTCATCAGTAGTCCCTGTTGCAGGTCAAATCCGCTCTTTATGCGTTCGCATATGGTAGACAAAGCTGCTTCAGTGGTACTGATCTCCTCTATCGGGAATGGCGCATCCAGGTGAAGCGGGTTGTAAAAGAGCTTTCCTGTGGATGCATTATAGTTAAGTCGCAAGCCATCATGGTGAGCCAGCAACTGGTCAAAAGCCTGTTGCAAACGGGCAAGCTCCGGCGTATGATGTAACTGTAGCAGGACAGATTGGTTATAATAGGCCGGCTGAGGGAATTGCTGTGAGAAAAACCATTTCTCTATCGGAGAATGCTGCTTCTCTCCCGTTATGATTCCCTGATCTGCTACGGGGCTGTCAGTGCCGGCATCGATATGCATACATACCATTTCTACGGTATGATATGCCAGTATATCCCTTACCTTCATCTGGATACCCTGTGCCGCCAGTTTCGTAGCAATCTGGATACCTTTGATAGAATCACCTCCGCACTCAAAGAAGTTGTCTGTCTGATGCATCTCCGGACAGCCCAGCACATCCCTCCATACCTGCAGTACACGGGCGGTTATACCTGTTGCAGCTTCTTCACGATCCTGGGCTATAGGTTGATGATGCAGCACCAGTCTGGCCGTATCAACTTTTCCATTATTGGTAAGCGGAATTTCCGGTACATGGTGGAAATAGGCAGGTATCATGTAATGTGGTAACCGGCCACCCAGGTAACTTTTCAGTTGCTTGTCTTCCAGACCTGCCATTTCATCTTCCGTGCGGTAGTAAGCGACCAGATATTGCTGTCCGGCATTCCCGGTGGTCACATCCAGCACTGCTTCTATTATGCCTGTATATGCCAGTAACTGCTGCTCTATCTCTGCCAGCTCTATCCGGAAGCCATTGATCTTCACCTGCCTGTCTGCACGGCCCAGGAACAGCAATATGCCTCCGGGCAACATCCTGGCAATATCGCCGGTTTTGTACATGCGGTTACCGGGAATAAACGGATCACTGATAAACCGTTGTGCGGTCAGTACTTCATTATGCAGATATCCTTTACCAACACCATCGCCACCGATATAGATCTCGCCGGTGAGGCCTTCGGGAACCTGCTTATTGTTCTCGTCCAGCAGATAGATCCCTGTATTTGCCGCGGGCACACCGATAGGAACGCTCAGCCACTCTTCTGCAGGATCAAACTGGTGAATCATACAACCTACAGTAGTTTCTGTAGGGCCATATTCATTATACAGGGTCACATTACCCTGGAATAACCGGTAGATATCTGCGGCCAGCCATGTTTCCAGTGATTCCCCTCCTATTACAAACACCCTGATGCTGGTATGTTCATCAATATACCTGCTAAGCTGTTCATTCCTTAAGAGCCGCAGGTGTGAGGGGGTGATCTTCACTACCACTGACTTATTGTCCTTTAATATCTGTTCGAGCACCAACGCCCCCGGAGAGTCATCGTATATGACTATCTTATTGCCGCTGAGCAGTGGCGGGAAGATAGCGGTAATTGTCAGGTCGAAGGAAATAGCTGTATAAAGTGGCATTGTTGCCGGTTGTTCCTTCAGATAGTGCCTGATGCCCCAGCTGGTATAGTTCACCAGTGACCGGTGAGCAATCATTGCCCCCTTTGGATTTCCCGTTGTACCGGAAGTATAGATCACATAGGCCAGGTCGTCAGGAGTATGTGCGGGCGCAGGCGCAGCTGTCGCAATATCAGTGTAGATATCTGCCAGGACCTTAATACCCGGTAAGTGCTGGTATTGATCCTGCAGATCGCTGGTGGTCAGTACCAATGGCGTGCGGCAGTCGCTCAGTATATAAGCAATACGTTCAGCAGGCAACTCCGGATCTACCGGTACATAAGCCGCTCCGGCTTTCAGCACACCCAGCAGAGCAATAATAAATGCTGGTGAGCGGTGAAACAGCAAAGCAACGATCGTACCTCTGGTAATCCCTTCCTGCTGTAACCTCTTAGCTACTGCGTTAGCGCGCAGCTCTATTTCTTTATACGTGTAGTCAATTCCTTTGTATTCAATCGCAATGGCCTCTGGCCTGGCAGCTACCTGCAGTGTAAAGAGCTGGTCTGCCGTTTTATCCCGTGGATAGTCCACCGGTAGGCTCATTTGCGGCGGAGCAGCATCCGCCAGCGACAGCTGACTGATCACCGTACCGGGATCAGCCAGTACATGCTGCAGCAATGCATTCAGACGCTGGTTAAATGTCACTATCGTGCTCCTGTTAAATAAACTGGTGGCATATTCTAATTGGTAGCGCAGCGCTGTTCCGTCGTCATACACTTCCAGCGTAAGATCGAACTTCGAGATACCCGAATCAACATTCACTGGCCTGATACGCAGTCCGTCGTACTCACCTTCCGGCATGGGCATATTCTGATAGACGAACATGGTATCAAATATGGGTTGCCTGGCTGGATCTCTCACCAGTTCCAGCTGCCGCAATACTTCTCCGAACGGCACATCCTGGTGCGTCATGGCTTCCAGCAGCGCCTCTTTTTCTTTCTTCAGTGCATGCAGGAAGCGGTCGCCCGGCTCCAGCGGATGCCTGATGGAGAGGTTGTTGACAAACATTCCCTGCAAGGGTAGCAGGTCGAGGTGGTTTCTGCCGGCCACGGGTATCCCTATCACAATATCCTGCTGGCGGGAATACTTATGTAAGAGAATCTTATAAACAAAGAATAATAATACCTGCATTGTACAACCAGCCTTATGGGCTAATTCTCGAAGATGCAGTGTGGTATCGGCGTCAAGTTCAAAGAACAGCTTTTCTCCTTTTGTAGAGAATACTGCAGGTCGTTGACGATCCAGCGGTAATTCCAGCACAGGTAATGTACCTGACAGCTGTTGCTGCCAATAGGTACTGTTCACCCCCTTTTGCTGCCATGCGGCGTAGTCGAGGTAGCGGACTTTCAACGCCGGCAACGGGCCTCCTGCATACAATGTAAACAGTTCATCTACAAAGAGACTTACAGAGATCCCATCTGATATGATATGATGGAAATCCAGGAAGAGGATACTACCTGATATAAGCGTAGCCCTGCATAGCGGTGCTTTGGAGAGATCGAAGGGTTGTACCAGCGAGCGTAGTATACCTTTATCTCCGGACACTACTGACATGCTGAACGTTACCTCCTTCTGCATACGGATAACTGGTACGTCCTTCAAATGAAATGACATCCTGAAAACATCATGGCGTTCCAGCAATGTCCGGATGCAAGATGCGAGTTTGTCAGCATCCACAGGCCCGTCGATTTCAAAAGCTACAGGGATATTATAGGCTACAGCGTCCTGTTCACGTGCCCAGGTATAATATAGCGACTGTTGTATGGGAGAAGCGGGTAATTCTGCCGGCTCATATTCCAGCACAGGAATACTGACCACCGGAGAATGAGTGCTTTCACTACTGACAACTGCTTCCAGTGCAGCGATGGTTCTTTTCTCAAACAGCAGCTGGAGTGGGAAAGACTGGTTGAAGGCACGGGATATTTTCATAGAGGCTTCGATTGCCCGAAGGGAATTACCCCCGGTTTCAAAGAAGTCATCATAGATCCCGATCGCATCATGCTGCAATACTTCTCTCCATATAGCGGCTAATGTTTCTTCTGTAGCAGTACGAGGACCGGCAGATGACTGCGTATCCTTCATTGCCCGGGCCACTTCATCCGCAGTATCCATCAGCTCATCCAACTGCTCAATAAGTTTAAAACGCTGCAGTTTACCACTGGTAGTACGGGGTATGTTACGTACAGGGATAATCAGGTCCAATACAATTCCCAGTCTGCTGTTGATATGCCTTTTCAAAGCGTTGGCCAGCGGCAGGAACTGTTGAACAGTACCCCTGTGGAAAACGAATGCAATGGCTTCTTCTATTTGTGTATGATAATTGAAACGCCCGGCAGCTACTATTTTGTTCAGGCTGATACCTTCCACTTCAGCAGCCACCTGCTCAATATCGTGGGAATAGAAGTTTTGTCCATTCACGAACAGTACATCTTTCATCCTGCCTGTTACGTAGAGCTGTCCTTCGCGCATAAACCCGAGGTCGCCGGTCTTCAGCCAGCCGTCGGCAGTGATCAGTGCAGCTGCGGCGTCAGGATTATTGTAGTAGCCTTTTGTAACGTTCTCGCCCCGGATCTGTATTTCACCGATTTGCAGATCGGGCAAGGGGGTGTTGTCTTCATCTGCAATCCGGAGAAAACAATCCGGTACAGGCGTACCTACGTTGACCATTAAGGCGGTGTAAGCGTCTGTGGTTGTCTGCACCCTTACCTGTTCGCCTCTGCCCGTAAACCGGCCATCAATTGCCAGGGTTTCCGCAGGTGTTCCGATACCTGACATGGTTACTGCCAGGCTGGCCTCTGCAAGTCCGTAAACCGGCCTTACAGCCCGGGGTGATAATCCTACAATAGAAAGCTGTGCTGTAAATTCTTTATAGAGATAAAATGAGATAGGTTCTGCTCCATTATAGAGTATCCTTACGGCAGACAGATCCCATTCTTCGCTGATGCTGGCGTGTCTCAACAGGTATTCATACCCGAAGTTGGGCGAGCTGAGTACGGTGACCCTGTGTTCAGTAACTTTCTCCATCCAGAGTGCCGGTCTTCTGATAAATGTGGAGGTCGGCATCAGCATTTGCTGCATACCGCAGCATAACGGATTAAGGTGGAAGCCAATGAGGCCCATATCGTGGGTCAGTGGCATCCAGCTCAGCATAACATCCTGTTCAGTATACCGGGCAGCAGTGCTAATGGCGTTAATATTGGTAAGAAGGTTACCATGAGTCAGGCACACACCTTTCGGTTTTCCTGTAGAACCGGATGAGAATTGTATAAAAGCAAGATCATCTTTGCCGGACTGATATATTGTGCCGGCGGTGTGTTGATTGGAAATTTCGTTCAGAGAGAGCGACCGTTGCTGCATCTGTTCAAAGATGTGATGCTGCTGATGTTTGTGCGCATATGCGGCCATTTTGTCCAGATCAGCATCAGCGATGGCGAGGAAGGGATGGTGTAATACCCCCCATACATTAAACAGCTTCTGCCTATGCTCATCATTCTGGCCTACAGTTAATGGTACCGGGATAATTCCGCCCAGCAGACAAGCCCAGAAGACAGTCAGGAAAGTACTGTTATCTTCTATTTGCAGTACCAGTTCGTGGCCAGGCGCGAGTCCTTTTTGCTGCAGGTAGTATAATGAGGATAAGGCCTGCTCAAACAGTTCCTGGTAAGAAACAAAATGTTCATGTTGACCGGATTCAATAAAGGTGATGCCTTTATGTGCCACATGTTTCTTTTCCAGCAGTATTTCACTCAGGCTGTTATAATGTGTCATTCTTCATTGGATCTATGGTTATTAAGCCGTGGTACGCTATTCCTGTACAACGCCGAATACGCGGAGATATGCTTCGGGTACGGTCATCAGCAGGTCCCGCTTCATGAAGCCGGTCCATACTATAAATTTCCCCATACCATCGTGGGCTACAATCCCGCAGGAGAGGCCTGCCAGCGAACTATCAACAATGGTTATCTGTTCACCTGGCGCTAACTGAGTTAACCTCACTTCAATGTCTTCACCAGCATTACAGAGAATACGTATATTCCTGATAGTGGTGTCGTTTACGCGGACAATTCCTTATTCAAACTTCACGAAACATAGTACGCCGTTGACGCCGGGACAATCAAAGTATTGCTGGATACTGTTAAGATGGACGAATATGTAAGAAGAAAATACGGGCTCATAATGCATATGTTTTTCAATCTTGTAGTTTGTAAGCACTTTTCTCAATGGCAGCAGATACGTTGTTTCCAGATCATCTAGTCTTTCTGCAATCTTTTTCTCATAACACGGTCTGGTGTATAACAGATACCATGCGGAAACGAAGTGGCTTATTCCTTAACGTTTAAATACAATAAGACTAAGCACAGTAATGTTCATTTCGTACCATGGGTAACAATTAAAATGGTACGGATAGGGTTTCGCATGGTGTTGACATAGCTATTGCCGCAACCCTTTACAATTACTGTCTGCGAATATGTTAGCAAAATACTTCAAAATGCATAGTATATACTATAGTATAACTACCAAATATCATTTCGGTTTTTACTAATTACCTGTATATGATGTGCTTGAAATAATGACATTGGTATTGAGGTGGATGATTCTGTTATACAGGGCATACTTCAGCAAACCCACTGTAGACTTGAGTCCCAGTCGATCGCGTATATCCTGTCTGATCTTTTCAATAGACCTTGTACTAAGGAAAAGCTCATCTGCAATTTCTTTGTTTGTCTTCTCTTCCCACATCAGCTGCACAACCATTTTTTCTCTCTCATTTAATCCGAGCATGGACTCATTATTCTCCCTGGTCATATTCCTTCGCCGGTTCAGATACAGTGCTTCTGTGAAGAGCTTATTCCTGAAGATATCATTGCCTGCTATCATGCGAATAGCATAGACCAGCTCTTCACCGTCATCTGCTTTAGATATATAGCCGTATATACCCAGATCCTGCAACTCACTGACTACTTGCAGGTCTGTACACATCGACAATATCAGGATATTGACCTGTGGAAAATTTACACGCAGCGTCTTTATCTGCTCGAGATAATCAGGAAAGGAGATATCCATGATCAGTACATCTACGGGTCGTATATGGAGCCGATCCGTCAGATCATCAAAGCCGGAAGATATAATTTCCACAGACATCCCGGGCTGCTCAGACAAATACTTTCTGAGCATTTTTGCAAATAACGGTGTCTTGTCCAGGATTGCCAGGCTTATTGTTTTCATAACTCTAAAAGCTATTAACGGGTCTATAAATAATAATACAGGCTAACAGATATTAACCTCGTGCATTTGTAGTCATACGGTTATTTATCAGGTAATCAAGTTAACATAGCATCGCGTCTGTTTACGCACGGTTTACGACTGACGTTTATGACAGACAAAAAGTTTTGTCTGATTGGTTAAAAAACATGGTAAACATACTAAAAACTTATTAATTGAAAGCCGGTTTCCGATAGTTTAATCCAATTATAATGTGGTGCATTTCAATTGGCAGAAGAGACCGGCAATGTTCAGATTTTCGCATAACTTCATGTATTTGTTTACGTTAAATGCGATTCCCATTTTAAAAAGCTAGCAGGTAAATGTAGTTTTTCTTTTTATATTTGGACGCCCTTTTATTTTCCGGACATCTCTATGTAAAGGAAACTAAGAAAAAGTTCCGAGAATAAAAAAACAAAAAGTATTTCCTCATGAAGTTAAAGCATATAATCCATGTTGTCATTGTTGTTCAGCTCATCACCTTATTCTCCTGCCCTCAGGGTTATTCACAGATAAAAGCATTAAACGGCACTACCATTAGCGCCAGTCAGATGGATAAGATACTTAAAGCCAGAATGCTGTCTTTAAATATACCTGGACTATCCGTTGCTATTATCAATGACGGAAAGATTGTCTATCACCGTACAATGGGAATGGCCAATATTGAACGCAGGCAGCCAGTGGATAAACAGACCCTTTTTGAAGCCGCCTCTCTCACAAAGCCTGTCTTTGCCTACTTTGCCATGAAGATGATGGAGAAGGGCATTCTTCACCCCGACACACCTTTATATAAATATCTGCCGCCACAGGATTTCGATTATGATAAACGCTACCAGGCTATTACTGCAAGAATGATACTGGACCATACCAGCGGACTGCCCAACTGGCGATCTGATAATCCGGGAATGGAGATGGATATTAAATTTAACCCCGGCACTGAGTTTTCTTACTCAGGAGAAGGATACTACTACCTCGCAAAAGTAATTGCTCATCTCACAAATAATAACCTGCAAAGCATCGCTGATCTGTTGCAGACAGAAGTGTTCACTCCGCTCGGTATGGCGCAGGCACATGTAGTATGGAATGACTCTTTGTTACAACATATGGCGTATGGATATGATGAGAAAAGACACCCACGTAAGCTCTGGAAGCCAAAGGTATTCAATGCCGCCTCCAGTCTGCTGACCGAAGCCGACAGCTATGCGCACTTCCTGATAGCCATGATGGAGGAAAAGGGATTGACACATGCATCTTTCAACGATATGCTGCAAAATCATATCGCCTTGCCCGCAGACCACCTTATCAGGAAATACTTTGGTTATACTGCCTGGGGATTGGGGTTTGCCATGAAGCCAGGGCCGAACGGCATGTTGTATTGCCATGGAGGTACCAATGAAAATTTTGAGTCTGGGTGTATGTTTTCCAAAGAGCAGAAAGCCGGATACATATTTTTCATCAACACCGATAAAGGTATTCCAATGAATAACCTGATGGAAAAACTACTTACTACAGGACACCCCTGATACTACAAAAATTTGCCCTACTGCTGGCAGGAAGAAATGCATGTTTCCCAGCTCATATTGCTGCGGCCCTGATCTTCGTACTATTTTATACAAAAAGACCTATCTGTCCGACGGGAGCAGGTGTCATAGCGATAATGAAATCCTCCCAGCTATCGAGTGTAAGACCAAAGCTCCGGATATCGTTCAGCTGTCTCAATGCTGCTTCCAGTTGGGATCTTTCTATAGTAGTTGCCAATGCCAGCAAATCTATGCGCATCAGCACATCTTTCGTGAAAGTGCGTTTTGCATCTGCAAAAGTGATGGATTGCAGTAGTTGTTTAGTCGTATCTGAATTAAGCAGCAATAAGGTGTATGCCGCAAACTCAAACCTGTCAAACCCAAGCATATAACAGGTATCATCCAGCATGACAGGCTTTTCGTCTTGTGGCAATACCAGTGTAAAGTGAAAGGTCTTATAGAGCCCGGATATTGCTACTTTGTACGGCTTGAATGAATAATCGCCTATGCCGAAAATAGAAAAGGGTGGCTTGTTTTTATAAATGCTGGACTTTCTGGCACTAAATAAGTGCTGATGATCGATCAGATACTGGTAGGTTTGGGGATAATCCTGTCTGATGTAACTGGTCTCCTGCCCTACTTTCCGTTGTGTGACAATCGTATATCTCCTTGGCGTGTCCACAATGGTCGTCTTCAGATCAGAGCTTTTGAGGATACCATATACCAGCCCATCTTCCAGTTGTATTTCTTCCTTCAATCCGTTAACATAGTGCTCGTCTGCTTTTTCCAGTTCCATGATGGAGGAGCAATCATGTTTGATCCCCTGCCGCCATTCAAACGCGCTATTGCCGTCGATATGCTGCGCCTTGTGGTAGATAGCCAGGTTAGAAACGAACTTATCTCCTTCCCAGCCGAAGCTCACTCTGGCAATGTCGTTATTGTAAAAATCAAACTCTGCACATGCAAACGCCGGGTCAGTGTTCAACCGGCAATAAAACAAAGCTGCTTCTACCGAAACATTGAACTCTTTTTTGCTATCGATGCAATGCTTTTCAATATCTGAAATTGCATATTGTTTGGCGTATTGATCGTAGACAATATTTTTAATGACCGTGTTTTTAACAAGTAGTGCGATATGGCCACGCCCGTGCTCAAATGCGCGGATCATCATCAATGAAATATACTCGGCAATATCGAAGTTGCCTTTTCCGGTCATTGCATCCAGTCCGCTAAGATTTTTGAAATTGGACTTCTGGGGCAGGTTCTGTGAATTAAGCGTACTTAGCTTTGCGTTTGTTACCCAAGGCGGGTTGCCGATAATTAATATCTCCTGTTTACTGAATGTGCTGGCTATTGTTTCAAAATCCACGTCAAACACACTGCTGTGAATGATGGTAATGTCAGGCTTTTCAGCAGTTGGATGAGTAAGATAAAAATCGATGATATTGAACCTGGTTTCCCAAACGTAGGGCTTATAGATTTCGACACCGAAAATATGCTTTGCTTTGGGGAAATATTGCAATGCAGCCAAAATGAAATTACCTTTTCCGCAGGTAGGTTCAATGACAACATCAGGCGAGATATCTTTATTTTTCAGATGTGCCGCCACGTTGTTAGCGAGGGCCAGATTGGTCTGAAAGTCTCCATACTCAGATCTGTCAGGATCGGCATTCAGTTGCCTGGAAGGCATCAATGTTGCCCGGAGTGTATGTAAATCCTCTTCACAATCAAAAAACTGTATACACCTGAAGGTGTCATACATCTTTTGATTAGCATCCTCCACAGATGAAATATTTTTCAGTGCTTCGTTTAAATATAAGGCTACTTGTTGAGGAATGCTTGCTTCGAATACTGTCATATTTTAGGTTTGTCGTAACTCACAATCTTTTCTACGCCGGGAGTATTCTCAGGCAGCGTAACAATACGTTGATACTGCAATCGCCACTGTAATGCGTTGGATATAGTCAGGTAGCCTTGTTCCGGTTTCGTCAGCAAGATCTGTTTGGCCATAAGCTCGAGTGTGATTTCATCAGCGGGAATATTTTTATCCTGCAGATAAGCAATAATATCCGCCTCGTTAGCGCCGTCTTCCACCATCTGACGCAAACGGAAAGAGGTGGTAAAGTCGGCGGTTCTTTCTTTATGAACGAAGGAGCAACTTACAAAATTCAAGGTAGACGTACGGGTACTGGCATCATCTGTTTTGTCGTAGACAAAAACGAGCAGGTTATAACCTAGTCCGAATATCTTCTGTTTTGCGTCTTTGAAAGGGCAGGAAGATTGTGGCTGTTTGATGGAAGTTACTTTGATATCCGTGAGGATATCATCAGATGGTAGGTCTATGCCTCTTGCGGAGGAGCCTATTGCTACTTCGTATTTGTCTCGCAGGTATCGCTGGAAGCGTTGCTCGATTAATGTACCTACCGCTTTGCCATCTGTAACGCCATAAAGTTCCGGGTGCTGAAATTGTGATTGCTCGAGGCAAAACTGCTTTGCCTCTTGTATCAGCTTTTCTATTGTCAGCGTCTCTTTCTGTTGCATCGTTAAATTTACAGCTTTTGTTCTGTGCATATGGACAAAATATGTCATACGGACGGACGGATATTTCCGGGTAAGATGTCCGCGAAGGTATCATCCTGTCAGCTATTCTGGATAAAGTTACGAAGCAATGGGAAGGGAAAAAAGCTGATTCCACATAACTTATTAACAATCAGATGATCTCGCATAAAAATATTCCATCTTTCTGGAATGATTAACCTGACCGGCTGTCTACCGCGTCACTTTTTCCGTGGACGTAGGCCATTCCGCCTACTAGTCCCGGTTATATCTTCAAATGATCCCGTCGTCAAAAGGGCACTTTAAGGTCACTTCAATATCCCGGGGATATTGAAGTGACCTTAAAGTGCCCTTTTGGTGCAGGTAATGTATAAGACATTAGTAAAGTATCCATGGGGTAATTTGCCAGATTACTTGATAACGGGGAGAACTGGCTGAGCACAGGGATGGTCTTGGGTAGATATATGATTATTTGCTATATCAAGACAAATATCAGGCTTCCTGAACGACATACTCGGACGTTCCTTCATCCAAATAGCAGGTGATATCTTCGATTGGTAAAATGTTGGTTATCAAATCATTTATAACATACAGATCGAACTCCTCGTCCACATTGACTTGTCCGCATATAGGACAAAGCTCAACTTCCAGGATACCGTATACTTTGACCTTCTTTGCGTCCGGACTACCGATCTGGTTACCGCCCCACATGATACTATCTCCTACGCGAAATTCCCGGAAGGAAACATTCCCGTATTTGAACTGTATACGACCTTCATACTGTTTTTTACAAACAGAACAGGTTACATCTGCTAATAATATATTAAAGGAGCCCAAGAGAATTAATTAACTAAGTTATTAGTGGACGCGGCACTGCTGCGAATAGCCAAAGAAGGTGCTAACTGATGGCACACCAGGATTTGAAGAGATCACGAAGCTGTTGCGTCAGCGCGCCAAATTCATGTTGTTTGGCTATTACCTCATCTACGTAAGGCTTAAGATCTTCGTCAACGATATCTTCAGCCATTGAAGAGCTGCTGATTAGGATAAACGGAATCTGTTTAGCTTCAAACTGCGGATGACTGAGAAGCTGCCGGCGAAACTCAAGACCGGTGGTCTTGGGCATCATCAGATCACAAAGGATCAGGCATGGCGTGTCTGTCGTTGTTGTCAGGTATTCTATTGCCTTTGAAGGCTCACTGAATACATGGTAACATTTGAACAGACCTAAATCATCCAATGCCTCCTGCATAATCATTTGGTCATCGATATCATCTTCAATAATAATTAATGGTCGGTATTGATCCATGAGCGCCTACTAATCTTTAAATTGAAATGCGGGAGAACCTGTAAACCCAGGATGAACTAGTGTATAAGCAAGCACATCAGCCCGCTTAATAACACTAATGTAGAAAGAATGGCTCTGAGTGAAGCCAGTACTGAATGATGGCCTGCAACTGCCGGAAGGTAGACTTATAGTCCAGCTGTTTCACAAAAAACCCTTGCACCTGCAGCTCGTGGGCCTTGTTGATGGTCTCAGGAGATGCTGTTGTCGTCAGAAATACAAAAGGTATGGTACGCTTATGCAGTTCCTTCATACCCAACATCTGGATACGAAACTCTATACCGTTCACCATTGGCATATTAATATCACAAATTATCAGAACGGGTCTGTCGGTAGTTTCCACAAGGTAATTCAGTGCATCGCTGGAATAAGCAAACGTTTTGACTTCCAGGCGCTCATCCAGATCTTTAAGTGCTTCCTCAATCAACAGGCGGTCATCTGCATCATCGTCCACAATAATAATCAACCCATTTTCTAGCATAAATCTCGATTGGTTTCAGTTGGCTCTATCCACCTTAATAGATGATTTCATATGTATACACCGTTTATTAAGTGCAGCAGAAAGTTCATCTATTTTAATGAAACATCATTTTTAAGGAGACGCAAATATACGAGCAGATATTTGTGTTAACATAAATTAAGGGTTAATATTTTAAACTTTTTAGGTATTTGGTTGAGGGGATTAAACGGTATATCAGGGGTCGGATATGTCAGGGAGGTTTAATATTAGAGTAAATGGCGATGGGAAGTGAAATGCTTCAAGATAAGTTACCCCGAAGCATTTCTGTCATATGATGTAAGAGAACTTGCTTATCCATATGAATAAAAGACTCAAACATGATTTTACTAAATAAAGTAGTGTCCTGAGTGGTCAGAGTTTTGAGTCTGCGATGCTAACTTCTCAATGCCGCTACAAGTTTATTAGCGGCGTCTTTGAAAAAGGTTTCCATTTCATATTGGGAAACTGCTTGATAAGGCTGCCTCTTCCCATTATTTTTCGTATAGAATTTCGGACCTCTTTTTCCTTCTTCAACCTGACAACCGTTCTGACAGGGCACATATTGAAAGTTGTAATTTCCTGCAAATTCGTTGTTCTTAATAAGGATGACTTTAAAATCCACTTTGTATCCTCTGGCCGCAATGTCACCTTTCTTAAATAGCTTCTTTTTTCCGCTACTAGTATAATACTCATTTGTGCTGTAGATAACGTTGGTCTCCAGATTAGTTAATTCCAGAATAATATCAGTGTCCGTGCTATTCTTCAGCTCTGTGTAATCAATTTTCTCACCTGTTTTTTTTACAATCTCATTAAATAGCGCCCTATCTCTGACAGTAAAATTCTCTTTGAGCAATTCCTTCTCAATTATGTTGTAGACATATATGTTTGCATCCTCTTCCGTGGCGTTTGACTTGGAGTTTGGCACTCTCAGAACAATTTTTGGTTTAGGGTTTTGTCTAAGAAATTCCCTTAGATTGCTCGTAGAAATTGTGTCTGAAGGCGGTCGCTGAAAAGAAACAAATTTCGATGATGAACAACTGATAGTTAGCATTATGAGTGCTAGAAAACAAAAAGATCTCATTTTTTGGGGGATTTATATTAATGGAACGATATGTTAACTAATGCTGTGTATCGCTATCAAATGGGATAAATTACACTGCATTACACAAACTAATTGATACTCCATATTTCGCCGGCCAGCTTTAGCAGCTTCTTATGTCTTTCTTCCAAAACAAGTTTGGTATAGTCTTCGATTCCGCAAACTTCTTTAGTGAGATCGAAGGATACCAATCTATTCTTGCTGTTGTATATTTCTTTTTTCTTTGCGAAAGAATAATTTTGGGCAGCTGAATTTTTCCTGCCACTCAGCAAAGTTAAATTGCCTAGTTTATGAATAAGATTTTTATGTTCTATTTCAGAGAACCTCTCCTGCCAATACTGATCTGATAGTTTCTGAGGAAGAATGTGTTCAATAGAAATAGTTCCCTCATATGTTTTGGTAACGGATGTATCCTGTAACTCCTGCTCAAGTCTTAAGAGTATCGCAGTAGCATATTGTGCTCCATAAACGTCAGCGGAGATAAAATTCAAAAACTCTTCGTTGTTAGCATATTCCTTAATTTTATCGATGATCTCCTTTACGGTGCCGCCTCTATTAATTAGGTTTATGACGTTGTAATAAACAGTATTCCGTTGCGTTTTCCCTAATCGTCTCACCCAGTTCTGGTAAGTGACCCGTTCCAGATACTGAAGGAAATTATTCAGTTCCTTTGTATCTGTTATGTATTTCATAAAGCAGAGCAATGGTGGGATCCATTCATCATGACTTACCCGGTGCAGGGATGAAAGTATTCTCCGGGTAAAAGCATCGTCAAATTTATTCTCTTTTATTCTGTTATATTTCTTAGCTGAACTAATTAGCTGATTGAGGAAGGTGATTGAATCAGACTCAAAAGTATCCAGGTAATTCTCATACTCTTTATTAAGATCAACACGTTGCCTATCGCCGGTGATAGAAGTTCTATAATGGCTAAAAAAGACATCCAGATTTGGGATAGATATTAGTTCTTCTAACTCATCCCATTTATCTTTGATCTGTTCATGATCCTGGTCAACAGGCGTGATTGCAAAAAGCTTATTCTTAATCAAGTCAGCATTAGACAATGACATTCCACGAGCATTGAGCACATTGAACAATCGATAAGCAGATTGGAAGTTCTCAGTTTTCACAAACACAACGTAGATATTCTCCAGCAGATAGTTGGCATAAAAGCATAACTTCTTCTGATCAAAATGCTGCAGGTGCTTTTCGACAATTAAAGAGTTGGTCAAAAACCTTAATTGGGTAACTGGGAGGTCTGATTTGTCAACTATTGGCTTACCTGCAAGGATATGATCAATAAAAAATTGTTTATCCTGATCTCTTACGTAGAGTCTTGGCTTCTCGGGAGCACCAGTAAGTGCATTTATAGGCATAATCCTTCCTTGAAGAGACTGTTTTGCATCTGACGAGATAATTAGATCCCTTAATTTGGCAAGAATGATCACCAGCGTGGTAAGCCTTTGTTGACCGTCTGTTATTTCAAACCGATGGTCTCTTTCTTTCTCAATGGCGATAATTGATCCGATAAAGTATTCACTATCTTCCGCTTCAAATGCTTCGAGCGTGTCATTGATAAGATCCTGAGTATTTGATTCGACCCATGAATATGGTCTTTGGTAACTGGGGATTTCGTATGTCTTAGTACCTGTAAATACCGAGGACAATTTACATTCTTCAGCTTTCATTGTAATAGAGATTAATAAGACTTTAAGTAAACAACGATACCAAGTTATAAGAATGATTAATCATTTATGTTAATACCATGTTAATGATGATAACTTTATGATCCAATGAATAGCGAGAGAATGTGAGAGTAATTTTCAACCTGAAAGCTGAGAGAAAGAAACAATTTTACGGGTAGGTTATTGGTTACAGACAATAGATATAGGATGGTACGCCGATATCCGTTATTTCCAACAGCAGCGTAAAAAGTGAGCGCATTACAATATGCGAGACGAGTTGCAAAGGATATTGCGAGTATTCGGAGTAAGCAGTATAAGGTTGCATTTTTTTAATTTATACTATTTTTGAGTTGACAAAACGGTCAGTGATTGTGGATATTATCATATTTGTTACAGCCAGAGAATAGCCAAGGCGAAGAATTTTGGTTATAGATCAGGTGGGATGTCATGAATGGAATCATTGTCTTAAATGATTTCGACAATTTACCAGCGTGCATGTTTCTCCTTTCGCATGAAATAAATGTAACTTAATATGCTAGGTATGACCAATAATTGGCTTTAATATAATGTAAACTCGCAAGAACATGTATTTATGAAAGATAATTTCTCCTCGCAGTCAGATAAATATGCACAGTACCGGCCAACCTATCCACAGGAACTTTTTGGTTATCTCGACGCGGTCATTCAACATAAACATAGTGCCTGGGATTGTGGAACCGGCAATGGACAAATTGCCTATGAATTGGCGAAAACATTCGATCAAGTTTTTGCAACTGACATCAGTCAGTCACAAATAGATAATGCCGCGAAGTCAGATAACATCACCTATTTGGTTCAGCCAGCAGAAAGCACCAGTTTCCCAAACAAAACGTTCGACCTGATTACCATCGCCCAAGCTATTCATTGGTTTAATTTTGAACAGTTCTATCAGGAAGTTAGACGTACAGCGAAAGATCATGCATTCATCTGCGTAATTGGCTATGGAAGACTGCAAATATCGGAAGAAATTGATGCGATTATAACAAACTTCTACACAAATGTAATTGAAAAGTACTGGGACAAAGAACGTCGGTATGTCGATGAGGATTACCAAACAATTCCATTTCCTTTCAAGGAAATCAAGACACCTCAATTTGTAAACATCCAGCAATGGACTTTAGAACATTTGATTGGATACCTGAATACCTGGTCAGCGGTTAAACATTTCATTAAGGAGCAGGGTATTAATCCCGTGGATGACTTAAAGAGATTACTCCAACCATTCTGGCAAGATGCCGAAGCTAAAGCAGTTCGTTTTCCAATACTGCTGCGATTAGGACAAATAAACGGGTAACAGGAACCATACACCAAATTACTGCAGATTGTATCAATTTCAACTTACTTAAGACCAAAACAGCAAGTATCATCATCATGGAAAACCTTACATTCAGAAGAGCGACAGAAAACGACTTACCTGATATAGTGAATATGTTGGCCGATGACCACCTGGGTGAGACAAGAGAGAAGGTGACAGCAGATGTCCGAGAGCTTTATATAAAAGCTTTCGAGATCATTGACGCTGACAAAAATCAGGAACTAACTGTTGTAGAGACAAATGGCAAATCAGTGGCCACTTTTCATCTGACCTTTATACAATACTTAACCCATCAGGGCGGACTAAGGGCACAAATCGAAGCTGTTAGAACCAAATCAGATTACCGGGGTAAAGGAATCGGAAAAAAGATATTTGAATACGTTATAAACAGAGCAAAGGAAAAAGGTTGCATACTACTGCAGCTTACATCAGACAAACAACGACCAGATGCGATCAGATTCTATGAGGACGTTGGATTCAAGGCTACACATGAAGGTATGAAGCTTAAGCTTGATTAGGTGGATATTCATGCTTAGCTTGAAATTATGGAATGACATCTATTCGATTGTCGCACTGCTACTACTAGCTCATGCCATAAAAAGAGAATGTATCAAAAATAAACGAACGTTCTCAGAATTGCTTAAATGACTACCTGATTCCATCACGTACCCAAATAAAAAGAGGCTGCTCATTACTTTTGAGACAGCCTCCTATATAGCATCATCTTTATCAATACATCAATGCTCTCTTATCGTGGTTTCATCCGGTATATCAATTATTTTTTGTTTGGCCCCTTTCAGTACAAGGATGCCCAGGGTACCAGCTATCAGGGAAGATATCAGGATTCCATATTTAGATTGATCGATCATCTGTTCAGAACTAAATGCGAGTCCTGTTATAAATAAGGACATCGTAAACCCTACTCCTGCCAACATTGCTACACCGGCTATATGCCGCCATGTTGCATATTGAGGTAAACTCGCTATTTTTAACCTCACCATCAGCCATGTGAACAACAATACCCCTACAAATTTCCCTACCAGCAATCCAGTTGCAACACCCATGCTCACCGGGTTACCCAAGGAGCTAAAAAAATCACTGCCTATGACCATACCTGCATTTGCCAGCGCGAATAAAGGCATAATTACGAATGCCACCCAAGGGTGTAATGCATACTCTATCTTTTGCAATGGCGTTTCAGCGTCTAACGAAAGCTGCTTAATCTTCTCAATCGTCCTATGTTGTTCTGCAGTAGTCAGTGTTCCCTCCAAAGGTATTTCGTCCTCAAATTGTTTAGAATAAGCATTCAGGTGGCTTACATATTCCTGTTCATTGATTTTCGTCCGGGCAGGAATGGTGAAAGCCACCAGTACACCTGCAATAGTCGCATGTACGCCAGAAAACAAGAAGCATAACCATACGGCAATACCCACCAGCAAATAGAATAAGGTAGAACGAATCCCCAGGGCATTACCGCCGACCATCAACATCAACAAGCAGGCTCCTGCAAGTAATGGTGCAAACGAGATACTCGCCGTGTAAAAAAGTGCAATCACCAATACAGCACCCAAATCATCAGCTACTGCAAGTGCAGACAGGAAAACCTTTATAGACGAAGGAATGTTCTTTCCGGCCAGCGAAAGCAAGGCCAGTGCAAAAGCAATGTCGGTAGCCATCGGAATACCCCAGCCATTTGCCGAATCTCTTCCCTGATTGATCAAAAAATAAATAGCGGCTGGCACCAACATACCGCCAAGTGCTGCCACCATCGGGAGCGAAGCCTTTTTCATGGACGACAGCTCACCCGCCATAAACTCTCGCTTCAATTCCAGACCGATCACGAAAAAGAATAAAGCCATTAGCCCATCATTGATCCAGATATGCAAAGGGACGTCCAGTGCTTTATCTGAAAATGAAACAGCCAATTTAGTTTCCCATAAGTGATGATATGAATCATGCCATGCAGAGTTCGCCCATATAATCGCAGCGATCACTGCCAAAAAAAGTACGATACCGCCTGTAAATTCCTGATGAATAAAGCGGTGAATTGGTTTAAGCAGCCTGTCAATCGGTGTACTTGCCATCTTCTATGGATTTATATGCTAACAAAAGCGAATAATATATAACGTTTTAACTATTCAGGATATTAAAATTTGCTTAAAACGCATCTGCAATATACGGATTACTTGCCGGGACTACCGCTATTGACGAATCCAGCACGGGAGAATGGTATAAGGGGCAGTGAAAATAATACCCCCCCTCCCATGTAACCACAAACGTCTAACAGGTCTGCCGTAAACTGAGCGCTCAGGTATGGAAAAAGCATCTCCGAAATGACGCTTGTGATAAATACGTAGCTGAATACATGTAGTATAGGGAGCTGGTAACTCGGCCTGTTTAACAGCCACCGGCGTTCAAGGCTAATTAGGTGCAGGCTGATAGGCATGAATAATAGCGGGTCCAGGTAATTATCGAAGATCGGCACCTGGATATGTAGTCCCTTTTGCAATAGTTGGTGGACTGCAAATAGTATTGTGCTTAGGATAAAAAGAATCCGTTCCAGTCTGATTCTATTCATAGTGCTACTGCAAATGCGAAAATTAATATAATGAGGAAAAATGGTGATAATGCAAGCGCTACCAATAGAACCGGCAACTTCAAGATGAATAAGAGTACCTGAAGCAAGAATGGCTGCGAGGGCACTGGACGCATCCAATCTTGGAAACGTTTTAGATTCCTTACTAAGCCGCTTTTAAGCTCATCACTGAGATTTTGTTCTTCCTTATCCGTTTTGTTACTGCCGGCCATACATATCGTTTAATTCTATAAAAAAAGCGACATAGCCACATAAAACGTGCCGCACCTTTCAGCCCCGGAGAGAAGTCGAAGTTTGTAGCACCGTATAGTAGAACACAAAAAGCTGGGCGCGTGAGCGATTGCAGTGGAAAGCCCGCAGGTACGAGGACTTGCAACGGAAAGCGCGGTGCCGGAAGGCACACGCCAATACCATAATATGTCAGTGAGCTAAATTTAACTTGCATAAGAAGCAGTATTAACTACCTTTGCCCACGAATGAACAGAAATACCACATCATCTCCGGTTACACCACCTTGATAGTTTAGTCCATAACTATCAGTAAAGCGCGGCATCTCAGGCCCGGGCTTATTGTTCTATTCAATCCATTTACAATTTATTTTCTTACTTCTCTAACTTTCATCAACATGAAGGCTTACTTCAACTTGTTTGACTTTTCACAAAAAGTCAATTACAAGACCGAGGTATTGGCAGGGCTTACGGTAGCCATGACCATGATACCTGAATCATTATCCTTTGCAATACTTGCCGGATTGTCACCGCTGACTGGTTTATATGCAGCATTCTTAATGGGATTGATCACCGCTACACTCGGAGGCCGGCCAGGGATGGTATCTGGTGGTGCAGGCGCAATAGTTGTCGTATTGATAGCCCTTATGCAATCCCATGGTGTAGAATATGTGTTCGCCGCTGTAGTCCTCGCTGGTATTATCCAATTACTCGTAGGTATTTTCAGATTAGGCAAATTTATACGACTGGTTCCGCAACCAGTCATGTATGGATTCGTGAATGGGCTTGCAGTGATTATTTTTATGGCACAAATAGAACAGTTTAAAGTAGCGACAGTCGGCGGTACAGCATGGCTTACCGGATCCCAATTAGGGGTCATGCTTGGCCTGGTATTACTCGCCATTGCCATAGTCGTGCTGTTTCCAAGGATTACCAGGCAATAAAGAAGCCGTAGCCCAAGGGACCGCTAATATCGCAAATGGTCTTTTTACAGGTATGGGCGGTTGTGCGATGATCGCACAAACCTTTGTTAATCTGTCGGCAGGCTCAAGGGCAAGGCTGTCAGGCATCGTAGCGGCAGTCACCATCTTATTGATTATTTTGTTTGGTGCACCTGTAATTGAACGTGTACCGATGGCAGCGTTAACAGGTGTCATGATCATGGTAGCGATAGGCACTTTTGAGTGGATCAGCCTTCGGATCATCAATAAAATGCCCGCACATGACATTGCAGTCGGCATACTGGTGGCAGTCATCACCGTCTGGCTACATAACCTTGCGCTGGCTGTACTCATCGGCGTGATCATCTCTGCATTGGTATTTGCATGGGAAAGCGCAAAAAGAATACGTGCAAGAAAGTACACCGACGATCAGGGTGTCAAGCACTATGAGATATTTGGCCCGCTGTTCTTTGGTTCTACTACCCTATTCTTAGAAAAGTTTGATGTGCAGAACGATCCCGCAGAAGTAATAGTAGACTTCAAGGAAAGCCGGGTAACAGACATGAGTGCGATTGAAGTATTAGGCAAGCTGACAGAACGTTATCACAAGATGGGCAAAAAGCTTCACCTACGGCACCTGAGCGAAGATTGCCGCCAATTATTGAAAAATGCCGAATCGGTTGTTGACGTGAATGTATTAGAGGAACCACACTACCCGTGTTGCAACAGACCAACACTAAGGGTATTTTGAGGTATGGCAACGATCACACAGGGCTCAAAGTCATGGTTAGGCGGCATTATAGCTAGACTGTCGCTTTACCATTTTAAATATCCGGTCGATTAGTTTGGGCCCTGACGATGCTCGATTAGCTCCAGCTACAATATTTACATTAGTCCAAATGAAACACCTCCTTTGAACATAGTACCCTGTCAGCGACTATAGTCAGCAGCCGGGCAAGCAGGAAAAGCTGACAACACTATTCCACCATAACAAACTCATCTACACACACTTATGAACGTTCACCTTTAAAAAAATACGTAGATTGCATGCTCAAACCCCAAGTACATGCATTTCACGACATTAGTTCCCAATATATTCTATCCAGATATCAACGATGGTTTGATACTTTTCGTTGAATGTCTCCATTTCAAAATCTCCCATAAAGAGATGCTATCTGATAAACTATTCTGTGTGTTGAAACAAGGAGGAATAACCGTTAACTTGTTCCAAGATGAGGTCCTGGCGGATCAGCATCACCCTGAATTTCGTCTGATCACTACGGATATAGAGAAAGTATATCTTGAAATCTGCGGTTCGCACTCACATCTTTTGCATCATATCCAGAATAAAATCGAGTTGAAGTCATGGGGTGCGCAGGAATTTGTCATCACCGATAACCAAATATCCATCATCATTCAACAATGGTGACTATGATTTACTTTATGTACTGACAAGGCGTAATCAGCCAACAAGTCAACTGTTGCCGGAAGATTTGCGAGGAAGGATATCCGTTTCACCAGATAATACTCCTTCGTGATAGAATTGCGGCAATCAGGGGTCAACGATTGTCTAACGTGAGGCTGGATCAAACTCCACGATCCATTCAATGCCATATTTATCTCTGAACATTCCTGCATAAGTGCCCCATGGCGTATCGCCTACCTCTCCTTCAACCTCCCCGCCAGCTGATAGTCCGATGAATAAAGTATTGGCTTCTTCTCGGCTCTCGGCCTTAATCAAAATCTTCGACCTGTTTTCTCTCTCACTTACCGTACCCATGAACTCCGGCACGTCGTTACCGACTAACACGTTGGCCTGGCCTAATGGCAAGGCGATGTACATGATTTTATTAGCCTCTTTTTCTGGGATCTGAAATTCACCACCCGCCACGTCAGCGAAGCGGACGATCTTACTAAACTCACCGCCAAAAACTGACTTGTAAAATGTGAAAGCCTCTTCGGCATTGCCATTAAAATTGATCCATGGATTAGCTGTCTTCATAACTTATGTGTACTAGTTTATTGTTTTACATAATGATGGGCCACACATCCATTTTTAAAGATGCTGGTATCTGTCAATTTAAGTCGCAGCATTTCAGTAAGGCTTCCGGAAGGAAGCAATTGTCTGCCCCTTCCTGCCATGACCGGATGAATAACCAGGTAAAATTCGTCGATGAGGTCTGCGTTGATCAACACTGGTAACATGCTTACCGAATCAACTGATATGTTCCTGCCTGGCTGTCGTTTTAATTTTAAAAGTTCTTCTGCTGCCCCGCCGCGAACAACGCGCGTCTTCGGATCCTCAGTGTCCATAGTCGCAGATACTACTACACGATCTATCGCACAAAGTCGATCCGCAAACCTATTCTCAGCAGGCGAACCCGATCTTTCCGTCCTGACATTCTCCCAATAAGGAAACATCAGCTGGTACATCACACGCCCATAGAACAGAAGATCTACATCCTCCATCATTGCTGTAAAATAATCCATTAGTTCCTCACTCGGACTTCCTATAGTATGGTCGCAATAACCATCCAGGCTTATGTTCATACAGAATGTTACAGTTCTCATATGCCAAAGATAGCAGATGAGCTAATACTTCGCAGGGGTGACTTGCGACAAATTAAGGGGGCTTTTAAGCCAGAGCGGCAATCGGAAGTTTAGAATGAAGATGATGCCCCCCAACCATCACTAAAGTAATCCATTTTAAGGGGCAACTACTACCGTTTGAGCAGATGTGTTATATCGTAATACTTCTATGACTACGTGTATGGCGCTATACAAACGAAGAAGCCGCCAATATTATTGAGACGGCTTCTTCGTTTGTATTTGAACTAAATGTGCCTAAATCCATAGATTCTGTTTAAAGAAAAATTCAAAATCATCTTTAAATTTCTCCACGTCAAAGTCTTGAATTTTTTTTACACTTTTAATGGTTTCTAAAGATTTTAGCATGTCACGAGCTAGGATGGGTCTAATATCTTCAGTCTTCTTATATTCATCATAGTCCAGAACTAGGCTATAATCCAAACTCTTACCTGGACGATCAACCTGAACCCCATCGTAGATATAACGCATGACCTCCGTTTTGTATTTCGGCTTGCCAGGTTCATTATTTGAGGGAAATGACTACTTTCGCAAATTATTCCAATATATAACGTGGTTAGATCCTCACCATAAAACTTATGTAAAAAATATTCCTTTATTCGGGGATGATAAGGTGATACCGGATCAAACTTGCTTTGAATTTCCCACGTTAGTTCCCTAGTAATGTATACAAGCATAGAATATAAATTATGCAAATTGTCTCCAGTTGGCAATTTACTATTTACGGATATTTCAAAATGAACAAGCGAGCCTCAAACTAACTCTATGCCCTCATAATTATGCTTGCATATATTGCTTGCGTAGCCCCATCGGTGTTTCATATCTTAATGCCAATATATATTTTTCAAGTGCTTCAGCTGAGTTTTTTTTTGGATCAAAACTAATTCGTGTGGATCCATCTAGGACTGAAATGTCAAAAAATATTTCATCATTTCTGTCAGCAATTCTAAATGTATTGAAGTCAACCCAATAACACTTTGAAAAATAATAACTTACAAAAGTCAAGTTTTCAAATGCTTTGAAAAATTCAATTGTTTTTATTATTGACATTCCTTTGTTGTATATGACTAGTTTGAAGTCACTTAAGCCAACGTCATGTGACACTACCAGTTGAGCAGTCAAACCATTTTTCTTAATTGGTTTGGAATATGGCGTAAAGATGATGTACTTGCTATCTAAAATTTCATTCTTGACTTCATTAAGAAAATCTAAATCCCAATTGTTCTCTTTACCCAAAGAATCCATACTGTAGAATACAATTTCATAGAGAATTTTCCTTCTAATTTCCCAAGGCTTTTGAAGATATTCGTCTACATCACATCCCACAGTTATTTCAACCTTAGACATTTTGTGACCATCAATTTGGAAAATTTCCTCCTTACTGTTAATGATGTCAATATCAATCCTACGGTTCTTTATAAATTTTGCCTTTCCGATCAATGAAAGATAGGAAAGGGCCACGGAATTAGCCTCCTCCTGCAATTTGTCATAATGCCTAAAAGCGATCTCGATGTAATTCAACATATTGTTAGTTATTTACTATTTTTTATCTAATCTATTGTAAAGTTTGCACCTGGCAAGTCCTGTGCTGGCGCCTACATGACAACCACATACCAAACGGCCTAATAGTGCGAAGCCTATAGCAAAGCCGCCAGTTTCACTACATGTGGGAAGATATAGACGAAACCAGTACCGCAGCATACGATTGAAGGCTTTTACCTAGTTCCCGAAAAGCTCTACTGGACTGGCACCCGTTGCCAAGTTATTCTACATGAAAAGCCGAATGCCCACTGGATGACACACTTAATACATTTACCAAATTAGGAATATGACGAATATTTGCTTTTCCTCAATTTCTTATTATTTTAGCATGAACAAAGTTAAATGTGCCTAACTAGCAGGCAGTACGGGGAATGAATAGATATCATGATCTTAGCGACACACAGCTGTCCGGTATGCTCAACAACCGGGACACTGCCGCTTATACTGAAATCTATAACCGCCACTGGGAAATCATTTACAACTACGCCCGCCGCTGGAAGCTGGATCACGATCAGGCCAAAGACATCGTGCAGGATACCTTTCTCCGTTTCTACAACAAGATCGGTGAAACCGATTTTTCAAATGCACCCCTGGCCGCTTACCTGTATAAGATTGCCCGCAACCTCATCCTACAGGCAGAAGAAAAAGAAGAAGTCAGGCAGCGTCATTCCGCATCACTCGCCAGGTATGTCAACACCGTCAGTCGTCAGGCAGATGACAACTTGCTTGAAAAAGATATGATCCGGCAGATCGAAGAAGAGATAGCCCGGCTGCCCAAAAAAACGCGGCTTGTCTTTGAAAAGAGTCGTAAAGAATACTTAAGTCACAAGGCCATTGCAGACGAGTTGAACATGAACGAACCAGCCGTTCGCAAGCACATATCCAACGCTTTGCAAGCCATTAAGGCAAAGCTGGGAATGCGTTTCTTCCTTACCGTTATGAATATTATTTTGTGGCTGCATAAATAGCCATAAGCAAAATATTCTAAACGTCTGTTAATGCCACGTTAACAGCGCATAAATAAAGTTTTAAAAAAAACTTCACACATCCTCACATTGCCGATTATACTATTACAACGGCGCTATTAATTTGATACTACTAGCTAATGACTGAACAGGAAGCAAACGACTTACGTAACAGATACCGTACAGGGAACACTACCGATGAAGAAAACCAACTGCTCCATGCCTGGTATAGTAACCAGTTGGATCAGGAGGGACTGCACGACTACGCTACAGATCGTGAGGCCACCCGTAAAGAAATATGGGCAAGCATCGCACCTGAGCCGGTAAGCCGCAGGCTACCCGTGTACGTACGCTACGCTGCCGCTGCCGCTATTGCAGCCGTCATCACCACAGGCATTTTTTATTTTACTCAACATAAAACGCAATCATCAAACCTTAAAGCAGAAAACATACAGCCGGGTGGAAACAAAGCCACACTCACCCTGGCTAATGGAAAGACAATCACCCTCAACACCGATTCGGGCTTGCTGGCTGCAATGAACCCGGCATCTGGAGTGGTGGTTTCTAACAATACCCGCACAGGTATTGTCACTTTCAAGTTTGACAGCAATTCGGGCAAGGGTGTTAATCCCAAAAATAAAAACGAAGTGAATGTAGACCAGGCTGCGCCCAATACGATAGCCACCCCTGCGGGTGGGCAGTATCAATTGATACTATCGGACGGGACTCGCGTTTATCTAAACGCCGCCAGTAAAATAACATTCCCTTCCCGATTTGCTGGCAATACCCGGACCGTCTCGGTCCTGGGTGAAGCGTACTTCGAAGTATCCAAAGACCCTAATCATCCTTTCATAGTAACCACTAGCGACCAGACTATAACTGTATTAGGTACGCATTTCAATGTCAGTGCGTATTCTGGCGAACCGGTAAAAACCACGCTTGCCGAAGGCAGCGTCAGGTTATCTTCTCTTTCATCCCCCAACAAGCAAATACTGAAGCCCAATCAACAGGCTGTGCTGGACCGATCAGGGTTCAAGGTAAGCGATGTTGTTGCCGATGATGTCATTGCCTGGAAGAGCGGCGTTTTCAAGTTTGTAGAAACGCCACTTTCAGAAGCCATGCAGCAAATTGGCCGGTGGTACAATGTAGAGATTGCTTTGCATAATCTGCCCGATACCCCCATCAATGCCAACATCAGGCGCGACCGCAACCTAGAGCAGGTCATCACAGCCTTAGACCGGGCAGGGTTTACGTTCAATTATAATACAAAAGAAAGGAGGTTAATATTTGTCAGGTAAGCTACTAACATAACCAGTCATCATCCCTTGTAAATGACATAAAAAAAACCGGATTGCGCTAACAATCCGGCCAAAGCCGTTTTCTGTCATTTACTACAGCGAAGTGAAAATTTATCAGAAACCAACTAAACCAACCAATTTATGAATTATTTAATTCATACCGGGGATGTTTTATCCCATATCGGCCAAAAAATCCGATATTCAAGGGGACAAGTGTTCAAATGCATTATTCTAATGAAGGTATTTTTACTCTTTCTTTGCATAAGTCTGCAAGTATCAGCTATTGCTACAGCCCAACAGGTGTCCCTGAATGTCAAGAATGCCAGAATCGCCAGTGTACTCGATCTTATTCAACGCCAGACCGGCTATGACTATGCCTTTGCCAAAGGCACCGACCTCAAAACTGCGAAACCAGTCACCCTCTCCCTCAAATCAGCCTCTATCGAAACAACTGTACACAACTTATTTAGCACTCAGCCATTTGACTATCAGATTGACCATGCCTTGAAGATGATTGTAATTCAGTCAAAGAAACATAGTAAGACATCAGTTGAAACCGTTAGTATTCGAAACGATGATGCTTCACAGATTACTTTAACAGGTGTCGTGCGGGACAAATCAGGCAATCCCTTACCTGGAGCAACTGTACTTATAAAGGGTACAAATCTTGGCGCCGTCACCAGTTCTGACGGTAGGTTTCAGATTCCTGATGCTCCGGAAAGTGGCATATTGATCGTCCGCATGATCGGAAAAATCAGCCGGCAGGTTTCTTATAGAAATGGAATATTGGAACAAGTAATATTGAATGATGCTGAGGCGAATCTTGAAGAAATACAAATAATCGCTTACGGCCAGGTGGAAAAGAAATACGGGACAAGCAACCAAGGCACGATCACTGGCGAACAAATTGCAAGGCAACCAGTAAGCAATCCCTTGTTAGCAATGCAAGGAGTAGTTCCCGGCCTATTTATCCAGCAAACAACAGGGCAAACCGTCGGGCGTGTAGGTGTCTTGGTTCAGGGCTTAAATACGTTACGATCAGGTGCAGAACCATTTTATGTCATAGACGGGGTGCCATTTTCACCAAATTTCACATCTAATTCGTTGGCAGGAAATCAAATTGCTCAAAATGTCATTGGGGCCAATACGTCAAGCGGCGGGAGTACATTCAACTTCATCAACCCCGCAGATATTGAAAGTGTTACAATCCTTAAAGATGCCGACGCTACTGCTATTTATGGCTCACGTGCCGCCAATGGAGCTATTTTGATAACTACCAAAAAGGGCAAGCCAGGAAAAACTAAAGTGGACCTAAATTTTCAATCTGGTTGGGGCAAAGTCACCAGGAGACCAGATTTTTTGAATACTGCACAGTACCTTGAGCTAAGAAAAGAAGGTTATAGAAACTCCGGAGAAGAAGTTCCGACGACTGAAAGTAATCCTGACTATTCTAACTTTCCATTAACAGTCTGGGACCAAACTAAATATACAGACTGGTGGAAAGAGCTTGTAGGTGGGACCGCTAACTATACCAATTACCAAGCTAATGTATCGGGTGGTTCAGACCTAACGACATTTATTGCTGGCGCGGGGTATTCGAAACAGACAACTGTGTATCCTAATGACCTAGGAGATAACAAGTATAACGTCAGTCTTGCAGTAAACACTAGGTCTGAGAACAGGAAGTTCAATTTTATGTTGAAATGCTCGTTTCTTCAGGATAAAAATACATTGAACGGGGTAGACCTAGCCTCCGCTGTGTTACAACTTGCACCAAACGCACCAGATCTTTTTAATCCTGATGGTTCATTAAATTGGGGGCCATTTCCAAAAGATCCTTCTCAATATAGTTTCGAAAACCCGCTGCGGGATATCTATAATGAATATCATAGTACGAGCAATAATCTGCTCAGTAATGGTTTGATAAGTTACGAAATTATTCCGGGCCTTACGATAAAATCGTCCTTCGGCTATAATATGATCTTCGGAAATGAAATGATACTTCGCAAATTTGAATCTTACCGGCCGGACGCAGTAGGAGTTACTTCCAGCTCAACGTTCCAAAACAGAAACATTACATCCTATATAGCAGAGCCACAAATCACCTATAACAAACTAACAGCATTTGGGGTAATAGACTTTCTGGTGGGAACGAGCTTTCAACAAACGAACACAAAATACGACGGTTTTGACGCTTTCGGCTACAACAATAATAGCCAGCTTGCAGATCCAAGAGCTGCTTCAAGCGTCATTCCACTGATCGGACAACAGAACCTTTATAAATATAACGCCGTGTTCGGCCGGTTCAACTATCGTTATAAAGATAGGTATATAGCTAATTTTACTGCACGCAGAGATGGTAGCAGCCGCTTTGGAAACAATAATAAATTTAACAACTTCTTTTCTGTAGGAGGTGCCTGGCTATTTTCGGAAGAAGCGTTTCTAAAACATGTCGTGCCATCTATATCAACAGGGAAATTGAGGGTTAACTATGGAACTACAGGCAATGATCAAATCGACGACTATTTGTACGAAAGTAGACTCGTTACCCAGCCATCTGGAATACCCTACCAAGGCGTTAGTTCCCTTGTTCCATCCCAACTTTCTAATCCGTCTTTGCAGTGGGAGGAAACAAAAAAGTTTAATATTGGCTTAGACTTCGGAATTTTTGATAACAGGATATCATTTAGTGTAGATTATTTTAGAAACAAGTCTTCCAACCAGTTGGTTGACTATATCCTACCCTACATGACTGGCTTCACCACGGTAAAGAAAAACTTTAACGCAACAATTCAAAATACGGGCTTGGAGCTGTTACTCAATGCCACTGCCGTTACTAAACAGAAATTTAACTGGAGCTTTTCCCTCAACGCTACAGTTCCTAAAAACAAATTGGTAGCCTTTCCGGGGCTAGAAGGCAGCCCATACGCGAACAATTTTGTAATAGGCCAGCCGGTAAACATTATTAAGGCTTATGAGTTTGCAGGTGTCAATCAAACATCTGGTTTGTATGAGTTTTTGACTGCAAAGGGTGAAAAGGTAAATGAGCCAAATTACTTCACGGACCGGACAAAACTAGTTAATACCAATCCGAAATGGTATGGTGGATTTTCAAATAGCATAACCTACGGCGGATTCTCATTAGATTTTCTTTTACAGTATGTAAATCAGATTTCACCTAATATCAAGTACGAGAACTTCTTTCCGGGATACGGCAGCGCAAACCTTCCTGCCTATCTAATCAACAGATGGCAAAAAGAGGGTGACATAACAGATGTTGAGAAAATCACGTCTGGTTATGCATTTACAACGGTTACAGCTAAAGACAGTGATGCGCACTATACCAATGGCACTTATGTAAGACTTAAAAATGCATCAATTTCCTACACACTGCCATCCAGTATAGTTAAAAAAGTCGGCGTTGGAAGTGTCAGGGCATACATCCAGGGCCAGAACCTATTAACTTTTACAAGTTATGAAGGGGCAGACCCGGAAACGCATTCAATAGGTTTTCTGCCACCATTAAGAATGTATACACTAGGTTTACAAGTTTCACTCTAACAGATTACAACATGAAAAATACATTCATAACGAAAACTTTGTCAAAGTGTATTGTACTACTGAGTATGCTGGCTTTTGGCATCACTATATTAGCAGGGTGCAAAAAATACATCACAGTAGATACGCCGCCAACAAGCGTAAGTACACAGAGTGCTTTCAAAAACAATGCGGCAGCCATTCAGTTTGTTACTGCCTTATACGCCAACATGAGTGGAGCAAATGGCAATGGCTCCTACGTATCCACCAGCATTCTACCTGAACTGTCTGCCGACAACTTGTCCTTATACGACAAGAATATGTTTCGTTATACAGACTACTACAAAAATTCGCTGGAAGCGCAATACCTTACCTCCGGTGAACAAGATACCTATTGGGTGATAAATTACAAGCAACTGTACACGATCAATGTTGCAATTGAGCAGTTAATAGAAAATCGGTATCTAACACCAGCGGTGGCCAAACGCCTACTAGGCGAGGCCTACTTCATGAGAGCATTCTACTATTTCTATTTAATTAACTTTTTTGGTGATGTACCGCTGGTGCTAACCAGTGATTATGAAAGGAACGGTTCTTTGTCAAAAACTTCGCAAACAGAAAGTTATAAGCAGATAGAAACCGACCTTTCAGCCGCGGAAACCTTGCTGGATACGAAATATGTCTCAGCAGACGTACTAACAACAACTGCCGAGCGCCTGCGCCCCAATCTGTCAGCTGTCAATGCACTTCAAGCAAGGGTTTTCTTATATCAGAAAAAATATACTCAGGCCGAGACAGCGGCAAGTAAAGTAATTGATCAACCGGCTTATGCCCTCACCGACCCTGCATCTGTTTTTTTAAAAAATAGTACAGAAACGATTTGGGCATTACAATCGGTAAATGTAGGATACAATACCTACGAGGGAAGCATATTCAACCTTCCCCCATCAGGTCCGAATGGCAATCTTTTCGGGGGCTATCCCTTCTTCGCATCCAGTTCTCTTGTCGGCAGTTTTAAGCCGGGAGACGCCCGCAAAACTGAATGGTTGGGAGTAGTCAAAGCGAACAATCGCGACTATTACTATCCTAAAAAATATAAGATACCTTTTATTGCGAACTCAAAAGATTTGCAGGAATATGAAATCGTGCTACGGCTGGCTGAATTGTATTTAATACGTGCAGAAGCCAGAAATGAACAAAGTAACACAATTGATGCAGTGTCTGATCTCAACGCACTTAGGGTTAAACGCAGAGAAACCGGCTCAGGAACAGTTGAAAACCCTCTGCCTGACCTATCCGCGACACTAACGCAAACGCAGCTAAGGGAATTGATATTGGAGGAGCGCCGCCACGAATTGTTTACCGAAGGTGGCCACCGGTGGTTTGATCTTCGCAGATCTGGTACAATTGACAAGGTGATGGCAATAGAAGAAGTCGAGAAAGGCGGTACATGGGAAAGTTATAAGATCTATTATCCTATTCCCAGGTATGACTTAATGTCTAATAAATCGTTAATCCAGACACCCGGATATTCTAACTAAATAACGAAGGGCTGCACTGTACAGCCCTTCGTTTCCTCAATAATTAAATGTTATGAAAAAGATTGTTATTGTGCTATTGCTATCGCTTTGTACTCCGTTATTTTCCGCGGCTCAAAATGCCAAAGGTGGTTTTAGAGATTTTCCAGACTGGCAAGCGGTATTGAACGAAGCAAAAACAACAAATAAAAACATCTTCGTCGATTTTTATGCGACTTGGTGCGGTCCTTGCAAAGAAATGGATGCTACGGTTTACACAGATCCTAGAGTTTCAGGTTCACTAGATTCCAACTATATCGCTGTAAAAATACAGATGGATAGGACAAAGGAGGATAACCCGAAAATTCAATCCTGGTACCAGGAAGCTGCCTCTCTTGGCAAGAAGTATCAGATAAATGCTTTTCCAACCCTCTTATTTCTGTCTCGAAAAGGTGAATTATTAGCTATTGAAAGTGGCTTTCAATCTGCCTTGGATTTAGTTCGATTGCTTCAAGCCGCAAACGATCCTCAAAATGCTTATTACCTTCAACTCCAAAAATATCAAGACGGCAGTATTGCTTTGAAGGATTTGCTGAATCTGGCGATAACAACCAAACGATATAAGCATGATAGTCTTGCTGATGCAATGGCTAAACGCTACAAAACGGGATATTATGATCTGCTGAGTTTGGATAGTCAATTAAATAGAAGTTTTACTGATCTTATTACGCACTTTCCTGGCACCATTAAAGAAAAAGACCGCATAGTATCTTACATGTATGCAAACCCTAAGATTTTGGATTCTACCTTCAGACCCGGCTTGTCAAACGATTATATCTCATATTTCATCCGTAGAGACATAGTTGATCCATTAATAGATGAAGCAGATCAGGAGAATCGAAAGCCCGACTGGGCGCGCATAACAAAAGAGGTAGCAAAGAAATACGGGAACCAGAAAGCTACGAATTTAGTCTTCGACAGTAAACTTGCCTGGCTCTACAAAAAGGAAGATTGGGAAAATGTAGTGAAACTAGAAATTGAGAAGGTGGAAAAGAAGGGAATACAAAATGCCGTAAAAGCAAGTTCTCTGCAAGTAAATAATCTTGTATATGACCTGATATTCAAAAAGAGTAATAATCCGGTTTATCTAAAAAAAGGACTTCAGTTTATGGAAGTCCTGCTTGAAAAGAATCCAGCTGACCATGAAGTCATTGATACTTATGCCAACGTGTTATACAAGATAGGAAGGAAACATGAGGCCATCCAGCAGGAGAAAAAAGCACTTATCCTTGCAGAGGAAAAAAAACACGAACAAAATGTGCAAGTCTACAAAGATGTATTGAAGCTAATGCAAGAGAACAAACCAACCTGGCAGTAATTGAACTAACTATAAATATGTTTGAAGATTCTGAAAAAAAAGAATTCTTTGCCCGATGTCAACAAAACAACTTCATCTCCGCAGAATTGAAATTATTGAATCGATTAGATCAGCTTATTGAAGTGAATTTCAAATTGCATAAAGATTGTAATTACTATGCATCCTGCCTTTCCATCAGCTTGAAGGTTCTGAATCGAATTACAATGCATAATCGAGGTTTAACAGTATTCAGTATGGTCCAGGCAAGAATTTACAAAGAAGCTGTAGCCCTATTGAGAGAATCGAGCATGTCAATCAAGCAGATCAATTATGAATTGGGAGTAGACGATCCAGCATATTTTAGTCGCCGATTCAAAATGCTGGTAGGGTGTTCGCCTTCTGAATTTAGGAAGGTTGTTGGGGTGAAGATAATATACGCAGGATAGAATTATCCTGCGTATATGTCCGAACTATTCGGCAGTATAATACAACGTAGAAGTTGTACAAATGCCTGGAGTTTCTGCCAGAGGTACTGCGATAGTGGTTACTGGTGTTGGGTTTGGCCTGGTCGTAGTCGTTGCATAGCCAGGTTTAGTAAAAGTACAAGAAGTAGTACCAGCTGTAGTGAAATACAGTACTTTGGTCAATCTTGCACTTTTAAATGCCAGTGTACCACCAGCAATGGCCATCACAGCAACAGCTGCGAGCACAAATTTAGCACGTTTCATAATGATAACATTATAGTGTTGAAGATGGGCCTACTCTGTTCAAGGGTTTTCAGCTTCCCCCTATATTCTATTGCGCAATAAACGGGTTACAATACGCTACGAACTTATAGTCATTGCGAGATATGAAAGCAAGTACTACAATTGGCTGGAATTAAATGAGTATTACATGATATGTTGATAATATGAACTTCCAATTAGCTTGAATACCTTTCAGTATAAAACTAAGAAGATTGAGTTGCACATTATATGTGAGATACCCATTTTATTTAGGAGATAAAGTCTATTTGAAAGAAATATGAATTTACCAGAGATAGTCTGCGATTCTACAGCGGTCAATCTACTTAGATTAACTTAAAGATGATAGATAATGAAAATAAGAATATTGATACCATTAATTTTAGTAAGCATAGCTGCATTAGCACAAAAGCCGCTGATTACAGATTCAAGTTATACCGAATGGCCTGAGATCCGATATGCGAAAATTAGCAGAGATGGACAGTTTGCTTTTTATAATGTCTTTAACCTGCCGATTGGAAATACAACTACAGTCGTTATCGCCACTGACAAATCTTGGCAATGGCAACAAACATCACTAGGTCAGTCAGAATTTAGCACCGATTCCAAATACTTTTACACAATTCGAAATAATTATCTGGTTAAAGTCAAGCTAGGAGATTCGGCAGAAACACAAATATCAAAAACTAATAGCTTTCAGCAGTTAAGTAGTATCGATGGCGACTATCTTATTTATAGATCAGATAGCTCTCAAGCTATTGTTGTGAGCAATCAAAGAACAAAAGTTGACCTCAAAATTAATGACGTGAACGATTATAAGATCATTCCTACAAATCGAGCACTGTTATTAATGACCAAAAATGACGAAGAGAATCAGCTACAGGTGTTGAAGTGGCTCGATGTCAAATCAGGGATAGGCAAAACGATTTACCAGGGAAATCAAGTATCCAATCTGATATTTGACAAATCTGGCGAAAACATTGCATTTGCCACCGACAGCGTTGGTACAATTAAACTGTGGCATTATAATATAAAATATAAGACTGCGAAACAGGTGCTTAATACCGGAATGGTCGGTCATGGACGTCTTATAAAAGTAGACGACATATGGGAATTTTCGAACGACGGCAGCCGGTTGTACTTTACATTGCCAGACGCAAAACCGAGATATGTCCAGGCTCAAAATGATCCTGATGTATGGAGTTATCAGGATAAATTAATTTACCCGCAGATGAAGCAGAGGGGATTTACTCAATTTGCTGATTGGCGTAATTTGACTATGATTGATCTTCGGTCCTTAAAATTAACACAGATACTTCGGGGCAATGAACAAAAAGGACATTATAGCCATCGGCATGGGAATAATATGTTTGTCATGAAAGTGGTGGATAGCGCTGATCAAAATGTCATTTTCACAAAAGATGCTAGGACATCCTATTATCTTGTAGATGAAATCAGCAACATAAAAAAGCCAATCAAATTGTCCGCTAAAAAATCATTGTATAATATAGAGTTCTCTCCTGATAACAAATTTGTAACCTATATTGATGAAGAAACCGAAGGATACATGAGTTACGAAATTGCCACACAAAAGACCTGCTTTTTCTCAGAATCCGTGCTATCGGAATTGAAGCTCTATCAAGACAACGCTAGAGCTGCCACGTTGAGTCCGAGAGGAATAATAGGTTGGATAAAAGGAACGAATCGAGTATTGATCATGGGTACCTATGGTATTTGGGAGCTTGATGTAAAAAACCAAATCAAACCTAGAAACCTCACAAACGTCAAACATGATCAGGAGATTTTCTTTTCCCTATGTGATCGGTTCGAAAAGAGAATCATCGATCCCAAACAAGACATATACATTCAGGGGGTAGAGTTTGAGACAAAAAAAACCGGTGTATACAAACTAAACATCAAGAGCAGTACCTTTGATAAACTGTATGACGGCAATTTCTACTGGGGTGCCCCTTATGAGACTTTGAATATTAATCAATATCAACGGTCTGAAAATGCAGACGCATTTTTAGTGAGGTTTGCTACTGCGCAAAAGTATCCTAACATCTTGTTTACTAAGGATTTTGTCCGTTTCGATACCCTAACCACATTTTGTCCAGAGCAAAAGTACAATTGGCTTACTTCCGAACTACACATTTACAAAGACAGTACTGGAAGGAATTGTCAAGGCATCCTATATAAGCCTGAAAATTTTGACCCGAAAAGGAAATATCCTGTCATTTTCACCTATTACCAGGACCAAGCGAAATTTCTTCATGAATACTTAAGTCCTTCGCCAGTACCGGCTGGAATAAATGTGCCCCATCTGGTAAGTAATGGGTATTTAGTGTTTCGACCGGACATCTATATCGAGGAAGGGAAGGTTGGAGCCTATGTATTAATGAGCATAAATGCGGCAGCCGATCATCTGTCTGGATTTAATTGGGTGGATAGTAGCAAAATGGGCATCACAGGTCATAGTTTTGGTGGATATGAAACCAACTATATCATTACACATACTTCCCGTTTTGCCGCTGCCATTGCCGGTGCCGGTGTCACAAATCTAGTTTCAAACACCCTGGATTTATGGGGTGATAAGGCGGAGAAAAGACAATATGCACGTGACGTAACCTGGATGGGTGTAGATTTCGAAGATAATCCGCAGCCCTATATAGACAATTCACCGATCTTTAAAACAAAAAATGTAACGACTCCAGTCCTAATTTTACATAGCGAGGACGATGCTAATGTGCCTTATTATCAAGGTACACAATTCTTCACTTCACTCAGGCATCTGGGAAAAAGTGCTTGGTTGCTTTCATATAAAGATGGCGGTCATACAGTTGGCGGCCTGGAAAATCAAATTGACTATATGAAAAAAGTACAAAGCTTTTTCGATCACTACTTAAAGAACAAACCAATTCCAGCTTGGATGCAGAAACACATAGAATAGTACTTTAGAGTTTACCAACAATAATGATTGTAAAGTTGCATGAATTGATTAGATGGACAGTGCCATTATAATTCAGCAGGTATAATACAATGTCGTTGTTGTGCAAATGCCGGGTGTCTCAGCCAACGGAACAGCTATAGTCGCAACTGGCAGCTGATTCGGGGCCACGGTAGTCGTTGCATAACCGACCTTAGGAAAAGTACATTGCGTTGTGCCCGCTGTCGTAAAATACATAATGCGAGGGCAATTGATGTTTGCAGCAAATATGCCTCCAGCGGAAGCTAATATCAAAATTGCATAAAGAAGAAGTCTGGCTTTAAGCATATATTATGTTTTACATTTATTAATCAGTAAAACTACAACTAAGCGCCAAAGAATTATATAGGAGATCTTATCCGTAGTTTGGATAAACCAGGAAAGATCTATTGTAGAAATGCTCCTGAATATTCAGGAGCATTTTTCTGTTTATAGGTGTAAGTGAATGCTATTGCAGCAATGGGTCGCGGTTTCGTTTCTGAAGCTGAGATATGTACAAATATCAAGACTTTGCCATTCATCAGACAGTCTGAGAAAATTCGTTTTGGATCTTCTCAGACTACCCTATAGGTTATAAGCCACTTGGCTTAAAGCAGGGTTATAAGCAAGTAACATTGCCCGATCGGACCGCAAGCACACTGCGCATCTTTGGTCCATGTAAATAATACTCCGGATCTCCTAACCAGCTTTCGTGTGATCGAGTTAGATAGCTGAAATTAATTTATATTTACTTTTCGGGTTTGTGTTGTCGGCAGCTATAAAAATTGATAATCAATATTTTAATACGAGCGCGTAATGACAATCAATGAGAAACTAAATAAAATATTAGCATTCCTTGTTGAGCATAAGGATGCATTTGTAAACGTTAACGTTATTCATAAGGTAGTATTTCAACAGACAATACCTGTTGACGAAGCTGCGCGACTGTTGAGCAAAATCATAAAAGACGGACACGTGGAGGCGTTTGAAGAAAATACCTCGGTTCGTTATATACTGGAAACAGAAATGTTTCTGGAAGGCGGCGGCTATGGTGGCATTTATAAGAAAGTCACGGAAGCAAATAGTGAAGGACTTAACGGGAATCACCAGGTAATAAAGGCAGATGAACTGTCAATTGTCATTCCTAAAGTATTTGCTTCTTATGCATGGGGAGACCTGGTCCATGAGAGGAAAGTGATGGAGCTAGTAGAAACATTGCGCAAGAATGGATTGGACGCACAAATGGATAAAATGCTAAGCCAGCAACAGACTGCCATCAATTTTAAAGAAATGATGGTAAAAGGCATGCAGTATGATAAAGTACTGGTTTTTCTCTCTCCAAAGTATAAAGATAAAGCTGACGCTTTTACAGGTGGCGTGGGAACTGAGTTTCGTATCGTTATCAATGATATGGAAAAAAATCCCAAAAAGTATATTTTGGTTTCATTTGATGGCAGAGGTAATGATCTGGTCCCTCTGGCATTGCAAGGATATGACGTGGTTAATCTGTCGTCAGATGGGTGGTGGGATGTACTAATTAGAAAATTAACAGATCAGGAGCAATATGTGTTTTCTCCAGTGACAGGCAAGCCTCCAGTGTTACCCGTTCATCGTGTTGATGCATTGCCAATTGAGAAGAATGCAGAAGAAGCAATTGCAATTGAAACCACGAATATTCGTCAGGGAAATAGTAGTTCATCTGGTGGCTTATATAATTTTGTTGAGTTCGATGTGCAGGCATCTTTCAAGAATATTTCTGGCCAATCCATTAAGGGTTTTGGTTATGAGATTAAAATCAGAAAAGAATTGATGCCTGAACTATATAACTTGCCCAATGTTGATGGTTATCTGGTAATAAAGAAAAGTGTTGATAATAAGCTATTTAACAATCAAAGTGTTGAAAGTGACTTTATGAAAATTAAGATTATGAGTCAGCATTTGCCACGTATTATAGGTACGAATCTCACCATAACGGTTCATTCAGAGTTTGGCTCTTATGCAAAAGAATTTCCTGTAAACACGCTATTTGCTACATATAGAAACGCGATGAACTTCGGTGAAAAGTATCCGCTAGGTACGCCCCACATGTTTCAATAAAATTTATCCCAATATCTATCTAAATGACTATTCAAACTGATCAACTTAACGATCTATCAATAGAATCCTACAACCAGCTATTCGTTAATCGAGGTAAGTTCGCTCCCGAATATTTCCCAAATGGGCCAGGTGATCTTCATATCAAGCGCAAGAAGGTATTGTTTCGGCTAACGATCGTCGATTACGGTGTAGGTATCGGCCACAATCCAAACATTACCTTTGAGGGATGTGAGTTTACTGATAATGTGCGGTTTAATAGTGACACTGTTATTAAAAGGGATATAAAGTTTATCAATTGTACTTTTAAAAAGGATGTGACTTTTGAAAGCGGAGAATTTAAAAAAGAAGTGCAATTCTTGGGGGGTGAGATTGAAGGTGTGCTTATAGTGGAAAGTGGAAAGTTTGAGAAGCTGCACATTGCTTGTGATGCTGCTGAAGTTAAAATTGAGAAAGGAAATTATACTGATCTTTCAATTTATAATCCGGGTGAGTATCCAGATCCATTGAGGAGCATTGACAACCTTTCAATTGATTTCAAACTGATAACAGGTAATGTAAGAATTGAAGGTTATAGCATCAGAAATCTTAAATTAACAGGTACTGTTAATAAAGACACTGAATTGCTAATGAAGGAAATGTTCTTCAGTAAAATTAAGTTCGAAAATCTTTATTGCAATGGGAAAATAAGAATTTTTGATCTGATCGCAAGCGCACGACTCTCGCCAGGCTTAGAAATTACTAACTCCAATTTAGGCAAAATGGACATTGTGAATGTGAACCTACGTAGTGTGTATGCCCTATCAATAAAATCTTCTTATCTGGTGGAGTGTACGTTTGTAAACGTTACATGGCCGGATAGTTTTTTCAACGTATATGAAAATACACTTGAATCTATCTTGTTAGATAATAAAGAAACCTTCAGGCAGCTAAAATATGCCTACAGCAAACAGGGCGATTCGGTAATGGAGCACAAGTTTCACGGGGTTGAATTGGACGCGTACCGTTTTTACCTGAAAGCCAAGCGCCGGGAAATGAAGCCGCCCTATAACTCCAAATTTGAACGATGGAAAAAGCACCGTCAGACTTCAATAATATTGCTTCTAAGCAAAATTACCAGCAACTACGGACAAAGTTTTGCAGCACCGCTTGTTACTATTTTGGTGACAGGCGTGCCTCTTTTTGTTTTAATGGTTGCGTTCAACAAAATCCCTCCATTGAAATTAGGATTTAATTTCAGTCTTGGAAATATTTCTACTACCGTTGCTCATTGGCTCAATTTTATAAATCCGTTACGGCGGTATGACAATCAAGATGTAAACGGGGGGCTAATTTTCGATTTTGTAATGAGAATAATATCATCATTCTGTATATATAACTTCATTAGAGCGACGAGAAGATTTGTAAAATAAATGTCTTGCTAATCCATATTCGCAGCTGAATCCACATAATAGGTGATTTGCATGATAAATTCATCCATACTCTTGTTGGAGGACATTGCATCTTTGTACACACCTTCTGCTGCCATCGTGAGAATAAAGGGCAGGGCTGGGCAGTCTAGAAGATGGCATTTTGCACTTAACTTCAGAATCAGCATATGAAGCCTTCAAGTCCGCCGAACGGGCGGCACTGATCTGCTTTACGTATGCCTGCTTCAGTGGATTGTAAGCCAGTATGGTCAGACGGTCTGCGCCAATTACAAAATATCTACCTACTACGCTTTCAATTAATAATAATGCCGCACTGACTCAGAGCGGCATTATTTTCTGTTTGCATGTTTCGCAACCATGCTTTCATGTTTCAGGCATATTATATTAATCAGTAACTGCACAAGGCACAGTTTAGAGCATACGGACTCCTAATTCAGTAATTCGATATCCTTCAACTGAACCTGAAGCTGTAGTGGCTGAATTTCCGTCAGCTTTTATTAAAATTCCTTCATCTACCAACTCCTGCAAGGCGTCATCTCGGTAGCTTCTTAATTCAGGGCCAATTGCGTAGTTCACCATGCCGATAGCCAGTAAATCTCCAGCTTTGGCAGGCAATTGCCCATGATTTCCATTCTTTCGGAAAGCATTCAAGATACGTGTTTTTGCATCTTGTATCATAATGTACGTTTCATCTAAAAGTATTGAAATCATTTGAAAATTAGTTATGTTACAGCTTCGATCTTAGCGCAACAATCAATAAATATGGCAAATCTGGAAATGATCAGGCAAATGCGCCTGAAATACGATTACAAGTTCCGAACAGATGCTGACAATTCCATAGAATACGGTCAACTAACCCGAAAGGACTACTTTGAAAAAGCGTTCGATACCCGTGCCTTTCAGAACATACAAGGTGACTATGAAAAGTACTTTTTAAGTGGGGCGGAAACAAATGTTTCATTGCTGTTCATAGACGTTTGTAACTTCTCCATAATGTCTAAAGACTGGCCTGGAGACAGCATTGGAAGATACTTTGATCGATACTATGGCCTAATCATCCCAATCATCTATAAGTACGGGGGTGAAATTGACAAAATCATGGGCGATGGCATTATCGCTGTTTTCGGCCAGCCATTCATAAATGCGTCCCCCACCCAGTGCTTTGAACAGGCCAACAATTGTGCGAAGCAAATTATTTTCAATACCCGGCAAAGCGACTATGTTAGCAAGGTTGCCTTTCATAATGGCAAGATCAAATACTTCAAAAACAAGAGCACGTTTTACAATGAGTACACGATAATTGGCCAGCCGCTGACCGAGCTTTTCAGACTAGAAAGTGTATCCGTTGACAATGCGATCAATTTTTACCAAAGCGGCCCCGTGCGTATCTGTTATGATGAAATGATTAAAAGCCGGGATTATAGATGGACAGGAATAGGCGAAGGCAACAAATATATGGATGAACGAGGGATGCCCTGGAGCTTCAGCGTGAAAACTGTACCCAAACTAAACGGCGTAAAGGAAGAGCCTAAAATCGTTTACATGGAAGATCTACTGCGGATAACCTGTTGATAATTATTCATTCACTTGGTCGCTACATCGTGAATGACGCTTTTAATGAAATCGACAACAGCCTTCCAACTGCCAAAGATCAAAATGATCAGCGTAACAGCGGCAATTATATTTGCAACGGTAGGTTGAAATATGGAGGCCCGTTTGCTCCGTATCTCCAGTCGTTCCGCCTGTTCTATTTTTTTCTGCTCTTTTACAAACCCGCCATCTTCTAAAAACGCCTGAACCTTCAAGCGGTTCTGTGCTCGTTTGAAGTAAAATTCTCCTTGTTCTTTATTATACAGGGAAAGGACGAAAACATACCAGCCTGGTTTCAACTCAGACATTTGTTGACACGTCAGTTGAACGTGATCCCTTTCCTCCCCGATTTTCGCAGCCAGGTCAAAAGTGGTGATCGTAGAATCCCTATCTAGCATGAACTCGGCAATCTTGTTCGCAATCTTGTGGTATTTCATGCTTCCAGGAATCCTCCGTTATCCAATAGGTCCTTGCAATACTGAGGGTTACTTGAAATGAAGCGAGTACGACCATCGCTGAAAGGTTCTGTCTTGAAGTTTTGCGGGTGTTTGTCAGCGATCATCTCTAAATGGTAGGCAACGCGTTGCTGATCTTCATTCAGTCCCTGTGCAATACCAGCATCCACCGCACTTCGCTTGTCTATCATGAACCGCAGGATGCTATTGGCTAATACTTTATCAAACATAATTATCATTTTCAGACACAAAAATAAGTTCCCTCCGCAGCTTAAAATACAGGAGGGTAAAAACAAGTTACAGATAAATTTAAACGTCATGTTTTGTATAATGTAATCTAACGTATTACTGACCTTCCTTATCATTTCGTCAAAAGGTCTATAACGGAGCGCGACTCCGTTATAGCCTTTCATGCTTAATGGTGAGGATTGACTAGACATACATGCTATTGGAACTGTTGCTTCCTGATGCCTCACGAAATGCTAAATAACAGTGTAGCTGCTGTCCAGCCCAATATTCAGGCAAGGTTAGGATGCTATGCCCAACCTTCCGCTTATTTCCACAAAGGTTGAATGCCGCCTGACGAATTTCCGGGCAATAAGCCAGCAACATGGCATGGTCAGTGCTACGGGGATGGCTATGCTCATCAGTCCAGCTATATATTAACTGACTACCTTCACGGTTTACCGTAGCAGATACTTCGGTATTACTGATCGAACCACGTGCTACTTGCAGGTTTGCATAACTTACCTGATAATCTTGGTAGGTGCCACTAATTGCATGCTGGATGTTGCTTGCTACAGCGGCATTATAAGCGTTAATATCTGCGCCACTGCTGGCGGGTGCAAATCCAATCCGTAGAAAATCAGTCATCGTACCCAGAACTTCACTAATCATCTTGAGTTTCAGGCGACAAGCCAACTGCTTTTCCGATGGCAGCTTTGCTGATTTCGAGCGTTTGGAGCGAAGGATCAGCTGCCCATTAAGCATATATGCTTCGACAGGCCCAATAGCGCCAAAGAGGCCACCCCAAGGCCCGTTTTTAAACCTGGCCATAATTGTAAAGTTTAATGGTTTCGATTTCCTCTCGCCCTTCCGGGGAGAGATGGCTGAAAGCCAGAGAGGGGAAGACAGATTCTCGACACCTCTCTGCCCGCTGGGCATCTCTCCCCATTGCGGAGAGAGGGAACATGATGCATAATTATACGACCGGTACAGGGCCCATATGTACACTGTCAGATACCAACTTGCCATTTACCGTGACAAAGAACAGCCATACATGTACCATATTTCCCGACCAGTCCAGCGGTACAGCCATGTCATATTGCGCCGCAGACCGTGCTGCTGCACTTTTTACCATGACATACTTTTGCAGACCTGGATTATAGGCTAGGAGGTAAATTCTGTCGCTGCCATTGGTACTATCTACCGGAGCATTGTTTGTCCAGGTGATGTCCAGCTGGCCTGCGGTCGTTCCTGCCACCTCCACATCAGAATGGACGGCTAGTAAGCGCCCTTTTGCGATGCTCAGTTGCGCATAGTTGATCGTCAGCAAAGGATACACTCCAGTGATGGCCTCATCAATGTTTTGCTTAAATGCCACCTTGTACGGCGATTGCTCCTGATTGTAGGCCTGATAGCCGATTCGTATCAACTCTGTAACCGGACTCAAAAACTGGCTCATTAAAGCAAACCTGGAGCGCTGGATCATCTGCGCCTCGGTGGGTGCTTTGCCAGTGGATACGGGCCTACTGCGCATTACCCATAGCCCTTTCCATGTAGCACCTACAACGGTGCCTACAAGGCCCGCAAATGGGCCTAAAATGCCTTTAAAATACTTTCCCATGATAATAAGGGTTTTGTTTTTCGCGTCGGGCCTCCGTCATCCAGAGGTACGAGGGATCTCTTGAACCGTGCTAGAGCAAGAGATTCCGGCCTGCGCTGGAATGACGTAAATAGCCCAATAACGTGAAAGAGTTAATAAATTCTGTTATGATACTTAACCGTAGGTTGGTCGTAGGTTGATCGTTCATGAACGATCAAAGGGGGCGATCAATGGATATTCAATGTTCGAATCGTTGCCACGCGGAAGATATTCCGGATGTCGTAAGTGCCGGGCGGCATCTCCAAAATGACTTATATTCGTATCTATATTATTTTTAACTCTAAATTAATCGTTTCTAAGAGATGACTACCCCCGTACCAGGGCCGGGTTCCACAGGGACACCCGCCCCGAATAGCAATCCCAATGCCTCGATACCCGTTAATACTCAGGCATCCACCACACCCCCAGGCACAACTCCGCAGAATCCAGTCCAAACGGCAGACCATGGAGAACGATACTGGCTCATACTTCAGAATAATGTAGAATGGGTAAGGTTTTCAGACTCAAAGGCTGGTTTGATACTTACGACTTACGGCGTCTTGTTTACCATCATTTACACAAACGCGAAGGATGTGTTTACGGCAGTCAAAGGCAGCCAGGGCATTCACTGTGTTGTCTGGTTGTTTGCCCTTTCGTCCCTGGCTTCGATAATCTCCGCATTTTTGGCTGTTCGGCCCAGGCTGAAAACACCAGGCGATTCGATATTGTATTTCAAACACATTTATGAGAATAACGCGGATGCACCAGCCTACCATGCCAAAGCAAAACCTATTCTCGATGACGAGGAAAAATATTTAAAACACCTGACAGGACAGATCTGGTCGTTATCAAAAGTTGCTACAAATAAGTACAATTTTACAGGTTATTCTATATATGCTTTCCTGGTAAGCCTGGTATCCCTGGTGATTATGGTAATTATGTATGTTCATAAAATACTGATTTAATATGGATACCAAGACACTACTTGCAGATGTTGCTTCAGATGTCTCTGATATTTTCAGTACGGAATTTCAGTATGCGAAGACATTGTATGTTCCGTCCGCAGATGATCAGGACCTGAGTCATGACAGGGCTTCGATTAAGAAAGGAAAAGAGTTAGAAACGTGTGTGACGGCAAATTTACTAATTGATCGCAATCGTGACAGATTGGATTTGTATGTGTAATACGAATATTTATAAACAAAAGGGAGCGGCTTGCGCTGCTCCCTGATATTATGAAAAAAGGCAAGTTTCTAACTGTGGAGGTGTGATATAAAGTTAGGAGTTCGGGCTGCGGGGCGATTGCGCTTTTAGGAGTTAATTTGCTTTAAATGGGATCTAGGGAAATTTTAACAAAGCGTTAGGGAACGATAATAACAAAAACCATATTTACTCAATACATATATTCGAAAAATAGGGAGCACCTGTAACCAGGTACTCCCCTTTTTAATGTCATGAACGAAAGCCAAATCGGTGTGCTTTAGGTTGCGGTGCGTTGCTGGTATGAAGTTAGTCATCAGTGCTGAAACTGAATAGCAGTAAAAAACCTACTTTACCGCACGGTAAGGGTATGCTCACTATCGCGCCTAATGTGGCTTGTTGTCTCTTCATACACTAACTTTTCTTTCCTACTTTGATCCTAAAACAATGCTATGCCACATCATAGGTGTGACATAGGCAAGATTCTTCGTAATCCCACTTATTAGCTGAACAGCCCGCTTGCAAATATTTCCTTACCGGAATGTAATCCATTTCTTTGGGGATGTTCACTCCGATAATATGTCGTTCCCGAATTGTTTCCAATCCACAACCTAACTTTTCAAGATCGTGTATGGTTGTATCCATGATAGTTTTATCAATCATATAAATTCTTACGTTGTATTGCCCGATACAGCTACATAACCCACTGCATAGAAAGTGCTGTCCTCATTATTATATTCCGCCTTTAGGGTATCTCCGAGTGAAAGTCTTTGAGCGACCATAGGAATATTTTCGACTATATAGTCCCCATTTTCTGTTTTTGTAGCCCATAAATGTTCAATTTCAATATGCTCTGAATTCTTTCCTTCATCAATGGTTTCGATTACCGCTATTTTTATTTTGCTATTCACCACTAGTTATTCGAATTGAATAGGATTTTTTCTTGTGAATCATAGAAGAGAACCGATCCATATACTTGGTTCTCTTCCATATCTAGTTGATCACGATTTGGCGATTTTAAAAATGCTTTAATTGACCTATAGTTCACAGATTTTGGAATATTCACTGTAAGAGTATTTTTTGCGGGTAGTCCTTCCGTTTCGCAACCTAAATCAATCAGTTGATTTGACACATTCTTACGAAAGGCATCGTCTGCAATTGCTATTCTTACAGTGCCATTCCCTGAATAGGCTATAAAATCTTCGGACAGATATTCTGGATGTGGTAAGTTGAATCTGGTGTCTCCAAATGAGTTAAGTTGCGATTAAATACAAATCAAGTATAAAACCCCTCCATAGAGGTGCTTTATACTATTAAAATGTTAACTGTTAGTATCTGACGTTTCCGGCGGGATTGGGTATCTCGTCCAAGGATCATCCGGACTTGGTCGAAAAGCTTTGTATCCTAAGGGCAAGTCTGCAACGTCTAAGATTGTTTCATCAAATGCTATCACTTCTCCTAAAGCGATAACTTTGTAATCAGAATCTTCCACCGCTTGAGTTGGACCGGTAAATTCCCATGCACCATCATCTTCATGATGTGCTACGTTCAGGATCGGTTCCTTTTCCAGTAAAACAAATCTAGTTGTAATTACCGCATTCAGTAAATCTTCTTCAAACTGTTTCATGAGTGTATCAATTAGATTTATTGTATTTTTTTTGATTTTCTTCCTTAGATATAACTCTTAAGTTGGAATTGCTATTTGTGCCGCCTTTAGATTTTGGATCAATATGATCAACTTCTGCTTGATTGGGATCGGCAGGCTTTCCTTTCTCCGCCTTTGAAGGAGGGTTTAATGTCTTACCACTTTCATCACTAACTAATTTCCCATCGTTTTGTCTTTTATTTTCTTCAAGTATACGTTTCCGCTGTGATCTGGTCGTTTCTAATCCTGCTCCGACTTTTTTTGGCTCTTTTAAATGCGAATAGTCGCCTTTTTTTGTAGGTTGTTTATTGCCTGCGCTGCCAGAGGTGCTTGCACTCTTATTGGCACTCTTTGTCGAGTTTCCTTGGTTCTGCTGGCCTTGGGACACTGGCTTATTAGCATACCGTGCTTGAATATCTGAAACCTGCGTAGCTCCCGGCAGTTTATGCGTAAAGGGAACTCCTGAAGTACCGGCTCCGCCACCAATTTCACTTGCCAAACCCCGCCAATCAACGTGCTTCAGCTTATCAATACCCTGTACAATTACAGCAGTCAATCCGGTCGCGGCTCCTAGCGCAAGCGCTGCTTCAGCGAGCGCAGGGGCAAATATAGCAAATCCAGGTACCGGCTTTCTCCCATCCGGGTCAGCAAATTTAACAGGATTATTGAATCCGAAATGATAGGGATTGAAATTTTCCTGTTCTTTGGTTTCGGGGTCTATTTGTAAGAACCTGCCCAGCTGTGCATCGTAGGTCCTCGCATTGAAATCGTAAAGCTCCAGACCTGAACCATCATCAAATTCCTCCGATTGCAGTTCGTTACCATTGAACCAGCGTTTGTTGAACCTGTATTGGGTGCCTTTCAACGCACGGGCGCTGATTCCTGCCATCGCCTGCCCGTAGGGATAGTGATGGTTTTCTTCCAGGAGCGGACCGCTGGTATGGATGACCGACAGGTTGTCGAAGTATACATCCTGCCCATTCTCGTTATTGACATAAATATAAATAAATCCAGTCTTTTTGATCACGATTTCCCCAGTGGCAAGCGTCTGCAATATGTCGGGTGAATTTTGGACCTGCCTTACCGCAGAGTTTTCATTAACCAGGTTAAACTGGTCATCAAATGCGGCATAAGTCAGGTAAGCCTTTGGACGGTCGGAAAGGTTCTGAGCAGGGTCATTGTTCTTGACCTGATTATACAGGCTGCCGTTCATACTGGTGATGGGGCTTCCGACTCCTGACCCTTTGTGGATACCATCAACCACACCATTTGCACTGAATGATGAAAGCAGTGCCGTTACCATATCCGTTGCTGGGGCGGCGTAACTGGTAGAACCCCCGCTTTTGTAAAAGGCCTTTACCCCTGCCTGAAGGGTATCACCAGCCATTACACGCAGTACAATAGAAGGTCCGATTTTTTGGCCGTTCTGCGCATTCAACTTGGCCACGGAGGTATTCGGATTGGTAGTAGCATCGGCTGGATATCCGCTTGGCTTGGCCGAGCGGGTCAGATCGATGTTGCTGAACAGAATGTTCTCCGTAGCTGTGTAGCGATATTCCATCGTGGCCATGTACCGGCTGGTATCGGATTGCGTCGTCAGCACCACTCGGGTGTTACCCTGGTAGTCCTTCGCGAAATAGTCAAAAACAAAGGACTGTGTTGTGCCTTTCCACTCTGCACGGATACGCCCTTCTTCATGGCTAATCTCTTTGAGCGTATCATTGACATACACATAGCCATTGATGTAGTCGGTCACTGTTTTCCTGGCCGGACTTACGGTGTTGTCCGTCACTGTTTTTCGCAGTTTCTTACCAATTGCGTTATAGGTATACGCAATGATTCCTTTCCCGGTTACCGAAACATATTCTGGTAGGTTTAGGTCATTGTACCTGATGCTATCTATTCCTCTGTTCTGATCGCGAGAGATGTTGAAATTTGGATCGTACCAGTAATCGCGTGAGGTATCATTGGTCGTTTCTTTAAAATCGCCACGTTTGCTGGCCGGTTCATTTTTATGATCCTTTACATAATTGAGCTTGTTTGAATTGGCGAAGTAGCCATATTCCAGACTGTCGATGGTTTTTAGCACAGGGCCATCCAGTCCCTTGTGGACCTGCCATAGCTGGTTACCGTTATCATCATAGGTAAACGCTGAACTGAAATCAGCCTTGTTGGCCAGCCAAGTACTTCCACCATCATTTTGTTGGTTAAAGCTAGAACGTACAAGCCGGTCAGAATTATCATAGCTAAAGGCCAGGGAACGTGCGATATTGGCACTTCGGCTTTTCCACTTGGTACCACTCATCAGGCCATTGTATTCCTTTCCGGAAAAGCCCTTATCGTAGTTGCTCAACTGACCGAACCAGTTTGCGGTACTCCCTATGGTATTTACATAGTCAGCATTGATGCCTTCAATTTCGCCGCTTAAGGTATAATTGTAGGCCAGTTTTTCCAGCTGCGTATTGCTTCCAGTTGCACCTAGCTTTTTAAGGTTCAGCTGACCAAGTTCGTTATAGCTGCTATGGGCAATCAGCCGCTGTAATTTGCTGTCATTGTTCAGCCAGATCTTCACTGAATCGGTTTGCCCTGCTGTGTTGAGGTGGTTGAGGTACAAGGCTGGCAAATATTGATTGCCATTCCCATTCTTATGATACACGTACTTGCTCAGTAGCTGTCCGGCAAAATTGTACAGCATCGTACTGGTGGTGCTGGCTCCACTGATGTTTTGCTCGATGACCTGGCTTATTTTTTCCCGTGGATTATAATAACTGGTAGTCGTGAGCCATTGATCAGTCCCTATAACCCTGCTGCGTACCCCTGTAACCAGGCTGGTAGTAATTGGGGCGAATACTGTATGTACATCCGCATTGACATTACTCAAGGCCAGAGGTTTGGACAGGTCGGCGGCAACAGCAGGCTGCGCACCAGGGAATTTGTAATCATCGTAGTAATAATAGACTTCCGGACGCAATTGCCCTGCGGATATTCCGCTTAAGAAATTGTTGGGTTTGATCAAAACCGTTTCGCCTGAAGCAGCGGCGCTAATCTCCGCTACAAACGTATCGTTATCCGAATCAAAGCCCGGTAAGAACGTAATGCTCGATGTAGCCTGGTACAATGTTATACCGCTATGCTGCTCCAACACAAGATTGACATCCTGATAAGTATGGCTGATTGTCTGTGTCCCCGCCGCACCATTGTCCAGCTGTGTTTGAAGTGCAGACCTGGCACTGGCAGAGCTGTAATAACCATTGACGATCTGGCGGTTCAAGTCATCATACATGACAAATGCCCAGCGGGACTTGTGTCTCTGAAGGTTGTCCCTGGAGAATGTCAATCTTTCCCGGCTGTCGTAAATATGCTCCACGACCTTCCCTCCCGGAGTACGGTCTACGATCTCATTACCGTTATCATCAAAGTAGCTGCTGAAGCAAAGCTCGGTGTGTGTCCCAGCGTCCAACACCCAGGTATTTTTAATAGCGCTGACTGCTTTGGGTGGTATAATGCAACGCAGCTTGTCCATTTCATCATATACATAATAGGTGCAAAGCCATCCGGCATGATCTTCGGTAATCTGGTCTGCGGCCTGCGATTTCATCATGACCAGTCGCCCGCTCTTATCCTTGTATCTGATGATCTTATTGTGCGCTTCATCCGAGGTTTCCGTTACGAGCAATGAACCTACCGCGTAAGCCGCTGTACTGGTAGGTCGGTCGGTTTCGTTGTAGCCAATTTTCCAGATGCGTATGCCCTCAGTTGCGCGGTTGGTGCGGACCAACATACGTTTGCTTCGCGCATTACCTTCCCATGATTTACCCGGACGCCTGATTTCCAGTACTTCCCGGTCCGTGGAGTTTTCGTAGATGTTGCGGCTGTAGAAGTAATTTTCTTTGCCAGCGTACAGCGTATGGTAAAAGGCCGGTTGTGCAGTTGCGGGATCAAGTTTGAAATTGCCATCGCTGCTACTGGCTCCATAGCGCTCAAAACTCAATGGCTCACGATCGTATGGATCATAAAAGTGCAGGCTTACCAGATCTTTACCACCAGCGGTAGCCTGCCGTTTCACCGTTTGAAAATCACGACCCAAGCCATCGTAGTAGTCTGTTTCCTGCTGCACATCATTCGGACTGCTCAAAGCTGCTGCCGCTACTTCTGTCGTAATACCCGCCTTAGAAATGCTTCTTTCGCGGATGTAATTCATATTGGTAGCACTGGCCCCACTGCCGTATGCAGGAATAGTCGCCACTTGCTGCGTGGCACTCACCATCGTTACCGTATCGGGGATACTTGCCGTAGCATTGGAAATGCGCACCAACACCGTATTAGAATACGTCACCTCTGATCCACAACTTACTTTTCTGCGGTAATAGGTAGGGACTGTGATATTCGATACCGTAGCAGAAGGAAAATCTGTCCAGTCGATTTCGTTGAAGGACTTCTGCCAGGTATAGGTATAACTGCCACCACAAGAACCGTTAGAGGCTGCCGAGACATTGTTGAGCGTAACGCTACCCCCCGCACTTACAGACGCAGCCGTCACGCCGATCTGTCCACCGTTCAACTGTACCTGAACCAACGCAGGCGCGGAGTAAACCGTTACACCATTGCTGCTTACTTTCAGGCGATAGTAAGTATTGGCGCTTAATTCTCCTGGATTGTAAGTCAGCGTATTACTCCCTGCTACATCCGTCCAGCTGGTACCATTGCTGGATTTTTGCCAGAGATGAACATAAATGCCACTGCCGCCCGTGGAAGGGTTGGCACTGATGGGTGTTGTTGCAGTATTCGGCATGACCGTTTGGACCAGTGGCATTAAGGTACCCGCTTTGAGTACATCGTAAACAGTCACCAGACTTTGCTGACTATAGGCAGTCACACTACCACTGGTAACCAGGCAACGGAAATACGTATCGTTGGTCAGGTTGCCGGGCGTATAGCCGGAAGAGGAAGTCCCGACATTGATCCAATCGCCCGTTTCATTAGTAGTCTGCCACTGATAGCTGTAGCTGCCCGTGCCACCTGAAGGCGATACGCTCAGTGTTCCTGGTGTCGTATTGAAGTTGATGCCTGGGTTCTTGGGCGTTACAATGCCCGGATTTAGACGCGGCTGCACCGTAACAAGTGCACTTGAGCTGGTCGCGTTGACACCGTTACTGCTGACGATGACCCGGAAGTAAGTACTTACCGTCAAACTTGTATCATAATCCAGATCCTGTTTAGCAATACCGGGATAGTTGCTCCAGGTAGTGTTATTGAGCGATGTTTGCCATTGATAGCTATAGGTACCATTACCACCCGAAGGATTGGCCGTTAAGGTAGGCACAACGGAGTTGTAAGGAATTGTAGCCGATGCAGGTGTAATACTGCCCGCTACCAATTGGGTATAGACGCTGATGACTGCCGTATTGCTATAGCTGGTACTGCCCCCGCTGGTTACTTCTCTCCGGTAGTATTTCTTGCTGGTCAGGTTGCCGGGCGTATAGTTCTGTGAAACAGCGCCGGAAATGTCCGTCCAGCTGGTGCCATTGTCGGAGGATTGCCATTGGTAAGCGTATGGCCCACCGCCAGTGGGAAGCGTGCAACTCAGTTGCCCCGGAGAAGTATTGTAGTTGACTGTTTTGGTAGCTGGCGTGATGTTACCCCCGGAGGTGATCGCGCCATTCACCGTAACGGTGAGCACATTGCTGTTCGCGCTTGCCCCGTTGCTGCTGGCAACCCTGCGGTAGTAGGTAGTTGCCGTCAATGCCGATGGGCTATAATTGATGCTGGTCGCACCGAAAATACTGTTGAAGCTGATGTTGTCAGCAGAGGATTGCCACTGATACCCCACCGTACCATTTCCACCTGTGGCGACACTACCGGTAAGTTGGCTCGGAACGTCATTGTAGTCAATGGTCTGATTGCCGTTGATGATACCCGGATTGATGGCCGGGTATACCTGGATATAGATAGCGTTGGTGGTTTTGTTTTCGCTGCCGCAGCCCACGGCCAACCGAAAGTACCGCGAAGCGGTCATGGTACCCGGATTGTAGTTCTGAGTAGTGGCTCCGCTAATATTGGTGTAAGTGCCATCATTGACAGAGGATTGCCATTGATAGGTGTAGGCTCCGTTACACCCGCCACCAGCTGCTGCAGATCCGTTGATCGTTCCCGGATTCACCCCGTTGTTGATCGCGGAGGAAACGGGACTATTGATATTGCCTAATGTAAACTGAGCGAAAACACTGATGGTAATGGCGTTACTCAACTTAGTTTCTGAACCTCTGCTTACCTTGCGGCGGTAATAAGTCGTGGCCGTCAAAGACCCTGGATTGTAGGTTTCAGCATTGGCACCGCTGATGTCTGTCCAGGAACTTCCATTGCTGCTTTTCTGCCATAGATAAGCGTAAGCGCCACCTGTACCGCCACTTGCAGCGGAAACTGAGATGAGGGTACCAGGGCTGGCATTGTAGGCGATAGAACCACTCACAGGACTGCTGATGTCGCCCGCATCCAACGCTGCGGTAACTTGTACCGTGACTGGATCAGATAATAAGGAGTTGCCATTGGCGGATACCTCCCTGCGGTATTCTGTAGTCTCGGTTACGGCACCGGGGCTGTAGGATGCGCCGGTAGCGCCAGCGATGTCGGTCCAGCTGCCACTGGAAATCCTGCGCTGCCACTGATAGGTAAAACCGGAGCATTCAGGTGCGGTTTCAATAGGTGCCAAGGCAGCAGCTGTGCTGCCCTGCACGATCTGTTGTGTGCCACCAACGTTGATCTGATCGCTATTAAGCACCACAGGCGAAAACGTAGTATACGAACCACCGTTCACGGTAAGGGAGATCTGTGTAGAACTGGCATCCAATGTGTAGGTCACGATGATGTTCTGCACCGGGGTACCACTTTTGCAACTACTGCTGCTGCCCTGTATTTCGCCTCCGTTGACACACCATTGCGAAGCATCGGTGATGTAGGTGCCAGATGAATAAAAGGACACCGGAAAACCAGGCAATATGCAGGTAGGGCCTTCTATGCTGACCGCACGCATACCGATATGGCTGGTCAACGGAAAAGGAAAGTTAAATCCGGATGCAGGCGGTGCGGCATAGCCGGGCTGGATGATGAACTGGATGGCCACGATAAGCAGCAAGAGCCAGCGGTATATCTTGTTCATAGAAAGGCGTTAATTATTTTTTGTACTGGTACTCGATGGTCTTCAGAATGTTGTTGAACTCCCTGACCAGCTTGAACCTGTTGAAAAGATCGTATTCGTAGCGCATCAGGTTACCAGCATCATCTGCGGTCGCAGTAACGCCGATACCAGGAACGACCGAGCGGATACCCATGCGGGAACCGAATGGACACAAGCGCAACTCATCAATCCAACCAGTACCGGAAAGCGTGAGGCTGGCGATGCCAGTTACTTTATGTTCGTAATACGTCCATTGTCCAAAGCTCTGGCCTTTGAGCGGGTAGCCGCTTTGGGTGCCATTGAGGGTGTAAGGATTGCTATTCTTGGTCCAATAGGATATCCGGTAGACCTGTGAGGCACTGAGTGCCGGGAAGGTGATGTTACCGCTGGTCTGGCCCAAGTGGTAAGCCCTTTCGCCAGTAGGCGCGCTGGCATCTGCGGTGGTGGCACCGGTATAACTGAAATTGCCTTTGCTGCCCGTTTCAAAGGATGTGTAAGCCATCTCTGAAAGGTTGGCGTTGACAGCGATAGCCACGATCTCATCGTCTGCATGATCCCAAAGCTGGGCAGTCGGCCCGGCCTTCTTTTCGGTATACTGGGTCAATGCCCCAGTGGTACTGTAATTGTTGTATACCGTCTGATCCTGGTAACGGCTGTCGCTGATTAGGTTACCACCGGCTATAGCAGAAGCCGTAAAATTGGTAACCGGTCGGTCGATCGCCAGACGCTTCTCCGCATTTTTTACGATGTCTTTATTGCCGTTGACCAGTTTATACGTCGTTAGATCGGCCCCAGTGTACTTCTTCAGGGTAGTGCCTTTGTCTACACGGTATGCTGCCGTTTCGATGACCTCCGTTTGCATGTTGCGGGACAACATGCTGTCCAATGCAGCATTGCCGGTACTACTGCCAGACAGATAATCTGCCGCATACTTTTTAGTCTGAAACAGGGTATCACCCTCGCTGCTGATCTGGTAAGTCCGGGTAACCTGCATGTGTTTCTGATTGTTGTATTCGTAGGCCTCCACGGTACGATAGTACCTATTGGCATCGCCATCGTCATAGCTCAGGTTTACTTTACTGGTCAGCAGGTTATCACCGGAAAGGATGGAGTAGTACGCAACTCTGTAGGAATTAACATCATGATTGAGCAGCAGACTGCCCTGCAGAATGGGTCCACCATCATCTATCGCTCCTTCGTTGGTCACCGTCTTGGTAGCGACTATACCGGCATTTTGGTAGATTTTCTCATCAAATGCCTGATAGTACAATTGCTCCGCTTCTTTCAACACATAGCTGTTGCCTACGCGTTTATAGATCGTTTTGCTGAGTGGTTTGCCTCGTTTGAAAAAGTAGCTGGTCTTTACTGGTTTGGCGTAAGATGCCGCAACCAACGGATCTGCGATATCATCAAATACCACTACGGTCTTGCCAGAAGCGCCTAAGCTGTCGATGTATTCCGTGACCTCGGTGTAGACGACTATAGCGCCGTCCCAACCCACAATATCGGTACTTGGATTGGCTGTGATGGTACGGGATGTTTTCGTAGCGATAACCGGAAAGTCAAACGAAGTCGGCTGAAAATATCGATGGTTGCGGTAGGCGATGAAATAGGAATTGTTCAGTTGAAAGTTTTTGGTGCCAGCGCCATTTTCGTTCTTACCGTATTTGTAAAAGCGGGTCAGGCGCGTATTGCCAATGGGGTCATAGGCCTTGATGCTTTTGATCCTCAAGCCACCCGCGAGTTTCATTGCCCCATTTTCCAGGTAACGATTGGATTCGTATTCGTAATCGTTATACCCGCCTGTAGGCAGATACAGCCGTTTCAACACAGATGCCTGGGCTTTTACTGAATCCACTTCTCTGCCGACCGGATTGTCACTGCCCACGGTGATCTGGCTGCCACTTCCGCCTACGCCGGGCTGGTAATTTAAGAGCATTTGCGGGATTAGGCTGCTGTTGCTCCTCCCATTGAAATATCCCCACAGGTCTTTACTCTTTTCATTGCGTGCAGGCAGCATCTGTGGGTCGTACTGCATTTTATAGCTATACACCCTTTGCTCGTTTTTATCTCTGACCTGCACAGAGTCCAGTCTTAACCTTCGCGATGAAGAATCGTTACCTTTCATGAAGTAACTCTGATAGAGCTGGTAACTCTCCTGCAATTGATAAGCGCCCGTGCCGGGATTCCTGTTGTAAAATTTGATACTGGACAGCGATTTGGCGCTGTGCGTTCCACCAGGCCTAAAGTCTCTACGGCCAGCTGAAGATGGGCTGATGACCATCTTGCCATTTTTGAACAAAACCTCGCTCAATAAATATTCGGTAGTGACAGAGGAATGCCCGCTGCTGGTAAAAGATTTCTGCGGATTTGCTGAGTAAGGATTGCGGCTAGGTTCACCTGGTGTCATGATCACCCCTTTATTGTCCACATTGTCGTCAATGACCCATGTTTCTGCTATATCTTCCTGGGCTATGGAACTCTGCATCGTATAGTTAAAATAGATGGTGTCGCGCTTATCTGGCGAGATCATTTTTTCCAAAATCCAGGCTGTCGTATTCTCGAAGCTGACCCCACCATTGCTACCACTGCTTACCTCCCGATAGTTGTCGCCAAAGATGCAGGTGACGCCTTCGGCATTGACAATGCTGAACCATAATTTGTTGGTAAGCGGATCGAAATATTTATTGATCCTGACCGGAGCAAAAGGGATGGTCGCAGGCTGCATGTTGTTGCTGCGGTCAAAGAAAAACCGACCCGATTGGCCTGGAACTTCATAACTGAAGATATCTGGTTCGGCATCGAAAGTGCCTTTAGCAATATCATCAATCAACAACAGTTGCGAATCGACAGCCGAGTTTAGACTAGGTGGCAGGAATTGACGCAGGTAACCCGTACTGGTTTCATCGGCACGGTTGCCCACGATGGCACGGGTTATCTTATAAGTACATTTAAAATCCCAGCCCATGCCTACCCAACCAGGCACTTCGTTCAGCTTATTGCCCCCGGCATGATAGCTGAAGCTAAGGGGCATTTCCAAGTCACCGGATTTGATGGTTTTGACAGGGATACTAATATCTGGCACACCGGTATGATAGGCCACTTCAAAGGTGGTAAACTTTTGGAATTGGGTGGTGTTTGGCCCGGCGCTGATGGTTTTAGGTAGCAGGCTATTGTTGGTTTGCGTGTAGCTTTGCCGGGCAAAGATGCCCAGCATTCCCGCCAGCCAATATTGAAGCATTTTCATCGTAACATGTTTTGGGGTTTAACATTAAGGACGTGCTGCCTTCAGTTCCGCCACGGCTTTCTTCAGCACTTCTATCTCCGCGTTCAATTGCAGGATGTACAGGGCCTGTTCCTCCAGCGTTTTAACCAGGGCTTTTTGCGTTTCACCCAGGTTGATGCCACTGGCTGCTACTTCTGAAGCGGCGGGAATGTGCGGCAGGTGACGCTCCTTCTGAATATAGGCCTGTAGTTCAGCTAATGATGGCAATTGATAGTCGCTGCCAAATACATAATCCGGCCAATTGCCAAAGAGCTTCACAACAGCCTTGGTAAAAACCGCATCACCATTTACCGCTAGTTTATAACCCTTGGTGTCGGATGTGCCGATGCCCACATTACCGCCTAGAAAGCCATTGCCGGTGATGCGCAGGTTTCCAGGTTGATCAGCAGCCTGCTGATTCAATATGGTAGCCTCGCTGTAGTCACTCATATCGTAAGAAGAACAGGTAGCCAGCTGCCAGATGAGCGGATTCTCTGCTGTAGCTGCCGTGCCGCTCACGTAGATGTAGCCACCATTGGAAAAAGTTCCGCTAGATCCACAAGCAATTTCAACGGCGTAGTCTTCCCATCTACCCGTACCCTCATTATTGGTGAGCCAGACCCGGTTACCGCCGGTACCTACGGAGTTGGAGCCATGTTGGAAGGAATAACCAATGGGCAGCTTCGCCCGAAATACCTGTACAAAAGTTTTGTTGGACGCAAATGCGATGGGTTGCTGAAAGCCGCCTAAGCCGGGTGAGGCAGCACCCGTATGACTGACCTCTATGCAATAGCCAGAGCCGTTGGGCAGGTTGGCTTGCGTAATGCGCGAATGCGTTACCGCGCCATTGGCACTGTTGTTATAAACGGTGATGTTGTTGGTCCCTGTTTCAAATTGCTCATCAATGTGCAGTTTTCTACCCGTGCGGTATCCAGGTAAGGTCGTATTGTAACCACCACGTTCAATGGTCGTGTAACCCGGAATAAACCTGAGGCTTTTGCCTACCGAGATGTAATTGGCATTGAAGGTGCCATTCACATCGAGATTGAAGGTTGGTGTGCTGGTGTTGATACCCACGTTTCCAGAGGCAGGGAATGTGTTTTGGCCATAGGAAAGACCTGCACTCAGTGTGAGTGCTGTAAGCATTACTCTCGTTTTCATTGTATTGTTTATTTGTTGATGGGGATGTTATTTGGTGTAGCCGAAGCGAATGATGATGGGGTTTTGAACGGGCTGCTGCTGTTTGGCCATGAAGTCGTACAGGAGCTGCACATTGCCTTTCAGCTTGGCGTTGATCTTGTACTTCTTGCTTAAACCTAACAAGATGCTGGGCTTCCAGCGGTTCCAGCTCTTTAACTCCTCAGCATTGCGGATGGTGCTGATGTAATTGGCTTCAGCACCTCCATTGATGAAGAATGAACCTTTCAGCTTCATGTCTATAAAACTACGAATGCCAACCGACTGGTGCGAAAAGCGGATATGTTCCCAACCTGTTCCCATGCCGAAGGTATAGGCCAGGCCAAGGCCGGCACTGCTCTTGGGATTGAATTTATAGGCCGCTTGTAGGGCGACTTCAGTATTGGAAGGAAAATGTTGGGAGGTCTTGCGGAACTGCAAGTTGCCACCCAGTTCCAGGCGACGAAGGAATGTTTTCCGTTTCATCGGATTTGGCTTAAAATCTGGCATATCCGCACTGCTGTTCAGATCAGGGAGCTTGTTCTTATACTGGTCAAATTGTTGCTTCGCCTGATCCATCAGCTGCGACACCGCCTGCTTGGCCTGCGGGCTGTTGCCCATTTGCCGCCTGATGGTTTCTTCTACCGCGCTGCGCGTCTGCAAACCATCGATCTGTGCTTCGCCATTACTGTCCCGCATGCTAAATAAGCTGGCCAACTGTGAATGCCGTTGCAGAAATTGCTGGTAGGGCTTTGATTTTGAAAGGATCTCCAATGCTTTTCGTTCAGCTTTCTTTTTGTCACCGATCAGTGATTTGTACTCATTGAACTGCTGCGTGTAATAATACACCTCTTTATTCAATGGTTTCAGGTCGTCTGAAAGGCCTGCAAACTGCGATAACTGAGCTTTTAGAACCTCTTTCTGCTCGCTGATATAGCGCTCGATCTGTGTGGCATCCTGGATGGATTGTTGTAGGGAATGCACACTTCCGATGGCAGCTTGAAGCTGCTTTCCGCCCTGCGTCAGCAAGGCTTTGTTTTCTTCAAGAAACTTCAGCGAACTGCTGATGGTGTCTAGCGAAGGGATGAAGGGCTTCAGCCCAGCTGGCAGTTGAAGTTTACGCATCTTCAATGCTTGCTTGAGTGCCGTGAGGCTATCCAGATTGCTACGAAAAATGCGCTCTGCCTGCGCGGGATTGATACGCTGGACCTTTCGGTACAGTTGCTCTTGTTGCTTCAGTAATACAGACAGCGTTTTTTCTGTACTGCCATTGATACACGCAGATACTTTCGCAGACTTCTGTTCAATGCTGCTTAGGTACTTACGAGGTAATGGGGATAACAGGCTATCATTGGCACCGGGCGATAGTTTGCCCTGTGCGCTGACTGCAAAGGCAGGCACAATGCATAGCCAGATGAAGTAAAATTGCTTCATTTGCTATAGATTGAAATATGTTAGGAATTGATCGATTGACCTATATGAATCGACTAGGGAGACAGGTGGGGTGTTTTGCTTTCAGGTATTGAGATTTAATTGTTAAAACTGTAAGTCAGGCAGTTCTTACGCGATGAAGGTAATACAGCTTTTTGAAAAAGGGGTTAATGCGATGTTAATGAAATTAAATTTTTATTTTGATTGTTGCTGCAACTGATTTTGAGAATATACAAAAAGTAAAGAATCAAAATTTCCATCTTGTTAACCTCGTATTAACGGTTTTGTATTTTCAAATTGGGCTAACTTCGGCGCAAATTCTCAGCACAGCCAGCCTGGGAATTAGAGATTAAATTTTCGTATATGGGACAACGTTTTACCCTCATGTGGTGATGCCGCATGTAAGTTGAATTTTTTATATCTGGTCTGCTAAAGAAAGCTGAGGTTTTTTATTGCTAAAGACAAATTTGTGGGGCTTTTACGGGTTTACTTCGGCCTGTAGAATCGCTATACCCATAACCTTAAATGATGATGAAAGAACTTCCTGTAGTACAGAAAGGCGCATTGGTATGCTGCTGCCTGCTGTACACATTGTTTATCTTTTGCTATCCAATAGCCTCATATGGTTCGTTGGAGAGGCGTAGCTTATTTGCGCTATTGCTGTTTTGCGACCTCGTCGTCGGCTTGTTTACCTGGTGGCAGTTGCACTATGTAGGACTACGTGTTCACAAAGTCCAGTTTATTTCAATGGTCTTTATCATTGTTGCCCTTTGTATGCCTGTTGTCCTTCCGGCGATCTGCAACCCGGATAATGAGACGCTCATCGCTGCATTTTGCGCTATGATAGGGGCATATGTGTTCAATTTCTATCTAGGTGGGGGCCTGAGGGACTTCTTCTGGTTTATTCACATCATTGCTTTGGCGCAGATAGTATTCGGATATGTTCAATTGATCACAGATTTGCGAAGCGATAAACTGGAGGTGGTGGTGAGCGGTTTTTGGGATAGCACAGACGAATTTATCGGATATCTCTTAGTCACTTATCCAATATTTCTTTCTTCCTTATGTATAGAAAGGACGTTTAGGTTTAAGAATAGGCAGCAGTTGGTTGAACATAGTGCAAAGCTGCTGATCATCCTTATATCGGTGAGTCTATTGATTGGTGTTTTGCTGTACATGATTGCCACCAAAACCCAGGTACTGCTTTTTCTGTTACAATTGGTATTCTTCATTCATTTGTTTTTAGTCAGAAGAATAATGAAGCTATCGAGGAAAGTAATACGCAAGGAAGCAAAAATCAGCAGGTTTGTTTTTGGAGGGCTGCTGACTATCGCAGGCGCGTTGATCATCCATTCGGGCGGACCAAAAGTGGAGAACGAGATTGTCATGCAAGGCATCATTGAAAAGCCCTATTTTGGTTATGGTATTGGTACGTTCCCAATTCATTATCCTGACTGGGAGGCTGCATTTTGTAACGAGAACGGTGAAGTAGCTTCAGTAAACAAACGACATCCTCAATTGATCGGTAATGAGTATGTAATGATAATCGCGGAGATAGGGACTGTGGGCATGTTTATGTTGATGTTTGGCCTGATTCTCGTTTTGCAGCAGGTGAAAAATTATTGGCGGATCGAGTTTGTGGTGATGATGAAAACAACTTTGATCAGTGGTTTGATTGCTGCCTCTCAAACGCACTTATTTCATATGCCAGCGACACTGATGATATTTTTTTCTATCATTTTCATGTTCGTGTACGATGGAAGACAGACAAATTCACTTGATTTGAAAGCAGCTTTTCAGAAGATCTTCACGCGATTTTACTTTTGACTAGGGAAAGGTGGAATACCTGGCAGGCAGCCGGGGAGTTCTGCCGGGGAGCGCAAAAGGCGCTCCCTATTTTAGGAAGACCAATGCTCAATAATCTTGATTAACTTTTTATACTACGCTAAATAGCAAGCTGCGAATTGTGGCTAATTGTCAGGGACGGCCCAAAAGGTAAGATGCATACAGGGCCGGGACAGAGGACCATACTTAAATGATATGGGGAACGTGAGGGAATGCGTTCCCCCCTCTGTCTCATTTGGAGAAATCGATACCTAAAATAATATAACAATATGAACAAGTTAGCTATTGACCATTTTAAGAAAAAAAAGCCAAGCCCTGCACAAATGGAATATGCCTACCAGATTCTTGGTATTTTGCTAGCCAAAAAATCTGGATTCAGGGTGGATAGACGTTATACTGTGAAAGAATTGGCAACAACAATCCGTGTGGTTTACGCCATCAATGTACAATATGATGAAGCTATAGGGACTTGCTATGTGGGGGATTTTGCGTTGAATTTGAAACTCAATTTGTTGAACCAATTGGTGAATCTGTCTGACAAAGGCCCTTTCCTATTCAGTTATTGCAACAGTAAAGGAATAGTACGGGTGTTGAAAAAGGTGGCCATGTAAGCATAGGCATGGCTTGTAAAAGACGCCGTTAAACGTGTCACGGCGCAAATGCACTAGCCGATCAAAGGAACGCGTCTGCGTTCCTTTTTGATTTGATGGTACCAGAAACAAAGCAATTTTTGAAGCATCCGCAGGACATGTTTTTGTCGCGCTTCAAGCGTTCGGCTGGGTAGTTCTTGATATACGCTTTGGTAAACAGTATCAAAATGCTTAGGACTGCGGTATCCTAATTCCTCTTGTAAGTCCTGGATGCTCTGGCCATTCAGTATTTTCTTCCTGGCGTAGCTCATGGTGACACGAAGTTTCAGCTGATAGATGGAGATGCCGTAGACTTTTGTGAAATAGAAGTTTAAAGCGTTTTTAGGGATACCATGAATTTGAGCCATAGCTTGTACAGATTGGCCAGGTTGAAGATTGCTGCAAATGTCTGCATGAACGCGTTCTACAATCTCTTGGTAACGTTTAGAGAACTGCATAACAGTTATAAATTTACAGGGCTTATGGTTGTGTACTTCCTTTCTTCGATCTGAATCCTTAGTGAATTTGCCTGAAGGCAAACCGGTAACCAATGAATACGCTGAGGTAAAGTTGCAATGTATAGACTGACTTACTGCCGCAGTGAGGTAAAATCATTCGCAACGGTTAGGGGAAAACTGATCAATAACCTACCATCTTTTTGACATTAAAATAATTTGTAATTACATTTGGTAGACAAGTATCCCTGTTGCCGTAACTAACTATCTATGAAAAAAACTGATGGGATCAATGCAATCTCTTTCTGACAGTGAATTGGCACAACGGATTTCCGAAGGATATGATACCGCTGTTGAAGCAGTTGACGTTAGATACGCAGCCCTATTGATTCAACATGCTTTTAAGATGTTGCAAGATGAACATGCTGCAGAAGATGTGGTACACGACATCTTTTCCAATCTCCTGGCAGGTGGAAGTCAGCTGGAAATAAAAGGCGCACTGGATGCCTATCTTTATTGTGCTGCGCGAAATGGGGTGCTGATGTCATTTCGGAAAAGCAAAAACCAACAGAAATATATGGTTACCGCATCCCTTGAGAAAAGCATTTGTACAGCAGCGCTTGCATCGGTTAATAGGCGCTCTATCTTGGCTCTGGCTTTGGCCGCTGCTTCTAAAAACAGTTTGTGTAAAACCGGTTTTAACACTTAATCCGCAGGATTTACCCGATAAGCTTCAACTGCAAATTGACTATGGCTTATTGTGAAATAACCTGTGTAATTTATATGATCTGCTTTGGTCTAATCATTCTTTAAGGAATGAAATCAATCACCGGATGTGACCAAAAAGTCCAATCTTTTCTGTTTGCTTTTGCCTATAATTTTTCGCAGATTTGCATCAAAATTAGTTTAGTGTTACTTTAATAAAGTGGGTGCCGACATCATGGCATCCACTTTTTTGTATGGTTATTTCTGACCGTTTTGCTTTTTGCCTGCAACGTTTTTAGTCATTCATTTTCAAAGGTTATCTAAACCTTTTGACCTATCCCTATGAAAACTGAAAACCCCTATCTGTTTGAAAGACTCGATTATTTGATTACGTTTGAACTGAACCCTGGCGTTTCGGTATATGATCCGATTACCGATGATAAAGCTGAAGCTACCACCGAGCTATTTAAAACAGAGGTGCTACGGGCGGAGCGTGAGTTTAGAAAGCAATTTTTTAGTGAAACCAACATGGATGCTGTGGCCTCAATGGTGTCAAAACACTATGATGCAGTGGTGTTGATGATGCATAAAGTGTATGACTATTTGTATCCGTTGGGCGATGGCCAACAGCAATTGCTAAGTTGTTGCGCATGGCCCACGTGCTGCTCCGGGAATTACGGAGCTTTATGGATACCAATTTTTCCAGATTTATTACGGCTGATCAGCTAATGCCCATTACTGAGCTAAATTTGCTGTAAAAGTTGCAGGATGATGCGAATACGGATGCGGCTTGTGAGGTAGTGAAGGAGACTCTGGATGAGTTTTGTGCGCGGGTAGAACGCCAGGAGCCTTTACGCATTAAGGACGCGGATTACTGCCGCATGATTGTGGCAGATATCGAGCAATACCGTGGCCAGGACTCGGCACTGTCTGCGTGTCCATCGCTACATGAGCTGTTGTTGTTCTGGAATGAAATAAGGATTTGAGCGCTAACAGTGTGCGCATCAAAAGCTATCAGGCTGAGGATAGGGATAAAGAAATATTGATTGATGCCCTGATGGGGATCATTGATAAACTCAAGGAATATTAGCGGGCTTAATTGAGTCCGTGCTGCTGCCTAAATTTCGCTACTCTAGCTTCTGCGCTGATAGTCGGGTCCGAATTGAACATTTGGTAGGTGATTTCGCCATTTGGGCCTATGCAGGGGCTGGCTTCGATGTCTCTCTGGATGTTGAGCACTTCGTGTTTGTTAATAAATCCTGGCTTTAGGGGTAAAAGGATGTGCGGCCTGATGATGATGGGTATGTTTGATCTCATGGTTGCTTCCTTCGTGCTGGCTTCAAGTACCGTAAGGGCTATTTCGGATAGTTTGGCCTCTTTTTTTAAAATGGTGGGTTGCGCCGTGATCAGTAGCTTTACGGCTTTTTGGAATGGGATAGAATTTTTTGCTTCATTAGTGATGAGATGATAAATGTGCCGAAACTGGTTTTTGGCTGTCTGTAGGTCGGTGTAGGTAATGATATCGAAGTTTGGCTCAATGATGAGGTATTCCTTTCCGTTGATAGTGGCTGCAATGAGGTAAAGCATGAGCGTTGGGATTTGAGTGTAAAATACTCCATTATGATGAAATACCCAACTATAGTTGGGTGGCAGTATCCGGGAGATTGTATTTTTTCGCCTTCGTATGGCGGAAATTTCAGCAATAGACAGATATGTTATTGATCGGGTGAGGGAACGCCGTATGGAATTGAATATTAGCCAGGCTGAGTTGTCTTTTAGGCTCGGCAAATCTGACAAGTATATTTCACGCTTTGAGTCTTACTCTAGCGGTAAGCATTATAACATTGAAATCCTGAATGAGATTGCAAAAGTGTTGGATTGTTCTCCACGGGATTTCTGGCCGGAAAAGGCCTTGTAATTTTGCCGACTACTGTTAACCTATCTACTATCAGTTAATGTGTTTATCATCAATCTTTTAAGATGTAATTTCGTCTGACTATCTGCTAGGAGGCTTCTGCATTCGCGGATCAAAAAGACTATTTAGACTGATTGGTCGGTCGTTAACCAATGGCGGCAAGTCGGGCCATGTCCAGGCGGCGTCTTTGTTTTGACCATCTGGCCGTGCCTTTTTACCAGTAAGGGGATGCACGGTGTAGTATATTCAGTTCTTCGGCTGGTAGCCGGTAGTGAATGATTTCCTTAAAATCACCCAAGGTTCCTTTAGGAGAAATCCATTGCTTGGCCATTTCCAAGCTTACAAATAGCGGCATACGGTGCTTATTGTCGCCATGGTTGTGGATGTGACAAATGGTTTCGTTGGCTTCGCTGGTGATCATCGCGAAGCCTGATGCTCTGCGTTTCTCTCTATTGGGCAATAGCTTCTCATAAGTCTGATAGATGCCGGGTATAAAAAAGTATTCGTTATCTGGCTGTTTATTGGTGCCGATGCCATAAGGAACGGGGGTATCCCAGGTTTCGATATGCCGGTGTTCGTACTTTTATCATCCTTTGCGACATTAATCTTCAGAAAATGAGTGGTTAGGAACTTAGGCAGCACATGCTGGAAGATGGTGTGATAAAAGCCTTGGAAACGCCGTTCTTGTTGATAACTACGAGTGAGCGAAATGATTTTGTACAAGAGGCAACAGAACTATTTGTTCAGGGTTATTTCATTAAACACCCTAGCTATGCTAAAATGGCTGCCGATATTCAATTGATTTGTGATTATTGGGCCTTGACCTGGCATACATTGGTGTAAGTTGATCAGCTGTATTTGGCGTATTTCCCTATCTGCCCACTCCCTATCTTCCTGTATAGGTGAGATGAATGTTTTATTACACTACATAGTGCGGTGGACTTATTCTTTGGGAGAAATGCCCAAAGAGAAACGGGATTGAAATTGTAGTTACTTTGAAGGTGTGGGTATGGTTTGTACTCCTTTCTGGTCTTTTCCATTAACAGATTCTTCCCCCAAAGGCGTGTGGGTTATTGTTCTTTACAAAGCAGGTAATGGTCTTATAATGTTGTTCTAAAGGGGTGATGTATGGACAGCTGTACTGATTGATCTTATAGACAGTGGTTAGATCATGCGAAGTAACAATATCCCCAATAATTTGTTGAGAACTTGGGTTATCGCGAGTTTGGAATGAGGATGTGAAGGGATTGTCTGCCTAGACAATCCCTATATGGCCGAAATTTTTAACTTATTTAAATTTATTAGTTTTGCTATAAGATAAGGGCATTATACCGCTTCCTTCAATCTTTGTTCTAATCTATCCATCGTAATGTCTACAGCCATTTGAATGATTTTTACTAAACGTACATTAGCCGGATCATTTGACATATCTCCTAAAGCCTTCAAGCTCTGGTCATAGATATCAGGATGTAGCCTTTGAGATAGTTTTTCCATGTCCTCCATAACCTTCTCTTCATCAACAATTGAGTACCTTTCTGTTTCCTTAATAGAGGCATGCGCGAGCAGAATCTTCACAGTTTCCATTGGCACGCCATTCTTTAACGTTACAGTAGTAGCAAAGGTATGACGGGCGATATGAAATGTAAGGTTTAGTTCGATCTCACATAGTGCTCCAATTTCTTTTAGATAATCGTTGATCTTCTGGTTCGATGGGATAGGAAAAAGCTTACCGTTTTCAATACAGCTTGCGTCTTTCCAATATTTCTCGACTATCGATAAGGCCACAGGAAGCAAAGGAAGTCGTGTTGGGGCATCTGTCTTTTGCCTATCGAGCATGATCCATTTCTTCCCGTCCATTCCATCAACCAAATCCGATCGCCTTAGATTTTTGATATCAATATAGGCCAGTCCTGTATAGCAGGAGAAAACAAACCAGTCTCTGACTTTATCTAGTCTTTCGCTCTTGAAGACTTTATCCATGACCGCTTTGAGCTGAGCCTTGTTAATCGCCTTTTTCTTCCCATCTTTTCTCGTGAGTTTGAATCCTGCGAATGGATCTTTTAATAGGTAGCCCCGGGTAACAGCATTTAGTATGATTTTTTTAAAATTGGATAGAGCCTTTACAGAAGTATTTTGTGCGCACTTTGCAGTAATTCGCATGTAATTGTAAAAATCCTCTATAAAAGCATAGTTGAGTTCGCGTAATTGTATATCGTCTCTACCAAATTTTTGCTCAATGAAATTTGTGGTGTGGCTAAATGCTTGTCGGTATTTGTCTAAAGTTCCTGAGGCATATTCACCCTCTTCGACCAGCTTTTCCATCGTCTCATTGTGTGCCTTAAATAGCTCAAGCGCGCCCTTGCATTCATCAGCCTCCCCTCTCATATAGGCCAGGATGGCGGCAGCGGTAATTCTCTTGTTAGTATTGATTAGGCGATTCTTGGCCATCGTGGCCTGCACTCTCAGTGAATCAATGTACTCGTTTAGGGCTTTCGCATCAGCGCGTGGACCGACTGCCCTCCTCTTGTTCATGTCCCAACGCTCCTTGTCCCAGACCTCGTGGGTTGAAAAGGTTTCCTCCTCTCCGTCAACGGTGATACGGAGATAGAGATAGGTCCTTGGATTCTTTGCTCTTGGGTCTGTCCGTAGAAACGGATAAAATGCATAACTACTTTCAATCATGACTTCTGTCTTTAAGTGAAACAAATGTCGGATTAGAGTTCCTACAGATCAAGATGTACACATAATGAACAGGTTGATTTTCAAGTAATTACAAAGGTATCCGTGTGTAATTTTTTTGAAAATGTGTATACACATGGTTTACACTTTGAGACTTTTTGCAAATTTGAAAATTTTGAAGTTTGATAGGGAAAACAAAAAAGCTTGCACAAAGCATGTGCAAGCTTAATCTTTTTACCATATTGCGTTTTAGCGCGATTCTGGTAGTTTTTGTCAACCTAAATTTTTTCGGTTGTGATCCCGCTGGGACTCGAACCCAGGACCCATACATTAAAAGTGTATTGCTCTACCAACTGAGCTACGGAATCGTCCCTTTTGTAATCGGGATTGCAAAGGTATACAAATATTTCATCTCACAAAGTTTTTGACAACCTTTTTTCAACCATTTTTACAAAAAGTCACAATTGACAAAAAGAAACATCATATATTATTTCCTCCTATTTTTGCATCTGAAAAAAATTTCTAATGCAAAATAAGGTTGTAGTCATCACAGGGGGTACTTCTGGTATTGGTAAGGCACTAGCCATAGCTTCCCTGAAGGCGGGGGCGCAGGTGGCAGTATGTGGCAGAAAAGCTGACACGCTCTCAGCACTGGAAAAAGAACTCGCTAATGATCACTTGCATACATATATAGCTGACGTCAGCAAGGAAGATGACTGTAAACGTTTTATCGACCAGGTTGTAGCTACACTCGGAAAGATTGATATTCTTATTAACAATGCAGGAATATCAATGCGTGCGCTTTTCCGCGACGCGGATCTTACAGTATTAAAGCAGCTGATGGATATTAACTTCTGGGGTACGGTTTATTGCACAAAATACGCTTTACCGTCACTGCTGGCGAACAAAGGGACTGTAGTAGGTGTATCTTCTATAGCGGGTTACCGCGGACTTCCAGGACGTACCGGATACTCTGCCTCTAAATTTGCCATGCAAGGTTTCCTGGAAGCACTACGTACTGAGAATCTGCATACAGGCATTAACGTAATGTGGGTAAGTCCTGGTTTCACCGCATCGAACATACGTAATACCGCTCTAAATGAAGACGGACGCGCACAGGCTGAAACGCCCCTTGATGAAGGTAAATTGATGAGCGCTGAAACAGTAGCAGATGAAATACTCAAAGCAGTGGCAAAACGGAAACGCACGTTGGTGCTTACCGGACAAGGCAAATTGACAGTTATGCTCAGTAAACTTTTCCCCGGCCTGCTTGACGGCTTAGTGTACAATCATTTTAGGAAAGAACCAGGATCTCCTCTTAAGTGATTACCTGTAAGCCGTTCATCGTCAATGATTGATTACAAGCGAATTAGCATGAATGGCTTACTGTTTCTACCACTGTTAAGGTCACAATTAGATCACTTATCACACGCCCCAAAACCCCAATTACAGCCTGTTTATAGTTATTCACATCTTAACAAGTTATTGACAAATTCAGTACAGCAACATATATATTTTATATTTCTTTGCAGACAAAACGCCGCTAATAGCCCAATGGCATCCTTTTTGGGAAATTGGTATTCTTTGATAACATGTCCATAATTACACTGACATCCGACATCGGCTTGCAGGACTACCTGGTAGGCGCCATTAAAGGGCAGCTGTGGCAACACTGTCCTGGTGTCCCCGTTATGGACATCACTCATCAGATATCACCATTCAATTTACCCCAGGCTACATATATATGTAAGAGTGCCTTCACTTACTTCCCTCCACGTACCTTCCACATTGTACTGATCAATCTCTTTGATCGTAAAGCCGACCATGTACTTTTAGCTGAGCATAATGGACAATATATCGCCTGTGCTGATAATGGGCTGATTACCATGATTGCTGGAGGCTCGCCTGAGAAGGTGGTGAAACTTCAGCTTTACAAAGACCGTCCATTAGATACGTTCACTATCCTGGAAAGATTCGCGGAAGCCTACCGCGATTTACAGAACGGACGTTCACTGACGGATATCGGCGAACCAGCCAGCGAATTTGTCATCAAATATAACCTCCAGCCAATGACCGGTCAGGATTATATTGACGGTCAGATCATTCATATAGACAATTTTGAGAACGTCGTAGTGAATATCACCCGCCAGCAGTTTGAAGAAAGCCGGCAAGGCAGACCATTCTCTATCTTCTTCCGTCGGGATGAATCAATCACGCAACTCAGTGAAACATATGCTGATGTGCCTGAAGGACATAAATTAGCCCTGTTTAACGCAGCCGGCTATCTGGAAATCGCCATTAATAAAGGTAATGCAGCCGGACTCTTTGGTCTGCAGGGCTTTACCCGCGATCAGCTGATCTCCGGTTACCAGAAACTGGCCTTTTACCAGACTATCCGCATTATCTTCGGCTAAATCCAGCCGGACCGGCATCCCCTACCCTTCCCCGAACACTTATCCCTTTGTTAATCAATCCCTTTACTATTACGCTTTTCAGCTGCTGTATCTGCAAAAATTTTCTCTTATTAAAGAAAAAGTTAAAACTGTTATCGCTAATTATCATAATTTGCCACTTTTTCTATTTTTGTCGGACCTAAAACATCCTTATGAATTTTAAAAGGACCAACAACATCGTCGGTTGGGTTATCTGTATCATTGCCTGCACTGTCTATATTATGACGATGGAGGCCACCGGCAGTCTGTGGGATTGCGGCGAGTTCATTTCAAGTGCCTATAAGGTACAGGTTCCGCACCCTCCCGGTGCTCCTTTATTTGTGCTGTTAGGTAGATTGTTTACCATTCCGCTGGAGCCTTCCCAGGCTGCCCTGGGCGTTAACTTGATGTCCGCCCTATCCAGTGGTTTTACAATTTTGTTCCTCTTCTGGACTATTACACACTTTGCACGTCGCCTGATGGTGAAGAACGTGGCTGAGATCACCCGCGAACAAATGATCGCTATTATGGGCGCTGGTATCGTTGGCGCATTGGCTTATACCTTCTCCGATTCCTTCTGGTTCTCTGCTGTGGAAGGTGAAGTATACGCAATGTCCTCCCTCTTTACCGCTATCGTATTCTGGGCAATCCTGAAATGGGAACATGAATCAGACGAAGCTTACGCTGACCGCTGGATTGTTTTCATCGCTTTCATGATGGGCCTCTCTATCGGTGTCCACTTGCTCAACCTCCTCACCATCCCGGCCATCGTAATGGTGTACTACTTCAAACGTTACAAGGTGACTACTAAAGGAACCATCTGGGCGTTTATCATCGGTTGTGCGATCACTGGTCTGGTGCAGAAATTTGTGATTCAGGATACTATTAAGGCTTCAGGTCTGATGGACGTGTTCTTCGTAAACTCCCTCGGTCTGCCTTTCTACAGTGGTTTTGCCTTCTATTTCATCGCCCTGGCAGGTATTCTGCTGTACGGTCTGAAGAATCCGAAATTTGGTATATACGCTCCGCTGATCCTCGTTGCTTCCGTTATTATCATTCCGGTATTTAACGACAGCACCGGCACAGGCGTAAAAATATTGAAGGTATTGATTGCTGTTGCGATCGTATTTGTACCTTATACTATCAGGCAATTTGATGTAAAGGTTGACTCAGCGAACTTTACACACTTTACCAAAGTAACTATCTACTCCATCATCTTCCTCTTGCTAGGTTACTCTACTTACATCACTACCATGATCCGCTCTACCGCGAATCCTTCTGTAGATATGTATAATGTAGATAATCCGATTTCCCTGGTAGGTTACCTCGGTCGTGAACAGTATGGTGATTTCCCGCTGATTTATGGTCAGGTGTTTACTGCTCGTCCTACCGGTTACGAAGATGTAGGTAATATCTATGCACGTGGTGCAGATAAATATGTCATCGCTGGCAAAAAGCAGGTACCAGTTTATGCTGCAGAAGATAAGATGCTGTTCCCACGTGTATGGGATGCAAGCAATGACCAGGGCCATGCTGATTACTACCGTGACTGGCTCGGACTTGATGCTAATCAGCGTCCAAGCTTTAAAGACAATGTGAGCTTCTTTGTATCATATCAGGTTTACTTTATGTACTTCCGCTATTTCATGTGGAACTTCTCCGGTAAACAAAATGATACACAGGGTTACGGTAACAAACGTGACGGTAACTGGATCACTGGTATCCCTTTCCTGGATAATGTGATGTATGGCGACCAGTCAATGATGCCAGACAGCCTGAAAAACAACAAAGGACACAATACGCTGTTCCTGCTGCCATTCGTTTTGGGCGTCATCGGATTCTTCTACCAATATAATAATCACCGCAAGGATACGCTGGTAGCTGCCCTCCTGTTCTTCTTCACCGGTTTTGCTATTGTGCTTTACCTGAATCAGGCGGGTAACCAGCCACGTGAGCGTGACTACGCCTATGTAGGCTCTTTCTACGCTTTTGCTATCTGGATTGGTCTCGGCGTTCTCTCAGTAACTGAGTTCCTGAAAAAGAAGACCAAATCAGCTATCTCCGCTCCGCTGGCTACCATTGTGTGCCTGCTGGCTGTACCTGTCCTGATGGGCTTCCAGGAGTGGGATGATCATAGCCGTTCTACAAAAACAATCGCACGCGATATCGCTTCTGACTACCTGAACTCCTGCGCAGAAAATGCGATACTGTTTACGGTAGGTGATAATGATACTTATCCCCTGTGGTACGCACAGGAAGTAGAAGGTATCCGTCCGGATGTACGTGTAATCAACCTGAGCCTCCTGGGTGTTGACTGGTATATTGATCAGCAGCGCCATATGGTAAACAAAAGCCAGGGTGTGCCCATGTCCTGGTCCGCGGATAAATACCAGGGTGAAAACCGAAACTACATCCAGTACTACGATGGTGGTAACTTCCCTCAGGATAAGTTCTATAACCTGAAAGAAGTAATGGCATTTATGGGCTCTGACGATCCTCGTGTGAAACTGTCTACAACAGACGGTTCACAGATCAACTATCTGCCTGCCAAGAAGCTGTTCGTTCCGGTAAACGTTGCTGAAGTGATCAAAAACGGTACTGTCGATATCCATGACAGCTCCCGCATCATGCCACAGCTGCCATTCCAGGTAAATAAAAACTACCTGTTGAAGAATGACCTCGCTGTATATGATATCATCGCTGCCAACGACTGGAAACGTCCTATCTACTTCACCAGCCCTACCGACCTGGGTCTGAACGATTACCTGCGTCCGGATGGTCTAACCTACCGCCTGGTACCGCTGAAGAGGAAAGATAATAATGATCCTATGGGCGCTGATGAGAATGTGAACATCCCTGTTATGTACAAGAACCTGATGGAGAAATTCTCCTTCGGTGGTGCTAATGTACCAGGTACATACTTTGATGAGCCTAACCGTAAACTGCTGCAATATCTGCGTGGCGCTTATACCAAACTGGGTACCGCTATGGCCCTGGAAGGTGAAAAAGATTCCGCACTGGCAGTACTTAACAAGAGCGATAAGAATCTGCTGCAGGATAACTTCCCTTACGCAATGACCACACCTGGGCAAATGCACAACTACAGCTCTATGCAGACTGTATATGCATACTATCTTGCCGGCGATGCGAAGAAAGCAGACCAGATCGCGCAGATGATCATCAAAGACTGTACACAACAGTTACAGTACTACCGTAGCCTGCCTCCGGGTAAAATGAATGGCCTGCACCGCGATATGCAGTTGGCAGAACAGTTCATCACCCTGCTGCAACGTATGAAGGAAGACTTCACACATCCTGAACGCCGTCAGCAGCTGGAGCAACCTGGTGCTATCGAAATCGATAGCCAGGAACAGACAACAGACGGATTACCACAATAATAACCGACAACGGTTTAAATATAACGGGGCTGTATCATTACGATACAGCCCCGTTTTTATTTGTTTACTGCCGGAACAGGCAATTCTTCGTTCAACAACCGATACTGCTGGCAATACAAAGGTGCTGCATCCTGATTCAGCGTCTTTTAACCTTTCACTTTCTCCGACACCAATCTGCAAGGATCACACCTGAGATCGAATTTCTCCAGCATCTTATGCGTCAGTTGCCATTCTCTACCACAAGAGGGGCAAGAATGCTCCATCTCCCTACGGTCGTAGTTAAACAGGTAGTAGTAACTCGGCTTTCCTGTCAGTTGTTCCAGCCGGTCACAGATGCCCCGCCCCTGCATCGTCAGCGGACTGCCAATATCTGTAAGGTAGTTATGAAAGGGACGCTCTCCCATGGAACCACGGAACCATAATCCGTCAATACCTTCGTAATCCTTCGACCAGGAATTGATATCTTCATAGCTCCGGTGCCTGGTATAAGTATATGGTAGCGCATACAGCGGTATAGGGGCAAAGTTATCTCCTGATCTTACAGGAGAAGAGCCTCCCCAATACAGTATAAATGAACTTGCAGCAATGCTATCAGCTGCCGATTCTGCTCCCAGTTGCTCGCCCGAATACCTATAAGTAATAGTCACCCCATAACGATCCATAAGAACAGCTATCCATTGATTGACATAATCGCTGTTATAACGCTCATCCAGCGAATCTTTGGTGAGACACTGTACGTGAAGAGAGACATGATCATCCTGGAATAGAAATACGTCGTTCCTCGATACCAGCTGGCCATTAGCGCGTAGAGAACGGATGAAGAAACCTGCATCATGCAGGAATGCTTCCTTTTCTGCTTGCGGCCAGTCGGCCTTTTGAAACAGAATCTGATAAATAAACATAGGATATAGTTATTTCATAATAGGATATAATAAATATACTAAATACTTCCAGTATAAAAAATGATCTCTAGCATATGTCTAAGTACTGATAATTAATGACATAGCTATTTATTGACGCAGTAGGTCTGCTAATATTCCAGCTGACAACGCAAAACAACTTGCATAATGAGTCAATTCTCCGACTTCAATTTCAGCGGCATTAAAGCTGTAGTGCGCGTAGATTTCAACGTGCCGCTTAATGATAAATTTGAGATCACTGATGATACTCGCATGACCAGTGTGCGTATTACCATGTAGACCAGGGGGTATAATAAAAAAACTCCCGCTTTCGCGGGAGCTTTTTCATCAAACATTATTGCACTATTATAATTTGTTGACCTCATCCCACCAGAACTTCACACTCTCCTTCACATCGGGCACACTGTTGTCCCAATTGTATTCATACTCTACTGAAAACATGCCTTTGAAGTTCTGAGACTTGAGTTCTGCTAATACCGCCGGCATATTACATACACCATTCCCCCAGATCACATCATGTGCTTTTGGTGATTTCTCATTCAGGTCCTTAAAATGCAGATGCAGCACATGCCCTTTCAGCTTTTTGATACAGTCTACGGGTTCCATACCTGACCTTACCCAATGGCCAATATCAGCGCATGCACCCATGTACTTACTACGGCCCTGAATTGCCAGCAATACGCTATCCGGATGCCAGTAATGACTTGGTTTCGGATGATCGTGGATAGCTACTTTGATCTTGTATTTATTACAGAGATCTGAGATTAGATCCCAATGGTCTCTTTTAGGTTCAGCTGTGATTACCTGGATGCCCATAGCTTTGGCAAATTTGAACACCTGCTCCCATTCCAGGCCACTGGCAGGAGATAATACACCATAAGCTACCAGTTTCTTATTCTTCTCTTTGAACATGGCCTTCACCTCATCCTGCTTAGCGGCATCCATCCTCCAGTCGAATTTGCCTTCAATGCCATTACCGATTGACTGTCCGTTGTAACACTCTACATATTGTACACCCACACTGTCCATTTTGTCCAGTGCCTGCGCCAGTGTGAAACGGTTAAATGTATAGGCCTGCGCGCCCAGTTTCCAGCCCAGCTTGTCTGCCTTTCCCTGCGCAAAACTCAACGTGGACGTCATCGTTGTACCCGCCAATATTCCGGCCAGTAACAGAACGCTGCTCAATTTTTTAATCATCTGCTAATGTTTTAATTTGTTTATTCAGTAAAGACCTTTGCGAAAATTAACAGCTTTCCCTGAAGAAAGCAAACAATACTGTTCAACCGGTACCTACGGGTTACAAATACGGCCGGCATCCTACAAATTAAGATTTTTGCCAATAATCCAATATGTAATATAAACAATCCGCTATCAAAGAAGGCGGAAATCGTACTTCACACTCACATGCCATCGTCATACAGCTTCGACCAGCGTAGGTATGGCAACGAAACACTACTATTTTCGGGGCATTATCAAAAGCGTGTTGTTGGGGCGGAATGATCACACGGGCTAGGCTGTGGGAGCAGTAAGGGTTAAGATATTAGCATCTAGTCACATATTAACTAAGCGCCAAAGCGCGTTGAATGAAGCATCCCTAAAGGTATTGAAAAGGTTAATTCAGGCGACGGTTAAGAGACAAGTGCCGGTTTATATCTCATTCAATGACCATACAATACAGCTTATAGCAAATAGTGTTGACGAGAACCTACATATTATGCTAACTTACCGGTATGTATCTCCTATATTATCCAGCTGAGTAACTCCCTATCCAAAGGCCATAAACAGGCGTAATTCTGCCTGAGGGTCCACTATAATCTTTGGTCACGCTGCGTCAGATAATAGCGTTAAATAGCCCTCATTTAACACACCGCTATACCTCAATGAATGGGTAACTAAAATAGAAAAAGTACATGCTTTTTAACATCCAGAATCAGGTAACAGTGTTAAGAAATAAACATCCCTTCATATATTACTTTCCATCGCATACATAACCGGCTATTGCATATTCATATTACTGAAAGCAACGAGGTGAAATTGCCGCCCATGGAGTATGCATGTACTTCATACCACTAAATTGCCTAATTTTAAATATTATGAGAGGCATACATTTTTCCAAATTTGAACCCGATGAGCAGCAGGGAAAATCGCCCTTTGAGAAGTTACTGGATGTGTTCACCCAATTGCTGACTTACACCAGCGGCGATGTCAGTGAAGCACTACAATGGCTGACCGAACTGGACAAAGAGTACCAACTTACCAATGAAGAATATGGCATCGGAGACTTTATACAGGAGTTAAAAGAAAAAGGATATATCCGGGAGAACGAAGAAAACGGGAGTATCCAGATAACCGGCAAAACAGAACAAAACATCCGGAAGCGGGCACTTGAGGAAATATTCGGTAAACTGAAGAAGTCCAGCAATGTCGGTAACCATAACACCCGTAAATCTGGTCAGGGTGACGAACTGAATGCCGACAGCCGCCCTTATCAATTCGGAGATGCACTGGAACAGATTGATATGACAGCATCCATCCGGAATGCACAGATCAATCACGGCATAGACAGCTTCTCCATCCATCAGGATGACCTGGAGATACAGGAGACTGACTTTAAAACCCAGACCTCCACGGCCTTGATGATCGATATCTCTCACTCGATGATCCTTTACGGTGAAGACCGTATCACTCCTGCAAAGAAAGTAGCCATGGCGCTCAGTGAACTGATCACCACCCGCTACCCTAAAGATACCCTTGACATCATTGTATTTGGTAATGACGCCTGGCAGATAGAAATCAAAGATCTCCCCTATCTGCAGGTCGGTCCGTTTCATACCAATACCGTCGCCGGACTGGAACTGGCAATGGATATTCTCAGGCGCAGGCGCAATCCCAACAAGCAGATCTTTATGATCACTGATGGTAAGCCTACCTGCCTCAAAAACGGGAAAGAGTATTATAAGAACAGCTTCGGCCTGGACAGGAAAATCCTGAACCGTACGCTTAACCTTGCCGCCCAGTGCAAGAAACTGAAGATTCCAATCACAACCTTCATGGTAGCGACAGACCCGTGGTTGCAAAAGTTCGTAACTGAGTTTACCGAAACCAACAACGGAAAAGCCTTCTTCTCAGGTCTCGATAAACTGGGACAATTTCTCTTCTTCGACTTTGAGAATGGCAAAAGAAAGATGCTCTAATTTGGCATCATATAATCATATCATTGACAGACAATCCATTAAATACAATATGAATATTAACATAAGCACGTTTGGTGAGTTAAAGAAGAGTGGATATAAACCTAAATCCGTTAAAGAAGAGATCAGACAAAACCTGATCCGCAAACTGCAAAATAAAGAAACTGCATTCCCAGGTATCATCGGTTACGAAGACACCGTAATCCCCGATACAGAAAGAGCCCTCCTCTCCAGGCATAACATCCTGTTCCTCGGCCTCCGCGGACAAGCAAAAACGCGTATGGCCAGGCAGATGGTATCCCTGCTGGATGAATACATACCTATCGTGGAAGGCTCTGAGGTAAATGACAGCCCTTACGAGCCACTTTCCCGTTATGCCCGTGATATCGTTGCAGAAAAAGGCGATGCCACTCCTATTGCATGGGTACACCGTGACCAGCGTTACAGTGAGAAACTTGCTACGCCGGATGTCTCTGTAGCTGACCTGGTAGGTGATATAGATCCTATTAAGGCTGCTAATATGAAGCTAAACTACGCTGATGAGCGTGTGATCCACTTTGGTATCATACCCCGCTCTAACAGAGGTATATTCGTTATCAATGAACTACCCGACCTTCAGGCACGTATCCAGGTATCCCTGTTTAATATACTACAGGAAGGAGATATCCAGATACGAGGCTTTAAGGTGCGTATGCCACTGGATATACTATTCGTATTTACTGCCAATCCTGAAGACTATACTAACCGTGGCTCGATTGTTACGCCACTGAAAGACCGTATAGAAAGCCAGATCATCACCCACTATCCAAAAAGCATAGAAAACTCCCTGCTTATTACAGAACAGGAAGCTAACGTACATGATGATCAGCAGAACGTGCATATCAGTGATATGATCAAACGCCTTATTGAACAGGTAGCTTTTGAAGCACGTAACAGCGAATATGTTGATAAAAAAAGCGGTGTATCTGCCCGTCTGACTATTGCTGCATATGAAAACGCAGTAAGTGCCGGCGAGCGTAGGGCAATCATCAATAAAGAGAAGTCTACCTACGTTCGTATTGCTGACCTGCAGGGTATTATACCTGCAATCACCGGTAAGATAGAGCTGGTATATGAAGGAGAACAGGAAGGACCGTTACAGGTAGCGGTGAACCTGCTGGACAAAGCCATCCGCAGCGTATTCTCACAATACTTCCCTAACCCTGACTCCTTTAAGAAACGTAAGCAGAATCCTGCGGCTGCTGAAAACCCTTACCGGGCTGTCATACAGTGGTTTGATAAAGGTAATGCCGTACAGCTACTGCAGGATGTGAATGATAAGCAATACGAGACCTCCCTCTCAAAAGTGGACGGCCTGAAAGAGCTGATCAAGAGCAAATTCCCGCAGGCTAACAACAAAGAACAATTACTCCTCATGGAGTTTGTTTTACATGGCCTTGCCTCCTACTCCCTGATCAGCAAAAAGGTGGTAGAAAATGAAACCCGCTTCAGCGATCTGCTGGGTACTATGATGAATTTCGGTACAAGCACAGAGGAAGAAAGCGAAGACTTTTAAAAACATACTGCGCAGATAAGCAAACGCGGAATATTGGACGATAAATACTCAAATTGCTGTTGCATCTTACAGCTGAAGTAGCTATCTTTCAGTATTCCGCGTTTTGCATTATGCTGCCGCGTTTATTGAAAACAACAATATCATTTACAGTTATGAACAACTCAAGAAGACACTTCATCCGTTCCGCCTCAGCGCTGATGGCAGGTGCCGGTTTAGTCAGTGCATTGCCCTCTTCTCTGCGCGCAGTTGCCCCCAGCGATAAAATCAATATTGCAGCCATTGGTATCAATGGTATGGGTTGGTCAGACCTGACGGCCATTCTGAAAAACCCCTATGCGCAATGTGTAGCGCTTTGTGACGTTGACAAAAATGTGCTGGACAAAAAAGCAGCAGAATTACTGGAAAAGAAAAACCAGAAAGCCAAAACATACAGCGATTACCGTAAACTCCTTGAAGATAAGTCCATTGATGCCGTTATCATCGGTACGCCTGACCACTGGCATTGCCTGCAAATGACCGACGCCGTATCCGCCGGAAAAGACGTCTACGTAGAAAAACCCATCGGGAACTCCATTGGAGAGATCAATGCGATGGTGGCCGCCCAGGAACGTACCAAACGGGTAGTACAGGTAGGACAATGGCAACGTAGTCAGCAACATTTCAAAGATGCTATCGCCTTTGTACACTCCGGTAAGCTGGGTCAGGTCAGACTGGTTAAAGCCTGGGCTTATATGGGCTGGATGCACTCTATCCCAAAGCAGCCCGATGGCGTACCTCCTGCCGGTGTAGACTATGCGGCCTGGCTGGGACCTGCTGAAAAGAAACCTTTCAATCCCAACCGCTTCCATTTCAACTTCCGCTGGTACTGGGATTATGCCGGTGGTCTGATGACTGACTGGGGCGTACACCTGTTAGACTACGCGCTGCTGGGTATGAAAGCACAACATCCTAAATCTGTGATGGCTGCAGGCGGTAAATTTGCCTATCCGGACGATGCCTGCGAAACACCTGATACACTCACAACTGTTTACCAGTTTGACGGTTTTAATATACAATGGGAACATGCTACCGGTATAGATGGTGGACCTTACAACCGTACTCACGGTATTGCCTTCATCGGTAATAATGGCACGCTGGTACTGGATCGCTCGGGATGGGAAGTAATTCCTGAGAAAGGAAAGATGGAAGCTGTTCCGTTCACCAAATCTGTTGATAACGGACTGGACAAACATGCTGTCAACTTCCTGGAAGTAATTAAGTCACGTAAACTGGAGGACCTTAATACGCCTATACAGGCTGGCGCACACGTAGCCGCTGTAGCCCAGTTAGGGAATATTGCCTATAAAACCGGCAAAAAACTAAATTGGGATGGTGTAAAAGGGAAGTTTGATGATAATGCTGCCAACAAATACCTGGCTGCTGAGTATCACAATGGGTACAAGATTCCAAAAATCTGAGCTAATTAAAAAGGGCTGTCAGTTTACCTGACGCCCTTTTTCCATTTATCAACCAACATTATAGCCTTATCTAACCATCGCTGCAGAGTCAAGCATCTCTACCGCTTCAACATTACCCTGCTGTGCTGCGAGATCCGCTGCGGTCAATCCTCTTATTTCACGTATACGCTTGTCTGCACCGGCATCCAGTAATAATTTCACCAGGTTATTCCTGCCAAACATAGCTGCAAACATCAAGGCTGTACCACCATTTCCATGCTGCAGGTTCAGGTCCGCACCGTTACTGATCAGCAAGTTTGCTATCTCCGGATACCCTTTAAAGCTCACACCCATCAGCGATGTATTACCTCCATAATCTGACGCATTCACGTCTGCGCCTGCGTCAAGCAATACAGCAGCTGCCTCTTTCTGACCATTATAGGTGGCAATGATCAGTGGCGTATAACCACGACTATCACGCACATTCAGATCTTCCAGCTTGTGAAGATTCTCGCGGAGAAAAGTAACATTACCGGTTCTGGCTGCATTAAAAACTTCGTCTATCAGATTAGTCATATGTCTGCGGGTTCAAGTAGTTCAAACTAACGGATCGGGTACAACATCACAGATGTCATCTCTGCATATCCCTCCGGATTACATATCTATGTTCCCAACATTAATGCCGTATACTATATGCCTTGCCAGTACCTGATGAATGAGGTACCATATCCCCCTAATGTGGATATGCTTGCCAACCTGTGGACCTCCACCATCACCGCTACTGGTAGTTGACATAACGCTCCGTAAAACTACCATCAGCAAATAACTCAACCAGACCGTAACCTGGGCCTGTCTCCCTGTTATTTCCCTCCCACCATGCACCACTTACAGCTCCGTTGCAGAGGTAGGTCACATTATTATAGACTACTTTATCCCTGAGATGTATGTGTCCGCTTAAACACAGCCTCACATTAGGATGTTGGTAGAACAACCGTATAATATCTGCCGTGTCTGTATGCATATCCCCGCCCAGCATTTCCCAGCGGTTAACAATATTATCCTGTACCATTAATGTAGCAGTCAATATCGGTATATGTGATAAGACACAAACGGGCATTTCTTTAGCGGTCGTCCGAAGCTCTTCTGTAAGCCATTTCATCTGCGCTTCGCCGAGTTTACCAATATACCAGGTATTATCAATGTCAAGATGGACACTATCCAGCACAATGAATTTCCACCCTCCTTTGACGAAGCTATAATAAGGCGCATCCAGCTTCAGCTGATCCATGGCGTACTGTTTACCATATACCGCCTGGCCTTTATTCTGCTCGCTCCACCAGATATCATGATTCCCGAGGGCATAGTGTACCGGCAGGCTACATTCTTCTTTCATAATACTGTGCAGAAGTTGCCATTGTGCGTCAATGGCAGACAGGTTTTCTTTATTCATATCAAATACAATATCTCCGCCGTTCAGTATGAAATCCACCTTGGGCGATTGCGATTGTATATGATGCAGGCATTTACGGAAATGGTCGGGCGCTCCTGCCTTGTTATGCAGGTGTACATCTGTGATATGTGCTACGCGCAGCACGGGCTTCCTGCCGCCAGCAGCCATCGCAGGTAAGGAAATTGCGGGAGCCAGTAGCAGTCCGCCGAACTTTTTGAATAATGATCTTCTTAGCATAATACTGATTTAATACTTGACTGTCCGGGTCTGGTTACCAGGACTACAGTCAGCATTTCATCTGCTAAATTTGCGTATTCTGCAGGGAATAGATAGCCCTTGGGAAGATTTAACAATATCTTCTTCTGGATACCAGATCTACCAGTAAAAAATATGGAGGAACAAGTTGAACCAGGGATATATATCTTCAGCATTACGCTTCATTACATACGATCACAGGCACCAGCTACAACTGTTACAAGATGTTATACCTGGTAGTTGATCAGCAAGCGGCTTGGGATAGCACTATGGAGCGTAACGCCTTCTGATTACAACATAGCCGTCGGCAATATGATAAAGTCACTTTCGGGGTGCGCCAGCCGTTTTTACAGTAAAGGCAATAGGCATACAATATCAGTCACAAGCCGGGCATGAAGAAAAATGAACGGTAATAGAGTAACAAACCGCGTAATCTTACCATAAAATGCACCCCAGATGATTTAACATCTTTCAGCACAGATTATAGTTACTAAATGCTGGTCCCTACCAGCGCCAATGTAATATGTCGATTCCGTGCCTAAATCGCTGTTTCGGCACTTTCACTTGCCCTTTCCAGCATCATAGATAGGTACACTGCGTCACTGATTGGGTTGTCATAATACGCCGCGATAGGCTGAAAACCCAGACTGGTGTACAGCTCAATAGCAGGACGCATATGAGCCAGCGTATCCAGCAACATACGTTTGTAACCCAGGTCCCTGCCTGCTTCCACTGCGCGTACCGCCAGCGCTCTGCCAACGCCATGCCCTTTGAAAGCATCACGTACAAACAACCTTTTCATTTCGCAGGTGGAGTTCTCAAATGATCTTACACCAACACATCCTGCCGGTTGTCCGTCTACCAACGCCATGAACAATGCACCTTCCGGAGCTACATAATACGGCTCAGGCAAGCTGATTAACTCCTCTTCAAAACGTTGAAAGCTAAGGTCAACACTCAACCAGTTGGCATACTCGCGGAACAACCCTTTCACTTGTTCCAGGGATTTCTGATCACCTACTTTTACTTCTACAATTTCCAACATACCTCTTTATTTATTTTTATAGAAAACACAAAAGCCTCCTGAGCATCAGAAGGCTATTAATTCCGGGTCCATTGACCACTACTGTAAACGATATAATTATTAAATTAACTCATTGTCAGCTTCTCAATATCACATATCAGCCTTACTGCTCACCTCCCTCTACAATTAGGGGGGGTAACAAATATAACAAAATTTGGTCAAAAAAAACAGTGCCGGCGGAAATACTTTAACTACTATTTTTCAACGGTATATATTGACTGCTATTCCGCTACCAGCAACAGTTCTGTCTCCTATCCCCAACGATTCCTATACCTGCCGTTGCACTTAGAGAACTCACTTATCAACCCTGAACGGCTACAGGCTGATGCATAGAAAATATATCAATAAATGTGCCTATATGCGTGCTGGTGATCGGCCATCCCACCAGTCGTATATCCCCCACTGCCAACACCTATATGCATACGCCAAATCACAGCCTGCAATATCCCTCCCACCTATCCTGGTCAGTACCCCCATTATGCTCCCCTTACCAGCCTTACGTCCATCCATGTCGCCATCATACCTCACCCCATCACCCCTCCACACATAAATAAAAACACCTTTATCATGGTAATGCATTAATTAATATTATATTTGTATACGATATGTTCGTACCTATGACTAAGGGCATCATCAATGCCGGCTGACTATTCTAAATCCCTATCCATATGAAAATATTTGAACGCTTCAGGAAAAAAACTGATACAACAACGACCGATATGCTCGATATACCAACTGACCTCGCAGAGGAATTATTACCTGCCGGCAGTAACTTCATAGACGACCTGGTAAGCTACTTTACCGCTACTCCTGAAATAACAGCGGCCTTCTTCGGCTTCGCCTACGATCAGGCTACAAGAAAACATCTGCTGGTACTGGCTATAGACCATATGGGAGATGAAGAAGCTGTACAACAGCTAACCTGGATGATCAAATCGACCTACATGAGCGATACAGAGATCTACTATGCCTCCCGCCATACCAACCAGGACCTCGTCGAATACATCCGCCAGCATAATGCGCCCTTCTTCTCCAAAGGCAATCCTCAACTACTACAGCAACAAATCATGAAACAATGGTTTGACGAGCCAACCTACCGACAGGAGCTCATCGATACCTTACAGACTTATGAACTCTTTACACTTGCTCATAAAGTAGAGAACAGCAAAGACCTGATGCTGGCTACCTACAAACGCGAAGAAGACGACTTCATACCACTGTTCTCCCTGCCGGAAATGATTGGCAGAAGCGGCATGATTAACGTACCGGATGACCGTGTATTGGTGAAAATGACCCTCAGGCGGATACTGGGCGGTATCAATCCCGGACAGCTATTCATTCTCAACCCTTCTACGCCATTCGAGGTAACCATGAAAATATAGCTGTTTTACATCACCGGTTTTATTGTCTTATCTTGCAGCTGCTATTACAGCCTGACGGACGCTCATTTCCGGCCGGCAATCTCTAAAATAGTAGCAGCAAGACATGATAGATAATCTCGAAGAACTACTCTCTAAACTTACACCAAACGATATCTCCCGTTTTAGCCTGGCAGGCGCTGAAACCTTATGGCTCTCCTTCAGGAAGATCTATGAAGATGAATTTGAAGGCGATGCCTCTAAAACTGCTGAAGTATTTGACAAAGCATGGCTACTGGTATCCGGTCAGCTGAAAGATACCACCGTAGAACAACTGGAAATCATTGCCAAAGAACAGATCCCTGATCTGGACAATTACATGGACATCTTCGATTCCGCCTGGCGTACTACCCTGGCCTCCGGTGCACAGAATGCCGCTACCTGTACGTGGCTCGCTATCTGCGGACTGGCAGTGGAACCCCTGGGCAGCGCCCTTGATACAACTGATATCATCCGCAACACACTCGATATACTCATCAGTACCCAGATCAACCAGGAGAAAGGTGATGACTATTTCCCTGAACAGGAAGAAATCGAAGCTCACCCATTGTACCAGGTTGAGATCAACAGGCAGCGTGAAGCTATTGCTGCTCTGAAGAATGGTAAACAGGCCAGCTTCAGACAAGACTTTGTACAACTGATTCAGCTGAACAAATTAGGTATTGAAGCGTAAAACAATTATCACCCTATGGACCTGTTGAAACCCGGCATGGGATTGTTTGCCGTTACCTTCCTCCTGTTCCTCGTCTTTCTGGTCATCCTGTATGTGATGTATAAAAAGCTGACGCCTGCCGCCAATATAGCGGCTCTCGTCGTAGGCGGACTGGTAGTAGTAGGCACCGGCACGAACGGCGTGATACTGCTATTCACCTACTTTGCACTGGCAGTACAGGCTACTTCACACCATAAGGAACTGAAAAGCAGGCTTACTGTTGACGGGCGTCACCCCCAGAAACGTGATGCCGCCCAGGTAATTGCCAATGGCGGTATTGTAGCTATAATGGCCGGCCTTGCCTGGTACGACAAGACAAATGCTGCCTTGTACCACCTCATGCTGGCTGCTGCACTAGCTGCTGCACTGGCAGATACCTGGTCTTCAGAACTGGGTATCATCTATGGGCGTCGTCACTATAACATACTGACTTTTACAAAAGAAGAAAGAGGCCTGGACGGGGTAGTCAGCATAGAAGGTACCCTTATCGGCGCTGCGGGTGCCCTTATCATTGCCCTGATCTATGCCGGTTTCACTCAACAAGCCATGATTGTGCTGGTCGCCGGCATATTCGGCAACCTGGCCGATTCTGTACTTGGCGCTACCCTGGAACGCAGACATATAATCGGTAATAACACTGTGAACTTCCTGAATACGCTACTGGCAGCCCTTCTGGCGATGTTACTGCACTATTGCATATAAATTGACGGGGATAAGACGCACTTTTATCCCCGTTTTTTCTTATATTCATTTCATTAGTAGCATCACTAAAACGATGAAATACCATGCCCCGCGTTATTGAATATCATGATACTGTTATCTCCAGATTCCCGACAATACGTACGCCCCACCTGGAACTGATCCAGATTACCGAAGCGCACGCGGATGACCTCTTAAAGCTTTTCGGAGACCAGCAGGTCACCCGGTACTATAACCTCTCCCCATTTGAATGTACCAATGACTCTCATAAACTGATTGATCATTTCAGAAAACGCTTTGAAGCCGGTACCGCCATCCGTTGGGGGATACGCTTAAATGAAAGTAATGAGATCATCGGTACTGCCGGATTCAATAACTTTACCCGGAAGCACCGGGCCAATATCGGCTGTGAACTGCAACATGCTTACTGGAACAGGGGTATCACCACAGAAGCCATGCATGCGATCATCAGCTATGGCTTCCATGCATTGGATATCAACCGTATGGAGGCCGAAGTGATGGAAGGCAATGAACCATCTATCCACCTGCTGAACAAGATAGGATTCAAACAGGAAGGTACATTGCGGCAATGGATGTACTGGAATAACAAACATTATGACATGCTCATGTTCTCCCTTCTGCGTTCCGATGCACATGCCTGAGTTTTGTTCCCATATAGCCTGCTACACACGCAACGCCGGGCAATTTACGCTATCTGACCATGCTCCTGTCAGAACCTGAATCCTGCGGTAATATACGGCAGCGCGCCTTCTTCTGAGAAGCCGATGGCTGCCTGTATCAGGAACAGTTCCACCGGCACAATATACACACCGCCTCCATAACCGTCATGCCATCTGTGAGACCGCTCTCCTGGCATCCACACCCTACCCAGATCATTGAACCCAATCAGCCCGACAGTACCGGGTAACAGGTATGATGTGAAGTCAAACAACTTCAGCCGTAACTCAAAATTATGGTAAACCGCTGTCCTGCCTATAAATCGATTGGTATGAAAACCACGCAGTATCTGTGTACCACCGATGGCCATCATCTGAAAATAAGCGGGATCTCCGATGGTAGTACCTGCTGCAAACCGGTTGGCCATGACCAACGTGGAATCGCCAATCAACGGCACAAAAAAGCTGAAATCTGTAGTCACCCTACCATACCGCTTGTGATCACGGTTCGTCTGCTGCATACCTGTAAGTTCGGTATGCCAGTGAATGCCTTTCCTGGGCATCATTCTACCCACCCGGGTATCTGCTTCAAACGCGGCTACAAGCCCGGCATACAGCCTGTCATCAAACACGCGGGCTGCAGGAAACGCTGCATCATACTCACCCAGAAAACGGTGCTTGTTGTTCACAGCCCTGCTGGTGTAATACTGGGCCGCAATACCCCCACTAACCGTGAAGCCCTTTCCTACGCTCCTGTACAGCCTCACATCGCCGTTTACCAGGTCATACCGGTTACGGTAATACGCAATTTCCTTATCATCATTCACAAAGACTGATTCATTACCCAGGCCAAAGAAGTTACTCAGGTTCTGCGGACCGCGTGACAGTATACTGATGCGCAGGTCATTTTTGCCAATCAGTTGCTTATAATCAGCAAGATACTGCAACAGAAAGGCTTCCCGGCCCGTTACATAACTCAGTATTAACTGGTGCTGCTGGGCATAGGGCGTCTTACGGAAGCCCTGCTTTTCAAGCATAGTATTGACACGCAGCATGAAGCCCTGATCCGGATTATACTGAATAGAAGGCAATGGTCCAAAGCGATCAAACATAAAGGCGCGCCTGTTGTAAGTATTGACCAGGGAATCAGTATCTGTTCTGATCTTTGCACTGCCTCGGGGCGGGATCCTGTTATCCTGGTCCGAGCGGTCATATATGTACAGCCTGCCTTTGCCTGGCACATCCCTACCTACAATAAAGCTGTCCACACCATCCCCTCCTATCATCCTTATCCGGATTGGTGAAGCGGCTGCCCCGGATACGGCAAAGACATCACGCCCGTCCATCCCATATAGCCGTACCTCTTTAGTCACGGCAGGATCAAAGTCACGCTGGTATATAACCCCATCCAGTGTACCTTCCTTCTTCATCTTACTAATGGTAACAGTAACATGCCCATCCGGCAAACGCCGGATATCAAAATACTCGTGTTTATCTGATGCCGGCACATCTGTATAGATAGATAGGAACTGGTAATAACTGATGGCCTCCTTTTCCAGCTCGTTCCTTCGGGCAATGAATGCGCGGATGATCTTTTCTCCGGATAACCGGAAGATAGTATCAGGCATAAGGCTGACAGACTGACGGATCAGACTGTCGGTCAAAGTAGCCTGCACATACTGTATCTGCTCCCGCCAGTCTGCCTCACTGAGGCTGTTCAGGAAGTAACGGTCAAAGAATCGGGCATTGTAATTAAAGCCTTTGATATCGCGTATATGCTCGTGATAACCCTGGAATTTAGACTTCAGCCACTGATGTGAGATAATCCAGGGAAACAGTCCGGTGGTGTTGTAATACACCTGATCCCTGTCACGGGGCACGGGTGTATACTCTATCCGTTTATCCTGCTTTACACGTTCCCATCGCCACTGATCCTCATGCCTGTCCCAGTCACCCAGCAGCATGTCCAGCAAACGGGCCCTCAATACTATCCGCTGATCTACATGCGCGTCGTTATCCTCTTCCAGTTTATGCTGTGTCTTTTCGGTATTATCAGTACGGACAGCCTCTACAGGCTCGCGCTCTTCAAAAAGGAATACGGCATTGGCAAAGTCTTTCCGGTATTCTCCTAATGCGGGATCATCAGGTACATATACAATGCGGGGGTTAGCATGGGGAATACCCAGGGCTGCTGCCAGGGGAGGCACTGTCAGCGATGAGTAAGGATGTGCGGTAACTACCTGGTCCTGGAGGATGTCTCTGGCAATAGTAGCCCGTAGATTAGGAGGTAAGCCCCGCTCAGGGTATTTCTGCAGGGTACGCAACACCCATTCTTTGCCGGCCTTATCTTTCAGCCGTAATGACTTGGTTTGCAGGCCTCCGCCTTGTTGTTCTATGACCAGGCCGCCTTTTTCTTTATCAAGATAAAAGACTTCCATTCTGACTGGTGCAGCCCATAATTTACGATAGCTTTCGCCGAACAATGTACGGTGAAAACGGCCTACGCTGTCATAGGCTGGTGCAATGGCGATGGTAATACTGTCAGCTGCGGGCGTTTGTGCCTGCACCGTGGACATAGCAAATAGCACCAGGAAGGCGAATAATATATGGAGGCGCATGGAGTTATTTTGAAAATCAGGCATAATAAAGATACAGTGTTCCATTGACCCAAACAGGCATAAGGGAACGAATGTTTTTGCGGGCAGGCTTCACTTTGTGATGATAACCGCTGATACAAACGAAAATGCTGCAGGCGGCCATTTGCCATCTGCAGCATTTATCAAGGAGGAGTGCTTATTTTTTTATAGCCGTTTTGTACAGCATTTTGCCTTCGTGATTGATCACCTGCACATTAATCTCCTCACTATTTATAGAGAAGTACATAAATCCATAATCTGCCGCCTGGAATTTGCTGTAGGAAAGTCCATCTTTAACCGGGGTAACTTCCGATCCTGCTCCCGATATCAGATGATGCGTATAACCATTGGTTTTGAGATGCTGCATGGAATGATCATGGCCGGCAAGGTATACATCTACCTTCTGCTTTTCAAGCGTTTCTTCCAGGGCTTTTCTGATACGAAGGGTATCATAATTGGTGGTTCTCGGGCCAGCAGTATACATAGGGTGATGGCCTACCACAATTTTCCATTTTACCTCCGGACCAGCATCTGCCAACGTTTTGTTGATCCATTCCAGCTGTTTTTCAGGTTGCTGTCCGGCTACATGAGGCCCATATTCCGGGTTATCATAAAATTCAGGGATCATGGGGTTGGTATCAATAAAAAGAAATAACACCTTACCCTGTTTTCCAATAGATACTTCCTTTGAATAATACCTGGCAGGCATCTTCCAGCGGCGGCTTATCTTACTGTAACGTACCTGCGCGTCAGGGTCTGATTTGTAGTCATGATTCCCGAGTATAGGGTACCAGTCCCATTGCAGAGAGAAGTCAGTATATACGTTTTCAAACGAGTAGTGAAACAGCGGGTCATGTTCACTGATAACACCGGAAGGATAAAAGTTATCGCCGGTGGAGATAATGAACTGATTAGGGTGTTTGGTTGCCCAGTCGCCCATCTGACGGGCTACCTGTACCTGATGGTCAGCACCATTGCGTCCCCAGTCGCCGATAGCCAGAAAGTTTAAGGGGTAATCTTTTTCAGCGAGATCTCCGAATACATCTGTGGTATCTTCGCTATACGCAGGCAATGCAGCAAGCATTGTGCTACCCATTAATCCGAGTGCAGTCTGCCTGAAAAATGTCCTTCTCTTCATACTAAACATTCATTTTAATAACCTACTCCGGTGTAGTGTGTACCAGCTTTTGACTGTTTTTTTGCTGCGAATCAGACATAAGGCACAGTTAACGTCATCGCATATACTATTTCCAGCTGCTAAGTGGCGATCAGACATTTTTTAGTTTATAACTGAAGCAGTTTGCCTGGAGCATTACGAGATAACTGCGCCAGGCGCTACAGAGGGATCATTACATATCAATAGTGTTCACTGCATTCAATTCGCTGTTCCTTTCCCGCATACATAGATTTAACCACTCATAGCTGGCACATCAAACAGGAGCTGTAAAGAGGGCAAATGTAAAAAAAGACAGCAAGCTTGTGTATTAAGGTAATATTACTTCTTACCGGCCAGCCGCGACCCGGTCTGTCCCTTTTTTGTAGTCTGCTGATCTTCGATACGATCGGTCCACTAATAGTACATATCTAGGGCACTTGTATATCCCGGGGATATTGAGGTGACCTTGAAATGTACTGTTAATGTACCGTTAGTGTAAATACCACAGCAGTATCATGCAGTAACTTAGTGACTGTAACATTTAAAATTGGCATTTATGGCTATTGTGAAAGATAATATCCTCCTGCAGCTGGTGAGAGGTTCGATTGGCAGGCTGGTAACGATTTACGAGCGGAACGGTCAGATTATCATGGCCAAAAAACGCGTACCATCGAATGTAAAGCCCACTGCCAGGCAGTTAGAGGCCCGCTATAAAATGAAGGTAGCGGCAGCCTGTGCACAGCGGCTACTGGCAGATCCTGCGGTGAAGGCGTATTACGCCTCTCTGGCGGGACCCGGACAGAACGCTTATAACATGGCTGTGAAAGATGCCTATCATTCTCCGGAGATCCAGCAAATCCGGTTGGAAGAGAACGAGGTGGTGGTAACAGCGAAGGACCAGTTCCGCGTGGCGGAAGTAACTGTGCAGGTGACGGATGCGGAAGGTAACACCATCGAGAGCGGATCAGCAAGCGCAAGCCGTAACGGAGTAGACTGGCGGTATCAGGTGATGGCGCTGCCCAAGGGCGGAAAGATCATTGTGATAGCGGAAGATCTGCCGGGGAAAAAGACTGTCAGGGAAGTCACGATTACATAGCTGGTGATATGAGCGTCCGTTTAAATGTAACTACAGCATATCCCTATCGGCACACTTCCCCCAAAAATTCAAGTTCATCTTACTTACCTGCACGGCTCTACGGATGAGCTGCCGGCGGGACAAATTTGCTATAAACAAAAAAGGATTACATTGCTGTAATCCTTTTGAGGTTTCGAGCGGATTCGAACCGCTGTAGGAGCTTTTGCAGAGCTCAGCCTAGCCACTCGGCCACGAAACCCTTTGTGTTTGTTTTTTTTCGTGTCCCATTCATTTGATGGGATTGCAAAAGTAGTAAATTTTAGATATTTGCCAAATATATTTTAAAAAAATATCAAAATAAGATGAATACACGTATCGCAGAATCTGAACTGATACTGAACAGCCGGGGGGCTGTGTACCACCTGGATCTTAAGCCTGATGAGCTTTCTGACACGATCATCACCGTCGGAGATCCGGACCGCGTACCTGAAGTTAGCAAACATTTCGATACCATAGAAGTAAAACGTCAGCACCGGGAATTTGTAAGCCATACCGGCTTTATCGGTAAAAAAAGACTGACAGTCGTATCGACAGGTATTGGAACAGACAATATTGACATTGTGCTGAATGAACTGGATGCGCTGGCGAATATTGATTTTACGACCCGCATGGTGAAAGCGGACCTGACCCGGCTCCAGATTATCCGTTTGGGTACTTCAGGTGCATTGCAGGGAAATGTCCCTGTGGATAGTTATGTGGTATCTTCTCATGGCGTCGGACTGGACAACCTGCTGCCCTGGTACGAGTTTGAAAACACGCCGGAAGAGCAATCGCTCCTGGAAGCATTTCATCAGCAGGTGGCCCTTCGCCCGGGTAGTGCAAATCCTTATCTGATCAGTGCCTCCTCTGAACTGGCAGGGAAATTCACTGACGGATACATCAGTGGTATCACAGTAACCTGCCCCGGCTTCTATGCTCCGCAGGGCCGTGCTTTGAGAGGTCCGCTCTCCCATCCACAGTTACTGGAACACCTGACTGCCTTCAAACATGGCCATCACTATATCTCTAACTTCGAGATGGAAACCGCAGGCATCTATGGCCTGGGCCGTGTGCTGGGGCATGACTGCCTGTCTATCAGCGCGATAGTGGCAAACAGGATTGGTCAGGAGTTCACGAAGGACGGCGCAGCAGCAGTAGCAGGGCTGATTAAAAAGTCACTGGACATTATCAGCAGGTAATAAATAGCAATTAAGAATGAGGCATCAGGCGTTGGTAAGACCCCGAAAGCGAGGTGTAACCAACTCCTGATTCCCCATTACAAATTCTTAATTTTTCTTACATTTGTTATCTATGTCAGACATTCATTTCTACAAATATCAGGGTACGGGCAACGACTTCGTCATCATGGATAACCGGGACGGCCAATACAATTTCCTTACAGAAGAACAGGTACATTTTCTTTGCGACAGACGTTTCGGTATCGGAGCGGATGGACTAATGCTGTTAAACAAGCAGGAAGGATACGACTTCGGTATGAAATACTACAACGCAGATGGACGCGAAAGCAGCATGTGCGGTAATGGTGGACGTTGTCTGGTAGCCTTTGCCCGTAAGATGGGACTGACTAATGAGCAACTGACATTCCTGGCTGTGGATGGCCCGCATGAAGCAACGCTGACAGGTGATGACTGGGTCAACCTGAAAATGCAGGACGTAAACGGCGTGGAGATTGGTTCACTGCACTCCTATCTGAATACTGGTTCCCCACACTTTGTGCGGTTTGTAGAAGATGTAAAAGCGATTGACGTATATAACGAAGGAAAGCAGATTCGCTATAACGACCGTTTTGCAAAAGAAGGCACCAACGTAAACTTCGTACAATCTCTCGAAAAAGGCATCTTCGTGCGTACCTATGAACGCGGCGTGGAAGATGAGACTTACTCCTGCGGTACTGGCGTAACGGCTGCAGCACTGATGACTGCAGGCCCTGAACAGAAGGAATATATTGTGCCTGTACAGACGCTGGGTGGTAAACTGGAAGTGCGATTTACCCGTACTGGAGAAAGATCCTATAACAATATCTGGCTTTGCGGCCCGGCCACCCTCGTATTCCAGGGAAATATCACATTACCATAACTTTAATTGTTCTACCTTTGCGCCCGGATGATTCAGTACTTCAAAAATATAGACTCGCGCACGGTAGAAATTTCAACTCCGGAGAACGGAGCATGGGTGAATATCACTCCTCCGCTCAAACAAGCTGAATTTGCCCAGCTCTCAGAAGAGCTGGATATTCCGCTGGACTTCCTTACCGATTCACTTGATATTGATGAGAAGTCCCGCTATGAGCTGGAAGATAACGTGAAACTCATTGTTATCAAGACGCCTACGGAGAACAACTCTATTAACGAGAGCGATGCCTATTACATTACGATACCTATTGTCATCATCCTTACGCATAATCAGATACTCACTGTCAACTCTTTTGACAATGCAGCAATCAACCGCTTCCTGAATACGTTCCATAACCGTCATCCGGAGAAAAGGAATATGATGGTGCTGAAGATTTTTGAGAAGGTAACCATGAACTTCCTGGATTACCTGAAAGAGATCAACCAGCGGAGGAATATCCTGGAGCAAAAGTTATACGACAGTAACCGTAACGAAGAGCTGCTGTATATCATGCGTATTCAGAAAAGCCTGGTATACTTCCTGACAGCGTTACGCAGCAATGAGTTATTGCTGATGAAGCTGGAGCGTACGAACTTCCTGGGGCTGAATGAAGACGAGAAAGAGTTCCTGCATGACCTGATTGTAGACACTTCCCAGGCGCTTGAGATGGCCAATGTGTATACCAACATCCTTAGTAGCTCAATGGATGCTTTCGCAAGCATCATCTCTAATAATCTTAACCTCGTAATGAAACGTCTTACGTCCATTACCATCGTACTCACCTTTCCCGTATTGGTGGCGAGTATTTACGGTATGAACGTAGAGATCCCTTTCGCCCACTCTACACATGCCTTCTATATCCCTGTCATACTTTCCATTGTAATATCTGTGATCATGAGCTGGTATTTCATGAAAAAGAAATGGTTCTAGTCTGCCGGTAATGTTTCTGGTTGAAATGAATGACGGCCAGGCTGCAATATTTACTGTGATCACTGTATCTTAGCTGCGGATCACTAAATCTTTATTGCTGATGAAGCTCTTCAATGTCCGTGTTTATGGTATAATGATTAATGAGCACAAACAGGTGCTTGTGAGTGATGAGTTTATCCGCGGGGGGTATTTTACTAAGTTCCCGGGTGGCGGACTAGAGTTTGGAGAAGGAACGCTGCAATGTGTAATACGGGAGTTCCAGGAAGAGCTGGGATTAACGATTGAAGTGATTGAGCATATTTATACTACTGATTTCTTTCAGGTGTCTGCGTTTGACAACCGTTCCCAGATCATCTCTATCTATTATCTTGTAAAGCCGGTATCTGCAATGAACTTCCCGCTGCTGGACAAGCCTTTCGCCTTTGAAATTCCTGAGGGAGCATACCAGGTAGAGGGCGCGAGATGGGTCAACTGGGAAGAGTTTTCCGCCGAAGCAGTCACCCTTCCCATTGATAAAGTTGTAGCAGACCTGGTCAAAGTGCGTTACTGATTATTCATTGATTAATACTGCATCTTCTTGTCCCATGGCAGCTGCTTTCATGCGTGTGCTGGTATCTTTCCCGAGGTAATGATCTATCCTTTGCTCTGCGAAATAGATAACAGGCGTCAGCAGGATAGCCACTGTAAACTTGTATATATAGTTTACTACACATACGGCCAGTACCAGTTGCCAGCTCCACCCCTTACCCAGCTTGAAGGCGATGAATAGTACGATGAAGCTGTCTACCAGCTGTGATATCAGCGTAGATCCTGTAGCCCTCAGCCACATGTGTTTACCACCAGTAGCCTTCTTAATCCGGTGAAATACTGTCACATCTACGATCTGACTGACGAGGAAGGCTACAATACTACCGAGGATGATCCACATGCCTTGTCCGAAGATACCATTGAATGCTTTGGTCATATCGGGGATGCCGTCCTGTACACCAGAGCTGATCCAGAAATCAGCCGGAGGTACGCCCATGGCCACGTAGAACATCACGAAGGCGTAAGCAATCAGTGATACTGCGATGTAAGAGATGCGTTTTACTGCCTTGGGGCCGTAATATTCATTGACGATATCCGTCATTACAAACTCCAGCGGCCATAATATAACGCCGCAGGTAAGATTAAAGGATAAGCCGCTTTGACCAAACACTGTGAAGGAATGTACGGGAAGTCCGAACAGTTTCTCCAGCGAAAAGATCTTTCCGCCTATACATTCTGCGATCAGCGCATTGGCCACGAAGAATGAGCAGAAGAAGATGAAAAGTTTAGTTGGTCTGTCTTTTATTATGTTGTTGATCATCAGAACATGAAATAAAACTGGATAAGTAAAAATATAACGTTGATAATAAATACATATGGAGGAAGTGCTGCCCGGGTGATTTTACGACGCCATAGGGCGATACCGGCAAGCAGCAGCAGGAGCAGATTCAGCGGAAAGGCGACCATGATACCCATGGGTAGTATATACTTAAGCAGTTCAGGTGCCTGCCCCTTGTAGTCTATATAGTAAGATGCCTCCGCTACCAGGAAACAGATATTGCAGATAAATGCCACCTTTAAAAAGAATCGTAACCGCCCCATTATTGAAATTTCGGATAAATTACAGTTATTTTGCTTTCCCTGGTCAGAATTTTAAACAAAAAGGACAGTATCAATCATGGAAACAGCGATATCAGTAGTCATTTGCTCATATAACAGAGAAGCCTATATTATAGAGGCAATTGATAGTCTGTACAAACAGGACATTGATAAACAACGCTATGAAGTGATTGTGGTGGACAACAACAGTAAGGATAATACGGCGGAGAAGGTGAAGGCTTATATAGCCGCCCATCCTGATATGCAGGTAGCTTACTACCTGGAGACGCGGCAGGGTGCCTCTTATGCGCGCAATACTGGTGCTGAGAAATCGAAGGGTCAACTGATATGCTGCATGGATGATGACGCCGTTGCCATGCCCGGATATCTGCAGAACATTATTACCTTCTTTGAACAACACCCGGATGCTACCGGTCTAGGGGGACGCATTATTCCCCGCTATATACCTTCAGAGCCTAAATGGATGTCGCATTATGTATCGTCTCTGGTGGGCAACTTTGACTACAGTCCGGTAGCCAAACCTTTTGAAAACGGCCGTTATCCGCTGGAATCAAACATGATTGTACGCCGGGAAGACTTCTTTGCAGTAGGTGGTTTCAATACCAGTCTGCCGGGCGTAAAGGGTACGCTGCGTGTGGGAGGCGAAGGCAAAGAGTTCTTTTATAAACTGATTGAGCGAGGCGGTATCATTTACTATGACCCGGCAGTGATTGTACATCATGTGGTTGAAGTCAAAAAACTGACATCTGAATACATGTACAGGGTAGCCTCCGGTATTGGCCGGGGCGAGAAGGTACGGATGAAGGTCAAAGGCGGAACTGCAGTACACAAGAAGAGCCTGGAGTACCTGTTTAAGCTTGGCGCATCAGTGCTGATAGGTGGCTATTACCTGTTGCAGGGTAAACCGGCTAAGACATGGCCGGTGATCCAGTTCAGAATAGATGTGCTGAAGGGGTATTGGGAGCCGGTACATGTACAGGACTAGGTATACTGAAAGGATACTGTAAGCCGGTACATGTACAGGACTAGGTATACTGAAAGGATACTGTAAGCCGGCATATGTACAGGAGTAGGTATACTGAAAGGATATTACAGGCCCGTACATGTACAGGACTAAGTCCCGTAGATGAATGGAGCATTGTATTATAATACCTTATAGAAGTGCGGTTTATTACGCAGGATAACCGGCGTTAACCGCCAGAGGTGGCACACGTTCTTCGTTAGTCCCCATACCTGCGGCATATATCGGAATGGGTTCCGGCCTTTAAACAGGTTTTCAAAGATACTACCGACGAAAAATACCGGTATAGCGAAGGTATAATTCAGCAGCAGGATGAAATACCATAGTGCGCCAAATTGTTTCCTTACTCTTACATGATTGGACAACATCAGCTGCAATCCTTTGCGGTCATACAGTCCGTAGTACCCTTTTTCGTCAGAGTCAAAGGCGTCGCCGGTAGTTTCGCCCTGTAAATGAATGATATTGATATCGCCGTAGATGGCAAGTTGCCCGTGTTTACGCAGGCGGCTGCACCATTCTACTTCTTCCGCATAAAGAAAGAAATCCTCATCCATATATCCGGCTTTCTCTATGGAGCTCCGCTTCACCATGAGATAAGCACCACTGATCCAGTCTACAGGGTGTTCTGTAGAGGCTTCCTGCACATTGGGGACTTTCGTTTTCAACTGGTAGCCTATCCAGCGGATTACCTTTCCCCAATAGGGTAAAGGCAGCAGGTGATTCAGCCCGCCCTTCATGAAATAGTTGCCCGATATTTGCAGGGTACGGTCGGCATTGAGCTGTTGTACGCCGCAGGCAATGAGATTGCTTTGTGAAAAGCGTTGCACACAGCGGTCCAGTGCATGATCAAGTATGAGCGTATCGGGGTTAAGTAATAACAGGTGCTCCCCTTTGGCGATGCGGAGCCCAGCGTTATTGGCGCGGGAAAAACCGGCGTTGTAACCTACCTGTAGAAACTGCACAAACGGATAAGCAGACAGGATTTGCTGTTCGCTGTCATCCCCGGAAGCATTGTCTACAACGATCACCTCGTAACTGATGGTTTTTGTCTGCGCCACAATAGTGCTGATACAATCCAGAATGAGGCGGCTGCTTTTATAATTTACAATGATGATCGATAAGTCCATGCTTGATTTTATGCAATAAGTCTGCCGGGGCAGATGATTAAAAATGGTGTAACACCATCAGAAATCGCAAATTAATAAATACCTTTAGCTTTACAAGAACTGTTATTTTTAAAGAAATATGAGTGAACTGCGGAAAAAGAGTATTGTTTCAATCGTCTGGACATATGTTGGTTTTATTTTCGGAGCTATAAACGTATTCCTATCTGCAAGGTACCTCCTGCCGGAACATAATGGTCTAACCCGCGTACTTCTGGAAATGGGCGTGTTGTTTTCAGCTATCGCTACATTCGGCGTACCTACCCTACTCACGAAGTTCTACCCATACTATAGCGACCGCATGGACCGCAGGAACTCAGACCTGCTGACACTGGGGCTGGTCATAACAACTGTTGGTTTTCTATTGCTGGTAGCAGGTACATTTTTCCTGAAGCCTTTTATCAGCAGGAAGTTTTCAGGTAAATCGCCGCTCCTGGTGGACTACTATTACCTGGTAATACCCGTTACGTTCTTTCTCACCTACCTTACCGTACTTGAAGCACATGCCTGGAACCTGTTTAAGACAGTCGTCTCCAACTTCTTTAAAGAGGTAGCATTTAGGGTTGCTAACCTCATATTGCTTGCAGTATATATGATGGGGTGGATTGAACTGAGAACGTTCTTTATTTCCTTCAGCTTTTTATATGGTTTCTCCTTCTTCGGATTGCTGATCTATATGATATCTATCGGAGAGCTGAATATTACCTTCAAAATCAGCAAGCTGACCAAACGGTTATGGACGAAAATGCTGCCTTATGTGATATTTATGCTGGCCGGAAATATTGTGCTGGTGTTCAAAGACAGCTTCGACGGACTGGCCATCTCGAGTATGCATGGACTGGAATATGCGGCGGTATTCTCGTTGGTCAACTATATGGTCACCTCCATAGGTGTACCGCAACGTAGTGTAGTAAGTATTGCATTTCCGGTGATAGCCAGAGCCTGGAAAGACAAGAATATGTCTAAACTGGCGGATGTATATACCAAGACATCCATTACCCTGCTACTGGTATCTTCCTTCCTGTTCGGACTAGTATGGATCAACTTTGATGACGCACTGAACTTCCTCAAGCTACCTGAGATCTATAAGATTGGTAAACCAGCGATGTTGCTCCTGGCAATGGCGAAGATAATAGAACTAGGTACAGGGGCCAGCGGACAAATCATCATCTCTTCCCGTAAGTGGAAGTTTGAGATGTACTGTAATATCTTATTGCTGATAGCAGCCGTACCGGTTAACTACTTCATGATCAGGAAGTATAACATATGGGGCGCGGGCGCAGCTAACCTGATATTGGTTACGGTCTTCAATGGTATCAGGTTTATCTACCTGTGGTACCACTACAAGCTACAGCCTTTCAATAGGAAGACCCTTTATGGCATTGCGCTGCCTATATTACTGGTATTGATAACCACCACACTCATCAACTTCTCTATTCCCTTGTTGAATATCATCCTGCGGACGATTATCTTCTCAGTAGGCTTTGTTACAGCCACACTCCTGCTGCAGATCTCGGAAGATGCAACAGGTGTGTTTCAGACTGTAAAAAAGAGATTGGGAATAGTCAAACCGGATACGGAGTAAGGCTTATTTTCCATCTTTCCCACCGGAAAGCATGATCTGAATGCATCCTGCGGACGATTATCTTCTCAGTAGGCTTTGTTACAGCCACACTCCTGCTGCAGATCTCGGAAGATGCAACAGGTGTGTTTCAGACTGTAAAAAAGAGATTGGGAATGGTCAAATTAGATACTGAGTGAGGCTTATTTACCATCTTTCCCACCGGAAAGCATGATCTTAAGCAGTGCAAATGCGAAGGAAAATGGTATGACAATCGCACCTTTAGCCTTCCTGAAAGTGATATATGCCAGGGCAATGAATGCCTGTTTGGGCGACATCCTGTACAATTTCTGCAGGTAGAACTTCATCTTCGGCTGATTCTCTTTGAATATTGCGTAGAATACAGCAAACTTCCTGTAATACAGCATCTCATCTCTTTTGCTGATATGCTGTACTAGTGTTGGCAATTGCTTCTCTACCACAATCTTCTGTAAGTCCTGGACAGCAGTGGACATTGTCCCCGTCAGCGATGCAGCATGTACCCTGTAATAATAGACATTGTACTCCGGCAGATAGTAGAATTTACTATGCATGAAGGCACGCAGGAAGAAGTCGTAATCTTCAATCATAAAGGCAGAGACATTGTAGCCTTTATTGCGGAGATGTACTTCTTTCTTGTACAGGAAACAAGCGCCGCAACCCTCCCATGTAATAATGCTTTGATTGATATCATTGAAGCGCATGATACCCACCTCCCTGTTGTCATCATCGATCTGGATGTAATCGCAGTAGACAAGATCTACTTCAGGTTTTTCCTGCATAATCTTCACCATACGTTCCAGTGCATCCGGAGCATAGTAGTTATCATCAGAGGTCCAGGTGAAGTAAGCGCCCTTTCCTTCATCAAAACCAGTGTTCAGTGAAGCGGGCAGGCGTTTATTAACAGTATTATTGATAAGGCGTACACGTGCATCTTTGGCTACATATTCAGCAGCAATAACAGCGGTGTTATCAGTTGAACAGTCATTGACTATGAGCAGCTCAAAGTTGGTATAAGTCTGAGCCAGGCAGCTGTCCAGTGACTGACGCAGATAACGGGAGCCGTTGTATGTAGGTAAAACAATCGTGACCAGTGGTCCGTTCATATTATAGTACTTTGTATAAAATATCAATGATCTGAGCAGCACTGGTACCGTCGCCATATGGATTCACGGCCTGCGCCATCTGCTCATATAGCTTATCATCATCCATCAGGGCGATGCTATTGTCCACAATAGCCTGACGACTGGTACCCACAAGTTTAGCAGTACCTGCATCTATACCTTCAGTACGTTCAGTTACTTCACGCATAACCAGCACCGGCTTACCAAGTGCGGGAGCTTCTTCCTGTATCCCACCGGAGTCAGTCAGCACGAGGTAGCTCTGTTTCATGAGCCACACCAGGTAAGGGTAGTCCAGCGGTTCAATAAGGTGAACCCCAGGCACACCCGTAAGCAGCCGTTGTACAGGTTCCTGCACCTGTGGATTGAGGTGTACCGGGTATACAATCTGCACTTTACCTTCATAGCGAAGAGCCAGATCGCGGATAGCCATACAGATTTCTTCAAATGGTTGTCCGAAGCTCTCGCGACGGTGACCTGTTACCAGTATTGTTCTTTTCGCAGGATCGAGGAAGCTGAAGTACTCTTTGTAGACGGCGGCGTCTTCAATGATATCGGCAGTCATGAGTAGTGCATCGATCACAGTATTACCCGTGACGTATACATTCTCCCGGATATTTTCGGCAAACAGGTTTTCCTGTGAATTGAGGGTTGGTGCGAAATGAAAGTCAGCCAGGTTACCAGTCATCTTCCTGTTCATTTCTTCAGGGAAAGGAGAATACTTGTTCCCGCTACGCAGCCCTGCTTCAATATGTGCAATTTTGATCTTCTTATAGTAGGCCGCAAGCGCTCCGGTGAATGCGGAAGTAGTATCCCCTTGTACTACCAGTACGTCAGGTTTTTCTCTTTCCAGTACTTCATCTATTCTTTTCAGGCCATCCGCAGTGATATCAAAAAGGGTCTGGCCGGGTTTCATGAGCGCCAGGTCCTCATGCGGAGTTACACCAAAAAAGTCCAGTACCTGTGCCAGCATTTGTCTGTGCTGACCGGTTACACATACATATGGCTGCCATTTGTCTGGTTGCTGTTCGCATGCTTTGATCAGGGGGATCATTTTAATGGCTTCGGGTCTGGTACCAAAGAGGAAAAATATCTTCTTCAAGTGTCGCTCTTTATGAATTTAGTAATAGGTTTAATATCGTTTTTCCTGGTGCGGGGTTATAAAGTTTCATAGCCGTAGCATTTGCTGCCAGGCCCATTTGCTGCCAATCAGCACGTTGCTCCCAGGCTCTTTCCATAGCGTCCGCTATAGACTGTACGGTAGCGCCGGGACTGATAAAGCCTTCTACACCTTCGTTCACCCACTCTCTGTGTCCGCCCACATCTGTCAGTACAGCAGGGCGTCCGCACACCATAGCCTCCACTACAGCAAGCGGCATGCCTTCCTGCCGGGATGGCATTAGCAGCAGGCTGTTTTTTTTCCACACAGCATTAATGTCGTTTACTTTACCATGGAAAGTTACGCGGTCGGTTAACCCGTAGAAGGCAGTAAGCTTTTTCAGATAGCCTTCATCCAGACCGGCACCGTAAATATTAAGATGCCAGTTGCGGGAGCGCCATTGTTCACGGTGCAATGCGCCTAACACAAGGTCCTGTCCTTTATGATCAGTAACGAGTATCCCTACCATGGCAAAGTGCATAGTATCTTCCTGTGGAAAGGGCTGTACGCCGATATTGCTAAGATTTACAGGGTTTCTGATGACCATTGCATTGTCAATGGGAGAACAGAGATGCCTTCGGGCAATTTCCAGGTTACCTTCTGATACAAAGAGGACTTTCTTTGCGCGTTGGTAAGCAGCGTTGATCACATCGTATCTTACACTGCCGAAACCACGTACATCATGATTGAGATTGCAATTGATGAACAAGGCAGCTGGCGTTTTATCCAGTGCTTTCAGTAACAATACGTCATCCGCAATAGAATAGGAAGTACCCACATAAAAGATTACATCGGGACGCTCTTTGAATAGGCGGTGAAACGGGTTTTGCAGCTTATTAGCTAGTAAGATTAACCCTTTGCGGAAAATACGTTGCAGGAAAGGGATGCCAGGTTGTACAAATCCACGGCGGTAAAAAAGTTTTGCTCCAAGTTCCAGCAGCCTGACAGTTTTAGGATGTGGCGGACCACATTTCAGGGCAGAGATATAGACTTCATGCCCACCCTGTAACGCTACTGCCGCCATATCAGCCCATAGCTCTTCACTACCGCCCCATGGCTCTTTAATAATGGATACAATACCTATCTTCATGGATTATCGCCGGATTTCGATCGTAAAAATAATTCCGGGCGAAGATATAGCTAATTATTCTACCCTGCCGCCGCCTACGTAATACTTTTTCCAGTAACTTTCATTGAGGTCACTGATCATCACACCGGAACTGGTAGAGGCATGTACAAATTTATCATTCACAAGGTATACCCCTACGTGAGACACTGATTTGCCATTGGTCTTGAAGAATACCAGGTCGCCCTCCTTCATCTGGGAGTTGCTTACCTTTCTTGACTTATCATACAACTGGGCAGAGCTGCCACCGGAGGAGAGCCTGAATACCTGTACCAGCAGACTATTGGCAAAACCAGAGCAATCAACTCCGTTTTTGTTTTTGCCTCCATATACATAAGGCGTACCCCACCAGTCTTCAATGAAGCGGAATAAATCCGTATTAAGTACCGATTCTACACGTACATCCAGTAATTGTGCATATTTAAATTGCCAGAGAGCAGCATTTTCCAGGTTTGAGCTGCCGGCAGTGAAATTCTTAATCTTCGCAGATCCTGTATTGGCTACATTGCTGGAAAGAGCCGCCCGGGAAATCACCATCCCTTCAATAAAGGGAGAATTACTGCTACTGCCGGACTTACCGGCCGATTTCTTAGTAGTATTACAGGATACTGCCCCCAGTGCACACAACAATACCATTACCCATTGGACCTCCTTCCTTACTTTCATAAGCCTCTCAGATTAAATAAATTTAAGCTAAGTTACTAATAATAATTGTTTTTAAAGTGTTTTACCCCCTGCCAGGGAAAGGCCCGACCATCAAGCAACAACAACAACTAATCGTATAGTCAGACGTTAGAATGAACGCATACATATGTCTTAAACACAGACGTTGTGGATAAATTTAACAATTCTGTGTTCCTAAATTGGGCGAAGTGTCGGATTTTTGCGGAATGATCTTTTCCCACTTACACGTTCATACACAATATTCGCTGCTGGACGGCGCGGCAGATATCAAATCATTGTACAAGAAAGCCATGGCCAGCAACCAGCCGGCACTGGCCATTACGGACCATGGTAACATGTTTGGCGTATTCCAGTTTGTGGCAGAAGCCTACAATAACAGGCTCAATCCCGAAGACCCGAAGGACAAGCGCCTGAAGGTTAAGCCAATCGTAGGCTGTGAGTTCTATGTGGTGGAAAACCGCTTTAAACGTGCTTTTACCCGTGAGGAGAAAGACATCCGTAACCACCAGGTGCTGCTGGCAAAGAATGAGGAAGGATACCGAAACCTCATTAAGCTATGCTCCCTCGGGTATATGGAAGGGCTGTATGGTAAGTATCCCCGCATTGACAAAGAACTGATTCTACAATATCATAAAGGGCTGATCGCAACGACTTGTTGTCTTGGCGCTTCAGTACCGAGAACCATCCTCAAGAAAGGAGAAGAAGCCGGAGAAGACGAATTTAAATGGTGGCTGGACATCTTCGGAGAGGATTATTATGTTGAATTACAGCGACATGGCATTCCTGAGCAGGAGAAAGTGAATGAATCCCTCATCAAATTTGCCAGCAAACACAACGTAAAGATCATTGCCTCCAATGACTCCCACTACGTTGACCAGGCAGATGCGAACGCACACGATATCCTACTGTGTATCAATACCGGAGAAAAGAAGAGCACTCCTACCATGAAGGACTTCTCTGATGATGACGTCTCAATCAAGAATAAGCGCTTTGCATTCTACAATGATCAGTTCTACTTCAAGACTACTGAAGAGATGAGCGCGCTTTTCCATGACCTGCCGCAGGCTATTGATAACACGAACGAGATTGTTGATAAAGTGGAGCTGCTGGACCTGAAAAGGGATATCCTGCTCCCAAACTTCCCGATACCAGCCCCCTTCCTGACACAGGACCAGTACCTACGTCACCTGACTATGGAAGGTGCACATAAGAAGTATACAGAAGTAACCGCCGAAGTAGAAGAGCGATTGAACTTTGAACTCAATGTAATCGAGAACATGGGGTTCGCAGGTTATTTCCTTATCGTATCTGACTTCATCAAAGCTGGACGTGATCTTGGCGTATTTATAGGCCCTGGCCGTGGTTCTGCTGCCGGTTCAGCGGTAGCCTATTGCATTGGCATTACCAATATAGATCCGATTAAATATAATCTGCTGTTCGAGCGTTTCCTCAACCCGGAGCGTAAGAGCATGCCCGATATTGATACGGACTTCGATGATGAAGGCCGTCAAAAAGTTATTGACTACGTTGTACAGAAGTATGGTAAGAACCAGGTAGCCCAAATCATTACCTATGGCACCATGGCTGCCAAAATGAGTATCAAGGACGTAGCCCGCGTAATGGATCTGCCCCTGGCAGAATCAAATATGCTGGCTAAAATGGTTCCTGACAAGCCAGGTATACAGCTCGACCGTATCTTCAATGCGCCTATCGACGATGGTGAAAAGAGTCTCGCGGAAAAAGAAGGCCTCGGACCAGAAGACCTGGAAAATGTAAAGCGCCTTCGTGAACTGATCAAAGGTCAGGACCTGCAAGGTGAAGTATTGCGGGAGGCATGTGTACTAGAAGGATCAGTACGTAACACCGGCATCCACGCGGCAGGCATCATCATTGCGCCGAAAGACCTGTATGATCTTATACCGGTATCTACCGCCAAGGACTCTGACCTGCTGGTTACACAGTTTGAAGGTAGTATCATCGAAAATGCCGGTGTAATTAAGATGGACTTCCTGGGTCTGAAGACCCTTACCATTATAAAAGGAGCCCTGGAACTCATCAGGATTAATCATGGTATAGACATTAGCATAGACGACATCCCGCTGGATGACATTAAGACATATGAATTGTACCAGAAAGGGGAAACCAATGCTACCTTCCAGTTTGAGTCTGCAGGTATGCAGAAATACCTGCGCGAGCTAAAGCCTGACCGATTTGACGATCTTATTGCGATGAACGCCTTGTACCGTCCGGGACCACTGGAGTACATTCCTTTGTTCATTCGTCGTAAACACGGCATGGAGGAAACAGTGTATGACCTCGCTGAGATGGAGGAATACCTGAATGATACTTATGGTATTACGGTGTACCAGGAACAGGTAATGCTACTGAGCCAGAAATTGGCCAACTTTTCCAAAGGTGATGCGGACGTACTCCGTAAAGCCATGGGTAAGAAGCAGAAGGCGGTTCTGGATAAGATGAAGAAGCAGTTCATGGAAGGATGTGCTACCAATGGCCACGACCTGAAGATCTGTGATAAAGTATGGACTGACTGGGAGGCATTTGCATCTTACGCATTCAATAAATCCCACTCTACCTGTTATGCATTCGTAGCTTATCAGACCGCTTATCTGAAAGCGCACTACCCTGCTGAATACATGGCTGCAGTACTGAATAACGCCAGTAATATTGAAAAGATTACCTTCTTCATGGAAGAAGCTAAACGCATGGGTATAGACGTATTACCTCCTGATGTAAATGAATCTTTCAAAGGCTTCGCTGTGAATAAACAAGGGCAGATCCGGTTCGGTCTGGCCGGTTTGAAAGGCGTAGGTGAAGCTGCTGTAGAAAACATCCTGGAGGAAAGACAGAAAGGGGGACCTTATAAGAACATCTTTGAACTAATTAAACGTGTGAATCAGCGTGCGGTGAATAAGAAATCGTTGGAGGCCCTGGCCATGTCAGGCGCATTTGACTGTTTTCCAGAACTACATCGTGCACAGTATTTCCATAAGCCAGAGAACGATACTACCACCGGTCTGGACAAGATAGTCAAGTTCGGGCAACAGGTGTCTGCCGGGGCGGCCACTTCTATGAGCAGTCTGTTCGGAGCAGAAGATATGCCTGATATTGAGCCACCTAAAATCCCTCCTTGCGACCCTTGGCCACTGATCCTCAAGCTGAACAACGAGCGTGAGGTAACTGGTATTTATATCTCCGGGCACCCATTGGATGACTACCGCTTTGAGTCTAAGTACTATAACATGAATACGGTTCAGGACCTGGTTGAATACCAGGCAGACCTGCAGGCTCCCGGTAATGCGAAAGCGGGAAGGGAACGAAACTTCAGACTGGCTGTCTATGTGACCGGCGCTCAGGAGCGTATATCCCGGAATAACCGCCAGTTTGGCATCATGACTATTGAAGACTATACAGGTAAGTTCGAGTTTGCCCTGTGGAGTGAAGACTTTATTCGTTTCGCTCCATACCTCAAGACAGGCTTGTGTTTGTTCATTAACGGCGGCTTTAAAGCCAAGCGATTTAATGATGCAGAGTATGAGTTTAAGGTAAATGGTATCCAACTACTGCAGGAGGTCAAAAAGACACATACCAAGAAAGTAACCATGGTCACAATGCCCAAATTCATTACCCGTAACCTGGTGGACTTCCTGGTGGACAACATCAATAAGTACCCGGGTACAAGCGAATTGTTTCTGCAACTGATTGATCGTGATGACAACATGCAAGTTAAACTGCATACGTTCAATAAGCATATAGAGATGAATGATGAGCTGGCGCATTACCTTTCCAAACAGCCTGACGTCGATATCTATATAGATACAATCAATAAGTAGGGGTAGTAAAATGCCCTAATTTGCATGAGCAAGCGGCGCACGTTTACAAACAAATACCGGCTGTCAAAAAAGCAGTAAATTACATCCGGTTCAAATATTGAATGAATATATTTGCATTTATAAATTTATTGCAGAACTTTGATTTACTATAATTCATAAATTTAAATATCATGGCATTAGAATTCACAGATTCAAACTTCCAGACAGAAGTATTGGACTCCGATAAATTGAGTGTGATAGATTTCTGGGCAGAGTGGTGTGGTCCTTGTCGCGCTATCGGTCCGGTTATTGAAGAACTGTCAAAAGACTATGCTGGCAAAGTAAACGTTGGTAAAGTTAACGTTGACCAGAATCCTCAGCTGTCTATCAACTACGGTATCACGAGTATTCCTGCTATCCTGTTCATCAAAGGTGGCCAGGTTGTAGACAAACAGGTTGGTGCTGCGCCTAAATCCGTTCTTGAAAAGAAAATTCAGTCTAACCTTTAATAGGTTTAAAACTTTTCATAAAGAAAGCCGGTCCGTTTATTCGGGCCGGCTTTGTCATTTAAAGCAGTTAGCTACACCGCACCTCTCGTGTCTGCGCATACACCGGGGATGCTTTTGCTTATAGAACTATTTCACGAAGTCAATCCCTCAATATTCATCTGCAATTATCGCCTGGCAGTCGCCTAGCACTTGTTATCAAAGCACTAATAACGGGTAACAACTGCCTTAGACATGTCATTACATGCAGCCATCATATAAACCATATAACTCACAATTTGTGCTTCCAGTCCGAAGAAACGGTGATATTCCAAGAATATCTATACACTGGTTGGCTGCAAACAGTCTGTAATTACTACACCTTTATAATTAACCATTTACAGAGCTGCTCTGCTACTATAATAATATTAAGTATGTCGTTCATCATTAGCACCTCGATATCGGAGATCAACCATAGTACTGATACAACTAAACGGCGCTTCTTCCACTTCCAATCCATAATATCATAAGACACAACTTCCGTCACCAATATTACACATGCCGCCGGCAATTATCACTTCCCTACATTCAATTAATTCCCCGTCCTATCCGACACCCAAAGGACGTCAAATCCTTATTTCATCATTAGATCTTCAATATGACCTCAACCGCAGAAGCAAACAGCGCTCCTGTTACTTATATACTATAATATCATAAAACACAGACTTCAGCACAGCTATTACACGGGCCGCCGGCAATTAGCACTTCCCTACATTCAACCCATTGCCCGTCCTATCCGACATTAGAAGGACGTCGAATCCTTATTTCATCAGTAGCTCTTCAATATGACATCACCCACAAAAGCACACAACGCTCCCGTTACTTATATACTGTAATAATATAAGGTTAAGCCTTGACCACCGCTATTACACAGGCCGCCGGCAACTAACACTTCCTTACAGTTAACCAATTCCCAATCCTATCCGACATTAGAAGGACGTCGAATCCTTATTCCATCAGTAGCTCTTCAATATGACATCACCCACAAAAGCACACAACGCTCCCGTTACTTATATACTGTAATAATATAAGGTTAAGCCCTGATCACCGCTAGTACTCAGGCCGCCGGCAACTACCACTTCCCTACATTCAACCAATTCCGCGTCCTACCCAACACTGGAAGGACGTCAAATAGCTCTTCCACCAATAGTCCGTCAATAGGATACATGCACCGTACGTCTAGCATAAACGACCGTCACCGCCTCCACGCTAACACCTTAATAATATAAAACACGGCCTCCATCACCAGCGGACAAAATATAATAGCCAATCGGCAATAGCCATCATTCCGTCTGGCTCCACAAAGCAACAACAGTCGTCCGTTAGCATTGTAGAAAGGGCTCTTCATATAACATAGAAAACTACCACCCGATAGTGACACCAATACCTTTACCATACCATCATTAAAACAAGCTGCCCGGAAGAATAATACCTTCCGGGCAGCTTGTTTAATATATATACTTCATTCAGGACTCGCTACCTTACTAGTGTAAGCGCTCCTTTCTGCTCACGTGTCGTGCCGGAATCCTCGAGGAAGGTGTAAGTAATCTGGTACACATAATTACCTGCAGGCTGCTGCTTCTCAGTGAAGGTACCATCCCATCCCTGGCGTAAGTCGCTGGTTCTGAATATCAACTCACCCCAGCGGTTATAGATATGCATATTAAACGTGGCCAGCCCCTGCCCTTTTACCCGAAAGATGTCATTAATTCCATCTCTGTTAGGCGAAAAGGCGGTGGGGATAAACAACGAATGCCGCTTATCTACATATACTGTCACAGTATCTGATTTGATACAGTTTAATCCATTCATCGTAAAGACAACATAGGTCGTACTCTCCGTCGGTTGTGCAATCGTGGTCGGACAATCCGTACAACTCAGTCCACCGCCCGGATGCCAGAAATAGTCAACTGCATTGATGGCATGCAGTTCTATCTTTTCTCCCAGTGCGATAGTAGTATCGTGGTTTGTAATTCTAACGGGAGGAACATCCACGTTATTGAGCGTTACAGCGTCACTGGCGGTACAGCCATTGGCATCTGTAATGGTAGCGGCGTAGTCTCCTGCCTGCAGATTTCTCACATCGGCGGAGGTTACAGGCTCGCCATTGACCTCATAAGAATAAGGTGTGGTACCGCCTGTCCCGGTCAGCTTCAGCGAGCCATTCTGTATACCGCAGGTCTCATGTCCGGCGGTGATGTCCAATGTAACGGCGGCTGGTGCTACAATGGTGACTTCGGTACTATCAATACAGCCCCCTGCTTTTCCGTAAATAGTGTAAGTCCCTTCGGGAATATCCTGGAAATCGTTGCCTGTCTGATATGGACCATCTCCCAGCGCAAACTGGAATGGTGGTAGACCGCCTGTTGCTGTCACTTTGATCTCACCATCAGAAAGCCCGTTACAGGTGGGCCCTGCTGCCGCAACAACAAAGTCAAAGTAGGTATTCGGATCCACAGTAATATCGACCAGGTCAGATACGGCACAACCGATAGAGTCGATCACTCCAATGTTATATGTGCCTGCATGCAACTGCCGGTAGGTGCTGAATCTGCTGGTATCGGTGCCATTCAACGTGTAGGTAAACGGTGGTATACCTCCCGCCGGCTTTATCATTACCTGTCCGTCTCTGTTCTGACAATCTATCTTCGTGATGTCGAAAGCAGGGTTTATTGGCTTACTGATTCTTACATCAATATCACTTCTGGCTGCACAACCGCCGCCGTTGGTAACAGTTACCGAATATCTTCCACTGGTATCAACGTTATGGGTTTTACCACCGGAGCGATCTGACCACTCATAAGTACTGAAACCATTGCCTGCATCCAATACTACAGGTACGCCATTACAACTGTACAGCGGTCCTGTTCCCAGATTTACGACGGGCGGCGGTACTACTACTATCTGCTGACAAGCAGCCCGCTGGTACGGTGTACCCTCATCCATCACCATATCTATTGTGTATGTACCTGGTTGCGTATATCTGTATGTTGGCGGAGTATTCTGTATAGAAGAAGGGATCTTGCCGGTGCAGGCGCTGAACTTCAGCCTGACTACTGTATTATTAAACGCATTCGGCACAAAAGTTACCAGGTCATCGCCGACGCGGAATACTCCGGAAAAGCCATGAGGATACCTCAATGCGCTACTGGTATTACCATAAGAAGTGGCGGTAACTGCACCTGTAATACTGCCTCCGTCGAAGTTCAGACGTAGAATATCATCTCCATCCCCGTTGGCTACCAGTCCGAATACGCCGTTACAATCATTCACTACATGGATGTCACGTGGCCGGTTCAATAAACCACCCACATTACCCAGGTTCACTGCCGTAGGGGTATTCAGTAAAGAATTACCAAAATCAAGACGGGTGATAGTATTACCCTCACTATTAGTAACAAACATATACCAGCTGTCATTGTTATTAAGCACAAAAAGACCAGTGGGGAAATCGAGGTTACCCAGGTTACCAAGATTAACGCCGGTAGGCACATTCGCCAGTGAACTACCAAAGTTTAACCGGGTAATTGTACTGCTTTCGGCATTGGTCGTAAAAGCATAATAATTGCCATCTTCCTCGAATGTGTAGATATCCGTAGGATAGGCCATTGCTCCAGGTCCTCCCCTGTTCGTACAGATCGGGGTATTAGCCAGACTGGTACCAAAATACAGTACTGCCACACTAGGATTGCCAGAACCGGCGTTACCACCAACTACTACCATGTGCCACCCATGGGCATCCTCCACAATCTGGAGTCCCTCTGTAAGCGGTGGAAGCTGTCCGCCGAAATTGCCCAGGTCTTCTGACGTGGGGGCGTTGAGCAGGCTATTCCCGAAGTTAAGACGTACAAGGCTTTGTGCATTTGTCGTTACAAAGCCGTAATAATTCTGGCCATCTTTTGCTATCTCGATGAAGACGGGAACATTCAGCATACCATTGAAATTACCAAGATTCTCGCCTGAAGGAGGCTGATAAAGTTCTCCTGAACAGAAGTTCCAATAATAAGATGTACCACCCGCAGATGTATTAGTGAGGTTAACGGGTTCGTTGACACATACGGTGTCAGGGGCTGTAAAAGCTGCTTGTTGCGCCAATACCGGTAAACCGCGGAGTAGGGTAAACAACACGCAGACCTGCATGAAAAGTCGTCGCATAGAAAAGTCGAAAAAACCTAAATAATCAAATAAACCTGCCGGAGGGGTTTGGGTCTAACGGCCAATAAGAAAATTGTCTAAAATGCGTTTATCTGATAGGAAGCTGGCAAAATTATGCCGGTAAGTTAAGGAATGATATTTAATTTGAGATATCTCATATTAGTAGGTCTCGACACTTTTTCAGATTCGTAACATCCAAATAATTATAACATCGTACCTTTTCAATAAAAATAAGCTGACAAGCAGTAATTTACCTTTCAAACTAGAACCTTGCGCAATTTTACCCTTTTTATCCTCGTCCTCCTCTATGTTATACCAGCATCAGGCCAACGTAAATGCGGTACAGAAGAAGCTATGCAACAATTTATAGCTGAGCACCCGGCATTTCAGAAAGTACGTGACCGAAAAGAGAATGTATTGCAGGAGATGACCCGTTCTGTTAAACAATTAAGGGCGCAGTCCCGTACCACATATCCGGTTGTAACAATACCCGTTGTTGTACATATCGTATTAAGAAATCCTGAACAGGTAACTGACGCACAGGTCCAGTCACAGATAGATGCCCTTAACCGGGACTATGCGGCCAGCGCTCCAGACATCGCTAACCTCCCTGCGGCATGGCGGGCAAGACTCGGCCAGGCTAACATACAGTTCTGCCTCGCTCAGCGAACTCCCGATAACAATCCTACCAATGGTATCGAAAGAATTACCACCAACCGTACCTCTTTCTCTATCTCCAATTCTGCCTCCTCAGTGAAACACGCTGCTACCGGTGGCATAGAATCCTGGAACCCGGCTAATTACCTTAATATATGGGTATGTACCCTGTCTGATAATTACCTGGGTATCGCTACCTTCCCGGATGGCTTTGCCGGAGATGAACAGGGTGTTGTCATCACACATACTGCCTTCGGCACTACCGGAAGCGCTGTTGCACCTTTCAATGTAGGCCGTACTACTGTACATGAGATAGGACACTTCTTTTCCCTGCGCCACATCTGGGGTGATGAATCTGCCTGCGCTGCCGATGATGGTATAGACGATACCCCCCTTCAAGGTACGTTCACCTATAATTGTCCGCGGTTCCCACTTACTGACAGATGTACGGTTGACTCACCGGGTATCATGTTTAACAACTTCATGGACTACTCTGATGATGCCTGTATGCTGCTGTTTACCTCCGATCAGGTAGACAGAATGCGCCTCACCCTTGAGAATGACAGATCTTCCCTCCTCTTTTCTGACGCGTGTACGCCGGTAAACCTGCAGGAGAATGATGCCTCTGTGCTGACGGTACTGTCTCCTGCCGGACAGATATGTGAGAACAATATCGTACCGCGCATTGTCCTGAAAAACCAGGGCAAGAACAGACTGACTGCCGTAAAGATCTATTACACAGTGGATAACGGACCAGTTCTTACCTACAACTGGACGGGTAACCTCGCGGCATTAAAGAATGATACACTGAGCCTTCCGGGCAGCACGCCAGGTGAAGGCCTCCATCTGCTGAAGGCCTATACCGGTTCTCCTAATAATATAGAGACGGACGGAGATCCTTCCAATGACACGGCCTGGTCAGCCTTTCAATACTACAGAGACGCTATCGCCCCATATACAGAAGGCTTTGAAGGCAACACCTTCCCTCCGGAAGGCTGGGAAATCAAAAACTATGATAACAGCTTTAGCTGGGAACAGACCTCCGACGCAGCCAAATCAGGCAGCAAATCTATTGTGATGCGCAACCTGGCCTATAATACCAACGATGCTATTGATGATATACTGACGCCTACCTTCGATCCTACAGGTAAAGACTCTGTCTTCCTGTTCTTTGATGTCGCAGCGGCAGCCTACTCCAATCTGAACGGATCGAATACCGTGTGGGATAGCCTGCAGGTACTGACCACGTCTGACTGCGGTGTAACCTTCGACAGCCTCTATAAGAAAGGAGGCGAATCTCTCCTTACCCGCAGACAGCCAGTTACCACAGACTATATACCTACAGCCTCCGAGTGGCGCAGAGACTCTATCAACCTTACTCCCATTATCAAAAAAGGACGTTTCAGAGTCGTATTCAGAAATATCAGTAATGCTGAGAACAATATCTACCTGGATAACATCAATATCGTTACGAAGAACACCCTCCCTTATCTGAAGGAAAAAGGAGTGGTAATAGGGCCGGTTCCTACATCCAATCAATTATACATCACCTTCCTTGAGGTACCTAACGATCTCGACTTCATAGCCATCTTTAATACTGCCGGACAACTGGTCGCAAGACAGCCTGGCTCATCAATCAACAATAGCAACCGTTTTATCTTTGATTTGGTAAATGAGCCAAATGGTATTTATTTTGTAAAATTAATATACAGGAATAACGTCAAGACTATTAAGATAACTAAAGTGAATTAAGCGAGATGACGACCAGAAATGACCATCCTGCGATAGCAACGCTGTTACAGGACACAAGATTGGATAAAGGGTTGAAAACCATTGGTGAGAAAGTATTATCAGCAGAAAGACTAACGCCGGAAGATGGTTTGCTTTTATTTGAAAAAGGAGAGCTTGGATTCGTGGGCGCCCTTGCCAATGCTGTGAGAGTTCGCTTGCATGGTGACAAAACCTATTTCAACCGGAACTTCCATATAGAGCCTACCAACGTCTGTGTTTTTACATGCAGATTCTGCTCCTACTCCAAATTATACAAGAACCGGGAAGAAGGCTGGGAACTCAGTATCGATCAGATGCTCGATATTGTAAAGAAGTATGACGGTCAACCCGTTACAGAGGTACACATCGTTGGAGGTGTACACCCTAAGATGAACCTGGACTTCTTCGTAGAGCTGCTTCAGAAGATAAGAGCGCATCGCCCTGATCTGCATCTGAAAGGTTTTACCGCAGTAGAGCTGGACTATATGTTCCGCAAAGCCAAAGTAAGCGTAGAAGAAGGTATGCGCATCCTGCACGACGCCGGACTGCAATCCATGCCAGGCGGTGGTGCAGAGATCTTCCACCCTGATATCCGTGCCAAGATCTGTCATGACAAGGTAGATGCGGATGGCTGGCTGCACATCCACAAAACAGCTCACCTCTTGGGTATGCACACGAATGCAACTATGCTGTACGGTCACCTGGAAGAGTTCTGGCACCGTGTAGATCATATGGAGCGTTTACGCAGTCTGCAGGACCAGACCAGGGGTTTCAACACCTTTATTCCACTGAAATTCCGCAACGGAGACAACGAAATGTCTCATATTCCGGAGGTTTCTGTAGTGGAAGACCTAAGATTATACGCTATTGCCCGTCTATACATGGATAACTTCCCCCACCTGAAAGCCTACTGGCCGATGCTGGGTAGAAATACCGCACAACTGACCCTGTCCTTTGGTGTAAATGACCTGGATGGTACTATTGATGATACTACCAAGATCTACTCCATGGCTGGTGCAGAGGAACAAAATCCTTCCATGAATACAGCGCAACTGGCTATGCTGATCAAACAGGCAGGCAGAAGACCAGTAGAAAGAGATACCGTGTATAATGAAATCAAAGATTATACGGATGTCGTATTCTCCGAAGAGGAATTGATGGCCCGTTAAAAACAAGTGTCTTATGGCAGTGTCACGATGGTTTATATTCAATGCAGGACTCATTCTTTATGTAACCGGCTGTCATACCAAAAACAGTCAGCCGGCAGCAAACAGTAATAGTGGCTCCGACGGGAATACCATCAGTGCCACTGCTGATAGCGGCCCTCCTTTCAAAAAAGAAGGTGTACTGTACTTCCTCAGTAAGGTAAATAACGACACTATACGGCAGATTGATATTGAATTTGCAGATACTGACGAAGAACGCGCCAATGGACTGATGAACCGTCGGTCTATGCAGGATTCGCAAGGTATGCTGTTCATCTTTCCGGCAGCAGAAGAACAGTCCTTCTGGATGAAGAACACTTACATTTCTCTGGATATCATCTATCTGAATGAACAGAAAGAGATTATCTCCGTCCAGAAGTATACAACGCCATTATCAGAGGAAAGCCTCCCGTCTTTCAAAAAAGCGCAATATGCACTGGAGGTAAATGCTGGATTCTGCGATAAGTATCATGTAGCATATGGCGACAAAATTGCATACACGAAGCGTGAAGATTAAGGTAGTCTGACGCGGGCATCCGCCGACAACTAAAAGCCTTTTGTATGACAGCTGCTATCGGAGTGCAAATTGAAAACAACAGGAAGTACAGGTGCTGTAATATGAAACAGCCGGCCACTTAAACAGAAAGGGATAACTGTGGATGAGCAGTGCCGACTGGCATCCTTTTATAACAGTTATACTGTTGATTGAATAAACAGGCTACTTATATAATATATTGAACCGTTCCGGGTAACCGGGGCGGTTTTTTTGTTTTAACAACACCTGATCTCCCATTCCTAAGCTGTTCCTTTCATTTAGCTGCTAATATCTATTGCCGGCATTTCGCCCTCCGGGATATGGTAAGGTGTCGTCTTGATAGGCATATTTACACTACACTATAAGGTCACTAAGAGGTCACTTGAATATCCCGGGGATATTCAAGTGACCTCTTAGTGACCTTATAATGATGGGATCATGTAAAAGATAAGACGATACCAGATCCTGTCAAAGTGAAGAAAATAACCGCCTTTCAAGATGAAGTGGCAGGGATGTTTACCTGAAAATTGATGACAAATTGAGTGGGAGCGGCGGGCGAAACTATCGTTTCCGACTTATAATTAGTACGAAAATGACGACCTAATACACACTATAAGATATTTTTTACTAAATATTGATTTTTAATCACTTACCATTAATTATCTATAGTGACGCATGAAGCAAATAGACGGTTTTAGGGTACATTGAGCACCTACAGATTGAACAATTACTTACAGCTGGCTGTTTGTTGATAACGGGCCTAAAAGCTTACCGCGTCCAACAAGTGAAAATGAATACGCAAATGATATGACAGATGTTTATATGGCCTTGAAAATGAACGTGGAATGGAGGCTCAATTCTTTTTGGTTAGACACAATATTTCGATACCTTTATGGCAGCCATAACATCTGACACCGTCTGAAAGGCTGCCAACAAATGCAAACTTTATTGGCCGTCTGATAATATACCAACACCTTCCTCCCCATTTATCCCGAGCCAACAGTCACTACTTAGTTTAAGTAATAATGTTCGTATCTCTTTAAGGAACTTATATTATTCATCTCTTAATCTTAACACGTGAAAACTATCCTGATTGTCGATGATGAGATCCAGATCTGCACCTTGCTGACTAAAATTCTCAGTAAAGAAGGGTATGAAGTTGACCATAGTGTGTCGGGTACCGGTGCCCTGAAGATGCTGAAAGATAAGACCTATGATGCTGTATTTTGTGATTACCGCCTTAAAGACAAAGAAATAGACGGCAGTGTGCTCTCTCTGAAGATCCGGGAATTAAGTCCGGCGACCGGTGTCATTGTCATGACCGGCTATCCTGATGTAAGAATTGCCATTCAGCTGATCAAACAAGGCATCTACGATTATGTGGTGAAGCCATTGAGTGCGACGCAGGTTATTCTGCTGGCGCAAAAGGTGATATTGCATCAGACCCTCTCATCCAAAGAAAAAAGTATTGAACATACCCCTCCGGCAGAAACGCCTGTATCTACGCTGGTGTCTCCCAAGGGGCAGCTTAGCCAGTTCGTTTATGGCAACAGCAATGCATCCAGGGAATTACATGTGCAGATTAAACTGATTGCGCCAACCGATTATAGTGTCGTTATTCTCGGAGAAACCGGGACGGGTAAAGAGTCTGTTGCGCATCTGATACATACCCAAAGTAAACGTAAGAACAAGCCTTTCGTAGCTATTGATTGTGGTAGTCTGTCAAGAGAACTGGCTACCAGTGAATTGTTCGGACACGAGAAAGGTGCATTCACAGGCGCAATACAGGCCAAGATCGGTGCATTCCAGGAGGCGGAAGGGGGCACATTATTCCTCGACGAAATCGGTAACCTGTCTTACGATGTGCAGACTACTCTTCTACGGGTGATCCAGGAAAGGGTGGTCAGGCCGGTAGGTACGACGAAAGAAATACCGGTGGATATCCGGATCGTTGTAGCCTCTAATGAAGACCTGCAACAGGCGGTACTCAACGGGCGTTTCCGGGACGATCTGTATTACCGGCTCAATGAATTTACCGTTAATGTTCCTTCATTGCGGCAGCGCACAGAAGATCTGCCATTATTTGTAGCGGCATTCAAGCAACTGGTGGAGACAGAGTTAGGAAGAAGCTGCGGAGATATCACGGAGGAAGTATACCAGGTGTTTTGTCATTATGCCTGGCCGGGGAATATCCGGGAGCTGAAGAATGTCATGCGCAGACTATATCTGTTGTCTACCGACAATGCCCCTGTTACCACGGCACATCTGCCCGAAGAACTACAACCGGCGCAGCTGCAAAGCAGTAGTTTTATACCGGGTAATGAGGCAGACCTTAAAAATGTCTCGCGTCAGGCAGAATATAAGAAGATCCTTGATGTGCTGCAGCAGGTAAGATTTAACAAGTCTGAGGCAGCGAGATTGATGAACATAGACCGGAAAACACTTTATAATAAACTCCATACCCTCAATATCTTATTATAGGTCCGGCCAGCCGGAACAGGACAGCGCCACAGCTATTTATGCTGAAAGCAGCTGTATGCTAATTACCTGATTCTCTTTTTACAAGGGTAGAAAGGCAGTTGCTTTTATTTTGGGCAGCTGATAGGTTTAACATATATATTTGATACCTTTGGTGAAGTCATAGAAATTTAATCTTTCTCATGGACTGCGCCAATGCTCTTCTTTTCTTCATCTTCGCAGTCGTATTGTTTCAGGTTTTGCTTTTATTTCTCTTCTATTCATTCCTACCCCAGTCATTTAATCGAGTCATATTATGATCTTTCGATCTTTTTTATAGCCCGCTGATATCTGACATTGTTCATTGAACAAGGTTGCTTATACATTACAGCAGCCCAAACTCAAAGCACTTAATTATTCAATTTTATAAATTAATCAACATGACACTTTACGTATCAAATCTTATGTCCAATATAAACGAAGATGATCTGTACGCCTCTTTTTCTCCATTTGGCAGCATCATTTCATGCAAAGTCATCAGAGATAAATATACCGGCAGTTCGAGAGGTTTCGCTTTCATTGATATGGAAGAAGAGGAAGGACAGAAAGCTATCAGCGGTATGGACAGACAGGAGATCAATGGTCGCCCTGTAAACGTTTCTGTAGCGCGTGAGCGTGCGCCAAGACCTAGCGACAGACGTTACTAATAGTTTCCGTTTCCGCTTCTTCTATTGTTTACCTCATAATCCGCACATATGCAATCGATCCTTGTCATAGATGACGAAATCAATATCTGTACGCTGCTGTCCACCATACTCGGCAAAGAAGGGTATCATGTGGAATACAGCCTTTCCGGCGCTAACGCGTTGAAAATGATGAAAGAAAGGTCTTTTGATCTTGTTTTCTGCGACTACCGGTTAAAAGACAAGGAGATTGATGGCAGTATGATCGCGCGTAAAGTATCGGAGGAACATCCTTCTACCAGCGTGATCATCATGACCGGGTATCCGGATGTAAGAATTGCGATACAGCTGATCAAAAGCGGTATTTCGGATTATGTAAGTAAACCATTTAACGCGGGCCAGCTGGTACTATTGGCTAAAAAGACATTGATGCGGCAGCAGACAGCTGCTGCATCTACCCCCTCACTTCCTTCCAACTTCCCTCCTGCAGCACCTGCCCCTCATCCGGTAGTGAAAAAAGCACCCGTTAATACTTTCATATATGGAGACAGCCGGGCGTCCAAAGACCTGCATGAGCAGATCAGACTGATAGCCTCGACAGATTACAGCGTCATCATTATGGGAGAAACCGGTACCGGCAAAGAGTCGGTGGCTCACCTCATCCACAGTCAGAGTAAACGCAAAGACAAACCTTTTATAGCTATAGACTGCGGCTGCCTATCCAGAGAACTGGGATCCAGCGAGCTGTTTGGTCATGAAAAAGGCGCATTTACAGGAGCAATAGCCGCTAAAACCGGCGCTTTTGTCGAAGCAAATGGCGGTACCCTCTTTCTGGATGAAATAGGTAATCTTACGCATGATGTGCAAACTACCCTGCTCCGTGCGATCCAGGAAAGGCTTGTGAGAGCGGTTGGAAGTACCCAGGAAATCCGGGTAGATATCCGTATCATCGTTGCTTCTAATGAAGATCTTCAACAGAATGTACTGACCGGTAAATTCCGGGAAGACCTGTATTACCGCCTGAATGAGTTTACGGTAAATGTTCCTCCGTTACGGGAACGGCAGGAAGACATGCCGCTTTTTACGCAGCTTTTCAAGCAGATGGTAGAACAGGAGCTGAGTAAGACATGCGGCGACTTCCAGGAAGAGCTGCTGGAAGCACTTTATAGATACCCATGGCCTGGAAATATCAGAGAACTTAAAAATGTTATCAGGCGTCTGTGTCTGCTGGCTGGATCGGGCGAGATCATTTCATGTCGCCACCTGCCGGAGGAGATGCAGGAGAAAGCGCTGGCACCTGTGGCTGTACAGGAAGCCCCGTTTGACCATAACGTCAACCTTAAAGAGGCTTCCAGGTTAGCTGAGTACAACAAGATCATCTCCGTATTACAGAAGGTGCGGTACAACAAATCGGCCGCCGCCAGGGCGATGAATATAGACCGTAAGACGTTATATAATAAACTTCAGTCGCTTAATATATTATTATAGTCTGGCTATTGCAGCTCAGCCATTGTAAATGACTTCTGTCTGCCCTTATAACGTTTCCTGACATCCTGGATATCTTTTTCTGTTACTTTGCCGGCGCGGTTGCTCCATGCCCCCCGGATATAACTGATTACTTCCGCAATATCCTTATCTGAAAACTCGTCGTTACTGCCAATACCTGGCATGTCGCCACTGATCTCAGGCGCTTTATAGTGTTTGCCGGCAACAGTTACCGGCCCGGTAAGTCCGAATAATACGATGGCCGTCAGCCTATACTTATCTCCCGTTACTATTTCTGACTGATTCAGCGGAGGCGCGAGTGACTGTATACCATCTCCATCTGCACCATGGCAGGTCTGGCACACAGTCTTAAATAACATGGCCCCTCTGGGATAAGTCTTCTGCAGACTTTCATCCATACTAGCCTTTCTGTGATTCTCTATATCCTTCATCACACGTTTCAATCGTTTAGCCAGGACCAGCGTTGTATCCGGGTTCAAACTTTTCAGCTGCTGCTGCAACTGGGTTTCTTTACCTGCCATAGCCGCAATCACCGCATCAGCAACATATGGATCATTGGGATATCTGGTCATCAGCTGCTTCTTCAGTGGCTCCGCATCTTTATATAGCTGAGGCGGTAAAGCAGGCAGTAGTAGCGCTACATAAGGTGCCAGGAACACGTTTTCTTCCATACGGGCCAGTTCATCTATTGCCTCTTTACCATTGGCAACATTGATGACAGATGGCAAAGCCGCCAGGCCCTGAGCCTGTAAGTAGGGATTTGCCTGCCGCAGCAATACCATCACGTCTGACAACTGTAATGCACCAAGACCTTCCAGCGTCCAGAGCGCATGAATCTGTGCGTACAGGCTATCTTTCTGTTGCAATAACGAACGTAAAGCCGGAACCAGCGATATATGCCGGTGATCTATTATCATCTGCTGCGCTTTATCTCTGAGCCAGCCATTGTTGTTGCTAAGTAATGCCAGCAATACAGCCGGGTTGTTGTCGATTTTTACCGGTAAAGGGTGTGTGCCGGCGGGTACAATCCGGTATATACGTCCGCAGTTCAGGGGGTTAGTGAGGTTACGGCTCTTTATTTCATTCTTCAGATAGGGCGTCAGGTAGGTCTTATGCTGGATGATACCCCGGTACATATCGACAATATATAAAGCCCCATCGGGACCGTCGTATAGACTTACAGGTCTGAAGCGCTCGTCTGTACTGGACAGAAATTCTTTATTTGGATAAGCCTGATGGCCTTTTACGATGTATCCGCTGTCTTTGACGATATTCCTTTTAATGAGGTTGGCGGAAGGTTCAGCCACGAAGATGTTATTGTCTAAGTCTTTCCCGAGGAGGCCGCCACGGTATACCAATGGACTACAGGCAGCAGTCATTTTGACGAGGCGGAGGCTGTCATTGAGCGTACCTTTCATATATCCCCTGTTGACACCGGTAGTTGCCCTGGCAGGATATACCCGGTTATCAGGTACGATCTTCTCATCATAGCCTGACACATTTTTCTGTTCGGTGTTATTAGCGCCAAGTCCTGGAGGGAAGTAATCACCGATTACATTTTCAGAGTTGTTATTGTAATAAAGTCTGCCGAAGTTATCCTGGGAAATCCCCCACTGTCCGCGGAAGTGAGTCTGCTGTTTTAGCCATTTGTCTCCAACTCTGCGATAGCGTTTATCAGACTTGGCATTATATATCCAGTTATCTACAGCGCGTAGTAGTCCGTTGGGCTGATGCTCTACATTACCGCCTTCTGTGTATTTGTTATCCACCAGGGTCCGTTTACCTGGCTGGTCATTGTTGATTTCCACGAACCAGAGTCTGGGCGGTTCTGCCACCAGGATACCATTTTCTACCAGGCAGATAGCCCTTGGCAGCACGAGGGAATCCATGAATACAGTACGTTTATCTGCTTTCCCATCCTGATTGGTATCTTCCAGTATCACAATTTTGCCATTGGGTATATCTTCTCCTGTTCCCAGCGTATCAGGCATATAACCCGTCATCTCGACAACCCACATACGTCCTTTTTCGTCAAATGTCATGGCCACCGGAACAGTAACTAACGGTTCGGCGGCGACGAGTTGTACTTCCAGGCCTTTGTCTACCGCCATATGGGAAATAGCAGTAGTAGCATCCAGCACAGCGGATACAGCATACTTTTCACGTATTGCCAGAGAGTCAGATTGTTTGTCCGGCGTCTTACTTGTATCTGTGTGACATGCTGAGAGCCATAAGCCGATCGCTAGAAGATATAACCTGGAATACATGATGAATGAGAAATTAGGAATTAGGAATGGGGCAAATATAAGAGTCGGACAGGGAAAGTGGTAGCCATTCGTGTAAAGAAGACAGTAAATTTGCAAATTGAGAATTAACCCTCTTGCCTATCTGTTTCTGCGAGGGTTCAAATTCTGATTTACTAAGTCCTAATTCCTAATTGTTCTTTATCTTCGTTGTTTACAACCACTTTTATCGCGCTTATGGGACGTTTCCAAGGACTGATCGGGATAGTATTTATTCTCGGGCTGGCTTATTTAGTGTCAAACAACAAGAAGAAGATCAATTTCAGGCTGGTACTCAGTGGCATCGGCTTACAGGTATTGATTGCCTTACTTATATTTAAGGTAGGATTCGTGTTTCGCTTTTTCCAGGGAGTGGGTAAAGCGATGGGTAAACTGGAAGATTTTGCACGTCAGGGAGCGGCCTTCGTATATGGGGGCATTGCAGTAGAGTCCAAGCCGGGCACCGTTGTTAACTTTCTGAATGGCGGGTTTGTATTTGCATTTAACATCACAGCAGCTATTATATTGGTTTGTTCGTTGGTAGCCATTCTGTATCACTATGGGGTGATGCAGCGGATTGTGGCGGTTATTGCCAGAGCGATGAACGTGATTATGCGCGTGAGCGGCGCGGAGGCATTGAGTAATGTGGCGAGTGCATTTGTAGGGCAGATTGAGGCCCAGGTAATGATCAGACCCTACCTTCCTTACATGACACGCAGTGAACTGCTGGCGTCGATGAGCGGTAGTCTGGCGTGTATTGCTGGGGGTATACTGGTAGTATATTCCAATATGGGCAAGGCGGCAGGTATGGACCTCGCCCCTATGCTGATTACAGCGAGCCTGATGGCAGCGCCCGGAGCATTGGTGATTTCCAAGATTGTATTCCCCGAAACGGAGGAGTCACAAACGATGGGCAAAGTAAAACTGGAGGTTAAGAGCCAGTATGTGAATGTGATCGATGCGATTACACATGGTGCAGGCGACGGCTTCAAGATAGCTATGAACGTAATTGCGATGATCATCGGCTTTATAGCGCTGATCGCATTCCTCGACTGGGGACTGGGAAAGATAGGTTTATTGTTCAACCTGGATTTTACGTTAAGTCTGAACTGGATATTCGGGAAATTGTTCTACCCGATAGCCTGGGCAATGGGGGTACCTACTACAGATGTAAATAGTGTAGCAACCTTATTGGGACAGAAGCTGACAATCAATGAGTTCATAGCGTTTAAAAACCTGACTGATAAGACTGTTCCGGTAGTAACAGAAAGGGGGCTGCTGATTGTAAGTATTGCAGTGTGTGGTTTTGCAAACTTCAGCAGTGTAGGAATGCAGATTGGTGGTATAGGTGTGTTAGCTCCGGAGAGACGTGCGGATCTGGCATCGCTGGGATTGAAGGCGTTGTTTTGCGGTACGCTGGCTTCTTATTTGTCAGCTACTATTGCCGGCATACTCATTTAAGTAATTACATATATATAGCAACAAAATCCGCCTTATCTTCTACCGGGTACCGGTAAGAGGATAAGGCGGAGCTCTTTTATAGTTGGTTTAAGCTAAACGCTTAAATGCTTAATCTTTTAACAAGGTCAGCCAGTACAGCATCCCAGCTTTCATACTGTCCTTCTTCGGTTCTTACATCTTTCATTTCAGATGTAACGCGGATCTTTTCTACAACAGCTACTGCCAGTTTACGGAGAGCCGGAGTGGCCAGCAGGTTGAGTGAATCCAGGTTATCCAGCGGATCTTCCGGAAAGTCATCGCTTGCTTTACCGGCGAGGGCTGCAACTACTTCAGCAGCGGCCAGTGCGTCTTCGCATTCGGATGTATCCAGTACGCCATCCTTGTTTAAGGAGAACTGAAGCGTGTCGGCAACCATGCCGCCATCTTTGTTGTCCATCATTTCAAATACCCAGTCTTGAGAGCCATCATTTTCGAAGTTTCTGGTACCCCATGTGCCCATGATATGTATTTTTTTGGTTTGCTTTATTGATTAACTTAGTTAAGGCTTCTGAAATCCACAGGTACCAGTTTACTTACACCCGGTTCCTGCATGGTTACCCCGTAGATCACATCCACAGCTGCCATTGTTTGCTTATTATGCGTAACAATAATGAACTGGGAATTATCAGAGAACTTACGGATCATGTTGGTAAATTTCCCTACGTTGGCATCATCCAGCGGAGCGTCTACCTCATCCAGGATACAGAACGGCGCAGGTTTGATCAGGTAAATTGCAAACAACAAAGCGGTTGCAGTAAGTGTCTTTTCTCCACCGCTCAGCTGTGTGATGGCAGCCGGACGTTTACCCTTTGGTTTGGCAATGATTTCGATACCAGTATCAGCCAGGTTTTCCGGATCATTCAGTATCATATCACACTGGTCTTCTTCGGTGAACAATGCCTTAAATACACGTACGAAGTTTTCTTTTACCTGGTTGAATGTATCCAGAAATTTCTGATTAGCAGTCGCTTCCACTTCCTGGATGGTGGCCATGAGGGATTCTTTGGCTGTAACCAGATCTGTCTTTTGCTCAAGGATAAACTCGTATCGTTTCTTCATTTCCATGAAGGCCTCGATAGCTGTAGGGTTGATTTCACCCATATTTTCCAGCCGTTTCTTGAGTCTTTCCGCACTACCCTGTAATTCGTCTACCGGCAGGGCTGAGCTGCGCTGTTCGTCAATAATCTCATCCAGGTTCACTTTGAACTCCACGCTTAGTCTTTCCTTCATGGAAGCCAGTTGCAGTTTAAGCTCATTCACCTTGTCTTTGATGACGTTCAGGGACTGTTCCAGCTCCTGTTTAGCGCGTTGGCGGGCACGAAGCGTGGTCTCTTTCTCCTGCAACTGATTCCGGAAGTTATAATATTCCTGATCTTTTTCGTTCAGTTCTTTCTCTTCTTCCTGTTTTCTGCGGAACAGGTCAATCAGACCTTCTTCTGCGTTACCCAGTTTGTCTTCGGCAGCAGCGATATTGGCAACCGCGTCTTCTAACTGGGATTTATTACTGGTGATCTGCGTATGCAGGTCAGATAATTGCTTGCGTTTGAAGTCCAGTTCCTGTCTGAGGGCCTGTACTTTACTCTGCTGACGCGTTTGCTGCAGGTTCTGGTTATTGAACTGTACATTGGCCTGATTGTACTGGTTTTCTGCATCTGTGGCTGCTCTTTCGGCAGCTGCGATACTATCGTGCAGGGCATATACCTTTTCATTCAGCTCCTCCAGCTCTTCCCTGACGCCTTTAATACTTTCCTGGTTAGCTTCCAGAGAGTCCTGCATTTCGAGCAGGCGCTTCTCCCCGGCTTCTACAAGGTGACGGAAGTTCTCAATACGGTTCTGCAAGCCGAACACCTGGTTGTTTAACTGGTTGATCTTCTCACGGGCTGCATTGATCTTATTTTCATTCAGCTGGCTATTATAACCAAGTACCTGGTTATGTTTCTCCTGGATCTGGTGACGGAGGGTGGCTACTGTTTCTTCCAGTAACTTGATCTCTTCATCCAGCTTTTCCAGGTTTTTAGCACGACCCAGTTTCTTACCTTCAAACAAGCCGACTGAACCACCACTAAAACTGTACCGGCCACGGTTCATGCGGCCGCTTTTTTCTATAAGCAGCACATCCTTGTCGGTCAGCTCTTCAAACTGCACAGTGCTGACGTCATCTGCAATAAAGACTTTACCCAGCAGGTAATACCCAAGACCTTTATAACGTTCTTCTAACTCTACAACATCGAGGGCCGGTATAGTACCTGGAGGTGTAGCAGGAACCGCTGGTTGCTGATTGAACTGATCAAGGATAAAGAAATTAGCCTTTCCTTTTTTGTTCTCGTCCAGCAGGCGTATCGCTTGAACGGCTTCCGCCGCATTATTTACAACATAGTAGTTCAGATAAGGTTCAAGCAGGTTCTCTACGCAGGTTCGGTATTCTTCCCTACAGAAAAAGATGTCGCTGAGGATAGGCGCGGCATTATTCCACTCGTTGTTCTTTTTGAGGAATTTGATACTTTCCGGGTAACCTTCCAGGCTGTCAACCAGAGATTTCAGCAGATCGTATTCATTCTTTTTCTGGTCGAGCGTACGGTTCTGATCAACCAATCTGTCGCGGAGCCCTTCTATCTCACCCTGAGTAGCTAGGATCTTGCCTTTGGTCTCCTCCTGGAAAGCAATCATGTCTTCCAGATCGGCCTTTTGGTCCTGCACGGTTTCCTGCAATACCACCCGTTCCTCTTCCAGCTGCGTGATCTGCTGCTGACGACCGGCTTTTTCTTCCTGTAACTGCTGGATACTACGCTGTAGGTTCTGTACGGAGGTATCGGCTACCGCTACCTTCTTTTCCGCTTCAAACTGCTGGCGTTGCCATTGCTGCTGATCGCGGCGCAGGGTTTCCAGGGACAGTTTCTTCTGATTAAAGGCTTCTTTCTTCTCGTCCACCATATCCTGCAGTCCCTCCAGTTGATCCCGCAGGGTTTCAAAAGCTTCCTGTTCTTCCTCTACCTGGGTTTCGGTAAAAGCGATGGAATCAGTCAGTCCCTGTAGCTGTCCTTCAGCATTGGTAAGGAAATGGCTGATGTTCCGCTCCCTTTCTTTGAGGTAGGTCAGCTGCTGGGTAGCCAGGTTTTTATCGTTCTCTTTGGTACGGATAGTGGAAACGAGTTCGTTGAAAGACTTCTGCAGGACCTGCAGTTCTCTTTCTTTTGCGACGAAGTGGAGTTTATCTTCCTCAACACTGGCTTCGGCGGTGGTAATCTCTGTTTCCAGGGCCAATTTCTTATCGCTTTCTGCCTGTTGTTCGTCAGTGAGTTCCTTGAAGGTGACGTTAAATCCTTCGAGGGCTGCTTTTGCCAGTTCGATGCTGACTTCGCGGTACTCTTTTTTCACCTCATAGAAGCGTTCCGCCTTACGGGCCTGGGCTTCAAGAGTCTTTAAGTTATTGTTTATCTCAAAAAGCAGGTCCTCAATACGGTTCAGGTCTCCTTCAGTAGCTTCGAGCTTGGACTTTGCTTCTTTTTTACGGGTTTTATATATAGAGATGCCGGCAGCCTGTTCAAGCATTCTGCGGCGGCTGTTTTCTTTGTCTTTGATGATATCGTCCACCATGCCCAATTCGATGATGGCATAGGAATCTGTACTGACACCGGTGTCCATGAAGAGGTTATGGATATCTTTCAGGCGGCAGGCCACATCGTTCAGGCGGTATTCGCTATCGCCATTTTTGTAAAACTTACGGGTAATAGTTACAGTGGTAAACTCAGTTGGCAGGACGTTGCGGGTGTTCTCGAAGGTAAGACTAACTTCCGCCATACCACTTGCAGAGCGTGTTTTAGAGCCATTGAAGACAAGACCGGACTGATTCTCTGAACGCAGGTTACTGATCTTATGCTCCCCGATCACCCAGCGAATGGAGTCGATAATATTACTTTTGCCACATCCGTTGGGGCCTATAACCCCGGTTACCCCTTCGTCGAAGTGTAATACGGTTTTGTCAGCAAAACTTTTGAAGCCTTTTATTTCTAATGTTTTTAAACGCACAATTGCTCTGCTTTGTTTTTTTAAGCCGTCAAAGATAACTATGATTTCTTTGATTTATGCCCCGGATTTGCCTTATCATACTATAATAATGCATTTTTACCAGATTATTTATCTCCGGATTCTGATTTCCAGCATTTTACCTGGACGGCTATCTTTATTTTTCCAAAGAAAACAGTAATTTTTAAGAACACCATGTACCTGTAAAAATTTAATTATACACAGTTGTGTATAAATTACAATATGGACATAGCATAGTGAATGGAACTGCTGTAACCCCGGCGGCAATCCTAGAATATGGGGAGAGACCTATAAATACCACCTACTACCTGATGCTGAGGCTAATAAGGGCATTACTCCAGCGGAAGATTTGCTGTGCATCAGGAGTAAATATTGTATCACGGACAGGAAATAGCATTCTTTTTGCTTATCAGCGATTTGAATAACTTTGCATATATTAAAATTTCCAGATGCGGCATTGGATTCAGGAAGTCAGGAATTTCATCTATAGTTACCATTTCAGTACCGGGTTACGTACGACCATCAGTGTGGTGGTACCCTCAGTCGTGTTTTCGATGATGGGCGACCTGCCGATGGGTATTGTGGCATCTCTGGGCGCGCTGGCCACGGCACTGTCTGACGTACCAGGTACAGCACTCCATAAACGTAACGGTATACTCACGGCGATCGCGTTTATATTCCTGACAGCACTGGGCACCTCCCTGATAGCCCCCTATCCCCTGCTAATGACCGCCTGGATACTAGCCTGCTGCTTTGCCAACGGTATGCTGCTGGTATATGGAAACCGGGGCGGCAATATAGGAATTGCCTGTATGCTGGTAATGGTATCTATACTAGGGGAAACACCAGTTGGTCCGGCGGAAGCCCTTGTACACTGCCTGGTGATACTGGGCGGTAGTCTCTGGTATGGCTTCCTGGCACTATTGCTCTGGCAGATACGCCCTTATCTGAGCGTACAGCAGATGTTGTCAGAATGTATTATGGAAACTGCGCGCTACCTGGAGGAAAGAGCCGCATTTTATGAGAAAGGCGCAGATAAAGATTTCAATGACATCTATAAGTCAGTACTGGCACAGCAGGTAATTGTCAGCGAGAAGCAGGAAGCAGTACGCGAATTGCTGCTCAAACGCCGGTCAGCCCAACAGGGATCTACCAGTATCAACAAAAGTATGGTATTGATCTTCCTTGACATCACAGACCTGCAGGAGCAGATCATGGCATCTCAGACAGATTACTTTGCCCTACAAAAGGATTTCGGAGACATGGAGATTTTGGAGAAGTTCCATGCGCTGATAATGGAATTTGCAGGAGAAGTGGCCCTGATCGGTACCGCAGTCGCCGCCGGACAAAGATCCTTGCCTAAAGCTAATTTACGCCACGAAATAGACAAGGTACAACATGCCCTTACAGCAATACATAACTCATTACCAACCCTAAGAGAGCGGACAAAACTAATCACCCTGACTAATATCCTGCATAACCTGCAGGACATGACGCAGCGTATCTATAACCTCCATCGCCTGACCAGACTGGAAAGGGTAAAGGATGAAGTGATAGATCCGCGGTTACAACTGGCCAGCTTCACTACCCGTAACCGGTATGACCTGGAAACGCTGATGAACAACCTGACGTTTGAGTCCCATATCTTCCGTCATGCGTTACGTGTAAGTATAGCAGCCGTAACCGGCTACCTCGTAGGGCAAGTCTTCCACCTGAACAGGGTATACTGGATCCTGCTTACTATCGTGGTAATTCTGAAGCCAGGCTTTGGCGTCAGCAAAACACGCAGTTACCAGCGTATTATCGGTACCATCACCGGAGCCTTGTTTGCGGCCGGCGTATTATTCCTCACTACCAATACTACTATCATTTTTATCATAATGCTGCTATGCATACTAGGTGCATATAGTTTTATGACGCAACAATATACATTGAGCGTGTTTTTTGTGACACCTTTTGTTATTTTCCTGCTACACTTCCTGCACCCTGCCCATTTGCAGAATGCAGAGCTTCGGGTATTGGACACATTTATCGGCGTTACTATTGCTTTTACAGCCAATCTGTTACTATGGCCAAGCTGGGAGCATAACTACCTTCCCAGTCATATGGCTAAAATGGTAAAAGACAACGCCCGCTACCTGGATCATGTCATGCGGCTGTTTACCAGCAAAGAGTTTGTCATGAATGACTATAAGCTGGCCAGAAAGGATACTAATGTGAGTGCGGCAAACCTGATGTCGGCTTTTCAGCGTATGCTCTCAGAGCCTAAAAGTAAACAGATTCACGGGTCAGAGGTCTATCACTTTGTGGTATTGAACCATTCTCTGATGTCACATACAGCGGCCCTGGCTAATTATGGGTTACTGCATGGTATACAGTACCCCAAAGCTGAGTATACACAACTCAATGATTATCTGCAGATATACTTTAATTGTATTGCGGAGCTGATAGAGGATCCGAAAGCTACGCCGACGCCGCCACCTCCCACCCTGGATGCGCTGGAAGCCTTGGATGGTACATTGGAGAAACTTTATCAACGCAGGCAGGAAGAAATCAATAATGGAAAGGGCGATACACCCGTGCGGGAGGAAATGCTCGAGACCAAAATGGTGCGGGACCAGATGCATGCAATATTCTCCTTACTGAAGGATATGAAGAAGACAATTGACAAAATGGGAGATATAGATGCATAAATGACTAAGGCTGTATCTACTCGTATTAGGAGATACAGCCTTAATTAGATGATAGCGTTCGGTATCCTGGGTATATCCAGAATACTTCAACAATTAGTCTTTCTGATAAATGATCCCGAATTGGTCTGACAATGGGTCCATATTTTCCAGTATAAGATCAAAAAACGCAGGCCCCATGCTAATGTACCACGGCATGAAGTTCTCCTTCCGTTCCTGAAGAGAGTGGGCTGGGAACAACTTTGCTTTCAGCGCACGAATCTGCTCTGATTGCCAGGTAAATTTCTTCTTCTCAGCACGGAGGAATTTATGCTCCAGCTTACCGATAGATTTAACCGCCCGGGTACGTTCTGCACCGACAGAAGCCTCCAGCGTTACATCAATACTGGTAGCTTTTCTTACCAGATCATCAAAGAGCTTTTCGATAGCCGCATACTCATCTTTCAATACCAGTTCTGCATTGGTGTGTTCTTGCACGAAACGGTTAATCAGCACTTCTGTATCTTCAAAGAGATCGGTAATGGTTAGTCCCAGTTTGTTTAACCGTTGCAGGGAATTATTGTCTGTCAGCAGGAAGGAATTACGCAGTATCAATACCGGATAAGGTACTCTATAGTGCTCAAACAGCTGCTGTAGCTCCAGCCAGTAAGCAATCTCTCCCCCACCACCTATAAAGGCGATATTAGGTAATATGGTCTCCTGAAGCATACCGCGCAGGATCACATTGGGACTGAAGCGCTCCGGGTGATCTGCTAACTCTCTTTCCAGGGCATCAGCAGTAAACTCAATACTGGAGTGTAGTACCTTCCAGACATCTCCTACTCTTACAATGCGCTCCCGGGAGGTATCTGTAAGATAGAACAGGTTGATTTCCCGAGGGTTAGCCTGTACCTTATGGTGCTTTGAGATAGCTGCAATCGTATCATTGACAATACCGAAGGAACGCTGATGCAACAATTCATCCCGCATTACCGGCACAAACAGCTTTTTCAACATGGCAGAATCAGGTACCAATATCACCAGGCCATAGCGGCCAAACAGTTCATTTACAAGATATAATGTTGCTTCCTGGATGTTATTATGTTCAAGGTATGCTTTCTGCAACAATGCAATCAGCTCCTCCGCATAGGGGCCATAACCCAGGGCTTGCTTAACCTGTTCGATCAGCTCTTCAAAACCTTCAGGGCGCATCTTACCTACTGCCCCTTGCTGATCGGTGGGCCAGTTTATTGTCTTCCCGTCAATATATACATGTCCCAGTTCATCCAGGTCAGCGTCTTCACTACCCATATAATATACGGGTACAAAGTTATACTTCGGATATTGTGACTGCAGCTTATCTGCTAACTTGATGGTTTGTAATATCTTATAAGCAAAATACAGGTAGCCGGTGAAGATGTTCGGCTGGTGTGCTGTGGTGATCGTGAAGGTCTGCTGATCCAACAGACTTTCGATATTATGCTTGACTTTGTCTGTGATTTCCAATCCCTTATACTGTTCCCGCAGGGCAGCTACCAGTGTTTCCCTTTGCTGGGGAAATGCCTTTTTGGCTGTTATAGCTTCCTCGAAATCAGGCGTTACGGGAGAATGTTTATAGAAGGGACGAAGACTTGGATGCCCGGCCAAAAAATCTATGACCAATTGATTGAAATACCCGGTTTTACAATACGGGATACTACTTACAGGTTGCTCCATACGCTAAGCTCTGATTCTTTTAGATGCACGAAGGTAGGGAATGAATCAGGAATGATCAATTAGGAATTACGAATGGTAAAAAAGCAGTATTAATCAGAGGTTAATTAATTAGAAAGGAGGAGTCTTCCGGAAGGGAGAAGCTGAATAAAACTATGCGGCGGAAGCACTTCTTTCAATAAAAAAGGCGCTCCGGTAACCGAAGCGCCTTCTGAAATAGTCAATCAATTAGATTACAAAGCCATCTGGCAGTACCATGCCATTTTTGATAACCACGATGCCATCCTTCACTGCATATACTTCATGATCGCCATCTGGTAACGGATCTCCTACGTTAATCTGTACATTGTTGCCGATGCTACAGTTCTTGTCGATGATCGCGTTATTGATACGGCAGTTGTCGCCGATACCCATTGGCGGATGACCCTTACCTTTTGCTCTATCCAGGTCTTCCAGCGTCTGATAGAAATCACTACCCATCACATAACTGTTGGTAATGACAGAGTTACGCCCTATCCTGGTTCTGATACCTACTACACAACGTTCCAGGTGACTATCGAGGATGATACTACCGTCTGAGATAATGGTATTTTTTAATGTACCAGATATCTTCGCCGGCGGCAGCATACGAGCGCGGGAGTAGATAATATGAGACTCGTCGAAGAGGTTGAACTTCGGAATTTCATCTGTCAGTCCGAGGTTAGCTTCCCAGAATGAGCTGATATTTCCGATATCTGTCCAGTAGCCGGTATATTGGTAGCTTACTACCTTCATATCTGCATTGATTGCGTAAGGGATCAGTTCTTTACCGAAGTCGGTTGAGGACTGCTGCCCATTCAGCAGGTCATACAGGGTTTTTCTGCTGAAGATATAGATACCCATGCTAGCCAGGTAGATCCTGCCTTCCGCCTGCATTTCGTCACTCACCGGAGAAGCCCATGGCGCAAGTACATCCTGTTTCGGCTTTTCTGTGAAGGAAGTGATCAGGCCTTCATTATCCGTTTTAAGGATACCGAAGTCAGATGCATCTTTCGCATTCACCGGGATGGTGGCAATAGATACTTCTGCCTGGCTTTCTATATGGTGCTGCAGCATCTCGCGGAAGTCCATCTGATACAGCTGGTCACCGGATAGGATGAGCACATATTCAAATTCATAATTATCAATATGATGCAGACACTGACGTACGGCATCGGCGGTACCCTGATACCAGGTCGGGTTATCCGGTGTCTGTTCAGCGGCCAGAATATCTACAAAAGCTTTACTAAAGTGGCTGAAATGGTAAGTATTTTTGATATGCTTGTTTAACGAAGCCGAGTTAAACTGGGTCAGCACAAAGATACGGTTCATGTCAGCGTTCAGACAGTTGGAGATAGGAATATCCACGAGGCGGTATTTACCTGCAACTGGCACGGCTGGCTTTGAACGCTTGCGCGTTAGGGGGTAAAGGCGGGTACCTGATCCGCCACCTAAGATAAGGGAGATGACTGCGTTAGACATATATTACGATTCTTTGTTTCAGTTTTTGGGTTTAATCAGCGAACTACGATTGAGCTATATAATTGCAGATATTCAGCAGCTGCACTATCCCATGAATGATCCAGCTGCATCATTGTTTTAATAATAGCCTGCAATTTCGCAGTATCCTTATAAAGTGTTACAGCGCGTTCCACGGCCTGGCATGCGTCCCATGCTGCTGCATGAACAAAACGGATTCCGAAACCTCCGGGATCACCGAAATCTGTTACTGTATCTTTTAATCCGCCCACACTACGTACAATCGGAACAGTACCATACCGAAGGGCATACATCTGGTTCAATCCACACGGCTCAACCCGGCTCGGCATCAATAGGAAGTCACTACCTGCATATATTCTATGCGAAAGCGCTTCGTCATAACCAAACTGCACATTAAAGTTAGGCGCTGTTAACAGTTTTGTTTGTTGCAATGACCATTCCACATGTGGATCACCACTACCCAACAAGAGAAAATTCAGTTGCTGTTTCTGGTCAAAGATAGACCTGCCAATGATTTCAGGCAGCAGATCTGCTCCCTTCTCTCCTACCAGACGTCCAATGAAAGATATTAAAGGAAGTGACGGATCGAGGTTATATTGCTCACAAAGTTGTTGCTTTATGTCGCGTTTTGCTTTTGCGAACGTCTTTTGATTATAGTTAACAGGCAACATAGGATCTGTTGCAGGATCCCATACTTTGGTATCTATACCATTCAGTATACCAACGCCTTTCCCCTTTTCGTAATTCATCAGGGCTTCCAGTCCGGCAGCACTGCTATACATTTCTTCCAGGTAACTTGGCGATACGGTAGTAAACCGCCACGCACATTTGATACCTGCTGCCAATGGATTAATGGCACCTTCCCAGCCAAGCAGACCAGCCTTCCAGAGATCAAATCCTGGCAGCTGATACAGTCGGTCCCAGCCAAACTGTCCCTGGTATTGTCCGTTATGAATCGTTAAAACTGAAGCTATATTCCGGAGACGCTCATACTTGTAAGCGTGTGTCATCATAAACGGTATGAGCGCCGTATGATAATCATGGACATGCACCACATCCGGCTGGTGCTGCCATTCATTCAGCCAATCCAGTACAGCTATCTGGAACGTCAGGAAACGGTCAGTATCGTTGTGATAACCATATACCCTTTCCGTATCCAGTAAGCCTGGAATATCAATCAGGTAAAGGTCAAACCCAAGCAGGTTTGTCACCTCTCTCCATACATTGAAATGCCGCCAGGTATGTCCTAACCAGCAACCGCCCTGGTGTACCAGTTCGAATTCCTGTGAATGAAAGAACCGGGTGTTGTAAGCGGGCATCACGACCTTGGCTATATGCCCCGCCTGATACTGGTACTTGGGCAATGCCCCTACCACATCTGCCAGACCTCCTACCTTTGCTATAGGGTAACATTCCGCGCTAACGTGTAAAATCTCCATGCTAAAGAATTAAAACTGTTTCTTTCAAATTACCTTGGAAAAAGCATATTACAAAGGAATGTCCAAACTTTATTTAGAGCCCGAATCCTGCTTATCCCCGTTCATCTAAAACCCTGAGTATAGTGTAATTTAAACCAATCTCATTATATATCAGCATTTATTCCTATTCCTTTTTTAATGCATCCGTAACAGTTAGCTTTTCGCCTAGTTGTCCAATTATACCCCTAAGTGGGGCAGAGAAACCCCGGAACGCGGAAAACCCTTTGTAAATACGGAATGTATTACCTTCGGACAAAACCTCAATAGACGTTAAATATGGACTTTGGTCGTGTTGATCCGGCAATGCTGGATGAAATTGATTTTAAATTGCCTGCTGAACCAACATTTAATAAAACTGTACTCAAAGGCAAAGCACTGAAAAAACCGAAGATATACCTGGGCTGTGCTAAATGGGGCCGCAAGGAATGGGTCGGCAAAATTTACCCAAAAGGTACCAAAGAAGCCAACTTCCTCGACGAATACGTACACCACTACAACAGTATAGAACTGAATGCTACCCATTATAAGATCTATAGCCCAGCCGATATCGCTAAATGGGATGCCCGTGCTACCGGTAAGCACTTTAAGTTCTGCCCTAAAGTCCCACAGACTATCAGTCACTACAGCAGCCTTATAAATGCGGGTGCAAAGACCACCGCTTTCCTTGAAGGCGTTCTTGCCTTTGGCAAACACCTCGGTCCAATATTCCTGCAACTGAGCGACAGATACTCTCCTAAAAGGAAAGATAATCTCTACCAATACCTTGAAAGCCTCCCGCAAGACCTGCAATTCTTCCTGGAGGTACGGCATTCCGACTGGTTCAGTGACAACAAAATCAGAGAAGAGCTGTTCAGTACCTTACGTAAACTTAATATCGGCGCTGTCATCACCGACACTGCCGGCCGCCGTGACTGCGCGCATATGCACCTGCCGGTAAGGAAAGCCTTTATCAGATACGTAGGTAATAGCCTCCATCCTACTGACTACGTACGGGCAGATGACTGGGTACATCGCATCCACTATTGGTTGCAACATGGCCTGCAGGAAGTCTACTTCTTCATGCATATGCATAACGAGGAGTTCTCGCCCGAGCTGACCGTCTATATGGTCGATAAGATAAAAGCGGTCTGCGGCATCGAACTGCAAAAACCAACCTTCCTCAAAGGGTGATTGCTGAGTTCCTATCCGCCATATCGTCTGTTCCTGATTCCCCGATCCTGATTTTTAACCGCCAGGCTATATTGCATTTAGCATATCTTATCCTTACTTTTACCCTCTGAACAGGGAAGTTTAATAAATTATGCGAGATAAGCTCAGGGTATTGGCCCGTAATCTGACGGGTACTCTATACGATGATGATACGATGCGTACCTTGTATGCAACCGATGCATCTGCCTACAGGGAAATGCCATTGGCAGTAGCCATCCCGGCAAACGAAGAGGATATCAAAACATTGATTGCCTTCGCACGCGCCAATAAAACATCACTGATACCCCGTACTGCCGGCACCTCTCTTGCCGGACAGGTTGTAGGGAACGGCATTATTGTCGATGTTTCAAGAACCTTCACTAAGATACTGGAAATCAATACTGAAGAACATTGGGTAAGGGTACAGCCGGGTGTGATCAGGGACGAACTGAACATGTTCCTGAAGCCACACGGGTTTTACTTTGGTCCGGAAACCTCTACTGCCAACAGGGCTATGATCGGTGGTATGGTGGGTAACAACTCCTGTGGCTCCAACTCAGTAGTTTACGGCAGTACCCGTGAACACCTGCTGGAGGTAAAGGCCATCCTCAGCGACGGATCAGACGTGGTATTCAAAGCCATCTCTGCCGATGAGTTCCATGCCCGCTGTGAGCGTAACGATAACAGTCTCGAAACGACCGTATACCGTCAGCTGCGTACCATGTTGGGCAACCATTCCAATCAGGAAGAGATCCGCAGGGAGTTCCCCAAGCCAAGCATTACCCGCCGTAACACCGGATATGCGGTGGATATGTTACTGGAAACAGCACCCTTTACTGCGGGAAAAGAAGATTTCAACTTCTGTAAACTCATAGCCGGTTCTGAAGGAACACTGGCTTTCCTCACTGAAATAAAACTCAACGTATCTCCCCTGCCTCCGAAGGAGACCGGGCTGCTGTGCGTTCACTTCAATAACATCGACGAGTCCCTGCGCGCCAATATTATCGCGATGCGGTATAAACCAAGCGCCAGCGAACTGATAGACCATTACATCCTGGAATGTACCAAGGATAACATCCAGCAAAGTAAGAACCGCTTCTTTGTACAGGGTGACCCAGGCGCTATCCTCGTAGTAGAATTTTGCCGCGACAACCGTGAAGCAATCACCGAAATCGCCAATGAGCTGATCACCGAGCTACAGGCTGCGGGTCTTGGCTACCACTTCCCTCTCCTGTTCGGGGAAGACACTAAAAAGATCTGGACCTTACGTAAAGCAGGTCTGGGCCTGCTCAGTAACCTGCCAGGTGATGAGAAAGCTGTTCCGGTAATTGAAGATACTGCTATTGATATCGAAGACCTGCCGGCCTATATCCGCGACTTTAACGATATCCTGAAGCAATACGGGCTATATTCTGTTCACTATGCCCATGCGGGCAGCGGCGAGATCCACCTGCGTCCTATCATCAACCTGAAAACGGAAGAAGGTAATCAGCTGTTCCGGAAGATCGCCGAAGAAATTGCGACCCTCGTGAAGAAATACCAGGGCTCCCTCAGTGGTGAACATGGCGATGGCCGTCTACGCGGTGAATTTATCCGCCAGATGATCGGGGAAAAGAATTACTCGCTGCTGCGCGAACTAAAGTATACCTGGGATCCGGAGAATATTTTCAATCCGAATAAGATCGTCGATACGCCCAGTATGAACAGCATGCTGCGTTATACTCCCGGGCAGAAAACACCGCCGCTGAAGACCGTCTTCCACTTCCCTGAGCAGACCATCCTGCAACATGCAGAGCAATGCAACGGCTCGGGCGACTGTCGTAAAACTGAGAAAAGCGGTGGTACCATGTGCCCAAGTTATATGGCTACCCGCAATGAAAAGGATACTACCCGCGCCAGGGCTAACATCCTGCGCGAGTTCCTGACTCATTCCAACAAGGAAAACAGATTCGATCATAAGGAGATCTACGAAGTACTGGACCTTTGCCTGGCCTGCAAAGGCTGCAAGTCTGAATGTCCGTCTAACGTAGATATGGCCAAACTGAAGATGGAGTTTCTCCAGCATTATCACGATGCAAATGGAGTACCCTTCCGGGCAAAACTTATCAGCAACTTCACCCGGCTGAACGGACTGGCAACTATTGCACCAGGCATTTACAACTGGATGATCAATACTCCGCTGACCAGTAACCTGATTAAGAAGACTTCGGGCTTTGCACTCAAACGCTCGCTGCCGGAACTGCAGGCCACTACGCTGAGAAGCTGGTTTAAAAAGCAATGGCCGCAGGAGAAATCCACGCTGCCGGCCGCAAAACATACGGTGTACCTCTTCTGCGATGAGTTCACCAATTTCAACGACACACATATCGGTATCAAGGCGGTGAAGCTATTGCATCGTCTGGGCTATGACGTGAAGATGATCGAACATCAGGAAAGTGCACGTGCCTGGATGTCGAAAGGCTTACTGCGTAAAGCGCGCACCTTCGCAGAAGAGAATGTGCGGATCTTCAGCGATATCATCAACGACCAGGTGCCACTACTTGGTGTAGAACCGTCTGCTATCCTGAGTTTCCGTGATGAATACCCGGATCTGGTGCGTGAAGACCTGAGAGAGAAAGCGCAATTGCTTGCACCTAATGTATTCCTGGTAGATGAATTTCTGAGCCGGGAAGCCGCCGCTGGCCATATCTCTTCCTCATTGTTTACCACAGAGAAAAAGCAGGTCAAATTACATGGTCATTGTCAGCAGAAGGCCCTGTCAACGCCCATCCACAGCAAAAATATCCTTTCGTTACCTGCCAACTACGCCGTAGAGATCATACCTTCAGGCTGTTGCGGGATGGCTGGTTCCTTTGGTTATGAGGCAGAGCACTACGACCTGTCTATGCAGATCGGTGAAATGGTACTATTTCCGGCCGTGCGGAATGCATCCGAAGAAACCATCATTGCCGCTCCTGGGACGAGCTGCAGGCACCAGGTGAAAGATGGTACTGGCAAAAAGGCAAAACATCCGATAGAAGTGGTGTTTGAAGCATTGGTCTAAACCCCGCACATCAGCAAGGCCGGATCAGTACATAGTATCTAACCGAGACCGGAAAACGGGGGTATGCACATCAGGTGGATGGAGTAAAAAACAAAAAGAAGGTGCACGTACTAAAGGGATTTGGTATGCTGACCGTAATATAAAAGCGTAAGGGCTCACCATGGATGGTGGGCCCTTACGCTTTATAAGTAGCTGGCAGTGTTGCCAGTCATTGGATACGATATATTTTACTATGAGCGGCATATGGCCGAACAAGTCTTCGCGCTTACAGCCTGATCATGTCGGGCAGGTACTTAGCAATCAGCCCTTCGTAGTAAGGCTTCAGTTCACTGATTACCGGCGGTTTCGGACTCTTTGAGTAAAGATCATAAGGATTGAATTTCTTTACCCATTCAAACATCTCCCTGTCATGATCGTTCATGAGGTGCGCATAGGCGTCTTCCCGGTGTTGGGCATAGAAAGAGTGATAGCGAATCATATATAACGCCGGCTCAGGCAAATGGTCTTTCATCATCTGGTAAAGGTATTCATCATGCCCCCAGGAAAGATCGACCTCATTCAGGCCACAGTTCGGGCTATAGATACCATATTTTGTATTGTAACGTTCATCCTGCTCATCAGGATTGGCAGCAAAAAACTCAGGATAAACTATTTTGTCAGAGAATTTGCAGCCTACAGGGAAAGTATCTCCTACTACCGCCCATTGCGGCTCTCCGAAGAGACACAATACTTTACCCATGTCGTGAATAAACCCGGTGAGTACGAACCAGTCGGGATGACCATCCGCCCTGATAGCCTCGGCGGTCTGCAGCAGGTGTTGCAGTTGATCGAGTTCAATATCAGGATCTGAATCGTCTACCAGGGTATTCAGAAACTCCATTGCGCCCCAAACCGGCATTTCCTTCCGGCTGAAACTCAGAAATTCCTTCTTCTTTTGCTGGACAAAGTCATAAGTCTGGTATTGATGGTTCAGGCGGTAAAACTCCCTTACAGTATCACGACCCGGATTATCGTAGTTACGGTATTCCTCTTTGGACTTATCTGTTTCAGGAACTGCTGGTTCCGGATAGCGCAATAGTACGTCATCTTCCCATTGCTCAATGCTATGTAATGGATTCAATTCTTCGTTGGAAAAGTTGTTTGAGCTCATAGTTCGTGGAAATTGAAATGGAGAAAATAAGATGTTAGTCTGCTCATCTAATTTACTGATTTCAATCGATTTCCGGAAAAAAACATGGGAAAATCGATGCATGTTGGATGGAGTGTTGTATCCGTGGTGGTGGCAGTAAATATGCCGTACGTGGTCCTGATTTGAACATGTCAGGGGTATGTCAGGGGTGTGTTGACCGCATACCCGCTCCCAGTAAGGCATTAGCACGCTTTGGGTTGGCTATTAGTCCGCATCAAGTCCACCTCTAGTCCACCCCTAGTTCGTACCTTATATACCCTTAGTCCGTACCGAGTTCACATCTTGTCTGCATCGTGTTCAATGCTATTCCTGGGCTACTTCCCTATTCATTTCATTCCAGTCTATCTCCTGGCTGCATCGGATGTACTACCAGTTCATATTGAGTTCATCCCGGGTCTGCCGGAAACGTCATTCCTCCTTGCTCCGGCGGTACTCCGACGAAGCTGCGGTTTTGTATACCGACTGACGGATACTCATTATAGAAAAAAGGGCGTCCTGTTGGTTTAACAGGGCGCCCTTTTATTGTTATCAGGGGATCTACCTAATTACTAATTTATTGATTACCAGAATACTGTGTACAAAACTACCAGTATACCCGTAATGATAGCACTACCTACCAGGAATGCTGGTGTAGTACGGAACATAGAAGTATCGATCTCAATGATGCGTTTCTGATCTTTGCTGCGCTTGTCTGCCAATGTCACTACAATCATCAGTACTACCAGGAAGACAAAGACGATGGTCATACGGTCCAGGAAAGGATAGTCCGGGAATGCACCGTTCGTCCAGGCTGGCAGGAAATTAAGCAGGGCTGATAATGGGATGGTCAGTATTGCCGCCAGCAACGCTGCCAGCGAGGTAGTGCGTCTCCAGAAGAAACCCAGCAGGAATATCGCCAGGATGCCTGGTGAGATATATCCTACACAATCCTGGATAAACTGGTACGCCTGATCCAGTGTAGTCAGTGCAGGCGCTACTATACAAGCGATCAGCATGGAAACAATGACAGCGATACGGCCTACTCTTACCAGGTGTTTTTCACTGGCATTTTTATTAAAATACTTATGGTAAATATCCAGGGAGAAGATAGTGGAAATACTATTCAGTTTACCCGCCAGCGAAGCCACGATAGCGGCAGTCAGCGCTGCAAATGCGAGTCCTTTAAGCCCCACAGGCAGCAGGTTCATCAAAGTGGGGTAAGCCAGGTCTGGTTTTACTACGCCGGCCGCATTTTTCAACTCATCATTGAATACACCTTCTTTGAACAGCACGTAGGCGGTAATGCCGGGAATGACTGCAATCACCGGTATGATCAGTTTCAGGAATGCCGCGAACAGGATCCCATTCCGCGCCGTCTTCAGATCAGCGCCGAGGGCACGCTGGATGATGTATTGGTTACATCCCCAGTAGTTCAGGTTATTGATCCACATACCACCGATCAGTACAGAAAGTCCGGGCAGGTCTTTATAGTAAGGATGGTCGGAGGAGAATATCATATGGAAATGGGTATCAGCTTTTTCTCTTACGATGGTGATCCCTTTCAGGATATTATCCCCATAACCAAAGTGATTGGATACCAGGTTCAGGGCCAGGTAAGTTGTTGCCAATCCACCGACAATCAGCACGAACACCTGGATGACATCCGTATAACCGATCACCTTCATTCCGCCGAGCGTTACCAGCAATGCGAAGATGGCCAGGCCGATGATACACCAGAAGAATGGTATACCTGAGATGGCGGTGATAGCCAGTGCACCGAGATAGATGATAGATGTAAGGTTTACCAGCACGTAGACAATCAGCCAGAAAATGGCCATGATCGTACTTACCGTCGCGTTATAACGTTCCAGCAGGAACTGCGGCATGGTGTAGATCTTGTTCTTGAGGTAAATAGGTATGAAGAAGATAGCCACAATGATGAGCGTGGCGGCAGCAATCCATTCGTAAGACGAGATAGCCAGTCCGAGCGCGAAGCCTGAACCTGACTGTCCGATGAAGTGTTCTGCCGAGATATTAGAGGCAATCAGCGACGCGCCGATGGCCCACCAGGTCAGAGAACCTTCTGCCAGGAAGAAGTCTTTGGTGCTGGCAGTTTTTGATCGCTTGCGTTGAAATACATAATAACCGAACCCGGCTACAATGATAAAATAGATAAAGAAAACCAGGTAATCCCAGTTCTGTAAGTGGTGCGTATCAGCTATTTGGTTCATATCAGGGATTTAAAGGCCCGCTCACAAGCTGTTTTCAGACCGTAGCATTAAGTTTGATAAGTAAAAAAGCGGGTCAAGATACTTAAATAAACATTATTTCAATAGCCCGCATTGTTTTTACGTTATATTTACCCTGTATGTTAGAAGTAGATAAAAAGGAAGCGTACCTCCTGCAGCGGGCGGTGCGTCAATGGGAATCCGAAAACCTTATTACCCCTGAGCAGGCTAGCCGTATGAAAGATTCCTGGCGGGTGAGGCAGGGTGACTGGCAGGCGGTGACCCTCTATATCTTTATTGCGGCTATTTCATGTGCATTGATGGCTTTCGGTTCACTGGTGCTGGATGAAAAATGGATTGAGGTATTTCGTCTGAAGTATTCGCTTACTGACGGAATAATATCCGCACTATTTGCCGGGCTAACAGTGTTTCTATGTCTGCACGGTTACCGCCGTCAGCAGAAACAACCTGCTTACTCGCTCAACAGGGAATTGTTCTGGTTATTGCCGATCCTGAGTATAGGCGTCAGTGTCGTGTACCTGGGTAAGTCGGTACAGTACCTGAATGGTAATCATGGCGCGTTCTGGCTGCTGGCCACAGTGGCATACGGAGTGATTGGTGTGTTGCTGGGTTCCAGGTTGATGTGGACAGCAACCCTGCTATGCCTGATACCAGCTTACGTAAAGCTTACTTACTATCTTTCTGAGGACAGTTCTTTTTTCTGGGGAATGAACCTCCCGTGCCGCATGGTATTGCTGGCAGTGCTGATGATTGGTATCCATTCGTTGTTCCGTAAGAATCGTTTATACTCAGCGGTGAAGCACATTACCTGGGCCGGCAGCTGGCTGTTACTAATGGTTTCAGGCTGGATGATCTCTATATTTGGCAATACTGCGTCTTTTGAAGAGTGGCAGCAGGTAAGGCAGGTACATCTGCTATGGTGGGTAGCGGGATTTACGATATTGTGTGTACTGGTATTGTTGTGGGGTATTAAAACACACGATACGATGGTCAGGGATATGGCAGTGTTGTTTTTACTGCTGGACCTGTATACCAGGTATTTTGAGTACTTGTGGGACCGCACGCATAAGGGCGTATTCTTTACAGTGCTGGCCTTGTCGTTCTGGTGGCTGGGTAAGATGATAGAGAAGAAACTAAGAACCCGGACATAGATTTATAGATATGAAATGCAGCGAAGACCGGCCTGCATATACATCAGGTTTGGCCTGTGATATGCGCTGATCTTCGCTGCATGATTAAGGTCGGGTTGAGACTTCCCGATTCCTCTTTTTCAAATTTACCTGGCTACGCCAACTTCCACTTCCCTGTTTACATATCTTCCGGTATCGTGAAAGCTCCAGTCGTAATTGGCTGTGATCCAGGAGCGCAGTACTGACAGGAATCTTTCCAGTTCAGCGTCTACTTCGGCTCCAAAGGATGGCAGCAGTTTTTCGAGTGCGGTAAAGAGTTTGACTTCTTCGTCGTGCATCCTGGCGGTTTCGTTGACAGCTTCCTGGAGGGAGATATTGCGTTCATGATGTAATACGAGAACGAGATTATGGACATCTCCCTGTTTAGCTTCTTTTGCACAGGAGAAGATGTCATTGGCCCAGCACACGATATTATTGCAGGCCAGTACCAGTCGCTGTACGATGAAGTGCTGCAGAATATGTGACGGCAGATAGACTTTTTCTATGATCTCGATAGCTTCGACATCAGCAAACAATGCACCGGTGTAAGGCCGCATCGTTACATATTCAGCTACAGTAGGCGTGCTGCCGGCGGCTCTGTTACCTGCTTCCCAATGGCAGGAAGTGAAGTATTCTTCCATACTTCTGATAAAACGGGTCTGCCATGCAGTATCGCCCAGTGCCTGCATACGTTCCCATATGTCAGTAAAACTTCTTCCCAATACGGTATCAACAGGCTTATTATGCTTCAGGATATCCATAAAGCCGTCAGTAACGTGTTCCAGGTAAACAGCTTTTTTCCCGAGTTGGGCTTCATCGCACTGATCATCCAGCATAAACAGCCAGGTGTTAAAGTTAGCGATGGTGCAGAGTTCATGAAAACCTGCCTGTGGAAATGCTCTGGCAGCCAGCCAGGCAAAGCGGGACTTGTCAAAACGGGCCATTGCTTCAGGAGTGGTAATGAAGCCGAAGTCAGCCACCCATTGACGGTTCTGTTCGTGCGCTGCTGTTACGTATTGGTTAATAAGGGAGGGGAACGGATAGATTATCCGAGGCAAGGTGATCGTTGGCATAGTAAAAAGTGGGTTAAGTGGGTTAAAGGGACATCATTCCCTTAATTGATCAATTACTTTTGGAAAGGCCAGTCTGAACCAACTGGTGAATTGCTCAGGAGTTGCCGTAAGCTGCCGTAGGATTTCATCTATTGGTAAATAATGAAATGCGTGTACTTCAATGGGATCTGGGTGGATCTCTCCGTTATAGAAGCCTACCCATACGTGGTCGTATTCATGTTCAATCAGACCGTTGTCAAATTCTGTGCGGTAAGTAAACTGGAATAGTTCGCGTAACGGGCAATCAAAGCCCATTTCTTCTGCAAGACGCCGGTGTGTGGCGGCTTCCACGGTTTCGCCCGGGAGGGGATGACTACAGCAGGCGTTGGTCCACAAGCCTCCGGAATGATATTTATCGAGTGCGCGCTGTTGTAGCAACATCTCTCCTTTATCATTCAAAACAAAAACTGAAAAGGCCCTGTGCAGGAGACCTTTTTCGTGTGCTTCCATTTTTTCCATCAATCCTGTTTCCTCATCGTGCTCATTCACCAATATTACCTGTGCTTTCATACAATGACAAATATATGGTTCATATTTTATGTAAACGAATCCCGGCTAACATAAGCATCCTTATAGCAATAACAGGCCGTTACCCGGCGGGGAGTGAATAGTCATCATAACAGGTGTCTTTTAAAGTAACGTTTACAAATTCTGGCTGATGGATTTTCAATAGGGACATTGCTGACGGCAGCTATGGGTTAAAACTTATGATTCCAAATTACGTATTTATTTGTTCATTTTATCTTTTCGGTTTGTTCATTTTATCTTTCCCCTGCAGTGGTTTTGCATAGCTCCCTTCAAGTTTCACTATATTTGCAATTATGGCAGAAGATCTGAGTATCATTAAAGGCGACAAGACCGCAGAATATCAATCTATTATTCCGCAGATTGATGCACTCATTACGGGGGAACCCGATCTGATTGCAAACCTGGCAAATACGGTCGCTGCACTCAAAGAGCAGTTTAACTGGTTCTGGGTAGGTTTTTATCTTGTAAAAGGCGACGAGCTGGTATTAGGCCCTTTTCAGGGGCCGGTAGCTTGTACCCGTATTAAAAAGGGGCGCGGTGTATGCGGCGCAAGCTGGGCAGCGGCGAAGACCCTTGTTGTTCCTGATGTGGAGGCATTCCCTGGCCATATTGCCTGCAGCAGCCTGTCAAAGTCAGAAATAGTAGTCCCTGTAATCCGCAATGGCGTGGTTATTGGTGTATTAGACGTAGACAGCGAACTACTGAATCATTTCGATGAAACTGATCAAAAGTACCTCGAACAGATTGTAGCTTCCCTCGATTTTGAAGCATAACTTCATATACCAGACCCGTTAAAATGATGTTTTTTTTCCGCAAGAAGTCTGATACCACCAATGCAAATATTCCGTTCCTTGCCGGAATAGAGACTGATATCCATTCCCACCTGGTACCGGCAGTAGATGATGGCGTGCAGGATGTGGATACCTCTGTCCGTTTTATTGAAACATTGCATGAATTAGGCATTCAGAAGGTTATCACTACACCGCATATTATTATTGACCGCTATCCAAATTCTGCCGAGACCATCAGCGCTCCTTTCCAGTCAGTAAAAGAAGCACTGCTGGCCAAAGGTTCTACTGTCAGCCTGCATCATGCGGCAGAGTATTATATGGATGAATACTTTGAGGAGCTGATGAAATCTTCCAGGCTGCTGACATTGAACGGAGAGCTGCTGCTGGTAGAGATATCTTTCATGTGTGCACCTCCGCAGCTGCATCAGTGGCTGTTTGATCTGGCCGCATTAGGCTACCGGCCTATACTGGCACATCCGGAACGTTACAATTACTACCACCAGCAAACGGAGGAATACCGGACTTTTAAACAGCGCGGGTGCCACCTTCAGGTCAACCTGCTGTCGCTGACAGGGTACTACGGCCGCCATATACAAAAAGCGGCAGAATGGCTGATTGACCAGGAGCTGGTAGACTTTATCGGAACCGATCTGCACCATGACAAACATCTGCAGGCGATTAAATCGATTGCGAAAGACAAAAAACTGGTCAAACTACTCGAGCACTACCCTTTTAAAAATAAGACGCTGACGACCGCCGCACAGGTGATCAAGTAATATATTCGACATGATAGCAGTAATCGGCCTTGGCTACGTGGGCCTGCCCCTTGCGATTGAATTTGCCAGGAAGTACGACGTACTGGGATTTGACATTAATGAAACACGCGTACAGGAATTGTGCAACGGGCAGGATAAAACCAGGGAAGCGGATATTGATGCACTGCATACCGTACTGGCAGCCGGCAAACAATCCACTGCCGGCAAAGGATTGCGTTTTTCCTTCGATACGGAGGATCTGAAAGCACACCAGATATTTATTGTTACAGTTCCTACGCCAATAGACGAGTTTAAGTCGCCCGACCTGACCTACCTGCTGGCAGCATCTGCTATGCTGGGCGGTATTCTGAAGCGGGGGGATATCGTTGTATATGAATCCACCGTATACCCGGGATGTACAGAAGAGGACTGTGTGCCGGTACTGGAGCAACACTCCGGACTACGTTACAACCAGGATTTCTTTGTGGGCTATTCACCGGAAAGGATCAATCCAGGGGATAAGATCAATACCCTTACCCGCATCAAAAAGGTAACCAGTGGCTCTACCCCTGAAATTGCAACCCGTATTGATGAATTGTATGCGTCTATTATTACGGCAGGTACGCATAAAGCCCCTAGTATCAAAGTGGCTGAAGCGTCAAAAGCAATAGAAAATGCGCAGCGGGATGTGAATATATCTTTTGTAAACGAACTGGCACTGATATTTGACCGTATCGGTATTGATACGAATGACGTGATTGAGGCCGCGTCTACAAAATGGAACTTCCTGCGATATAAACCTGGACTGGTTGGGGGTCATTGCATCGGAGTCGATCCGTACTATCTGGCGCACAAAGCGGAATCACTTGGTTACCATCCCCAGGTTATATTGTCAGGAAGAAGGGTGAATGACCAGATGGGCTACTTTGTAGCGAACAAGGTAGTGAAGCTGATGATAGAAAAGGACCATAAGATCAAAGGTGCCCGCGCCCTGATTATGGGTATTACCTTTAAGGAGAATTGTCCGGATGTACGTAATACGCGGGTAGTAGACATCCATCATGAACTGCAGCAATACGGCCTGGATGTAACGGTGTATGATCCATGGGCCGATGCAGCAGAGGTGAAAAGAGAGTATGGTATCACTATTACAAACAAGCTGGAAGGTCATGAAGTGTTTGACGCGATGGTGATAGCGGTGGCACATAACGAGTTCCTGACCTTTGATTTTAAGAAGTTCAGCAGCCGGAATGCCGTTATTTTCGACACCAAGGCTTGTATTGACCGTGACCTGGTAGATGGGCGGTTATAGCACTGTGAAGTATGCTGCTTACTGCCAGGGCAATATCGTCAGGATATTGCCTTTTTTATCTACAAAATCAATTAGTTGCAATAAATTCATTAACTTTATTTCAGCACGCTGCTTTTATTTAAAAGAGAAAAAATCCCATATCTTTCTTCCAAAGCCTTACTACTTGTTATTATTCTAATTACCCTTGTCATGTAAGGCATAAAAGCCTGGCCGGATTTAATAGCCATTAACAGCCGAATATTAACCTAATAAAGCATTCCTGGAAGAACCGGGAATAAACCATGTACCATGAATACACCTTATCTGGCTACCTCCAGCCTACAGGAGGCCCCTCATTCTAAAATCCTGCTGGTAACAGGAGATATTGCTATTCTCAGGAAGTTCCGCCAGCTATTGATGCCTAGTTATGACGTTCTAACAGCCAATACGGTTGCAGAAGCAGTTCACGTTGCCGGCATGCAGCAACCTGACCTGATCGTATGTGATGTATTAGTCACTGATGCCTCGGGCTACCAGTTTCTGATCTTGCTACGGGATGATCCTTCACTGAAACATCTGCCGTTCATTCTCTTCAACCGGCTGAATGTATCCTCCAACATCCGGAAGGGTATGAACCTTGGTGCAGATGACTACCTGGTATTCCCTTTCACCGGGGAAGAGTTGCTGAAGAGTATCCAGTCCCGTCTGAACCGGTATCATCATATCCGGGAGACTGGTGTGGTCAGGGAGACCTTGATACGTCAGCTGCCTGTGGAAGGCAGGTATCCTATTAACGAGCGGTTGAGCAAGACGGAAGCAAAGATCCTTGACATGATTGCCAGGGGTATGAGCAGCCGGGATATTGCTTCCTACAAATGCATCAGTGTACGCACAGTGGACAATCACCGGCATAACATCACCAAAAAGCTGCAGTTATCCGGTCCCAATGCGCTGGTAAAATTTGCGATTGGCTATGGGGGGCATTATGAGTAAATAATAGCACCTAACGCACGATATGCTCCTTTACGATACCCAGTTTTTTCATCCTGGCTTCCAGGGTGGTGGGTTTTATGTCCAATAGGTCAGCGGCACCCTGCGGCCCTCTGATTCTTCCATTGGAATAGCGTAACGCCCGTATGATGGTCTGCCGTTCAGTCTCCGCTAAGGTAAGCAGCGGAGAACCAGCGCCATCCTCCATTGGCAGCGCTTTATTCCCTGTAGGGACATCAATCGTGATCAGTGGAGTATCATTAGCGATTACTGCCCTTTCTACCATGTGTTCCATTTCCCGGATATTGCCTGGCCAATGGTAATCAACCAGCGCCATGACGGAGGCAGGTGCAATTGGACGTATAGGTTTACCATACTTTCTGGCAGCGTTGCGTGCGAAGTGTTGCAATAACAGCGCAATATCTTCGCGACGCTCTCTTAATGCCGGCAGATGTATAGGGAATACGTAGAGGCGGTAATACAGGTCCTGGCGAAATCGGCCGAGCTGTATTTCATCCTCCAGCCGTCTGTTAGTAGCAGCGATGATACGTACATTTACAGGAATGGTATCACTGCCCCCTATACGTTCGATCTCCTTCTCCTGGATTACCCGGAGCAGTTTTGCCTGCATATCGAGGGGAAGTTCGCCAATTTCATCGAGGAACAATGTACCACCATCAGCCATCTCAATCTTACCGATGCGGCGGTGGAAAGCGCCGGTAAAGGCACCTTTCTCATGACCGAATAGTTCAGATTCTATCAATTGTGGCGGTAGTGCAGCGCAGTTTATTTTTACAAATGCCTTGTGCCGGCGAAGAGACGATAGATGAATAGCTTCTGCGAACAGCTCTTTACCAGTACCTGTTTCGCCAGTCAATAAGACAGTGGCGTCGGTGGGGGCTACTTGTCTGACTTGCTTTATTGCGGGGCGCAGTGCGATACCGCTGACTAATTTGGCCGGTAGCAGTTCGTTGTGCACGAAGAGTTCCTGTTCGTCCCCGTCATTCATGTCCTCTTCTTCGAGCCATTGGGGTAGTGCCTCGCGCAATAACAGTTTTAATGTAGCTGCGGCGAACAATCCGGCGTAGCGGTTTACCGCGATCTGCAACGATTTGGGGAATGTGTTATGATGTTTAGCCAGAATACACAAAAAACCGAAGCTACTGGTATGGTTGCGAAGCGGTACCATTAACATTTCTCTAACACCGCTGTTAAAGAGGGTTGTCTGCAAGGCCGATCTTCTGTCAGGCGCGTACATTTCCAGTACACCTGAGATGTTGTCCTGCATGAAATGTTCACTCACTTTTCTGGGTAGTGGCAACAATGTTAATCCGTCCGTTTTGCGCCACCAGTGGCTGATATGCCCATTTACATCCGCCACGCCGATTAGCAGCGAGAGGGTATGCAGATAGGGTTGCAATACACTACTTATAAATGCAAACAGGTCATCTTCATTTTTGATATTGCCTATTGCTTCTTTCCATTCTATTCTTCCATTCTGTGACTGTACTTCCGGCAAGGTCCCTTCCGGTAATAACAGTTCGATCAAAGCTAACAAATCCATAGTTCCATTACAATTACATGAATAGATCCCCCGAGTCACTATATTTGTGATCCGGGCTACAGCTCCAGTATTTCGTATATGCGGTTATAGTTCTCCAATATATTGGAGCATAGTTTTTTTGTAAAAATGCTCCATATAGTTGGTTTACAAATAATTACTCTACTGGCATAGTGGTTGAGTCTTTGATGGTTAACTATGGGACAAGAAAGATAGAAACTTACTCTGTCACTGTTGGCTTTTCATAGAATGCAGATTATCTTAGCAACTATCGGCTGCTTTTACAAAAACGATACCATATTAGTTTTGGTATAAGCGGCAGCAGACACCCCGGTTAACCATATTATTAAAAATCATGCATTAACGTTAAAAAACATTTTAACGAACCGAATACCATTATTAAAAACCATCTGGACATTTTGCCGGTACGTTTTTAGATTCTTTATTGAAAAATCAGTTTTAATGATGTCTTTTAATGTTGTGACCATTTATGATAACAGGCGGTGGGACCGTTTCGTAAGAAACGCTCACATGTCTGACTTCCATCATACCTGGCACTATCACAGCACGGCTGCAGATGGCGAGCCGTTGCTGTTAGTCTATGAAGAAGAAACCGAATTCATTGCGTTACCCGTTATCAGAAAGAACGAAGGAGAGTCCAATGGCGTACGTCAGTACTCCCTTCACAGTTATGCAGGTCCGCTGTGCAGCACGAATTTCGCATTGCTGAACAGCGGTATGCAGGAGCGTTTTGAAAGTGTGTTGAGGGTTTTTATTGAGCAGCATACGATCATCAGTGTAACAGTACGATTACATCCTTTAATCCATAAGAACTTTAAACCTATAAATCTGGGCGTGTTGCGTAAGCATGCTGAAAGCCTGCTCTTGCAGGTGGGCGATGCAGTAGAAATGCGCAGGGAACATTTCGGAGAAGGCTTTAGCAACCATGTATCGCAGTTGAAACGCAAGGGATATACAGTTCGGCAGGCGGTGGCCATCCAGGATGTTGATGATTTTGGCGCTATCTTTCGCCGCAACATGGCAGCCCTTAATCCTGGTTCTGCTGATCATTATGATAAAGCCTGGTTCAGACAGATGCTACGTCCCGGAGGCTTTGATACCAGTTTATTACTGGCAGGTCAGGGTGCGCAGACCACAGGCGGTGCATTGCTCACCTTCTGTAATGACTTGATGCAGTTGCACCTGGCGGCAACACATGAGAACTTCCTTTTTGATGGTCCGTTACGACTATTATTACATGAAGCGTTACTGCTAGGCAGATCATTAGGAATGCAACATTTGTTATTAGAAGGACTGGGAGGTAAACCGGAGGTTTTATTTGCCTGTAAGGCTTATAGCCCTGATCTGTATCCTGGGTTTACTACCTGGCAGATAGCTGTTAGTGAAGCCGGCAGTCGGGATGCCAGGGCTTGTAAGCTAAGGCAGCCTTTATCAGTAGCCGTTTAAGAAGTACCTATCCAAATAGAAAGAGCGTTCAAATTGAACGCTCTTTTGTTTATGCAGAGGAGATTATTACAAAAAAAAACGGCCAACCATGAATGGAAAGCCGGTCTTTCATCCATTGTTTGTTAACCCCAGTTGTCGAATCCTATTTGGCAACTGGGGCTACCCTCACACGGATTGTTAATGCAATATTAAGACTTTGCTAATTAGAAAGTTGTTAATCCTTGGTTAACGAAAATTTATTGTTACTGCAAGCGGACGGTGTAGGCTGACACGTTTGTTGTATGTATAAATACGCAGTTAAAGCATTGCGTAAACATGCATAAAAATATTTCAGCACATTTACAGGGCATTTATTGGATTTGCTCATAAGAAACCGTTTGGTGTCATTTTCAGTCAATACATTCTTCGTATGATTTTTCAGGTGATAAAAAATGTCTCAGATTCTCTTAAAAAGTTTCCGCAAAGAGGAAAACTGACAATTCAATGACATAAAAAGACGCTGATTATAGCCCAGAAGCCCAGAAAATTGCATTTTTAAAGAGCTGCAGATAGGCTTTATTCTGGAAAAGATCCGGCGAATGACCCATAAAGATGTAAATGTTTCTGGATTTGTAGGCAGGGTTGGTCCAAATTACCGGGTGGTCGCCCATTATTTTGTCGGACGGAGGGTTGTAGGATTGTTCGTCTACCCTGGCAAGCACCTTTACCTGTGGCCGCGGACTTTTATCATAGGTATACCACTCCTCGGTCTGTACCGTAAAAACAGCCGGCAATCCTTTCATGACGGGGTGAACCGTATCTTCGACCCATACGTGTCCCGTTGCAAAATCAGGGATATAGTCTTTAAACCGGATCTGGCCCATAAACGCATAAAACCATGGCCAGATACTATAACCATCAAACTCGCCTAGTAAAGTGGCATGATGGAAACCGACCCAGCCTCCCCTACCCTCGTTTATGTATTGCTCAAAGGCCTTAACCGCCCGTTCCGTCCATCCATAAGGTGGGTAATCCAGCTGAATGAACAATTGGTAATCTGACAGAAAAGCACTGTCAATACGGTCTGTATTGTCGATGTAGTCAATGGTGAAGTTGCTGTCAGCTGCCAATTGATTCAGCCATACGCGTGCAGCCTTTGAATAGGATAAATGATGACCGCCCTTCTCAGCCAGGGCAAGCGCACGAAAACGGGGTTTAGCTGGCTGGTGAGCCTGAAGAAAAGCACATATCAGGAAAATGAAGATCAGGTGGGTATTTTTTAGGAGTGGGTACAGATACATAGCGTTGGAAGATGTACCTCTAAAATAATACATCCTAACCGACTATACCATGTGGGACTTTAACCAAATGGGTGTTTTGACCCGATCCATGTTCCATCTATAAAATGTCTGACAGCGCTGTTAAGATAGGCACTGATCTGGCTATTAGTCTGAAATATGCCAAAGGCTCCTTGCGAAGTATTATGCGTATCACGAATCACGAATGCATATTTCGGACCGTCGGAGCAGTGTATGACGAAGCGGTAGACACCAGGGAACTGGATAGTCCGCGGACTTAGCACCATAGTATGGAAATCAGTAAATGGAATGTATTTACGCTTTCTGCGGAACAGGTTGTATATAATGATATACCCTTCTTCCAGGTATACAGCATGGTAACCGCGGGAATACTCCACGATACGCCAGGCTATTACGATCCATCCCAGCACAGCCAGCAGGAGGTATGGTATTTCGACCAGATAGATAATGAAGCCCAATGCAGCCAAAAGGGCAGCACAGATGCCTAATTGATATATTGGAGTATCCTCATTGAGTATCATTTGTTTAACAGGCGAAGGTGTCATTGGTAAAGGATGTATATATTTTTCAGACTAATATTACGAAGGTAGAATAATTATTCTACCAGTTTCACTGCCAAAAGCCGTTAAAACCCAAACGGGGCATAGTATTTGGTGTTGCGTTGGGTATTACAATCATAAAAAAGGTTTACAATGCCTACTTCAAAACAAACAACAGCAAAACCAGCAGCAAAAACCACTAAAGCAGCCCCAGCGAAAGAATCAGGTGGAAAAGGCCTTAAAGCCCCTCTGACTCCAAGTGCGGAACTGGCAGCTGTTATTGGTAGTGATCCGCTGCCAAGGACCGAGATCACTAAAAAGATCTGGGACTACATTAAAGAACATAATTTACAGGATGCACAGAACAAACGTCTGATCAACGCAGATGAGAAACTGAAGAAAGTATTCAACGGAAAAGACCAGATCTCCATGTTCGAGCTGGCTAAAGAAATGAATCAGCATGTAAAATAAGTTAGCCTCTTTACCTTATTTACAACAAGCAATATGTACAAGGGTTGTTGCCGGAATGGCCACAACCCTTGTGCGTTCAGGCATTTTGCAATCTATGCTACCGTACCAGCACAAGTGTGCCTTTTTGCTGTATTTCCTGCAGCTTACTGTCCGTATAGGTTACTACCCATAAGTAGCTACCTGCCGGTAATCCTGAACCTCTTTCAGTACCATCCCAACCTACATTCGGATTACGGCTTTCAAAGATCAATTGTCCCCATCTGCCATAAACGGCCATTCTGAACTCAGTGACAGCATCATGTACTTTTGCACGGAATATATCATTCATACCGTCGCCATTCGGACTGAAGGCATTTGGCATAAAGACCGCACAGTCCCGCCACTCCTTATTGATAACCGTCTCTCCTTCTACATAACAGTTATGCTGATCGTAAACGCGGTAGATATAATCACCGGCGTCAAGCCCGGAAACCACATTGTCATATCCCCTGGACTGCCCTGATATTTCATAGATATAAGGACTTACCCCACCAGTCACCAACAGTTCCACACTGCCATTTTTTACGCTGCTACAACTAACTGCACTGGCATTAGCAGCAGTGATTTCCATTGGTTCTGGTTCAGTGATGGTAAAGTTATTTACGTTCAGTATGCAGTTAAAGCCATCTTTCACTTCAATGTCATAATTGCCTGCCTTCAAATGTTCAAAGAGGGGTTCATCCTGATAGGATACTCCTCCGTCAATACTGAATGCATAGGGACTTACGCCACCTGATATATTCAGCTTGATAATACCATTTGTATCACCATGACAAATAGGTGCCGAAGAGGTCACATCTGCAGTCAGCTCGTTCTCTCCAATAGCAACAAAGGTAGTTGCCGCAGCGCCGTTCGCCCCTGTAACTGTTACCTTATAAGTTCCCTTCTCCAGGTTCTTTACAATTGAATCGCTGAAGTTACCAGGTTCCCACCTGTATCTGTACGGTGGTTGACCAGCTTTTACCCGCACAGTGGCACTACCTGTTTGCTCGCCCTTGCAGCTGTTACGGGCCTGTACAATAATCTGGGGCACCTCGCGCATATAAGGCGAAAAATCGTCTAACAACACTGCCCGATAGGCGTTGTGACAGATAGTATCCATATATGGGCCAGTAATGAAGTACTTGTAAGCTTTAGTAGTTGAAAATACAGCAGTGTATGGCTTCCAATCCTGGTGCATTATGGCAGGTGATTTCCATAAGATCTCTCCTTTCTCGGTCAATTCGTTAGCGCCGTAGATAGCGAATGATCCGCTGCATACCGAGGAAGAAAAGTATTCAGGTGGATATGCAAGCTTAAAGGATACAGTATACGTCTTATTTGCTTGCAAAGGAGTTACCAGTTCCTGTACAATGCGCTCACTCCAGTCGGGACTGGCCATCATGCCGATATAAGTGTTTCCTGCATACGGAGATTGGGTGATACCACATGCACCCGGCTGTACGTCTGGAGATTGTTCAAACCTCTTCCAGCCATCGGGTAGCATCGATGATAATACTTTCGTTTCTAACGACGGATTTTTCAGTTCTATATCCTGTGCGCTTACCCGATAAAGGCCTGACAACGATAGGCAAAAACAGAGCAATAAGGCACAGACATGCTTAGTAGCTACCTTATATAGGCGGCTGCACTCTGGCTTGTTCATAGGATTGTTAAATAGTCAGGTTAGTCAATGCATCTCATGACCGGGCAACTGCCAGAAGCCCGGATACTGATAAAGATATGTAAAAAATACTTATTCGTAATAATATTAACGTGAGAAAATAGTAATATTACTACCATGTAGAACATAGTTAACTATTCGACTGACAATCAATTGCTATGGCTTTCCGGTCTTTTAATTCGTCTTCATATAAAAGTATGGTGTTACTGCTCAGTACGCATTAATGAATATTCGTATCCTAATGGTGAAATGTAAAATATTCTGTAGTTATATTTATTCAGCAATGCTACTGACTCTTCTGTATCAGCTACTGAAATATTATCAAAGAAGTGATGATATTCGACGAGAATTTGCTCAATTTTTATGCCTGACTCCAGGATGTCTTTCAATACAGGGTACTCTGCCCCTTCTATATCTATCTTGAGTATGTCTATATGGTCATGACCATTTTCTTTCATGATGGTTTGCAGACGTTTTGCCGGCACTTCGAGGTATGCATTCCGATTATTAATCTCCACACTAGAGTGGGATATATAATCAGGATTTGCGGGTTTGTAGAACTTTATATGGCCATCATTGTCTGATAGTGCTACATCATTATAAAGGAATTGGGACGGTAACTGCTGTGCTGCCAACCAATCTCTTACTTCCGGTGTAGGATCGTACGCGTGCACCTTTACGCCATACTTATCGATAACGGAAAGATCAAATGTAATATCATTGCCGATCCCTACTGAATAAATGATACTGTCATGGTTAACAGAGCCTGCTTTTATTACCCATCCACCATAGTCAGAGCCGTGTCTTTCCCTGTGCAACCGCAGTTGTACCCGTGTCCTGGGAGATTTCCCTGAACGCATATGCAGTTCACGCTTTAACGATCTCAGATAATCTTTTATTTTCATCATAACCGGAATTTTTCCTGGAATTAACAATCGACCAATTTTTCTTCAGGTTGCTGATTATCGAAATGAAAGGTACATTAGAGTAACCCTTACCTTCAAATCATAACATCATATAACAACACGGTTGGGAGGCACATCAGTCCATGGAGGGACAACTGCATTGCGCATCACAATAGTGCCGGCACCGATGTTTGCCCCTTCCCCAATGACGGCGCCACCGCCTATATACACCTTTGGACCAACATGTACAAATGCACCAATCTGTACTTCATGATCTACTGCGCTGCCAATATTGAGGATGCAATGCGGACCTATCTGCACATCTGCCTGAATAACCGAACCAGGCATTACCACGGTACCTTTACCTATATACACAGTCTTGCTGATAATAGCTGATTGATCTTTCAGCGTGCAGTACCGATGTGCAACTATTGCTGCAATTCGCTTTCTTGCTGCGTTGTTGCCTATAGCAATAATTACCGGACACTCATGATTGAACATACTGTCATATTTCAGAACCATCCTATCCCTGTACTGCTGCTGTACCTTTACATTATCATCGAAGTAGGCAATCAGCCGGTATCCTTCCTTAATGGCCAGTTCTTCCACTGTCAATGCATGTCCGCCTGTACCATATATTAGACACGTTTCCATCATATTCTATTTTAAACGGGGCTGCATCAGCTTACCTTTTAACCCTACGTAAATGAGTACCAGTGGCAGCAGTATTGTGAGTCCCTTTATCCATTGCTGCCCTAGCGCCAACTGACCATTAATCAGTAAAATAATAATCAACGCCTGTATCAAAGCATATCCTGTAGAAACTACCAGATGAGGCACTTTCTGCTCATTAGCAAGTATCTGGTAGAAATGCAGGCGGTGGGCCTTGAATATATTTTGTTGTAAGAGCAACCTATGTATTATCGTCAATATTGAATCGACACCATATACACTGAGAAACAATATATACAGCCAGTCACCGGTTGTCAATATCAGATCCAGCAACAAAAGCACTATCCAGAAAGCAATGGTGACACTACCTACATCACCTGCAAAGCAGACTGCCTTCCTGCGGAAATTAAAGAAGAGAAACACTACTGACGCTATCATGGGTAACCATATCATATCCGGCGCTATAAATGCGGCCTGCTGCAGATTAACGAATTGAAGTCCGCCCAACACTACCAGACTATACAACCCGGTGATTCCATTAATGCCATCCATAAAATTGTATGCATTGATGATACCAATCACAAGTATATATAGCATTATTACTACCAGCAGCGGTAAAGACAATACATGAAGGTATAAGAACAACAACGTTACCGCTACCAAGTGTACAAGCAATCTTACCTTATTAGGCAAAGTATAAATATCATCAAGGAAACTTATTACGCCGATAAGCACTATGCCCAGCACGGGTAGCCAGAACTCAGTAAAATGCTGTCCCACAGCAACCAGGGCTGCTATAATGAAGATAATGCCGCCGCCACGGATGGTAACGTTAGCATGCGAGCTTCTTTCATTTGGCTTGTCGATAATGTTATACCTGTCGGCTATTTTGAAATAGGCTATCAGCAACAGGAAAAACATTACAGCATATACTAAATACATCATAATACAGACGATAACTTGTCAATAACCCTCGACGGATGCCAGTTTAATGCTTTTCGGGCTTTCGCATCATCGAATGTCAGCGTTGCGGTAATCTTGCGCAGTTTATCACCATTTACAGGTGCCCGTTTCCCTAGCCAATCGCCTATGCGTGCAATCATCCTGGCCATCTTCATAGACATAGCTGCCGGTGTCTTTTTCTTGAGCGCCGTTGCGATAGCGATTTCCAATTCCCTGAAGCTGGGATGATACCCATCTGTCAGATTATATATACCACCTATACGCATTGCAGCAGGCAGAATAGCAGCTACATCTGCCCCCCATACGACGCTCTTGCGTGCGGAACCATCTCCGATGCTCAGGTATCTTCCCGATGCGATTCCTCTGATCATCGCTCCCAGATTTCCGGGGGGATGTGGACCTGCTATGAGTGGCAATCTAAGTATTAGCAGTTGCACATCCCGCTCACCACACCATTCTATGAGGAAACGTTCTGCCCGTATCTTACTTTTTGCATAAGGCGTATCTCCATTTAAAGCATGATGCTCTGTTATTCCAACTCCTTCATCTACTCCGTACACAGCCACGGTACTGATAAAGATGAAATAAACAGGTATTGCATCCGAAGATTCCAGCGAATTACATAGATGAACCGTTCCATGAAAGTTCACCTGGTAAAAATCATCCGCTTCTTCAGGCGTAGCAGGTACCATGTGCGCCTTTCCGGCACAATGGATGACTATCTGTGATGCCGGCAGCTGATCTGTCCTTTCCCGGGATAGGTCAATCTGAATGTGCGGTTCAGGCCCTTTTGCTATTCCCCTCCCTATCGTGGTGAATGAGTAAGCGGGCCGCAGCGTCTGCAATAATTGCTGCCCCAAAAAGCCTGACGCTCCTGTTAACAGTACGCTTTCCTTCATGTCACAGTTAATATTTGCGTGTACCTGTTCAGTATCCTTTCTTTTGAATAAACATTCACCGCCAGACTTCTGGCCCTATGCCCCTTCATTTCCAAATCTGCCAGCGAAGCATGTGAGAAGGAGTTAAAGAATGAGAGTAAAGCCTCCCGTTCTGTCAGCCTGAAGCACCAACCAACTTCATGCTCTTCCACCATCTGGCCGATCTCTCCCGTACGGTCTCCTATGTAGAGAATAGGCTTGCCCGCCGCCAATATGTTGTATGATTTAGAAGGTACGCCCAGCCCTACCATTCCATCCTGTAGTGAGACAATGCCTACATCTGCTGCATTTAGAAAATCCTGCTGCTTGCTTCTTGGAAAAGAGTCGAGGATCGTTACATGGTGCAGCTGATGCTGCTGTATGTAACCCTGGAGTTCTTTCTTACAAGCGCCTTCACCAATAAACATGAAATGCAGCAGGGGATTATCAACTTCCTTGATAATAGCAAATAGTTCCTGCAATCCCTGTACTCGCCCCAGGTTACCAGCAAACTGGAAAATGATCTTGTCGCTAATTTTCAGTCCTTGCACGAGGGCGTTGCCCGTTTTCAACTCCGGACTGACTATCTCAATATCCGCCCAGTTTTCAATAATATGTATGTCTGGCCGTTTGCGGTAGTCAGCCAGTTTCTCTTCAAATAGTGCTTTCATATCCCTGCCCAATACCAGCAATATGGACATCCTGCTATAGGCAGCATTAAATATGCTTCTTAATATTCGGTAAGAGAGGCTGGCAGGTTTAATCAGTTTTGCCACTACAAGGTTTTCCGGGAACACATCATGTACAATGGTATAACTTTTCAATCCCTTCCATCTGCAGATCCTGGCAGCAAGTAATAGCAGCGGGGCCGGATTGGTAACCAGTAGTACATCGTCTCCCTTTTTTGCCTTACGGAATAAGGCAACCGCCAGTCTGAGACTAATCGTGATCAGACGCCAGGTGCGTTGCAACAGCTTATCTTTATTGAGACCACCTGCCTTAACGCGAGTAATTTGAATGTTCTCCAGCTGCTCATTTTCCGCAATGATATTCGACTGCTGATAAGCAGCCGGTCCGCACAATACATGCACTTTCCGCTTTCCCGCTACCTGCTGGCTTATCTTCGTCATAATATAAGCCGTAGAGGTCTCCTCCGGAAAGAATAGCTCTGTCACTACCCAGAAGGTTTTTTCCCTGTTCATATTACTGGTTTTTGCTCCATACTGTTCTATTGACATAATCGGTATAGGACAGGATGATACGCACTACCTTTTCTGACACGTTCGGCATACTGTAATCTCCTACCAGTCTCAACGTACGGGCTTCCGCTCTTGCCTGAGAAGCCAGTTCTTCCAGTCCCTGCATAATACGTTCCGGATTTAACCCGACCATCATCACTGCTGCTTCCTCCATAGCTTCCGGACGCTCATGTGCTTCTCTGATATTGAGTGCAGGAAAATTGAGAATAGACGACTCTTCGGAGATCGTTCCACTGTCAGATAATACAGCTTTTGCATGTAACTGTAATGCTATATAGTCGCTCAGCCCCATTGGCTTCATCAGCCTGACCAGCGGATCAAACGTAATTCCTTTGCCTTCAATCATCTTCCTGGTACGTGGGTGTGCAGATACGATAATTGGCAGACCAAATCTGGTGGCAATGCTGTTCAGTGTCACTACCAGGTTATCAAAGTTTCTATCCGAATTGATATTCTCTTCCCGGTGTGCGGATACCACGAAGTACTGTTGAGCAGACAAACCCAGGCTGATCAGAATACCTGATTGCTGCACCCTGGGCATATAATAATGTAAGACTTCGTACATCGGGCTGCCCGTCTTAATAACCCTGTCAGGTGGCAGCCCTTCCCGCAGCAGGTACTCTCTTGCGATGTCAGAGTAGGTCAGGTTAATATCACTGATATGATCTACTATCTTACGGTTGGTCTCTTCCGGCACACGCTGATCAAAGCAACGGTTACCAGCCTCCATATGAAAGATAGGTATCCGCCTCTTTTTAGCGGGGATGGCACAAAGGCAGCTGTTAGTATCACCCAGCACCAGGAAGGCATCAGGTTGCTCTGCCTCTAATATAGGATCGATTTTTATCAGTATCTGTCCGATAGTCTCTGTTGCCGTTTTGCCTGCGGCTTCAAGAAAATGATCGGGCTTGCGCAGTCCAAGGTCTTCAAAGAAGATCTGGTTCAATTCATAATCATAATTTTGTCCTGTGTGCACCAATACATGTTCAATAGCTTCTGATGCGTCCAACCTGGCCAGCACACGGGCCAGTCGTATAATCTCCGGGCGGGTTCCTACAACAGTCAATACTTTCAGTTTTTTAATTGTATCGCTCATAACTGGTATATACTTAGCTTTTATACTACTTCAAAATAGGTGTCAGCATCCTGGGGATCAAAAAACTCATTGATCCAGAATACGGTGTATAACTCATCTGTGCCGATGTTTTTAATGTTGTGGGTATACCATATGGGCATATCTACGTAGGATGGTTGGTTCCCATCCAATTCAAAGCGCAGCACCTCTGTTGTATTGTACTTCCTCAGTTCAATCAGCGCCTTGCCTTTTATTACAAGGAAACGTTCAATTTTCCTGGTATGAAAGTGATTGCCTCTTGTTATGCCAGGCAATGTGGTGGAAAAGGACACCTGTCCTCCCTGATGCAGTTTGATCATCTCTACAAATACGCCTCTGTTATCTGCATGTTGTTTTAATTGATAAGGGAAATAGTCCGCAAGGTTGATGAAACTGCGGAAGGTGTTAAACAGCTGCTGACTGAACTTGTCAGGCAATGCCGGGAATATGCCATTTTCAAGATACTGGTGCCGGTATGCCTGTAGCTTCTCCAGTATTTCTGATACATAACTTTCACTGGTATGTGGTACCAATAGTAAAGAATGATCCTGTTCTTCCCTGATGGCGGCAATAATGACATCCGCCAGTTCATCAACATAGATCAGCTTCAGTAACCCGTCGTTGTCAATATGCGGCTGTTCACCATTACACAACTGATAGCAAAACGTCGCTACTACCGAATTGTAAAACGGCTTCCCAAAAGGACCAAATACATTCGGGATCACCATACCCGTAAAGGGTGCGCCATGTTCAGCCGCCCATTCCCGCAGGAGTACCCTTCCTTCCTTTTTGGATTTTCCGTAGGGATTCTCGCGCTCTTCCTGGGTAGATGAGGAAAAGATTACATGGGGAGCAGATGGAGCCTTTTCGAGGGCTTCCAATAGCTTCAATACTAAATCCAGGTTGGTATCATGAACTACCTGCGGATCCGGATGGCGGTTCATGGCTGCCAGGTGTATTATTACATCACATTGTGACACCCACTGTGTAAGCGCAATCGTATCTTCAAAATACGCCCGTCTGAAGGGTACCAGCGTAAACTCTTCTTTTAGCAGACTAATCCTGTTAAAGAGATAACTGCCAACAAATCCAAACTGTCCTGTTATTCCTATGCGCTTCATGCTGTAATTGTGTTTATGGACATCTGCTGCCAGTCAAACCATAAATGCTGATCAAATGACCAACGGTCTGCTGCAGATGCTTCCAGGCTAAGATTAGAATATACCATCAGTATCGAGTCTGGATCCAATGCTTTTATACCATTGGCAAAACCAGCTGGTATATGTAGTACTGCCGGCACATGCTCTTCTAATACAGTATATGCTGCTGACAGGTCTGCCGATGGACGTTCCCAGTCGTCAATTTCCACCCAGGCTATTACAAACCGGCCTTTCACCACATAAAACGACTTTTCTTCCACCTGATGCCCCTGCCATGCGCGTACCACCGATGTATCCGGATGCGTGATCTGGTAAAAGCGTTTTGTGTCCGGAAACGAAAACTCATTTACAAACTGCAAGGATCCACGATGGTCTGTAAAGCGATCACCTTTTATATAATTCACCTTCGCCGGCATAACTATTTGTTAATTGTTCTTGTACATAGTCGAGTTTCAGCAACATCTCCCGTAATTCTTCATCAGATAGACGATAGGTGTTATGGGAGTGATAGTCCTGCGCTTCCGCGATCTTTTCATTCCCTTCAGAGAAATACTTGGCATAATTCAGGTCCCTATCGTCCGCCGCGATGCGGTAGAACTCACCCATATCTTCTGCCTTGCCAAATTCCTCCCTGGTGAGCAGGGTCTCATACAACTTCTCACCGTGCCTGGTGCCTATTACATTGATCTCGCTTTTGGACTCAAAAAGGTCTATCAGCACACGTGCCAGCTGACCAATAGTAGCTGCCGGCGCTTTCTGCACGAAGATGTCTCCGGGATTCGCATTCTTATAGGCAAACAATACCAATTCTACTGCGTTGTCCAGTGACATCATAAAACGCGTCATTTTAGGATCAGTAATGGTCAGTGGTTTACCGCTCTTAATCTGTGAGATGAATAGCGGAATCACTGAACCCCTGCTCGCCATAACATTGCCGTAACGGGTACAGGTGATGAGGGGTTTACTATGCAGGCGGGCTTTTGAAATAGCCACTTTCTCCATCATTGCCTTGGATATGCCCATGGCGTTAATCGGATAAACGGCTTTGTCGGTACCTAAGCATATCAGTTTTTCAATACGGTGCTTGATGGCGGCTTCTACTACGTTCTCTGTACCCAATACATTGGTACGTACTGCTTCCATCGGATAAAACTCACAGGAAGGCACCTGCTTTAATGCGGCGGCATGGAACACATAATCTACTCCGTCCATTGCGTTATCAATACTCCGGAAGTCGCGCACATCTCCCATGAAGAACTTCACCTTGTCACTACGCAACAGGTTACGCATGTCGTCCTGTTTCTTCTCATCACGGCTGAAGATCCGGATCTCCCGGATGTCGGTATGCAGGAACCGTTTTAGCACAGCGTTGCCAAAGGAACCTGTACCGCCGGTAATAAGTAGACATTTCTCTTTAAACATGATAACTTATTTAGCTATTTTCAAAATGCTGGTATCGATAAACTTCCCGATATCATCCCATGTTTTTGCCTGTTGCATCAGTTCCTTTCCGCGAATCACTTTGTTTTTCATCTTCTGTGGATCATTGAATGCTTCGATGATCACGCTCGTTATATCCTCGGGGTTATCAGGGTCGAAATAATAAGCTGCATCCTTGCACACTTCCCTGGCAAAATCCATATTGCTGGTGAATATAGGTCTGCCAAAATGCATCGCCTCTATGTAGGTCCCTGAAAAAGACTCCAAAAATGTAGGCAGTAATAATCCGTCATGCTGACCATAGACAGCCGGTATATCTTCTAACGGCACATTTCCCTGGTTCACTATAACACTGGCTAGTCCCAATTCCTCAATCCGCTCCAGGAACCTGCGGCTACCATCGTTCTCTGTCTTATCAATGGTAACCGTTATACGCAACGGCAACTGTTTAGCAATAATCACTTTCCCCACTTCGTATAGTATTTCAAAGTTCTTATGCGGATAATATTTGCTCAGAAAAAGCAAACGTATATCCTGCTCATCTGCACGTCTTTCACTATCTGAATCTACAGATACGCTGGTAAACGATACTGCATTAGGAATGACTACTATCCGCTGCTCAGGTATCCGGTACAGCCGGCTCAGTCTTTTTTTCATGGCTTCAGTCTGTACACCAAGTACAGACACATAACGAAGATTTGCCTTTATCAGCCGCAGCATATTGGTAATATACCGGTAGAATGGTGGATCATCTTCACGTATCCTTTTCCAGACTGCACTCTCCGGATATGCCAGATATGGCTGATGTACCAGCAGAAATTGCGCTCTTCCTGTAGGGATAGCCACATTCCCCAGACTCAGGATATAATCAGGTCTGGACACTGCCAGCTGTACTGGTAACACCAGGTAATTGGAAACAATCTTAAATAAAGATCTATTGAATAACCTATTAAATACGACCAGTTTCACCTTTCCATGTCCGGCAAAACGCTCATAACCACAACCTTCCGGAACTGCCACTACCAGTGAAGACACTTCCGGGTGAGAAGCATAATAGTTGATAATATTAAACCCTACTGTCCTGCCTCCTCCAAATCTTAGATTATGCGCGTTGATAAATAACTTCATAGTCGTCAACTGACCTATTTAATAAATCTTTCTGCTATAATCTTCCAGGACATTTCATTCATAATCAGTTCCCGTCCGCGCTTGCCCATCGCAACCCGCTCTTCGTCATTCCTGATCAGGAAGTCAAATGCCTTCGCCAGATCGTCAATATCATCCTCTTTAATAGGAATACCATTGTTGTTTTTATACCGTTCCGTCAGGAAGTCACAACAGACTATTGCTACTTCACAACTGGATGCTTCTATCATAGACATTGATCCCTGTCTTGGCCATACAGCTATATCACTGGCTGAATAAATATCTACCAGTTCTTTGTTTGTCACTGCCGCTATCCTGACTACCTGTATCTTGTCTGTTACACGGCCTACATGATCGTTAAATGTCTGTTCGTATGCGTTCTCCATATTCCCGATGAACAAGGCTGTCACTTTCCTGTCTCCCAGCACATCCTTTAGCTTCTCCAACGCCATCAGTATATTATGCGGCCCTTTTTTGAATGTATGCTTACCCGTGTAAGTGATGACAACTGCTTCCGGATCTATACGATGTTTCCTCCTGAAACCTTCACCTAATTGTTTGTTAAAGCGGAACAAATCTATATCTGCACCCAGCGGAATCATCTCCACCCTGGACCGTGGGAATTTATACTGGTCTACGATGTACTCTACACATTCGTCTGCCACACCTACTATCCTATCTGCCTTTTCATAAATATTACGGAAGTTGAAAGCTTTGTAATACAGCTGTCCCAGCAATGAATGATTCTTTTCTGATATCAGCATATGATCATCTACTACCAACCTGAATCCCAGTCTGCCTTTCAATTTAGCTGCCCGTAATGCATTGAAGTTGCCAATACCATGGCAAATCACTACGTCCGGTTGAATACGCTTTAATACCCGGGTTAATCCTCTCAGCCATACCCGCTTGCTGAACTCAAAAGCAATATCGAGTTTTATTACCCTGAATCCTTCATAGTCAAATTCCCCCGGGTCACCAATTCGCTTACCCAATACCGGAAACACCGTATTATCGTAGTCAGGAAAGGGAAAATATCTTTCGGATGTTACTACTGTTACCTCATGGCCCATCTTGGAATGCTCGTTGGATAAAAAGTATTCCTGATACCCTAGTTTTGGCTGAAAGTAGTTGCACAAGTGTACGATCCTCATAATGCTTGCTATTAAATGTTCAGGACTTTATTTTAGCAGTTCGGCAACGATCTTTGCTGATGCGTCACCTTTTCCATATAAATCTGCAGAGAAGTCATTGTCCTTCTGCAACATCGTATGATATCCCTCCAGGATGCGGGCGGTATCACTGCCTACACAAACATTAAAACCGTTGTCTACCAACTCAACCCATTCTGTTTCGTCCCGGAGTGTCACGCAGTTTTTACCAAAGTAAAATGCCTCTTTCTGTAATCCGCCACTGTCTGTCATGACCAGCTCACTTTTGGTGATAAGGCTGATCATATCAAAATACCCTACCGGATCTATTGCTTCAAAGCCTACAGGTATGTTATTCTTGCAGATAATACTCTTTGTACGTGGATGTATCGGCACTACTACCCTTGTCTTTGAGGAGATTTCATTGATAGCTGCTACAATTGACCGTAGCCTGTCCAGATCATCCGTATTCTCGGCACGGTGTATTGTACACAGGATAAATTTCTCTAATCCCAGCCGCTGGATGATGTCAGACTTTTGCGCTGCCTTTACAGCATAAAACAATGCGGCGTCCAGCATCACATCTCCGGTTTTGTATATTGCTGCATCCAATGCTGCATATCCCTCTTTCATCAGATTATCAACGGCCGTCTGCGTCGGACAAAACAACTTATCTGATATCCTGTCTGTCAGTATCCGGTTGATCTCCTCCGGCATGCGGATGTTAAAACTGCGTAGGCCTGCCTCTACATGTGCTACCTTTATATGAATCTTTTTGGCGGCCAACGCTCCTGCGATAGTTGAATTAGTATCGCCATATACCATGACATAATCCGGCTTCTCCGTTAACAGTATGCCCTCAATTCCCTTCAGCATCTCTCCTGTCATCGCCCCGTGGGATAGCCCGTTGATGTTAAGATTATAGTCAGGCAATGGAATCTCCATCTCTTCAAAGAAGATATCAGACATATTTTTATCATAATGCTGGCCGGTATGAATGATCACCTCTCTGATATCCTTGTCCTTTTGTATTTCGCGGCTAACGACAGCCGCTTTTACGAACTGTGGCCTTGCTCCCAGAATTGTTACAATCTTCATGCTATATCGCTTTTTAGTACACGGACAGACAATTGTAGTCCGGCAACTGTGAATAACGGAATCTGCCAGTACAAATGAGAGATATAAACCAACTCATTCTGACATAGGAAAGGACAAAACAGGTGACTTATCTCCGGATACCTATCCGAAGGCCTAGTATCAAAGCCGGTATTGTGCTTTTGAATACCTGTAAGTCATATAAATCGTCAGCAGACTAAACACACAGTTAGTCAGTGTGAACAGACTGATTGACATGTAAGCATCCTTAAAAAACGCTTCCCCTGCCCACAATGCGCCGATACCTGTTACTGTGTTCAGACATTGCAACCATAGATATGCTTTCTGCTTACCAATCACATAGAACAAGGTGCTGAGGGGTGAGGCTATAAAATCAAGCGCCAGCATAATACATATGATCCTGGCAAAGTAACCCGAAGCCTCCCAGTCCTTCCCGAAGAAGATGACAAACAGCAATGGCGATACTATCCAGAGCACTGCATATATCGGTACAGAAAGCAACGTCAGCTTACGCAGCGTAGCCATGTACAGGTTTCCGAAATGTCCGCCCGAGCGGATGCTATCTATTGCATCATTCCTGAACACATTGCCGATAGAGGTAGTCAGCACAATATTCGGTACTCTCAGCATCCTGTTGGCCAGTGAAAAGAAGCCTACTATGGCTGCGTTGAACAGGAAGGAAAATATGATCGGCACCACCTGTTGCGACGTTGTCAGTAACAAACCAGAGAACGTCATATACTTTGGAAAATCAATGAACTTCCTCGCTACTGAGCCTATGCGTGTCAGGCTGATGCCTTCAAAGCTGGCGGTCTGTCGCATCTTTATCAGCAGGAATACATTACCTCCCAACTGTCCCATCAGCAAACCTGCTATCAACCCCCACGCCTTCAGACCAATCAGGCCCAATACAATGTTGATGAGGGTAGAAAATACCGCCTGTATCACCGTTGATCCTGAGACCTCCATATAGGACTTCTTCCTTTGGTTCCAGTACACCAGGCAGGAGTAATTAGCTGCCAGGAATGTGTATGCAGGCACCAGGTACATCGCAGGCTGATATAGCAGACTGTCTGCTGGTATGGCTTTCCATGCGATCTGCCTCAACAGCATGATGATCAGCAGATAACACGCCGATATCATGAATGCAGTCAATACGGTCAAGGCGAATACATTCAGCGCTTCCTTTTCCGCTTCAGGCAAACCGATGGCCAGTTCATATCTTCCCGTGGTCAGTATGGCAGCTAGCATACTGATACTGGTAAAAAGCGCCAGTACTCCAAAATCCGCCGGACTATATATCCTGGTCAGAAAAGGCGAAGCGCCAAAAATGATAAGCTGACTTAGTACAGTGCCGGCGGCTAGTGTTGACACGCTCTTCAGAAAAGCCGACCTCCGTACTCTTGTTATATATCCATTTAATGACACACTTTTCAACACGCTGTTTTTACTCATTGTTAGCAATGTTCTGCCTGCTGATAGATCCGCTCTATGATGTCTACCACCTTCAATCCTTCCAGGGCATTGGTAGTAATTGTAGCGCGCTCTTTCAGCACATCCACCACATTCTCAATGATATAATGGTGGTTAGCAGCCGAGCCTTTATAAGCGCCGTAATCATTCCCCGGATTCGTAGGCGCGAGCTCAGGCATCTTATAGTCTTTGATGTTACAGATCTCTACTTTGTCCATGTACTGGCCGCCGATCTTTACAGATCCCTTCTCAGCAATGATTGTCATAGAGCTTTCGAGGTTCTCATTCCATACAGAAGTGGAATAGTTGATACAACCCATTCCTCCTTCCAGGAAGTTAAAATTCACGAAGCCGCTATCCTCAAACTCTGTCAAGTCCCGGTGATTGAAGTCTGTTACTCTCGCTTTGATGTTTTCAATATCCCCAAACAGCCAGTACATGATGTCAATAAAGTGAGAGAACTGTGTAAACAGCGTGCCGCCATCCAGGTCTTTTTTCCCGTGCCAGTTATCTCCTTTATAATACCTGTGGTCCCTGTTCCAATAACAGTTCAGCTGTACCATAAATATTTTCCCGAGTTTGCCGGATTCAATAACTTCTTTAATCCAGACACTCGGTGGCGAGTACCTGTTCTGCATAACGGCAAACAGGTGCTTGTGTACATGCAGGGCTTTAAAGATGACCTTCTCGGCGTCCTTTCTCGTAAGCGCCATGGGCTTTTCTACAACAATGTTTTTCTTCGCTTCCAAGCATTGCAGGGCCTGCTCAGCATGATACCCGTTAGGAGTGGCAATGTTGACCACATCTATATCTGCAGCTACATCTGAGTACAACAGATCATCCACTGATGAGAAAAAAGGTACACTGTACTTGTCGATTCCTAACTTATGTTTGGGACGGTTATCGACCAGTGCTACCAGCTCGGCTTCGGGATTACGGCAGATCATCTCCGCATGCCGCTTTCCGATATGACCGCAGCCAATCACTGCAAATTTTACTTTGTCTTTGTCAGTCATTTATTTAATCCTTTTTATAGCATTATTTACCAACTGGTATTCCTGCCCGCTCTCTTCACAAACCGCTATATTGGCTTCATTAAATACCAATCTATGTCCGTATTCACTGATCCAGCCTATCTGTCTTGCCGGATTACCAACTACCAATGCATAAGGCGGTACTGTCTTCGTTACCACTGCACCGGCACCGATAAATGCATATTCGCCTATATCATGGCCACATACAATCGTGGCATTTGCTCCTATGGAAGCCCCTTTTCCTACGTGCGTTCTGAGATATTGCGACTTGCGTACGACTGCACTTCTGGGGTTAATAACATTGGTAAATACCATTGAAGGCCCCAGAAACACATCATCATCACAGATCACCCCTTCGTAAATAGACACGTTGTTCTGTACTTTCACGTTCCTGCCCAGTACTACGCCGGGAGAAATAACCACGTTCTGACCAATATTACAGTTCTCTCCTATTTTACATGATGGCATAATATGACAGAAGTGCCAGATCTTAGTGCCATCGCCAATATCACTACCTTCATCTATAACCGCCGTTTCGTGTGAATAATATCCCATCTGTTTTTATCTTTTAAAAAATGCTTTAATTACATCTGTTATAAACACCTGTTGTTCTTCTGTCAATTCTGTGTGCATAGGCAGCGAGAGTACTTCTTTACACAATTGTACAGTAATAGGCAATGATCCTTCTGCTCTGCCCAGCCCCTTGAACGCTTCCTGCTCGTTCAGTGGCAGCGGATAATAGATCATGGAAGGCACCCCATTATCTTTCAGAAACGCCTGTAAGGCATCCCGGTCGCCATTAGTAATACGCAGGGTATACTGATGAAAGACATGTGTAGAAGCTGCGCTGCGGACAGGAGTGACCACCTCAGACATGTCTGCAAGTAAGGTATCATAAAGGATGGCCGCTTTATTTCTCGCTTCGGAATATGCATCCAGGTAAGACAACTTCACCTCCAATATAGCCGCCTGTATGGTATCCAGGCGGGAGTTACAGCCTATATAGCGGTGATGATATTTTTTGCTCTGCCCATGATTGGCTATCATCCCTGCTTTTTCTGCGAATATGGCATCATTGGTATACAGCGCACCTCCATCTCCATAACATCCGAGGTTCTTGGAAGGGAAAAAGGATGTACAACCAAAGGTACCAATTGTGCCTGCTTTCACCCTGCGCCCGTCTTTATAGATATAGTCAGCGCCTATTGCCTGCGCCGTGTCTTCTACTACAAATAAGCCATGTAACGAGGCAAGCTCCAGGATAGCTTCCATGTCGGCACATTGTCCGTAAAGGTGTACTGGTACTATTGCCCGGGTGCGTGGTGTAATTGCCTTTTCTATTGCCGGAACCGAGATATTAAAGGTCTCAGGATCCACATCTACCATCACCGGTACCAGGCCAAGTAGTCCAATCACTTCTGCTGTGGCTACGTAGGTGAAAGCCGGCACAATGATCTCATCTCCCCTTTGCAGGTCCAGTGCCATCAACGCTATCTGTAATGCATCTGTACCATTGGCGCAGGGTACTACCCTTTGAACGTCCAGGTAGTCTGCCAGTTTTGCTGCAAATGAAGATACCTGCGGACCATTAATAAAAGCGGCATTATCAATACAATCATGGATTGCAGCATCAATCTCAGACTTGATCTGCTGATATTGCTTCTTCAGATCGACCATCTGTATGTTTCCCTGTAGGATAGCAGCTTTACTCATATCTTTCAGCATGTTGTTGTTATTGTCCTTTAGTGGCTTTTATCAGTTCTGCGGAGTACTGGCGTACCAGGTCGCTAAAATGTTTACCTGCATCCTGTGCCTTACCAGCTTCCCGCATCAGCACTTTGTTATTTGTTCTGTAATAGTAACTGTCAGCTCCCCACCACACTATACCTGCTACTTTGTTTCCATTGACATCCACTGAAAGAATATCCCGAGCTTGTTGCCTGAATACGTTCAGTGGTACCAAAGAGAAATCAGGATACCGGTGATATATAAAAGGCAGTACCGGCTTACCGGTCTTTGCACCGAGTGTCACAGCCTGCCTGACATTATCCTTGGTATAATCGCCACTTAACACATTATTGACAGTGGCAGAATTATACAGCAGGTATATAGAGGGGAACAAAGCATCCTGTTGCCGCAGCAAGGGCAATAGCCTGTTACCGCTCGCTTTCCAGTCGCTGTTCCGCTTCCAGAACTCTCGTACAGGTATACCATAGAATCCCCAGGAGACATTAGGTCTGGTTTGTTGTGCAATAGACAGTACTGCCATCATTTTCTTCATTGCATCCTGGAATGCCGGGTCACTCTCCGGTTGCCTGCGCAGTATACCCAGCTCCTTTCCTTCCCAGTCTAGTACGCCAATACCCTGCATGAGGCTATCCGGAAATGCTTTCCTGATGGCGGCGATGAGTGTTTTGCTATTTATCACCAGTGTATTTCCACTACTGATATCTGCGCCGCCAATCAGCTTAACAGCACCCATATTATTGGCCTGGCGCTCACTGCTCATATCGCTGCCGGCATTATCCATACACAGGTAAACGCGTGGCTGACTACTTTTAAGCTGTACTTTCTGCTGTGCCGGCAACTGTTTGCAAAGCATGCTACCTGCGATTATCAATATGGAAAAAATCAGATATTTCATTGTTCAACTATTAAATGATGCCTGACAAGAACCGGATTAACCACTACTCTTTTTCTAGGCTTATAGAGCAGATTATCTACTAGCGTAATCAGTGCCCAGAACTTGAATCCACCCCAGAGACTCCCTGTTGTCAATCCCGATAAAAGGCACATGATGCAAAGCAGTCCGACCCAACATTTAGTATCGTCTTTCAGCAGCTTCACTGAACCGACAAAAGCATGGATATATATTGCCAGCATAATGATGCCTCCCAGGAACCCCGTTGTCATACAAGCCTCTACGAGATAGTTATGCGGATACATACCTAATTTTCTTTCTTCAAAGGAAGTACCTAGCAGCGGCTCATCCAGGAAGCCATTCCACGCGTTCGTCAGCACCTGTAAACGGAGGTTATCGTTCACATTACCGGTATTACCGGTGGTGTTGATGCGTTCTATCAGCACGTCAAACACCGGGAACGCTGCGCTTAATACGATACATGTAATCACACAACCTACAAATGCCAGTGCGGCATACCCCCAATACTTCCGCTTCAGTTTAAAAGCTGCCAGCAATAACAGTGTGATGATCAGCTGCATGAACGGTCCGCGGGAACCTGACAATGCCACATTAATCAGTCCCGTAAGCATCATCAGGTAGATGAACAGTGCGTATAGCTTCTTTCCGGCAGACACACCATTTATCAGCAGACAAACGCCCAGTAACACCAGCATGGTACCCAGCTGACCGTATGAGATGGGATTCAGGAACTCATTGCCCACCATTCTGGCGGCAGAGGCGCTCATAGTGGCGGTAGTCAGATTAGTATATAGTGCAATTATATTGACTACTGCTGCCAGGTAGAAAGCATACAGCATGGAAGTATAAATAGTTATCCTCCGCAATGGTACCATGTAGGCAAATATGGGAATGAACCCCAGGCAGAAGGCATATAGCCAATACTCTTCTACCGGCCTGGCAAAACGGTAGGCTGTGAAAAAGGAATCATAAAAAAGCCTGGTCAGATATGCGGCCCAGAACACCATGATCAGCGCCATAAAAAAGCTGATCTTAGGCCTGCGCTGGGGTAGTAATCTCAGTGTTACAAATACGCAAAGCAGCAGAAAGAAACTCCTGTATGGCACAGTTATTAAGCGGGATTCCACACCTAACCATCCTGGCAAAAAAGATATCAGCTCATATCCCAGTAACCCCAATAATATTGGCCATACTTGTAAGAAATTAGGCTTTTCTCTTCTTACCGGCGCATGCACTAGTTCTGTCATATCCTGAATATTATACACGTGCAGAAATTGGCAACCTGCTCTCTCTCATTGATCATTTACAGCCTGGCGTCTACCAGTGTTCTGTCAAGGCAGGACTTGGTATCGAATATGACGCCGTTATTACGTTTGATCTTCTGATAGTCGAACTTTAAGAACTCATTATGTGCTACCGCTACGATGATGGCATCGTATACGATGGTATTATCCAGCTTGTTCAGGACGTCTACGCCATATTCATGTTTCACTTCATGTGTATCAGCCCATGGATCATAGATGTCTACATCCAGTCCGAACTGACGTAGCTCCGTATAAATGTCTACTACCCGTGTATTGCGTACATCCGGACAGTTTTCTTTGAAAGTGATTCCCATGATCAGGGCGCGGGAACCTTTAATCTTGTGGTCCTTTTCAATCATCAGCTTAACCACTTTATTTGCTACGAAATGGCCTACGTGATCATTGACTCTACGGCCTGACAATATCACCTGGGGATGATAGCCCAGTGCCTGTGCTTTATGAGCCAGGTAGTAGGGGTCCACCCCTATACAGTGACCGCCTACCAGTCCGGGTTTATACTTCAGGAAGTTCCACTTGGTACCGGCGGCTTCTATCACATCGTTGGTGTCTATACCGATACGGTCGAAGATGAGGGCCAGTTCATTGACAAATGAGATGTTCACATCGCGCTGTGCATTTTCGATAGCTTTCGAGGCTTCGGCAACTTTAATGGACGCCGCTTTATGGGTGCCGGCATCAATAATAGATCTATACAGATCATCCACCCTACTGGCTATATCTGGTGTTGAGCCGCTGGTCACCTTCTTGATACGGGTAAGCGTATTGATCTTGTCTCCCGGATTGATACGTTCAGGAGAGTATCCGGCAAAAAAGTCTTTATTGAACACAAGCCCGGACACCCGTTCCAGTACCGGTACGCAATCTTCTTCCGTACACCCCGGATATACAGTTGATTCATAAATCACGAGATCCCCTGACTTCAGGATGCGTCCCAGCATTTCTGAGGCCTTCAGCAATGGTCTGAGGTCGGGAGCTTTAAACTCATCTATCGGCGTAGGCACTGTTACAATGAAGGTATTGTATTCTCTCAGGTCTTCTACAGATGACGAGAATGCCAGTCCGCAGCCTTTGTCTTCCGCCCTGGCGGCAATCACTTTTTTGAGATCTTCTATGTTAGCTTCCTTTGTACGATCTTGTCCTGCGGCCAGTTCTTTTACTCTTGCCTCATTGATATCGAATCCGATAGTACAATACTTTTTTGCAAATTCAATAGCCAGGGGCAATCCTACGTATCCGAGGCCAATAATGGCAATTCTGGCGTTGGCTACTTTGTTTAACTTACCGTTGTTACCCATCTTTGGTGATGTTTTCGAAATGCAATAATTAGTGTAAAGTGTGCCTTGTTATTTGGTCACCGGCTTCCGGGATTTCTTAAACAGACCTTTCTTTGGCGGTTGATCGTTCCCGTATCCATAGCCATAACCATATCCGTAACCATAACCGTAGCCATACCCTGCCCCGGTTTTTACATCGTTGACAATCAGGTTGATCTTCGGCATTTTTCTATGTTGGTAAAGGTCTTTGGTAATATTCAGCTGTTGCTTATAGGTATATCCCTGTCTGACGAGGTACAGCGTCGCATCCGCGAAGCGGCCCAGAAGCTGCGCATCTGTTACCAGTCCGATAGGTGCTGTATCGACAATGATATAGTCAAACAGCGTACGGAGGTGTGCAAATAGCCTGTTCGTCTTATCAAGCAATAGCAGCTCTGCCGGGTTAGGCGGTATAGGGCCGGAAGGTATCAGCCATAGTTTATCACTGATACCTGAAGGTTTGATGATCTCTTCCAGGGTGCTTTTACCTATTACATAGGTGCTGAATCCAACGGAGTTATTAAATTCCAGCATCTCGGAAATCTTTGGTTTCCGCAGGTCCATTTCCATCAGAAGTACCTTTTTACCGGAAAGGGACAGGACTGCTGCCAGGTTGGTAGCCACGAAAGACTTGCCCTCGCCGCTCATGCTGGAGGTAAGCATGACCACCTTATCGCCTTCCCCTGAAAGTATAAACTGCAGATTGGTACGGATAGCCCTGAATTGTTCGGCTATCGGTGTGCGCGATTCACGGCCTACCACAATCAGTTCCTTCTCTTTGTTATGCCCAATCTCTGCCAGTATAGGCACAGGAGTGTTATTCAGAATATCCTGTTTGTTGCTGATACGTCGTCCTAACAGGCCCTGCAGGTATATCCAGATGGAGGGGATAACTACTCCGGCAATAAACCCTATTATATAAATGAGGGTACCTTTCGGTTTAAAGGGGAAAGGATCGCTTTTACCGGAGTCTACCACTCTGGCGATAGCAATATTGGATGACTTGGAGATCGCCGATTCTTCCCGCTTTTTAAGCAGAAATAGATATAGTTCCTGTTTTACTGCCTGCTGACGGGAATAATCCAGGAATATTCGCTCCTTTCCAGGTACTTCCCGTATTTTTTGGGTGATGCTCCCGGTATTACGTTGCAGCTCATTAATGCTGACCTGTATACCCTGCTTTAAGGATGCCAGGTTGTTACGCAGGTCGGCACGCAGGCCGGACAACTGCAGATCCATATTTTTGACTACCGGGTTCGACTCTGTATTAGACATCAGCAGTCTTTCCCTTTCCAGGAGCAGGGCATTGTATTTCTCTACAATACCCAGGAAAGTAGGATCTTGTACGATAAGCGAAGACGGCACTACCCTTCTGGCGTTCTGTTCATCGCGCATATATTGTTCCAGCGACTCTACCACATTCAGCCGCACCTGCTGTTCGGTCAGCTGTTTCATATTGTCACTGGTATTGGAAACCAATAGTTTAGATTGTTCGCTCAGATCAGCCAGTTGATTGGACTGCTTGAACTGTTCGATATCTTTCTCTACACTGGTCAGTTCTGTGGTAACAATACCCAGCCTGTTGTCAATGAAAGAAATTGTACTGTCAACGATCCTGTTTTTATCTTCTACACTGGCATTCAGGTAGTTTTCCAGCAGTTTATTCAATATCATCTCCCCTTTCTCGGGAATGGTATTGGTAAGGCTCAGATTAATAGTACTGGCCTGTTTGTTAGGGATGCTGACATCCAGCAGCTTCTGGTAGCGACCCACTGCATAGTCAATCGAGGTAACTGTGATCTGGTATTCCTGACTGGTAACAGGATACAGTTCATTCCGTTCAATCTTCACAATACCTTCAGGCAGATGAAAAGTGTCATTCCAGGCAGCATCCCGTTGAATGCCCCTGGTGCTGAGAGACAGTTTGTTGTCAGCAAGGATATCGATCACATAATTAGCCTGATTGAGTGTATCTTTTATATAAAGCCATTTTAAGCGAAGCGGCAGTCTAACGAACTGCTCTGTTTTTTTGACGCGGCCTTCCACGAAGTAGCTGACGTTCAGGTCGAGATCGCGCACTACCTTTTCCATCAGTGAGCGTGATTTCAGTATCTCCACTTCATTATCGACGTTACTTTTATTGCTGAATATTTCCAGCTGCTGTAGTATCTCTGCTCCCGGCAGACTGGAGTTCTTCTTATCGTCCTGAACGATCACTTTAGCGCTGATTTTATAACTGGGTGTTGAATAACGCATGTATAGCCAGGCACAGGCAAGTCCGCCACCGATAAAGATGACGAAGAGGTACCAGTACCGGATCATCTTATCAACCACTTTTCTCAGGTCCAGGCCTTCTTCATTTTCATATTCGGTGGAAAAGGTCTGGTTATTTCTGGAGGCTCCGTTTGTATGCATATTCTCAATCATAAAAAACAGCAATAAAAGTTTTAGAAGTTTATCCTCGATATAGCCACCACCAGCAGGGTAAGTGCCGATGTAATCAGTGCGATACGCTTTACTGAGTTTGCATCAGTAGCAGCAACCTTGTTCTCATTTGGTTCTACGTATATTACATCTCCCTGGCGCAGATAGAAATATGGGGATGTGAACGTCCTGCTATCGTTAAGATTAAACCGTACAAATTCTTTCTGAGGTCCTGCATCCCTGATCAGCATCACATTCTCGCGTTTACCATAAATAGTCAGATCTCCGGCCATACCCAGGGCATCCAGCAATGTTACCTTCTCATTGGGCATGATGTAGGTAGATGGCCTGGTTACTTCTCCCAGTACAGTGATCTTAAAGTTGGCGAACCTGACATTTACTACCGGATCTTTATAATATTCAGCAGCTTTGGTGCGGATATCATCTCTTACCTGGTCTGTGGTCTTTCCTTTTACCATGACTTTGCCTATCAGGGGCAGTACCACATAGCCATCTTTGTCTACCAGGAAGCCACTGACATTCGATCCGGGGGTATTAGTGACTGGTTGCGTTGCGCCACTTCCGGTTACGGGCCATGCAGCGGTACCAGGTTGATTAAGCATCGCTGTGGAAGCAGGATCAAGTGTTTGTATAGTCACCTGCAGGATGTCGTCTGCCTGGATCTCAGGTGTGGAATAGACAGCCTGGGTAATACTTTTTTTAAGTACAGAGTCCGGGATATCCCGGAAGTAGGTAATGTTCTTCGGAGTACTGCATGCCAGGAAGGATAAAGAGATGATGGCTGTTACTATCCAGCGTAACGAGCAAAAGGGTTGACTGAAAATGTTGTCGAAATGTCTGATTCTCATTAGAAAAATAACTGTTTAAATGCCATTCCGCCACGCTCATAGATGATCCTATGCCGCAGACGCCTTTGTATATAGATGATGTTACAACTTGATTTTATCTTTGTCCAGCTGCTCGTATGTTGAATTTTTGCTGATAAACTCAGGAACCAGTTGCTTCATAAGTGCAACAGTCGGAGTAATGTAATGCTTCTGGGCAGAAGCAATCAGTTTTTCAATATGATCATTCACCTCTACAAAGTCATATTCCCGTACTCTTGCTATCATGATTTTTTCATGGTAGGTACTTAGCGTATTTTCTGCGGTGTTCAGCAGTTCTTCATACAGTTTCTCGCCGGGTCTGAGGCCGGTGTATACGATCTGGATATCCACGCCCGGTTCTCTTCCGCTCATCCGGATCATCTTATTAGCCAGTTCTGCAATCTTCACGGGCTGTCCCATATCAAAGACAAATATCTCTCCTCCCTGCCCCATGGCCCCTGCTTCCAGTACGAGCTGGCATGCCTCAGGTATTGTCATGAAGTAGCGGGTGATATCGGGATGAGTGACTGTCAGCGGACCACCTTTTTCGAGTTGTTGTTTAAAACGTGGAATAACGGAACCGTTAGAGCCTAGTACGTTACCAAACCTGGTAGTGATAAACCTGGTAGGCGGATTACTGAAAACGGGACCAGTCTTTTTAAATTGCCGGTTAACGTGTGTACTGAAGGATTGTGTAAAGATCTCCGCGATTCTTTTAGAGGCCCCCATTACATTAGTAGGGTTGACGGCTTTATCAGTAGAGATCATCACAAATTTCTCTACGCCAAATTCCACTGATAGTTCTGCCAGCATTTTTGTACCCAACACGTTGTTGAGTACCGCGACGGAAGGATTCTTTTCCATCATGGGCACATGTTTATAGGCAGCGGCGTGGTATACTACAGAAGGCTCGTATACCTCGAACAGTTGCTGCATGCGGGTTCTATCGCAGATATTGGCAATATAGGGTACAATGGTAATACCGGGTTTCAGTTCAGCCATTTCAAGTTCCAGTTCATGTAATGGCGATTCTGCTTTATCGCATAACAGCAGTAAGGAAGGTTCCAGTTTTGCAAGCTGCCTGACAAGCTCACTACCTATTGAGCCGGCAGCGCCGGTTACCAGGATGGCTTTACCTTTTGTTTCCCTGCTTACTTCTTTGTTATTGATACTGATAACGGATCTGTCGAGCAGGTCTTCAATCCTGATATCCTGTAATTTGGCGGGGCTCCAGCCGGCATTGATCCATTTATTGACGGGCTGTACTTTCTGTACTTTGATATTCAGTGCGAGGCAGTGATCGACGAGGTCATTAAGTATCTGTGTATCGGGGGTTTCAGCAGCAACGATGAGCAGCTTTATCTTTTCCTGTTTAACTATACGTTCCAGGGAAGCGCGGGATGTACTGAATATGGGTAATCCATCTAACCTTTTACCGGTTCTTGTGAGCTTATCATCCAGGAAACCGGCGATACGTATACTACCCGTCTGGTCTTCATTGATAGCCTTACGTACTACGAGGCCGGAGTGGCCTGCGTTATAGATGACGGCTTTCGTTTTATTGATAACGCCGTACCTGCTGTAGTAGCGGAAGGCCCACTTTACAAAGAGCCGATAAGAGAGCAGGAAGAAGGTGTTAATGAAGAAGTTGATGGCGATGACAGACAACGGGAACATATTCTCTTTGGTATATGTTACAGCTGCTACATTGATATAATAATAGATGATGGCGCTTAGCAGGCTGACGCAGGATATACGGCCAATGTCAGCCATACTGGTATATCTTACGATACCGTTATAAGTGCGAAAGAGAAGTGACAGTAATAAGTTGACGCTCACTACAACCAAAACAATATCCTGCATTGGGTATCGACCAAAGTCTTCGAGGTTAAAATTAAGCCTGAGTAGAAAGGACAAGCTCATCGCAACGATCGAACACCCGAGGTCTAATAACAAAATCAGCCAGGACGGGGTAATCCATGATCTCTTAGTCATCGGTTTAATTAGATAAGGTTAAAACGTATCAATGTTTTTCATCAACGTCGGAATCGTTCAAACAATATGTCTATCAGTAGTTTATGTTTTAACCTACGTGCAATATAAATACATAATGTTATAATTTATCCAGTTTACAGACGAGTTCAACCAGATGTTTTTTACTCTAATATTAATATTCCATCATATTAGAATTGCGTCGATTTGCTTAATTCCTCTATACAGCGTATAACCGTGCTTTTAATATTTCAAACGTTTTTCTATAGTGGTGGAAGTTAGGACTAAGTGGAATTTTATATTACGTATTTATACGCAATGATAAATGAATATTACATGATGACATCACAAAAACCAGATACTCTCACAATGCGATGGCGTCTGACCGTGCTGTTTAACGTGGCGCTCTTCTTAGAAACATGAATGTAATAACCTGAAACAATGCGTCTTTCATGGCATGTCAGTTGACGTGTTTAGTATGACTCTAAAAGCGTTGTCAGCAGACTTTAAAGTTTATGCTTTTGATCCGGTTATTCAGTGAGACAGTTGGAACAAACACTATACCAAAACTCAGCAATGCGTTAATTCTTAGCCACTGCGATTGATAACAAAATTGAAGAGGGGTTTGTTTTAGAATTTTCGAGGCGGGAAGCTCAGCCGTTATATTTAAAGGAAAGGGAGTAACAGATAATAATTTAAACAAATTCAATTTTGTATAATTATGAATCAGTCGGATTATCTGTCAAAAAAATACCCGATGCCGGCTTCAGCATCGGGTAATCTTTACTACAAAAAAATATATGTTTTTCCGTTATTCCACAGTTAGTGTGCCGGTATAGCCACAGGTTTTGGTCTAACAGAAGGCGCTTTAATTTTGATTGGCGCACTGACTGTTTCCTCTTTTTGTTCAGGTTTGTGCAATATATAGCTTGTCTTTAAACATGAGTAGCAGATAAACTTGCGAAGCGGTAAAAAGCCTAATACGTACTTCACAAAAAAACCACGGGGTAATCTGTCTTCCAATACACCGTGTTTACATTTAGGGCAATCATGCAATTCAATACGTTCAACGTCTGAAGAAGAGCCCTGCAGCAAGATGTAACTCATAGGTAATTAAAAATTAGTTTAGGGATACAAATAGTCTGTTCAGACAAACTACCTTGCAAAGGTACGAATATTATTTATATCTTATTTAAATTTTATTGACTTTAATAAATACGTAATGTGCATGATACTTAGATTCAGTTGCTTAAGTCAATCTTATTGATGACCCCGCAACGACATTGACACACAACACTATAAGTGATAAAATAATTTTAAAATGGGGTAATTACATAGGTTTTTATCCTCAGCCGGCACCAAAATCCGTGAAGTAGGTAGGCAAAAAAATTTCCGTACTGTAAGCTATTTCTGCTGCTTTATTTCTGGTATCGCTAGTTCCCGCACTCCTTCATTGCCCGGCAAATCTCTCGCTACTGCCACAATCCTCCCTCCTGCCGGCAATGAGCCCGCTGTGTAATGCCACTCAACGCCATTCCGCCGCATAATCGCAACTCCCTGTTTAACAATACCTCCCGCAGCATCTATTACGTTAACCTTTACCTCCGCGACCCGAAACTCATTTCGTACCGTAATAGTCACGCCCTCATCTACTATCTCAACAGCCTCAATCTCCGGTGCATGATAGGCGTCTTTTACCGCCATATTATATGCATTCTGACCTGGCCCCGCCAGCGACGCATAATATGCTTTCAACTCCGGATCAGCCAGCATCTGCTGCGCCTTGACAACAGCAGCCGCCATTCGTTGCCTTGCCTGCAACTGCTTCAAAGTAGGTTTCTTATTCGACGGGCCGCGCTTCTTCGCCATAATTACCTGCCCGTTCCTTTCATAGATGGTTATTTGTTTACCGATGGAGCCCCGCACCAACTGCAGGATAAAATTGTCTTTCACAATGGCCATAATAATGATTTTTGAGGTGATGAATATGAATTTACTGGTTTTTGACCAGGTATCGGTCTGTTATTCATACCAACTGAGTAGTAATACGTCACTTCTATATCACTTCAATATCGGAGGGATATATAGGTGATATAGAAGTGAGCTATTGGTGAAGGGATGGTGTGAAGATTAGAGCGAAGGAAGAGGGAAGTATTACCACAGCCTGACAATGGATATCAGGATTTTTCCGGTATTTATACATCACCTAAGAAAACCGTGCATCACGTGCGTAATTTTGCAGAGATCAAATTTTCTGTACAACTCCAAGACTAATGCGCAATAGTAAGTGGTGGAACCTATCTCAATCATACCAAGATGATAAAAGCTACGATTGTCTATGTAAAGACAACTGAATATATAAATTAAATCACCCTTCTTATACACCTATAGTTGTGATGAAAAACAGCATCAATTCCATTGCAGTAACATCCATATTATCAAACAGCACCTTATCTTAAACTTATACCATGGCAAATAAACATGTATTACTGGTGAATCCGAGATCCCAGCATCCTTCCTTCAAACGTCAAAGAAACATCTCTCGTGTTGAGAAAACTGATGAACACGAAACTCAGTCGCTCAAATCAATACAGGCGTTGCAAAAAGAACGACTAAGAATTGACGCAGCAGCTTTTTATACGCGGCGAAAATTGCGGAATGAAGCGCGTACAATACCTTTCCCTAAAGTGATCGATCTGGTACGCATTTATTTTTTCGCCATATTCAACGATGATTTAAAGTACAAGTTCTTTAAGAGATACGGCTTAAGCCCTGTTGAGTATAACCAGTTCAATAAAACAGTTCTGTTTGAGATACTGGACGAACAGCTGTTTGCTGACTTTGATCGGCATATCAGGCAGATTATTGATAGTGCAGAAGGTACTTCTTATGAGCATCAGGAATTTAATCTTATTGCACTCATACTGAATTTTGAATTTGTCGGTACTGATAACAGAGTACAAACCACTCGTGAAAGTGGTTTGCTTCTGACGCTGATATCTTCATCTAACACGGTGGCTTCTATTCAGAAGAAAGAGTTGTTCTCACTGCTGGAAACGCAGGATACAAATTATACTTATGATGAAAGAAACCCTGATATTATTGCTGTGAAGCGTTTGTCAAAGCAGCAGACAACTATCATCGCCAATAATATTGACATTGTCAGATCGATTACAAGCACAAGACCACTGAAAATCCGGCCCGGAGTATATGGTACAGTAAGGCGGGACTTTGGTTTTACAGTTGATATACCAGAGCATCTTGCAACGGTAGGTGTCATAGATACCGGTGTATCCAGGATAGAGCCAATAAAAGAGCTACTGACAACATTTTCCTACGATCATACCGGGTACGGTGCATTCTGGGACGAGTCGGGGCATGGCACAGCAGTTGCTGGACTGATTGCACTAGGCGATGATTTTCAGAAAGAAGTCAGCAATCGTTATATTGCCAAAGCCAGAATTGCCGTAATAAAGGCTGTGCACAACAACAATGACGAACTTAATATTCCTAAACTGTTAGCGGATATAAGGCATGCAAGACAAAACTATGGCATCAGGTTGTTTAACATGTCATTAAACATTCCGCTTGCCAAAAAATATAATGATGGATACGGCCACTTCGCCTATGAGTTGGATAAGCTATCTTACGAGGAAGACGTTCTCATATTCATTTCTGTAGGTAACGTTGATCAGGAATACCTGAAAGAAATTATTGAGATCGATGCGCATCCTGATCATGAGTATCCCACGTTTTTCTACAAGCCGGATTCATCCAGTCAAACACACAATTGTAAGAATACTAACATTTCCGAACCAGCTGAATCACTTAACAATATTTCAATTGGCGCACTTGCCGGCAATCTGGAAGACAACAATAGCGTAGATATTACGCCAGATTGCTCATACCCTGCCTACTATAGCCGGAAATTTCATTTTGATTATTCTTTACCAGTTAATGGAACACGTCTGAAAAAGAATCAGTTTAATAAATACTTAAATAAACCGGACCTAATATTTGAGGGTGGCGATCTGTTTGAATACGCGTCAGGAATGGAAGTACTACGCTCCCCACTAACAATTGGCGAACAATTTTATGGGAGAACATGTGGAACGAGTCTTGCAACCCCCTTGATTACATCATACGCAGCCCAGATACTCAGCATGTATCCTGGACTGGCAACCCAAACAGTAAAAGCATTACTGATTAATTCCTCCATATATCATAAAGAAACTGCTTTACCACATTTCAGCTCCAGGAGCGACAAGTTGTTGAAAAAGCTTGTCGGATTTGGCCGCCCACAGAAAGACAAGCTGTTGCTGAACGAAGATCATGCTATTGTGTTCATCATCGAAAATGAGATTGGGAACGGGCAATTACTGACAATTCCTATCCACCTCCCCTCATATCTGAAAACGACGGAGAACAAAATCAGGTTTGATATTTCTATGTGTTATAGCTTCAGGCCTGTTAAGGATAATCATCTTAGCTATTTACCTTTACACGTATCATTTAACCTGGTACGTAATCTGCCGGTGCAGGATATTGCCTATGTTGAACAGTCAGAATATGGCATCAAAAATGGGTTCAGTTGGAGCGAGGATCATTTTGGGTTAGAAAACCGTATTTTCTCTAACGCACAGTCAACGTCATACATGCTGCAACCTAAGGATATACAGCAGGTGGGGGATGCAGTTGCCCTGGCGATCAGGTGCTTGTCAAAAACTGAGATTCCGGAATCAGACTACCAGTATTACTCCCATGCCAGGCATAAGGTATCAGTAGTTATACGGATAACAGAGATAGCTGTGGCGAACGCACCCGGGGAACTTTATAATGAAATGTTAGCTTGTAATACAATTGAACTGATTGACCAATTAACCGGCGACATTGACGCAGATCTGGATGTCTAAAAAGAAACTGCCAATACAGTTTTTCTTCCTGTATTGGCAGTTTATACCTTTAATAGGTGACTTACCTTGTACTAGATATGTGCACGTAAGCCCGTAGTACAGATGTCATAATTTAAGTATTGCTTCACGCTCTGATTTAATGAGTTCAGTCCATATAGCCATATCAATTACCACATCCTCACTTACACCATTTACATTGCTGTTAAAAAGACTTCTTTTGATAGCAGTTATAAGCGTCTTCTGAATACTATAGTAGCTAAGGCCTTTCAATTCCTTTATGACGGCCTGGTAGGATACCTGATCAGAAAATTTGAATCTCCCGTCACGGATAGTTAATTTGATGAGATCTTCTATCTGAGATTCATCAGGCAGCTTAAATTCAATATTGACGTCAAATCTTCTCAATAATGCATCATCCAGCATATCGTTCTGATTCGTAGCAGCTATCACCATACTGCTTTGTGGCAGATAGTCAAACAGTTGTAAAATTGTATTAACAACACGTTTCATCTCACCATGATCCTGGTTATAGTCCCGGATCTTCCCTAGTGAGTCAAATTCATCTATGAAGATGATACATTCTTCTGCAGCCGCCTTACGAAAGATCTTCGCCAGGTTCTTACTGGTTTCGCCTAATTTTGATGATACTACGGCCCCCAGATTAACAACAATCATCATTTTGTTCAGCTCACCCGCTATAACATAAGAGGCTAATGTTTTACCACATCCGGAAGGTCCATGCAGGAGAATCTTGTTAGATATCGGCAAATTATATCTGTTCAGTAAGTCAGCAGACTTATGTTCTTTGATGAATAACTCAAGTTCATGTTTGATTTTCTCAGACGTCACCAGGTTCTGAAAAGAATAATCTGAAGTAAGTTTTTCCAGTATCAAATCTCCTATCTCTCTATCCTCTATCCTGTTAAAATATTCAGGAGAGCCAACTTTCGTAAGGCTATTGCTCTTTTGCTGTCGAATTGCATCTTTCAGAATAGATTGAAGCTGCAAGGCAAAATTGGTTTTCTTTGTCTTTTTTGAATACTCGATCAACTCGCTCAGTACAGACAACAATTTCTCCTGGTCATTCTCTAACCCAAACCTTGCGATATCTTTAATAAAATCAAATTGGCTCATATGCGTTCACTCCTGAAAGGAAGATATACAAATTTATGGTTTTCCGATGCTTCCAAGTGCATTCTCAACATAAAAAGCAGAAATACCGGTAATGGATTTCAGCATACTGAACAATGAGGACGGCGCACAATAATTTCGGTTCAGTATATATTTTGTCCGTTTCATCAGACAGATCGTTGCGAATAACCATCTCTGACAGTACCTTTGCCCCACACAAAAATGACCGAATGAAGCTTATTAAAACATTATCGCTGTTACTTTTCATAACAGTGGTAATCTCCGGATGTGGAATGTTAAATCCTGCAGCACAGGTAGAGAATTTCAAAAACTACAAGTACGATGTACAATCAGTTACCGACTTCAAAATTGCGGGTAAATCGGCAGAGAGTCTTATAGGAAAGGGCAATACAGCGCTGACCTCTCTGCCTGGGTTAGCTTTTGCTATTATCAGGAAAGACCTGCCATTGGAAGCTAAAGTGAATATGAGAGTCAGCAATCCTACCGGCAAGGTGGCTAATATCGGCTCGTTCAAATATCTGATAGAGATTCAGGGCAAACCGCTTGTTGAGGGCGAAGTAAATGAAGACGTGAGACTGGAGAATGGTTCCAGCGCTACTATTCCATTCAGATTTGGTGCAAACCTGTTTGGAGTAAATAAGGACGAGAAGGGCATTGACAAGTTACTGGGTGATATACTTACGCGGGAAGGAAATGGCTTTATCGTACTGAAGATTAAGCCATCTGTTAAGATCGGCGGAAAAAGCGTGTATTATCCTGGGTATATTACAGTTGATAATGACTTACTGAAAAGTGTATCAGGTTTGTTAAAATAATTGGGACATTCATATTTAATATGGAACGGGATCAGTAGCAGCTACTGGTCCCGTTTTTATTATCGTTTAATAGCAGGTGTTGACAAGTGGAAGGCGAGTATGCAGCCCTCTTTGCAAAATTTGCAGCTTTGACAATAAATGATAAAAGGAAGCGTAAAGACACTTTTTCGCTGGTTTACAGTAGTATCATGTTTGCATTTAGCTGCCTTTTGACATTTGCAATTATATGCAAATTTGCATTTTGTTGCATATTAACCGGAAATTTGTATACATTTGCACTGTAAGAATAAAACCGCCTGTTTAGGGTCCGGTATGAATGTCATGTGAGTCCTCGGACCTTACTACTGTCATTAATGGCAAAGCTGCTGTTCATACGTTCCGGGAAGGCAATACGCACCAATAGTAATCAACATATGCAGCTGGAAGAGCAAGGTTTAAAACGAGCCCGCCGGGCAACACAATTAATATTTCTTGTCTGCGGACTGGGTATCGCCAGTTGGGCCCCTATGGTACCTTACGCGAAAGATCGCCTGGGATTACATGAAGGGCAACTCGGTCTTTTACTCCTGTTTCTCGGTTGTGGTGCACTGGTAATGATGCCCATTACCGGCATCCTGATCAACAGGTTCGGTAGCAGAGTCGTTATAGGAGCAGCAGCTATGCTGATGGCCATACTTTTGCCATTGTTGCTGATCATTGATACATATGTCCCGATGGCAGCAGCACTGTTGCTATTTGGAGCAGCCGTAGGATCCATAGATGTGGCAATGAACGCCCATGGTGTAAAGGTGCAGCATCTATATGGCAGGCCTATTATGTCTTCCCTGCATGGCCTGTTCAGTATCGGCGGACTAGCAGGATCATTAGGACTTGGATTTTTGATCAAGGCCGGACTGGAACCGGTACACGCGGCTATCAGTGTATCCATTCTGCTCATTATTATCACGTTCAGTCAATTTAAATCACTTTTCAATAGCACGTTGGAAAGGCAGGTCTCAACTACATATTCCACAGCAACGGGAACTCAGGTCCAGGAGAACAGGTTTCTCTGGCTTCGGGGCAGCGTAATCTTTCTTGGCATGCTGTGCTTTTCGGCCTTTCTGGCTGAAGGCGCTATGCTGGACTGGAGCGCCGTATTCCTACGTGACACGAAGGGTGTATCACAGGAACTAAGCGGTGCAGGTTACGCTGCCTTTTCCATTGCCATGGCTGCAATGCGCCTCGCAGGGGACGGTCTGGTGGAGCGATTCAATAACAAAACAGTTGTTTCCGGAGGTAGCTTACTAGCGGCTATCGGTTTAACCATAGCGATAGTCAGTCCCTGGACACCACTCGTACTTGCCGGATACATTTTACTGGGTATAGGCGCTGCCAATATTGTCCCTATATTTTTCAGCGACGGAGGCAGCATACCAGGGATTCCTGCGGCCATCAGCATTCCGGCTATTACTACAATAGGTTACGCCGGACAACTGGCAGGTCCTGCCCTGCTGGGATTTGTTGCGCATCACTTCTCACTTGCTGCGGCATTTGGCTGCTGCGCCGTATTACTGGCAGGTATATCTGTCGCTTATTTGTTGAAGAAACAGCATACTCCATTGACCGCTACAAAGTAAATTTATGATAAAGGAACAGCGCTTTGACTATATCTTAAATGCACTGAAAGCGCAGGAACAGGTTACCTACGAAACACTAGCCTCATCACTGCAGGTCTCTGAAGATACCATCCGAAGAGATATCGATCAATTATATCGTAATGGCCTGCTGTCGAAGATACGCGGTGGCGCTATGCTGCCAGCCAAAAATCCGCTTACCTTCCAGGATCGCAGCCGTTTCTTTCAGGAAGAAAAAGACATTATTGCCATGAAGGCGAAGATGTATATCAAAGATGGTATGACCATTTTCATGGATGGAGGCACGACTATTTGCGCCATCGCCGATGCACTACCAGCTGACATTTCATTGCGTATTGTCACGAATAACATACCTGCCGTGCAGTTGTTATCCAGATTCAGAAATATAGAACTCATCGTACTCGGCGGTACTTACGACCCGGGAACAGCTACGAGTACAGGCATTATAACCTGCAAGGAAGTAAACATGTATCTGGCAGACCTTTACCTGATGGGAACATGCGGCGTTGATGATAAAGCCGGCATATCTGCGAGCGTAGCATCCGATGCTCATGTAAAACGGGCGATGTTTGACAACGCGAAGACCGTGATATCGCTTGCGAATCATAGCCGGCTACACCAGGTGGAACCTTTTCGCGTGGGAAGTTTCAGTGACCTTGATATCATGATAACAGATCTCGAAAGCGATCACGCAGACCTAAATGGATTCCGGAATCTCGGCGTACACATTATATAAACCTAAATCATAGCACATGCATATTGATCATCTTGCAATCTGGGTAGACGATCTGGAAAAGATGCGCGAATTTTACCTCACCTATTTTGATACAACCTGCAACAAAAGATATGTGAATCCGGTGAAGCAGTTCTACTCCTACTTCATTACATTCAACCAGGGCGGTAGCCGCATTGAACTGATGTACAGACCGGATATACAGGGAGGCATGCCGGATCGCGGGTCAAACAAGGGACTTGCACACCTGGCGATTACAGTTGGCAACAGGCACAAAGTAGACAGCATGGTAGCCCAACTGCGGAATGAAGGGTATACGATTGCAGGAGAACCAAGAATCAGCGGCGATGGCTACTATGAAGCCGTTATACTTGATCCGGAGGGCAATTGGGTAGAATTACTGGCTGAACAGGAGTAAACAGCATAACGCTGAAACTTCTTTCCCGTTTGCAGATTCTTTGTTATTTTCCCGGAATGAAAGGCTTGCAAATAGATACCAGCAGCAAAATTCCCGTTTACATGCAGATTGCGGATTCCATAATGGCCGCTGTGCGCGATGGTATATTGACCCGTGACCAACAGATTCCTTCTATCAATGAACTGAGTGAACAATACCTGCTCTCCAGGGGCACCGTAGAGAAAGCCTACAAAGAACTGAGAGACAAAAAGGTGATCATTTCTGTGAAAGGTAAAGGCTATTTTATCAACCGTACGGACGTAGCCATTCCTTTACGCATCCTGCTGCTTTTCAACAAGATCAGCAATTATAAAAAACAGGTGTACAACGCATTTGTGAAAACATTGGGAGAAGATGTATTTGTAGATCTGCATATACATCACCATAGTGTAGCGCTGTTTGAAAATCTGATCAACAATCACCTGGGGGATTATGATTACTACGTGATTATGCCACATTTCTATGAGCAACCGGAAAAGGTGCTGGAGATACTAAAGAAAATTCCATCGGAACAGCTGATATTGCTGGATAAAGATAAACAGGAACTCAAGGGGCATTATGGCATTATATACCAGAATTTTGAGAAGGACATCTATGAGGCGCTGCATGAAGCGCTGCCTGCGTTAAAGAAGTATAGCAGCCTCGTATTTGTCAATCCTGGCTTCACCCCCTACCCTGCCGAAATCGAAAAGGGATTCAGGTATTTCTGCCGCATGCAGGATTTTAACTTCTCCATCATAGAAGGCATTGAAATGAATACGCCGGTCACCAAAGGACAAGCATACATTATCATAGAAGAAACAGATCTCGTAAATCTTGTGAAGATCTGCAGAAACAAACAGCTGAAGATTGGCAAAGATGTAGGTATTGTTTCGTACAACGAAACATTGCTGAAAGAGATACTATTAGACGGTATCACCGTCATCTCTACCGACCATGAGCAGATGGGCGCAACCGCTGCCCAGATGATCCTTGACAAGAAGCTGGATCGCCTGAAGAATCCTTTTAAATTGATCCTGCGCAATTCGTTATAAGATTGTTATACAAAATCAGGGAGAAGGAGGCAGCCGATGCGCTCCTCCTTCTCCCTGAAAACTACTCCATGACCAGCGTAAAGTCTGCCGTCAAAGTAATACCCACAGTAGTAGTTGCTTCTACTACCAGTTTGTACTCCCCTGCATCAAGTATACTATTTTCAGCTACTGAAATCTTACCAGTAGTTTTATCTACACTGAAGATATCATAACTATCATTGTAAGGTGTGCCTCCTTTGCTGATAGACAATATTCTGAAACTGCCTTTGTATTTCTCAGGATTGAGCACGGGCGCAGGAGATGTGTACCCATTCCAAAGCGCGATCACCACACTGTTCTGCACAATAGTCAGATCATATTCCGGATAATAAGTACCATAGAGGAACTTTGGTTTAGGCATCAGAACAGCGCGAAACTGTTTAGTAGCAACGGTATAGCCATCTTTTGTAAGGATAGCAAACAGGTCGTATGTCCACTCATGCTTTTTTAGCTCGTCACCTGCGTCTTTATCCAGCACAATCTTGTCGCCTTGCAGACTGATACGACTGTCAGGACGGCCATTCTGATGATAAGTTAAAACAGTACCTGCCTGACTTAAACCATTGTAATCGACAGTATAAATTATGTCTTTGTTATCACTGTACAAAGAATAACCATACGGTATAGGATCCGTTGCTGAAAGTTCTTTGATACCCAGGGCAGCAGGTAGTACTTTTAGTTTAACATCAGACCTGACAGCTTTCAGACCAACTGTTGACTCGGCAATGAGGCTAACATAATATACATCCGGCAAGCGGAGGCCACTGGCATCTGAACTATTATTGTTCGGATAGAGCTTGCTGCCGTCTATCCGGATGCGGCTATTTGCAGCATCAACCGTAATTGCCTTTGCCAGCAGTGCCTGCAGAGAGTCTGTATTATTCACTTTCAGATTGGTATTAGCTTTGAAATCCAGCCGGAAGTGTACATAAGGCCTGTTCTTGTATTCATCAGGTAGCGTAAGCGTTAGTATTGTACCGTAGCTCATGGTAACGGAGTCAGGCAATGTAGCAGGCGGCAGGTATCCCATATCGACAATAGGATCTTCCTTACCACAAGCAGCAAAAAGAAAAGCGACAAAGCTCAGCAACAACAGGTTGCGAGCCGACCTGAAAATATTCATAAATGATTTAATAAAGTGTTAGATGTTCATGGTTCCGTGCACTGAACCGGTGGCGAAGATAAGTACTCGCTATATATTTTGCAACAAAGATGCATTTATTTAATTTATGTTATCATTTTGGGGCTGCGAAGAAACGGTTTAGCGAGGTGGCGTGACGCCAACGTATCGTCTGATTAGCGAGTGGTTATTGCTTGTTGCTATGAGATGTATGTTTTTAGTTTCCGGCAGGCTGACTAAGGGAGGTCTTTATAGGCTTAATGGTAGCCGGCGTTATCGGACCGTGATTACAATATAAACTGACTATCATCTTCCATACACCGTTATCAGGTAGCCAGATAATGGTAAATGTAGCCAGACCGTCAAGAGATTCCCGGGTACCTTGTTGGATGACATAGAAGGCATATTCTCAGATTAACATGCCTGCATATGACTGGTTATTTTTCCCGGGCGGATATAATTTTAAATATGCATCTTTGCCGGGTAAGATGGTGCCGCTTTATAAGTTATAGGCAGGACGTTGTTACAAGTGACACGTTCCATAGTATATAAAAACAACAGCATCAATGATATTTTAATAGTTCAGCCGACTATTTACTGCTGACACAACTATTTTTACACCAATATAAAGTGAACGAAAAGACAACCGGGTATTCCTGCCTGGTTATAACTTCTGCATAGGTATACCTATCCGGATGATTATGTTATCTGATGACGTGCGTCTGAAAATAAATGGTAATACTAGCTTTATTTGGATTTAATGTATAGCTTTGCAAACTCATTCCATTCCTTCATTACCCATGCGGAAACAACTCATCACATTCCTATTGACACTGATCTGGTTAAGCCAGCTCTCAGGACGTTATCTGGTGATGTTTGAGTTCTATCTGAATCAGGAGTTCATCGCAAAGAATCTTTGCATCAACAGGGATAAACCACAGGTACAATGTAATGGTAAATGTCAGCTGAAAAAGCAGCTTGCCAAAGAGAATAAACGTGAGCAGGAAAATCCCGAACAACGCGCTGAGCTGAAAGCTGAAATCTTCTATCCATCTGTCACCGAATGTCTGGTACCTGTAGCCTATTACACAAGTGTTCCAGCAACTTATAACATACCTACCACTATAGGTGTTCCTATAGATCAGGCATCTGCCATATTCCAGCCACCGTGCGTATAGCGCGCTTCACATAGCTTATTCTGCTGTTTTCTTTCTGACAGGGCATGCCCTGAAAATTATTTCTATGTCCATCATATACGAGCTGCACGCTGCCTAACAAGTAAGCGTAAGCATCGCATATTAACTGCTGTACAGTCCTACAGCAGTCGGGACACTTATTGCCTCTAAATATTACGTAGAGAACATAGGCACGAATAGCCTGTTCATCTACATTGACCGACCACATTTTCTTGAAAAGGAAATGTAGCCGGAACGGAGATTCCTTTACTATTTAAATACTCTTTTTATGAAAACATTTAATCACCTATTCTTCCTGGCATTTATCACCATAATAGGCCTCAACGCATGTTCTAAAGATGATACACCCCCTGCTCCTGACGGTCAGGAGAAAGCAGTATTATCTATTCAGTTTGACAACATTGTTGGTGATAAAAATCTGCAATTGAATACGGGCGTCTACAAAAACGCAGCTGGTGAAGAATTTAAGATATCACTGCTACGCTACTTTATCAGTAATATCAGCGTTAAAAATAGTACTGGAAGTGAGTATGTGATACCACAGGATAGTTCCTACTTCATTGTTGCAGAAAGCGATCCTGCATCTCAATTCATTAAAGTGAACGTACCTGCCGGAGACTACCATTCACTCAGCTTTACACTGGGCGTTGACAGCCTACGCAGCACGATGGATATCAGCAAGCGCACAGGAGTACTGGATCCGTCGGGGGGCATGGAAGACGGCATGTACTGGGGCTGGAATAGCGGATACATCTTCTTTAAAATGGAAGGTATATCTAGTGTTGCACCATTAGATCCCAGCGGACAAAACAAGTTCCGTTACCATATCGGAGGCTTTGGCGGGTATAGCGCTCCTACGCTCAACAACATCAGGAAGATAACAATCGATCTGACAGCAGGAGGAATAGCGAAGGTCAGGTCAGACAGGCAGGCTAATATCCACCTCATGACAGACATTCTGAAGCTGTTTAACGGCGCTACGACAGTTAGTATAGCAGCTAATCCGACAGTCATGTTCAGCGATTTCAGCGTGTTGGTTGCGGACAATTACGTGAACATGTTCCGGCATGATCATACCGAAAACTAAGAACAGGACATATGCATAGAATACATTGGATCATTGTTATTGTTTTCGGATTGTTTCTCATAGCCTGTAGCAGGGCATCGGAGATAGCCGCGTTCACCGGTTTCAGTAAACCACCTCATTTTCCGGCAGCCGCTTACAGGCTGGAAAACAACCTTATTACCCAAGAAGGCTTTGAATTGGGCAGGAAACTATTTTATGAACCCAGACTTTCCAGGAATAATACCGTTTCCTGCGGATTCTGCCACTTGCAGGCATCTGCATTCACCCATCATGGGCATGATGTCAGCCACGGTATAGACGACAGGCTGGGTAGTCGTAACTCCCCTCCTATCATGAACCTGGCATGGAACACAACTTTTATGTGGGATGGTGGGGTATTCGATCTTGATCTGCAACCTGTAGTACCTATTACCAATCCGGTTGAAATGGATGAAACAGTAGAGAATGTGCTCATCAAACTGCGTAATACAGCGCCTTATCCGGAAATGTTCAGAAAAGCATTTGGAACTACGGAGATAACGACCGCCCGGATGATGAAAGCCCTGTCTCAGTTTATGGTGATGCTGGTAACCGACCAGTCAAAGTACGACAGCGTCACTCGCGGACAGGCAACATTTACTGAGCAGGAACAGAGAGGCTACACCCTCTATAGTCAGAAATGCAGTAGCTGTCACCGGGAGCCGTTATTTACAGATCAGTCCTTCCGTAATAATGGCATTGGAGCAGGCCCTAATAACGACCAGGGTCGGTATGATGCCACGTTAAGACCGGAAGACAGGTATAAGTTTAAAGTGCCTAGTCTGCGGAACCTGGCATATACCGCACCTTACATGCATGACGGCAGGTTATATACGCTTAGCGGTGTACTGAAACATTATAAGGAAGAAGTACAGCCATCTGCTACACTTGACCCCTTGCTGAATAATAATGGTAGGTTAGGAATACCGCTTACCGAAGCAGAACAGGAATTGCTGCTGGCGTTTCTGAATACTTTGAATGACAGAATATTCGTGACAGACAAACGCTTCTCTGAAGAAGCACAATAAATATTACAGGATGAAAAAAATCTTCATTGCTATCATCTGCCTGATAACCATGACCGGGCAAACACATGCGTGTGATATCTGCGGATGTGGTGTAGGCAGTTATTATATTGGGATTCTGCCGGAATTTAGGAAGCGGTTTGCAGGGATAAGATATCAGTATAAGACGTTACGCTCTCACCTTGGACCAGGAGGTACCACCTCTTATCTGACCACAGATGAGACCTATCAGACAGCCGAACTCTGGGGAGGATGGAATATTGGTAAACGTTTCCGCATTCTTGGCTTTGTACCGGTTAATTTCAATAGTCGCGTTAACCAGGGCATAAGGCTGAACAAAGCCGGCTTAGGAGACATTGCATTAGTCGGATATTATCAGCTGTTCAATACACAGCATGCCGTTGCAGATAAGCTACTGGTACATTCACTCTGGCTGGGCGGCGGTATTAAAGCGCCTACCGGCAGGTATGAACCTTCCGAAAGAAAGGAGAATGAAGATACGCCTAATAATTTCCAGCTGGGTACAGCGAGTACCGATTTTACGTTCAACGCCATGTATGATATACGATTGATGGATGCAGGCATTAATGCGAATCTGGCTTACAAGATGAACACCAGCAACCAATATGCATATCGCTATGGGAACAAGTTTACCGCTAACCTGCTGGCATATTACAAGTTCAGGGTTGCGGAAAAACTAACAGCCGCACCTAATGCAGGTATCCTTTATGAACAGGCGGCAAAAGACAAGGAAAGTAATAAATACAGCGTAGATGTCTCAGGGGGATATTCACTGATAGCTACCTGTGGGGCGGAAGTCAGCGCAGGCATCATCTCAGCAGGGGTTAACTACCAGCCGGTTTTATCGCAGGAGCTGGCCGGTATGCGTGTAAAGGCGGGCAACAGGGCAATGGTGCATGTAACATACTTATTCTGATTCCCCGAAATGTAACAATCAGACGAAGCAGGCGCTATACATCGCTATGGAGGTGACTCCGTAGCGGCAGACTGGCGTCTGCTCACGTTATTTATTGACAGATGGTCAATTACCTTGGGGTAATAATCAGGCGATTCAGCGCAAGACCGGTATCCAGCAGGTACACCCTGATAATAGCAGTACCTGAGTAGGTAATTGTCACAGGCGCTGTTGCTTCAGCATATCCCCTCAATACATTTACCTGCCACAGCCGGTCTTCCTCCTGGTGATTAATATCTGCAAATATGGGAGGCTGCCCATTAATAGTAATAGCCATACCCAGGCGTCGTCCTGCATGAATGGCCTGAGTAGGCAGACATTGAAGAGATACGATGTGCGCACCGGCGCTCAGGGATACCCGGTACTCCGTATATGGTGCGTCTTGATAGGATGCTTCGCTGAATGATTGTCCGGTGAATGGATAGCGGGATACACTTGCGCCCCCGACACCCAGTCCAGGCATCCTTTTGATACTATCACCCGGCAGATGCCTGCAAGCAATATAGGAAGTGGCCTCCTTTAGCTGAACAGCTGCCGTGTCCGGGGTATGAATAAATGTACCAGGAATACTGTCGATGTATTTGCGGAAGTTCTTGGGAACCGTAGTTGTATCCGGACCTCCTGCCACAGGGGGCATGTTGAATACCGGAAGCTTACGGGGTGCAGCACTCATTATACCATTCCATTTGCCATTTTCCAGATTGTGATTGTAATAATCAGTGAGAATCTGAATGCTGTCAAAGGCATTTACAGCTTTACGGGAATAATATTGTGCTTCCTGAACATTTTTCATCTGTTCTTTTTCCAGACTGATACGGGCATATAACTCCTTCTGATTCATATAAGCGGCTCCTTTCACCGGATATTCCACCAGCTGAAAGAAAGCGCTCTGTAAGCGTACGGGCAGACGTCTTTTAATCTGTTCAACGTCGTAGATCAATAGTGTATATGCCCTCAGTCGTTCCTCCCTGGCTATGGGATCAAATTGCAGCATACGCATATGTTCAGGTTTACCATGCTGCGCCAGCAGGTAGTACCGATCCTTGATACCTGCGATTGCAGCTGCCTGTTCTTCTCCGAATATTTCGGCTGCCCAGCTATAGCTATACTTTGCCGCTTGCATTGGCGACCATTTCCCGACGTTCCAGGCAAGATCCATGAAAAACTGGGTTTCCATTTCATTGGGTTTAATATCGCCCACATTGACCACCCAGAACCTGTCAGCGCCAAAATGAAAGGCTTTGGTCATCTCGTAGGAGATCAAAGCAGGTGAATGAGTACTCAGCCATAGGTAGTCATGTGGCGCGCCCCAATAGGAGATATGGTAATAAATGCCACTTGCACCACTACGTCGCTGCTCCTGTGGCGTAGACAATTGTCTGATATAACCAAAATTATCGTCGGGCCATACAATTGTCACATCTTCCGGCAGCTTCAGTCCTGCCTGGTAAAGGTCCAGCACTTCCTTATAAGGGCAAAAGATCTGTTGGCGGGCAGTAGCATCGCCGAACTGTTCTCTCAGCATATCGCGCTGGTCAGCTATAATCTCATTCATAAGTGTAATCTTGCCTGCTTTGTCTTTCGGACCGGGAAGTCCGCTGTCATGAATACCACGCATCCCAACAGTATAAATAGCCGCGTATTTCCCGGAAGCCTGTACCCTATCCTTCCAGTAACGATAAATCCTCGACTTATTGGTATCGTACCGCCATTCTCCCGGGCTAACGCCGTATTCCTTTTCAAAGTTTACCTTCCATTCAAAAGGGTTACTGCGCAACATGGGTTCACAATGGTTAGAACTGACAATGATACTATACTGGTCTGCCAATTTAGGATTGTCTGGGTAGTGGTAAAAGGCTTTGGTACATTCATGCATAGCGGGCCAGATAAAATTGGCGCGCAGGCGTAATAACAACTCAAAGATCCGCTCGTAAGTAACAGGACCAATGTCTTTGATTACAGTATCCATCCGGGTAGCCGCCCAGGGCTGCAGCCCCCAGTCTTCATCATTGAGGAATATGCCCCTGTATTTAACGGCAGGACTTCCTACAGTTAATGTACCATTACTGACGTATAGGGCCCTGCGACGTTCGGGATGAATGTCTGCCCACCAATGGAACGGTACAACACCTATCATTTTGGAGAGTTCAAATACACCGTAGGCCGTGCCTCTAGGATCACTGCCGGTAATGACGAGCGCCTGTTGTACACCCGGGAAAGGATTCTTAACGATTGTCAGCAGATAAGATTCCCATTTACCCCTGATTGCTTCAATGGACAGTTTCCCGGCCTGGACTAATTTGCCAATAAGTTGACTTTGTCCCAGTGTACCAATAATGACGCACTGCGCGCGAACTACTCCTGTGGTATCAATTTCCGGACTGGAACCAGTTACCAGTTGTATATCCTGTTTCAATGCGGTGGCTGCTAACTGAACTACGGGAGCATCCTGTGAATCTGTGATTATAGCAGCAGTCTTCTTGTTTATTACTAATGGGAATGCGTTAGGAGTACTGTTCTCGCTAACTGACATGGGTATAACCGGATGTTGTGCCAGCAACTGAGGTACTGAAAAGAAAATTATAAAAAATGTCAGGAATAACCATATTGGTGTGTAAGCTTTCATACGTGGAAGTTGGGTTGAAAGACGGGTAACTGTCCGTGGGCATGCTATGGTTAACACCAGCATTAGCACCTCGGCTGAAGTAGAAATTATTCTATAAATATGGAGGAACTGTCCTATTGTATCCTATAAAAAGAACAGCCGGCTTCCTGACTGGAAGCCGGCTGCTGTGGTGATAGGGTTGATATTATTGCAACTTTGTGCTCTGACATCTTACAGGTCTACATTTTTTCTTACGACGGTTCCAGTACTTTTCAGCAGGAACATCACAGGAATAGCTTTGACACTGTAGGCATTGACCAGGTCTTTACTATCAAGCAAACCATGCCATGGAAATTTCTATGTATCGTTAGCCTTCTTCCAGTCAGCAGCGCTTTTGTCAATAGATACGCTGATGATTTCGATATCGTTACCATTCATCGCTTCGATAATTTACTGCGCAGAATACACGAACCCTTTGTAGTACATATTGTACAAATTAGCGGAAGCGGCATCATTTCACGATTGGAAAAGAAGTATCAATTCTTATTCTTTATAATAATGGTTGATTGGCAAATACTGACCAAATTCCTTCTGTACCGACAATCCAGGAATAAACTGGCATGGAAAGTAACCGCCCGGCAGGACTGTCTTGGCGGTTACTTATTATTTCACGATGGCAAGCAGACGCTTATATGCTGTCAATAGTAACACTACAGTAACACCTATATATGTGAGTACCAGCGCCGGAATATCTGTCCAGCCATAATCTGCATACACTTTAGGATTGAATCTGGGTATTGCATCTACATCTTTCAGGGTAAAAGACCTGAATGTTGACTCTTCTGCCATCTTAGGAAAATAAAAACGTTGCGTCTCTCTCCTGAATGTATCCACGTCAATGCTAAACTTGTTAAACTGCCGCCAATGTGTACCTGCAAATGCTGAAAGCTGTTCCTGGAGCAACAACGCTGGACTAAGTAACTGTAACCGCTGAATAGCATTTTGCTGCCGCTCAATTTGTCCATATAGCTTTCGCTCTGCCACAGCTGCCGCTGCATCCTTGATTTCCTGGCTTTTATAAACAATGACGCCATACCCATACACCATACCGGGAGTTACAATAGAGGCCTGCCGGATCATAGTACGTGGATTATTGAAAACTTCTTTAGTTAATGTCTGACCATCCTTCTCAAAATACTGATTCAGTGCATTGCGCTCTTCGGTAACCATCGATATACGACTGGGAATAGGATATATTTTATTGAGACCTATCTGGAGCAGATTTGGAACAATGATTCCCGTGAACAACCATATAAAGATCAGCGTCATTGCGTTTAAAGTAGAGCTGAAGGAGAAGCTATTGATAAACATAGACAAGGCAAACCAGAATGAAAAATACAACGAGACACAGATAACCGTCCACCACCAATTGGTAGTGAAGAAAAAATCTACGCCAACTAATAGTACTAATACCGGCGTAACAATCATCCAGAAAAACATGATGAACAACAGGTACCGGATAGCTATTCGGGCAGTAATCAGCCGTCCTAATGACTGGTTACTTGTCTTTAGCAATACCCAGGTACCCTGTTCTTTCTCCGAGGAAAGCACATTGTAAGTAAAAACAATGATCAACAAAGGAAAGAGATAAACTACTACGAAGGCAAAGTCGAAGTTTCCTATAAATTGCAAAAAGCTATTTCCAATCTCTCCGTCGTAGGTAAGATATTGCTTACGGGTAATGTTAACTTTGTAATAGAAGGGCTGTAGATCGCTTTGTCCGACAGTAAGTGCCTGAAGAGAAAAGGGTTGCTTTACTGCAAACTGCGGACCTTCATTTCTTGCTGTATTATATGCAAACGTCGGATCATCCCATATAAAGCCCGGATAAATCATGTCCTCCTTCTCAATACGCGTAATTCGCTCCCTCAGACTATCAGTGATCTCTTTGTCGTACGCCTTAATCTGCCGGATGGTGCTGAGTTGCTTCTTATACATGCTACTTCCGATCCATAGGGCAGAGAGCAACATAAAAAATATAATTGAGAACAGGTACACAAGTACCTTGTTCCTCACTAATAATTTTATTTCGTGTTTAACAATCGTTTGCAACATTAATCTGTTCATCTTCTTCTTTATTGAGTCAGACTGTCATCTTACGGTAAGAGAAAATCATAAGGGCAATAGCTGCCAGTGTCCAGCCGAGCATTATAAGCATAGCGGGACCAGCAGCCACTAATCTATGCGTTAATCCAGGCGGCTCATATTGGAATTGCGGGACAGTCTTCCAAAATTCATTGGTAGCCTCAACATGTTTCTGGTAATATTCATCTACGATTACACCGATTTTACGCCTGTGCTGTTCTGCTTTCTCAGAGAAATCATTATGGGTTTCCATATCTGTGGCTGTCACATGCATCGAAAAATCACGGAAAGCAAGGAATGGAGACAACATGGCAACACTTCTAACTAATCCATTCTGTCGCGCTTGATTCTGGTCAACTGCACTATAGGCCCTGTCCATTACCTTCCCATCCGACTCTTCAAAAAATTCAATCGTTATAGGGATAAAGTAAACCGGCAACTGCTGGATACTATCTACGTGATATTCAGCCAAGGTCCTTTCAAGCAACTTTTCCCTTCTATAATCCTTGGTCCCTTCGTCACCTACACCATACTGCATTTCATTAAATGTGACATGGTCAAATTTTACAGAAGTGATGGCAGGATATACATGTTTGGAAATCTCCCCCGCCAGCCTCGGAAGAAGGAAAACCCCCATTAGCCAAAAACCGGCCAATATCACCAATGAGAGTGTACTGCTTCTTGTCAATAAAGAAACAGATACAGCAATACTGGTCAGGATTACCGAAAACAGGCAAAGTCCTGACAAGTAAATAAGATAGCTTCCCATTACCTTTTCCAGATTAGCGCTAGTAGCAATCAATACTGTTGAAGACAAGAATAAAATTATACCGATCAGCATAGATACTACGCAGAGGCATGCCAGCAACTTGCCCATATAGATATCCCGACGTCCAACCTTTGATCCCAGCAGCAGTTTAATAGTCCCATTTTCCCACTCCTTAGAAAAGATGTTGTGACAAATCAAGAATATAAATAATGGAAAGATGAATTGAATTAAATAACCGATATTTAGAAATCCGAAACTTTTCAGGCTGGTCGCATCAGTTACTTCTCTGAATTTGATAATGCCCCTCTTATGAGGTTCCAGGTAAAAGGAGCTACCTGTATAATCTTCGATACCATTATCTATCATGGCCAGATCTGCCGTTGGCTTATAAGCATAGAAGCCAAAATGCGCACCAAGATGAGGATTTTTATTACCCTGAGATATAAATTGTTTATAGGTAACTTCCTGAGATTCCTTCAGTAAACTGCTATGGGAAGTGTAATAGGTATAGCCGTTGTAAACGGACAGGGCAATCAGTACCAGCAGACCGGCAAACAGCCAGGCAATCCTGGATGTTCTGAAGATCTCTTTCAATTCTTTTTTTACTACGATCCCTATCATTAGATGACTTCTTTTACAACATCAATATATAATTTGGTCAGGTCAGCGTCTGACACTTCATTGGCCGTCATCTCATGCCGCAGTCTACCCTTATGCATAATACCGATACGGTTACCAAGATTTTTAGCCATTAAGAGATCATGGGTCGCCATCAGTGTAGACACACCCTGTTCACTTAACCTGGTAATGATCTGTGAAAATTCATTACTGGCATGTGGGTCCAATCCTGAGGTTGGCTCATCAAGAAACAAAGCTTTTGCTTTTTTCACTAGTGCTATTGCAATACCGACTTTCTGACGCATCCCCTTGGAATAGGAGGATACCCTATTGTCCAGAGCACTGCTTTGCAGACCAGCAGTCTGCATATAAGACTGTAACTGTTGCTTTGTATGCCGGAAACCGGATAATGCACTGAAGTATTCGAGATTTTCCATACCACTCAGCGTAGGATACAGGTTAACGATCTCCGGAATATAGGCGACCATATTTCTTGTAGCTGCATTATTCACCGAGACTTCCTGCCCGTCAATCAATGCACGGCCGTCACTGGCAGGTATAAATCCAAGAAAGATATTAATGGTTGTTGATTTCCCCGCCCCATTAGAACCCAGCAGGCAGTATACCTCTCCTGCTTTGATCTCAAGATTGAGCCTATCTAACGCAATGTGTTCCCCGTATTGTTTCGTTAAATTTTCTGCTTTTAACATATTCGGATGGGTGTTTTATCAGAAGTTATAGCTAAGTGCAAGTCTACCGTTGATTGATGCCTGTGGTACCCAATAATAAAGTCCACCTCTAAACCATGGTGTGGCAATCAGGTGTTTGTTCAGGAGGTTATTTACAAGCACGTTTATGTTAATCTTATTGCACTTCCAGCCTATTCCAGCGTCTAAGCGGAAAAAGTCAGGTGTTATCTGCTGATTCGCAGTCGCATAACGTTCTCCTCTGCCACCCTGGAACTGGTACCCCAGGGAGAAAGAGAATGTGTTTTCCTCTTCTAATGGCAGTTCATAATTAAGCCATGTATTTTGTACATGTTTCACATACATTGGTGTGGGTGTACCTATCAGGAGCTTATTGATATCACGTTCAATGGTAGCGTCATTATATGCATAATTGATGACTACATTCAGGTGGCGGAATAACTGGCCGGTAATATCTATATCAAATCCTTGAGCGCGTGTTTCTCCTACCTGTATACGGTACTGGCTATTATCAGGGTCGGCAGACATGATACCGGTACGATGGATTTTATAAAATGCCAATGTACTGTTCCACCTTCCTGCCATCCAGTTTTTCTTAAACCCTATCTCATAATTCCGGCCCTTCAAAGGCTGAATAACAGTACCGCTACTTGTGATACCTGCCTGAGGTACAATAGTTTTATCATGTAATGCATACACAGTAAAAGCAGGCAGGATGCTATAGCTTATACCAAGCCGAGGCGTAAAGACCTTATCCGCGGAACTTGTTGTAAGTCCGGAAATGATGTTATCAGTACAAATGCCAGTAAATCGTCCGCCAAACGTAAGCCTTAGCTTATCTTTAAATGCAGACAGTTCATCCAGAACGTACAGAGAATAATAAGCAATTTCCTGCCTTGTATTTCCATTACGAATACCCCCTGGGGTATGGTATCTGGGTATCAGGGTACCGTATTGAGGAGCCTGGATATCGAGCGGATAATAGGTGGGCTGAGCGTTCCCATATCCATCCAAGTAAGTGTCATATGAGATGTAACTATCAGCAAGGAACTTCTTCTGGTTGACATCTATACCTGCCAATAACTGGTGTTTGACAGAACCAGTATGAAATTTACCATTGATGAAGGCCTGTTCTGAAAAGACCACCGCCCTGTCGAGATCGTATTTAGGATTACGCAGCAAAATATGCGGATCAGCAGTATTCACACCAGTTACCCACATATAAATACCTTCTTTATCATTACGCATCATCGCGCCTCTTACAGTAACCTGCCATTGGTCATTGAAGCGGTGTGAAAATGTTAGAAATGCTGTATGGTCCGTGACGTGATAAGGCGGCAAGCTTTTTTCCGTAATAGTAAAATCATTGGGCAACGTACCAAAACCATCAGGTGACATCACAATGGGACTCATCAACCCATAACGAAACTGCTGGAAGTTGTATTCGGCGGTTATGGAAGTACGATCATTAAGCACATACTTCAATACAGGTGCGATCAGAAACCTTCGATTAAAATCATATTTGACAAATGAGTTGGTAGCCATGCCCATTATATTCATGCAGTATTGAAGCCTTTTCTTTTTATCCAATACGCCACTCAGATCAGCTGCAACTCTGTAAAAATCCCAGTTACCCAGCATGACATCTACAGACTGACGTTTAATGCCTGTAGGCTGTTTGGTTACAACGTTAAACGTACCTGCGGGATCACCGATATTACTCATGAACAGGGATGGACCTTTTATAAACTCAACGCGATCAATAATGGCAACATCTTCAGGTACAGGCCCTCTGTAAATAGGTGTCAGGTCAATACCATTGCGGAGTGAAGATATTTGCCCGCCACGCATGAACATATAAGGCCCGAGATTATTTGACACCTCTTGCCTAACCACACCACTAACATTTCGGGATATACCTTCTGTCATATTAAAGGCTGCCTGGTCACGAATTACTTCCTGACTAATCTCCTGGATATGCTGGGAAAGGTTAATTAGCGGCGTTTGTAGCCTTAAAGCACTTGAAACAGTATTTAAGCTGTATTGTTTGTAATACTTGGAAGTGACATTAAATTCATTCAGAATCTGAGGCCCTACTGGCTCCAGGAGGATTGATAGAATGCTGTCTTCAATTGGGACTTGCTGACTTTTATAGCCAACACATGATATGTATATTAATTTGGGAAACTGATAGATCAAAAGATTAAAAGCGCCCACCGAATCGGTCTTCGTACCCAGGGACGTACCTGGAATAGTGACCGATGCCTTACTTACGGGTTGGTTACTCCCAGCTTCAGTAATAACTCCTTTTAGCAGGATCTGTCCTATGACCGGCTGGATAAGGAAAAATAAAAAAATGGTGGCAAAAAATAACAGTCTTATTGCAGGCATTATCGCTTCTGGTTGAACAAGAAGGCGCGAAGATAGCAAAAACAACAAAATTACACTCTAGCAGTTAGTTATCTCTATTCTCAGTAATAGCCTGGCTCTTTTCTATGACCTTTCTGATGATGTCATCAAGTTCTGTAGCCGACACCAGCAAATAAGAGAGCAAAGTAGTCTTAGTATCTGCATCAATTCCATTATCGACAAGTAGTTCTACAAGTCCAAGTATTCGCGCTAAAGGAGCTCGTACAAGATGGGCCTGTGTCCAGGTTATTTCTGCAAGCTTTTCGTTATGTTCTTCAATTTCCTGAATATAACGCATACGTTCTGCCTCTGCTAGCATACGTGGAGTAACATCGCGTGAATTAGCAATAATGCCCCGGATAGTTTCATCTTCCCGCATATCCGTCACTACTGTTTCCACCCAACGGATGTTTCCAGAACTATCTATAATACGGAAAGGATCTACTTCTACACGTTTTTCATTACCTAATTTGGAGAAGGCACCAATTACCCGATCCAGATCCTCCTGGTGAATAGATGCAAATGCATCTGTGCCCAATAACTGCTCTGCACGAATCCCCAACGCATGTTCTCCTGCCGGACTGATATATTTGATTTTCATCTCATCATCCAGTACTGCGATTAAATCAGAACCTTCCTGTATCAATCTGCGGAAACGTCTTTCGCTGTTCGCTAAAGCCTCCCGTGACTTGATCTTTTCCGTAACATCCACTGCGGCAACTACTCGTGCTTCCCTGTTTCCATAGTTGATGGAATTACCGGTGACATTCATAATCATCGTCTCACCAGACTTCTTCACATGCCTGACCAGTGCTGAATGTCCTTTATTAGGAACAACGTTAGTCTGCATCAGTATAGCAAACTCCTTTCTATCTTCCGGCCGCCTGATATCAGCAAGCGTCATAGCCAGAAACTCCTCCTTGCTATAACCATACAAATTCACAGCTGCTTCGTTAACATCCAGGAATTGATAGCTTTCGAGGTCATATACCCACATCGGCAACGGACTAAGATGGAACAGATCACTATAGCGTCTTTCTGAAGCTTCCAAGGCTGCTGCTGCCTCATGCTGGGCGGTTATATCCCTTAGCGCGCCAATCATTCTGATAGCATTACCGTTGTTATCGCGGATGATATAACCTGTCTCCTCGACATATAGATACCTGCCAAGTGCATGCATAAAACGGTAATGTGCATTCCAGTAATGGCTCCGACAGTCTTTCAAAGTGCGCCGCAGACTCTCTCTTACTGTTGTTACATCCTCTGGGTGCACCATTTTCTTCCAGCTCGTGAGCGGATATTTCCTGCCTGCTAACGAATACCCGAACACACGGCAGAAGCCGTCTGCCCAGTAAATGTGGTCTATATTGATATCCCAGTCATATATCGCCTCATTACTAGCTCTGCTGGCATAATTAAACCTTTCGTTACTTAGACGTAGCTGGCGTTCTGTCTCTTTTGCCTTCTCCCGCTGGGTCACATCGACAGCTGAAATGACGTGCGCATGCTCATGCCAGGAAGGCATGGGTGCAGATGATACCTCGACCAGAATCACCTCTCCAGTGCGGATAATATGCTTGTATATGTTATCATCAGACTCAGTAATATCACCTTCCGCTGCTATTACATCTATAGTAAGAGCGCAAAATTCATCAGCGGAGTATCCATAGCTTTTACACGCAGCTGCATTGGCCGCGAGGATTTGCATATTCTCAATATTATAGACCCACATGGGCACGGGGCTGAAATTGAACAGCTCTGACAGGGCATTCCTTTGTTCCGAACTCATCATAACAATATAACAGGGACCGGTTGCACGCATGCGAATGCCGGACTACAAAATTAACTAATAGTAGCTCACAGATCTCATATTAATTTACCTTGTTTCACACCATTTTAGTGTTAGTCCCTGGTTATTATTTGCTCAGATAAGTTTAGTAGTTAAAAGCCTACCGCATTTCCACCATCCACCGGCAATATCACCCCGGTAATGTATTTTGCCGTGTCTGATGCCAGAAACAAAGCTGCTGCTCCAATATCCGACGGCTGACCCAGGTATCCCATTGGCGTACGCCCTATTGCTTTCGATTTCCGCTCAGGATCTGCGTCGAGCGCTCTGGCACTCATATCTGTAGCAATAAAACCGGGTGCTATGCAGTTGATCCTGATACCATGGGGCGACAACTCTGTAGCCATCGCTCTGGTCATACCTTCAATGGCTGCCTTTGAAGCGGTATAGGCAATTACCTTTGGGATGCCATATTGGGAGGCCATAGAACTAATATTAATGACAACTCCCTTTATACCCTTGGACAACTGATGTTTTACAACCTCCCTGGAAAAGGAGAAAACAGCTGTTACATTTGTTTGGAGGATACCCTGGAAATCCTGATCTGTGACTTCTATAAATGCCTTTTTCATGTTAATGCCAGCATTGTTGACCAGTATATCAATATGCCCATACTCCGCTATGATCCCGGAAACCACTGACGGAATCTTATCAAGCTGAGTCAGGTCGCAACTAATACTATTGCAGTTGCTTCCCAGGCGGTCACAGGCAGCGCGTAGCTTCTCCTGATCCCGGCCTACAATTATAGTGTGTATATCGCTCTGGACAAATGCCTCTGCTATGGCAAATCCAATACCGGAACCGCCACCGGTGACAATGGCCAGTTTTTTCTTAGTCTTCATTGTTAGCTTGTGATGATCTATATGTCTGTTAAAGCTTGTCAGCCATTATTTATAACGGTAGAGTTTTACGTGTTGTATACCCCAGTCTCCCATAGGAATACGAATGTGTCTACCCTGATGTGTCTGATCACCATTCAGTCTCCTGCCTGCCAACCACTTACCCTGAACATATTTTCCTTCTTCCGCCTCCAGGATGCCAGCTAAAGGTTGTTCATTGTCTGTCGAATTGACTGTCAATACAATACCGGTACCAGCAATAATATATTCGTCTTCTCTAAGACAAATAATAACGGCTCCACTCTCCGGCCACTTGTCTTTCGGTATACCTGACCATCCGAGGGTACCGTCATGCGCTACTGAAAATGTATATTTACCTGAACTGATAATTTGCCGGGTTTCTAAAGTGTCGAGTAATACGCCATCCATATTACCAGTGCCGCTGTTGCTACTAATGATGGGAGCTAGTTGCCGTAGCAGATCGTAACTCGCGGCAATTGTTTCTTCTGCTGGCCTATGTGTTGACTCTATAGAAAACGGAGAAAAACCAATTGCCTGATAATGCCCTATGGCATATAACGCCTTCACCCCATCAGACGGTTCAAAACGGATTTCAGGTATAAAGAGCGGATTATCTCTCCGTACATAAAGGTCATTATAGTACTTAAAACGTGGATTATAGAAGTCAGGAGACAGGAACTCTATCGCGGGAGCTCCCGCCTGCCATATGTCCATCAGATGAGGCAATGGACCACCGCTGGGATATTGCCCCGGGGCTACATTTTTATGGTTAAGCGCGGCATTTACAAACATAGGTAAAGGATACACTTGCTTGCCTGCACTGGCAACTGTATTAGTATACTGTGCATACTGCCATGCCTGGAAAAGTTCTTCCGTTTCAATACCTTTCCCAAAAACCTCTTCCCATGTTCCTTTAGTGCGATATCCATTACGTGCCCAATGTTCCTTCAGTTCAGGTACAAGATCTGCCTTATGTTTGTGCAGGTAACCAGTTAATGCAGACGGCACCTGCCCCTTAAATGCTTTATCTGCTGAACTGGTATGCTCCCTTGCCTCAGGCAACATTCCAATCTCGTTCTCTACCTGTACCATAATAACGGTACTATAGTCTACGTCAATGTCTCTGACATGCTGCATCAATGCACGAAATGCCTTGACATCGGCCAGCAGGTTATTTTCACTAAAGGCAGATAAAATCTCCTGTCCGGTACCATCACTTTTTAAGGCACGGGGGAAACGTTTGGTATCTGTCTTCACCCAGGATGGCACATAGCAACTCATGCTATTTTTCCAGCTTCCAAACCATAAAAGCACCAAATGCATATCCCGGCGACGTGCCTGGTGAATAATACTGTCTACAACCGAGAAGTCGAACCGCCCTTCATCAGGTTCGACAAGCTCCCAATACACGGGAGCGAGGATCGTATTCAGATGCATTTGCTGCAATGTGTCCCACAATGGCTCCATATAGGAAGCACTTGAAGAACTTGAATTACCCAATTCACCGCCTAGTACCAGAAAGGGTGCTCCTTTTACAAATAGCTGCATAGTACTTCCCTGACGCTTCAACTGCGGGTAGCCAGATGCATATTGCTGTGCTTTTGCAGACATGCAGACGGTGGTAAATATTGCCAACAGCAAGAGTGACAGGTTACGCAGTATACCTGTTTCCAGTCCGCGGAGTTCCGCCAGCCCCTTTAGACGGCCTATTGCGCTATATCCCGGGTAAGTCATTTTATCAAGATCATCCAGCATCTGATGCCCATGGTCCGGTCTCATAGGAATAGCAACCTGCCGTTGCCGCATTAGCAGCACGATCTCTTTTACAATAGTATACATGTCAGCATCTCCTGCCAAGTGATCTGCTTCATAGAAGTTACCAACTGTATCCCGTTTTGTATTACGCAGATGCAGGAAATGAATATGCGGACCAAATCTTCTGACCATTTCGGCAAGGTCATTATCCGGCCTTGCACCTAATGAACCGGTGCAGAAACACAATCCATTAGCTGGTGACGGTACTGCTGCCAGTAGTTTTGCTATATCATCGGCGGTACTGACAATACGTGGTAGTCCAAGTACCGGGAAGGGAGGATCATCCGGATGAATAGCCAGTTGTAGCCCCACTGATGCTGCTACTGGTACCACTTCCTGCAGAAACGCATAAAGGTGTCGGCGTAATATCTGCGCGTTGATACCTGCATAGGTATGCAGCGCTGCTATTACTTCTTCTGCAGTAAATTGCCCGCCGGTTCCTGGCAAACCGAGCAACGCATTGTTGTAAAGCGCTTCTTTCTCTGACGTAGTCATCGCGGTATACCGTTCATGGGCCGCTGCTATCGCTGCCTGATCATATTCCTCTACCGCGCCCGGGCGTTGTAACTGAAACAGGTCAAATGCGGCAAATGCAGCTTTATCAAAGTATAAGGCCCGGCTGCCGTCTTCCATGTGATAGTCGATATCTGTACGTACCCAATCCAGTACTGGCATAAAGTTATATGTGATCACTTTTAAGCCACACGTAGCCAGATTATGAAGACTCTCTTTATAATTTTCGATATGACGACGGTAGTCGCCGGACTGGCGTTTAATATCTTCACTTACTGGTAAACTCTCTACCACAGTCCATGTCATACCAGCGGCTTCAATCAACTGCCTGCGCGCCATTATATCTGTCACCGGCCATACTTCGCCCGGGGGTATATGATGTAATGCTGTTACGACACCGGTACAGCCAGCCTGCCTGATATGAGTCAGCGGCACAGCATCTCCAGGACCAAACCAACGCATTGTTTGTTCCATCTGCATAATGAGATTATGTTTTCGATCAGCGGTTGATAGTGATAGTGGTATAAATAATAGTCAAGGAATTATTCTAAACGGGAATACTCAATCAAACGTACCGAATCGCTGCAACAGTCGTTTTCCACAACTAAAGTAAAGACAATTTTGAAAATTGCAACCGATTGTGTTATTTATTTTCCAAAAAAGTTTACTTTAGCTGTACATTTAGCTGGCGCAAGCGATTGTGCCAGGCAATGTCCACGATATGAGTGCCGTCATTAGCTTTCTCATTTACTTTATACCGACATCTGACATTTATGGCAAACGAAAGAGAAGTGACCATATATGATATCGCCAGAGAACTGAATATCTCAGCGACTACGGTCAGCCGCGGACTCCAGGACCATCCGACAATCAGTAAAAAGACAAAAAAGAAGATACTGGAACTGGCAGACCAGATGGGCTATCGTAGTAACCACTTTGCACGTAGCCTGCGCAACCAGAAGACCAACACCTTCGGTATCATTGTACCCAGATTGAACAGCCACTTCATGTCATCCGTCATTGCCGGTATAGAAAATGCTGCTAATGAACAGGGCTTCTCCCTCCTGATCGCTCAATCCTCAGAATCATCCGTCAAAGAAGCTTCCAGCGCCCGGACAATGTTTGACAGCCGCGTCGATGGACTACTCGTCTCACTTGCAGTAGATACGACCGAGCTGACACACTTTGACAACTTCTTCAAAAAAAATATACCCGTTATATTCTTCGACCGTGTACAGCAGCATGAAAGTTCTGTTAATATACTGATCGATAACAGACAAGCTGCCTACAACGCCACCAGACACCTGATAGAACAGGGCTGCCGCAAGATCATTCACATTACTGCTCCGGCAGTGCAGAACGTATATAAAGACCGGTTGAAAGGCTATAAAGAAGCCTTAAGTGATCATAAGATAAAGTTCCGCGAAGATTATGTGCTGATCACTAACCTGAGCCAGGAAGCCGGAGCTACAGCAGCACAGACTATCCTGCAGATGAAACCCATGCCTGATGGAATCTTTGTTGCCAATGACAGCTGTGCAATAGGTTGTATGCTTGCAATGAAAGAACAAGGCATCCGCATACCGGAGGATATTGCTTTCGTCGGCTTCAACAATGATCCGGTAACCCAGGTCATCGCTCCCAACCTGACAACTATCAACTATTCAGGCTATGAAATGGGACAGGTAGCTGCCAGACACCTGATTAACCATGTCAGGGATGTCTCCTTCATCAGCAGCACCAATACCATCATACTCAGATCAGAACTGATAATACGCGCTTCCTCTCTCAGGAAAGGGAGCAAGTAACAGATAAAAGGCACTGTTAAGGCCTGCTGCAAAACCCGGCAGCAGGAAAGTTCCGTGCATTCAAAATATTCCCATTATGAAAAAACTAAGCACCCTTTTACTCATGCTGGTTGCCGCGCAGTATATCCATGCACAGCAACTGCTGACCTCCAAACCAGATAAAAACAGCTTCCCCTTGGTAACCGCCTCCCCTGCTGCCATTTACACCGACAGCACCGACGACTGGCTGGTCAACAAAAGTGCACAACTACTACAGGCCGATATAGAAAAAGTTACCGGTAAAAAGCCTGCGCTTATACATAATATTGCAGATGCTCCTGCCAATGTTGTCATCATTGGATCTCAGAATGGATGCCAGCCGCTGCAATCTCTTGCCGCCAATAAACGCACTGCCTATAAACCCATGGAGCCTGCATGGGAAACCTATCAGATACAGACGCTGACCAGACCCTTCCCCCATATTAATAAAGCACTGGTTATTAGCGGCAGCGACAAAAGAGGCGTCGCATATGGCGTACTGGAAATCTCCAAACAAATAGGCGTTTCTCCCTGGTACTGGTGGGCAGATGTGCCAGTAAAGAAGCAGTCCTCCCTTTACATCAAAGGTAACTCATTTCGGTGCACCTCTCCCTCAGTCAGATACAGAGGCATTTTTATTAATGATGAAGCGCCTGCTTTTTCGGGCTGGACTAAAGAAAAGTTCGGCGGCTTCAATCACCACATGTACGAACACATGTTTGAACTGCTGCTACGCCTGAAAGGTAATTACCTCTGGCCTGCCATGTGGGGCAATGCGTTTAACGATGACGATACATTAAACCCTGTCATGGCACACAAATGGGGCATAGTAATGGGATCTTCCCATCACGAGCCTATGCTGCGCGCTCACGACGAATGGCGGCGTTATGGCAAAGGCCCTTGGAACTACGTTAAGAACGAAAACACGCTCCGCGACTTCTGGCGTACAGGTATTACCCGCATGCGGGATCATGAAAGCATTGTTACTATAGGCATGCGTGGCGATGGCGATGAGCCCATGACCGAAGGCACCGCCACTGCCCTGCTGGAACGTATTGTGAAAGACCAACGGCAGATCCTTACAGAGATCACCGGTAAACCTGCAGCTGCCACGCCACAGTTGTGGGCATTGTACAAAGAAGTTCAGGACTACTACGACAACGGTATGCGCGTACCCGATGATATAACGTTGCTACTCTGCGATGACAACTGGGGAAACATCCGTAAACTACCCGACCTTCAGGAAAAACCAAGAGGCGGCGGCTACGGTATATACTATCACTTTGACTACGTTGGAGATCCCCGTAACTACAAATGGCTCAATACAAACAATATTGCCCGGGTATGGGAACAGATGCATCTTGCCAAAGCTTATGGTGCCGACAGGATCTGGATCGTTAATGTGGGTGATCTCAAACCCATGGAATTTCCTATTTCCTTCTTCCTTGACTATGCCTGGAATACCGATAAATGGCATGCAGATAACCTCCGTGACTATTATACCAAATGGGCGGGCGAGCAGTTTGGTGCTACCTATGCTACCAGGATCGGTGAGGTGTTACGCCGCTACGGCCAGTACGCTGCCAGAAGAAAACCTGAGCTGTTAAACGCTGATACCTATAGCCTAACCGCCTATAATGAGTTTTCCCGTGTATTGCAGGAGTGGGAAATCCTGCTGAAAGATGCAACGGCCATCGGGGCCAGCCTCCCGCCGGCATACAAAGACGCTTACTTCCAGCTGGTACTACACCCGGTTAAAGCCTTTACCATCGTACACCAACTATATCATGCGGTGGCCTTGAACAGATCTTATGCTGCCCAGCAGGATACCAGCGCCAATGCCTGGGCCAATAAAGCCAGGCAGCTGTATATCAGCGACTCGCTACTTTCGCAGGAATACAACCAGCATGCTAATGGCAAATGGAATCATATGATGGATCAGACGCATATAGGATATACCTACTGGCAACAACCAGAGGTAAACAGTATGCCTGCTGTATCCTATGTGAAGGCACATCGCCCTGTAACCAGGACCGATTCACTGCCGAAAGATACTTCCCGCTATTTCTCGCTGCCTGCTGCCCGTTATACCAACGCGGTCAGCAACGCCGGTATATCCTGGAAGGCCATTCCAGACATTGGCAGTACCGGCGACGGCATCACCACTTTCCCGGTTACCAGGTCTGTTTCCCTGGGAAAGAACAGTCCGCATCTTGAATATGCTATTTATAGCCGGGATACAGGTACTATCTCCATTACCGGACACTTCTCCCCTACGCTTGACTTTACCGGCGGCAAAGGGCTTAAATATGCTGTTTCTGTGGATAATGCGGAGCCGGTCATCCTCCAATTACACGATGAAGGCAATTGGAGCAAGTGGGTATCCGAGAATGTCATCCGGCAGACTTCCACTCACCATCTCAGCCAACCGGGAAAACATATTGTGAAATACTGGATGATCTCCCCAGGTATCATCCTGCAACAACTCACTGTCAATACCGGCGGACTACAAAACAGCTATCTACCTCCCCCGCCTACGGGTTCCCGCTAACCATTCATTTATACACTTCAATAAACTTCAGATATGCGTACCTTACAATCTGCTTTCGCCCTCGCTGTACCAGTAGCACTTACCTGCCTGTGTTACAGCTGTCAACCTGCCGGTTCTTCAAAAGCGGCAGACAGTACCCAAACTACTGTCTCTGCTGATAGCTCCGGGAAGAAATACCTCTCCCAGCCGCTGGTCAGTCATATCCATACTGCTGATCCTTCTGCGCATGTATTCAACGGCAGGATCTACATTTATCCTTCCCACGACACTGCCACCGGTATACCGGAAGACGATTTAGGCAGCCACTTTGATATGAAAGACTTTCATATCTTATCCATGGATGCTGTAGGCGGACCGGTAACAGATCATGGTGTGGCCCTGGATATAAAGGATATTCCCTGGGCAGGCAGACAGCTATGGGCACCAGATGCGGCCTTTGCTAATGGGACCTACTACCTGTACTTCCCCGTAAAAGATAAAAAGGACATCTTCCGAATCGGTGTGGCTACCAGCGATAAGCCTGAAGGCCCCTTCAAAGCTGAACCTGCACCTATTCCAAACAGCTATAGCATTGATCCATGCGTATTCCGTGATGACGACGGCAAGTTCTACATGTACTTCGGCGGTATCTGGGGCGGGCAGTTACAGCGATGGAATAACAATAAATACGACTCCACCCAAGGTAACCGTAAAGCAGACGACCTGGCCATCCTTCCAAGAATGGCGATCCTCTCACCAGACATGAAACATTTCGGTGGCCCGGTTCAGGAAGTAAAACTACTCGATGAAAACGGACAGCCTTATCATGAGAAAGACAATGACAAACGTTTCTTCGAGGCTGCCTGGATGCATAAGTACAAGGGCAAATACTACTTCTCTTATTCTACCGGCGACACCCATAACCTGTGTTACGCCACCGGCGATAGTCCATACGGACCTTTCACCTATAAAGGTGTGATACTGAAACCGGTAGAAGGATGGACCAGTCACCATTCCATTATCGAAAAAGATGGCAAATGGTACCTCTTCTATCACGATGTACAGTTATCCGGCAAGACTTACCTACGTAATGTGAAGGTGACCGAACTGCACTACAACGAAGATGGCGCTATTCAAACGATCAATCCATCCGTATGACGCTGATCCTACGCGCTATCACCGGCGCTGTACTTTGCAGCCTGCTATACACCCCTTCCGATGCCCAGGTAAGGCTGCCAAGACTCGTGCGCGACAGCATGGTACTTCAACGCGACGCACCGGTTAAAATATGGGGGTGGGCCACTCCCGGCGAACAAATACGCATCCGTTTCCAGGGCAAAAGGTTCAGTACCCGCACCTCGGCCGACAGTACCTGGTCGGTGGTCATGCCAGCTCTCAGAACTGGTGGCCCCTACATCATGCATATCGATGCCAGTAACCATATCACACTACGGGATATTCTGGTAGGCGATGTATGGTTCTGCGCAGGGCAGTCAAATATGGTCCACCAGCTGGCACTGCATAGCGAACGCTATGCTGCTGATATCAATGAAGCTGCCTATCCCGAGATACGGCATTTCAAGATACCTCAGACGTCTAACTTGAAGACGACTTCAACCGACATTACGGATGGATACTGGAAATCAGCCACACAAACTGATGTGGCTGACTTTTCTGCAGTAGCCTACTTCTTTGCCAGGGACCTCTATCGACGTTATAAGATCCCTATCGGACTTATAAACGCGTCAGTAGGTGGTACGCCCATAGAAGCCTGGACCAGCAAAGAAGGGCTACAGGCTTTTCCTTCCATCATGAATACCATCCATGACAACGAAAGCAGAACGGCCCCTCCTCCTGCTCCGTCACTGCCGGCACTTACTGACGCAGGACTGGACAGCCAGCCAGCCTGGTATGACCCCTCCTATCAACCCTTACAATGGAGGCCTATCAATGTACCGGGTTACTGGGAAGATCAGGGTACCCGTGATCTGGATGGCACAGTATGGTACCGCAGGGAAATAGATATTCCTGCATCCATGACTGACAAACCAGCACTTCTCAGACTGGGCCGTATTGTTGACGCAGATATTGTATACGTGAACGGTAAGCTGGCTGGTAATACCACATACCAATATCCGCAGCGACGCTATCAGCTTCCTGCCGGCATGCTGAATCCCGGTAAGAACCTGATTGTCGTACGTGTTACCAATCATGCCGGTAAAGGTGGCTTTATTCCTGATAAACCTTATTACCTCGCTGCCGGCAATGATACCCTTGACCTGAAAGGCACATGGCACTATAAGGTTGGCGGCGTATATAGTACACCTCCTCCTGCCGCCACATTCAGAGAACAGAACTGCCCTGTTGCATTGTACAATGGCATGGTGGCCCCCGTTATACCGTACGCTGTAAAAGGCGCTTTGTGGTACCAGGGTGAAAGCAATACCCACAATGCCAAAGAATACGAGCAACTGCTGCCGGCACTGATCGCTGACTGGAGACGCCAATGGCGACAGCCACTCCCGTTTCTGTTCGTACAACTGCCAGGCTTTATGGATGTACAGTATCTTCCTTCCGAAAGTAACTGGGCCATGCTGAGGGAAGCGCAACGCAAAGCACTAAAGGTACCCAATACAGCCATGGCAGTAACCATTGAACTGGGAGAATGGAATGATGTACATCCGGACCGTAAAAAGGAAGTAGGCGACAGGCTAGCTCTCCTGGCAAGGAAATATGTCTATGGCGAAAAACAACTGATTGCTGAGGGGCCTTTGTTTACTGAAGCAAAAGTTGACGGCAACAAAGTGATCCTGCATTTCAGCAATACCGGTACTGGTCTTACCACCAATGACGGGCAACCGCCTGCTCAGTTTGCGATAGCTGGCGCAGATGGCAAGTTCATATGGGCACAGGCCAAAATAGCAGGTAATACTGTTGTGGTATGGGCTGATGGTGTTAACAAACCTATGCGTGTAAGATATGCCTGGGCTGACAACCCTGCACAACCTAATTTGTACAATAGGGAAGGCCTTCCGGCCTCCCCCTTTGAAACTACTACGGATATATAACACAACCTTCTTCAAACATCAGGACTTAAGCATGAAGCTGGTATTCGCCTCATTCTTAATTCCTGATTGATTAATAGCCTTGATTCTGCTTGGCGATACCGCCAGCCCCCAGTTCCGGATTATTGTCAATCTCCTGCTGCGGGATAGGTAGCAACTCATCCCTGTTAGCCCTGAAGTATGGCAGGGGATCTGTTGTAAAATACCCCTTCTTCCTCCATCTTAGTATATCGCGGTTACGTATCTCTTCGCCGCCCATTTCTACCCATTTTTCATGCATCAACGCCCTGGTTACCTGTTGCTTATTAGACACCGGATACTGGGCTGTCGGATATGCCGGCATATCTACTGAAGCCCTGCTCCTGATCTGGTTGAGATAACCCACTGCTGCACCGGTATTACCTAGTTCGTTTTCACACTCTGCCAGCATCAGCAACACTTCGGCGTACCGGATAATACGCTGGTTGTTACCTCCGGGGTGGTAAGATGCTGCAGACAAACTCTGTTTGTAAATGATCATAAACTTACGCCAGCTGATCTTTTTAGTAACTCCGTTCAGCACAGAAGAGTTACCATTCTGCATAGCGTCTGTCAATACATCTGCGTCATTATTGAACCTGTCTCCGGTCTGATATACTGTATTTGAGAAACGCGGATCTGTTTTCGGAGCGCCGGTAGCTGTATTCTCAAACTCATTGATGAATTTGTTGGAGGGAATCAGGTTCCGCCATGCTACCGGACTATACTCCTGGTTCCGGATGGTAGATTGTGCAGTACCTGCGCCATCTCCGGTACCATTCCAGTCAAAACCGTTATCGCCTCTGTCAAAGTATACTGCTTCCCAGATAGATTCAGCATTGAACTCTGTTTCCTCCAGGAAATTATCAATATAGTTGTCTACCAGTCTATACAGGCCAGCGCCGGTTACTTTCAGCAGCGCTTCCTTAGCGGCTGCATAATCGCCTTTCTGCAGGTGTACTCTCCCTAACATCGCGTTAGCTGCACCTGACGTTACACGGCCAAGATCGGAGGTGCCATATGTTGGCTTCAGTACAGCTACTGCTTCTGTCAGGTCTTTGATGATCTGTGTATACACGGCATCTTCTGCGACTCTTGGCTGAAACTGGTCAGGCGCACTGACTACGGTAGTGTACACCGGTACACCTCCCCATAGCGTTACCAGTTCAAAATATGCCCATGCACGGAAGAACTTTGCCTGTGCAACGCACTGATCGCGTACCTCATCATTGTCTGTTACGTTTGGTTCACTGCCAATGACTGTATTGGCACGGTGAATAACCGTATACAAACCTCTCCACACGCTACCCAGCACAGGGTTATCTGAGGAAGTGGCTCCATTCAGGATCTGTGCACGCGGCACTTCCAGCTGACCACCACCAGACGATACATCGTCGCTTCTCAGGTCATGTACAAAGAACCATTCCCTGCCAATCAGATTGCCGGCATGAAATGCAGAGTAAATAGCATTGGTGCCTTTCAACATCTCTGCACTGTTCTTAAAATAGTTGTCCAGAGTGGCATAACTCGGATTCGTCTTATCCAGATCCTTGGTACAGGAAGTGGTCAACATTGCAGCCGATAACATAGCTGCCATTATATAATTGAAATAAGTGAATTTTTTCATGTCTGATCTTTTTTGCTGCGCTGTTTAGAAACCTACCTGCAAGCCAAACTGGAAGGACCTTGCAGATGGATACTGGCCATAATCAATACCGTTGGTGAGTGTCGTATTCTTCGTACCGATCTCCGGATCCCATCCTTTATAGGAAGTGAAGGTCAGCAGGTTCTGCGAAGACACATATACCCTGAAGTTGGTGATCGCACCGTTTGTCAGCGTACGTAGCGCTGATGCCGGCAACGTATACCCCAGTATCACGTTTTTTAGTCGCAGGTAAGAGCCGTCCTCGATCCAGCGGTCTGATACACGGGCGTTCTGGTTAGGATCGCCGCTGATCGCTCTTGGAATATCAGTATTAGTATTGGTTGGCGTCCATGCATCCAGTACTTCTACGCCTGCTCCGAACAAACGGGCCATACCTTCGCGCAGTACCCTGGTACCGTTAAAGATCTTGTTGCCCTGTACGCCCTGGAAGAACAGAGACATATCAAAGTTCTTGTAGTTGGCACTATAATTCAGGGCATAGGTGAACTTAGGAATGTAAGTACCCAGGAACGTACGGTCGTCTGCTGTAATCCGACCGTCGCCGTTCAGATCTTTGAATTTGATATCGCCAGGTGCGGTAGATTTGGCGGGATCGGTACCTGCTATCTGTTCAGGGCTTTTGTTTACTTCATCCTGGCTCTGGAAGATACCATCCACTACATACCCATAGAAAGACTGGATAGGCTGGCCCGCAACAGTACGGGTCATATTACCATTACCGAAATCTGCATCTGCACCGGCATCGATGGTAGCTCCTGGTGTATTCAGGCTAAGTATCCTGTTGGTGATGAAGCCGATATTACCGCTTACATTCCAGGTGAAGCTACCGCTGGTTTTGTTGTAGCCTAGCTGTATATCCACACCGTTGTTCCTCATAGATGCCGCATTCAGCTGAGAACCGGTGCCACCGTAACCAAAGCTGTAAGGCGTTGGAATGGTCAGGATCAGGTTGTCTGTCTGACGACGGTACCATTCTGCTGTCAGCGTTACTTTGTTATTGAACAATCCCAGGTCTACCCCGATATTCAGTTGTTTTGTCTTCTCCCATTCCAGGCCACTACTGGCCAGCTGGTTGTAATAAGAGGCATTACCCACGCTGATTGTATTACCGAACGGATAGGTTGCTCCATTTGCCTGTACGACTGCCTGCCATGGATATTCATTGGCCAGGATAGAATTTTGCAATGCAGGGAATATACCGATGGCATTCAGACCGGTGATACCCCAGCCTCCGCGCACCTTCAATTCGGAGATAGCGGTGACTGGCTTCAGAAATTCTTCCTGGTCTATCTTCCAGCCTGCCGATACAGAAGGGAAGCTCTGGAATTTACGGCCCGGTGCCCATACAGACAGTCCATCACGACGTATAGCGCCGCTCAGCAGATACTTGCCGGCAAAGTCATAACTCACGCGGCCTATATACGACTGTATCAGTGTAGCTGTACGTGCAGAAAAGGCTGTTACATTGGTAGCGCCTACGAATGTCTCTCTGTCATTAGTAGTCTGGTTACCGGATTGCGTCTCGCCAAAGTTATCCGCCTGCTGCCGCTCATATACTGCCACGGCATTGATATGATGTCTGCCAAATGTCTTATCAAAGGTCAGCTGCTGCGTGTACAGTAAGGTCGTTCTGTTCGCCCGCTGGTCATTGATGGTTGCTACCGTCGCATTTCTACCCTTGTCGTTATAGATAGGCAGGAACTCATGCTGATAGGTAGATACATAGTCAGCACCGAATGTAGAACGGAAGTTCAGCCATGATGTAAGGTTCACCTGTGCATACACAGTTCCCAATAACTTGAATACCTGCCTGTGCGCATCTCCCAGCAGCAGTGCATCTGTTACGGGATTGGTCGGGTCAGCACCATCCACGCTGTTCTCTGCATTACGGAATCCACCGTTGGTAGTAGGGTCATATACCGGCAGGTAAGGCAAGGCTCTGATCACATTTGCCAGCCGGGTTCTGTTACCCTGTGTATTGTCATACCGTTGTTTGGAGTAAGACAACAGTACGTTCTCTCCTACGGTAAATACTTTGCTCACATTATGCTCTGAGTTAATACGGAAGTTGCCGCGTTCATAATTCACGCCTTGCGCAATACCATCCTGTTTCAGGTGGCCGGCAGACATGAAATAACGGGAGGCGTCATTGCCGCCACTTACAGACACATGTGATTGTGTAATCAGCGCCTTTTTGAAATACGCATCCTGCCAGTCTGTATTGGTTTGCGCAAACGTCTGGTTAGTACCCTCATAGATGGGCTGATTAAAGTTTGCATCTTCCAGGCGTGGTGGTCTTGATATGCCTGCGGCGCCGTTCAGTGCACGCTCATATTGCAGATATTGCTGTGTATTCAGCAGGTCTATTGTTTTCCAGGCTGACTGTACACCTGCGTATGAATCGAAGGTGACGCGTGGTTTACCTTCGCGGGATCCTTTTTTAGTCGTGATGATGATGACACCATTCGTAGCACGGGAGCCATAGATGGCTGCTGCACTTGCGTCTTTCAATACTTCCACGGATTGTACGTCCCGGCTGTCAAAGCTGGCCAGGTTGGACGTTGGAAATCCGTCTATTACATACAATGGATCTGATGCATAGCTGATGGAACTGATACCCCTGATACGGATAATTGGGTCAGCACCAGGCGTACCATTGTTAGTAACGGTCAGACCGGCCACACGTCCCTGCAGTGCCTGCTGTACACTCACAACAGGTAATTCTGCAATGGTCTTGCTGTTCACCGAAGCAACGGAACCTGTCAGGGAGCTTTTCTTCTGTGCACCATAACCAATCACAACCATCTGTTCCAATGACTGTGAGTTAGGAGCCAGGTTCACCTGATAGTTCGCACCACTACCTACGGTTACCTGCGTGGCAGTATACCCGATAAAACTATATTGCAATACTTCTCCTGCCGACGCGGTGATAGTATAATTACCATCAGCGCCGGTCACAGTTCCTCTATTGGTATTCCTGACGGCTACAGTAACACCAGACAAGGGCTTCCCTGTCTCATCCAGTACTCTGCCTCTTACCGGCTGGCCGTTCTGGGCATAGGCTGTCGTCAGCATCAGCATTGCGGCTATTGTCAGCAATGCATGAAGCGTCCGTTTCTGTTTGTCTGGAGACAGACAACTCCAAAAAAAAGCTCGTAAAGAAAGCTTCATAACGCGTGGGATTGATAGTTTATAAATGAAAATATGTCAACAGATCTCTATATTGTCAGTTAAACACACATTAAGTATTTCAGTGAGTAGTCCATGCCACCTCCGGGGAACACTGTATTTCATACGGGAATCATGCTGGTGTTGCATTTTATCGATCCTCACCTTCCTAATCAGATGTGAAGTACCTACTAAATTGCCAGATTATTTCGTCTCAGATTATCAATAATTGGTTAATATTTCTCAAATCGCAATCGGTTGCGTAAATTGAGGAAGAATCGTCTTCAATCAGGGCCTGTGACTTGTCAGACTACTGATTGCCAATACATTGCCACGTCAAAAACAACAATATGGAAAACACGTTATAAAACATTGATTATGTTAATCTTACAAACACCCACCTGACTACAGGTATTGCTCCACATTCAACAACACAGGGTATAGTTTCCTATCAGATATAGTACTATCCCACTACTTGCCAGTACCCATCCGTTGGCCGACGGAAACACATGGCAACGATTACCATACAGAAAAGCGCCAAGAGTTGAGCCCACGACTACTGAACAGGAACGCTATACATAGACTGACTACTCACCGCATCTTTTATCTGACCACGTATGCAAGACACACTCTTAATCGTAGATGATGACCAGCACATGCTGCAACTACTCGCTGAAGAACTGGGTAATGATTACCTGATCTTCACCGCAGAAGATGGCCAGCGCGCACTGGAAATCACTGCCAACTATCCGGTACGTATCATCATCGCTGCCGCGATAACTCCCGTTGTAAATGGCTTTGAGCTCTGCCTCCAGCTGAAAAAAAGCCCCCATTATGCCCATATACCCATCATCCTGCTGACAGGCAACAAAGCCATGCAACACCGCCTCGAAGGACTGAAAGCCGGCGCTGATGCCTGTATAGAAAGACCCTTCCCGCAAGAGCTGCTGAAAGTCCAGATTGCCAGTCTGCTGGATAACCGGAAGAAAATTCGCGCCTATTATACGCAACATCCGCTGGCACATATGAGCGTGGCGACTACGAAATATACCTCTGAAGATTTCCTCGCCAGTCTCAATAGCCTGATCCTGGAAAACATAGAAAATACTGCCCTGGATATAGACCTGCTGGCAAAAAAACTGAATATCAGCAGACCAACCCTCTACAGGAAAGTCAAAGCCCTCTCTGACCTGACGCCCAACGAACTGGTCTCGGTCGTAAGACTGAAAAAAGCAGCTGAACTGCTAACAAGTACCGGCTACAAAATATTTGAAGTGGCAATGATGACAGGGTTTAACTCCCAAAGCAGCTTCGGAAAGGCCTTTCTCAAACAATTCCGGATGACGCCCACGGCCTTTCAGCAAATGCGTAAATCAACTGAAATAACCGGCTCTCCGCTTTTATAAGAAAAATAGCCCTTCTTTTGCTATCTTTCCGCCTCGCCGTTAAGTGAACACTGCCACTTTGAGGTAAACGGACGAACTGTGAACATTAATTTCTAAACCAGCATGGGCGGTAACCGCTACTTACTTTTTACGCTTTTCCTGCTTTGCCTTCTTTGCGGGAACTACTATTCAATTGGCCGGACTTTCGATAACGATGACAAAGAAATCGCTGCAATAAGACAACTCATGTCCAGGGGAGAAATGTACCTGGCAAAACCAGGCACTGTACAAGCAGATATGGACAGCGCCATGGCGATCGCCAACCGGATGGAGCAGCTAAGCCGCCATAGAAATACTGCATTGGGTCAAGGGCTGAGTAAATTACTGAGAGCCAGAACGATGGTGCAGAGCGGCCACCCGCAGGATGCCAGGATAATTGCACAACAGGCTGTATCCATCTTTGAAAAACTGAACACTCCCCGGGAGAAAGCAGATGCGCTGATCGAACTGGGTGGAACATATAACAATACTGACGAAGATATACCCGCTAAAATCTCCTGCTACCAGCAGGGTATTGACATCTACCATCGCCTGGGCGACAAAATGAAGGAAGCCTCCATGCTGGAAGTACTGGGCGACATTAACCAGGTAAAGCAGGACTATAACGCCGCCCTCTCCCACCTGCACCAGGCATTAACCATTTACCAGTCCATCGGCTATAAGAAACTACAGGGTGTATACGCCCTCCTGGGCAGTGTACATAATGAAAAGAGCAATTACATCGAAGCGCTTCGCTATAACCTGCTGGCAGTTAAAACCGGCGAAGAACTGGGCGATTCCGGCATGCTGATGTCTACCGTCTACAACCGGCTGGCCATGAGCTATTACAACATCGACTACACCCGGCAGTCTATGGAATATTACCGGAAAGGTATGTACCTCGCCCGGATTAATAAAGATCCAAATGCGATACAGAACTTCCTTTTCAATATCGGTGAGCTGCTGGGTAAAATGGGCCGCTATGAGGAAGCGCTTGATAGTCTGAATGCTGCATATACCCAGTTTCCTGTAGCCGATGCCAACGACGAAGGCTTCTTCATGATGCGGTTTATCAGGATGTACCTCCAGTTGAATGATCACCAGCAAGCAGAGAAGTGTTACCGCAAAATGCTCGGTATATACGGCCAGGTCAATGAACTTATGAGGCAGGAACTCCGTCTTAGCCTGTCTACCTATCTCGTGAAGAAAGGACGCTTTGCAGAGGCAGCCCCCTACCTCGATACCTTCGCTGTTATGGAGCAGACCTACCCTTCTTCTGTACTCAGAAATGCCAGTATAGCCCAGCTGCAATACAAAACTGATTCTGCCCTGGGTAACCTGTCTGCCGCCATCGCACACATGGTCAGGCATAAAACCCTGTCTGACTCTGCCCGTAACCTGGCACAGTCCAGACAACTGGGCCAGCTGCAACTGCAGTTTGAGACTGACCAGAAAGATAAAGACATTAAACTGCTGGTACAACGTAACGAGCTACAGGAAGCTTCCCTCCAAAAAGAAAGGGTGATCCGTTATGTGATCATCGCCGGGGTGATCATTTTAATTGCCTTCCTCGGACTGATTTACAGCAGATACCGGAATAAAAAACGGACGAACATCCAGCTTGAAAAACAGCAAAACGAGATCAACGCCCAGAACGATATGCTGAAAGGGCTGCTCGATGAAAAAGAATGGCTGCTGAAAGAAATACACCACCGCGTAAAGAACAACCTTCAGATCATTATCAGTCTGCTCAACACACAGTCCCAATACCTGAATAACAAAGACGCACTGGCAGCCATCCGTAACAGTCAGCAGCGCATGTACTCCATGTCGCTGATACATCAGCGGCTGTACCAGACTGATAATCTTGGTAAAATCGATATGCACTGGTACATACCTGAGATGATCGGGTATATGAAAGACAGCTTTGAGACTGACCGCAGGATCACTTTTCACCTGGCCTGCGCACCTATAGAACTGGACGTGGCACAGGCAGTTCCCGTAGGACTGATACTCAACGAAGCAGTCAGCAATGCCATTAAATACGCCTTCCCAGGCGGAAGAAAAGGCCATATTGATATTCAGCTGATGCAGACAACAGAAGACTGCTGTGAACTGGTCATTGCTGACAATGGAGCAGGAATACCTCCCGGTATGGACGCCATGGCGACAGCTTCTCTCGGTATGAGCCTGATGCAGGGTCTCAGCATGCAGCTGGACGGTCAGTTCGAGCTGACTGACAACCATCCGGGTGTCCGTATTTCGCTGGCATTCAGGTACCAGAACTTTGCATCAACCGACAGATTACCTACATTTGCCGAAGAAGCATCCTGACCGGTACAGTTCCTCTATTTCTGACGCTTATCATAAAAGCACGAAATATCGTCATAAATCACTCCGCCATATTACGACTATTGAACTGATAATTAACACCTTACAATTTGGTATCTATATTGCCAGGTACTACACTTCGCTACATCTCAGCGCACTGACCAAATTGAATAAAACAGCATGAGCGGCATCCGCTATATACTTTTCATCACTTATCTGCTATTTACGTTCCATGGATGGGCAACCACCTATACCTATTCCTCTGATCAGAAAGCACCCACTGACATCCCGGCTGTACAACGCCTCTGGGAACTGGGAGATAAACTGCTGAATAGTCCACATCCCTCGCCGGCGGCGATAGATAGTGTGATGCTGCTGGGCAGGCAGATAGTGGCGCAGAGCCGGCACCTGCAATACCTGCAGGGAACAGGTCTTGGCAGTTTGCTGATCTCCCGCGCTCATCGTCATAAAGGACTGAATGAGGAAGCTAAACCATTTGCCCGTGAGGCGCTCCGTATCCTGCGCACTGCCGGTACCGACGCGCAGAAAGCCGAAGCCTTTATAGAACTGGGCAACTGTTACAGCAATTCAGAAGCCGATCTCCCTGAGAAAATACATCTGTTTGAGGAAGGTATTGCTGTATGGCGGCAGATCGGCGATACCCTTAAACAAGCTTCGCTCCTGGAATTTACCGGAGATCTGTATCACCTCAAACAGGACTACCGCAACTCACTGGACCGGCTGGAAAAAGCACTCGTCCTATACAAATCCATCGGTCATAAAAACTTACAGGGGGTATATGCGCTGATCGGGGCTGTACACACCGACAACAGCAATTTCGTAGAAGGATTACGCTATAACCTGCTGGCGGTCGAAACCGGTGAACAACTCAAAGATTCCAGCTCACTCATGGCGTCTATCTATAACCGGCTGGCGGTTGCCTATTATGGCATCGACTATAATAAGCAGGCCATGGAGTTCTATCAGAAAGGACTGGCGCTATCCTACAAGAATAATGACGCAGTCTCTATACAGAACTTCCAGATCAATATCGGCGAACTGCTCATCCGGATGAAACAGTACAAACAAGGTCTGGACAGTCTGGATGCCGGTGTATATACGCATCCGCTGACGGATATCTACGACATCAGTTATGTCACCATCCGCTACCTGCGCACCTACCTGTACCTGCATGATTATAAAAACGCTGCCATCCATTACCGCAAGATGCTGGATATCTACAACAGCGGTAAGATCAATGAGCAAGAACGGTCAATATTAAGCGCTTACCTATCTTTGTACCTGGTAGAAACGGGTAATTATACAGCAGCGATTCCCTACCTGGACAAACTAGCCGTACATCAGACGCCTTTCCTCATTACCAACAGCATGGTGGCTCACCTGCGCTTCAGAACAGATTCCGCATTGGGCAACCTTTCTGCTGCCATCAAAGACTTCCAGGTATACAAAGGGCTTGCTGACTCACTCACCAATCTGGCCCAGGCCAGACAACTGGGACAACTGCAACTGCAGTTTGAGACGGACCAGAAAGACAAGGACATCCGGTTGCTGGTGCAGAAAAGCCAGTTACAGGAAGCCTCTCTGCAAAAGGAACGGGTGATCAGGTATTTCATCATCGGCGGTGTCGTAGGACTGATCATCTTCCTCGGGTTGGTATATGCCAGGTACCGCAGTAACAAACGCACCAATATACAGCTGGAAAGTCAGCAGGGCGAGATCAATACCCGTAACGAAACCCTGAAAGGCCTGCTTGAGGAAAAAGAGTGGCTGTTAAAGGAGATCCACCACCGGGTAAAGAACAATTTGCAGATCATTATCAGCCTGCTGAATACCCAATCACAATACCTGAACAATAAAGACGCGCTGGCGGCTATCCGCAACAGCCAGCAACGTATGTATTCGATGTCGCTGATCCACCAGCGGTTGTATCAGACAGAAAATCTTGGGAAAATAGATATGTACTGGTATATTCCCGAAATGATCGGGTATATCAAAGACAGTCTTGAAGCCGACCAGCGTATCAGTTTCTTCATGGAATGCGACGATATAGAGCTGGATGTAGTGGAAGCGGTTCCCATAGGCCTGATCTTGAATGAAGCCGTCAGCAATGCCTTAAAATACGCCTTTCCCGGGGGTAGAAAGGGCAGCATACAGATACGTTTCCAATCACACCCGGCAGGAATGTGCCAGCTGTCAGTGGCAGACAATGGCGTAGGCATTCCTCCAGGTAAAGACATCCTGGCTTCCGCATCCCTCGGTATGAGCCTGATGCAGGGGCTTAGTCAGCAGCTGGATGGCGATTTTGAGCTGACAGACAATCAACCCGGTGTATCTGTAAAGGTCACTTTCAGATGCAGGGAATTTATATCCAACGAACAAACAGACACGCTAACCTGATGAATAGTAAAGGAACCATACTGATAGTTGAAGATGAATTTATCGTTGCTAACGACCTGCGGCTGATGCTCCAGAAAGCAGGATACCTCATATGCGGTATCGCGGCTTCAGTAGTACAGGCCCGCGCACTGATAGAAAAACATCATCCTGACTGGGTGCTGCTCGATATCATCCTCAAGGGCGATCATACAGGTATTGACCTCGGAAAGGAACTGATGGTGAAGAAGATCCCTTTCCTTTACATTTCTGCCAATACCAACCACCGTACGCTGGAAGCGGCTAAACAAACCCAGCCCTATGGTTTCCTGGTAAAACCTTTCCGGGAAAAAGACCTGTTTGTGATGCTGGATATTGCCCGTTACAAACACCAGACTGAAAACGTACGTCTGCAAAGGGAAGCTGCGGTAAAAGCAGATGCCAATTATCTTGACAACATTATCGGTACGAGTCCCCGCACCAAAGAACTAACGGAACAGATCAAAATAGTGGCTCCTTCTGACACTTCTGTGCTAATCAGCGGTGAAAGCGGTACGGGTAAGGAGCTTGTTGCCCAATGCATCCATAAGTTGTCTACCCGGGCCAACCGGCCTATGGTGGTCGTTAACTGTGCTGCCCTTCCCCTTTCCCTGATCGAGACAGAACTGTTCGGTCATGAAAAGGGCGCATTCACCGGCGCAACACAGAAACGTACCGGCAGGTTTGAGCAGGCCGACAAAGGCACGATCTTCCTGGATGAAATCGGGGAAATGCCGCCGGATGCCCAGGTAAAACTGCTACGGGTATTACAGGAAAAAGAGATTGAACGGGTAGGTGGTGAAAGTCCGGTGAAGGTAGATGTGCGTATTATAGCTGCTACTAACCGGCACCTGGAGAAAGAAGTAGCTGAAGGCCGCTTCCGCCTGGACCTCTATTACCGCTTAAGCATATTCCCCCTGGAATTACCTCCGCTCCGCTCCCGGAAAGAAGACATCCATGCGCTGGCCTACCACTTCCTGCGCAAATACGCCCAGAAGAACAACCTGCCAGTTGAAACCATCAGTGAGCATGCCATGCAGACGCTAATGACGTATGACTGGCCCGGAAACATCCGGGAACTGGAACATGTTATAGAAAGACATGTATTGCTGTCAACCGGCAATGCTATCGACGTAATCGACATGCCTTCCGCGTTGATGCGCGAAACGGAAACTTTTCAGTCAGGTAAAATGAAGACCATGGAAGAAGTAGAGCGTGAGCATATTATCAATGCATTAAAGGCAGGCAAAGGGAAAGTATCTGGCCCGGGGGGTGCAGCAGAACTACTTGGTATGCCTGCTCAGACGCTCTATTCCCGTATGAAAAAGTTAGGTATCAAACAGACCTTCAAAGGATAAAAGTGTCATTTTGCGGCATCTCTGGTTCTTCAGAACTGATATAATGTGCTTTTTTGATGCCCAGTTTCTTCATACGCGAGTTCAGCGTAGTAGAAGGCAGTTTCAGTTTTGCCGCGGCTCCGTTAGGTCCGGCAATTCTGCCATTGCATAACCTGAGTACTTTCAGGATGTATTCTTTCTCCATCAGGTTCAGCGGCAGCACGGCAGTACTTTCTGTATCCTTTGCGGCTGATACGGGTACTCCCGGTAGTGGAATCTTGGTAATTACTGGTGTGGTAGTAAGCAACAGTGTCCTTTCCATCAGGTGCTCCAGCTCCCGCACGTTACCTGGCCAGTCGTAATGTACCAGGCTTTCCATTGCTTTGGCGGATATAGTCGGGGCCTGTTTCCTGCTTCTGGCAGCAAAACGTTGCAGGAAATGTGCTGCAAGCGCCGGAATGTCGCTCTTCCGCTGCCGGAGCGCGGGTATCGCTATCGGGAAAACATGTAACCGGTAGTACAGATCACTCCTGAACCGGCCGGCCCGTACTTCTTCTTCCAGGTTCCTGTTGGTTGCCGCTATAATACGCACATTGACCTTTATAGTGCTTTTTCCCCCGATACGTTCTATCTCCTTTTCCTGTAATACCCTGAGCAACTTCGACTGAAATTCCAGCGGTAGTTCGCCTATTTCATCCAGGAACAGGGTACTGTTATCTGCCAGCTCAAACTTGCCGATCCTGCGTTGTGTAGCGCCTGTAAAACTGCCCTTCTCATGACCAAACAACTCACTCTCTATCAGGTTAGGCGGCAAAGCGGCGCAGTTCACCTTAATCATCAGGTGTTCCTTCCGGGGTGAGGCGGCATGGATGGCCCGGGCAAATACCTCCTTGCCGGTGCCTGTCTCGCCCAGCAACAATACCGTTGACTCGGAGGGCGCTACCCGGGATAGTATGTGGATGCGTTCCTGTATCTCTGCCGACCCGCCAATGATGTCTGCAAAGGTATTCTGCAAGCCCTGCTCTTCCTGCAGGTACCTGTTCTCATTCTCCAGGCGCTGTTTGAAACGCTCTATTTCCAGCAGCTGTCGCTCTATTGTCTCATTCGCAAGAATGTTACTGATACCTATTCCCAGCATATCTGCAATCGCCCTTACAAACCTGTCATCCACATTGACAAATGCATTTTTCTTCTCCGTAAACAGGTACAATAAACCTTTAGGCTGATTCCCATTACAGATCCTGACTGCCAGCATCTCGACCACCCCTACGTTAAACCAGCGGTATACATAAGGCGGCACTTTATTTCCTTTCATCACCTTCTGCAGCTCAAATACTACAGGACCTTCTGCTGATAGTACAATATTGAATACGCCATCTTCCACCGGATGGAGATCTGCCATAATAGGCGTCTCTCCCGTCCTGGAACTGATGGTGGATTCCTGGCTGTGAAGAAAAGGTGTATGTGTAGCGCCGTCTTCATTCAACATACAGATAGTATAGTATCTGCTGTTGAACAGTTCCAGCAGCTGGTCTGTGATAACATTCCACAGGTCTTCCCTGCGTCTGGCGGCAGCGATCCGCGTACTCAGTTCCAGTAAAATGGATTGTTCTTTCTCTTTCTGTTCAAGTTGTTCCGAAAACATCTCCATACATGAAAATATTTAGTTCACTGTTAGCAGTGGGAATACTCCCTTTCTGTTCACCCGATTGCGATACACCGGACAAACTTACTCAGAAAACATGATATCCGGTGCATTTCCAGGGCTACCTTTTCCATAAATACAAGGAGGCAGCATCTGTGCAGATGCCACCTCCTGATAATATACTTCGTTTCACTTACAGGCGTTTGAAAGCCCACTGCTGATGAGCACCGCCATTATTGCGATACTGTGCTACTGTCACTCCCGGTGCTGTTGACTGTGCAGGGATCTCCAGCACTTTGCCACTTTGCACACCGGTGATGTAATAGTACCCGTTGGTCACTGCTGACAATATCCATTGCTGGTTGTCGCCGCCGTTATAGTCGTACAGTTGCAGGATTGCAGCATCCGCAAGGGACTGCCCTGTTACATCCAGTGATTTCCCACTCTGTACGCCCACAATCCGGTAACGGTTGTTACCCAGGTAGCTTACCTGCCAGTGCTGGTTCACACCGTTGTTGCCTGTCCACTGCTGTACGGCCGTACCGCTGGCAGTACCCTGGCCTGCGGCATCGAGTACCAGCCCGCTGTTACGGTTTTCAATGCTGTAGGTACCATCCGGTAATGCTTGCGTACCGTGCACATACGGCGCAAGTACGGCTTTGAGCAGTCCGGCGACCTTAATATGACCTGCCTCACTGGGATGCAGGTTATCTGCCAGGTAATCAGACGTGTTCTGACTGATCCAGCCGGCGGTATTCACGTAATGTATCTGCTTATCTCCTGCTGCAATACGTGCTGCTACTGCCGCTTCAGTAGGTATTGCCCGGATGCCGAGGAATGTGCGCATTACGAAGATCTCCGCCTGCGGGAATCTGGTGCGGATGTCCTGCAGCAACTGGAAGTAGACTGCCTGGAACACACTATCTGTATCTTCATAATCACTGTCATTCGTGCCCAGGTTCAACACGATGGCCTGTGGCGTATACCGGCTGAAATCCCAGTTTGGCGAGGATGGGTGATTCGGCGTTTTCAGCTTGAAATACTGCCTGTCCATCGCAACGCCATGTCTGGGACTGCTTACCAGTGCAATACCCGGGTAGGCAATCTGTGTATGTTCTGTGCCCAATGCTTCTGAACAGATCCAGGCATAATCAGACACGTTTGCCTGATCGTCGAGGTAACCGGCCGTAATGGAATCTCCGATGTATTCAATGAGATAAGAGGAAGTATCCGGTTTACTGGTTACCGCACCTGCATCAAGGATCAATCCTTCAAAAGCAAACAGGTAATCATAATCCCGGCCCTGCGCCACACTCAGGGTATGCTGGCCGCTGTGAAGGGCTGCCGGCGTTAAGTCTATCACACCGCCTGTCTGCTTGTATGAGATCCAGGGGCCTCCGTCAATGCTGGCGTAGAAGTTACTGATATTGCCGGTCTTGATTTTCACTGTAGTTCCGGTAAAGTTCACCCGGACGTAAGCGCCACCCCACCAGGAGTTATACCGGGTGCTGTCGCTGAAATCCCAGCGGCCAAAGTATTGGATATTCTCATCCTGCAGGCTGCCATATCCGTTTGCAGGTACTGCTGCTGCTATGTTATCTGCGTTCATCTTCAGAATTGCTTCATTAGCCTCCTTCTTGGCGCATCCGCTCATGAAAAAGGTAAGCAATAGTATGACAAATCCGCTTAGTCTGCGTAACATCATATTATGTTGTGTAGTTTACGGTTCACAATCCTTAAGGGATGCTGATCTGCCATTGCTGATTAGCGCCGCCATTACCACCGTACTGCACGATCTCCATGCCTGCGGTTGTTGAGAATGCAGGTACTTCCAGGTACTTGCCGCTCTGTGCTACCTGGATGGTATAAGTGCCACCTGCAGCAGGAGATATTACAAACTCCTGGTTGCCGGCTGCTGTATAGTCATACAGTTGCAGCGCTGCTCCATCCAGCAATGAGGCTCCTTTTATATCCAGTGATTTTCCGCTTTGCACACCAATAATCTTATAATGATCGCCACCAATGCTGGTGATGGTCCACTGCTGGTTGGTACCACCGCTATAGCCCCATTGCTGTATGCCTGTTTCATTCACCGTACCTTGTCCTTTTGCATCAAGCGCCAGGTTACTGTTACGATTCACGATCTTATAAGTGCCGTTTGCCAGCGGACCATTACCGCCAATGATATGTGGCGTAGGGTGTGTTGCCTGGTAAGGGATCTGTCCTTTGATCATTTTTCCTGCATCATTGACAAGGCGCAGGTAAAAGTCTGCAGATACAGCTACTCCATCCTGGTCCAGATGCACGAAGGTAGTACCGGCAGGAGCCTGTGAGGCATTCTCTGCTACTTTGAAGATAGCAGTACCTTCGTTCACTTCATCAAACATGGCGATGTAAAGACTCTTAGCGCCAACCTGTTTCATTACGGCCACCTGCGCCCACATAAAGTCACCGTGATTACGGGGAATTTCATTCAGCGGACTGTTGGCATTGCTGTTATGGAAAGAGAAGCCAGGATAAGCAATCGGTTGATAATCGATACCGTGTGCTTCGCAATATTCATAGTCGCCTTTGATCCATGGCTCATACGTAGGACCTACCTGCGCAGCTACTGCCCAGGGGGCCAGCATATCAAAAGACTCATACACACTCATGAAGTTATCGCGGGTAAATACGCCTTTCGGTGTACGCCAGTCCATCGGTACACTACCAATCACATAACATCCCTGGCTCTTAAACCAGTTAATGACATCCAGGCACTGTGCAGAATCGCCTGCGCCGGGTATTTTCGCGCCGAGGTATCCCATACCGAATATGCAGATAACAGGCTTACCATTCTGCTTTGCATAGGCAGGAGAAGACAACAGGTTCAGGGTACCTTTGATGGTATTGGTGAAGTCTGCTTTAAGACGGGTCAGCATATCAGCATCACCGGAAATATCGTACATGATATAGAACTTACGGCCGGTAGCTTCTGCAGCGGCACGTACCTTCTGCGCCATACCATCGCGCATGGACTTAAACGGGGGGTCAGACAGTTCACCGGTAAAACGTTGCAGGGCGGCGCAGTCAATACCATTCTCCTGCATCCATCTGAAATGTACATCTACGGTTGACTGATCATACGAAGAGAACATTTTTGCTGGCTGTCCGCCGGGAAGCGCAGGGTATGTCGTCTGATAAGTGGTGGTATACTCCTGCATATAAGGCCACATTTCAAGATTCTGATGTGTCCACCTGTTAACGGCAGAACCGTCGCCTGGTGCGGTGAACCATCCCTGGTAACCTACCGTTACCTTTCCTACTACGTCTCCTACCGGAGAGCCGGCAATCACTGCATCGGCTTTAAGAGACGAATTGTCTAAAGCATTGTCGCTGGTTTCTTTCTTCGTACAACCTGATAAAAGGGCCAGCAATAGCCCCGAGGCGAGAAAGGTTTTCTTCATAAGATAACTGGTTTGTAATGGTTATTAAACTCCGGTGCATGCCGGTATCAGGTGGCCCCCTATTGCAAAAGACAAGCCATCTTCATAAATAATTGCAGCTGAGTAAGTTCGGTATGATGATCAGAAATGTGATTGACGGTATTTCGGGAATTAACGACTATTTTTATGAAATATCATACAGCCCTTATCCGTTAGGGCTTTGCAGGCTGTAATGATAGTAATATTATTTTAATTAAAACAGGTATAATTTTCCGGCCTTACTTTTCCCGGATACAGATGCAGCAAATATGTTTTAAATTGATACCGCTATTGCACATACAGCTATCTACTCATCTAAAAAACGTTATGATAAAATGAACCGTCTATTTACGATGTTATCCCTCCTGGCCGCACCACTTGCGCTGCATGCCACAGTAAAACCACATAGTCTTTTCACGCACCATATGGTGCTGCAGCAGGGAATGCCAGTGCCGGTATGGGGTGAAGCCGCGACCGGAGAAAAAGTAACTGTTTCCTTTAACGGGCAACAGGTCTCGACGGTAGCGCGTGATGGTAAATGGATAGTAAAACTGTCACCTTTACCCTATATCACCAAACCTGCTACCCTGACTATCAGCGGAGAGAATACTGTAACTATCAAAGATGTGCTGGTAGGAGAAGTATGGATATGCAGCGGCCAGTCCAATATGGAGCGGCAACTTGGTCCAAGACCTCCTCAGCCGCCGGTGACAGACTGGGAAAAGGAAAGAGACCAGGCTAACTTTCCGCTGGTAAGAGAATATTATGTACCGTTAAAATACTCGGCAACGCCACTGGATGATGTAAACCAGCAATGGCAGGTCTGTTCTCCGCAGACAGTCAGTGATTTTTCTGCCGTAGGCTATTTCTTCACCAGTGAACTGTATAAGAAGCTGAAGGTACCGGTAGGTTTCATCTTTACAGCCTATGGCGGTACACCTGCGGAAGATTGGACCAGCGCGGAAGCCATGACCAGCAACCCTGCGCTGACCGATTTTGTGCAGCACTATGATCAGATAAAATATAGTTATGTGCCGGCAGGTAAGCTGAAGAACGGCTTGTACAATGGTATGATACATCCCCTGCTGCCTTATGCCGTCAAAGGGGTTGCCTGGTACCAGGGCGAAGCCAATGCAGAACATCCTGCTATTTATCCCGAACTGCTGTCAAATATGATCAGAAACTGGCGTACTGACTTTGCAAGGCCGGATCTGCCCTTCCTGATTGTACAGATCGCGCCGTTTCAGCACATGCCACCTGAGATCCGCGAAGCGCAGCTGAAGGTGGTACAGAAAGTACCGCATACTGCCCTGATCGTCACCACCGATTGCGGAGATGCGAATGATATCCATCCTTCCAATAAACGACCGGTAGGCGAACGACTGGCTATTGCAGCTGCCGGTATGGTCTACAAGCAGCCAGGCGAATATGCAGGGCCGATGTACAAAGGATTTGCTATAAAAGGCAACCAGGTGGTATTACAGTTTACACATACCGGAAAAGGTTTAAAGACAAAGGATGATGCCCCATTGAAAGGATTTACCATTGCAGGAGCAGATAAGCAGTTCCAGCCTGCAACAGCGGTGATTAAAGGTAATACAGTGATTGTATCTGCAGCAGGAATTAAAAAGCCGGTAGCAGTAAGATACGGCTGGTCTAATGTACCGGATGTGAACCTGTACAACAGTGCAGATCTGCCGGCATCGCCATTCCGTACGGACATGGCGGACAAATAAGCCAGGTGCAGGAAAATTAAACGGCGGATCACATACTTGTGCAATCCGCCGTTTTATAATCAACTGATAGCAATACTAATCTTTCAGACGCCCACTTTCGACGTACACGTAGTCTCCGGCGGATAATACTTCCTGATTACCTTTGCCATATGGCTGGCATCAGTAAAGCCCAGTTCATAGGCAATCTCCTTTGCACTCTGATCAGAATGCTGCAACCTGCTCTGCGCCACGTTAACCCTTGACTTCAGGATATATTCCTTCAGGTTCTCACCGGTCTTTTTGCGGAAGTATTCGCTGACATATTTCGGGGACAAATTAAATTGAGCAGCCAGCGACTCCACCCGCAACTTCTCATTATCAAACAGATTGAACTGAATATACTGCAGGATATCATTTACCTGCTTATCGCCTGACTGGTGCTCGCTTTTAAAGGTTTGCTCGAAGTTGCGGCGCAGGATGTTCAGCAAGGCAAACATGTGTGCGCGGATGATAGAATCTGACTGCGCTCGCTTATTCGTATATTCATCATATATACCCCGAATCAGCGAAATCAGCATATGCTTATCTGACGTATTGTGAATGATATCTCCCGGCTGCCGGTTGTAACTGCTGAGTATATAGTGCAGGTGTTGAAACCACTCTGTATAATCCATCATCTGCATGCTGTCTTTCCTGAAAAACAGCGCATTGAAGCGGATAAAGATAAATGTCGCAGGCTCCGCCAGCTCAAACCAATGGCAGTCATACGGTGGCAGGAGAAAAATATTATCCTGCGCAAAGGGTATCAGGCTGTGATTAATACACTGTTTACCACTGCCCTTCTCAATATACACCAGTTCAAAAAAGTTATGCTGATGCGGACGATGCGTCCATTCCGTCAGTTCCTCTCTGGTAACAAAAAACGGCCGCACTGAATTTTCTACCTGCATGTCTTATCATTTTTCCTGGCGTCAAAGTTAGCGTATATTTCCTATGCAATAGTGAGTACAATCTTTCCACGTGTACTGCCACTCTCCTGTTGCTGATGGGCAAGATCCATCTGAGAGAAGTCATAGTGATTGACATAAGGATGTAATACACCTTTTTCCAGCAAATCGGCAATTGCCTGCATATCCTCACCGGATGACTGTACCAGAAAGAAGAAAGCGCGTACGTTCTTTTCTGCCGCCTGTGCAGCAACTTCCGGCTGCACGCCCGTAGGAATGCTCACAATTGCACCACCCGGTTTCACTACAGGAATAGAACGTACTATGTTATCGCCGCCCAATGCATCAAACACCACATCTACGTCTTTAACAATGTCTTCAAATGCATGACTTTTATAGTCGATATGTTCATCCGCGCCAAGTGCCCGTACAAAATCTTTGTTGCCCGCAGAGGAAGTACCAATGACGTGGGCGCCTATATGCCTGGCCAGCTGCACCACAAAATGACCAACCCCGCCTGCTGCTGCATGTACAAGTATCCGCTGACCGGGTTGCAGGTTTACCTGCTGGTACAGGGCCTGGTATGCAGTGAGTGCGGCCAGTGTGGCTGCCGCTGCTTGCTGATGCGTAATGTTAGCCGGCTTCAGCGCCAGATGTGCAGCGGGCGCTGCCACATACTCTGCATACGCCTTTCCATGGCCTGGAAAGTTAACCATGCCAAATACCTCATCGCCGGTTTTAAAAGCAGTTACTGCACTACCAGTGGCGGTGACAACGCCAGAGATATCCCATCCTAGGGTAATAGGGAATGCTGACTTCAGTTTGCCCGCCATGCCTTTCCCCGCACGTGTTTTCGCGTCAACGGGATTGATACTGATAGCGCGTACCTGCACCAACACTTCATCGTCCTTTATTTCCGGGATTGCTACGTCTGTATGGATCAGTTTGTCTGTGCCGCCAAATTCATTTATAATAATCGCTTTCATCATTTTATTGAATATATTTTTTGTTAATAATTACCGATTGCCCTTAAACGGACACAAAGATCATGCATTCTTAGCAGGTAAAGGCGTAGGAAAACAGGTAAGAAAAGTACATTTGAGGGTTTCGCCCTGCCCGTGTAAAGAAAGTGACCGGGGATACATAAAACCCCTACCAGCCTACCCGCATATATAGCCTGTCATAGTTAGCCTCCGCGCCAGGTCTCTATACTTCGGGCGCTCAGATACCCTATGATCAGGCCTTGTTATTCATATTATCAGGCTGCTAGGAGGTCACTAAAAGGTCACTTCAATATCCCCGGGATATTGAGGTGACCTTTTAGTGACCTCTAAGCGAACGGAAAGTGTAAAACACTGAGCGGCGACACGCCCTATCCGGAAGGCGAGGAATAACCTACCGGACACTGGCGGCAAAATGCGCGCTATATTACCTAAAACATTAACTTGCAACAGGATACGCTACAAAAATACATACTGACAGCACGCGTCTTCAGGATGTGTTCAGATTCGCTTAATACATTCGCGGATGAAGATATTGATCATAGAAGACGAGCCATCACTGGCAAAAAGCATCGGCGCCTACCTGGCGGATGAAAGCTATCGTTGTGAGTTTGCGGCAGACTTTCCGCAGGCCCTTGACAAGATCAGCATGTACGATTATGACTGCATACTGCTGGACCTGATGCTGCCGGGTGGCGATGGACTGAGAATACTTGAAGAGATCAAAGCCCTGCAAAAGCAGGACGGCGTCATTATTATCTCCGCCAGGAACTCCCTTGATGACAAGATAAAGGGCCTGCAGATAGGAGCAGATGACTACCTGACCAAACCCTTTCACCTGCCGGAGCTGGTAGCGCGCATTTATTCTGTTATCAGACGGAAACAGTTTGGAAACAGCAATGTTATAGAACAGAATGAACTGAAAATAGACCTTCTGGCCAAAACAGTCACCGTGAATGAGACGAATGTGGTGCTTACCCGGAAAGAATTTGACCTGCTGGTTTACTTCGTCAGCAACAAAAACAAAGTCATTTCTAAAAGCGCTATTGCAGAACATCTCTCCGGTGATGTGGCAGATATGTTTGACAACTACGACTTTATTTACGTACATATCAAAAACCTGAAAAAGAAACTGGCAGAAGCCGGCTGCGACAACTACCTGAAAACATTGTACGGTACCGGTTACAAATGGGAGCTATGAGCAAACTACTGAGCCTTACCATGAAGCGCTTTATGCTGTATGCAGGACTGGTACTCATCGCCAGCATCCCTGTGTATTATTACATGATCAATATGCTGTGGCATCACGAACTGAACGAGCATCATATTGCGCTGACAGCAGCGGCGGGGCGGGAAGACAAGTATCTTATCATAGCCTTCGTGACGCTGCTGACGGTACTTTTCTTTCTCCTGCTCATGATCGGGTTTATACTCCTGAACCGCAGTATATCCAGGAGCCTGTGGCAGCCATTCTATAAAAGCCTGGCGCAGATAAAACATTTTAATCTTGATCAGCAGCAGCCGCTTGCTTTTGAACAGACAGACATTGAGGAATTTGCGGAACTTAACCAAAGCTTAAGTAAGCTCATTGCAGGAAATATTGCCGTGTATAATCAGCAGAAAGAGTTTGCCGACAATGCCTCTCATGAACTGCAAACACCGCTGGCCATCATACAATCCAAACTGGATCTGTTATTGCAGACTAAATTCATGACTGATACACAATATGAACTTATTGAGGAAGCGAACAAGGCGCTTTCCAGAGTAACGCGCATCAACAAGAATCTGCTATTACTGACAAAGATTGAGAACAGTCAGTTTATGGATAAGGAGCACATTGATCTGTCGCTGTTACTGGAGAATACCCTGGTCCTCTTCTCAAATTTCTCTGATGACAAACACCTTTCGTTTGATCAACAGATTAAGCCCGCAGTGTTCATAGAGGGTAATAAGATATTGCTGGAAATATTACTGAATAACCTCATCACCAATACAATCCGGTATACTGCCCCTGGTAACACGATTCTTGTTCAGCTAACGGATAGCAGCCTTACTATGGCAAATCCGGGTACAGCCGGCCTGCAGGAAGAGCAGGTATTTAAACGTTTCGGCGCTACCTCCGTGCAAACGCCCGGTACTGGTTTAGGGCTTTCACTGGTCAAACAGATCTGCAACCGTTACCAGTGGAAAGCAACGTATACCTATGCCGATGGCCGGCACATTTTCACCATCACCTTTTAATATCTCATCCAGCGATCAGTTTTTCCTGACGAATTATTAATTCTTAATCTCCCTCTTGCTGACAATACTTATTTTTGCAGTGACTAACCGGTTGTGCCGCTCATGCAATATGGGTAGCCAACCGGTTAGGTATTTAATTTCTGCAAAAAAGATCTGATGAAAATATTGCATACTGCGGACTGGCATATCGGGCAAACCTTTTATCAGTATGACAGAACGTATGAGCACCAGCAGTTTCTGCACTGGCTGGTCAATACCATTAAGGAAGAAGACATTGAGTTGTTAATTATCAGCGGGGATGTATTTGATGTAGCCAATCCTTCTGCTACTTCCGTAAAATTGTTTTACACCTTTCTCAATAATGCCGTTAAGGCACAACCAGGCCTGCAGATTATTGTAACTGCAGGCAACCATGATTCTGCTGCACGGCTGGAAGCGCCTAAACCGCTGCTGGAATCGTCTGACATACATATTGTAGGCGTCATTGAACGCAGGGAAGATGGGACGATTGACTATGATAAGCTGGTGATTCCGGTAAAGGACCGCAAAGGAGGAATAGCCCTCTGGTGTATGGCCATCCCCTTCCTGCGTATGGGCGATTACCCGGCCGTGGCTGAGAGTGCGGCGCTGTATGCCGACGGCGTGACTGCCCTTTACAGGGAAGCCTACGAATATGCACTTACACGGCAACAACCCGGACAGGGTATTATTGCTATGGCACACCTGCACACCCTGGATGCGGAATTGTCAGATCATGATAAAACAGAAAGGCTGATCATGGGTGGTGTTGAACTGGTACCGGCCCACGCCTTCCATGAAAACATTCTGTATACAGCACTTGGACATATACATAAAGCACAGCGCATCGGTGGAAAAGATAATATCCGGTATAGTGGCAGTCCGTTGCCGATGTCTTTTTCCGAGATGAATTACAGGCATCAGGTCGTTACTTTTGACATCACTGACGGCATACTAAGCCATGTAGCGATGCTGGAAATTCCGTTGACGACAGCCCTCTTACGCGTACCTGCCAAACCACAACCCATTGCAGCCGTGTTGGAAGCGCTGCAGGCGTTACCCGCATCAGCAGCCGCCATCCATACCGCGCCTTACCTCGAAGTGCGGGTATTGCTGGAAGGACCTGAGCCAGCATTACGGCACCAGGTAGAAACCGCACTTGCCGGTAAACATGTACGACTGGCGAGAATTGATGTACGCTATCCTTCTGCGGATGGTGGCGAAACCGAAGAGGCGACCACCGGGACCGAGCAGCTGCAGGAGTTAAGTCCGCTGGACATCTTCAAAAAAGTGTACCGGAAGGATTACAACAACGAAGCGCCGGAAGACCTGGTGAAATTATTCAACCAGGTACTGCAGGACATCACCACAAAAGAGCATTAACAACAGATGAAGATATTAGCCATCCGCTTTAAGAACCTGGCATCACTGGAAGATACCAACGAAATAGACTTTACGAAAGAACCGCTGAGCAAGGCAGGCATCTTCGCTATTACCGGTCCTACAGGTGCTGGCAAATCGACCCTGTTAGACGCATTGTGCCTGGCCTTGTATGCCAGAACGCCGCGTTATCAGCAGGCAAAAGAGACCGGTATTGAGGTACAGGATCTCTCGGGCAATAAGATTAACCAGGGAGATGTGCGTGGCATCCTGCGGGATGGCACAGCCGATGGCTTTGCAGCCGTGTCATTTGCCGGCATTGATGGGAACAACTATAGAGCTACCTGGTCAGTGAAGCGGGCACGCAACAGGGTTGATGGCAACCTGCAATCTGACAATGTGGAGTTGTTTAACCTGACCACCAATACCCCTGTTCCCGGTAAGAAGACGGAGACCCTTAGGGAAATTGAACGGGTGGTGGGGCTTAATTTCGAGCAATTTACCCGGTCGGTACTACTGGCACAGGGCGACTTCACCGCATTTCTGAAAGCAGATAAAGACGCCAAAGCCTCTCTGCTGGAAAAACTGACCGGTACTAATATCTATTCCGCCATATCAGCAGGCATTTTTGAGCACTTTAAACAGGCAGATACTGAGTTAAAAAACCTGCGGCAACAGGTAGCAGGAATTGTTAGTCTCTCTGCCGATGACCACCTGACGCTGACGAACCGGCAGGAGGTCCTGGAAGAAAAGATTGCAGCGCAGCAGACTACCATCGCAGCATTAGAAACAGCTATCAACTGGTACAATACCCTTAGCGTATTGGAACACAGCCGGGAAGACGCCGCCACACATCATGCAGCAGCCATACAGGCGCTGGAAGAGGCAGCGGAACGCATCCGGCACTTTCACCTGGTAGAACGCGTACAGGCAGCCCGCGGACCCGTAGAAGCGCAGAAATCATATGAAGCACAGCTTTCTCTGAAGGCACAGTCCCTGCAGGATATCGAAACCAGGATTGCGCAGACAGCCGAACTTCACCAGCAGGCGACAGCCGCACTGGCCACCGCCAACGCAGCCGTACATCAGGAACAGCAAAACGCTGTGCAGTACCAGCCGGCTATTGACCGGGCCAAAGCCCTTGATACGCTGATCGGTGAAAGAACAATGCAGGTAAAACAGGCAGCGACAGCCGTTACTGCTGCCCAGAACAGGCAGGATCAGCACATGCAGGCCTATGAGCGAAAAGAGCAAGAGATAGAGGCCGTTGTACAGACTATCAGCAAATCAGAGACCTGGCAGCGGGATAACCTGAGCAGAAAGGATATTGCTGAGAATATTACCGAGATCACCCATCACCTGAGTCATGGGGCCAGACTATTACTCCAGCAGCAACAGGAGCAGCAACAACAACAGGAGAATACCGCCTATATCCGCCAGGTGCAGGAACAGCTGACAGCACTGGAAGAGAAGGCTGCCGCCGGACAAACACAGTGTGCAGCGCTGCAAGCCAGATTACAGGAGCAGCACACTATTATGCAGCACATACCGGCAGATACCCTGAAAACCACAGAACAGGACCTGTTGCTCCGCATACGGGAAGCTACGGCCGCCAGCGCACACTGGTCCTTACTGTATAACAACCACAAGGAAAAGGAGCACGTTCACGGTAAACTGGCGGGTTGTCAGCAGGAACTGGCAGCTAAAACAACCGCCCTTCGGCAGCAACAGGAAGCGCTGCTGGCAGCCCAGGCAAAAAAGGAACTGTCAGATAAGCTGCTGCATCAGGCAAGGTTGCAGATAGCGGACAATGTAGCCTCCCTGCGGGAACAACTGGTAACCGGTGAGCCCTGCCCTGTTTGCGGCAGCAAAACGCATCCTTTCTCAGAAGAGAACCCGGTGGCCCATGCCATCCTGCATACCCTGGAAAATGAATATGCAACTGCGCTCAGCGACTATAATACCCTCTTCGGAGAAATAGCCAGTCTGACGCAACTGTGTAAGCGCCTGGAGCAGGACACTGCAGAACTCACCACTACTCTGCAGGAAAGAACAGCAGCAACAGACCTGCTGACGGAGAAGTGGACGTCCTTTTCGCTCGCAGCAGCGAGTGAAGCACTATCTGCCGCAGACAAAGCAGCATGGCTGGAAGAGCAGGTCAGACGTTTGCAGGACAAGCAGCAGCAGGTAACCGCACAGCTACAGACATATGAAGTGGCACGAAGAACAGCCGACACCTTGCGAGCACAGCTGGATGAAAAGCAGCAAAGCCTGGCAGTCATTGCAGATCAGCAGAAAGATAAACAACGGGAAAAGACCAGTAAAGAGGAAGCCCAGGCACGCATCACACAACAGCTGGAGCAGATTGCGGAAAGGCTGCGGAGTATGACAGAAGAGCTGGCCCCGCACTTTAACTCACCGGCATGGGCCGACAACTGGATGGCGAATCCGCAGGACTTTGATCTGAAAATCCGCCGCTTTGCAGAGCAATGGACACAGCACGTCAAAGCCATCAGTGATAATACCCAGCTATTGCGCGAGCAGCAATCAGCCCTGAACGAGATGAGTAAACAGGGACCGGCTATTGCAGCAGAACTGACCGACAGGATCAATACTCATAAAGATCTGCAGGCAGCATTGCAAGCCCTGACTTCAGAACGGCAGACACTCCTCCATGGAGGCTCCGCCGCCGGTTTTGAGCAGCAGCTGAAGCAGGCCATTGAAGCCGCCATTGAACAGCAACGCACGGCTACAGACACTGTCAATGCCCGCAAAGAAGATCTTCGGGCCTATTATGCCAGCCAGGAACAGACCAATACCGACATTACCCAGCTGAAGGATAACATTGCCAGACAACAGCTGGCTATCCAGGAATGGATACAGCAATACGCCGACAATTACGGTCAGCATTTGTCTGCCGGGGAACTGGTAACATTGTTGTCGTACCCTGCTACCTGGATAGATACCGAGCGCAAAGCCATCACAGATATGCAGCATGCGATTGCGACCGCCAAAGCTACCCTGGTGGAGCGGGAAAGACAGGTAAGCCAGCATATGCAGCAACGCACCAGCACACATACGCAAGAAGAGGTCACGACCTTGTACAATGAGGCTAAGCAGCTCCGGGATGAGCTGGTGAAGGAGAAAAACAACATAGACTTCCAGCTGTTACGGGATGCAGAAAACAAGTCAAGAATAGGCGATCTGCAGAAAGATATTGACGCCAAAAGTACGATACATGAAAACTGGAGTAAGCTGAACGAGCTGATTGGCTCTGCCGACGGTAAAAAGTTCAGGCAGATTGCCCAGGAATATACACTGGACATCCTGCTGGGATATGCCAACATGCACCTGGCGATGCTTACCAGCAGGTACAAGCTATTGCGCATACCGGGCAACCTGGGGTTACAGGTATTGGATAAAGATATGGGCGATGAGTTACGGACAGTGTTCTCACTGTCAGGCGGGGAATCTTTTCTGGTGTCGCTTGCGCTCGCACTGGGACTGGCTTCTTTGTCATCCAGCAAAATGAAAGTGGAATCGCTCTTCATTGATGAAGGGTTCGGCGCGTTAGATCCTGACACGCTGAATGTGGCAGTAGACGCATTGGAACGGCTTCACAATCAGGGCCGTAAAGTAGGTGTGATCTCGCATGTGCAGGAGATGACAGAACGTATTCCCACGCAGATTAAGGTTATCAGGATGGCTAATGGCAAAAGCAAAGTGGAGGTAACGGGCAATTAATGCTCTTCCCGCTCCCATTGCCTGTGTGTCCACAGCCAGTATTCCGGTGCATGCATGATATCATGTTCGAGGTACCAGGCAAATGCTTTGGTAATTTCATATGATTCCACGTCAGCAGGTTCCTCTGCGATAAGCGAGAAATATACGTTCCAGCCGTTACCGGTGCTGCGCTTCCTGACAGAAGCATACAGTACCACTGCATCCAGTGACCGGGCCAGGTGTTCAGCGCCGGTGAACAGGCCTGTAGGCTGATGGAGGAAGTCTGTCTGGTACCTGGGCCTTGCTGCGGGCGACTGATCAGCAATGAAGACATACGCATTGGGCTGGTCACGGTTGGATAGCATAAAGCGGGCAGTCTCTCCGGTGGTCAGAAGTCTGATACCAAAACGTGAGCGGATGCGGTATAACAGTCTGTTCAGGAAGTTACTGGAAGTAGGTTTATACACAGCATACACATCAAACGACAGATACCTGGGCAGTATATTCAGACATTCCCAGTTACCATAATGGCCCATCAGGATAACTATATTTCTGCCCTGCTGATGGCAATGTTCCAGTACTTCAGGGTTGTGCAGGTGTATGCGTTGGCGATGTTCCTTTTCCGACATGGATAGCAGCTGTAAGGTTTCCACCAGTAGTTCGCTGAAATGCAGGTAGAATGAGCGTGCAATGGCCTGTATCTGCCGGTAGTCTTTTTCAGGGAAAGAGCGGGACAGATTCTGTATCACCACATCATAGCGGTAGGTAGCCAGTTTATACACTGACCAGTAAACGATTTTCCTTATACCATGGAGGAGCCAGGATGGCAATAAACTTATCAGGTACAGGATAACAAACAGCGGTTCATATACCAGGGAGCGATGTTTAAGCATTCCGTAAACTTTCATCTCCTGGCTGGCATACGCCGATGGTCTTCGGATAGAATCAGCAGCGTTGTACATAGGCATCTTCTTTGGCCTTGAGGGTTTATTATTCAGACGTGTTCGTGAATTAACGCAAATTTAGCACCGAATAATATGGGTTTGCAAATCTTAACTTTTCTTTGCGGCACATGACAATTTACTGTTTTGCTATACTATTGAACCACAGGCATCCATAATAAAACGCACGTATATACTATCCGGAAGACCATTTCCTGCTGATGTGGAAGGATTGCGCAGCCTGTGGAATCTTACCAGTCGCTCATATGTACAATTATTCATTCGGATGCCTGGCAATTACCCAGTATTCCAGTATCACGCGGATCTGTTTCTCTATATCACTGTAGAATGATTTCTTGACGAAGTAACCTTGTACAGTAAGTGCGTACACTTCATCGACAATCTCTTTTGACTCTATAGTGGTCAGGAATACGAAGGGTATACTTTTCTGACGTAGTTCAGGATCTGCATTTATCTGGCGGCGCAGTTCCAGTCCGTTCATCCGCGGCACGTTAATATCCGCCACAATAATCAGTGGTTTTTCCGTCGTGTTTTTAATATATGTGAGCAACTCATCACCTGAATCAAAAAAGCAGACTTCATTTTTCATACCCAGGGTGTCCATAACATTCTGAAATATTTCCCTGTCATCTTCGTCGTCTTCCAATACCAGCAGCGGACCATTCTTTGCCATATCTATATTTTTTTCGGAGTTAAATCTGTTAGTGACAATAAAGGCACATTAGTCATGCCAAAAATAAGAAAAAGGCTTTCCGCCGGAAAGCCTTTTTAAAAAGATGGCATTGTGATAACCTGTTATTATTGAACGCCGTTACCCTTATTACCGAGACTCATGGTAGGTATTGGCAATCTGAATCCGACGAAGATGTAGTTAGCGCCGTAAAAGAGGTTATAGGCCCATCCTACCTGCAGGTAATCGTGCAGTGTGGAAGCTACAATACCCAATCCTAATTCGGGCACATCGTCTTTATCAAAATCCGGCGACGATACATGAAGGCCGAAGTTCAGATCCAGGAGGTTATTGGGCAGGGAAGATGTACGTTTCCATTGTTGGCTCATCCCCAGTATTCCTTTAAACAGCACATTATAATAGGGTGCCATCTGCACATCTTTCTGGATGCTGGTAGTGGTAAGCGGGTGTGCAAAAATCACCCCTACCGTTGCTTCTACATGTGCCAGGATACGATATAGTGTTAATCGATGGGTTTCTTCCCAGAGCGTTCTCTTAGAACCGGTATTAGTGACCTCCATTTTGATAACTACACGATCTCCTGAGGTGCGGTAGCCGGAATACAGAAGGTCTGTGGTTGCTTCAGCCGGTATATTACCTAAAGCCAATGAAAATACTTTATCTGAGAAGCGGAGGGCTAGTTCTGCCAGTCTCCTTTCTTCAGCGCCGAACTGCAACACATCATTGGGGATAACGGTAGTGGCCAGCGCTGAAATTTTGCCGGAAGCAAGCGCCAGGAGGTCAGCACACTGCTGCTGTACGGCCGGTGATGCAGCCGGAATATCTGTACGTAGGGTAGTGAGCAGCCCGTTCAGCTTACTAAATTCACTGTTTAACCCTGTTACGTCTGACTGTAGGCGGGTAAGGAATAATGATAGCGAAAAGTCAGTATTGTCATCCAGTGTCTGATAATATTTTATTTTTTCATTGAGCAGATTCCTGATGACTTCACCCTGTACCAGTACCTGCCTGATATCAGCCACAATCTGCTGATGTTGCAGGGAAGCGGCTACCTTTTCAGCTTCTTTTCTGAAGTCTTCATAGTCAGCCTTCAGCCGTTGCTGAAGAATGTCAGTAAACTGGCGGACGTATTCGCCTTTCAGGATTTCATTGACGTTCATCTCCCGTTGCCTGCTGTCGCGTACCCAACGCTGGATCTGTTCCAACTGGGCTACCTGGTCATCGGTGAGGGTAAACTTCCAGCGTTCTACCTCATAATATTCACCCTGGGGATTATTATCCAATCCGTTAAAATGCAAGGGAGAAGACTGGTTGTTGTGCATCAGCCATCCCCCGATCTGCACGCGAATGTCACTATAAGCCCCGTCATCTGTAAGTTGTTGTTCCAGGTCGCTGATACGTTTGTTCAGTGCATAGGTAATACCGCCCCATATATCTTTAAGATCCTTATAAGACTCAAAGTAATCGCGGGTAGCGGGATCGCGGTCAAAGATAGCCGTGATTTCGCGTGCAACAGCCGAAGTGCGTTGCAGGAAAGCGGGCACACTGTTTTTATCACCGCGCGTGTGCAGGCGTACAGCGTCTTCCATTGCTTTTGACCAGGTGTCTACCTTACCTGTTGCCTCATAGAGTGTGTTCAGGAGGTTGACAGCATCGGGCGGCAGTGGTTTGCCGATACCAGTAGCATTGACCTTGCGGATAAATGCAGCGCGGTCGAAGCGGATAACCAGCTGACTGTTGATGTCAGCATTGTTTTTATTGTCGTATTTATTATTGTTCTGATCAATTTCCCGGATAGTGATGACAGACTGCGCGTAGGCGTTGCAACAGCATATTACAGAAAATAGTACAGCGCATGGCAATGTAAGTAGTCGCATATTAGCATTTCATTAAGGTAAACAGGAACTTAGCCGTTGGCATAAGCCGTCATAACAGCGGTGTGCATGCTGCCACGGCCTTTCATAAAACGGGCACGGGTTACACCTTCTGAGATAATGTTTCTGAATGGGGAGACAGAAAGCAGTACAAAGTTGTGATAGTCGGACGGCTTTACACGGGGGTGCCATTCCATTTTCCGGAGAACAGGCAGCAGGAGTTGCGGTTGGGTAACACGTACGAACATGACCATGTCATACATTCCCATACCGTTACTCCCGATTCCTGATCTGATAAAGTTAGCGGTATCATTGGCTTCAGCAGCCACTTCGTCGTCTCCCAGAATAAGTAGTAGCAGCAGATCAGGTTGATCCAGCAGGTCCTGAAAGACTTTTTGTGCCTCGGCTTCCTCCGCAGGAAGCACTACATAGTTTTGCATTTGCAATCAGTTGAGTGTGCAGTTGGGGAAAAAGTATGAAAATATAGAATAAAACGAGAAATTTAAGCATTGCCAGAAGAAAGTGATAAAACTTGCCGGCGGCAATACCCTTTCAGTAAATTTCCCTACATTTAAGTTATTAACCCTGCATATACGCCATAACGGGTATGTTTAACGCTCAAATCCGTAACAATTCCATGATGACAACTGACGAAGTAATCCAGGCTTTAAATTCCTTCGTGCCTGAAGAGCGCTCTGCTGATGACAACATCTCTTATTTCCACGAACTAATGGAAGCGCTGAAACACGATGCCGACAGAGAAAGAGCAATAGAACCTATTTTCCGGCTGATTGAAAGGCACCCTCACATTGATTATGGTTCTCCGGGGCCATTAGCGCATACGCTGGAATCGTTCCATGAACTGTATCATGAACACCTTTTTGCATCGCTGGACCGGCTTCCTACACCATTGACAGTATGGATGCTCAACCGGTTGACCAACGCCGATCAGAACTACCTGGAACACAAGATGCTGATAGAAAAAATGCATGCGCTGCTGCAACATCCCCGGCTAGACGACCTGACGCGGGGAGCAGTAGAAGACTTTGTAGACTTTCAGGATCATCCCGGCGAAGAGTAGCCCTCCGGATCAGGCCCGGTTGGCCTGAATGCCAAGTTGCCGGAGCTGATGGATCAGCGTATCCGGAAAGGAAGCATTACGGGCAATACGGTACTCATAATACCTGCTGTGTGTCTCTATCAGCAGGAAAGTACTTTTACGTCCATACCCTGCCCTTCTGATAGTTACTTCCTTTATTTGATCCAGCGGAATGACAGTGGTTGTAGCAGACAGTCTGGTAAGCGGCTTCCTGATGATCAGCCGGTCGGTATAAAGGTGAAAGGTATGCGGCGTGAAGAGTATCCAGACGGCAACAGCCAGGAAGAAAACAGCCAGGGTAAGCTGACCACCCCAGGATCCGGACGACATATGAAAGAAGCAGAAGAGGGCAGCTATGATTGATAGTGCGGCGAAGGATATACCAATTAGTATATCTCCAAAATAGACGTCTGTCTCAAGTAAAGGGGTAGACGATCGGTTAGCTGCAATTGCAGACTCGTGGGTTGCAGGTTCGGGCATCGGCAAATAAGGTTATTTCAAATTTAACGAAAAAAAAGGCCATTCCCTATAGGCGGAACGGCCTTTTTCTTTGGACAGAAGCGTCCTCTTCTTTGCAGGGTGTGATACGGGATGTGGGGATGATGCAGAGGGCTGAAGAAAGGGTCAGCCAGCGGGCAAAGATGAGGCTAATTGGCGAAGCAGTAAGTCGCTCCATACAATACATGCCTACTGTGAAAGAAGTACGATGCAGCATATCTTCTTTACCGGCTTCATTGTAGTAAAAAGACTTTCCGGAAATTATCTATACACGAAACAGGTCCGTTGATAGCGGTGATTCAATTGCTGTACGTCTTAAATTATATTTACCGATTTTAATGGGAAATAAAAAGTCTTTTATTTACAGTTTGATTTTTATTTCCGGTTCAGGCTTATTAACTTAGTTTACACTTATCACAGAAATCATACCTGCTAAAGAGTCGAGAATATTTCCCTGAATAATCACCAAGTCCATGAAAAACAGAATGCGCTAACTCCACTTTATTTCTTGTAATCATACATTTTGTAACCTTTATTATTCACCCAAAAATCACCCCTTATGGCAGATGCATATGTAGGCGAAATAAGAGCCTTTGCATTTAATTTTACCCCCTCGGGATGGCTTCCCTGTAATGGAGACCTCTATTCCATCCAGACACATTCCACCTTATTTTCGTTATTGGGCACGTATTACGGCGGCAATGGAAGTACTACTTTCGGTGTCCCTGACCTGCGTGGTGTTGCAGCAATTGGTATCAATGTGCAGAATCCCTCATTCGGTACTCCCGGCATAAAAGGCGGCAGTGAGGGCGTTACACTGACAACCAATACCATACCCGCACACACACACATGATGCAGGCAGTGGTACGTACAGCGCAACCGCAAACGGCAGCCGCTACTCCGACGCCAGGTCCGAATGCCTACCTCACTAATGCGTACACTACAGGTCTCAACAGAGGTATTGTGGTATACTCCAATAATGCAGGAGGTATTGCGCTTAATCCACAAACGATTGGTGTTACTGGTGGCACAACACCACACGAAAACAGAGACCCTTATCTGGCTATGACTTACTGTATATGCGCCGAAGGCGTATACCCTCAACGCCCCTGATTATTCTTCTCATTTACTCACCTTATCTTACCCAACACACATGGAAAATTATCTCGGAGAGATCCGTCTGTTCCCTTATACTCAGATACCCAGAGGCTGGGTGCCCTGTAACGGACAAACGCTTGGCATTGCACAGAACCAGGCACTGTTTGCCCTCTTGGGCGTATACTATGGCGGTAATGGCACCACCAATTTTCTGCTGCCTAACCTCAACGGGCGCACTATAGTAGGCACTGGCCAAAGCACCAGCAGCACTACCTATAATATCGGCCAGGCAGGAGGCGCAGAAACTGTCACGCTGACAACCAGCAATCTTGCAGCACACTCCCACCCGCTTAGAGCAAATGTCTCTTATGACCAGGGTAGCCCTAACACCAATTTCTTCGGTAACGCTAATACGCCTACCAGTCCGACTCAACCTGCGCAGAACACGGGTACCGTTAACCTATACGCCCCTGCCGGCACCGGTCTGGTTAATATGGCACCATGCATCACGAGCACAGGTAACAACCTGCCGCACGAAAACAGGATGCCTTACCTCGCATTGATCTACTGCATCGCTACACAGGGCATTTTCCCATCACGTAACTGATTACTAAACGACAAAACTTATTCTATGGATAATTATATAGGAGAGATCAGATTGTTTGCCGGAAACTTTGCACCTGTAGGGTGGGATGTATGCGACGGCAGACTACTCGCCATTAGTCAGTATGAAGCACTCTTTGTACTGCTGGGTACTCAATATGGCGGAGATGGCATCACTACATTTGCCCTCCCCGACCTTCGTGTGCGGATACCTGTTGGTACAGGGCAAATGAACGGCACTGGCGGAAATGGCAACTATATACTTGGACAGTCAGCCGGCACTCCGAATGTCACATTACTGACAAGCAACCTGCCTGGTCATACACATCCGCTGGTAGCAATAAATACAGCCGCTACAACCGGAGATCCTAACAATAATATGCTGGCTGTCTCCAATGGCAACAACAATACCGGACCGACAGCCTATCCTGACGTGAATCTGTATACCACCCTGCCGCTGCCTGCAGGCGGTACCACTGTACCCAATGCCTTGTTGGATCCGTTGGCGATATCTCCTGCCGGAGGTACACAGCCACATGACAATATGATGCCTTATCTCACGATCAATTACATCATAGCATTATACGGTATATTCCCAAGTAACTAATTGTACTATCATTCATGAAAATAGGCATTATTTCCGGCGGGGATCACTTCCTGCAGCTCGCCTACACACTTGCAAGCCAGCGCTTGCAAGTGTGTATCTTTTTTTCACCTACCGAAGACATTCAGGCACAGCATAAAGTGCAGGCTTTTGCACAATCGTATAGTTTATCTGTTCAGTTAGAAAAAGACACGGCTAACGATGTCTACAACTGGATAGAGCGTATACGTCCGGATGTACTGTTTGTATATGGTTACCGCTATCTGCTGGATGTAAAACGGCTGGCTGCTACACCGGCATTTAACATTCACCCCGGACCATTACCTTCCTTCCGCGGACCATCGCCCGTGTTCTGGCAATTGAAGATGGGACAACCAATGCTAGGTTTTTCCATTCACATACTATCAGACAAGTTTGATGCAGGGCAGGTAGTCTGGGAGCGAACAATACCCGACCAGCCGCATTATCATTACGCAGCAGTTCAACAGGTGTGCAGTCAGTTATGTATAGAAGGAGTGATCAGTATACTGGCAATGCTGAAGCAAGGTATGCCATTGCCCAATGTGCAGACTGTACAACGCATGCACAAGTATTATAAACGGCCTTTGTTAAAGGACGTGATGATTGATTGGAACAGGATGTCTCCGGTAGAAATATGCAACCTGATAAGAGCCTGCAACCCTTGGAATAAGGGAGCCATTACTGTGTTTAATGGCCAGGAGCTGAAGCTGATGGACGGCTCCCTGACAGGTACGCAGACAGATATGCTACCAGGTACTATCCTATGGCAGGATGATAGCTTCCAGATAGCCTGTGCCGGGGGCCGCACAATCAGAACTAATATGCTGTATCTAGCCGATGCGTACCTGCCCGCTTATCACGCCGGCATGTACGGATTACAACATGGCATTAAACTCGGTTAAGGTCAGGTGCTGATTTCAGAAGCAAAGTCAAATCCTGCTTCTCCTGCGCCAAGTGTGACCTCATTGATGGGAAGTACTGTCATGTCCGGGGTCTCCCAGGTAAGTTTCGGTTGAGCTGTTTCGTTTTTCATATTGTGAGATTGGTATTAAATGAAGTTATGAAAACTTATCCTCAAAAACATAACCATTTTTCTGTAGTCGGTCAATAATCGTACTGCATATTGAGGCCTGTGTCATTCTGATCATAGCGAGTTCATCTCCGCCGGCTAAACGTTGCAGGGCCGCCTTTGAGAAATAACGATTAAATGGCAGTGTATTGTCAGCAGCAGCTATCTCTGCTTTCACCCTGGGAATATCCGCTTTAATGCGTGAAAGGAAATCAGGCGCATACATACCTTTATCCCTCCGCCAGCATATCTTATCAGGCAGCAATTCCTGCATAGCATGGCGTAGCAGGCTGCGTTTGTAACCATTGTGGATGAAGGTCTGTTCAGGAATATCCATCATTAACTCGAGGATGTGCCTGTCAAGTAAAGGCACTGCAGAGGATATCCCATATCCCCGGTTGCGCCCTGCAAGTACCGCGGGCAACTGACCTGTACGCCCACTGACAATATTCTCCATCATATAGGTTTGAATATTACGCACTGGTCTGAAGTCGAGCGAGGATTTGTATTGCTGCAAAAAGGCAGGTTGTAAGGCTGTATTTTTAACCATTTTTCGTTGTCTGCCGCGCCACATCCGGTACAAGGCGGCGTGTACAGCAATCTCCCGCTTCATCACCTGCAAAGGGTGTAAATTTTCTTTAGCTACAAACGAGCGGATCATTGTATATACATCTTTTACGCGGCCTTTCATCAACATATTGTAGATCACAGGATGCCCCTGCCAGGACACCCAGTGATCGCCGCCATAGCCGGTGAAGAGCACGCCTGTCTCTTCCTGCTGCGCTGCTTTGAGGATGGCATGGTCCATATAATGAAATGCATTAGGAAAGGTCTCATCATAATTGAAAGCATTGAGTGTATTATCAAGGGGACTACCGTCACTGGCATGGACATACATCTGGATAATATTATTGTAATGTTCGCCCATTATGTCGATATAGACACGCTCATCCTTTCCTGCTGTATTATCGGGTAGAACAGAAGAAAACGCATACAGCGGTCTGTTTTGCTGAGCCAGTTCCTTTGCTAATATAGCAGCGATTGCAGATGAATCGAGTCCGCCGCTTAAGGTTATACCTACCTTACCAGATGCAGGTATTCTATTACGTATGGCAGTATGCATGACTTCGCGCAATGCGGTTGCACATTCATTGAAAGAAGTGAAGGAATATTTACCTGGAGCCGGTTGCCAGTATTTTTTGATGGAGGTTGTTTTGTTTTCCAGCCTCAGATAATTTCCTCCGCATAAGGCATAGACATCTTTTGTAAAGGTAAGTGCAGGCGAACCCTGGCGAAAATGATAGGCGATCAGACTGTCTGCGTTAAAGACGTGTGGCAGTGGCTTTACTGTCAATATTGCATTAAGTGTAGAGCTGAATATGAATACATCAGGTGCATCATAATAGTATAGCGGCCTGAATCCGACATGATCTGTTGCCAGCAGCAACCGTCGTGTCGCCTGTTCCCAGATGCAGAATGCATATTCTCCTTCGAGGTGATGCAAACAGCTACTCCCCCATTTCCGGTATGCGCCCAGCAATAGTTCTTTATCTGTGGCAGATGGATCTGCACCGGTCTGGCGCAATATATACATACGGTTATCAATACGCACATCCGCCGCTACGACCAGGCCATCAGTAATTAAAGGAGCAGCAAGATGATTAGCTGTACTTAAGGCACCAGGATGCCATTGTCCGATGAGGACGTGACCGTCTATCCAGTTTGCGCCGTGGGTGAGTTGCCGCTGATGGAACACATGAGTGATTGTTGTGTCGATGGCAGGAGTAACTGGTTGTCCGCTTTTGTAGATAATACCGAAGATGCCCGTCATGTATCAGTTTTTAAAGCGTGCAATGACCTTATACTGTTCAGTGCCGTTACCACCAGTGATGATGATCCCTTCACTCTCCAACCATGCATGTGCCTTTATAGCATCCCCTGTTTTATTGACGCCAAAGAAGACAATACCAGACATCCGCCGGTAGCGCAGCATGAACTTTCCTGCCAGCGCCTGTTCAAAACATCTGGTACGCCAGGGGGCACAGGCAGCAGCTCTGCTGATAGCCGCCCTGATACGCTGTGAACGGGCAGTGGTCCGAAGAGGAGCTGGCGGTGATGAAGATATGTTCTCTCCCAGGAAAGGAGCGATTTTTCTGAAGGGCATACATATAAGCATCACACGGGCAACGCCAAGGCAACACCAGGCTTCAGCAAACAGACAGGATGCGCGCACAAATTTCTTCATATTAAAATATGGATGTAACAGTAGCTAATAATTCCTCAGGCTCGCAATGCAGAGGTCGCGTAATAAGATGCGTATCAGCCTGCCGTGTCAGGGCGCTGATGGTATTAAAGCAAACACCACGTATAAATGGTTGTCTGAAAAGGGCCGGTTTATAGATATGCTGCACTACTTGCGTGAACGCATTGCTACCAATCAGCCTTTGATGGTCTATAGCCGTCACATCTCCGGTAGCCAGTAAGATGATCCTGTTGACGGGATAAGGCTCTGTATCAAAGTCCTGGTGGAAGAAAATGCCGTATTTCTCTATTCCTGGCATTACGGGAAACGAGCGATCTTCCAACTGCAGGGTCTGCAGCGATTGTTCCCATAGCTTTAACATAGGATAAGCCGCGATACCACTTACCTGTTCATCACCAGGTAACTGCCTAAGTACGGTCACATCATCTGTGAATATGCGATAATGCTTATCCTGCAAACCAGCAAGCGTTGTTGACTTACCTGCCCCTGACCGGCCACAGATCAATGTAAGCGCTCCCGCTTCTACAATTCCGGCAGCATGCAGCGGTACCTGCTTGCGTTGTTGCAAAACACCGGCCATGGCTCCTGCTAAAACAAACATCCGTAATATGCGCTCTTCAATTTTTGCAGTAACTGGCGCAATAATAATCTGTTTACCATGTGCTATATAGTAGGAGGCTATACCGGGTACGGTGAACAGCAGTTCGTAATCATTGAGAGTATAGGTGATATGACCTGTTGAAAATGAAGCCGACGCATGTATAAGTGGAATACTTCCGATAGTGATCGTGACATCCGTATGCGACGAAGTGGCCGGCATCAGCTCAGGGAATTTGATAGAGGAAGTAATGAGTAGGCCAAAGCCCCAATATTTATACATGGATGATGAACTATTTCGGGTCGTGTGATGTTACAAATACTATATACACGCAACTTATCATTAATGTTCAAACATATGTCAGAAAGTGTACAATTGCCCCTATGTAAAGAGACGATCATACGTCGCAACGAGCGCAACTTCCTGGTCAGTCGCGTAGGCGAAGAGGTGGTACTGATGGACGTCCACAACGGGCAATATATAGGTCTCAATGCAATTGGCAGCGTTATCTGGGAAAAGCTGGAACAACCTGTATCTGTTCACGACGTAGTGCATGCATTAACACAGGAATATGCCATCAGCATGCAATTGTGTGAACAGGAAACCCTATTATTCCTTCAAAAGATGATGCAGCACCGCATGCTGATTGTTGACTAACCTTATGCTTAATAACGAAGTCGCTGTAGTATGCCTATGCTGCAGGGTATACCTGCAAACCAGCACCATTTCCGAACTAAAAGCCTTCTTAAGCCTGCATCCCATCCGTTGGAAACAGGTATATCAGCTCTGTGCTATGCATAGAGTAAGACCAGTTGTTTTGCAGGTATTGTGTCAGTTGGCGCAGGAAGTACCAAAGGAAATCTTACAGCTCTTCCGGAATTATTGCCGGGAGTTCCTGTTATTTGCTGCAGATCGTAAAATGGAAGCAGACAGGATTGTTGGATTATTACAGGCACAGGGAATAGCAGCCAGGTTGTATAAAGGGACTGAATGTGCCATGCTGCTTTACCGGGATATTGGCATGCGGGAGTTCACAGACATGGACATTATTATTGAGGATAAACAGCTCCGGGCGGTGACTGACCTGATGCTGGCGGAAGGGTATGAGATGCAGCAGGCAGCTTATTTCAGGCGCTTTCCAACCCGTTACAAACGCCAGCTAAAGGATATTGCATTTGGAAAGCGTTGTCCGCGAGGCAGGCGGTTCAGCTTTGAATTTCACTATCGCCCTACTAAACCGTTGATGCCTGTACAATATACATTCAGCGAATTGCTGGGTCCTGATTACCTAAACCGCAATTACAACAACCAGGATTATTATACCCTGTTACTGCTTAATAATGGGGCCAGCGATTTCTTTCCGCATTTGCGTTCTCTGCTGGATATGGCATTAATCTGGCAAAAAGAGCAAGTTACTCCGCCAGCAGGACTAAAACCCTATGATATCCTTTGGCGACAACTGGCACACACATTACTGGGCTTTGATACCCACCAGCAACCACCGGCCCACAATAATACATACCACTTGCTGCTTCGGCGCTTGCAACAGCCGCAACTACCGGGAAAATATACCTTTTTGCAACAAGCATATGTAAATCTGGCAAATGCAGAAACAGTTAAGGAAAAAAGCCGGCTGCTACAGCAGTATTTACTGTTCCTGCTGCGACCGAATGGGAACGATATCGAAACATACAAGTTACCTTATCCCGCGTATTATTTCACTAAGCCGTTACGGCTGACTTTCAATCTGCTACGCCGCATTGGATAACCTTATAAGCCTGATTTATCCATAGGTATCCCCGGGATGACCATATAAAGCAATTCGCATATGTTCACTGGTTTCTGTATTTTTACTGTGGACAAACCAAAGACACAACTATGTTACAGGTATACAGGAATCTTTATGTAGGGACAAATACTGATTGCCATGACGAGCAGCTGGGATTTGCAACAATTCATGCCTGTAAAGAGCCTTGTCACCGTCAGGCGGTGGGATACAAAGGAAACCTTAAGTCGAGTCATGCTTCTTACCTGATGCACCTGCATGGCGACCGTCATTTGTATCTAAACATGGTAGATATGGACCAGGAATTTCTGCCGCAATATACCCACCCGATTATGGAAAGATGTATGTTATTCATTGACCGCCATATAGCGGACAAAAAGGTGTTGGTACACTGTAACTGGGGTATTTCCCGCTCTCCTTCCATTGCTTTATTATATATGGCCAGAAAAAAAGCCATTAGTGACATCAGTTATGATATGGCCAGAAACGATTTCAGCGCCATTTACCAGGCATATACACCTGGCAACGGTATATCTGCTTACCTTGACAGATATTGGCAAAATCTGCTTTCAATCTGATAATCAGGCGCAATAATGCGCCTTGCGAACTCCACTGTTGACCAAAAAAAGTCATGCATTAAAGAATAGATGACTGCTTTTTTTCTATATTCGTTATGGATTTAGTTAATCCCACCGCCCTAAGCGGTACCTACTGTCTATATAAAATGCAATAAGTAAGCCTGCTGCGCCGGGAACCGCAGCACAATTTATCAACCTCGTCTCTCTCAAATAGGCGTGACAGATCCGTCATGCATACATTTTTACAGTTAACAATCTAAAAAAGCAAAAATGAAAAGAACACGACTGCTTTTCGTTGCTTCGTTTGCCTTGGTATGCGCAGCAACATCAGTGCGGGCACAGGAGACGGCATCGGCCACGGTGACGGCGACTATTGTCACGCCAATCAGCATCACTAAAGATGTTGATATGAACTTCGGCAACGTGGCCGTACAATCCACTACAGGTGGTACCGTAGTGCTTACGCCTGCAGGTACACGCACAACTACCGGCGGCGTAACGCTTCCTACCACAGCCGGAACAGTGACAGCGGCCTCGTTTACTGTAACCGGTACATCCGGCTACACGTATACCATCACTCTGCCCACTACGCCGCTCACTATTACCAGCGGTGCTAACACCATGACCGTTACAGCCTTTACCAGTGACCCTTCAGGTACAGGTACGCTGACAGGCGGTTCGGAAGTGGTGAACGTAGGTGCCACATTAAATGTGAGCGCTGCGCAACCCGCAGGTGTATACGTATCTGATACTCCATTTAGTGTGACTGTAAACTATAATTAACGTCGCACTGATTTCACCCTGGAAGCCCTCCCGGTTGTCAGACATGCCCGGGAGGGGCTGACCGGGTATTCACTTTTAATTGTGTTTATGCGTACTATCCACTTACTGACATTCCTTATAGCCCTTTGCCCCCTGTATGTAGCTGCGCAGGGTAATCTGCTTATTACACCCATGCGGGTTGTCTTCGACGGACAGAAAAAGTTACAGGAGCTTAATCTTGCCAATACCGGCCAGGACACGGCCCGGTATCTGATCTCACTTATTGAAATACGCATGAACAGCAACGGGACATTTGAAAAGATCACTGAACCTGATTCAGGTCAATTGTTCGCCAGTAACTTCCTGCGATTCTTTCCTAAAAGCGTCACCCTTGCTCCCGGTGAAGCACAGCTGGTTAAGGTACAGCTGATAAAATCAGGGCAACTACAGCAGGGCGAATATCGCTCTCACTTTTATTTCAGGGCAGTTCCCGATACCAGAATACAGGGAGAACCTGAAAAGCCAAAAGATTCCGCCAGCATATCGGTAACACTGACACCGATATTTGGTATCAGCATACCAGTGATTATCAGATCAGGCAATACCGATACCAGGGTAAACCTGACAGATATTTCCTTACAGGCCCCTGAAAACGCGCCGGCACAGTTAAACCTGATTGTGCGCCGCTCCGGCAACCATTCTGTGTATGGAGACATCAATGTTGACTATGTATCTGAAAAGGGAAAGATTACCACGGTAGCCAGCGCAAAAGGTCTGGCTATCTACACACCAAATGAGTTCAGACAGTTCCGCATGGAGCTGGACAAAAAAATGGGTATTGACTATCATAACGGTAAGCTGAGAATTTCTTATGCCAGAACCTCAAAAGATGCATTACCGGAACCAATGGCGCAGACAGAATTGCAGCTGCAATAGTTAGTGACAAGGATTATCACGGCATGAGTACGGCATGCCGCAGCACAATAACCAAACGCATGAATACCGACAGAAGATTTACACCCTATTATTTTACAATTCTTATCTTATTGTTAGGTCTGCCGGCAACCGTCTGGTGTCAGACGAGCTGGAGGGGAACGGTAAGTACAGTATGGAATGATGCAAACAACTGGACGGCAGGTATTCCTACCGCCTCTATTGATGCAGTTATCGGTGATGCTGCATTTACCGGCTCGTTTCAGCCTACGATCAGTAGCGTAACAGCAGCCTGCCGAGCACTTACACTTGTTGCGGGTGCTAAAAGTCCAGTACTGACAGTTGCAAAGGGCCTTACCGTATCAGGCACTCTCACCAACGGCAGCGGTTGCACCATTTCACATAGAGGTGTAACCATTACAGTAAAAGGAGATTTCATCAACAATGGTACTTATACCACTACAAGTACTTCTTCCCGCGTAACCATGGCCGGTACTACGCAAAGTATCAGTGGGACAGGCATTTCTTTCAGACGTCTTACCATTAACTCGGGCGCAACAGTAACACCCGCTGTTAGTTTCCCCGTTACAATTGCGCTGTCTGTCAGCGGCAACCTTATCCCTTCCGAAAGTACAACCACACTGATTTCCGGCGCTGGTACGCTCAGTGTTACTGCCACCGGAGTATTACATGTAAGGGGCGCTACGTTCGCCAGCAATTATAGTCTTACCGGCACCAATACATTAAGTGCCGGCAGTACAGTAGACTACAGTGCAACACTGATCAATCAGACAATCCGCAATGATATTACTTATTCGACCTTACGCATTAGTGGCGCGCTTGTTAAAACACTTGCCGGTAACCTGAACCCTCTCAATTCTACCACTAGTACCGCCGGTAGAATTGTAGTGGCTAGTGGAGTGCTTAACCTCTCCTCCTTTACCGCAAACAGGGGCACGACCGTAGCTGGTGGTGCCTTGTCGGTAGCAAATGATGCCACCTTACGCATTGGAGGAACCAACACCTTTCCCAGTAACTTCGCTACGCGCTCATTATCATTGACGAGTACAGTCGAATACAATGGAGCAGCGCAGACCATTTCTGCTGAAACATATGGAAACCTGGTTCTGTCTGGCTCCAGCGGTGCTGTTATAAAGACAATGCCAGCTACAGCATTCACAGTAGCGGGCAATTTCACCACAACTGCAGGAAGCGCGACGAGTCTAGCTGCTACCGCTGGTGCAAATATGATTGTAACGGGCAACACGATTATCGAAACAGCAACGACCTTCAATGCAGGCAGCTTTACATTAGATCTCAGCGGCAACTGGGTGAATAATGGTGTCTTCTCCGGCGGAACAGGAACGGTTAACATGAATGGACCGGGAACGAACATCAGCGGCACAGGCGTACATGGTTTTAATAATCTTAATATCACAGCTACAAATATTTCTGCGACTGCGAATGCAGCGGTCACTGTAGCCGGTAACCTGGCAACGACAGGGCCGGGAGCGTTTACACAGGCAACTGGTGGCACGCTTACCATGACCGGCGCGAGCAAAACAATAACAGGGGCAAGTCTGACTTTCGATAATCTCACAATATCCGGGACCGTCAGTACAACCAGCAGCTTGCTGTTAAACGGCAATCTTGTTGTCAGTGGCACTTTCAATAGCACAGGGGGAACGATTACCATGCAGGGAGCCGCAAAGACTATCTCTGGGGCAGGGACGATTATATTCGGATCCCTGGTCATACCCGGTACAGTCACATCAGCTGTATCATTCTCTGTAAGTACCACTATGGACATCAGCGGCACTTTCAGTGCCAGCGCAGGTACAACAACCTTTACAGGAACCAGCACGCTTAACGGTACGGCCAACCTATTTAACGTTACACTCAATGGAACTTCTCTGCAGTTGTCTACCAATGCAGTGCTGGGCATTGCAAATACGTTTACCGTAACAGCCGGTACGCTTAATGTCACATCCACTCCACCTAATACCGTAAATTTCAACGGCACCGCAGCACAGACGATCAACGCACTAACCTATAACAGATTATTACTTTCCGGAGGCAGTGTAAAAACGGCAGCGGGAGCTATTACAACCAGCTATTTTACGCTAGGCGCTAATACAACGTTCAATGCAGGTGCATTCACACATACCGTACTGCTGGACTTTATAAACAGCGGTACATTCAATGCAGGCACAGGTACATTTGCTTTTACAGGCGCAAATATTTCTACTATTACAGGCATTACCACTTTTAACATTCTTACGCTTAATAAAAATGCACAGTCTACCCAGGTGAACCTGAACAATGATGTCAATGCAGCTACAATCAATATGACATCAGGCACGATGAATACCGGTGTAAATGTGGTTAACATGACTGTAGACAGAACCGGACCGGGGATCATTTTAGGTAATATCCGCCGTACACAGTCATTTGGCCTGGGAGGCGTTTATGCATTTGAAAGCCCTAATACCACACTTACGATACTTGGCCTGCCGCTGACCGGATCTATTACTGTTTCAGTGGCAATCGGCCCTATTAATGACTTCCCGCAGGGTAGCGCTATCAATCGTGTTTATACTATTAATACCGGTCTGACAGTGGGGCTGACTACTGTCAGATTACACTACGAAGATGCAGAGCTGAATGGTAATAATGAATCTACCATGGGACTATGGTATTACAGCCTGGGTAGCTGGGGATCAGCTGGAAAGTCAGGTAACAGCACAACAGCTAATTATGTAGAAGTTGGTGGGCGGTTAGCTATTAATGGTCGCTGGACGATATCTGACAACTCGAATGTCGTTCGCTGGAATGGGTCGGTAAGTAATGAATGGACAAACGCCAACAACTGGACAGTGGTGCAGGGTAGCCCATCGCGCCCACCGGGAGTGAATGATATCGTAGAAATAGGGACATCGGCTTTTACCAATCAGCCAGTTATCAGTACGGCAGTTGCCGTTAAAGCAATCTCTCTTGGCAGTACACAGGCCGTTAACCTCTCCCTAGCATCGGGTGGCAGTCTGACTACGCAGGGTAACATTGCAGGCAGATGGTCAGGCAATGCAACTCATACTATCAATACAGGTGCACAAACATTGACCGTCAACGGAGATTTGCCGCTTAGCGACGGAACTTCCGGACGTGCCATTAACCTCAACATTGGCTCCGGCACCGTGACAGTTGGCGGATCCGTCACACAGACTGGAGGAGCAGCAGTTGTGTTTTCTGGTGCAGGCACGTTGAATATCGGTAGCAACTATGACTATTCAAATGGGACATTTACAGCTGGTAATGGTACTGTTAATTATAATGGAAGCGGAGCGCAAACAGTGGCAGGGCTGGCTTATTACAATCTGCAGATCGGTAAGAGTGCAGGTGACGCGCTGTTAAGCGGCGAGGCAAGCGCCAGCGGAAGTCTGAATATAACTGGCGGCGCTTTGACCATGAATGGTAACACAACTGTAACAGGTGATCTGAATATATCTCCAGGAGCAACATTGAATAGTGGTACCATCGGGCTAAACGTGGGAGGCAACTGGAATAATAGCGGTACATTCTCTTCATCCGGTGGTACAGTCACACTAAACGGCTCAGGTATACAAACCGTTTCAGCTACTACTTTTAATAATCTCGTTATCAGCAGCGGAGGAACAGTGACCCTTGCAGGGAATAGCCCAATAAATGGCAATCTAAGTGTCAATAGCGGCATTCTGAACCTGTCAACCTTCAGCGCCAATAGGGCATCAGCTGGGGGTACCTTTTCGCTGGCAAACGGAGCTACGCTACAAGTAGGAGGAACGAACAACTTCCCATCAGGGTATTCTACCTACACACTTGGTAACACCAGTACTACCAACTATAATGGTTCAGTAGCACAGGCAGTAGCGGGCGTTGCGTATGGCAACCTGGTCTTTAATAATAACGGAACGAAAACACTCGCTGCGACATGCATCGTAAATGGCGATCTAACCATCAACAGTGGCGCTACTTTTAGTGGAGCGGCTAACACGATCAATCTGTTCGGCAACTGGAACAACAGTGGAACCTATACTCCTGCCAGCAGCACAGTGACGCTGAACGGTAGTAATAAAACAATTACAGGTAATACCACCTTTAACAGGCTAACTGCCTACGGCAGCTATATAGTAAATGGAAGCGATATTACGTACAATGGGCTACTGACTATTGCTAATGGCGGTTCGTATAATGGTGGCAGCGGTACGGCAATAGTAAATGGAGACCTGACAAATAATGGCTCGCTTACCAGTAACGGAGTAACTACATTTACTGGTACAACCCTACAAACTATCCGCTTCGTCAACGCCCTTGTATCCAACTCAAGTGGAGTGATCAATTTCAATGGCACTGTGCCTCCGGTACTCAACTCTACCAGCACGCCAACCTACGCTACCCTGAATATCAACAACACAGGCGGTGTCAGTGCAAGTGTAGGATGGATTGTACAAATTGCATTTAATATCAGCAATGGTGCAACGTTCAACGGGGGCATATCTACACATAATGTATTTGGCTCGTTTACTAACAACGGTACGGTTACCAGTAGCGGAACTATGAACTTTACTCCTACAGCACCACAGACAGTCAGGCTCACGGGAACCGCATTTACCAGTACAGGAACCGTACAATTTGGCGGTAGCGGTGCATTGAGTGTTACCGGCGCCCCTACAGCACTAAATAACGTCCTGATCACCAATACTACTGGCGTAACACCTTCGGCAAACTGGCTGGTGAACGGAGACTTTATGATTGCCAACAATGCAATATTCAATGCAGGTAGTTATACTTATACTATTGCAGGCGACCTGGAAAGTAATGGTACGCTGAACGGCGGTACATCCACCTTCACACTGACTGCTGCAGATGCACAATTGACCGGTAGTCCTAGCACTACTTTTTACGACCTGACCATCACCGGGTTCACAACAGCATTATCAGATTATGGTGTAGGTCGCAACTTTACAAATAATGGCACTTATGACGGCACGGTAGGCGCTTTGAATATGGTTGGCAACTTACCCGGTACCATCTCAGGGGCAGCAACTTCATTCAACCTGGCGCAGGTAACTATACAGAAAGATCCAGGTACCACTGCATTTTTAGGAAAAGCAATAACAGCCGTAGAAGATATTACTGTGTTTACTGGCACATTAGATGCAGCAGGTTTCGCAATTACACCTACAGCAACAGCTTCCCTGACTATTGAGGATAACGCGCGACTCATTCTACGCGGTACGCAAACACTACCTACATTCAGCTCGTTCACAGTAGATACCTTCAGTACTGTTGAATATGGCGGCAGCACGCAAGCTGTTTCAGCCGCTACCAGTTACGGTAACCTGGTGATATCATCTTCTGGCACAAAGACGGCATCTGCGATATTAAAAATACTCAATGACTTTACATTGTCTGCGGGCACCTTTGTACAAGGCAGTTTTACAGATACCCTGGGCGGTAACTGGACAATGAGCGGAGGCACTTACAACAATACGGGGGCTACAATATACCTAAATGGTGCAGGCACACAAACCATTACCTCCACCGGCGCATTTAATAACCTTACCGTGAACAAAGCTACAGGTATAGTCTCCCTGGGATCCAACATTACGGTTAATAGTGTACTCAACTTTATTCTGAATAAGATTGTTACGGGCGCTACATTTGCTGTAATTCAGCCTACAACCGGCGTCGTTACAGGTGCTTCTCAGTCCACCGGGTGGGTTGTTGGACGGCTGCAGAAGGCATTTCCAACAGGCAGTGCGGTCCGGAACTTTGAAGTAGGAGATATTGTATACTACAGTCCGGCCTCCATCGCTTTCGGAAATGTAACCGTGTCTGGCAGCATACTGGTTGGAGTGACACCAACAGATCACCCGAATGTAGCTACCTCGCCACTCAATCCAAACAGAAGTGTAAACAGATACTGGTCATTTACAAATAACGGTGCTAATTTCAATTCCGCAACTGTGACCATGACATGGAATGCTACAGATGTAGATCCAGGATCCAATACCAGCAACTTCAAAGTATCCAGTTATAACGGCAGTACCTGGGCCACACCGGCATTTGCCAATCCGCTGCCTACATCCATTCAGGCTACAGGTTTAACAAATCTGAATGTTGCGCTGGCTATAGGACAACTAATCGCAGACAATACCTGGACAGGCGCAGTAAATGTTAACTGGTACGTGAGCGGCAATTGGTCTAATAATAGCATACCGGTAACCACGACCAATGCTACCATACCCAGTGGACTGACCAACTATCCTCAAATAAGTACTGGAACCGCCACAACTAATAATCTTATTATTCAGAACGGGGCGTCTGTTACGGTGAATGGCGGCATTCTTCAGATATACGGCGCTATTACAAACACCGGGAGCTTTACTGCAAGTAACGGTAGCATTGAGATGACAGGAACTGCAGCACAGATAATACCTGCAAATACATTTACAGGCAATACTGTTCTTAATCTAACTACCAACAATGTAGCAGGAGTTACCTTGCTTGGTCCACTGAATATTTCGGGAGTACTAAAGGCTAATATTGGCTTATTCGCAACAGGCGCAAATCTCACTTTGTTGTCCACCGCTGCACGCACTGCTCTCATAGATGGCAGTGGTAACGGATCTGTATTGGGCACCGTGACCATTCAACGTTACCGTCCTACGAGCTTCGGGTATACTTATTTTAGCTCTCCATTCAGCGCGGCTACAGTCAGCGAGTTCTCAGATGATATCAATCTTAATGCCCCATTCCCAAATTTCTACCGTTATATTGAAAACCGTGCATCTTCGGGCTGGGTATCTTACACTTCGATAGTAGGTATACTTACGCCAATGGTTGGTTATGCTGGTAATCTCGGCGTTGGTTCCTCTCCTGTCACTATTGATATGACAGGAGTAGTAAACAATGGTACAATGACTGCGCCTACACCTACTAACAATAATCAGCCATATACACAAGGATTCAACCTGGTGGGTAACCCCTACCCTTCTCCGATTGACTGGGACGCAACGAATGGCTGGACGCGAACCAATATTGACGACGCCATCTACTTCTTCAATGCGGGCAGTACCAATCAATATACAGGCACATATAGTTCATATATCAATGGTGTATCCAGCGATGGGATCGCCAACAATATCATCCCGACCATGCAGGGATTCTTTATACATGTGACTGACGGGACCTACCCAATAGCAGGTCTATTACGCGTTACAAACGCAGCAAGGGTAAATAACCTGACGCCGAGTTTCCGAAGAGAACGACCATTGACAGAACCATTGCTGAGACTAACTGCCGCCTACGCAGATGAAGGACATCCGGCAGATCCGGCTGTTATCTACTTTGATGATAGCTATTCCAAAGAATTTGAACCTGATATTGACGCGCTGAAGATGCTAAATACAGATGAATTTGTCCCAAGTTTGTACATCATGGCAGGAAAGCAGCGTCAATCTATCTCCGCCTGGCCGAATAGTATAGACAGCACAGAGATGATACCATTAGGCATAACAACAGGTAAAGAAGGCTACGTCAGTTTCTCATTACCGTTGATGGAAAGAATGCCTGCAGACAGACATTTCTATTTATATGATAAAGAAGCAGATATTACTCACGATCTGCATCAGGCTACACCTTATCGCCTCTTCCTTCGTAAGGGCAGTTTCGATAACCGTTTCTTCCTGGTACTGAAAGCAGGCGAGGGTACAATACCTTCTGGCGAACAGCCTTTTTATCATGCTTATAGTACGGGTAGCAATCTGTTTGCACAATTTGATAAAGTTCCGGGAGAAAAATGTACGATCACTGTCAGCAATATATCGGGACAAGTACTTCTGCAAAAAGATTTTACCGGCAATGGACGGTATTTGCTGGGATCACAATACAGTAGCGGAATTTACATTATCACTTTCTCCGCTAACAGGCATAAGATATCTAAGAAAGTGTTTATTGCTCACCAATAAAACGATGAATGAAATTTATCAAACATAGCTATCATCTGCTTTACCTCGCTTTGCTGCTGATCACATCAGCAGTATACGCACAGGAACAACCGCCCAGACCTATCACTGTATACGTGAATCCAGCCCAAGGATTGATTTTCGGAGCATTCTTCCAGGGAGTAACCGGTGGTACCGTAATTCTTTACCCCGATGGTTCCCGGTCTGTTACTGGCAGTATTGTACAGGCAAACCTGGGATATCCCTTTTCCCCTGCCATATTTGAAGTAGATGCGAATCCCGGGACGCTCATTTCGATATTGAACGGCCCTGACGTAACACTCACCGGTAGTAACGGGGGGACTTTATCATTACATATAGGTACGTCCAGTACAGGCTCCCCATTTATAGCAACGGCAACGCCTCCAGCCCGCACAATCGTGCGTATAGGAGGTACTCTTACCGTAGGACCACCACCGGCGAATCCTGCAGGCAATTACAGCGGCGTGTTTTCGGTCACATTCATCCAGGAATAAAAGTTTAATGACAGGCATTACTATCCATACCATCCCATTGTTGCGGCAATACTGTAAAGCGGTTTTTACGCTGCTGCTGGCCGCCTGTGTACTTCCCCTCTACGCGAACGATAATGAAGGTGATAATGACGAAGATCCTAAGTATGATGAAACCTCTATCATGGTCGTATTACAGGGAATAGGCGGCGCTGAGATACCTGCGGTAATACGAGAAGAAGTCGCGTATCTCTCAGTTACAGACGTATTCAATTTTCTGAAGATACGCAACGTCCCTTCTGAGTCAATGGACTCCATTTCAGGCTTCTTCATTACCCAGGATGCAGGCTTCCTGATAGACAAGAAAAATAATCAGATCCGTTTTCGGGAGAAGTTATTTAATCTTGGACCAGACGACCTCGTAAAGATGGAAACAGGGCTTTATCTGCGAACAGACTATTTTACCAAGGTGTTTGAATTGGGTTGTAACTTTAACTTTCGCAGCCTATCTGTTAAAGTGGATTCCCGAGTTGAACTACCTGCTATCCGAGAAATGCGGCAGCAATTGATGTACCGCAACCTCAACAAGCTGAAGGGAAATATCGAAGCTGACACTACTATTGGCAGAAGTAAGCAGTTGTTTAAGTTTGGTATGGCCGACTGGTCTGTCGTATCCACCCAAAGACTACAAAGCGTTAATGACACCTGGCTTAACTTGACTATGGGAGGCACATTCGCAGGTGGAGAGGCCACAGTATCCCTTAACTACAACAACTACGCGCGACAACAACTCAAACCGTTGCATCCAGACAGTAATATTGTGCACCCTTTTGACCAGCGGCAGCAATATTACCGTCTCCGCTTTGTAAATAATGACCGCCCATGGCTCCGGCAAATTATAGCAGGCAAAATATTTACGCCGACCATTTCATCTCTTTTTGCGCCGGTAGTTGGTGTGCAAGTGACCAACGCCCCTACAACTTATCGCCGTTCTTATGGCACTTATACACTTAGCAACTTCACTGATCCGGGATGGACTGTTGAATTGTATATCAATAACGCACTAGTGGACTACACTGTAGCGGATGCCGCTGGGTTCTATACCTTTCAGGTGCCATTGGTTTATGGTAACTCACAAATCAGATTGCGCTTTTATGGTCCATGGGGCGAAGAGCGCTTCCTGGAAGAAAACATAAGCATTCCTTTTAACTTTATTCCAGCCGGGCAGTTTGAATATACGGCTAGTGCAGGCGTTGCTGAAGACACCGTGAACAGTAAATTAGGACGTGTACATGCCAACTATGGCGTTACTAATACAATTACCGTCGGCGCTGGTATAGAGTATCTTTCTTCCATCAGGAAGGCCAATACCATGCCATTTATTACTGCTTCCATGCGCATAGTATCAAACCTCCTGTTTTCCGGGGAATATACATATGGCGTAAGAAGTAGAGGTATTGTAAGCTACCGTAGCAAGACTAACCTGCAGGCAGAAGTAAGTTATACAAGGTACAAAAAAGGCCAGACAGCCATTATCTATAACTGGTTAGAGCAACGGAAAGCAGTGGTATCTAAGCCTTTTATGACCAAAAACTTCTCATTATTTACCAGACTTACGTTGGATCAGATAATCCTACCTAATTCTTATTACACAACTACTGAATGGCTAATGTCAGGGGCGGTGTATAAAGTAGGTACCAGCCTGTCAACCTTCGCTATCTTTATTAAAGATGAAAATCCTTTCGTGTATAGTAATCTTGCACTTACTTTCCGTATACCCGGCAACATTCTGTTGACCCCACAGGCACAGTATGAATACAATAGTAACAGGTTCATGGCGGTGCGCTGCGAAGCGGGTAAATATCTTTTCAGAAACGGATACCTGAACGTCTCCTATGAAAAGAACTATCGTAACAATATTACCAACTACGGTATTGGTCTGAGGTACGACTTTTCTTTCACACAAATCGGATTTTCACTCTGGAGAAATAACAATCTCACTACATTCGTTGAATCTGCCCGCGGTAGTATTATACACGATGGTAACTCTGGCTATTCAGGCGTCAATAACCGATCAAGTGTCGGATCCGGTGGTGTGGTACTTGTACCATTCCTGGACTTGAATAACAACGAGAAATTTGACAAAGGCGAGCCAAGAGTAGAAGGATTACAATTAAAATATAATGGTGGAAGAATGATTCGCAGTCTGAGAGATACCAGTATATGCATACTAGACCTTGAGCCTTACTCTGCTTACCTTTTTGAAATGGAAACTAAAGGTTTTGAAAGCGTCTCCTGGCAGATTATCAAGCCCGCAGTAAGAGTCACTATTGAACCCAATCAGCTACGTCGAATAGATATCCCGGTCAGCGTAATGGGCGAAGTTGGCGGGTCGGTTTACCTGCAACAAGACTCCTTACTAAAGGAACAGGGAGGTATCAAAATCTGCATTTATAAATCAGACAGTACACTGGTAAAATGTGTTCTGACAGAATCAGACGGATACTTCAACTATATGGGATTGCCGCCTGGTGATTACATCATTCAGCCAGACCGCGCTCAAATGAAAAAGCTAAAGCTGAAACCACAGCAGCCGGCATATGACCTTCATATCAGTAGAAAAAGAGAAGGAGATGTAATAGACGATATACAGTTTATTCTGGAAAGAAAATAGCTAGTCCATATGGAATACCTGATCCAATGGCTTGGTGACAGGAGAATTATCTTCGTTGGTTTCCATAATGTCGGCCATATAGGCCCACCAACGTTGCACTATTGGTAATGCACCGAGATCCTGTGAGGACTGCATACCGGATTGCTGTTGTACGCCGAATAGCGTGTTTGTCTCTTCATCCAGAAAGATGGTGTAATCACTTACTCCATTATCCTTTAGCAATGCCCGCAATTCTGGCCACAGCTGATCATGGCGTTTACGGTATTCTTCTTTACAGCCCGGCTTAAGCTGCATTTTGAAAGCAATTTTCATAACATGGATTTATAAGATTATCCGATCATAAAAACAGTCAGACTTTTTGCACCGTGTGCACCAAGTACCAATGATTGCTCAATGTCGGCTGTTTTGGAGGGCCCGGCAATAAAGGCACCGAATCCTGTAGTCGGCGCTCCGATATAAGCGTAGGCATCGTGCATAGTGGGTAAGATCTTATCCTTATTGATCACAATCGCAAGATGCTGTGTGATAAACGGCAATACCCTAACTTCAATTTCACTTTCCGTTACCCAGATAGCGCCATTTTCAGCCACTCCAAATTGTCCAGGAATAATTGCCAGATCAACATGCTCCAGCTGCCGGCCATCCCCTTCCTGCCATTGCGTAGCTGCACCGGCAAAGTATGCCGGGTTAATAGTCACCACTTTAGACACATCTGTATAATGTTCTGCAACAAGCGGCTGTATTTCGTCAAATGAAGTTATTTCAAAAACCTGTCCGCCAAGGGCCTCAACAACTTTCCTGAAAGCTTCGGGATCTCCAGGACCAGCATGACTGAAACCAGCCAGATCTGGCAATACCTGTGTAGCAGGCTGATTCTTTTTTATAGCGGCAAGTATCGCTTCGCGAGACATAGTAAAAATTACGAGTTAAGCTGTTGTAAATAGTAGGTAGACAACTGTTTATTGCCTGTTCTTCTTATACCAATCAGCAAATGATTGTTTCGGCGCTTCGGGCATTTCCCGCTGTTTGTACCAGGGATTCATGCCATTGTTCACGACAGCAGGGAAGGTACGCATTACCCAACGCCCTACGCCTCCGGCAGTTTTATAGAGTCCTGGCTTTGACAATACGATATTCATAGCATGCATACCTGCTGCTTTTGTCTTCTTAGTATGTCCTTCTTTAGTAAGTACCTGCCTCCATTTGTACAGTTGCTGGTGGATATCGATCTTCACCGGACACACATTTGAGCAGGAACCACATAGCGTAGAGGCGAAAGGAAGATCTGCATAATCCTTCATATCAAGATTAGGTGCAAGAATTGATCCTATGGGTCCGGCAATAGCATTATGGTAGCTATGTCCACCACTACGGCGATACACAGGACAAGTATTCATACATGCGCCGCAACGGATACATTTCAATGAGTTACGGAAGTCCTCTCTTCCCAGCTGACGACTACGACCATTGTCAACCAGGACAATATGTACCTGTTGTCCGGCTTTGGGCTTACGGAAATGACTGCTATAAGTAGTGATAGGCTGGCCGGTAGCACTTCTTGCCAGCAAACGCAGAAATACACCAAGGTGTTTACGTTCAGGGATGATCTTTTCAATTCCCATGCACGCAATATGTACATCTGCCAGGTGAGCGCCCATATCGGCGTTTCCCTCATTAGTACAGACGACCATTTCCCCCGTCTCTGCCACAGCAAAGTTCACCCCGGTTATTGCTACTCTTGATTGAATAAATTCTTTCCTGAGATGCAGCCTGGCAGCTGCTGTAAGAAACTTGGGATCTGCATTACCTGCAGGGGTACCCAGATGTTCATGGAAAAGATCTCCGATTTCTTCTTTCTTCTTATGGATACAGGGCAACACAATATGACTGGGCGGCTCCTTGGCTAGCTGCACAATACGCTCTCCCAGATCAGTATCCACTACCTCAATCCCATGCTCTGCGAGATACGGATTGAGATGACATTCTTCTGTAAGCATTGATTTGCTCTTCACTATCCGTTTCACTCCCTGCTGCTGCAGCAATTGCAATACAATCCTGTTATGTTCAGCAGCATCTGCTGCCCAATGTACTACAGCGCCATTAGCAATCGCATTTTTCTCGAACGCAAGTAGATAGTCGTGCAGGTTTCCAAGTACGTTATGCTTGATCTGCGAAGCTGCTTCGCGTAGCTCCTCCCACTCTGGCAACGTCCAGGCCATTTTATCCCTTTTCTGACGTACCCACCACAGTGTTTCGTCATGCCAGTTCACACGAGGTTCGTTATTATTAAAGGCCTCAGCGAGGACAGAATGTTCTTTATGTTTTTGTTCCATTAAAAACAATTAGGTATCAGGTATCTGCGATCAACATTGCTAACCAGTAGATAAACAGCTAAGCAGAAATGCATGATACCATATTCCGGATTTATATTCTAGTTAATTCCTGCGTTCAGAATTTCTGCAATGTGCAAGACCTTTATATGGCTGTGCTGTCTTCTCAGAATACCTTCCAGGTGCATCAGGCAGCTCACATCGTTGCCAGTAATGTACTCTGCACCATTGTTGACATGATCAGCAATACGATCCTTTCCCATCTTGACAGAGACAGCTTCCTCAAAAACGCAGAATGTACCGCCAAATCCGCAGCACTCATCTGTACGTTTAAGGTCAATCAGTTCCAACCCTTCTACCATCTGAAGAAGCTGCTGAGGTTTGGAAAAGGGAGCAGCTACCAGTTCACTCATCTGAGAAAGTCCTAATCCACGTTGGCCGTGGCAGCTCTGGTGAATACCAACCTTATGCGGAAACCTGGCTGGCAGATTTTCCACTTTCAGCACGTCAGTAAGAAATTCAGACAACTCGTAAATGCGCTGACGGATATGGGTTGCGGCAACCTCTTTATGATCTACATGCAGGTGATCTTTGATATGCAGTACGCAGCTGCCGGAAGGTGCAACGATGTAATCAAAGCCCTGGAAATGATCTACAAAAAGTTCATTACAACCAGCGGTTAAATGTTCAAATCCGGAATTGGCCATGGGTTGCCCACAACAGGTCTGACCCTGCGGGTATACCACTTCACAGCCCAGCTTCTCCAGTAAGGATAACGTGGCGATGCCCACCTGCGGATAAAACTGGTCTATGTAACATGGTATGAATAGTCCTACTTTCATTTTGTTCAAATATAAATCGAGCCGTGGCTATAATGTCTCATCTCTACAAGGTCGGCCGGCAATGGCTGTGTATTCCAGTGCCGGTGGATAGCAAGGGCGGCTCCTACTGCCGTAGCCTGGGCTACTGATGCAGCGTACACCTCCATATGCGGGAAGGCTGCTGCCAGCAGATGCATATACACCGTGTTCCTGCTGAAACCACCGTCCACAAAGATGCGTTTCACCGGCGTGCCTGTGATTACCAGGGATGCAGAAAATTGCTGTTGTTCCATGATATCCATCAGTAAACGGTGATAAGCAATCTCATAGCTGGTAAATTCAGTCAATGACCTTTTTGCAAAGCGGGAAGACTGCAACAAGCCCATACCAGGTACAGGTGTTTCCTGTTGCGGAGATACCGCCAGCAACTGAGCAAATATAGCTGGGTCAAATACGACTTGCTGGTAGTAATTTACCGGTGTTTGATAATATTCTGCCAGCCTTTTGACCTGCTGCTCATGTTCGTTGCCCGCAAAGAGTCTCGCAGCCTTTACCGGACGATTTTCATATGTTAAGTAACAAAGACAGTCAGAGGTAAGTTCACCAGGGGTCAACGGACCATCATTAAACGGATTCAGGGTAATGCACCAGGTACCCGTCGATATGAGTACAAATGGTTCGGAAAAGCTAGATAAATAGGGTATCAGGGCAGCAGAGCTATCATGCAGGCCAATACCGGAGACATAATTTCCACCTTCAACCATCGCAGGTAGTACCCTGTTACCTGGAAATACCGGAGCCAGCTTCTCTGACAATCCTTCCCGTGTTACCCATTTGTGGTAACGTTGACCGGTGAAATCCCAGAGCATAGTATGACAACCAATACTTGTGATATCTGACAAGGGTTGGCCTGTGATCAGAAAGCTGATATACTGTGGCAGATGTAGTGCATACCTGATTTTTGCAAACAGCTCCGGTTGCTGCTGCTGGATTCTGTATAACTGCAAACCGGCATTAAGACTTCCCAATGCAGGGGAAGCAGTTTCACTGCACAATTGCTGAATACCGCCATAGGCCGCTCCCAAAGTTTCCTGCATTCCTTCCGGATATGCCTTCAGATAATTATAGAGTGGTGCCAATACATGTCCTTCTTCAGCCAGATAGACCATGCTGGCACCATAGGTACTAAAATTAAACGCTACAACGGTATAGCCAGGTAATTGTAGCAATTCCTGCAAGCTTTCTTTGACCCACTGAGTTAACAAATCAATGTTTTCACAGGGATCTCCATCCTCATCCTGTATCTCAGGAAAGGAAGTCCCGCTTTCTCTGACAATGCGGTAGTGCTCATCAATCAGGAAAATTTTTTTATTCGTCTTACCAATATCCAGGATAGCAATACAACGCATGGAAAACTAAGAATTAGCTATTAAGAATTAAGAGTGACGGTGCAGGTATTGAACCTTACAATCCTGTCGCAACTGTCTTCAGACCTCTTTCCCGGATCAGTTGTTCCCTCACCTTATATTCCCTGTAAAATGCTACTGGCTGTAGGACACCGCCTGCCTGCAGACGGGCCTGTGCTACCAGTGGACGTACATCTGTGCGGTAAGCAGATTGTAGTATTTCCTGCGCTGCAACAGCATCATTATTCAGTTGCGCTGCCTGTAATGCCTTGGTATCTACCAGCAATGCCTGGGCATAGGCAATCATAATAGCTTCAACTGACTGCAAAAGGTCTTCTAGCGGATCTTTTACATTGTGAGAGGCGTCAATCATCCAGCCCAGATCAGTGGCATGATTCATACCACGGGCATCCATGCCTTCCACCAGCTCATTAAAGATCAGGAAAAGCTGGTAGGGATTGATGCTGCCTACCGTCAGGTCATCGTCGCCATACTTTGAATCATTGAAATGGAAACCAGCCAGCTTGCCCTCCATCAGCAGCAATGACACTATCTGCTCAATGTTGGCATTGGGCAAATGGTGCCCCAGGTCCACAAGCGTAAAGGCTTTCGGACCAAGCTTATTGGCAAATAAGAGGGACTGTCCCCAGTCGCCGATGGTGGTAGAATAGAAATTAGGTTCAAACGCTTTATACTCGATGTATAACTTCCATGCGTCAGGTAGCGCTGTATAAATTTCCTGTAAGCTGTCCAGCGTACGTTTAAAAGCACCTCTGAAGTTCAGCTGTCCGGGGAAACAGGATCCATCAGCCAACCACAGGCTGAGTGCATTGGAGCCCAGATCCATACCATATTTTATCACTTCGATATTGTGTTCAACTGCTTGCTTGCGTACGCCTTTATCGGTATGGTGCAGAGAACCGAACTTATAACTGTGGGCCTGATCCTCCTGATCCTGGAATGTATTGCTATTTACTGCATCGAAACGGATATCATGCTGTGCAGCCAATGCTTTAATACTGGCGGCATTGTCTGGAATATCCCATGGGATATGTAATGATACGGCACCACTGCTGCGGTTCAGTGCATGCAGCACTCCTATGTCTGAGATTTTTTCTTCAAGATTGCGAGGCTCTCCTCCTCCGGAGAACCGGCCAAAACGAGTACCACCTGTACCAAGTGCCCAACTGGGAATCGCTACCTGGAAATCCTGCAACTTCTGTATAACATCCTGTAAATCAATAACACTCTCTGCAACATGTTCAAAATTTCGCTCATGCGCCCGGATATGTGCGTCATTAAAAGCAGCAATCTGGAATTTTTCTATATTCATAACGGGTGGTTTGGGTCAGTGGTAAATTAGGAAAAGTTTTTCTTACGTGACTGCTCTGCCGATCATTGCAACACATGCCTTGCCAGCCTAAGCCAGCGGCATGTGTTGTCTCAATGATCAGGGTATGTAACTGAAGAACTTATTGGCTATCGTACAAATGCAGCCGCAACGCCACCGTCCACGTTAATTACGTTGCCGGTTGATTTTCCGAGTAATCCTCCGGTTACTGCAAAACAGGCGTTGGCAATGTCTTCTGGTAAGATAACCTGGTTCAGTAGCGTGCGTTTGGCATAATATCCAGGTAACTCCTCGACTGTGATACCATAGGCTTTAGCCCGGCCCGCAGCCCAGTCACCTTCCCAAATTTTGCTGTCGGCAATTACCGCATCAGGATTAATTACGTTCACACGGATACCATCCTTGCCCAATTCTGCGGCATTCAGACGACTCAGATGCAACTGTGCAGCCTTTGCGGATCCGTAACCTGCATTATTGGGGCCACTCATCAATGCATTTTTGCTGACGATATTGATAACATCGCCTCCAAGATCCTGCTTGCGCATGACTTCAACACCCAGCTGCGTTACCATAAACTGGCCCTTCACCAGTACATCATACAACAGGTCCCAATCCTTTTCTGTATGTGCTTCAATAGGTTTGGAGATAGAAAGACCGGCGCAATTCACTACCATGTCTACTCCCCCAAACGCCAGACTTGCTACATCGAATGCAGCACGTATATCAGTACTCTTCGTTACGTCGAGTATGGCTGTTGCGAAAACATCCCCCCCGTATTGCTTTGCAAATTCTTCCCGGGCGGCCTGCAGCCTGCCAGCGTCATTGTCATTGATTACTACACAAGCTCCCTCATCAGCAAACTTTTTAGCTATAGCCTTTCCTATACCACCGGCACTTCCTGTAATCAGCGCGATACGGCCTGACAATGCTTTCGGCTTCGGCATACGTTGCAGCTTCGCCTCTTCAAGCAACCAGTATTCAATATCGAATGCCTCCTGTCTTGGCAAAGCGGTATATTCCGAAATAGCTTCCGCGCCTTTCATTACGTTGATCGCATTAGTATAAAACTCCGCGGCTACTCTGGCGGTCTGTTTATCTTTAGAAAAGGTAAACATGCCTATACCCGGATATAGGATGACTACCGGGTTAGGGTCACGCAAAGCAGGGCTATTGGGATGCCGGCAGGTATTATAGTAGGAAGTATACATTTCCCTATATGCCGCAAATAATGGTTCCAACTGCTGCTTTACCGCTACTGCATCGTCCAGTGAAGCCTCAGGGTCCAACGGCAATACCAGGGGACTAATCTTCGTGCGTAGGAAGTGGTCCGGACAGCTGGTACCTAACGGTGCCAGCCTGTCAAGATCTTTGGAGTTAATGAACTCCAGCACACGCGGATCATCAGTAAAATGACCAACCATACGTGTATGTGCAGAACACAGTCCGCGAAGTACAGGCGCAAGTGCAGCTGCCTGCTTTTTACGTACATCTGCCGCTGGAGAAGTGATGCGGGGGCCTCCAAATACCGGTCCTTTCTTGTTATAATGTTCTTCCAGGTAAGCGGCACAGCGCTCAATCACTTCCAGGGTGTTGATATAACTTTCATATGCTGTATCTCCCCAGGTGAACAATCCATGTGAACCCAGCATAATACCACGGATACCAGGATTCTCCTGCAGGCATTGTCTCAATTGCAGGCCTAAGTCAAAGCCTGGGCGCTGCCAGGGTACCCAACCAATTGTACCTTCAAATAACTCTTCAGTAATACGTTTGCCATCCTTTGCTGCAGCAATCGCAATCGCTGCATCGGGATGAAGGTGATCTATATGTTTAAACGGCAGAAAACCGTGTAATGGCGTATCAATAGATGGAGCCTTGGAACTCAGATCAAAAATACAGTGATTGAACAGTTCCACCATCTCATCTTCGTGTTCAATACCTCTGTAGATGTTTTCCAGGCTATGCAGTCTGTCTACATATAAGGCAGCAAGTCCGCTACGTTTCAGTGTTCCAAGATCTCCCCCCGAACCTTTTACCCACATGACTTCCGTTTGTTTACCAGTAAGCGGATCTTTGGCCATTACCTTACAGGATGTATTACCACCGCCATAATTGGTTAGGCGCAGATCAGCGCCCAGCAGGTTGGAACGGTAAATCAGCAACGCCACTTCGTCTCCTGCAAGTGCGGCAGCTTTCTGCTCATCCCAGAGATAGCTTACGTGTTTGAAATTTGTTAAGGAAGAAACCGACATATTTTGTTATTTAAATTAATTACAATGCTGTACTCTTTTTTGTTAGAATGAATTACCATAACCTACGAGGAGAACAGATAACATAATGGTTACGACCCCCATCAGTATTGTACCAAATGTTTTACGGCTCACGCCTTTCCATTCCCTCAGTGTTATTCCCCAAAGACTGGATATCAGAATGATGAATGCCATATGTAGTATCCAGGAACTGGCTCCATTACCAAGTTTACTTTCACCCATGCCGTAGAAAAAGAACTGAAAGAACCAGGTTGTGCCAGCCAATGCTGCAAAAAAGTAGTTGCCCGCCAGTGGTGTATCTTTATTGACATAATCGCCAAATGTCTTATTCCGTACATTTAGCACAAGGCACCAAAGGAGGTTAGTAGTTAAGCCTCCCCACAGCAGCACCACGAAAATCACATTATTCTGGAATAACGGATTGCTTCCCTGTTCTACTGCAATCGCAGCCATCGGCTTACCTGCTTCAATACCAAAATTGAAACAGGCGCTTAGTATACCAGAAACTGTTGCCACAATCAGTCCCTTACGCAGATTAAATTCCTGTATGCTTTGCTTCTTCTGATCTTCTGATAATTCACGCTCCTTCAATACGCCGGCAACACCACATATTGCAATACCGATCAGACATACTGCCACACCTGCCAGTACCAGTAAGCCGCCGGTGCTTTGTATCATGCTGGTGAACGTACCTTCTGTATCATTGGTAAATATATCCCTGTAAATAGGGGGTATCATAGAGCCACAGGCAGAAGTATACCCCAGTGTAACAGACATTCCCAGAGACATCCCCAGGTATCGCATTGCTAGTCCGAACGTGAGACCTCCTATACCCCACAACAATCCCATAAAGTAGGTCCAGAATATAGTCGTGCTATCTGTCGCGCTGATGATGCTTAGGAAATCAGGTACAGTGATCCAGGCTGCCAGAAAAGGCACTATCAGCCATGAAAAGAAGCCACCAACAATCCAGTAACTTTCCCATGCCCATTTTTTAACTTTCTTGAACGGAATATAAAAACTGCCGGAAGCAAAACCTCCGATAAAATGAAAGAATACGCCTAAAATAGCTTGCATAAATAGTGGAATTGTTTGTTTTAATCGTGGAATCTTTCAAATTTAAACAAACACCATGGGGCAACTATCCTACACACTCCTACTGGGGTTAAAATAGAAAAAGGCCAGTCTTAGGGAAAGACCAGCCTTTATTTTCCTTGTATAAATATCTTATAATCAGTAGGTTACTTTTACATCAGCAATCACATATTCTGTGGTCATTGACTTAACCTTTATAATACCCTTCTTTGCAAAACCATTCTGGAAGAATATCAGCCGGGGCAGATCTGCTCTGGCAAAGCTCTCATTATCGGTTTTCACTATCAGCTTTTTGATAATTGACGCATGTGTGATCGTATCAAAAGAATTTACACTCAATGTATCTTCAGGTACCAGGTTACGTACCAACGTTGTCAGGGTACCTGGTATTCTCAGATCAACGGTTTCATCATTCGCACTCGCAAAAAACATGGAGTTTGTACCGAAGTTGTTGAAAAAGATATCGATGTACTTACCAAGGGTATCTGGAATGTCGTTATCCATGTATACTTTCCCTTTGAAAGAAGAAAACGTACGACCATAGACTTCGCTGCCCGGAGTAAGTGAAAATTTCAGATCCGTAAAGGTAACTACACTATCAGCGGTGTTTCCGCCGGATCCGGATCCGGGTAAATTGGTCGAATCAACCGGATTTGTTGTTCCACCGCCAACGCCAGACTCTTTTGTACAAGCTGCGAAAGCCAGCGCTATTACTGCCATCAGGAAATATCTTCTCATAGGATAGGATCAGTTATTTCCAGCAAAAATATAAAAAAATATAATCAAGTGTATGCCGGTAATATAACTGTAAAGGTCGCTCCCTGTTTTTCTTCTGATTCTGCGAAGATGATACCATGATGTGCAATCACGATTTTCTGGCACAAGGCAAGTCCAATGCCGCTTCCCTCATATTCGCCCCTGCCATGCAACCGCTGGAAGATCACAAATATTTTGCGGGCATACGTGGGCGCAAACCCGATACCATTGTCCTGAACCTTAATTTCGCAATAGGGTGTACCATTCTGCAGCTGCGGATGAGCAGCGACTTCCTGCACATCCATCATACGGGAGGTCAGATTGATCACTGGCGGCACATCTGACTTACTGAATTTCAACGCATTACTTAACAGATTCTGGAATAGTTGCGTCATATGCAGCGGTATAGCCACCACTTTGCACAGATTGTCATAATTGATGGTTGCTCCCTTCTGCTGAACTACAACGTCCAGGTCTGCAACGACCTGCTCCAGTACCTTCCTTAAGTCTACCTGCTCAAAAAGGTGATCCTGACGGGATACCCTGGAAAATGCCAGCAGATCCTGTATCAAGGTTGTCATGCGGGTTGCGGCATTCCTGATAATACCCAGGTTACGTACGCCGGTCTCATTCAGTTCGTTAGCATATTTGTCCTGTAGCAGGGCGGAGAACATGTTAATCTTCCTGAGGGGCTCCTGCAGATCATGACTGGCCACATAGGCAAACTGTTCAAGGTTCTGATTTACAATGTTCAGGTCAATATTGGCCTTCTTCAGTTCAGCGGTTCTTTGTTCGACCTGCCGTTCCAGTTCCTGCTCATTATCAACCATTCGTTGATGCAGTGCCTTCTCCTCACGCAGATCCCTTGAAATAGTAGCCCTTCCCTGAGAAGCACCTGTCAGCGGATCATATACCAGCATTGTAGTGGCAAGAACCGGTATCGCTTCCCCGGTTTTAAAGTGCCGGTAGGATATCTCTCCCATCCACATTCCTTTGGTGAACAGGTCTACATTTACTTCATCTCTGAGCCGGGCTGTATCTCCCGGCATCAGGTAGTGGCTGTTATGCTGACGCGCCTCTTCCAATGTATCCAGTCCTACCATTTTCAAACCTGCCGCGTTCACGTAGGACACATGTCCCTCCTCATCCGACAGGCTGACAAAGTCACGACTGTTTTCAAGCAGCGCCAGTAGCTTCTGTTGTTCCTTCTTCGCCTCCAGTTCGGGACGCAGGTCGCGCAGGGATGCCCCATGACCGATAAAGCTATTGTTCCTCGGGTCCTTTATAGCAGTGTAATCTGCGTGAAATGGGATCGTTTCTTTGGTAGTATAGTGCGTCAGGTACAAACGGCCGGTCCATTTACGACCCGTCTTCAGTGCTGGCAACACGTTATTGATAAAAGACTGATAATGTTCAGGACTATAAAGATCGCTATCCTCCAATTGGGATATGTCAAGATCCTGAGGTATTCCGAGGAGCTTTCTACCTGATGGATTGATATAAAACAGGCGGCCGTCAATATCTGACGCTGCCATGCAATCTAAACTACTTTCTGCCAGGGAAAATAACATCGCCTGTCTTTCCCTGTTCTTCCGCTGTTTGGTGATGTCCTGTGCTGTACCGGCAAAACGGTAAGCAGTTCCCTCCTCATTAAAATAAGCCTGCCCGATACACCTCAGCCAGCGTAATTTACTATCGGCCGCACCAATAGTACGAAATTCTACATCGTACCTGCCATTCGTTTCATTCGCAAGTGCCTTGGCTACCGCAGTCTCTACCAGCTGCTTATCCTCCGGATGAACATAGGTCAACACGTTTTCGTATGTAGTGTGGTTGCCAGCGGGGAATCCATATAACTCCCGGCATCTGTCATCCCATATGACCTGGTGATTAATGGGGTCCATATCCCATGTTCCAAGACCCGCAGAATGTAACGCAAAGCGCACCCACTCCTGGTATTCCTCCCGGTATTTGCCCGGATCTACTCCCTTATCTTTTTGTTCCATGCAGTATAACAGACGAATTTTAATGACCTCCTTCGGCAGAAGCACAATAATCCGCAATATCTGTAAATACTGCGTAAATGTCAGCCGGTTTTCAGGAAATATTTCGGGGTGTTCGTTCAAACATCTCTGCAAGCGGCTCATAAAAGCGAAAACTGTCTTCCGCATGCGCCGTCATTGTTGCTGCAACGATCTCATTTACATCATAATTACCAGCGAGCTTAAGCATACGCTGCTTTACCCTTCCAGGTGTACCGGCAATCATCGCTCCCCTATGCGCCGTTATCCCTGGATAGATCGCTTCCAGCAAGCAAAAATTCTCTGCCACCTTTAGGGTACTATGATTAGACTACATGACTTCTCCTGATAGTGGCAGCATATACCGGGTAGCTGCTGCCAGCCTGGCTATCAGGATATCAGTAACTACTCCATAGTCTTACGGTAATGCGCTTGCACTGCCCGGATTTCTGCCCAGGTGACCTCCTCTCCCAGCCTGGCTTTAACCGGCCCTGACGCTGTAACACCCAGTTCTTTTATAAGGGGTAATATCTTGGAAATCTTCCTTTCATCAACGAAACGATTGATCTGCAGTTCGTCATGTGCCACACAGTCTGCCAGATGACTTTCGACTGTACTCATCGCCAATCCTCTCTCTGCCGCAATTTCTGCCAACGTCTTTCCTGTAAGGAATAACTCCAGCGAACCTCTTCTGCTATCTCCGGCTTCACGCGTTTTCTTCGCTGGCTTTTCCTTCGTGTTCTCCTCCAGGGCAGGCTTTCTCAATGTCTCATAATCCGGCAGCCCTTCGTTGAACTTCAACTGACCATAACTAGCGTCTGCAAAGAGCTGTAGCCTGTTCCACAGGAAATGTTCCAGCCCTGATAACTGCAACACATATTTCTTGACTTTTGCAATACCTTTCACCAGGTCCCGCTCTCTCCGTACCTGTTGAATGAACCCTTCATATATTTCATTGGTAAAATATGCTACCGCCTTACCCATCCGTTCTTTCAATAACGTAGTATTTCCGGTCTGTATCACATCTTTCAACAAGGGATCCAGTTGCTGGCGGAATTTCAATCCTACTTCGTGCAATTGTGCTGCGCGCTGTTGCAGGTTACGGCTTAGGGTGAGGGCACTGTCCATTCCTGTCATTTTCTTATCCCGAAGCCATGCGGCATGTACATGAAACTCAGCCAGCATTTTTTCTGCACTGAATAACTTCAGCAACTGATCTGCCCAGAATACCAGCCGCTCTCCTTCGAGTAGCAACTCGAGTTCTTCTTCTTTGTGAAAGCCGGAAGAAAACTGCTGCACCTGCTGGTCTGTGCGGATAGCGCCGGGATGAATACGTGAATGTAATACCAGTCCATCCAGCGAGGTACACCTGCTCAATGCCACATATACCTGCCCCGGGGCAAATGCATTACCTGCATCTATTATTGCCTTTTCAAATGTCAGCCCCTGGCTTTTATGTATAGTAATGGCCCAGGCCAATCTTATCGGATATTGCTTGAAACTCCCCAGTTCTTCCTCATCTACCGTCTCATCTGTTTTATTCCAGGAATAGCGGATGTTGCGCCAGGTTTCTTTCTCCAGTACCAATGTATCGTCGCCACCTGCCAGTTTCACCACAATCTTATCATCCGGTAATATTTCAGTAACAGTAGCCAGTTTGCCATTAAAATACCTGCGGGGTTCTGCTACATCATTTTTGATGAACATTACCTGTGCGCCCTCCTTAATACGTAACTCCATATCCGTAGGTAGTGCCTTGTCACTGAAATCTCCGGTAATCTCGCCGGTGAACGTGAATATCTTTCCTGGCATGGCGGCCAACCGCGCATTATTAATGTCATCTGCACGCCGGTTATGAGTGGTCAGTACAATGTACTGCTCATCTACCCCGGTAAAATGGGGAAGATAACGCTGATTCAGTACTTCCAGGTCATCCCAGTCAAGGGTGCTATTCCGTACACCGTTCAGCAGGTTGATGAAAGTAGCCTCGTTCTGCCGGTATATCTTATTCAGTTCAATAAACAAGGGATTTGTTTGCCGCATCACCCTGGCATGGAAGAAAAAGACACTTTCATAGTGGTCTTTCAGAAACTGCCATTGATCTTCTGGCATGACTGGTGGCAGCTGATACAGGTCTCCGATATACAATACCTGCACGCCGCCGAAAGGTAAAAGAGGCTGCCCTCTGAAGTGCCTCAGAATCGCGTCGATAGCGTCGAGCGTATCTGCACGTACCATACTCACTTCATCTATAATCAGCAGCTCCATCTCACGAAGGAGTTCCTTTTTATCATGATTAAAGCGGATGTTACGAAAGAGGGCATGTGTATCAGTCACTCCATTATCTACTCCGAAAAGATGTGCTCCGGAAGGAACATATGGTCCGAAAGGCAATTGAAAAAATGAGTGCATGGTCACCCCTCCGGCATTAATAGCTGCAACGCCTGTAGGCGCTACTACCACCGTATTTTTTGCAGTATGCTCTTTTATATATTTCAGGAAAGTTGTTTTTCCTGTTCCGGCTTTACCAGTAAGGAAAATATGGCGGTTGGTATGATTGATAAAGTCTGCCGCCAGATGAAACATCGTATTTGTAGTATCCGGTTGTGGCATCTGAAATTTGTAAGATTAAGAAAAATTAAGCGGTAAATGTAAGTAAAATTCGTCTACTGACGAACGACGGTTACTGTCCATGCAGGCCCGCTTTTCACATGATATCGCGCTGCAAAATCACCCATATTCACTGCAAATGATACGTTTAGCAGGCTATTCAGATATAACAGTTCTTTTCCCTCCTGCACTGCCGCAAATGTATTAACGTACGGCATAACACCGCTAAATACTACCTGATCTGCATTACGGATCACGACCTGCAGCTGATCCCCGGGTTTAACCTGTAATTTTGCAAATGTATGCTGGTCAATATTGGTCCAGACATTTCCATACTGCGCATCCAGCACAGGGATGTTTCCCTTTAATGTATCTCCGGCAATTACGGGTTGCTGAAATGATATACTTACCACAGTATCCGGTAACCGTCGTCCTACCTGCTCAAAAGTGATCTTGCCGGCTGCCAGTTTTCCGCCGGTATAAGCATACACATCCCTCCCGTGGAATGTGTAAGAAGCGCCGGAGTTCTTCCTGCGATTAACGGCTTCATCGATCTCTCTGACTTCTGCTATACCCAACTGCCTGGCTACCAGCGTTAACGTCCCATTGTCCGGCGTTACGAAAAAATGCCCCGTTCTGGTCTTCAGTACTACTGATTTTCTTTCGGAGCCTACTCCGGGATCTACAACAGAAACAAACACAGTACCTTCCGGCCAGTAAGGAGCCGTTTGCTGCAGGCGATAAGCTGCCTCCCATATGTTATATGCTGGTATTTCGTGTGTAATGTCAAACATAGGGATATCTGCCGACAGACCATACACCACTCCTTTCATTTCGGCCACTGCGCCGTCCTTCAGACCAAAGTCCGTCTGAAACACCAGCGCTCTTCGTTGTCCGAAGCCCGAAAGAGCAACTAAAAGCAAACAATGGAAAATAAAAACATGTTTCATCGGCGCAAATTAGCAAATTCTCCCAGAATATCCCGCCAGAACGCTGCTATCGTACCGGTGCTACATCCGTTGCCGTCAGCAACAGCACACCCCGGCAGTATTGTACGATATTTGAAGTAATTAGCTCAGACATATAGTTTTTAACCACCAATAGTGATCAATATGACAAACGGCTATCACTTTTACCAGGAATGTATCGATATGTGCCAGCGCTGTGCAGCAATATGTAACCATTGTGCTGCCTCCTGTACGGAAGCAGACGATGTCACTATGATGGCACGTTGCATCAGGCTGAGTATGGAATGCGCCACTGCCTGTCAGGCTACTGCTCAATTAATGAGCGTTGGCAGTTCCTACGCTATACAAATGTGTTCAATTTGTGCCGATATTTGCGAAGCATGCGCAGCAGAATGCAGCAAACATGACAATCCGCATTGCCGGGAATGTGCTGACACCTGTACACAGTGTGCTGAAGCATGCCGTAAACTCCTTATTGCATAATGAACCTATTGACTCAGATCGAGGACTTTGCCCGCCAGGCACATGGCAGCCAGCGCAGGAAATTTGCCGATGAACCTTACATTCACCATCCTGTCAGAGTGATGAAGATCTGCCAGGAATTTACTTCAGCTCTTCCGGTACTATCTGCGGCGTTGCTGCACGACGTACTGGAAGACACTGAGGTGCCCCGTGATCAGTTGTCTGATTTCCTGCATCAGGTAATGCCTTCCGCAGATGCCATCAGAACGCTGGAACTCACCATCGAGCTCACTGACATCTATATAAAACGAGACTTCCCTCAACTGAACAGACGTAAACGTAAGCAAAAGGAAGCGGAGCGCCTCAGCCAGATCAGTTCTGAAGGACAAACAGTTAAATATGCTGATATCATTGATAATGCAAATGATATCCTAACTGCTGATGCAGACTTTGTTCCGGTCTTCTTACATGAGTGCAGAAGACTGCTACATGTAATGTCTGCAGGCGATCCGGTACTCAGACAACGTGCACAGGAAATAGTCGAAAAGCAGCTGGCCGTACATAAAAGAAGTTAATGTAAGAAGCAAGATGCCTGACGCCAGGACATTTCCTGGTGGTACTAGTTCTTCTTCAGGATAAGTGGTAATGACAGCATTTGTCCCGACTTCATCCTATGAAACAAAGCACGCAGGCCATTCACCTCAGTATCCTTTACTGGTGTGATACTACCAAGTGGGACTACGGTGGCATAAAGATGATGCAACAGACCATTCATCTGACGCCGGTATCTGCCCCTGGGAATTTCAAGTACCTTTATGCCTAATGCTATGTTAATCTTGGCGATAGTTTCAACATCAAAATTATAAGTACCACGCATCCATTTACTGATCTCAGAAGCAGGCATACCAAGTGCAGCTGCCAGCTCATTTTGGGACATCCCTTTCATCTCCAGAACGGCCTCTATCCTGTCTATAATGTCAAAACTAATAGTAGCGCGCTCCTGTGCATGGGGAGGTACCGCCTGCATCGCGTCTTCGAAAATCTCACTCATAACAATCGCCAATTTTAAACGCTAAATCACCTTCCAGCCTTCTGTTAGAAATCTTCAGCGCTCCGGCCGTAATACGTGCGGTAATCTGTTCACTTACTGCGCGTATCAACTCAAAATGAAAAAGACACTCCTCCATGTATTGCGCTTTCAGGCTTGTCTTCATACAACCATTACCAAGAATGACAATCTCCTTGGTTATCCTGCTGCAATAAAGCCTTAATTCACCTGAAGCATATGGCGGAGACAGGGCTTCTGGGAATCTCTCCCTCGGAAAATACCTGGCGTCAGCGCCCCGCGTCATTCCCATTTCCCTGATCGCTGCCATAATGTTATCATAGTCAGTGGCATAATCCGGCTTATTGAATCTTGTTACAAACTTTTCGACTTCACATAGCTCGTCGCCATCAATATAAAGTGAATAGTACGTAACCCTATTCATCTTCATGACAGGCTTTAATTGGCATTTAAGACATTTCACTTTACAGGTAGATTCAGCTTTAATAAATAGACAATGGCATCTTGTAGAAAATACCAATGTACGTTCCCCTCACTCCTTGCAGACATAGTAGCTATGAAACAATAAAAACGCGCTGATAACACAAAGTGTATCTATCATCAATGGTGTGTATGCAACAACAAGTATTTTCAGCAATAAAGGGGAAAATCCGTGCTCGAAGAAAGCCGGCTAACAAACATGTGTAACAACAGCAAAATACACTTTTTTTCTAATGCCAAAACTATTTCACAAATTTTTAGGCTTTTTCAAAACCTTCCAGTAACAGGAAGCCCGCCGCAATATATGCAACGGGCTTTCCTGACCTTAAATATACATCCGTTACTTATATGGTATCGTGATTACATTGAGCGAGTTTGCACCTACTGAAACCGGTACATTATTTTTAGTCGCCTTTAGCTTATTTTCAACTGGGGCCACTACTGCAGGCGCATCCAGTGTATTAATATCTGTTTTGTTAGCTGCGGTCAGCACTTGATGCGTAACAGGGCCTGCCGACGTAGCAGCACCTTCCAGCGCTACCTTATAGTCGATTGCCTTATCAGTAGCATTCACAACTTTCAATAAGATCTTCTTGGACGTTTTATCAATTGTCGCACTGGCATAGATTCCATCCTGACCTGTCAGTGTTTTACCGTTTGCGGTTACGCTTACGGTATGTGTACCTCTGCTATTAGCAAATAACTTCTGCACATAATAATTAGGTGTACCTACTGAGCGTAGATTATCAAACCAGATCAGGTCCGGACGCCATTGCCATGCATCCACATGTGCCAGCAGAGGTGCATAGGAAGCCATCTGAACGATATCTGCGTTCCTTTCCAGGCCTGTCATAAACGCGGCTTCCGCCAATGCGCTTTCCCATGTATTCCGTCCTTCCGCAGTATCCGTTTCTTTCTGTCCTTTCGGCGTTTTTATATGTGCAGCATATTCTCCTGCAAAGATCTTCGGACCTTTCCTTTCATAATTGTCATAACGCCCGGCGTTCTTCAGGAACCATTCCGGCGGCATATAATAATGCTCATCTACCAGATCTGCTTTGGAAGGCTTGAGCTTTGACCATAGATAGTCAAATCTGTCACCGCTTGAAAAAGGGCCTACACTGGACACCAGCTTTATTTCCGGATGCTTTGTTTTCAGTACTTCTTCAAAGCGCTGATAGCGGGCTATATACTGGCTATCCCACTGCTCGTTACCTACTCCCAGGAACTGGAGGTTAAAAGGAGCCGGATGGCCCATATCTGCCCTTAGCTGCCCCCATTTCGTAGATGTAGCGCCATTAGCAAATTCAATCAGATCCAACGCGTCCTGGATATAGACCGCAACGTCTTCATCTGCCGCCACTTCTCCGGTATTGAACTGGCAGGCCATGCCACAGTTAATAATTGGTAACGGTGCAGCACCAAGATCTTCAGATAACTGAAAGTATTCATAAAAACCAAGTCCGTAGCTCTGGAAATAGTCTCCGGGTGCACGATGTGCAAACTCCGTATTCCAGCGATTTACTATCAGCGTACGATCTTCCACTTTTCCGACTGTTTTTTTCCATTGGTATCTGTTTGCCAGATCACGGCCTTCTACTATACAACCACCCGGAAATCTGACAAAACCCGGATGCAGGTCGGCCAGGAGCTGTACCAGATCATTACGCAGACCACCAGGACGTTGCTTCCAGGTATCCTGCGGAAATAACGATACCATATCTATATCCAGTGTACCATTACCAGAGAAAAGGAGCTGTACGCCACCCTTTGTCACTGTACGGTCAGCAGTTACTGTGGCAACATACTTTTTCCAGTCTTTACCCGTAACAGCAGGAATAGTTGTCTCTCCGATACGCTCCCCTTTCTCGTCCACCAATACGAGCCTCGCAGGTGTTTGTCCGCCGGTACTGCGTGCAAGAAAAGAGAAATTATACTGCATTCCTTTTTTATACCCAATTCCTCTGAATCCTTCGTTGAACAGGCCATAGCTTCCGCTGCCGGCGCTGATAGTCAGGTGAGCATACCTCGGATTCGCCGCATGACCTGTTTCCCTATTTACGATCAGCACATTTCCGGTACCTTCCTTACGTACCTCCTTCCACCCCATCATAGGGACAGTAAACTCAAATGAACGGTTTTTAATCAGCTCGGCATAGATACCGCCGTCTGCAGAAAAGTTAATGTCTTCAAAAAAGATCCCCCACATCGTAGGCTGTACTTCCGATTGCGGTCCATTCATTTTAAGCGTCAGTGTCTGAGAAAAAGACAGGTGCCCTGTCATCAGCAGCAATGCCGTGGCGACAATATTTCTTAATCGTTTCATAACGGGATTTAAAACTACAATATACGACTTAAATTCAATATACGCAAGATTTATAGATACTTTTTGTGTTACAATGACATTTATTTTAAACTGCGTGCATAATGCAGTTTTCTGACATGTTGAATGTTAAAAAAACTATAAGAGGAGATTCCAGTATCAACATCAAAAATTGTGAAAGCGTATACCCGGTGTTGTTACCCGGCGTCTACATTGTTAGGAGAAATCCGACTTACTTTCTTCAGTAAAGTTTAATCAGCGAAGAAAAAATGAAAAATTTAGAACATTATACAAAATATTAATAATCAATGTTTTACTAAGATATAAATTCACTTTAACATTTCATTAGATGATTCTCGCAGGATTTTGGTTGAAATGTAATCAACCATCTTTTATTGAGATCTTTTAAATTTTTTAACCAGTTAAATTGAAAAACCATGAAAAAGCAATTATTGAGATTTGGCCTCGTGGCTGGCCTGGGAGCATTCGCTTTTAGTCAGACAAATGCAGTAAATGCAATGGTAACCAAAGCAGACACTGCAAACTTTGCGCTTGACACTGCTAACTTTGCCTTAGATACGGCAAACATTGCACCAGACACCGCCAATTTTGCGATGGACACAGCTAACTTCAAATTTGACACCGCCAACTTCCGCATGGATACGGCAAATTTCAAAATGGACACGGCGAACTTCAAAGCAGACAAGGCTAATTTCTCACCAGACACAGCCAACTTCAAGCTGGACACTGCTAACTTCATGCGTGTAGCAGATACCGCCAACTTCGTAAGTGACACGGCTGCCTTCGGCAAGGACACTGTCAGCTTTTCAAAAGACACTGCACTTCTGAGAGACACGGCCAGCTTTGCTTTTAAAGCAGACACCGCAACATTCAGAGCAGCAGACACAGTAGCGATTAAAGCAGACACTGCTACTACCAAAGACACGCTCAGTTTTGCAGCAAAACTTGATTCAGCGACAGCCGCAGCCGATACTTCCGCTGCTAAACGCGACACCGCAGTAATCAAAAAAGATACTGCCGCCAACGTACCGGCTGATACTTCCGCAGCGAAGAAATCCAAAGCCGTAAAAGTGAACAAAAAATAATTACAGGTTGAATAAAAAAGGCCTTCCGAACATCGGAAGGCCTTTTTTATGGCAACAACTTTTGAGCTTTAGAAATGATAACTGGCTTTCAAACCAAAGAAACCGCTGTTTCCTTCCTTGAACCAGATTTCATACTTACCTTCTACGTCGAGCCCCAGTAGACGAATACCAATCCCTGGCGCAAAGATACCTGCGGTACCCTTGTATGCTTCCGCATCCCCGCCTACAAAAGTGGCAGTACCACCTTCAGCTTTCACATACAGCAACGGGAAACCAAACTTGTATTTCAAACCTACTCTTACCGGCAAAGCCTTAATAGATTCAGCTTTTGTAGACAGCTGATTACCTTGCCCATCCGTGACAGTATACGTTCTGCCGGGAAAATACATAAAACCAGCTGAACCAGTCACTCCCAGCCCCATAATCAGCTTGATGTCAGCATTCAGACCACCGCCAAATCCGGAATTATGCGTGTCCTTAAAGTCGCCAACAGGGGCGCCTATTTCAGCATAAGGACCAATGCTGAAGCCTTTTAACTGTGCATTCGCCTTACTGGCAAACATACAGGTTGCAGCCATGAAAAGGCCAGCAGTAGACAAGGTCTTTAACATAGAGGATATTTTAAAATTTCGACAAATGTAAGTAATTCAGCATAAATCAAACAAAGCACATCTCAAGCGTTATTGTGGCTTCACCTTGAACACAGTGTCCACACGCAGGCTATCCCGGGGAGTCGTATTAACTGTCGCTCCTGACTGTGACTTTGCTGGTGTTGTTGTACCTCCCGCCTGCGGAGAGGCCGCATTCGGTTCCCCGGTCGGATAGCCCATCCCGGCCATCTCTTTGCGGGACTTCTTATCAAAAAGATACTGCGGATTCTTTTCCTTCCGTAATCCCTCTTCAAAACGATATTCTGCTCCCATCCTCGGAGCGGGATCGTAACCGCGATTGGTTCTGCAGGCCCCAAAAATGAAAATACCTGCCAGCATACAAGAGGAGATAGTCCTGCTGGCAGGTTGTTTAAATTTATTCCAGGTAGAGTTTAACATATTTCCTGGGTTTACTGTCCGGTTAAATAACAATACATGTGTACAATTATTATACCGGGATACTCCCGGCCGCTTGCCGCCCGGCCTTCATTCATCTTACATTCATCCTACGTTCATCCTACGTTCATGAACGTAGGATGAACGTAAGATGATGAAGATCAAAGCGACATTAATAGTCACTCATTGGAGATCTGACAACTGAACCAGGCATAACCGGTAGCAGTATTATCCCTTTTCAGGACTAAACCGTCTGCTAACTCCCCTCAAAATTGCTCGGCTTTGAAACCTGCTTGCTTCACAGCCTCGATGACCTTATCTGCTGTCACCGCTCCGTTTGAAATTGTCAATACCTTTTCTGGTACCGCTGTATCTACCTTCCAGCTGTGTTCACCTACTACTGCATTCAGAAACGGTGTTACTGTGGTAATACATCCGCCACACTTAATATTTGTCTTAAACTGTTGTTCCATATTTTATTCAATTAAAGTTTTGACCATTTTAACCGTAAACTATTACCCACTACAGATACTGAACTTAACGCCATTGCCGCCCCGGCAATCATCGGGTTGAGTAGAAATCCGTTGATGGGGTATAAAATACCCGCAGCGAGTGGTATGCCGATCAGGTTGTAGATAAATGCCCAGAAAAGATTCTGGCGGATTGTGCGCACTGTCGCACGAGATAACTGCAATGCTTTCGGTATCACATTCAGATCTGATGTAATCAGCGTAATCTTAGCCACATCCATGGCAATATCAGTTCCCTTACCCATGGCAATACTGACATCTGCCTGGGCTAATGCATGACTGTCATTGATACCATCACCTGCCATTGCCACTACCCGCCCCTCCTGCTGCAACGCTTTGACAAACGCCGCTTTCTCTGCTGGCAACACGCCCGCTTTAAAGTGGCTGATGCCTGTCTGACGGGCAACCGCAGCTGCTGTATGCTCATGATCGCCAGTCAGCATATACACTGTGATACCTCGCGCCTGTAGTGTAGCCACTGCTGCGGCTGAGGTCTCTTTTATCTGATCCTCTACGGCATAAATAGCCAGCACATGCCCATTTCCAGCAAAGGCCACTACTGTTCTCGCAGCTGTCTGCCACTCATTGATTGTCTTTACCAGGGTCGCATCTGGCACAATACCATTGGCTTGTAGTAACGCCAGATTACCGGCCATATATCTCACACTTTCATAATCTGCCTGAATACCCTTGCCTGTGATGCTTTCTATTGCCGAAAGCTGTATTGCGGGCAGCGCAATAACACCCTTATTCGTTAACTCTTTCACAATAGCTGCTGCAAGCGGATGCTCAGATTGCTGTTCCATTGTCAGCAGTATACTAGATAAGTTATTTTTTTCATCGTCACCTGTCAGCCAAACACTATCCGTCACTACCGGCTTACCTACAGTGATGGTACCTGTCTTATCGAGTACCAGCGCATTTACCTTATGCGCCAGTTCCAGACTTTCTGCATCCCTGATCAGCATGTTGTGCGCTGCGCCCTTCCCTACACCTACCATAATTGCGGTAGGCGTAGCCAATCCTAATGCGCATGGACAGGCAATAACCAGAACTGTTACTGCTGCCAGCAATCCATGTGTAAATGCATTCTCTCCACCTACCACCATCCAGATCACGAATGTGAGCAGGGCTATACCCATAACAACCGGTACAAAGATACCGGCTACCTTATCTACCAGTTGTTGCACCGGCGCTCTGCTACCCTGCGCCTCTCTGACCATGCGGATGATCTGCGCCAGCACGGTTTCGCCACCTACCTTCTCTGCGGTGAAATGGAAGCTACCCTGCTGATTAATCGTGCCTGCAAACACCGCAGTGCCTGACTCTTTCAATACTGGTACCGGTTCGCCGGTAATCATACTCTCGTCTACCCAGGAACTGCCGCTATTCACCATCCCGTCTACCGGTATGCGGGCTCCGGGTTTAACGAGTAATACATCACCTTTCTGAACATTCTGTAAAGGTATTTCTTTCACTCCCGTGCCACCTGCCTCTATGAGAAACGCCTTTGCCGGCTGCAATCCCACAAGTTTCTTCAAAGCAGTAGATGTATTCGATTTTGCTTTTTCTTCCAGCAACCGGCCTAATGAAATAAATGCAATAATTACCGCTGCTGCTTCATAGTATACATGCGGATGCAAGCCCCTGGCATGCCAGTAAGATGGCCATACGGTGTTAAATAGACTAAACAACCAGGCAATACCGGTACTAAGCGCAACAAGCGTATCCATATTAGCCTTACGATGAGTACTCTGTTTCCAGGCATTTATAAAGAATTGCCGGCCTAAATAAAAAATCACGGGTGTTGACAATAGCAGCATTACCCAATTAGCATAGGGCATGTTCATAAAAAACATTCCGATTATTACCACCGGAACCGACAATAATAAGGCGGCGATGGTGCGCTGCTTCAAAACTTTATAATGGCTTATCTGCGCCTGTTCCTGCACCTGCTCCCTATTGCCCTCCTCTATTACCAGATCATAACCGATGCTACGGATAACATCACGCAAACCTTCAGGCGTAATACTGCCTGCATCATAGGTAACATGGGCGGTCTGATCAGGATAGTTGACTGCCGCTTCGTGTACGCCTGCAGTAGATTGCAGCATAGATGTAACACTTGCCGCGCAGGAAGCACAGCTCATTTCGAGTACAGGAAAAATTTCTTTTATGATATGTCCGTTTGTCGTCGCCATATTGCCCAAGCTTTTCGCAAAGCTACTGCGACGTGAGAGGTAGATTGTTATAGAATAAGGGGAATAATGTATAAAATTATGACTTTTACCTTCAGCATGTCATTTGGATGACAACTATACTTTGTCCAATGGCTTTCTGTCATTGTGTTTCAGCTGCCTGTAACCGGAAGGAGTCATCCCGGTAATCTTCTTGAACTGCTGGGACAAGTGCTGTACACTGCTATATCCCATATTAAAGGCAATTTCACTGAGATTCATCTCGTCATATTGCAGCAACTCCTTCACTCTTTCTATTCGCTGAAGGATCACATATTTTTCGATGGTCAATCCTTCCGTCGATGAAAACAATGTCGAAAGGTAATGATAGTCAACGTTCAAAGCTTCCTGTAGTACAACAGACAATTTGGTATTCAGGACGTCATTATCGCTGCCATGAATGAGCCTGATAATCGTTGTTTTAATCTTCTCAATCAATGTGGTTTTCTTATCATCAAGTAATTCAAAACCAAGTTCATGCAGCTGTTGACCAAGCACACTCAGTTGCTCAGGAGCAGGTGCCTGTTCCAATTCCACATCCCCCAGCTCGATCCGTGAGTAAGGTATCTTCAACTTTTCCAATTCCTGCTGCACCACCAGAATACAGCGGTTACAGACCATATTTTTTATAAACAGATGCATGAATCCCATTTGAAGTGACAAAGTTAGCTGATAAAATGAAGACTACCTCAATCAGGTAAAAACGCGCAGACAACAGTTTCCCGTAATTAGACAAGCAGAAGCTTTAAAACAGGTATATATTTATTAATTTTAACGATCATGAAAAATCATTCATACTTTTTGTTAGCGCTGGCACTTGCCGGTTGCGTAGAGAACAAACAACAGGAGCAACAGGCTGACAATACCGTTCAGCAGGCAGAAAAACCAGCTGTAACCAAGCCTTCGAAAGCGCCTGCTACCCCGGCAGTTAAACACCCCCTCCCTGAGAAGATAGTACGTGAAAGGGCTTCGGGAACAGTAACGCTGCTGGATGCCGCTAACGGTAAGCCGGTTGCTGAGGTCAATGACAACGTAGAACTTGAAGCAGGTATTCCTGAAAAAGGATGGTCTGCCACGCTGGTGACTACGGAACTGACAGCTAACCAGGAAGAAGGTCAGATATTGAAGAAAGGTACTCCTATTATTGCGGATGGTAAAACTGTCGGCAAATTATTAAAGGACGTAGAAATTGAAATGACTTATAAAAATGATAAAGGCGTTCATACAGGCGTATTCCATGCGGCGGTTCAGCAAAGTAGTATTAAGCCTGCATCTGTTATTGAGAATGCATTAGCAGCTTATCTGAAGCAGCATCCTGAACGTACGAAGTCTGATATGCAGTCTTTTATCAAACAGTTCCAACTGGAAGCCCTGGACAATAGCGCGCCGTTCAAAGAATACTATAATTACGAGAGCGCTGCAGACGATCCCTCTCCCGGATTCCGTACTGTACTTGTATTCCATAAAGATAAGCTGATAGGTATAGTTGATTCCCGTAAAATACAGCTGGAAGGTGTAAAACATACGCAGCTGGATCGTGGGTACAATGGTTATTTCTTTCCTGATACGGAAGAAGGTTTAAAAAAGAAGTACATAACAAAGTTCAATCAATTTGTTAACTCCGCAGACTAAACATCAAAAAGGATCAGGAATGAGCGTCGTGCCCCTTCCTGATCCCTTATTGACAATTATTTGTTGAGGTGTGCATAGTAAGTGATCTGCTCTTCCATCATCCGCACCACCAGCCCTGCTTCTGCCTGCATTTCTGCTATCAGCTGACTGAATTGCGGTTCACGTCTAACCGTTAAGGTATCCATCTGGTCTGCTATTCTGGCTAATTTTCCAAGGCCGATAATCTGAGAAGTACCCCTGATCTTATGGCCTATACGATTAATCCTCCTGATGTCTACCGTAGCAGCTGCCGCCTGGAGGTCTGTAACGGCCGTTTTTAGTTCATCAATGGTAAGTTTCAGCAATTGCTGCAGTACAGCGGTATCCTCACCCATCAGATAGTTTTCGAGGGTACTTATATTAAAATGTTCTTCTTTCACAGATTGTTCTGTCACTGTTGATGAAGTATCTTCTTTAATTACAACTGTCAGCCATTTACGGAAGAGCTCCAGTAACTTTTCCTGGATAAGCGGTTTGGCAATAAAGTCGTTCATGCCGGCATTGATACATTTTTCTCTTTCTCCTTTCAGGTTGCCAGCTGTCAATGCTATGATGGGAATACGTTGGGCCCCTTTGATTTCACGGATGCTGGCAGTCGCTTCATACCCATTCATAAGGGGCATCTGTATATCCATCAGGATCAGGTCAGGAAGTTGCGCACGGCAGATGCGGATAGCCTCAATACCATCCTGTGCCTCATAAATTCGTGCATCATGGGCAATACGTTTCACCACAGTGGTCGCCAGCAGCATATTGATAGGGTTATCTTCCACAATAAGGATATTCAACCGTCCGCCAATCCACTGATCGGATTTCTGTACCACTTGCTGACGAAATTTCTTTTCATTTTTCAGTAATAGTGAGAGACTATTATATAATTCATGAATCTTGATAGGCTTCACCATCCGATGCCCGATACGCAGCTGTTCGCACGCGGCAATGATCTTTTCATCGTCAGAGGAACTATGTAAGAGAATGATACCTTGTTCGTAGGGAAGCACACCAAAATGATTTCTAATCCTTCTTACCGTATCCAGTCCGTCCATATAAGGCATGTGATAGTCCATCAGTATTACATCATAACGATAATTCTGCGCCAGTAGCTCCAGTGCTTCAAATCCGCTGCGGGCCTCGGTACAGGAGATGCCTTTGTCTGACAACATATCCTTTAAGATACGGCGGTTATTATCATTATCATCCACTATCAACACCTCATTGATGTGCTGCAGACTATTCCAATCATCGGGAGCCGCATCCATCGTGGCCAGTATAATATCAAAATAGAAGGTGCTGCCAGCTCCGACCTGGCTATCAATATGCAGTTCGCTGCCCATCAGGTCCAGTAACTTGTTAGAGATGGTAAGACCGAGTCCTGTACCTCCATATTTCTTAGTAGTAGAGGCATCTTCCTGACGGAATGCTTCAAATATCTTCACCCGTTTTTCCGGCTTGATACCAATGCCAGTGTCTCTGACTGCAAAACGTACGCTGGCCTTGTCTTCATCAAGCATTTGCAGTAATTCAACCTTTAGTTCTATTTCTCCGTTACCGGTAAATTTAACAGCGTTCCCCAGGAGATTAATAAGGACCTGCTTGAGTCTGACCTCATCAAACCAGGCAAAGCGTGGTAATTCTGAAGAGACATTAAGCAACATCTCCAAACCTTTGTGCTGCGCCTGAAAACTAACAATATCGCTTACCTGACTGCTGAACTCATACAGGTCATATTTATCAATGTCTAATTCCAGTTTACCTGATTCTATCTTAGAGAAGTCGAGAATATCATTGATGATACTTAGAAGTGCGTTAGCCGATTGATTAACGATAGAAAGGTACTGATGCTGCGTTTCGTTGAGAGATGTCTTCAGAACAAGTTCTGTAAAGCCGATCACACCATTAAGCGGTGTTCTGATTTCATGGCTCATATTGGCCAGAAACTCTGACTTTGCCATATTGGCTTGCTCTGCTAATAGTTTGGCAGCTGCCAGACTTGACTTCTGAGAGATCAGCTCCCGTTCTGCTTCTTTTGTCGGAGTAATATCCTGGAATGTGCCATACAATCGCCTGATACTGCCATTTTCAAACTCTGCATTCCCGATAGCCCGTACCCATAATTCTTTACCAGCCGCAGTAATAATCTGTAGTTCCAGGTCCCAGGAACGTCCGGATTCAACAATATCCCGAAGTGCGGCAGTGATCTTCTCCCTGCTAACACCTTCTTTATAAAAGGCAATAGCAGATGCCAGCGTTGGCTGGAATGAAGGAGGTACATCGTGAATCTCTTTGGTAACAGCCGACCAGAACAGCTCCTTTGTTACAAGATCCGCTTCCCATCCTCCGATGCGCGATAGCTGGCTGGTGCGTTCTAATATTTCACGTGTACGTTTAAGGTCTCTTTCCAATACCTGCCTCTCCGTTACATCAACAGCATTGCCGATGACATAAGATTCTCCTTTTATATTACGGAATAGCACATTATTGTACAACACCGATCCCATTGTTCCATCCTTGTGGATGTTGGTCATTAGTCCGTGTGCCTTACCTTCAGTATGGATCCTTCGCAGATAGTGCCGTACCTCACTGTGATACTTGGCGGGAACGATATCAAACAAGGTCATACCCGTCATTTCCCGGCAGCTGTATCCCAGCATAGTAGCACTCGCATTATTGACGGTTAACAGCACACCATCGAGGTCATGCGTACACATCAGGCCGTGGGAATGTTCAAAGAAAGCGCGGAAATTACGCTCGCTGTCCAGCAATTCCTCGTAATGATAGTGATCGGAGATATGAGTAATGATTTCTGATACCAGTAATGTAATGGCTTTTTCCTGGCGGGCATCCAGCTCGCGGAGACGGCTATCGGAGAGAGACAGCGTACCAATCAACTGACCCTGATTGTGACGCAGATCGTAGACGCGAAGGAACTTCGCTTCATCTGGAGTTGTAGGAATACCGTAGGCAATGACAACGGATTGCTGTTGTTCATCACTGACAGAGATCGTTGCTACCTGTACATCGCAAATCAGCGCGGCTAATTCAGTTAATCTACTTAATTCCTTTTGTAGTATTGCATTCAAACACTAAATACTTTTCACTGTGGATGATAGATACACTTTTAATTTCCTGAATGTTTCTGTCGCAAAAGCCCCTTCTGTGTAGAGTTGTGAAGATACATAATTCTTCCCAACACGAAGTTTTAGGAGCAAGGAATTTAAGTGCCTTAGTAGGAGAATCACCCTGAAAGAGGCTTTAGAAAAGCCTTTGACTTAATAGAAGAAGAAGGTAGCTTATAGAAGAACCCGCTATCGAAATAAGATCTATCGCTGATCTACACAGTAATGAATCACATTAGTATTTTAGTTCTGTAACAAAAGGGATTTTCAAGAGAATTACTGGCAGGGCTGTATAGTCACTGATGGCTACTTTAGTTACAGATAAACAGACAATAATCTTTTATCCAGCATCTCTCTGACGGCAAGCTGCAATTGTTCCTCTGTTGCAGCAGTTACATTCACCAGCGAATAGGGATGTGCGCCAAAAAGCACATCCCATCGCCACTGCAGCTGGCTGTTGGTAATTACTAACCCGTTATCATACCACCAGGCAGTATACAATACAGCTTGCTCCTGTTGCAGCAAGGCTGTATAGATTGTATGTTCATTTACCGGCTGCTGCTGCACCTTGTGGAAATTATAACCACTCCCCTTCCAGCAAATCATAGGATGATGTTCTGTATAATAACTGGCGGGGATATGCTTGATATAAACGAGTAAACTATCGCTTTGCAAGCGGATGATATTGCCGGGCATTGGCGTAACATTAAACCCTGCAAGAGCAGGTGCATGCGGTGGGACTACATTATCCGGCCCTTGCTGGTATCTGATGACACAGGCAGTCAGTATACATAAAGGCAGCAGTGTATTCAATGCAAACATCTTAACAGCAGATCGCAACACATACCGGCGTCTGTGTAACTGCAAAGGTTGTCCATACCGGCTAACGGTCCACCGGGTCAGGTATACAGCCGGCACAATTACATACAATCCCAGGCACATCATGCCCGCCATGTCATGCATAAAAGTATCCGGCATAATATGCAGCCATACAAGAAAAACAATACGCAATAGATTTGAGAAAATGTTCAGCAGCAAAAAGATTCCCAGCAAAGGCAGCAAGCGTTTCAGCGGAAGCGTCTTTCTCTCCCGGCGCTGATATAAGCCCACCAGCATAATACCGCACAGCAAAGACGTAACCATCATCTGCAAGCCCATACATGCAGGATCTACCGAGAAGCCTGTGCCATTATGAACAATCATATTACCTTGCACGGTTACCTGTTCTCCCATCACAGCTATCGCTGCCCCCGCCCATTGGGTGAGTTGCAAACGTAGCGGGAAACTGAACACATTCATGACATATTCAAATAGCGGAGACATAACGATGAACACGCACACCGGCAGGGCATTGACCCTGCCGTAAAAGGTCTCAGCAAGGAAGAATAATCCCCCGACTACAGCAATAAACAACAGCGTTTTGGCAGGCATCACCAGGTATATCATGGTCGCAAACGATGCTACCAGCAAAAAGCGCAAACTTCCTTTTTCAGCTGCGTTGAAGGTGGTTACCATACACAGCGCTACGATACCTAATATAGTACCTGGGCCGCTCCAGATGATATACTGTTGTAAGCCAAAGTAAAGAACGGCCATGTAACATAGTACAGCAGCCAATGGCCAGCATCTACCAAGGTGCAGAAGCCTGATCGAAAATTTATAGAGTTGTTGCGTCATGCTTTCAGGCAATACGTTTGGGGAAAGATGGTCTGTACTTCAGGTAGATAATCAGCAATACTGCGCCTGCAATGAGCAGCCATTCGTGAGGTTCAGGAACAGCGCCGTTATTATTAAGTGCAGCATTCTTCAGATTATCATTACTATCTTTGATGTTGAAGCGGTCATAGTCCTGCTGTGTTTCCAGTACAATCAGGCTTGACAGTGGCGTAACGATATGGGCCTTTCTTGCTTCCTCCACCAGTTCACTGGATGTGTCGCCACCCGTAAGCAGATGCGGGCCCATTCCCTGCATAATATGGTTATAGGCAAATAAACGTTGCAGGTGATCAGGTGCAGTAGATGGCGCATAGCCATTATTAGCAGTAATGACCATATCGGCTGCTTCTATAACTACCTGCTGATCATTTTCGATGTTCACCGGAAACTGATATGTATCCAGCAGCGTTTTTAGTGCTGCAAGATCTCCCTGGTCGTAACGGAAGGTACGGCATTCTTTGAGCGTGCGGAGATACGGAGACAATTCACCCCCCAGGTTGAAAAGCATTACCGCATGCCGGTTTTCCATCCAGTTCTTCATATGTACTACAAAATCTGACGCTCCTATGTCACTGATACGGGGAGAAGCTTTGACGCTTTTGGTAATTACAAGCGCCGTTTCAGGGTCAGGCAATAGATGAAAGGGGAAAAAGCTGAAGCGCTGCGCAGCCAGTTGCTGAAAAATCGCTGACTGATTGCTGGCCGTCAGCTGATGGAAACTATTGCCAGCATATACCCAAACAGGTTGTTGAGGCAGCATAGACAGAAGGGTACCCACTTCGTTACTGTGCCATGTCTGGTTAATATCGAGATAGACCGCCGTTACATTGGAAGCGCCCATTTCCCTACGGTAAGGCATTGCAGTGTACATCCTGCCTTCATTGCTGAATACCTGATGTTTCAGTCCTTCGTCGAGCAGTGAAAGCTGCCATTCTTCATTATATCTGCCATCATGGGACAAATTATTCCGGGATGTTTTACTAAATACAGGAGAAAAGTTCAGATCAGCAGGCGGTGTCTCAAAGCTGATGGATGTTTTTTCACGTGCACGACTAACAGAGGGACCATCAAAGTCAATGTTGCGGTATACCAGTTTACCATGTTCATAAGACAGCGGGGCGGTGATACCTAGTTTGAACTGTCTTTCTTCTCCACCTATCACGGGGAATACACGCACAGCAACCAGGTTGCCTTCACGCCAGTGTACAACGGAAGGGTCTCTGCGTTCATAGCCTACAATGGCAGTGTAAGCGCTATCAGCTTTACCCTTGGTAGTAAGGATGCCTTTCTCTTCACGGCCGTCTATCCAAAGGGAAAGCGACGATACTACAGCGCCTTCTGGCAGGTGAAACTTATAGATAGCTTCCTGCTGACTGATCCGGCCGTCTCCGTCTTCATTTTTCACATTGATTATCTTCTCAGTGTAGGCAGTGCGTAAACGCGGCCATATATGCGTGAAGGTTTGTACATGTGTGGTGACAAGATCCTGGTCAGACCAGAGATGCACTTCATCATCAGCATGCTCGTTATCCATTGCATTCAGGAGCAATCCGCGGTCTTCCCAGGAGAGATCCGAAGTACCGGCAACGAAAGCGGCTATCATTACCAGGGGGTCGTGCATGATCTGAAACCTGCTTATGCTGCTGCGTCTGCCAACAAAACGATCCTTTGAATCAGGTACAACGTAGGCAGCGTCACTGGTTAGTACCTGCTGGGTTATGGGACCAGGAGACACCTTTTGCAGGACGTTCACCCACCCTGGTAATCCATTATCAGCATCTTTCTTATGATATATCTTATCTATTCCCACAACGTTTACACGCCAGATAAGTGTATAGACAATGGCTATCAGCATAGTAACGCCGATGCCGGAGAAGAAGGCGATGGTGAAGGCGCGACTACCGCCTTTATGCCTGTTATACAAACGAATAGTGTAAAGAAAAAATAAGTGCGGCAAGATGGCGTGCAGGGACAAACCGAAGAAAAAGAAGGCGAACATACCGATGATAGCCAACATGCCTATATAAATGGAGAGATAAAGAAATACACACAGGGATGCGCCCAATAGGAAAAACATACCCAGCCGCACGGGCAGGGGAAAAAACCGTTGGTAGGCAAATGCGGCACAATTGGCAGCGATGATAAAAAGGTACACAGAGAACCAGGTTACGGACTCAGGGAATACCTGTACAGACCTGTTCAGCGCAAATGCGCCTACCTGAAAAAGCAGCAGGAACAGTATGATGAGCGGTAGTCCACCTCTCCCTCTTTTCATACGGCCACTGAACAATAGTGCCAGGAAATAGACACAGGTTAGGAAGTGATTTCCAAAAAACAAGTTCAGGTAATAACTGTCTTTTGCGAAGGGTGACAATTCGGGGATGAAGAATAATATGAGTGACAATGCAAGGAATGTAACACCCAGACTGTAGGTCGGGTCCTGTAGCCTGCTTTTGAGAATCCTCACGGGTATAAGTTGTTTTTCCATAGAAATAAAGTACTTTGAATTACAAAGAACATCCTGCTAAAAAAAGGCCTGTAGGCCGTTACATGACGTTGTATTCACTTTGAAAGACAAAGTAAGTAAAAGAATATGAACCTGACAAATTCCATTTCAAAAAAAAGTACTAACTTCTGATTTACCATACACAACCCGGTGGTATAATATTTGGTCCTGTAATTATAACTTATTAAACGACAACACGATGAAAGCAATCTGGCAGAATGAGGTCATTGCGGAAAGCGATAAAACAGTGGTAGTCGAAAATAATCATTATTTCCCTCCCACATCCGTGAAACTGGGCTTGCTGAATCCTTCCAGAACCCATACTTTCTGCGGTTGGAAGGGGGAAGCCTCTTATTACGATGTAAACATCAAAGGTAAAATTAACCATGATGCTGCCTGGTACTACCCTGCGCCCATGCAGGCCGCTGAAAACATCAAAGGTTACATCGCTTTCTGGAAAGGAGTAGAAGTCGTCGATTAAGGAAATCGTTAAAACAAAAGCTGAGTTATGAGAAATTTTGATGCAATTGTCATTGGCTCCGGCCAAGGTGGTGTTCCTTTGGCTAAAAAACTGGCTAAAGCTGGCTGGCAGACAGCCATCATAGAGAAAAGATGGATCGGTGGGACCTGTATCAACGACGGCTGTACGCCGACCAAATCAATGATAGCCTGCGGGGCCGCAGCCCACGTCATTGCCAACAGCCAGGAATGGGGCATCAGTGTCAGTTATTACAGTGTGGACCTTGGAAAAATTGTTGCCAGGAAGAATAAGGTAGTAGAATCTTTCAGGGATGGCGCTGCAAAAGGATTGGAAAAAACGGAAGGGCTGACGGTTATTTACGGGGAAGCTACCTTCAGCGGTCCGAAAACAGTAAAAGTTGCATCAAAAGATGGTGGCGAAGAAGAAATGACCGCCACTCATATTTTCCTCAATACCGGTACATTACCTAAAATACCTTCTATTCCTGGTCTTGATACCGTCCCCTATCTTACCAATACTTCCATTATGGAACTAACTAAGCTACCCTCCCATCTGATGATCATGGGTAGCGGTTATATCGGGTTGGAGTTTGGTCAGCTATTCCGCAGATTGGGGTGCCAGGTAACAATTATAGACAAAGGCAAGCAGCTCTTAAAACATGAGGATGAAGATGTTGCTGCCGCTGTCAGAAAAATAATGGAGAACTCCGGTGTTACCTTACACACCGGCGCTGACATTCAGAAAGCGGAACAATCAGGCGATACCATCAGTCTACAGTTTACTGCTAACGGACAGAATATGACCATCACCGGCTCACACCTGCTGGTGGCATCAGGCCGTACGCCGCAATCCAAGTCTTTACTGCCTGAGAATACAGGATTGGAACTGGATGAAAAAGGTTATGTAAAAGTGAATGAAAAGCTGGAAACAAACGTTCGGGGTATTTATGCATTAGGAGATGTGAAGGGAGGTCCGGCGTTTACCCATATTTCGTACAACGATCACCTTGTTTTATACAAGAATCTTATTAACAAAGAGGATACATCTATTCGTAACAGACCCTTACCTTACTGCATGTTTACGGACCCTCAGCTGGGACGTGTTGGTATGACAGAGAAAGAGGCAAAAGAAGCAGGTTATAAAGTAAAAGTTGCCTGCCTGGATATGTCGCGTGTAGCAAGGGCTATAGAGACGGGCCATACACAGGGATTTATGAAAGCGGTAGTTAATGCTGATGACGATAAATTACTGGGAGTTGCTATCTTGGGCCCTGAAGGAGGAGAAGTGATGTCTGTATTACAAATGGCGATGCTCGGTGGTATGACCGCTACCCAATTAAGGGAAATGATATTCGCACATCCGTTATATTCAGAATCTATCAATAACCTCTTCATGATGCTTGATAAATAATGAGTTGCACAATGTGCGGATTAAAATCCTCAATGAATCCCAACCATGATAAAGCTTGAACATGTCAACAAATCTTTCCATAACGGCAAGCCGGCAGTCAGTGATATTTCCCTGGACGTAAATACAGGCGAGACACTCGTATTGCTGGGAACAAGTGGTAGTGGAAAGACAACCACTCTGCGGATGATCAATAGGTTAATTGCACCTGACAGTGGGCAGATATATGTGAATGGAATGAATGTAAATACACACGAAATAACTTCACTCCGCCGTACAATTGGATATGTGTTGCAGGATAATGGTCTGTTTCCCCATTACACAGTTGCAGAAAATATAGGCATTGTGCCTGCTTTACTCAAATGGGATAAAAAACGCATAGATGATCGTATCCGCACATTGATGCAAAAATTACATCTTCCTCCCGGTGAATATTACAACGCCTATCCGCAGCAACTTAGCGGTGGGCAACAACAAAGAGTGGGACTTGCCCGTGCACTTGCTGCTGATCCTCCGGTATTACTGATGGATGAACCATTTGGTGCACTGGATCCGGTAACACGGGCCAGTGTCAGAAAAGAATTTCGCTCTCTGGATGAGATTAACAATAAGACAGTCATTATGGTCACCCATGATGTGCAGGAAGCGTTTGAGCTGGGCGACAGAATATGCCTGATGGATAACGGGATGGTACAACAGACCGGTACGCCGGCAGCACTGCTCTTCTCTCCTGCAAATGACTTTGTACGAGCTTTCTTTGATGATCAGCGCTTACTATTGGAGCTAAAAGCAGTACGATTGGCAGACGTACGCCCCTGGCTGGATACAAATACACCTCCTTCAACAGCTGACACAGCCGTGCTGCAAGAGGAGACATCCTGCTGGCAGGCCATGGAACAGCTGACTATGCTATCTTCCCTGAACTATACCAACCGGGGCAACCTGATTAGCATTGATACCAGTGGATTGATGCATGCCTTTACACAATACAAGCAAACTATCAGCAGCAATGGAAGATCAACCGGGCTTTCCTGAATTTATACAGCAACAGGCCGGCAAACTGCTGGAGCAAACGTTGCAGCATATCGGACTTACCTTTATTTCTTTACTCATAGCTGTACTCATTGGCGTGCCCTTAGGCATTCTGATTACACGCAGGAAAAAACTGGCAGGCTTTGTTCTGGGCGTGGCAGGCATATTACAGACCATTCCCAGTATTGCATTGCTGGGGTTTATGATACCCCTGTTAGGCATCGGAGCTAAACCTGCTATCGTGGCACTATTTCTATATGCCCTCCTGCCCATTATCAGAAATACCTATACTGGCATACTACAGGTTGATCCTACGGTCATAGATGCCGCTACAGGTATGGGCATGAATCAGCAGCAACTGTTATTCAAAGTACAGCTACCACTAGCCATGCCGGTACTGCTCGCCGGCATCCGTACGGCAACAGTGATCAATGTGGGCGTTGCCACACTGGCAGCATATATTGCTGCCGGCGGACTGGGAGAGTTCATCTTCGGAGGAATAGCGCTCAACAATACAAACATGATACTGGCAGGCGCCATTCCGGCAGCACTACTAGCTATCATCTTCGACGCGGCTGTTGCCAGACTGCAAAAGCTGAGGATACGCAGTGTCAAAAAGACATTGTACATTTTACCGTTTCTGTTGATCATATTATCGGCTTTTTACCTGCTACCCACTGCTTATGGTAGTAGCCTGGTTGCGGGATTTACACCCGAATTTATGGGACGCAAAGACGGCAACCTGGGATTGAAACAGGTATATGGCCTCAATATCCGTACGGTCGTGATCAGCGATATGATCATGTACAAAGCGGCTTACGAGAAAAACCTGGATGTGATCAGTGGCAGCAGTACCGATGGCAGGGTAAAAGCATTTGACCTGCTGGTATTGGAGGATGACAAACATATATTTCCCCCCTATTATGCAGCCCCTATTGTAAGACAGGCAACGCTGGACAAGTATCCGGAACTGGGTCCGGCACTAAACAAACTATCTGGTATAATTAATGATAGTATAATGACTGAGCTGAACTACAGGGTGGACCATCTGAAACAAGATCCTGCTGTTGTAGCCAGTGAATTTTTGAAAGCTAAAGGATTATTACACACAGCAAAACAAGGTACTAAGGGAAAGGTTGTCATAGGGGCAAAGATATTTGGTGATGGCTATATCCTGGCCAATATGTACAAACTACTGGTCAATGGTTACACAGAACTGGAAGCGGTTACCAAAACCGGCCTCGGAGGCACCAAGATATGTTTTGACGCCCTTACCAATGGCCAGATAGATCTTTATCCTGAATATACTGGGACAGGTTTACTGGTAATCCTGCAGACTGACAAATCTGTCGTAGATACCATCATCGCTGACAAGCAGAAAGTATATGACTATGTATCTACACAATTCATGCAGCGATACCAGATCAGGTGGCTACCTCCTATCGGATTTAACAACACTTACGCATTAATGATGCGCAGAAAACAGGCTGCTGACCTGCATATCAAATCTATATCAGATCTAAAGGAATATTTACAGCATCAATAACCACGATGGTATATGCAATTGAAAAATGATTTTAACACGGTGCGGAAAAGGTCCATGCATATCTGCGCGCCGCTGAAAACCGAAGATTATGTGGTTCAGCCAGTGGTAGATGTGAGTCCGCCGAAATGGCATCTCGGACATACTACCTGGTTTTTCGAGACATTTCTGCTGAAGCCGCACTTTGCTGGTTATAAGGAATTTGATCCGAACTACAATTTTGTGTTCAATAGCTACTACGAAACGGTAGGCGCACGCGTTATCCGAACAGACAGAGGTAACCTGAGCCGTCCGGCTGTTGAAGATGTAATGCGCTACCGCGAATACGTAGACAAAGCCATGCAGGCATTCCTCGATACAGAGATATCAGCGGAACTGGCATCGCTGGTTGTACTGGGACTGAATCATGAAGAGCAACACCAGGAACTGCTATATACAGATATCAAGTATATTCTGGGCCATAACCCACTGATGCCGGCTTATTCTGAGACGCCGGTACATGCCTACACTATCGAAGAAACAGATACACCATTCCTGACAATGCAGGGCGGGCTGTATGACATCGGTTTTAAAGGAACCGGATTCTGTTTTGATAATGAGCTGGGCAGGCATACAGTATACCTTCAGGAATATCAGATTGCTACAGAACCGGTGACAAATGGGGAATACCTGGAATTTATGAATGCCGGCGGGTATACAGACTTCCGACACTGGCATGCTGAAGGCTGGGACTGGGTAAAAACAAATGAAGTAAAGGCACCCCTGTACTGGCATCATGTTGATGGCAAATGGCAGCATTACACCTGGCAAGGGTTACAACCAGTCAATGAACAGGAGCCGGTATGCCATATCAGTTACTATGAAGCTACCGCTTATGCTGCCTGGAAAGGCCTGCGACTGCCAACAGAATTTGAATGGGAAGCAGCGTCGGCACAGTTTTCCTGGGGACAACGGTGGGAATGGACAGAGAGCGCATATCTTCCGTACCCTGGATTCGTAAAAGCACCTGGTGCAATCGGTGAATACAATGGTAAGTTCATGGTCAGTCAGATGGTATTACGTGGCGGATCTGAAGTAACACCGCCTAACCATAGCCGTCCTACATACCGTAATTTCTTTCATCCTTCATTGCGATGGCAGTTTACCGGTATCAGACTGGCAAAGTAAATTAATCTCATTACTCTAATCATAACATTATGGCCACCACCTCTGTAATGCATACGGTATTAGTTCCTGTAAAACAGGACCAGCAGGAGATCTTTTTTCAGGATGTGATCCGCGGACTCAGTGCAAAAAACAAGTACCTGGACTCCAAATATTTCTATGATGCGGAGGGCGACCGCCTTTTCCAGGAGATCATGGGTTGCCATGAATATTACCCGACGAACTGCGAGATGGAAATCCTGCAGGAACAGTCGGCATTGATATGTGAGACCATCCTGGCCCATACCAACCGGTTTGACGTAGTGGAACTGGGCGCAGGAGATGCCACCAAATCCATTCACCTGCTCAGGGAATTGCTGAATACCGGAAAAGACTTCACTTATTACCCCGTGGATATTTCAGGTAACGTCATCTCCCAGCTGGAACAGTCATTACCTGCCCAGCTGCCGGCACTGAAAGTACACGGTCTGCACGGGGAATATTTTGATATGCTACAGAAAGCCAACGTGCTTTCTGCTAAAAATAAGGTGATACTCTGCATGGGAGGAAACATCGGTAACTTCACGCCACCAGAGGCCAGGAAGTTCTGCCGCCGCCTCAGAAGTTATCTGCAGCCAGGAGATCTGCTGATGATCGGGTTTGACCTGAAGAAACACCCGCAGATTATACTGGACGCCTATAATGATGCCGCAGGTATTACCAGGAGCTTCAACCTGAACCTGTTACATCGTATTAACCGGGAGCTGGGTGCAAACTTTGACATAGCCAGGTTTGACCACTATGCTACATATGACCCGGGAACAGGTGCTTGTAAAAGCTACCTGGTCAGCCTGGAAGAACAGGATGTGACTATCGGTAGTCAAACCTTTCATTTCGGCCTGCATGAGTCCATTTACATGGAGATATCCCAGAAGTACGACCTGGAATCAGCAGAACAACTGGGTACACAATCGGGCTTTGAGACCGTCGGCAACTTCTTCGACAAGAAGAAATGGTTCGTTGATACCATGTGGTTGTCTATATAACAGCATATTGTGGCATCAGGAATGAAGAAATGAACAGTCATGTCTTTCATCATTCCTGATGCCTGATTGTTAGCTGCTTTTCCATGCCTTCAGCAGCCTTCTTATCACAATAATCTCCCCTGTGTGATAACTGGTATGATCTGCTATCAATAGTGCTTCCCTGAACAGATGCTGGCCATCGCCATGAGCAAATGGCGTATACAGATCGGCATCCGGCGCTTTCAGCAGCGCAATAAATTCCTGTAAATCACTTTTAATCTGCGCCAGACTATTCTTCCAGGTAGCATCATCTGCAGGCGCTGTTTCCTTTGGCCAATACCCTTCCGGCCATTGTGGCGAAGTGTGCTTCGCATCGCGGGAGAACTCAAGTATGTCCCATTGCGTAATGCGGATATGCTCAACCAGTTGCCAGATGCTATATGGTACGCCCTCGGGTACTATGCCTCTCTTATCTGCGGGCAGGTCTTTTACCGCGTCATCAAATGTAGCATGTGCGTTCCCTTTGGTGAGCAGTTGCTCCAATGTCTTGATAACCTCTTTGTCATGAGTCCTGTCTGTAGCCATATCAAAAGATTTTAGGGTGATGGTAAATAGTGCCTTACGCACTAAAAAGATGCCAGTTGAAATAATTTGTTTACTTACTTACAAGTAAGTAACTTTGACTCCTATGCAGGATACTAAAGAAAGGATAATAGGGCTGGCAGACCAGCTGATAAAAACAAAAGGATTTAACGCCTTTAGTTATAAGGATATCTCTGATCCGCTGGAGATAAAAAACGCTGCCATACACTATTATTTCCCTACTAAAACAGACCTGGGAGTTGCCGTCATTGATACTGAGATTGAACGGTTTAAAAGCCATACGGCTAAATGGAGCAACATGCCGGAAGACAAACAACTGAAGCAGTTATTTGAAACCTTCAGCAGAAAACACAAAGAAGGACTGGTATGCCTGATGGGCACATTATCTCCTGACTATAAAACCTTCCCGGAACCACTACAGGAGAAAGTCGCAGCCATGTCTGCCGCCTTTGCTGAATGGACAGCCCAATGCCTTGAAAACGGGCGCAAGAAAGCAATATTCTTTTTTGATGGCGACCCTTATGACAGGGCGCTGTTGGTACTCAGCAACCTACTGGCCTCTCTGCTGATGAGCAGAGTGATGGGCGTCAGGACTTTCGGGAAGATCACCGGGCAATTATTTAAAGACCTAACTACAGCTCACAAACAGGAATAATCACGCAGGGAGCCGGGGCGCTACGGCCAGGACCAGCAACTGTACCATATATGACCAGTACAGTGCCTGTCTACCGCACTGGCTCTTACCTGGTTGATACAATATACTTTTCATGCGGCTTACTGATTGCCAACAGGCAGTTGGAAGGCCCTTACTTTTAATTTTATATTTATGACACATACACTTAAAAGAGTTGTCATCACAGGACTGGGCGCACTGACGCCTATTGGTAATAACGTCAGTGATTTCTGGAATAACCTGGTTGCCGGTAAAAGCGGCGCAGCACGTATCACGAAGTTCAACCCTGAAGCATTCAGGACACAATTCGCCTGCCAATTAAAAGAGTATGATCCGGCGAAATGGCTGGACCGGAACGATATACGAAAGACAGATCCCTTTACACAATATGCACTCGTTGCAGCACAACAGGCAGTAACTGACGCCAGACTGGATTTCTCTGCTATGGACCCGTTTGACAGCGGTGTGATCTGGGGATCAGGACAAGGCGGTATGCAGACGTTTGAGGAGCAGGTGAAAGAGTATACCACTGGCAATTATGTCCCGCGCTTTAACCCCTTCTTTGTACCGAAGCTCATTGCAAACATGGCTTCCGGCATGATCTCAATCCGCTTTGGTCTGATGGGCATCAACTACACGACTGTATCTGCCTGTTCTACTTCCAATACAGCCATTATGGATGCACTTAATTACATCCGGTTAGGCAAGGCCAAGGTGATTATTACCGGTGGATCTGAAGCGCCAATTACGGAAGCTTCTGTAGGTGGCTTCTGTGCCATGAAGGCCATGTCTACCCGCAATGATGACCCGGCAACAGCATCGAGGCCATTTGATATAGAAAGAGACGGTTTTGTGATGGGAGAAGGCGCTGCTGCCTTAGTACTGGAAGAGTATGAACACGCAGTGGCCAGAGGAGCGCACATTTATGCCGAAGTAGCCGGAGCGGCGATGACTGCCGACGCCTATCATATGACGGCTACACACCCTCAGGGTCTGGGGGCTTTACATGCCATGAAGATGGCATTAAAAGACGGCGGACTGGAACCCGCTGATGTAGATTACCTGAATGCACACGCCACCTCTACTCCTGTAGGAGATCTGAGTGAACTGGCGGCTATCAGAAGCCTGTTTGGCGAAACACCTGCTCACCTGCATATCAGCGCTACCAAATCAATGACCGGCCATTTGTTAGGGGCTGCCGGCGCGATAGAAGCCATTGCCGCTGTTTTGAGTATACAGCATGGTATCATCCCTCCTACTATCAATACTACACAGCCGGATCCGGCTATACCTGCCGGATTACAGATCGTATTGAAAGATGCAATTGAGAAAAAAGTACGGGTGGCCATGAGCAATACCTTTGGCTTTGGAGGCCATAACGGCATTGTGGTATTCAAAGAAGCAAAATAGTACGATAACTATTCATTATTTCCCTTTAAGGGGAGTGAGCAGCCCCGTAAGGCCGTTCAATTTGATCTCATATACTGTTGCCAGCAGCATACCCAGTTTACCGTCAGGAAACCCCTTCCGATGGAACCACTCCAGGTAAGATACAGGCAGGTCGCACAACAGCACATCCTTATACTTACCGAAAGGCATCTTCATTGTCACCAGCTGCTGAAATATTTCCCTGTCAGGTTGAGCAAATTCCATGAGTTATTGATTTAAAGTGGGTTCGATGCGCAAAGATAGGGGCAAAAGAACCGTGGCAATAAAAAAAAACAGACATTTTTTTTCATTCTGCAATCCGGAATATTATAACATACGTATGTACGAACATCAATTAGAATATTTATATATCTATTGAATCCAGGATATTCCTGGGGGGGACAATATATTTTAAAGGGACGATAATATGATGTGTTTGTAATTGGCTTGCCAGATGGCATAGCTGGTAAATACTTTCACCTATACTTATATAACTTCTTTCGTTTTGTATTTCTTTTTGCAGGTTTGTAGACATTATTGATTAAACATCCCCCCAAAAGAGTGGTTATTTCAGACATCCGGTTACAGCCCTCAACGGCTGTAACCTTTTTATTTGAGGCAAGGAGAGCAGAACATGAACAGGCGCAGAGCATTACGTAAACGGCTGCATGACGCAGAGCGACAGTTACATTTGGCGAGGTTGGAGCTAAAGCAGACCCGGGACAGCTATCAGAACATGGTAGAGGAGGTAAATGACTATGCCATTCTTATGATAGCTATTGATGGTACTATTCTGAATTGGAACAAAGGCGTAGAAAAAATCAAAGGATATACTGCCGGAGAAGTGATAGGAAAAGACTTCCGCATATTTTATACTGCGAAAGACCGGGCGGCAAAAGTACCAGAACAGCTCCTGGCAGCAGCAGTAGCTGATGGGCGGGTACAACATGAAGGATGGCGGCTACGGAAAGATGGAACACTTTTCTGGAGCAATGTAACCATCACCGCGATGCACAACCGGGCCGGCGAAGTAACCGGTTTCCTGAAAATCACACATGATCTTACGGAAAGACGTCTGGCTGAAGAAAATCGTCGTATATATACAGAGAAGCTGGAAATAAAGAACAGTGAACTCGAACAATTCACCTATATCGCGTCCCACGACTTACAGGAGCCTTTACGCTCAATCAGCAGCCTGGCGCAAATGATTGTAGAACAGTATGCAGGGAAGATAGATGAACATGCGGACGCCTACCTGCGTTTTATTACACAGTCAGTGAACCGAATGAGTCAGCTGATTAAAGGACTACTGGACTATTCCCGTCTTGGTAAAGCAGAACAGGATCCGCATGTTGACTGTAATGAAATTGTAGCGACCGTACTGGAGGATCTGCAATCTTCCATGCGCGAGAGCCAGGCAATTATTACGGTAGCGCATCTGCCAATACTAAGCGCCTATCCGATGGAACTAAAACTATTATTCCAGAACCTGCTGAGCAATGCGATGAAGTTCCGGCATAAAGACCGGCAGCTATACATAGACGTGACAGCATGCCTGACTGATGAAGGATGGTTGTTTGAGATACGTGACAATGGCATCGGGATAGAGCCCCGTTTTGGTGACAAGATATTTGAGATATTCCAGCGACTACATAGTAAAGCAGCATACGAAGGTACCGGTATAGGACTCGCACACTGTAAGAAGATTGTAGCCATGCATAATGGCCGTATCTGGGTAGATTCCATACCCGGAAAAGGCAGCAGATTCAAGTTTATTATTTCCGCATAACCAACCACCAACCAGTATGAAAAGAAAACTTAGCTCCATTCTGCTTATTGAGGATGACGAAGCGACTAACTTCATTAGTCAGATGGTCATCAAACGGCTTGACTGTGCCGAACATGTACATGTATCATGGAATGGCGCTGACGCACTGGATTATCTGAAGAACTGTGTACAGCCTTCCTGCAGTCTGCAACCAGACCTGATATTGCTGGATATTAATATGCCCGGACTGAATGGATGGGAATTTCTCGACGAATACCAGAAACTGCAAGCAGCAGGAAAAGAGGATACAGTAGTAGTAATGCTGACAACCTCTCTCAATCCGGAAGATAAAAACCGTGCTACCAGCAATCCAAGCGTAACTGCTTTTAAGAACAAACCACTCACACCATCTATTATGGAAGAAATTCTGTCACAATACTTTTCCCGGCAATAGTCAGTGTCACAGGCAATTACTACAACCAGCCCCGCTCCTTCCAGGAATCAATTAACGGGTTACTAACGCCGCAAGCGCGTAATACATCTTCAAAGTCCTCCATTTCCACTCCCCAGTCCACTGCATAGGCTGCAAATTCCTCTCCAACAGGGATACGGCCAAACAGCTTCTCCGTGGTTAATATATGCGCTACTTTACGTAGCATCAGTGTGCCCATTTCCCACTTTTCTTCTCTGCTGATGATCTTCATCAACTGCGTATATGGCCGCTCAAACTGATTACGCTCAATCTCAAGATAAGCATGATCCAGCTCCGTAGCCAGGAAAATAAGATCAAAGATATCCTCATCCGGGTGCAGGCGCGATATTCTTCTGGTAAAAGCCACTGAGCGCGGCGACAAAGCGGGCGTATAACTATCCGCATAGTGATAACTCAGCTCCAGTAGTGAAAGCGGCTTCTCTACGTCCTGCGTGATCAATGTATCAACAACTGCTACAGCCATCTGTTCGGCTACTACATTTATCAGTGCATACACATCCAGGTTCTTTGCCGGCTGCACATATGTAAGCTCACTTTCTCCTGAATCGAATACTTTCCTGATCTCGTCCAGTACTCCCTTTTCATCATAACTGTATATATGGTCATAGCAGTACTCACCAGCTCCAGGTGTAATAGCCAGGCACTGGCCTCCTACTATACGACCATCTTCCCGCTCATACTGCTCGATGGTGCAGAACAGGGAATGCTCATAACTCAGGATACTGCAAATCTTCTCTTCTGCCGTCATATCCAGGTAGTCTTCACTAATGCCTCTCCCGTTCACAGTTAAAGACTGATACACAATCTTCTCTCCTTGTTCATTGAACTGTATACGCTTGATACCAGAAGGTATTTTTGTATCTGTATTGTACTCAATATACTCGACCCATTCCTTGCCATAAGTATAGTAACCTTGCCAGAAAACGTTGTTAAGGGGCTGTCCGTAAGAGGTATAACATGGTAAGCCATCCGCTGACAATCCATAGAAATGGTAATCTCCCAGCTCCCGCACATTGGCTACGGGAAACACTTTATCCTCCGGATGCAGGAAAGAAGGTGTGCCATAGTCATCAAGATCATATCTGAAACCAGGGATATACTTTTCTGAGGTAACGTTATTTTTATATTGCTGCAACAGTTCAAATTCGGTAAATGCTTTCTTCCATCGGGATAATAGGTTTTCCTTCAATATTTCAAGGTACATTCGCGACATTTTGATAAAAGTAATATTTAAAACCAAAAGAACATACTTTGTTTCTTCGATTGGTTTACAGGATATTACAAAGCGCGCCCGAAAGGTAATACCTTGCGGGCGCGCATAACTTATCTGCTTATGACTCCTTCCTACTCAATCTTAACCGGCTGTGAGTATATCTGCTCTGCAACCCCCGCTGTACGAACACTTACACGGGCATAGAAAGCTGCCTGCCCGGCAAGTCCTGCAGGTATATTCATTGTGATTGTTACCGGGGCTGTGAGGTCAGGTATATTACCGGCACTCACCACTGCTGATCCCTGGTTATTTACTGCATCTACAATATTGGTACGGCCAACGAATAAAGACACAGACTCTAATGCCCGTCCATCAGCGATCCGTTGAATAGAGAACGTGGCTTTTACTTCGGTAGTTCCTGATTTCTCAATGGTGTTATTCCTTACCAGGAAATAAGGCTGTACCGGCACATCTACAACAGTATTACCCTGCACTTTCACGTCGATGGTATCTGTATTATCTACCCATGGACCGTTGCCGCGCAAGCGTACCAGTTTGTAATCGCCATCAAACAAAGAGGCTGAGTAAGCCCCGTCCTGTGCCACATACACGCGGATCTTTGAAAACAGCTCGAACCCGGACTGCCACAGTTCCAGCTGCACACCATTAGAACGAAGGCCTACAGCTTCCTTGTCGTACACCACCCTTCCGGACAGGAGAGCTGCCGGTTTCTCAAAGTTGTCTTTCTTACATCCAATCATCAGCATAAATAGCAATAGTGCTGGCATATATAGCGATAATATTCTGTTCATGTCAGTTTGTTTTAAGCAGGTTAATGGAACGGATTATTGATGATCTTGGGGTTGTTATTGAGCACGCCCTGGTTGATCTGGGTGTAATAGTTGCCCAACTGGAAGAAGCGCGGTGCCCTGATACGGGGTGCAACCATCTTTACAAATACATACTTGCCATCGCGGGCAGCATCTCCCGGCCGGATCACGCGGTATGGATATAAAGCATATACCATTGCATCCGGGTTGGACACATTCCCATTCCATACTTTGTCTGCCAGTCTCCAGCGCTTCAGATCCCACAGGCGGTGATCTTCAAAGGCCAGTTCTACCCTGCGTTCATTCTGAATACGTTCAATGCTTAATGTCGTCAGACTGTTCACACCGAAACCAGCCCTCTCTCTTAAAGCGTTGATATATGTCAGCGCCTCTCCTGTTAATCCCAGTTCAAAAGCGGCTTCTCCTGCATTAAGATAGATCTCTCCCAGACGGAACCATACCCACCATACATCACTTTGTACACCGCGGGTACTGGTCTTATCATTCGGGTCGATATACTTACGGAGATAGAAACCCGTATTAGATACTTCCTGGATGGATCTGTGGGGGCCGGAAGTACCTGTCAGCAGTTTTCCATCCGTATAAGTCGTACCAAGATCGCTGCCTTCTACTACATCGTAAGCATTGCGGCCGGCATTCCATACCATTACGCCCGCCTGTATGGAGACAGACAAACTCTTGAAAGAAGAACCCGGATAAATGATCGTACCATACAGGCGTGCGTCTTTATCCGCAAAGATATCCGCTACATTGTTATAGTAGATGTAGTCAGTATTAGCGGCATTACGCGTTCTGAGCGCCCCATTACTGCCATCCTTATACTCAAAGCTTTCTACCAGGTTCAGTGAAGGCGCTATAGAGGAAGAACCAAGGTTATCCTCCCTGATGCCACGTGCAATGTTATCATAAGAAAACCAATGCTTCCGTGTAGGTAACAAATAGTCCTTTACAAAGATCACTTCCTTGTTATTTGCCTTTTTAGTGACTGCCTCATAGAAGTTCTCTCCTGCGTCAGGGTTGTTCTTGTAAAGGGTATACGGACCTCCATTGATGATCTCTTTGGATGCTTCAAGGGCCTTCTGGTAGTAGCTATTTGCCATTGAGGCAGGTATACCTACTTCTCCTCCAGGCAGCGTAATCGGAGCAGGCATCAGGCTATTATATTTCGCCAGCGAACCAGCATATAACATAGCCCTGCTTTTAAGCGCAAGTGCGGTATACTTGTTGGCACGGGTAGTGCTGCCGGCATTACCCAGCACATCTTTGATAGCGTCTACTTCAGCAGCAATGAAATCATATACCTCTGACTCTTTCGCACGCGGAGTCTGCAGGTTGGTCACATTACCGGAATAGTCATAGATAAGCTGTGTAGTTACCAGTGGTACACCGCCCATTCTCTTCACCAGGTCAAAATAATTAAGCGCACGCAGGAACCGCAACTCGGCGATATATTGCCGCTTGGCGGTTTCTGTCAGCGAGACGCCGTATTTTTCAATGTTCTCCAATGCCAGATTAATGTCTCTGATATAAGTGTAGTTCCAGAGATACCAGCTGCCAAATCCATAGGAAGTGATGTTATTACGGCCATCTTCATTGGATTGTCCGCTCCACATAGCTTCATCGTAGTTGGCCATATTACGCCACTGGAACAGTCTTCCATCGGCTCCGTCATTCACATCACCCAGCCCTGTTTCAGATGGGATCCTGTCATAGAAGTTAGCGAGCAAGGCTACAATCTGTTTGGTATCGTTCCAGACCTGTTCATCTGTCAGGATTGTGCGTGGTTCCCTGTCCAGCCAGTCTTTCATACAGCTGGTGAGCAGTAAGATACCTGTTGCCATCAGGCAGGATATATATATTCGTTTCATGATTGCTACGATTAAGATGGGTTAAAAGGATACGTTAAAGCCAAAGTTGTACAAGCGTTGCTGGGGATATACCAGTCCGTTGGTAGAACTGATCTCCGGGTCAATCTCATACTCTTTCACATTATCCAGGGAGAAGAGGTTGGTACCATTGACATACACACGTACGGCAGAGAGACCGATACGCTTTACGAAATCACGGGAGAAGCTATATCCCAGCTCAAGATTTTTCAGCCTGATATATCTCACATTGGTAATCCAGAAATCGTTTACAGCGTAGTTAACATGGGTCGTATTGTCTTTTCTGATAGCCGGATATTTACCACTGATCCACCTGCTGGATGGATTGTATGGATCTTCTCTGTGCCAGCGGTCGGTCAGCATATAGGCCGGAGACGAACCGTTATTCTGGAATGGGTAACGTAACTCCCAGTCACGCAGGTAAGACTGCATGGTGGCCCCTGCAAAGTCAAAGCGCAGAGAGATACCTTTCCAGGCTACGCTGCCGTTGATACCAAAGCTGACGTATGGCTGAGCGCCCTGCGCATAACCGATAGGCCGCTGATCCATCCCATTGATGATCTTATCGCCATTCACATCCTCATACATAAAATCGCCTGGTAAAATAGTTCTGTTACCCTGACCATCGTTATCTACACCGTAGTCCCTGATCTGCTCTTCAGATTCAAAACGGCCGAGTACATGGTATCCCCAGGTAACATTAGACCAGCGGTCTTCAATTGAGTTCCGGTATTTATCCCATGCGTTACCAAAGCGGGGTTTGTAGGTACTGATACTTCTCAGCCGGGCAAAGGTTCCATTGACACCGATGGAGTAATTCACATCGCCTGTTTTCCCGATGTAAGTAATCATACCTTCTATACCACGGGTAGCGTCGGCATTGAGGTTAGCATTTGGTAATGAATACCCTACTTCGCTGGGCAGCAACACGTCATAACGGGCAGCGGGCAAACCTGAGCGGCGACGTTCAAATACGTCTATCTGTCCGGAGACGCTGTTGTTAAACATCGTAAAGTCAATACCGGCATTCACCGACTTATTCTTCACCCATGAAAGCTCAGTCACCGGTAAGCCACGCGGGCGCAAGCCTATTACATAACTGCCGTTCATCACAGCACCTCCCTGGTTGAAGTTATAGCCGGCCATGTAGTCAAATGCATTCGGCGGATTACCATTAGAGAAGCCGATCTCACTACCGGTCTCTCCATAAGAAGCGCGTAGTTTCAGATCATTCAATACATTACCGAAACGTCCTTTGAGCCAGGGTTCTTCAGAGACCCTCCATCCGAGAGATACACCCGGGAAGAAGCCCCAGCGTTTACCGCGTGCATACAGGTAGGAACCATCATATCTACCCAATAATTCTATCAGGTATTTTGACTTATAATCATAGTTGATCCTGCCGATGTAACCAGCTCTTGCTTCCAGGTTCCATTCGTCAGAGAGGTAGTCCTGTTCCACCAGGTATTGTACCGGCACATAGTTATTCGTAGGAATAGTATGTACCACATAGTAAGAGTTGTCGTAGTCTGACAGCTCATAGGCGGCTACAGCGGAGACATTGTGTGCACCAAACTTACGTGCATAGCTCATCTGGAATTGGGCATAACGGGATATTACATTACGTTTATGCCGCTCGCGCCAGGGGTTCTGGTTACCAAAGCCGGGTTCAGTATAATAGGTATCTGTCGCAGCATCATACTTATATGCGTTCCAGGTATATTCAAAACCATCAAACTCTTCGTTCAGGTAGTTATAAGAATAGATGCCTTTGATACTCAGACCGAAATCAAAGTCATACTGCGCGTTCAGATTCACATTCATTCCCCTCCACCATTCGTCTACATAACCGGTGATATCGTCTCTGTAGGTAACGGGGTTTACATTGACATTATGGGTCTGGTTGATGTAGCGGGGGTTGTCATTCGCATAGGGGCTCTCAGTTGGCCACATACTGAATATACTAAGCAGGGGATTAAAATAATCGTCCAGGCCGGGAACGCCTACATTATGCCGTTTTTCAAGGCGCCCACTGATCTGTGTACCAACTTTCAGTCCTTTGGCCAGACTGGCTTCCATGTTAGCCTGCAGGTTGGTACGCTCGAATGTAAAGTCTTTGATCAATGCATCCTGGCTGAGGTGACTGACAGACATATAATAGCTGGAGCGCTGGGAACCACCGGATGCATTAGCGCTGACATAGTACTGTGGCACATTGGGCCGCAGCACTTCTTTGTAGTAGTCGTAGCTCTTGTACCCTTTTTCCGTACCGGCCTCCCATTTGGCCAGTTCGCCGGGGGTGTACAGCAGCGAGGGGTCACGGTTCAGATTCTGCTCGGACTCAACAAGTGCACGTACGTACTGTCCGGCGTTGGCAGGGTAAGGATAGCGGGTAAAGTTCTGAAAGCCATAGTAACCGGAAAGGTTGATACTGGGGCGTTCATTCTTCTTACCTTTTTTGGTGGTGACGAGTACCACGCCGTTACTTGCGCGCAGACCGTAGATAGATGCAGAAGCATCCTTGAGGATAGTAATATTTTCAATATCGTCGAGGCCGAGGTTATTGAAAATATCCTGTCCGGAGCCGGTGGTAAATCCGAAGCCAGTAGTTGCGGTACTACCTGTGTAGGGCACCCCATCAATTACATAAAGGGGCGTACCGAGGTTGCGGATCTGGATGTTGGTACCGTTACCCGGGCGGGAATCTGTGGCACGGGCGGTAATACCCGGCATTTTACCCACAAGAGCGGCCGAGGTGGTACTGGCAGGCGTCCTGACCAGGTCTTCGGATTTGAGGGTGCTGACAGCGCCGGTGACAGACGCCTTTCGTTGGGTACCGTATCCTACTACGACGATATCGGTAAGATTACTGGCCTGAGAGGCGACGGTGACCTGTAATTTTGTTTCTCTTCCTAATAGTACTTCCCTGGGCTGGAAGCCAACGATGCTAACGTAGAGCATTGTGCCGGGCGTGGCCTGAATAGTAAAGGAACCATCATTTTTAGTAACCACTCCTTTGTTGCCATTTCTCACTGCTACTGTCGCTCCGGGGATGGGGATACCGGATGAATCTGTTACTGTTCCTGAATAAGTGACTGGGTTAGCCTGCTGCGAAAAACCCTGGGTACAGGTTAATAGCAGCAATGCTACGATTGCGTAGAGCGTTTTCATAACGTTGGGTTTTGTTGTGTTTTCGAGGTTTGCTAATTACACTAAAGGCCTATACCGGTCAGTACTCCCGGCGTTTTTCATGCTAACGGTGAAATTCAGGATGAATATAGTATAATTGTCAACATTACAGTTATTTATTTCAGAGTTTTTTAGGAGGATACCGGTGACAGTTCTGCTGCAGTGAGTTTCCTGAAATCAGCAGGGAGTTGCCGGTAGCGGGTAACGGACAATAATGATGACGGATAATATCCTGTCCGGGAAGGCCGTCATGTTCGTCTTATATGACGCGGAACAGGGCTATCGGCCTGGAAGAATGATGGTAGTTGGAGGCCAGTCATAGGGTGCGTATAAGCCCCGATGCCGGGTAAAAATAAACGTCAACGGATTACGGAATAGGCTGCCGGTATTGTGTTTCAGCAATGTAATTTCGATATCAACTAACATTATCCGTAACTAGGTTTGCGATTAACTAATGTTGTTCGTTTGCAGCACAGAAAGTATCTAATATGATTCCTTGCTCCTTTGGATATACTCAATCTATGTTTCCGTAACAGCTCACCAGGTTGTAGTAATTTGAGTCATCATCAAATACAAATAGTATGGCAAAGCAAACATCATTGATCACCTTTACCGGCAGGTTATCACAAATGGTCGGTTATCGCCGTGGAGGGAGGTACTTTCTGCGAAGTATACCCGCCGTAGTGAGGCAGACAGCCGCAACCCGTAACGCCGCGCTGCGGTTTGGCATAGCAAGTAAACAAAGTGCCCTGATAAGAAGCGCCTTCAAACCAATATTGGATGTATGTTGTGACACCAGTCATATTAACCGGCTTAATAAAGTGCTGATACAGGCCGGCAGGCAGCAGGTAACAGCAGTGCAGGGATTCCGGTTCAACCAGTATACCGGGATTGACCGTTTTCTGCCAACAGCGCCGGTATTGTCGGCAGAGAAAGCCTTACATATTCCTGCGCAGGTCGTTGCGAAAGTAAAAGGGGTAGATAGCCTGGAAGTGAAAATAATAACAGCATTGATCAGCTTTGGATTAAACAAAGTAGTCGGCACGAGTACAACAAGTATGACCGTAAAGGCAGGCGCACGCTTTGAAGGCGCGACGATACCTGTAGATATCTGCGGTACAGGCACACTGGTTGTTGTAATGCAGATACGGGCAATGTACCAGGGGCAGGTAGTATCCGAAGGGCAATATGCAGCCGCAGATATTGTAGCAGTTGCGCCTGTGAATACTGCCCGCCTGCATTATCCGCAGGAATTAGGGCAACCTCCGGTAGCCATGCCATACTATCCGCAGCAACACCAGGCAAAGCTCAGAGCAGCCTATCACCTGTTAGTACAGAGAGAATAACCTGCTCCTGCCTGCTGCTTGTATACTGATGATACGACTATACCATTGATATATATACCGTTTACCTACATCCGATAGTGATTTTACCGCAGTGATATACCGCGTATGTATCCCTATTATCTTCACTGACCACTTCAAATCTTTACACAGCACTTTCCTTACATACCATCCGGAGGTAACCGCTCCGGTACAGGTCCACGTTTACAACTAACGGAGTAGGTTGTTACATCTTTTCTAAAAGTGGTATGCAGGGAAGGCATCTTTGCATCAAACTACCCCGTTACCGAGTTTCAGTTTCTCCAGCCTTACGATCAATTTACGGAAGTCGGCCTCTTCAAAACCGTTAGCCGCCGGCACCTGGTGGGCGCATCTCTTACCTACAAAGACGTTTAAAATGGCATCAGCCGGTTTATTGGTCGAGCCTGCGTAGATAATTTCCAGCGTTACCAGCTGAATATCTTTGGTAATCGTCCTTTTGATAAAGTATTTGTACCACACGATGCGGATTTTGTCCTTTCCTAAAGTGACCGTATAAGTGAATGGTTTTGCGCCAACGACAAACAGGGATAATCCTTTAAAAATTAACAGTATAGACAAGCCGTAGCCGAGGAATGCCATTGCTGCATAGAAGAGAAGCCATAGTCCGATTAAAACATAACCGATCTGGGAAAAACGCGCTTTGAGCTCCATAATATAGGGATAGGTAATATGGCGCTAAATTAAACAAATTTATCCCTTAAAAAAGAGGGCGGAAAGCCTCATTTTTTATCGGGCTCTGGCAGTCATCGGCATTGCAGAGTGGCTATATCATGTAAGTTGCTGATATATTCACAGCACTTTGACATCCAATACATTACCGATCTATCTACCTGTTTTAGTGCCGGTATTTTCTATATTTTCTTCATACAACTTGCCCGTTTCAGCCGACTTATCTTCCTTTGGTACTACCACGGATGAAAACTATTACCACGTTGTTGAAAATGAGTCGCCCCTGGCAATTACACTTGTCTCCAAATACCTACAATAATGAGAAAACCCGTTTCTTTTCCCTCGAAAGCGGTATATGCCGCTTCCATTACGCAGGTACATCCTGCCCGGCTGGGACGCCGTAGCCCATTGCGCTGCTGGCAGTTCCTTCTATATTGTATGCTGTTACTGATGCAAAGTAAATACGTTGCTGCGCAGAGCGATGGTTTACCGCGAGGTGCGTACCAGTTACCTTACATCCGTTATGAAGCTGAGAATGCGGCACTTGAAGGAGGCGCTGCTTTACAGCAATCACCCCAGTTTATCCAGACACAAATTGCGTCTGAAGCCTCTGACCAGAAATACGTCAGTCTGCCAAGCAATGGCGCGAGTGTTGAATGGAGTCTTACCCAGGCAGCACAGGGTATTAACCTGCGTTTCACCCTACCGGATGATAACACCGGCGCAGGTAGAACGGGTTCGCTGGGACTCTATGTGAATGGCGTTAAGGTGCGCACGATCAATTTGTCTTCCTATTGGGCTTACCAGTATTTTCCTGCGGCAGATCCCGTACAGACGCCAGGCGGAAAGACGTTTATGCGTTTTGACGAAGTACATTTCCGGCTGGACGCCCCTCTTAATGCCGGCGACAAACTGAGTATCCGTAAAGATCACAATGATGCGCTGAGATATGGTGTTGACTACGTCGAACTGGAAGCGGTGCCTGCGGCATTACCCAAACCTGCAAATTTTCTGTCGGTAACCGATTATGGGGCCGTAGCCAATGACCAGACGGATGATTTCGCTGCGTTTAATGCCTGTATAGCGGCAGCAGCTGCGCAGGGGAAACATGTGTACATTCCCGCAGGCCGCTTCCTGTTAAGCGATAAAGTGGCGTTGAATGTCAGTAACATGAAAATTCAGGGCGCAGGCATCTGGTATACGGAAGTGTATTTCTCGACAGATAAGCAATTTTACGGTGGATTTATGGGCCGCGCCAGCAATGTGGAGATCTCTCATTTTACGCTTAGTACAATCAACAATGACCGCCTGAAGTATGATGAAGCCAATCCGCGATTGCCCGGTGAAATGTATAAAACCTACAAGGGTTTTATGGGTACTTATGGCACCGGCTCGCGTATACATGATATCTGGGTGGAGCACTTTGAGTGCGGTTTCTGGATAGCAGGTTACGATCCTCCCTACCCTATTGATATTACCAGGGACCTGGTAATATCCAGGTGCAGGATCCGAAATAACTATGCAGATGGCGTGAATTTCTGTCAGGGAACATCTAATTCGGTGGTGGAGCAGTCGAGCGTGAGGAATAATGGCGACGACGGACTGGCAGTATGGCCGGCCAACGTAGCGGGCAATAATGCCACTTGCCGGAATAACATTTTCAGGTATAACACTATTGAAAACAACTGGCGCGCAGGTAGTATTGCTATATTCGGCGGCACCGGGCATGAAGTGCATCATAATCTGATCAAAGATGGCGTGGGCGGATCGGCTATCCGGTTTACCAATGACTTCCCCGGATTTACATTTGAGTATCCGGGAGACCTGATTAAGGTATATGAGAATACGATGATAGGCTGCGGCACCAGCTATGACCTGTGGGATCAGAAGCGGGGAGCTATCGAGTTCTATGCCGGTGGCAGCGGAATCTTTAACATGCAGTTTGACAATAACACCATCCTGCGCTCTCAGCGCGACGGGATACAGATCTACGGCAATAATCTGCATCACCTGGTATTCAATAATACTACTATTGATGGTACAGGGCTGGACCCGGTAGTCAGGGATGTACCGTCGGATGTTTATGGGGGCTTCGGGCTTTACGTGCAGGCAGGATCTACCACGGCAACGTTCAATAACCTTACAGTAACGAATGCGGAATCCGGCGCTTATCTGAATCGTAACACCAATTTCCAACTGATTATCCAGAACATCAATATTCCCGTATCGGGGGTAAGCATTAAACCCGGTAATGATACCACATTGACGCAGGGGCAGACATTGCAGCTCTCTGCCGATATTATACCCTCGGATGCCACCAACAAAAACGTGACATGGAGCAGCTCAAATACCGCAGTAGCGACCGTAGATGCCACAGGAAAAGTAGCCGCAGCAGGCATTGGCACCGCAACAATTACCGCAACGACAGCAAGCGGGAATTTCACCGCTACACGGAAAGTGACAATACTGCCTGGTGTAAATGTGGTGGCGACTTTACCGAATGCCTCAGAAAATGGCACAGCAGGAAGATTTACCGTAAGTACCTCCTCCCTGTCACAGCAGATCAGTGTGAGGTATACCGTAACAGGAAGCGCGACAGCGGGTGATTATACCGCATTGCCAGCGTTGACAGGCAACATTATATTAACCCCGGCACAACCATCCGCAGTGATTAATATTACCCCTGTGAATGACGCGATCTTTGAAGGCCCTGAGACGATCCGGCTGACATTGCTCCCGGATGCAGCTTATAAACTGGGCGGAGACACCATTGCTACGATCACGATAGCAGACAATGACAACCCGCCTTGTATATCGCCGGTCATAGCACAGGTAGTGGGCACAGCGCCGGTGATAGACAATACAATTGACGCTGCATGGGCCATTGCACCCGTAAGGAATATCAGCAATGTGGTATTGGGCAATCTGCCGCCGGACTATGCAGGTAAATGGCGGGCGCTGTATGACAATACCAACCTCTACTTGCTGGTAGAGGTCAATGACGCTACGCGGATATCAGATTCAGGAGCCAGCTGGTGGGAAGATGATGTCGTGGAAATCTTTCTGGATGGCGACAACAGCAAAGGCAGTGCGTATGATGGTTCCAATGACTTTCAGCTGGGTTTCCGTTGGAATGACAATGTGATACATACGGGCGCTAATTCAGTCAGCCGAACAGCAGGAATCAATTTCAGGCAATATGCGACCACAGCGGGATACAACCTGGAAGTCGCGATACCGTGGAGTACGATTGGCAGTACGCCATCCGTAGGAAAAGCTATCGGACTTGACATACAGATTGACGACGATGATAATAACGGCACGCGCGATGCACAGGTGACGTCATTTGCTACCAACACTACTGCATTTACCAATCCCGCTGTATTCGGCACAGTATACCTGACAATGTGCAGCGGGCCGCAGAATCAGCCGCCGGTAGCCAATGCCGGCGCAGATATTACGCTTGCAGCGAATAGTACATCCGTGCGTTTGCAGGGTAGCGGGTCAGATCCTGAAGGCAATGCAGTGACGTATAATTGGACTAAGGTGAGCGGTCCGGCAGCAACGATTAGTAACACAGCAATAGCGACACCACTTATCACCGGATTGACCAATGGCAGTACCTATGTATTTCAACTGACCGTCAGCGACGGAACACTGACATCCAGCGACCAGGTACAGGTTAGAGTGGGTAGTGTGATTGATCCTGACCAACCGGGTACCATATTGGCACGTCCAGCCAGCGGAGCGATTACAGTAAATGGCAGTCTGAGTGAAAGCAGCTGGAACCTGTCACAAAGCATCAGTAAAGTGACCACCGGTTCACCAAACAACACCGCTACGTTTGGGATATTATGGGATGCGAACAACCTGTATATAGGCGTGAGGGTATTGGACGGAGCGTTGCATGCAGACTCGCCTGACCCGTGGGATAATGACGCCGTAGAGGTCTTTATTGACGCGAACAATAATAAGGGAGCAACGTTTGACGGCAGGGACAATCAGTTTATTAAGGCATACAACAATAGCGGCTTGTTCAGCAAGGTAGCTGTTACAGGCGTACAGCATGCGTATGCCGCTATTGCCGGTGGATATACCATTGAGATGGCAATACCATGGTCACAGCTGGGAATTACACCAGCAGCGGGAATGGCGCTTGGCTTTGACGTAGCCTATGACGATGATGATAATGGTGGGGCGAGAGATGGTCAGGCGGTATGGTTTGGAACATTGTTTAATTATGAGAATACGGCAGGTTATGGTACAGTAGTACTGGCGAATAATGCGCCGGAAGCGGTAACCGCCGCAGTCGGACAAGAATCGGGGCATAAGGAGCAGGAAATGATGGTGCAGATACTACCTAATCCGGCAATAGACGGTCAAACGAAGATCAGGATCAGCCATTACAGCGGGGAGGGACATTTGTTCATTTACGACCTAAACGGCCAGCAGGTGTATGCCGCGAAGGCGCAGCCGGAAATGAGGCTGTATCTTCCGCAGCTACCAAAGGGTGTATATGTGTTGAAGTTGGTATATGGAAGTAAGGTAGTAACAAAGAAACTACTGTTGCAGTAGCGAAGTAATGTAGGAAATCAGGACGCCTGTTCCGTTGCGGGAGCAGACGTTATTTTATGAGTATGGAAAACGCCAAAGATGCCAGGGCAATAGCCGTAGCATCTGAAGCGGGAGGTTAACGAAACAGGAAAGGCCGGAGGCATAGGGATAGTGACAGACCGCGGATTACATTTCCGTTTTTGGCATCAGCGTCAGGGCATGTGTCTTTTCTCTCGCCTTTCTTCTACCACGAAAGAACAGGTAAAGGTTCAGGAAGAGCATGAGACCGAGGTTGATGCAGAAACCACCTATTTTGGTACTCAGCGCTTCGAGCATGTCCCGGTTACCAATGACATCGTAACCGATTTCCATGATCCAGAAAGCGAAGCCCAGGTTAATGAGGTAGAAGCCTGTTTCAAAAAGTTTGTTGGTAGCTATGGCGATTTCACTTTTCCCCTGAAAGATATCGAGCATAAACACTTTGCTGTTTTTGAATAAAGTGTGTGCAACGTACCAGGTCAGGAAGATGACTACAGGCAGGTAAACGAGGTAAGCGATGAAGTTGACAGACTTTTCCATACTACAATTTTTTAAGGGTGAAGGATTGATTGATTGCGTTTTCCGATGAAATAGATGACCAGCATGTTGATGTAGTGCATGACAGCCAGGGTTGTGACTATCTTACCCGTCATCACCGTGATGGAGACCAGCAGGTCAGTCCAGGTAAGAATCGTATCCCAGGTGCTGATCATTAAGGCGGCATAGCCGAGATTAACCAGGTAGTATCCGACGAGCAGTATGCGGTTGATAGCATCTGTCAGGGATACATCCTGATGTACCAGTTCCATGATAAATATTCTACCGTTACGAAAAAAGAGAAGGCCAACACGCACAGTTATCAGGTAGGTAATCAGGAGATAGATGATGTAAGCGAGTGTGTTCATACCGGGTACATTTTAGTTGACTGGTAGAAGGTTGCTTTGATAGGACAAACCTAGGCATTTATAATTGAACTTTCAAAATATTCTGAAAGTTTATACAAACAAATCTTATAACTAACTGAGAATGTTTGAGATAATTTGGGGCGTTGTAATCATTTTGGAGCGGACGGGTATTTTGAATACCTTGGAAACAAATATTCACCTATGTTATCGACCCGGCATCAGGTATTTATGGAGGTAGCGCGCGAGCGGAGTTTTTCAAAGGCCAGCGAGGTATTGTTTATCTCGCAGCCGGCAGTGAGTAATCATATCAAAAGTCTGGAAGAACAGTACCAAACGAAACTATTCGAGCGGAAGGGGCTGCATATCGAACTGACAGAGGCGGGTCAGCTGTTATACAAGCGTTTACTCACTGTCAAAATGATACAGCAGGAGACAGAGTTTGACCTCTCTGTGATGAAGGACAAGCTGCAGGCGTCGGGCATGCTGAACCTGGGCGCGAGTACGACGGCAGCATTATACATTCTTCCGCGAGTGATGTCGGCATTTAACCAGGAGTATCCGCGCGTAGAAATTTCTTTGCTGAACAGGAATAGTGAGATTGTGCTGGACGCACTGCTCAACAAAGAGATTAACATCGGCGTGACGGAAGAAAAGGGAAAGCTTAGTAATGTCACTTATCAGCCCTTTCTGAAGGATCAGATTGTGGCGGTATGCAGTCATAACAATCCACTGGTACGTAAGAAAGAATACCCTGTAAAAGAGATTCTGAACATGCCATTGGCAATCCGGGAACGGGGCAGCGGGACTTTGGAGGCAATTAAGCAGGGCCTCAAGAAAAGCAGGATCGGGCTGGATGATCTGAAAATAAATGTACGTCTCGGCGGTACGGAAGCGTTAAAGAACTTCCTGGTAGAATCCGGCTGTGTTGGTTTTCTATCTACAAGGTCTATTGTCAAGGAGTTACAATTAGGAGAGCTGGCAATTTTACAGTTTGAAGGTCTGCGTATTGAGCGCAGTTTTTACTTTATCCAGCGTAAAGGAGAGACAAGTGAACTGAATAAGCGCTTCATCAAATTAGCGAAATCCATCTATAACTAAATCTTATGGATCATAAGATTTCCATATGGCTTTGATTATAGCCTAAGGCATACATTTGTTGGACAAACAAGTGACTATATGAACATCCTTTTTTATTACGAAGAGCTATATAATACCACCACAGAAAGATTGAAAGCCCTGGCTGGTCTATCCCTTCAGCACAAAAACAACCTGTTACGCCAGATGAAGGAGCATACCCCTACCTTCCTTACCACCAGTTCAGACATTGAAACGCTGGCCAGGAACGCAGTTGCGTCGCTGGGAACGATGTTGTGTCCGGAGGCTGCTGCAGAGTATGCCGGCATGAGTAAGTTACTGGAGATGGATATGTCTGAAAGTGCTGAGTAACCTGTTTATAAGCTTTCCAGCTGCCGCTGGTAGTCATATTGCAGATCTTCGTGTTGCTGTGCGATGGCTTTCTCGATCTTTTTCACCTGCTGCAAATAGAGTTTAGTAAGTGCCACGCTGTCTCCTATCTTAAAGCCGCCCTTCTTCACTTTAGTACAGAAATAGAGTAACAATTCCACTTCAGCCTGTTTCGAGCCGGTGTACTTGACATGTTTGTTAGTCGTGCGCAGGATCTTGCGTAGATGCTTCTTTACAAAATAGGCATGCTGCTTCGGAGCGTCATCAAAAGCCGCATCCATCTCCTGCTTAACGGCTTCGATATAAGCCTGCAAATCGTGCGACTCAAACAGCAGATAATTCAGCAGCTCCTTATTCTCTTTTTTGAACTTTGCCAGACGCAGGCATAATTCCACCAGCTGTGCCGGTGGAACCTCCTGCAACTCTTTCTTCAGTTCGCTGACAGTTGCGGCCTTCATCACTATTCGGTATAAAAGTCTATCAGCGCTCCAAAATAACTGTCATTCCAGCCGCCTACGATGTCATCGTATGCCTCATCAGGAATGTTGGTATGTCTCAGTTCTACGTCAGTTCCTTTCTTATTTGGATGGAGTTTAATCGTGACAATGGAAGGTTCTTCCTGTTCGCCGAAGTACCATTCCTGCACAATCATCTTATCCTCTTCAAACTCCAGGTTCATCCCCACAATGCTTTCGTCCCAAAGGGCGAACTCAGTACCCGGCTCGGTAGACATTTCGGCAGGCTCGCCGGTCCACAGGCGGATCGTGTTAGGATTAGTCAAGGCCTTGTACAAATCTTCCGGCGGTGCCGGGACGATGAAATGTTTCTTATAGTCTTTCATGGGGGCAAAAGTAGGGAAATTAAAGGAGAGGTGTAGGGGGCATTTGTGGAGAGGGTGTGCGCGGTACGGGGTGCTAAAGGAAATCCAGATGTGGCGTTTCAAGGGCTAGTAGGCGTATTTAAAAGTCAGGTTGTTATACTGTCCGCAGCTATACTCTTAGCAGTATTACTCCCAGCGCTTTATAACAACAAACCGGAGTATGAGGGAGACAGGCTATTCTGACCATGTACTAGAAATCAAAATGAGCACTTAAATAACGATTTCTACAATTTATACTTCGAGCGACAGAAAAGCAGCTGGACGACACACGACCAGCTGCTTCAAATATTATCCGACTGTCTTATCTTATCAGACTGAACCACCACTCATTATGATTTGTAAGCAATAATTAATAACTGCAAAAACGATAGGCTTAGTAAAACACCAAACTGTCATCCAAGACATGACCTGTATCATCCTCCACATATTTAACTAATATTTGATTCGATTTATCCCATAAAGTTAAGGCGATCTCCAAGGAATACTGCTCGGTGTTGCGCTGAGAAAAGACAACCTTATATTCATTTGATTTTCAAAAACCTCATAACAACTTTTCCAAGTAAACGGCCCGATAAAAATCACTCTGTTTGCAAATTTATTGGTGATGCTTATACGCCATAACGGCAGTATCTGAACCTTAGTTTCATCTAATATAACACTCTCACAATTATCATTTTCTTTACATAATTTGAAAGAATCTGTTTCCAAATAGTACCATCCTGCAATGATTCTACCATCATGAAAATCTTTAAATGCTATAACTCTTCCGCTTAGCAACCATAAAATTAGCAGAGGTAACAACATTGATACCCTTCGCATACTAAATTTCATAAATATTAGTACCGTTAAAAATAAATATCCGACTAAAGAAAATACAGAAAACATATGATTAACATCTGAGATACTAGACAAATACATGGCACTTTCTTTTGTAAACAATATTTTTTATATCCTTTGCAAAAGAAAATGAGAACTCTTAAAAGACCCTTCTATGCTTAGACGGTTAAACGATATCGCGAAGTTTCCTGAACAAGGTAGTGTAAAATTCTTTGTGTAAGTATATATTCAACTGTATCGAGTTAATACCACCAGCAGGGGGAGTGAAGTGAGGCGTAGCGTAGCGGAGCCGAACGAAACGACACCTGCTGGGTACGGCGGCTGGATTTGCCCCGATATTTTTTAACTTTGAATACAGTACCATGGACAAACAAGAACCACAATTCTCAAAAGAGTTTTTCAAGCAGTTTAAGAGTAAAGAAGAGTTTCAATCCTTTTTTAATAGCCTGTTTAAGCAGGGTGTGGAGGAGATGTTGAAAGCTGAACTTGACGAACACCTCGGTTATGAAAAACATAGCCCTGAGGGCCGTAACTCTGGAAACAGCCGAAATGGATCCTACAAAAAGAAGGTAAAGACAGAAACCCTTGGAGACCTTGCGCTTAATATTCCCCGTGACCGCAACAGTGAAAATGATGGATTGAAAGAGGTGTTAGGTATGTGGATGGCAGAAACTGAATCTGCCTCATTCTGGATGAGCGTTTTAACTGATTTAAAGGCTCGTGGTGTAGAGAACATATTAATTGCCTGCACTGATAACTTAAAAGGCTTTACAGATGCTATAAAAGGCGTATTCCCACAAACAATTACTCAGCTTTGCATTGTCCATCAGATACGTAATAGCTGTAAATATGTGGTATGGAAGGACAGGAAAGAGTTTTGTGCTGATCTGAAGGAAGTTTATGGAGCACCTAATCGCGCAGCTGCAGAGCATGCGCTAGCCGCTTGTTCTGATAAGTGGGGAGCCAAATACAGACATGCAATCCAATCCTGGGAGAACAACTGGGAGAATCTTACCAGCTACTTTGACTTCCCCATGGAGATCCGCAAAATCATGTATACCACAAATACCATCGAAAATCTTAACAGGGGCATCCGTAAATATACTAAGACCAAAGTTCAATTTACGGACGATGCATCAGCTCAAAAGGCCGTTTACCTGGCTATAATGAACATTGAAAAGAAATGGAGCATGCCGCTCCATAACTGGGGGCTGGTGCTCCATCAATATATTACTATCTTTGAAAACAGATGTCGAATTTGATCAGTTGACTATGTGTTTACACAATATATTTTATAGTCTCTTCATTTATTTTTGATACAGCCTCAAAACCTTATTCTTCAACTAATTATCAACTTGTATCTGACATTCCATGAAATTGAAAGAAAACTCCCAACCGGGATTCCCAAATCCACATAATAGCACCATTTCAAAAGAATAACCAGATCCTGATTCCGCTAGATCTACATGGTGGCTGGCCACATCTACGCCATGTGTTATTAATCCAGCAAACTCGGAACTCCTCCAATTCGATATATCAGAGAAAAATACTTCAAGCTCGTTTTATCGAGCATCCATGTCATTTATATATGAAAAATTTCAATTCAATATTTTTACCTCCAAAATCAATCTTGAATGAGATTAATTTCTGATCATGTAATTCTAAATGCGATAATTCTGCTATCGATAAATGGTTCATTAAAAGTCATTAAAATAGTCAAACTGTATGAGCCTTTTGCCACTCTTTCAATTCTCGATTTGGTTCACAAATGTAGCAGTTCCAAAGCTTACGACCTTATTGATACCTATATCAGAGATGCTAAAGCCAGCGCTGCTTACAAGTAAAAAAGGTACATAGGATCATTTAACCTGATAGTATCCTTTAAAGTTAGTCACTGAAACCGCTCTTTATTATCATTCCTTCCACCGCATGCAGTAAGTTTTATAACAGCGTTGTTTAAAGATTCAAGTTCATACAAATGCATCTGCACATCATCCATGGAAAAGCCAAATTTACTCATTCCTCGACTAAGCATAGTTCCGCATTCCTCAGGAGTTGGATTTGCACGCAAAGAGAAGTACTGGTACAATGAATAAAATGTATAAAAATCTACACGCCTTTTTGTAAAAACGGGAATGTTTAGTTCTTCATCAATTTCTACACTATCCAGGTTACTCAAATACTTCGATGCGTCGTCATAACGACTAAGACAGGTAAGTGAAGCCGAATAAATCCCTTTCTTTAATTGATTATCAATTCATGGATTTGTATCTATGATTGATTGATACTTCCCATTCACATACATTTGTATAATTAGGCTATCGGAAATAACAATTCCCTTCTTAGTATCGATAGCCACCGTATCTACCCAGAAAAAATACTTTTCATGCAGTTCTGATACGTCTGTTCTTTCATCGATACAACTAGCCATCAACATTACAAACAGCTATAGTAAATTTCGCATATTATTAACCTATAAGGCGCCATCATTTTATGCCAGGAATGTATTCCTATATACAAAGTAACTCATGCCGATTAAACTAAGCGGCAGGGCATGGGAAAATCTGTATTCAACCAAATAAGCTATTACCACTTAGGCTCTTCGCTTGTCTATACCGGCAACTGCCCTACCAGTTATGTAGACTCCATCCAGCCTTACAATATTTCATGTAGGAATACTCACCAAAGTGCTATCGTCTACTTCTCTTAATGTTCGATGAATACTACATTTAAGTGAGCTCAATCATACTATTGGACTTAACTCACCTCACTCGAACATGCGTTCATAGAATTTATATCTTTTCTCCGGTATAATACATCTTGGAAGTCATGCTATCGGTAAGGATAGGAATAATTTCCTAACAATGCAGAAGGAGAATCATCTGTCAATCCTGTCGTTCGTACCAATTACCTATTAATCGTTTCCACCTAGTGTTATCAAATGTAATGAAATTATCAGTTGATGCTGATAATTTTACCAGATCAAAAGGCCTCTTAGAGTTGACCGAGACCATTATATTGGACGAAGAGTCAATCTGAATAAAATTTAGGCCATAAGTCATAAAAACTCTTGCAGCCTTTATTATTGCAGAGGTATCAGCAAAACAGCAGCTTGCATTTTCGCCCAAGCTTGAGATTTCTTTAAGGTGATTTGAACCACTCTGGAATATTAAACGATATGTTCCAGCACAGTCATCGCAACTAGGAAAATTATCAGAAATTATCAATATTGGGTCCCCATCCTTATCAAGGGATCTCAACCCAGCTGAATACCTTTTAAACGCATTGAAATTTTCATGACCAAATTGATTTACGAAACGCAGATTAGCTTCGTGATTATGTTTCTGTTCGTTGTTACAGCAAACACATAAAAAAGGAAAAAAAATAATGGTTATTACAAATTTGAGTTTCATTTTTCGCAAATCTATGTTGAAAGTAATTAAAACTTGAAAGAGAGTATTGCACCTCACAAGATATAAGAAATCAGCTCAAAGGAAACGCAAAGACCTGTAAATCCTATCTTACAGTTGAACATGCTTTTACTCAACCTTAATTTCCTCTAATATGTCCACCATCTAACAATAAATGGTTTGATGCTGTAAGCACAAATCGTGGGATTGACGAATTAGTTATCATTATCAATAATTTTCCAAGTTGTCTTGCCATGTCCTGCGATAAATAATTTCCTATCATAGCGTAGGCTCTTACCGTACTCGAACCCCAATTTTATGGAGCGCTGATCATCCCCAGAATCTAATTGCGGTTCGTAATTGTTTGATTTTGAATTAAAAAGGGAATTATAGTGTGCACCGCCTGCCGTTTCCAATAAGGTGAATCCCATAGCTTCAGAAGCAAGACCAAATAAATAATTCCCAAAGTTCATATGGTTGTGCGCATATTCTGGAGCTCCTTTCATCGATGCCGGTGGAAGATATAATTGTGTTGATTTTTGCTCTAATGGAAACTTTGGAGCATTTTTATATTCAAAGGGAATCCATGTATAAGAAAAATCCAACTTTCCGCCACCTTTCCCTTCTTCCTTTATGTAGTCATACCTATCTTCAAAGCCTCTGTTTTCTGTCTTATTCTCTGCACTGAAAGCTCCCGCAACAGCCATAAATTCTTTCAATTTTGCATCATTAACAATTATAATTCGCTTTATAGTTCCATTCTCTATCTCTGCTCTATCCTCTCTTCCACTAGCAAACCCAAAACGTCTTTTCTGATTTCCCTCTTTGTCAACTATTCTGCCAGTTCTGTGAAAAATATTATGGAAAAAGTTATTATGGGTAATTCCTATAAATTCACCTCTTTCATTAAAGTCATAAAATTTTTTACCATCGGGATCAATGTTTTTTACAGGATTGTCACCAAATGCAACATAGGTACCCCATTCGGGAAGTTCCTTTTCTTTGGGGTCTACAGTCAAAAACAGAGAAAGTCTTGGGTCATAAATCCTACTTCCATAGTCCAACTGCATCCCCTCTCCCTTCACCTCGTTATCATTCTCCTTCCCATTGAACCCATACCTATACCCTCCCAAACTCCATTTCCTATCCAGGCTGCAACAGCCCGAACGGATTTTTTACTCAAAGAACTCTCCTCAAGATATAGTTTTTTATTTCATCTGTATTTCAGTT
>NZ_JAICCF010000005.1 GCF_019492185.1 Chitinophaga rhizophila
GTTATTTGTTCATTGGGAACTCCTAGGTAGTAAACCAACGGTTTAGATAACCGGAGCCGTATGAAGGGAGATCTTCACGTACGGTTCTTACAGAATCTCAGGCTGAGATGCCTGGGTTTACTTACTATTAATATTTATCTTTAAAAGAGCAGGCGGCTGCACGGTGTAGCCGGCCTGCTTTTATCATTACTATGAGAAAGATGTTACAGGTACTGCCGCAGATAATGATAGCGGCACTCATGCTTTTCCTGTCTGGCGTAGCGCATGCCGCAGCGCCTTCCGACTGGACTATTGAATACAATCAGGATAATAAGACGTTGCACCTGAAGAGGGTGGAAGGTAATATTGACCTCCAGTTGTTTGCCTCATGCAGGTGGAATGGGCGGTTGATCACCACAAAAGACTATGCCCGTCATGCTATTACTGTTAAGCAGGTACAGGACGCATTCGGCAAAGGCGTCGTACTGAAGGTGACTTACCGCGATGCGCAGCTGCCTACGCTGGTACAGTCCTTTTACCAGTATCCGGGTAAGGACTATCTGCTGACTGACTTTACACTACAGGCCCGTTCCGGTACCATCGCGTCAAATTATATGTCGCCGGTAAACCTTACAGATATGACTACTGTACTGGGGGCCGGTGAAAAGCGCGCTTTATTCATTCCCTTTGATAATGATAAGTGGATACGTTTCCGGTCACACCCGGTCACATTTGATTCACTTACCAGTTATGAGGCTACGGCTGTCTTTAACGGCGACACCCGCCAGGGTCTTGTCGTGGGGTCAGTAGAGCACGACTTCTGGAAATCTGCCGTAATGATGAATAAAGCAGGTAGCGATACCCGGTATACTCTCACGTGTTATGGCGGAGTGGCAGATGCCACAACCCGCGACCTGGTACCGCATGGTGCAAAGGAAGGTAAGGTGATCCGGTCGCCGAAAGTGATGATTGGTGTGTTCTCCGACTGGCGTACGGGTATGGAGACTTATGGTACTGCTAACGCAACCATCGCGCCCCCCAGGCCCTGGAAGAAGGCAATGCCTGTGGGATGGAACAGCTGGGGTGTATTACAATTTAACCTTACCTACGAAAAAGCCCTTGAGGTATCTGACTTCTTTCACCAGCACCTGCAGCCACATCACTTTGTCAATAAGGATGGAGAAGTAGTAATAGGGCTGGACTCCGGATGGGACAAATTTACTGAGGAGCAGCTAAAAGATTTTGTAAAGCATTGTAAGGCCAACGGACAGACGGCAGGTATCTACTGGACGCCCTTCACTGACTGGGGCAAACGTCCGGAAGCGACAATTAAAGAAGCGCCGGGATATACCTTCAAAGATGTATACCTCTATGCCAATGGGCAACCACAGGATATTGACGGTGCATATGCGATAGATCCTACGCATCCGGCAATAGCCCAGCGAATGAAAGAAGTAGCTGCGCTCTTTCACCGTTGCGGGTTCGAGTACGTCAAGGTGGATTTCATGGCACATGGCGCTATCAATGCCGATAAGTGGTATAACCCGGAAATCAGGTCAGGCATCGCTGCCTATAATTACGGCATGCAACTACTTGACAAATACTTCGGCGATATGTATATTAACCTGTCAATTGCGCCGATCTTCCCTGCACAATATGCCCAGTCCCGCAGAATAGCCTGCGATGCCTGGAATAAGATCAAGGATACGGAATACACGCTGAATGCGGTCTCCTATGGCTGGTGGATAAATAAGATATACCAGTATAACGATGCTGATCACGTGGTATTACAACAGGCATCTGAAGGAGAGAACCGGGCGCGTGTTACTTCGGCAGTGGTAACCGGACTCTTTATCGCTGGTGATGACTTCAGTCAAGGCGGTAGTGAGGAAGGTAAAGCCAGAGCCAGGCAGTTCCTGACCAATGCAGAGGTGAATGCTGTGGCAAAAGGCCGTAGTTTCCGGCCTGTAGAAGGTACTGGCGTGCAGTCTGAAGATCAGTTTACACTAAAAGACGACCAAGGCAATACTTACTATGCCGTTTTCAATTATACAGAGAATCCACGTAGAATGAAGTTACCATTAGAAAGACTCGGACTGAATCCGGCTGCTCATTATACTGTGCGTGATCTCTGGTCGCATACGGAGGTAGCGGTTGACCAGTATCTGCAAATTCCCGCTAAAGATGTTCTTTTTTTGAAAATCAACAGCAAATAAGCTGCTAAATTAATTGTACCCATGACCAAAAAGCTAGTGTCTATTTTGTTATTCCTGGTTGCCATTGCCCATGCCACAGTCAGGTCAGAAACTATCCACATTGCCACGAATGAAACAGAAATTGTACTTCAGACTGCCCAGAATGGCCGGCTGTATCAGCTATACCTGGGCCCCCGTTTGTCTGCCGCAGCCGACTATAACCATCTGTTACCCAAACTGAAATCCAAAAGTGACGGACAGGCATGGGAAGCTTACCCTGTCTCTGGTACTGAAACCTACTTTGAACCTGCCTTCGGCATCCGTCATAATGATGGTAATCAGGCTACTGTACTGACCTACGTGTCTCATACTGTAAAGCAGGTATCTCCTGATGTAACGGAAACAGTCATTTCACTGAAAGACGTTGTATACCCTGTTCAGGTGAAATTGTACTACCGGACGTTCGCAAAAGATAATATTATCGAGTCCTGGTCAGAGATCAGTCACAATGAAAAGAAGCCGGTTAACATCAACCGGTATGCCTCTTCCATGCTGTACTGGAAAAGAAACCGGTACTTCCTGACGGAGTTCAGCGGCGACTGGGCGAAGGAAGTAAACATGAGCACTGTGCCGCTCAACTTCGGTAAAAAGGTAGTAGACTCCAAACTGGGTGCCCGTGCCAATATGCTGGTGTCCCCATTCTTTACCGTAGGCCTGGGTGAAACACCGCGTGAGCATGATGGCGAAGTGCTGATGGGTACTCTCGGCTGGACAGGCAACTTCCGCTTCACTTTTGAAGTAGATAATGAAAATAATCTGCGGGTGGTCTCAGGTATTAACCCTGATGCGTCTGACTATACCTTGGACCCTGGTAAAGTCTTTACAACGCCTGCCTTCATCTTCACCTATAGCAATAAGGGTACGGGCAAAGGTAGCCGCGACCTTCACAGATGGGCGCGCAACTATCAGCTGAAAGACGGGAAAGGCGACCGGCTGACGTTATTGAACAACTGGGAGGCCACTTATTTTGACTTTAACGAACAAAAGCTCAACGGACTGTTTGCAGAAGCTAAGTTCCTGGGTGTAGACATGTTCCTGTTGGACGATGGCTGGTTTGCCAATAAATACCCCCGTCAGAGCGATACCCAGGGGCTGGGAGACTGGCAGCCAACAACCAGCAAGCTGCCTAACGGTATCCCTGCTCTGGTAAAGGGTGCTACGGATGCAGGTGTAAAGTTCGGTATCTGGATAGAGCCTGAAATGGTAAATCCGAAGAGTGAGTTGTTTGAAAAACATCCTGACTGGGTCATCTTGTTGCCCAACCGTGAGCACTACTACTTCCGGAATCAGCTGGTGCTGGACCTAAGCAATCCTGCGGTGCAAGACCATGTGTTTAACGTGGTAGATCACCTGATGACAGAGAATCCAACGCTGGCTTATATGAAGTGGGACTGTAACAGCCCTATCACCAATATCTACTCTCCATATCTGAAAGATCGGCAGGGTAACCTGTATGTGGACTATGTACGTGGCCTGTACAAGGTATTGGACCGTATAAAGGCCAAATATCCTAATCTGCCGATGATGCTCTGCTCTGGTGGTGGCGGACGTACAGACTATGAAGGTCTGCGTTATTTCACAGAGTTCTGGTGCAGCGACAATACCGATCCTATTGAAAGGCTGTATATTCAGTGGGGCTATTCGCAGTTCTTCCCTGCCAAGTCCATGGCGGCACACGTTACCAGCTGGAACCATGATGCGGGCATTAAGTTTAAAGTAGATGTAGCCATGCAGTGCAAGCTGGGATTTGACATCAACGTTAAAGGGCTGCGCGAGGAAGAACAAACCTTCTGTCAGTCTGCCGTAGCTACGTATAACAAGCTCAAAAACACTATTTTCAACGGGGAGCAGTACCGCCTGGTATCTCCTTATGAAGGTAACCATACAGCAACGATGTACGTCAGTGAGTCTGGTAAACAGGCGGTATTGTATACCTACGACATTCATCCCCGTTACTCAGAGGTAGTATTACCCGTAAAGTGCCAGGGACTGAACCCCACCGCCAGCTACCGGGTGAAAGAAGTAAACCTGATGCCTGGTAAGAACCCGGATGAAGCAGTGAACGGAAAAGTATATTCGGGAGATTACCTGATGAAAGTAGGCTTGGATTTGTTTACTTCCACTAAATTGCATAGCCGTGTTCTTGAAATAGAGGTAGCAGAATAGGCAATAGCCGGGTAAAGCACAAATATTTGCAGTCATGAAGACGATATTGGACAAGATTCAGGAGCTGGATGGCGTACCATCCTACTCCAAACATGAGCGGTTTGTAGAGGGCATTGTGAATGCCATTAATGAGAAACTTATCGGTGTAGGCGATGCGCTGCCATCTGTAAATACTATGATCTCAGGACTGGGCTATGCGAGAGAAACGGTCATCAAAGGTTACCGTGAACTGCAACGCCGCGGTCTCATAGAATCCAAGAACAGGCTGGGCTACTTTGTAACGGATGATAATACCAGGCAGTCACTGAATGTGGCACTCCTCATGTATACTATCGATACTTTCCAGGAGCAATTTTACCGTAGCTTCCGCAATGAACTTGGTCAGGATGTACGCCTGGACGTATTCTTTCACCATGGTAATATCGAAGTGTTTGAAACGGTGTTTGCCCTGGTAAAGAACCGGCATTATGGGATGTATGCTATCTCACCCATCCATCATCCGCGTACAAGGGAGCTGCTGAATACAATCCCCAGGCAGAAACTGATCATGTTTGACCGCTATGAGCCGCTGGATGGAGACTTTCACTATGTCGTACAGGAATTTGCCAGATCATCCTACGCGGTGTTTGAACAGCTGGCAGATGTGATCAAAAAGTACGACAGGATGGTATTCTTCCACAATCCTGACTCCCTGTTCCCGCCAGAGATAGTCGAGTCATTTCAGCGGTTTACAGCTGATTATAATATCAAAGGCACCGTGTTGCGGGAATATGAGCCAGGCTCTGTCGAGAAGGGAGTAGTATATTATGTGAACGAGAATGCAGAGCTCTGGAACCTGTTAAGGGACTGTAACGCCATGAAAATAGAACCAGGTAAAGATATTGGCATCCTTTCCCATAATGACGAGCCTGTAAAAGAGCTGGTTGGTAATGGTATTACCACTTATTCTGTCAGTTTCAGCGAGATGGGCAAACGTGCGGCACAGGCAGTATTAAGCCGCGAGCCTGTGCATGAGGTACTGCCAACTACCCTGATCAGACGTAATTCGCTTTGATGATATGAATGTTGGTGCATTACTGAGTTTTCTGCTGATAACGGGGCTGGTAGCGTTGATTTCCTGGTATAAAACCAGGCGTGAAAACCTGCAGACTTCCTCCGGCTTGTTCTTCGCCAACCGTAACCTGGGCTTCCTTGTAGTAGGAGGGGCCCTGTTTTTCACCAATATCAGCGCTGTACAGTTTATCGGCGAGAATGAACTTGTGTATACCAACAACATGAGCGTAATGGCATGGGGCCTGTCTTCCGTGCTGGCCATGTTGCTGGTATCCGAGTTTATTATGCCGGTATACCTGCGCAGCGGTATCTCCACAACCCCTGATTTTCTGGAAGAAAGATATGATACCGGCACTAAACGCTTTGTGTCGGTCATCTTCCTGATCAGTTATATTGTTAATCTTCTGCCTTCTGTATTATACAGTGGCGCTATCTCCTTCAATGGCCTTTTCCGTGTATCGGAGACGCTGCATATCGATTATTGGCTGACCATCTGGATACTGGTATGGGGCATCGGACTGATAGGATGTCTGTATACGGTATTGGGGGGCCTGAAGGCGGTAGCTATCTCAGATACTGTGCTGGGTATCGGGATGTTTGCAGGTGGCATTTTATTGCCTTATGCGGCCCTGAAATACCTGGGCAATGGCTCGGCAGCGACAGGAATAGAACTATTGCTGGCGTCAAAAAGAGAGCACTTTAATGCGATTGGGGGGCCGCAGGACGCCGTACCTTTCCCTACTATCTTCACCGGCATGTTCCTGGTCAATCTCTATTACTGGGGTACGGAGCAGTATATTGTGCAGCAGGCGCTTGCCTCGCGTAGTCTTGCTGAAAGTCAGAAGGGGATAGCTGTGGCCTGTGCAGGTAAGATTATTTCTCCGCTATTGCTGAATATTCCAGGCCTTATTGCGGTATTGCTCTATCCGCATCTTACCAATACCGCGGAGGTATTTCCCAAAATTGTGAGTGATGTATCCCCGCCAGTACTCACTGGCTTCATTGCCGCTATCACTTTTGGCGCAGCGTTGACTACTTTCAATGCAGGTCTGAACAGCGCCAGTACGCTCTTTGTATTGAACCTGTATAAGCCTTACAAAGCCTGGCGTACTGAAACGGTCAGCGAGCGGCAACTGGTAAGGGTAAGCAGGCGGTTTGAATTGCTGGTTTGTCTGCTGGCAATGCTGATTGCACCATTCATCGTTTTCGCGCAACAGGGCTTATATACCTATATCCAGACCGTCAGTGGTCTTTTCAGTGTACCAATATTTACCATACTCGTTGTAGGGCTGCTACACAAACGGATGCCTGCAATTGCTGCCAAGATCGGGCTTACATTCTTCATTATCACCTATGCATCCTCACAGCTATTGATCGATACCGGCCTGCATTTCCTGCATGTACTGGCCATCCTGTTTGTACTGACAGTCATACTTATGCTGGTTACCGGCGCAATATTTCCCCGTAAAGAGCCTTTTATACAAAAGTGGAACAATGTAGTTGATCTGCAGCCATGGAAAAGAAGGCATTGGTATACTGCTTTATTATTACTGGCAATGGTAGCGTTGTTCGTCATTTTCTCTCCCTGGGGCCTGGCTGCTTAACAAAGCATATCGCTTCAGGCATCGCTTTTGTTTTCTTATGCCCAAACCCTGAAAAGCATGGAAGATCTCTGGTATAAGAACTCAGTTATTTATAGTCTGGACCTGGAAACATTTATGGACGCCAACAATGACGGGATTGGCGACTTCGCAGGTCTTTGCGATCGCCTTGATTACCTGAATGCCATGGGCATTGACACGGTATGGCTCGCTCCGTTTCAACCTACTCCTAATAAAGATAATGGTTACGATGTACAGGACTATTACGGCGTAGATCCGAGGCATGGATCAAGCGGGGACTTTGTGGAATTTATGCACAGAGCGAAGCAGCTGGGCATCAAAGTGATTATTGACCTTGTTGTTAATCATACGTCCGACAAGCATCCCTGGTTTAAGGAGGCCCGCTCATCTAAAGATAACCCCAAGAGGGACTGGTATGTATGGTCAGATAAGCGACCTTCTGACTGGAATGAAGGCATGGTATTTCCCGGGGTTCAGCGCTCTACCTGGACGCTGGATAAAGAGACCGGTACTTACTACTTTCACCGGTTCCATGAGTATGAACCCGATCTCAATACGGATAATCCTGCTGTAAGGGAAGAGATCTCCCGTATAATGGGATACTGGCTACAGCTTGGTGTTGCCGGCTTCCGCGTGGATGCGGTTCCGTTCATACTGGAATCGCCGGCTCCGGGCAGCAAGAAGTCCAAAATGAACTATGACTATCTGCGACAGATGCGCCGCTTCCTGCAATGGCGCAAGGGCGATGCCGTATTATTAGGAGAAGCGAATGTATTGCCTAAAGAAACGAAGCATTACTTTGGTGAGAATAGCGATGGTATCCATCTGATGTTCAATTTCTTCGTTAACCAGTATCTTTTTTATGCACTGGCTACCACTGATGTACGGCCATTGGTAAAAGCGCTTCAACAGACAAAGCTGGAAGCATCTACTTCACAGTGGGCGCATTTCCTGCGTAACCACGACGAACTGGATCTTGGCAGGCTGACAGAAGAAGAAAGAAACCAGGTGTTTGCCAAGTATGCACCTGATAAAAACATGCAGTTGTATTTCCGGGGTATCCGCCGCAGGTTAGGGCCTATGCTGGGTAGCCGGCAGCAAAACGAACTGGCTTATAGCATTATGTTCTCACTTCCGGGTACGCCCGTATTGCGGTATGGTGACGAATTGGGCATGGGTGATAATATGGAATTGGAAGACAGGGACAGTGTAAGAACACCTATGCAATGGTCTGCCGATCATCAGGCAGGTTTCTCCAAGGCGGATAAACTCGTTCATCCGGTGATAGACGACGGCTACTATTCCTATATGCATATCAATGTAGAAAGTCAGCGCAGGGATCCGGATTCGATGCTGAACTGGATGACTGCCATGATCCGTCTAAGAAGGGAATGTCCCGAGATTGGTAACGGCGACTGGGAGATACTGGATACGGGCTACCATCATATCCTGGGTATGCGCTACCACTGGAGAGAACGGCAGCTGTTTATCTGGCACAACTTCAGCGATCATCCGCAGGAACTGGTTGTTACCTCCAAAGTTACCGGCAAGGGAAGACTGGTGGATCTGATGAATAATATTGAAAGTATTGAAGACGATAAAGGCCGGCATACCATTACCCTGGAGGCCTATGGGTACAGGTGGTTCCGTGGAGGATGATCCTGATATCAGGTTACTGGTCAATGACATACAGAGGGCACCGGGTGCAGGGCTTATTAAAGCTTTGCACCCGCTCTCTTTTTTTGTATATTTATTCCGATAGTATTTATTCAAAATAACCAAACTCACCATCCGACTGAAAAGTAAGTATGATGCTTCCACGTGCATGGTACTTCCTCAGCAATGCTGACACAGTTGTCTATGTGTCCATTTAAATTATTAACTGTTAAAGCGTTAACCTATGTACAAACCACTTTATGTGCCTGTTCGCCTGATAACAGCACTATTTGTCGTACTCCGGCTGCTCACTGCACCGGTAATGGCCCAGGTGTCATGGCCATCAGGACAACTACTACCTTCTTTTCCTGCAACCGCACAAACGCAGGACTTGTTCATCTTACGCGAAAGTTCTACCCGCTGGGAAGGTGAGGGATCATCCCTCAGTCATAAGACCGGCAGACTGGAAACAGACGGCTGGCTTTGTCAGACAGGTATTGACAAGGCAGATGAACACATGATTTATGGCCCTTACGACATGAGTATTCCTGCCGGACCCAATGTGGCAGAGTTCAGGATGAAGGTTGATAATAACACAGCCAACGACGATCCTGTTGTAGATATCGATGTCAGGAATGCTACCACAGGCCAGATCCTGGCGTCCAGGGCTGTAACCCGCAGGCAGTTCCCTATTGCCGGAGACTACACAACGATTACCCTTCCCTTTACGATGCCGGCTAATAATCAGTCGATTGAGCTGCGGGTATACTGGCGGGGTACGTCTTACACCAAGGTAGACTATGTGGCAGTACAGCAGAATGGCTCTTCTGCCGAAATGTATCTGTTCGCCTCTCTGAAAGGTATCGTGAACCGCACCCAGCCCCGGCTCTTTTCTTACGAAGGGGATGCCTTCGCAGAAGGGCCTTACACCTGGCTGCAGTCTCTCGGACTCAGCTGGACGGAAGCCTCAAATAAATGGGACCTTGTCTCCAAATACCGTAGCGAGATCTCTGGCCTGATCGTATATGATCCTGCGCAGATACATACCGTCAACCTGGCTACTGTACTGGCAAAAGACAAGAAGGCCCTGATTGCCTCGCCGCTGTTGCTGTCCCGGTTAACAGCAGCGCCTTATAATCTTCCTATCCTGGTCGATCTGCGGGGGCAGTTCAGCAGCAAATTACAGGTCTATCAGACGTTGTACAACACTTATTGGCCTACCCTGGACAAACGGGTGCTGATTGGCTTAAATCCCGATGCCCATAAGGCAGCCCTGCGGGAATATGCAGTAGCTACAGGATTGGCGACTATCTGGCTGGACCCTAATGTAGCCGGAGAAAGTGAACTGCTTAACAACTTCTTAAGTTCAATGCCTGCCGGCGCTAACTATATGGGCTGGTGGCCCGAGGAGGCACCTGGCGTACAGCGGGCATCCCAGTATGGTATTGCCACTATTGCCAGCGACTGGGCTACCAATCTGACTGTACATAGCGGTATGCCCCGGACGGTTACGCCCAAGCCGATTCCTGCAAAGCCTGCCTTACAGAATAAGCTATATGTAGCCTTTATACTGAGTGATGGCGACAACCTGCAGTATGTAGAACACCTGATGCGTAAACTCTGGAATAATCCGGACCGTGGCACTGTGCCTATTGGCTGGACGGTGTCGCCTGCAATGCTGGACGCTATGCCAGGCGCATTGAACTATTACTGGCAAAGTAGCACTAACAATGATAACCTGATATCGGGTCCGTCAGGATATGGGTATGCATATCCTAACAGCTTCCCTAATCAGACGTCCCTGAATCAGTTCGTCACCAGAACAGAAGATTATAACCGCCGTGCCGGTTTGCGGGTAATAACGATATGGAATACTATCACAGGCGGTATTAATCAGAACGTCGGACAGTCATTCGCAGTAAATGCACCGTCCACACTGGGACTTACAGCGCAGAATACCGGCGGCGGACTGACAATCTATAATAACAGTTTACCGGGAATGGCTTTATCCTGCAACTATTGTACGAATGAGCAGGCGATGAAGGATCATATTGCTACGGCTTCTGCCGGATGGAATAATGCTTCGCCACGCTTTATTATTATCCAGGCACAACCCTGGACGAATGTTACGCCAACCAGTTTTAAGAACGTAGCTAACTCGCTGAATGCGAACTATGTGGTGGTGCGTCCTGATCATCTTTTCCAGCTGCTCCGTGAAGCTAACGGGTTGCCTGTCAATCCGCAATAAAATTTAATTAAAATAGCAAAAAGCATGTGATTCGATAAGGAATTACATGCTTTTTGTCGTATTTTTATAGTATAGTAATGATTTTATAATCATGTTTCCTACTCACTGATAGTCAATCATTAGCATACATCAAGTCCACATCAAGTCCACCTCATCTCCGTAACAAATTCGAACCGACCGGCCCCTGAGTCCATCCATTATCCATTCTATCTTCACCCGCTCATTATACTGTACGGGTTCTTATCTGTATGCTATCTCACATGGTAGTAATCTCTCTCATAGTTATATTTCATTGTTGTGTCCTTTTTCTGGTAAAGATGAGTGTTCAGCAGGCCGTATCATTCCCTTTTTTTGTCCAAAGGTGTCAGCAATACACTAAAAATTCTGACCTGTCAGCATACCGCGTTTTCATTGCTGTTAGGAGGGGTTAAATTCACCGGGCAAATAAATTCCGTTATGAAAAAAATACTACCCTTGATGACCTTCTGCATAGTATGGCTATACAGTAATCTTTGCGCACAGCGCAGAATGGAGAACCTCGGACGCGGTGTTGTAGCCGTCAGATCTGGTCAGCAGATATTTGTCAGCTGGCGATTGTTAGGCCGTGATCCGGCCGGCATCGGTTTCAACATTTATCGTACTGCCGGTGGCGGTACTGCTATAAAACTGAATGCAGCAGTGCTGACAGCAGGTACCAATTTCACAGATAATACAGCCTCGCTGAGTAACAGTAACACTTATTATGTCAGGCCGGTTATTAACGGTTCTGAACAAGCGGCAAGCGCCGCATTTACATTACCGGCTAACGCGCCTGACCAGCCCTGTGTGGTGGTGCCTTTGCGGAGTGGCAACTATGTCCATTTTGCATGGGTAGGCGACCTTGATGGTGATGGAGAATATGATTATATAGTAGACAGGCTGAACTGGACAACCGGAGGCTGTAAGATTGAGGCGTATAAACGTGACGGTACCTTTCTATGGGAAGTGGATTATGGGCCTAATAGTCTGAATATGGATAATATCACACCAGGTTCAGCTACTATAGATGTTGGCAACTGGGATGGAGTAACCGTATATGATCTTGATGGCGACGGGAAAGCAGAGGTCATCACTAAGATCGCCAACGGCGTTACGTTCGGTGACGGTAATGTATGGACTAACAGTAGTGATACCCGGCAATGGCTGGCCGTGCTGGATGGAGCTACCGGCGCATTAAAACGTTATGCTGCTATTCCGGCTGACTATCTTGCCGCAGGGCCTTTAAATTGTAATCTCGGCATCGGCTATCTGGATGGAACCACACCTTCTATTGTCGCTAAGTTCAAGAACAGGAATTCGGATCGTTCATTTAACATGATGATCTGTGCTTTCCGCTACACAGCATCAGGCCTTACACAACAATGGAAGTGGTTGCGGGGTAGTGATGATCGTCCTGATGGTCATCAGATCCGGATTGTGGATGTAGACGGAGATGGCAGAGATGAGATCTGTGATATTGGTTTTTGTCTGAACGGAGATGGTTCACTGCGTTACTCACTGGCAGGGCAAGGTATCATACATGGAGATCGTACCCAGATCGGGAAGCTGGACCCGGCAAGGCCAGGATTGCAGGGATATGCAGTACAGCAGGATAACCCCAGCGGGCTGTTAGAATATTACTATGACGCAGGCACAGGTAATGTTTTGTGGAAGCATATCGGCGGAGTGGCAGATGTAGGAAGAGGAGTAGCCGCAGATATTGATCCCCGGTATCCGGGTTATGAAGTGTGGTCATTTTCTGGTATATACAACGGACCATCCAACACTAAAATCACAGATGAACCTAACCGTCCATGGCCTAATTTCAGGATATGGTGGGATGGAGATCTGCTGAGTGAAACTTTTAATGAGGGTAAACTGGAGAAATGGAATTATACCAGTAGTACAGTATCAAGGTTACTCACTACAGCTAATTACCAGACAGCCAGAGGCAGTTACCGTGGCGCGCCTATGTTGTACGGAGACATCTTTGGTGACTGGAGAGAGGAAGTGGTAATGACCAGCAGTGATTATTCCAAACTGGTGATCTTCACATCACCGGTAGCTACCAATAGCCGCATCTATACCCTGGCACATAATCCTGCTTACCGTAATGGTATGACGCTGAAAGGCTACATGCAATCGCACCTGACTGATTTCTACCTGGGCAATGGCATGCAGACACCGCCTGTGCCAGCAATCACTTATGCCTCTAATACATTACCTGCGACAACAGTAGCGGCTATACAGGAAAGTAAGCCGGTTACATCCCCATCGCTGCGCATCTATCCTAATCCGGTACACCAGTCTTTCGTCAATGTACAGGTAAAACTGACTACTCAGTCACTTGTCAGGATGATGATAGAGGATATGAGCGGACAACGGAGATTCATGCGTGATCTCGGAACGGCAGGTCCGGGGATGTTTAGTCAGCAGGTAGATATTTCATCCGCTGCCCTGGAAGCAGGAACATTTATTCTGCGGATACAGGCCGGTCAGGAGACATTCCATACCAAGATAATCAAGCAGTAGCGTAAAGGCATATCAGAAGTAGCTCAGCCACTTTTTAGTGCCCTGATTAGCTTGTTTATACCTGCTGAAACGGAGGCATAATGGATACAGCAGCAATACGACGCCGATCCAGATCAGGTAGACGATGGCGAGCTGGAAGCCGTAGCCGCGGAGTTGTTCATTGGAGGTGACCCATGTAGTGAGATTGACCATATTCGCAGCCGGAAACCCGGTAAGCGCTGCTGCGGCAACACCCAGGCCGTGGATGACCGGAATGTGTAACAGGTAGAAGAACATGGGCACCCTGCCAAATACGATCACACCTTCTGTAAACCTGTTCAGTGGTTTTTCTGCATAGGCCAGGAATAGTAGAGAAGGACCGAGCGTCATTAGTGTGAACAGTAATGACGGCGGATATTTGGTTGTATTTAGGAAAGAGAAGAGTGTGTGCAACCAATGCTGTTGTACGGCCCAATGATCGTCATCACCATACACATTGATCCAGCGTAATAATATAAACAGCAGGATGCTGCCAATGCCCAGTGTGCGCAGTGAGCGGTGACGTGTTTCATAACTCGTGGCCGAAGTATACAGGTTGCCGATGAAGTATCCCAGGATAATAATTCCCAACCAGGGCAATACAGGGTAACCTATAACAGGGCGGAACGGGCCGAAGTGAAATCCGGAGAAGTTAGGCTCATGTAAAACAGACCATAGGAATGCGCCGGCATCATTGCCGCTGACGTGTATATTATCGAGCAGGTTGTGTCCTGCTACCAGTAGTATACCTAGCGCGAGCAATATTGTACGCGGCAGATGTATCAGCAGGGAAAGCAGCATCATACTGATACCGAAGGCCCAGATGACCTGTAAGATGAACATTGGGTAATGCGGGTTGAAGGTCCAAGCAAGCGTAACGAAGAACAGTTCCAGTGCTACCAGCCACAGGCCTCTTGTAAAGAGGAACCAGGAGAGCGCCTTCCGTCCGTTCTTGGCACCGTACAGACAGGCAGAGATACCTGCCAGCAGCATGAAGGTGGGTGCGCAGTAATGAGTGATCCAACGGGTAAAGAATATAGGAGCAGTGGTGTGCTGCAGGTCAGTAGGATCGTGCAGGTAAGAATAAGCATGAAAGTAATCGCGTACATGATCCAGCGACATGATAATGATAATGAAGCCCCGTAACAGATCTATAGATTCTATACGGCGGCTTTTCACAGCCGTAAGCGTTGTGGCCATCTGAGAAAAGATTGATTTTAATGAGATATATCGGTAAAAGTAAATAAATCTCAGCTGTGTTTCAGCGCGCAGTCAATATTCACACGCTGACCGAACAGTCAACAATGGCTTGTTAATTACAAGCGCCTCAGCTACAGGACAGCACTCCAGTGCTTCCAGTAAGCTGAGGCTTTTATTTTCAATCAGTGCCGGGGTGGTTTATCTTCCCTGCTTTTATCAATTGCATGCATTAGTTATTGGCCAAGGCCGGAGGTGCTGTATTTCACAGGAATCCATATGTAACCATTGCCCTGCGCGCGCAGATGGCCAATGCCGGGAAAGGATACGTGATCAGCAGCCAGCCAGTAGCCTTTTGCAGCCGCCTCTTTGAAGGCTTTGATGCGTTGGGCAGCAGCGGCTTTTGAGTCAATGTCGAAGACGATAGTAACAGCGGGCTGGGGGAACTGAACAGCCGCAGCATGGATGATATCTCCTACAAACAACATCCGCTGACCTTTGCTTTCCAGTGCATAGAATGTATGGCCAGGCGTATGGCCGGGAGTGGCAATAGGTGTAATACCTGGGAAGAGCTCTTTTCCGTAATCAAAGTGTTTTACTTTACCGGCAGCCAGGTAGGGGCCTACTTTATCTGCAGCCTCCTGGAACCAGCGCTGCAACTTCTCCGGAGCTTTGGCACGGCTTTCGGCGGTGAGCCAGAAATCAGTTTCTGGTTTACTGATATAGATGGTGGCGTTAGGGAAGACCATCTTATTTCCCTGCATCAGTCCACCGGTATGATCCGTATGTATGTGTGTGATGAGTACTGCATCTATCTGCTCAGGGCTTACACCGATCTTTTGCAGGCTCTCTGGCAGATGTCCCAGGGTAGGGCCGTACAGTTCCGCAGCGCCGGCGTCGATGAGTACCAGTTTACCCCCTGTTTTTACGAGGTACGCGTTGACAGACGCTTCTTCAACGGCTGTCTGAAAGTTCAGCGCCGACAGCCGGTCAATGGTAGCATGGTCGGTATTCGTCAGCAGCTCATGCAGCTGAATAGGTACCGTGCCGTCAGATAAAGCAGTTACCTCGTAGTCGCCTACCTTCATGCGGTAGTAGCCGGGTTGATCCAGCATGGTGTGTTGTGCGCTGACATCCAGCGTAGTCAGAGCTGACAGGAAGAGTATGCCGAGGGCAATCGTTGTCGGGAAGGACGCCCGTTTGTTGGTGATGTGCATGATATAATTTTCAGCAAAATTGCGGACGTAGGTGTGCAGATACAAGTACGCAGTCCATAATGACATACGCAGAAAATTATGCGTATGCCCTCATTGGGGGATAGGACTTATCTTTACCTTCAAATGGGAAAAGGCATGTACACACACAAGATACCCAAGGATCTTACCTGCGGTATGGCAATGACGATGGAGATTATAGGCAGTAAATGGAAGCCGTGTTTACTGTACAATATTTACAACGGTATTAACCGTCCCGGACAGCTACAGTTGTATAATCCGAAAGCGTCCAGGCAGGTTTTGAATCAGCAGCTTCGTGAGCTGGAGGAACATGGAATCATTCTGCGGGTGGTGTATCCTGAACTGCCACCTAAAGTTGAGTATTTCTTGACAGAGACGGGCAAATCACTGATCCCTGTGCTGCATGCGATGGAAGCATGGGGAGCTAACTACCGCCAGGAGCATGCCGTTGCCGCTGAGGAGGCGGAGTATAAGTAACTTGTATTACCTTCATCGGATGAAGGCAGGTAACTTAATCAGGAGCACAGCATTGCTGGACGGAACCATTTTTGAGAATGTAGTCATACTCATCACCGAGTTGAATGAGAAAGGCGCAATGGGTTTTATCGTCAATAGGGTGTTTCCGCGCAAACTGAATGAACTGGAGGAATTTAAGCAGGGGATACCTTTCCCGATCTATGAGGGCGGTCCTGTAGATCAGGAACATCTTTTCTTCGTGCACCAGCGTCCTGATCTGGTAGAAGGAGGTACCCCCATCAATGAGCGGTTTTACTTCGGTGGTGATTTCCAGGCAACAGTCAGGTACATCAACATGGGTGTGCTGGAGGAAGATGAGGTCAGGGTGTTTATCGGGTATTGTGGCTGGGATAGTGGCGAACTGGAGGCAGAAATAGCAGAAGGCAGCTGGCAGTTAACCTCACCTGGAGCAGGAGATGTCTGGAAATAAAAGAAGTCCATCTGCCGGACAACGCTTAGCAGATGGACTCCTGAACTATATGATCAATCAACTATTTTGTTACCACTTCGATCTTACCGCCGTTCTTAAACAGGTCATGCGGCACAAAGTATCCTTTCTGTGCTTTCCCGTTCACTTTAATACCGCTAAGTTTACGGCTGTTACCTTTCCTGGTAATAGTCAGCGTCTTATTGGTGCTTGTTTTCCATCTAACTTCATCAAACAGGGGTACTGTTACCAGGTATTCCGGATCTGTTGCTGAGAAAGTATAGAGTCCGGCCGCCGCAAATACGTACCATGCAGACATTTCACCAGCATCATCCATACCGCATAGCGCAAGACCATCATCTCCGATACCGTACAGGGTGTTGAGTATCGTGTCAATAATCTGCTGAGACTTCTCTGGTTTGTTGATGAAGTAGTAAGCAAAGGGTGCCTCGTGATCCGGCTGGTTGCCATGGCAGTACTGTCCGATCATTGTTTCCACATTCCGGGCAATATGCTGAGGGTTCCAGGGCACTGTGAAAAGAGAATCCAGTTTAGATTCAAATTGCTTCGGACCGCCATATAGCTTGATTAGTCCGGGCATGTCGTGTGGCGCAAAGAATGACACCTGCCAGGCGTTCGCTTCCCGGTACATGTATTCATAGTAGGGGTACTGTGGATTGAAAGGCTGGATCCAATCGCCGTTCTCTAACCGGCCTCTCATGAACCGGGTAGCTGGGTCGAACATATTACGGTAGTTCTTTGAGCGGGCCATCAGTATCCGGTAGTTGGCAGTATCTCCCAGTTTCTTCGCAATCTGCGCCAGCGAGTAGTCGTCGTATGCGTATTCCAGTGTTTTAGACACACCAGCTTTTGCTTTAGTTTCAACATGCGGATGCTGTACATCCGGGTCAGAGATGTATCCTTTCTCGATGTATTCTTTCACATGAGGCCTTGCACCATGATCCTGGTTAGCGTTCTTAAGCAGTATGTTATAAGTGCCTTTGATGTCAAAATTGTCGATACCGCGGAGGTATGCGCCGGCGATGGATGATTGTCCGTGGTCGCCATGGAAGAAAGTGGGAATAAAGCCGGTTTTATCACCTACGTCTTTCATTGACTTAATCACATCCAGTGTTACCTGCGGAGAGATCAGGCCGAGCAGCACATCTTTGTTGCGGTAGGTATCCCAGAGGGAGGGCTCGGTATAGTAGTTGAAATCGGCTTTTGCTGTATTGCCTTTAGCGTCGCGGAACTGGCCATTGACATCACTGCGCAGGGCAGGCCAGAGGAAGGAACGGTACAGGCAGGAATAGAACATGGTACGCTGTTTATCGGTACCGCCTTTCACCTCTACCTTGGAAAGCAGTTGCTCCCAGGTATTGTTGGCCGCCTGGCGGATATCTTCAAAAGAGCGGGCGCCGATTTCCTGTTCGAGGTTCTGCTTAGCGTTTTCCTCGCTTACAAATGACAATCCGATCTTCATCTCTACCGGACCATTATTGCCATCCGCCAGGTGTACGATGGCATATCCTTTCGGATCGCTTTCCGCCTGTTTCTCTACCCGGCTGATCTTGTTATTCAGTACTGCATAGAAATAAATATTACCACCAGCACGCTGGTAGCCTTTAACAGCGGAATCGCCGACCTGTTCTATCTTCCATTCAGAGATTCTATTGTTGGATTTCGCCAGGTCAAATAATAGCTGCCGGTCGTTCTGTGAGGTGTATTCGTACCTGTGAAAGCCGCAGCGCAGCGTTGACGTCAGGCTGACATTGATCTTATAGTCTTCGAGATACACCTGGTAGTAACCTGGGGAGGCGCTTTCTTTGGCATGTGAGAACCTGGACTGATATTTTGTACCCGGATTGGACAAAGGCAGTACCGGGATGTTGCAAAGGTTCCAGTGCCCTTTATTAGTATGGGTAAAGCTGTAGATGATGTCATCTTCATATTCGTAGCCTGCGCCGGAGCCATACTCGGTCATGGGGCTTAACTGCACCATGGCATTGGGCAAGGAGCTGCCGGGGAAGGTAAGTCCGGCCCAGGAGCGCCATCCATCAGGCAATGTGTAGCCTAGTATCTTCGGATCGGTCAATGGAGCGGTACCAACGAATGTGTTGACGTAACTGGTGTAAGAAGGCGTAGATTGGCTCCAGCCATCAGTACTTGCCAGCGAGGAAAGAAATAGAAATACGCTGAGACGCTTCATGCTTTTTCTCATGACAATGAAAGTTGTTTGTGGAAATATTTACTAATATGGACCTGTACCCGAAAAATAGCAGCTAGTATAGATATATCCTAGTCTTTTTTTAGAAATCAGGAGAAAGCGGTATAAGCGGTAGGCTGAGGGGATGTAATAACAACAGGGGGCATTTATCGCTGCTGTCTGAGCTGGGCATGCCTGATTCTGCTCAGCGTCTCCCTGGACACGCCAAGGTAGGAGGCGACCATATGAAGGGGTACGCGTCGGAATACATCGGGGAAGGCGGTGATGAAGTCCTGGTATTTCTCCTCGGATGTATAGCTGATATTCATCAGGATGCGGTCATAGCTTAAATACAGCATGCTACTGATGAGTTTTTCCACGTAGGCTTTAAATGAGGGGATGCCGGCAATAAGCTGCTGTATATCAGTCTTTGTCCATTGCAGCACTACGGTATCTTCGAGGGCTTCAATATTGAACCTGGAAGGTTGCTGTGATTCCATACTTACTGCATCTGTCGTCCAGGTGTTTTCCGGGGAGAAGCGCAGAATATGTTCGGTACCATCGTCTTTGAGGGTATAGGTCTTCAGCAGTCCTTCTGCGATAAATATCTTATGCTGGCATACGTCGCCTTCCTGCAGCAGCAGTTGTCGTTTACGCACTTTCTTCTGCACCGCCAGCGAGCGGATGAGACCTAATTCTTCACGGGTGAGCGTTGCTTGCGCAGTAATAAAGGATTCAAACTTGTCAAACATTACCAGACTACTTTTCCTATACCTGAAATTAGCAAAGTTAGGTCAAATGACCGCAGGAAATTGTGTCAAATGACCTTGGTTGGAGGGCCGGTCCCGGAGCAATTTTGTGACTGGAATGAAACCATTCATTTAAAACACATAAGACTTATGCGTGTATTTGTAACTGGCGCTACTGGCTTTGTAGGCTCAGCCGTTGTAAAAGAATTAATCGGAGCAGGACATGAAGTACTGGGACTGGCCCGCTCAGCTGCTTCCGCAGAGGCATTAATGGCTGCAGGAGCGGCAGTTCACCACGGATCCCTGGAAGATCTGGAAAGTCTGCGACAGGGAGCCGCCGCCTCGGAAGCAGTGATTCACACCGCTTTTATCCATGATTTCTCGAAATATGAGGAGAACTGTGAGACAGACAGGCACGTTATTGAAGCAATAGGAGCCGTCCTGGAAGGCAGCCGTCGTCCATTCATCATCACATCTGGCACTGCAGTAGTATCAGCAGAACGCGCAATAACGGAAGATGATCTGGCTACAGCAACAGCTTCCGCTATTCCTCGGGTAGCTTCAGAGGAAGCAGCAGCCGCCATTGCCGCACGGGGCGTAAATGCATCCGTGCTACGGTTACCGCCCTCTGTACACGGAGATGGTGACCATGGCTTTGTACCAGCACTGATTAACATCGCGCGGGAAAAAGGTATATCCGCCTATATAGGTGATGGTAATAACCGCTGGCCCGCTGTTCATCGGCTGGATGCAGCCAGGGTATATAGGCTGATTATTGAAAAAGGAGAGGGGCAGCCTGTATTTCATGCAATCGGAGATGAAGGCGTACCGGTGAAAGATATTGCCACAGCAATCGGTAAAGGCCTGGGATTACCTGTAGGGAGTATTTCACCTGCGGAAGCAGCCGCCCATTTTGGATGGCTGGGTATCTTCGCAGGCTTGGATCTCAGGGGGAGTGCAGCAAAGACCAAGACATGGCTGGGATGGAAGCCTGAGCATGTAGGTTTGATAGAAGATCTGGAGAAGGGGCGTTATTTTTAGGGAGGTGGATATGCCAGTGAGGGTATCGTGTATTCCTGGCTGATAATTCATCAGGTTATGATATCTACTGAAGAAAAGAGCGTATTATCTGACAGACCGATTTGAATGCCGGAAGTATGCATGCAGATGATCAATCTGTAAAAACGTAAACTTCCGGCATCAAAGAATGTTTAATTTCCAATTTTCTATGTAATACTACCAGCGAACAATCACAACTCACATCAAATACAATGTCTGTATCTATACGAAAGATAGTCTATTACTACTAAGAACACACAAATCCTTTTGGCGACATAGCTTGGAAGATCGCACTGTAAAAAACTGCATCTTCTGTGGAAACTGTTTCAGTTATTAACTTTGGATTAACTAATTCGCTTTCCTGTTCGTTTATCTTGCGTGCTTTATTTTTTGTTTTATTAACACGTTAAAATGAGTATTTAACCATTGGAGGAAATTGAGAAAAGATGAAAGATCCAAAGGAAATAAAACAATTAGCCATGGATAGAAACGAATTAAAAACATCGCTAGAACCATTTCTTGCTAAGTGTACAGATAAGGGAAGACCGTTGACTGATATCTGTATTGAAGAAGCATTCCCTGGTGACTCTTCCACTTCATTTATTGTACAAATCAAAGCTGACTGGGTAGATGGATCCAATTGCTCAGATGCTATTGATTTTTTGTTTGAAATTCTTTGGGAAACAACTACAGAGGAGATCAGAAGAAAAGTGTTTACTATTCAGATTTTAGATGCTAAAGATGTACTGCATTGCTGGTCTGATTCCCCTGTTGAGAAAACTAAGTAAGTTGTTCCACATGCAGATGTAATTGAAATGTTATCCGAATGTGGTTTTTATACACATTAGGCTGTTTCACAATTTCCGGAAACAATGTTTGTACAACGAGTTTCTGACTTAATTTGCTCATTTATTTAAGGCCTTCTTAATTGTCCTGATATACCTGATAATACAAGGCGAACTATTATCCGAAATCCTCATTTTGCAGATATAAATCATAGACCGATAATTTCCAAGGTTCTTAACAAATTGTAATGTTAATACCTGTCACAAAGAGAGACTGTCTGCAAGTTTCCATCCTGCAGACAAGCCTTTGCTCCACCCACTAATACACCTTTATCACCTGCCCCGTGCCTGCACCCAGTATACTCCTGTGATACGCATATACCACCTCTCTCATTGTAGCTGGTATATGCCCCGGAAAGTAGGAGAAATAAGCAGGTGATTCCTCCACTACCGTCGGACTAACCACATTAATCCTCACACCATTTTCCAGTTCTATTGCAGCCGCGCGAACAAAAGCCTCTATTGCTCCATTGGCGGCTGCCGGATTAGCGCCGCTTAATACCGGGTGCTCTGATAATACACCGGATATCAGTGTGAAAGAACCTTTGGGTTTGATATAGTGTTGGCCGATGAGTACCAGATTAATCTGCCCCATCATTTTGCTGCTGATACCAACACTAAATTCTTTTTCTGTCATCGTTTTTAGCGGACCGAAGTGCGCATCTCCTGCTGTACTTACCAATGCATCAAACGGACCGGTCTTTTCAAAGAGTTGCCGGATAGCCGCTGCTGAGGTGATATCAGCCTGGAAGTCGCCACTTTTTGAGCCGACACGGATTATTTCATGTTCCTTTTCCAGGGAAGCCGCAATGTGTTTTCCGATAGTACCTGATGCACCTACAATAATAATCTTCATATTTATAATATCTGATGATAGGAAATAAGCAACATATCCCGTTGCTGTTACTATGCAAAAGTAGGTGGGTGAACCGGTGCTAGAGTAGGACAAAAATGCAGTTCTACAGGACTTATCTGAAGTTCTGCCGGAAAGCCTCTGGCGTATGACCGGTGTGCTTCCTGAATAAGCGTATGAAGTAAGACACGTCTTCATATCCCAGGTGGGCGGCAATAGTACTGATCTGATCCGGGGTAGCAAGCAGGTAACGTTTTGCTTCCAGGATGATATGATCGCTGATCAGTTCTGAGCAGGTCTTCTGCAAGGTTTGTTTAGTAATCGCATTCAGCTGATAAGTGGAGAGATGCATCATCTCCGCATATTGAGAAACCTGCTTACAGGTAGAGATATTTGTTCCGATCAGGTCGAGCAGTGTTTCCAGCTTTTCCTGAATATGGTACTGCTCAATGGTGATGTCTGCGCTGGTACTGGCGCGTATCAGTTCAATGAAGAAGATGGCCATATTTGCCTGCATCACCTCCAGGTATTTTTTTTGCCGGAGGATGTACTCATTGGTGATGGCTTTCAGTATACCAGCCAGTTTCTCAAACTGTGCTGCCTCCAACTGATACCTGTTGATGCTACCCGCTTTGCGCAGTATCTGCCGGGAGCCATAGTCGTTTCCTGCGTAGAATACATCATTGAACTGCATAAGGTAACCGTTGCTACCTGCTTTCAGTAAAAGGCTATGTACTTGTCCGGGACGTACGATAAAAACGTTGTAGTTGCTGACAGGGTAGGAGACAAAGTCAATATCATGCTGGCCCTCTGCTTCTTTTAATGCCAGCACATAAAAGAAGTCATGCCGGTGTAATGTCTGCGTCATATCCTGTCCATCCAGCAGATAGCGCAGGTCCCTGATGTTAAAATGAGGCGGTTGCGGGGCTGTCTGTAGCTGTCTGATAGGTATGGTACTCATGGAATATGACTGAATGGTGCTGGCTTTGTATGCGAGATGCGCCCTCAAAAGTAAAGACTTTTTCACACCTTCAGAAATCAGTTTACGGCTAAACAGGTGTATGTCCCGCAGCTCATTGCCGGACATACACCTGTTATGACGCTGCTATTATCAGAATCGTGCTGCAAATTCCTGCGCAAAAGTCTCCAGTTTAGTAGCGCCATCTGCCTGAGCGCCACCAGCTATGAAATCTGCCTGGAGCTTGCCACTGCGCATACCCTCGCCCATTTCAACATATAAACCGGCCATCTCACCAGGCAGTCCGGCTTGTGTCATACCATCCAGTGCCTGTTCATCTGTAAATTCAACCCAAGGCAATTCCGGCTTACCTACTGCTGTACCCAGCGCTTTCGCAATATCTCCTGCGGTACGTAAGTCGCTGACAATATACCGAACGTCCTTACCTGCAGGCTGCTGCTGGAGCGCTGCTGCTGCAGCTGTGGCAATATCTTCCGGATGTACCAGTGGTATTTGTACGTTAGACGGGTAATTAGCGCCGATGATACCCATACCTTTAATCAGGGCTGCATCGTTGTAGTAGTTAGTATAAAAGTATCCGGCGCGCAGGAAGGTAACAGACACTCCCTCCAATTCACGGTACAAAGCCTCAATATGATGCAGGCCTGCTATCGGACCATTCCCTGTAGCCAGGTCTGCACCGATGCTGCTCAACATCACCACACGGGCCACACCTGTCTCTTTAATAGCTGTTGCAAAGGCTTTCCCTGCAGCAACGGTATTGCGGATAATGTTGCTGCCGCCCATATTCGGAGGGGTCATCGCAAATAACGCATCTGCTCCTGTCAGTGCCTCTTGCAGGAAGCCGGCATCATTCACCGATCCTACTGCTGCCTTAGCGCCTAACGCTTCAATTGCTCCTATTCTTTCTGTATTGCTGGTGATCACTGTTACCTGATGGCCAGCGGCAACCAGGTGCTGCGTAAGATGTTTGCCAATGTTCCCAAGGGAACCAGCGATTGTTATGTTCATCTGATTAGTTTTTTATTTCCGTGAACAAAGGTATCTTCGTACTTACTTTTTGACAAGTACTTACTCCAAAGTATGTATCATGGGAATAGCGAAAGAATCTTCAACAATCCAGATGAACAAACAGTTCGCTCTGGCTCAATGTCCGGTTACTCACCTGATGGAAAAGATCGGCAGTTACTGGAAACCAATCATCTTATATCACCTTTCAACGGGCGATAAAAGGTATAGTGAACTGAAAAGAGCCATCCCGGCCATCACTGAAAAGATGCTGATCCAGCACCTGAAACAGCTGGAAGCTGATCATCTACTGATCCGGGAATCCAAACCTGTAGTGCCTCCCTTCGTTACTTACCGGCTTAGTAAAGCAGGTTATGGTCTGCTGCCGGTCATCCAGGCTATGGCTGACTGGTCATTCAAAGATATGGACGGAGCATTTCAATAGACGTTACTAATTGAACGACTGCCTGTATCCCAACGGTGTACTGTTGGTTTTGTTCTTGAATAGTTTATTGAAAGACTGTGGATATTCAAATCCAAACAGGTAGGCAATTTCTGCAACAGACATATTCGTAGTGGTCAGCAATTCCTTTGCTTTCTCTATAAGCATATCCTGAATATGCTGCTGCGTGCTTCTGCCGGTAAGTCCCCTGAGCAGATCGCTCAGGTAATTAGGCGAAAGATATAACCGCTCTGCAAAGTAATGAACGTCGGGAAGCTTCATCTCCTGCTGCAACTTATTTTCAAAGTAATCGGCTAACAAAGCTTCAAACCTCGTCAGCATATCGCTGCCGGCATCTTTCCTGGTAATGAACTGCCTGTTGTAAAAACGGTTGGCATAACTCAATAACAGATTGATGTGGGCAATTACCACGTCCTGACTGAAGTTATCTATCGGCGAGGCAATCTCCTGCTCCAGCATCTGCAGAATGGAAAGTATCGTCGCCTCTTCCTTTTCCGAAAGATGTAATGCCTCGTTGACTGCATAGCTGAAAAAGCCATACTCCTTTATCTTCTTACCCAACGGATACCGTCGTATAAAATCCGGGTGAAATATCAGGCAACAACCTACCGGCTGATGATCTGTTCCTACGTTAGATATAATCTGTCCGGGAGCTGTAAAGGTCATCACTCCCTCGTCAAAGTCATAATACTTTTGCCCATACTTTACCTTGCGTGGCATGTTTCTCTTGATAGAGATACAATACAGATCCAACTCAAGATCACTTGCTGCGACTTCTTCCGGGAAATGAATATCCTCAAAATTAAATACACTCACCAGTGGATGATGTGGCCCCGGTAATGACAACAGCTGATGCTGCGCGGAGATAGAACGTATGTACAGGTGTTGACCGTGTTGCATATGGCTGTTTTGAAGATCAGGTAAGACGTTTACTCTGCTTGCCTGATCATGCATGATTTACTTGTCAATGATGGTCATAGACATTGCATCATACCGGTCGCCGGTAATTGTACCCAGCGGAATGATTGCTTCCAGTTGGGCTATATCTGCGACTGTTAACGCAATGTCTGCTGCGCCGATATTCTGCTCCAGGTATTTGATCCGCTTTGTGCCGGGAATAGGCGTATGTCCTTTCGCCAGCACCCAGGCAATAGCCAGCTGTGATGATGTAATGCCTTTACGCGCAGCCATCTGCTGAATGGCGTTTATCAGTTCAATGTTTTTGTAGAACTGCTCTCCCTGGAAGCGTGGCATTGTTCTTCTCAGATCTCCTTCCGGGAAATCTTCCGGCGTTTTAATGTCGCCTGTCAGGAAGCCTCTTCCCAGCGGAGCGTATGCGACCAGTGCAATTCCCAGTTCGTTCAACGTATCAATTATACCTGCTGCTTCAATATTACGTTCAAAGATAGAATACTCTGACTGTACGGCTGTCAGCGGATGTACCTTATGCGCTCTTTCGATCGTAGCAGCTGATACTTCCGACAAACCAATATACCCTACTTTCCCTTCTTTTACGAGATCTGCCATTGCGCCTACGGTTTCTTCCACTGGCGTATGCGGGTCCAGGCGATGCAGGTAATACAGATCAATGTAGTCGGTATCCAGATTTTTCAGTGAGCGTTCTACCGCCTTTCTTACATACGCTTTTTTACCATTAATACCCCAGGTAGGTTGCCCGTTATCATCTATCTCATAGCCAAATTTCGTTGCGATAATGTATTTCTCCCGGTTTCCTTTCACAGCTTTTGCCACCAGCTGTTCATTCAGGTAAGGCCCGTAAACGTCGGCTGTATCCAGGAAGTTATACCCCAGTTCCTGCGAACGCTGAATGGTTTTGATGGCGGCTGCTTCATCGGCCTTCCCGTATATATCCATACCAGACCAGGTGGTCATGCCCATGCAGCCTAATCCCATTACAGGTACTGTTAGTCCCTGGTTGCCCAGTTTTATCTGTTTGTTATTGCTCATAAGGAATATTTTATCCTGCAAAGGTGGCCTGAGTTCAGGCAGAAAATGTATCCGTAACGCGGAAGTGTGTATCCGTAAAACAGGAATATACAGGGCAAGGTAATCTGGCATAACTTTATCGGTATTGCATCAGAAATCAAATGTCAGGATATGAAAGCAGCAGTTATTACACAGCCGGGTGCGCCGGAGGTTCTGCAATGGAAAGAGTATGCTACTCCGCAGCCAGGAAAAGAAGAAATACTTATTGAGGTGAAAGCCGCAGGTGTTAACCGTGCAGATGTGGCGCAACGCCAGGGAAAGTACCCTGCGCCGGCAGGTGTGCCTGCTGATGTGCCGGGATTGGAGGCTGCAGGTGTGGTCATCAGTTGCGGAGAAGGCGTTACTATGTGGCAACCGGGTGACAAGGTATGTGCGCTACTGGCCGGAGGTGGCTATGCAGAACAGGTAGTGGTAAAGGAAGGCCAATGCCTGCCGGTACCGGAAGGGTATAGTTTTGCCGAAGCTGCCAGTCTGCCGGAAGCCATTTTCACCGTATGGTCCAACATCTTCCAACGCGGCAGCCTGCAACCAGGTGAAACGCTGCTTGTACACGGTGGCTCCAGTGGTATTGGGGTTACTGCCATCCAGCTGGCACATGCCCTGGGAAGTAAGGTAATGGTTACTGTTGGCAGTGATGAGAAAGGAGCTGCCTGCATCGCATTGGGGGCCGACCGCTTTATCAATTACAAGCAAAGCGACTTTGAGCAGGAGTTGTCGGCTGAGAAAGTTGACGTCATCCTGGATATGGTCGGCGGGGATTATCTGCCTAAGAATCTGCGCATACTACGGGAAGAAGGACGGCTGGTCTATATCAACACCATGGGCGGTAACCGGGTGGAGATGGATCTCAGCCTCGTTATGCGTAAACGTCTCACTATCACCGGTAGTACCCTGCGGGCCAGGGAATATGCCTTTAAGAAAGCGCTGACTGCTGACATTCTGGAGCGTGTCTGGCCATTATTACAGGATGGGAAATTCAAGCCTGTTATCTACAAAACCTTCCCTTTCGCAGCAGCAGCTGCCGCACACCAGCTCATGGAAAGCAGCGAACATATCGGCAAAATTATGCTGGTGAGTGAGTCTGCTCAATAATACAGTGTATGGCCGGCAACTGACCGGCCTCCGCAATGACAATCTGATAGTCGAAGAAAGCCTTCGATATAGGTCTGACTGGCCTTATTGTTTTGTACTATCGGTTCGTCATAAGGTCATCTGAAGGGCACCTCAATATCCCCGGGATATTGAAGTGCCCTTCAGATGACCTTATGGTGATGATATGACATGAATATCTAACCGATATCTAATCAATAGATATTCAGGCAATGCAATAATTATCAGGAAGTTATGATCAGGCGGTTTTATGAGAAAAACGCATCAGCGTCAACAGATCTTCTGTAGTGCAGGCATTATTGGGTAATTGGTGCCGGATGGCTGCAGGTATAGGTCCGGTAAAGTAGATCTTCAGGTCGGGGGAAGTGGTACAGAGCTGGCTGGCGAATGTCAGGAAGTCCTGTGAGACAATAGGGTTGGTCATGCCGGTGATGATGATATCCGGACTGCAGATGCTGAAGACGCGCGGCAGGCTATCCTTGGGTACAGATTGGCCCAGGTAAACGGTGCGGAAGCCACGGGCACGCAGACCGTAGTTATAGAATAAAAGACCTATTTCGTGCAGTTCCCCTTCAGGCAGAAATAACAGTGCGGTCACAGCATTTTTGCCGGCTGGCCTGTTGAGTGTTTCTGTTGCCATGATAATCTTGTTCCGGATAAGATTGGACATGAAATGCTCTTGTGCAGGATTGATGGTACCTGCCTGCCACATAATGCCGATTCTGTGGAAAAAAGGAAAGATGTGGCGGATAATGGTGTCTTCAAACCCCGCTTTTAACACCAGGGCAGAAAATGTATTATTAAACAGGATTTCATCCATTTCAATGAGGCTGAGTAAGAGGTTCTCGTCTGTCGTTTCCTTTTTACCAAACAATGCAACGTCCGCAGCTTTTTCTGACAGCTCCTCAAGCGTCATTTCGCTGATAGTGGAAATTTTATAGCCATGCTGATTCAGCAGACTGATGTTCAGAATCTTCTTCAGCTCTTCATTGCCATAATAGCGGATATTGGTATCCGTTCTTCCGGGTTGTATGATGCCATACCTTTTTTCCCAGATCCTGAGTGTATGCGCTTTAATGCCGGACAGTCTTTCAAGATCCTTAATGGAGTACTTTTCAGATGCCATAACCACAAGTTTTACGAGCTGCAAGTTAATATTTTTCGCCAACTGATTAAACAATATGAACATAATAGGTGGCTTATTTGTTTAAGTTTTGCAGTGTTATATTGAGCGAAAGTCCGGCTTTGTTTTTGTTAGTTACCTGTTAATCAGTTCTTTTTACTGCGAATAATGCTGAGTAGTCCACCTCTTTTAGGATAATCAACGAGAATAATTTTGTTTATCTTTTTATTTAAAAAGTTAAACACTACATTTGTTTAACAATTTGTCTAAAACATGAAACAAAACACTGTCAGGTCTGCCATTGTGATAGGTGCCGGTTTTTCGGGGCTATCAGCTGCTATTAGTCTGGCTGACAAAGGCTTTGCCGTAACATTGGTAGAAAGGCATGACCAGACAGGAGGCCGGGCACGTGTGTTGAAAGAACAGGGGTTCACTTTCGACATGGGTCCCAGCTGGTATTGGATGCCAGAGGTAGCTGCAGATTTTTTCAGCAAACATGGAAGATCAATAGATAACTATTTGGACCTTGTGCGGCTGGACCCATCTTACCAGGTAATCTTCGGCAGGCAGGACACAGTAGCGTTGCCTGCCTCTTATGATAAACTTAAGCAGGTATTCGATAGTATAGAGCCAGGAGCAGGAGAGCGGCTGGACCGCTTCATGCAGGAAGCCGGATATAAGTACAGGACCGCGATGTCCACCTATGTGAATAAACCGGGGCTGCATTTCAGTGAGTTATGTAGCCGCGAGGTACTGGGCTCTTTCATGAAAATGGACATGTTGCAGTCATTCAGTGCACATGCCCGTAAGTTCTTTAAAGATGAGCGACTATTACGCATCATAGAGTTTCCGGTACTGTTCCTGGGCGCTACTGCGGATCATATTCCGGCTATGTACAGCATGATGAACTATGCTGATATAAAACTGGGTACCTGGTACCCGACAGGTGGTATGTCTATGCTGGTGAAGGCATTTACGGAACTGGCAGTGGAATCGGGTGTGAATATAATGCTAAACACTACTGTAGAGAAATTGGAAGTATCCGGCAATGAGATCACCGGCGTACGGACTGACAAGGGATTACTTACTGCGGACGTAGTTGTATCAGGAGCAGACTACCATCACACAGACCAGGAACTGCTGCCAGAGGGTAGGGGTAATTATAAAACCGCGTACTGGGATAAAAGAGTGATGGCCCCATCCTGCCTGATTTATTATATGGGTGTGAGCCGCAAAATACCCGGATTACAGCATCATAACCTTTTCTTCGAGAATGATCTGCGCGCACATGCTGCAGCTATCTATACAAAGCCTGAATGGCCTGAAAAGCCATTATTCTACCTGTGTTGCCCGTCAAAGACGGATGACAGCGTAGCTCCGCAGGGTATGGAAAATCTGTTTGTACTTATCCCGACAGCCCCCGGCCTGCAGGATACACCCGCTATCCGGCAACATTACCTGGATATGGTACTTGAAAAGACAGCGGAATATTGCGGAGATGATTTCAGAAAGGATATTGTTTACTCCCGCAGCTATGCGTGCAGTGACTTTATCGCTGATTACAGCGCATTTAAAGGGAATGCTTATGGACTGGCCAATACGCTGGGACAGACCGCTTTTCTCAAACCTTCCATCAGGCATAAAACAATCAGCAATCTATTCTTTACAGGTCAGCTTACTGTTCCCGGACCAGGAGTACCTCCTGCAATCATTTCAGGACAGGTGGTAGCCGATTATATTTCAAAACAAAAAGCCTTTATTCATGAAAGCGTTATTTGATCAAGTCAGCGCAGCCTGCAGCAAGCTGACCACGAAGGCCTATAGCACCTCCTTTTCGCTCGGTATACAATTACTGGCCAGAAGATTCCATGCACCTATCTATGGTATCTATGGGTTTGTACGGTTTGCTGATGAAATAGTGGATTCATTTCATGAGTATCCGAAAGAGCAATTGCTGAAAGACTTCAGAGAACAGACCTACCGGGCGATTCACGAAAAGATCAGCCTGAACCCTATCCTGAATAGTTTTCAGCAGGTAGTACATCAATATAATATAGAACAGGAGCTGGTGGATACATTTCTGGACAGTATGGAAATGGACCTCCACCAGCATTTTTATACCCGGAGTATTTATGAAAAGTATATCCTGGGATCCGCAGAAGTGGTAGGTTTGATGTGCCTGCGGGTATTTACGGAAGGTAATAATGAGTTATATGAAAAGCTCAAATACCCGGCGATGAAACTGGGTGCTGCTTTCCAGAAGGTGAACTTCCTGCGGGATGTGCGTACAGATAGTGAGGAGCTCGGCAGACATTACTTTCCGCAGGTCAATCTCAATAACTTTTCCTGTGCAGAGAAGTCAATGATTGAGTCAGAGATTGCGGCAGATTTTAATGAGGCGATGATCGGTATCAAAGCGTTACCTTCATCTTCCCGCAAAGGTGTTTATCTTGCTTATGCCTATTATCGCGTATTGTTTGATAAAATACGAAATCTTCCTCCGCAGAAGATCATGACAGAAAGGATACGCGTTGCCAACAGTCATAAGATCGGCATTATGTTGCAAACGATGCTGTTACAGGCCAGATGAACCTATTGCTGACCCAATAATAATTAGAAAGATGAACCTGTTTTATTATATACTTACAGGCCTGGCGGCATTTATATTTATGGAGATGGTGGCCTGGTTTACTCACAAATATGTGATGCACGGCTTATTATGGACCTTGCATAAAGATCATCACAGGAAGGATGAAGGCCAGTTTTTCGAGAAGAATGATTTCTTCTTCCTGATATTCGCCCTGCCGGGCATGCTGCTGTTCCTATTTGGCACCCTGCAGCAACAGCCTTATCTGATTGCAATAGCGAGCGGTATCACCTTATATGGCGCTACTTACTTCCTGGTGCATGATGTGTTTGTACATCAGCGTTTCCGTTGGCTGCGCTACTCTGACAACCTGTATCTCAAGGCTTTGAGAAGGGCGCATAAGATGCACCATAAGCATATTGGTAAAGAACATGGAGAGTGTTTTGGTATGCTGTTTTTTCCGGTACGTTATCTTAAAGATGCAATAGCACAAGAAAAAAAGAGATCCTGAATGCATTATACTTATCTGACTATAGATCTGGCGTCGGTCGCAGTACCTTTTATCGCTTCATTTCACCCGAAACTGAAGTTTTACAGGCAATGGGCATACCTTTGGCCTGCATTGCTGTTTCCGGGGCTGTTATTCGTATGCTGGGACTGTTTCTTTACAGCAAGAGGTGTATGGGGATTCAATCCTGATTATGTAACGGGCCTGTACCTGTTTAATCTGCCTATAGAAGAGATACTCTTCTTCATCTGTATACCATATGCCTGTCTGTTCTCCTATCATTGCTTATTTACGCTATGGCCCCGTATGAAGTTATCCCAGGGTGCTATTAACGTCATCACCTGGTTGTTATTATTAATAGCGGTAGCTGGCATGATTGCCTTCTCTGACCGTATCTACACGTTTGTAACACTGTTGCTCACCGCCGTGTTTGTATGCTGGAGTGCGGTAGTGCTGAAGAAAGACTGGATAGGACGGTTTTACATCTGCTACGGCCTGATGTTGTTGCCATTCCTGGTAGTAAATGGTTTGCTGACTGGTTCCTGGATTGACAATCCGGTGGTGTGGTACAATCCTATGGAAATTGCAGGTCCGCGACTGATGACTATACCACTAGAGGATATTGCTTATGGCCTGCTGATGATAGGGGTGGAAGTGGCGATGTATGAATACCTGCTGGGAAATTCACAGGAAGTAAAGGCTACATCGTCCCTTCAAACGCATACTTAGCCATACTCCAGAACTGATCCAGCGCAATGATGCGCGGTTTAAAAAAGGAAATAATAGTAGGCCAGTCCTCTGACCGTAATACATTCACATTATCCAGTTGTTTGCTGATGACGCTAACGGTCCTGCCATATTCATCAGTAGTGCCTGGTTGCCATTGCCAGTCATCTTCTTCCAGCGTAGTAGCAAGCATGGTTTTATGTGACCGGAACAGGTCGTAGTAGGCTGTCTGCTGTGTTATATCTGTATTGGATATAACAATTGAAATACCTGCCTGATTGTTACCTGCATCCATTTTGAAGCTGATGCCGGGAATACCGGTTTTGTAGTTAGACCAGCTGATGATCTCACCATCCGCTGAAAGTATCGGCTTCATATATTTACCGAATGTTGTCCAGAATGCCTGCTTAAGTTTTGAAACTTCCTGTTTGGAATACATGTATCTCTGTTGCTGTTTCTTGCAATAAAAGTAGCTAATTCTATGGTATGCCTTCGTACTCTTTTTGTGAAATCAGTCGGGGAATCATTTACTTTGTTGCCGGCAGCTAATACTGCAAGGCGATTTATGAATCAGGAAATATCAGCAACAGGAAAGGAGCGGAATCAGCATCAGGACGACAGTATTCTGTTTGGGAGTCCGGAGCAACAGTTACATCTGCAGCATGCACTAGAAGACTTGCACTTCCTGCTGAGCAGGGATTATCCATTTAAAGCCTCACTGGCACTTGTAGGTAACAGGTATGACCTGATAAAACGGCAGCAGTTTGCACTGCAGGGAATGGCATGTTCGGCGCAGCAGCTTCAGGCCAGGAAGTGTAAAGAAGCAACGCCTGCTGATCTGCAGGGTAAAGAGATATTGCTGGATGCATTCAATGTGCTGATACTGCTGGAAACAGCATTGTCTGGCGGATACATCTTTAAAGGCCTGGATGGTTGCTATAGAGATATCTCATCTGTACACGGGGCATACCGTAAAGTTGCGCAGACAGAGGAAGCATTAGTACTGGCAGGAGAGATGCTGGGAAGGCTGGGAGCAGGAAAAGTAACCTGGGTATTCGATGCGCCGGTATCTAATAGCGGAAAGATGAAGGGGCTTTGTTATGAGATAGCAGCACAGCACCGCTTCAACTGGGATGCTGTATTGGAAAACTCGCCTGACAAGTACCTGATCGGTAGCCGCTTTCTAGTATGCACTTCAGATGCGTGGATACTGGATGAATGTACCGCGTGGTTTAATCTAGGAGCTTACATTGTACAGCATATGTTACAGGACAAAGCGCTGCACATCGTTTCTGCAGTAGGATAGTATTACCTGAGGAAAGGAGAAAGTTCGATATTTTCCCTTTGCTGCAACCATTGATCAGGTATAGCCGGGATGCCGGCAGATAAGACCACTACACTACCGGTGATAGCGGCAATAGTATCTCTGTCACCCAGTCCGGATACGGCCGTCCAGATGGCAGTTTCATAATCGTACAGGTGATAGGCAATACACCACAAGGCGAAAGGTACTGTATCCTGTGCGGTAAGCCTGGAGCCATTGCCCAGAATGAAAGTTACAGTTCTGATATCGTAGTGGGGAGGTAATGTAGCTGCTTTTCTGATCTTATGTTTTACGTCACTATCCGGCGTGTACGCGGTGATATGTTCAAAGAATGCAGCAGGCGTTAGTATCTTGCCCATTTTGTTGAAGCGTACGCAGATACCCGCAGCCAATGCTATAGCGATAGCGCCTGCAATTGCTTCCTGGTTGAAGTGTGTGATCTCTGCAGACAGTATGGCCTGCTCGATCAGCTTTGTTTCATTCTCATGAAAAAAAGCGCCTATTAGTCCTGCACGCATGGCCGCGCCATTGCCCATTGAGCCCATGCCATCAAATACCTGCTTGCTGACGTCTTTCCAGCGGTGTCCTGCAGCAATATCTTTCAGGATGGAGTGAGCGGTGCCGCCATAGCCCCGGTAATCATCCAGTAGGTAATTAGCTGCAAATTCCTTTGCAAGAGCGTCCTGGTTGATCTCACCATATGTAGCCAGGATCTTGTAGATGCCGATGCTCATTACGGTATCATCAGTGAAAGGCCATATACCTTCCTGCAGTTTCCTGCGGGCGAGTCTTTCGAGTATGATGTCTTCTTTTCCGAAGAAAGTTTCTCCAAATGCGTCGCCAACGGATAATCCGGTCAGGGATGTCTTTGCTAAATGGAGTTGCGGTGTGCTGTTCATTTTCAGATTCGTGTCAGTTGCAGGAACGGCAAAATGGTATAGGGAGCCGTTTCAGGCCGTAAAAGTAATAATAAAGATTGCCTGATTCCTAATTTCTGTTTTAAAATGTATTTTTGCATTAATCCTATACAATCATGAAAATCATTTACTTGTCCGTTCCTGCTATTATCCTGCTGGATATTTACCTCTGGACATGGATTTCGGGTTTGCTAACCGCACCAAGTGACCTTACAGTATTCGCAGGTATTCTCAGCATTTTTGTAATCGTTATACTACACTACGCATTTTTTAAGTTATTTAAATCTAAATTTTAAGTATGAACAATCGACTAAGACCGCTGATACTGATGGTCATTGTAGTTGTTATTATCCCTGTATTCTGTATGTTTTGCTGCACAAGAATTGATGCCGGACACGAAGGTATCCGCGTGAAGCAATATGGGACCGATAAGGGGGTGCAGGATATTTCACTGGTAACGGGAAGGGTATGGTATAATCCGCTGACCGAGTCGGTGTACGAGTTTCCTATTTTCGTACAGACGGCTGATTATAATCCCTTTACGGTGAATGCAAAAGACGGATCAGTATTTACCGTAGATCCTACGATCACTTTCCGTGTATTACCGGGTAAAAGTCCGGAGATCTTCAAGAAGTACCGTAAAGGTATCGACGAGATCACAAGAACGACGCTGTACAACTATGTAAGAGACGCGTTCCGTATTCAGTTCAATAAATATACTACTGATAGTATGATCAGCAGCAGGGAGGGGTTTGAGAATGCGGTGCAGCGCCAGCTGTCTGAGGCTATGAAGAAAGAAGGCTTTGACCTGGAACAGCTGACCAGCGGTATTGAATATCCGCAGACGATCACCCAGGCGATTGATGCAAAGAACAGGGCGGTACAGCAGGCGATGCAGGTAGAAAACGAGTTACGTGTGACAGAAGCAAACGCTAAGAAACTGATTATTCAGGCAGAGGCAGAATCAAGGGCAAATCAGCTGCGCCAACAATCTTTGACACCATTGCTCATCCAACAGCAGTTCATCGAAAAATGGGACGGAAAAACGCCTTTATATGGCAGTTCTCCTACCTTCTTCAAGAACGTGCAGTAAAAGGGCGCAATTACTGCTTTAATTTAATAAGAAACGGGGTATACCAGGGGTGGTATACCCCGTTTCTTATTGGGGAATATGGGCAAGCGCTGATGCTTGTTTATTATTTCAGTATAAGCCGCTTTAACTCAGGGTGTTTAGTAGAATAAATCAGCCTGATTTGCTGGCCTTTGCCTGTAGCGGCAAATTCTTCCGGCGATACATACATTTCTTCCCGTATTATTTCGCCATTCTTTCTGTAATAGGCGAGGAATAATTTGTATGACGCACCACTTTTAGCATTATGATGAGAGTAGACATCCAATACTGTAGCAGGAACAATCTCTCCATATTCCTTTAATTCAGCATCTTCAAGTGCACTGTAACGGACGTAAAACCATGCGGCCATCAGGACAGATAGCGGTATACTGATAAAACGCAACTTTGGCAAGAGCTGTGTCAGGCAGATGAAGCAGAGCAGGCTGCCGGTAATTGCGGTCAAGACGCGTATGTGCAGGTATATATCTGCAGGCATCAGGATGTAGAACGTTACGAATATGAGTAGGAATGCCAGGCCCCAGTAAACTTTTGGTTTCATAAACAGCGGGATAGAGATGTTGGTATAGGTTTGCTGACCCTGTTACAATATTATTGATAAGCTGACGGGTATCAACGACTTGTACCAGATGAAGGACAAATTTACATAATTAGGCTGTGAGTACCTGTTATCAGCCGCTGTTTAAATTATTATTTTATTTACTATTTTAATGTATTTTACACAAAAGCCTCCCTGAAAGCCTTTGTAGTAGCACGTTTTGGCTTAATTGGTGAGAATGAGACAGTTAGCCGCAGAGACATATCTATACCTGGAAGAACGTCCCTATAATGATAAACCGAATACCGCTATTTTTATTGCTACCCTCGTCGCTATTATTCCTTCATGGCCAGTCTTTTGCGCAATCCGCAGATAGAGAAGACAGTCTGCGCACTGAATCTGTACACCCGATAGATGCAGGAGATCTTCCCGCCAGTTATGGATATGCCTTTCATCAGCTTGTATATGATGCCTCAGATAATTCAGGTGAAATGCCTGCTGCAGGAGATACCATCAGGGAAGCCCGTTTATACCTTGGAAGTATACCCGGGGATGCTGATACATTAGGCGCTACTGATGATAACCACTATGGCCATGATGAGGATGCAATTACTTCATTCCCTGATTATAATGGCAACGGAACCTATATACTGACGGTTCCGCTGCATAATATAACGGACAGTCTTGCCTTTCTTACCGGATGGTTTGACTACAACCGTAATGGCGTTTTTGACCTGACAGAATCAGCTACTACTATCGTGCAGCCGGGAGATACTTCCGCCTTGTTGAACTGGACATCGCTACCGCCAGGGTTTATCACAGGCAGTGTATCGCAATATGCATTCCGTTTCCGCCTTACTACTGACCGGCAGGTAACGAGACGTCCGGCAGGAGCTGCACCCGACGGAGAAGTGGAAGACTACCTGGTAAGTCTACATGCACCTTGTGCAGCGAATATTAATACGCTGGCTAATATGGTAGTATGTGCCGGCAGACCAGCACAGTTGAATGCCAGCGGGGGAGTGTCATATCAATGGTCGCCTGCCGTGGGACTCTCAGCAGATAGTATCGCTAATCCGGTAGCAACGCCGGCAGTCACAACAACATATACAGTAAACGGAGTGGATGCTAATGGTTGCCCTGGTACGGCTAGCCTGACCATTCACGTGAACCCTGCACCTGTATTTAATAAAAGAAGCGATACCGCCATTTGTTCGGGTAACTCGCTGCAGTTATATGCTATAGCAGATATACCGGTTACTTATCATTGGTCGCCCGATAGTTCACTTAGCAATAGTATAATTGATAATCCTGTTGCTACGCCTGGTGTTAGTACCTCCTATACAGCCACCGCGACAACCAGGTACGGTTGCAGCAGTAAGGCGGTGATTAATGTGCAGGTACACCCATCTCCGGAATTTACAGTCATTCCGGATATGCCAGTAGTATGCCTGGGACAGACGGTAGACGTGCTTGCAAAGGGCGGCGATGTGGCAGAATGGTATACCGATACAGATTCATTGATCACTACTAAGGCGCTGATTACACTTGCACCTGTACGTGACTCAGTATTTAAAGTATATATGGCGCATCACAGATGTGCAGTGTCAGATACAATCCTGGTGCCTGTGAAGGTGCATGAATTGCCCGTAACAGGCATATCCAAGTCAAGCGATATAGACTGTGCACATCCCGAAGTAATGCTGGCAGCAACAGGAGGTAAATATTATAACTGGCAACCTGCCATAGCTATATCTGATAATCTGGTCGCTAATCCTGTAGTATCGCCACTGAAAACCGCCACCTATGAAGTAACAGTAATGGATGAAAATGGCTGTACACAGGTGGAGGCAGTCACTGTGAATGTGGATGTCGCACTGGCATTTACGCGTTATCCTATACCAACTGCATTTACACCCAATGGCGATGGCCGTAATGATTGCTTTGGACTAAAGTACTGGGGGCAGACTAATACCTTTGAGTTCAGTATATTCAATAGAACGGGCAATATGATATTCAGCACGCGGTATCCCGGGGATTGCTGGGACGGAACATTTAAAGGTATGGAGCAACCAGCAGGAATGTATATCTATATGATAAAGGCAAAGACCATCTGTGGCGACGTATTACGTAAAGGTACAGTGATGCTGGCCCGTTAAATAATAAGAGGTTATCTCCTGGTGGAGATAACCTCTTACTATATATAGTGGTGCTTCGTTTATTGCTGAAAGCCTAGTCTTGCGGCGGATTCGCTTTCTTTGAAGTCTGCCGTTCTGAAAGGATTACCTGCTGCATTAAATATATAATCCAGTGTATTGATGCCGGTATCAGGCGTGAAGAGCAGGTATAGATATTTCATTGTTGTGGCGAAGAAGGATACCGGCATTTTGTTCTGCTGTTGTTTGCTTCTTACGTCCATGATACCTGTAAATGCAGCGCCGGTTTTGCAATACTTTGACAGATCATTGTAATACTGTTTGCCCATTTCCAGGTAAGTAGTGTCTTTGGTATAATCGTACATATACCAGGCAGATTCGATGATCTCCGCATTGAGTTCATAGGAAGCTGCGGTGATGTGCTGTCTGCGAAAATCATAGATCATTGGCAACATACCATATTGCGTCCAGAGCTGGTGCCAGGTATGCTGTACTTTGGCAGCCTGTTCTGCATCATTGTCCAGGCATAACAGCGCCGGCAGGTAAGCATCGTAGGCGGTGATGGTGGTATTCTTTACTTCACCGGAGTACATATCTGTACGGCGGTACCAGACAGTATTGCCATTTTCTTCTGCGTCATAGCGATTGATGGCGGTGATTGTTTTTTCCCACATATCCTTTAACTCCGGGTCTTTGAATAGTAGCCATGTTTTCAGTATACTTTCGTAATAAGTACTGCTGCCAGCTCCTATACAACTGATTGTTTCTACCCATTCACCGGTTTCATTGTTGATGATATTGCCAGTAAGGTTCAGGGCAGAACGTCTGCCATATACAGCTTCCAATGCTTTCCTGGCAGCCTGGTAATATTTAGGGTCTTTAGTGTAGTAGCTCAGGATACCCATTTCGAGAGTATATGCGGCTGCTTCGGCTGTATTAACCTTGTCTCCTTTCACTTTACCTGTTTTCAGGTTGACCCAGTAATAAGGGATCCCTGTAGGCGATCTGAATGCCGGTAAAAGGCGGTTTCCAAAGTCCCTGGCACGTTCAAGAATTTTGCCGTTGCGGGTAGTGGAATACATGTAGAGCAGTCCACCCAGTACACGATTATTTACATCAGCTGTTTTGACATAAACATCTATATTAAAATTGCAGCTGTCTGTAACAAACTTTTCTATATCTCTGGCTTGTTTCTGTAATCCCATGACCTTCATGGAACTGTATGCATCAATCTGTGAGATACGTATAGGTTGCTCGTACCAGTCGGTATATGACTTTGTTTCCGGCAGTAGTACGTCATGTCCCCATGCATACCGCTTGTAGGTATCCCAGGTCCTGACAAAGTCCTGTTTTACACTATTGGACAGGTCTGCATACTGGGCTTTCATAGGTAGGTAGCTGATCATGGCTGCGGCAGCCATAATACATATTCTCATAGGGTGGTGAATTATAGGATGCTAAAGTAATAAACCATTCATACTATTTCGCTAACAAATGTATTTATTTTGATATAATAGTGTGTGCTATGCACGAATGTGGCTTGTGTTATGGTGATTATCATCGGTATAGGTGCCGAAGTAGCCTATAGGAACTGCTTTGATGAAGAGTATCTTAAATTAAGGGTAAGTTTTCTGTTGATGGTGGGCAGAAGTGTAGGGAGGTGGAATCTGCTACTGAATAATAAGTGAATCTTTCTTAATTATAATAATTGTGCAGCGATATGTCTCCATCTGAGCAAATTCTTACCCGCGGTAGTAAAGATGTTTTAAGGCCGGTACTAAAGTGACCTAAGAAGCACCACGTCACCTTCATAAAGATGCAAGATATCCTAAAGGCGGTGAATATTCAGGCAGATGGGTCTGCTGACTGCAATGAGGCCGTAATGTTGAGTAAGAATGGTAGCTTATTGGGAGCGATAGGTATGATAATCATTAACAGTTTTTCAATGGCGCAGATATTGTTGACTGTAATCCGCATGGCAGTGATCATCTTGGGAAAACCGAACGGTGACGCTGCTACGTGGTACTTCGTAAGCTCTTAAGATTAAAAGAGTTACCTTTATAAGTACAGATCTTTTATTAACCCTATAGAAAGTTGCGTATGATAAGCATGACGAGAAAAAACATCAGAATAAGTCCTGATTTCAAAAGAGTCATTCCTCGCTTTTTCAATTCCGGCAATGACCGGTCGCTACAGCTCATCCATAAGGTTGTAGATATGCCGGAAGGTGAAGTCAGTGAAGTCCTGGAGGGCGTATTGAAAGAATTTTCGTGCAGGTATAAGGATATTCATGAAGTGTTTGAGAGCCATTATTCAAGGATCAGTCATTTGGTACCACCAGGTATTATTGTATCCCGAAACAGGCAACATCTCTTAGGTGCATATTTTACTATGGAATATTCGCTTGAGGCAGCCGCTTTATTCAATCCGTCAGTGGTGGAAGCGCCCGATCAGTCAGGAGTGGAACCTGGTCATAAGCGGGTAGTAGTTAGTTTCAGGGCTACGGGTGAAAGTCATATATCTTCTATTGTTTTCCGCGAAGGGGTGCTGGATCCTGAGTGTAATATTACTCTGGATGAACCAGCTACATTCCTGCGGGAGGGCAAACTTGCAGGGGAGAAGCGGAACGACAAAGATCATTTTGCCCGTCAGCTGTCACAACTGCGTTTGCCCGAAGATCTGCATGTAGGTATACTACATCAGCTTACCGACGAATTTACTTATTCCGAGATAGACATTATTCTACGTAACTCGCTCAGAAACAGTGTAAAAGATCCTACAGATCAGCAGGCGCTGAAGCAGCACGTACTAGAGCTGGTTGATGCCAGTTATGAACTACATTTTCCTGATCATACCAGATTAGGCGAAAGAGTGATATTTCCGGTGACATACACGGAAAAGAATGGGGTGGAAGATGCACGTTTTGTGAAGTTTCTGGATGAGGAAGGTTCCTGTACTTACTACGCTACCTATACCGCATATGATGGTTCGTTCATTGTACCTAAACTGATCAAGACGTGTGATTTTAAACACTTCGAGGTACATCCTTTGTACGGCAAGGGAGCGGTTAATAAGAACCTTGCCTTATTCCCTAAAAAGATCAATGGAAAATACGCTATGCTCTCCAGAATTGATGGCGTAAATAACTATATCATGTTTTCTGAAGATCTGTATGACTGGGAAGAGCCTCAGTTGTTACAAAAACCAAAGTATCCGTGGGAATTTGTGCAGATAGGTAATGCAGGTTCTCCACTGGAAACAGAGAAGGGCTGGCTGATAATTTCACATGGCGTTGGGCCTATGCGTAAATATTGCCTTGGCGCTTCACTGTTTGACCTGGAAGATCCTACAAAAGAACTTGGGCGTCTGCAATATCCCCTGTTAATGCCGAAAGAGGACGAGCGGGATGGATATGTGCCGAATGTAGTCTATTCCTGTGGTGCTATGATCCACGAAGGACAGGTATTCATTCCATATGCCGTGTCAGACTATGCCTCCTCTTTTGCCAGCATTCCGCTGAACAAATTGCTGAAGGCATTGCTCAAGTAGCTTTATTAGTGTGCAAGTATTCGCTTGTACACCTCTATATAATGTGATACCATTTTTCCCTGGCTAAATCTGGCCAGGGAATGCTCCCGGCAGTCATTTCTGTCAATGTTAATTGCTTTTCCTACAGCAGTTACAGCCTCCTCAGTAGTATTCACCAGGAACCCGGTTTTACCTTCCACTATCAGTTCTGGCATAGATCCTCTGTTAAAGGCGATAACAGGAGTTCCACACATCATCGCCTCTGCTATACTTAAACCGAATGGCTCATTGAATAGTACAGGGTGCAGTAGGGCAGTAGCGCGTCCGAGAATATTGTTCCTATCCTCCGGACCTACATTACCTTTATACACAACTTTGTCATCGTCTATGAAAGGTGCAACCTTCTCCCGGAAGTAGCCTTCATCCTGTATAAGACCGCAGATGACCAGCCGCCTGCCGGCAGCGGCAGCGATCTCAATAGCCAGGTGAGTGCCCTTCTCAGGATGTATTCTACCGAAGCTAAGCAGGTATTCATCTGGCGAAGGCGTGAAAGAAAACAAGGTATCATCCAGGCCGTTGTATACCGTATCAATGTATGTCAGTGAAGGATGTCGATCACTGTTGCTGATAGAAACATAATGTGTTGTTTCATCATATTTTTTGTATACCGGTATGATGTCGGGAGAGGAGAACCCATGGATGGTAGTGACCATCGGGGTTGATATAACCCTTGACCACGTAAGCGGCAGGAAGTCAAAGTGATTATGAATGAGATCAAAATCCCCGGCACGTTCCATCAGTGAGGATATGTGGAGACACTCCCATACCTTAAAATCACCTGGGTCATCGCCCAGAGGACGTTCTCTGATGGCAGACAGCTCAGCTTTAGTAATGGAGTCGCCGGAGGCGAAAAGTGTAACATCCAGGCCTTGTTGAACGAGTCCTTCCGTAAGTACAGAGGTAACCTGCTCCCAGGGGCCATATTGCCGGGGAGGAGTACGCCATATAATTGGCGACAGAACAGCTATTTTCATCTATTGATTTAACGTTTGGGCGACAGCAAAATAGGAAATCCAGAAGGCAATAGTACTTTCAGCCCCCTGATTTTCGTTGACACGGTCAGGCTGCAGGCCGTCGGCACAGCCGCCGGTTATTTCATCATACAGTGGTAAACCAAGGGCATTGCTCCCCAGGAACCATTGCCAGGATTGCATTAATCTGTCGAGGTGATGTTTATCTCCCGTCACCTGGTAAGCCTGCTGATAAAACAAAACCATAGCCATCGCATCCAGTGGTTGCTGATCAAAGAGAGCTGTGTCGCCACCTTTACTTGCCCAGCCGTCATTTCCCACTGGGTACAGAATATCGTCATGGAATACCTTGGTCTCTAAGAAGTGAATAGCTTCGAGTGCGGTTTGGAGATAGCTATCATTTCGGGTGATTTCGTAAGCATGTACCAGCGCAAGCGGGAGAATACCATTATCATATGTAAGTACTTCTTCAAACCAGCACCAGCTGTCTTCGCTATACCTATGATACTCAGCAATGAGCTTATCTGCCAGCAGGTTTATCAGTTCAAGTTGTTGCGAGTTATTGTCTTGAGACTTGGCAAAGACACAAAGTCCGACCAGGCTATTGGCAATACCCCGTAGAGATACAAGGTTGTCCATATGAGGAGCAGCTTTCAAGAAGATGTCTTCAGCCGTTTTCATCATCTGGGGCGCGGGACCAAATGCTACAAGGTATCCAAGCGCCATGATTGTACGTCCGTAGGCATCTTCCGAGCTGCCATCAAATATTATCTGTTTATCATACCGCATGAAGTTATGGAAATAACCGTCGTCTGTCTGCATATAATGAACGAAACTCAGGTAGACGGACATCAACTTCAGCGCCTCGGGGTATCTGCCCTGATGCCAGGCAAGGGCAGTTAGCATAAGAGCTCTGGAGTTGTCATCGGTACAATAACCTTCTTTCCTGTTAGGCATTGTGCGCAATGCATGTTGTATCATGCCTGTGCTGTCTGTCAGATTCAGGAGATGTTCCGGATTAAAAGAAGGTAACACCGGCAGATCCGGTATGTGTACATTATTGGTTAACGTAATTACTGGCTGTAAATGCGAATCCATGCTATGTTTTTTGGTGAACAATACGCAACGCGTTTACAATGCTGCTATGTTATCGTATGTAGGTAGTTGTTTTTTCATCAATTCATAAAACAGCATCGCATGTTTGCGGGCAACTGTACCCCACATCGTGTTCCTGGTTTTCATAAATGCCTTTTTGCCCATCTCACGTCTGATAGACTCGTTATGTAACAGGTAGATGGCATTTTCTGCTAAGGCCTCTTCGTCGCCAGATTCAATAATGATTCCGGTATCTTCATCCAGCATTTCTTCAGCTAATACGAAAGCATTTGAAATGATAGGACACCCTGCGCTCATGGCGTACATAAATGTACCACTCATAGCCTGGTTACGATCCCGTGAAGTGAAAAGATAAATATCTGTCAGAGAGAGGTAGTTCAGCAATTGATAAGTTGGAATGAACTCGTTGACAAGTTTTACATGATTAGTAAGATTATTTTCACGAATCAGTTTTTCCAGACTTTCCCTATATGTTTCGCCCTCAGTTGCAACTAAGTTGGGGTGGGTATTCCCCAATATGACGTACATCGCTTCGGGACACTCCGCAGCAATTTTCACCATTGCTTTGATACCAGTCTCAATACCTTTATTCGGACTGAGCAGGCCAAACGTAGTCAGAATTTTACGGTTTTGCAGGTTGAGCCTGTTGCGTAGTTCTGCTCGGTTAGCCGCTGGTGTAAAGTGTGTACCATGAGGAATAATCAGCAATTTCTCTGGCGTAATGTTGTAATCATCCATTAGCAGACGTCTGGAATGCTGCGTCATAATGATCACTTTATCTGCCAGCAGACAGATGCTTCTTACCAGTTTCAGGCGCTCTACGTCAGGGTCAGGCAACACAGTATGAAAACGGATAATGAATGGTTTTGTCAATAAAGACAGGAAAGCAAGCACGTATTCACCCATATTCCCACCAAATAACCCAAATTCATGTTCAATGCAGACCATTTTTATGGCTGGGTTTTGATTAATGGCCTCAGCGCCTGCAATGCAAGAGTTCAGTCTGCATCCGTCCATGACCATGGTGACCGGAGCTGCATATTGATCCGTATTGACCCGCTTGTCCAACGCACATATACTGACGTCAAACTCATGCTTCATAAGGTGCGTGAGTTCGGTAGTCAAATCTTCCGCAAAGGTGGCAATGCCGCATTTACGGGGGGAATATGTACTCACAAAGAGTATCTCCGGCTTCATGTCAAATGTATCCATGTGTAAATTTTTAAACGTGGTATCAGAAAAAAACTCAGAACAGAACTAACAAGGGTCAGGGGTAAATAGGGAATCAGGGTGGTTTTTTAGTGTTGCTATGTGATCTGCATTTTAGGATTACAAAAAGTGAACCAGTCAGATTTAGCACCGTTTCTGATATTTTTATTATTTTCCTATGTAAAAACTCACCCTATGTCGAAACAATCAAGACGACAATTTCTATTTTCAGCCGGTAAAACAGCTGCCGTAACCGGTATAGCGACCATGACAGGAGGAGTAGCAATGGCTGCTGCGCCTGCTCAGAAAGTATTTGTACATCATGTGTATTTCTGGTTAAATAATCCGGATAGCCAGGAAGACCAAGCAAAGTTGATTGCGGGATTGCAGAAATTGGCTAAAAGCGCCAAAACCATCCAGCAGCATCATATCGGAGTGCCTTCAACTACAAACAGGGATGTAATTGATCGATCCTACCAGGTATCCTGGCTGCTGTTTTTCAAGAATAAGGCAGAACAGGATATATATCAGACAGATCCAGCTCACCTGAAATTCATCGAAGAATGTTCTTCAGTATGGAAGAAAGTGATTGTATACGATTCTGAAGATATTTGATGATACTTTGTATATTTGGTTGAACAGAACAGCTCCGTCTTGGACGGGCCTGTTCCTCAGCCAGGATCTACCCTACAGCCGTAATATAGAACCAACCAATGCCAGCCTTGATCTTATTTGTTAAAGCAACTGATTATGCTGAAAAGAATCATAGGACTGCTATTTCCCCCTTGCCCGCCGGCACCGCATGCCTTCCTGAAGGCCACCGGGAGCAAGATTATAGTGGATGTACAGGACTGTACCATTATCACGTCTAGCTTTTATGAAGAATCTGCCGGTAATGACGGCCTGGAAGTCCATATACTCGACGGACTAGTCAGTTACAGGACCGGTGATTTCCAGGAAAGAGAGATCTGTTATTTATCCTGCGTATATCAAACTGCACAGCATACACACATGGAGATGTTAAGCCCTTATATCTATAAAGACCGCATGACGGTCAATTTCCTGCTTGAAAGGCATAAGCAGATATCTATTTACCTCAATCCGGTCGATTGCAGGGAATACTATTTTGACCTTGAGTTTATGAATGTTTAACTTACTACCTTCTTATACTAAAAAAGCGAATGGTCCTGCTGAACCACTCGCTTTCTAGTATTATGGATAATCTCTTATATGTTTACTGCATACCGTCCATCATACCCTGATTGCCTGCTCCAGAGCTCTTACGTTTGAACAAGGAAGCATCTACCTTACCAAAGCGGTAAGCTATATTCAACCTGATCATCTGTGGGTTTCTCAGACGCTCATAGTTCTGAATGAAGTACTCACTGTAGGAATACTGACTGGTTTTACGAGAGCGGAAGATGTCGCTTACACCTAATGTAGCTGACAGGGCTTTTGTTTTCAGGAAGCTTTTCTTTAATGCCAGGTCTATACCATAGAAAGAACGGATATAACCCTGTGCGGCGCTTTGAGCTTCCATACCTGGAGGGCCACCGCCAAAACCGGTATTAGTATTAATAGGGAGGTTGGTTTTAGACTGATAGGTTCCAGTCAGCTGCAGTTCAAATGCCTTTGGCAGCTTGAAATTACTGTTGATCTTACCAAACACACTCCATAAAGCATCCTGCTCAGCGGCCTTATTACTGCCTGCATTGATCTTTGAATTGTACATGTTGATGTTGGTAGACATATCCCACCATTTAGTGAAGTAGTTCTGAACAGTAATCTCAGCACCAGTAGTGTAGCTGCTGTTAGCATTGATATATGTATTGATCAGCGCAGTTTTGCCGGAAACAGGATCAGTCTGACGGTCTATAAAGCTGGTAATGGTGTTACCCGTATGCTTGTAGTAAACAGATCCGAGGAAGGTATGATTGCCTTTGAATGTTTTAAGGTAAGACAACTCTAATGACTGTGTAAATTCAGGTACCAGAGCCGGGTTACCTTTTGTAATATTCAGCCTGTCGGTAGAGTCAGCAAAAGGAATCAGCTGGAAGAAGTTCGGACGATTGATACGGCGGGTTGCGCTTACCTGTACTTCCTGGTCATGCTTTAGTTTCTGACTCAGGAAGATGGTTGGGAACAAGCTAACCGGGTAGTTATTACCGAATTTCTGGCCTGTCTGGATCAGCTCACCTGTGTATTCAGAACTTTCAGCACGCAGACCCAGTTTATAGCTGAAATTCTTGATACTGCTACTGAAAGTAGCGTAAGCAGCATATACGCTTTCATTGTTTTTGTAATTGCTGGTATTGCCGGAGGTCAGATCGTAGCTGTCGCTGGCTTCATTGAACAGGTAGTTATAGTTATTATTGTCAATGCGGCGGAAGTTAGCGCGAAGGCCGGCTTCCAATTTACTTTTGGCCCCTAGTGGCTTCACATAATCTGTCTGAATAGTAATATTGCGCATTTTACCATCACCATTGATCCTTTCTCTCTGATTAGCGGTAACTGCACCACCTTTGATATTGTAAAAGTCAGTTACATAGTCAGAGCGGCTATCGCTACTGCCTCCAAAGTAGTTGGCATCAATGGTCAGTTCCTCTCCCTCATGTGGGAACAGGTGTTTCATACCGAGTACAAGGCCATTACCATTGAAAGTACGTTCACCCTCGGTTGTTCTGCGGCTGAATGCTGTTGAAGGAGTGCCGGCATATAATGTATCGGTATTGATATCCAGTATGCTGGATGGTTTAAAAGATCCGTGGACCTTAATACCGGAGATGGATAACGTCGTACGGTTCGTCATGAAATAGTCCAGTCCTAAACGGCCGAACATGAAACCACCCTTGGTTTTGGAGGTGTTTTCCTGCAGGGTATTGATATTAGGATCTGATACAATATCACGTCTGTCGGTGAAACCGGTTGTACGGTCACGCATCTGGTTGATCATACCGCTGGCAGTAATATTCAGTTTACCCTGACGTACGTTGAAGTCAGCGCCACCATTAAAACCGCCTCTTTTGTCAACACCTGCGCGAAGATTACCATTATAACCAGTCTTACGGTTCTTTTTAAGGACTATGTTTACAATACCTGCTGCACCACCTGAAGCATCATATTTTGCACTTGGGGCAGTCATTACTTCTACGCTTTCAATCGCATCAGCTGGGATCTGGTCCAGCGTAAGTGTAGTAGGACGGCCGTCTATCAGCAATTGGGGTGCTGCATTACGCATGGTCATCTTACCATCAATATCAATATTTACAGAAGGGACGTTTTTCATTACATCCTGCGCAGTTCCACCTGCACTGGAAATATTCTGCTCTACGTTAAATATCTTTTTATCCATATCCACTTTCATCAGTGGTTTGGTAGCAGTTACAGTTACACCCTGCAGCTGGCTTATATCGCTGGTCAGCCTGATATTGCCAAGATCCTTATCGAAGGAGGGCATTGTACCCGGAGCTGGTTTCTTTGTCATAAAAGAAACAGTCTGCGTGTACTGCTTGAAGCCTGTAGCAGATATCTTCAGTACTAAAGGACCCATAATAGGCAGGTCTTCCAGATTAAATTCACCATTATTCTGTGTCATGGCTCCTTTTACCAAGATATCTTTCCTGGTATTGGTAGCGGAATCAACTTTGTTCTGAAAGACAATTACAGAAGTGTAGGGCATTGGTTTGCCCTCGTTATCGAGCACTTTACCATAGATGCGGCCTATGCTGGGTGCTTTACCGCCTGGCATTACACCTGGCATACCACCAGGTCTTTGTTGTGCGGATACGTAAATGGATAAGGTCAACATGGCAAACAGCCAGAAAATTCTTTGCATAAGTATTCTTCTTATAAACACAAAACTAATAGCGTAATTCCATTATACATAGCAAATGAGACAATGATCGGAAATAACGCGACAAAAAACAGGAAAAAAGGTATTTGTAATGCTACATGATAAGCTGGGAATGATCTATTTAGTGCCAGTCAGCGCTGCTACAGTTTCCCGGTAATTGTCGCCTACAGGCAACTCCATTGTACCGATAAAAACGCTGTTTTTACGAATGGCAGTGATGTGGGCAACAGCTATAATATAGGATTTATGAATACGGATGAATCTGGCCTGTGGTAACTGCTCTTCTACCTGCTTTAGTGGCAGACGTGTTACTACGGGTTTTGCTGAACCAGTCAGATGTATCCTGATATAGTCTTTTAAGGCCTCTATCCAGATAATTTCTGCGATATTGATTTTCAGCAGACTATAGTCGGAATTTACAAAGAAAAATTCAGGTAATATTCCGGGAGCGGCAGCAGCTGTCTGGTGTCTTAATTGATACAACTCCCTTGCCTTATTACATGCTTTGATAAATCGGGGCAAACTGACCGGTTTGACCAGATAATCAGTCACATCCAGTTCAAAACCTTCCAATGCATACTTTTCATAGGCAGTGATGAGGATAATCATGGGTTTATGTGAGAGACTCTGTATAAATTGAAGGCCTGTCAATCCAGGCATCTGAATATCAAGAAAGATCAGGTCTACCGTGTTCTCCTGCAGGACCTTTATTGCTTCAAATGCGTCCGCACATGTAGCTACCAGTTCAAGAAAAGGCACTTGCCGGATGTTGTCTTCCAGCAGTTCAAGTGCAAGTGGTTCATCGTCAACGGCAATACAACGCATGGTCATGTATACGTAATAATTAGGAATTAGGAATCAGGACTACATAATTATCCAACTGCCAACCGCAAGGGGGCAGGTGCTTATTGAATGGTGTATCTGATATCGTCTTCTTCATAGTTAATATTCGGCCTCTACAGGCTAATCGATGTAAAGCTAAATCCTTATTCTTATATCCTGCACTCTTTCTAGTGTAATTTCAGCTGCAAGGACATTACAAACCATCCGTTTTCCTTATTGATCAGCAGCTTATGGGTATCCTTATATAGCAGATTCAGCCTGCGTTTTACATTTGTCAGTCCAATACCCGAAGTTTTGTCTTTGATCTCATTATATTCCGGGTTGTACTTGTTCATAACTGAAAATTGTAGCAGTCCTTGTTTAGCTCTAAGTTCGATGTCGATGCGGGCATCAGGTATTAACCCTGTTCCGTGTTTGAAGGCGTTTTCAACGAAAGGAATCAGCAGCATCGGTTCTATTTCATAGCTCTCTTCAGGTAGTTGCATTAAGACATTCACCTGCACTTTGGCACCAAAACGTTGCTGTTGAAGATCTATATAACTTTGCAGATAGTCTGTCTCTTTTTCCAGTGCAACTTTATCCTCATCTGCTTCATATAACATATATCGCATCAGCGAAGACAATTTGATCAATGAAGGTTCAAGCTGATCGGAATGTTTTCTTGCCAGCGCCACCATGTTATTCAGTACATTGAACATAAAGTGAGGACTAACCTGAGAACGTAGCAGGGAAAGCTCCGTTTTCAGGTTCTCATTCTCTTTAGCACTGGCCAGCTTGTCAGCATTCATCTTATCCCTAATCATAGTCCAGGCAGTACTACAAGCCAGCATAAACAATACGGTAAAGAAGGTAAATAGAATAGTCGGCTTCAGCTCAAACTGCTTATGTGTAATGAATGCCTGTACAAATAGGTACCTGAAATATACATGTGAGGCGAATAACAGCAGTAATACTCCTGTGAACTGCAGATATTTCTTACGGTAGAAGAGTTTAGGTATGAGAATGCCTGCATTCAGGTAGAAGAACAGGGTCAGGAAAATAGCGTTAACAATAAAATGTATGTGCCATAGCTGTTCGTCAGAATCGGGACCTCTGCGAAGATCGGGGGAGGGACGTAAAAGATAGGGCAATGAAAATAGCGTGATCCAGGCCACGGCATGCAGGAAGACCTGTGCCCATTTTCTGGTATACCACGCATGTCTGGTATCGTTAACAACTGTAGTCATTCGGGTGTATTACAATTAAACGCCTCAAAAGAAGGCAAAATTTAAGAAAGAAGGACAAATATTGAGATGAACAATGGTTTTTTGGCGGCAAACTGCTAGTTTTTGTTATATTGCTGTAAGTTAGTGACTTAGCAGAGGAAATTATAGCAGAACCCCTTATTTAGAAATCCGACAATATCCGGCCGGTAAATCAAAATAACTATGCGTTGATGAAAATCGATCATGCTAATAATTGGTGGCCAGCAATAGCCGATGCTATTGAAGAAGGATACTTTGTTATAGATGAGCATGACAAGATTGTTGCTTACAATCAACCGGCGCTTCAGATCCTTCATCTCTCACCGGCTATATTGAACGATCCTGCCTGCTGGCATTCACAGGGCATGCAAGCGCTCGCTGCCATAGCCAGTCAGAAGGAGGCCTTCTCCGGTAAGGAGATATTACTGGAAAGAGAAGACGATACCTACACCTGGCTGAGGGTAAATGGTAAGCCAATCATAACCTCATTAGTGAAGGGCTACTGCATCACATTTACAGAAATAGCTTACCAGGAAGATAAGTCCGGGACATATACCCCTAACATTACTGCGGAAGAGTTAAAAAATTTACTTGCTGAGGTCAACCGGAAGAATATCATCTTACATGCTACCTCTATCGATCTACAGCAAAAAATTAAGCAGTTACGTGAATTTAACTCGATTATCGCTCACAATCTAAGAGGACCGGCAACCGCCCTGATGGGGTCCACTGAACTGTTGCAGGATGTGCGGGAAGATGCAGATCGCGACGCCCTGCTATATCATATGAAAACGAGCGCAACCGCCATATTAAGTACCCTGAATGACCTGCAGGAAATGATCGATTTGCAGGTCAGCAGGCACAGCGGGGTTGTTGAATGCGACCTGGAGACCATGGTCCGGCAAGTGTGGAATCTCCTACGTCCGCAAGTTGTTGAAAAAAATGCCCATTTATCCTTGAATCTTTCCGTATGCACTATAAACTATGTAAAAGTATATTTAGAAAATATTTTATTTAATTTGATCCATAATGCGATAACATACACCCGGCAGGGGGTGGACCCGGAGATAACAGTATCCAGTTGGCAGGAAGATGAGCGGGTGGTATTGATGGTACAGGATAATGGCATAGGGATTGACCTGAAATTGCATCAGGATCAACTGTTCCGCTATAAGCAAAAATTTCACCGCGGTTACGAAAGCAAGGGCATAAGCCTATTTAAGATCAGAAACCAGGTAAGGACGTTAGGAGGGGATATAGAAGTCAGGAGTGAGGCAGGAATTGGAAGCAGCTTCTACGTTTATTTTAATAACCGCGTATACACCTTACAGCAAGATGAGTAAAGTAAAGAATGTTTGCATTGTTGATGACGATGAATTGTTCCAGTTTGTAATGCGGCAGCACTTCGAGCGGCTGGACCTTGTTGAACGCGTCCACAAATTTACAGATGGAGAGCAGGCGCTTAATCACATTAAGTCCCACCTGGAAAACCCGGAAGAATTACCGGACCTTATCCTTCTTGACGTAAACATGCCCTATATGGATGGATGGCAGTTTATGACCGAGTATGCACGATTGTCGATACCTGCGGGTAAACACATTAGAATATACATCCTCACCAGCTCAACACATGAAAGCGATTTACAAAAGGCCAGGGAGTTTCCATCTCTGTCCGGCTACCTTGTCAAACCTATTGGAAAAAATATGATTCGCGAGCTCCTCGTCGGCGCAGAACAACACTAATACAAATAAGTCCCGTACCAGTATCAGTAGCCTGTCTGATGACCGTCATCCTCCCGTTTCCTGTTAAGGCTGACCTTTGGTGTATAAGTACTGTCAATCATGAAAATAGAACAGCTATACACAGATTGCCTGGCACATGGCGCTTACTATATTGAAAGTAACGGCGTTGCCGCTATTATTGACCCGCTCAGGGATGTAACTGCTTATGTAAACAGGGCGCTACAGGATAATGCTACTATCAAATATGTACTGGAAACACATTTTCATGCTGATTTCGTATCAGGGCACCTGGACCTTGCCGCCGCTACCGGCGCTACTATTGTATATGGTCCCGGGGCACAACCTGCTTTCCCTGCATACATTGCAGCTGACGGAGAGCTACTGACGCTCGGCGACATACAGATCAAAGTCTTACATACTCCGGGTCATACGATGGAAAGTTGTTGCTACCTATTACTGGATGAAGCCGGGAAAGCAATAGCGCTGTTCTCCGGCGATACGCTCTTCATTGGTGATGTAGGCCGCCCCGACCTTGCTCAGGAAGCCTCTGGAAAGACAAAAGAAGAACTGGCAGGTATCCTCTTTGACTCTCTCCGCAGTAAAATTATGCCCCTTCCGTTAGACATTGCCATCTATCCGGCTCACGGTGCGGGAAGCGCCTGCGGGAAGATGATCAGCCACCAGCGGACTGACACCCTGGAAGGTCAGTTGCAGACCAACTACGCCCTACGTCCTGATATGACCAGGCAGGCGTTTATCAAAGCTGTTACCGCTGGCCTTACACCGCCGCCTGCTTATTTCCCACTAAATGTCCGGATGAATAAACAAGGCTATGAAAACGTGGAGGATGTAATCTCTCGTGGTATGCGTCCTTTATCGCCGGCGGCTTTTGAAGACCTGGCAGCGAAAACGGGTGCAGTCATACTCGATACCCGTGGCCCTGAAGTATTTATACAGGCATTCGTTCCTGGCGCTATCAACATTGGGTTAGATGGTAATTTTGCACCCTGGGCAGGGACTTTGATACCAGGCGGACAACAACCTATTCTCTTTATTGCCGACGAAGGCCGAGAGAAGGAAGTAGTTACCCGCCTTGCCCGCATAGGATTTGATCATACTATCGGTTACCTGAAAGGAGGGGTTACGGCCTGGAAAGGCAGCGGCCGATCTGTGGACGATATTGTAAGCATCTGCCCTGACGAACTGGCCGACCGCCAGGCATGGATACCTGTTAACCTTTTAGACGTACGCAGAAGAAGTGAATATGCGTCTGAGCATGTATATGGAGCTGCAAGTATGCCGTTGGAATATATCAATGAGCATATGGCGACGCTGGATAAAAAGCAACTTTATTATGTACACTGCGCCGGTGGATACCGCTCCGTTATCTTCATTTCTATTATGCGTACACGCGGTTATCATAATCTGGTTGATGTAAGGGGAGGGGTAAAAGGTATGAAGGATAGCGGACGTTTTCAGCTGACCGACCACTATATACCCGCTGGAAAGTTATAAGATGGGCTGGCATGTGTATTGTTTAATCCTCAATATTAAATCTACAACACATGAAAACATTTGGTCTCATTCTTATTATCGCTGGTATTGCCATGATCATCATCCGTGGCTTCGCTGTCAAAACAGAAAAGAAAGTCGTGGATCTTGGTCCGGTAGAAGTTAATAAAACAGAAAACCGCTGGATCGGCTGGCCTACTTATGCAGGCGGTATTGTAGCTGTTGTAGGACTGGTACTCGTTATCAGCGGAAGGAAAAAATAAGGTCTGATAAGGCGTGAATAGTTATTTTTGAGGCAAAAAGTTTCGTATGCCTGAATTAATGAACGATAAGCTACAGGTAGTTGTTGCAGAGAAAGGAGCAGAATTGCAAAGCATATTCCGCAAGGATCTTCAGCAGGAATATCTGTGGCATGCCGGACCAGAATGGGCGAAGAAAAGCCCCGTTTTATTCCCGATAGTGGGAACACTGAAGAATAATACCTACACTTATAAAGGAAAAAATTACACGCTGGGCAGACATGGTTTTGCACGCGATAAGGTTTTTACCCTGACTGAACAGACGGCAGATAAACTCATGTTTACGCTCACCGATTCTGAAGAAACACTGAAGGTATATCCGTTCCACTTTCGCTTTCATGTGGTGTATACGCTGCATGATACTTCACTGACTGTATCTTATGTGGTAGAAAATACCGGCAAGGATACCCTCTACTTCTCAGTAGGAGCTCACCCGGCATTTAAAGTACCTCTGACGGCAGATACATCTTACGAAGATTATTATCTGCACTTCAATGAAGAGGAAAACGACGGTGTATGGCCATTGTCTGCTGATGGGCTGATAGAACTCACTCCCGAGCCATTCCTGGTCAAAACGCATCAGCTGCCATTGCAACATTCGCTTTTCTATCAGGATGCATTAGTGTTTAAAACGCTCGCGTCTAATGTAATAGAGCTGAAAAGTGACAAGTCTCCCCGCGGACTTAAAATGCAGTACGATGGATTCCTTTATATGGGTATCTGGGCGGCAAAAGATGCAGACTTTGTTTGTATAGAACCGTGGAATGGTATTGCAGATAGTGTCAATACAACTGGCGATATTACCGGGAAAGAAGGTATTCATATACTGGATGCCGGCAAACGCTTTGAAAGAAGCTGGTCAGTGACTTTATATTAGTCTGTATTAATAAATCAGAACGGGGTATCGGTGTAACCGGTACCCCGTTTTTATATGTCGTCAGTCTGCTGCTTTTTACGCTGATAATAACGCTTTGATTTGTCAGCAGTACCACAGCTTCGCGGACTACACCACCGTTTCTTATTGTTCTTCGTATGATCCAGGAAGATCCAGCCACACGTTTCACACTCCTTGATACGACTATGTTCTTCTGTTGTCAATACATCATAGGCGGATTTCATTACTGCCCACAAAGGAGCCAGTAAATCATGATACTCCTGCTTTAATACAGCGCGCATACCTGCGGGGGAACTTTCAAACTGCAAATGTGCAAGAGCACTAGTGAGTGCCTTATTGAATTTCTCCAATACGCCTGTGGCAAGGGTTGCGCCGTCATTTTCAGCTATGCCCGAGAAGAAGTAATACAAAACCTCCCTGGCCTTTAGCAGCTTCTGCATGGCGATGCCAGTAGCTTTTTCATCCTGCGCAGCATATTCCGATAATGCACTGCGTTGCGCCTGATCCAGTATATCTACTTTGTCACACCATTCTATCACCTCGGTATAACTACCAAGATACTCGTGCGCATTATAGCCTCTCCATGCATTTACCGTATTGATAAAATGGAAACAGAGTGCGCCGCCATCCAGGGGTAAGGTTGCTATTGATCTTTCTTTACTCATGGGCTTACTCAAAAATAAGGCTTTTATGGATATTACTATGAATAGCTGCTTTGCTGGTAATAAAAATGCCTTACATTTATACCAGTAAAAGTGGTTTAACAGGTAAAACAAATCATATGGGAACTGAACGGTCTGCTCCGCAATGGCTTATAATACTGGCATTTATGGCAGTGTATATCGTTTGGGGTACAACTTACCTTGCTGTGATATATGGTCTTAGGGGTTTCCCTCCATTTATGCTGTCAGCCCTGCGCTATCTCATGGCTGCTATTTTACTCCTGTCCTGGTGCCTGTATAAAAGAATGCCCTGGCCCGGCTGGTCAGTGATAAAGGTGTGTATAGTGAGTGGTATACTGATGCTGGTAGGCGGTAGTGGTATTGTAGCCTGGGCAGAACAGTATGTGACTTCCGGACAAGCTGCCATAGTGATTGCGGCAGAGCCTTTTGTGTTCCTGTTGGCAGATAGGAAGCGCTGGCGGGAATACTTCGGTAATGCATTCATTCTTACAGGCCTGCTGGTGGGGTTTGGGGGTATTATACTATTCTTTGGAGGAGGAAGTAGCGCCGCACAGCCAGAAACTGGGGTGTCTATGCAATGGGTAGGCTATGGCGCTATCTTGCTTGGTACCGTTTTTTGGGTGGCGGGCGCATTGCATGCTGAAGGTAACCTCAATAAGCGGATTCCTAATGTACTTAGCAGTGGTATACAGCTGTTGGCAGCTGCTATTGCGAGTGGGGTATTGAGTGGCGCGACAGGGGAGTGGTCCGGCTTTCATTTCGAGCGGGTACCCTTACAGGCATGGGCTGGTTTACTATACCTCGTATTCTTTGGCTCTCTGATAGCCTATATGGCATTTACCTGGCTCATAACGGTGCGTCCGCCTGCACTGGTCAGCACCCATACCTACGTTAATCCCGTAGTGGCGGTGCTGATGGGCTGGGCTTTTGTAAATGAGCAACTTAGCTGGATGCAGCTGCTGGCTATGTTTGTCATACTGGTAGGCGTACTGTTAACAAATTTCCCCGCTTATAAACTATCTGCTAACCGGCAACGTGCCTGACCATTTTTTGAATACCTTTGCCCCGAAGTTTATTAAAGGAAGTAAATCGCAGCAACAAAATTGTAGGAAAATGAATTTTAACCTGGACAAAATCCCCGAACGTACAAAACAACCTCGTTCATTTGGTATTACAATGGTGACAGACAAGGGGCTGAGCCTGCAGGATACTAAGGACTTCCTGTCTGTATCAGCTGCCCATGTAGATATGGTTAAACTGGCCTTTGGAACGGCTTACGTTACGCCTAATCTGGACGAAAAGATCAAAGTATATCAGTCATATAACATCCCCGTTTATTTTGGTGGATTGCTGCTTGAAGCATTCATTATCCGTAATCAGTTTGATGACTTTATAGCGGTATCAAAAAAATACGGCATCAATTACTTTGAAGTATCTGATGGTTCCCTTTCTATTCCACATGCAGAGAAGTGCGGGTATATAGAAAAGCTGGCAAAAATTGGTACTGTATTAAGCGAAATCGGGTCAAAGGATAAAGACCGTGAACATATCACGCCTCCCTATAAATGGATTGAACTGATGAAAGCAGAACTGTCTGCCGGATCTGAATACATCATCGCGGAAGCAAGGGAAACGGGTAACGTAGGGCTGTATCGTGATTCAGGCGAGGTGAGAGAAGGCCTGGTGCAGGAAATCCTGACGCAGGTACCCGGAGAAAAGATTATATGGGAAGCGCCCAGAAAGGACCAGCAGCTGTATTTCCTGGATCTTATGGGATGTAATGCCAACCTGGGAAACATTGCTTATAATGAAGTGATATCCCTGGAAGCAATGCGCGTAGGCCTGCGGGGCGATAGCTTCCATTTTTTCCTGGATGGAACCAGATAAAAGATACACATCATACTATTGGGAAGCCGGTTAGCAATAACCGGCTTTTTCTATGCATGATAGTCTGTGGTGATGTACATCAGCCATAAAGCATATCAGCCTCCGGTTGGCACTATAGATATCGCTGAATACTATAAGGCGGTGAATGAATCAGCATATTACGGATCTCCATTTATTCACAGGCAAAAGTATTCCTCTACAAAAGATTCGCCGTTAAAGGATATATCATTACTATATCAGGCTATTGCCCTGGGCGTAACAGGGCGTTAAATACCCGGCCGTATTCACACTATATCACTTCTTTTGCTATCGGCTTATATCAGCCGTTGATAGGCTGCTGACTGTCATACAATTAGACAATGCTATATATCATACCAGGTTACCGCTGCTGAACAAAGGTTTCCTGCATGCGTCCATCAAACGCTTGATACTGAGATACTTCACAGAACATACTCATCAGACCTTCCAGTCATTTACTAGTACCCCTTGCCTTATCGATATGTTATAGAAATGCAAAAGTCTGCTTCGCCGCTAAACAGATGTTTATAATTTACCATATCTTTACACCGCAAAAAATAAACGGTGAACCTTGGTTAAATCTTAACCTGCCTGTCTATCTTCCAACAGTGCTCAACAACTTTGGTTGTTCATGCTATACGTGGAATAAGCAGCGTCAGGGCTCTCCGCTAATGACATATTTTCTGCTATCAATAATTACCGTCATAGTAGCTTCATTGCTGCCAGTATATACATCTGTGATGCTGAAAACTGTCCTGTTACCATGAAATCAGTACAAGCAACAGTACACATCTCTACTGCAACCGGTAATGCAAACGCTGTATACAAGATGTGTTACATGATAAGGTAACCGTCCGCTGAATCAATATTAATGATGCCTCCCGTATGTAAGACATGGGGAGGCATTGTTATTTGCGTGTTATCCTTTAGTAAGTAAGTCTGATATTTTAAAATATACTTATATTTGCGCCGCATTTGTAAGTCATTGTCATCTGAAATGTTTATATATAGAGTATTATAGCCCGGATTTATAAATCAGAATACATATCAACGGAAACCATGAAACGATTGTTATTGAGTGCCACTGCACTCGGGATGTTCTTTATTGCCTGTAAAGATGACGAGAATGCAACACAGCCACAGCTGGTCATGAAGCTGATGGAGCACATTATTACGGAAACCGATAGCGTTGCTATCACCTACAATGGTCATCACAGGATATCATTGTACGAATCACGTGCAAAAGATGGTAGCACTACCTACTATGCACAGCCAGTGTACAACAATGGCATACAAACAGAATTACTTGTGGGGGTTAATAGTGCCTCTTCCCTGCAAAAGGTAGTCAGCCTGGCATATGATAATACCAACAGGCTGCTGAAAATTAACAGCTACTCACAGACCTCCGGCATGATTGTCAGACATGACAGCATTGCCTACGATGCTGTGGGACGCCCGGAAGCTCTCTATCTGGCAGCGCCGAATGCGCAAGGCACGCTCGCGCTGTTTAACAGAGTGGCACTGACCTGGGATGGTAAAGGTAACCTGCTCAGACAGACTGCCATCACCATCGTCAACGGTAAGGAAATAGCAGATACTGTTACGACCAATTACACCTATGACGATCGGGTGAATTATCTGTCCAGACAACTGGAACTGTTTCTGATCAACCCGGCTGATGCATCCGGCTTTTCTTCCAACAATGTGCTGACCAGAACAATCACACACGGAAAGGATTCAGTTACTGAAACAAATGTGTATACTTATGACGAGGATAGATATCCCGTTACTAAAAAGTCTACCATTAAGACAGTAACCGGCGGCATAGTCACCACTGAAACCAAATCGACAAGATTCCGTTATACCAAAAGATAACAGATCGTCGTTACTTTGAAAAGAAAAACAGGGTGTATCAGCATTTGATACACCCTGTTTTATTATAGGGGAGTGCCTGTTATACCTGCTTTACTCCCTGTTTTGTGATGTTGTTGTTCATTACTTCAGTATGGCCTCAATCTCTGCCAGCTCCGTTGTGTCAAACTGTACCTTATTCAACGCACCGAGGTTATTATCCAGCTGCTCTACAGAGCTGGCACCTATCAATACTGTTGTGATACGCTGATCTTTCAGCAGCCAGGCAAGCGCCATCTGTGCCAGTGTCTGACCACGCTTCAATGCAATTGCATTCAGGCGCTGTATCTGATCCAGCTTTTCCGGTGTTATCTGATCGGCCTTCAGGAAGCCACTCGGTTTGCTGGCTCTGGAACCTTCAGGTATTCCCTTAAGGTAACGATCGGTCAATAAGCCCTGGGCCAGCGGAGAGAATGGTATACATCCTACGCCGTTCGCTTCCAGTACATCCAGCAACCCGTTTTCTACCCACCGCTCAAACATGGAGTATTTAGGTTGATGAATCAGGCAGGGAGTACCCAGTGATTTCAGTACTTCCAATGCCGCAGCGGTCTGCTCGGCTGTATAGTTAGACAGTCCGACATACAAGGCCTTACCCTGGCGTACTGCTGTATCCAGCGCACCCATGGTTTCTTCGATAGGGGTATCGGGATCAGGGCGGTGTGAGTAGAATATATCGACGTAGTCCAGCTTCATGCGGCGCAGGCTCTGATCAAGGCTGGACAGTACATACTTGCGGGAGCCCCATTCCCCGTACGGACCAGGCCACATATGATAGCCGGCCTTTGTAGAGATAATCAGCTCATCGCGCAGGTGACCTGTAAAATCCTTCTGTAATATGGCACCGAAATTCTCTTCAGCAGATCCTGGTAGAGGGCCATAGTTGTTTGCAAGATCAAAATGGGTAATGCCTTTGTCAAACGCACGGCGGATGATGGAGCGGCCATTCTCAAAGTTATCTATTGATCCGAAGTTATGCCAGAGACCTAAGGAAATAGCCGGAAGACGGATACCGCTTCTGCCACAACGGTTATAGATCATACTGTCATACCGGTCGTTTGCAGGTACATAAGCACTCATAATGTGGTTTTTTAGCCTTACAATATAAGGAGAAACAATCAGGATTTCCTATACCACACGGCTAATATATCACTGCTTATTACACGCTCTGGAAGTAACTGTTCATATATTCACTGGGCGATTGCTGGGTAACGGACTTAAACACCCGGTTGAAGTTGGTAATACTATTAAAACCACAGGTATAGGCTACCGTAGCTATATTATCATAACTGCCGTCTGTCAGTTTCTTACACGCTTCATTAATCCGTACCTCATTCAGGAATGATACAAAAGTGTGCAGTGTATGCTTCTTAAAGAAACGGCAGAATGCCTGTGGTGTCATACAAGCCTGCTTTGCTGCATCTTCCAGCGTAATCGGCTTATCGTAATGATGCATAATATAGTTGTATATAGTACCGATGCGGATACCTTCATGCTCGCTGACGGGTTGTGTACGCTGACCTGAAGATAGAGACGTCATATCGGGACAGGCTGACAACTGTTTCAACAGTTCGACAAACTGTAACAGCTGCTCTGTCCCAGAGCTGTTAGCCACTTTTAACATACGGCCTGAGATCTCCGTGGCATGATCCGGAGGTACTTTAAAGCCAGACTGATGTTGCTGTATAAAGTTCTTCAATACTTTGATCTCTGGCAGATTGAAGAATCCGGAGAGGTCTCCGTCAGGATTAAAGAAAATCACCAATGCCACAATCTTCTTCCGGCTTTTAGGCTGGAAGTACGATGCCTCGCTTTTGAAGATATGCGGTTGGTTAGCTCCTAACCAGTATATCTCATTAGGACGGAACGGATGCATGTTGTTATCTGCCACCAGCGTGCCCTCGCCCTGTTGTATCCACGACAGCTGGATCTCCTGGTGCCTGTGCAGATGCGGGTAAAAATGAGGTAGTACGTCCTTCTGTACGATAATGGATTTGTCCAGCGGAACAGGTATGGTAAACTGTAACACTTTCATCAGTCAGCAATTTTAATAGTAAGCGCAAGTTGGCTTGCAGGAATGTATTTACAGGTCTTAAACTTTTCTTACGCAGCAATGACGCGTCACTTTGGTTGATCTTCTCGGCTTCAATGAGTGTGAAATCTACAATTATTCACTATGTACCAATATTACAAATTTTAACCCGGATTCTGTAAAAAAATAACAGATCGGGTCAAAAAAAGGTTAACTACCTGTCTATAGACAGGACAACCCCTCAAAACAGGTTAATATCAGGCAATAATTGATTACTATCAGATAGGCTCTCTTTCGCTGTTTCTGATACTTTTGACAAAAATTGTTCTTCTATGGCTATTGAATGGAAAGGAATATTTCCCGCATTTACCACAAAATTTACCCCTGCTGATGAACTGGATCTTCCATTATTCGGTAAGAACCTGCAGGCCCAGATAGCTGCCGGTATTGACGGTGTTATCTTAGGCGGCTCACTGGGTGAAGCCAGTGTCATTACTACTGCTGAAAAAGAAACACTGACCAAGTATGCAGTAGAACAGGTAGCGGGAAAGATCCCGGTTGTTATGAACATTGCAGAGGGCTCTACCAGCGAGGCAATCAGGCAGGCCAAACTTGCCGCAGCCTGGGGTGCAAAGGGACTGATGCTGCTACCACCTATGCGCTATAAAAGTGATGAACGTGAAACCGCTGAGTACTTCAAAGCAGTAGCTGCATCTACAGAACTGCCTATTATGATCTATAATAATCCTGTTGATTACAAAATAGAAGTAACACTTGCTATATTCGACGAGCTGCAGGCATTTAGCAATATACAGGCTGTTAAAGAGTCTACCCGCGATGTATCCAATGTAACCCGCATGATCAGCCGGTTCGGTGACCGTTTCAGTATCCTGTGTGGAGTAGATACGCTGGCGATGGAAGAGATGATTCTTGGCGCAGATGGTTGGGTAGGCGGATTGGTATGTGCTTTTCCTGCTGAAACCGTAGCGATCTATAAACTTACCAAAGCCGGTCGTATTGCAGAGGCGCTGGCTATTTACCGTTGGTTCCTGCCATTGCTTGAACTGGACCTGCACCCTAAACTGGTACAGTATATTAAACTGGCAGAACAGCAGGCAGGACTTGGCAGCGAAGAAGTCAGAGCACCCCGTCTTAAACTGGTAGGCGAAGAGAGAACCCGCATCCTGCAGGTTATTGATACAGCTATTGCGGCCAGACCAGCATTGCCTGACTATCTTTCACTTTAATCACCTTATTATGCAGATAGATGAAATTATGCAGCGCGCAGCAGCTGCCTTTGAGGAGTACAGACACATAACACCTGCCAACAGGGCTGCATTCCTTGAAACAATTGCTGCCGAGATCAATGCACGCCGTGAAGCGCTGATTGCCATCGCTCATACAGAATCCAACCTGCCTGTGGCACGGCTGAACGGTGAAATAACCCGCACCACTTCACAGCTGCAACTGTTTGCTACAGTCTTACAGGAAGGCAGCTGGGTGGAAGCTGTCATAGACACTGCCAGGCCCGATAATACGCCTGCCCGCCCGGATATCCGTCGCATGCTGTTGCCGGTTGGCCCTGTAGTCGTCTTTGGCGCAAGCAATTTCCCTTTCGCTTTCTCCACCGCCGGCGGAGATACGGCCAGCGCACTTGCCGCAGGAGCAACAGTAGTGATCAAAGGTCATCCTGCGCATCCTGGCACCTCACAGCTGGTATTTGAGGCTATCACAGCAGCTATCAGCAAAAGCGGCATGCCTGCCCATACCGTACAGCATGTAACTGGTGAAGGTAATGCTGTAGGGAAGGAGCTGGTCATGCATCCGCTGACGACCGGTGTAGGTTTTACCGGGTCGTTCCAGGGAGGAACAGCGCTACTGAATTATGCTGCACAACGGGAAGTACCTATTCCGGTATTCGCAGAAATGAGCAGTATCAACCCGGTAGTATTTTATCCTGATGCATTGGCCACACAGGCGGCACAGCTGGCACAGACCTTTGCTGCCTCTGTCACACTGGGCATGGGACAGTTCTGTACCAACCCCGGCATACTGATCGGTCTGAAGAGTGAGGCGCTGGAAGACTTTGTCACTCAGCTGGGTACTGCTATCGCAGCTGTTGCTCCACAGAAGATGCTGCACAAAGGAATCTGTGAGGCCTATGAGAAAGGGCGCACCCGCATATTACAGGAAAAGGAGGTAGCGCTGGTCAATGAATCAACTGCACCTGCGGAACTGGAGGCTTGGCCGGTGCTGGCACGTACTACTGCCGCGGCATTCCTCGTAAACCCGGCGCTGAAAGAAGAACTCTTCGGCCCATACTCGCTATTGGTTGAATGTGCAGATAAAACTGAACTTATTGCAGTACTGAAAAGTCTGCATGGGCAACTTACTACTACCATCGTAGGTACCCAGGCTGATACTACGCAATGGAAAGACGTGATTGCTATACAATCTACGCTGGCTGGCCGTGTTATTCTCAATAACCCGCCTACTGGTGTAGAAGTATGTGCTGCCATGGTACACGGTGGTCCGTACCCCGCTACTACGGACGCCCGTTTTACTTCAGTAGGTACCAGCGCTATCAGAAGATGGGTAAGACCGGTATGCTTCCAGAACTTTACAGACGATATGCTGCCGGATGCGCTGAAAGCAGCTAATCCCCTGGGCATCTGGAGACAGGTAGATAACCAGTTTGTAAGATAAACAGCTATAAATAACCCTATGTCAGATCAACCAACATCTTTCCGGCGGTCATTCGGACTGCTGGACGCTACCATGATTGTAGCCGGCTCTATGATCGGTTCAGGTATCTTTCTCGTAAGCGCCGACATCACCCGTAATGTGGGCTCCGCAGGCTGGCTGGTGCTGATATGGATTATTACCGGATTACTCACACTTACCGCCGCTCTCAGTTATGGCGAACTAAGTGGTATGTTTCCGCAGGCAGGGGGACAGTACGTCTATCTCAAAGAGGCATTTAACCGGCTGACGGGTTTCCTGTTTGGCTGGAGTTTCTTTACTGTCATTCAGGCCGGATCTATTGCTGCCGTAGGTGTAGCTTTCGCCAAATTCTCGGCATATATCTTTCCTGCCCTGAGTGAAAAGCATATAGTAGCAGATCTCGGGTTCCTCTCCATTTCTGCTGCACAACTCACGGCTATCGCATTGATTATCCTCCTGACATTCATTAATACGCTCGGCGTAAAAGAAGGGAAGGTCATTCAGACCGGCTTCACCCTGGCTAAGATTGCCGCCTTACTGGCGCTGATCGTCTTTGGCTGTTTCGCAGCGCAACGCGATGTATGGGATGCTAACTGGCAAAGCGGTTTCGTGCTGCAGCAGATGAAGGAAACAAACCAGGCCGTTCACCTCAGCGCTTATGCGGGCGCAGGCTTTGCCGCCCTGGGGGCCATCGCGGGTAGTATGGTGGGAAGTCTGTTCAGCAGTGATTCCTGGAACAACGTCACCTTCATCGCCGGTGAAATTAAAAACCCTGAACGCAATATCGGCAGAAGCCTCTTCCTCGGTACACTCATCGTTACTGTCATCTATGCAGCCACCAATCTGGTCTATCTGGGTGTGCTGTCACTGCGTGAAATCGCATTCGCAGAAAACGAAAGGGTAGGGGTAGCTGCCGCTGTTAAGATTTTCGGAGAAAGGGGTACTTATATTATCGCCGGACTGCTCATGGTGTCAACCTTTGGCTGTAACAACGGACTGATACTTTCTGGTGCTCGCGTATGCTACACAATGGCCCGGGACGGAGTCTTCTTCCGGCAACTGGGTAGACTCAACAAGAATGCCGTGCCGGGCAAGGCCTTATGGATACAATGTGTATGGGCATCGTTGTTATGCCTGAGCGGCAGGTACGGACAACTGCTCGACTATGTCATTTTCGTGGTACTGATCTTCTATATCCTGACCATTGCGGGCATCTTCCGCCTGCGTCGTACCAGACCCGAGCTGCCAAGGCCATATAAGGCGTTTGGCTACCCTGTCCTGCCGCTGCTGTATATAGTGTCCGCCAGCATCATTTGCGTGGCGTTATTGGTCTATAAACCGCTTTATACATGGCCCGGACTCTGTATCGTACTGCTGGGCATACCAGTGTACTACCTGGTATGGAGCAGGAAGGAGTAGCTTTCCCGGGCCAGGCAGCTTCTCCCGACTTACAGCGCGCTGCTGACTGATATGTACTACAGTCAGTCAGGCGAACTATATTCCCACTTATACCCGGTAGCATAGATCGTCTTCAGGTACCTGCCTGCCCCGCTGTCATGCAGCTTCCTTTTCAGGTTCTTCACATGTGCATATATCACATTATGGTCGTCCCGCAGTCCGGCAATATCACCGGACAGCTGTTCGGCCAGTTCCTGTTTGGACAACACCCTGTTCCTGTTCCCGATAAAATATAACAGCAAATCAAACTCTGTTCTGGTGAGCGGCACGGGCAGATCATTGACCTGTACAGTTTTTGCCAGCAGGTCAACAGTCAGTGCATCCTGCCTGATAATATTCGAATTGTTATACTTCCTTCTTCTGATAACAGAAAATATACGGGCAGATAACTCAGGCAAATAGAACGGTTTTGTCAGGTAATCATCCGCGCCTTGCTGTAAAGCAGCTATCTTATCCTCAAATGATTGTCTGGCTGAAATGATAATCACACCTTCCTGCCTGTCCTTCTTTTTGATTTCCTCCAGCAGCTTGCTTCCATCTCCATCCGGCAGATCCAGGTCCAGTAAAATACAATCGTACTCATATATGCTGATTTTGGCCTGTGCCCTGTTGTAAGTACCGGCGTACTCACATCTGTAGTTTTCGGCTGATAAATAGGAGATCATCACCTGCGACAAAGCCACTTCGCCATCAATGATCAGTATTTTCATACCACAATATTATTCCCCAATTCTAAATCAATTTTGAATTTTGCCGCTTTTATATAAAACAACCGGGAACAGATATTGTTCCTGATGCCATTCCTGGTGCATTACTTACAGCCGCCCTGTTCCCAACAGGTGGTTTCTGTTAAAATCCAACCCATATACGTTAATATCCAGCATGGGGCCGGTACGCTTTTCTGCTAATTTTAATTGTGTGACAGCCACCTGTAGAAAAGCCTTAAGTAACCTGTAGCCCGACTCCACAAACCCTTTTGTTAACTGTACGCTTAAAAACATCTCTCATGAAAACACATGTACTGTTATTGTTATGCCTGTTAATGACAGGTACCCTTACTGCGCAGAAAACGATCTTTATTCCCTCAGAATTTTCCGCTGCGCCGCTGAACACCTGGTCTTACAGCAAGTCTTATCAGTCTGCCAACTTCATCGTTTTCTGGGGTAACGTAGTTGGTACAAACCCGGCTACCTATTCCGATCCTAATTTACGGTTCAATCCACAGGCAGTGTGCGATACGCTGGAGAAGATCTACACCAAATTTGTCACCCAGTTAGGCTTCTGTTCTGATGCGCCAAACACTAACCTGGGAAAATACAAGATCATCATTGTGATGAATGATACCTGGGGTACGGGCGGCCCGTCCGGCTGGGCATTCGGCGGTTCTTACGGTAATACCATCGGCGCAATGTGGGTGCATCCCAACTCTACCCGTGACGGTGCAGTATTGAGTCACGAACTGACCCATTCCTTACAGGGAATGATCTCTATACAGGAAAATACTGTTGGTGGCGGTTATGTGGGATGGGAGCCTGCAGGCTTCTTCTGGGAAGCACATGCTAACTATATGCGTACGCAGATGTATCCCCGCTTTGCCGGTGATGATCTGCCCCGCTGGATGGCTACGCAGAGTTTTCATCTGAGCTCTACCAGGCATCACTACGGGACCTTCAAATGGCTGTATACAATTCAGGATACAGACGGTCTGAATATGGTTAACAGGCTGTGGAAAGAGTCGCTGGCGAATGAACATCCGCTGCTTACCTACCGCCGGCTGAAAGGATGGAATCAGTCACAACTGAATGACTTCCTCTACAACTATGCAAAACGTGAGGTAACTTATGATTATTCCAGCAACAACTTCGGTAATATTATGAGGGGCGCAAGAGAAGCATTGCGTACAGCAGAGCCTCACTACATCTGGCGGCTATACACTATGCTGACCCAGATCAATGCTGCTACAGGCAGATATGTTGTGCCGGATGCCTTTGTACCGCAGGACTATGGTTATAACATCATCCCTTTACATCCTACCTGTGCTTCCCGTAACGTAACGGTGAAGTTTAAAGGTCATCCGGAAGTGAACAATTCAGGCGGCTGGCGATATGGCTTCGTCGCTACGAATGCCAATGGTACTGTATCCCGGTACGGCGCATTGAACAGCGCTAATGAAAGCCAGATCAGTTTTCAGATGAGCAGCAATGAAACAGGGCTGTTCCTGGTAGTAATGGGCGCTCCTACCACTCATACCTCTTACGTATGGGAACCAGGCTTCCCAAAGATCAAGCGGTATCCGTATGAACTGCGGATCGCCAATGCTGTTCCGGAAGGATACCAGTCCAACTTCCGGGCTGCCTACAAAACGAATGGCCGCATACATGCCAATGGCGGCGGCTGGGTAGCTAACAGCGCCACGGTGGCAGCTACTGCTTATGTCGGTCCTAGAGCCATCGTATTGGGTACTTCTAACATATCCGGCAATGCCAGGATAGACGGTACGGCCTGGGTGGAGAATGCTACTGTACAGAATAATGCGGTGATCACCGGCAATGCTAATGTATGGGGAGGTAACATCTCCGGCAGCGCCAACGTCAGTGAAAATGCTATTCTTAACAACTGTACAGTGTCAGGTACTGCCGTTATCAAAGGTAATGCGATGCAGTGGGGTACCAGCTTCGGATCTGGTGTGACGGTAGGCGGAGATGCGGAAATCAGCAGCTGTAGTACTGCAGGTGTTTATCTGCAGGTGCCGCATACCAACAACGGCCGTTCCAACTGCGACGGCAGACCGGCGTCTCATACGTCCAATGTGGATGTCAATGCAACGTATACGCAGTTCACCGACGCACAGATGGCTTTCTCCGGCAACGTAGCCTGTGCTGCCGCTGCTGCAACGCATGCTGCAGTAAGCGCAGAAAAGGAGGTGATTGTATATCCTAACCCGACGCACGGACAGATATATATCAACATGCGTAACTTCACGCCAGACGAAGATGTGCTGATCTCTCTATATAACAGTGCAGGAACTATTATTCTGAATAAAAGGATAAAAGCAACGCCTAATTTTACCCTGGATGGTGCTACGGAGAAGCTGGAGCCAGGTGTATATATCCTGAAAGTAGCAGGAAAGAATGTGTTTACACGTAAGATAGTGGTGAGCAGGAATTGAGTAAGGTCAATAGCCGGTAATTAAACGTCCGGCATTCAACGCCGGGTTAGCAGTATACGATGATAACATATCAGGTATTTACTGCCGACCCGGTGTTTTTTTACTATTTATCAATGCCACCGCCTCGCTGACCGGCACGTATTCAACCGCCAGCCATGCAGTATTACAGGTTTTTCAAAAGCTGACCGGCTACCATTCGATATTCACTAATCCTGCGCGCTTCGACCCTGCACGGAAAGCAGTAAATTTATACCTTAACATCATCATTAGTCATGGCAAAACAAACATCTATTTTAACTTATACCGGAGCGCTGGGCGATACCATCGGGTATCGGCGTAACGGCAGGCACTGGCTGCGTAGTAAGCCAAAGCAGGTAAGGCAAACGAAGGCTACACAACTGGCTGCTATGCGCTTTGGCATGGCCAGCAAAAGGGGCGCTTTCATTCGTAAGGCGATATACCAGGAGCTGGATGTGCTGTGTGATACCAGTCATATCAACCGTCTTACGAAACTGCTGATTGCTGCTAACGGTAGTCATCCGCAGGGTATAAAAGGCTTCCGCTTCAATGCTGATACTGGTATCAGCAGGTTCTTTGCAGCAGCTCCTGTATTGCTGGCAGACGGTAAACTGGCTATTCCTGCGCAGCAGATAGCGAAGTGTAACGGCATTATTGCACTGGAAGTAAAGGTAATCGCTACGCGGATCGACTGCAACAGCAGAACGGTAAGAGGCTGTCATACTGAAACAATGACGATAGCAGCTGGCAGCCGCTTTGCAGGTGCAATGCTTGATATGAACGTACCTGGTCATGGTGCGTTGCTGTTAACCATACAGGTGAGGGGTATTACACGGAATGGTATATCTGCTGATAGCCGCTACCTGGCGGCAGATATAGCAGGGATATTGCCGCCAATGCCGGTGAAAATGAGTCAGCGGGTGTCATTTCCGTCTATTGCAGCGTACAGGAGGCAGCTGGACAGCTATAGTATATTACAACATCCGCAGCCAATGCCTGAGTGCTGTTTGCTTGAATAGGTATGCAGCTGTGCGCTGATGAATGATGTTTGTTATCCTACACCCGATCTTCAATAACCATTACCATTCCATTACACCTCAGTTCATCACTGTAGCAGTATAGCTATGTGCATGTTTTTCCCTTAGTTGTTTTCTCCGACATCAACCAGGCAAGTATTCATTTCCATCTCAAGTCCACGTTGACATCGCTGCCAGCAGGCCGGGATGCTAGTGCGTTCATGTGCCTTAAGGGGTTAGTTATCTACGGATTTACGTGTCAGCCACTTCTCAAATATGGTGACGATATTACTTTCTACAAAGGGTTTCGTTACGAAGTCATCCATCCCTGCCGCCAGGCACTTTTCTCTTTCTCCTTTTACATTGCCGGCAGTTAATGCAATAATGGGTATATGTACATGCCGGCTGATTTCCCGGATTTTGCCCGTCGCTTCATAGCCATTGACAATTGGCATCTGGATATCCATGAATATAATGTCGGGTAGTTGCGTTTCACTGCTTTCAAATGCTTCTTTTCCATTCTTTGCTTCTATGATCTGTGCGGCGGGAGCTATTTTCCTGATAATGGTGCTGGCAAGCAGCATATTGATAGGGTTGTCTTCTGCAATCAGAATACGGATATTTCCTTTGATCTTCCTGGTTTCCCTGTTCAGTTGATAAGTATTTTCTTCCTCGTCTTTTTTCACATACAGATGGGAAAGTGCATGATATAACTCCTGTATCTTAATCGGTTTCAGTAACCGCTGATTCACTTTCAGTTCCTCACAGGCACGGATCAGCTTTTCATCATCAGCTGAACTATGCAGCAGCACAATGGCAGGTTCGTACGCATGGTTGCTGAAGTTATCCCTGATCTTGCGAATGGTCTCCAGGCCATCCATGACTGGCATATGGTAGTCCATCAGTATGGCATCATAATGTTGTTTCGTCATGAGGAACTGCAGGGCTTCAATACCATTCGCCGCTTCGTCGCAATTGATATTTTTAAGCTGCAGCATTCTCCGTACGATGATACGGTTGTTCTCATTATCATCTACGATCAGTACCTGTTTGACCAGGTCCATGTTTTCCCAGGTAATAGCGGCACCGTCTTCCGTTTTAACGGTCAGCTCAAAGAAAAAGCTGCTGCCTTTTCCGGGCGTGCTTTCCAGCTGTAATCTGCTGCCCATCAGCGCGAGTAGTTTATTGGAGATGCTTAGTCCGAGGCCGGTGCCTCCATATTTTTTGGTAGTAGAAATGTCTTCCTGCAGGAAAGCTTCAAATATCTTTTCTTGTTTATTCTTACGGATGCCGATGCCTGTATCTCTTACTTCAAAACGGATGGTAGTCATACCAGGAGAGGGGTGGGCGATTGGTCTGATCTCCAGTTCAATTTCTCCTTTTTCTGTGAATTTGACAGCATTGCTCAACAGGTTCAGCAAGATCTGTTTTAACCGTACGCTATCTGCCCACATAAAGCGGGGCAGCTCGTGCGATACGTTCAGCAGCATTTCCAGCCCTTTCTGTTGCGCCTGAAAACTGAGGATATCACTGGCTTCACTGCTAAATTCAAAGATGTCGCATTTGCTGATATCGAGTTCTATCTTGCCGGCTTCGATTTTGGAAAAGTCAAGTATATCATTGATGATGCTTAACAGGGAATTGGCTGACTGGTTAACGATGCTGATATATTGCTGCTGCGTTTCGTTGAGCGCCGTTTTCAGCACAAGGTCGGTGAAACCGATCACCCCATTCAGCGGCGTACGGATTTCATGGCTCATATTAGCCAGAAACTCTGACTTTGCTTTACTGGCATATTCCGCCTGCAATTTCGCTTCTTTCAGGTCGCGTTCTGCTTTCTTACGTTCGGTGATATCAATCGCAATTCCCAGGTAGCCCGTTACGACAGCGTTGTCTTTGATAGGTGTGACCACCATGGATACGATAATCGCGGAGCCATCTTTACGTACGTAGGTCCATTCCCGGCGCTCAGAGCCTTCTATGTCTGGTATGTGTGTAAATACCTGAAAGCCTTTGATGCGTTTCCCGTATTCCCTGGAAAGCTCAATTCCTCTGGCAGCAATTTCTTCTTCAGCGTGGAGGATGTTCCAGGAGTCTTTGCCGGTCACTTCTGCAGCGGTATAACCCAGCAATCTTTCTGCTCCTTTGTTGAACAGTGTGATAACACCTGTATCATCAGTCGCTATAATACTTACTTCGGAGGCAGAGCGCAGTACATCTTCCAGTAGCTGCCTGGATTGTTGTATCGCTATGTCAGCTTTTTTCTTTTCATCAATATCCTGGAAGGTGCCGTATAGTCTTTTACAGATACCGTCTTCAAATTCTGCGTAGCCGATGGATTGCACCCATAGTTTATTGCCGTTGGCGGTCAGTATCTGTAATTCTATCTGCCAGGGCGTATTATGGGTGATGGCTTCTTCAACTACCTTATTCAGTAGCTGTTCATTATCGCCGGTATAGAAAATCCATGCATTTTCGGGAGTGAGTACCATGTCGGGTGGTACCTCATGTATTTCCCTGGTAACGGAGGACCAATGCAGTTCATTTTTCACCAGGTCAACTTCCCATCCACCGATGCGTGCTACCCGGTTGGTACGTTCCAGCAGTTCCTTTGTGCGTTTAAGGTCATTCTCCAGTTCATGCCGCTCGGTAATATCGGCAGCATTTCCAATGACATAGGCGTTGCCACTCCCGTCATTGATCAGTACATTATTGAAGAGCCAGATGCGCACGTGTCCTTGTTTGTGCCGGGTATGCATCAAACCGGTCACTTTCCCTATTTCCCTGATCTGTATAAGGTATTGCCGCAGGTGATCATGATAGGAGGCAGGGACCAGCTCGAAGAGGGTCATCTGCATCAGTTCTTCCGTGGTATAGCCTACACTGTCGGCACTGGCTTTATTAACGTAATTGATGTTGCCATCCAGGTCATGCCGGCACATCATGCCCAGGGAGTTTTCAAAGAAGGTGCGGGCGTTGGTCTCACTTTCTATCAGCTGTTGTTCTTTGATGCGCTCGCTGGTAATATCGCGGCCCATCGCAAACAGATTACCGGTATGTGCCTCCGGAGTGGCTACCCATTGTATGTGCCGGTAGCCGCCTGCTTTTGTGCGCACCCGGTGACTAAAGAGGACGGTAGATGCGCCGGACCCCATATGCTCCAGTTCACGGGCGGTACCTGCCGCGTCCTGGGGATGTACCAGGTCCAGCACTGACATGTTATTCAGTTCATCCGCAGTCCATCCCAGCAGCGTGGTAAACGCGTCATTGAACCTCCATAGTTTGCCGTAGAAGTCGGCTATACAAAGCAGTCCTTCACTCAGGTCAAACAATTTAGTGAAGTAATAATTTTCTGTTCTTCGTCTGTTGATCCGGATTGTTTCTATGATCTTGTCGGTGATGATGCGTAATGCCTGTTGCTGTTGTGTAGTTAACGAAGCAGGAGTAGTGTGCATCACATAAAATGCACCCAATACAAAGCCGCGTTTGTCAATCAGCGGGAAGCCGGCAAAGGCGCGTATATGTGGCGCATCAATGACGGCTTTATTGTCGCGCGTGACAGGATCTTCGAGTGTATCTGTTACCTCGGTATATGTTTGTTTGTGCAGGATGTGCTGCAGGAAGCCCCAGTCGGGCGATGTTTCCCGGATACCGGGTACAGCTGTAGCAGAAACGATCAGTTGAAGGTCGTTTCCGGCAATGCAGATGGCGGAAAAGGGGAATTGGCATGTCAGGCCGGCCAGTTCTGTGAACTGATCAAGCGCCGGCTGCGGGGTGAGTTGAAGCAGCCCGTATTCCTGTAACGCTCTTAGCCTTTCCGTCTCACTTTTTGGGGCAGCATTCTCATTCATATGAACATGGAACTATGTACGCAATATAGTCAGATAATCAATACATACTGATTTTCAAATCTGATGGATCTGCCAGTTAGCATAATCTTCCGGTTACAGGGCTGGCCGCCGCTGATGGTACCTTTGATCAGACCGCCAGGGGAAGTTTGCTTTGCTTGTATGGCATAAGTTATCTTGCTTCTCCATAGGCTGTGACGGCTGACGGGTCATATAGCGGCACCATATTCATTTACATAACACATCTGACGACTAAATGTTTTTATCATAAGCAGGAATAAGGTGGTACGTGTCACGCCGGGAACTTTCCCGGTTTACCGGCAGGGTTGGCTACCGGAATTTATGTAGTGGAGGCAGGCGGAGTAGCTAAGAAATTTACGCTGCATGCCGGAAGTCCGGGTGATTTATGTTAATTTCTGCAAACCATTGGTGAAAACCCGTAATATCCTATTCAGCGCCAACAGGTATTTTTGAAAGAATGGGGAATCAACCAAATCTCGTTAAACAGAACTAAGGAATACACGTGAAGAAAACATTTTTTTGTATCGATGCGCACACCTGTGGTAATCCCGTCAGGTTAGTAGCCGGCGGAGGGCCTGTCCTCTACGGAAATAATATGAGCGAAAAGCGTAATCATTTTCTGAAAGAATATGACTGGATAAGAACAGGATTAATGTTTGAGCCGCGTGGCCATGATATGATGAGCGGCAGCATACTGTATCCGCCTCATGACCCTGCCAATGATGTAGGCGTATTGTTCATTGAAACCAGCGGTTGTCTGCCAATGTGCGGGCATGGCACCATCGGTACGATTACCATTGCGCTTGAGGAAGGGTTGATTCAGCCGAAGGTACCCGGTATTGTGCGGATGGAAGCGCCGGCAGGACTGGTGCTGATCGAGTATAAGCAGGAAGGTAAAAAGGTGAAGAGCGTCAAGCTGACCAATGTGGCTTCGTACCTGGCCGCTACCGGCATTGTGGTGGAATGTCCTGACCTGGGACCGCTGACGGTGGATGTGTCTTACGGAGGCAACTACTACGCCATTGTAGATGTTCAGGAGAATTTCCCCGGCCTTGAGCATTATACCGCTTCTCAGTTGATTGGCTGGGCGCGGGAACTGCGTAAGCGAATTAACGAGCAACATACATTCATACACCCTGACAATCCTCATATAAATGGCTGTTCGCATGTACTGTGGACAGGCGCGGTGATGGACCCGGCATCTACCGCCAGGAATGCCGTATTCTACGGAGATAAAGCCATAGACCGGTCTCCCTGCGGCACTGGTACCTCTGCCCGTATGGCCCAATGGTATGCCAAAGGGAAACTGAAGAAAGGGGATCAGTTTATACATGAAAGTATTATCGGATCCCGCTTTATCGGTACGATAGAGGAAGAAACGACTGTGGCTGGCGTGCCGGCTATCCGCCCGGGTATTGAAGGCTGGGCAAGGATATATGGGTATAATACCATCTCAATTGATCCGGAAGATGATCCGTACGCATACGGATTACAGGTGATTTAAACTACAATATGGAAGTAATCATAATTGGCGGAGGAATAATAGGCCTGAGCAGTGCCTTTTATCTGCAGCAGGCAGGATATACAGTAACAGTAATTGACAGGACCGACCTGTCGGACGGATGCTCTTATGGCAATGCCGGGTATATCTGTCCCAGTCATTTTGTGCCGTTGGCAACGCCTGGCATTGTGCGGCAGGGATTGAAATGGATGCTCAATCCTAAAAGTCCTTTTTATATCAAGCCCAGTCTGAGCAGCAGCATGATCAGCTGGGGATTGCAGTTCATGAAAAGCGCCACAAAAGAGCATGTAGAGCGGTCTGCAGTTCCTTTGCGGGATATTGCCCTGCTCAGTAAACAGTTGTATGAGGAGTGGGCGCAGGTACCCGGACTGGACTTTTCGTACGATCCGCAGGGAATGCTGGAGCTATATAACACACCGGAAAATGAACACCATGCAGCAGATACCGTCAGGGATGCCGCCGCACTGGGAATAAAAGCAAGTTTGATCGATAAAGCCACATTGCAGCAAATGGAACCGGATACAGAAATCCGGGCGCTCGGCGCAGTATATTTCCCGGGTGATGCACAACTCTATCCGAATCAGCTGATGCGTAGTTTGCAACTGTATCTGAAAAGAAACGGCGTACTTTTCCGGGGAAAGGAAGAAGTCACCGGTTTTGTGACCGAAGGGAATAAAGTAAAGGGCGTAAAGACGTTGGGTGGCGTATATGCCGCAGACCATGTAGTGGTGGCAGCAGGAGTATGGAGCCGGGAGCTGGCCCGTGAACTGCAACTCCGGATACCTATGGTTGGCGGCCGCGGATATTCCGTCACGTTGGAGAACGCCCCGTATAAAGTGAGACGCTCCGTGATTCTCAGTGAAGCGCGCGTAGCAATTTCTCCTATGAATGGTAATAAGATCCGCTTTGGTGGCACGATGGAAATTACCGGACTAAATGCACCGCCACGGATGCAACGGGTACAGGGCATCCTGGAATCAGTAAAACGATATTTTCCCGCGTATGATGTACCACTGCCACCGGCAGACCAGGTATGGTACGGATATAGGCCCTGTAGTGCAGACGGTTTGCCGCATATTGGTAATATGGAACGTTATCCGAACGTGACAGTAGCGACAGGGCATTCTATGCTGGGTATTAGCCTGGGAGCCGCCACGGGCAAACTGGTCGGTGAACTGGTAGCCGGAACCCCGACATCTATGAATATCTCTCCGTTTAAAGTTGAAAGATTCAGTTAAAAGAACTTATGAAGAAATTTATTTACTGTCTGTTAACAGCCGGATGTCTCATCGCCGCCGGTAGCGCCACTGCGCAGGAAAAAGACATGGTCACGCTGCAACAACACTATGATGCAGATAAGGGCAGCCTGCTTCGTTTTTACCGGATAGAAAACTCACCCGAAAGACGGGAAAGGCTCAAAACATTTCACAGCGACTACCTGCAACAGCTGGGCCGCATCAACTTTGACCAGCTGGCAACAGGAGAACGCGTGGAATATGTGCTGTTCAAAATGAAATTGCAGGAAGAGATCCGCCAGTTAGATGTGGAGGCAGCAGAATATAACAAAGTAGCCGGATGGTTTCCGGAGGCAGATAAAATCTATGCAGCAGAGAAATTAAGAAGGCGGGGAGTGAAGCAGGATGCGCAGGCACTGGCCGCTACCTTGAGGGATATGGCAGCAGCGCTGCAGGAAAAGGCCAGGCAATTGCCGGCTGCCAAAGGGCTGGACATCTATCAGCTGCGCAGAGGCGTAAGTACGGCCAGGGGGCTGTGGACAGCCATACATAGTATTTATGATTTTTATAACGGCTATGATCCCCTGTTTACCTGGTGGGTGCCGGCACCATATAAGAAGCTGGATAGCGTACTGAAAAGTTACGCCGTACTGTGGGAGCAGCAGGCGAAGGCCCTGCCGGGCGTAAAGGATGATGGCAGCGGTATCGTAGGTTTCCCTATCGGAAAGGATGAACTGGTGCGTCAGCTACAGCAGGAAATGATTCCTTATACGCCGGAAGAACTGATTGAGATAGCGAATAAGGAGTTTGCCTTCTGTGATGCAGAAATGCTGAAAGCGAGCCAGGAAATGGGTTTTGGCAAGGACTGGCACAAGGCGATGGAGAAAGTGAAGAATACGTATGTGCCCGCCGGCGAGCAACCGGATGCCATTATGAAAATATACGATGAGTCCATGGCCTTTCTGAGAGAAAAGAATCTCATTACTATACCACCATTGGCAGAGGAGACCTGGCGGATGATCATGATGACGCCGGAGCGGCAGCTGGTGAATCCGTTCTTTACCGGCGGGGAGGTGCTGAGTATATCGTATCCGACGGATGATATGGAGGAGGGGGATAAGCTGATGAGTATGAGGGGGAACAATCCGCATTTTTCGCGGGCTACAGTACATCACGAGCTGTTTGCCGGTCATGCGCTGGAGCAATTTATGAACAATCGGTATAAGAGCTATCGGAACTTTGATACACCATTCTGGGTAGAGGGCTGGTCTTTGTACTGGGAGATGCTGTTGTGGGACCAGCGATTCCCACGTTCTCCGGAAGACAGGATCGGGATGTTGTTCTGGCGGATGCACCGTTGTGCACGTATATTGTTTTCACTTAACTATCATCTGGGCAAATGGACGCCGCAGCAATGTATCGACTTCCTGGTGGAGAGGGTAGGGCATGAGCGGGCGAATGCAGCCGGGGAGGTGCGCCGTTCATTTAAAGGCGATTACAGCCCCTTATACCAGGTAGCGTATATGATTGGCGGTTTGCAGTTCATGGCGCTGAAGAAAGAGCTGGTTGACAGCGGGAAAATGACTTATCAGCAGTACCATGATGCGGTAATGAAGGAAAACAGTCTGCCGGTAGAGATGGTGCGGGCGATTTTGACAAATCAGCAGTTAGGGAAAGATTTCCGGACGAGCTGGCGGTTTTATAAGTTGTAACAGCTGAATGTATGTAATAGCGAAAGGGCCTGCATCACCATGCAGGCCCTTTCGCGTAATATGATCTGTAGGGGGCCGGAGGGGCTATTTGAATGCCACGCCGATACCCACGGTAATCTGGTTTGTTTTCCAGTCGTATTGTGGAGCAGGAACATTGTTGATGTTGCTGAGACCCATTACGTAGCGGCCGATGAAACGTACGTTACCTACGTTCACCTGTGCACCGGCTACAGCGCCTACATCGCTCTTCTTGAATGCGTCCCTGTTGCCTTTCAGCAGGTTTTCATCGATGAAGTACATATAGGTGTATTGTGCACCGAGGTTGAAGGTCAGTGCAGGGATCGGTGAGTAGCGTACCAGTAATGGAACGGTTGCAGCACTCATGGAGATTTTCTCCCTGGCGGAGGTATTGTGATGCGTCACATATCTCCGGGAAAAATCGGTTCCTTTTTTAGCAGAACTCTGTGTAAAAAGCAATTCTGGCTGGATACCCCATTTTTTGTCCTTTGTCAGGTTAAATTCAAAGAACGCACCTCCCTGAAATCCTGGTTTGAAGCCTGACTCAAGTCCTTCTCCCTTGATGTTAGAGAACATCAACGTTGCTTTCAAACCGTAATTGACACGTTGTGCATTGGCTGCAGTTCCTGTAATTACTGCTAGGATCCCTGCCAGTAATAATCCTTTTTTCATAGATACTATTTGACGATTACAGATGATCAAAATTGAATTACGTCGCTTGTACGCAATTCAGGCTAAAAAATTCGCGGGCAAACATACGTAATTCATGCTAGATCATAATTATTATGTCTCAAAAGTTTTACCCGGAGTTAGATACCGTTTGCAGCTGCGGGTTTAAAGACCTACTGGCATAACAGGACAGACGCTCTATAATCATCGACGAACAGTGGAAAAGTATCGTTTACTGCCAGTGAGGTGCATCCCTTCTTTTTTTATTATAATTGTTTTCCAGTAACATTGTAGTCGAATATGGATCAACTTATCATAATAATTTTCGCCCTGATCTCCTGCGCCGCCCTGGGAGCGGTTATTAAGGTTGTCACCAGGAGTCATCAGTTAAAGACAAGGATTGCCGTGCTGGAAACGCAGCTCACCACAGCTGAACAGTCATCAGTAGCATACCGGAACGAATTGTATAACAAACAGGCTGATATTGAGCAGCTGAACACCCGTTTGCAGATCATGCAGGAGGAGACAATTCGTATTGAGAGTAACGGAGAAGCCCGTTACCGGGAGGCAGAGAACCGGCTGCGGGAACAGCAGGAGTTTATTGATCGGTCAAATGAGCAACTGAAAGACGCCTTCAATACGATATCATCCGAAGCGCTGAAGCATAACAATGCCTCATTTGTGGCATTGGCTAAGTCAGTGTTGGAAACGCAGGTGACGGATGCGAAGGGCGATCTGGATAAGCGCCAGCAGGCTATTGATGCACTGGTGAAACCATTGACGGATACCCTGCACCGCTTTGACGAAAATATGCGTCAGCTGGAGAGTAGTCGTCAGCAGCAGTACGGGCAGATCAACCAGTTCATACTCGGCATACAGCAAAGTACCGAGAAATTGCAGAAAGAGACGCATAGTCTGGTGAGTGCGCTGAAGACTTCACATATCAGGGGCCGCTATGGGGAGATTGCACTGAGGAGAGTGGTGGAATTTGCCGGTATGACAGAACATTGCGACTTCAGTGAACAGGTGTCTGTGCATACGGAAGAGGGCACCTTACGTCCGGATATGATTATTCGTTTACCGGAGGGTAAAACAATTGTTGTTGACTCGAAGGTACCACTGAGCGCATATATGCGTGCATTTGAGACAGAGGATGAAGATGAGCGCAGGGTGTTGCTGAACCAGCATGCGCAGGCAGTACGCGAGCACCTGAAACAGCTGAGTGCCAAAGCCTACTGGAGTCAGTGGAAGTCTTCGCCTGATTATGTGATACTGTATATGCAGATAGAGTCTTCATTTGGCGCAGCATTACAGGCAGATCCTACATTGATCGAAGATGGTATACGAAACAGGGTGGTATTTGCGACACCTACCACGTTAATCACACTGCTGCGTACAGTAGGTTTTGTATGGCAGCAGCTGCATGTAGCAGAGAATATTGAAGATATACGTGCCGCAGGCATAGAGTTATATAACCGTACGAATGTATTACTCAGGCATTTTACTAACATCGGCGGTAGTCTGAAAACAGTACTCGGTCATTATAATGACGCGGTGGCTTCGTTAGAGAGCCGCTTTATGCCACAGGCACGGAAATTGTATCACCTGGGGCCGGCGCTGAAACAGACGCTGCCAGATGTGAAACCAATAGAAGCAGGCGTAAGGCACTCTGCCGTGCAGCAGGAAGAGCTGATACCAGGAGAGGCAGAGCAAGGCACCGCAAACAATTTATGATGTGCTGACAGGGTATAGCACTGGTTAGTGCGAGCTGCTGGTCATATTCCTGCCTTATTTTAAACAGGGCGTAATGTGGGGGTAGTAAACGGAAACGATCGCCCGGAAAGGGTACATGTTCGAATACACGAATTAGTCTTCCGAATTTGACACCGCGGTAAGATGACTGCTGATGAGGTGTATCTTTACGATATATCCGGAGAAAGCCAGGTGCTACAACAGGAAGAAAGTGAAGAAGGGTGATTTTATCATCAACCCTGCCTATGAAGGAGTTGCTGCTACCAGGGAAAAGGTATAGATAGTTCCAGCCGGAGAGGGCCACCGGGGGAACGGCAGTCAACAGAAGCATACACACGGCGTGGAATATGAAGACGCCAAATGGTCATAACCTGTTTTTAGGGAAATATACGATTACATACATCGCTGACTGATTACCGCATGTTACTGATGGGGGTATTGAAAGTACCGCCTCAAGGACATAGTGGGGAGTCTGGTTTCAGCAATGTGTGGCAAAATATACACAGTTTACCCCAGAATCGCTGCTTTCGATAGCTGATTCTGGTAAGCTATTTATACCGTATGCCAACAGCCTGGTAACTAGCTGTCATAGTCCTGTCCTGATAGCAAAGGCCAGGGGGATGGAGGTATAACATGCCGGATGCGGAGTTTACAATTTTTAACTAAATGGATGAAAGTGAAAGCTACTTTTAAAAGAAATCTGCTGATTGGATTTGGAGTATCGCTGTTACTGCTGGTTGTCAGTTCGGTAGCATCATTTTTTAGTATCCGCAATCTTCTGATAAGCGCCTACCAGGTGGATCATACCAATACGGTCATCCTGAAACTGGAAAACACGCTGTCATACATGAAGGACGCAGAGACCGGCCAGCGGGGATATTTGCTGACGGGGGATGAACAGTTCCTGGAGCCTTATAAAGGCGCGTATGATAGTGTGCTGATGACCATCAATTCACTGAGAGAGCTCACAGCAGATAATCCGGAGCAGCAGATCGGGGTAGAGCAATTGCGCCTGCTGGTGATCAGGCGGCAGGCATTACTCCGGGAATCCATCAATAGCAGAAGAACCGGAAAGGCTATTAGTGTAGATACCCTGCAGAGTGGTCGTTTTATCATGAATGATGCACGCCGGCTTACCAGTATAATGGAAGACCGGGAGAAGAGATTACTGGCAGTAAGAACGCAGAATCTGAATCGTATATCGGGATATACCCCTGTTCTTATAGTAATTGCAGCCTTGCTGGCTTTACTGATCACGTCTGTGTTCTATGTACGGGTGAAACGCGATTTTGAAGAGCGCTCCCGCCTGCAGGATGCACTGGAAGATAAAGACCGTGAGATCACCCGCCGTATAGATATTATCCGCGGTATAGCAGAAAGGATCTCAGCCGGCGATTACAGCACCCGTGTGAACGACGAGCAGAAGGATGGACTGGGTAGTTTGTCAGTCGCATTGAACAGGATGGCGCATTCACTGGAGACTTCATTTAGTCAGCTGGCAGAGAAGGAATGGCATCAGACAGGAGTAGCCGGTTTGTCTAACAAAATGGTAGGCGAAAAGGATGTACCTACCCTTGCTGCTCATATCGTAGAGTTCCTGGCAGAATATACGAGGAGCCAGGTAGCAGCGCTTTATTTGTCTGGCGCAGGCAACCGTTTACATCTGACAGCCAGCTTCGCACTTTCCAATACCAGTCGCCGTCAGGAGTTTACCGTAGGGCAGGGGCTTGTGGGACAGTGTGCAGCCAGCGGCAAAACATTATTACTGAAAGATATTACCCCGGAAGATATTACCATTAGCTACGCCAGCGGAGAAATCCGTCCGCGTAATATAGTCGCTGTACCGATCATTTATGAGGGACATGTGAGAGGCGTTATCGAACTGGCATCTATCATAGACTATCAGCCTAATGACCTGACGTTCCTGGAATCGGTTACGCATAACATCGGTCTGGCTATCAATACTTCCGAAAACCGTCGTCGTGTGCAGGAACTATTGGAGGAGACACAGGCACAATCAGAAGAACTGCAGGTGCAGCATAGTGAACTGGAGAATATCAATACCGAACTGGAAGCACAGGCACAGAAGCTCCAGGCATCCGAAGAGGAACTGCGTGTACAGCAGGAAGAGCTGCAGCAGGCCAACCAGGAGCTGGAGGAACGTTCCCGCTTACTGGAAGATCGTAACCAGGTGATTGTAGAGCGTAACCTGGATATACAGAAGAAAGCTGAAGAGCTGGAAATCAGCACAAAATATAAGTCAGAGTTTCTGGCCAATATGTCGCATGAACTACGTACACCACTGAACTCTATCCTGTTATTAAGCCGCCTGATGGCAGAGAATAATGAACAGAACCTGACCGAGGACCAGATAGAATCAGCACAGGTGATACAGAGTTCTGGTAAAGGACTGCTCAACCTGATTGATGAGATACTGGACCTGTCGAAGATAGAAGCGGGGAAGATGGACCTGGAATTTGCGCCGGTACCTGTGCACGAGATCTGTACTGACATGGAGGCGCTATTTGCACCTATCGCACGGGAGAAGAATCTGGCCCTGCACGTTGAGGTAATGGCGGAGGCACCCGCGCTTATTGAGACAGACAAGATGCGGCTGGAGCAGATACTGAAAAACCTGCTGTCAAATGCATTGAAGTTTACAGCGAAAGGAGCAGTGACTTTACAGGTGACGTCACTGTCACAGGATCCGTCTATCGTAAGGTTTGCCGTGCGGGATACCGGTATTGGTATACCAGCAGATAAGCAGCAGATGATATTTGAAGCATTTAAGCAGGCAGATGGGTCTACCCGCCGTAAATATGGCGGCACCGGTCTTGGACTATCTATCAGCCGGGAGCTGGCAAAGCTGCTTGGCGGAGAAATACGACTGGAGAGTGAGCCTGGGCGCGGTAGTGAGTTTGTGGTAACCATACCTGTTCGTCCGCAGGAACAGGAAGAGCGTACGCCGCCCCCGGCTACACAGCAACAGGCAGAAGCAGTCTACCATGAGGCTGTGCAGGCGAAAGAGAAAAGGGATGAATTTATTGCTTCAGAGATACCACAGGAAATACCTGACGACCGCAATAGTCTGAAAGCAGATGATAAGATCATACTGATCGTCGAGGATGATACGAAGTATGCAGGTATCCTGCTGGACTTTACGCGTAAGCGGGGGTATAAAGGCATCGTAGCAGTACGTGGCGACCATGGTATTGAAATGGCGCAGCGATACAGGCCGGCAGCGATACTGTTGGATATAGTACTGCCGGTACAAAGTGGATGGCAGGTAATGGAGGCGCTAAAGTCTAACCCGGTTACCCGCCCGATACCAGTGCATATTATTTCTTCCCTGGAGGCGAAAAGGGAGAGTCTGCAGAAAGGCGCAGTTGACTTCATTGACAAGCCGCTGGCGCTGGAGCAGATGCCGCGGATCTTCCAGCAGCTGGAAAATGCGCTGACTAAGAATCCGAAGAAAGTGCTGATAGTAGAGGAGAATCCCAAACATGCGGAGGCACTGGCATTCTTCCTGGAAAACTTCAGTGTAAGCACGGAGATTACCGGCAATATCAGCAGTAGCGTAGAGGCTTTACAGAAGAAGGACGTGAACTGTGTGATCCTGGATATGGGCGTGCCTGACCAGCATGCGTATGAGACGCTGGAGACAGTAAAGAGCAATCCGGGATTGGAGAATCTGCCGATCATCATCTTTACCGGTAAGAACCTGTCAAGGGCAGAGGAGAACCGCATCCGTCAGTATGCAGATTCTATTGTGATCAAGACAGCACATTCTTATCAGCGTATGCTGGATGAAGTAGCGTTATTCCTGCACCTGGTAGAGGAAAAGGCGAATCATAATAAGCCGGTAAGAAAGCAGCAGATGCCACTTAAAGAAGTGTTGCAGGGCAAGACGGTGCTGATTGCAGATGATGATGTACGGAATATCTTCTCGCTTACGAAGGCGCTTGAACAGCATAAGATGACGATTATTTCGGCCCTGGATGGAAAAGAAGCGCTTCAGCAGCTGGAAAATAATCCGAAGATTGACATTGTGCTGATGGATATGATGATGCCGGAAATGGATGGTTATGAGACGATCCGTACTATCAGGAGCAACACGAAATACAAATATTTACCTATACTGGCAGTAACGGCCAAGACGATGCTGGGAGACAGGGAAAAGTGTATCAAGGCCGGAGCGTCTGATTATATCTCTAAGCCGGTTGATATAGATCAGTTGGTATCGTTACTACGCGTCTGGTTGTATGATAATACCAGAAGTTGATCATTAAAAGAACAAGAACTAAACAGCATGGGATCCTCTTTAAAAAAAGTGCTGATCATTGACGATGACACCAGGAACATCTACGCATTACGCATGGTGTTGAAAGTCAAAGGCTACGAATGTCTTACGGCAATGGATGCACAGGCAGGATTGCAGATTTTGTCTGAGCAGCCAGACGTTGGGGTAGTCCTGATGGATATGATGATGCCGGAAATGGATGGTTATGAGGCGTTGTCAATTATCCGGTCAGATGAGCAATTATCTGGTATACCAGTGATAGCGGTTACGGCGCAGGCGATGGTGGGTGATCGTGAGAAGTGCCTGGCAGCAGGGGCTTCGGAGTATGTTTCCAAGCCCATCGATCAGGAGGTGCTGCTAGACCTGCTGAAAAATAAATTCAATATGTAATTGCGTCCAAATATTAGTTATCTTTCACGTGTGAAACAACGTGTAATATATGCGTGTTAACATGTAATTAACTCTTTTACGCTGCCGGAAAACGGATATTTACGTTAACAACTGTTAACATATCCCAAAACAACTGTTATGCAGCAAATGGATGATTCGGCAATGCTTATCGTGCTTAAAGAGGGCGAGATAAAGGCTTATCAGTACTTTTTTATGAAATACTACAAGCCGCTCTGTCTGAAAGCAAGGATGATGCTGAACAACATGGATGAGGCAGAGCAACTGGTAAGGCAGTTGTTTGTGAAGGTTTGGGAAGAGAAATTATATTTGGAAATAGAACATTCGGTTGGAGGATATTTTTACAGACTGGTACATAACAGTTGTGTCAACATTCTGAAAAAAGGTTCCAATAACCGGTTGTCGAACGATCCGGGGTTCTTACTGATGCAGCAGGTGATCGTACCTTTACGGTGGTTGCTGGTACTGCGAAGGAGACAGGTGACGTTGGACGGTGGCACAGGAATGAGTTTGTCTCTCTTATCAGACGAAAGATTCCGCCCGGATTTATCTACTATACTGCATGGTATGCACCTTTTGAAAAGCAAATGTAAAGCTGCCCTGAAAGCCCTGATACTCCGGATCTATCCATGAGTGCCAACGAAAAACCTATTGCCCTTTAATGAGTAAGAACTTTGTTTTTCCCACATGAGTTACAACGAGGAACATATTTTTCAGCTGATACTGGAAAAGCTAAGCGGCGACATCAGTGATGAAGATAACCGTTACCTGGAGCAGATTGCCCGGGTAGATCCTAACGTAAGACGTTGTCTGGATGAGCTGGAAGGCGCGCGCGACGCCGTTGGCCCTGACTTTATGAATGATCTTCATAACGAAAGAGCCTGGAGCAGCGTATTATCCCTGCTGCATGCCGATCAGGAAAAGAAACCCCAGCAAGATATTCCCCCTGCAATACCTGAAACGCCGGTAATTTCCATGCATGAACCATCTGCTACCCGGTCATCCGGCAAATGGTGGCTGGCAGCAGCAGTAACGCTGATGGTAGCTGTAGCGGGATATTATCTACTCGGAAGCCGGTCAGCCGCAGTAATCGTAGACGGAAATGCAGAGCTGATAGCGGCAGTTCCCGTTTGGGGTGACGTACGTTTGCTGGTAGAAGAAGGCGATACGATCCGTCTTTCGGGTCAGACAAGCGAAGAAATCAGTACCCAGAACGCCCGTCTGCAACCGCAGGAGGGCATGTTGTCATTCCAGCCTGTAGATGGCGCAGGAGGATGGAACACGCTGTTTGTACCCACCGGTAAAGACTATAAGGTGCAGCTCTCTGACGGATCAGTCGTACATCTGAATGCCTTTTCCCGGCTCAGATTTCCATTCTCATTTGACGGCGAAAACAGGGAAGTATACCTGGAAGGAGAAGCCTATTTTGATATCGCTAAGAAGGCAGATCAGCCTTTTATAGTACATACTGCCGGAACCGCGGTGAAAGTGCTTGGTACATCGTTCAATATCAACGCTTATTCCGATTCTATTATCGTTACGTCCCTGGTATCAGGAAGCGTTATTAGCGATACGGAAGACAATGACAGTGTATTGCTCAGGCCAGGTATGGAAGCAATATACCGTAAAGGCTATCAGCAGCAGCAAAGCAATTTTGATGAAGCTATTACCCTTGCCTGGAGAAAAGGTGAATATAGCTACTATAATCAACCGCTGGGCACACTCGAGGCTGTACTTTTCCACTGGTACGGTAAGCAACTGCACTTTGACGAACCTTCACTGGCTAGTAAGATGCTGACCGGTGTGATTGTACGTGATCAACCAGTCACAGAATTTCTGGAAAGCCTTGACAAAACATCCAATATAACCTATCGTATTACGGAGGATAAGATATATCTTAGATCAAAATAAGCCACATCTGTTTCGAAAGCCAACTGTAATATCAGTACCATAAACTGAAAAGATGGTAAAGCATGTTTGTAAGGCGATCAGAATCCTATTGTTAACGTGCTGCCTGTTGTTTCCTGCTATCCTACAGGCGGCCAGGGGAACAGCAGATAGCTCAAGGGTGACTATTACCGGTAAGAATATATCACTAAATAACGTTTTTAAGAGCATTGCCCGTCAAACGGGCTACTACTTCGTTTTTGATAATGCCATCATCGACGGTAATGAAAAGGTCTCCCTGCGTTATAAAAATGCGCCCTGGGAAGATGTACTCGCATATGTACTGAAAGGCAGGAACGTCAGCTGGTTTAAAACAGGCAGGCGCATCTATCTGCAGCTTGCAGAGACAACTAAAAATGCGCCCGTTATGAATCCTGCCCCTCATGTCACCATCCGGGGGCGTATCACAGATATCAATAATCAGCCAATTCCCGGCGCAACTGTTGTGCTGACCGGCACAGGAAGAGGTATGACGACGAATGCCAACGGTGAATTTGAACTGTTCAATATCAGTCCTCCAGCTTCGTTGCATATATCCTCTTTAGGCTACCGTACGGTTGACACTATACTGCAAAGCGTCAGATTGCACGATATAAGGCTGGCAGATGCTGTCAATACCCTTGATGCTACTGTCGTGATCGGGTATGGCTCCAGCAGCCGCAGATTGCTGACCGGAGCTATCAGCAGAATTACTGCCGAACAGCTGGAAGCACAACCTGTAGCCAATGCCCTTGCTGCATTGCAAGGCCAGGCACCCGGTGTACAGGTGACCAGTACCAGCGGACTACCCGGTGCTCAGGTGAAACTGTTCATTCGCGGGCGTAACTCAATTGCCGCCGGCAATGATCCCCTGTTCATTATCGACGGGGTTCCGTTTGACATTACGCCACTCAATAATACAGAAGACCTGTACGGAGCCGCAGGACGTATTAGTCCCTTTAACAGCATCAATCCCGCTGATATAGAAAGTATCGACATCCTGAAAGATGCCGATGCTACCGCTATTTATGGCTCCCGTGGTGCAAACGGAGTGGTGCTTATCACCACAAAAAAAGGCACGCCTGGAAAGGCTAAAGCAGATCTTAACATCCGCACAGGTATAGGTGTGACGGCCGGTGATATGCCGATGCTGAACATACGTGATTACTTGGCATTGAGGAAAGAGGCTTTTGTTAATGACGATATCCGCCCCTCTGCCGCTAACGCCCCTGACCTGCTGCTCTGGGACTCGACGCAGAATACCAACTGGTTCAGGAAACTACTGGGAGGAACTGCCCCTATCACGAATGCACAGCTCAATATGTCAGGCGGTAATAGTTATAACAACTACCTGGTAGGAGGGCATTTTTATAAGGAAGGAACGGTATTACCTGCCGATCTGGGATACCGGCGTGGCGGGTTCAGGGCCAGCTTTCAGCACCAGCACCCGGAACACAGGCTGGAGGCAAATTTCTCCGCCAGCTTTATGGCTGACAGAAACAAGAGTATCGCCAGTGATATATTCAACTTCTATGCGTTGCCGCCCAACTACCCGTTGTATGACAGTGCAGGCATGCTATACTGGGGGTCTGCTTTTGACAATCCTGAAGCGCATATGCGGCAACAGGCTGAAAGTAAGACAAATAACCTGCTGACCAACCTTGTACTGCGATACAGGTTGTCTCCCGGGCTTACACTAAAGACTAGCCTCGGACTGTCAGATATCAAAATGAAACAGTTCTTCTCTTTTCCACAATCTACCCAACATCCTAATAACGCGCCGACCAGCTTTATCCGCTCAGCAGAAAATAGCCGGCAGTCTTTTATTGTGGAGCCGCAGGCAGATTATAACCTCGGTCTCGGAAAGGCGAACTTGCACGTCCTGGCAGGAGGTACCTGGCAACAAACAACAAGAAAAGGTATTCTGGCCATAGGGCAAGGCTATACCAATGAAGCAGATATGACTTCATTACAGTATGCTGATACAATCATCCGTAGGCCGGATACTTATGCACTATACCGGTATGTATCGTTCTTCACCCGCCTTACGTTCGACTGGCAGAAGAAGTACCTGCTGAATGTAAGCTACCGGAGAGACGGTTCTTCCCGCTTCGGTCCTGGCAGACAGTTCGGTGATTTTGGCGCTGTCGGATTAGCCTGGGTATTTACAGAAGAACCTTTCCTGAAACAACTGCCCTGGCTAAGTTTTGGTAAAGTCAGAGCCAGCGGAGGCATTACCGGAAATGACCAGATCACTGATTATCAATACATGCGTAACTATGGTAATAATGCCAGTTACCTGGGTGAGAATACACTCGCGCCATTACGCATTGCCGACAACAACTATAGCTGGGAAGAGAACCGTAAAATGGAAGCTGCAATAGAGCTAGGTTTCCTGCAGGATAAGCTTTTCTTTTCTGCTGCCAAATATTGTAACCGCAGTAGCAATCAGCTGGTAGGGTATCAACTGCCCGGTATTACCGGCTTCACCAGCTACCAGGCTAACCTCCCCGCAGTCGTTGAGAATACCGGCTGGGAATTTGAAGTCCGCACCAGTAACATCAGCAATACCAATTTCCAATGGACAACTTCTGCCAACATATCATTCTTCAATAACAGGCTGAAGAAGTTTCATAGTCTGGCGGTATCGTCTTATGCTAATGCATACGTAATTGGCCAGTCGCTTAATATACTCCGGGGCTACCATTTTACTGGCGTAGATCCGCTGACAGGCCTGGTACAGTTTGAAGATTTAAATAAAGACGGTAAGCTATCCACGCTTAATGACTTTGTAACAATAGCCAATCTTGATCCTGCTTATTACGGTGGTATACAGAATGACCTGAGTTATAAAAATTTCAGTCTTGGTTTCTTCCTGCAGTTTAATAAGCAACAGGGTGTAGTACCAGCAGTGCGTCCCGGTGAATTTGCTAACCAGCTGACGCAAAGTCTACACCGTTGGCGGCAGCCTGGCGATATAACCAGTATCTCCCGGTCTACTGCCACAGCGGGTAACACAGCATATGACCAGAGTGCAAAACTGGCATTATCCAACGCTGTTTATGAGGATGCATCCTACTTACGGTTAAAAAACCTGTTTATCACATATACCTTGCCGGCAGCGGTACTAAAAAGATTGAAATTGCAACTTTGCAGGATCTATCTGCAGGGACAAAACCTGGTAACGGTAACTGGCTATAAAGCAGCAGATCCTGAGACCCAGATACTCGTACCTGCACTGAGAGTAATAACAAGTGGTATTCAGTTAACATTATAAGCTGAAAGAGTATGTCGTACCGTGTAATGTGTTTTATTCTTTGCGGCTTATTGCTCACGATTTCATGTAAGCAACTGATCAAAGTCGATTCTCCGGCGGATGAAATTCCTGCCGAAGCTATCTATACAGACGACCGTCTGGCAGATGCTGCCGTAGCAGATCTGTACTACCAGTTGTCTGATTATTTCCCAGGCAATATACTACCGGTCCTTAACGGGATGACGGCAGATGAATTGACTACACTCAATAGTAGTCAGCTGAAGTTTGTTAACAACGCAATACCTTCTGAGGATGTACAGGTATTGTCCTGCTGGAGGAAGTTGTACCAGGTAATATACGGCGCAAACGCCATGCTGGAAGGTATAACACAGTACAACGGCCTGTCTCCGGCAAAAGCAAGACAACTAGCTGGTGAGGCCATGTTTCTGCGTGCCTTTTCCTATTACTATCTGGTCAACTGCTGGGGAGAAGTACCACTCATCACAGTAACTGATATCAATCAGACAGCGCTGGCCCCTAATGCTCGTATCATTGCCATCTATCAGCAGATTACAAGAGACCTTTCAGATGCCAGCTTATTACTGTCTGCCTCTTATGTAACAGGAGAGAAGGTAAGGGCTAACAAGTGGTCAGTGCTGTCAATGCTGGCCCGTGTATACTTGCACCAGGGGAGGTGGGCAGAAGCTGCAGCCGCAGCCTCCCAGGTCATTAACGCCGGAGACTATACACCACTGATCTCATTGGATAGTGTCTTTCTGCGAAACAGCCGGCCGGCTATCCTGCAGTTATGGCGTCCCGAAGGCTATACTTTTATAGGACAGTTCTTTCTGCCGGCAGCCGCTACCAGCAACTTTTCCTTTTATCCGTTCACCAATGACTTTATGCAGGAGTTTGAACCGTCAGATAAGCGCAAAAGCAGTTGGACAAACTCCTTCGTCTTCGCAGGATCGCTATATTATAACGCATGTAAATACCGTAACAGGAGTGCGGCTGCACCTGGCAGGGAAGAGTATCTGATGATGCTGCGTATAGAGGAACAATACCTTATCCGCGCCGAAGCTGCCGCTATGCTAAATCAGACAAGCACCGCTATTGCAGACCTCAACGTATTAAGAGTAAGGGCCGGACTACCCCCCTTATCCGCAGATACCATGCGCGACTCCTGCCTGGTGTATGTAGAAAAGGAACGTCGCCGGGAGCTATTTACAGAATGGGGTGACCGCTGGATCAGCTTAAGCCGTACCCAAAGACTGGACAGTGTAATGAAAGCCCTGAAGCCGGGATGGAAAAAAACAGCGGCACTATATCCTATTCCACAGGAAGAACTGAACAGAAATCCTAATCTGAAACAGAATGAAGGTTATCAATAGGCTATCTTCATCAGGTATATATGTGTTTCACCATGCACCAACAGCTGATCTCCTTTCACAAACAACTGATTAATCTTAGTGCGTGCCGGAATATCCAGGTAAGAGCTACCCTTATATCTGCCGGATTTAATCTCATACATATCAATCACGGTATATTTTCCAAACATACGTTCATCATCATTGTCAGCTTTCAGTTTTGCCTGCACATATAATACCCCATTATCTGCGCAGCTGAACCCATTGACCATCTGATCAGGGCCTGCATTCATGTACACCTGACTTTTCTCATCTTTGTTAGTGGCTATACTGAACTTTGATACACTGAAGGTATCCAGCGTATGACCGCTGCTGACGAGTTGCAAAGTGCTGTCAAAGGTGAAAAATCTGTTGCTGTAGTAATATACATAAGTAAGCAATCCTGTGGTCCTGTCGTAAGTCATTGCGCCATCTGTGCTCATGCCGCCATCTCTGTGCAGTGTTGACAATCCTTTTTCCATATGCAGGCTGTCATTGTCAAGGGTGACACGTACAAACAGCTGGTCTTTCTCCTGGATGTGCAGCTTCCGTAGTACAAAGTGTTGATTGTCCCTTAATACCTGTGCCTGGGAGAAGCCGCCATGGTTATAACTTCGCTGTCGGGGCAAACGTATATTGCCTGCTCGCCCTGTCTCGCATACCGAAGGAATATTATATCCATATACAAAGAAACGATTGTTACTATACTGGGTGAAAAAGTATTCACTAACTGAATCTTTAAATGACGGACTAAGTTCTATCCGGAAGGTGTCAGCTATTGCATTAGCCTGAAGTGAGCTCGCAATGATAGTTGAAGGGTCACGTAGTACAGAGAAATAATACAGGCTGTCATCAGCGCCTGCAATATCCAGTATATTATTATTGCCGGTAGGCAGCGTGGCGGTTACAGGTAGCGGTGACGCTTCCAGGTATTGCCTTTTAAAGCCATTGGGTTGTTTATTAGGAGCAGGCGCAGTCAATACCAGTATGGCCACAATAAGGAATGCAGCTATCAGCAGTGATAGCAAGGTATAGATACTTTTTCTCATAAAAGATTAGATCGGAGCAAGGCAGGAAGCCTTATTGCAAGTGCTTCCTGCCATTAAAAGTTATCAGCTTTTTCTGATGATGGTGGTAATACCGGTCAGGCTAACAGCACATTGTACATTGTTGGCGCCAATACAGTAAAGTATTTTGATCTGGGCAGATGTACCAGTTACAATGGAATCATCATTCAGTAACCACTGCGTGTCCTGTTGCATTTTGCCTGCAACAGCAGTGCCGGCTGCGCATACGGCAGCGAAAAAAGCTAACGTGAGTGTCTTTTTCATGGTGTGTTTTGTTGAATAAAATGTAATGCCTACTCTGTTCTGAAGGTTTTCGGCTCCCCCTGTATTAAATGCCGTTTGGTCCGGAAATCAGAATCAGATAGCAGATTGTGTACGTATTTGTTTTACGTGCAGCAGTACCCCGATAGTTGATAATATGACAAAGACGATATTGAAAACAATGTGCGCGTCCCAGGAAAGATGTTGCAATACTCCACCGCAAGAACAAGGTATAAAATAACTTAGCCGTAGCATAGCTATCAGATAAAAAGTAAAAAGACTTAACAGGAAAAAAGAAAGATAAAACCCCAATAAACGTGTGCGGCTATACAAGAGAAGTCCCGCGATGATAATTTCCCCCAATGGTAATGCCCAGACGATAACAGATGCATATGAAGTGATAAAAGGCGATTGTCCCAATTGCCGTCGGAAGGTATGGTAGTCCAGTAACTTGCTTATACCGGTATATATAAAAAGGAAAACCAGTAAAGCTGAGAGGATATCGATTAACAATTTTCTTGACATAGGATATAACACTTCTCTAATATAGGATAAATTTCTAAATCATCTAAAGTATTTCTCAGGGATAATATAATGCGGCGGGTTAGTAAGGGTTATCAAAGGACAGATGTCGGAACAGCTGGAAAATGATCCTGCACATAATTGAGAAAGATTGTCAGCAATTGCTTCAAATCTGTTTCCATTGACTTTAACTTTGCACGGATATGTACCTGGTGGGTTCTAATATTTTCATAGTTGATGGCATTCATATCTTTCTCGCTCAGCCATGCCTGTTGCAAAGCCAGTTCACCGCGTAGCGCTTCAAAACGAGTATCCTGCTGGAGAAAGACATTATGGAAGTACTCCAGCCTGTCCAGCAGGGAACGGTCAAAGTGATATTGTAAAATATGGGCCAGCTGGGTCTTCAATGCAATATTGCGATTCTCCAACGCAGCCAGCTGTTTCCTAAAAGCGGTTAATTCATTCAGCAGAACTTCCATTACTAACTATCTTATCTGATGTAAAGATAGCAGCTTGCTGACCGGTAGCACAGGACTCCCATCAGCGGAAAAACTGATTTTTATCATCAATTCACCAGATTCGCCAATTTCTGCTCATTGAGGATAGTAATCACTCCCTGCTTGATCTCCAGCAGCTTCTCATCTCGGAAATCTCCCAGGGTACGGATCATCGACTCTGTAGCTGTACCGGCAATTGTTGCCAGGTTCTCTCTCGAAATATCTATAGAGAAAGGCTGATCGGTAACATGATGGTATTTCTTCTTCAGGAAAAGCAGTGCCTCTGCCACCTTCTTCCGCAGAGAGCTATAGGCCAGATGCAGCAGTTGCTGTTCCTTCTCTGTAATGTTTTTCGCCAGCAAACGTATAAACTGCTGCGCTACCTCACGGTTGTTATTGATCAGCGTTTCAAAGTCTTCTCTGGGAATGGCTGTCAGCTCGCATGCTTCCAGCGCTTCTGCATTCTCATGATAATTACTGCCTTCCAATAAGGCTACATACCCCAGAAATTCGCCGGCACTGTATAAGTTCACCGCCAGCTCTTTACCATCATTATTCACCTTATAGGTCTTCACGCGGCCTTTCTGGATAAAATAAAGGCTGGTAGGACGATTACCTTCCTGGTAAATCAGTTGTTTCTTCTTGTACCTGTCAGTGTTGCCTTCATCCATGAGCTTTTTCAACGGATTGGCTCCTGTGGCTGTCAATAGCAGTTGCTGTATTCCTTCCATGTCCGGAGGTATAACCTGTTTTTTAAGTTCTGACTTTTTTAGCCTGCTTTCCACTGCATTTAAAAGGTCGGTACCGCTGAAAGGTTTTGTGATATAGTCGTCAGCTCCCATCTCCATTCCCTTGCGAAAGTCTCCGCGCTCGCTCTTGGCGGTCAGGAATATAAATGGAGTGTCTTCGACTTCCCGGTGTTTCTGCAACAGGTGTAACACGCCATACCCATCCAGCACAGGCATCATAATATCGCACACGATCAGGTCAGGTTGGTGTTCCAGTGCCATCTCCACGCCGGTTTTCCCGTTTTCAGCCGTAAGAACCCTATAGTTTGCAAGTTCCAGTATCTCGGCAGTATTCTCGCGAATATCGTCATTATCTTCTATCAGCAGGATCGTTTTCATTTATAGTGCTATTCCTTTTAATTATAGTTGCCGGAAAGTAACCGTAAAGGTCGTGCCTTCATTCAGTCCGCTTTCACATGTAATATTTCCATTCATCAGTTCCGCATACCGGCTTACGATATGCAGACCAAGACCTGTACCCTGTATATTGCTTACATTCGCGCCCCTGAAAAAGCGCTCAAACAAATGTTGCTGGTCCTCCTGAGAAATGCCTATACCGGCGTCTTTCACCTTCAATATTACATTATTTCCGGTATGTTCTGTATGTACCTGTATAACAGTATGTTTTCCAGAGAATTTGATCGCATTCCCCAAAAGATTTAACAGTATATGTTTCAGCAGGGAAGGATCCAGCTGTACAGATGTAGCGCCCTTATGCTCATATGAAATGTGCTGACCTTCCTGCACAATATCCTGCATCTCCTGGATGATGGAATGTATATGTTGCTGTAAATCAAAGGTACTGGTGCGTACCTGTACGCCTCCTTCTTCAATCTTTCCCACCGACAGAAAATCATTCAATACTTCCGTTAACAGCGTCACTGACGATATAATCCGTTGTATATGTTTACTCCGTTTAGGCTGCTCTGCTTCTGTTATATACTGGTTCACCAGGAACGCAGATGACAGAATCGTACTGAGCGGCGTGCGGAACTCATGAGATGCCATAGACACAAAACGTGATTTCAGTTCGCTCAGCTCTTTCTCCTTATTCAACGCTGTCATTACCTCCTGTTTAGACTGTTCCAGCTGCTCCAATGCAGTGGTGAGCTGTTGCGTACGTTCGCTGATCTTATGCTCCAGTTCATTATTCAGCTTCTCAATCTTTTCCTCTGCCTTCTTCCGCTCTGTGATGTTATTAATATAGCAGATGACAAAGGCCCCTTCCTCATGCTCGTACTGGCTCAGACTGATCTCCACCGGAAACTCCGCGCCGTCTTTCCGCACTGCAAAGAGGTCCAGCCCAATACCCATAGGCCGGCTCTGCGGATGGTGATTGTAATGATCCCGGTGGCCTACATGCCGCTCTCTGAAGCGCTTAGGCATCAGCTTTTCAATATACTCGCCCATCAGCTCTTCCCGCTCATAGCCAAACTGCCTGAGGGCAAAATCATTGATCAGGACGATCTGTCCCCGCTGATTAGTCACCAGTATACCGATGCTGGCATAGTTAAACAACGCCTCAAAACGTTGCAGCTCTTTGTTATATTCTTTTTTGTAGATGCTATTACCCGGGAACATTGCTATCAGCTTGGTGAACCACTTCTTCTTCATACTTAATACTTACCGTTAAAAGAATATCTGGTAAATATAGTTTATAGACTGTAAAATTCCACCTCAGCACCATGTTCACATATGATCGCGGTCACCCTGCTGCCTGATAATGCTCATCTTTAACCGGGCATGCAGTATACCGGAGTGTTTGAACGGACTACCATTTTCCATAATGCATTGCAAATCAATGGAAAGTTATAAGGTGATCTGCTTTTCGACTATTTATCATCCCAAAAATATATGTGCATATGTCGCAATACCTGGCCGATTTGTCCGCCTGGTGTCGGTTAGTGTTTTACTCCATTCCATCACCAATTCGTCACCAGAAGGTCACTTCGATATCGCCGGGATATTGAGGTGACCTTCTGGTGACGAATTGGTGCCTGATAAATATGAATACCAGAGCGATACCATGTGGTAACTGAACTACGCAGACTGCTGAAACTGACGGAAAATACCAGTGTGAAAGGCAGAAAATTTCTATGCCTGGGACGGAGTTGCCCCGGCAAACAAATCATGATCAATACAAAAACGGGACAGATTATTACTTCTCTCCGGTATTCCGGCGAAGCCAATCCGCAGCCAGCAACGGCCAGGCTTTTCCGGCACTGTTATCCGGACGGAGGCCATACCCATGACCGCCTGTTGCGTAGATATGCAACTCTACTGGTACTTTGGCATCACGTAATGCACCTGCCATTACTAGTGCGCTATTGGCATAGGTATCATCGGCAGTGGCAAACAGGAAAACAGGCGGTGTATGTTTGTCAACCTGTAATTCCGGTGTAAGAGTACGGTTAGCCCCTTGATCGAGGTAGGCGGGATAGATGAGGAGTGCAAAATCAGGACGGGCAGACTCCTTGTCGCTGTCATCTACTGGAGTATAGGTTTGTTTATTATAGAGTGTACTTGCCCTGGCGCTCAGGCTGCCGCCGGCAGAAAATCCCAATACCCCGATTTTGTCTTTCTGAAGTTGCCATGTTGCTGCACGCCCTCTCACGATGCGAAGCGCCCGCTGCACATCCTGCAATGCGCCCTCTTGTTTCTGAGGCACGCGGTATTGCAGCACAAAAGCTGTATATCCTAACTGATTCAGCCACCGGGCTATTTCATAGCCCTCGAGATTAATGGCTAGTATCTGGTAACCACCGCCTGGACAAATCACTATGCCTGCACCATTCGCCTTGCCCTTTTCCGGCAGGAATACCTGCATAATGGGATCTGTAACATCGGTGAGTCGCGTTACGCCTCTGCTACTGTCGCTGGTTGGTACGGCGGCTTTCTTCGGTGCCGTTTCTCCAGGTACTGCTCCGGGCCACAGATATATGATATCTTTTTCCTGCTGTTGTGCAAATGCCTGCATAGTAAATACGGGTAATAAAAACAGATACAATAGTTTCTTCATACGGGGAAAGCTTTGTGTAACAAATGTAATAAAACACCCGACTTCATGGGTGCCTATTTCTGTAGGATACTGCTATCATTTCCATCACAGGAATGACTCGCGGTTTATGCCTGATAGCGTAACCAGGCGCTGACCAAGGTAGCTCCCTTTATGGTCTTTAATGGTGAAGAACAATAGCAGTCTTACTGAGTATTCATGACCTTATTTTCTGATAGCAGTTACCTAATAATCGTATGCTCAATTAATTATGAGGTGCCTCGCCGGACAAGTACTTCTACCGTACTACGATTCGTATGCAGGAGGAGAACGAATGATTATATTTGTTATGACTCAAAATAATCATCGTACCGCCGGGTACACAAATCACTATGCTATGAAAACAGCGCGTTTCATCGTCTTACTATTGCTATGCTGTATGTCTACAGCTTTCTCCCAGACGCTTACTGACGTTATTACCAGTGCCGAATGGGACGTATTATTTCCACACCGCTTTAATCCTGACGACCGTACCGGTGGAGGTACACTGCCTACAACGCCGGCAAAGGATTTTTATTCCTATGCCAACTTCACCGAAGCGGTACGAAGGATGTCCAACATCAAGATCATCTCCGAAAGGCGCTGTGCTACCAATGCCTACAAGCTGACCCGCGTTGATAAAACAACCGGTGCGACAGTGGTGATCCGCCTGGATCCTGATTTTAACACTTCACCCAATGCTATTATCCGCGAGGAAATAGACTATGGTACCTTTGCAGGAGAAGGTGATCTCACCGCCAGAAAACGTGAGCTTATGGCTTTCCTTGCCAATATCTCGCAGGAGACGACGGGCGGCTGGCCGACAGCTCCCGGCGGACAATACGCCTGGGGCCTGTATTTCAGAGAAGAGGTAGGATATGAAGGCACCAACAATATCGGGTACCGCGCAGAAGATGATGTAAACTATCCGCCTGCACCTGGTAAGTCTTATCACGGCCGCGGCCCTATTCAGCTGAGTTATAACTATAACTACGGACAGGCCAGTGAATTTATCTTCGGAGACAAAAACATCCTGCTGGCTAACCCGGAAAGGGTGATCCAGGAAGGAGTGATTGCTTTTCAGACAGGTATCTGGTTCTGGATGGCACAGCAATATCCGAAGCCTTCCTGCCATGACGTTATGATTCCCGGTAAATGGACGCCTACGGCAGCCCAGATTGCCAGCGGACTGAAGCCCGGATTCGGCGCTACTGTCAATATTATCAACGGGGGCGTTGAGTGTGGCAGCGGTACTGAGAATACCAAGGTGCTTGGTCGTATTGGCCACTTCCAGCGGTATACAGGTATTAAACAGGTGAGTATGGAGCTGAATGGCGGCAACAATCCTGCTAATTGCGGTTGTGCCAATATGCCTCGCTTCACTATTGATAATGCGGAATGTAGCCAGATCACCGCATTGACATTCACAGCTCCGGCCAATGGTATTATAGGCGTGACCTCTCTTTCGCCGGTTACGCTTGCAGTCAGCAAGAGCGATCCGAAGAATGAGATCACACAGGTATTCATTAAAGTGGGTGGGCTGCGGCAGGCAGGTGCCAGTATTCAATGGACACCCAACGCCTACGGGCAGCATACAGCGACTGCTGTCGGACTGAGGAACGGCAAGGACTCAGTAGTAAGTACGATTACGTTCACGGTCTGGAACAGTCAGACCTTTGAAGGTTGTGCGGCTTTACCGGCCTGGCAGTCGGGCAAAACATACGAGACTGCAGGTAATATTGTACGTTATAATGGCGTCATTTATCGTAGCCAATGGTGGGCAGGTCCGGGTGATATCCCCGGCACAAATACTACCTGGGCGGTAGTAGGAACCTGTAATGGTAATGGCGGAGATGGGGGAGGTACCGGTCAGTCCTGCGGTGGTGTAACCGGATGGACGGCTGGCGGTACTTATTTGCAGGGTAACAGGGTAGCTTATGGTAATAAAATCTACCAGGCTAAATGGTGGACACAGGGTGATCAGCCAGATATCAATACAGGTGATGCCAAGCCGTGGACGTTTATTGGCAATTGTCCGGTGGCCGCTGCAGGTGTAGTAACAACAGCAGTTAGTGAAGTGACAGTAACGAAAGGTGCTTTGTCGGTATATCCGAATCCGGTGACAGGTGATATATTGACAGTACGTGTAGATGGTACGGCTAAAGAGAGGCTGTTATTATCACTGGTGGACGGTACTACTGGTCAGCCGGTGCTGCAGCAGGTAGTGATGCCGGCAGGGAGAGCAGATCAGCAGGTACAGGTAAATATCAGTCAGATACCGGCAGGTACCTGGATACTGAAAGTAGATAAGGAAGGATATGGCGGAGTAGGTGCTAAAAAGGTTATTCGCATCAGATAAGATATTAAATTTTTAAGGGAACTGTAACCAAACGGGCTTTCTGTGCGTTAAGGGTACAGTTCCCTTTCCTTATTGAGGAAAGGGGTAAAAAAACAATATATATGAGGAAACCAATGATTGTCATGTTCCTGGCTGTATTTACCATGGCCGGATGTAGCAAAAAAACTACCCCATCAGCAGAAGGTCTGTCTTTTGCAAAAGTTGATGTAACAATGATTGAGAAGGCTGCCACCACCAAGGATGGTAGTACTAAAGTTTATTTCCGTGTCAATAATGGCTGCGGACAGTTTCACAAGTTCATCGAAAAGAACAGTGGCAATACCCGTACAATTACAGTAGAAGCGGTTTACAAAGGAATGATCTGTACTATGGATATGCCCATAAGGGAAACGACCTATAGATTCAACGAAAAGAAACCAGGTACTTATTATCTTCAGTTTGTATCAGGAGAAAATGAGTTTATCACTGATACAATTACAGTTAGGTAGTCAGTGTGTCCGCATAGTCAAATAAGCGGGTGCTTTGTTTCGGGTTAAAAAAGAAGGGATGAAGTACGAAACCTCATCCCTTTTTTATTTCCATCTTAAATCCCGAAAACTAGTAGTTGAATCCTTTGCGCTTATACATCCAGATGTTTCTCCAGCCATCACCCTGCTGTGCAAGGGTGAGTTCATTGGCAGTCAGTTTTACTATCACGTAAGTCACTTTATTGCCAAGGCTGATATCACTACCGATGATCTTCAGTGTCCTGTTGGCTGTATCCAGTTCAAACAGTGCTTTCCTGGCATTGCCGCCATGGCTTAGGGTATAGTTCTTTGCACCATTCAGATCAAATGTCATTTCATCGGCCTGTACGCCCTGTTCGGTCAGATAGCCAATGCCATTCTGCCACCACTCAGGAGCAGTAGCTTCTCCTGAACCATTACCATGACAGATGCCTCCCGGAATATCTGATGCCCACACCCAGGTTTTACCTTCCTGTTCGTTTGTCAGCAGGCTCCATAAGGGGCTTGCAAAGTACTCACGGTCATTTTCTGATACAGTGATATTGGTAGAGTCAGCAACAGGCCCTCCTTGCGTATACAGTGTATAACGGATGGTGTAGTCACCTGCGAAAGGCAGGTTGATGGTATCCATTTTTCTCTTAGAGAAGCCGCCGGTAAATTCCCAGAATGGGATATAGCTACCCTCTGTCTGGCTGTTCAGCATAACCACGTTGTCATGTCCTGGCTGCTGTGTTACGGTGAATTTCAGGTTGCTCGGTGATATACTAGGTCCTGCCATGCTCTCTTCGTCTTCCTTCGTGCAGGATACCAGCACGGTAGATAACGCCAGCAGGCATAAGGTGATATACTTTTTCATGATGCAGTTTTTTGTGGAATGATTCAACATTAATTCGCCCATCCTGGGTTTTGTTTATACACACCGCTGGAAAGGTTAATTTCCTGCTCAGGTATTTTAAACAGTCCCTGTGTTTCTGTACGGAAGTTTACTACGAACTGCGGATCGCTGCTGTTATTGTCAATAGCTGCTTTCGCTACGTTCATACCCTGGCGCAGCAGGTCCCAGTATCTTACTCCTTCCAGTGCCAGTTCCAGTCTTCTCTCTTCCATTATCAGCCTTTTACCATCAGCAGTGGTCAGCGTTTTTCTGCCGGAGGTACCCAGGAAAGCTCTGTCGCGTACCTGGTTGTAGTAGGTTTGCGCTTTGCTAAGGTTACCTTCCAGGTTCAGTTCTGCCGCCATCAGTAACACATCTGCATAACGGATAACGATGTTGTCAAAGTAATTATCGATCTGGAAGTTACCGCCTTTGCTGTCTGCATTGCCTTCATTTAACGGCTGGTATTTCTTCCAGAAATAGCCGGTATACTGAGACTGATCTCCTACAGCATAACCTGTCAGGTTTTCATCTTCAATAGAGATGATGGATGCATTCCTTCTGGTGTCGTTGCCATCATATGCATTCCACAGTCTAGGGTTCACAGTACCTGCACCCCAGCCTTTATAATAAGGGTTCAGTACCTGGTTACGGATGCCGATGTGTACCTGCATACGGTTACCGTTTTTCTGATCCCAGTTACCCAGTCCTTTGTGTGTAAATTTGATAGACCAGATAGTTTCTTTATTGTCCTCGCCAACGAAGGATCTGCCTGCAGCTTGCCACAAGCGCGGGAAGCTGTCTACCAGATCATAACCGCCTGTGGTGATGACATCTTCCAGGTAGTTAATAGCCTGTGCTTTGGTCACTACACCTGCCAGGTCATTCTGATTGTAGTAACCTGTGTAATACAGGAATACGCGTCCTATCAGTGACTCAGCTGCCCATTTGGTTACACGGCCATAGTTGGAGCCTGGAATACCTGCATAAGCGATAGCCGGTAATCTTTCTGCTGCAAACTTCAGATCTTCTGCAATCAGTTTATATACATCTGCAGGTGTAGCCTGAGGCGTGTTATATTCTGATACCGTCAGTTGTTTAGTTACCAGCGGTACATTGCCAAAGAAACGAACCAGGTCAAAATAGAAGTACGCTCTCAGGAAACGGGCTTCTGCTGCATATGTGTTTTTGAGTGTGCTGTCAGCACCCCAGTTTACACCTTCCAGCTTAGACAGTAATACATTGGCTCTGTAGATACCGGTGTAGTACTTCTGCCATACACCCAGGTTCATGTTAGATGACTCCTGACCACGATCCCATTGTTTCCAGGTCAGATCTGATGTGCCGCCGCCACCGAAACAGTTGTCACTGGCCAGTTCAGATACCAGGTGAATATTGTCGAAATCGCCGATGTTCAGCTGATTGTACACTGCTACCAGTGCCTGTAACGCCTGATCTGGATTTTGATAGAAGGAGGTTTCCGTCTGCTGATCAACAGGGGAGTGCTCCAGGAAGTCTTTGCTGCAGGCAGCAAAGACCGAGATAGCTATAATGGAAGCAAATATCTTTTTCATGTGGAATGATTTACCTGATTAGAATTTAACGTTCAAACCTACCAGTACGGTCTTAGGCTGCGGATAAGTACCCAGGTCAATACCAGATGCCCATCCGGTTGGACCATAGCCTACTTCAGGATCTACGCCTCTATACGAAGTGAAGGTGAACAGGTTGGTGGCTGCTACATACAATCTCAGCTGACCCAGCGGAATGTTTTTCAGCACCTGTTTGAAATCATATCCGAGGTTCAGACTCTTTACACGCAGGAAGGAAGCATTGTGAATATACAGGTCGGAAGAGCGGATCCAGTTTTGGTTCAGTTCAGAACCGTCTGTTACACGTGGTAAACGGTTAGAGCTGCCTTCGCCTGTCCAGCGACCTAGGATTTCTGTTGTGTAGTTGCTCAGCGGACGTGAGTAGTCATGCGTACCATCCCAGATCTGATTACCGTGTGTACCATAGAGGGCTGCAGAGAAATCAAAGCCTTTATAACCCAGGTTAATATTAAAACCATATGTAAACTTAGGGAATGGATTACCGATCTGTGTCTGATCTTTACTGTCAATTACACCATCGCCATTCAGATCCTGGAAGCGAACATCTCCGGGTTGTGCGTTAGGCTGGATGATCTTACCTTCTTTCGATACGTAGTTGGATACTTCCTGCTCATTCTGGAAGATTCCTGCGGTTTTGAAACCGTAGAAGTAACCCATAGGGAAGCCTACTTGTGCACGATAGAACTCAGGCATGCTGGCAAAGGTGATAGCAGTAGAACCGTTGATGATCTTTTCCATGTTTGGAATATCAGTGATCTCATTACGGTTGATGCCGATGTTACCATTAACGCCTACGCTCAGATCTTTGAATGTGTGGTTGTAACCGAGGGAGATCTCTACACCCTGGTTGCGTACGTTACCACCATTCAGCAGTACATTGGCAGCGCCTGATACTGCAGGTACGTTCACTGGTACCAGCCAGTCTTTAGTAGTCTTGCGGTATACGTCAACGGTGAGGGTGAAGTCTTTCAGGAAATTCGCATCAAAACCAATGTTTGCCTGCTCAGATGTTTCCCATTTCAGATCCGGGTTGGATATTCTGATTGGCGCTGCACCTACGAAAGGATTATCTCCGCTACCGAAGAAGTAACCCAGGTATTGGGTGGAGATGGTAGACAGGTATCCGAAGTAGCCCTGTGGCAGGTTACCGTTCTGTCCCCAGCCTGCACGGATCTTCAGGAAGTCCAGCCAGGTAGGTTTGAAGAAATCCTCATTGGTAGGTACCCATCCAACGGATACTGAAGGGAATGTAGCTCTGCGGTTATTAGGTCCGAAGCGGGAAGACGCATCTGATCTGAGTACGGCTGTGAACATGTATTTGTCCGCATAAGAGTAGCTCAGACGTCCGAAGTAAGAGTAAATAGTTGCTGTACTATCAGCGCCAAAGATACGTTGTGTACTATCTGTAGTACCATTGTTGATGACAGCATTGTCGAGGCCTGCTTTCGTCAGGTCCTGCTTGTATCCGTTCAGGAAGCTTTCAACACGTTTGTTGGCATTTGTACCTACCAGTACGCCAAAGTTATGTTTGCCTATTTCTTTCTGGTAATTGATGGTGTTATCCCAGTTCCATTCGTTTGCACGGTAGATACCTTGTGTAGCACGGGAACGTAAGTTGATCACGTTGGTAGAGAGTGCGTAGATCGGTAAGTAGCTTCTGGAATCTGTATTGCTGGTGCTGATACCAAAGTCGGTACGGATAGTCAGTCCTTTGATAGGAGATATCTGCAAATAGGTATTACCTATCAGACGATTGGTCCTGTCTCTATTCTGGTTCTGATAGTCCATCATAGCCACCGGATTAGCTTCTTCCGGATTGATAGGAGTAGGCTTACCGTAGTTACCATTTTCGTCATATACAGGGAACAGCGGACTGGTATTAAATACTGCACGGATACCATTGCTGTAGATATTACCTACACCGATACCTCTTTTACGGGACTGTGTGTAGGTCAGGTTCTCACCAAAGATGATGATGTCCTTATACATCTTATGTTCGCTGTTCATGCGGAAGGACACCCTGTCAAATTTAGACTGGCCGCCCACACCGATGATACCTTCCTGTTCTGTATATGCTACTGAAGAAGAGAATACAGATACATCATTACCACCGGCAAAGCTCAGGGAATGGTTCTGCATTGGCGCGTTCTTATTGTAGATAGCTTCCTGCCAGTCAGTGCCTTTACCCAGTCGGCCCAGTTCTTCCATGGTGAAGTATGGCTGGCTGCCTGAGTTGATAGCCATTTCATTCATGATCACACCATAGTCATGTGCGTTCAGTAATGCGACTTTATGCGAAGGGTTTTGTGTACCATAATAGGCATCATAAGTGATCTTCATGCTTCCTGCACGGCCTTTACGGGTTGTTACCAGTACCACACCATTGGCCGCTCTGGCACCATAGATCGCAGAGGATGCCGCATCTTTCAGTACATCCATAGAAGCGATATCAGAAGCATTCAGGTAAGTGATGTCGTAAGTAGGTACCCCATCCACGATGTACAGCGGATCGGCATTCCCTACAGTACTTGTACCACGGATACGCACTTTCATGCTCTCGCCTGGTTGTGCTGAGGTGGCAGTGATCTGTACACCCGGCGTCTGACCCTGCAATGCCTGGTCAACACGGAGGGAGTGGTTCTGCTCCAGTTGCTGTGTGTTCACATGGTCAATCGCACCGGTTACCAGCTTTTTCTTTTCGGTACCATAACCTACTACCACAATCTCGTCCAGACCAGTGGATCCTTCACTCAGATTAACGGTAAGAGAGGTTCTTCCTCTGGCTGACAGTACCTGTTTTGTAAAGCCTACAAGTGTTACCTCAAGCGAATCGCTGTCACTTACCTGCAAGCTAAAGCCGCCAGTACCATCGGTGATGGCACCGTTGTTGGTACCTTTGATACGTACGCTGGCTCCTGGTAGCGGACTATTATCCTTGCCTGTGGTCACTTTACCTGAAAGCGCCCGTTTGGGTGTCTGCGCCATTGCCACATTACCGGATAACATGGTTAGTATTAGCGCGCTGCTCAATCCGCATGATACCGGGATCATGCAGGCAGTCACAAAATCTCTGATTTTGTAAGCAGTTTTCATAATGTTAGAATATTAGTTACGGGATTTTTTTTTACTGATGGTCATACGTGAATTGGTATTCACAACGTGTTAAATGCACTTGTTCTTTTATCTCATTTACTCTGGTTAGTTTTTTAGTGAAACTTTCTTTTCAGTACCGTCATATCTGATGACAACCGCCTGTGCGTTATCAAAGTCCATACGTACTGGTTTTTCTTTTCCTGCCTTCACGATGCGGAATGTGCGCTGTTGCAGCATACCAGGGAATTTACCTTCCCGTTTGCCAATAGTCAGCGTCTTGTTCACGTCATCATATGTGAAAGGAATATTACTGTATTGTCCTTTTTCATAATTGTAGTTCACGCCTTCATCTTCGTAGAGAGTAAACTTCCCGTTATTGCCTGCATATACATACAATGTGATTGTATCTGCCGGGCGTTGCGCTGTGTACTGTAATGCAGGACCGAACGGAATAATGCTGCCGGCTTTAGCGTACAGCGGAATCCTGTCCAGCGGCGCATCCGCGGTAACATATTGTCCACCTTCCGTATAAGTTCCATCATACAGATTGTACCAGCCGGTGTTGGCAGGGAGGTATAACTTACGGCTACGCGCTTTGTAAGCATATACCGGATTAACCAGCAGCGCAGGACCAAACATAAACTGATCCCCGATCTGGCGTACGGCAGTGTCGCTACCGAAATCCATCATCAGACCACGCATCATCGTGTAACCTTTATGGTGAGTCTGTCCGGCCAGGGAGTAAATATATGGCATTAAACGGTAACGCAGCTTATTGTAATACACCATTGAATTATATTCGATGCTGTTCTCTGGTGCAATATTGAATGGTTCGCGGTAAGGATACTGGCCATGAGCGCGGAACAGCGGACAGAAAGCCCCGTACTGGAACCATCTCGCATTCAGCTCTCTCCATTCTGTCAGATCTTCACCCTTTGGATCCGGCTGATCATATTTATTTTCTACAAAGAAGCCGCCTATGTCTGTTGTCCAGTAAGGCATGCCAGACATACCAAAATTGAGACCTGCAGGTATTTGTCTTGCCAGTTCATCAAAACGGGAAGCGATATCGCCGCTCCAGGTAGCTGCACCATAACGCTGCATACCGGCGTAAGCGGAACGGGTCAGGATGAAGACGCGCTGATCAGGTTTCTCCTGGCGCTGTCCTTCATAAATGCCTTTCGCGTTCATCAATGCATAACCGTTAAAATATTGGGTAGATGGTCCTATCGCAGTAGGATTCATCAGTTGTTTACGGTAGTCGATGGATGCATTAGATAATACGTCCGGTTCTGTTGCATCCAGCCACCATGCATCTACACCTTTGCTGAACAGGTGTTTGCTGAGCAGTTCCCAGAACAGTTCGCGTGCGCCCGGGTTGAACGCATCATAGAATGTAGAAACATAACCCTTTCCAATCCAGTCCTTCACGCCGTCATTGATACTCTGTTTGTACAACCACCCTTTGTCATTAAAGAGTTTGTAGTTCGGGATGTCCTTGTAGAACTTCGGCCATGCAGAGATCATGAAATGGGTATTGTAAATATTGTGCAGGGAATCGATCATACCTTTCGCATCCGGGAAACGTGCCGGATCGAAATCCTGACTGCCCCACGCATCTTCTTCCCAGTATGACCAGTCCATCACGATATTGTCCAGTGGGATCTGCCTTTTACGGAACTCCTGTACAGTACTGATCACGTCGCGTTGTGTTTTATAACGCTCGCGGCTCTGCCAGTAGCCCAACGCCCATTTAGGTACGATGCTCGCCTTACCGGTCACAGTACGGTAGCCATTGATAACGTCATCCATCTGTTGACCGTACACGAAATAGTAGTCAATTTTTTCGCCTGCCTCTGAAGTCAGGGCCGCTTTATCTTTTAATATAGCCGGGGTAGGAGAGAGGTGTTTGAGCGATACAAACGCCTGGTCAGACTCCGGTATCCACTCTACCTTTATCTGATGTTGTTTACCCGGGGGCAGCAAGTGATTGAAAACGGAAGGACCAGGGTTCCAGCCTTCTCTCCATTTGTCCAGTTTTACCTGGCCGTCAATCCATACCTTCACATAACCGGAGGTCATCATGTAGAATTTCTCCATGCCACCTGTCTGGGAAGCTATATTTCCTTCCCAGGTAATTACACCTTTACCCATCGGGAAGCCAGCCGGCATTCTCTTAAGGTCAGGGAGGAAGGTAAAGTCCACCGCTGATTCCTGACGTTGCAGGAAGATGCTATCTGGTTTTTGCTGTAGGGCGTAAGTAGCAGTCAGACCACCGGTTTTGCCGGTTTTATCTGTCAACTGCAGACTACCTAACTGCTCATAGGCTCTGTCATCACCGAAACGGGTGATAGCGTAGTTATCCCAAAGGATGCCATAGTTTTTGCTGGATACCAGGAAAGGAATGACCGCTACAGAGTTATACTGCGTAAGGTTAACATCCTGGTCTTTGTAGTTCATCAGGCCTGTCTGGTGTTGTCCTAAACCGTAGAAAGCTTCATCTGCCGGCGACTCAAATACCTGTTGCAACTTGTAGAGGGGTTTACCATCTACGACAATGGGGCTGAATGTCTTCCCACCACCTTTCTTTTCCTGGAGTATTACGCGACCGTTCAGGTCTTTAAATACTACCTCGCCGGTGGTTAGGTCAATGCTCGCTACTAACTTGCTGGTTTTCAGGGTGACCTGATTGTTTTTCTCTTCACTGGTCCATTTCACCTCCCGGGTCCCGGATACGACGGCCATAAGGCTGGGAGTTGTAGATATGGAGTCTGCCGGACTGGCAGTTACTCTGATAATATTATCAGTAATAACCTGCAGTTTTACCTGTTTAACTCCTCCGGCAGTAGTCTTTTCTAACTTTACCAGTACTCCGTCTTTAAGTCTTTCGATTTTTCCTGCATAGGCGAATTGCATGCAGAATGTAAATGCTACGACCGAAAAAAGTCTCTTTTTCTTCATATCGATGGAATTGATCTGATGGCTGTTTGTTGGCTATAAATGGTATATTATTAAATGTTTCTTTCGCTAACGTGTGTGGACAAATTTAACAGTCCGGTATAAGATGGAGGGGATGGGAATGTTTTAGATTAGGGTAGCAAATGTTAACTGGCGGGTGTTTTTACCAGTAAAACTGCGGATTTCAGCGGGTGCAATTTGTTAAAGGGTAGTTTTAAGAGAATGGTTGACGGGGTCATGGAAGATGATCGGGAGGGGTAAATGCTGTAGAAGTAGAATCTGGTAATATAGTATCAGTGGTAAAAAGGATAGGAAAATGTAACTGGTTAACATTGAGAGATATAGCCTGTTTTGGTATACTGGATACTGTAAGGACGAACAAGGGACGAACAAGCGGCGAAGAAGCGACGAACAAGCGACGAACAAGCAATATCACCGGGAGAGTGTAATAGCGATACTATTTTAGCTATTTGGTCCAAGTGTGAAGACGTTTGGATCAGATAACTTAAAATGCAGTCAGATTCGGTAATCCGGGACACTATAAAGCTCTTACGTGGCAAGCTAATAGATGTGATAACAACTGTGACTATATGTTGGGGAAAGGATACTCCTGTTACCGGTACACAACCATCTATTCAAATACTGACAAAATGTCTGAATCGGTCAGAGAATGATCGTAAAAAGCCCGCCGGTATCTTCCGCCAGGCTTCTTTACCTATCATATCTTCTATCATCCCTTGGCCGCTTCCTCTAATACCCTTATATCCAGCTTATCCATCTTCATCATTGCAGCAGCTGCCCGTTGCGCTTTCTCACGATCCTGATCCTGTAATAACTCCTGCAGACCATTTGGCACCACTTGCCAGGAAAGCCCGAATTTATCCTTTAGCCAGCCGCATCTGTCCTGCTGTCCGCCTGCAGATAGCGCATCCCACAATTTATCTACTTCTTCCTGTGTCTCACATCTGATAAACATGGACACTGCCGGCGTAAATGAATAGTGCGGTCCGCCATTCAATGCAATGAACTCCTGCCCATCCAGCGTAAACTCTACCGACATTACTTTTCCCTCCTGACCCGGTACGCCTGGAGGATAACGGCTGATCTTACCAATGGTTGAGTTTTTAAAAAGCGAGGTGTAGAGCTGAGCTGCCTCTTCGGCTTGTCCGTCGTACCAGAGGAATGGCGTAATCTTTTGCATAACTGATGATTTTAGGTGTTTTGATACAGCAAACTTACTGCTGATACGGAACTCAGGTGCGGGGTAAAAAGGACTTCCTGAAGGGGGGATTCTGCCAGGTATCTTTAAGTTTGTATTACGGGTAATTTACCGGTACTTTGCATGAAGCGTTAACTATGGAAACTACATTCACACAAATACCGCTTGACATACACCAGCGTCTGGCACTCGAAGCTAACCCGATCAGTATTACAGAACTGGCTGATGGTGGATACCTCCTCAACTTTAATAAAGACCCTCACGTTATCAGACTGGATAAACACCTTCGCCAGATCTGGAAGAAAGATCTGCAGGCTCAGACGGCAGATTACGTGAATTGTATTGTTACTGCAAGTCCTGACGGTCAGCAAATGGCTATTGCCGGTAAAGACAATATTCGTTTATTCGATATGGATGGCCAGCTGGAATGGGTGTTTCCACACGAAGCATGGAACAGCTTTCTAGGTTCGTCATGTACTTTTTCTGCCGACGGACAGCTCATCTGGTTTATTGTACCTGCCAGCTCTGCGATGGAAAATGATATATTGTATGCGGTGCGCCGGAAGGATTACAAAGTGCAGGATACCTGGATGATGGATGGTAACCAGGAGTTTAATTACACGATTCACCCTGCTCCGGATCAGGAGTCAGTACTTATTTCAGCTGCCGCCGGACAAGACAGCTGCCTGCTCTTTAAAGCCTCTCTGAACGATAGTAAAATAGAATGCATACTGCTCAATCAGGCTACTGACAGGATCATGGGTTCATTTACCCCTGATGGTAGTGAATTTGTGACGGCTCCGCATTATGACGATGGCATTATTGTATATAATTACCCGGATTGTCAGCCGGTAGCCACAGTAACGCAGTCAGAGATCTTCAACGGAAGAGATGAATATCCCTGTGAAGAAGACTGTGACAACCTCGATTATGTGGTAGAGTATATCAGTAATAAAACTTTGCTGGCCTTCTCCCGTTTTGGCAGGTTGTTGCTGATAGACAGGCAGCATATGCAATGTATCGGAGAATTACTACCTGAACAATGTGAGATCAGGGCATACGATCTGGCCGGACGTCCAACTACAGATCCCGCAAAAGTGATTGATTATGCAGGAGAAGTAGTGACCGTTTGTGTAAACAAGCAACAACAGTTAGTAATGACGCATAACGCTGGAGAAGTACGGTTGTATAACCTGCCGGAAGAGCTTTTCTAGCGCTTGCCCGGCTCTCCGGCAAAGTTCCCTTTAGGGTAACCGTCCGGAGTTTTTACTTCAAAGTATTCATCAAAGTCTTCCGGATCTGTGGTTGCATATAGTTGGTTGATGGTATTGAGGAATGTGGTCAGGTCCGGGGCAATAGTATCCCTGTCATTATCCGCATGCCAAAATTCGATCAGCTGTCCTTTGATGCCGGTAAATACCCCGGTAGTATCGTAGCAGATGTAGTCGCCTCCGCCATTGTCAAACAAGGGTATCCAGGCAGGATGCCACCAGTTTTCCATTTCAAAGTCAGTACCTATCATACCGGTAAGTTCTTTGGCGGTATCTAACGCCTGTTCCAGGGGCAGGAACATGGAGTTATTCACAAAGGCGTCGTACGCATCTGCCTGCTGTCCGTTCTTCCATTGATACAAGGCACGGAGATCCGAAGGCAGAGTAATACCATATGTTTTTTCCAGTGCGGTAATAGCATCGGTTGATAAACCTGGCTGTAAAGTGATGTAGTAGTCTGCCCGTTTGGAACTAATGTACTGATCAAGTTTATTGAGGAGCGCCTGCATAAATTCCGTTTTAAGTGTTCTTATATGCTGAAGGCAATACGCCATATTCCAGTTTAAAATACTTCGCAAAATACTTAGGATTATTGAATCCTACTTCATAAGCTACTTCTGCTATCGTTAGCTGACTCTTACCCAGTAACTGAGCCGCCCTTTTCAGGCGGATAGAACGGATAAATTCCAGTGGTGTTTTCCCTGTGATGGATAATAACTTTTTATAGGCTGACACCCGGCTCATGTGCAGTTCCCTGCTTAATTCTTCTACAGAGAAGTCTGGATTGGAGATGTTTTTCTCTACTATCTGCAGGGCCTGTTGCAGGAACAGCTCATCCTGGGAAGATATGGCTATCTCTTCAGGATGGGCCTCTATATGCTGTTGGAAGGTCTTCTTCAGCGATACCTGCTGTGAGGTAATATTCCTAAGCCTCGACAACAGTACTTCGTAGTTAAAAGGCTTTGTGATATAGTCTGTGGCTCCGTTATCCAGCGCTTCCAGCTGATCTTCCTCTGAGGCACGTGCCGTGAGCAATATTACCGGCAAATGCGCCAGTTTCTGTTGTTGTCGTATGCGCCGGCATAGTTCCAGTCCGTCCATTTCAGGCATGTTGACGTCGCTGACTACCAGGTTAGGCACGGTTCCCTGCAATAGTTCCCAGCCCTGTTTGCCGTTCGCGGCGTCCACTATATGGAAGTGCATGCCAAGGTTATCCTTCAGATAGAAGCGGAAATCTTCATTGTCTTCTACCAGTAGCAATACCGGTTTCTTACCTGCATAAGGTGCTGGGGCCTTGTCTGCCGGTACTGCTGCCGACAGGATGTTGGTGCTGACCGTCGGCGTAGTTACCGGTTCTTGTGTGAGGCCACGAACAGGCAACAGGATGATAAAAGTACTACCCATACCTGGGGCGCTATCTACGGAAATAGTCCCGCCATGTAGCTTCACAAATTCCCGGGTGATGCTCAGACCTATACCGCTACCCTGGTTAACCAATGAGCCAGGGATATCGTGTTGGAAGAACCTTTCAAAGATACGCTCCTGTTGTTCACCAGGTATGCCAATACCGTTATCTTTGACCATAATAGCCAGCATAGCTCCATGCTGCAACTGTACATCGACGGAGATGTTGCCATGTTCCGGTGTAAACTTGAATGCATTACTCAGCAGGTTGAAGATGATCTTTTCGATTTTGTCAGGATCATATTGCATATGCAGTTCTTTAACACTGCTATGAAAGTCCAGGTGTATCTGCTTCTTTTCCGACAGATCGGAGAAGGAAGTGGTCAGTTCTCTGATAAAGGATACTATTTCTCCTTCAGTGGTATGTAGCTTAATTTCCTGCACCTCCATCTTACGGAAGTCCAGGAGCTGGTTAACGAGATTCAGCAGGCGGCGGGCATTGCGCTGCACCAGTACCAGTTGCTGCTGGATGTTGGACTCTACGCCCTTGCTGATCATCTTTTCCAATGGCGTAATGATCAGGCTTAATGGCGTTCTGAACTCATGACTGATATTGGTGAAAAAGCGGATTTTCAATGCATCCAGTTCGTGAATACGCTGTGCCTCCTGCTTTTCCTGCTCAATACGTGAGCGCAGTCTTTCCCGTTCCAATACCACCCGGCGGGCCAGTATCAGCGCACCAATAATCATTAGTGCATATAGTATAAATGCCAGCGGCGTTTTCCAGAAAGGAGGGAGAATAGTAATATGTAGCTCCAGCGGGGTAGTTGTCCAGATACCATCGTTATTGGAGGCTTTGACGCGGAAGATATATTCTCCGGGATCAAGATTGGTGTATGTAGCCTTCCGCACGGCACCATCTGTTGTAAGCCAGTCGCTGTTGAACCCCTCCAGCTGATAGGCATACTGATTCTTCTCCGGATGGAAGTAATTGAGTGCAGCAAAGGAAATCGAGAAGACGTTCTCCCTATACTTCAGGGTAATCTGTTTTGTATGAGTGATAGACTGTTCCAGCAACTGATGGCCGTTCAGCATTTCACCAGGTAATATGCTTTTGTTGAAGATCTGGAAGTCAGTAAATACGACCGGTGGAATGGTTGTATTCACAGCGATCTGGTGCGGATAGAAGATATTAAAACCGTTACCGCCGCCGAATATAATCTCTCCTTTACGTGTTTTAAGTGCAGCATTCTCATTGAACTCTCTGCCTTGCAAACCATCTGATTCATCGTATTGTTTACAGCTGATTTTGAAGACCGGGCCGCGTTGTAGTAGTGCAAGGTTAATAATACCATTAGTAGTACTCATCCACAAAGTGCTGTCACTGTCTTCGAGGATATTCAGCACGGTATTGTCGGGGAGACCGTGTTCCTTCCGGAGGATGGTAATCTTACGGGTAATAGGGTCATAAACATTCAGGCCCTCATGTGTGCCGATCCAGATCAGTCCGCGACTATCTTCAAAGAGGCAGATTACATTCCGGTTACTCAGTCCGCCGGCTTGTTTATCAATGCTGCTGTAATGCGTGAAACGGCCGTCATTACTCATGACGTCCACCCCGTCAGCAGTACCGATCCATATATTTCCGGCTTTATCTTCCAGCAGGGCAGATACGTAAGGAGAGCGGATAGAATTGGGGGCTCCGTTGGCAAAATGCCGGAATGAGCCTGTTGCCCTGTCCAGGATGTTTAGTCCGCCGCTAAGTGTACCTACCCACAGGCGTTGTTTACTATCTTCAAAGATCTCCCAGACGCTATTATCACTCAGACTGGCAGGATCGGCAGGGTTATGCTTGTAATGTGTAAACTTGTTACCGTCAAAACAATCCAGTCCGCCGAAATAAGAACCGATCCAGAGTTTTTCCTGTTTGTCTATCCACAGGCTTACGATAACATTGCTGCTGGGCGAGTTAGGATTGCCAGCATTGTGAAGGTATTGCCTGTAGGTATTACGGGTACGGTCGTAATAGATCAGTCCACCGCCGTTGGTGCCGATCCATAGGTTACCGGCAGCATCTTCTACGAAGCGGTTCACGTCATTATAGGGCAGCGTGTTGGTCGTGAATGTTTCATGCTGGTAGAGCGGGAACTTTACGATATTCTCATGATAATAGCAGATACCTTTTTTATACGTCCCGATCCAGATAATGCCGGTATTGTCCCTGTACAGGGCGTTGATACTGTTCTGACTCAGGCTTTTAGGGTTTTCACTATTGCTGGTCAGGTATTCAATTGTCTGCCTGTTTTTGTCAATAATATTGATCCCGCCATGATCAGTTCCGATCCATATCAGGCCTTTGTTATCCTGTACTACACCACGTACGATATTGTTATTGAGGCGCAATGCACCGGTGTTCTGGTTATAGTGAGTAAAGGATGCGGTACGTTGTTGATAGTAATAGATACCCTGGAGATCCGTGTTATTGATGATCCAGAGATCGCCATCGTTATCTGCCATCATCTGGTATTCCTGCTGGTTGCTGCGTCCGTTCTGGGAAGGCAGGGCAGTATGGAACATGGGTAGGTATGTGCGTGCATCCAATTCCTGGAGGTAGCCGTTTGCTAACAGTATCCAGATATGGCCGGATGGGTCTTGTGCCACTGCGGCTACAGGTCCGCTGTTCTGCAGTGCGATCTTCCTGGCTTTGTTAGTAGTAGGATTGTAGGTGAATAGTCCATTTTTGGGTAGCACAAACCAATAGGTACCAGTATTATCCTGCATGATCTGACTGACAGAGTCGCCGGGTATACCGTAGCGCTGAAGCGTAGGACGTACATTACGTTCAAACTTGCCACTTTCAGGATGATAGATATTCTGCCCGTTACGGTGTGTTATCCATAGTAGTCCTTCCGGACCTTCCATCAGATGTGTAATGAAGTTGTCAGAGAGGCTGGCCGAGTCGCTGATATCCTGACGAAACACTTTAAAGTTGTAGCCATCAAAACGATTAAGTCCTGACATGGTGCCAAACCACATAAAGCCCTGGCTGTCTTTAAGGAGGCAATTTACCTGATTACCTGAGAGTCCCTGAGTGATATCTATCCGGGTCAATTGATACTGTGAAGATATGCTTTGTCCCTTCAGCCACATTGGCAAACACACCAGCAGGAGTAGAATGAGTTGTTTTATGTTCACTTGTATAATAACGCGGATATATGTTTCTGCAAAATAAATGTCGATCCTACAATATAGAGCCTCTGGTTTAAATAAAAAAAGAAAGGTCGAAAGAATTCGACCTTTGTGCTAAAATTCCACGTTATGGTACTCAGGTCCATAAAAAGTTTAGCTATCTATGCTTAATATTATTTTAACAGAATATGATGAAATTATGTTGATGTTCTTCTTTGATTCTTTGGCTGATCAGCTATCGGTCCGGGTTTCGTCCATTTGCTCACTTCTTTGGGTCAACATCACCTGATCCCGGCAATATATGATTACGGAGCAAATGTAATGCCCCGTTAAGTGATTACCAAGGTTTTGTTCTCTTTTTTTGCGCAATCGTTTGCATTCCCCCCTTAAAAGGGCTAAACTTGCCTATTATTGTATTTGCTTATTTTGTCACGGATATGAAAAGAACAGGTCTCTCTTTATCACTGATATTAGCCTTAGGGGCGGGTCAGTTACATGCACAACAGACAGATAAAAGATTAACGCTCTGGTATAATGAACCGGCAGTTGAATGGTCGCAGGCGCTTCCACTAGGCAACGGAAGAGTAGGTGCTATGGTATTTGGCGGTACCAGGGAAGAGCTGATCCAGCTGAATGAAGCCACGTTGTGGTCAGGCGGTCCGGTCAGTAAAAGTATTAATCCGGATGCCGCTACGCATCTTCCTGCGGTGAGAGAAGCACTATTCAAAGAAAACTACCATGCTGCCGATAGCATTCTGCGTAAAATGCAGGGCGCATACTCACAATCATTCCTGCCTTTAGGAGATGTACGCATCCGCCAGCAGCTACCAGATACGCTCGTATCTCAATACTATCGTGATCTCAACATTGCTGATGCAACTGCTACTACGCGTTTCATAAGCGGTGGCGTCACTTACACACGTGAAATGTTTATCTCTGCTCCAGACCAGGTCATTGTGATCAGACTGAAAGCCAGCAAGAAGGGTGCATTGCAATTTACCGCAGATCCTTCCAGTCAGCTGCACTATAAACTGACTGTTGCCGGGAAGAAGGAAATTGCCATGAGCGGTAAAGCGCCTTCACATGCTGACCCCAACTACGTAAACTATAACAAGGAACCAATTAAATATGAAGCGCCTGGAAGTTGCAATGGTATGCGGTACCAATTGCGTATGCGGGTAATCAGTGCAGATGGCCAGGTTACTACAGATACTACAGGTATTGCTGTAAAAGGCGCAACAGAAGCGATTTTGTTGCTCACTGCTGCTACTAGCTTCAATGGTTACGATAAATGTCCGGATAGTGAAGGACTGGATGAAAAAGCGATTGCCGGTACGCAACTGAACAAAGCCAGCTCAGTACCTTACGCTACCTTGCTGAAACGTCACAAGCAAGACTACCAGCAGTACTTCAATCGCGTAGCTTTCAGCCTCTCTGGCGAGGAGCATGCTGCACTGCCTACCGACGAGCGGTTGCGCCGTTATACTGCGGGAGGAAAAGACCTTTCTCTGGAAAGTATGTACTTCCAGTATGGCCGTTATCTGCTAATCTCCTGTTCCCGCACACTGGCAGCGCCGGCTAACCTGCAGGGTATCTGGAATAAGGAGTTACGTGCGCCGTGGAGTTCCAACTATACTATCAACATTAATACGCAGATGAACTACTGGCCGGCGGAGGTTGCAAATCTGAGTGAAATGCAGCAGCCCCTCTATCACTTGCTGAAAGCACTTGCTAAAACGGGCGCTAATACAGCCAAAGAGTTCTACAACACAAGGGGATGGGTAGCGCACCATAACACAGATATCTGGGCTATTGCTAATCCCGTAGGCGACAAAGGCAAGGGAGATCCTCAGTGGGCTAACTGGATGATGGGTGGCAACTGGTTATGCCAATACCTGTGGCAGCATTATAATTATACCGGTGATACAAAGTTCCTCCGTGATACTGCCTATCCGATTATGAAGTCGGCAGCTCTTTTCAGCCTGGACTGGCTGGTGAAAGACCCTGCTTCCGGTTACCTGGTGACTGCCCCTTCTACATCTCCTGAGACTAAATTCTTACTACCGAACGGTACCCAGGAATCTGTATCCGCAGGTGCTACTATGGATATGACCATTATTCGTGAACTGTTCAACAATGTTATTAAAGCCGGTGAAGTATTACAGATAGACAATGCACTGCGGGACTCCTTACAGGTAGCCGCTGATCGTCTGTATCCGTTTAAAGTTGGTAAAGACGGCAGTCTGCAGGAATGGTCAAATGACTGGCCGGCTGCTGAAACTGAACACCGCCATATTTCCCATTTATATGCCTTATTCCCCGGTGATCAGATCTCTCCGTCAGCCACACCTGAACTGGCTAATGCAGCAAAACGTACGCTTGAAATTAGAGGTGATGGCGGTACCGGCTGGAGTAAGGCCTGGAAGATCAACACCTGGGCAAGACTGGAGGATGGCAACCATGCTTATAAGCTGTTGCGTGAACTACTCACATTAACCGGTAAAGGATCGGTTGATATGCACAATGCCGGTGGTACTTATGCTAACCTGTTCTGTGCGCACCCGCCTTTTCAGATAGATGGTAACTTTGGTGGCACATCCGGTATTTCCCAGATGCTGCTAAATGGCCAGTCGGGTATGATTCGCCTGCTGCCTGCCTTACCTGACGCATGGGCAACCGGTGAGGTAAAGGGACTTCGCGCCTTTGGTGCACACACAGTTGATATGAGCTGGAAAGGGGGTAAACTCACCCGTGTTACGATTCACGCGGATAAAACCGGTACCTGTTACCTACTGAGTAAGAACAGGCTGAAAGCGGGTGCTAATGCGCAATTATCCCCTATGAAACCGAAAGATGCGTCAGCAGGATTTCCTTATGCGCTGAAAACTACCGCTGGTAATGTATATACCTTACTGGCAGCTGAATAGATTAAGTGAGATAATTAATATAGTATGTCCGACAAGAAGCGATTAGCTTTAATATGTGAAGATCCCGCCAATCTGTTTGATATGGCGAGAAATGAAGACAGCAACCTGCTGCAGGCTCTTAACAATACAGGCTGGGAAGCAATTGCCAAAGACTGGAAAGACAGTTCAACAGACTGGCGCTCATTCGATCTGGTAATCCTGAAGTCGCCTTTTGATTACCATAACCGGCTGCCAGACTTCACTCACTGGCTGCAGGAGTTATCTGCTGCCAATGTTCGACTACTGAACCCGGTGTCCACCGTATTATGGAACGCTGACAAGCATTACCTGCAAGAGATAGCTGATGCAGGCTTTGATATTATTCCTTCCACTTTCCTGGAAAAGGACACGGCAGCAGATCTGCCTGGCCTCTTTGATAGATTAGGTACAGACAAGATTATTGTAAAACCGTGTGTAAGCGGTGGGTCAAAAAATACATTCACGCTCATAAAAGGAGAGACAGATCTCCATACCCATGTCTTGAATGAACTGCTACCACAAGCAGCTTTTATTGCGCAGCCGTTTATGAAAGAGATTCATGACGGTGAGTGGTCAATGCTTTTCTTCGGAGGCGAGTACAGTCATACGATTGTGAAAAAGCCTAAACAAGGCGATTTCCGTGTACAGCCGCAATACGGCGCTACCATACACGCAGTCACTCCTGCACCGGGAGTTGTTGAGAAAGCAACAGCGCTGGTGCGCCGCTTTGCCGAGGGCGCACTGTATACCAGGGTAGATGGTGTATTGACAGGCGGCAAACTGGCGTTGATGGAGCTGGAGCTGATAGAGCCACTGTTGTACACCGTGTTCGAGGAAAACAGTATCCCCCGATACATTGCTGCTTTGGATAGGCTTTGTAAATAGACAGGAAAAATGCTGATATTTGAGGCAGGCCACACCGCGTGGCCTGCCTTTTACTTTGCACAAATGGGTAATTTCAATAGCCACACAGACTTTTTCGATATCAGCTATCTGCAATACGGCTCTGCTGTACAACAGGAGGTCTTCTCATTGCTGAAAGCATCCGGCATTCTCGGCATGCTGTCTACCTGGCAACCGGTGCTTGCCGGCACTATCCCTATCGGGGTCAATATACCTGGTAGTGATCTGGACATCCTGTGTTCTTTTACAGATAAGGAACTGTTCATGCAGGATATCACCAATCTGTTTGGTGAAGAAGCTGCATTTACCATCACAGAAATGGTCCTCTATGGCCACGACTGCGTGGTCGCTAACTTTGACAAAGAAGGTTATCCGATTGAGATATTTGCACAAGCCTTGCCAGTACAGGAACAAATGGGTTACAGACATATGCTGATTGAACACCGCTTATTGTTACAATATGGCGAAAGTTTACGACAGCAGGTCATCCGGTTGAAACTAGCAGGCTATAAAACTGAACCTGCTTTTTGCGAAGCTTTGGGTATTCGCGGTAACGCCTACCTCGAGTTATTGAAACTGGAAGATTCTACCTCCTCGTTGTAACTGCATAAAAAACAAAGAGAGCTGCTCCTGGTAGAAAGCCGCTCTCTTTGTTTATAAGGGACTAGTATAAAGTGACAAGTGTCGCGTTTTCAGATGAGCTGTCATTTTCTGCATCGTAGGGAAGACGATTTTGCAAAATCTTACTGCTGTTGCTATAGTTGCTTCAGATAGTATCTTTCACGTGGAAACGTCATCAATTACGCTGCTCCTGCTATCTGGCTTAGCGTTGCCTGATGCACAATAACCGGCATCTAACTCTTTACTCTTACATATGTTTCGATAATCTGATGGTCCACGTTCAGACTGTCAATCTTTTCTTCTCCACTCTGCACAATTGTATCCTGGCTTACTTTCATCTTAAATGTAAAATCTTTGTCCTCCCAGCCCCTGTAGCTGCAATATATCAGGTGTTCACTATAAGTATCGCCGGCCAGGGTATAGGTACCACTGCCAGATCCGAAGACGGCGGTGGCAGAATCAGTACCATGTTGCAGATCATGAGTAAAGAAGGCAAAATGACTGTTATTGAATATCTTGATTGTTTCCTGCCCGGATACAGGTGCGGTCACCGTAGTATCGCCTTTTTCAATGCTTTTTGCACTGATCAGTTTCCAGGTACCGGTAATACGGGAACCATCCGTCGCTGCCTCCGCAGGTGCAGCCGGCTTGTTTTCACAGGACATTAATAATGTAACGGCAATTGCTATCAGTGGAATACATTTCATATGGATATATTATGAGTTTACTTCAAATATAGTGAATGGGGCAAAATCTTCACATAACAGGAAAATTATTTGCTGCTCTCCTGTACTTAGTTTTTATACATGATAAGTAAATGCCGGTGTTTCGCCTGATAAGGCTGCTGTTATTATGCCACGGCATAGTTTTTAGATGTGTGTTAGTATGATAACGACGGAGGAACAAAAACAGGTCGCCCAGACGTTTTACCGTGAGGCGCTGGCGTTGCTTGTAGAAAGCAAGCTTGATTTTATGCTGGGTGGCGGATTCGCCCTGTTCAGCTATACAGGACTTTACCGGGATACCAAAGACCTGGATATATTCTGTACACCCACTCAGTACACGGATATACTAAAGCTGTTCTCATCACATGGGTACCAGATAGAGCTGACGGACGTACGTTGGCTGGCCAAAGTGTACAAAGATGAATACTATATTGATCTTATCTTTAGCAGTACCAACAACATCTGCGTCGTAGATGAAACCTGGTACGCTAATTCAACGGAGGCTGTCGTCATGGACCATACCGTTAGACTTATCGGTGCTGAAGAACTGATCTGGAGTAAAGTGTTCATCCAAAACAGGGAACGTTTTGACGGTGCAGATGTTAACCATGTTCTACTTCGTTATGGTAAACAACTCAACTGGGAAAAGCTATTGCACCGCCTCGACCCGTACTGGCACCTGCTGCTTTCACAGATCATCAACTTTCAGTTCGTGTATCCATCAGACTATGCCGAAATTGTGCCCCGCTGGCTCTTTGATGAACTGGTAAGACGTGCAGCAGAACAATACGATATTCCGCCATCACTGGAAAAGGTCTGCAGAGGGCCATTAATAGATCAGACACAGTATGCCATTGATATCACAGACTGGCATTATAAAGGAATGACTATAAAAACGGTTTAATATGGACGCTGAAAATAAGAAGGTAAGGATCGCTGCTGTGGCAGACATACATGTAACGGATACAGATAAGAACAAGTGGGTTGATTATTTTAAAGAGATATCCCGCCAGGCCGATATCCTGGTGATCTGCGGAGACCTCACTAATACCGGTGATGAAAGCGAAGCGCAGATACTCAGCGATGAGCTGAAAGCCTGCTCTATTCCTGTTGTGGCCGTGCTGGGCAATCATGATTATGAAAAAGGCCGCCAGAAGTTAATCAGACAAACCTTACAGAATGAAAACGTACATATCCTCGATGGGGAAGCAGTTGTGATACATGATGTTGGCTTTGCTGGTGTAAAAGGTTTCGGCGGAGGATTTGACAACTATATGCTTTCTATGTTTGGTGAAAACGCCATGAAAGCCTTCGTACAGGAAGCGGTGGATGAAGCTCTTCATCTGGACAGGGCACTGGCAAGAATAGATCAGCAGCACGAACATCTCAAGAAAATAGCAGTATTGCATTATGCGCCTATGCAGGAGACTGTTGTCGGTGAACCAGAAGCTATCTTCCCTTTCCTTGGCTCCTCCCGTTTGGCAGAACCGCTGATACGCCGTCAGGTGACTGCCGTATTTCATGGCCACGCGCATATGGGTACGCTTGAAGGTACACTGACAGGTGGTGTGAAAGTGTATAATGTGGCTAAACCGGTATTAGTGAAGGCTGGCTATGAACTGCCGGTCTATATGCTGGAAGTCTAATGCCTTGTGTCTATTCCAGGAAATATTTTCTACCTGCGCCGGTGTATATCATCGGCCTTTTTTTATTATATATCGCGTTTGTGCTCTGATGACAAAGCCACGATCTCTTTAATCTTGTCATCAAGCCTGTTCAGGCCTTCTTCCAGCTTTCGGGTATATACCAGGTCCATGTCGCAGTATTCGTCTTTAATGAGGCCGATAAGGCTTTGCACGGAGGTAAGCGGTCCCCTTAACTCATGCGCCTGTATGAACGCAATCTTCTCCAGCAACTCATTTTTACGTTCAATACGCAGTCTGTACAGATAGGCTTCGGTAATATCCTTCATCACAGTTGTAACACCGATAATGTCTCCCTTGTCATTGCGGGCAGGATTAAAAGTAATCTGCCACCAGGTATCCTGGATTGCATATACTCTGCGGAAATCCATCGTGATGGCCTGCCCGCTAAGCGCCGTATTGAACCCGTGAAAAAAACCTTTCTTATTCGAGTCATGAATAAACTCATCCACCCGCTGATATAATGTTATCTCTGTATCATAATGAGTTATAGACAGGTCATACGCTGCCTTGTTGAAGTAGAGTATCTTCATCTCCTTGTCCAGCAGGATAAAGTTATCGGACAAGCTTTCAAAGAACGCCTGCAGCCTTATACCATACTCCATCAGTTCTGCTGCATCCTTCTTCTCCCGTTCGTGTTGTGCTTCCAGTTCCCGCTTAAAGCTATTGCTCGCAAACACGATATATACCAGCGCCAGTACATAAGAGCCGAACAGATCTATCATTTTATCTGTCTTGTTGTCGTAAGTGCTGATAATAGACTGTGGATAGTACAGCTCGGTGAAGATAAGCCCTGCCGGAATCACGATTCCCAATATCATCCACAGTATGTATTTCTTCCTCGCCGATACATTCAGCGCCAGCTGAAACGTGGTGTAAAACAGCAACAAGCTGGGACCATTAATCCCGGCATTGACGTAATAGTTGAATATCAGGCCACTATATACGGCCACTACATACCAGACTATGATCTTTTTATACTGGCGGAACTTCCGCGACAGCACATAGAAGAATAACTGTACGCAAAATAACACCGATACCAACAACGCTGCCTGCATTTCATTGATAATCAGATTGATTGCGATAAACGCTGAGAGAATGGCCAGGGTGATGATACTCGTCAGGTTGAACATCCTATGCCCAAAGGAAAACACCTCTCCCGAACCCAATAAACGGGTACGTAAAGAGTGATGGCTTTCTTTATAGGACTTCTTCCTTGTTGGCATATTGAGGACAATTCAACTGAAAAGATAATCAATTAATGACACAAACATATTAACTATTTTGTCAATGGATAAGTATATGTCGGGAAATACCTGAAATCAGGGGTGAACCTATTTCAGGATCAGTACCGGCTCCTGCGCATTCCGGCAGATAGCATCTGAAATACTCTTATGTGTCAGATAATACAGAAAACTATGTTTACCCGGTAATGAGATAATCAGTTGGATATTATTCTCCTGGATGAAGTTCAGTATACCATTGATGATATTTTTATCATTACTGTAACGGATCTCATGAGGGTAATCCCTTAACCTGTCATGCACGTGGGCCTCTGCCGCCAGCAATTGCTCGTCCGGTTGCAGATACCTTTCTTTCGGATCTACATTGAATACCAGTAGCTTACTGTTTTTCCACTGGGGAGGAATCTGTAGTGCCCTCACTTTATTCAACGAGTCAAGCGCCGCATAGTCACATGGCACCAGGATGTTCTGTACCGGCTGATACTGGTAAGTGGCAGGTACAATCAATACCCTGATCGGACTGGCTTTCGCGATTGAAATAAGGTTTCCGGCAATGAAACTGCCGCTGGAATAACTGAAATTGTCACTACCCAGTACAATCAGTTCCGGCGATTCCTCACGTATCACTTCCATAATGGCCCTGAGCAACGGCGCTTCACTGACCATAGCAATAACATTAACGCCACGGGTCTTGAGCGATATTTCACGTGAAATGTCTTCCAGCCTGTCAGTAGCCTGCTCCCGCTCCCTTGCCATGTAGTGCGGACTGACAGGGGCATACTCCGCCGAAACAACAATATGATCAAAAACAGTGTCGTAGAAGGTCTTTAACAGGATAATGCGGTCATACCCATACGCCTTCGTCCACTCAATGGCAAAATTAACAGCGTTGTCAGACGTGGCGGAGAAATCAACAGGAATCAGTAATGTTTTCATAACGATTTCATTTTTCTCTCATACTAAGTTAAGTTTGTCCTGCTGAAATCAGAAAAAAATATACCGGTTTCTGTTGCAACTGCACCTGAAAACCAAGCTGGTAGCAGCTCAAATCAGCCATATAAACTTGAAACTATGAAGATATACCAGGAATCATTGGTGCTGCGGGAACGAAGAAGAGGTTTCCACCTGATCACAACCGAAGTGTTGCAGGCTATTCCACAGCTCAGAGATATCAAAACGGGCATGTGCCAGGTATTTATTCAGCATACATCCGCATCGCTCACCATAAATGAAAATGCTGACCCTACAGTAAGACAGGACTTTGAAATGTATTTCAGCAAAGCGGTACCTGAAAACGATCCTGACTATGAACATGACTACGAAGGGGCGGATGATATGCCCGCCCACCTGAAAGCGGCAATGCTGGGCAGCTCCGTCATGATACCTGTACGTAACGGCAATTTCGCATTAGGTACCTGGCAGGGTATCTATCTGTGCGAACATCGCAATGCGGGCGGTAACAGAAGGTTGGTGATCACTGTATGGGGAGAATAATAAAACGAATAATTACACATGAATTTATATAATAAGCTGATTCCTGCCTTCCTGCTGATCCTGAGTACAAGCATTACAACAACAGCTCAGAACCTGCAAGCGGATGTACAACACTATGATATATCCCTGACCTTAAGTGACAGCACCGACAAAATAAGTGCAGTAACGGGCATTACTGTACGTTTTAAAGAAGATGCCCGCGAACTGTGCCTGGACCTCGTCGGCAGATCCGGCCGCGACACAGGTATGGCTGTGTCAATGGTAACAGAAGGTAAAAAGCCTGTCGCCTTCCGGCAACAGCGGGAAAGCGTACGCCTGCAGATCCGCGCGAAGAAAGGCGAAACGCATACCTACCGTATTGCCTACAGTGGTATACCTGCCAACGGCCTGATCATCTCCACCAACATGTACGGCAAACGTACATTCTTTACTGATAATTGGCCAAACAGGGCCCACTACTGGCTGCCTTCTATAGATCATCCTTCCGATAAAGCAGCCGTTGATTACACCATCATCGCGCCCGATCATTACAATGTAGTCGCTAACGGACTGAAGACGGAAGAGACAAATCTTCCCGGCCGGCTGAAGCGCACCCGCTACCAGGAAAAGGTCGTGCTGCCTACAAAAGTCTTTGCTGTAGGCGTGGCCGACTTTGCCATAGACCATCCCGGCGATGTGAAAGGGATTCCTGTTTATACTTATGTATATCCCCAGAATAAAGCGCGTGGCTTTCAGGACTATGCCAAGGCTGTCGAAGTGCTTGATTTCTTCATCGGTAAACTCGGCCCTTATGCTTATAAAAAGCTGGCCAATGTGCAGTCTAAAACGATGTTTGGCGGTATGGAAAACGCAGGAGCTATCTTCTATGAAGAAGAATCAGTAGGCGCTCGTACTATAGAACCTCTTATCGCACACGAGATTGCCCATCAATGGTTCGGTGATGCAGTGACTGAAACCGGCTGGGAACACGTATGGCTCAGCGAAGGATTTGCTACCTATATGACACACGTCTACATGGAACACAAATACGGGGCAGATACGCTGGCTGCAGGTATGAAAGCTGACCGCAGAAAGATTATCGCCTTTAACAAACGCCGCCACACACCTGTAGTAGATACTTCCAGGCAGGGTGGTTACATGCAGTTGCTCAATGCTAACAGTTATGAGAAAGGTGGATGGGTGCTGCACATGTTACGCCGTCAGGTAGGCGACAGCCTTTTCTGGAAAGGTATCCGCAGCTACTTCGCTGCATACAATGGTCGCAACGCTAATACCGACAATTTCAGACAAGCGATGGAACAGGCAAGCGGACAGGAATTGACAGCCTTCTTCCAACAATGGCTGCATACGCCCGGCGTACCTGTGCTGGCGGTACGCAAGGGGAACGACCCACATACCATGGTGGTAGAGCAATTGCAGGAAACACTGTTCTCCTTTCCGCTGGAATATAAAGCAGACAACAATCCGGAGATACAGCGCATCCTTATCAAAGATCGCGTTACTATGCTCAGTATACCTGGCGCAGAGCTGATTCATATCGATCCGCGCACAAACTTGTTAATCGAAGACAGGTTCGAGTAATAGCAACAACCGTCAGTACATACAGGACGCCGGATAGTACGATGATCAGGCATCCTGATTGCCTATCAATAAATCGCTTCGCCTTGCTGAAACGCTTCCCGCTACTATTGTTGCTGGCTATGCTGCTGCTCCATGCCGGCTACCGGCATGATACTTACCTGTTCGTTGGTGCTTATAACACAGCGAAAAACAAAGAGGGTATCCACATCTACCATATGAATAGGCAAAGCGAAGAACGCCGGCGTCTGTGCTCATTGGCTACGCTTCCTCCGTCTGCACGCTATGCCAGGAGAATATCTGCGTAACTTCCTGATTGATCCTGCAGGCCAGTTGCTGATCGTGGACAACCACATCATCGGCAATGTGATTGTCTTCCGCAGCAATAAGTAAACCGGTCTGCCGGCAATCACTGGTGTCCAAGCAAAGATAACAGCGCCTTCCAGTTTACAGATACCTACTTACACTAACTGATCTGCATATATGAAATATTTACTGCTTGCAGGGTTTATTATTACAACCTTAACGGTCCGGTCGCAATCTGTGGTATCCCTTGCCGATAGCATCCGCAGGCAATACCAGATCCCGGGAATGGCCTTCGCTGTTGTTTCTTCGGATAGTGTGCTGGCCTGTCATTCGATAGGCGTACAGCGTATGAATAAGGAATATCCTGTAAAAGCCGGCGACCGTTTTCATATAGGCTCAAACACCAAAGCTATTACTGCGTTTATTGCCGCCTTATTGGTGAAGGAAAATAAGTTACAATGGAATACCACATTTCTGTCCATGTTTCCTGAACTGCGCTGGCGCACGCGCTATGTCTATGATACCGTTACACTAGCCAATCTGCTGACCTTCAGAGGCCGGGTACAGGGGTATACATATACCTCATCCACGCCGGCATTTACCGACTTGCATGGCGACTATGCGGCGCAACGGAAGCAGCTGGCAGCCAACTTCCTGACACAGTCTCCGATGAAGCTGGACGCTAACAAAATGACGCCTTCCAACGTAGACTACATCATGGCAGGGTTAATGCTGGAAAAGGCCGCAGGGAAGCCTTATAAAGAGTTAGTGGCTGATCTGGGCCGACAGCTGCACATAGACTTCCAGTTTGATTATCCCAACCTGAAAGATACACTACAACCCTGGGGGCACAACGAACAGCTACAGCCTTTACGGCCATCTGTAGACTACAAAATGAACTGGCTGCTGGCGGCAGGTAATATCAACGTCAGTCTGGAAGATTATCTCCGCTTTATACAGCTCCCGCTAAAAGGTCTGAAGGGTAAAAGTGCGTTGCTGCCACAGCAAACCTTTGAGCAGCTATTGTATAGTATGCCGGTGTTTTCTTATGGTTGGTTTAATGAAACTGATCAGGAAACCGGCCATCATATTGCTGCGAATGAAGGTAATGCGGGTGCATTCATTACAAAGGTACAGGTGATCAGGGAGGCAGACAGGGCATATATTATCTTTACCAATGTATCTTCAGCGGCTGCACAGGAAGGCATCGCGGTACTGCTGAAAGCTCTGTCAGTGCGTTATGGCCGATAACATCTGCGAAAGCGTATCTTTGATAATGTACGATCAATCACTGCTATGGAATATGTTTCAAATCCGGCACTGCATGGCCTGCAACTACCTTTTGAATGGAAGGGAACACCTGTCGATGGGCAGGGACGATTTGTCAACTATGAGTTTCCGCATCGATATAGTCTCAGAGATGTGCTGAAATGGCGTCTTCAGTCTAATCCCCAGAGAGCGGAAAAGAAACAGGAACAATGGCATCCTGCTATAGATAAGTCAGCAGCCTTTCTGCACGCTCCCGATGATTGCATTGTATGGCTGGGACATGCTACTTTCTTTATCCGCCTGGCGGGTATTCAGCTATTGATTGACCCTGTATTCTATAATATTCCGCTGATCAAACGGAAGGTGACATTTCCTATTGAACCTGCTCACCTTAAAGGGCTGGATTATGTGCTGATTTCTCACAATCATCTTGATCACTGTGATAAACGCAGTCTGCAGCTGGTGGCAGATAACAATCCAGGTGCGACTTATCTCACCGGGCTCCGGATGGAATCCTTGCTGCACAGGTTTACCAACAGTAATAACATTCAGGCGGCAGGCTGGTACCAGCAGTATAACACGGATGACCGGATAAAGATCTGCTATCTGCCGGCAAGGCACTGGACGAAAAGGGGCCTACGGGATGTGAACCGGCAATTATGGGGTGCCTTTGTGATACAGGGCGCAGGAAAGACAATCTATTTCGCTGCCGATTCAGGTTACGGCAGCCACTTTACAGATGCCGGCCGTATCTTCCCGCACATAGATTACTGCATCATTGGTATCGGTGCATATAAGCCCGAATGGTTTATGGCTCAAAGTCATGTGTCTCCGAAGGATGCGGTGAAAGCCTGTAATGATATGCATGCCGGTGTAATGATCCCTATGCATTATGGTACCTTCGATCTGGCAGATGAACCTATGGGAGATCCGATATCGGCCTTGTTGCACCTGAAGCAACAGGAATACATACATGGTCGCCTGGAAAACAGGAAAATAGGAGAGATGTTACCTATATGACTGGCAATTGAGGAATTTTGACAGTTTTCGTGTAAAAAACGGTTTAGGCCTCCAAAATCAGAAAAACGTGCTGGCACGTAGCTGATTCCTGGTGCAATATACTGGCAAAAGTACTCCGTTCGAACAAGGGACGAACAAGCGACGAACAAGCGACGGCCAAGCGACGAACAAACACCCTAAAAATACCCCTGTCTTTCCGTGGTCAAAAATCACCTTTCATAGCACGTGCTCAATTTTGTGTTTTTAAGCCCCGTTAAGAGCGTCCGCAGGCAATGCAAACTGTCTCCTGTAATTTCAGGTATTGGGCCGGAGAAAGGCCTAAAAAGTGGTTAAAATCGCGAATCAAATGACTCTGGTCATAATACCCTCCTTCATACACCATCTCAAACCAGTCCACCGTCGAAGAAGATTTTCCCTGCAACCGGGCCAGTGTCTTTTTAAACCGCTGATAACGGCTCATCTCTTTTGCACTATAACCCAGGTATTTCTTGTACTTCAACTGAATATTACGTTCACTTTGTCCCCGCTTATCTGCAATCTCCTTTACCGGATTAATCACACTATCATTTTCGCTGTTATTGACAATATCTTCCGAGTCTTTGTCACGCTCCTGGATATAAATTGCTGCAAATTCCAGCAGACTTCCAACCCGCTGCTCCATATCCGGCAATGCCTTCAGCTCCTGCCACACGTCAGCAAAACAGTGATCGCCCTGTAGCTCATCCGGATGCAGCAGGAAGTCAGTATACGTTTGCAGATGTCTTCCAAAGAACCGGTAGAAAGCATCCTGTTTGAAGTTCGCTACCAGCATTTGCCCCTGCGCCGGAATAGTATATTCAAGCGCCAGTTTCACCGGTCCGATGACCAGGCTGTTGTCAATAGCCAACGGTTGTTCCGCCGCCGGCTTAATGTAGGCCGGCGCTCCGAAATTAAACACCAGAATGGTCTGGAACGTAGGGGAGAGAATGCGTGTAACAGCTTCCTGCTGCTGATTGATGATGTAATAAAACGGGTCAAAAATGTCCTGCCATTCTTTCGGAACGGCGATATGACCAGTGAGATATGCTGAAGGGGTTTGCATGTGACGAAGATAAGGAGGATATTACTTGTCCCAATCAGCTCATTAGATGTTAGAACCCTATGGCACAAATTGTATCATTTATGGCATTTGTGCCACCCCAAAACAATCCTACCTTTAACCTGTTCAAGCAATTGTATGCCGGAAAACCAAAAGAAATTAATTGTTATCGTACCTATGCCAGGTACTTATTTGCTGGATATAGCCGGTCCGCTGGATGTCTTTACCGCCGCAGATAAGATGTTATCTGAAACCGCTGCTGATAATGATATTGGCTATGAGATCGTCCTTGCCTCTCCGCTGAGTACGAGGAAGGTAGCTACTAAGGGTGGATTGGAATTTACATGTCCGGCGAAGGTAGATGAACTGGACCGGCCGATTGACACACTGATCGTCGCTGGCTTTTCTATAAGAAATCTTGAAACCGGCCGGCGTTTCTGCAACTGGCTGCATGATGCCTATCCGAAGATGCGCCGTATCGGTTCTGTCTGTATTGGCACTTATGCCTTGGCAGAGGCGGGCATACTCCATGGCCGGCAGGCGACTACCCATTGGGAACATAGCCAGGAGTTTCAACGCCGTTATCCTGACATACAGGTCGATACCAATCCGTTTTATACACGGGATGGCAATGTGTATACGTCCGGTGGCGTGGCTTCCGGGATTGACCTGGCACTGGCGCTTGTGGAGGAGGATTATGGCAGGGATATCGCTTTGGCTGCCGCCCGTAAACTGGTATTATTCCTGAAGCGAACTGGCTATCAGTCGCAGTTCAGCAGCTTATTGCAGATACACTCTATGGAGAACTCCATTGCCGGAAAACTGCAACCCTGGATGATGCAGCATTTACAGCATGACCTCACCGTGGAGGAACTCGCAACCCACAGTAATATGAGTCTGCGAAATTTCAACAGGGTATTCCTCCGCGAGACGGGCATGACGCCCGCCAAGTTTGTAGAAAAGCTGCGGATTGAAGTAGCAAGGAAATACCTCGAAGACAGCGATCTCAGTATGGAGCAGATTGCAGAGAAGTGCGGGCTGGGAGGAGTGGTATCCATGCGGCGCACATTTATGCGGCATATGATGGTATCGCCCAGCGACTACCGGCGCACCTTCAGAACATCATTACACACCGTTGATTGATCACTTAAAAATATACTACGATGAAAGTTGCTATTAATGGATTCGGACGCATAGGCAGAATGACACTCAGAGCATTACAGGATAAGAAAGGAGTGGAAGTAGTGGCTGTTAATGACCTGACAGATATCGGGCTGCTTGCGCATCTGCTCAAATATGATACCTCCCATGGTAAGTTCCCCGGCACTGTTACGCATGATGACCAGCACCTGATTGTAAACGGGAAGAAGATACTTTTATTGAATGAAAGATCTCCCGAAAAATTACCCTGGGACGCCCTGGGAATAGATGTGGTGATTGAGTCAACAGGCCGTTTCACAGAAAGAGAGCTGGCGCAGCAGCATATTTCCGCAGGAGCAGGCAGGGTATTAATTACTGCACCGGCAACCGGCAATGTAAAGACGATAGTGGCAGGCGTGAATGATGAGCTGATTACTGACGAAGATGAGATACTGTCTACCGCATCCTGTACTACCAACTGTATTGCGCCGGTATTATACCTGCTGGATAAGGAGTATGGCATTGCTTCCGGTTATATGAGTACAGTACATGCTTTTACGATGGATCAGATGTTGCAGGACGGGCCGCATAAAGATTACAGAAGAGCGCGTGCCGCAACACAGTCAATTATTCCTACAACTACAGGGGCGGCCAAGGCTATCGGCGATGTATTACCTGGGCTGAAAGGTAAGATGGACGGATTTTCTTACAGAGTGCCTGTGATAGATGGTTCTATTGCAGATATGTCCCTGAACCTGGTGAAACAGGCAACTGCCGCTGACATCAACGCATTATTCAAACACCATGCAGAAACGACATTGAAAGGAGTGCTGGAGTATACAGAAGAACCGCTGGTATCAGCAGATATACTGGGCAATACACATTCTTCTTTAGTGGATGCATCCCTGACCCGTACCATCGGAAACTTAGTAAAAGTAGTGGCATGGTACGACAATGAAGTGGGTATCTCTAACAGGATAGCAGAACTGACTGTGCAGATGGCACAACGGCTGACTGCTGCACATGCATAACAGCTGCTCAGGAAGACGCCTGTACGATCAGATTAGTATTCAGGATTTTCCTTTCAAATTCCTTCACTGGCTTTTTACTCTCAATCAGTTGCAGCAACAGGCTTGTAGCAATCTGACCCATTTCAAAAGCGGGCTGCCGCACTACCGTCAGTGGCGGATGTAACAATTCAATCAGATCAGAGTTAGAGAATCCCACCAGGGCAATGTCCTGCGGGATGCGTATGCCTTTACTTTTCAATACCCGCATACAGTTAGTGGTCAGTTTATCTGACGCGGTAAATATAGCATCAGGTCGTGGGCGTAGTTTCAGCAGCTGGCTCACGGCCTGTTCTACTTCCTGTAATTGCAGTCCGGCGTAACGGCTGTACTTAATCAGTGCCTTACCTGGCTTTACCCTGGTCTGTGCCAGCGCTTCCCGGTATCCGGCAATACGTTCCCTGCTGATAGACAGATTCTCCGGGCCGGCAATGACTGCAATATGTTTATACCCTTTATTGATCAGGTGTAAGGTAGCGTCATATGCTCCCCTGAAATTATCTACCATTACCTTATGTGTCTGTATTTCTTCCACAATACGGTCGAAAAACACGATAGGGAATCCTCTTTCGTGTAATGCTTTCAGATGATCCAGGTTTTCAGTACCACTGGATACAGAGATCAGTAGTCCGTCAATAGAGCGGGATGCGAGGTATTGCAATGTCATCACTTCTTTGTCAAACGACTCATGCGTCTGGGAGATCATCACATTATATCCTTTGTCTTTCGCAACAGATTCAATACCATTGATAGCCTGGGAGAAAAAACTGTTGGCAATTTCCGCAACGATGACGCCGATGGAACGGCTTCTTTTTTCCTTCAGACTAAGCGCAATAGGATTGGGATGGTAGTTGATCCTCGTGGCATACTCCAGTACCAGCTGTTTGGTAGCGATACTGATCTCATGACTATCCCGTAAGGCACGGGACACCGTAGAGGTGGACAACCCCAGCGCAATGGCTATATCTTTTATAGTGGCAGCTTCAAATTTCATAACGTAAGGAGTAAATATACTTATAATTTATTTTATACTATATTAGTGTCATTCTAACACGTATGAAAAACGCTTTCCTGATGAATAAGAAGCTGCTATTTATGATGGCAGGCATGTGCCTCCCGTCGCTGTTCTACGGCCAACAGCGCTCACAATCCTGGGTGGCAGACCTGGGAAATGGTACCTATAAAAATCCGGTATTGAATGCTGATTATTCTGATCCTGATGTTTGTCGTGCAGGAAATGATTTCTATATGACAGCTTCCAGCTTTAATGCAGCGCCGGGCTTACCGATACTCCAATCAAAGGACCTGGTGAACTGGCAACTGGTAGGACATGCCTTATTCAGGCAGCCACCTTTTGTCCATTTCAGCAAAGTACAGCACGGCAATGGGGTCTGGGCACCATCTATCCGTTACCATAAAGGAGAATTTTATATTTATTATCCTGATCCTGACTTCGGTATCTACCTGATCAAGGCAAAGCATGCAGCCGGCCCCTGGTCTGAGCCGGTGATGGTAAAGGCAGGTAAGGGGCTGATAGATCCTTGTCCGCTGTGGGATGATGATGGCAAAGTATACCTGGTACATGCCTGGGCAGGCAGCCGGGCAGGCATCAAGAGCATCCTGACACTCAACAGGATGAATGAAGCAGGTACTGCTGTTACGGATGAGGGCGTCCTGGTGTTTGATGGCCATCCGGATCATCCCACCCTGGAAGGGCCAAAACTCTACAAACGGAATGGTTACTACTACATTTTTGCGCCGGCAGGAGGCGTAAGCACCGGCTGGCAGCTGGTACTGCGTTCAAAGAATATTTATGGTCCATATGAAGAGAAGATAGTGATGGATCAGGGTAAAAGTCCGGTGAATGGTCCGCACCAGGGTGCCTGGGTGGATATGCCTTCCGGCAGCAGCTGGTTCCTGCATTTCCAGGACAAGAATGCCTACGGACGTGTAGTGCATCTGCAACCGTTGCAGTGGGTAAAGGACTGGCCGGTAATAGGCACAGATCCTGACGGTGATGGTAAAGGAGAGCCGGTGATGACCTGGAATAAGCCATTAGCAGGGATGCCGGTGATGACACCGCCTGAGTCAGATGAATTTAACGGTGCTGCTTTAGGGAAACAATGGCAATGGCAGGCAAATCCGGTAAGTACCTGGATGATGGCTTACCCGGCAAAGGGTGTATTGCGCCTGTTCTCCGCCAGAATACCCGATTCCACCCGCAATCTCTGGCAAACGCCAAACCTGCTGTTGCAGAAGTTTCCTGCTGACAGCTTCACTGTTACTACCAAATGCACCTTTACCCCAAATCCTAAACTGGAAGGAGAACGCACCGGTCTGATTGTACTGGGCGTTGACTATGCAGGTATATCATTGATCAGCAAAAACAATACACTTAAACTGGTATATACCTCCTGTCTCAAGGCCGATAAAGGGGCGGAAGAGCAGCAGGAAGTACTGAAAACACTTGATAACAATACCTGCTGGTTCAGGGTGACGGTAGTCAAAGACGCAGTATGTCAGTTTAGCTATAGTCTGGACGGCACACAGTTCACCGACGCAGGCAAGCCATTCACTGCACAACCAGGTCGGTGGGTTGGCGCTAAGGTAGGTATTTACTGTACCAGGGATACGCAGATCAATGATGCCGGCTTTGCTGACTATGACTGGTTCAGAATAACTAAATAAGACAACACGAAATCAGCAACTACAGATACGGACCAGGGGCCAGGAATGACCACCTGATTCCTGGTTCCACCTCGCTGATTTTTAGACCTTCCCGCTTTGCTTTTCGCAAACGTTTGCGTAAATAAATACTTCCATTCCTTTCGCTATTAATGAATATAGCTGTAGAATTGTTTTTGGGGATACCTGTATGATGACTGAAGAACAAAACAGTGACACCTAATATTGCTGAAATAGCAGTATTTATCGATCCGATCCGGACACAAAAGACCCAATTTTAGAAGAAATATATAACACGTTACGTTATGAAAAAACTGCTATTGATCTACTGGCTGTTGCTGGTTAGTGCCGCTGCGGCATTTGCGCAACGCCAGACAATTAAAGGGAAGATATCCGACGCCACAACCGGAGAACCCCTTGTTATGGTTAACGTGCAGCTGAAAGGCACCACAACAGGCACGCAGACAGACGCCACAGGCGCATTTTCCCTTGCCGTTCCCGATGCTAAAACAGGTGTGCTGGTAATCAGTTACCTGGGATATCTGTCATCGACGCAGGAGATTAATGGTAATACAAACCTTTCACTGAAACTCGAAAAGGATAACAAACAACTGGATGAGGTAGTGATAGTAGGTTATGGTGAAGTAAGAAAGCGTGACCTCACCGGTGCAGTGACCTCTGTGAAGGGCGAAGAACTGAAAAAAGTACCTTCTACCAACGTAATGGAGTCTGTACAGGGTAAACTGCCCGGCGTTGATATTACCAAAAGCAGTGGTGCAGCCGGTGCAAGAATCAATGTAACGGTGAGAGGTAACAGGTCCATCCGTGCAGATAATGGTCCACTGTACATTGTTGATGGTGTGCAGTACGAAAACATCCAGGATATTAACCCTAACGATATTCAGTCCATGGAAGTACTGAAAGATGCTTCTTCGACTGCCGTATACGGTTCCAGAGGTGCAAACGGGGTAATTATCATTACCACCAAAAAAGGCGCTTCCGGCAAGCCCCGTGTATCTGTAAATACTTATGCAGGTCTGTCTCAGGTAGCAGGCTATCCTGCTATGTCAACCGGTCCGCAGTACATAGCCCAGAAAAGAGAGGCTAACCGCACTACGGGCCGCTGGAGAAGTGAAGCGGATGATCCGTTGATCTTTAATGGTGCAGAAGTTGACGCGATAAAGAATAACCTGTGGACTGACTACGCCGACCTCCTGATCCATGATGGCTTCCAGCAGGATCACCAGGTGAGCGTATCCGGAGGATCTGAAAAGACAAAAGTATACCTGTCGCTCGACTACTTCGATGAGAAAGGTATCTTCAAACTGGATCACCTGAAACGTTATTCCGCCAGGTTGAACCTCGACCAGGTAGTAACGGACTATCTGAAGGTAGGTATGCAAAGTCAGGTGACTTACTATGACCAGAGCGGCCGTCGCGACCCCCTGAACCAGGCGAATAAGATTGTACCCCTGAACCTGCCGTTTGACGAAGAAGGTCAGCTGATCCTGTTCCCTAATATGGGCTCCATGATCAATCCACTGGCAGATGAGCAGCCAAATGCTTACCAGAACAATGGACGGGTGACGCGTACATTTGTTAATGCTTATGTAGAACTGACACCCCTGAAAGGACTGTCATTCCGCTCTAACCTGGGTGTGACGCTTGACAATGCACGCACCGGGATATTTGCTTCTAAAAACTCCATTGAGCGCTCCACCGCCTCAACTTCCAGGTCACAGTATAACAGTGGCAACAGACGGTATATCAGCTGGGAAAACGTCCTTAGCTACTCAAAGAAAATTGGCGACCACACCTTTGGCCTCACCGGCGTAGCGAGCTTACTTTCTGATCAGCGGGATTCAAGTTTTTTACAGGGTGAAGGACAGTTGCTGCCATCTCAACTATATTACGCTCTACAAAATAGTGTGAGTGGCGTAGCCATTCGCTCCAGTTATATGGCAAATAAACTGATATCATTTACGGGCCGTATCAATTACAGCTACAAGGGTAAATATCTCCTGTCGATGACCGCTCGTTCTGATGGAAGTTCTAAGCTGGCTCCGGGCAACAAATGGGCGTTATTCCCATCTGTAGCAGGAGCATGGCGCATCTCTGATGAAGGATTTATGCGTGGCCAGCGTGTGTTCAGTGATCTGAAGGTACGTGCCAGCTTTGGTATAGCAGGTAATGACGCGGTACCGCCTTATGCAACGGCAAGTTATCTGAGTAAGATTCCGTTCTCTTATGATGATACCAACTCAGCCCTGGCATATGGTATCGGTAGCCAGATCGGTAACCGGAATCTGAAATGGGAGCTGTCTGCCACCACAGACTTTGGTGTTGATATGAGCTTCCTAGATGGCAGGATCGGAGCGACGATTGACTATTACGATACGAAGACAAGAGACCTGCTGTTGCAGAGAACACTGCCTTCCTCTTCCGGCGTAAGCACTGTGATACAGAATATCGGTAAGACAAGAAACAGGGGTATTGAGATTGGTGTTAATACAACTATCGTAAGAAGCAAATCAGTGACCTGGACATCTAATATCGTATTCTCTAAAAACAAAGAAGAGATAGTGGCCCTCGCCGACGCAAATACCAATGACGTCGCAAATGGCTGGTTTATCGGTTCACCGGTGAGAGTGTTCTTCGATTATGAGAAGACGGGTATCTGGCAGACAAAAGAGGCAGATGCAGCCGCTTCTTTCGGATATAAACCGGGTGATATCAAGGTACGTGACAGGGACGGAAATGGCGTACTGAACTCTCAGGACCGTACCATACTTGGTACACAAGTGCCCACCTGGAGCGGTGGTTTTAACAATGATGTGCGCTTCAAAAACTTTGATCTGAACTTCTATGTGTTTGCACGTATCGGTCAATGGATCAACTCAGAATATGCAGGCAAGTATGATCCGCAGGGATTGGAGAATAGTGCGCCGCACGACTACTGGACACCGGAACGTGAAACAAACGCATATCCCCGTCCGAATGCCAGCGTATCAAAAGATGGTACGCCTTTCATCAGGACACTGGGATACAGGGATGGTTCTTTTGTGAAGATCCGTAACATCTCCCTGGGTTACACACTGCCGGCAACAGCATTGCAAAGTATGCATATGAGCAATGTGCGTATTTACGTAACAGGTAAGAACCTGTTCACATTCAGTAAAGTGAAGGATTATGATCCGGAAAGAGGAGGAGATCTGAGCAATCCGTTGACGAAGATGTACGTTGCCGGTCTGAATGTAGAATTTTGATTTTAATTCAAATTAATCTGACAAGTCATGAAACGCTATATAAATCTTTTTATCGTACTTATCACAGGCGCAGGTTTGCTGGCCGCCTGTAACAAGCAACTGGAAGAATACAATCCTTCCGGCCTTACAGTAGACCAGGTGTTCAGTACCCCCGAAGGCTTTGAGACACTGGTAAGCGCCGCCTATTCCTACAACCGCTGGTGGTATGGAAAAGAGGAAGGGTATAGTATCTCTGAAATGGGCACTGACCTCTGGACAAGTGGTACCGGAGATAAGTATCCAGATATTACACAGTACATCAATCTCCAGGCCAGCAATGGCGTGATGAGCGCATTGTGGAGACAACTATATTCAGCCATCAACCTGTGTAACACAGGAATCGGCCGGGTAGGTAATGCGGGGTTCCCGGAAGAAAAACGCCGCCTGCGCGATGCAGAGCTGCATTTCCTCCGTGCCTTCTACTACTGGCATGTAGTAGAGATGTGGGGTGGTGTACACTTTACAGTGACAGAAACCCAAGGCGTTGAAACTACAGCTAACCGCACCCCGGTTGATACCTTCTATGCACAGATCTTCCGTGACCTGGATATAGCGGTTAATAACCTGCCGGTTACAACCACTGACTATGGACGAGTAACCAAACCTGCGGCACAGGCATTCCTGGCACGCATGTACCTGACCCGTGGCATGAATGACCGCGCAGCAGCGCTGGCTGATTCTGTAATCAACAACTATGGTTATACGCTAGTACCGAAGTATGCAGACCTGTGGAGAATGGATAACCTTCAGAACAAGGAAATTGTATGGGCAGTGAACTATATGAAAAACCTTGTTTTTGACGACAGGCTGGATGCTACCTTGTATCCGAATGGTCACTCCCGCGGCGCACACAACGGGCATCTGATGTTTGCTATGAAATATGATGATCTGCCAGGTATGCAGCGCGATGTACTGAATGGCCGTCCTTTCAACAGGTATATGCCAACATTGTATCTGCTGGATCTGTTCAATGAAAAAGCAGATGCACGGTATAATGCAACCTTCAAATCCGTATGGCTGTGTAATAACCTGAAGACAGCTCCCGCAGGAATGAAACTAGGTGATACCGCTATCATCTGTACCAAATATGTAGTAACTAATGCAGATACTGCCGGTAAGAGATACCGTGTATATGACAGGAACATGTGTTACTATGACAATCAGGGTGGTAAAGACCGTACCCGTTATGTATCGCTGCAGAAATTTGACGATCCTACGCGTGCTGCGATGAATGAAGAACAGAGCGCGAGAGACGCATATATTATCAGGCTGGCTGAATTATATCTGATTGCTGCAGAGGCACAGATCAAATTGAGCAATCCTGGCAAAGCAGCAGAGTATATCAATGTCCTACGTAAACGTGCCGCTATTCCTGGTCACGAACAGGAAATGGAAGTGTCTGCAGCGCAGATGACCGTTGACTTTGTATTAGAGGAAAGGGCGAGGGAGCTGGCAGGAGAACAGCTGCGCTGGTTTGATCTGAAACGTACCGGTAAACTGGGTACACAGATTGCTGCACATAATCCTGACGCAGCGAGAAATTTCCAGTCCTTCCATAATGTTCGTCCTATCCCGCAGGACCAGATCGATGCGGTGACTAACAAAGCTGAATTTACTCAGAATCCAAATTATCAGTAATACCATTAAATCGAAAGCTCATGAAGTTGTATCTATTGGCGCTGCTTATTCCTTTGATTAGTTGGATACCGACAGATGATCCGCCACGCGTGTTTATGATCGGAGACTCCACAATGGCTGACAAGCCACTGGCAGATAATCCGGAAAGAGGATGGGGACAGCTGTTTCCGCTGTTCCTGCAAAAAGGCGTAACGGTAAAGAACTACGCAGTTAATGGTCGCAGTACCAAGAGTTTCATTAATGAGCATCGTTGGGATAGCGTACTGGTGCAATTAAAGGCCGGAGATTGGGTGTTCATCCAGTTTGGGCATAATGATGCTAAAAAGGATGATTCGACCCGTTTTGCTGCTCCTAAAGGGGCTTACAAGGACAATCTGATCCGCTTTGTGAAGGAGGCTCGGGCGAAAGGCGCGAATCCTGTTCTTCTTACATCTGTACAACGCAGGAAGTTTGATGAGAAAGGCGCGTTTGTAGACCAGCACGGCGATTACCCTGGAGTAGTACGCCAGGTAGCCGCTAGCCTGAAAGTACCGCTGATTGACCTGCATAAAAGCAGCGAAGCGTTGTTGATACAACATGGCGTTGCTGGCTCCGAGAAGTTGTTTAAGACTACACCGGCAGGTCATTATACTACCTTGCCTAATGGCGTGACCGACAATACACACTTTAATACCTATGGTGCTACCCTCGTTGCAGGATTGGTAGCCAGAGAGATTAAGGAGAAGAATATCGGCCTGGAGAAATACCTGGCTAAGCTGGAATTTGAAGGCAAATACCGCTATGAATTACCGGAGATCTATGAGCCGCATTTCAGGAGGGACACGCTGAGTATCGTATCATTCGGCGCGAAACCCGATGGCGTAACGCTGAACAGCAAGAGTATCAATGAAGCAATCAGCAAGGCTAACAGCAATGGTGGCGGCGTAGTAATGGTTCCTCCGGGTCTGTGGCTTACCGGCCCTATTGTGCTGAAGAGTAATGTAAACCTGCACCTGGCAGCGAATGCCGTGTTGCAGTTTACTACAGACTTTGACCAGTATCCGCTTATCGAGACTAACTATGAAGGTCTGAGAGCAATGCGCTGCCAGCCGCCAGTATCTGCTACCAATGCAGAGAATATTGCTATCACCGGTAAAGGTATCCTTGACGGTGGCGGCGATGCATGGCGTATTGTTAAGAAAGACAAGCTGACTGAATCTCAGTGGCGGAAGTTGTTGGCATCAGGAGGTATAGAAGGCGAGGATAAACGCACCTGGTATCCGACTGCTAAGTCACAGAAAGGCTCTCATACCAAACTGGCCGGTGTCATATCACCAGAGAAAACAGCGGCAGATTACAATGATATCAAGGACTTCCTGCGTCCTAATATGCTGGTGCTGACAGCATGTAAATACGTACTGCTGGAAGGCGTGACGTTCCAGAACTCTCCGGCATGGTGTCTGCATCCATTACTGACCGAACATATTACTTTACGCGATGTATATGCTAAAAATCCATGGTATGCGCAGAATGGCGACGGTATTGACCTGGAGTCCTGCCGTTATGCCCGTATAGAAGGGTGTACGTTTGATGTAGGTGATGACGGTATCTGTATCAAGTCAGGACGTGATGAACAGGGACGCAAGCGCGGTGTGCCTACTGAAGACGTGATTGTTGATAACTGTACTGTTTATCATGCACACGGCGGTTTTGTAGTAGGTAGTGAAATGTCAGGTGGTGCACGTAACCTGTTTGTGTCTAATTGTTCCTTCCTTGGTACAGATATCGGCCTGCGTTTTAAGACTACCCGCGGCCGTGGGGGAATCGTAGAGAAGATCTATGTGAACAATATCAACATGAAGAACATTCCGGCAGAAGCGATTCTGTTTGATATGTACTATATGGCCAAAGACCCGGTAGTACTTGCCGGAGAAAAGCGGGAAGCGCCGAAGGTAGAGCTGCATCCTGTTACAGAGGCAACGCCGCAGTTCCGGGACTTCCACATCAGTAATGTGGTATGTCACGGCGCAGAAAAAGCCATCTTTATCCGCGGCCTGCCTGAGATGCCGATCAGCGATATTTTCCTGAAAGATATTACTATCAAAGCCAAAAAAGCCGGCGACTGTATCGTTGGAAATAATATCAGTATGACCAATGTGAAGCTGATTACAGAAGACGACGGAAAACTGAATGTGCAGGATAGTAAACAGGTAAGTAAGAAATAATGATCACTGGTCAGGAATGGGGGTGAAGATCCTGCCGAGGGAGGATAGTATCCGTCAGGATAATCATGCGGATTGGCTTTATAGGTTCATATTATCAACCTGTATACAAAACGGGTCCTCATTCCTGCACTATGGTTATTTCAAATATTAATAGAACCAGACTATCATAAATACAGACATGAAGAAATTACTGAATACGCTACTGCTGCTGTTTCCTGTTATTAGCTTTGCACAGTCGGCAAAGATGGCGGAGACTATGATCAGGATCTGGGGAGATTCCCTGCAGCTGGCTGGACGGCGTGCACACTGGACATATGATCAGGGAGTTGTACTGGAAGGTTTTGCAGGACTTTGGAAGAATACCGGGGATGGAAAGTACTTTCAGTTTATCCAGAAGGGCATCGACCACTATATTGAGAAAGATGGTACAATCAGAACATACAAGGTTGAAGATTATAATATTGATCATATTAAGAATGGCCGTGCGCTGTTGTTGCTATATAAAGTAACAAATGAGGAGAAATATAAGCTGGCTGCTGATAAACTGAAAGCACAGCTGGACAAACATCCACGTACCAAAGAGGGTGGCTTCTGGCACAAGAAGCGCTATCCTTATCAGATGTGGTTAGATGGTTTGTACATGGCAGAGCCGTTTTATGCCGAGTATGCTGCTATGCACCATGACGAAGCTGCATTCAAGGACATCACCCGTCAATTTGTATTGATGGAAGAGCATTCTTTGGATAAAAAGACAGGACTATTATACCATGGATATGATGAGTCAAGAGAACAACGCTGGGCGGATAAGACCACTGGTCGCTCTCCTAATTTCTGGGGTCGCGCCATGGGTTGGTATGGCATGGCGCTGGTTGACGCACTGGAATACTATCCTGCTGCTCACCCGGGCCGGGACAGTCTCCTGCAGATATTGAACAGGATGGCTGTAGCAGTTAAAAAATACCAGGATCCAGCTAGTGGCTGCTGGTATCAGGTGCTGGATAAAGCTAATGCTAAAGGTAATTACCTGGAAGCCTCTGCTTCTTCCATGTTTGTATACGCATTGGCCAAAGGTGTAAGACTGGGTTATCTGCCCGCCACTTACAGCGCAGTTGCCGAAAAGGGTTATAAGGGTATTATGAAGCAGTTTATCCGTACCGCGCCTGAAGGAGGCGTTAACCTGGAAGGTACGGTGAGTGTAGCCGGCCTGGGTGGCGATCCCTACAGAGACGGTAGTTACGAGTACTACCTGAGTGAAAAGGTTGTAACCAATGACCCTAAAGGCGTTGGCGCTTATATGATGGCTGCCAATGAAATGGAGCAGGCAGCAATCCCGAAAACAGGTAAGAACGTAACTGTTACACTGGATAACTACTTCAATAATGAATTTAGAAAAGGTATTACTGGTCAGCAGGAGTCCTGGCACTACGTATGGAATGAAATGGACAACGGCGGTTTCTCGCTTTGGGCGCATATATTTCACAACAGAGGTGCTGTAACCAATACCTTATCCGAAGCCCCTACAGCAGCAACGCTGGCCAAATCCAATGTGCTTATCATTGTTGATCCGGACACTGAGAAAGAGACACCAAAGCCTAACTTAATGACAGCAGCTCATGCTACTGAGATCCATAAATGGGTGGAGAAGGGCGGTGTGCTGGTTATTCTGCAGAATGATGCAGGTAACGCTGAAATCAAAGCCTTCAATACCTTGACAGAGAAGTTCGGTATCCGTTTCAAAGAAGATAGCCGGAACCATGTAGAAGGCAGGCAGTTTGAACAGGGTGCTTTATTCCTGCCACCAGGCAATCCAGTGTTTACTAAAACGAAGAAAATCTATATCAAGGAGATCTCTACCCTTGAACTGAAAGAGCCTGCCAAAGCACTGTATACGGATAAGGGTGATGTGATTATGGCAACTGCTAAAGTGGGTAAAGGAGCAGTATTTGCAATAGGCGATCCCTGGTTTTATAACGAATACCTGGATGGCCGCCGGCTACCTGCATCTTTTGAGAACTATCAGGCAGCGACCGATCTGACTGAATGGATCTTCAGACAGACACGTCGGAAATAATTCGTAATACTGTCGATGGAAGTGGTGCATTGACGCATTAAATATGAACTATGCAATTGAATAAACAGTTTCTGAAAGAAAAGGAACGTCCTGTGTTGCCCGAAAAGGTACTCCAGTTTGGTACGGGCGTCTTGTTACGCGGATTGCCTGACTATTTCATTGATAAGGCTAATAAGGGCCGCATTTTCAATGGCCGTGTAGTGGTGGTGAAGTCTACTGATAAAGGAAATACGGATGCTTACGGCGAACAGGACTATCTGTATACGCACTGTATCCAGGGTATTATGCAGGGTAGGAGAGTAGAGGAATATGTTGTAAACGACGCTGTGAGCAGAGTATTATCTGCTGCCAGTGACTGGCCGGCAGTATTAGCCTGTGCTAAAGATCCTGAAATGGAGATCATTATTTCTAATACCACAGAGGTGGGTATCACACTCACTGATGACGATGTACATGCTGCACCACCTGCTTCTTTTCCAGGTAAGCTGCTTGCCTTTCTGTTACAGCGCTATCAACACTTCGGTGGTGACAATAGCAAAGGTATGGTGATCATTCCTACTGAGCTGATTCCGGATAATGGTACCAAACTGAAAGACATCCTGTTGGCACTGGCAAACCAGAACCAGCTGGAAGGTGATTTCATCAACTGGTTAACAAACGCTAACCATATCTGTAACTCACTGGTGGATCGTATTGTACCGGGCGCGCTTCCGGCAGTTGCACAGGCTGCAGTAGAAGAACAACTAGGTTATCAGGATAAACTGATGATCATGTCTGAACCCTATGCTTTATGGGCAATAGAAACAGGTAATGAGGCGGTTAAAAAGAAGTTATCTTTTGCTGCCGCTGACAGTGGCGTCGTGTTAGCCCCGGATATTGATATCTTTCGCGAACTGAAATTGCGCCTCCTGAATGGCACTCATACACTCAGCTGCGGACTAGCAGTACTAGCAGGTTTTGAGACTGTGAAAGATGCGATGGAAGATCCAGCAATGGAAAGTTGTATCTCTGCATTAATGCAGCACGAAATCGTGCCTGCCATCACAGATGTAGCCATCCGTGAAGACGCAGCCCTGCGCTTCGCGGGAAGTGTGTTGGACCGCTTCAGGAACCCATACATTGAACATCGCTGGCTGAGTATCACCATGCAGTATACCTCTAAAATGAAAATGCGGGTGATTCCTATCATTATAAGGCATTATCAGCGTGCAGACGAAGTGCCTGCATTAATGGCGCTCGGATTTGCGGCATTCCTCTTGTTCATGCGGGATGGGCAGGTTACAGATGATCATGCAGACTATTTTAAAGAAAAATGGCAAAGGCTGGAGCCCGCCGTATTGGTCCAGACAGTATTGAAAGATGCTGCTATGTGGAGCACTGACCTGACGAAGCTACCAGGCTTTGCACATGCAGTAACAGTCATGCTGGGCGCATTACTTCATGAAGGAGCGCCTTCATTAATCAGACGAGTATCAGAAGAAACAACGATAGCTTAAATAAACGAATATGACGGGATTGAAAAGGAAAGTCCTGAAAGTACATCCGCAGGATAATGTGGTGGTGGCACTCACGGACCTGAAAAAAGCAGAGCAGGTGCAGGACAATGGCCAGGTATATATACTGACAGATGATGTTCCGGCGAAGCACAAATTTACAGAGACAGCGCTGAAAACCGGGGATGCAATAACTATGTATGGCGTACTGGTTGGCCGCGCAAAAACGGATTTGCCGGCAGGAGCCAGGATAGCCGTAGGAAATGTTCAACATGCTGCCAGTGACTTTCAGCTGGCCAAATCACGCAAGACCGCTTGGCATATACCAGATGTCTCGAAATGGAAAGACCGTACGTTTCAGGGCTATCACAGACCTGATGGCAGTGTAGGTACAGGCAATTATTGGCTGGTGATCCCGATGGTATTCTGCGAAAACAGGAATGTTGAAGTATTGCGGGAAACACTGGTGGAAGAACTGGGTTATGGACGTCCGAGAAAATATGCCGCTTTTGCCCGCAAGCTGGTAGAACAGTATAAGAATGGTGCAGGTGCTGATTCAATACTGGAAACAACCTATACAGAACAAGAAGCCGGTAATGGTCAACAGCGCTTGTTTGAAAATATTGATGGTATTAAATTCCTCACGCATGATGGTGGGTGCGGTGGTATAAGACAGGATGCACAAACTTTATGCGGTCTTCTTGCCGGATATATCACACATGCCAATGTAGCCGGTGCTACCGTATTAAGCCTCGGCTGTCAGAATGCTCAGATCAACATGCTGGAAGAGGAGATTCGTAAGCGTTCACCTCAATTCAGCAAACCGCTGTTTATACTGGATCAACAGCAGACCGGGACAGAGCAGGCTCTGATCACTGCTGCTGTAAAGCAGACAATGGCCGGACTAATAGAAGCAAACAAGATACAACGTAAGCCAGCGCCACTTTCAAAGCTGTGTATCGGATTGGAATGCGGTGGCTCTGACGGCTTCTCAGGTATATCAGCAAATCCCGCTATTGGTTATACATCTGATCTGCTGGTTGCCTTGGGTGGATCTGTAATTCTGTCCGAATTTCCAGAACTCTGCGGAGTCGAACAGGAGATGAGCGACCGTTGTGTGGATGAGAATGATGCACTGCAGTTCATAGAACTGATGCGTACTTATCAACGGCGCGCTGAAGAAGCTGGCTCCGGTTTTGACATGAATCCGTCACCTGGTAATATAAAGGATGGACTGATTACAGATGCTATCAAATCAGCTGGTGCTGCCAAAAAGGGAGGTACCTCTCCGGTGGCAGCAGTACTGGACTATCCACAACAGGTATCCAAGCCAGGACTTAACCTGCTTTGCACACCCGGTAATGATGTAGAGTCAACTACCGCAGAGGTGGGGGCTGGCGCTACCATCGTGCTGTTTACTACAGGCCTGGGTACGCCTACCGGTAATCCTGTCACGCCAGTTATTAAACTATCCAGTAATACCAAGCTCTATGAGCGCATGCCAGACATCATAGATATCAATACAGGCACTATCATCGATGGAGAAGAGTCTATTCCGGAAGCCGGAGAACGTATCCTGAATTATGTCATTGATGTAGCCAGTGGAGTTACCCAAGCCAGATCCGTCATCAACGGACAGGACGATTTTATTCCCTGGAAAAGAGGTGTATCACTGTAATCTACTAACCAACATTAAAACGTCTATAATGAAGAAGTTCCTGGATGAACATTTCCTCCTGAGTAACAACACAGCCAAACGTTTGTATCATGACTACGCGAAGGATATGCCTGTGATAGACTATCACTGTCATCTTCCACCCTCACAGATCGCTGCTGATACTACGTTCGGTACGCTTACACAGGCATGGCTGTATGGTGATCACTATAAATGGCGTGCAATGCGCACAAACGGTGTACATGAGAGTTATTGTACCGGTAATAGGTCTGATTGGGAGAAGTTTGAAAAGTGGGCGGCCACAGTACCGTATACATTGCGTAATCCGTTGTACCACTGGACGCACCTGGAATTACAACGTTATTTCGATATACATGATATATTAGGTCCTGCAACTGCAAAGGATATCTACTACAACGCCAGCGCTCAACTGGAAACACCGGCATTCAGCACACGTAACTTGCTCCGTAAGATGAATGTTGCGCTGGTATGTACAACAGATGATCCGGCAGATACCCTGGAGTATCATCATCAGCTGCGCACCGACGGCTTTGAAATACCCATACTGCCCGCATTCCGTCCAGATCAGGCTATGAATGTAGATGATCCTGAAAAATATAATGCCTATCTCAGTAAATTGGAAGAAGCTGCTGGTATCACCATTGATACCTATAGTGATCTGCTGGATGCACTGAAAAACAGACATGATTTCTTCGCATCACAGGGTTGCTCTGTATCTGATCATGGTATTGAAGAGATCTATGCAGAAGATTTCCTGGAAAAGGATATCAATGCTATCTTCCTTAAGGTTAGAAGCGGTCAGAAGCTCAGCCTGACTGAAATCCGCCAAATTAAGTCAGCCTTATTGGTACAGCTGGCTGAATGGGACTGGGAAAAAGGATGGGTACAGCAGTATCATCTCGGTGCATTAAGGAACAATAACTCCAGGATGATGCGCCTGCTTGGTCCGGATACTGGATGGGACTCTATCGGCGACTTTTCTCAGGCAAGGGCGCTGGCGAAATTCCTCGACAGACTGGATAGCCAGGACAAGCTAGCCAAAACGATATTGTATAACCTCAATCCGGCAGACAATGAGTTGCTAGCTACCATGATCGGCAACTTCAACGACGGTTCTGTAGCAGGTAAGGTGCAGTTTGGTTCAGCATGGTGGTTCCTGGACCAGAAAGACGGCATGATTAAACAGATCAATGCATTATCCAATATGGGACTACTTAGCCGTTTTGTAGGTATGTTGACGGACTCCCGCAGCTTCTTATCTTACCCAAGACATGAATACTTCCGCAGAATAGTATGTGAACTGTTTGGTCAGGAGGTAGAAAATGGTGAATTACCAAACGATGTAGAGTGGATAGGGCAGGTAGTAAAAGATATCTGTTATTACAATGCGCAGCAGTATTTCAACTGGAAAGAACTATCAGTAGAAGCTGGTGTGACCAGGTAAATAGAAATGCCCCATCAGGGGCAGCAAGTATATCATCCGCAGGTCAGTATAAAATAGGCATTACGCCTATTTTATACTTCCGGGATTATTTGGAGAATTGTTATCCCCTATCATCCTTCTCTCACTTTCTACAGACCTTTATCTTTTAACAAGCTATCTATATATCCTTCGCTAATGTGCCTTATGTAATTGCTACTGTAGAAAACATTTCCGCAACAGATCTTCCGTTACGGAAGTGAAAACAACTAAAACAACTCTCAGATTTATGATTAACAATTCGCGCAAGCGTAATTGGGTTTTTTGAGCGGTTCGCTGGCAGTACTTTCAAATTTGCCTGCGAGGGGGGAGGAAACACATGGATTCTCAAATGCGATCAGGTCTGCCAGTCCGTTCTGCACTGTTTGCTCAGCCTCCAGAGCATTGTAATCGCCATTTAATATCAATGTTCCATTGAACCGAGAGCGTATACCGGCAATTAACATCGCCGGAGTAGCTGGTTCTGTCAGCAGATGAATGTAGGACAGGCCGTAAGTATCCAGCGCGTCGGTCAGGTATTCGTAAGTAGCGTCTATCTGATTATGATGCTGCAGGTCGTTTACCTGGCTATATGGCGACAGAAGGATGCCTGTGCGGTGTCTGCCAATTGCATGACTAACTGCTGCGACAGTTTCGAGTATAAACCGTACCCTGTTGGTAATACTGCCGCCGTATTTGTCAGTACGTTGGTTAGTATCAGGGTGCAGGAACTGGTCCATTAAATATCCTTGCGCTGCGTGTAATTCCACTCCGTCGAATCCTGCTTCTATTGCTTGTATTGCTGCTTTCACATATTGCTGGACCATTTTCCCTACCTCTGATGTTGTCATCGCTCTTGGCGTAGCATGTGGCTGCCACCCTAGTCGCTCAGTCCATATTTCCCCTTTGGCAGTGATTGCAGAAGGAGCGATGATGTCTGCCTTAGCCGGCATGTTTGCAGGATGCGATATACGTCCTGTGTGTTTGATCTGCAGGAAGATCCGGCCTCCGTTCTCATGAACAGCCTTTGTTACTTTTTTCCATCCTGATATCTGATCCTTGCTATAGATGCCTGGCATATCTGCCTGACCCATTCCATTTTCTGCAGGACCGGTACCTTCTGCGATGATCAGGCCGGCTTTAGCCCTTTGGCTATAATATTTAACTATCACGTCATTAGGTATGCCCGCAGGAACGCGTAGTTTAGATAAGGTGGGTGCCATAACCACCTTGTTGGAAATGGCATAATTGCCTATAGTAGCGGATGATAGTAATGTTGGATACATGGGCTTTTCAGTTAAAATAATTCCAGAATGATTGTTCCAAAAAAAGTCAAAAAAATATCAATGCCTGATGCTATACAATATATGGTCCGCCATGCGCTCCAACATTGCCTTATCACCGAATAATACGTCCATCAACCAGAGAGAACTAAAGCTTGCATAAAGGAATTGCGCCAGCGTAGCCGGATCTTTTTCTGCCGGTATCTCATTCATCTGTTGTGCCTTTTCCAGTAACTCCCGTAAGACATTTATGCTTTGCATTGCCTGTTCCTGTACTATCTGTCTTATGCCATCATCCATTGAAGCCAGTTCAAAGGATGTCTTAACCATCAGGCAGGATTTCCCTTCTTTCCTGTTGTGGACCGCTTTTCTTATGATACTCTCCACTGCCCCGAGAGGTGATCCTTTCCCGCAACATTGTTTGTAGTCAAACAGCTTCTCTTTCGCGTAGTTCTGCAGACACTGTTGAAAGAGGGCATATTTGTCGCCATAAGTATCATATATACTGGCCCGGTTCAGCTGCATTCCCTCACAAAGGTCCTGCATAGAAGTAGCATTGTACCCCTTCTCCCAGAAGAGATCCCTCGCTTTCTCCAGCTTTTCCTCAGGATCAAATGCCTTGTTGCGTGCCATGATGCAAAAGTAGGATAACAGAACGAATGTTCCAAAATATTTTTAGAATGAGCATTCCGGAATTGGCTGAATCGGGGAAAACAATCTACAAAATAACCTTATATATTCTCGTAGTGCCTGATTATCAAATAGTACAGTCCGCAATACTCATATCTGCTGCCATAGCGCGCCCAGACTGACTCGCCTGCCTCCCAGCCAGACGAAGTGAGCCGGCATGGTACCCTTTTTGCAAATTGTAGCTTGTGACGGTACTACACGTTAGCACGGTACTACACGTTAGACGATACATCAATTTTGTTAAACCAAAAAAGGAAGACATGAAAAAGCTCACTTTTATTGCCGCTACAATGCTGGCCGCCTGGATGTTTCAGGCTTGTAACTCTGGAAACACAGAAGCTAAACATGAAGATGCGGTAGACAGCGCACAGGCAGTAAATAAGGAAACCGCTCCGGTTGACAAAGAATCCTCTGATTTTGCTGTAAAAGCTGCGGATGGCGGCATGCTGGAAGTACAGGCTGGTAAACTGGCACAGGAAAAAGGCACTAACCAGCGTATCAAAGACTTTGGTGCATTACTGGTACGTGACCACTCAAAGGCAAGCGACGAACTGAAAGGACTCGCACAGAGCAAAAATATTACACTACCTGACAGCGTAGGCAGCGACTATTCTGAACACCTCAGAGATATGAGCAAGCTGTCCGGTAAAGAATTTGACAAACACTTCATCGATATGATGGTAAAAGACCATGATAAAGACGTAGATATGTTTGACAAAGCATCTCAGAACCTGACCGATCCGGATCTGAAGACATGGGCTGGTAACACATTGCCTGTCCTGAAATCTCACCAGGATACCGCTAAGGCCATCCAGGATGCGATGAAAAACGCTAAGAAATAAAGAACAACGACTAGCGTAGGTTGTTAAAATAAGTAGTTGTTAGTTTCCGGGTGTCTTGATGTGATTGTTGAGTTCGGGAATGTCGCTCCTGGAGGCTAACAACTCTTCTTTTTGATAAATAATTCTCCACGTTGCAACTTGTGTTTATATTTGTTTCGACGAGTGGAGAGTTATGTACGCAATAGTTGATATAGAAACCACAGGCGGCCACGCCAGTGCGAATGGCATCACAGAGATAGCCATTTATATTTATGATGGCAGAGAGATCATGCAGCAATACGAGACGCTGATCAATCCCGGCCAGCCAATCCCCCGATATATCCAATCCCTGACAGGTATCAGTGACGAAATGGTCGCGGATGCACCTTCTTTTGATGAGGTGGCCGGCGACATTTACACATTGTTACATGACAAGATCTTTGTAGCACACAACGTTAATTTCGACTATTCCTTTATTCAATATCATCTGGCTAAAGCCGGCTATCAGCTGCGCAGCAAAAAGCTGTGTACCGTCAGGCTGGGCCGTAAAATTATACCTGGTCTGCCGTCTTACAGCCTTGGTAACCTCTGCAAATCATTGCAGATTGCCGTTACACAACGGCACCGGGCAACAGGAGATGCCGCAGCTACTGTAAAGCTGTTTGGCATGCTGCTTCAGCAGGACGTCAACAAGGCCATAGCACATGCACTGAACGCACATTCCAAAGAATCATTCCTGCCGCCTAATCTTCCTCCTGAACAGGTAACCGGCTTGCCCGGCAATCCAGGCGTATACTACTTCCATGATCAAAAGGGCAAGGTCGTCTACGTCGGTAAGGCTAAGAATATCCGTAAAAGGGTAAATAGTCACTTCACCGGCAATAGCGCAGGCAGAAGACGACAAGAGTTTCTACGCAATATCTATAGTATCTCCCATGAAGTTACCGGTACGGAGCTGATGGCGCATATCCTGGAAAGTGTGGAAATTAAGCGCCTCTGGCCTATCTATAACTATTCGCAGAAATATATAGAGTTTAAGTACGGCTTTTACAGCTTCCAGGACCAGCAGGGCTATCTGCGCCTGGCGATCGAAAAACGCCGTAAATATTCAACGCCCTTACATTCCTTCCCACTCCTCATCCAGGGACACCAGATGTTGCGGGGATTGATCCGGGAATTTGATCTTTGTCCGCGGATGTGCTTCCTTCAGAAAGGAGAAGGCCCCTGTTCTCCCATCCCTGATCATACCTGCCGTGGTGCCTGTCACAAGCAGGAATCTCCGGAAACGTACAATCTTCGGGTCAAGGCTGCCATCATCCATATGCAGCAGCAACAGCCTACATTCGCCATCATGGGCACAGGCCGCGACGCCTTTGAGCAGAGTTGCATCCTGATGGAAAAAGGACGCTTCTACGGTATGGGATATATACCACGCGATACCGCAATTACAGAAGGATTGCAGGTAAAAGAATGGCTGACCCAGTATCCTGAAAATGAATACATTCTTAATCTGATACACTCACATGCGGGTAATCATGACCAGGAGCTTTTGAAGTTTTCTTAGAGATAATCTGTGATAAATCCCTCAACCTAACATATTTTTGCGCATCTGAATGCATAACTCGTTGTTGATATCCTTGTCAACAGCTTGTAAATGAAGGCTTTCATTTATTCACTTTTAATAGGTAATTTATTATTCATGTTAGGGTCAAATTTTCAGGTTCCCGGTCAGACAGCTTTTTATAAAGGAAAGGTAAGAGATGTATATACTATCGACGACAAATTGATGGTAATGGTCGTAAGCGATCGTATCTCAGCGTTCGATGTTGTATTACCCCGCCCCATTCCTTACAAAGGACAGGTATTAAACCAGGTCGCGGCTATTATGCTGGAAGCTACAAAGGATATCGTTCCAAACTGGGTAAAGGCCGTTCCCCTGCCAAGCGTAACTATTGGCCTGAAATGTGAAACTTTCCCTGTAGAAATGGTTGTACGCGGTAACCTCACCGGCCATGCCTGGAGGACTTATAAAAGCGGCAAGCGTCAACTGTGCGGTGTTACTATGCCTGAAGGCCTGAATGAGAATGATTTCTTCCCTTCTCCAATCATTACGCCAACGACCAAAGCACACGAAGGCCATGATGAAGATATCTCCCGCGAAGAGATCCTCGCCCGTGGCATCGTTAGTAAAGAAGACTACGAAAAGCTGGAGAAATACACCCTTGCTTTGTTTGAGCGTGGGAAGGAGCTGGCAGCAAAACGTGGCCTGATACTGGTTGATACAAAGTATGAATTTGGCAAAATAGGGGATACCATCTATGTTATTGACGAAATCCATACACCGGATTCTTCCCGTTACTTCTATGCAGAGGGCTATGAGGAAAAACAGAAAAACGGTGAACCACAGAAACAGCTGAGTAAAGAATTTGTACGTGAGTGGTTGATGAAAAATGGTTTCCAGGGTAAAGATGGACAGCAGGTTCCTGAAATGACCGACGAATTTGTAAGCAGCGTAAGCGAACGTTATATAGAGCTGTTCGAGAATATCACTGGTCAGAAATTTGTAAAGGAAGACGTTTCCCAGGCAGATGCTGAAAAGAAGATTATCGAAACGCTGAAGACATTATAAGCAGACTGACAACTACCCGGCAGGCATATATGACTAATATGCCTGCTGTGGTTTCAGCAACAGACATTTTGACTATAGAGCAATATGAAACACCTGGCCACACTCAACAAATACTTTGTCAAATACAAATGGAGGTTCCTTACTGGTTTAACCTGTACAGCTGTATCCATCGTATTCAGTGTGTTTCAGCCAATTATGGTCAGGCAGATATTTGATTTGCTGGCCATGAACCTGGACAATTACAATCTCCTGAGTGATACCGGCCTCAAAGCAGCTTTTCGTAGTGACTTCACCAGTGTACTGGCCTTTTACGGTATCAGTATCCTTCTCTTCGCCCTTCTCAGTGGCTTCTTCCTCTACCTCCAACGGCAATCCCTCATTGTAATGAGCCGTTATATCGAATATGACCTCAAGAACGAAATTTATCAGCACTACCAGATACTGGATCTTAACTTCTTTAAGATGCACCGTACCGGCGATCTGATGAGCCGTATCACGGAAGACGTATCGAGAGTGCGTATGTATGTAGGCCCTGCGATTATGTATGCCACACGCACCATCTTCATGATTGTGATTGTAGTATACCTCATGCTTGACGTCAATCCATTGCTGACATTATATACCCTGTCACCGCTGCCTGTACTTGCGCTGATTATATATTATGTGAATCATATTATTCACCGAAAAAGCGAACGTATACAGGCACAGTTGTCCAATATCACTTCCATTGCCCAGGAGTCCTATTCCGGTATCCGGGTCATCAAATCCTATGTGCAGGAAGAAGATAGTATTAAACATTTTGAACAGGCAAGTGAGGCATATAAGATCAGTTCTGTCAGCCTGGCCAAAACAGATGCCCTCTTTCAGCCAAGTATGGCACTGATGATAGGGCTCAGTGTGGTCATCACCATCTTTATAGGTGGGATGCAGGTGATCAACGGAAATATTACCATCGGTAACCTTGCCGAGTTTGTGATATATGTGAACATGCTGATGTTCCCTTTCTTTTCCATTGGGATGGTGGCCTCCATGATACAGCGTGCCGCTGCCAGCCAACAGCGTCTCAATGAATTTCTGGATACCAAACCAGCTATTACCGATACTCCAGGTGCCACTGCCTTTGACATCAAAGGAGAGGTGGTGCTAAAGAACGTTTCTTTCACCTATCCACATACAGGTATTCAGGCTATCAAAGACTTTAATCTTAGTGTTAAACCAGGCGAAAAGGTAGCCGTAATTGGCCGTACCGGTTCCGGCAAATCTACACTCGCCCAGTTGCTTATACGGATGTATGACCCGCAGGAAGGTGAAGTATTGCTGGATGGACACAATATCCGCGATCTGAAGTTGGATAGCCTGCGCAGTCAGATCAGCTATGTACCGCAGGATGTCTTCCTTTTCTCAGATACCATCCAGAACAACATCCGTTTCGGTACGCCGGAAGCTAACCCGGAAACAGTAAGAGCTGCCGCCCGTCAGGCTTCGGTAGAGAAAGACATTCTTGGTTTTGCAGAAGGTTTTGATACGGTGGTAGGAGAGAGGGGCGTGACCTTGAGCGGTGGACAAAAACAGCGTATCTCCATTGCCCGTGGGTTGATCAAAGATCCTAACCTGCTGGTATTTGATGATTGTTTGTCGGCTGTTGATGCACGTACGGAGAAGGAAATCATTGGTAACCTTTACGCTTATCTGAAAGATAAAACTGCTATCATTATAACCCATCGCATCTTTGCGTTATTTGAGTTTGATAAGATCATTGTACTTGACGAAGGCAGGATTGTTGAAACGGGCACGCATAACGATTTACTGGCTTTAAATGGCTATTATGCAGAGTTATATGCCCGTCAGCAGTCAGGAGAAGAGGAAACTATAATAGAATAGTAATCACATTCTTATATATACCTGTAAATCAGTAGCTACTGGTGTATTCTATCATTTTTCAAAATCATTTAAAATTATTTTGATATTTGTAAACTAATAGTATATTTGTTTCTTATTGGAAAAAAGGATTTGATTCGTTAACAACTTAAATCTATCAACTGTGGCGTACGAAAATACCAATCAGCAGGAAAGAAATAATGACAGTATCTTTTCTAAACGATTGAAAGCGGGCAAAAGAAGAACTTACTTCTTTGATGTAAAGACCACTCGTGGAAATGATTATTTTCTGACCATTACCGAAAGCAAAAAACGCTTCAATGACAATGGTTATGACAGGCACAAAGTGTTCCTGTACAAGGAAGACTTCAACAAGTTCCTGAATGCATTGACAGAGACCATCAACTATGTGAAGACTGAGTTGATGCCCGACTTCGACTTTGATGCCTACAACCATGACTATGTACGTGATGATGAAGATGGCGAAGGCGCAGAGTCTTCCGTTGAATCAGTAGTTGAAACTGCTGTTGCTGCGGCTCCTGTTGCTGCTTCTGCTTCTTCCCACAGCGAAGACGTAGATAAATGGTAATTAAATTTTAGATCATTTTATTTGATGATATATAGGACCTCCGGTTTCTCCGGAGGTTTTTTTATGTACTTAAGTTAGTAGTGCCGTCCTTGATAATAGCCCCCTGTTTATATGTTTGCTTATCTCTGTAATATGTTTAAACCCGGCCTGAATAACGCTTTGTCACATTCTTACTTACCCCTTTTTTGCGTTGAATCTGAAGCTGATTACATCGCTATTACATGTGTACTTACACCGCTGCTACGCTAGGCTCCACGCTGATTAATATTTCATTACATCTGTACTTACAACCCTGTTGCGCTGAATCTTATGCCGATTCCCCTGCTATTACATGTGTAGTTACGTGGCTGTTACGCTAAGCTCCACGCTGATTAACACTTGGTTACATCTATACTTACATCCCTTTTGCACTGGATCTTATGCTGATTTCCCTGCTATTACATGTGTACTTACACTGCTGTTACTCTCAAGCCCACGCTGATTAATACTTGATCACATCTGTACTTACATCCCTTTTGCACTGGACCTTATGCTGATTCCCGTACTATTATATGTGTAGTTACGTGGCTGTTACGTTGAGCTCCACGCTGATTAATACTTGATCACATCTGTACTTACATCCCTTTTGCACTGGATCTTATGCTGATTCCCGTGATATTATATGTGTACTTACACCGCTGTTACCCTAAAGCCCACGCTGATCAATATTTTATTACATCTGTACCCACAACCCAGTTGCGTTGAATCTTATATTGATTATAGTCTTATTACATTCATACAGAATCTCCTGTTGCGTTGAGTCTCACCTTGATTATAGTATTCTTACGTCCTTGACAATACTGGTGTTGCGCCTAATGAGTGTACCTCCAAACAGGAACCTAGGTGGAATTAGATTGTCATAACAATGCGAATATTGTTCAGTATGGGTACTGCCTTGTTATAATAAGGATTTACCAGCACCAGTATTGAGACCGTGCCAGGGCCGTATAAGCGTTAACCTTGCACGTAGGAGAGAAATAGTTGGGCCGCTACTCAGATATAACGCGGATAGTCCAAGGGTAGTCCAAGGGTAGTCCAAGCATAGTCCAAGCATAGTCCAAGCATAGTCCAAGGGTAGTCCAAGGGTAGTCCAAGGGTAGTCCAAGCATAGTCCAAGCATAGTCCAAGCATAGTCCAAGCGTAGTCCAAGGGTAGTCCAAGCGTAGTCCAAGGGTAGTCCAAGGGTAGTCCAAGCATAGTCCAAAGGTAGTCCAAGCATATGACCAGAACGTTGCCAACCTACCCACGGGATATAGCAACTGCCGTCCAACGAAGCTACAGGCATAAAGCAATAATATGCCAATAATCATACAAGTAAACAGCTAGAACCAGCCACCCTGTACACCAGACCTGGTATCAAACAACAAAGGACTCCTTGCGGAGTCCCCTGTGTTATTCAATTATACAATCAACTAGGTTATTTCATCTGCTTCCAGGCATTGATCAGGCCATTGGTAGATGCATCGTGGCTGGTCACTTTATCAGCGCTTTCCAGCTCAGGAAGGATCTTGTTAGCCAGCTGTTTACCCAGTTCAACACCCCATTGGTCGAAGCTGTAAATATTCCAGATAACGCCCTGTACAAAGATTTTGTGCTCATACAGTGCCACCAGTGATCCCAGTGTTCTTGGAGTGATTTGTTTTACCAGGAAAGAGTTGGTAGGTCTGTTTCCGGTAAATACTTTATAAGGCAGCAGTTGTGTTATTTCATCTTCTTTTAGACCAGACTTCTCCAGTTCTGCACGTACTTCCGCTTCCGTTTTACCATTCATCAAAGCCTCTGTCTGCGCAAAGAAGTTGGACAGGAGCTTCACATGATGGTCGCCAATAGGATTGTGGCTGATAGCCGGTGCAATGAAATCGGCAGGTATAATACGGGTACCCTGATGGATCAGCTGATAAAATGCGTGCTGTCCATTGGTGCCTGGTTCACCCCATACGATAGGGCCGGTTTCGTAAGAAACAGGCTTACCGGTGCGGTCTACATATTTACCATTGCTCTCCATATTACCTTGCTGGAAGTAGGCAGCAAAGCGGTGCATGTACTGGTCGTAGGCAAGAATAGCCTCGGTTGCAGTGTCAAAGAAGTTGCCGTACCACAGTCCGATCAGGGCCATGATAGCCGGGATGTTCTTTTCCAGCGGAGTAGTACGGAAATGATCGTCAACCGCATGAGCACCTTCCAGTAAGGCTTTAAAGTTACTATAGCCTACAGTCAGTGCGATGCTCAGACCAATGGCGGACCATAAGGAATAACGGCCTCCGACCCAATCCCAAAACTCAAACATGTTTGCAGGATCGATACCAAATGCTTTTACCGCTTTCTCGTTGGTAGAGAGGGCAGCGAAGTGTTTAGCTACAAAAGCTTCATCCTTTGCTGCATCCAGGAACCATTGGCGGGCAGTAAGCGCGTTGGTCATCGTTTCCTGGGTGGTAAATGTTTTGGAAGCAATCAGGAAAAGGGTTTCTTCCGGCGTTACTTTCTTCAGTGTTTCTGCGATATGTGTACCGTCTACATTAGATACGAAATACGGCTGAATACCCTCTTTCCAGTAAGGTTTCAGGGCTTCTGTTACCATTACCGGGCCCAGATCTGAACCACCGATACCAATGTTAACGATGTAACGTATAGGCTTGCCGGTATAACCTTTCCATTCTCCGCTGTGAATGCGGTTGGTAAAGCTTTCCATTTTATTAAGTACTGCCTGTACTTCAGGCATTACGTCTTTGCCGTCGAGCATTACCGGCTGGCCAGAGAAGTTACGGAGTGCTGTGTGCAGTACCGCCCTGTTTTCAGTAGCATTGATCTTTTCAGCACTGAACATGGCTTTGATACCTTCTTCAACACCTGTCTCTTTCGCCAGTTGCAGTAAATATTGAAGCGTTTCTTCTGTGATGATGTTCTTGGAATAGTCGAACAGTATATCTTCAAAAGAAAGAGTAAACTTATTGAATCTGTCTGCATCCTCCGCAAATAATGAGCGCAGGTGCGTTTCCTTCATCTTGGTAGCGTGCTGCTGCAGCTGTTGCCAGGCTTTTGTAGCAGTAGGATTAGTCGTTGGGAACATAAAAACGCATTTTATGGTATCAAAAGTAATAAAATAGTTAGATAGTCTATGGACCAAAAGCCCGGAAATGAGGACCAATATTAAAGGTAGCCGCTTCGGGCGGGGAATAGCACATGACCGGTAAAATATACAATGGAAAGGCGGATTCTGACATCCGTTATGACAATCTTCTGTCGGCAATCTTTCGCCAGATGCCGCTGATAGTGATAATTAACATGGCACCCAGGCATGCATAGATAATGGGCATTTCGGCTGCACCACCGATAGATTGCCGTTTCATAATGATACCATAAAGCGCCCAAATAGCCACCAGGCCTACAATGATGTTATGTCTGCGTATAATCAGCAACGTTGATCCGATAGTACATAACAAAATGAGAAAAATAGTCCCCGGAACACTCATCCCGTTCCATCCCAGGTAAACGAGGAAGGCAGCAATGTTAGCCACAGTAGCCACACAGATCCAGCCCAGATAAAGACTGAAAGGCACATGTATGAACAGCTTCTCTATCCTGGTTCCCGCGCGGGGAAGAGCAATGTTGAAGTTCAGATGGATAGCCAGCAGGCAAACCAGTAACGTCAGCATAAGTAATACAGATACGGCCAGTAGTTCATAATGCCAGGCAAAGAGCCAGCAGGAGTTAGCCATACAACTGATCAGCCACCATCCCCGGAGTCGTTCCATAAAGGGCCCCAGGGCCTCAGTATGTCCCTTGGAAAAAGCCAGCCATAGCTGATAGATGATAAAGCCGAGTAATGTCAGGTATATCACTCCCCAGATAGAGAAAGTTACACCCGCAGGTACAAAGAGATTATCATATTTGTCAGAAATATCCCCTGTGTTTCTGTTGTTAATTACATTAAGGTTGGCTAGCATATTCACAACGATCACCACTATGTACCCTATTGTATTAAAAATTGCACGGTTCTTATAATAGAGGGTCTTATGGGTGGTTGTCATAGATAGAAATAGTTTTTAATTGACTGGGAATTAATATGCTAAAAGTCCCGCAAATATTGTTCCCCTTTTTCCTTACATTTGCGCCCATTATGACAGCAGAACAACTCAAAGCTATGAGGGACCGTCTCCATGTCCTGGGAGGTTTTCTTTGACGTCCAGGACCGCATAGCCAAAATAGAAAATGACAAACAGTTAACGCTAGCCCCCGGCTTCTGGGACGACAACGCCAGGGCTACGTCCATACTGAAAGAGATAAAAGTCAACAAGTTCTGGGTAGACTTGTATGACAATGTGCAGACTGCTATTGAGGACAGCGCTGTACTGCTTGATTTCCAGAAGGAAGGCGAAGCCTCCGAGGAAGAAGTAGCACAGGCCTACCAAGCAGCAACTGTAGCTCTCGACGAATTAGAGTTTAAATCAACACTGAACGAACCGGAAGATGAGATGCCGGCAGTGCTCACCATCAATTCAGGCGCCGGTGGTACCGAGAGCCAGGATTGGGCAGAGATGCTGTTGCGCATGTACCGTATGTACGGTGAGAAACAGGGTTGGAAAGTATCTGAAATTGATGTACAATACGGGGATGGCGCTGGTATTAAGTCGGCTTCCCTGGAATTTGACGGTAGCTTTGCCTACGGATTGCTCAAAGCAGAAAGCGGTGTGCACCGGTTGGTGCGTATATCTCCGTTTGATGCCAACGCCCGCAGACATACCTCCTTCGCTTCCATATTTGTATATCCGCTCGTGGATGACACTATTGAAATCGCTGTCAACCCTGCCGACCTGGAATGGGAGTTTTATCGTTCCGGTGGTAAAGGTGGTCAGAACGTTAACAAGGTGGAAACCGCAGTACGTTTAAAGCATATCCCTTCAGGCATCATCATCGAATGCCAGCAGGCACGTACGCAGGGTGAGAACCGTGAAAAGGCCCTCACAATGCTGAAATCCCGTTTGTATGAAGAGGAACTGCGCAAACGGGAGGAACTTAAAAATGCCGCCAACGCCAATAAGCGTAAAATCGAATGGGGTTCACAGATCCGTTCCTATGTATTCCATCCGTACAAGATGATCAAAGATCACCGTACAGATTACGAAGTAGGGAACGTTCAGCCTGTTATGGACGGCGAACTGGAGGGCTTCATTAAGGCTTACCTGATGATGTCCAAAGGAGAAGAATAACGTAACTTTGCCCATATGCCATGTGCTGATAAGTTGATAACACTCAACTTATCAGCACTTTTGCATATTATACTACACGCCGGAAGGTACAGGTACACTACCTGTTGCCTGCAACAGTAATGGCCATTATCAGACTTCCGGCTGACATTAAAAGCACGACCGGTGCCAGCATTTGCCAGAGAAAAGACATACAGCCGCCGGTGCGTTATGACGTTACAACAATACCAGTTATACTTACATAGTATACGGAGTAGAAACAACAAGATCGAAAACAAAAACATCTGAGAATGCATAATGCTTATTTTCAATTTGCTGCACCTGCCAACGAGCCAGTGTACAGCTATGCACCAGGTTCCCCCGAAAGGGAAGCACTGAAAAAACAACTGGCTGCTTTTAAAAGTCAGGAATTTGATATCCCGATGTACATCGGTGATAAAGAAGTGCGTACAGGTAAGACTATCGATATTCGTCCTCCTCACGAAATAAAGCATAAACTGGGTCATTTCCACGAAGGAGATGCCAGCCATGTTAAAGACGCTATCGCCGCTGCGCTGGCTGCCCGTTCCAAATGGGCCGATACTCCATGGGAGCAACGTGCTGCCGTATTCCTGAAAGCTGCAGAACTGGTAGCCACCAAATACCGCTACCATATCAATGCTGCAACTATGCTGGGGCAGAGTAAAAATGCTTATCAGGCTGAAATTGACAGTGCCTGCGAGTTCATTGACTTCCTCCGCTTCAACGTTCATTACCTCGCCGATATATACAAACAACAGCCTTACAGTCCGCAGGGTATCCACAACCGCCTGGAATACCGTCCGCTGGAAGGGTTTGTAGTAGCCATCACACCGTTTAACTTTACCGCTATTGCCGGTAACCTGCCTACCTCTGCTGCTTTGTGCGGTAACGTAGTGGTATGGAAACCTGCATACACGCAGGTATTGGCTGCTCACGTAATTATGCAGATCCTGAAAGAAGCAGGTCTGCCTGATGGCGTTATCAACCTGGTTTATACAGACGGTCCGGTGCTGGGTGATGTCTGCTTCAGTCATCCTGACTTTGCAGGTATCCACTTTACCGGTTCAACCAGCGTATTCCAGCAGATGTGGAAGACGATAGGTACCAATATCCATAAGTACAAAACTTACCCACGTATCGTAGGTGAAACAGGTGGTAAAGACTTTGTACTTGCTCATAAATCGGCTGATGCAGATGTAGTGGCAATTGCACTGGCCCGTGGCGCTTTCGAGTACCAGGGACAGAAATGCTCTGCCGCTTCCCGCGCTTACCTGCCTTCCAATATCGCAGAAGCAGTAAAAACCAGACTGGTTGCTGAACTGAAAACCATGAAAATGGGTACTACCGAAGACTTCAGTAACTTTATCAACGCTGTGATCGACGAGCGCTCTTTCGATAAGATCGCTAATTACATCGATAACGCGAAGAAAGATCCTGCTGCAAAGATCATTGCCGGTGGTAACTACAATAAGGCAGAAGGTTACTTCATCGAACCGACTGTTATTGAAGTAACAGATCCGAAATATGTGACCATGTGCGAAGAGATCTTCGGCCCCGTGCTGACCATCTACGTATATGAAGCCGATAAGTTTGAAGAGATCATGGATATCCTTGATACTACTTCTGCCTATGCACTGACCGGTTCCATCATTTCACAGGATCGCTACGCTATAGATCGTGCAACTGCTAGACTGGTAAACGCAGCTGGTAACTTCTACATCAATGATAAGCCAACCGGCGCAGTAGTAGGCCAGCAGCCTTTTGGTGGTGCAAGAGCATCCGGTACCAATGACAAGGCCGGGTCTGCATTAAACCTCTACCGTTGGCTGAGCGCAAGAACAATAAAGGAAACGTTGGTACCACCAACAGATTACAGATATCCGTTCCTGAAAGAAGATAAGTAGTCTCCGGAATCAGATTATTAATAGATAATTAATAGAAGGCGTCTCATCATCCATGGGACGCCTTTTTGTTTATATGGTACAACCGCCTGCAGACAGGTTTTACAGAATTTGAGTACTGAACAACGAAGATTTTTTATATCTTGGCGCCCTGAAAATAAGGTCGCATTCGTTTATATGTGACTATTGAACAGTGACATTGTTGTTCAGCCTTGCGAGCTGAATTGTGTCCAACAAACCGTATGTTATTTAATTCGATCAATTACGCTATCTTTCTACCCACAATATTTTTGCTCTATTGGTTGGCATGCCGGCAGCGTGTACGCTTGCAAAACCTATTGCTGCTGGTAGCAAGCTACTTCTTCTATGCTTGCTGGGACTGGCGCTTTTTATTTCTACTTATCTTCTCCACCATACTCAACTTTGGCATAGGAATACAGATAGAAGGGGCCAAAACACCTTCAGCAAAGCGACGTTGGTTTTGGCTGAGTATATGCCTTAACATGGTTTTGCTGGGCGTGTTTAAGTACTATGATTTCTTCGTTCTTTCATTGAGAGATTCATTATCTGGTATAGGGGTAGAAACAAATCTGTCTACGCTGGATCTGATCTTGCCAATAGGCATTTCCTTCTATACCTTCCATGGGTTATCTTATGTCATTGATATCTATCTGGATCGTATCAGATCAGAAAGGAATTATATTGATTATGCGTTTTTCGTCAGCTTCTTCCCATTGTTGATAGCTGGGCCGATTGAACGGGCCACCCATCTGTTGCCACAGCTTAAAGCAACAAGAACATTTGACTATGATACCGCTGTAGATGGGATGCGTCAGATACTGTGGGGACTGTTTAAGAAAATTGTCATTGCCGACAACTGTGCCAGGTTCGCTAACATACTGTTTGACCCGGCGGCCGAGTATTCAGGCAGCTCATACCTGCTCGGCGCTTTCTTCTTTTCTATACAGATCTATGGTGATTTTTCAGGTTACTCTGATATTGCTATCGGTACGGCAAGACTACTGGGGATTAATCTACTAAGGAACTTTGCATATCCCTACTTTTCAAGAGACATCGCCGAATTTTGGCGTCGCTGGCATATCTCTTTGACTACCTGGTTCCGTGATTACCTGTATTTTCCTTTGGGTGGTAACCGTAGGGGCCTATGGCGTACTGTCTTGAACACTTTTATTATATTTCTCGTAAGCGGCCTATGGCATGGTGCTAACTGGACGTTTATTGTCTGGGGAGTATTAAATGCCTGCTATTTTCTGCCCTTGCTGCTACTTGGGAAGAACAGGCAACACCTGGATATCGTAGCTAAGGGTAGGCGTTTCCCTTCATTCACAGAGTTTCGGGGTATTACCTTCACCTTCACCCTGACAACCATTGCCTGGATTTTTTTCAGAGCGGAAAGTCTTACACATGCCTGGAAGATACTGCGTGCAGTATTCTCACCCTCTTTATTTCAATGGCCCTCGTTTCCAACTATTAACTATGCATATGTAAATTTGATATTGGTATTCTTTTTCCTCTGGATTGAATGGTTGGGAAGAGAAGAGCCGTACGCAATTGCAAAGTTCGGCCAGTCCCGTCCGGCGGTGGTCAGGGTAGCCTTTTATCTGCTGATTGGTTTTATGATTTTCTCGCTCCAAGGAAGGCAAAATCAATTTATTTACTTTCAATTTTAGTATATGTGGCACTTCTTGAGGAGGTTGGTGATGGTTTCTTTTGTCTTCAGTTTGCTCGTTACGGTACTGATTATTACCGGTAACCGCATCCTGAGCAGAAAGGCGCGTTTTGAGATACTGCATACAGATACACTTATCATACTAGGGCACTCTCATCCGGAATGTGCGTATAATGACACCCTGATCGCAGGCGCAAAGAATCTTTCATCTTCCGGTGAGTCTTATTTTTATACGCTTCCTAAAGTCAAAAATGTACTGGCGCAGAATCCGCACATCAAGGCGGTATTTATTGAGTTTAGTAATAACCAGGTGGCTGCACCCATGAATAAATGGATATGGGGCGATAATTACATGGAAAGGCAATACCCCATCTATGCGCCATTTATAGCTTCAGAAGATCGTCGTCTCCTGTTTGCTCATAATATGAGCGGATATATTACCTCGTCTTCTTTTGCATTGAAGCGGCAGGTTTTTAATATTCTCACAAATAACTACGCCTATACAAGTGTTATTGGCGGGTACTACTACAACAATGTCAATAAATTGGACTCCCTGCTGGCCATCCAGCAACAATTACCTGTTACTGGTTCAGATACCTCCCTTTCCAGGGAGAACCTGCGCTATCTGAAAGCGTGTATTGATGTTTGTTTGCAGAATGGGAAGCAGGTATACCTGGTAAGAACACCGACACATCCCAAGTTCCCGGGACGTAGAAGCGAGCGGGTCTTTGAACAGGTAAGACGTGAATACTTCAATGACATTCCCTTTCTTGATTTTGCTGCTTTCCCGATTGCTGATACAGAATATGCAGACCTTGAGCATCTGAACTATTATGGGGCGCGCAGGTTCTCCATATGGATGAATAAAATGCTTAAAAATGGCTTATTGTCTGTTTCTGAGAAGGATAGACAGTCATTTATTAATGAGCATCTGTGAACTTAAAATATAAAGTGCTGACAGGAAGGAGGCCGTATAAGAGCCTCTTGCTATCAGCACTTCAGTTAAACTACAATTGTAGTCCTTGTATAAGTAGTGCTACTTCGTCATGCCCTCTACCGCTTTCAGCGCCTCTGTCACATGCTTTGGCCCGTCCGTCATGTTATTAAACACATACGTTATCACACCCTGTTTATCCACTACGTAGGTCACTCTGCCAGGAATAAATACTTTCTTGGGTACGCCAAATAGCTTGCGTACTTTATTTCCTTCATCTGCAAGCAATGTGTAGGGCAGGCGGTGGTGATCTGCAAAACTTCTGTGTGATGCTACATTGTCGCCGCTGATACCAATCACTTTAGCCCCTAATTTGGTGAAATCTTCATAAGCATCTCTAAAAGAACAGGCTTCTTTGGTGCAAACACTGGTTTCATCTTTAGGATAGAAAAAGATGACAATCGGATGTTTGCCGATGACAGTGCTGATGTCAAATGTCTGACCGTCCTGGTCCTGTAATGTAAATACCGGCGCCTTGTCGCCAGCTTTCAGTTGTGCCTGGGCTTTACCAAATAAAATCATAAATAGGATTATAAGTATAGATCTTGTTTCCATCTGTATTTGTAATGTTAAATGTACGCACGAAATAGAAAATACGGCCGAAACTTTTCTTACCCGCTATTAATCATTATTTTTGACGCTTTAAATCCGCAAACTTTGAAGACCATATTGAATGGTACGCAGGTGGCCATAACCGTAGACAGGCTTTGTCACCAGTTGATTGAAAATCAGCTGGATTTCTCGCAGAGTGTGCTGATAGGCTTGCAGCCGAGAGGTATTTATCTGTCAGACAGGATCTACCACACTCTGAAAAAATTACTGCCCGGAGTACATATTAATTACGGGAAGCTGGATATCACCTTTTACCGAGATGATTTCAATACTTCCCTGCATGTACCTAACGAGACAACTATTGATTTCTCCCTGGATAACAAAAAGGTGATCCTGGTAGATGACGTATTATATACCGGTCGTACTACCCGTTCTGCACTCGATGCAATGCTCGATTTCGGGCGTCCTTCTGATGTGCAGCTGTTGGTACTGATAGATCGCCGTTTTACCCGTCAGCTGCCTATTCAGGCGGATTATACCGGTCGTACCGTAGACGCTATCATCTCTGAAAAGGTGAAGGTTCGCTGGGCCGAACGTGATGGGAAAGATGAAGTTATCCTTGAATAACCGGAACAGATGGATGCGCCCGATTGTCCGCATCCTGATTTTGATTTTGGGATTTGTAGTCAGGTCATTTATATTTGCATCTTAAATGTCATTATCAGTAAATCATCTTCTCGGAATTCGCGGCCTGCAGCGCCAGGACATTGAACTTATTTTCCAAACAGCTGATCAGTTCAAAGAGGTTTTACAAAGACCAATCAAGAAAGTTCCTTCGCTCAGGGATACCACTATCGTTAATTTATTCTTCGAAAATTCAACCCGTACACGTATTTCATTTGAGCTGGCTGAAAAGAGGCTAGGGGCCGATGTGGTGAATTTCTCCGCATCAGGTTCCTCTGTTTCCAAAGGCGAAACGCTTATCGATACGGTGAACAATATCCTGTCCATGAAAGTGGATATGGTGGTGATGAGACACTCCGCTACCGGGGCACCTCACTTCCTCTCCAGGCATATTGACGTACCCATCGTAAATGCGGGTGACGGTATTAACGAACATCCTACCCAGGCATTGCTTGATGCATTCTCTATCAGAGAAAGACTCGGCAGTGTGGCAGGAAAGAAGATTGCGATCTGTGGCGATATCATGCACTCAAGGGTTGCACTTTCCAATATCTACTGCCTCAGGCAGCTGGGGGCTGAAGTAACAGTTGTTGGTCCGCCTACACTGATACCTAAGCATATGGAAGCGGCACTCGGTGTGAACGTTAGCTATGATATCCGTGAGACACTGGCATGGTGTGATGTAGCAAATGTTCTGCGTATTCAGCTTGAAAGACAGAATACGCCGCTGTTCTCCTCCCTCCGGGAGTATTCCCTGGCTTACGGGGTGAACAGAAAACTGCTGGACAGCCTTCAGAAAGAAATCATTGTGATGCACCCTGGTCCGATTAACCGTGGCGTGGAACTGGATTCTGATGTAGCTGACTCCGGTCATTCTATCATCCTGAACCAGGTAGAGAATGGGGTAGCAGTGCGTATGGCAGTGCTATACCTGCTTTCAGGCAAGAAAGCTGGCAAAGTAGTAGAGTAACAAACACAACTAGAAAATAATAGGGTGGAAGGCGGTATGCTTTTTCACCCTTTTTTTATGTCAGAAAGTGACTGGTTAGTCCTGCGGCAGTATATCAGAAGCTGGCGTTCAGTCCGATAGTGAATGAGCGAAAGAATGGGTACTGATAACCAATATTGGTAGCCTGCTCAGGATCGTAGTACCTAATGCGCATACGGTTGGCCTCCCAGAGATCCTGTCCGGAGAAATATACACGCAGACTGTTTACCAGCGGATGGCTTCTATCAAAGTGGAAAGTATAGCCTACCTGAAGGTTTTTCAGGCGGATATATGATGCATTCATTACCCAGAAGGAAGACGGTTGCAGATTCGGACTGTTCCCGGAATATAATCTGGGAAATTCAGCATTTTGGTTTGTTGGGGACCAATGGTCGGTATGTATCAACCAAGGTTGTTGCCAGCCATCTACAAACGGCATCGCATATTTACCAGGTACCAGTACTTTTCTTGCACCGATACCCTGGAAGAAGATAGAGAAGTCAAATCCTTTACAGGAAGAGCCGGCGTCAAATCCAAAGGAATAACGTGGCTGTGAGCTACCCAGATATACCAGATCTCCGTGGTCTCCCTGTGTATGACTGCCCCCGTCTATCTTGCCGTCATTGTTTACATCAACGTACCTGATGTCTCCGGGAGCAGCCACAATACCCTGATAGGCGTGACCTTCAATATCTGCCGGACGCTGGAAATAGCCTTGCGCCTGATAACCAATAATGGCGTTGTAGGGCAATCCGCTCAGTCCGCGGTTGTTGCCATTAAGCCAGGCCGATGGTCCACTGGTGCTTAAAATCTTATTCTGATCATCAAAGATATTTGCATTTACCCAATAGCTGAACGGTCCGCGGTTATCACGCCAGCCCACATTTAGTTCCCATCCCCAGGAGCGTAGTACTGCATTGTAGAACCTGGGGGCCAGCCAGTTAACCTGCGGAAATGTCTGCTCCGCAATCTGCATCCGGCTGTTATGCTTCACAAAATAGTCTGCATTGATATTTAGTCTGCCTTTAAACAGGGTGAGGTCCAGACCGGCGTTGGTGGTAGATACGGTTTCCCAGTTATTGTTACCAGGGATGTACCGGTCGTTATCTTCATAATAGATCAGCGGATAACCTGCAGGATGTAGTAACTGATCACGATAATTGAAGTCATTGAGCCCGCTGCGCCAGTTAAAGTTGCCTAACATCCCCCAGGATGCACGTAATTTGAACTCGTCAACGAACCTGAATGCAGATGCAAACCATTTCTCATTGTTCAGTCTCCAGCCGGCAGAGAAGGAAGGGTAGAGGTGTTCCCGCTGCATCTTCTTCTGTTGTGTGCTATTATAGCTTAACTGTGACGCTACCAGGTTGGCTTCCAGTAAATACCTGTCCTTGTAATTATAATTGATACGAGTAAATACTGACGCCAGTGAGCCTGATCCCTTGAAGTGCCTGGAAGTAGCCAGTAGCGGATCATTAAAGGACATCTGAGACATTTCATTCTCACTGACCCGATCTGCTATTCTAACCCGCTGATGCTGATAGTGACTTTCATAGGCATATCCTCCAAGGATATGTACAGTGTTTGCTTTGCCCGCGGAAAGGTCGTAGTCTGCCAATAATTGCAGACTATGCTGCACTTCCAGCAGATAGCCTCGTTTGAGTGTATTTGGATCATTGACGCCATTGACATATCCATCTCCGTTATAGAAGTTCACAGTGCGTTTCCCCAGACCATCATGTGTAGTGGTCAGCTGCGGACTATACACTGCTTTCAGCGTCAGGCCTTTGTATAAGTTTTCTGCTTTTAGTGTAAATACCGCATCTGCATACGACGTACGCTCGTCCCGTTTACCTCCATCTTTCAGTAATGCATGTCCGTTATATCCTGCGGTATATTTATTTGAGCCTGGCACATACAGCGGTACGCTGCCTGGCTGCTGATAAAGGAAGTTAAGTATGCCATAGTTACCATCGACACGCCATCCAGGAGATAGTGTGTTGCTTTTTGCATATTGCAGACTGGTTTCCAGGCTAAGTATATCGCTGAACCGGTTGTTAAAATTAGCCTGGAGGTTGGTACGGGAGGTTTTATCCCAGCCAGTATTAAACAATCCCTGGCGGGAAAACTGTCCGAAGGAGAAGAGGTATTGGTGATCAGAGTTACCACCTCTGGCAGTCAGGTTATAGGTGGATGTTGTACTGTTACCACGGGTGACATCATCCAATGGGTCAATGTCGTCGTAATAATTGAAGTTTTGTGTACCGTCCAGGCGCGGGAGGTAATTAATTGCCGGATCTTTCAGCAGCTCAATGTCGCGGGACGTCCATACTGGTTGTAGGCCTGCATTCCCTGTAGCTTCATTCTGTAGCGATGCTGCCTGCCAGGAGCGCATCCGCCTGGGCATAGAAATAGGTGTTTCAATACCAAACAGACTACTGTATTCAACCGCTACTTTGCCGCTTTTGCCTCTTTTTGTGGTAACCAGCACTACGCCACCAGCTGCCAGCGGACCATAAATAGATGCAGCCGCTGCATCTTTCAGTACGGAAATAGACTCAATATCATTAGGATTCAAGAGAGAGATAGAACCAGGAGCGCCATCTACCAGTACAAGTGGTTCACTATAATTGCCGGAAGACAGTCCCCTGATCTGGAGGTTAAAGCCTTCTTTCCCTGGCTGGCCATTGTTGCGGGTAACCAGCAATCCTGGGGCTGTACCTTGCAGGGCGGCCATGACGTTAGTGACCGGCCGGCTTTTCAGGCGACGGCCTTCTACTTTTGTGATTGCACCGGTGATGTTAGCTTTCGTATGCAGACCGTAACCAATGATTACCAGGTCGTTTAATGTCTTAGGGTCGTTCTGAAGAACGATTTCTAATGTTTTGCGGTCGCGCAGAGATATTTCTCGTGCCTCATAGCCAATCAGGGAGAATTGAAGTACTGCTTGTCCGTTGACTACCGGTATACGGAAGCGTCCATTTTCATTAGTACTTGCGCCGCTATGTGTATCTTTTTCCCGTATAGACACGCCGGCCAGTGGACGTTCTCCGTCTGTAATCAAGCCGGTTACAACATATTTCTCCGCTTCCTGGCTTACTGGGCGGCGGGTTATGCCGGGAGTGGAGGATGTTTCAGCTTCGGGATAAATGATAATCTGCTTATTCCGGATTTCAAACGCGTAGCCGGTATTGGTGAAGATGCGGCGTAATACAGTGGTGAGTGGTTGTTTATTTGCCTGAAGCGTGATAGAGCGGGCATTATCAAGAACAGTAGAGGAGATGGCGAAGGTAAGTCCGGTTTGTTTCTCTATGAGGCGAATGACCTGCCGGAGACTAGTCCTTGAAACTTTAAGGGTGACTTTTATAGAGTCACCGTCCTGGAAGTTTGCTGAGTTAAAGTTTGTGGGGTAGGGGTTGGCATAGGATAAATAGGAAAATGACAGCCCTCCGCATACTAAAAACAATAGTATGCACCAGCGCTTATAGTAAGTCGCCTTACGGAATGCTTGTATGATAAACTGCATTATCCTCCGGACGACTAATAAATTTCTACGAGGCTATCTTTTTGTACGGCCTGTACCTGTAATGTTTTGGACAGTATATCCAGTACCTCTGACAGAGATTCTTTATGGAAAGTGGCCAACAGCTTTTTGTCTGTCAGACCATCTCCTTTGAGAACAATATTTACTTTATAGTAATCTGCGAGTACTTCCGCTACTTCTGAAAGTGGTGCATCCACGAAGGTTAGCTGACCGGTCTTCCAGGCAATAGGGTTATTGTTGCGGTGATGACGGGTACTGATCGTTGTGCCTGCCAGCAGCATTTCTGCTTCTTCGCCAGGTGTCAGGATTACAGATTTTTTCCCATTCCGGTATACCGCTTTCACTTTTCCGCTTTGTACGAAGACTTTCACACCCTGTTTGGTCTCTTTAACGTCAAAGGAGGTACCAAGTACTTCAATATCAACGTTTTTAAGATGAACAGAGAATGGCTTCTCCGGCATATGTTTAACATCCACGAATACTTCACCTTGCTGCACAAATATCTCACGGCTGTTTTTCTGGAAGTTCCGAGGATATTTTACGCTGGTATGCGCATTCAGGAATAAACGAGTGCCATCAGGCAGTAAAAGACTATCGGTATTCTGAGCGGTCTGTTGTGCGATGTAAGCAGGCTGCCTGTAAATGATAACAGCGGCTGCTACAAGGATGGCCGCTGCTGCTGCCGCCCACCATACTCTGACGGTCATGGACTTTACTTTACCTTTAGCCACCGGCTGGGAAGCTGGCACCTGAGTAACAGTAGCTGTAACCGGAGGAAGGCTGGTAGCTGTCAGCTGAGCGTCCAGCAATTGCCACTGATGAGCAATGTCATAAGATGCAGCCGCAGGTAAAACCTCTCCCTGCCATAATGCCTTCGTTTCGAGGAAGATATCAAGATTGGCAGCGTCGAGCTGCAACCATTCATCCAGTGAACGTTTGTGCTCCTCATTCCCTGGTTCCTCCAGGTAGCGGATAACGACATCGATATCAGGTTGCTGTTTCATCTCTTAGTATTAATACAATCAAAAATACCCTTACCATTAGTCTTTTTTAAAAAAAACCTTTTTAGGGTGTTTGTCCCTTGTTGAGCTTATGCTACATATATTATATATAGCAGGTAACAGATCATATAAAGGTAATGTTTCCGTTTATTGCTGGTTTAACAGACCAAGCCTGATTTTCTTCAGTGCAGTAGTAAGATGCGTATAGACGGTATTGATGGAAATATTCAGTTGCTGGGATATTTCTGTGGGTGACAATCCTTTAAACCGGCTCATTTCAAATACCCGGCGGCATTGATCCGGTAGTTTTTCAAGTATGGATAAATATTGGGCTTCCAGTTCCTTATGCTCCAGAAGCAGGTGCTCAACCTTAGATTCCGTAGTTGTAAATTGCTGTTCTTTAGCATATTGCTGCTGTCTCTGGGTCTTTTTGATCCGGTTGAGGCAAGTGTTAACCGTGGCTCTCGCCAGATAATGCTGAATAGGAGCGCGCTCGTCCAGATTGTCTGCCGTACGCCATAAGTTCAGGAACACATCCTGCACAATATCCTGTGCCTCGTCCTGATCACGCAGGTAGCGCAAGGCAATACTGAACATCGAGGGTGAAAACTGATTGAATATAATTTCAAATACCTGTTTATCCCTGTTCCGGACCCCATTAACTATATCTGTATTGTTGAGCGGCAGCATCCTGTAACTTATCTTTTCTAATCTATATTGTATTTGCTATTTGCAACGGACTAAAGTCGGCTATCAAAAACAGAACAAGGCAAAATTACTTTATTATATCAATTTATCAGCTAATTGACGGACCAACGGCGCTCAGAACCAGAGATTTCAGAAAGTTTAAAAATAAGATCCGCTACAGTAGCGGCTTTTGACGGAAAAAGCCGAAATGCTAAAAAAAAGCGAAGTTTTTTTTCAAAAGGACTAATGGTAAAGTCTGAACTGGATGTATTGTATATGTAGACAGTGAACAAAGCGGCACTTTGCAGGCGCCTGCTAAACAAGTGCGGTTTAAAAGAGTTTTTTATAACCATTTTGATATTGTAAAAAACCTAAAACCAATTTGTATGAAAACGACAAAGTTTGGCCTATCGGCACTTGTCGCCATGGTAATTGGAGCATTGGCCTTCAATTCCTTTGACGGGGGAACCATTAGTGGCAAAGTTACGCCGGTAGACGGGGCTACCGAAGTCTGGGCAATTTCAGGTCCGGATACATTGAAGGCCTCCGTTACCGACGGCGCTTTTTCAGTACAGCCTGCTAAAGCAGGTACCTATACCGTGATTATCGACGCTAAAGATCCTTATAAAGACGCCACCCTCAACGACGTGAAAGTCGAAGAAGGCAAAGTAACAGACCTGGGGGAAATAAAGCTGGACTAAAAAACCGCTTTGGCGTTAAAACTTACAACTCCTAAGCATGATAGGAAAGTTGAGACCTGTAACAACCGGCCGGCTCTTCTGGGCCGGTTTATTTTTTTTATATCATCATGCATCATAGCTCATTCAGCTAACATTCTCCCTCACCTCAGTATTCCTCAGCAGGAAAGACGATAGATGACTGGTAATTTCACCACGCTTGCCCTCTGGAAATGGAATTATTTTTGATCTATCGTCTATCTTTATATCTTTCCTTACCCACTTATTCTCATGCGTACAGTTATTCTCCTCCTTATTTCCAACACCTTCATGACCTTCGCCTGGTACGGCCACCTCAAATACGAAAACGTTCCTATATGGAAAGTTGTCCTTATCAGCTGGGGAATCGCCTTCTTTGAATACTGCTTCATGGTTCCAGCCAATCGCTTCGGCGCTCAGGAAGGTTTCTCAGGCTTTCAGCTGAAAACAATCCAGGAGGTTATCACCCTCACCGTCTTCAGCCTCTTCGCCGTCTTTATCCTTAAAGAACCGCTTAGATGGAACTATCTCGTCTCTTTCCTGTTCATTCTCGGAGCCGTTTACTTCATGTTTAAGAAATAATACCTTTCACCTTTTATCACATTTTCTTTTACAGCTATATTTAATCACTATTTTTGGCCACTGTTTAATAAGCAAAAGCAATGGTTAAAGGATTTTGTTTAATACTGATGTCAGGCCTGTTCGCGGCTACCGCCTGGGCACAACGCTCTCCGCTGGTAAATGCGGCAGATATAAAGCTGCAATTCAAAAAACTCGATACGCTCGGAAGTGTTTTATATATCGCCGCTCATCCTGACGATGAGAATACCCGGTTACTGGGATACCTGGCGAAAGAGAAGCTATACCGTACCGGATACCTCTCCCTCACAAGAGGCGACGGTGGTCAGAACCTGGTAGGAGATGAACAGGGCGAACTGCTCGGATTGATCCGTACCCAGGAACTCCTGGCTGCCCGCAGAATAGACGGTGCAGAGCAGTTCTTCACCCGTGCCCTTGATTTCGGCTTTTCTAAAAACCCTGCTGAAACATTCACCATCTGGGATAAAGACAAGATACTCGGCGATGTGGTATGGATGATCCGTAAATTCCAGCCCGATGTTATTGTCTGCCGCTTCCCTCCGGATAGCCGTGCAGGTCATGGTCATCATACTGCCTCAGCGATGCTGGCAGAAGAAGCATTTGAAGCCGCTGCTGATCCTAAACGTTATCCTGAACAACTCAAGCAATTGCAACCCTGGAAGGCACACCGCATTATGTGGAACACCTTTAACTGGGGAGGCGCTGTAGATAACTCCGCCGGTCAGTTATACGAAATGAACGTCGGTACCTTTAACTACCTGCTGGGCAGGGGCTATGGGGAAATTGCTGCTGAAAGCCGCTCCCAGCACAAGAGCCAGGGCTTTGGCGTACCTGCTACCAGAGGTAGCTCCTACGAATATTTCTCGCCTATCAAAGGTGGTAAGCCCTCTTACAGCCTGCTGGAAGGGGTAAATACTACCTGGAGCCGCATCCCTGGTGGGAAGGCTGTCGGAGAAATGATCAGCAAAGCGCAGGCTGCCTATAAAATAGAAGATCCAGGGGCGTCAGTACCTGCCCTGCTGGATATTCGCAAAGCTATCCAGGCATTACCTGAAGGCTACTGGCGTAACCAGAAACTGAAAGAAACTGAAGAATTACTGTTTGCTTGCGCAGGTCTCTGGATGGAAGCCTATAGCAATACCCAGGTCGTGGTACCGGGTCAGCCTATGCAGGGTAGCGTTCAGCTGCTGTGCAATAGTCAGGCGAATGTATCTGTAGAACAGATCACTTTCGGTGGAAAGGATACTATATTTAGCAAATTGCCACTGGAATATAACCGCCTGCGCACTATTAATGAAATGATGACATTGCCTGCCGGCCTCGAAGCCTCTCAGCCTTACTGGTTGCAGGCACCTCACCCTATTGGTATCTATACTATTAAAGATCCGATGCATGTAGGTTATCCGGAGAACAAGCCTTCGCTGGAAGCAGTGATCCGGTTACGTATTAATGGTGAGCCACTGACTGTAACCAGACCGGTACAATATAAATTTACCGACCCGGTTAAAGGCGAACTGTATGAACCACTCGTAGTAGCGCCGCCGGTAGTTGCTAACCTGAATAACAACGTATTCATCTTCACCCAGACACAGGCCCAACCTGTACAGGTGAAGCTGCGCGCCACAGGACAGCCCAACAAAGGTACGATCCGCTTACAGCTGCCTGCCGGTTTCACCAGCCAGGAAGCAGAACAGCCATATGAGCTTTCTTCCAAAGGAGACGAAACTGTGGTGACTTTCCATATTGCTCCACAGAAAGTAGCCGGCATTAATCGTACGGATACGCTGCGTGTAGAAATCCGTAGTGAAGGGAAAGTTTATACCCGCAGCATACGTACCATCGCCTATGATCATATTCCGGATATCACCATCTTTCCCAAAGCTACCGCCAGACTTGTTACTGTAGATCTGCAACGCAATGGCCGTAAACTGGGTTATATCCCGGGTGCAGGTGATATGGTAGCGGCTTCTCTGAGACAGGTGGGTTACGAAGTGACTATCCTGGACGAAAAAGAAATCATGAACGGGGATCTGCAGCAATATGATGCGATCATCGCTGGTGTAAGGGTATATAATATCAATTCCCGCATCAAATACTGGCAGCCACGCCTGATGGAGTATGTGAAGAACGGGGGTACCTACCTGGTACAGTACAATGTGAGCAGTCCGCTGATGACAGCCAATATTGGTCCGTATCCTTTCACTATCACCCGCGACCGCGTAACGGATGAAACAGCTGCGGTAACGGTCCTGCAACCACAGAACGATATCATGCATTATCCGAATAAGATCACGACGAATGACTTTGACGGCTGGATACAGGAAAGAGGACTTTATTTCACGCAGATGGCCGATCCTTCCTACCAAAAAGTATTCGCCATGCATGATAAAGGTGAAGAAGACCTGCAGGGTTCTACGCTGGTAGCCAATTACGGTAAAGGAAGATTTGTATATACATCGCTGGCCTTCTTCCGCGAACTGCCTGCCGGTGTGCCAGGTGCATACCGCTTATTTGTTAATCTTATTTCTAAGAAGAAATAATTCATTCCATGAGCAAAGAACGGCAAAGCGGATCCAGACTGACCATTGTAGGTGTTATGTGCATCATCATAGGACTTGTAATAGGTTTCGGGATCAAAAAAGTGCATATCGGCCTGTTGATAGGATTAGCGCTTGGCCTGTTGAGCGGAAATATGATACGGAAAAGAAATTAACGCTATGACTGATAATAACGAACATCCTCCTCTTTTTCCAAGATGGAGGCACTGGTATGCCGTTGTCATAATCTGGCTGGCATGCCTGATAGGAGGCTTTTATTTTTTCACTAAAGTATTTTCATGAGCGTAGCTGATTGGATCGTACTGGGAGTCACACTGGTGAGTATCATTTTGTATGGCGTATGGAAGAGTCGCGGACAACGCGATATGCAGGGGTATTTCCTGGATAACCAGTCTATGCCCTGGTATATAGTCTTATTGTCTATCATCGGTACGCAGGCCAGTGCGGTGACGTTCCTTTCTGCACCTGGGCAGGCGTATACTGACGGGATGAGGTTTGTACAGTACTACTTTGGTCTGCCATTAGCCATGGTGGTCCTTTGTATCACCTTTGTGCCCATCTTTCACAAACTGAAAGTATATACTGCCTATGAATACCTGGAGCAACGCTTCGATCTGAAAACGCGTACCCTGACATCGGGCTTGTTCCTGCTGCAACGCGCACTCTCTACTGGTATCAGTATTTATGCACCTTCAATTATCTTGTCTTCATTACTGGGATGGAATATCTACCTGACGAATGTGATCATGGGTGGATTGCTCATTATCTATACCGTATCAGGGGGGACAAGAGCGGTAAGTTATACGCAGACGTTTCAGCTGGTGATCATCTTTGCTGCCATGTTTCTGGCGGGATGGATGGTAGTTCACCTGCTGCCGGAAGGTGTAGGTTTCAAAGAAGCCTTACAGGTATCCGGTAAAATGGACAAGCTGAATGTGATTGTAACAGATTTTGACTGGAAAGACCGCTACAATATCTGGAGCGGATTGATTGGCGGCTTCTTCCTGGCCCTATCATACTTTGGTACTGACCAGTCGCAGGTAGGCCGTTACCTGACGGCGCGTTCTGTTACAGAAAGCCGTCTGGGGTTGCTGATGAACGGCCTTGTAAAAGTGCCTATGCAATTTCTGATACTGCTGATTGGCGCGCTTGTATTTGTATTCTATCTCTATTTCCGCGCACCGGTTTTCTTCAATGAGGCGCAGATTAACAAAGTATATAAGTCAGAACAGGGAGCTGCCTTCAGACAGGCAGAAGATAAATATAATCAGCTGGCTACCCTGAAACAGCAGCAGGTGAAAGATATGGCGGCTGCAATCAGCAGTGGTAATGAAACTGCTATCGCGGAGAAGAAGGCTTTGCTCAAAGATACAGAAGCCCGGTCTGCTGCTGCCCGTGAAGATGCCATTGCACTGATCAAAGAAGCTGATCCTGCAGCTGATACGAACGACACCAATTATATCTTCCTGCATTTTGTAGTGAATAATCTGCCCAAAGGACTGGTAGGATTACTGATTGCTATTATATTCCTGGCGGCCTGGGGTAGTATTGCTGCGGCGCTCAATTCACTGGCATCTACCACAGTAATTGATATCTACCAGCGTATGATCAGAAAAGACGGGACAGATGAACATTACCTGTCAGTATCCCGGTGGTGGACGGTTTTCTGGGGGCTGTTCTGCATTGTTGTCGCACAGTTTGCCAGTCAGCTTGGCAGCCTGATAGAGGCGGTGAATATTCTCGGTTCTCTTTTTTATGGTGTCATCCTGGGTATTTTCCTGGTGGCCTTCTACTGCAAGTGGATAGGAGGGGCTGCTACCTTCTGGGCGGCTATCATATCAGAGGTGGGCGTGATTGTTATATATCTGCTGGACATTGTATCCTTCCTGTGGCTGAATGCTATAGGCTGTTTCCTGGTTATTATCATAGCTGCTGTGCTGCAGCTTTTCATCGGGAAGCGACAGTCCACAGCAACCAGCGGAATTACTGGCAATAATAAATAGTGGCTCAATAGAAGTGCAGGTATAGTGGCATGCCGGCTGCTGATGTAATATAAATAATTGCCTGTCTCTGGCAGGCTACTGAAATAAAAAAAGGGTGTATCAACAGTTGATACACCCTTTTTTATCCTGTGAAAAGAATAACTTATAAAGAAGCGATAATCTTCTGATTGATCACTACATAGTCATCATTTTTTGCTGTTTTAGCCAGCTCAATTGCTTTCTCTGCAGTTGCTTTCGCACCTTTTTTGTCACCGGATTTAGCCTGGATACGAGCCTTCAGGGTAACGATCCAGAAAGCGGAAGCGTTTTCCTGGATAGCTGCGTCTACCCATGTCAGGGCCTGTTTCAGGTCACGGTTTGTTTCGTAGTAGTAAGTAGCTGCCTGGAAGTAAGGTTTTTTATCGCCTTTCATAGCTGTTTCCAGCTGCGCCATGATTTTGTCGTCTACTTCTGCAGTCAGTTTAACAGGGATCATTGTTTTTTCCCACATCAGCATCAGGTTAGCAGAAGATGGTTTCACATCGTCAAAGCCAATCATGAAGTTCTCAATAGAAAAAGGCAGTGCAACTGGTTTTACTTTTACGCGTACTACGTCGTTCTCTGGCTTGTAAGCTGCAGGGCTGGTAACATCCAGGCTTTTAGTCAGGATCACAGTCCACTCAGATTTACCAGGGATGGTCAGCAGACCATATTTACCTGCTTTTACAGCTGTACCGCCAAAGTTAATATCTTCACCGAAGGTGATAACAGTAGCGCCATTTGCGCCTGTTCTCCATACTTTATCGTAAGGAACCAGGTCGCCCATGATCGTTCTGCCTTTCGCTGCCGGACGGGAATAGTTCACTTCAACAAATGACAGTGCAAAATCCTGGTGTATTGTCTGACCAGGGCTTGGCGCCGGCATCTTAACGCCCTGAGCGAAAGATAACTGTGCGCAAAGCAGCAGGGAACAACCTGCTGACAGGTAACGGAATAACGGTTTCATATGTGTTTCGTTTGGTGGTTTAATGAGTTGCAAAGATGAACTTTCTTTACCATACCATCAACCCACTTATCATTCTATTAGTCCGTTTCTGAAAGCATGCATGACTAGACCGACGATATTCTTTGCACCTGTTTTCTCCAGCAGCTTCTGGCGAAGCCCTTCTACTGTACGTGGACTGAGGAATATTTCCTTTGAAATTTCCTGTGTGGTATACTCATTACAGATCAGTCGTAATACTTCCAGCTCACGGTCAGTAAGCTGTACTTCGTTTCTGAAAGTGGGCTTAAAGTGCTGCTTGTTCTTGTGCATCACTTTTTTGAGCAGGGCCAGGTTTACGTTCTCATTGAAGTAAAAACCTTTTTCATACGTGGTACAGATAGCTTCATAGATCTCTCCGGGTTCCGCATTCTTCAACAGATATGCGTTTGCACCATTTTCGATGAGGTGTACAATGAAGTTGTCGTCTTCATACATTGTGAGTACAATGACTTTCACATTTGCGTATTTCTCACGCACTTTTTTAGTGGCCTCAATGCCGTCCATATTAGGCATCTTCAGATCCATCAGGATAACGTCAGGTTGCTGATCTTCCATTATCTGCAGGAGGTGCGCCCCATCTTCAGCTTCAAATACAACACTTATGTTCTCATATGGGGTGAGGGTATTAATAACACCGCTGCGGAAGATCTTATGATCGTCGGCAATGGCCACCTTAATGTTGTTCACCATAGGGGAGGCTGTTTAAGTATTTTGATAGAATTGTCCCTTGCAGAACAGCATAATTGTGTGACAGTATAACGGGTACGAAGTTCCCCGGTCAAGGATTATCGGCTGTTCAGCAGGACAAAGCTAGAAAAAATCGTCTTATTCCTCAGCGCTTTGATAATTTTCCACTCTTATTTCTGCATTGGTACCACCGCCGATGCCAGCGCTGTAAGAGATCGTTCCACCAATAACGTTGAGGCGGCTTTCTATATTTCTCAGTCCCAGGCTACCCGTTCTTGGGCCTGGTTTTTCCAGAGATGCCACCAGTAAGCCGTTACCATTGTCCACTACGTTGATCTGCAAGGCATTTGCATTGCACTGATAAGTAATTTCAATCTGGGTTGCCTGCGCGTGTTTCAGGATATTATTGATGAGTTCCTGTACTACACGATAAATGTTCAGTGCCTTTTCTATATCAACGTGGTGCGGGTTCCCTTCGTCTTTGAAAGAGATCTTCACCTGTTTGTTTTTGTTCATCAGGTTACAGAACGAATCAAGGGCTTTGGATAATCCAAGATTTTCGAGCGCCTGCGGGTGGAGGCTTTGGGAGATGAAGCGGAGATGTTGAATGATCGTATCAGTAAAGTCTTTTGTCTCTTTTAACTGTTCCAGTTCTTTGTTTTCGGTCTTCAATAATGGTTGTAACTGGTTAAGATTGAGTTTAAGTACGGATAACTGTGCGCCCACCTCATCATGCAGGTCTTCTGCAATACGTTTCCTTTCCTGCTCCTGGCCCTGCAAGATAGCCATTAATCGCTCTTTCTGTAGCTGGAGGTCTTTATCGCGGATGGCCAGTTTATGTTGTATTACCTGTTTCTGCTGAAAAATCACAAGTACGATCACCAGGATACTCAGTAATAACATCACAGCGGTCCCGATAATAAGCAGGTCTGAAAAAATCATGAACGGATCTTTTTAACTTTTGTGAGACCAATATACAAAAGGATCAGCTGAATAATACCGGCAATAAAGGTTACCGCCAGTGTCAGCCTTGTAGATCCTTTTACACCCTGGTATCCGAAGTTCATTAGGTTATAAGCAAGGGAAAAGAGAAAATAACCGCAGTGATAAACGAAGATTCCTGAGTTATACCAGAAGTCAGGCAATGAGTTAATAAAAACCGATTGTCTGACCAGCTCATCGTCACGCAGCAGCTGGTAGAAAAAGATAGCACAATAGATCATCAGGATAAAGGTCTCGGCTGATATAGCATAGGAGTTGAATGCATTAGGCCCCTCGAGTTTCACATAATCCAGAATGACAAAAGCTAGAACCGGAGGAATCATCGCGAGGATGATCGTGCGCACCGTTTTATATTTGATCACTGCATGGAAATAAAGGGAAAGAATTATAAACTGCAGGGAATACATCGTGTTGTAGAACCAGAGATTATTACCCCATATCTGCGCAATTAATTTTGAACCGCCGGCGAAAATGATACTGGATATCAGGAAATAAAAAATCCACTTACTGCTTTTGTCAAGCCTCCCGTAGTGAATGCTAAAGGGGATCAAAAGCAAGCATTCGATCCCCCCCATAATGTAAAACAAAATCAGATGAATGTACACTTAGTTTGGGTTTAATTGATGAACCACTCACGGACAATCAGCAGGGCATGGAAGACCATTATCCAGTGCTCCACCGTCGTCTTCATCATTCACGCTGCCTTTAGCTGCAGCTGTAGCCGCGAAAGCGTTCACCTCTGTTTGTTGTTTTTTCCGGTAAAGGATGTTTTTACCTGCTTTATCAACAGCGTAAATCACCATTTTTTTGTCGTCTTTTCCATCCATGTCGCTGTCATCTCCGTAGTAAATACGTAAGCCTGCGATATCTTCCTGACAATTCAGTAATTCCAGTAATTTCTCTTTACCAAAGAAATAAGCCTGGATAAATTCATTACCGTGTTTTTTGTGCTTCTTTTTGAAGTAATTGTCCCTTAGTCTATCGGCTTCCTTTCTGGAGATGAAATCGCCCGTGTCTGGGGGGAAGTGTTTAGGAATGTCCATGTTGTGCTGTGGTTTTAAGTTGGTGGTAAAATTATTATAAATAATCACTTGGCAAAGCATCTACGTATATAACATCTTTGTATGATGAAGTGTTCCAGGAAATTCTTTCATCTGATAATCAGTGATTTATACAAATATTTGTACGCCGTAACACAGTATAGACCGCGTACTTTCACAGGAAAAATGCGTAGAACTACGCATTCTCTCCAAACAGTAGTATAACGCTTGTCTCACTGTAAGAACTTCCTAATCTTTGCATCGTGAGTTATGGTTAAGTTCTTTGACTCATACGAGCAATAGCAATGGGCCTTTCTACCCATGTTTGTTCTTCCTTTGTTAGACATGCAGAGAAAAAAAAGCGGCTATCCATATCAGCCAGATTGAGGTTACCTTATTGTTAACCCCTTCTTTTAATATTTAAAGCTTTCAGCTATGTGTTACCTGTTAATCGGAAACATTTCTGCATTTATCTCAGATGATTGTACAGAGCCATTGGTAAATGCACGCCTCCGCGTATACTTGCCAGATGGCCGTTGCCCCACCGGAAACGACCCCAAAAACTATATTTACAATGGTCCCGGTCAGCTTACCAGCGCACAGGTCGAAGCCAAGCAGGAACGCCTGCTCGCTGAGACAACGTTAGATGAGAGGGGAAACTTTACGCTGACCTGGGAACAATTGCACCTTTTTACGGAACCACTTGAACTGGATATCAGCCTGCACCATATGCCCGAACAGGCAGGCATCAGGGGAATAGTCTCCAACTATCACCTGAGTACCGTGGTGCCGCACTGGACCCGTTCAGGACAGCGATACGTCGCCGCTTATGCATACGTTATTCCAGTAGAATGCTGGAGTCAGATCAGGGCCAATTATGGTACATGGATAATCGCCGGCACAGTCAGGCGATTACAGGCCAGCGAGGGACAATCACAACTTAGAGTCGAAGCGTACAATGTCGGAAACCATCGCCTACTGGGATGCGCACGCACCGATGACCAGGGTAAGTATCAGCTCCGCTTCAGCAAAAAGGAGCTGACCTCCAAATGGTCAACTGTCAGCGAACCCGGTCATGAAAATGGACCTGATATCTATTTTAAGGTCTACCGCGATAAACAGCTGGTATGGGAAGAAGATCCCGCAACAGCCATGATGCCGGGAAGAAGATCTGTAGCACCCTGCACAACGATTAATATCAATATCAGGGAAAGCGCCTTCAGAAAAACACCCGGCTGGTTGGGCAGCTGGGCAGTAACCGGACGAAAGTCTTCACTGGTCAGACACTAACATATTTCAGCACTATTTAACCTATATGAAGTACTGCCAGCCCACATCTTTCGTTTGGTAACCCGCACATACACACTAACTTATAACGGCTGCTCCCCAATCAGGGACAGCCGTTTTTTTTTGTCCTATACAGACGCTCCAATAACTTCCGCAACCGTAAATACAGGCGTTGCACACCTTACACCAGTCTACGCCAACAAGCTGACTGCTCCATACCTGCCCGCCGGCCCGCCGCTGCCATCTTCTGCAAAATCCCCTTTCCCAAGCCGCAGTTAATGGCTTGGTTTCGGTTTCATCTTCCATCCATATAACCACCAAAAGGTCACTAAGAGGTCACCTCAATATCCCCGGGATATCGAAGTGACCTCTTAGTGACCTTTTGACAACGAAATAATATGAAACATTAACCCATATTCAGCCTACCCCCAATAATAAAATAATCAGGCGCTGACGAATAAAAGCGACATATCACCGCAGTAGCGCAGTGATCAGTTAAGGGCACGCAGATCAAAGCTGCCCATAATAGTTGCAGGATTTTTAAAACCTTCGGAAGAAGCCTCCCGGCTGATCAGTGATTTGAAAGTACCCTTTAATACCCCGGTGCTGAAATTTAAGCCGGTGACGTCCAGTGTTCCCGGAATAGTGATATTCGTGATGACGAACAATTGCAGGGACGCAGATGACCGGCACGACCACATATGAAAAGAGGATAGCTGGGGAAAAGGTAATATTTCACACAGGTAAACAATAAGCCTGCGCTGGTTTCGCAGAAAGCTTCTGCATTGAAAAAGGCCGGTCTGTAAAGACCAGCCCTTCAGGCGTTTGTACCATTGGCCTGAAAAGGGTGCCTGCATCGCAGGCGGCCGCTTTTATCAGGTAATAAATTGTCCGGATTAGAAATTGGTATTTACAATCATAGACGCCCTTTCTGCATTCACAAAATCCATCGGAATAATACCATACCTACCCTGTGTATTGCTGGTAAAGTAGGTATTGATTCTTGGGTTGATGTTGCCAGAAACAGTAGTGATGCTTGGGATACCGAAGATCAGTGATTTGTAACCGCTGGTGAAGTTGATGTAGAGGGTGTTGTTCTGCTGTGTGCGCGACTCGTTGAACAGGTTTGTTACGGTAGTCCATTTTGCATTGTTGTCAGGCACAACGTACTGGTCCTGCACTTTCAGCGTTGCGTTACTGTTGCTGATAGTGAATGTTGTATTGTCGGCCCAGTTGGTTGCCTCAATACCTTTAGGTGTGGAAGATGCGCCGAATCTTCTCAATAATACGATCTTTCCTCTTACCTGGCCCAGGTTAGGAACAGTAGCGCCGGTGTACCAGAATTTGGAGTACTGCTGTACATAGGTGTCAAAGGTCTGTTCGAATGTACGGTTGTTGTCAGCCGCATCGTGTTCTTCTTTCACGCTCATCACGATGGTTTCTTTCGGATGGCTAGTCAGGAAGTTGGTGCATGCCAGCAGTACATCATTAAAGTTCATGTTCTGATACACAGCGCCATGGTGGATGGTGAATGCATTGCCGAAATGGCGGCAACGGATGTCAAGGAAACGTACACCCGCTTCCAGTTGCTGTGCAATGGTCAGGTCCTGGCATTTGGCAGTACCGGCTACAGGTTCTACACGTGCGCCACTGTCATGCGTGCCTGGGATAGACAGGGCCGCGATGCTGGTGTTGTCAGCAATGCCTGTCATCCAGCTGTTCATAGCTACAGCTACAGCCTGTGTGGTAACCGCTACTTCATTGTCTGCACGAAGTAGAGGTTGGGCGGCATCGTCTTTTGAACATGCGGAAAAGAATACGGCAGACAATAAAATGCCGGCAACAGGCAGGAAACGTTGAGTTTTCATTTTGTAGGTTTAGGTTTATACAGAGTAAAGGATTTACATACAAGACACAGATCACAGGCGTTCCAACTATCGCAAAAACAGAGTTAACATTACGGTAATAATAGGGCATATGACTGTCTTCATCCTGCGGTCGTGGAAGTAGTGGTAAAGACATGCAGCAGTCCGAAGCAGTCTGGGAGGAGAGGACTGTCATGTACGCCTGGCGGTCGGGAAGATTTGATATATAAGATAGACCTGTATTTATCAGAACCGGGGATGGAACCTGCGGAGGGTATCTCTGAGGTACTCACGGTCCAGGTGCGTATAGATCTCGGTAGTGGTGATGCTTTCATGGCCCAGCATTTCCTGCACAGCTCTGAGGTCCGCGCCTCCTTCCACCAGGTGAGTGGCAAAAGAGTGGCGGAAGGTATGGGGAGAGACCTGTTTTTCTATACCTGCCTGGGCTACCAGGTCTTTGATAACGAGGAAGATCATTACACGGGAGAGGGCACCGCCTCGACGGTTCAAAAACAGGATATCTTCCTGTCCCCGCTGAACGGGAACGTGTACGCGGACTTCGTCCTTATAGATATTGATGTATTTGATGGCATCGCTGCCGATAGGCACAAGCCGCTCCTTATTACCTTTACCCACTACCCGTATGAAGCCGGCATCAAAATGCAGCTGGGAGATTTTCAGGGTGATCACTTCGCTGACACGCAGGCCGCAGCTATACATGGTTTCCAGGATAGCCCGGTTACGCTGGCCTTCAGGCGTACCTGCCTTGATATGGGCAATGATCTGTTCTATTTCCTCAAAATTGAGGACGTCAGGTAGTACACGGCTGGTTTTAGGCGCTTCCAGCAGGAGGGTAGGGTCCTGTTGTACAACGTCTTCCAGCACCAGGTAGCGGTAAAATGCTTTGATACCGGAAATAATGCGGGCCTGGGAGGTAGCGGTCATCCCCAGGGTAGCGATCCACTGTACACATTCCTGCAGTTCGGCAAGGGTCACTTCAGCAGGCGGCATTTGTTTACCGGCAGACAGCAGATATTGCGTTAATTTTTCAACATCGCGGATGTATGCCTCAATAGAATTGGCAGAGAGCGAACGTTCCAGCTGAAGATATGACCGGAATCCTCTAAGATAAATATCCCACATAGGCGGCAAGATAAGAAAGAAGGGCGCTAAACACAAAAGGCCGTCCGTTCTACGGACGACCTTTGATATTTTCTACCGGCAGGAGACTACCGGTCAGCGGATTAGAATTTTTCCAGACCGGAGAAGAAGAAGTTACCTTCGATTTCTGCGTTCTCGTCAGAGTCAGAACCGTGAACAGCGTTACGGCCTACAGACTCAGCATACTGTTTACGGATAGTACCTTCTTCTGCGTTAGCAGGGTTGGTAGCACCGATCAGTTTACGGAAGTCTTCAACAGCATTGGCTTTTTCGAGGATTGCTGCCACGATGTGACCGCTGCTCATAAATTCAACCAGCTCACCGTAGAAAGGTCTTTCTTTGTGTACTGCGTAAAACTCGCCAGCTTTCTCTGCAGAAAGACGGGTCATTTTCATCGCTACAATACGGAAACCTGCTGCGTTAATTTTGTCCAGAATGCCACCAATATGCCCGTTTTCTACGGCATCCGGCTTAATCATTGTAAAAGTTCTGTTGTTAGCCATATATTTAGAATTCCTAATTAACTAATTTGCGCGCAAATGTAGCTAGAATTTGTTTAGTGAAAAAAAAAAGAGAACTTCGCACTTCATTTTTTGATGAAAAACGGTTACATTTTATTGTTAATATAAAAGCAGGTAAGCCTGCATATTTAAAGGTTAAGAATGAAGCGGATAGAGGAAATTAAGCCTTTGCTGGAGACCCCTAAAAGAGTGGTAATAACAATGCATCAGAAACCCGATGCAGACGCAATGGGCTCATCACTGGCCCTGTATCATTATCTGAAACAGAAAGGGCACGATGTAACCGTTATATCCCCTACAAACTATCCGGACTTCCTGATCTGGATGCCGGGAGCGAAAGAAGTACTTGATTTTGAGTCCATGCAGGAGAAAGCGCTGAAGGCGCTGGACGGTATTGATCTGCTGTTTTGCCTGGATTTCAATGCCTTGTATCGTACGAAGAGCATGGAGCCTTATCTGACACAGATGGCCTGTACCAAGGTCCTGATAGACCACCACCTGGAGCCGCATCCAAGTTTTGACTATGGCATCAGCGATACCACAGCGGCTTCTACCGCACAGCTGGTATACGAAACGATCTATAAGTTGGGTGATGAGAACTATATTAACGAAGACATGGCACAGTGTATCTATGCAGGTACAATGACAGATACCGGGTCTTTCCGGTTTGCGTCTACCTCTGCAAGGGTACACCGTATGGTGGCTGATCTGTTTGATCGCGGTCTGAGACATGAGATCATCCACTCCGCTATTTATGACAATTTCCTTGAAAACCGCCTTCGGTTCCTGGGGCATAGCCTGCTGAACCGTATGGAAGTTTACTACGAATATAACACTGCTTTAATCGCAATTCCTTATTCTGACCTGAAGCGTTTTGACCTGCAGACTGGCGATACGGAAGGAGTGGTGAACTTCCTCCTGTCGATTCAGGGTATTAAACTGGCGGCATTGATCATTGACCGTCACTCAGAAATCAAATTATCTTTCCGTTCAAAAGGAGACTTCGACGTGAATACTTTCGCCCGGAAATACTTTGACGGCGGCGGCCATTTCCACGCTTCCGGCGGGCATAGCTCAGAGACACTTGATAAGACAGTAGAAGATTTTATCGAAGCCATTAAAGAAAACGAAGAGCAGTTACAATAAGTTATTCAATCCTACTAATACAGTCAAATGAAAAAGAACAAACAGTTGCTAGTTGCAGCATTAGGCCTCATCCTGGCTAGCTGCGGCGCCGGTGGTGGTGCCAAAAAAACTCCAGGTGGCGTGGATTTCGTAGTTCATAAGTCAGGAAGCGGCGCGCAGCTGAAGCTGGGCGACACTGTACTGTTGAATATCATCCAGAGCCTGAACGATTCCGTAATCGTTGAATCCCGCAAAGTTGCAGGCGGTCCTGTACCTTTCGTGATCTCTAAATCTACAAACAAATACGACCTGATGGATGGTCTGGTAATGCTGAAAGAAGGCGATAGCGCTACTTTCTCCATTCCTATCGATAGCTTACCTCAGCGCCCGCCAATGGCGAAAGCTGGTGATAAATTGAATTTGACTTTCGTAGTAGTAGGTACTTACACTGGTGCAAAACAGAAAGCTAAAGACGATAAGATTATCAAAGAATACCTGGATAAAAATAAACTGACTGCTACCACTACTCCTGAAGGCGTATATGTTGCCGTTTCTCAGGAAGGTACAGGCGAAAAACCACAGGATGGCGATACTGTAGTAGTACACTACACTGGTAAACTGACTGATGGTAAAGTGTTTGATTCCAGCCAGGATACAACTTTAAGACCGGGCGCACGTATTGAGCCTATTAGATTCCCTATCGGTCGCGGTTTCGTGATCAAAGGTTGGGACGTTGGTATCGCTTCCCTGAAGAAAGGTACAAAAGCAACCCTGCTGATCCCTTCTACTTTAGGTTATGGCTTACAGGCAAGTGGTCCTATCCCTGCTAACTCTGTACTGATCTTCGACGTACAGCTGCTGGATGTAGTGAAAGGTGCTCCTGAAGCAGCTGCGAACGCTCCGATCGCTCCTGCTGCACTGCAGAACGGTAAATAAGAGCAAGATCTCTTTTAATAGTAAAAAGGCGACGTCAGTAATGACGTCGCCTTTTTGCTTTAAGCAGATAGTTAATCAGGAACGATCCTGCTACTGCGAATAAGATTATGCATACCCATCCACCATCACCTCATACATCTTCACCTTCAGCTCCTCCAGCGAAATGTCCTGCACAAGATTCCCGTCCTGGGCGTATGATATAGTACCCCGCTCTTCAGACACAATAATTGCCAGGTTATCGCTATGCTCTGTAATACCTACGGCAGAGCGGTGACGAAGACCGATACGGGTAGGCAGGTTAGGGTTTTCTGACACCGGTAAGATGACTTTGGCCGCAAGGATCTTGTTGCCAACGATGATCAGTGCGCCGTCATGCAGCGGACTTCCTTTGCAGAAGATACTTTCCAGTAGTTTGGCATTGATATTACTGTCAATAGCAATGCTGGACGCAGTATCAAATTTCACGCGGTAAGTATTAGCAATGACGATCAGTGCACCTGTGCGGCTGCCGGCCATACGGGCTACAGCAGTGATCACTTCATTGATGATATTCTCTTCTTCTTTATAGCTCTTGAATTTGTCAGGAAGGAACAGTTTGGTAAAGAAGCTGTCTTTACTTAACGGCGTTTTCTTGCCCAGTACCAGCAGGAACTTACGTATTTCCGGCTGGAAGATGATGATAATGGCGATTAGGCCAACGTTGATGAAACTTTGCAGCAGGGTGCTTAGAATCGGCATCTCGAGGCGCTGTACAATGAAGTAAGCAAGATATATCATTAACAACCCCACGAAGATATTGAAGGCCAGACTTCCTTTCAGCAGTCTGTATAGCTGTATAACCAGGAAGATGACGATGGCCAGGTCCAGTATATTGAGCCAGTGGAAACGGTATCCGTAAAAACTAAATAAGTCCTCCATAGATTGTAAAAATAGCGAATATTTATATAGCTATAGTCTATTCATATACTGGGTAATCTTTATGGCTTCGATGGCCGCTTTCACATCATGTACTCTTAGTATATGCGCGCCCTGCTGCAGGGCGATGGTATTGAGTATGGTAGTACCATTGAGGGCTTCTGCAGGCGAACTGTCTAGCAGGCGGTAGATCATAGATTTCCTTGACACACCGATCAGCAGGGGGCATTCCAGCATATGAAAAACCTGTAGTCTTTTAAGCAGGGTATAATTATGCGCCATTGTTTTACCGAAGCCGAATCCGGGGTCGAAGATAATATCATTGATACCCGCTTCCAGGCATTGGGCGCGTTTGCGGATGAAATAGTCGAGCACGTCCTGCACTACATTTTCGTAGTGGGGCTGTTGTTGCATGTCTGCGGGCGTACCCTGCATATGCATGGCAATGTAGGGTACCTGCAACCGGCCTGCTGTGGGAATCATGTCAGTATCAAGGTCGCCTGCACTGATATCATTTATAATCGCTGCACCTGCATTAACAGTCTGTTCCGCTACCTTTGCATAGTAAGTGTCTATGGATAGGATAGCCTGCGGAAAGTGCTCTTTGAGCAATCGTACAGCAGGTAACAGGCGCTCGAGTTCTGTATCTGGTCCTACAGAAACCGATCCGGGACGGGTGCTTTGTGCGCCAATGTCCAGTATCTGAGCGCCTTCTTCCAGCAACTGGGCGGCTCTCTGAAGGATAAGATCAATATGCTGTGTTCTGCTACCGGCAAAAAACGAGTCTTCCGTGATGTTAATAATACCCATCACAACTGGTTTGGACAAGTCTAACAGCTTGCCCTGGCAATTGATCGTGGGATATTCGCCGTTCTTCCCTTCCATAGTATCCATTTGCATTTTATTGATTATTTTGCCCAGCAAAAATAGAATAATGTGGTGATCTGCAAGTAAGTATGTCAGCACCGAAAAAAAGATGTCCATGAAATTGCTCCTGAACCTATTAAGAATTATTGTAGGCGTATTGTTTATCTTCTCCGGTCTGGTCAAAGCAAATGACCCGCTGGGGCTCAGTTATAAGATGGAAGAGTTTTTTGAAGTGTTGCATATGACCTTCCTCTCTCCCTATTCCCTGGCATATTCTATCATCATGAATGTGCTGGAAATCGCTCTTGGTGCTGCCTTATTATTAGGTTACAGCATGCGCCTGGTATCGATACTGCTGCTGATTATGATCACTTTCTTTACCTTCCTGACCGGCTATGCATTGTATAGCGGAGAGATCAAAGAATGTGGCTGTTTCGGTGACTGTATCAAGCTGACTGCTGCACAGACTTTCTGGAAGGATGTGATCCTGCTGGTAATGATACTCATCATCTTCCTGTATAATAAACGTATCAAGCCTGTGTTCAGCAGGAGACTGACCCTGGGACTGGTCATAGCTTCCATTGCCTTTGCCGGCGGCCTGCAATGGTATACGCTGGAGCATCTGCCTATAGTAGACTGCCTGGGTTACAAAGTAGGTAACAACATTCCGGAGAAAATGAAACTGCCGCCAGGTGCACGCCCTGCTGAATATGAGACAGTACTGATCTATGCCAAAGATGGCAAAGAGAAAGAGTTTACGGCAGATAACTATCCATGGTCAGACAGTACCTGGGTATATGTAGACCGTCGGGATAAACTGGTTAGAGAAGCAGTAGGAGAAGCGCCGGTAAAAGATTTCATCCTGACAGATGCAGACGGGGTAAATCAGACCCAGGCTATCCTGGCCGAACCGTCACCGGTATACCTCTTCCTGGTGAAGAATGTTCATGAAGCCGGAGAGGGCTGGGATGCAAAGATGCATGCACTCCAGGAGCAGATGAAAGCCGGAAAAATTTACATTTACGGTGTAACCGCTTCCTCAAAAGCAGATATCTCGGCTTTTACCGCTGCGCACGGGTTGCAGTTCCCATTCGTTCAGATGGATGGAACCGCTATTAAAACAGCCGGCAGAAGTAATCCTTGTCTGATTCTACTGGAAAAAGGTACCATCAAAGGAAAATGGCATTATAACGATATACCATAAACCGCATGTTCAGATTTCTGCTGCGTAAACTCAGTTATGGCATACTGGTACTGTTTGGAGTAGTAGTACTTGTATTCTTCCTGTTCAACGTACTGCCGGGCGATCCGGCCAGGTTGACGCTGGGACAGCGCGCAGATGTGACTTCGCTGGAAAATGTAAGAAAGGAACTGCACCTGGATCAACCACTACCGGTGCAGTTCCTTTTGTATGTAAATGACCTCTCACCGATAGCAGTACATTCGGTTGAAGAAGCAACAACATCCCTGAATTACCTGAAGCTGGCCGCTTTACCCGCAGACAGGCTGCTGGTATTGAAGACGCCTTATCTGCGCCGCTCTTACCAGGGGAAAAAGGATGTATGGGAAATACTGACAGAAGCATTACCTGGCACGCTCACCCTTGCTGTTGCCGCTATGTTGTTTGCCACAGTGGCCGGTATTGCACTGGGCGTATTATCCGCAGTAAAACAGAATACCTGGATGGACACAGGGGCTGTATTTGCGAGTGTAGTCGGTATTTCTGCACCTTCCTTCTTTATGGGGATTGTCATCGCATACCTGTTCGGTTTTGTGTTCAGCGAGTATACCGGTCTGCATATGACGGGTAGTCTGTATGAAACCGACGCATTTGCAGGCCGTACACTTAACCTGCGCAACCTGGTGTTGCCAGCTATAACATTGGGTATCCGTCCGCTGGCTATCATTGTACAACTGACGCGGAGCGCTATGCTGGACGTGTTGCACCAGGACTATATCCGCACTGCCTATGCCAAAGGATTGCCCAAACGGATAGTTGTATTCAGACATGCGCTACGTAATGCGCTTAACCCTGTTATCACAGCCATTACGGGCTGGTTTGCAGAGTTGCTTGCCGGGGCGTTCTTTGTAGAATATATCTTCGGATGGAAAGGGATTGGCAAAATTACAGTGGATGCCCTGGAAAAGTTTGACTTCCCCGTACTGATGGGATCTGTATTATTTACAGCAGGCATATTTGTGATCATTAACTTGCTGGCCGACCTCCTATATACCATTGTAGATCCACGTATAAAGTTGTAACCACTTCATTATTATTAGGTTAGTATTATCTCAAAAAAAGTTTTCCTTTTTCTGTAACAAAGTATTTTACCAGTCGTCTTCTTTATGTAAACGCCCTGTAGCATCCCGGATGGAAGGAGAGTGGATCGGAATCGGAAGCAGCAACGGTATACTGTAACTTAGCACAAGGAATCTGTTTTATATGTCTTTATCAATCTTTCTCTCCCAGGTAGTTCCCGTCAGGCAGAAGCTGTACCGCTTTGCCTACAGGTTACTGGAAAACGAGGATGATGCGATGGATGTAACACAGGATGCCCTGCTAAAAGTATGGCAGCAACAGGAGAAGATGTCTGACCTGCAGAACATGGAAGCATGGTGTATGCGGATTGTACGTAACCTGGCGCTGGATAAACTGAAAGCGAGGAAATACAGACGTGCGGAAGACCTGGACAAAGCAACAGCGTTACCGGCTGTACACCAGGAAAGTCCGCATACCGTTGCAGAAAAGCAGGACGTGATGAACAGGGTGCATCGTATTATCGGTGCATTGCCTGAGAAATACCGTACTATTATACAATTAAGAGATATCGAAGGATACAGTTACCAGGAAATAGCCGATGCACTGGCTATTGAGTTGAGTGAGGTGAAGATCAATCTTCACCGGGCGAGGAAAACGGTACGTGAACAATTACAAAAACTGCAAGTGTATGGAGTTTAACAAGGTCAGGGAACTATTAGACCGTTACTGGGATGGAGCTTCCACATTGGAAGAAGAAGAAGCGCTGCGTGTTTTTTTCAATACAGAGCGGGATGATCTGCCTGCTGATCTGAAAGATGTACAGCCACTGTTTGGCTACTTCGCTGCAGAAGCAGATATTCCTGAACCTGTATTCCCTGATATTGAATTGCTGATCGCACAATCACAGCCGCAGGGCGTCGTGAGAACAATGGCATGGCATCACTGGATGAAATATGCCGCTGTAGTACTGATGGCTGTAGGAATTGGCTACGCCGCCCAACGCTTTGAGAGCAGGCATGAGCAGGTGCTGGCAGAAAGAAGTATCGAGGCCGATACTTATGATGATCCTGAAGAGGCATTTGCCATGACACAGAAAGCGCTGGCACTGCTATCTCGCAATCTCAACAAAGGTACATCGCAGGTACAGAAGCTGTCTTACTTCAATGAAGCGACAGACAAGCTCAAAGCAAACTAATACCGGCCATTCTAATAATCTGATATAAAAAAAAACTTATGAAACGCTTTTTGTTATTGGCGCTGTTGTTGACAGTAGCCGGTTTGCAACTCTTTGCCCAGCAGGGTAGTGGTATTGATCGTTTTTTTGAGAAGTATGAGAACGATCAGAGCTTTACGCTGATCAGCGTAACACCAAAGATGTTCAGTATGTTCAGCAAGCTGGATATACATTCTATGGAAGGAAAACAGTTCATGCAGATTGTAAAAAAGATCCGCGGATTACGTATCCTTGCCAGAGAAAATGCCAAAGGCGGGAACGCCTTATTCAAAGAAGCGTCAGCAATGCTCAACAAAGAATTTGAAGAGCTGATGACTGTTCGCGATGGAAAAGACGATCTTCGTTTCCTGGTAAAAGAGAATGCCAAAGGTAATATTGCCGAGCTAATCATGCTGGTAGGCAGCGACGCTGAGTTTCTTGCTATGAGCCTGATAGGAGATATCGACCTGAACGAGATCAGTCAGCTGGCCAATAGCATGAATATAAACGGTTTTGATAAACTGCAGCACGTCAAGAAATAACCTATTTAAATCACCACAGATCAATTCATCATTATGAAATTCCTTCCTATTCTTGTAGCATCGCTTTTACTGGCAATTAGTCCGGCCATCGCGCAGAAAAAATCACTTCGTAAGTTCTATCGTGAGTACCGTGGAGAGATGGATGGCATCCGTATCGGTGTAGGAATAGTGCCCCTTAAACTTGCCAGCTGGATTATTCCGCGCAGCGTTATGGAAGAAGAGGGAGTGCCATTGAAAAAGATCCTGGGGAAAGTGCGTAAGATAAAAGTGTACGCGCTGGAGGCCGACGGCGTGTCTCCGATTGATAAAGCAGCAATACAAAGGCTTAAACAGACGTTGATTGATAAAGACGGGTTTGAGCCACTGGTGGAGGTGCGGGAACAAACAGCTAATGTATACCTGCTTAACAAAGGTGCAGACGACGAGTTAGGGAATGTGGTGATCCTGGTACAGGATGAAGGAGAGTTTGTAATGGTGAATCTTCGCACCACGCTGCATATAAATGATGTGAATATGCTGATAAAGGGATTTGCTAAAAATTGATCCATCTGTGATATATCTGAAAAAGCCAGTCTGCGTCAGACTGGCTTTTTTTATTTGTCAGGCACCCATCAGGTCATCCTGTTTTTCAGTGACAGCTTTCTGTCTTAGTATTAGTTCTTTGAAACGGCCTTCATCGAGTACGGTATCTTCCTGACCAAAGTGACGGATCAGGTAATAGCGGTCGTTTTGTCTGCCTTCTGTTCTTAGCCAGAGCGCTTCCAGGTTTAGTGCCGGGAACTTTAATACGCTCATTTCGCCTTCTATTTCTTTTTCCTGCAGACTGGATTTGATTTTCTCCATACCGTTTTCAATACGGTTCAGGTAATCATCATCCGTGCTTACCTGTAGTACCTGCGGATCTTCTTCTGTAGTGGCCAGATCATAAAGTGCAATCGGTTTTTTCTGATCGAGTTCTATCACACGTAGTGATGCAGGTCTTTCAGGTACCACGATATCTTTATCGATGTCGGTAAGTCCTACCACATAGGCATGATGGGCGAAGCTCAGTTCTAGTTCCGCAGCGCTTTTGTCGGCTTTGATATCCGGACGTTGTAAGCGGATGAGCGGACGTATATCAGGGATAGGTTTGAGCAGTTCCGTTTTGAATACGAGGTCTTTGATCCACATAAAGTAAAAGTGTTTTTTCGTGATGTAACTGTGCGTCCATGAGCCGCTGCCCTGGTAGTTAGTGGAGAACTGACTAACGGTGAGTACACTTTTTCCGTAGATAGGGTCGTCGATATGGAAGTATTTCGTGCTTAATACTTTTGACACACCGTAGATGACCATAAAGTGTCCGCCACCACCAGACCAGCCGATACGCGTGCCTACAACGAGGCCTGCATCTATCTGTTCTTTAACGGCTTCCCAGCTAAGGGTACCGCTTTTCATTTCTACAAAGTTTTTGGTGCGGGTGAGGGCCTTATTGAGGTACCAGGGTACATTACAAGGGCCTGGAACGGGTGATGTACAGCAGGTTTGTCCGAGTTCAGAAGACGCGATCTTACATTGTGTCCATGGGTTCAGCAATGCAGAGTAAAAGAAGGAAACGCTTTTGGAAGTAGCGGCCCAGCACCAGTTGGACTGCGTTTGAGCTTCCATATTGAAGTTAAGAACGGTGCTGGAATAGAATCTGTCCCAGATAGCCAGTTCCCGTACGAAAGGTTTTTGAATAACCTGTTCCTGAAGATTGGTGAATTTCATGACGTAAACAATTGGGGGTTAAAAAATTCAATAACGTATAATGGGGTTGTGAGTACAAAATTACCGGCTTCCTTTCTTTCTGAAAAGCGTACATATACCTGATTTGTATGAGTAGTTATGCTACGTATGCTTTGTGGTGGTGCAGTCGGGGTTGCTGTGTTTTTGTGCGTAGGGTTTGGCAGGCTTAATTGAGTTATTATAACAAAAACAGGGTGTACTGTATATAGTACACCCTGTTAATTATATGAATCAGGTAATAGTTATCGTACGATGACTTCTCTTACTACCGGCTCACCAAGCATTTCATTTACCAGCTTGATAATACGGTCTTTTGAGTAGCTGAGTTCCTGTTTAAGAGGAGCAACAGTTGTAGCGATATGCAGTCTGCCATCAATCAGCTGTAGGTTTTCAGTATAACGGGAAATAGTTCGTCCCATCAGCTGTTCCCAGTTCTCTTGTATGCGCACTTCGGTCAGCCTCGGTTTGAGCCGGCTTTTTGACATAAAATCTTTCAGTGCATCCTCCATTGATGTAATTCCGTAACGCATGCCGCAAAGATACGTATTTCAAGGTTACTACATCTCGACTAATTGAAAGTTATCTTCATTTTCTTTAAATGCTTCCCTGATCCTGGAGGCATGCGTATCAGTAATGAATACCTGGCCGTAGACGGGGCTGCTGACAAGGTTAATTAACCTGCCGACCCTATCCTGATCAAGTTTTTCAAATACATCATCCAGCAGCAGGAGTGGGGGGAACTGCTTATGGGCCTTAATGACTTCAAACTGTGCGAGTTTGAGTGCAAAAAGGAAGCTTTTGCGTTGACCTTGTGAGGCGCTGGTTTTCATGGCATGGTCATCCAGCAGGAACAGGAGGTCATCTTTATGAATACCACCGGTAGTACGTTGCAACATCATATCCTTATAACGGTTAGCGGCAAGCATTTCGGTGAAGGTCTGGTCATGAAGGCCGGACTGGTATTGAATACTTACGGTTTCATGTTTTCCCGCAAGGTAATCATACAGTTGTTGTACCTGCTGGATAAAGCCGGGCAGAAAGGCACGTCTCCATTCAAACACCGGAGTACCATGGTATACCAGTTGTTCGTCAAATACGTCGAGCAGTGTATCCTGGTTACCACCCTGGCCGTTCATGGATTTGAGCAGGGTGTTTTTTTGCTGTAATATTTTCTGATAGGTGATGAGGTGTTCAAGATAGCCCGGGTGCAGCTGACAAAGCAGTGCGTCCAGCCATTTACGGCGTTCTTCGCTGCCGCCCAGGATGATTTCAGCATCATCAGGGGCGATCATAACAGCGGGATAGCGGCCGATATGCTGGGAGAAGCGGTCATATTGTTCGTCATTGAGGGCAATTTCCTTTTTACCATCTTTAAGTGTGCATACGATATGGCCTTCATGCCCTTCCCTGTCTATAATACCTTCGAGGCGGAACCCGTTGGTCTGATACTGGGTATTCTGGGCTTCGCTGCTGGTGAAGTAGCTTTTGGTAAAGCATATATAATAAATAGCGTCGAGCAGATTGGTTTTGCCGGAGCCGTTGCGGCCGGTGATACCAACGATGCGTTTATGGAAGGTGAAACTTTTTCCTGTATAATTTTTAAACTGGACGAGTGATATCTTTCTGAGCGACAGCAAAATTAAACTTCTGATTATCAGTTATGAATTAAAAATAAATTTACCGTAATCCGTGCTGGGTCCGGGAAAGACTGGAAATCAGCCCATCCTGAATAGCTGTTTGGAGGCAGTAGTTTCCGGCAAAGTTGCAAAGTATTTAGTTTTTAGGATTTTCCTGTTATATTTGCGGACAAATTAAGAAACAGTGGCTACAAAAACAGACGTAAAGACGAAATTCACCAAAGAGACATATCTGTACTGGTATGAATTGATGCTCTTGCTGCGCCGCTTTGAAGAAAAAGCCGGCCAATTGTATGGGATGCAGAAGATTCGTGGTTTTTGCCACCTGTATATAGGACAGGAAGCAATTGCTGCAGGTGCGATGACAGCAACCAAACCAGACGATAAGTTCATCACAGCGTACCGCGACCACGCGTTGGCGATCGCTAAAGGTATGACTCCTGATGAGTGTATGGCCGAGCTGTATGGTAAAGCTACAGGTTGTTCCAAAGGTAAAGGTGGTAGTATGCACTTCTTTGCTCCTGATAAAGGTTTCTTCGGCGGTCATGGTATCGTAGGTGCCCAGATTGGTACTGGAGCAGGCCTTGCATTTGCTGAGCAGTATAAAGGCACTGATAATGTGGCGCTTTGCTTCTTCGGTGATGGTGCAGCCCGTCAGGGTATGTTGCATGAGACATTTAATATGGCTATGCTGTGGAAACTGCCTGTAATTTTCATTTGTGAGAATAACATGTACGCGATGGGTACTTCAGTAGAACGTACTTCTAACGTACTCGATATCTATAAGCTGGCGAATGCCTACGATATGCCAAGCGCAACTATTGATGGTATGAGCACAGAAGCAGTACACGAAGGTATTGAGAGAGCAGTAAAACGCGCTCGTGCCGGTGAAGGTCCAACCTTGCTGGAAATCAAGACTTACCGTTATCGTGGCCACTCTATGAGTGACCCTGCTAAATACCGTACCAAAGAGGAAGTAGAAGAGTATAAGGACAAAGATCCTATCAACCAGGTATTAGCTACTATCCAGAAAAACAAATGGGCTACGGAAGCTGAAATTGAAGCTATCAACGAAAAGGTGAAACAGGAAGTTGAACATTGCGTTCAGTTCGCAGAAGAGTCTCCATGGCCAGCTGATGACGAACTGTTGAAAGACGTTTATGTACAGCAGGATTACCCGTTCATTGTTGACTAAGTAATATGATGAAGGTTAGCGATCCCGGCCGTTTAAGATAAACGGGTAGATTCGCTAACCTTTTTTATATTTGCGGGAATTTACAACAGCCATACCTGTACCGTAATAAAGAAATAACAATTTAACGACCACAATAACAATGACCGAAACAACAAATAAGACCGCAGCTGAAAATACTCCTGTGTCTAAGGACTTCCAACTGGAAGATTCACTCCACAAGGCGGAAGACTTCTTCAACAAGAATAAAAACAGCATCATCATAGCCCTGCTCGTAGTAGTGGTAGTAGTTGGCGGTACTTTTGCCTACAGCAAGTTCATCAAAGGTCCTAACGAAACTAAGGCGCAGAACATGGTTTTCCATGCTCAGCAGTACTTTGAAAAAGATTCGTTCCGTCTCGCGCTGAATGGCGACGGTAACTACGAAGGATTTCTGCAGGTAATTGATAAATACGGCAGCACCAAAACTGGTCAGTTAGCAAAATATTACGCTGGCGTTAGCTACGTTAAACTGGGCGACTTCCAGAAAGGTATAGATTTGCTGACATCTTTCAACGGAGGCGATCAGGTAGTACAGGCTATGGCTTACGGTTTAACAGGCGACGCTTATATGGAGCTGAATAAAACCGAAGAAGGTATCGAATCTTACAAAAAGGCAGGTCATCACAGCGATAACGAACTGACAGCGCCAACCTACCTGTTCCGCGCAGGTCTGGCACTGGAAAAAGCAAACAAACCTGCTGAAGCAATTACGATCTACAAAGAGATCCGCGATAAATATCCTCAGACAGCTGAAGGCCGCGAAATGGATAAATACCTGGCGCGCCTCGGTGAAGTGAGCAGTAACTGATTTTAATTCAGATCATGTCAATACATAATCAAAGTTTATTGAACGATGCTGGCATTCTCAACCTTGAGGATGCCAGTGTTGTTATGGTGTATACCGAATGGAATGATACGGTGATCAACGAACTCGTTGCAGGTTGCGATCGCGCCCTGACACAATACAATGTTTCCAAAATATCTAAGGTGATCGTGCCCGGTGCATTTGAATTGCCATTCGCCTGCAAACAGTACTGGGAACAGACAAAAGGAACGTCCAGACAACCTGGCGCTATTATTGCTTTCGGATGCGTGATCAAAGGCGAAACCCCGCATTTTGACTATGTTTGTAAGGGTGTGACCGAAGGCCTGATGCAATTAAATCTTGAATTGCCCGTACCTGTGATCTTTGGTGTCCTGACCGTAAATAATATGGAACAGGCACAGGAAAGACTAGGCGGCATACATGGGCATAAAGGGGAAGAAGCCGCGATCACGGCCCTGAAAATGATCTCCATGATGCGTCAACTGTAGTTACAGCGACTGCCCCATACTTGTTATATGTGATGTTCATTGCAGATACAGTTTCAGCCGGTATATCTTATTCCTGTTGCCTGCAGCTTCCAACTGCGGCCTTTAATTAAAGAACTAACTCAATGAACGTACAGCTTTTTATTCCATGCTTCGTCGATCAGCTGTTTCCTGAAACAGGGTTCAATATGGTGAAAGTGCTGGAAAAACTGGGATGTAACGTTAATTATAATCCCAATCAGACCTGCTGCGGACAGCCGGCTTTTAATGCCGGTTACTGGGATGAAGCCCGCACCGTTGCCAACAAATTCGTAAAGGATTTCCATACCATAGATTATATAGTTGCACCAAGCGGTTCCTGTACCGGTTTTGTACGTAATTACTACGGTAAACTGTTTGACAATTCCGCTGCACATAACGACGTAAAGATGTTGCGTAAAAACCTGTATGAATTTACAGAGTTTCTTACCGACGTACTACACGTGAGTGATCTTGGTGCTACCCTCAACGGCGTAGCTACCTACCATGATGCCTGCGGCGCATTGCGCGAATGCGGTATCAAAGAAGGCCCACGAAAATTGTTGTCAAAAGTAAAAGGGCTGGAACTGAAAGAAATGAATGATTGCGAGACCTGCTGCGGTTTCGGTGGTACCTTCGCTGTTAAGTTTGAACCCATCTCCATCGGAATGGGTGAGCAGAAGGTCAATAACGCCATAGCCAGCGGCGCTGATTACCTCATTTCTACAGATCTTTCCTGCCTGATGCATCTCGACGGCTACATCCGCAAGCATGACCTGAATATTAAAACTATGCATATCGCTGACGTACTGGCTAGTGGCTGGTAGTCGGCAGGACGAATTTCAAATTATCAGATAATGAACTACTGGCTTGTTAAATCAGAACCGTTTAAGTATTCGTGGGACCAGTTTGTAAAAGATGGGAATACCTTCTGGGATGGCGTGCGTAACTATCAGGCACGCAATAACCTGAAAGGCATGAAGAAAGGCGACAAGGTTCTGTTCTATCATAGTAATGAAGGTCTGGCAGTAGTAGGTATCGCGAAAGTAGCGAAAGAGCACTACCAGGATCCTACCACACCAGATCCAAACTGGGTTGTGGTAGACCTGCAGCCTGTGAAGCCTTTCAAAACACCAGTTACATTGGCGCAAATGAAGGCCGAAAAAAGACTGGAGAATCTTTCACTTATCCGCCAGGGACGCCTCTCAGTCTGCGCCGTTACGGAAGAAGAATTTGAGACAATCCTCGAAATGGGAGATATGAAATAAATTTGTGGAATTTTATTCCTGCAGGCATCTTCTTGTTATAGCTTTATTTATCATTAAATATGGTCCTATGGCAAGAAGATGTTTTGTTTTGAGCAACAACCTTATCCCCGTATTAGTTTTATTGGCCGGTATATTATTACTTTCCGCCTGCGGACGGCGCTCTGCCAGTCTTCCTGAAAATACAAATGTTGCAGCGGTACAGATGGAAGAAATGGCTGCTGTTGACGATGCCGCTGCTGGTAGCGGTTCCGCTAAACTCAGTTCATTCGTAGCTACAAATGATAACCCCGCAGAAGTACCTAAGAAAATTCTGAAAGAAGGTACAATCCGTTATTCCGTACGGGATTACAACGATGCCAGAAACGAACTTAATCAGATCGTAGCGCGCTTCGGTGGCTACATCATCAGTGAGAACGAACAACGTTCTGATATTTCCTGGGAAACAGCTATTGAAATCAAAGTACCTGCACAGCGATTTGACTCCTGCCTGAACGCTTTGTCCGGTACTGCACAGACATTGGTTACCAAAAGCATAACTGCAAAAGATGTTACTGAAGAATACATTGATGTTGCTGCGCGAATGAAAGCAAAGAAAGAAGTAGAACAACGCTACCTCGACATCCTTCAGCAGGCAAAAACAGTGGAAGATATTCTTAGCGTAGAAGCGCAGCTGAAGAATATCCGCGTAGAGGTTGAGGCAGCACAGGCCCGTCTGCAATATATTGATCACAATGTTGCTATGAGTACTATCCATCTGACCTTCTTTCAGACGTTTGCCAATACATCGCCGCAAGGTCCTGGCTTCTTCTCCCGCATGTTATTTTCAATGAAGGATGGCTGGAACGGAGTCCTGAGCTTTGTGATCGACATGGCAGGCATGTGGCCCCTGCTGCTGGTATTAGTCGTGGGCGTATTGATGATAAGAAGATATAGAAGAAGGAAGCGGGCACTTATTCCTCGTTCATGATCTTTAATACATCTGAAGCGCTTTTAATGCTTTTTTCTTCTCCAAAGCTTTATGTCGTTTGTAGATGCCCTTTGTTACGAAGTAACCCAGTGAAGCGCCTAACCATACATCACTGGCCCAGTGTCTTTCGTGGTATAGACGTGTGGTACCTGTTGCAATAGCGATAGAATAGGTAACCCATGGCACCCATGGATGGTCTTCCCCATAGGCTTCTGCCAGGGCAGTTGCTACGGAAGTAACCGTCAGCATATGTCCGGACGGGAAGGAGGTATGGAATTTATCCATGGAGAAAGGTGCGTTGTATACGAATGGGTCATTATAGTAGCTGGGGCGTCCGCGTCTGACAACGGATTTTGTGAACGTATAGATCAATGTAGAGATCAGCAGGGATTTGGCTGTCATAAGAGAGATATGCTCCAGCTTCCTGTCTTTGGCAATAACACCTGCCAGGTACATGCCACCTACAAGGTATGGCGAATAGGCATTCCCGAATGGTTCAAGCTGATTGGCGGTGCTTGTCCAGAAATTGGTATGATTGCGTGCGAAAAGCTGTTTAATCTCGTAATCCAGTCCCATCAGACCGCCGGCAGTACCAAGTACAATGCCGAGGCGCACGTAGTCTTTTCCCTTCCAGTGTGCAGGACGGGCGACTGTGTATTTCAGATCGCTCCATATACTGCCAAGGTATGCCCCGTTGATGCGGTAACGGATGGTGGTATCGGCTGCTGTCAATGTTCTTTCCGCTGTAGCTGCAACGCTATCAGTAGGGTGGGCGCTGGTGGTATCGGTCTGTGCGTATGTTTGCAGCTGAACTAACAGCATGCCGCACAGTATAATCGTCTGTAGAATCTTCAATTGCCGTTATTTAATTATCCGCTAAAGTTACGGTAAATGTTAAAACCCGTATATTTAAAAATCAAAAATGTCTTGTATAAATGAAGCCCAGATTGGTTGTTTTAACAGGCGCAGGTATCAGTGCAGAGAGTGGTTTACGTACCTTCCGCGACACGGATGGTTTATGGGAGGGATATGACGTATACGAAGTTGCCAGTCCGCAAGGATGGCAAAAGAATCCGCAGTTGGTGCTGGACTTCTATAACATGCGTCGCAGGGATGTAACGGCGGCAATGCCGAATGCTGCTCATATCGGATTAGCAGCTTTACAGGAGAAATTTGACGTTGAAATCATCACCCAGAATATAGACGATCTGCACGAGCGTGCAGGATCGAAAAAGGTGCTGCATCTGCATGGAGAGATATTTAAAATGCGCAGTATTCTGGATGAACGCCGTAACTATGAAATTACAGGCGATATCAATTGGGGAGATATGGCGGTGGATGGCGGGCAGTTACGTCCGGATATCGTATGGTTTGGTGAGGCGGTACCGAAGATTGAGGATGCTGCGGCTATTGTAATGTCGGCAGATGTTTTTGCCGTTATCGGAACTTCATTGGTGGTATATCCTGCCGCCGGACTGGTAAACTTTCTGCAGGACGGCGTGCCGGCTTTTGTGATTGATAAGAAGTTGCCGCATATGGAGTACCGGAATAACCTGGTGAAGATAGAGAAACCTGCAACGGAGGGAATTGTTGATATGATCGAGGCACTGGAAAAGATTGTATAAGCTTATAGTGTCAGTAGCCGATAAAAACTAAATGCAGCGAAGGTGGGCAATGTGCCGTTCTTCGCTGCATTTAGTTTTATTACTGTATTACTTACTGCAAAGTATTGCTGCAGACTATTCAAAGCTTTCTTCAAACCGTATATTAAATTCTTCCAGTTCTTTCAGCACAGGATTGTAGATCTCCGGCATGATAGGTATCTGTAAGCCTTTAAGTGTGACTTTGTCCTGTAATATAAGTTTAGCGAGGATACCGAGCGGTAGTCCGACGGTTTTGGACATAGCAGTACGTACGTTGTCATCGCCCTGCGCGATCATATAGCTATGGAGCCGGGTAGTCATGCCTCTTCTTTCAAACTCAATTTCATGCGTCATTACGATCATATCCTTATCGGTAGCTTCCATACCCAGTTTGGATTCGATAACATGCTGAAGGACGGAGGCGTTTGTTTGTTCGCCGAGATGAATGGTCTCGCCATTGAGGAGACCGAGAAACTTCAGCTGGCGTAATATTTTTGATTTGGCACTGATGCCGAGGTAATTAGCGATATTTTCTTCATGACTGATGGATGAATCCTGGTCTATGTGTTGGCTGGCCCAGTCATAGTAGGTCATATTATCAGTCTGGACTTTCTTTGAATCGTCGGTAAGACCAAGTTTTACCAGTGTGCTCCAGCCTTCGCAGAAGTCAGGATAGCGGAGGGTTGCGCGCATAAAGGTGGGTACTTCTTCCAGTTTATAGGCGCTGACGTAGTTTAACGAGTCGCGGTTTGGGTAGTAAGCCAGTTTACCGAGACTGGGAATATGAATTGTTTTAGGCTGGTCGAAGAGGTGTTGGTAGGAGATCTCTTTTACTTTGCCTTTTTCGCGGTAGGAGGCACCGGAGTTACCGGCCAGTACTACATTGCGTGCATTCCATGAAATTTTGTATTGCCAGGGATTATCGTTGCTCTCCGGAGATACCAGTCCGCCGCAGTAGGAACGGAAAGCAGAGATTTGTCCGCCTTTCTTTTCGATGGAATGAATGAGTTTCATGGCGCTCATATGATCGATGCCCGGATCGAGGCCCATTTCGTACATAAAGAGCAGGCCTGCGTCTTCTATTTCTTTTTCCAGTTTCTTTACTTCCGGATCGATATAGGAGGCTGTGAGCAGGTTTTTACGTGATTGCAGGCAGTCTTTTGCGACCAGAATGTGGAGCGAAGGAGGAAGCAGGGAGATAACGAGGTCTGTTTCCTGTATAAGTTTTTGTCTGGCGGCTTCGTCCCGGATATCGATCGCGGCTGGGGTAACATAGTAGGATTTACCGGTTTTGGATTTTATAAGCGCCAGGTCGTGATCGGCAACGGTGATATGCCATTTTTGCCGTGGGGCATTTGATACCAGGTAGTCGATCAGGCTAGTAGCCGACTTGCCTGCACCAAACAAGAGTATATTCTTCATATTAATTCGTTCATCTTTAATATGGTTACAGAACAGGGATTTAACATCGGTTGTTTGTTGAATGTTCGAATTATTTAAGGAAAATTCGTTTTAACCTGTAACATTTCAGTTTACTGTCCGTGACCCTCTGATTTTCATCGGGTTAAAAACAAAATCTTTGCCAATATTTTAAATTCCCAATATTCCACATTTTTCTTATATGGAATTTTTATTGAAGGAGTTCTTACAAGTTAAGCATTAAACGGGCGATCTCCTGAAATTGTTGTAAATGCATATTGTATTTGCTACATATGACAATTCCTTTTTTATTCACATTCTGTGTCAAAAACGCCGGAATACGGCTTAAAATGGCTATATTTGCGTCTATTTATTTTTTAACGGAATAAATTGTAAACCAACAATATAATGTCAGAAAATACGGAAAATCAGCAAGACGGCAGGATTATCCAGATCAACATTGAAGAGCAGATGAAAACGGCCTACATAGACTATTCTATGTCAGTGATCGTAGGACGTGCTCTTCCGGATGTCCGGGACGGTTTAAAACCGGTACACCGCCGCGTGTTGTTTGGTATGAACGAGTTAGGGAATAACAGTAACAAGCCTTACAAGAAGTCAGCCCGTATCGTTGGGGAGGTAATGGGTAAATTTCACCCACATGGTGATGCCTCCATCTACGATACTATTGTGCGTATGGCGCAGCCATGGAGCCTTCGCTACATGCTGGTAGACGGTCAGGGTAACTTCGGTTCTGTGGATGGTGACATGCCTGCGGCAATGCGTTATACGGAGATCCGTCTTCAGCGTATGGCAGAGGCGATGCTGGAAGATATCGACAAAGAAACAGTAGACTTCACACTGAACTTTGACGATACATTGGAGGAGCCAACAGTACTGCCTACACGTATACCTAACCTCCTGATCAATGGAGCTTCAGGTATTGCGGTAGGTATGGCGACTAACATCATGCCGCATAACTTGTCAGAGGTGATAGATGGCCTGATTGCATACATTGATAACCGTGACATTACAATTGAGGACCTGATCAAGCATGTAAAAGCGCCTGACTTCCCGACCGGTGGTATAATATACGGGTATGAAGGTGTGAAACAGGGTTTTGAAACAGGTCGCGGTAGGGTAGTAGTACGTGGTAAGATCAACGTTGAGACCACAAAAGCCGGTCGTGAGCGACTGGTGATTTATGAACTGCCTTACCAGATCAACAAGGCTGCGCTGCACCAGAAGATCGCGCAGCTGGCAGACGATAAAATTATTGAAGGCATATCAGAAGCGCGTGACGAAAGTGACCGTGATGGTATGCGACTGGTCATTGATCTGAAGCGTGAAGCTATTGCCAATGTGGTGATCAACCAGCTGTATAAATATTCAGAATTACAGACTTCTTACGGTATCAACAACGTTGCGCTCGTGAAAGGCCGTCCGCGCGTATTGAACCTGAAAGATCTGCTGTCTGAATTTGTTGACTTCCGTCATGAAGTGGTAGTGCGCAGAACGCGTTTCGATCTGCGTAAGGCGGAAGAAAAAGCGCACATCTTACAGGGTTATCTGATAGCCCTGGATCATCTGGATGAAGTGATCGCGCTGATTCGTGCTTCCCGTACTCCGGATGAAGCAAAAGATGGCCTGATGAGCCGCTTCGGGCTAAGCGACATTCAGTCCAAGGCAATACTGGAACTGCGTTTACAACGTCTGACCGGTATGGAGCGCGATAAGATCAAAGAAGAATTTGAAGAGATAATGAAACTGATCGCTTATCTGAAAGAAGTATTATCTGATGAGGGCCTGCGTTTCAAGATCATCAAAGAAGAACTGGAGGATGTAAAGAAACGTTTCGGAGACGAGCGTAAGACAGAGATCCAATACCTGGCCAGTGAAATGCGTATGGAAGATATTATCGCAGAAGAGGATGTGGTGATCACCATCTCTCATCTGGGTTATATCAAACGTACTTCTGCTTATGATTATCGTCAGCAGAAACGTGGCGGTCGTGGTGCATTGGGTGGTAAAACACGTGAGGAGGACTATATTGAACACCTGTTCGTCGCGTCTACTCACCATACCATGCTGTTCTTTACTGAAAAAGGGCGTTGTTACTGGTTGAAGGTGTACGAGATTCCGGAAGGCGAGAAGAGTGGTAAGGGCCGTGCGATCCAGAACCTGATCAACCTGCCGACAGACGATAAGATCAGGGCGATTATTGATATCAAAGACCTGGGGGATAAAGACTTCATCAGTTCTCATTATATCGTGCTTTGTACAGCCAACGGTATTATTAAGAAGACCTTGCTGGAAGAATTTTCCCGTCCGCGTCAGAATGGTGTGAACGCTATCACCATTAACGAAGGCGACCAGTTGCTGGAAGCTAAACTGACCAATGGTAACAGCCAGATTATGATGGCAATCAAGAGTGGACGCGCTATCCGATTCCCTGAAAATACCGTACGTGACACAGGCCGTGGCGCTATCGGTGTAAGGGGTATTGAGGTGGATAACGACAAGGACGAGGTTGTTGGTATGATTTGTGTAAATAAGGAGGATGAATCGCGCACTGTACTGGTAGTTTCAGAGAAAGGATTCGGTAAACGTACTGATATTGAAGAATATAGAATTACCAACCGCGGTGGTAAGGGTGTAAAGACTATCAATATCACGGAAAAAACAGGTAGCCTGATCGCAATCCTGGACGTAACTGAAAAAGATGACCTGATGATTACCTGTAAGTCCGGTATCACGATCCGTATGGCGGTAGCTGATATCCGAGAAGCGGGAAGGGCAACCCAGGGTGTGCGCCTTATCAGACTGGATGATAGTGATGAGATAGCTGCTGTAGCCCGCCTGGATGAACAGGAGGAAGAAAAGCTTGATGTGGAAGGTATGGAAGGTGGTGAGCAAGACCAGAATGGTAGCTCGGCTGAACCTGGAGCCGCTCCGGCAGATGCGACTGAAGATGTGACGCCTGCAGAATAATTATAAGAAACCGCAAAATATTAATGCGAACTAATGGTTAACCTGCGGTGGATTGTATTTATTATGGTTGAAACAGGCATTAAAATCTAAGGCCATACTTATAGAAAACAAAAAAATATTGAGCAACATGAAAAAATTACTGGTATCATTTATCTTTTGCGGAGTTGGAATGGTTGCAGTAGCGCAACGTGCGAAGGTAAACAGTGCTGATGATGCACTGGCCAAGAAAGACTATGAGAAAGCGAAAGCAGATATTCAGGCAGCACTGGAAAACGAAAAGACAAAAGGTGACGCTAAAACCTGGTATGTAAAGGGTAAGATCTTGGAAGCAATTGCTACCGAGAAAAAAGATGCACAGCAGGCGCTGGAAGCATTTGAGGCTTACAAAAAAGCATTGGATATAAATGCTAAACTGCCTGATGCATTACTTGAAATGAACCAGCGTATGTTTAATCTGTACGCAACTATAGGTAATGCTGGTTATGGTAACCTGAACGACCAGAAATGGGATTCAGCATTTGTGCATTTCAGAGACGCTTTTGGTGTTGCTGAATACTACAATGGTAAAAATCTGGGTGGTTCCATCCCTACAGATACTTCTATGATTTTCTATACTGGTTACGCTGCTAACCAGGCTGGTAAAAAAGATGAAGCATTGCCTTTCCTGAGAAAAGCTGCTGATCTTCAGTTCAAAGCTGAACCAGCACTGTACGTAATTCTGGCACAGACTTACGAAGAAAAAGGCGATAACGCAAACTGGATCAAAACTATCGAAGAGGCAAAAGCTATGTTCCCTAAAGACAAGCGTTTCAACGATATGGAGATGATCTACTACTCTAAAACCGGTAAAACTTCCGAATTACTTAGTATGCTGGAAAAGAAAATGTCTGAAAATCCTAATGATTTCCAGACCGTTCTGGACTACGGTATTCGTGTAGATAACCTGGCAAATCCGCGTTCTGATGGTAAAGAAGAAGCGACTAAACCAGCTAACTACGATGAGCTGATGACCAAAGCTGAAAATGCTTACAAGAAAGCTATCGAACTGAAAGCTGATGATGCGACTGCTAACTTCCAGTTAGGTGCACTGTACTTCAACCGTGCGGTAGGTTTCAACAAAGAACTGAACTCACTGGATAGTAAAGCTCAAAGCTCTCCTAAAGCAAAAGAACTGCAGGCTAAAGTAACAGGTCTGATGGATCAGGCGCTGCCTTTCTTCGAGAAAGCAGATGCTAACTTCACTGCTGCTGGTTCCCTGGAGCCTAGCGACAAACAGACTTTTGAAAGCTGCCTGTATGCGCTGCAGAAAATCTATGCTATCAAAAACGAAACTGCTAAAGTAGAAGCAGTTAAGAAGAAGCTGGAAAGCCTTTAATCGTATTGATACCAATACATATAAAAAAGTCCCGGTCATCTATAGACCGGGACTTTTTATTTTCTATTATCATTAACGTCCAGACATCTCTGTAGAGTGAGAGGTTCAGCTTATTTGTTCGATACAAAATGATATGTCCAGAAGGCGGCTAATAATATAAACATGATTACAATGACAATAATACCTAATTCTGTAAAGTAAGAGATTTGATTCTTCCGGCGCTTATTGGTACGCAGCTTACGCAGCATCTGCCATTTCATCTGCCGTAACCATACCGGAATTTTTTCTTTCTCTTTAAAGGCAGACAATCCTTCCACTGCCTCACTGCACATGTCACAATCAGCAAGATGAAGTTCTACTTCATGTTGCTCGTCCGCCGTTAACCTGCCCTGTACATAATCCAACAGTTGCTGTTGTGTGGGACAGGTAGTCGTGGTGAAAATATCCTGATATTCTTCGTTCATAAAATGTATCCTCAATAATTATTACGCGGCATATCTATGCTGCTAGCCCTGCTTTCCTAATAATAGTTTCAGGTTACGTTTGCCATTCTGAATGTAACTTTTAACCTGCAACAGGGAATACCCTGTTTGTGCTGTTATATCCTGATATGATAGTTTCTGCAAATAAAAAAGTTTAACGCAGGCACGCTGTTCCGGGTTTAATTGTTCCAGGGCATGCTGCATATTTTCCAGCAAGTTATCTTTTTCTACGAACCTTGCTTTATCTTCTTCTGCTTCACCAGGATCATTGAGGTGTTTTTCACTAACCTCCTCTTGTATGACCTGGCTTTTATGCCTAAGTTGCATGAGGCAATGATTCTTTGCCACCTGGTAGATCCATGCGCGGAAGTACTGTACTTTGTGCTTATTGATGTCGGCCAGTACTTTTAAAAAGATCTGCTGTACACTATCTCTCGCATCTTCCTCATTTTTAAGGTATTTCATGCACATACCCAATAGCAGGATTGCATACCTGTCAAACAGGATGCCTATCCAATTGCTGTTCTCATCGGCTTTATACCGTTCCAGCAGTTCTTCGTCTGTTAATTCCTGGCTGTTCTTATAATTCACTGGATAAAGATAAAATACTTATAATATTAAGATGCATTACCCAGCCGGATTCCATAAAAATAAGTGCAATAAAAAAGTCCATAGAAGATGCCGTTGCCGGGATATCCTATGGACTGGTATGATGAGCGTTGCTGACGGTATCAGCATTACAATTTAAAGGTTGTCCAGGGCTGCCTGGGCTTTCGTTTTCATACTACCATTCATACGCACTACTTCTTTGAACATTCGTCTGGCTTTACCCGTTTGTCCCTTACTGCGATAACATACTGCCAGCTGATAACGGGAGAGCTCTCCGTATTTGCCTGCACTGCTGGAAAGATGTTTATAGCGGGATATAGCCTCATTCAGGTCTCCTTGCTGGTGGTATACCATAGCGGCCTTGTATAGAAACTCGTCAGTACCACCTGATGGTTCTGGCGCAGGTTTGTGTTCTTCTTCTTTCTTCTCTTTCGGAACGGGTTTCGGAGTTGGTTTCTCCTCTGCTTTTTTAGCTATAGAAGGGGTGTCTTTATGTTCTACAGGTGGCTTTACTGCCTCTTTTTCCTCTGCCGGTTTAGGCGCGGGAGGGGGCTGCTTTTTGACGCTATCCTTATTTACCAGTGTAGTAACAGGTGGCTTAACAGTGGCTTTAACCGTGTCTTTTGTAACAGGTTTAGGCTCAGGTTCAGCCGGTGCTGTATTTGCAGGCACTGCAACCGGGGCGGGAGCTACTGCGATGGGACGTCGTGTTACTGTATCCGTAGCTTCTGCACGAACAGGTGTTATAACAGCTTCCTGCACTGGAGGATTATCAATCGGTGTAGCAGCGATTTCGGTGTTACTAGCCAGTGCTTTTGTTACGGGAGGTTTGAATTTACCCTGCTGTTGTACGAGGTAAATAATACCTGCTCCCGCGGCAATGGCTGCTACAACCCAGAAGTAGATCAGAAAGCTTTCTTTCTTCTGCTCCTGACGCTGGTAGCGTTCAGCTTTGTGTGCATGGGAAACGCTTTTTATACTATTTCTTATATACTGCTGCATGCTATTGCATAGCGGCTGATATTTTTCCCTGTATTGTTGTTGCTGGAGTACCTGCAAAGCATCAAAACAGAGGTCACAATCCACCAGGTGCTGTTCCACAAGGTGCTTTTCGACATCTGTGAGACGGCCATCCAGGTAACGGGGCAACTGATCCCTGTTCAGACAGCGAATGTTACTGAAAATCTTCAGTATCTTCTCATTGTTTTCCAAGTTACTCATAGGTTTCATTCATCAATAAGGAAGCCATTTTTTGCTTTGCCTGTTGAAGTATCTGCCGCGTTTTTACGACTGAGTACTTTCTGGTTTCCGCCAGCTCAGCAAATGATTTATTGTTCACATAAAATTCTCTTAGAAAATGACTGTCTTCTGCAGTCAGTTTATCCAGTGCACGTGTGAATCTACCTGCCAGCAGTTGCTGTTCCTTGAGATTGGTGGCTGCTTTTTCAACATTATTTTCAAGCTGCTGCAGCTCTCTGGATTCCGTACTTGGAAAAAATGGACTATTGTTCGCTGTCCGGGCTTGTGCTGCCCTGATAGTATAGTGTATCCACTCATTAGCTTTCGGGATAGTCTGGGTCTTCAGACTTTCACTAAGACGTTGCAGTAACGAAGGGTAAACTTCTTCAGGCGCTGTAGCAGGACCACTATTAAGGTAGGGTAAACAAACGGCGACCATGAGGTGACTGTATCTCTCCATGAGTATACCTTCGGCTTCCTGATCCTTGAGCTTTCTGGCCCGGGAAATCAATTCTTTATCTGATAAATTAGTTAACTGCTGTAGCATAGTGTTACCTATATTTACATTTAAAAGACAAAAAAGTTCATTTTCTTGTCTTTTGACATATAATTATTTTAGACAATTAATATGCCATACGCGATTACCGTTGTTCCTATTATGCCCTTGCGGGCGGAACAATCTCATAAAAGTGAAATTATCTCACAAGCCTTGTGGGGGGAATGCAGTGAAATAATTAGTACCGGTGCAGATGGTTGGGTGCGAGTGAAATGTCAGTATGACGGGTATGAGGGTTGGGCTACTGTTAACCACCTGGAAACAATCGATGAGGCCCTTTTTAATGCGCCTTATACCCATTACACTGCTGGTTGGATCAACCAGGTGCATCTGAATGGAAAGCCGATGCAAGTACCCTTTGGATGCTTGTTAAAGCATGGCTCAACTGCCGTTACAAACTGGGGAAGGGTAACGGTACAACTTGAGGAGACACCGGCGGAGATCGGTAGTAGTGCAAATATATCAGTGCCTGCATTGTTAAAAGCAGCTTTTCTTTATCTCAATACAGCTTATTTATGGGGAGGGAAGTCTGTGTTCGGTGTAGACTGCTCCGGCTTTACACAGACCATATTTAAAACATTGGGCATCCATTTGTTAAGGGATGCCTATCAGCAGGCTACACAGGGTTCGGTAGTAGATTTTCTGCAAGAGGCTCGGACCGGTGATCTGGCTTTCTTCGATAATGCCGAAGGCCGTATCACACATGTAGGAATATTACTGAACGATCACGAGATCATACATGCATCCGGTAAGGTAAGGGTAGACCCTATTGACAACCAAGGTATCACCAATATTGATACTGGCGTGAGAACGCACAAGCTCCGTATTATCAAACGGTACTTCTGATACGGTAAGATATAATAGAAAGAGGCTGTCTCAAAAGTATTGAGCAGCCTCTTTTTATTCGGGTACCTGATGGAATCAGGTAGTCATTTAAGCAATGCTGAGAACGTTCGTTTATTTTTGATACATCCTCTTTTTGTAACAGTTGGCCGTTGTAATTATTTATCAGTAAAAGTCTTGTTGTAGAGCTCAATGCTTTCCAGGATAATACGCTCTGCAACTTCTCTGTTCTGGAACTCAGCCACTTTTACAGTTTTGTGTTCCAGCCTCTTATATTCTTCAAAGAAGTGACGGATCTCTGCTGTAAAGTGAGGAGGCAGTTCTGTAATGTCATTGATGTGTGCAACGCTCATATCATTAGCAGCAACAGCGATGATTTTGTCATCAGCTTCACCGTTATCGATCATCTGCATAACACCGATCACTTTAGCTTCCATGAGACACATAGGCACCACATCTACCTGAGAGAGGATGAGGATATCCAGAGGATCATGGTCGTCACAGTAGGTCTTAGGGATAAAACCGTAGTTAGCCGGGTAATACACAGAAGAATAGAGTACCCTGTCGAGTTTGAGGAGGCCACTTTCTTTGTCCAACTCATATTTAGCGCGACAGCCTTTGGGGATTTCAATAATAGCATTAACTATTTTCGGCGCTTCTGATCCTGTGCTGACACTATGCCATGGATTATTCGTCGTCATCATCAACTTGTGTTTTTTAGTAATATTGTTTCGGCGCCAACATTTATTCTGCATCGCAAAGGCATAACGTCGCAAAGTCTTTAATAGGGACCCTGGCAACTGATTTACCGTATGCTAATGTGGAATTTAGAATTGAGCCTGCTGGCGCAGCGCAAAAATAATGAACTCAACTGTATTTTCGTAATTACAGAAAAATAAACAGATATGAGCTGATTTGTAATATTTTAATTAACTGTAGGGAGCAGAGCTGCAGAATCTTGGGGAAGCATGGCGGAATCCAGCGGCGCACTTGCCGGAGGTAAATAGTTTGGAATGATACTTTCAAATGTGAGAGATATCTTCCAGCGGCCGTTTTCCTTGATCAACTGCAACCTTTCCTTTTGCTGGGATGAGGAGTTCAATACAGTTACGGTTGCTTTATCGCCGTTTTCTTCTGTATCAATCACCTTTATACCTGCTTTTTTAATCTTATCCCTTTCAGAATCATTACGTCGGGCGTCGAAGAAGGAGTATAGCTGTATTACCTGCTGCGATTCTTTAGTTGCATAATCCCTCGCCAGATCAAAATTCGAGTCCTGAATAGCATGCATAAAGTTCAGCGCCACCTCCTGAGGTGAAGCACTCTTTTTGCAACTGCCAAGTACAGTACCGAAAAATAATACCAAGGTGAGAATGCGCAGATAACTGGTCATGCAATTGTTCATTATAATACAGTTAACAAAAATAGGAGGAAAGTTAGAAAATTACAAAAAGCAGCTAGTGCAGCGGGTTGTAAATTTTAGCTTCAAACCTGTTTTTGAAAATTGTTGGTTTCCCCAATGTAAACCGATATAGGCAAGGAAGACTTTTAACAGTTTACGGTTCTAAGCCGTGAACATACTCAAAACCCTGTTAAGGAAGTGTTAATTGTTAGCGCTCCTCCTTGTCCTTAGCAGCATCATACGCACGTATGATAGCCTTAACCAGCCTGTGTCTTACTACATCTTCCTCATCCAGCTGCAGGTAACCAATACCATCAATATTGCGGAGAATACGTGTAGCCTTTTCCAAACCAGATTTCTGGTTCTTTGGTAAGTCAATCTGCGTTAGGTCACCGGTAATGATCGCCTTCGCAGAAGCACCAATACGCGTCAAAAACATCTTCAGCTGTAACTCTGTAGCGTTCTGAGCCTCGTCCAGGATAATAAAGGCATTATCCAGCGTACGTCCGCGCATATACGCCAGCGGAGCAATCTCAATCACACGGTTAGTCATGAAGTAACTCAGCTTATCCGCAGGAATCATATCGTCCAGCGCGTCATAAAGCGGACGCAGGTACGGATCAATCTTCTCTTTTAAATCGCCGGGGAGGAAACCCAGATTCTCACCTGCCTCTACTGCCGGACGTGTCAGAATGATCTTACGCACTGCCTTGTTCTTCAAGGCCCTCACTGCCAGCGCAACCGCTGTATATGTCTTACCGGTACCGGCCGGACCGATCGCGAAGATAATGTCATTCTTGTCTGCCAGCGATACCATCTTCTTCTGATTCGCTGTTCTGGCCTTTACATTACGGCCATTTGGTCCAAATACAAGGATCTCGTTGGCGTTACGGTCTTTGAAATGATCGACTTTCTCCTCATCGCCAAGTATCTGCTCAAAATAGTTTTCGCTCAGATTGCCATTACGCTCCAGGTATGAGATGATTTGAGTGATCTTTTCCTGCGCTGAAGCCACCTCCTCCGGTGCGCCGGAAAGTTTAAGCTGTGTACCACGGGATAAGATCTTTAACAATGGGAATTTCTTCTTTAGCAGATCAAGTTTTCCATTGTTTACTCCGAAGAACTCGATAGGGTTAATACTATCTAAGCTGATAATTGATTCTGTCAAGTGCTATTTTATTTAGATCGTTTGAGGTATTCTATTGTAAAGTCTGTAAGGCAATATACCTTAAACCCCCTACATTAAAAAAACCTGCTAGTTTATAACTTTGTTGTTTTATGTCTGCCCGGCAAACCGCTTGACTAGCAGTGCCTCCAAAACCGACAGATAACCAAATGCATACGTTACACTACGACGTGCATTAGCTATACAGACTGCTTCAATAACCACGCCAAAGCATGTTACCAATATTATCAGGTACTCATACTCTTTCTTTGGAGCTCCACGCCTGCAAATCTGCCAGAAAGATACCTGTCATAGTTCCCGAAATCACAAAATTAAGCCCTTAAATAATACAAATGACTGTCTCCCCGGCAGATAGTTATCAAGAATGAATATTTTTAATCATATATTGAGTATTTTTAAAGGGATTATTGTTCGGGATTTATGATGAATGCCATTATGGGTAACGCGCTGGCCAATGTCATTCCGGCGCTGTTACTGGATCTGCATGGTAACCTCCTGTATGCCAACCAACCGGCTTCAGCATGGCTCCAGATTCCAGAGGGGGAATTTCATCCGCCAGGAAATACCAACTGTTTACATTTTAATGAAGTTATCGGTAGAAGTTCAGGCTTGTACTGGCCCATGTTATGTCACTTGCTCAAAATGGGCCGGCCCGCCTGCGTCGAGAAGTACGATCATCACCACCGCTGGACCCAATGGCAACTGACTCCTGCCGCTGACCAGTTCCTCCTGTACGGCACCGATATCACCGGCAGAAAGACGGTTGAAACAGGCTCCGTCCTCCATGCCTTTCCGCTCGGTTTACAGCACTTCAGCCCCGAGGGGATCCACCGTAACGCTAACGAACTGCAATATGACATATGGGAAGCAATAGATCCCGGACTTACAATACCGGGATACAACCTGTTTGAAGAACCGGCCTTCCAGGAGACCGGCCTTTCCGACCTTTTTACTACCACGCTCCATACCGGCGAACCTGCCAGCCGCGAGGTAGCGCTAGGCTATCGGGAACATGCTGTCAACCATGTCACCCGGATTCTACCTGCCTACTACGAAGTGACTGTCTTCCCGGTTAAAGACCATATAGGAACTATTACCGAGCTGGTAATGATGATGTGCGACATCACCGAAAAGCAACTTTCCAGGATGCAGCTCAAAAAGAGCGCCCGCCTCCTCGATCTCGTTATAGAAAATCTGCCCATCGGTTATATACAGTTCGATCACTTCGGATTTATCCGCAGGATCAACCAGACCCAGCGCGCCTTCTTCCAGTACGATTCCAATAGGGAAGATACCCCCTTCAATGTGGTAAACGATCCCTTCGCCCGCCTGTACGGCCTGGATGAACTTTTCCTGCATGTGATGGTGCACAATAAGATGCTCCGGGTCGAAAAGCAGCTTGACTTCTCGAAAGACAGCCGCTGGACGGCCCAGAACCGCGAAGTATGGCTTGACCTTACCCTGTTCCCGCTGCGCGACCCTGTAGACCAGGAACAGATAGTTGTCGTACTGGTGAATGATATTACCGACAAAAAACTGGAAAGGCAGATCCGACACCTGCTGCAACGCAATACTGAACAACTGCACCTCTTCTTTGACGCGGTAGATATGGGCTATGCTACCATGGAACGCGACGGGACCCTCTCTTTCGTTAATACCAAAGGCGAGGAGATGGCCGGCCGACGTGTGCTGCCTGGAGAAAATATCTTCAGTATGCTGCCGGAACTGGAAAATGCCAGTCCCTTCAAAACACGCTTTTCCGCTGCCCTGGCAGATGACATCTCTCAATCTTTCAGCAGTTACTTTCCCAGAAGGTACAAGTGGTACGAGTTCCTGATCACGCCCATGAGCGACGGTACAGTTTCTGTCTTTATCAGGGACATTACCGATAGCCGGAACATGCAAAAAGACCTGTTCCGCGCCAATAAACAGCTTAACAGGCTGAATCGTAGCCTCGTAAACCAGAATCAGCAGCTGGAAGACTTCGCCCACATCACCTCTCACAACCTGCGTGCTCCTATAGCCAATCTTAAAGCACTGATGCAGATGCACAGTGATTCTGCCTTGCTACACGAGCGTGAGCAGTACCTGAGCCTGGTCAGGGAGGTCATCTTTAAGATCGATGAAACCCTGAATGACCTCGTAGATGTTGTCCAGATCAGGAAAGATGTGGATGTAGAACGGGAAGAGCTTATCTTTGCCGAGCGCCTTCAGTATGTGAAAGACGTTCTGTACGTGGATATCGAAAATAGCGGCATATTGCTTACAACAAATTTTGAGCACGCTCCATCATTGGAGTTTCCGCGCCCTTACCTGGACAGTATCCTGCAGAATCTGATCACCAACGCGATCCGTTACCGTACTTTGGAACACAAACCCCGCCTTCATCTGAAGAGCTGGCGTGAAAACGGATATACCATGCTGACCGTCGAAGATAATGGCCTCGGGATTGACATGGAACGCTTCGGACATAAACTCTTCGGGTTTAGAAAGACATTCCATAAGAACAAAGACGCCAAAGGTATCGGCCTTTTTATTACCAAAACACAGATAGAGGCCATGGGCGGAAGCATCCGCGCAGAAAGTACACCTGGCCAGGGTACGAAATTTATTATTACCTTTAAAACAGAATAAATCCCTGTATGCAATTGCACAATATGATTTTTATCGTAGATGATGATCCGATCCATCAGCAGATCGCTAACATCATGATCAAAAGACAGGGTATAGGTGAAAATGTAAGGGCTTTTTCTGACGCACAGGATGTACTGGACTACCTTCGTCAGTACTCATTTGAGGCAGAACAATTGCCCGACCTGATCTTACTTGATCTTAATATGCCAGTTATGGACGGATGGGATTTCCTCAATGATTACGCGGGTTTCTATAAAGATCTGGCCAAACAGATCGGCATATTTGTACTGACGTCTTCCATTGACGACAAGGATCGCAGGAAAGTAGACACTTACTCTTTCGTGAAAGGCTACCTGACCAAACCCTTGTCCAGCGAAATCATTACTAAGTTACAAACCAGTTAACCCAACAAACATTTTTAGTATATAGAAGGGGGTTATGTCATCAGCGACATAACCCCCTTTTATTTGCGCCCGGTAAGTGTTAAAACATATTAAATGTATGTTACCGGATCGTATATACTAACCCTATAGTATTTACTCCTATCAGGCATGCTTCAGGGCCCTGATCGTTGCAGCAGGATCTTTTGATGAAAAGACCGTACTACCTGCAACCAGCACATTTGCGCCCGCATCCAGTATACTGCCGGCATTTTCCACTGTAATACCACCGTCCACCTCAATCAGCGCATGCGCTTTGTAATGATTGATCATCTCTCTCGTCTGACGGATCTTCTCCAGGCTTTTCTGAATAAAGTGCTGTCCGCCAAATCCTGGATTCACACTCATGATCAGTACCAGGTCTACATCATTAATAATATTCTCCAGCAGGTGTACAGGCGTATGCGGATTCAACGCCACGCCGGCTTTCATGCCCAGATCCTTGATCTGTTGTATGTTTCTGTGCAGGTGATTGCAGGTTTCATAATGCACGGTCAGCATATCTGCACCGGCTTTTTTGAAGTCTTCTGCATATTTCTCCGGCTCTTCGATCATCAGGTGCACATCACAGAACTTTGTAGTAGCCTTTCTGATATGCGAGATGACCGGCAGGCCAAAACTGATATTAGGTACAAATCTTCCATCCATTACATCCAGATGCAACCAGTCCGCCTCACTGTGATTCAGCATGTCAACCTCTTTTCCCAGTTCCAGGAAGTTGGACGCCAGGAGGGACGGTGCAATAAAAGTATTTCTGTTTTCCAAAGCCACTCGTTTAAAGATTAGTGATCACGTACCTGCCATTCAACCCTGGCCGATACGGCTATTCATCGTTACGAATATACTTGTTTATTTTTTTAGTTTGTCCAAAGCGGCTTTGGCTTCCTTGTAATCTTTCCTGAATGTCATCGCCTTGATGTAATCATCAATCGCATCTTCCTTACGTCCCAGCTGCTCCAGACACTGCGCCCTGTTATAATATGCCTCGGCATTATTCGGAGATACCTTGGCTGCCAGGTCAAAATAACGCAATCCTTCCTTCCAGTTCTTCTTCCGTACGTTGATCGTACCCAGGGCCATGTAAGACCTCTCATCATCCGGATCAGCAGTGATACTACTGTTATAAGCAGTAATGGCTGCGGCAATATTGCCCGACTGCTCATAGTACTGCCCCAGCGCAATCAATGGCTCCGCACTTAACGTATCCAGTTTCGCTGCCAGCTGATAGTACTTGGGTGTATTTGGTGAACGCCTTGTCAGCAACAGATCTCCCAGCTCCATCACTGCGTCAAAATCACTATGCAGGCCTGCCCGGTCAACGGCTGCTGTCAGGTGACTAATTGCCAGTGCAGTATCCTGATGCTCCTCTGCAATCCTTGCTTTCAGATAGTAGGCCTTATCATACGTGCCTGCCGACCGGGCCAGTACGTCAGCTACGCTATCGGCCGACTGATAACGTTTGTCTTCAATCATTGCAGTTGCCAGCCGGTATTGCAGATATGGATAACCAGGCGCTGTCTCCAAGGCCTTCTCAAAATGAGCGATCGCCTGCGGATAACGTTCCAGTACCAGGGCAGCTTCCCCTGCGCCCGCCCAGAAATCAGTAACAGCCGGTTTGATAGCTGCTGCTTTCTCGAAATCTTTCTGCGACAATGCCGGATCTGTATTAAACAGTATCAACGCCCGGCGGAAGTACAGGGCCTCGTTATCGGGAAACTGAGCGATTGAGTCCGTTAATGGTTGTACCAGCGGGGCATAAAGAGCTGAGTCAGCATCCGCTTTGGCGGCAGCTGCTTCCTGCTGGCCACCCTGACAGGAAGCAAAAAAAGGAATAGATAAGAGCAACAGGTATTTCATAAGACAATTATATAAAAAATGCTGGAAATTCCGCAGTTATGATAAAATGTAGCGGGGCTGACTGGTGGTATAAATAAGAATGGCCAACCTTTCGGTCAGCCATTCTGCCTGATCTTTATTGCATGCCGGATCAGTTGGCCGTCAGCCATTGCTTTAATGCATTATATTCAGCCGGGAGCTCAACAGATTGCTTTTCCAGGTCGTACAGCGACTGTACACGTTCCGGTGTAACAATTTTATCCTGCAGGGATACCGGCGCAGTATCGGCAAACTTAACCGGATGCGCCGTTTCAAGAAATACGCCTGCTGTATTAGCCACTGGTCCCGCGGCTGATAAGTATTTTTTAAGTCCGAGGTAACCCACAGCACCATGGGGGTCCAGCATGTACTGGTGCTCACGCCATACCTGTTCCATCGTCGTCACTGTATCTGCGTCGCCAAAGGACATGGAGGTCAGCTTCTCTTTCAATGCCGGCAAACTGTTCGCAAACAACTCCAGTATGCGTACAAAATTACTGGGGTCTGCCACGTCCATCGCATTGGAAAGGGTAGCGGTAGCCTTACCCGGCGTATACGCACCTGTCTGCATAAACCTGGGTACCGTATCATTCACATTGGTACTGGCTACAAAATGCTTCACCGGCAATCCCATGGCTGCTGCCATCATACCGGCACAGATATTACCGAAGTTGCCGCTGGGAACAGAGAATACGACATCACGGTGTTTGGCCATCAGCTGCTTGTATGCCAGCAGATAGTAGAACATCTGCGGCAGCCAGCGGGCAACATTGATAGAGTTGGCGCTCGTCAGCAGGCAATGTGCCTGCAGTTCAGCATCGAGAAACGCTGTTTTCACCATCCGCTGACAGTCATCAAACGTTCCTGCTATTTCCAGGGCTGTAATATTACCGTTCAGGGTGGTCAGTTGTTTTTCCTGTAAGGTGCTTACCTTGCCGGAAGGGTAGAGTATTACCACTCTGACACCTGGAACATTGTAAAAGCCTGCTGCCACTGCTCCGCCGGTATCGCCGGAGGTAGCTACCAATACTGTTACCGGCCGGCTGTCATTCCTTCTGAAGTAACCCAGGCATCCCGCCATAAAACGTGCGCCCACGTCCTTGAATGCCAGCGTAGGGCCATGAAACAGTTCCAGGGAGTATATGTTGTCTTCCACGTTTACCAAAGGAAACGGGAAACTGAGGGTATCAGCAATGATCTGCTTTAGTACCGCTGCAGGAATTTCATCGCCTACAAACGGTTGTATTGCTGCATAGGCAATGTCAAGATCATCTTTGTTAACGATATCATCGAGGAATGCCTTATCGAAAGCAGGAATACGCTCCGGGAAATACAGCCCTTTATCAGGCGCTAAGCCTTGTACTACCGCTTCTTCAAAAGATACAATGTGTTGTTTATTCTGCAGACTGAAATATTTCATAAGAATTTACGCTTTTGTAATTTTCACACCTTCCCTGTTTATTTGCGAAACATGGATTTTATAATCCACTCCCAGTGGAGCATATACCGTATCCATCATAGCCGCGACTTTGCGCGCAGTTTCTTCCCCTCTGCTCAACATAAATACGGAAGGACCTGAACCGGAAATACCTCCTCCCAATGCGCCGGCTTCCTTACATTTCACCTTCAGTTCATAAAACGCCGGTATCAGGATCGCGCGTACTGGTTCTACAATAGCATCTTCCAGTGAACGGCTGATCAGGTCATAATTTTCCTGGTACAGGCCTGCTACCAGTGCGCCTACATTGCCCCACTGGCGGATGGCATCTGTCATCAGCACTTTCTGTTTTAATATCTCACGCGCATCAGATGTTTTCACTTCTATCTGCGGATGTATTACGGTTACCCACAGGTCAGCCGGTGTATGCAGGCCAGTGATGTCAAGTGGTTTATAACTCCTCACCAGTGTAAATCCTCCCATGATAGCCGGTGCCACATTATCCGCATGTGCAGCGCCACTGGCCAGTCTTTCACCTTCCATTGCAAATCGTACCAGCTGCTTTTGTGTGAATGGTTTACCCAGCAGATAATTCGCGCCGGCTACAGCACCGGCTGAGCTGGCTGCGCTGGAACCAATGCCGCTACCTGGAGGTATGTTTTTAAACAGCTCCAACTCAATGCCCACATCCGGCTGTCCGTATTTCTGCAATAATGCCTGTATGGCCACGCCACACACATTCTGCGACGGCTCAGTAGACAAAGAAGCGCCATGTACTGCTGTGATAGTTACGCCAGGTTTATCGCTTCTGCGCATAATCATTTCATCGCCGGGTGCATCCATTGCCAGTCCGATAACATCAAAGCCGCAGGCCACATTGGCAACAGTAGCAGGGGCGAATACTTTTATGCAGTCATTTTCCATGAAGAGTCAGTGTTTAGTAATTTGAAGTCAGGCATCAGCACTAAGCAGCATACAGTATTATCTATGATACTTAATTCCTGATACCTAATTGATTTATCTCGCAGATCTGATGATATCCGCAAATATGCCGGAGGCAGTTACATCAGCCCCCGCACCAGCGCCTTTCACGATCAGCGGCTGTTCCGCATACCTGTTAGTAGTATAAAGTACGATGTTATCCTTTCCTTCCAGCTTGAAAAACGGATGATCAGGAGCTATCGACTGCAGACCAACAGAAGCCTTACCATTTTCATAGCGCGCTACAAACTTCAGGCGTTTGCCTTCTGCATCTGCCTTTTCACGCAACGCCAGGAAATGGGCGGCATGTACATCCAGCTGCTCATAGAAAGCATCTACTGATGGCGCATCCAGGGCCTCTTTTGGCAGGAAGGAATGATTGGTGATGTCGTCCAGTTCCATCCTGGCACCACTCTCGCGTGCCAGTATCAGTATCTTACGCATCACGTCCACACCACTCAGATCAATACGTGGATCTGGTTCTGTGTAACCTTCGTCCTGTGCAGCTTTCACAACGGTACGGAAAGATGCGCCATTCACGAAGTTATTAAATACAAAGTTCAGACTACCACTCAATACTGCCTCTATACTATTCACTTTATCACCACTGCGGATCAGGTCATTCAATGTATTGATAACTGGCAAACCTGCGCCTACGTTGGTTTCAAAGAGGAAGGACGCATTGTACTTACGTGCCAGGTCTTTCAGTGATTTATAGTATTCATAATCTGAAGAACAGGCTATTTTGTTGCAAGTCACTACCGATATACCATGTTGCAGGAACTCGCCATATATCGCCGCTACTTCCTTGCTGGCAGTATTATCAACAAATACGCTGTTGCGAAGGTTGAGTGATTTTATCTTTTGTGCAAAAGCAGTCATATCTGATGCCTCTCCTGCGTCTAATACCTCTTTCCAGTCAGACAGGTTGATAGCTTCATGGCCAAAGGCCATCTTCCGGCTGTTAGCAATACCAGCAACACGTACCTGTAATCCTAATTCGTTCACCAGATATTTATGCTGCTGACTTAGCTGCTCCAGTAGCTTGCCACCTACATTGCCTACACCTGCTATGAATACGTTGACCTGTTTCACCGGCTCTTCAAAGAAGGCTTCATGTATAACGTTCAGCGCTTTTTTTACATCGCCTTTATTGATCACTACAGAAATGTTCTTTTCAGTAGAACCCTGTGCAATCGCGCGGATGTTAACACCATTACGTCCCAGCGCTGCAAAAAGTTTTCCGCTGGTGCCATGGTGGTTTTTCATCTTGTCACCCACCACTGCCACGATGCTCATATCCCGTTCAACAATCAGTGGTTCTATACGTTTCTCTAATATCTCCTGCGAAAACTCGCTGTCTACTGCAGTCTTAGCTTTCAGCATATCTGCTTCATGTATGCCGACAGTTATAGAGTGCTCTGATGAGCTCTGGGTGATGAGTATCACATTCACTCTTTCAGTCAGTAATGCTTCAAACAGGCGTTTGGAAAAACCTGGTATACCTACCATGCCACTGCCTTCCAGTGTAAGCAGCGCTATTTTCTGTATACCGCTGATACCTGTTACCGGGTATACACGTCCATCGCCATCCTGAGAGTGAATGAGCGTGCCGTAATCATCCGGAGCAAAAGTATTTTTGATCCAGATAGGAATACGTTTATCCATTACCGGTTGTATGGTTGGTGGATAGATCACTTTAGCGCCGAAGTGAGACAATTCCATTGCTTCTTCGTAACTGATGTGTGGAATAGGTATTGCCTGTGAAACTATGCGGGGATCTGCAGTCATCATACCACTAACGTCTGTCCATATATCCAATACTTCTGCATGCAGTGCAGCAGCTATGATAGCGGCAGTGTAGTCAGATCCGCCGCGACCAAGTGTGGTGGTCTCATTGTCACTGGTTGCCGCAACAAAGCCTGGCAGTACAAAAAAGTCTGCTGTCTGCTGCTGATAGTATTGGGTAGTCTGATGGTTAGTTGCCAGAAAATTGACAGCTGCATTACCGAAATTGTTATCTGTAACGATCAGTTCACGACTATCTTTCCATACGGCATTCAGTCCGGCGGATTTTAGTTTCTCTGCCAGCAGATAAGAGGAGACAAGTTCTCCGAAACTCATAATTTTATCCAACGACCGGGCACTCAGTTCTCCCACCTGAAATATTCCATCGCAAAGGGTTTCAAGGGTATTCAGGCGTTTCTTTACCTGGCTGATGATGCCACTTTGTACGGTAATAGGGAAGAGGGTGCGGATTGTTTCCAGGTGCCTGGACTCAATCTCCGCTAATACGTTTCTGTATTGTTCCTGTCCTTGTCCTGCCAGCTGACCACATTGTATCAGTTTGTCAGTAATGCCGCTCATGGCAGATGCAACAATGGTAAATCTTCCGTTGGGTTGTTTGTTACGGATGATATTGCAAACCTGTTCTATAGACTGGGCGCTTCCCATGGAAGTTCCGCCGAATTTTAATACTTGCATGTGAGAAGATGTTAATACGAAAAAATGCCTGATCCCTTACCGGGTGTACCACCGAAGTGGTCGTTGGATGATATGTGAATATTAACCCCGCAGCGGGGTTGTAATAGATGTAATTGTAATAGTGCTGATTCCCGCCCCGGAGATGGCGCGAGTTGCAGAAGTGAAGTATGTAACTATTGGTAGCACTATTTAAAACAATTTACTTTTCGCAAACAAAAGTGCACAAATACTTTCAGATTAACAAATGAATTGTCAAAGTTTTGAAATTATTTAAAATAGATCGGGTGAATTTGAGAAATTTTCCGGGTATAAGGCTGTACCGGACAACTTTCCGGTCTTTTATTACATAGATACTGCTGTAGGCCGGCACCAGTCCTGAAGACGGTACCGCACACTGGCCCGAACAAAGACGGAACGTACACGGAATCTTAAGCCTACCTTGTTTTAAATGATATGCATAGTACAGGGGTAGTCCAAGGGTAGTCCAAGCGACCTCCAAGCGACCTCCAGGCAAAGTCCGGGAGAAGTCGGCATACCAACCAAAAGATCCTGATTATCCCTATATTTGTAATAACCACGTTAGACATGCCTTATTTCCGCAACTTCACATATTACATAGATAAGCGCCGCTGGAAGTACTGCTTCCTGCTGGAGGGAATCGTAAGCCGGTAGAGCGTTTCAGGATATGCTACCGCCTTATAAGCCTATCAGCAACAAAGGGTGTGTGACTGTCCTGCCTCACTACAAACCTCAGATCCGCAGGTTAATACCCCGGACCTCACCAAAACAATATATTGTCACAAAATTGTCAGACGGTATTCCGCGTTCACTCATCCGGGATAACTGTCTGAAAAACCATCCATCATGCCGCATTATCATAAACTGGGAAACGTTCCCCACAAACGCCATACGCAATTCCGTAAGCCTGACGGTACCCTGTATTCAGAACAATTGTTTTCGACAGAAGGCTTCTCTTCCAATTCAACATTGTTATATCATTGCCATCCACCTACAGAAATCATGAAAGTAGATGAGCCCTATAGCGTAGCACCCAAAGTGGCGGAAGAAAAAATGTTGAAACACCGCAGCTTTCAGGGATTCAGTATCCAACCGGAAGATGACTTTCTGCAAAGCAGGAAACCAGTACTGGTTAATAACGACTGCCATATCGTACTCGCTGCGCCACGGCAGAGTATGACAGACTATTTCTATAAAAATGCAGATGCTGATGAACTGATCTTCATACACGAAGGCGCAGGAGTGCTCCATACACAATATGGTCAGCTATCTTTCGGATACGGCGATTACCTGCAGATTCCCAGAGGCACCATCTACCAGATGAAATTTACTGGGGCTGACAACAGGCTGTTTATTGTTGAATCGTTCAGTCCTATCCGTTATCCAAAGCGATACCTGAGTCAATACGGCCAGTTGCTGGAACATGCGCCTTATTGCGAACGTGACATTCGTCAGCCACAGAACCTCGAAACGATCGATGAAGCCGGGGATTTCCTGATCCGCATAAAAAAGAAAGGAGTGATGTATCCCATTCATTACGCACACCATCCGTTTGATGTAGTAGGATGGGATGGCTACGAATATCCTTTCGCATTTTCCATTCATGACTTTGAACCTATCACCGGCCGTGTACATCAGCCACCTCCGGTACACCAGACCTTTGAAGCACACAATTTTGTAGTATGCTCGTTTTGTCCGCGGTTGTACGACTACCATCCACAGGCAATTCCAGCCCCTTACAATCACAGCAATATAGACAGTGATGAAGTACTCTATTATGTTGATGGCGACTTTATGAGTCGTAAACACGTCACCAGGGGCATGATCACACTTCATCCGGGCGGTATTCCCCATGGTCCTCACCCGGGCGCTGTAGAAAAGAGTATTGGTGCAAAAGAAACAAAAGAACTGGCAGTGATGGTCGATACGTTTCATCCCCTACAGATCACCGAAGAGGCCCTGGGAATAGAGGATGAAGCATATACCATGAGCTGGAAAAGTTAAGCAGTAAACATTCACCGGCACTCATAAAGCATAAAAAATAGCGCTTGAAGAAGGTGAGCAATGTCAGGCATAGCACAACTATCTTAAACCATAGTAGCGACTACTGGCGGGTATGAACTATCTTCATACCACGAAGGTATATCGGTATGATGAAGCAATAGCAAACAGGGGAGACAGTTATAACAGTCTTATCAGCAACTGATGGCTCATTCTTATATACCGGTATTCACCAATGTTTAAACGCGAAAAATAAATACAAAAATGGAGTACAGGCAATTAGGCGACAGTGATCTGAAAGTATCGGCCATTACCTTTGGCGCATGGGCTATCGGCGGCTGGATGTGGGGTGGTACAGAAGCAAATGATGCAGTTAAGGCAATCCGTGCATCTATAGACGAGGGCGTTACTGCTATTGATACCGCACCGATCTATGGACAAGGACTAAGCGAAGAGTTAACGGGAGAAGCGCTTAAAGGACTGGACAGATCTAAAGTACAGATACTGACAAAATTCGGTATGCGCTGGGATCTAGCTAAAGGCTCCCTTGCCTTTAACAGTAAAGATAACGCAGGCAATGCTATTGATATCTACAAGTATGCAGGCAAGGAAAGTGTGATTGAAGAGTGTGAGAACAGTCTGAAAAGATTGGGCACCGATTATATCGACTTGCTGCAGATACATTGGCCGGATGTGACTACCCCTATTGAAGAGACCTTTGAGGCAGTGCTACGTCTGAAGGAGCAGGGTAAAATCCGTGAAGCTGGTGTGTGCAATTATAATGTTGCTCAGATGAAAGAAGCAGATGCAGTTGTGAAACTTGCCTCTAACCAGGTGCCGTTCAGTATGGTGGAAAGGAATATCGAAAATGAACTGGTGCCTTATTGCATCGAGCAGAAGAAGGCTATACTGGCTTACAGTCCGCTGCAAAGAGGTATACTTTCCGGTAAGATCAAACCCGGCCATCAGTTCGGGGAAGGAGATACACGTGCAGGATCTAAATTCTATCAGGCAGATAATCTGACCCGTATCAATGCATTCCTTGATCACATCAGGCCGATGGCAGAAAGTAAAAGCGTGTCGCTGGCACAGCTGGTTATCCGCTGGACAATTGATCGTCCGGGTATTACGGTTGCATTAGTAGGCGCTCGTAATGCAGAACAGGCTATTCAGAACGCCAGAGCTATCAACGTTAAACTGAGCGCTGAAGAAATAAAGTATATCAACGATAAATTGTACCAGCTACAGCTTGTATAGATAACAGTCACTATTGCCATTTTATGTAATAGTGAACGAGGATTGGCCCTGCTATAACAAAGGCTTTTGCCCGTTATCAGAAATACAGATAATACCAGTTGTTGCAGTTTGTTGTAACAGTATAAAAGAAAGGGTCGTTCAGTAAGAGCGGCCCTTTCTGATTATATGCAGTATAGCTAGGTCACTACAGTCCTTCCTGAAAGAACTGATAGACCGGGCCACACACTCGCTGTATCTTACATATAAGCGTTGCGCATATACAGCTGGAAAGAGATGTACTACGCGCACGAATAGTAAGAAGAGCAATGTGTGAAAAATCCTGTAAGCTCTTTATGAATATGCAGGTCGCAAAGTGGCATACCGAGGTATTGCAGCCGGAAAAGGGTAGTACATGTCAGCTATCAGCTGACAGTTTGCAGGAGGTACGACAAGGCATCAGGGGCGTGTAATGCATTGGTTGACTCGATGGTCAGTTCAGCTGTAGCAGCCGCACGGGTGCGCATACTTATCTCATAAGCTGCAATGGCACTACGGGTATCCGTATAAATTTCATCTGTGAGGCAAAGGCCCAGTTCCAGTGCATCTAACATTGCCATGTTCACGCCCTCACCGGCATACGGAGGCATCAGGTGAGCAGCATCTCCAATCATAGTCAGGTTAGGTAACGCCTCCCAGGTCTGATCTAACGGCATGCAGTATTGCGGCCGTGGGATAAAAGGAGCCGCAGCATTTTCAAACAGTTCATGCCAGATGTTATGCCATCCCGGGAAGGTTGCTTTGAACCAGGCCAGTACCTGCAACTTATCTGAGAAGTCTATGCCGGATGTTTTTACCCAGTCTTCCGAAGTTTTACAGCCCGTATAAAACACCAGACTTCCGTCACCTTTGGAACTTACAATCAGTGATTTATCCTCTCCCAAGATGAAGAGTTTACCATTGTTTAGCAGCTGATGTATCTGCGGACTATTCTTTGCCGAGTCATATACCGTTCCTTCCACCATGGTGATGCCTGCATAGAATGGTTTTACTGGCGTGATGTATGGGCGGATACGCGAATTGGCACCATCAGCAGCGATTACGATATCAGCAAAAGCAGTAGTGCCATCTTTGAAGTTAAGCTGCCAGGAATCATTGATGGGCGTTAAAGAAACAAGCTGGCTATTCCATACAACCGTGTCTGGGTGAAGAGATTCCAGCAGTATTTTTTTTAGTGGTCCGCGGTCTATTTCCGGGCGGTAACCTTTTACAGGGCCGGCATCAGCGTTGGCGTACTCCTGGATGATATTAGCGTCTTTGTCGCAGATGCGCATGTTATCTGCACCCGGACGGAAGTTTGCTTTAAAAGCGTCCATTAGTCCGGCAACCTCCAGCGCTTTTAGCCCTGATTCATAATGCAGGTCCAGCGTAGCGCCCTGCGCCCTGGCGTCTTTATGCACGTCTCTTTCATACACGGTAACGGTTGCATGCCGCATCTGTAGTATTCTGGCCAGGGTAAGGCCACCCGGGCCACCACCGACGATAGCAATTTTCTTGTTGAAAATGTTGTTCATATGATATGTTTTAAAGTAGGAGGTTTTTACACCAGCAGTCCGTTGACCACAGCCTCGCAGCTATCTGCAAGTACTTTATCCGTGATGATTTGTTTAGGCCGCGTTGTGTGTTCAAAGTATTCGTTAATCAGGTCAAACAGCGGCGCAAAGAGGATGGCCCTGTACGCAGCAACAGGTAGTTTGATGATATTGCCGGCTTTCATATGCAGTTGCAGGAACTGGTGTATCGGCGTGAAAAAATCACCTTCTTTGATATCGCGGTCCTGGTATGCTTTATTCAGTAGGGGAGAGGATTTCCCGTATTGCATGAGTACATAGTAATGCCGGTTCTCTTTGAAGTAGCGGAAGCTGTTGGTCCATATTTTCTTAACACCTTCAGCAAACCCCATATCCGGATTGAATTTTTCCATCACAGCTTTCTCGTATGAGCCAAGTACTTCGTCAATAAACAGTTTTATCAGGAAGTCTTCCTTGTTTTCATATTTGATGTAGATGGTTCGTGGCGATACGTTGGCGGCTTTTGCCAGCTTCTGCATACTCAGGTTTTCCAGGCCTTCTTCTGCGATGATCTGCAGGGCAATGGAACGGATGGCTTCTTCTTTTTCCAGGTTCTTTGGTCTCATGACAATATTCTTTTTCCTGTTCGGCAAGACAAAAGTAAGTAAACATTCATTTACTTACTAATTATTTTTTCATTGTAGGGTGTTTTTATGCTGAGGTGATAAGCATGATGGTATAATATTGCTGGCCGGTTTCCGGCGAAAATCTGCCGGGAACAGCCAGGGGAGGGGTATACAGGCTGAGATGTGGTTGCTGCTGAAAAGTCGTATTTTTACGGTAACAAGCATAAATAAACGTATGGGTATAAAACGCTTCTTTTCTTTGTCTAACATCATGTCTGGTATCATGACTATTTTCCTGGTGCTGATGCTGGTTAATCCTTCCGTCAAAGCAGCGGTGATGCAGGGATTGATGAAGGTGGGACTGTTTCAGCCAGGGGTAACGGAAGCGGAAACAGTAGAGATGGAGGCAGCGCCGGATATGGCGTTTTCAGATGGAAACGGGAATAGTTTCACCCTGTCTTCGCTGAGAGGAAAGGTGGTGTTTCTGAACTTCTGGGCAACCTGGTGCCCGCCATGCCGGGCAGAGATGCCATCTATCAATACTTTGTATAAGAAGTACAAGGACGATAAGAACGTCGTATTTCTGACGGTAGATACGGACGGAAACTATAAAAAGGCGAAGCACTTTATTACCAAACATAAGTATGATTTGCCGGTGTATGTGGCAGATAGCAGGATACCCGGGGAACTACTAGGCAAGTCTATTCCTACCACGGTGATCATCAGCAAGAGTGGTAAGGTGGTATACCGGCAGGAGGGAGCGGCAGACTATGGCAATGACAAGTTTACTGACTATTTCGGTCAGTATATCCGCAAGTAGACAGGCCGGTTGCCAGGGCTATTTGTATAGTCAGATAAGTGCTTTTCCGGGCATATGCTGAGGATTCCCGGAGGTACTGTTACCCCTCAATATTTATTTGGATTTCATATTCTGAAATGCTAATATTGCATTAGCAACTAATTTATGCTTCACCTGCATACATACCATAAAATTTCCGATCAGCGTCACAGCAAGTACTACTTCCTGATGGCAACGCTGGCTATGGATTCTGCTCGATCCTGAGCGCAGGTATGACACTGCCTTTTACGGGCGTTCTGTTATTATTTTCCTTTTTACTTATTGGTCTTTTCGCGCCCATCTCAGTGGTTATGCCTGTCATATTATTAATGCGCAGGCGCATTGTTTTAACATACTATTACGTATTGATCTGCAAATATTGATCATACACCAAAACTTCTAAAACCAATCCATCATGCATACAACATCAGATGCGGCCGTTGCGGCTGTTCCTGCTAACGCGCAGGACTTTTTACCATTGAATGGTACAGATTACGTGGAGTTTTATGTAGGTAATGCCAAACAGGCGGCGCACTACTATAAAACAGCCTTTGGTTTTCAGTCGCTGGCATATGCTGGTCCGGAGACAGGTGTAAAAGACAGGGTGTCTTATGTACTGGTGCAGAACAAGCTGCGCTTTGTGCTGACTACGCCGCTGCAACCGGACAATGACATGGCCCGCCACATCCAGGAGCATGGAGATGGTGTGAAAGTATTAGCGCTGTGGGTAGATGACGCGCGTGCGGCATTTGAAGAGACTGTGAAAAGAGGCGCTAAACCTTATATGGAACCTGTTGTAGAAGAAGATGAATTTGGTACTATCGTACGCAGTGGTATTCATATCTATGGAGAAACTGTGCACTTGTTCATAGAGCGTAAAAACTACAGCGGTCCTTTCCTCCCTGGTTTTAAAGCATGGAATCCTGCTTATCAGCCTGCAGAAACAGGCCTGCAATACGTGGATCATTGTGTAGGCAACGTGGGTTGGAACGAGATGAATACCTGGGTAGATTTCTACGAACAGGTGATGGGCTTCCGTAACCTGCTGTCTTTCGATGATAAGGATATATCTACTGAATACTCTGCACTGATGAGTAAGGTGATGAGTAATGGCAATGGCAGGGTGAAATTCCCTATCAATGAGCCGGCAGAAGGTAAGAAGAAGTCTCAGATCGAAGAGTATCTTGACTTCTATCGCGGTCCGGGTGTACAGCACGTAGCCATTGCTACTAACAATATCATTCATACCGTTACCGAGCTGCAGAACAGGGGCGTGGAGTTCCTGACTGTACCTGAGTCTTATTATGCTACGCTGCTGGACAGGGTAGGGCAGATCGATGAAGACCTGCTGCCACTGAAACAACTGGGCATACTCGTTGACCGGGATGACGAAGGTTATCTGTTGCAGATATTCACCAAACCGGTACAGGACCGTCCGACCGTATTCTTCGAGATCATCCAGCGTAAGGGCGCTAAATCTTTCGGTAAGGGTAACTTCAAGGCATTGTTTGAGTCTATCGAAAGAGAACAGGCACTCAGAGGTAATCTGTAATGAGCATCTTTGTTATAGCGCTTATATAAGCATTACATAGAAATAAGGAATTAAGAATAAGGGATAGCGACTTCCGTTGGAGAAACTATGCTTATTCTTAGTTCCTTTTTTATGGTTTTACCTCCCGCTACGGCTCGCTTCGCTCTGCCTGGCAGTTAGCTTCTTTCTTCCTCCATCTTAGCTGACCATCAAATTTGACCTTTTCATGGTATTGTAAATGTTCAGGAATTTAAAATAATTTGCATAAGAGATCGTTTTCTTATGAGAGTACAAACTTTGTTCGGAGTATTATTTTTGTTGGGAGGAATATTTCAGATGATTACCGCTGTATTGATCTACCAGGGCCAGCGCCACTACATTTTAAGGTTTGCTAATCGTAAAGTAGGGATGGTCATATATGCGTTGTTTTCTCTGTTATTGTTCTTTCTTGCATATTGGACTTTTAACATGCAACCGGCAGGAAGTGCTTCCGTAAGATAGGTTTATGATAATGTGAACTTGTAAAATTGTGTTAAAATATCTATGAAACAGGTCGTTTTAGCAGTTTTGATACTGCTGGGAATGGGGAAAGTGCAGGCCCAGCAGCAACAATCCTTCCTGGATAATCAGAAGATGTTCCCGAAGGTAGGCGCAGCATTCCGGGACAAGGAAGAGCAACTGAAGGAAGAGTTTAAGAAGAAAGGGCTGGATTATCCGGCGAAGTACATTTTTGTGCGTTCTTTTAAGCTCGACAGTGAATTGGAAATATGGGTGAAGAACAAGGTAACCGATACGTTCCGCCTGTTCAAATCTTACCGGGTATGTACCTTGTCTGGCAAGATGGGGCCGAAGCGCAAGGAAGGAGACAGACAGGTGCCGGAAGGGTTTTATTATATCAACGATTTCAATCCGAATAGTAGTTACCATCTGTCATTAGGTATCAACTATCCGAATTTTGCAGATAAGATCCTCAGTGACCCGAAAAAGCCGGGCGGTGATATCTATATCCATGGTAGCTGTCTGACGATAGGTTGTATACCGCTGACGGACGATTTTATAGAAGAGGTGTATATCCTGGCAGTGAATGCCAAAAACTCCGGACAGGATTTTATTCCGGTGCACGTCTTCCCGGTGAAGTTTGGTAATATTCGTTCGTTGGATTACCTGGGTAACTTTGCGTTGAAGGATAATTCTTCTGAGAAGTTCTGGGTGGATCTGAAGTATGCGTACGATTATTTTGAGACTCATCATAAGCTGCCGGTGATACTGGTAGATGAAAAAGGGAAGTACATTATGTAGTTATCTCAACAAAATGGATAGAAAGGGCGTTTCGTTTAAGACGGGACGCCCTTTCGTTTTTTTACATTTTCGGATATTTGAACTTCCGTTTAATTATTTTTTTATGAAAAGTCATTTTTTTTTTGAAACTTAGGGCGAAAGGTCAAATCAATTTACTATTATGAATAGAAGAGAAGCCATCCGGAACGTTGCCCTTTTGCTGGGTAGCGCTATTTCCGCGTCCACGTTATCAGCCCTGGAAGGCTGTAACCCGAAAGGCCCTGATAACTATGCACTCCAGGCTCCTGAGACAAAGAGTCTGCTGGCCGAGATTGCAGAGACGATTATTCCGGAGACAAGCACGCCGGGCGCAAAGGCCGCCAAGGTGGAGGAGTTCATTGTTACAATTCTGAATGATTGTTACAAGCCTGAGGACCAGAAAGTTGTATTGGATGGTCTGAAGAAAGTCGATGAAGCAAGTAACCAACAGTTTAAGAAGTCTTTTGTTGACCTGACCGCTGAACAGAAGACAACCATTCTGACGGCTATTGACAAGGAACGCGTTGATTACAATAAGCGTGATAACAAAAAAGAGGGCGATCCGACCCATTACTTCCAGATCCTGAAGGAGCTGACCCTGACGGGTTATTTCACCTCGGAGGCTGGAGCTACGAAGGCGCTCCGTTATGTGCCGGTACCAGGTAAATATGAAGGCTGTATCCCTTACACAAAAGGGGAAAAAGCATGGGCTGTGTAAGGCACTCCGGCGTGCGAGAAGAATCAATGTATCAACACAAAAACAACAAATTCCATGAATCTTAATATGAAAGCTCAGGAGCAGAATACGTATGACGCAATCGTAGTAGGCTCCGGCGTTAGCGGTGGATGGGCAGCAAAAGAGCTCACCGAGAAAGGTCTCAAAGTTTTAATGCTGGATAGAGGAAAGAAATTAGAACACGTTAAGGATTACGAAACAGCTACTAAAGATCCCTGGGAATTTAAGCATCGTGGCCGTCTGACTGTAGAACAGCGCGAGACGCACCCTAAACTGAGCCGCGATTATCCATACAGTGAGCATAATGAAAAATACTGGATTAATGACTCCCAGAGTCCATATAATGAGGTAAAACGTTTTGACTGGTACCGTCCGGATATCGTGGGTGGAAAGTCCATCATGTGGGGCCGTCAGTCTTACCGTTTAAGTGATATTGATTTTGAAGCCAACCTGAAAGATGGTATTGCCGTGGATTGGCCTATCCGCTATAAGGATCTGGCACCATGGTATGACTATGTTGAGAAATTTGCAGGTATCAGTGGTCAGGCCGAAAACCTGCCGCAGTTACCGGATGGTATATTTATGCCTCCAATGGAGATGAACTGTGTAGAGAAAGAACTGAAGTCTAAAGTAGAACAGGCCTTCCCTACACGTAAAATCACAATGGGTCGTGTGGCTAACATTACCAAGCCATTGCCTGGCCGTACGCAGTGTCAGTTCCGTAACCTGTGTAGCAGAGGTTGTCCATTCGGGGCTTACTTCAGCACCCAGTCATCTACATTGCCTGCTGCAGTTGCTACAGGTAATCTGACATTGAAGCCGGACAGTATTGTGAACTCTGTGATCTACGATGAAAAACAGGGTAAAGCAACCGGTGTGAGGGTGATTGATAAGAACACGAAACAGATGACTGAGTATTATGCGAAAGTGATCTTTGTAAATGGTTCTACACTGGGTACCACTTTTGTACTGCTTAACTCTACCTCTACCCGTTTCCCTAATGGACTGGGTAATGACAGTGGCGTATTAGGTAAGTATCTGATGGATCACCATTTCCGTACAGGTGCTTCCGGTCGTGCAGAAGGGTTTGATGATAAATACTTCTTTGGCCGCCGTGCAAACGGTATCTATATCCCTCGTTACAGGAATATCGGTAGCGACAAGCGTGACTATCTGCGTGGTTTCGGTTACCAGGGTGGTGCAGGCCGTGGCAGCTGGGCGCGTGGTATTGCTGAAATGGGTGTCGGTAAAGACTTCAAAGATATGCTGTCAGAACCAGGCTCCTGGAGCATGGGACTGGGCGGTTTCGGAGAATGTCTGCCTTACGAAGATAACCAGGTAACACTGGATAACTCCGTGAAAGACGACTGGGGCCAGCCGGTATTGAAGTTTGATGCAGAGTTCAAGGAGAACGAAATGAAGATGCGTAAGGATATGATGAATGATGCGGCAGAAATGCTGGAAGCAGCAGGATTCAAGGATGTACACACTTATGACAATGGTTCATATCCAGGTATGGCCATTCATGAAATGGGTACAGCACGTATGGGCCGCGATCCGAAGACGTCTATCCTGAATGGCTGGAATCAGATGCACGCAGTGAAAAACGTATTTGTTACAGATGGAGCTGCTATGACATCCGCAGCATGCGTAAACCCTTCCCTGACTTATATGGCGCTGACAGCAAGAGCAGTGGACTATGCAGTGAAGGAGATGAAGAAAGGAAATATTTAATTGAATAGACAATCAGGGAATCGGGCAGCGGAGGATATCATTCTTCCTGCCTGGTTCCCTGATTAATTTTTATCAGACAAGATGCACGCCTACATGAGCGCACAGAACGAAAATACCTATGAAGCACTTGTCGTTGATGCACACCACAGCTATTAACGCCCCCATGGGTATTTGCCCAACCCTTTTTTTCAACAACCGCAGATAGGGAAGAATTATCCGAAAACAGCGCTGATCTTACGCTTTTGATGAAGCTATCCCAGGAATACTGGGTGAATGACAAAGAGCATCCTTATCAGTTTGGTGATATGGAATCTAGGGCTGCTGGGTGAGCTATTATTTATTAGCTTCTGTACTGTAATTGGAGTGAGGCTGATTAGTCTAAAGCAGCTATTAGGGTATTTCAATATAATGTACACTACCTTTCCGGACTTAGTATTAGTATCGTCTAGCAAGGGGGGAGCTTGAGTTTAGTGATATGGAGTATAGGTCTGCCGGGTAACATGTCATGGAGGGTGTTTATTAGCTCCTGTGATATAATTAGGTGTGCACCTGGTAGGCTATGAAGCCGTTGATATGATGGTGAATGTATATTATCTTCTCCCCCTTAAGATACTAACTTCTGGCCTTGTATATACAAATCTGCTAGAAAGAATGCAACCTGGCAGCTGTTCCAGTATACAGCCACTGCGGAGGCGATGAGGTATGCTGCTCGTGATTGTCCCCGAAACCCGCAAACTGTACCTGACTACTAATATTATCTACCGTATTGAAAGTAATCGCCCTGGAAGGAGAGGAGAACGGCGCCTTATCACCTGATATTGTACCGGTGGGAAGCGTAAGACAGACGCAGGCTCTCAGGGCGAAGTATCGTTAATGGGAGGATGATAATAGCCTTCTGCTAGTCTAATAACGCAACCGGGAGATTAGATCAATAAGCACGAAATTACTATTTCGGTTGTCACATATCCAGTGATGACAGTTGCTGTATTTTTCTCATGAAGTTTAGACGTGACATATCAGGCCTTTCACAACATATATGTAAGACAAGTATGTTCGACTTATGCATTTCAGGTAGCAGCAATTGATGGCTGTTTCATTCGTTCTGAAAGAAAAAAGACGATGAAAATGCAATGCTGGGTGTTCAAAGTGTATGAGATGGATTGCGTTCTGATAAGTATGCCAAGCCAGTTTTTCCACGTACTGGCAATAATAGCTAACGGCTTATTGGTTTGTTCTTTATAGGATGAGAATTAGTATATTATATTGTAGATTGAAATGCAGCGTTAACGGATGATTATGGAAGGTGGTTTTATTGCTGGGAATGACTGTTGTCTGATGATAAAACGCATAATAGTGATCTGCTAATTGTATGGTTATACTGCTACTAATTAGCCAATTTTGATAGTAGCCATCAATGGCTTCCTTATGGCTGTTTCATTTGTTCTGAAAGTAAAAAAGGCGATGAAAATGAAATGCCGGATGTTCAGGGTATATGAGATGGGCTGCATTTCTGACAAGTACGCCAGGTCAGCTTTTACATGTACCGGCTATAATTGCTAAGTGCTTATTGGTTCGTTATTTATAGGGTGAGAATTAGTATATTATATTGCAGATTGGATTGCAGCGTTAACGGACGGTTATTGAAGGTGATTTTGTTGCTAGGAATGACTATTGTGCGATGATAAGCGCATAATGATGATCTGCTAATTGTATGGTTATAGTGCTACTAATTAGCCAATTTCGATAGTAGCAATTGATGGCTTCCTTATGGCTGTTTCATTTGTTCTAAAAGTAGAAAAGGCGATCAAAATGCAATGCAAAATGCTTAGGGTATATCAGATGCATTTCGCTCTGATAAGTATACCAGGTCAGCTTTTCCTCGTACTAGCAATAATAGCTAAGTGCTTATTGGTTCGTTCTTTATAGGATGAGAATTAGTATATTATATTGTAGGTTGAAATGCAGCTTTAACGGACGGTATTGAAGGTGATTTTATTGCTAGGGGTGACTGTTGCCTGACGGTAAAGCGCATAATGATGATCTGCTAATTGTATGGTTATACTGCTACTAATTAGCCAATAATTTCATCAAATATTTTTGATTTTTTTCATCGTTTTGCGCGTTCTGTTTTGTCTTTAATGTGTAAGAAATCCATTGTTTAATTGTTAACCAGAGATATGAATTGTAGTCTGATTATAAGCATTCTTGTAATGACACTGCGTAGCATTTTTACCACAAACTACCAGTATACGTCGTCGCCTGTTGATAGTCTGCAGAAAAGAGTACCAGCCAGATACTTTTCCGTAGTTAGTCATAAGTCTTTGCGTACTAAACGCCGGATAAGCCGCTCTAATGGCAGGCTTTTAAAGCGCATGTATAAGCAGGAGTATAACATAAAACGACACTTACAAAAGGTAGATAGTATGGCTGCTAAAGAGTTTTTTACAACTGATATCAACGGACTATCTGAGCTTCAGTATGTAGGAATGTATAAGAATGTAAGTAAGCTATTAAAGCAGAATATTCATTTGGAAAGTATGAATAATGTGCTGAAGTTTCTTACTAGTGAGTCAGCCTTTGCAGGTGTTCCAGCGCAGCAGGTTCGTTCTACAGTGAATGCTGTAAACGTCTTGCAAATGAGATTACACCATGCAAAAGAAGTAAGTGGATATATCCGGGAGCGTCAACGGATATTAAAACTACAATTGTCTAAGTATATCAGCATGCGCGGTTATTTGTGTAAGATGGATAAGGCGGCCTATTATTACACACAGCAGCTGAACGAACATCTTCTCCGACTAGCTGAAAGTACTAAACTTGAGCAGGAAGTATTGGCATTGGTGCAGCAGATGCCAGCCTACAAAAAGTTCAGCCAGCGCTGTTCCGGATTGACCGGATACTTGGACCCTGAGTTTAGCAAGGCCACTATGGACCTCCAAATCTTGCAGACTCGTAAACAGGTACACCTGCTATTACAGGAGAAGGGCGGGAAACATCCTGATGCAGCACAAGTAGTTAGCCAGCGCATGGACCAGGCAAAAGCGCAGCTGGATGATCTCAAAGAGAGATTTCCTGGGCTGATTAATGCAGGAGATAAGCCTGATTTTAAGCCAAAGGCTATTAGGACAAAACCATTCTGGCAACGCCTGGAAATGGGTGGTAATGTACAATTTCAGCGGTCGGGTCGTATTATTCCCGTTGTAGCTGAAATTGCAGGGCAGCTGGGTTATAGGTTTCATCGGAATGGTAGTGCAGGTATGGGTCTGGCATATAAAGCTGGTCTAGGCAATGGATGGAATGAAATAGCCCTGAGTCGGGAGGGCATAGGACTTAGGGCTTTTGTGGATTGGAGGCTAAGAAATACTTTCTTTATCAATGGAAGTGTAGAGCAGCATTATATGTCTGTCATTAGGCGTGCCGGCCAGTCAATAGAGCCTGGGAGCTGGATGCGGAGTGTATTATTGGGGATCAGTAAGCAATATGCTGTTGGTGCATGGCTGAAAGGTAACTTGATGCTATTATATGATCTTCTTGCAAGTGATACTAGGTTATTGGGAAGTCCGGTAAAGTTACGAATGGGATACAGTTTCTGAGGATTAGTACTATTTTCTCCACTGTGCCTACGATATTGCCTTTACTTACCTTTTCCGGCCTACATTACCTATTTTTCCCTTTCACTTTAAGTTACAGGCTCAATGAAAAAGGTACTATTCATCAGTGCAATGGCCTTGCTCGGTATTATGGGCAATGCCGAAGCGCAGTCCAGGCACACCTTCTCCCTTGCTAAGAAAGATTTTTTACTCGACGGTAAACCTTACCAGATCATCAGCGGAGAATTACATCCGGCTCGTATTCCGAAAGAATACTGGCGTCACCGAATACAAATGGCTAAAGCCATGGGATGTAATACTATAGCTGCCTATGTATTTTGGAACTATCATGAACAGGAAGAAGGTAAATTCGATTTCACTTCCGAAAACAGAGACATCGTTGCTTTTGTTAAAATAGCGCAGGAAGAAGGAATGTGGGTGATGCTTCGCCCTGGCCCTTATGTATGCGCAGAGTGGGAATTTGGTGGCCTACCACCTTACCTGCTGAGAATCCCTGATATTAAAGTACGCTGTATGGACCCAAGATACATGGAAGCCACAGCACGTTACATCAAAGTAATATCAGAACAGGTGAAGCCCTTGCAGATAACCAACGGCGGTCCTATAATTATGGTGCAGGTGGAGAATGAGTACGGCAGCTTCGGTAATGATAGAGATTATATGCTCAAAATCAAAGAACTGTGGGAGCAGAATGGGATAACTGTACCTTTCTATACGGCCGACGGGCCAGTCGCAGCACTGCTGGAAGCGGGTAGCGTGCCGGGAGCTGCTATCGGACTGGATTCCGGTAGTTCTGAGGGAGATTTTGCAGCTGCAGAAAAGCAAAATCCTGATGTCCCATCCTTTAGTAGTGAATCTTATCCCGGCTGGCTGACTCACTGGGGTGAGAAGTGGGCACGTCCTGATATGGCAGGTATTGTGAAAGAGGTGAAGTTTCTCATGGATACAAAACGTTCCTTTAATCTGTATGTTATTCACGGAGGTACCAATTTCGGCTTCACTGCAGGTGCAAATTCCGGTGGCAAAGGGTATGAGCCAGATCTGACATCTTATGACTACGATGCGCCAATTAATGAGCAGGGAGATACTACAGCCAAGTATATGGCTTTACGCTCGTTAATCGCTTCTTATAGTAAGAAGAAACTGCCAGCTATCCCCAAAGCAATACCAACCATCACTATACCCGAATTTCAGCTCAAGCCTTTCACAAGCATCTGGGAAAATCTGCCTCCGGCTGTGAAATCTGTCCAGCCCAAAACGTTTGAAGCCTACGGCCAAGATTATGGTTACATGGTTTATAAGACCATGCTGATAGGACATAAGAGTGGTAAACTGGACATCCTTGAGCTGCATGATTATGCTACTGTCTTCCTGAATGGTAAGTATATTGGTAAGATTGATCGCAGGCTGGGAGAACACAGTATTGAGCTACCAAAGTCTGACGTAAAAGATCCTATACTGGAGATATTCGTAGAAGGAATGGGTCGGATTAACTTCGCCCAAGCTATGCTTGATCGTAAAGGTATCACAGATCGCGTCACATTAAATGGTATGACACTGATGAACTGGGATGTGTATGGTCTACCAATGAAAAGTGAGTTTGTACAGCAATTGCAGCCTTCCAAAACGGGTGATGTGAAAGAAGGTGAGTTCTTCAAGGCAACATTCACCCTCGCCAATACAGGGGATACCTATCTGGACATGTCTAACTTCAAAAAAGGTATGGTTTGGGTTAATGGTCATAACCTCGGAAGATACTGGGAAATTGGTCCGCAGAAACGTTTATACTGTCCTGCACCATGGTTGAAGAAAGGGGAAAATGAAATTATCGTACTGGATCAGCATCAGGTGGAAGCAGCTACTGTAAAAGGAGAGAAGAAGCTTGAATAAATAAGAAAGAAGGCTGTATCTGAATATGATACAGCCTTCTTTTCTTCATCCGGACGACGCTTTGACTACGTACCTGGGACGTCTTGGCAAACAGTGATTAGTCATATAGCCTTTTACCCCCATGAGCCTCCATATTTACACCTCCTGCCTTTCTGAAAGCCATAGATGAGCATTTTCTTAAACTTGCCCGCTATCGAGTTTTGTTATGAATATTTATTGCCAGCCCTTCCATATTTATACCTCCTGCCATTCTGAAGCCATAGATGAGCATTTTCTTAAACTCGTGCGCTATCGAGTTCTATTATGAATATTTATCGCCAGCGCCTATCTTTACACCTCCTGCCTTTCTGAAAGCCATAGATGGACATTTCTTAAACTCGCCCGCTATCGAGTTCTACCATGCATATTTATCGACATCCCCTCCATGTATAGAGATTACTTGAGATTGATAGAGCTAGGTAATTGGGACTACCATCCATTCTCCCAGCGTTATTAGATTTATGAAGCCAGGCCACTACTTTTTGACTCGTCAGGCAATCATCTATGCATCCCGCAAACACTGGCGATAGTCTGCCTTTATCAGGTTCTCCTTTCGCAATAAAGTGTTCTTTTTCTCATCAAAACCTATATGGTAATAAGCTGACGCATAGGTCTGCTCCTTTTTTATCCAAAGTGAGGCTGTAGCTATTCATAACCAATATGTTACCGTTATTATACCGTTCTTGTAACTATGCTATGCTGTCTTTGTGATGTAGACACCCTGGAGGGTGAAAATTAAGCTGCCTGTAGTGGCAGGCTTTGATGTTTCATTTCAAGTGGAAAATCATGTGTTTAGGGTTGTGATAGGCTAGTTGGCCAATAAGGCAGCGGCAGCCCATAAAATAGGTGCCTGACCATGCAGATCCCCTGTCACACGGGAGCGATTTAGGTAATACTGCTGATCATTTCTTTTATTGGTTCCCTCACAGACATCTCTGATATCTCCGCTTTCATTGATATATTTTACCAGGGTAGTCCAGGCATTTTTAGCGACTGGCCCGTACTCTTTTTCCTCCAGCCAGCCTTTTTTCACTCCGGTAACAATGGCATAGGTAAACATACCGCTGCAGGACGTTTCTGCCCATGAATTAGGATCATCCAGTAATTGGTGCCACATATAGTTCTTATCCTGTAGTTTCTTCAATGCAGCCATCATTTTCTTATAGCCATCCATAATTCTTGTACGGTCGGCGTGGCTGTTAGGAAGGGCACTGAGCAGTTCTGTCATACCGGCTGCCATCCAGCCGTTACCGCGACCCCAGAGAAAGGGCGCATCTGCCGCGTGGAAGAACAGTCCGTCTGGCTGCTGGATAGCATCCAGATAAACAACCATTTCCCTTGCTGCACGATCAAGATATTCCTTATTGCCAGTAGCACGGAAGGCTTCTACCTGCAGAACAGTAATCATGTACATGTCATCTATCCACATGCGCGTTTGCCAGGAAAGGCCTTTTGCTTGTAATTCCTGCTGATTTGGCTGCGGATTGGCAGGCAATTGCCATTGCTCATCTGCAAACGGCTTACCCACTTCCAGGTATTTGGTTTGGTTAGTCTGCAGATAAAGTTCCAGGGGAATTGTTCCGAACACACTGTGATCTACATGATCTGGTTTAGGTACCAGGCTTTGAGATTGTGCAAATAAAGGCTCATAACGCAAAGTGAGCTTCTGCGCCAGTTCCTTGTTTCCAGAAGCTTTTGCAAACTGAAGTGCCCCATACCAGGTGCAAACCTCCGGATAAGTAATTGATTGTGGAAGACCTGGATTACCGAAATTGGAAAACAGTCCTGCCAGATAGTGATTTGCTACGAATAAACCGATTGCAGCTGGCTCAGTCCCCATAGGCCAGTCCTTAAAGATTTTCTGAGCAGAAGCATTACTGGAGGGGGCCAGTAAGCCTGTCAGTGCAATGATTGCCAGGTGTATTCTCAATTTGCGCATACAATGCTTATTATCAGGGTTCTAAATAGTAACAGATTTTTAACCAATGATCTGTAAAGTAATATATAAATATTCTGTATGCAAGAACTGCCCTGAAAATTTATATAGGTTAGGGGATATTTGGGCATAAATTGTTAACTTAGAAAGAAAGGGTTTGTATTCCTCCATTCTTAACTCCTAAATTACCTCGTTATGGGAACAGTGCGCGACATTCTGCGGGTAAAGGGCCATGCAGTATATGCTATTCAGCCAGATGATACCGTATTTGACGCATTAAGCGTATTGGTAGACAAAAACGTGGGTGCACTGGTCGTGCTCGGCGACAATGAAAGAGTGGTAGGTATCTTCTCCGAACGTGACTACGCCCGCCGGGTTATCTTAAAGGGCAGGGCTTCCAAAGAAACACTCATCAGAGAAATTATGACTGAAAATCCGTTTACTGTTATGGAAGAGGACAGTATTCAGGATTGTATGGTAAAAATGACGGATAAACATATCCGCCATTTACCAGTTACAGACGACCAGCTTAGATTGGTCGGGATGATTTCCATTGGTGATGTTGTAAAGTACATTATCGACGAACAACGGTATATTATCGACAACCTCGAAGGATACATCAAAGGCACGCGTTAGCCGCCCACTCTTTGTTGTTCCGACCCTGCTTCCCTGTCTCTGGCTGCCTTTATATTGCTATTTCCAAAATTCCAGGTAAGGGAGAGATTTACACGCCTGTTCTGCCAGCGATTATTGATGTACATATTAATATTGTCAAACCTGGCACTACCGCGGAACTGTTCTCTGTTGGTAATGTCAGAGACATTCAGCTTGGTTACCAGCTTTTTATTCATAAAAGACTTCTGTACTCCTGCGCCAATGGCAAAGGAGGACCGTATTCTGTATACTCCCCAGGTAAACGGACTTTCATAGTAACCATTCAGCTCCAGTTTCCAGTCCTTGGGAAGGGTAAAGGTATGCGTACTCTGGTAGTTAAGGCCCCAGGTACTGGTAGTAAGATTTACAGTAGTATCTTTTATGTCGAATGAAGTTCGGTTGGCATTGATGTTATTGGTGATGTTCCACCATTTAAACGGATCTATCGGAATGGTGAGCGTAATTGCGTACACATTACTCTTCTCGAAGTTTCTGTCAAAGAAGGTAGTCACCTTTGAAGAATCGTCCTGTATCATGTATTCCAGTACTACGTTTTTAGTCAGTCCATAGGAAACAGCCAATACGTATTTCTGCTTAAATGTATAGTTCAATTCGGCTTTGTGCATGTATTCAGGCAACATGTAGGGGTTGCCTTTGAAATAATTAAACTTATCAATATAAAACACGAAGGGGTTCAGGTCTCCATAATTCGGTCTGGAAATACGCTTTGAGTAGTTCGCCCCGATTTTATGTGACTCACTCAGTTTTTGATCAATCGAAAAGCTGGGAAAGAAGTCGAGGTAAGAACGCTTTACGTGCGAGCCTAAGGTCACTGAATGACCGTCAGATCTTGTCTGTTCCACACGCAGACCAGCCTGTATATCGGTGTTTTTAACCTGTTTTTTGAAAATAGCATAAGCGGCATATACTTCTTCTGTATAAATGAACTGATTGCTCTGTGTAATAGCCCTTTCATATTTTCCATTGAGTAATGAATCATATCGTAGGTTATTATCTGTCTTCACAGTACTGATCTTAAATCCCGTTTCCAGTTTAGTACTCTTATTAAAAGGAAGTATAAGATCAGCCTTAATGCTTCTGATAGTCACATCATTTACCGGCATATTCTTAATAGACTGATAATTACCCGGCCGATTGCTAAAATAAGTCATGCTGTCATTCAACTGCATGTTGTTATTATCCTTGAACTTTGCCCAGTCGGCATCTAATGTAATTTCGGTACCCGAGGTATCCAACTGGCCTTTGTAGTTCAGGTTGACTGAGATGTTGGAAAATGCGTTTCTGACTCTGGTGCCAGAGTATAAGGTGGAATCTACCTTACCATTAGTACTAATAGGGTTGGTATTAATTCCATCACTTTGGAAGTGATTGTCATATCCTCTTACAAGTGCTCCTATCGTATGTTTTGAATTGATAAAATAGTCGAGTCCTGCCTTGTAGTTATTGTTCTTAAAACGGCGTCTATTGAATACATCCGAGACGAATAATTGTGGAACATCTCCGGTAATACGGCGTTCAATATACCTGGTCTGGAAAAATCCCCGGTTCCCATTGTTATAACTACCAAACAGATTGAACTTTTCGGTCCGCCAGTTGAGATTGATACCTGTGTTGTAAAAAGCATACTTACCTGCGCCCACAGTAATATTGTAGGAGCCATTCATGCCGGTAATAACTGTTTTCTTCGTTTTGATGTTGATAATACCGCTTTTGCCTGCTGCATCATACTTGGCAGAAGGACTGGTAATGATCTCAATGGTAGAGATATTCTCTGACGGCAAACTTCTCAGGAGGTTGGCCAGTTGCTCTCCGGAGAGATATGTCAATTTTCCATCCAGCATGATTGTCGCGCCCTGGTTTCCCTGCAGTATGATATTGTCATCTTTATCTATCTGCACGCCAGGGGCGCGCTTTAGTACATCCAGTGCAGTGCCCCCGGAAGCGGCTAGGCTGCTTTCTACGTTCAGTACGGTAGCTCCGTTCTTTCTTTCAATGAATGGTTTTTGAGCCGAAACGGTTACTCCCTGCAATGTCTTTGACGACGGTGATAATGTCAATGCAGGAAGCTGGATTAGTTTGTGGTTAGCATCAACGGTGAAAGGGGAGGTGCTGGCTTTTGTATACCCCATAAGGGTCGCTTCAATGAAGTACTTACCCTCATTGATATGATCGAAGGAAATTGTTCCATCCTGCCCGCTCAGTTCTCCTTTTACAAGAGAAGAGTCTTTTGCATGACGTAACAGTACATTGGCGAAAGGAACTGGCTGCCCGTTGGTTTCCGTAGTCTTAACGTTGATCTTTCCTGAAACTTTTTGGGCGTAAATAGTTCCCGACCCGGCAAATGCCAGGATCACAATTAAAAGTATTTTTTTCATAAGTCTAAATCTCAGAGTGAGGAGAAGGCTGAGTCGCTGCTGGGGTTACCCACTGAGATCCTATACAGAGCAGGTAAAATGGGAGCATCTCAGGGCCTGTGCCCGCATGTTCCGTTCGCAGTTGACGTAAAGCCCTGCCCTCCAGTGCAATAATGGCAAGGATACCCAGGGTTATAATGATAAATATGGATACCTTTTTCATGCAGGTTGTTTAAATAAAGACGATGCTACAATCGAAAGGTTGCAAAAAGGTAGGAAAATTTATTTCAGTACACGCTGAATTGTGATGAGTGACCGTTGTTCCAACAAGACTGTCCTGTCTTTGCTTAATTCCTCTAACATTCCGTCCTGATTATAACGCACGGTTAGTAATTCCAAACCTTCGTTATATGAGATTTTAAAATCATCGTTCAACTCTTTCATCAGCTGTTCTATCTTTTCAGGGTTATTATCAATACAGCAGGAGAAACTAATTGCTGCATTTTGCATCAAATTTATCTTGATTTTCAGCTGGTGGAAGCGCTCATAAACATCGCTGATCCGATCTTCTGTGATGAAGTCGAAGTTGCGCGAAGTAATAGTCAGCAATACCTGATTTTTCTTGAGTACAATGATGGGCGGTAACTGTTTGGTCTCGGTTTCTTCCTTAATAACCGTACCTGGCAGATCCTTGTTCAGGAAACTTTTGACATACAACGGGATTTGCTTGTTCTGTAAGGGCTTAATTGTCTTCGGATGGATGACCTGGGCTCCATAGTAAGCCATTTCGATCACCTCACTATAACTTATCTCCGGAATATTAATAGTATTAGGGAATAGTTTCGGGTCTGCATTCTTTAGCCCTTCAACATCTTTCCAGATCGTCTGGCTATCTGCATTCAACAGATTGGCAAATACAGCAGCTGAGTAATCACTGCCTTCACGACCCAGGGTTACGCTTTCATTTTGATCAGTGCTACCGATAAAACCCTGTGTAATTACAATATTTGTCTTTTTGAACAATGGGACAACCTTATCCTGTACCTGCTGGCCAGTAATTTCCCAGTTGATATTTGCATCCCGGAAGGTATCATCTGTACGGAATACATCCCGTACATCGAGCCAGGTATTGTTAACCCCCGCCAGATTGAAGTATGCACTTACAATGGCAGTACTGAGCAATTCTCCGAGACTTACCAGCTGGTCATAGTAGTAATCAAATGCACGACCCGGGTCTTCACCAAGGGTCCATTCAGCTTCAGTAAAGAAATGCTGTAATTGCTCAAATACCGGATTTTCACGGGTACCCAGTAGTTTATCCGCCACTTCAAGGTGCTGCTCCTCAATATTATGCAGTAACTGGGACGCTATTTCACGCTTATGCAGATAGAAGTTCTGGGCTACCTTCTCCAGTTCATTCGTCGTTTTACCCATCGCCGATATAACAATCAATATCTGCTGATCGGGGAATGACTGTACGATAGTAGCTGCCTGTTGAATACGTTCAACGCTTTCTAAACTTGCACCTCCAAATTTGAAAACCTTCATATATGCTTAATCTTCCGTGAAAAAATTACGCGACAAAGTAAGACAACTTTGAATTTGTTTTAAAATTTCTTTCCTCTAAAATGACAGTTTCATTAAAATAGACTGTTTTCGGTAAATTAGCTGACGCGTAGAGAATGCCAGAGACGGCTCGAGTTATGAAAAAACTAATCCATTATATATGAACAGAAAAGTTATGACGCTGGATGAATTTACAATCCAGGAGTTAAGGAATTACCCCGGCGCTACAGGACAGTTGTCTGGTTTACTGCGTGATATAGGACTTGCGGCTAAACGTGTTAATGTCGAAGTGAACAAAGCCGGCATTGCAGATATCCTTGGTGAAGCAGGCAAAGTCAATGTACAGGGGGAGAAGGTCAAAAAGCTGGACGAATTTGCTAACGATCAGTTCATTAGTTCTCTCAGAAGCAGCATCTATTGCTGTGGCGTAGCTTCCGAAGAGGAGGAGAACTTTATTGCTTTTGATGATGAGCACTCCAAAAACTCCAAATATGTCGTGTTGCTCGACCCGCTGGATGGTTCAGGTAATATCGACGTCAATGTATCCATCGGTACTATCTTTTCTGTATATCGCAGGTTGACTCCCACTGGCACCGTATGTGAGCTGGAAGACTTCCTTCAGCCAGGTTATGTGCAGATAGCAGCCGGTTATATCATCTATGGTTCATCTACCATGCTCGTTTATGCAACCCGTCGAAGTGTACAAGGTTTTACGCTTGATCCTTCTATTGGGGAGTTCTGCCTGTCACATCCTAACCTGAAATGTCCTCCCGAAAGTGACATCTTTTCAGTGAATATAGGTTACTATCACCTGTATGAAGACAAGATCCGTAATGCAATTGACTACTTCCTGGCGAAAGACGACCACGGTAAGATCTATCGCCACCGTTTTGTAGGTTGTATGGTGGCAGAGGTACACCGCACATTGATTCAAGGGGGAATATTTATGTACCCAGCGTTTGGAAAATATGCTGGCGGACGTTTACGTTTATGTTATGAGTGCAATCCGATGTCTTTTATCATGGAGAAAGCCGGTGGGATGGCTATGGCTACCGGCAGACAAAGACTGCTTGAACTGAAGCCATCTAAATTACATCAGCGGATACCCGTGTTTTTAGGGTCCAAAAACATGATGGATGTCTGGCAGCGAATAGTAAATAGTTAGTAAAAAAGACAAATATGAGCTTTTGGTATAACTATTGCTAAACCTGCACTAGTTATCTTTGTCTAATGTTGATTATTTATTATCTATTACCATACACACTATGAACCGCAAGCTCTCATTCGCCGTATTTGCTTTTTTTCTGACATTCCATCTATTCGTATTTTCCTGTTCCAGATCTGCTGCACCAGTAAAAGGGTCTGCTACATCAGTTAACAAACCAACCTCTGTGAGTGAAGCTCCAAGAGGTGATGGAAATGCCAAATTGATTAAGGACATTCTCTATTATACTAACGAGTTCAGGGCCTCAAAAGGCCTTCCGCCTCTCAAACTGGAATCCTTTTGTTCTGAACTGGCCCAGAAACACAGCAATAACATGGCTACTGGTAAAGTAGCCTTTGGTCACGATCAGTTTGAAATCCGTAATGATGCTGCTACCCTTAAATTCAAAGGTATTTCCGGTGTCGCTGAAAATGTAGCTTACGGTAACCTTGATGCGAAAGGTGTTGTAGATGGTTGGATCAAAAGCCCGGGACACCGCAAGAATATGTTAGGCAACTACAATCTGATAGGTATAGGAACCGCCCAGAAAGGTAAAATCATTTATTTCACGCAGTTTTTCGTGAAAAAGTAATAAGTAATCGGGATTAGAAAGCTACTTGGTTTTCTACTAAACGATTAGTTTCCAGTTTATAACGGGGTGTTTTCCAACGGAAGACACCCCGTAGTATTTGTGCCTGCTCCATCCTTTAACCTAATTTGCCTTTAGTTATGTTCTTCTATTTCTATTGCACCGGAGTTGCTAATATTGCTCCGAGCTAGAATTTGCTCTTAAATGAAGCAAACGCTTACCATTCAATGTCTAATGATCTCTTTTTAAAGCTAACATCGTACAGCTATAAGCCTAGACACCCACCATACACTAAACAGCCATTCCTTGGCCAGAACCTGTTCTAAAATGGTCCTTCCATGTCCAATGGGCATTTCTTAAAGTTGACACCATACACCCATGGACTTGCACCATTAACGCACTGGTTAATCCCAAATAGCATCAATTGAACATACTAAACAGCCATTCCTTAGCCAGAACCTGTTCTAAAATGATCCTTTCATGTCCAATGGCCATTTTTTAAAGCTGATACTATACACCCATGGACTAGTACCATTAACGCACTGGTTAATCCCAAATAGCATCAATTGAACATACTAAACAGCCATTCCTTGGCCAGAACCTGTTCTAAAATGATCCTTCCATGTCCAATGGGCACTTCTTAAAGCTGACACCGTACACTCATGGACTTGCGCTATTAACGCACTGGTTAACCTGAAACAATCTTAATTAGAATATACTATTTAATGAATCCTGAGCAGGAACCTGCCTCCCAATGACGCTAACGCTTACCCTTCCATGTCCCATGGTCACTTCTTAACCTTGACACCATACACCCATGGACTTGCACCATTAACGCATTGGTTAATCCAAATAGCTCAATGAACATACTATTACAACCGTCCCTGGGTCCGAACCTGCCCTCGAAGGGTGTTAACCCTTATCTTTTCTCCTAAAGCTGACACCGCGCAACCATAAGTATACCCTATTAGTACATTTTGCTTCTTAACCCTGACACCATACACCCATGGACTTGCACCATTAACGCACTGGTTAATCCAAAATAGCTCAATTGAACATACTATTACAACCGTCCCTGGGTCCGAACCTGCCCTCGAAGGGTGTTACGCCCTTATCTTTCCTCCTAAAGCTGACATCGCGCAACCATAAGTATACCCTATTAATACATTTTGCACCATTTACTGACTATTTACCCAATAAAAGTCTCCAATTCCAATAACCATATCCTTCTTCTGGTTGAGCCAATCGGCTCAATCCGTAATTGTCCCGTCCTAAAAGGCCCCCTCATAGAGCCGAGAACAACTTTAACTTCTTCCTCACCATCAATCTGATACTGCTACGGCGGCCCTTTATTGCCCTTCATCCTGCAATTTCCCCCACTTTTCCCCTTCAATTCCTAATTCTAATTCCTAATTCCTAATTTCTCCCGTAATATTGTGCTTTATGGAAAAGAGGAAGATTATCCAAGTAAAAGACCTCGTTAAGAAATACGGGGATTTTACAGCAGTTAAAGGTATCAGTTTCGATGTGTACGAGAATGAGATCTTCGGTTTATTAGGTCCCAATGGTGCCGGTAAATCTACCACTTTAGAGATTATTGAAACCCTGAGGGAAAAAACCTCCGGCACTGTAATAGTTGATGGATTTGACCTCGATAAGGATCCCGAGTCAATTAAGAAGCTGATAGGCGTACAATTACAAAGCTCTGGTTACTACCCTGGTCTCAACCTGACTGAATTGATAGACCTGTTCTGCGGATTGTATAACCAGACTGCAGATCCGAAGGAGCTGCTGGCCGCATTTAACCTGGAGGATAAAGCGAAGGCAAAATATAAAGAGCTCTCCGGTGGACAAAAACAGCGGTTCTCCATCGCTACTACACTGATCAACAAGCCCAAGATTATATTCCTTGACGAGCCAACTACAGGATTGGATCCTCAGGCAAGACGCAACCTCTGGGACCTGATTCAGGAAGTCCGTTCCCAGGGTACGACCGTCGTTATTACTACGCACTACATGGACGAAGCTGAATTTCTCTGTGATCGCTGTGCTATCGTTGATAGTGGCCGCATCATTGCGCTGGAATCACCAGATACATTGATCGACCAACTGGTGGCGGGTGGATTCGAGCGTAAAAAGGAAGTAAAGAAGGCCAATCTGGAAGATGTGTTCATACACATGACAGGGAAGGGGTTGCGTGAAGACTAATTATAATTCTTAACTCTTCAACATAACAGACACTATGGACATGGACCTGGAGCAATTGAAGTATCCCATCGGACGATTTGAAGCACCTGCTACTATTTCCGTTCACTCACTGAAAGGGTATATTACTGATATACGGTATCTGCCTTCATTGATAGAAATCGTTGTACAGAGTCTGGACGAGGCACAGTTAGCCACTCCATACCGGCCAGGAGGGTGGACAGTCGCCCAGGTCGTACATCATCTGGTAGACAGTCATACGCAGGCTTTGACCCGTTTTAAGTGGGCGCTGACGGAAGACAATCCCACTATCAAGGCATACGATGAGGCAGCCTGGGCGGAATTGCCAGATGTGTTCAAGACGCCTGTAAATGTTTCAATGACGTTACTACATGCGCTCCATGCACGTTGGGTAAACCTGATGGAAAACCTGACTGACGAGCAATGGGAACGTACTTTTGTACACCCTGAAAGCAAAAAGACAATTTCACTGCGTACAATGGCAGCTACCTACTCCTGGCATGGTAAACATCACCTGGCTCACGTAGAAAAACTGAAAGAGCGGAACAACTGGCACTAATCAAAATACAGCACTATGGCATCATTAGAGTGGAAGACTTTAAGCTCGGAATACCTTATCAAAACAAACTGGCTGACCGCCCGTCGTGATAAATGTGAAACACCCCAGGGCAAAATTGTTGACGCCTATTACGTACTTGAATACAATGACTGGGTCAATTGCGTGGCTGTAACTGCTGATGGACGCCTGATCATGGTCAGGCAGTTCAGACAGGGCATAGGAAGAACTGTACTGGAAATACCCGGAGGTACTATGGATGATACAGATCCATCCCCTGAATTTGCCATGCGTCGTGAATTATTAGAAGAAACAGGCTATGACTTTGAGCAGCTGATTCCCTTGGGAGCTGTAGCACCCAATCCGGCTTCCAGCAATAACCTGACGCATATGTTCCTGGCTGTTGGCGGCAAAAAGGTACAGGAACAGGATCTCGATGAAACTGAAGAATTAGAAGTAATACTTATGGATCTTGCAGAAGTCGAAAAGCTGCTGCTTAACAATGAGATACTTCAAAGCCTGCATGCTACCTGTCTTTTCTACGCTTTACCAAAGCTGAAGGAACTGTCTCAACAACAGGCCAGGTAGGTAGAATTATCTAAAAGGTCAAAAACCTGTAACCAATGTAGCCCGCTACATAAAATATAACACAAAGAGGCTGCCTCAATATATATTGGGCAGCCTCTTTTTATTCAGATATCTGATAAGAACAGGTAATTATTCAAATGATCAGAAGGAGGGCCGTTGACATTTTCAACACCCTTAATTCCTGATGGTAGCAGCTACATGACCTCTGCAACAACAAAGAAGCTTCCGCATACCAGTATAACGTCTTCCTTGTGGGCCTGTTGCCTTGCGGCCTGATAGGCCTGCTGCACAGATGCATATGCATGTCCTCTCAGGCCGTGTTGCTTACCGAGTTCCGCCAGCTCTTCCTGATCCATCGCACGGGGCAATTGTGCTTTACAGAAATAGTAGGTTGCTGCGGCGGGAAACAGCGGTAGTACCTTCGCCACTTCCTTATCTTTTACAAAGCCTGTGACGATATGCAGATGCCTGTATACCATATGCTGCAGCTGCTGTACAATCTCTGTAATGCCAGCCTCATTATGTCCCACGTCAAAGATTGTTACCGGATCATGGGAAATGATCTCCCACCTGCCGCGCAACCCTGTCAGCTTCTTTACATGCGACAATGCCGTGAGTACTGTCTGCTCTGGCAACTCCCAGCCTGCCTGCTGCAGAATCTTCACCGCCGAAAGTACGCCCATAATATTCTTCATCTGATACTGGCCGGTCAGGTCGGTATGGATCCTGGTCATGTCTCCGCTATGTGTGTGCTGGATGCCCAGTGAAAGGCGTCCGGCGGTAAAGTCAGTTTCCTGTAACAGCCATTCCTGGTCTGCAAAATGAATCGGCGCACCCAAAAATGCCGCTTTGTCAATGAATACAGACTCAATCTCTGACTGCGTCTGTGAAATGACTACCGGCACATTCTCTTTAATAATCCCTGCTTTTTCTGCTGCAATTTCCGGTAAGGTATTGCCCAGGATATGCATGTGGTCATAACTGATATTAGTGATCAGTGAGAGTTCTGGTGTAATTACATTGGTACTGTCTAACCTGCCGCCAAGCCCTACTTCAATAATAGCAATATCCACCTGCTCCAGCACGAAATACTGATATGCCATAGCGACGGTCAGTTCAAAGAAGGAAGGCTCGAGACTTTCGATAGTAGGCTTCATCTGTTCAATAAATGCTACTACAAACTCTTTGGAAATCATTTCTCCATTGATCCGGATACGCTCACGGAAATCAAGCAGGTGAGGGGAGGTGTACAGCCCTGTCTTATAGCCTGCCTGCTGGAAGATTGCTGCCAGCATATGACTGGTAGACCCTTTTCCATTAGTGCCGGCAACATGAATAGATTTGAATTTGTGCTGAGGATCGCCCAGCTGTTTGCAAAGCTCGAGCGTATTATGCAGGTCCTTTTTTAAGGCGCTGGCGCCTACCCGGGTGAACATGGGTAGCTGCTGATAGAGGTAATCAACCGTTTCCTGGTAGTTCATATACATTTGGTATGCCGGAACAAACGTCATATTTGTTCCGGACCCCAAATGTAAATTAACTAGTATAAATTTCGCGGGTAAAAATCATTAGAAGTTAGTACCAGGGCAACCTACCTTGTCTGCTCCACGTTTGATCGGAATGATACGTAGTGCAAGGAAGCCATCCAGGCGGTTCTTGTTCTTCTGGAAGAGATTGGATAACATGGTAGTCGAACCAATTACCAATGGTCCCAGTCGCAGACCAACACCTGCATCAAACTGACCATTACGGTTTACGCTCATTGGCAGGTAACCGCCAACAAAGCGCGCATCATAGCGAGGGGTTACCTGGAAGTAGGATATCACATATGTCTTGCTCGGATCAAACTTACCTGCATTTAATGCCATACGTCCTCCTGCATTTACAAAGAAGCGTCCGTCGATGTTATAGTCTGCTGTAATGTTCAACGCCGCCGGCGTGTTCATACGAAACTTCTCTTCTGTCGGCAGCTCATTGAAGTATGTGCTGATACGACGGTAATATTGTTGCCAGCCCTCGTTGTTACGCAGTCTCAGGTCGCTGGTATTTACATTTTCTGTACGCAGATCCAGGTCTTTGCTGTTAGGATCCTTTTTATAGGTGATGCTACCAAGGTCAGTAATCGATACGCCGATCCTTAATCTGTAATCATCTGCCTCCGGATTCCATTGCGAGTCATCATAACCGGTCAGACCATCTATTGCTTCACGCCACTCGTAGGTAATACCCACGTCCATGCCTACGCCCATATTACCGAATACCTTATAGTTGCTCAGGTTAGGACGATCCCATCTTGCCAGTGCATCGCTATAACCCATCTTCAGGGTACCATCGCTGATCTCTCCTGCGGTTCTGGAGTTCATCACAAACGAAGCGCCTTCTACCTGCGCATAACCTGCTCCTATGCCAGACAACAACTTTAAGGTAGCTCCTGCTTTGAATACGGTGTTACCATCATCTTTTAATACACGGGCATAGGTAAGTCCAAACTCATTCCACCAATGAAAGCTACCGTTACCCCATTCCATATCATAACGTTTGTTGGCAAACGCGGGATTAGGGAAGTCCTGTGCAAAGAAATTAGCCACGTCAGAGGTAATATTACCTCCGTTGGCCATAGCGCGTACTCTCCATGTAAATGCAACTGCGCTCAGTTCATCAATAGAATAAAGTACTGAAGGCATCATCACATCTACATTGCCCCAGGCAAACTGCCTGCCCGTACCGGCAGTATCCAGGAAGTAGTCGCGGTTCTTTCTCATTCCCTCCAGCGAATCTGGCGGATGCAGCAATATAGACCGTGGAAAACGGATATATGTGTTACCGGCAGCAGCATTGATGCCGGCAATATTAACGTCCCATTTGTAATGTGTACCCGCTGCCATTGCCGGGTTGTTAGGTACTCCATGAATGCCGGCGTAATGGCTGTTGGAATATCCCCCCAGGGTAAATTGTGCTTTGGCCTTATAAGACCCAAAAAAACAGATAGTAATAAATAACAGTCGTAGATGTCTTAGCAGCTTAACTTTAAATGGCATATGCAGTGATTAGTTGGCAGTTCGGTTTCTCCGCAATAACGCAAAAATCTAGCCTTTTATTGGCGGTCCCTACAAAAGAAAATGGGAAAAGACCACGGATCTTTTCCCATGCAAATATATTCAAATATATTATTGTACTTTAAAATAAAATCTTATAAGTGCGAATTGTACCTCCGGAGCATCATTGTTACCATTGTACTTCAACTGTGAAGCAGCCCTCCTGGCAATCTCTATTAATCGCGGGTTATTAAGGGTAGACCCCTTTAGCGAATGAGAAGTAGCAATCACATTACCCTGCCTGTCCACCTTGATATTGATAGCAATATAACCGGATTCATCTCCATCATATGTCAGGGATGGTTTACTCAGTAATGTACGTCCGTTCAGCCGGAAATCTGACCGGCCTCCTCCAAGTCCACCGCCGGTATAGCCGCCTCCATTAGGATTACCGTTGATCTGCCCACGGTCGCCAGGTTTACCTGTATTACCCTCGCCGGTTGAGTTATTACTACTTTGAGCATTATTGCCACTATTGGAACTGCTGGAACTACCGCCTGCATATACTGCCTTAGGCTTCGGTGCAGGAGGTACCGGTGCAGGTGGATTATCAGAGTTCTTTTTAGGAGGTGTCTTCGTTGGCTGAGACTCCAGGTTCTTGTTTTCCTTCGGTTTCTCTACCGGCTTCTCCGGTTTGGTTATCTCAGGCGCTTCCTCATCATCCTGTGTGGCAATGTCTTCTTGGGTAGCATTGTCAGCCGAAGGTACAGGCTCGTTCTGAGGAGTAGACGCACTGGCCTCTCCGCTGCTCGGCGGATTAGGATTCAACGGCTGCTCATCACCCATACCCTCATCAGAGGTACCCAGGTTTACTTCCATACCAAGGTCCTGGTCAGGTAAAGGCGGCGGCGTTGAAAACCCTGCCAGCAACAGCACGACTAACACTAATGCGTGAACTGCAATGGTGGCACCTGCGGCTTTTAAGTTCTTATCTGTATTGTCTTCTTTTCTCGGCATACCCAAAAGTAACGATATTTTTTAAAGTGTATAATGTCAGTATCCTCACCTCTACAATTCTTCTTCAGTACGCTGCTTTCTCCCCACAACAGCAACTGATTATCCACTGATAATTACCTCAAATTTACAAAACTTTCCTGCAGTGTCCCGTCACCCGCAAAGTGGCTGCTGTACAGCTGTTCGACGGATTACTGCGTCAATATTTTTATCCTGATCTTTTCTTGTTGATCCCCTTTTTTATGACCACCTTGCACTGATCCCGGCGTACTAGCCATCCTATACCCTGACTACCCCAGGCCCAACTGCTAACCGCCTCTACAGGAACCCGAATCTCAAATCCTCATTTCTTATTGCTGATTCTTTATTTACCTTCGTTCCTTCTTTAGAGCATCACAATGTCACCGATCCTATCTCTCTATAAAAAAGCTTACGCGGGCTTATCTTCATCCACCTGGTTGTTAGCGGTAGTTTTGTTAATCAATCGTAGCGGCGCAATGGTCATACCGTTTATGACGGTATACCTCACACAGCAACTCCATTTCTCCGTAGAACAAACCGGTATTGTTATGGCCTGCTTTGGCGCGGGCGCTATATGCGGGTCGTTCATTGGTGGACGCCTGACTGACAAGATCGGCTTTTACCCTGTACAGTTCTGGAGCCTGTTACTTCAAGGACTCATCTTCCTTGTACTTGGCCAGATGCATACGCTGACGCAACTTTGTATCTGCATATTTGTGCTCAGCTGCGTAGGCGATACCTTCAGGCCTGCCAACGTTGCCGCCACTGCCTATTATAGTTCTGTCGAAAATCGTACCCGTTCCTATTCCCTCAACAGGCTGGCCTCCAACCTCGGTTGGTCTATTGGTCCGGCGGTGGGCGGTATACTTGCTGGATATAGTTATCATCTGCTGTTCTGGGTAGACGGCCTTAGTTGTATCACTGCTGTTACCATCATGCGGATACTCCTGCCGCCGGCAAAGGTTCTGCACAAAGAAACAACTACCCCCGATAAAGCGCTGCCTACTGATAACGCCAGTGTGTACGCTGATAGTATCTACCTCATCTTTGTACTGCTGATTGTTGTCTTCACTACCGGCTTCCTGCAACTGACTACCATGGTACCTTTATACCTTAAGTCGGTCGCCCATATGAAAGAAGCCAATATCGGTATGCTCATGGGACTGAACGGACTACTCGTTGCCTTTATCGAAATGGTGCTGGTATTCAAACTGGAAGGCAAGCTGCATAGTCTGCAGTTCGTTACAAGGGGTACTATACTGGCTGGTCTCGGCTATCTGAGCTTCAACCTGCTGCCGCCCGTTGCTGCTACCGGACTCTTTTTCATCCTGCTCGTTACCGCAGGAGAGATGCTGAGTATCCCGTTCATGAACTCGTTTTTTGTGATGAGAAGCGGTGAGCACAACCGCGGACAATACGCCGGTCTCTATACAATGGCATTCTCTATTTCCAGTATCCTGGCTCCAACGCTGGGTGCATATACGGTTGAACACTACGGCTTCTCTACCTGGTGGTACTGTGCCGGCGCATTATGCCTCCTGCCAGGAGCAGGTTTTTATCTCCTGTACAAAAAGATCGCTGCTAACAAGGAAGTAGAAGTCGTGATAAAACATTGATCCACATTACTTACTATAAAAGACTACGGCGCTTCATCATCTGAAGCGCCGTAGTCTTTTATAGTAAACCACTCATCTAATAATGAGCGAAGTCATTCTCATAGTCTCCTTTAATCCTTTCCATTGGCGGATTGAAGTAACCATATTTCAGGTGAGGGAACTCTTCATGTATCAGGTCCTGTAATTGTTTAATGCCCAGACAATCGCCCACATCGGTAATACCCAGACGTCCCAGATACCAGTCAGGATCAATGTTGAAGTTCCTCCATTGAATCATCTGCAGATCGGTATCCCTGATCAGCTGGCGTAGTGCTTCGTATTCACTCTCACTGTCAGTCATACCAGGGAAGGTGAAGTAGTTGATGGACGTCCATCCTCCAAATTCACGCACTACTTTCAGACTCTCAATGATATCCTCAAATTTATAGTTGTTAGGTCGGTAGTACGGTGTATAAAACCTTTCCTGTGCAGAGTTGGTACTCACGCGGATACTGTTCAGACCCGCCTTACACAGTTCCCGCACTGCATCCGGCTTACTACCATTTGTATTGATGTTGATACTGCCTTTCGGGGTATGCTTACGGATCTCAATGATGGAGTCACGGATAGTCTCCCACATCAACAATGGCTCACCTTCACATCCTTGTCCGAAGCTTACTATCGGGAAAGGCGCTGTTTCCAGGTGAGGCACGGTATATTCCACAATCTCTTCTGCTGTCGGTTTGAAACGCAGACGGTCCTGTGTTGATACAATGCTTTCTTCTTCCGGCTGAAACGAGATACAGCCTATACAGTTGGCGTTACAGGCAGGTGAAGAAGGTATAGGACATTCCCAGCGGCCCATGAAATAGTTACGGGCTGCCGGACAATGATAAGTCAGTGCACAGTTATCAGCCAGGTGTTTCACCAGCCTGTTATGCGGATATGCTTCCAGCAACTGATTGACGCCTTGTTTTACTTTTTTGTCATCAAAACCCGCACATTCCTGACGGATGTCCTGTTCAATACGGGTAGCAGGTACGTAAAATTTACCATCCAGCCAGCCTACTGCGGTATAGCAGAAAAGCGGCAGGGTAGGAGCATCTGGCATTGTCTCATACGCTGCCAGATAAAATCCGGTATGCGCCGGCGGAATGAAGGCGGCTACTGCCCATCCTTTATCACACAGACCCATTTCGCCTGTTTTCGCATCCAGGCCAATGCCCCTGCGTCCGGGTAGTTCGTACAAAGAACCACCTTCCGGCAATTCTATCCACTCTTCCGGTTCGATCGGCCATGCATCCCAGCCGCTACGGCCAGTCGTCAGCATGGAGGTATCTTCAAAGATGTTGCCTTTACCGTCAGAGTAAAGGATGTATGGAGACTGTTTCAAATGTTCAGATAGTTTCTTGTTGAATTTGTAATAATGTCCGGTGCGTTATCAGATTCTGCTTTTGAAGAAATGATTCATCTCGTCCACTGTCGTCGCACCTCTCTCGTCAAGTACTTCCAGCTGCAATACCTTATTGTTTTTAAAGTCTATTGTAAGCAGGTCATTCCGCAAAATTACGTTATTCAGTTGGTTCCAGCCAATGGTACGGTCTGAAAAGGTCCCCGGCAACGCCAGACCCATCATATCAATCTTCACATAACAAGGCTGGAAGATTTTGTACTCCGCCCATCCGATATAGGCAGAAGCAATACCGGTCAGGAACAACAGTATACCAATTAACGGCTGCATGTGACTCAGGAAGAAGAGGCATCCTGTCAGGCTCACGAATGCCTGAATTAGTCTGGCCATGCTGTTGGCGGACTGAATATTCCGGAACCTCCGCATAACAAAGGGAAATGCCAGGCTTCCCAGACCCAGTACTATAAAAAAGATAGCCATGGCCCAGTTGGGTGAAGGACTATTGTATGTACCTATGCCATTCATTAAAAACAGAATGCCCGCCAGTCCGTGCATCACCGGTTGCAGACGAAGACGTGTCATAGCGTTCGGGTGCAGTATCCTGATCCTGTATTGTGTCGTATTATCAGTCATTGATTCAGTAATATAATTATTAACGTCTTAAACGGCTATCATCATGTCAGTACCAGGAACATGTTCAGGGCGTACAACGCCGCTAATCTGCTTACCGGTACCTGATTATTAATGCTGGTCCTTCACCATCAGATTGCACAACTTGAACAGTACTCTGGCACCCACATTCGCATCCCACTCATCATGCGAGGTACTTACCTCATTCAGGTCAAACCCGATCAGCTGGCGGCCGCTTTCCAGTACTTTTCTGAATAGGTAATATAGCTGCTCGGCTTCAAAGCCACCTGGTACAGGCGTGCCGGTACGCGGACAAAGCTTCGGATCCAGACCGTCAATATCAAAGCTGATGTATACCTGTTGCGGCAGGGTAGCAATAATATCATCGCAGATCTGCTTCCAGGTATCGCCCTCGTACAGGCGCGTTTTAATATCTCTGTCAAAGAAGGTTTTCACCTTCCCGTTACTATTATTAATGTAGTCTACTTCTTCCTCACAGTAATCCCGGATACCGATCTGCACCAGCTGTGTCAGTTGCGGCACCTCTTTTAATGCATTATACATAATAGAGGCATGCGAATACTGAAACCCTTCATATCCGTTACGGAGATCACAGTGCGCATCAATCTGGAGAATGCCAAAGTCACCTTTTTTCTCACCGATCGCTTTGAAGAAGCCCAATGGCGTACTATGATCGCCACCTACCAGCCCGACAAGTTTACCGGCATTAAGCAGGTCTGACGTTTGACGGTATACCCAGTCATTCATTGCAACAGTTCCTGTGTTGACATCCACCAACGTCTTCTTAAGAAATTCATTTTCACAGACATCTCCACCCTCAGTCAGGAATTTCAGGTATAGTTCTGCTTCTTTACGCAGGTAATCGCTGCGTAACAGGAGTTGTTTGTCAATATCCCGCATGAAAAAGCCGTGTTTCCACCCGTCTTTTACATCTGAATCGTACAGGTCTACCTGCAGAGAGGCTTTAAAAATCTGTTCTGGCCCTCTGGCAGTGCCATGCGTATAAGAAACCGTAACTTCCCAGGGAACAGGCACTAATACCAGTTTTGCATCCTCTTCTGTTGTAGGCAGGCCGAAAATGTTGTTGGACAACAGGCTCACTGAGTTGGGATCAAATTGAGATAAATCCGCCATGATAATGTAATTTGATAAAAAGAGGCCACCCTGCGGCGGTCCCGGCGACAAACCGTTCATACAAAACGATTTTCCGGCGCAAAGATAGTAATTTATGATGCTTCGACCATAAGATCCATGTCACAGCAGGGGCTGCACCGTTTTTGGTTTTTTTTATGATAAAGATCATGTCTTCTTTTATGTAAAAAAAGACGCTTGAAGTTCATTTTGCTGTAATTTTGCTTACGACAAAGACTGTATAAGACCATAACGACTTGTGCAGTTCTGCACTTTTTTGATCAAGGAATGCATTAAGGAAGAATCCGAATTATTTGCGATATGAAGAAATCTAACATTGTCCTGCTGGTATTGATTGCTGTAGCTATTGGTGTAATTGTCACAGTAGCAGGTGATTTCAGTACTTATGAGACATTCGCTACGGCCAGACAGAAAGAAGGAAAGGAATTTCAGGTAATTGGTAAACTTGACACCACTAAGACAATGGAATACAATCCTGTAAAGGATGCCAACCTTTTCCGTTTCCATGTTATCGATAAGACCGGCGAAACCAGACCGGTAGTATTCTACGGAACTAAACCAACCGATTTCGAGAAGGCAGAAAGCGTAGTGCTGACCGGTAAAATGGCAGACGGCGAGTTCAAATGCAGTAAAATACTGATGAAGTGTCCTTCAAAATACAAAAACGATCAGGTGGCATTAGGAAAGGCATAATATATTAACTACCATATTCCATATACAGATATCATTATTCAATTTACGTCCGCAGACTGTCTGTCTGCGGGCTTTCAATAATACCAGGTCTTGGATACAAAATACATAGGGGAACATCTGTTACCCGGACAGATAGGACATTTTTCGGCGGTTTTGGCATTCGTAGCAGCCATGGTAGCTTCAGTAAGCTATTTCATGTCTGTACAGTCCAAAGAGGATTTATTAAAGGACTCCTGGAAAAAAATAGCCCGCTGGGCATTCATTATTCAGGCAATTGCGGTATTCTCTACCTTTGGCAGCCTGTACTACGCTTTATACAATCACTATTTTGAATATAAATATGTTTGGCGCAACTCTTCCCGCGACCTGCCGGTAAGTTACCTGCTGGCCAGCTTCTGGGCCGACCAGGAGGGTAGTTTCCTCCTCTGGTCTATCTGGCACAGTGTGATCGGTTTATTACTGCTGCGTGTTGGTAAGAAATGGGAAGCGCCAGTGATGGCAACGCTGTCACTCGCACAGGTGTTCCTGGGTAGTATGCTGATCGGTATCTACATATTAGGATACCGTGTCGGCAGTAATCCTTTCCTGTTACTGCGCCTTGCAGAAGAAAACCAGGGATTGCCATGGGTGGCAAACGCCAATTATCTCGATTTCATCAAGGATGGTAATGGCCTGAACCTGTCCCTGCAGAACTACTGGATGGTGATCCATCCGCCAGTACTGTTCCTCGGATTTGCATCTACCATTATTCCTTTTGCATATGCATTCGCAGGCCTCTGGACCCGTGAGTATAAAGAATGGATCAAGCCTGCATTGCCATGGTCTCTGTTTTCAGCCATGATCCTCGGTACCGGTATTATGATGGGTGCTGCCTGGGCTTATGAGTCACTGACCTTTGGCGGTTACTGGGCATGGGACCCGGTAGAGAACGCCTCGCTCGTTCCATGGCTGACGCTGGTCGCAGGTGTACATACGCTGCTGGCCTTCAAATTCTCTGGTCATGCGTTGAAATCTACCTTCTTTTTCTTCTTTATCACCTTTGTACTCATCCTGTATTCTACCTTCCTGACGCGTAGCGGTGTGCTCGGCGATACTTCCGTACACTCCTTTACAGATCTGGGTATGAGTGGACAGCTGCTGGTACTCATGGCGGTATTCTCTATACCATCTTTTGCCCTGCTGATTATCAGAAGGAAAGAAATCCCGACAGTGGTAAAAGAAGAAAGCACTTACTCCCGCGAGTTCTGGTTATTCATCGGAGCCCTGATTCTGATGATATCAGCTATCCAGATTACATTCACGACATCTATCCCGGTTTGGAATAAGATCATCAACGGATTGGGTATCAAGAAATTATTTGGTCTTGAACAGGATATTGCGCCACCGGCTGATGGCGCGCTGCACTTCAATCAGATCCAGATCTGGATTGCGATTGTGATCGGTCTGCTCACGGCTATCGTGCAGTATCTGAAGTATAAAGACACGCCTAAAGGCTTCTTTACCAAAAAGATCGCTATTCCTACTATCATCAGCCTCGTCATCACTATTATTATTGGCATCTTTGGCGATGTGAACTATGTGGCATACGGTCCGGGCCTTCAATATGCCATTTATGTAATGCTGTTCGCCAGCGTATATGCAGTGGTTGGTAATGCGATGTATATATTTATAGGACAGAAAGGTAAGCTGAGAGCAGCTGGCGCTTCCGTAGCGCACGTTGGTTTCGGTATGGTGCTGTTGGGCATCCTGATCTCTTCTGCGAAGAAGGAAGTCATTTCTATCGACAGGATGAAAATGCTGGATGGTGGTTTCTTCGGAAAAGAAAGTAAAGAGAACTCCAGGGAGAACCTGATGTTGCCGAAGAACTTCCCGGTGCAGATGGGAGACTACCATGTTACCTATGCGGGAGACTCTGTTGCGCCCGGCGATGCCAAGACTTACTACCTGGTACGGTACGAACGTCGTGACCCTGCCAATGGCAATATTCTGGAGAAGTTCACCCTTCATCCTGACGCCTTCCTGAGCAATAAGGGGCAGCAGCAGCTGACGCCTAATCCGGATTCCAGGCATTATCTGACGAAAGATATCTTCACTTATATTACCGCCGTGCCGATCAAGGATGAAGCCAGCGATACTGCGCAGTACAAATCTCATGAGATTGCGCCTGGCGACTCTGTGTTCTTTGCAAATGGCTACATGATCCTGGAGGGCCTGCAACCACAACCGCAGAACCGTAACTATGCCGCTCAGCCGAATGACCTGGCAGTAGGCGCACAGCTGAAGGTATTCACCAAGAATAACGAGCAATATAACCTGTTGCCGGTATATTCACTGCGTGACAACAGTTATGAAGTGGTGGTACCTGATACGGTGTCTCCTTTGTCTTTGTATGTGAAGTTTAGCAAGATCCTGCCGAAAGAGAAAAAAATTGTGCTGCAGGTGAAGGAATCTGATACATTTAAGGACTATATTGTGATGAAGGCATTTATATTCCCTTTCATTAATGTGTTGTGGTTAGGTATACTGGTGATGGTGATCGGGTTTATAATGAGTATAGTGCAGCGTGTGAAAGCGAACAGATCTAAAACGATTCAGTCATAACGCTTTTAATCCCGGAGGCAGGAACCAGCTGTCTTCTGCCTTCGGGATTAAAACAATTCACTTCCCATGAAAAGCAGCTGGCTGCGAATATCCCTGATTGCGGTTGCCGCCCTGGTAATTGTGTATTACCTTGGTCCGCGACCTGCCACTCCCCGCTACGATCCGATACTACCTTCGGTACCTCAGCAACCTTTGCAACTGGAAGCATATATCAGTGCAAAAGAACACTCCCACAAACTAAAACCCGACAACCAGGCCCGTATTATCTGGAATGATTCACTGCGAAGGAAAACGCCTTACAGTGTGGTGTATCTTCATGGATTTTCTGCCAGCCAGGAAGAGGGCGACCCGGTACATCAGGACTTTGCGAAGAAGTATGGGTGTAACCTGTATTTGTCCCGCCTGGATGCTCACGGACTGGATACTTCGGAGCCATTGCTGACGATGACCGCTACCGGCTTATGGGAAGATGCAAAGGAAGCGCTTAGTATCGGCAAGGCGATAGGGGAAAAGGTGATCCTGATTACATGCTCGACCGGCGGAACACTGGGCCTGAAACTGGCCGCTACTTATCCGAATGACGTCTATGCCGTTATTAATATGTCGCCAAATGTTGCGATTAATGACGATATGGCTTTCCTGGCGAATAATCCCTGGGGGCTGCAGATAGCCCGGTTGATCTTCAAAGGCAACTACAGGCAGTCAGTACCCGAGAATCCGGAAATAGCTAAATTCTGGTATAGTAGGTACCGGCTGGAAGCGGTGGTTGAACTGGAAAATCTGCTTGAGTCAACAATGGATCCCGGCCTGTTTCATACGATCCGGCAGCCGGTATTGAATTTGTATTATTTCCGGGATGCCGACCATCAGGACAAGACAGTGAAAGTGTCTGCAATATTACAGATGCATGAGCAATTGGGTACGCCGGCAGATAAAAAAGAGGCGGTGGCGATTCCGCAGGCAGAGGCACATGTAATAGGCAGTTATCTTACTTCCCACGATGTTCCTGCAGTAGAGAGAGCAATTGATTCGTTTGTACAAAATAAGTTGGGCCTGCAGCCCGTTAAATAAATAGTTCAGTTTTTCTTCAGTATTCAACCGTTTCTAACATATACATTTCCTAATAACCAGGTTGAAGACGCTCACCACTATTTAATTAAAGACCAGGTGAAAAGATGCCTGCTACGTTTTAGGATGTAGCAGGCTTTTTTATGCATTATGGTTGAGTTATTTATTGAGTAATTTCGTAGAATTAATTCTTTATCAAATACTTAAAACAATAATCTCACTTTTGTTTATGATTGATTGGCTGGCAGATGGCTATGGGAATAAGCGTTTACCCGGCAGAGCCGGTTTAAAATACTTAGCTGACACAGCCTAAGAGATTGAAAACCAGTATACTCAGATATTATGTATCCTGGCATTATTTTTTCATGTTCATGTTAGGAAACTGACTCGCGGAACTTCACTTTTAATTGGCAGCGATATCTGATACTCCCTTAATGCCAGGTTTTGTAATTAAAGTTCACATATCCTTTTAAAATATTAATACTTCACAGATATAATTGGTTTACAATAAATTGTAAGCTACACTTAAAGTGATGATTTAATCATAAGCACTTGTTTTTTGCCTCTCCTGTTACTGTTTTACTACTCAGTTTATCCAACCGTACCTATAGTGCGCATTTTTCTTTGCTGATGCGTTCGGCTGACAGGTGTGCGTAGTCGTTTGACATACATGGACGGTGCGGATTATTATGTTCAGGTATGCCGGAGTAGTTACCAAGATGCAACAACTGGTAGCTGTTGAAACAGGGTTAATGTTTTACATCTTCCCGGTATAGACAGGTCACCTGGAGGTCACTAAGAGGTCACTTCGATATCCCCGGGATATTGAAGTGACCTTTTAGTGACCTGTTGGAAGGCTGATGAATTGAAACATTAAGCGAACATTGACCAGGTTATCAGGCATGTTTTTCAGGCAATTAGACAGGCGGATCTGAACAGCGAAAAGCACGTAAAAAGCCCCCCATTTGCTATCATTATTTAGCATATCTTTAGTATAAATTTCAGATTAGATTAGGAGTTTATGCGTCGTCTCACCGCTTTCACCATCCTGTTTGCCAGCATATTCTGTGTATTGGGCGTCAATGGGGTACATGCCCAGGTGCGCCATGGAGCTGACAGCATTGCGGTGAGTGCTATCGTCGTAGGTACAGATACAGTGCCGTCTATCACCTTACATATTTTCGAAGTTGTAGATAAGCTGCCGAAGAAATTCCGGAAGCAGCGTGAGGCATGGACCCGTTTACGTAATGCGGTCTATGTGACCTATCCCTATGCGAAGGCGGCTGCCCGTATTCTGAAAGATGTTGATGCCCATCTGGCCACTTTGCATGATAAAAAGGAAAAAAAGAAGTACCTGGCGGAGATAGAAAAGAAGATGAAGGCACAGTTTGGCGATAAGCTGGAAAATCTGTCTGTTTACCAGGGCAAGGTGTTGATGAAGTTAATTAACCGGGAAACCGGTCAGAACTGTTATGAGATCATCAAAGAGTTGAAAGGTGGCTTTTCTGCCCGGATGTGGCAGACGGTTGCATTTTTCTTTGGTGGCAATCTGAAAAGTGAATATGATACCCAGGAGGATAAGGATATTGAAGTGATTGTCCAGGAAATTGAATTGTACCGGGGTTCCAGGGCTTACAACTATTGACACACTTTATCATTATGAATTACCTCTTCTCATTGTAATAGGCCCTTCTCCCCAGGCCTACGTCTATTCTGACAAATCTGCCGTAAATTCACAGATGCATATAAAATTTTTCATGATGGCATGCCTGCTTGTCTGTGGAAGTGCCGCTATGTCACAAGACCTGAGTTCGGTGCCTGGTGTACCGCAAGATGCGCTGATCTTTGTAGACAGTGTGCAGAGTAAGAAAGGAATGGAGGGATTAGACCCTCGCAACATTGCCCTGATAGATGTGGTAAGGGGTTCAAAGTTGAAGGAGAAGTATGGTCCGGAAGCAGAGAACGGCGTAATCTTTATTGAAACATTACCATTTGCTAATAAGCGTTATACACGTATGTTCAGCGATTTCTCTGCCGATTACAAAGCTCAACTGGCAAAAGCGGGCAGTGACAGCAGTTTTGTATATGTGGTGGACGGCGCGCTGATAGAGGCGAACAGGGGGCAGATGCTTGCTGCATTGGAGCGGAAGAACATTGACAGCGTGGTATTAGCCACACCGGACAGGGCTAAAATCTTTGCTCAGCAAAATAAGACGGTTGTGGTGATCGTGAGTAAAACGAACTAAGCGCTATCTTTGCACTCCAACAAAAGAAGAAAATTTTAGATGAAATTAGATATACTGGCTATTGCTGCACATCCCGATGATGTGGAGCTGGCCTGTGCCGGCGCACTGATGGTACATGCCGCACAGGGTATGAAGGTAGGCGTACTGGATCTGACAAGAGGGGAGCTGGGCACGCGTGGTACAGCAGAGATCAGGGCTGCGGAAGCGGCAGATGCGGCGGAAGTTATGGGACTTAGCATGCGGGACAATCTTGGGTTGCCGGATGGTTTTTTCCGTAATGATACAGAAGAGCAGATGAAGCTGATTGCGGCGATTCGTAAATATCAGCCGGAGATAGTATTGGCAAATGCGTTTGAGGACAGACATCCGGATCATGGAAGAGCGGCCCGATTAATAGCGGATTGTTGTTTTCTGGCGGGGCTGAGAAGGATTGAGACGATGGAAGATGGTCAGCCGCAGGCAGCCTGGAGGCCGAAGCAGGTATTTCATTTCCTGCAGGACCGTTTTGAGGAGCCTGATTTTGTTGTTGATATTACACCGGTGATAGAGCGGAAGAAAGAGGCTATTCGTGCATACAAGACACAGTTTCTGGCCCCGGCAGCGGATAATGAGCCGAAGACGTATATTTCTTCACCAGCATTCTTTGAGGGAGTGATAGCGCGGGATGCGACTTTCGGCAGAATGGTAGGAGTGCCGTATGCGGAGGGCTTTAAGTCCGTTAAGATGTTAGGTATCAGTAGCTTCGGAGATTTGATTAACAACGTTACCTGATGCTGTAGAAGTTTGACAACAATATTTGTAGCCGACCGTGGAATTGATGCAGATCAGGTGCGGCCAATGTATATTCAGAAAGGCTTTCGCTATCAGGCGGAGGCCTTTTTGTTTTGAAGGGCTTAAAAAGATACTTGTGTAAGTCAGCGGGTGCCGGAAGGACTTTGAATGTAATAGGCCAGTACGGATAACGCGATATATCGTAAAAAGATGAAGGAAATGATGAGGAGGGGGGAGAGTGGCAGACATGCCTTTAGGAATTACTCATTAACCATAATTCGTAATTCCTAATCGCAAATAAATCAGCCTTGATAAAAGGAGCGCATATATCAGAGAACTGTGCGGGAAGATATTCTCCGCGACAGCTAATAATCAGCTATTAGTGTAGAGGCAGAGGAATATAATGATAATCAATTGTTTTACAGATGGAGATCATCTGAAATGATTGATTGACCTGCACAGCGATACCAGCTCTCCTGAGGGGAAAGTCCTTAATTACAGGATACGGCACCATCTGCACGTTAACCATTAGATGAACAGGTCTTGTGTTGCATCAAATTCGTCATGTTTGTCCAGACCGTTTTTAATTAACGGGATGAGTGCAATACCAATCGTAACGATCACCAGAAGTATATTTTTCAGTTTCATAGCCAGTCTTTTTTTGTTTTATTTGATTTTTTGTACCCTATATAACTAAATAACGTGCCAAATTGTTCCGGCTGGAATGAATTTGCGTTAAGATTGTATTAATGCGATATTTTTTTAGAAAAAATCTAACGGGATGCCAGCAGGAGGGCGGTTTTTAGGGCGATATAGAGAATTTCAATGCAGGCTTCTTTGAAAATCTATTTGATTAATCCTGAACATACCCGCAATTTTGCACCCGGATAACCATAAAGGACATATGTAATTCAGGTGAATGTAATATTGGTCCGGCTTGATGGATATATAAAAAGGATATAACGTAAATCATAAATCATATACGCACAATGAAGAATGTAACATTATCTTTAGGATCAAAGTTTCCTGAGTTCAAGAAGACGGCTGTAGTATCTATCGAAAAAGGTAAAGAGTTCTATGAACTGAGCTCTGAGGAACTGAGAAATTCCGGTAAATGGTTAGTGATGTTTTGGTGGCCGAAAGATTTCACTTTCGTGTGTCCTACTGAAATTGCTGAGTTTAACAAAGCTTACCAGGATTTCGTTGATCGTGATGCGATCTTGATTGGTGCTTCTACCGATTCTGAGTTTGTGCATGCTGCATGGAGAAGAGACCACGATGATCTGCGTGGACTGCAGTTCCCGATGCTGGCTGACACTTCCAAATCTCTGGCTGAAGACCTGGGTATCCTGGAAGCTAACGAGAGAATTGCTTACCGTGCAACTTTCATCGTAGATCCACAGGGTATTGTACGTTGGGTATCTCTGTATGACCTGAACGTAGGTCGTAATGTGAAGGAAGTACTGCGTGTACTGGATGCATTGCAGACAGATGAGCTGTGCCCTTGTAACTGGGAGAAAGGTGAAGCTACGCTGAACGCTTAATTTATTAGTCCATAGTCAGTCTGTTTAGGTAGTCTGACTATGGATTTTTTATTTTCCACAAGTATTTCAAAAATAATTATTATGTTCGCAACTTCAAATACAGATACGGCGGTACAGCTGTTGGAGGTAGTAGGGTTAACGAGTGAGCATCTTTCTGATCGCTTACGTACGCTGGCCAGCACTGATGCCCGTTATCTGAAAGATCTTAAAATCAATGTAACCAATTCATTAACTGCGTCTACGCTGACCAAGAAGGAAGCATACCTGCTGGGTCTGTCAGTAGCGTCTAATGAAAAGCATGTTGCGTTGCAGGCGGCTTTTGAAAAGCTGGCTACGCAGGAAGGCGCTACGGACAAGGAGATTGCCGAAATCTACAGTTGTACGTCCCTGATGAATGCAAACAACGTGTATTACCGTTTCCGTCACTTTGTGAATAAGGAATTTTACACTGCTACACCGGCAGGTATCCGTATGAGCATCATGGCTAACCCGGTATTAGGAAAAGAGTTTTTTGAGTTGGTGAGCCTGGTAGTTTCTGCTCTGAATGGTTGTGAGATGTGCGTAACTTCTCATGAAGAGGCGTTACTGAAACATGGTACATCACAGCAGCGTGTGTTGGAAGGAGTGAGATTGGGTGCTGTATTGAGAAGCCTGGTAGTACTGCTGTAAAGGCAGCAAAGCGAAGGCATAAAACGGTCCTGTTGTAAAAATAGATCGCTGATTTTATGTAAATTGCAAAATGTGGATATCTTAATATTTCAGCAAATAAACCGAATATTTGCGTTGATATTCAGTCTTTTATGAGGTGTGATATGGGTCTTTCCAGCTACACATTTCATGATTGTTAATAAATTCGGATTACAATTATTTGCAAAATCGACAAAAAAGAGCGACTTTTGCAATCCAAAATTTTTCTATCATGGCAAGAGTATGTCAGGTGACAGGAAAGAAGCCGATTACGGGTCACCATGTTTCCTTCTCTAATATTAAGACAAAGAGAAGATTTCTGCCTAACCTGCAGAAAAAGCGTTTTTTCCTGGCGGAAGAGGATCGCTGGATTTCTTTGAAAATATCTGCTGATGGTTTAAGAACTATCAACAAGAATGGTTTGTATGCGGTAGTTAAAGACTTGCGTGCAGCTGGAGAGAAAATCTAATTGTTAGCATTCAACTTTAATTGTATACAAAATGGCAAAGAAAGGTAACAGGGTGCAAGTGATATTGGAATGTACAGAGCATAAGACCAGTGGTCAGCCTGGTACTTCCCGTTATATCAGCACCAAAAATAAGAAGAACACTCCAGAGCGTCTGGAGCTGAAAAAGTACAACCCAATCCTGAGAAAGGTAACTGTACACAAAGAAATTAAGTAGTAATTGATCGTTAATGTTGAGCGTTAATCGGTAGCATGTTGGTGCATTCGGTCGCGATTAGCAATTAACAGGTAACTTTTGACGATTCACTTTAACTTTTAATTTAAAAATATTATGGCAAAAGCAGCATCTAAGAACTCGAAAGTAAAAGACGCGAAGGCAGCAGCTGAATCCAAAGTTTGGACTAAAGTAATTAAAGCTGTTCGTTCTCCTAAAACCGGTGCATACTCTTTCAAAGAGGCAATCGTGCACAAGGATAAAGTTGTGGAGCACATTAACCAGAAGTAATTCGGCTTTACCAATTATACTATAAAAGCTGTCCGTTATCAGGACAGCTTTTTGTGTTGGTTGTATACAGACATCGTCGTATGCCGATATGACTGTCACATAACTGTTGAGCCCCATTGCCAATACGCCGCGATTGTGGAGTATTTTCTGTAACTTAACGCCTTAACAATCGACTACAGTCAATTCAACATTATATAATTGATGCCAGTCTGTCGGTCGCAAAAGAATAACCATGAGTTTTTTCAATAAGCTATTTTCAAGGGAAAAGAAGGAAAGCCTGGACCAGGGATTACAGAAGACAAAAGAAAGTTTTCTCAACAAAATAGGCCGCGCCATCGCAGGTAAAACCACCGTTGATACAGAAGTACTGGACAACCTGGAAGAAGCGCTGGTATCTGCCGACGTTGGTGTGGATACAACCGTACAGATCATTGACAGAATAGAAAAACGCGTATCGAAAGATAAATACCTGGGTACTACAGAACTTAACAGAATACTGCAGGAAGAAATCGCCGGTCTGCTGGTAGATGCCCCGGATAGCGGGTTCCGTGATTTTGAGACGCCAACAGGTAAAAAGCCCTATGTCATCATGGTCGTAGGTGTAAACGGAGTAGGTAAAACAACGACCATTGGTAAACTGGCCTATAACTATAAAAAAGCCGGTAAGTCAGTATTACTGGGTGCAGCAGATACCTTCAGAGCAGCAGCCGTAGATCAGCTGACCATCTGGAGCGACCGCGTAGGCGTACCCATCGTTAAGCAACAGATGGGTTCAGATCCAGGCGCTGTAGCTTTTGATACCGTACAAAGCGGAGCTGCGAAAGATGTGGATGTGATTATCATCGATACAGCAGGTCGTTTGCACAACAAAGCCCACCTTATGGATGAGCTGAGTAAAATCAAACGTGTCATGAAAAAAGTGCTGCCGGAAGCCCCACACGAAGTACTGCTGGTACTGGATGGCTCAACCGGCCAGAATGCACTGGAACAGGCGCGTCACTTTACCGCTGCCACAGAAGTTACCGCCTTGGCAATCACTAAACTAGACGGCACCGCTAAAGGAGGTGTTGTACTGGCAATCGCTAACCAGTTTAAGATACCAGTGAAATATATCGGTATCGGTGAGAAAATGGAAGATCTGCAGGTATTCGCAAAAGAAGAATTTGTAGACTCGTTGTTTAGTATCAAAGGTTAATAAACAAATCGATTCGTTATACGGAAAAGAGGCCTGATGGGTCTCTTTTTTAGTTTCAGGAGGGTTACCTGGTGGGTGTTATTGACTTATGCCTTATAACCATCAGATACATTATGCTGCATTTTCTTCGGTTTAGCCCCTAAATAAATTCTCCTTCCTCTACACTATTATAAGACAACTCATTCATTACCAGCGGCATAATTATTGCGGTGGTTGCTGTATCTCGATATTCCATGAATGGCGTTACGGCCGATACCTATCTATTGTTTATCTATTATAACAGACCTTCTTTATGCAATTAACCTCCATAGATCGCGTAGAGAGTATTTCCCCGGAAGTATTCAGAAAACAGTATTTCGAACAGCGGAAGCCAATAGTGATTACAGGTCTTAGCCGAAGCTGGCCTGCTTATGAAAAGTGGACCTGGGATTACTTTAAGTCAGTTGTTGGTCAGCAGACAGTTGGACTATACAACAACGAAAGGGCGGGCGCAAAAACCCTGGTGAATGGGGCAGACGCTTATATTTTATTCGGGGAGTACCTGGATATGGTGAAGAAGGGCCCCGTACAACTGCGTATATTCCTTTTTAATATCTTCCACCATGCACCGCAGCTGGTAAAAGACGTTTATTGGCCTGACCAGCTGGCCTCGGGGTTTCTGAAGAAATACCCGATGCTGTTTGTCGGTGGAGCAGGATCTGTAGCACACATGCATTATGATATTGATCTGTCACATATTTTCCATACCCAGTTTATCGGACGTAAAAGGGTGCTGCTGCTGGAAAACAACCAGGCTCCTTATATCTACAGGATGCCGTTTACTGTGGAAAGCGCAGCCAGTTTCGTAAACTGGCATGAACAGCTGGATACGAAGCAGTTTCCTGCACTGGATAAGGCAACTGCTTATACAACGGTATTGGAACACGGAGATACACTGTTTATGCCTGGCGGCTACTGGCATCATATGGAATATATGGATAGCGGGTTTGCTATGAGTCTCCGTGCGCTGGATGAAACGCTGGCTGGTAAGCTGAACGGGTTATATCACCTGGTTGGACTACGGGGCATGAACAACCTGCTCATCAGGCTGGCTCCGGAATGGTGGTACCACTATAAAAGGAAGGTAGCGAGGAAAAGGGCCGATAGAATGCTCGAAGTGGCCGGGTAGGGGCAGGAAAGATTGTTTTAACATACAATTCGTAAATGGTAATTGACAATTCGCAATTAAATATTACCTTTGCAATTCTTTAGTTAAATAACCCCCACTTAGGCTCATAGTCACATAACAGTAAGTCTCGCTGTTCTCTTCAATTAGTGTCTGGATGTCTTCGTGGCGGTAAGCAGATAAGCATCAGGCTTGTTTGCCAGATTAAAATATTCGCGCTTGAAGACAAAAACTTTAAAGAAAGATAAGGTTAATATTATTACGCTTGGCTGTTCCAAGAATATGGTTGATTCAGAAGTGCTCAGCGGTCAGTTATTGGCCAATGACATTGATGTAGTGCATGAAAGCGCTAAAAAGGATCATAATATCGTTGTTGTGAATACCTGTGGCTTTATTGATAAAGCGAAGGAGGAATCCATCAATACGATACTGGAGCAGATTGAATTAAAGAATCGTGGCCGCCTGGAGAAGGTGTATGTAACCGGCTGTCTCAGCGAGCGTTACCGCGGAGATCTGGAATCAGAGATTCCTGGTGTGGATGCATGGTTTGGTACGATGGAATTGCCGCTGATACTGAAAAAGTTTGATGCCGATTATAAGTCAGAACTGATTGGCGAGCGCCTGCTGGCAACGCCAACGCATTATGCTTACTTAAAGATTTCTGAAGGATGTAACCGTACCTGTTCATTCTGCGCTATTCCTCTGATGCGCGGCGGACATGTATCCCGTCCTATAGAACAGCTGGTGGCAGAAGCGGAGAAACTGGTTAATTCTGGTGTAAAAGAGATCATGCTGATAGCGCAGGAACTGACTTATTATGGTCTGGATCTTTACAAGCAGCGTAAACTGGCCGAGCTTTTAAGAGCGCTGGCACAGGTGAAGGGTCTCGAATGGATTCGTCTGCATTATGCTTATCCGCATAAGTTCCCGATGGAAGTGCTGGACGTAATGAATGAATACCCGAATATTTGTAAGTATATTGACATGCCGCTGCAACACGCAGCTGATAATATGCTCAAATCCATGAAACGTCAGATCACACGCGTGGAAATGGAAGAGCTGATTACGGCTATCCGTGAGAAAGTACCTGGTATCTGTCTGCGTACTACGCTGATCACCGGCTATCCGGGCGAAACGCTGGAAGATGTTGAAGAGACAAAACGCTTCCTGGAAAAGATGCGTCTTGACAGAGTAGGCGTATTTACATATAGTCATGAAGAGGGCACCAGCGCCCATGACCTGGCTGATGATATTCCAGCTGAAGAAAAAGAGCGCAGGGCGCAGGATATTATGGAAACACAGCAGGAAATCTCACTGGAGAAGAACCAGGAGAAAGTAGGTAAGGTGTTCCGTGTAATTGTCGATAAAAGAGAATCAGGCCGTTATCTGGCGCGTACAGAATTTGATTCTGTTGAAGTAGATAACGAGGTGATCATCAATACCACCAAACGCCTGAAACCCGGAGATTTTGTTAATGTAATGATCACCAAGGCATACGACTATGACCTGGAAGGTGAGCTGGTGTAATGACAGCCAGTGTCCATTAAGATTGTTGACCGGCAACAAAAATTATTTCAAGAGTAATCAGTTTTAACAGAACTGAATAGTATACCAAGGCTCCCGACGGAGCCTGATCAAAGCAAATCAATGACTACATTTGAAACTTTAGGCTTACAGGAGCCCATTTTAAAAGGAATCCAGGACCTGGGATTTATCGCACCAACGCCAATTCAGGAAAAAGCTATTCCTGTATTATTGGGCGGAGACAGGGACTTTGTAGGTTTGGCCCAGACGGGTACAGGTAAGACGGCAGCTTTTGGCCTGCCGCTGTTACAGCAGATCGACGTAAAACAGCGTCACCCCCAGGGTTTGATTTTATGCCCAACACGTGAATTATGTTTACAGATCACAAACGATCTGAAAAACTTCAGTAAACACCTCGGCGACGTTAGTATCGTTGCTGTATATGGTGGTTCCAGCATCGTGCAGCAGCTGCGCGATCTGAAAAGAGGAGTGCACATCGTAGTTGCTACTCCCGGCCGCTTGCTCGATATCATCGAGAGAAAGGCTGTTAACTTTGCCAATGTACGCTATGTTGTACTGGATGAAGCAGATGAAATGCTGAACATGGGATTCCAGGAAGACATCAACAATATATTATCCAACACGCCTGAAGAGAAAACCACCTGGTTGTTCTCAGCTACTATGCCTCAGGAAGTACGTCGCATCGCGCAGAAGTACATGTCAGATCCTTTCGAGCTGACCGTAGGTAATAAAAACAGCGGTAACGTTAATATCGAACACGAATATTATGTGGTACGTCCACGTGAGAAATATGCTGCGCTGAAGCGTATCGTGGATTTCAACCCTGAGATCTTTGGTATCATCTTCACCCGTACGAAAATAGAATCACAGGAAATAGCAGAATCACTTATCCGTGATGGTTATAACGCAGACGCACTGCACGGCGACCTCACACAGCAACAGCGTGATAAGGTAATGAAGCGCTTCCGTGAGAAATCATTACAGGTACTTGTAGCAACAGACGTTGCTGCCCGTGGTATCGACGTTGATAACGTAACGCACGTAATCAACTACGAACTGCCTGATGATGTAGAAAACTACACACACCGTAGTGGTCGTACAGCACGTGCAGGTAAATCCGGTGTATCTATCGCTATTATCACTGGCCGCGATACTGGAAAGATCCGTCAGATTGAAAGAGTGATCGGTAAGAAGTTTAACAAAGTAGAAGTACCTGATGGCTTTGCAGTTTGTGAAAAACAACTGTTCGGCCTTGTTCATAAAGTACACAACGTAACTGTAAACGAAGAGCAGATCGAACCATACCTGGAACGCATATTTGAAGAATTTGCAGCCATGAGTAAGGAAGAGATCATCAAACGCTTCGCTTCTCTTGAATTCAATCAGTTCCTGGAGTACTACCAGGATGCGCCTGATCTGAACGTGAAAGAAGAAAGAAGATCAGCTGAGGGTGGTGAACGCAGAAATAACGGTAAATTTACCCGTCTGTTCATCAACCTGGGTTCTGTAGATGATTTCACCCGCGGAGATATGCTGCGTTACCTGTGTGATACCAGTGGCGTACGTGGTAACAAGATCGGCCGCATCGACCTGAAAGGTGTTTACTCCTTCTTTGAAGTAGAAAACGATGTGGTAGAGAAATTCCAGCAGACTTTCAAGAAAGCGGAATACAACGGTCGCAGCGTACGTATCGAAATGTCACAGGATGGCGATAAACGTCGTTCCGGTGGCGGTAGCCGTCCTCCACGTGAAGGTGGCAGCGGTGGCAGACGTTGGGAAGGCAGCAGTGGCGGAGCTGGTAACAGCCGTCCTGGTGGTTTCAGAAAACGCTACTAAGCAAAACGAAACAGGAATAACTAACTGATTCTATAGAAGCCGTCCTTGTAAAAGGGCGGCTTTTTTTATTGTCTGGTTTGGCTATATATCAGCCATTCGGCCCCTTCCGCTGTCTACCCCAACAGATGACAGCTTTCAGATTTATCCATCATAATATTTCTCCGGTCTGATACTTGCTGGTGTTACTTTTTAATCTATATTGTTACTCTTACCAGTACCCTAACATGGCAGCAACAAAAAAGTTGAAGATACAACCAGTAGTACCCTTTTCGCTGTTCTCAGCCAGGGATATAGAATTGTTCCAGAATGGCGTCCATCCGCATTTGTACGAGAAATTCGGCGCTCATACGGTGGAATATGAAGGCGTCAAGGGCACCTATTTTTCTGTCTGGGCACCCAATGCAGCCTACGTTTCTGTGATCGGAGACTTCAATGAGTGGGATAATTATAGTCACACTTTGTACCCCAGATGGGACAAGTCCGGTGTATGGGAGGGTTTTATTCCCCAGGTGAAAAAGGGAGCGCTGTATAAATATTTTATTCGCTCCAATTCAGGTGAAGAGTTAAGAAAGGGGGATCCGTATGCGAATTACTGGGAGGTGCGTCCGCTGACAGCTTCTATAACCTGGCAGCTGGACTACAAATGGAAAGACAAGCGCTGGATGCAACAGCGTAATAAGCACAATAGCCTGGAGAGTCCGATGAGTGTATATGAGGTACACCTGGGATCCTGGCGTCGTCCTGATAAATCTAATCACGAAGTATTTTATACATATGCTGAAATAGCAGCCAGGCTCATACCCTACGTAAAGGATATGGGCTTCACCCATGTAGAACTGATGCCGGTAATGGAACATCCTTTTGATGGTTCCTGGGGATATCAGGGCACCGGTTACTTTGCACCTACTTCAAGGTATGGTTCTCCGCAGGACTTTATGGCCTTTGTAGATGCCTTTCACCAGGAAGGAATAGGCGTTATTCTGGATTGGGTGCCTTCACATTTCCCATATGATGCACATGGACTTTACCGTTTTGATGGCTCGCATACATACGAGTATGCCGATATGCGGAAAGGATATCACCCTGACTGGAACAGTTATATTTTCAACTACGCTCGTAATGAAGTACGTTCTTTCCTGCTTAGTAACGCAGTCTTCTGGCTGGATAAGTTTCATGTAGATGGTCTACGTGTAGATGCAGTCGCCTCGATGATTCACCTGAACTATTCACGTGAAGCCGGCGCATGGGAGCCTAATGAACTAGGAGGGGAGGAGAACCTGGAAGCAATCTCTTTCCTGAAGCACATGAATGAGACTATCTACAGGCTATTCCCTGATGTGCAGACAATTGCAGAAGAGTCTACCAATTTCTATGGCGTATCAAGGCCTGTCTATATGGGCGGACTAGGATTCGGCATGAAGTGGATGATGGGCTGGATGAATGATACGCTTGCTTATTTTAAAAGAGACCCTAATCATCGTAAATGGCATCAGGATCAGCTGACGTTCAGTATTGCCTATGCCTTTACTGAAAACTTTATGTTGCCGCTCAGCCATGATGAGGTTGTACATGGCAAGTCGCCTATGATGTACAAGATGCCTGGTGATGATTGGCAGAAGCTGGCTAATGTGCGTCTGATGTACAGCTATATGTTCACACATCCGGGAACAAAGCTATTATTTATGGGTGATGAATTTGGACAGACTACAGAATGGAATTATAAGTCAGAATTGGACTGGCATCTGCTGGATCATCTTTCTCATCAGGGCCTGCAACAATACGTAAAAGCGCTTAACCATCTGTATACATCGGAACCTGCATTGTATATCAAACAGTTTGAGTACTATGGTTTTGAGTGGGTGAACGTGTCTGACTATGATAATAGCGTGTTAGCTTACCTCAGAAAAAGTTATAAACCAGAAGAAGATATTCTGATTGTCTTGAACATGAAGCCAGTCTCTCATGAGCATTACGAACTGGGTATTGATGGAGGTGGAAGATGGAAAGAGATATTGAATAGTGATGATACTGCGTTCTTTGGCAGCGGAGTAACCAATTCAGGTAAGCTACAAACGCGGGAAGAGCCGTTGAATGGAAAAAGCCATTCGCTCAGCATGCGTGTTCCTCCGCTTGGAGCTGCCATCTTTAAAAGAGCTAAGTAGATACAATACTACTGATGGCAGGTAAGTAAAAATACGGTAAGGGTGCTTATGATAATGGTCTCATAGCCGGTGCAGCCGGAAGCAGAGTCGAACGGGAGTAATTGAACGACCCGAATCAGTAATAAAGTATAAGTAAATAAGGTATTGATAAGCCGGTGCAACTTTGTTGTACCGGTTTTTTTTTATGCATACTTTTGTGCAAATTAATCCTATGAGAAAACTGAGTGTATTTTTACTGCTGCAATTCATGGTGCTGGCTGCGTTCGCACAAATGCCGAAGATACGGGTGAACAAAGTCGATGACCAGCAGCGCAAACAGGGGGAATGGCAGGAGGAAATGCCTGAAGTTCGCGGAGAACCTGGTTATACCTGGGAAGGCAACTACGTTGATAATCTGAAAGAGGGGCTATGGAAGAAGTACGCCTTATCCGGCGCATTGATTGCAGAAGAGACCTTCAAACATGGACAACTGAATGGCTATTCCCGTTATTTCTATCCAAATGGCCGGATCAGCGCCGAAGGAGCTTTTATTGCGATGGACATCAATGGGGAGGTGGACTATTTCAGAATAGTAGATCCAATCACCGGGGATGAAAGATTTGAAGAGATTAAAAGAGATGGGAGCTCTCAGCGTAATGGCATGTGGAAGATCTATGATGAAGAAGGCAAGATGATCAAAGAGTATTATAGACGTGGAGAACCAGTAACAGAAGAAGAATATAACAGAACACCTGCAAAGCCAGCAGCAGCTGAAAAGCCAGCTACACCTCCTCCACCAGCAGGTTTACCTCATCAGCAGAAAAAGAAAGGCGGTAAGAATTAATTGAAATAGTACTGTAAAGGGTCTCAATAGAAGAATAGCTATCAGCAGGAGAAAGGTGAAAAGACTTTGGCGCAATGCAAAAAGTCACAGCCAGCAGAATATAAGCAGAGAGTTACTACAACTGAACGCAAAGAACCAATCATCTGAAGAGCATATTTTTAGCGCTCTGGCTATAGAGGCCAGGGCGCTTTTTATATTAGGTTTTTATCTTAGGCAGCGTTCTTCTTAAGACTTAGCGAAGCATTCCAGCGAGGATCGCGGAAGAACGGTCTGTTATCGAACCAGGAGAGCCATATTAGGGTAATAACAGTTGCCACTATTGATCCTGCGGTTACATCTTCCAGGAAATGCTGGCTCATATACATGCGGGAGTAAGCTACCAGCAGGGCGATGAGGAGATATATGTAACCCCATTTCTTATTGGGCGTGATGTAGGTCAGCACAAGGGCAATGGTAAAAGCGCAGGCCGTGTGACCGGATGGAAAGCTGAAGTTATTAGAGAGTACTTCCACATCAGGTATGTAGTATATGGGGCGGGTTTCGTTTGCAAAATAGACACTTGGTCTTGGCGCATTAAAGAGCATTTTAAGAAGCAAATTAACGGTTGCCGATAGTATTAGACTTGTTGCCATCAAAATGCTGCTACGATAGCTTAGAAACAGCAATAACAGGCATACAGTGACAGCGGTGACACGGCTGCCCAGTTCAGTCATGTAGGGAAAGAATATATCACCTGCCGGAAAGTGAAGGCTATTAATAAAAAAATAGATCTCATCTCTGGAGTGTATGATTTTCAGCAACAGCACCAGCAGGAGTAGCAGGAGGTATGGAAGCAGAAATGGGTAGAGGCGGCGGATGTTACCAGTAAGTGTTTGCAAGGGCAATGATTGTTTTAACGATTGATACCGCACAAAAGTATAAAAAAGAACGCCTGGTATGTATATAATACTTACCAGGCGTTTGTGTGATTGGAAAGAGTTGGTGTATTAGTTTACACCGAAGAATTTGAATTGTCTTTCTGTCTTTTTCTGTGAGCAGCCTCTCCGCCTTTTTTACCAATTTCAGCCATGTGCTGTCTGTTTCTGCTGACAGCAACTCCACCTTTACGTCCGGCTTCCCGGGCTTCGGCAGAATTAAACTCGTGAGCAACACCCTGTGCATGCGCTGCGCGACCGCCTTTACTGGCTATAGCGCGTTGCATTGCTGCATCCATGGATGCGAAACCACGTTTATCTTTGCGGCTTGTTGTTGTTTTTTCTTCTGAGGGAGTTGATTTGTTCTCTGCTGATGATTCTCTTGATTCACGGTCTTGATTGAGGTCTTCCCTTTCCAGTTTTTCCTGCTCTGTGAAGTGATTGCTTTGTTCTGCAGCCATAAGAAATAAATTTGAAAGGTTAAAAAATGGGTTCCATGTAACTAACGTAGGAAACTGAGTCGATTTGTGAAAGTAGGCACAACTATTATGCCGCGTATCGGCATTTCTTTGTATAACCTATTGTATAACAGCTTTACACGTTTAATTTTCTCACATTTTTTAGTAGTAACGTGGAGTAGAATTGACAAACTGTAGCGTGACAACGCCAATGGCAATTAAACAATGTAAAAAGTGAATGAAATGTTAACGAATGTCAGATTGGTGGCTGATAGAATCGGTTTGTAACGTAGCATTAACAGAAGCTGAGCCGTTCAGTAAATTTTGTCCCGTTCATTTTGTTCATTTTGCCTATACGACGTTTGTATGCTTTGTGTGTAAGTTATAACATCCTAATTTTGAGATAACTCTAAAGTTGGCATAGGTTATGAAAAGGCACTAAGATCTCAATCTACAGTGCCCTTTTTTTTTAATGTTGGGTTTAAAACACAAATCCCAAATTCTGATGAAGAATTTGGGATTTATAGTCAGTGATAAAAGCTATTATATCTTATCGGATCACCAGTGTTTCAAATTTTCTATCTACAACCAGATTTACCGTATTCTCTCCAAAGTTAGCAGCAGTAAGCTTTACAGCTTCTCCATCCACTAAAATTTCCTTCGCTTTGAAAGGTAAACCATGTACGGTTATGTTATGCTTTCTGTAAGCTGCATTATACTGGCCAAAGTATTTTTTCCTAAGTACAAAACGATCTTTTTCTGACACCTGCTTAAACCGGATGTCATTATACTGACCGTTTTTATAACCATAATGATCGCCTGCATCTTCATACAAGAAGCTACCTGTTTCCTGCGTAGAATAATAAACATGCAACATCATTTCTTCCTGGTTGCGTTCCTCCACGTGCTGTATCTTCGGATAGTTCGGGAGAACAGCTCCGGCTTTCACGAATAATGGCATTTCATCCAGTGGAGTGGCTATTTTAATGACCTGTCCGCCGGTGTATAATTCGTCATTCCAGTAGTAATACCATTCTCCTTCAGGAAGGTAGATTTCCTTTTCTTTCATGCCTTGCTCAGACACATGGCTGACCAGCAGTGAATCGCCAAACATAAACTCGTGTGAGCGGTCGTATGTCTGCTTATCATGCTGCGCAACGAATGCCAGCGGGCGCAGCATAGGCGTGCCGTAGCGGCTGTATTGCCAGAAAGTGGTATAAATGTAGGGCAGCAAATTATAGCGCAGCTGAATGAATTTCCTGGCAACAGTTTCATAGGCTGTTCCGAAGCTCCATGGTTCCTGGTTAAAGCCTGTTTCATTGCTGGCAGAGTGTGTACGCATCAGCGGATGAAATACTGCCAATTGTATCCAGCGTACATATAGTTCGCCGTCAGGCTCACCGATGAAACCTCCAATATCACTTCCTACGAACGAGATGCCGGATACAGACATGCGCTGGCACTGTACGGACGCCAGCCAGAGATGATCCCAGCTGGAAACGTTATCTCCGGTCCAGAAAGACGTCCAGCGTTGAGCGCCGGCGTAGCAGGAACGGGAGATGACAAAAGGACGATTAGGCATCAGGAACTTTCTCATACCTGCGGCAGTTGCTTTGCTCATCAGATGCCCGTAGACATTGTGCGCTTTACGGTGGCTTACTGCTTCGCCATCGTAGTCATGACGTACGTCCTCTGGGAACGTTCCCATTTCAAACACTGCGGGTTCGTTCATATCATTCCATACGCCTCTAACACCTACATCTACCAGGTCTTTGAACAGACCTGCCCACCATTTACGTACTTCAGGATTGGTATAATCAGGGAACACACATTTACCCGGCCACACATCTCCTTCCATCAATGCGCCATCCTGGCGCTTACAGAAGTAGTTATTTTGAATACCTTGTTTGTATATGTTATAATCCGGATCCACCTTGATGCCCGGATCAATAATCACGACTACCTTAAAGCCCTGGTCTGCCAGCTCTTTGATCAGTCCCGCAGGTTCAGGAAATCCTTCCTTGCTCCAGGTAAAACAGCGGAAACCTTCCATATAATCAATATCCAGGTGTATTACATCACAAGGAATCTCACGTTTGCGAAATTCTGCTGCGATTTCTTTTACACGCTTATCAGGATAGTAGCTCCAGCGGCATTGCTGATAACCGAGCGCCCAAAGCGGCGGTAACTCTGCCGTTCCTGTGATACTGGTATAACCTTCCGCTACTTTCATTAGTTCTGGTCCGTAGATGAAATAATAGTTCATTTCACCACCTCTTGCCCAGAAACTGGTTACATTTTCTCTTTCTTTACCAAAGTCAAAAATGGTACGGAAGGTATTATCGAAGAATATACCATAGGCCTTTCCCCGATGTAAGCCGTAATAGAAAGGAATATTGCGATATAATGGATCGGTATCTTTCTGAAAGCCGTAAGCGTCGGTACCAAAGTTTTCCATACGCTTACCATGCAGATTGAGGTCAGTTGGTTTATCTCCCATACCAAAGAAGTACTCATCTTCCTGTATCTGCTTGCTGCAATAGACTATTTTACCGCCCTTCTGGAGATAATATTGCCAGTGGAAGCCCAGCTCGTCCTGGTTGATGATACAACCTTCCAGGTCTGTAATAGTGAGGCGCATATCGTCTCTTGAGATGTATATGCGTAATGCTTCAGTGTATATTTCAAAGTTCTCTTCAAATTCGTGCAGACCGAAGTGTACAGGCGACTCTTCCAGCCTGTCACTCACTGCATATGAAAAGTCCCTTTGGAAATTGCCATCCGCCGCATAGCGAAAACGAATGATCTTGTCTGAAATGATCCTTACTTCCAGTATGGTTTCGGTTGTATAAAAGTAGAAGTAGTTACCTTCTTTTTTCCATTCTTTAATAGTATCCGGATAGTGCTTGGCCGAATATTTCCCCGATGAGGTTGTTACTTGCATAAATCGCTTTTAAATTTCCCTTTCCCTGTCACCACCCAAAATAGGTAAAAAATATTGTTTTAACACGCTTTAGCGGTGGAGGCTGTTTCTTAGCCGTTTACTCGTAAAATTAACACATTCGCTAAAATGCCCATGTAACATATTCGTGTATAACCTATCTTGAGTGCCAAATGTACTTTTTGCTTTAACCTATTTTTTCCGGGGGTGCTTTTCCAGCACCCCTTTTTATAGATGCTACTTATTTTTGTCTTATACTGAACATTCCTAATTTCTTACTACCTGCCAGCCACACAAGTGTACGATCGACACCCGCAACATGATAACCTTCCTTACTGATACGTGTCCAGTTAATGCCTCCATCTTCTGAAATGTCTGTTCCGGATGTACCTGTGGCTACATAAATTTTACCTGATATATGCTGTACACAGGACCGATATCCAGAGGGCGGTGTAACAGATGCTTGCCAGCTGCGTCCGCCATCTTTTGTAATCAAACAGTTTCTTGTAGTAAGCGTATCTCTGGTATAATCACCCCCAACAGCTACCCCGTTCAGGTGATCAGCAAACGCGACAGAAAAAGCACCTTGACCAGCCTCTCCCTGAATGAAATCCCAGTTAGTAGCTTTCCATTTATCCCATCCTTTAAAGAATCGACTGTGTTTGCCTCCTGTTACAAAACATGCCTGTCCGTCGGGAAGTATCCGCAGACTGGTATTACTTGCAGCGAAGATCGCTTCACCTTCTTTCGCTTCAGGTAATCTGGCTGGTGGGTCTGCCTGCCATGTTTTACCACTGTCTTTCGTTCTGATAATAGTAAACTTGCCATCTATAGGGTCTCCGATAGCGATACCTTCAGCTGCATTTTTAAAGGCCATAGCGTCAAAGAAGATGCCTTTCGTATGATTACTGTAGACTTCCTTCCACGATTTACCGCCATCTTCAGTCAGCATGATATGCGCAGGCTCTCCCGCATTAAGTACTAATGCTCGCTGATCACTGAATGCAACCAGAGAACGCCAGTCGCAGGTATCATACCCAGGTACCTGGGTCCATTCCCACTCGATACCTTGTTGTCCGCTGGTATGTCCTACCTTTCCTTCAGTCCCTGCAACCCAAATCAGGTTATGGTTGACAACGCTCAATCCTCTGATGCTCTTCACAGGAGGAGCTTGTTCAGGATGAAGCAGATAGCCCGACTGGGCAAAGCCGGTAAAAAAGAAAAATGAACAGGAGAGGGTGAAAAATAATCTTTTACTGTGGGAAACCTTTACTGTAGCAGGTGTCGTTTTGCTGTGCATGTTGTTTTCTGGTTTGAATGGGTTAGGTTGCAGCAAGAAAAATACAAAATCATTAGAAAGTGTGCGGCAGATTTATATATTTGCAAGCACTGCGTTATGTGAACTCAGTATTTTTATAACCTCTATTACTAAATAAGCATTGCAATCGCGGGCGCAGATGACGAGGACCTTATTACTAATTTTCCTATGTACCTTATCCGTATCTGTGCTTTTTGCACAGGATAAGCCCTACATTTTCGACTCTTATGGCGTGAATGAGGGACTATCTCAGAACTCGGTTTACGATATCCTGGAAGATAACCAGGGATTCATGTGGATCGCTACGCATGATGGCGTTAACAGATTCGACGGATATGGTTTCAATGAATACAGATTCAATCCTAGTTTAAAGGAACGTGCCGGACAGGGCAAAGGAAGCCTGGTAGTCCGGAACAACAATGGGGGACGTGCATTGATTAACCGCTTTGCTCTGAAAGGGTACAAAGGGTATTCCCTATACCGTAACAGAAGGCGGCAGCTGATGCTTACGCATAACTATGGCATCAGTGTCTACGATGAGTATAAGAACTCATTCGAGACGGTGCTGGAAGATACCACATATGAAAATAATGGCGAACGTGACAGTGGTAATAAATTCAGGATACTCGGAGAAGACTCGCTGACCCACAGCCTCTGGGTTTGGCGTCCTGCAAAAGGTCTCTATATCCTTGATGATTCCACTTATGCTAAAAAGCGCGTTATTCTCTATCCTAAAGCCATGTTGCAGCGGGGCATAGCCGCCAACTCCATGTACAAAGACGGCAATACTATCTGGCTGAACTTTGAATCCGGTGAGTTGCTGGCTATGAATACAAAGAACCTGCGCCTAACTACCTACTGCCTTCCAAACATTACCTCTCATACTGTTCTTAAGAACCTCAACAAAGATTCACTGATCATCGCCTGCAAAGGCCACCTGATCATCTTCAATAAGAAACAGAATAAATATACCGACATTCCCTTTGATCAGCGCGACCCTAGAGACGCAAACTTTACACCGCTTTGCCTGGAGCTTGATCAGAACGGTAATATCTGGATCGGAGGTACTGATGGTATTATGATCTACAACCTAAAGCGTAATGAGATCGTAACACGTATCGTTAGTTTCAATGGCTCAGAAACACGTTCCTGGAACGTAGTCACTTACCTGTACCGTGATGCCGCTGATAATATGTGGGTAGGCACAGACGGAGATGGTATCAAAAAATATTCGCCTAATAAGAAGGTCTTTAACCTGTACCGCTCGCCTGCTACCACGCACAATATGGTCAGAGCCGTGTACAAACATGATGACGGTAAGCTATACGTCGGACTACTAAACGACGGCCTTGATATTTACGAAAGAGGAGGGAAGTTCCTGGAACGTCTTCCTAATGATGAAAGAAAGGGCGTATTCCCGGCCAAGAACCTGAACGCTATCTGCAGAGAAGATTTTGAGCATTTATGGTTCCACTTCGCTGATATGCATATCGGATTATTCAACGTGCATACCCGGAAGTTTGAAAATCTTACGAAATATGTTACCGCATTAGGTCTGCCTCCACAGGAAGATAGCTACCCGTTCCTGTTCAAGCGCACTAGCGGGGAAGTATATTTTAACTACGGCCGGTATCTGTTGCAAATTATGCCTGCAGAACGAGGCGGCTATAAGGTGGCGATCGTTCATGAGTTTCCAGACGAAATACTGACCACTTATTATGAAGATCTGCTCGGGAATAAGTACGTCGGAACGAAGGTGGCAGCATATGTAAAGAAAACCGGTAGCGCAAGATGGGAGATCATTACACTGCCACCAGGTACCATTGTAAAATCCATTAGTAAAAGAGCCGGTAAGGAACTGTTGTTAGCAACAGCTAAAGGGCTTTTTGTACTGGATGATAATAATCACCGTAAGAAGCATTATAATAGTTATGACTATCCGGCATTAATCAATGATTACCTCTATGGCGTGTTGCTGGATGAGAAGGATAAAATATGGATAAGTCATAATAAGGGCCTGTCACAGATCAATCCTGTAGATGATGAGATCACTACCTATAATTATGAAGACGGGTTACAGTCAAATGAGTTTAATACAGGCGCTTTCTTCAGGTCGGTAGATGGTGAGCTTTTCTTTGGCGGTATCCGTGGATCAAACGGGTTCTATCCAAAAGATTTTAGGAAAAATACCTCCAAACCCAAAGTGGTTATCATGCGGATGGAGGTGCTGGATAAACCATATGAATCTGATACTGCACTTTCCTTACTGCGAAGGATAGAATTACCTTATAACCACAATACTATTGCTATAGAATTTGTGCCGTTAGAGTATACTAATCCACTTAAGAATAAAGTACAGTATAAACTGGATGGCGCTGATGAAGATTGGGTACAGGCAGGGGCTTTCAGAATGGCCAGGTATACTAATCTGCGCCCAGGTACTTATACCTTCAATGTGCGTGCTTCCAACAATGATGATATTCTGAACTCAACACCTACAACGCTTGAGATCACTATCCGAATACCATTCTGGCAGTCTCTGTGGTTCAGATTCCTGTTATTGCTGTTGCTGCTGGGAGTAGCTTATTATTTCTCCACTTTATACCTCGACTATAAAATCCGTCATGAAAAGTTGAAACTGGAGAAAGAGCAAGCCGTGGATCAGGAGAGAGCAAGAATATCAAGTGATATGCATGATGATCTTGGATCCGGACTTTCTACTATCCGCCTGTTGAGTGAAATCGCCAAACGTAAGATTACAGATACCTCTCAGACAAAAGAGCTGGAACGTATCTCTGAAGCAGCAGGAGAGCTGGTAGATAAAATGAGCGAGATCATCTGGGCCATGAACTCGTCAAATGACTCGCTCGAGAACCTCATAGCATATATGCGCAGCTTCGCGGCCGATTTCCTTGAACATGCCCACATCACGCACCAGTTTTATATACCGGAAAGTATCCCTAACATTAAACTGAGTGGTGGTACCAGACGTAATATATATCTGGCAGTAAAAGAATCTTTGCACAATGTGGTTAAACATGCCCAGGCATCAGAAGTAGTAATACAAATAGAGATGCATAAGAATATGACGATTATGATAAAAGATAATGGCAAAGGCTTTGATCAGGAAAAAGTAAGGTTATTTGGAAATGGATTAAAAAATATACAGAAGAGGATGCAGGCAGTCGGAGGACAAGCTGATATTACGTCCCATCACGGTACGATAGTTTTGCTAGATATCCCGTTAATTTAATATAGATTTGTAAGATTCCGTAAATGTGATGTCACGTTGACCTCTGTAAACATAACAACTGATTATAAATGACTGTATACTCGAAAAAGAAATCTCAGGATAACATGGATATTATTTCTGTGGCGATTGTAGAAGACAACCATGATATACGTACAGCCATGGAGTTGCTGATAAATGGCTCGGACGGGTATGCGTGTATCGGAGCTTTCAATAATGCGGAAACTGCGGTAGAACAAATCCCTAGCTTACTACCAAATGTAGTGCTGATGGACTTTAATCTTCCGGGCGGTATGAATGGTATCGAGTGTATAGCTCGTCTGAAAGGAGAATATCCGGATATGCATTTTATGATGCTGACCGTATATGAAGATGATGACAAAATCTTCCAGGCACTTGAAGCAGGCGCGAGTGGTTATATTCTTAAGAAAACTCCTCCCAGTGAGCTCCTCAGCGCAATCAGAGACCTTCATGAAGGCGGTTCTCCTATGAGCTCTCAGATTGCACGCCGGGTAGTAGCATATTTCCAGAAACAGGCTAAACCAAATCCTGCGCTGGAAGCACTCACATCCAGAGAAAAGGAAATTCTGGACCAGTTGTCAAAAGGATTTCTATATAAAGAGATTGCCAGCAACCTGTTCATCAGTATTGAGACTGTACGTAGGCATGTACATAATATTTATGAAAAGCTGCATGTAAGAAGCCGTACTGATGCAGTTAATAAATATTATAACCGATAGTCGATTATAGTAATATGTTTCCGAAGCAGTAAAGAGGAATATAGATCCTAACGATATTGAAAAGGGCGAGAGACACCATGTCTTTCGCCCTTTTTCCTGTTTACTGATGAAAATTAGTTTGTTGGATTATCTTTAATAGGATTGGTTGCCAATTTATGAAATGCTTTGCGCGCGAAATGAGCAGCCAGCACCATAGAGGCGATCAGTAAACAGGCCAGTTTAAATAGCAGACCCGCTTTCATAGGAAATAATTAGATAGATGATGGAAATTGACTATTTCATTGTTTGCCACGAATGAAATTTCTGAACTAGTTTGATGACTCTTGCGCTGAGCTGACTCATAGAGCGTTGCTCTTTTTTTACCATGTAAGTAATCAGGAGCGCAATGGAAAGCACTGTTGCCAGTGTAATAAAAAATGTAGTTTTCATAGTTTAGGACGTAGGTTATAATTCAAAAAAGATGACTATCTGTAAATATAGATTATTTGTTTATATAAATTATCACATACCTTAAACTTTTACAGATAATTTATTTTGTGGCCCTGGCAATATCCTGAAGAAAGTATATTTATCTTATCTTGGCGAAACCGGACTGGTCGGATGACAACCTGACAGTGTAGTAGCATGGTCCTCAAATAACTGTCATTCATTTATTTAAGCATGGTGCATAACTAATACTTGGGATGATACGCCGAAACCTGTATTTTTGCCAGCAACCGGATTTTGCTAAAAGTTTTAGTAAATTCGCTTCCCGGACTAAATACCCATCATTATAGTGTAGGGGAATACTGGCATAAATGATGTATTGATAGTCCGCTTGTTATAACAACTGTAAATTGGAATTTCTATATAACTATGGCTACTACGGATAAGAAAGATCTCTCTGCTGCCTATACCGAAGATTCGATCCGGTCACTCGACTGGCGTGAGCACATCCGCCTCCGTCCCGGAATGTATATTGGTAAGTTGGGCGACGGCTCAAGTATGGACGATGGTATCTATATACTGTTAAAAGAGGTTGCTGACAACTGTATTGACGAGCACACTATGGGCTTCGGCAAACAGATAGACATTAAAGTGACTGAACACAGTGTAAGTATCCGCGACTTTGGTCGTGGTATTCCATTAGGGAAAGTGGTCGATGTGGTGAGCAAGATCAACACCGGTGCCAAGTATGACAGTAAAGCTTTTCAGAAGTCGGTAGGTCTGAACGGTGTAGGTACCAAGGCAGTAAACGCCTTGTCCAGCTATTTCCGGGTAGAATCTTACAGGGAAGGTCGTGTGAAAGCCGCCGAGTTTGAACGTGGGGTTATCAAGAAAGAGTTTAAAGAAGGGAGCACCAGCGAGTCCAATGGTACCCTGGTAACATTTACACCCGATGATACCGTCTTCCGTAACTATCGTTTTATTCCGGAATTTCTTGAAAATCAGATCTGGAACTACTGTTTCCTGAATGCTGGTCTTACCATCAACTTCAACGGAAAGAAATACATATCAAAGAATGGTCTTTTAGACCTCTTGCAGCGAAAAACCAATGAGGATGAGCTGCGTTACCCAATTATTCATCTCAGAGGTGAAGACATTGAGGTAGCAATCACGCACGAAAACCAGTACGGTGAAGAGTACTATTCGTTTGTGAACGGCCAGCACACCACTCAGGGTGGTACACACCTGGCTGCTTTCCGTGAGGCATTCGTGAAAACCATCCGTGACTTCTATAAGAAAGACTACGACGCAACCGATATCCGTGCCTCTATCTGTGCAGCAATTTCTGTAAGAGTACAGGAACCGGTATTTGAATCACAGACTAAAACCAAGCTGGGATCACTTACAGTATATGAGAATGGTCCTTCTATGAAGGCATTTGTGCTGGACTTCCTGTCCAAACATCTGGACGATTTCCTGCATAAAAATCCTACTACGGCAGAAGCACTGAAGAAGCGTATTGAGCAAAGCGAACGTGAGCGTAAGGAACTGGCCGGTATTAAGAAGCTGGCTAATGAACGTGCAAAGAAAGCAAACCTGCATAACCGTAAACTGCGCGATTGCCGTATCCACCTGAATGAAGAGGTGACCGGAAAGGATAAAAACGATCTGGAAACTAAACGACTCAATACGACCATCTTCATAACTGAAGGCGACTCTGCAAGTGGTTCTATCACCAAGTCGCGTAACGTAGAAACCCAGGCGGTATTCAGTCTCCGCGGTAAACCTCTCAATAGCTTTGGTCTGACCAAGAAGATCGTTTACGAAAACGAAGAGTTTAATCTGCTGCAACACGCGCTGAATATAGAAGAAGGACTGGAAGGACTTCGTTACAACCGGATCGTTGTCGCTACAGATGCCGACGTGGATGGAATGCATATTCGTTTACTGTTACTCACCTTCTTCCTGCAATTCTTCCCGGACCTGGTAAAAAATGGTCACCTGTATATACTAGAGACGCCTTTGTTCCGCGTACGTAATAAACAACAGACTATCTACTGTTACAGTGATGAAGAGCGTCAGAAAGCAGTAAGGAAGCTGGGTAATAAACCTGAAATCACCCGATTCAAAGGTCTGGGTGAAATCTCTCCTGACGAATTTGCCAATTTCATCAATGAGGATATGAAAGTGGAACCGGTAATTCTGTCTAAAGACACGCATATCCAAAAATTGCTGGAATACTACATGGGTAAGAATACGCAGACCAGACAGGAATTTATCATCAGTAACCTGCGCTACGAGAAGGACCTGATTGATAAGGTAGAAGAGGAAAGCGAAAAATAAAATCAGTATTATTACAGCAATCAATGGCACTGCTACATATTGTTTTCGGTGAATCATCCGCTACAGCACTGGGTGCTGCATTTGAGCTGGATGAGCAACTGAAGGGAGATATACTTTACTTTGAAGATGACCTTTCTGTTGGTCCTCTTTTTATCCTGGATACAAAAGACGGTCAGATTGCCCGCAGGCAATGGTGGATGCAGCTATCCGGTGTACCTGCCCAACCGGTACCTGAGCTTATTCCTGAAGAGAATGCTGTGCCTGAACCAGAAGAGGAGAAAGGTGATCAGGCGAAAATCCGCCAGCTGAAAGCCTTGTTAAAGACAACACCCGAACAGGAGGTTTATCTCTGGGCAGGACAGAATGCGAGAGATGTTTGTGGTTACTACTGGTTGATTAGTCAGCTGTATGACTTCTCAGGTCGCATACATATCATCTATCTGAACAACCTGCCTTTCCTGAATGAAAAAGGTAGCGTGTTCTATCCAACTCACCTTCATCAGATACTGGCAAAGGAATTTCTCAAAGCAAAGAAACTGGCAAGACCAGTGTCTTTGGCTGAATTTGAGATCGACGGGGATGAATGGAGCAGGATGATGAATGAAAACGCAGGTATTCGCTTGCTGGAAGGTGGTAAAAAGATCAAAGGTGAACCAGCAAACTTTTATGATAAAGACCTGTTACAGCAGAGTACTGCTGAATTTCAGAAAGCCTCTAAAGTGGTTGGTCTCGTAACCGGCAAGCTGAAATATCCTGTAATGGACCAGTTCCTGGGCTGGAGACTTAAAGAGCTACTCAGACAGGGTAAGCTGGAAAGTAAAGGTGAACTGAAGACAATCAAAGATTTTGAAGTAAAAATACCTTCAGAAGGTGCTAACGCCTAATATCCGGATATGGTAAAAGTAACGCATGTACAACTTAGTGGAGCTGATGATAGAGGAAGTAACTATGAATGGAATACCGACAGAAGCGGAGACTTCATTCTCTGTTACAGAAATGCAGGTAGCAGTAGTGGCCAGCATTACCATGAAGGAAAGGCTGACTATAAAAATCCAGAGGTACTCTACCTGCTTACCGGTAAGGCTACCATAGACTGGTGCCCGTTAGACGGAGATAAAATAGAGTCCACTCAGATTGAAGCACCCGCAAGAATAGAAGTGCAGGTAAACGTCTGGCATCAGCTGATAGCAGTGACAGACTGCTGCTTCATCGAACTGAACTCTCTGGCCGACGTACGCAAAGATTCAGTACGTATCTGGAGAGATGAATTTGTAAAGATGATCAATAAATAAGATTATGAGCGACATCGATAATACACAACCGACAGACGAATCATTACATAACATCCTCCACCTTGGAGGTATGTATGAAAACTGGTTCCTTGATTACGCATCCTACGTGATCCTGGAGCGTGCTGTACCCAGCGTTGAAGATGGTCTGAAACCTGTTCAGCGTCGTATCCTGCATGCTATGAAGGAGATGGACGATGGCCGTTTTAATAAAGTGGCTAACGTGATAGGTTCCACTATGCAGTTTCACCCGCATGGTGACGCTTCAATCGGTGACGCAATCGTTAACCTCGGACAAAAAGACCTGCTGATAGACACCCAGGGTAACTGGGGTGATGTACGTACTGGCGACGATGCAGCAGCTCCCCGTTATATAGAGGCACGCCTTTCTAAGTTTGCTCTGGAAGTCGGTTTCAACCCGAAAACAACCCAGTGGCAGCTCAGTTACGACGGCCGTAAAAATGAACCGCTGGTACTGCCAATGAAGTTCCCGCTGTTGCTCGCTCAGGGCGCAGAAGGTATCGCCGTTGGTCTGTCCACCAAGATATTACCGCACAACTTTGTAGAACTGCTGGAAGCTTCCATCAAACACCTGAAAGGAAAGAAATTCGAGATATTCCCGGATTTCCCTACCGGTGGTATGATCGATGTTGCCAACTATAACGATGGTCGCCGCGGCGGTAAAGTGCGTGTACGGGCACATATCGAAGAGAAAGACAAGAAGACCCTCCTGATCAAAGACGTGCCTTATGGCGTTACGACTACCGCCCTGATGGAGTCTATCGTAAAAGCTAATGACAATGGTAAGATCAAGATCAAGAAGGTAGTTGATAACACCGCAAAAGATGTTGAAATTGAAGTACAGCTGGCACCTGGTATCTCCCCGGATATCACCATCGATGCACTGTACGCATTCACAGATTGTGAGATCTCCATTTCTCCGAATGCCTGCGTGATCATCGAAGATAAGCCGCGCTTCCTCACAGTAAGCGAACTGCTGAAATCTTCAACAGAATTTACCCAGGCACTCCTCAGACGTGAACTGGAAATCAGACTGAATGAACTGCAGGACAAATGGCATTATACCTCTCTTGAAAAAATCTTCTTTGAAAAAGGAATCTATAAAGAACTCGAGCAGAAACATAAGGACTGGGAAGCTGTAATTGTCGCTATCGATAAAGGCTTTGCCCCTTATAAAAAGAACCTGAAAAGAGAGATTATCCGCGAGGATATCCTGAAACTTACAGAAAAGCCGGTACGTCGTATCTACAGACTAGACATCAACGAACTGAACGAACAGATCAAATCTATCGAAGCTGATATCAAAGCCGTAAAACATGATCTCGCCAATATCGTTGATTTCACTGTAGCATACTATGAAAATCTGCTGAAGAAATATGGTAAAGGCCGTGAACGTATCACAGAAATCAAAACCTTCGATACCATCCAGGTACAACAGGTAGCGATCGCTAATGCCAAGATCTATGTTAACAGAGCAGACGGTTTTATAGGTACCTCTCTGAAGAAAGACGAGTTTATTGCTGACTGTTCTGACCTCGACAACATCATCGTATTCAGAAGAGATGGTAAAATGATCATCACCAAAGTGGCCGATAAGGTCTTCGTTGGTAAAGATATCATCCATGTAGATGTATTCAGAAAGAATGACGAACGCACTACCTATAACATGATATATGTGGATGGCAAGACTGGTATGAGTTACGCCAAACGCTTTAATGTAACAGGTATTACCCGTGATAAAGAATATGACCTGACAGTGAAAGGTGAGAAGAACTCCAAAGTCCATTACTTCTCAGCCAACCCTAACGGTGAAGCGGAAGTAGTGAGCATTCGTCTCAGCCCTAACTGTGCCGCACGTAACAAGGAGTTTGACCTGTATTTTGAAACCATCGCTATCAAGGGACGTAACTCCCAGGGTAACCAGGTTACCAAATACCCGATCCGTAACGTTAAATTTAAGGAGAAAGGTGTTTCCACACTGTCCGGCCAGAAAATCTGGTACGATACAGAAGTCGGTCGTCTGAATACAGAAGAACGAGGCGTTTACATTGGCTCATTTGATGGAGATGACAAGATATTAGTTGCATTCAAAAGCGGATCATACGAACTGACCAGTTTTGAACTCACTAACCGCTATGACCAGAATGAACTGATCTATATTGAGAAATTCAATCCTGAGAAAGTCGTATCCGCCATCTACTTCGATGCCGACAAGAAACAGTTCAATGCAAAACGTTTCCGGATAGAAACGCAGACCATGAACAACAAGTTCCTGTTCATTAAAGAAGGTGCCGGCAATTACCTAGAAATGATCACAACGCATTCAGAACCAGTGGTTTTACTGCGTACAGGTAAGAAACGGAATCCAGATGAGGAAGAAGTAAACCTGGCTGAATTTGTAGAAATAACCAACTACAGAACCGTCGGTACCCGTATCGCCGGAGAAGAACTGATCAGTGCAGAGCTGGCTTCCGAAGAGGAAGAACCAGACGAAGAAGGTGTTCAGGGCCAATTGTTCTAGTTATAACATATTGATTTTAAAGCCGTTCTGTTATTTACAGAACGGCTTTTTGTTTTTGGACCATCCATCAAACCCTGCACTATCCATTCTCCTGATTTCATGAGCCAACCTGTTTCCTTTGATTATTTCTTTACTAATGTCTTATACCATCGGGGTACCAATAGGTCACCAGAAGGGCACCTGAATATCCCCGGGATATCCAAGTGCCCTTCTAGTGACCTATTGGTGCACGGATAATATGAAACATAAAGCCTTATCAGACGGAAAAATGTCTGAAAAAGTAGCAACAATTAAAGTCAGGAAATTGTGTCTATTTCTGCTTTTTGCCTTTCGGCTTTTTGGAATCCTGGATACTCTCATTTATTTCTTCAGCAGTACGTGGATTTGTCATCCTTTTTTGCCGCTGATTCAATGGCTGATCTACCGGAACCTTACCTTGGGGGAGCGCGTCATGGAAAACTTTTTCTATATGTACCCACTTACCTGCTTTCCACTTGAATCCTTCGTAGTCCAGATCTGGTACAAAGGTAGATGGTTTAGACGGTTGATTGGTTTCTGAGATCAGGTGGTCATAAACGATCATGTCCATTTCCGGATTGTAGCTAAGACTGATAGTAGCCTCTTTCTTATACTCCAGGATGAAGCGGTTACGGGCTTTTTTAGGAATGGTATCTTCTGCGAAGCTGAAGAAAGGGCCTCCAAAGACAGGCTCGCCTTCCTTGAACGTCAGCATATCGATCATTTTCTTCTGGCTGCGTATATTGTTGGCATCCCATCCGAAAAGGGTATAATAGTCTTTGTTAAAATAGCGGCGGTGCAGCACTTTGTAGTACAGGCAGCCATACCAGTTTTTATTGCTGGTAATGGTGTCGGGATTATTGATATAGTCCGACGCATCAAACAGGGGGAACAGTTTCAGCTCACCACCCTCAGTCCTCATCTGGATAGCTCCGTAGTGTCTGAAAAAGGTAGTTTCCTGCTCTACACCCCAGGAGAAAATACGAAATGCGCTATCTGCCGGGTATTGAACAGAGATCGTCTTCAGCGAGTCAAACCTGAAGTAAAAAGAGGCAGGCGTTTTCAGCGCGCGTACCAGCCTGGGAATGAAGCTGTCATTGGCCTGCTGCCTGGTAGCCTCGTCCCGTCCTCTGACAATCTTCTCTGCCAGAATTTGCAGGGTATCCTGCTGTGCACGCATAATAGCCTCGTTATCAGCACTGATTCTTACTTTCTGAGCGCGCACGCTTGCAGTAGTAAAAAATGTACAGCATAACAATAGAAAACAGACTCTGATCATAATCTAAGTTGAGATTGAAACTACAGGCTTATTACGTTATATAATACAAATTTATTGTATGAGCCCGGAAAATTCCAGCAGACCACTACAGCGGTAGTCCATCTGCGGATGCGGGAATGGCAATTCAGGTTTAGTAGAAGGGATGAATACGGTCGTCATTCCCTGGTCTTTTCCGAATTTCATATCACTCAGCGTATTTCCTACCATAATAGCTTTGGTAAAATCTATTTCCGGGAAGTCTGCCTTTGCCTGTTGTGCCATACCATTATTCGGTTTACGGCATGGGCTGTCATTATTAACGTCCGGACAATAATAAATTCTATCTATCCTGCCACCCTGCGCCGAAATTGCTTCCAGCATTTTAGTATGTATTTCCTGCAACCCTACGTCTGTGAGGAGGCCTCTGCCAATACAACGCTGGTTGGTTACAAGCACAATACGGCTGAACTTTTTCGCCAGGATATTTAAAGCAGCTAATACACCTTCTTCAAATTGGAACATGTCCCAGCTTAGTACATAGCCATCTTTGATCTCATTGTTGATTACGCCGTCTCTGTCGAGGAACAATGTCCAGGAAGCATCAATATGCATATTGCTTATTACTTATGAGCGGAAATCCAGTTGTACCTGCTCATAATCAGCTGGTATCCCGATGTCAATAAAATAGGTGTCGCTTACGAAGCCGAAGACCTGCTGATTATTCACCTGTGGCTCCAGCACTTCCTTCTCAAACGAGAACTGTTGTGGCAATCCAAGGCTTTGCAGATAGGCTTTGGAGGTCAGATATACGCCGCCATTGATCAGTCCTTCTTTACAATACTGTTTCTCAAGGAAAGCGGTCACCCGTCCCTGAGCATCCAGTTGTACACTGCCATAGCGCTCGAACTCACTCATAGGCTTCAGGGCTAGTGTCAGGTTGCTGGCTGTCTGTTGATGGAAGGTATGTAAGTCCGCTAGGGAAACGTCAAAGAAGGTATCTCCGTTTACGACGATGCAATCGTTCCCTTTGATGTGGGAAATTGCGTTAAGTATGGCACCGCCTGTACCTAATGGTTCCGGTTCGGTTGCATAGGTAAGTGTGAGCGGAAGATTTGCCTGTTCACACCATTCTATCACCTGTTCAGATTTATATCCGAGGGACAGTACAACATGCGTAATGCCCTGTTTTATCAGATATTGGAGCAGATAATGTAGAAAAGGGTGGTCATTCACCGGAGCCATACATTTCGGCTTGTCTGCCACTACGCTGCGCAGGCGGGTACCAAGGCCGCCGGCAAGTACAATACATTCCTGAATCATGGGAAGAGGTTGTTTTCAACGATTTCGCAGATGATATGTCCGACGGTGATGTGCGATTCCTGGATACGCGGAGTATCGTTGGAGGGCACATTCAGCAGATAGTCGCTGCCGTCTTTCATTTTACCACCAGAGTGACCAGTCATGCTCACAATGATCATTCCTTTGCTTTTGGCAACTTTATATGCTTCCAGGATATTCACAGAGTTTCCGGAGGTAGATATACCCACCAGTACATCACCTGGCTGACCGATACCCCTAAGTATACGGGCGTATACCTGGTCATAGCCATAGTCATTGCCTACAGCAGTCATATAGGAGGTATTGCAATGGAGTGCTTCTGCGTAGAGCGGTGTTCTGTCTTTGTAGAAGCGTCCAGAAAACTCTGCCGCGAGGTGCTGTGCATCTGCTGCACTACCGCCATTTCCGCAGAAAAGGATTTTATGTCCTTGTTGCAGACTACCGGTAATAACATTTGCTACCTGTTGTATCGTATTAATGAGGTTAGCATCTTCACAGATGGCCTGTTTTACAGCGATGCTTTCCTGTATGGTTTTAATGATATTATTGTTCATAGAATGTTGTCGTTGTCAGTTGAGTAATTACATGCTCCAGCTGTTAATGCCGTTATGTGTGAAGTGATAACGTTTAACCTGTCCGCCGAAACCATTCAATGCATTTACTACGCTGTAGCGGGTATTACCCGGGCAATAGAAGATCATGAATCCACCACCGCCTGCGCCTGAGATCTTACCACCGGAAGCGCCTGCGCGTTTTGCAGCTTCATAGATATCATCCAGTTGTGAATTGGTGATGCCTTTGGCCATATTCTTTTTATGCTGGAAGCCGAAGTCCAGGATATCACCTATCTTGTCAATACTACCACGCAGAAGCGCTTCTTTCATCATAACAGCCTGTTCTTTCAGGTGATGCATTGCTTCTATGGACGCTTCTTTTTTCTCATGCACGTTCTTCTGCTGTTCAGAGATAATGCTGCTGGATAAGCGGCTGGTAGAGGTATAGTACAAAACCAGGTTGTTTTCCAGTTCATCCAGGTATTTCTCTTTGATGCGTAACGGGTTTACGATTACTTTATCATCATGATAAAACTCCATAAAGTTGACACCACCGAATGTAGCTGCATATTGATCCTGTTTTCCACCAGCCTGTTTCAGATCTTCTCTCTCAATTACGTAAGCCAGATGAGCCATATCATATTCCCCGAGCGGCAATTTCAGCCACTCAGCAAAAGCGCCGAGAACAGCTACTACCAGGGTAGAAGAAGTACCCAAACCGGAACCTGCAGGCGCATCTACGAAGGTCGTCAGTTTGAAGCCGGAAGGAATACCGTAATCCTGGTGGATACGGTTAATTACGCCTTTCAGTATATCCAGCTGACCATCCAGGGGAAGCGGAAAGGTAGCATCGCATACCAGTGTTTCACACCTGTCGGCACATTCAAAGTACACTTTCTTTTCAGTGATAGGTTCGATGGCTGCACGGGCATAGAGGGAAATAGTGGCATTAAGTATTGCGCCGCCATACATATCTGAATAGGGGCTTACATCTGTACCGCCTCCGGCCAGGCCCAGGCGTAATGGTGCTTTGCTACGATAGATCACAGTAATTCCGTTTTTATAAGTGCTGCAAGATAAAACAATTGCGCATGCATATTTAGCGATCTTGTTTAAAAGAAGTTAAAATATTATATATATCGCCTGTACAAAAAAATAACCGGAAAGATCTGGTTAAATCTTTCCGGTTAGTATAGCGTGTAAATGAACTTACTTATTAGCGATCAGGCGTTTAATTTCACCTGCCAGCCGCTCCCACGAATACTGTTTCTTTTCAGTACGTACAGCCGCTGACATGTCAGCTTCCCGGTTATCAGCATAATATCTGACGATCGCGGTTGCTATATCAGTAGGGTCTGGTTCACATTGGAAGCCGACAATATCATCTGGGACCATTTCAACCAGTCCGCCCACACGGGTAACTACCATTGGCTTTTCAAAGTGATAGGCAATCTGTGAAATACCGCTCTGTGTAGCGCTTTTGTAGGGCTGTACGACCAGGTCTGCTGCGCAGAAGTAGTTTTTCACAGCTGCATCTGCAATGAAGTCATTGTGCATAAGCACTTTATCACCAAGTTGCAGGTCTTCCAGCAGTTTCATGATAGGGGCAGCATCTCCATAGAACTCACCTGCCACTATCAGCCGTATGTCCATTGCCTTAATCCTTTCATCGGCCATTGCCTGTATCAGGAGGTCGAGGCCTTTATACTTACGGATAAATCCGAAGAAAAGAATATACTTTTTATCCTGTTCCAGCTTCAGTTGTTCCCTGGCATCGGTTTTTGATATCGCCGGACCATAGTTATCGTAGATAGGGTGGGGGATCAGAGAAGCGGGTTTACCTGGTTCAAATTGGCGCAGATCATCCAGGACAGACTGACTCATAGCGATAAAAGCGTCTACTGGTTTGAGGAAGTACCTGGTAAAGGGCACATCACCGGGTCTCTTCTCATGCGGTATTACATTGTCGAGGATGGATACCACCCTGGTCTTTTTGCTTTTGCCCAGGCGCAGCAGAGTACCAAGACAGGGCCCCATGAAAGGGAGCCAGTATTTGGTAACAATGAGATCGGGTTGCCATTTCCGGATCATGCGGCCAACCTTGATCCAGTTCAGTGGGTTCACTGAGTTGATCAGTCTGCGGATACGCAGGTGAGTTGGTGCAGGAGCATCGGAGTACTGGCTGGTTCCGGGAAACAGGAAAGAAGGGTATTGCAGCGTGAATGTCCAGATTTCTACTTCTGCATCTTTCTGTAATTCTTCTGCCAGTCTTTCATTGTAAGCAGCCAATCCGCCTCTGTAAGGCCAGGCAGGTCCGAGAAAAAGGATTTTCTTTTTACCCATCTGCTGTTATTTAGTACGATCAAGGATTGTTTCTACCAGGTATTCGTTCCTTTCAGGTGCATTCCTGGTAACCAGTTCACCGATGAAGCCAGTCAGGAAAAGCTGAGATCCTATGATCATAGCCAGCAGTGCCAGAAAGAATATCGGGCGTTCGGTCATCTTGTACTGAGCGTAGGCAATTTTCTGGATAGCCAGGTACAGTGCGATGCCGAAACCTACGATGAAGGAAAGGGTGCCTAGTGCGCCGAAGAGGTGCATAGGACGTTTTCCGAATTTACTGATGAACATGATGGACGCCAGATCGAGGAAGCCGTTGATGAAGCGTTCCAGTCCGAACTTGGAGGTGCCGTACTTACGTGCGCGGTGTTCAACTACTTTCTCACCGATCTTTCTGAATCCATTCCATTTAGCGATAACAGGAATATACCGGTGCATTTCACCATATACTTCTATGCTTTTAATGACTTTGCGGCGGTAAGATTTAAGTCCGCAATTCATATCATGCAGGTGTACACCACTCATCCGGGTAGTGGTGTAGTTGTATAATTTAGAAGGAAGGTTTTTTGTAAGTCTGCTGTCATAACGTTTTTTCTTCCAGCCACTCACCAGGTCAAAGCCATCTTCCTTGATCATGCGGTAGAGTTCAGGAATTTCGTCAGGACTATCCTGCAGGTCTGCATCCATCGTAATGATTACGTCGCCCTGAGAGGCTCTGAAACCTTCATTGAGGGCAGCAGATTTACCGTAGTTACGTTGGAACTTGATCCCTTTTACGTTAGGATTGGCGGCTGCGATTTGCTGGATGATATCCCAGGAATTATCAGTGCTGCCATCATCTATCATCCATACCTCATATGAGTATCGATGCTCCTGCATGACACGGTCAATCCAGGCGGCCAGTTCAGGCAGTGATTCTTCTTCGTTTTTTAAGGGAACGATTACGGAAATATCCATGTGTTATAACAATGTGTTTAGGATGCTTGTCTATCTAATTAAGTGCCAATCTATGCAATACGCTTTTTACGGATAATAACCGCCAGTATTGCAGCAACCACAAAGTCAAGGAATAATCCGGTAAAGTAGGATAGCATGCTTGCTACGAAAGTCAGGCTATAGTCTTGTTGTTTCAGCTTGGTCAGTGCATCATTGAGGTCTGCATCAGTTATTCCCTGGGTATTATGGGACTGCTGCATCTCTTCAAGCATCTTCAGGTCCATGGCTTTCATACGGGCGGGCAGCTCTGGATCTATATAGTTACAAACGATATAGGTAAGCAGGGTACCTGCCAGTGTGCCGATCACAAAGGTGGTAAAGATTGGCTGGATAGCGTCTTTAAAACCAATAAAACCACCTAGATGCCTGCGTTTTTCGAGACCGGCAAGCAAACCGATGATAGCGCAGATAAAAAGTTGTATAAAGCTGAATTTCAGGCTGAAAAAGGTAGGCTGATCCGTATAATAGAGGGCAATACCGGTAGCTATAACTACTACAGCAGCGATCACTCCCCATTTCAGACCGGGATTAGGATATGTTGCATTACTCATACACAAATGACTATTTAAAGTTGGGCATATTGGCCGTTGATGATTCCTTTCACACTGCCTTTCAATTCTGCGCCAATATACGCTGAATTTTTAGACTTGCTGGCCAGATGCGCTGTGGTGAGTATCCATTCCTGCTCAGGATCGAATATAGTCAGATTGGCAGTTGAGCCTTCTGTAAGTGTTAATTCTGGCAGACCGAAGATCTTTCTTGGTTGTGCAGATAGCATTTCGATCAGTCTTTCGACAGATACATCCGGGAGATGCTTACGCAGTACGCCGAATGCACTTTCCAGCCCGATCATTCCATTTTTGGCATATTCAAACTCAACTTGTTTAGCATCCCAGTCCTGCGGAAGGTGATGAGTAGCAAAGCAATCAACAACACCTGTTTTAACTGCATCCCGTAATGCCTGGACGTCTTCTGCGCTACGCAGTGGCGGGTTAAGTTTCAGGTTTGAATCATAAGTAAGCAGATGCGCATCGGTCAGGGAGATGTGGTAAGGGGTTACAGAGCAGGTAACCTTGATACCTTTACCTTTTGCATGAGCGATGAGTTCTGCTGATTTACGTGTACTGATACCCGTGAAGTGGATACGGGAGTCGGTATATTGAGCCAATTCGATGTCACGTTGGATGATCAGTTCTTCTGAGATAGCAGGTTTTCCCGGCATGCCCAGCTGCGTACTGTATACGCCTTCGTGCATCAGACCATGTGCGGAGATGCTATGATCATCTGGCAGCTGGATGATGGTACCGTTCACCGCCTTTACATACTGCAGGGCTTTGAGCATAATGCCTGGTGACTGAATAGGCTTGAGGCCATCAGAGAATGCAGCTGCACCCGCAAGCTTCATTTCATACATTTCTGCCAGCGAAGTGCCTTCCAGGTTTTTGGTTACAGCTCCGATAGGCAGTACCTGTACAGCCCCGTAACGGGTACGGCTTAGTACATATTCTATCTGTGCTTTGGTATGCAGGGCCGGTTGGGTGTTAGGCACTATCATCACAGTGGTATAGCCACCTTTTGCAGCAGCGTTAACTCCACTCTGGAGGTCTTCCTTATATTCCTGACCAGGATCGCTGAAATGAGCGAAGAGGTCTGTCCATCCGAGGGACACATGCAGGTTATCTCCTGATACCACCTGTGCCTGCGGAGAGGAAATCCCTTTCCCGATCTGCCGGATGATACCGTTCTCAATTAAAATATCCTGCTGCTGTCCGTGAAATGGGGACGATGGTGCGACTACCTGAACGTTTTTGAGTAATATTTGCATGCTTTACTATGTACTAACTGTGTCTATACCTTTTCTGAGAAAAAATACCGGCAGCAAAAGTAATAGAAATTCGGCTGATGCCGCACAATTAGGTACATTTTCCTTTAGAGATACTTCTGCTGATACAAATCTGATACAGGCTTTATATAGATGATTACCATATATTTAGACTTATTCCAGCAGGTTTGTTTGTGCGCTATATACTTGCTGATGTCAGCTAATTCTAATATGCTGACAGAGATCACTGGTTCTGATTTATTATATTTTATCTATATATTTGCATAAAATTGATACCGTTGTCTTGATTGGGGACCTGATTTTAAATGAAAACCCGAACTGTTGCGTAAGTTTTACCCGACCTATACCCGTATCGTAAACAAATTACGGCCCTTGATCCTGTTTACTGCTGTTCTGTGCTGTATGAGTCATACATTATCAGCACAGCGGTTAGATGCTATTGGCAAAGAAAAGCCATTGAAAATTACTGGCGGTCTCGGACTGGAACAGATAGCCTATTGGTCCTCCGGACTGGGCGACGGACGGAGGGATCCCTATAACTTTTTTCTCAATGGTAACCTCAATATCGACCTGTATGGATGGTCAGTGCCTTTCAGTTTTAATTACTCAAATCAGAGCAACATCGCATTTTCCCAGCCTTTCAATCAATATGGCCTGACGCCCACTTATAAGTGGATCACCGGGCATATCGGCTATTCCAGCATGAATTTCTCCAGTTATACACTGGCAGGGCACTTGTTTAATGGTATTGGTGTAGACCTTGCTCCGCCGGGCCGCTTTAAGTTCAGTGTTATGTATGGCAGGTTGCAAAAGTCGGTGGAGGCAGATACGCTGCGAAGCGATATCATACCTGCCTACAGGCGAATGGGCTATGGCTTTAAAGCCGGCTACAGTACAGGAAAAGATAATATAGAAGTGATGCTGTTCCGAGGGAAAGATGATGAAAACTCTATTCGTCCGCTACCAGAGATATATACACTAACACCCCAGGAGAATATAGCTATGGGGCTCAATGTCTCGAAGCAGGTCTTTAAAAGGCTATTGTTCAATGCCGAGGTAGCAGTAAGCGCCCTCACCAGGGACACCCGTGCGGCAACAGACAGTGCCGGAACTGTAAAGGTACCCACTGCTGGACTTATCAGCAGTAACAGTTCTACTGCTTTATATAGCGCCTACAAGGCAGGTCTGGGATATAATGGCGATCATTATACACTGGGCATCGGGTATGAATGGGTGGCACCGGAATACAAAACATTGGGTGCATACTATTTTACCAACGACTTTGAGAACATCACTGGTAATCTCCAGGTACGTATGCTGAAAGACAGAATGACTGCCGCTGTAAATGCAGGTGTGCAAAGAAACAACCTGAACAATGATAAGCTGAGTACGATGCGCCGTTTTGTAGGTGCGGTGAATATCGGCATGGCAGCTACCAAAAAGCTTAATCTGAACCTCAGCTACTCTAACTTCCAGTCGTTCGTTAATATACGGTCGGAGTTTGACTACCTGAATCAGCTTACCCCTTATGAGAACCTGGACACGCTGAACTATACGCAGTTGTCTAGTAACGCGACCGCAGGCTTTAATTATAATCTGTCCCGCAGTAAGGAAAAGATGCAGATGCTGGTGTGCAACCTGTCGTATATGCAGTCATCAGATAAGCAGGGTGGCGTAAAGCAGGCTTCCGGAGCAGCATTTTACAACCTTAATACATCCTATAATCTTCAGCTTATACCAAAGCAGATGTCAGTAATGGCGGGGTTTAACGCTAACAGAAGCTCCTCCACAGAAATGTCTTCTCTTACACTGGGGCCAACTATTGGTGTGAATAAAACCATATTGGAGAAGAAAATGCGCCTTAGCGGAACCGTTTCCTGGAACAGCAGTTATACCAATGGCGAGAACACATCCCGCATACTGACAGCGAGAGCTGGCAGTGCCTATACCATCAGGAAAGTCCATAGCCTGAATCTGAATATTATAGCATTGGACCGTACCAATACCAGGGGCAGCAGCAGGAATGTATCTGAGCTGACCACTACACTGGGATATAATTATAATTTTTAAAGCAGAGTGAACTTGTTTAAACGTACCAGATATATACTTGGGTTACTGCTGACCATATTGTCATGTTTTAATACGGCTTTTGCACAGACGAGTTATCCCGTAATGGCGACAATGCAGATCAATCCGCCTTACAGTCTGTACCTCAATGACTATGCAGCGCCGGATCTGCAACGTATGCAGGTTCACCTGCTGCTAAAAGATATTGCAGTAACAAATTATAAGTGCAGGCTCAGAATAAAGATTGAAGGGTTTGGTATTACACTGCAGAGTAAACCTGCATTTTATACAGTACCGGTTGTGCTACAGGGAGGAGAAATGCAGACACTCAGTGGTACCGACCTGGCTGTGTATCTCAATCCCCAGAACCTGCTGATCCAGGGGATGGATACAAAAGCATTTGGCAGACAAGGGGCTAAGTTGCCCGAAGGTATTTACCGGTTTTCGGTAGAAGTATTGGACTACACCAGGAATATAGTGGTATCCAATCAGGGAAATGCAGTAGTCTCTACCTTCCTGAGCTACCCACCTATCATTAACCTTCCTATGGCCAACAGCAAAGTCGATGCAATGGAACCTCAGAACCTGGTGTTCCAATGGGTGCCACGTCATACTGCTTCCTTTAATGCAGCGTTTAATGTAGCCTATAAATTCAGGATGGTTGAGTTAATCCCTGCTAACCGGGACCCTAATGATGCCTTACGCACTACCCGTCCTGTGTATGAAACAATGACTGCACAGACTATACTGATATATGGCCCGGGAGAGCCCATGCTTACCCCTGGAAAGAATTATGCAGTACAGATCCAGGCAATAGAAGCAGATGGGAAGGATATGTTTATTAATGACGGTTTCAGCGAGGCTGTAAGATTTACCTATGGAGAGAAATGTGGTGTTCCGGCAGATGTCATTGCTGCTGTTGCAGGTAAGCACGAATTAAAGCTGACCTGGGCTCCCGGTGTGTCGCAACAGGCTTTTACTATCAGGTATAGAGAAGCTGGGGATCATCCTTCTCAGTGGTATGAAGAGAATAGTTATCTGCCTCAGTATACTATTACCGGACTTAAAGCTGGGAAAAAGTACGAGTACCAGGTGAATGCACAATGTATGTGGGGATATGGTGATTATTCGACTATACAGTCATTTAACATGCCTGATGAGAACCTAGAGAAAGGCGATTTTGTATGCGGAAAGGTAGTCACTGAGAAAGAAAATACTAACCAGAAAGGACTGGAACAGCTAAAAGAAGGAGACATCATCACTGCGGGAGACTTTAAAGTATCTATTAAGAGAGCAGAAGGCGCTAATGGTTCATTCAGCGGGACAGGTAAGATTAAGGTGCCTTATTTGGACATGGTCACCTTGCCGGTAGTGTTTAAGAATATCAGCGTGAATACTGACAAGAAAATGTATGCTGGCGTCATAGAGCTGCAAAGGGAGAATATCGAGGACGTGACGAAGGATATGAATGAAGCGCTGGATAACTACCTGGACAATATCACAGATATTGTCACAAAGATAGATACTGCAGGTCTGAAAGCAATTGATGCCGCAGCAATGTTATCTGACCTGGAAAAGATGAAAGGTTGGGATGAGTTAGATAATGCTACGCTTGAAAAGCTGGGTGAAATAGGCACTAAACTCCAGGAGTTACAGCAGTTGAAAGAAGACCAGCAGCTCACGCCTGAAGAAAAGCAGACAAAGGCAAAGCAGGTGGCTGAGCAACTGAAAAAGCTTTCTGAACAGGCCAAAGATATGCTCAGGCAAGCACTGGATGAAGTGAAGAAATTGCTTGGCCTGTTCCGTAGAGGAGTGAAAGAACTACGCCAGGAATACACGGATGAGAAGATTGATAGTCTGCGGAAAGACTTTGATGAGAAATACAATAAAGCGAAAGAATTTATAGATAAACATAATAGTCAATTAGGCTTCAAGATCTCAGATGAAACCGATAATTCAGTTACAAAAGTTGTTGATGTAACGGAAAGTGCGTTGAAGACCTTACCAGATGTCATTGCTGCTTTCCAGTCTGCACAACAGAAACTGGACCTGGCGACTATTGTGAAAATTCTCGACAACAGTAAGTCTGAGCAGGATGAGAAGAAAGTAGTTGACATGCTTAAAATAAAGGATCAGCCGTTTAGCGCCTTTATCAGCAATGCACTTAAGATCAGCAAAGAGGAAGAAATATTGCCGGATGTGAAAACATCCATATTAAACTGGGTAAATGAAGTTCTTGAAAAGATACATTAATCGTGTCCATATACTACAGCTGTTGTTGGCTTTGCTGGTAGCTATTCCTGCATCTGCTGCAGGAGAAGCAACTGCGTCAGGTAATGAGGAAGTTATTCATGAAGGAGTAATCGCATTAAATAGGTTAATACGACAGAATGATTACAATGACCGGCATAACCGTTCTGCCAGGAACAAGTATGTTATCGTACTGGATGGGAATGGTAAATTCATTGAGCAGCGCAATATCAATGATGACTTGCCATTGCTGAGTGACGAGGAGGTGACCGAAGTCAATGATGAACTGGTAAAAGTCAATGACAGTAATAAATTTGGTGTATACGAAATAGTTTTCAATAACTGGTATATCAACCTCACCAGGGAGATTCCGGAGAATGCTGATCTTTCATATCTGACGAATTATCAGCCATGGACGAACGACAACATCCGCACGAAGATCATCAGTGAAATGAAGGCCCTGAACCTGGAGATCTTTAAAAATGCAGCTTTTAAGTCTTATCAGAAGAGGGTAGGAATTGTTTGTGGTCGTGTAATTGTAATGCTGGGAGGCCAGAAGTACAATGTGAGCGTCACCATGGATGCCCGTGGTGATGAGACCTGGACAGCAGGTGAATTGCGGGCAATGAACGAGAGGATAGATCCGTATCTGCCCTCGATGGCAAATGTAAAGAAGTATCTGATCGCTTATCCGCAGGCATTAAAGAATGCATGGCTTAACAAGGATGTGCTAACACCACATCCCGAACTGCCCTATCATTATAAACCAGGGGAGGGCTCTTTCCTGAATGATCTGGCAAAACGAAGCATTGACCAGCAGGGGAGTCCTGAGGGCGATCCCGCAGCTACATCTGAGAGCCTGGTATATGACTATGCCGGCGTATTGTCAAAAGCGGAACTGCAACAGCTGATCAATAGCTTCCTTGAGGTACAGAACGGCGGTTACACAGCGCGTGTATTTATCGCCAATTACAAAACCCCAAGGGAAAAGCTGGAGAAGATCAATGCCATCATGAGCAATCCTGCACCGAAGGATATCTTGCTATACCTGTACCTTGATGCAGATAAGACAGTACATGCTGACCTGAAACTGGGAAAAGATATCCCGAACCCGGAACATGTGAACATGTTTATGCGGGCAGCAGCCAGTGTGTTGGAAAAACTCGGACTGGCTCCTACTAACTTTACACTCGCAGGGTTCTTTGATGGATTGTCTCATCTGATATCAAAAGCAGAGATACCTGAGAGGTTTTACAACCCTGCTTCGGTGAACGAGAAAGGCGTAAAAGATTATAATCCCGTATTATACTATGTATATCTGGCTGCCGGCTCTTCCTATATATTAAAAGCCGAGTTTCTGGCTCAGCTGGCGTTGGGTACAGATATTAAGATGGACGGCTTTGACCTGACGCAGATTGAGTTTGCGTTCATGTGTGGAGCATACAATGGTCTCGTGGAAATGATTGCGTCACTGCCTAAACTTGCCGGCTGGATGGTAAGGATGGTGACCAATGAAAATGGTGTACGGGACGACTTTTCAAAAACCATATCATCCTTCGTAGATAAGTGTGACCTCAATACCAATTCACTTACATACACCATCGTCATGCCACAGCTGGGAGCCATGAAGCTGGGTAGTTGTCTGGCACCAATGATCGCCAAAGCAATTAAAAAGACCTTCAGTGGCGGAAATGCCTGTACCTATGCAGCCTCAGGTGGAAAGATTGTATTCAATATATTAATACTGGTAGCACCGTTGGCTGGTGTGGCAGAGGTTGCAAAGATTGCTGACATTATCAGTTGGATAGACCCTATCGCCCTGTTATTGCGCGGTACGGCATTTATGGCCAAAGTGGTATATGTAAGTGGAAGGGCATTGTATTCGTGGGGTAAGTATTACCTTTCGCTTACCATCAGGGATGGTAGGATATTTCTGGAAACATTAGGGGGTAACCTGGAAAAGGTATTCTGGGGAGACTGGCCGCAGCTGGCATTGGTGATGGATGGGGTACCTGTGAATGTACGAGTACCACCGTCCGTAGATCTGAGCGGGGAATGGCGTGCTATACGCTACATGACAGATAGTGAAGGAAGTAAGATCATCACGCAGGATGCCGCCCGCTTAATAGAAATTGCTAAAAAAGAAGGTGAACCGATCCTGGGTATTGTGGAAGATACTGAAGGTGCAGGAAAGGCAGTAGCTGAGCTGACTACAGTAGCTCAGCAGTTCAAAGCAAGACTACTGAAGAGAATGGAAGGTCTGGAGGGACGCTTTGAGCTTATTCATACTGACGAGGAATTGATGCGGATGATACAGAAAGGGAAAGAGTTGAAATTCAGTGATGAGCTGATTGAAGACTTTATTTATATAAGTTGCAGAAAAGATAAGGCCAGGAGTGCAGAAGAAATGCTTCAGCAAATGGAGCATCATATAAAGATCAAGCAACGCGGATACCCTGAACGGTTCACAAGTGTGGAAGAACTGGAAGCATTCGGAAAGGATATGTATGATGGACTGAAAGGAATAGGTCTGGACGATGCGGAAGTCATTATACAAGGTTCCGCTTTAAGAACTCAGGCGGCACAGGATGTAGATATTGCTGTTATCATCTCAGAAGGGAAGTTCAATGATATCCTTATTAAACGATTCAGTGGAAAGGCTAAGAATAAAATCAGTGGCGAAGGGCTCCAGCTGGAAGGTAAGAGTACGGACGAATTGATGCAGATAGCCAGAGATATTGATGCCAATCGTGGTAATTACAATAATACGGCCTGGAGCTTTAAAAGAGCAATGCTGGATAGAAAGTTTGGTACTTATACCAATGATGAAATCTTAATCGGAGGCAAGGATTTATATCATAAAATGAAGGCAGCATACCCTGATCTTAATATTGAAAATATCTCTTTTCAAGTGAAGGGCGGCTCAGTAGATTTATTACCTAACATGTCATTACCAAGACCGAAATAACAGTAAATATGACGAACGAAATCTCCATATATGCTTCATTGCTCGGAAAATTAGAGGACATACGCAGTACGATAGAAGAAGTACTTCCGGAAAACAGTAGTCGCTTCATTGAATCGGGTACTATTATGCTTTCTGAAGGTAATGTGTTCAGTTGTTCGATAGAGCCTTCGGGCCAGCACCAGACCGATGACTATTACATGTCGGCAAAGTACCTCGGTACAGAAGCAGACTACAAGCTTTTGCTTGCCCGCATGGCCGATGTTTTCGTAAAATATAGTATCGTCTATAGTATAGATACCGTTATCCAGGATGGTGATGAAGAGATCGAGACATATCTTGTACATCCGGATTTTGAGAAACGCGTCTCTGGAAATAAATAGTGCAGATGCTATAAAAGCCTTTTGAATATAATTTAAATAAGCACATTCTTATATACAGGCTTACGAGCCATCCCTATCCTATGATAAGACATCTATACCTATTGATCATTGCTTGTTGCTTTGCATTGCCTGGCTTTGCCCAGCAGCGCACGCCACTGGAACAGCATATCCATGACTGCTGGAAGCTTGTCCAGGAACGGAGGGTGACTGAAGCGCTCAACGGTACATCTCTTTATGACAAATTAAAAGATACCTCCGGAGGTTTTCAGCTGCCACTGGGTATTGGCGGTGGCAATAATGGAAAGCCGCCTGTCATCGTAGACAGTATCCGCTTCCTGCCTGACCATGCTGAGATCACTACTTTTATGGTTGTTACCCTGCCGGGCAGCGATAAAGAACTCATGTTTGCCGCCCGAGGAGTCCCCCTGAGTAGCCAGGGTGGATTAGTAGGCACTGCCCGTATGGAGCTGGTTAACCAGGTGCCAGTAAGACTATTTGGGGATAGTACTGCTATTACCTTCATGCCCGGAAAGACATACATTGAATTTGACTGTAATGGTTTTAAAAAGCTGGGTATCGGAGCCGAGATTGACATGACTAAAAAGCTGGTAAGGCTCAACCCAGACGGTACGCAGAACCTTCAAGACAGAGTAAAAGCAAAGTTTGAGACTACTGTAACTGACCTCAATGATATTCTCGCAGCTGTATCTATTGAGCCTTTCCAGGTGAGAGGTGTAAAGAACGTAACGTTCACTGTGCAGGATGCAGTAATTGACCTCAGCGATGATAATAACAGTACCGGCATGGTATTCCCCACGGAATATACTGCTGATGACAAGTCTTTCTGGCGCGGCTTTTACCTGCGTGCATTTACAGTTGAGTTACCGCCAGAATTGAAAGACAGAAAAAGTAAAAAGGCAAAAGCCTTCGCTGTCCGGAATGCCCTTATAGATGAAAAAGGGTTTAGTGGTGAAATAAGTGCCAAACACCTGATACCACTGGAAGACGGAGATCTGGGTGGATGGTCTTTTTCTGTAGATGAGGTGAAGCTGGACTTTGTAGCTAATCAGTTAAAGGCTGGTTCCCTGGTAGGCGGCGTAAATGTACCTATTACAGGTGACACAACACGATTTGACTATAATGCGGTGTTTCACCCAGGAGAAGAGTATGTATTCAATATTAAACCTAAAGATAGTGTAGACTTCGACATTTTCACCGCCAATGTCATGCTGCTACCATCGTCTTACCTGGAGGTGGCTGTGAAAGATGGGAAGTTTCAGGCGATGGCTAATCTTTCAGGTACCATGTCTGTTCTGGGAAAGTCATCTGCCGATAGCTCAGGTAAATCCGGTACGATGCTTTCTGTTCCTGATATCAGATTTGAACAGCTGGTGGTATCTACACAAGCACCCTTTATCCATAGTGGTACTTTTGCCCTGACAGGTAGTTTGAAAATGCCAAAGATAGGTGGATACGGCATTTCGATTAATAAGATCAATTTTGTAAAAGACGGTGAGAAGAGAGGTATTTCCTTTGATGTGAACGTAAACCTGATGAATGCGAAGGATAGCAAAAATGGGTTCTCTGCAGATGCCTCATTAGCTGTCTTAGGTAAAGTATTGCAGCAGGAAGATGGTCGCCAGCGTTATCGGTTCAGCAATGTGAAAATAAGCAGGATTGCAATTGATGTTAACCAGGGTGCCTTTGCCCTAAAAGGAAGTCTTGAACACTTCGATAGCGATGAAGTATATGGTGATGGTTTCAAAGGTAGTATCGCGGCCAGTATCAATATGTGCGGTGGCAGCCTGAAGATGGATGCCATGGCATTATTTGGTGCCGTGCAGGAACATAAATACTGGTACGCCGATATCATGGTTGATTTTCCAACGGCCTTCCTCATCATTCCTCCGGCTATTGCTGCAAAAGGATTTGGCGGAGGACTCTACTATGGCGTCAAGCCTATCGCCCTCTCTGATGATGCCTCAAAATATAAATTGGGTGCGACTTCTACAGGTGTCAGGTACAAGCCGGATGCTAACGCCGGCATTGGTGTCAAAGCTTCTATCAAGTTTATTGCTGGCAGCGAAAAGGCTATTAACGGACTAGTCGCATTTGAGATATCCTTTAATAAAGGGGGTGGCGTTAACCGCATCACCTTCCGTGGACAATGCAATGTGCTCAGTATTCCAATCGCTACAGGTACAGATGTCATGAAGACGATGTACGAAAAGCAATTGAAGACAGATGACGGACAATCAGATAAATACGATCCTAACCAGATTGTGCCGGAAGGAGCTATCTCTGTTGGACTAATGGTAGATGTAGACTTTGAAAATGAGATCTTCTATGCCAATCTGAAAGCATACATCAATGTGGCGGGCGTAATAAAAGGTACTGGTAACCGCGGACTAGCTGGTGAAGGCGAGATCTATGCTGGTCCTGACGGATGGCATATGTATATGGGCACGCCGGATAATCCTGTAAGTATCAGTATCCTTGATCTGGCAAAGGCATCATCCTATTTTATGGTAGGGAAAGACCTACCTGGTAGTCCGCCGCCACCTGCTAACGTATCGTCCATCCTGGGCGGGATGGATCTTGACTACATGCGGGATATGAACTCCCTGAGTAGTGGTACCGGGTTCGCATTTGGTGCAGGGCTGAACTTTGACACAGGAGATATGTCTTTCCTCATGTTCTATGCACGTTTTGCCGCAGGACTTGGCTTTGACGTGATGATGAAAGATTATGGAGATAACTTCCATTGTGAAGGTAAATCCGGACCTATCGGTATCAACGGTTGGTTTGCCAACGGACAGGTATATGCATACTTCCAGGGGAAGATCGGTATCAGGGTAAATCTGTTCTTCAAGAAGGGCAACTTTGATATTATTGATCTGGGTGCAGCAGCTGTACTACAGGCAAAACTGCCTAATCCTACCTGGATGCGCGGTATTGTAGGTGGACGGTTTAGTATACTGGGCGGTATGGTCAGCGGCGATTGTAAATTTGAAGTTACGCTGGGTAAAGAGTGTAAGATCGTTAGCAATAATATCTTCGCAGAAGCAGGTGTGCAGGTGATCGGGGACTATACACCAGCAAAAGGTGCTACCGCGGTTGACGTATTCGTAGCCCCACAGATTGTCTTTAATATGCCGGTAGGAAAGGTGTTTAACATTACTGATGATATTGGCAAACGCTTGAACTTCCGCGCCAGACTCGAATACTTCAATATACGTGAAGGCGCTAATAATATCCCGGCGACCATGGAATGGAACAGCGATAACACCGTAGTAATCCTGCATACGCCAAATATCCTCCCGGGTGAGAAGACACTCAGAATGACTGCGCGCATCAGCTTTGAGCAGGAGAGCAATGGTAGCTGGACGCCGTATATGGTAGACGGCGCGCCATATGCTGAAGTGATAGACCATGACTTCATTACAGACAAAGAGCCATTGGTGATTCGCCCGGATAACGTCTCTTTCACCTATCCGGTTATTAACCAGCGTAACTATTACAAAGGCGAAAGCAGCAATGGATACATCCTGCTGAAAAAAGGACAGGACAACCTTTTTGCAAAGAGCAATGATTTTAAACAGATAGGCCGCTTAACTGCAGAAGGTGATACGCCGCAAGAGTTCCCATTGTTCTACACCACCGGAAAGGTGAGTTTCTCTATGCCTCAGCATCTGAAAAATGACAAGATATACACCCTTGAATTATTGCATGTGCCAACTGTTGAAAACGCAGATATAGACAGGAACGTTACTATTACTAAAACTAGTGCCGGCAATGCAGGTACTGGAAGTCTTACTGTGCAGACTAAAACAGCAGAAGGTACCTTGAATAATCTTACGGAGAGAGTAATCTATACGTTACAGTTTAGAAGTTCGATATACAGCACCTTCAGCGAAAAGGTAGACCGTTTGCCTGCTGTTGCTACCAGCTGGCCGCTCGATAATGGTATTGATGAACTTAGATTCATGCAAACCAATAATGAGCTGTTCGATGCGCAGGAAATAGACGAGAATGGTAACAGCCAGGTATTACAATTTGAAGCAGTACTTGAAGGTATTCCATGGTACATGGACAACTTCTATCCTTATGTATATGCCGGGTACCCTGTATCATCTGCACTTGAACTGAACTGGAGAAATACTGCTGTCATGGGCGTGCCACCGGTGAAAGCTATTTACCTGAGACAGCATCCTGCGGGGCTCAAGCTAGGAGATAGTAATGAGCGTATCCGCGAGGGCGCATCGGTATTTGTATATAATCTACCTTACTATATGGCATATGACTATGTACACATGCAGGCACGTGTTGCTGATGTCATGGCTACTAATCCTGCCGCTGCGCCTGAACGGATGAGGGAAATACTGATCAGGCCTTACAAGCGTATTACAGCTGGTAGCTATAAGTTTAAAATCAAGTATGTGTTGCCCGGAACCAATACGGTAACATCAGAAAAAGTAATCACCATTCCTTTCTCAGGAATATAAACTGATAAGTATGATAAGAGTAGTTGGGCGTTTGTGTCAATGGGGGGTGTCTGCGCTGTTATGTTTACTTACCTTACAAGGGCAGGCACAGAAAAAAGCAGCTACGGGTGTAGCATTACTGGCTTCTGCAGCAGAAGATTCTATTCTGCTGCGCTGGGCTCCGGTCAATACAAGTTTCTGGCAGCAGGCCAACATGCAGGGATATGTAATTAAGCGGTATACCATCCTGCGTGACGGGAAAGTATTGTCAGTGCCGGAAGAAAAACTGCTGACTGCACAACCTGTCAAACCATTGCCATTGCCACAATGGGAGAAGATAGTCCAAATAGATGAGCGGTGGGGTGCTATTGCTGCTCAGGCGTTGTATGGGAAAGACTTCGACCTGACTGCTGCTGGCGGCGGCAGTGGTAGTGTGATGTCTATCTACCAGAAGTCAAAGGAGGCGGATAACCGTTACAGCTTCGCATTATTCTCTGCTGATCAGTCATGGATAGTGGCAAAGGCATCAGGGCTGGCTTTCGTAGATAAAGAGGTCACTAAAAGTGAAAAATACCTCTATAGAGTATATATCAATGGTGTAAAAGCGGATACAGGATTTGCCTTTATCGGCATTGCGGAGAAACAGTCTTTACCTGCACCAAGAGACCTCCGTGCTGAAAAAACAACCAAGGCAGTTATGCTCAGCTGGGATAAGGTGATGTTCAGTAACCTTTATAATGCCTACATCCTTGAGCGCTCGGATGATAATGGTAAGACCTTTACCCGTGTAACAAAAGAACCTATTGTGAACGCTGATAAGGGTGTAAATGATCAGCCACAGCAGCGCATCTTCTACATTGATACAGTGCCTAAACCTGGTCAGCCGAAAGTATACCGTATATATGGTATTACGCCGTTTGGTCAGATCAGCGCGGCTTCTGACACTATCCATACTATGGTGCTGGAAGCTGTTGATGCCCATCCTTCTATCACTGGTACAGCGATCTTAAATAACGGCATACTTATTAAGTGGATGATGCCACCTTCGCCTGTGAAGGTCAGCGGCTTTGACATTGAACGTAGCAGCAGCCTTAAAAAGAAGTATGTCAGGATCAATAAACAACTCCTTTCTCCGGCAGATACTGTATTTATGGACGATGCACCAAAAGCTTCCAACTACTATAAAGTCAAGGCTTACCTGGCAGATGGGCGCTCTATGTCTTCCTTCGCACAGTTTGTACAGCTACTGGATAGTATTCCTCCGGCAGTGCCTGATAGCCTTTCTGGGGTGATCAGTGATTCGGGGTATGTGCAATTAACATGGAAAGCTAATACGGAAGCAGATATATACGGTTACAGAGTGTTCAGGGCAAATAGTCCTGACGCTGAATTTGTCCAGGTAACAAGGACTCCGGCACGCAGTAACCACTTTGCTGATACAATTGAAGTAAAGACACTGACGAAGTATATCTATTACAAAATAGTTGCATTAGATGCGCATTATAACCCGTCTGAATACTCAGCAGTATTACAGCTGAAGCGCCCAGACGTGGTACCTCCCGTACCGCCTGTATTTACGAATGCCCATGCCTCTGCGGAGGGCATCTTCCTGCAATGGCAGCCAAGTACGAGCGATGACGTTGTAGCTTACAGGCTTCTGCGTACAATAGAAGGTGCAGTAGGGGTTAAAATGTTTCTTTTACGCGATAGCGCTGTTTCATTCACAGACACTACGTGCGAAAGAGGGGTAAAATACCAATACCAGGTAGTGGCCATCGATGATAGTCAGCTGACCGGTACTTCAAAAGTACTCAGTATGCAGCGTATCGATATGGGTAACCTTGAAGGAGATCGTACCTTGAAAGCAGCTATAGATCGGGATAATAAAAGCATCCGGTTACGATGGAAGCTGCCTGAAGGTGTAACCCGCATATGGGTGTACCGTGCCGCAGATACCACGCCGATGCGACTCTATAAAACGCTGGATGGTAATGCCAGAGAGTACATAGATACTGATCTATTGATCAATACCGTATACAGGTATAAAGTGAAACTGCAACGTCAGGCGGATGGTTCATCCCTGTTTACCGAAGAAATAACCCTTAATTACTAGCTCGTAATTTATGTTCAAGCATAAACAATTTATCCTATCCCTTTCGCTGTTATTCGTATCATTTGGTGCGTATGCGCAACAAACGATCTATGAAATTGGCTGGGGGGCTACCATAAGACTTACTGGTTCAGGTTGTACCCGGACAAATGTAAATGCCAGGGTGCAGGTCGTGGGATCTACTCCTGAATATACCTATTCATTCGGCGGGCAGTATGCTGCTACTGACGGGCAGTATCACATCTATTCATCGACAAGACCTATCAGTATCACCCTGGGTGGTCATACTAGCAATAGTATGGATTTTACCATCGATGAAAATGGAAACGGCAAGGCGTACAATGTTATTGAGCCAACCCGGGAGGACTGTATGCGTGTAGGATCTACGCTGAACGCAGGTTATACTACTATCCAGGTAGTTATTGCTAATGACAACCTGAAACCTGCATACTGCCCTGCAGAAACTTTCAATCTGGGCTTGCCGGGGTCTCCTTCCTCTGTAGTCTGGAAATTGAATGTAAATGGCAGGGGGGCTGTTAACTATAGAACAGGTGGTAAAACCCTGGCTGTTAATTTCCAGGAGATAAGTGCATTCGTATCTGCTATGGGTATCAACCCCTCCGGTGCTAACCTGATATTCTCGGCTACCGCACAGTACGGGCAGATCTCAGTAGATGTACCGTCTGCTCCGGGATTCTCTTACTCTGCGGATATACCTCGTCCAACTACTATTACCACAAGCGTACCTGCCTGTTTTAATCAGAATGGCACTGTCAATTTCAATGATATAAGAACTGCTAACGGTCAGCCCTTCACAGGTAGTCCGGTGTTTTATATTAAACTGGAGAACAGGGCGACTGGCGCTGTTACCAATGTGATGATTGACAGAGCAAATTTGTCTGTCTCCATGCCGGTAGGAGAGTATAATGCCATTGCGGTAGAGAGAAGTACTGATACGGAAAATAGTACTCCCTGTATATGGAAATACGGTGGTGTGGTAAAGATCGATCCTGCTGCTGAAATAATGCCATTTACGCAACTTACCTGTGTGAACGGTGCGCCTGCTGTAACTTTATCTGCCACAGGCGGTAAGGGACCACATAATTTTAGTCTCGGTGGTACTGTCAATCCGGCAAACAATACATTTACCGGGCTTAATCCGGGTACGCTTTATACATTCACCGTTACTGATGCAAATGGCTGTGTCAAAAACATCCAGGTAACCACTCCTGCTGCTGTTGCCCTCAGCCGCACCGGCCTGGTAGCACCCTCCGGCACAAATGCTAATGGTAGTATAACTGTCGCTGCGTCAGGTGGTGCAGGCCCGTATGAATACTCCCTGAATGGTACCAACTGGCAGCAGTCAAATGTTTTTAACGGACTGGCGGCTGGCAACTACCGGTTGTATGCGCGCGATAGCAGAGGTTGTATTTCTCCGGTTACGCTGGACGTAACCTTGCAGGCGCTTGATTTTACCTTTACTACCACCGGTGCTTCCTGTAGTGATATAGCTGATGGTCAGATCAGCGTTGCTGTAACCGGCGGTGCTGCTCCCTACTCTTACCGTTTAAACAACGATGCATACCGCAGAGACCAGGCTGTATTTACTCAACTATCTGGTGGCAACTATAACATATGGGTACAGGATGCTAACGGCGTTACGCTGAATAAGCCGGCCGTTATTGCTGCCCCTGCTCCGCTAGTGATTACCGCTGTTAATGTTACAGACGTCATCTGCCGGGATATGTCTGATGGATCTATAACTGTCAATGCAGGTGGCGGTAATGGCGGTTACACTTACTATATCAACAATAGTCTGCCACGACAAACAAGTACATTCCCTGTAAGTGCAGGCGTCTATACCATGCGTGTAGACGATAGCAAAGGTTGTTCTGTAACTGCGCCGGCTGTCACTGTAACGCAACCGCCGCTGAAAGTAGCTGTTACGCCGCAAGTGAAGGATGTAGCCTGTTTCGGTACTGCCACAGGCGTAATTACACTTGCCGGCTCTAACGGAACTGCGCCATACTCCTATAGCCTGGAGGGTGGAACCTGGCAGCCAAATGAATCATTTACTGTGCAACAGGGCACTTATACACTGGCTGTCAGGGATGCAAAAGGATGTGAGAATACAGTTACGAACGTATTAGTCAGACAGCCAGCGCTGCTTACCGTGCAGCAGGATGCTATTACTCCGGTAAGCTGTAACGGATTCACAGATGGCAGGATAACGGTATCTGCAAATGGTGGTACTGGTACTGTACGTTATTATATCAATACGGCCCCATTGGTACCAACTAATGGCACTTTTACCGGACTGGCAGCTGGTACTTATACCATCACTGCGAAGGACGATAATGGATGTGCTGCAAGTGTTGTGGCGACAGTAATTGAACCTGCTATTATTACTGCACAGGCTTCATCAATTGATGTACTGTGCTATGGACAGTCTAATGGTAGTGTACGCGTGGATAATGTAGCCGGTGGTAATGGCGGTTATACTTACGCTATTGATAATGTCAACTTTAACAATAACGCCCGGTTTGAGAACCTACCTGCCAATAGTTATACTATTTACATCAAAGACCAGAAAGATTGCCGGGCACAGGCGGTTGCTACGGTATCTCAATTAACTGCCATAGACTTTACTGCTGCAGCCTATCCTGCTTTGTGTAATGGTGGCGCTACGGGCCGTATAGAAATAGTAGCCTCCGGTGGTACAGGTACATACACATATTCCCTGGATGGTAGTATTTTTGATGCAAATGCTGTAATAACCGGACTGACTGCTGGCAGTAAATCCATCACTGTCAAAGATGGTAATGCTTGTCAGTTATCTAAATCATTCCTGATAGAACAACCTGCTCCACTTATCCTGTCGCTGACCAATGCTGTAAAAGTAAGCTGCTTTGGCGGCAATAACGGGAGTCTGACCGTAATAGCTACCGGTGGTACAGCGCCATTTGAATATGCTATTAACAATGGCGCTTACCAGTCCTCTGGTCTGTTTGAACAACTTACTGCGGGTACCTATCACATTACTGTCAGAGATGGCAACCGGTGTACAACAAGTCTTGATGAAACGGTTGCTCAATTCAGCAGTATTGGCATTGAGGCGATCAACACCACTGATATCCTTTGCGCAGGAACTTCTACCGGCGCTATCAACCTTTCTGCTAACGGCGGCGCGGGTGGATATACCTTTGACTTTAACAATGCAGGATACAGATCTGAAAGCAACTGGACATCCCTGCCAGCTGCCAACTATCAGCTACATATCAAAGATATCAATGGTTGTACAGCAGGCTTTGTACTGCCTGTTAAGGAATTATATGCGCCGCTTCATGTCGATATTACCTCTAATCCACCTGCTACCTGCGAAGACAGAGGTGCTATCATTATCAATAGTACCAGTGGGGGGCTTCAGCCTTACGCTTACAGCCTTGATGATGTTCAGTATACTACTGAGACAACTTTTGGTCAGTTGCTGAATGGCGACTACACGGTATATATCAGAGATGTAAACGGTTGTACTATCACCAGGACGTTATCTCCTTATGGCCCTGTTACTATCAGAGGACGTGTGACTGCTACTGACGTATCTTGTAAGAACGGAAGTAATGGTACACTCACTGTGGCTGATGTAAGCGGCGGTAATAATACATACGAGTATTCTGTGGATGGTATAAACTTTCAGTCTTCTCCGCTATTCAGCGGATTGAAAGCAGGTGTGTACCCTGTGCAGATACGGGATGTACCATATACCTGCAGGATTGTTATTAATACACCTGTTAATGAACCTACGCAACTTACACCGGCATTAACTAATAGGGTACATGTGAAGTGTTTTGGTGAAGCAAACGGGCAGCTAACTATTGGTGCTACCGGTGGTGTCTTACCATATGTATGGTCTATCGACGGAGCAAACTATCAGTCTGCTTCAACATTTGAGGCCTTGACTGCGGGTAACTATACAACTTATGTAAAAGATGCGAACGGTTGTATTACTATGTTACCGTTAACTATCAACCAGCCAGATATACTTGCTGCACGGGTAAGCGAACAATCAGAGCCGGCTTGTTATGGCGACGCCAATGGTCGTATAGCGCTGACTGCCATCGGAGGTACTCAGCCTTATACTTATCAGGTAAACAATGAAGTGCGCACAGCACCTGTTTTCGGCGGACTTATCCAGGGTAGCTATAACCTGAAAGTGACCGACATACAGGGATGCCAGGTGACATTATCAACAGACCTCCACCAGCCCGCGGCGTTCAAACTAGCCGTTGCCAGTCTTGAAGATGTCAGCTGCTTTGGTCGTTCTGAAGGTGTTATTACCTTAGCCGCTGATGGTGGTACGTTGCCATATAGCTATACATTAAACAACCTGCCTCCGCAGAACACTCCGGTATTTCAACATCTGCCCGCAGGAGAGTACCTGCTACAGGCCAAAGATGCGCATGGTTGTGCAGGAAACCTGGCACCCCGCATCAATCAACCTGCTTTGCTGACGTATACCAAGACCGTTCATCAGCCTGTATGCAGCTACTCGGAGGATGGCGCTGTGACTGTCACTATGAACGGCGGTACCTTGCCATATACTTACAACTGGTCTAATGGTGCCGTTACTGCCGGTGTAGAGAAACTTAATGGAGGTACTTACGCTGTTGTAATGAAGGATGCGAAAGGCTGTGAGCTGAGCGATCAGACGATTATTACTATGCCGGAAGCAATACTGGTTAACCTGGGCTTCCGCGATACCGTACTATGTGTAGGACAACAGTTGCATCTGAGTGCTGGCAATCCTGGTAAGACTTACCTGTGGCAATCGGACGCCGGATTCACTTCTGTATCCCAACAGGCGACTGTAGGCGAAACCGGTAACTACACGCTTAAGGTGACAGACCAATATGGCTGCTTCACTGAAACGCCTTTCTCCCTGACTACATCCCTGGAAGCTCTAACGGCTGAGTTCCTGGTATCTACCTATAATGCTGTCGGAGATACTGTTGTTATCATGGACGTATCCCGTCCGAAGCCGGTAAGTGTAACCTGGTCCCTGCCTGCTGATGGCCGTGATGCCGGTAGTAATGCTGATGGAAGTATTCGCCAGATGATCTTTGATCAACCGGGTACTTACCGTATTGATCTGGTAGCCAGATTAGGCGAATGTGCCGCATCCAGCAGCAAAGAGATCACCATCCTGCCTAAGGAGCAACAGGCAGATATTGACAGTCTGATAGGCTACAGGGAGTCGCTGATCAAGGATGTAGTAGTGTCTCCTAATCCTGCTTCGTCCCAGTTTAAGGTTGACATAAAGCTATCTAAAACAGCAGACGTTCAGGTGCGTGTGATCAGCTTCAATAATGGTCAGGTGGTTGACATGAAGCAGTCCGGAGGAGCAGACAAATACCAGGTATCCTTTGATGCTGAAAGATTACAACAGGGTATATATCTGATAGGCATACAAGTCAAAGATGAATACATTGTCAGGAAACTACTGAAAATATAATGGTTAAAAGAGGGCGCTTCACCACAAAGAAGCGCCTCTTTTATTTTATTGCAATCTGTCTTTACAGGTTAATTGATCTGCGAGTATCTGCCGGCCGGCAATATCAGGGATGTCTTTGAGAGCTTTATTGCTTACGCCAGGGGGTATTTAATGTAGCAGATGTTGTCGTTACAAACTTATCTTTTCCGGCTACCAGGTATAACCGGTAATGCGCCGGAGATACTGGTATCGATAAATGCAATGTTGCCCCCGTACCGGCGTGCTGCATATAGATCGGATTTCCCCACCTGTCTACCTTATACAGGTACCAGTTAAATTGTAAAGATGGATCAAAATAGCCATCCAGGTTCCATTGCCCTTTCTCCTGTACCAATGCACGATAAGAAAGTACTGATCCCGGTTCTGTAACCCTGGCGGGCTTCAGAATCTTTATCTCCGGAAGCGAAGGGCCGCTGAGCGGAGCATGCCAGTGAGCTGCAAGTCGTAACGCTGCCGGTTTGTAATGACCTTTTATATCTGTCAGTCCGTTAAACGTGACAGCGTCTCTTGTCTGCATATCCTGCCAGGCATCTATGAATACCGGACCTTTTATATCTCCGGATAAATATGCCTCTACATCGACTCCACTTAAGAAGCAAGGCATATTTCCAGCTGTAAATGCTGCTGCAGTACTATCCTTCAGGGAGGTGATACCAATGGCAGACAGCTCCGGAATAGCTGCTGCAATCGTCTGTGCTGCGAGTGTATATTGCGGGCCCGCTGGCAGATCAAGCGTTACCGGTCTGGAAGGATCGGCTGCTTTTATCTGCAATACCAGTTTCTTTAACCACACTATATATTGATCCTGGTGATATAGCAGTGACGGCTTACTATACATCTTGTCCAGCTCTTCCCAGTAATTGTGTCCCAGGTGCCAGCCAATGATCTGCTGATTGTCTTTATACTTTTTGACAGTACGGACTACAGACTGGATAAAGCTTTCCGGCCATTGTTCTGAACCATATTCCTGCTCAGGAGCCGGCATCCAGAATCCATACTGTATCTGCATGTCCAGGGCTGCGGCTGCGGCGAAGATGTTATGGTCGTATACGCCGGGACCATATCGCCGGATGGTATTGATACCCATACTACGCATCTCCTGCAGATCATTCACCACTTCTTTACGCGTGAGGGTGTGATGATTTCTGAACCAGGGAATGCCCTTCGCATATACCACTCCCCGGATGGTATTATTCAATAGGGTATCTGGTGGGCGTACTGTGGCAGGAGCGGTTGGTAATAGCAAGGTGTCATTTACCGGAATAGCGCTATGTTGTTCCAGGCGTTTCAGCAGTGATAATGGGGCCGAGGGATCCAGCAGTTCCCAATTCAGCATACCAGGTTTCATCTGATCTATCGTGTTTTTATCGAACCGGCTGTTAAAGAGAACTGTCGCGTGTATTTCCCGGAAACTATCTGCGATAGCATTAAATGCATCCTGCAACCAGCCACTTTGTCCTGGTTCATCTGCCAGCGAACCTGTTTCTGCTATCATCACAGGTATACCCGTACGGAACAGCGATAGCTGATGAAAAGGCTGATATAACTGATGGAAGCTATACCATTGTCCGTCGGGATGCCGCTTACCATAATTCAATACATTCACCGCCAGCCAGTCTACGTATGCTGTACCGGGGAAGTAGCTGTCTGCTGTATTCGCCTTCCAGGGATTCCATATCCAGATAACATTGCGCGCGCCTGCCCGGACGAAATAGTCATGTACATATCTCCAGGCGGCCACATATTCCGCAGGTGTATTCTGACCGCTCATTGACCAGGGATATCCGGGATTGTCCGGCTCATGGGCAAACCTGATAAACACCGGCCGTTGTATGGATATGATTTTTTGTACAAACCTTTCCAGGTAACTATTATACTTCCCTTCACTGATCCTGGCCAGCATTTTATGTTCGACTGCCTTTGGCGACTGCTGTGCAGCTGTTGTAAAGAGCGCTGCCCATGGCTCCCATGTAATCATCGGTAAGCCGTTGGCATTGTAGATAGCATGCAGTAACGAGTCATCAGGCAGGCAAGCTGCTGTTTCCCCCCAGGGGATGTATAATGATATAATATTGAATGGTGTTCCCTTGACCTTATTAAAATGCCGGAGGTCGGACAGTGAAGTAATGCCTGTTGTATCTGCCGGACTGAATAAGCCGGAATAGAATATGGCTTCTTTTGCCTGCGGTGCATCTCTGTAGGCTGAGGGAGGTCTGTTATCTTCATAGATGAACCAGGAGGTAAATCCGCAGATAATAATAGTCAGTGACATTGCGGACTTACGCATCATGACATATACGCTATGCCTGAATTTCCACAGGCGTATTTTGGTAGCATAATAGTGATGATAGACAAATTCTATTGTTGTCTTTGGCTGCTGATTGCTGATACGGCCTTTCCAGATACCCGCGAGGATATTGAACAACATGATCAGGCAATTCAGGAAGGCGATACCGGCCATGATCCATGCGTAGGGATTCCAGTCAAGCCATAGGCCATATATAACTGCTGTTAGTGAAATAAGCAGTATAATGGCATTTGGTATAAACAGTTTCCAGCTGGTACCTTCTTTGTCATCCTTCGGAGTAGGGATGTAGGGCACCTTTTTCCGGATGATCGTGTATATCAGCCCCAGAATATAAATCCACCAGGTGCCTATTAGTAGCAATCCTCCGACAATGTGAAACCCACTTTCATCTTCTGCCATCACCCATCGTTGCACAAAGTGGCGTACCAGTATGGTGCTGGCGATAAACGGGATACTAAGCATGCTGAAAGACAGGAAGTCATATTCGCAGGGAATAATACCCAGTGTTAAAGATAATACCGGTACCAGGAAGTTGAGGAAGAACATCATACCGGAGAAGTAATGAAACGGTAATGTAGCATAGTGTAGTTTCTGCCGCCAGGTGAATTTAGTAAATAGTTTAGGGTAGGTAACGAGTAATAACTCAAACGTACCACGGGCCCACTTGAGCTGTTGTTTGTAGTAGGCAGATAGGGTAGAGGGGACTAGTCCGAGCGTAAGTACTTCAGGTATATAGACAGACTTCCATCCTTTAGCGTGTAGTTGCATGGCCGTATGCATATCTTCTGCAAGTCCTGCCGCATGTCCGCCGATACTATCCAGTGCCCGTCGGCGGAAAGTACAGTTAGCACCGATAGCCTGTACCGTACCATAGGTATTCATGGTCATCATCATCGGGCCGTAGAACTGGAAGGTTTGTTGTGCCGCACCTTTGGCGATGATATTATCACCGATATTTCCATAAGCTTGTACAATCTGCACAAAGCCTATCTCCGGGTCAACGAAATAAGGCACTACGCGGTCGAGGAAGTCGGGCGTAGGAACATGATCCGGATCCATCACTACACATAATTCGCCTGTTGCAAACCGGAGGGCGTTGTTGATATTACCGGCTTTGGCGTCTTTACGGTTATCTCTTGTTACATGACGTACGCCGAGTTTCTGACAGACTGCTTTCAGATAAGGATCATCTGCTTCATCACATAGCCAGGAGGTGTGCGGATAAGTAATTGCCTGCATGGCAGTGAGCGTCCGGATGACCATCTCATACGGTTCACCGGCACAGAAGGTAGTCAGTATATCTACAGTAGGAGCGATGGCAGTGGTGGGCGGCTTCGGAATGGAGATATTGAAGTAATGATACCATTCATGCAGTACTTTCAGACAAAAGTAGATGATGCCCGACATCAACAGCCAGTACAGGATCTTATTCCCGATATTGGCACGGTTGAAGAGGTTGTACAGGAGCATTCCCATACTGATTATCCCGACTATGATGATAAACCGCAGGATAAATAATTCAGCGCGCGTTGGCCGGGTGACCCGGTTCCTTAGTGTTACTCTTTGTTCCAATTACGTAAAAAGGTGTATTGGCAGTTGCGATATTACCATATATGTCATAGACCCATGAATACAGTCTGTATGGCCCTTCTTTGGCAGGCGAGCGAAAAGTGATCTTCGCGCTGTTATGAGGGGTGATATACGTTTCATATTCGAGGGGTCTTACTATATTCCGTGGATCGAAGTCTTCATCAGTTACTTTCCAGTATATACGTAACTGCGAAGTATCCGGAGTTGTCAGTTGCAGTGTGGCTGTTTGTATAGTATCAGGACGCAGGAAGATATTATCCATGGCTTTCTTTCCGTTGACCAGCAATCTTTCAACAGCCGGAGGCGGATGTGCAGGTTGGCGGTTAGTCCAGCAGGCTTCCATTTCCTGCACGAGGGCAGTCTTTGCGCCACTTTGATCGATGATGCTGTACCACGTGGGCGTTACTTCCGTTTTATTCCCCCAGTAAAAGGTCATAGCCCCCAGGAATCGGGGATTGCTGACAGGCAGAAAGGTGGTATAAAACTCATGATAATACTTTGCTTTTTCAGTGCTGGTAGGTTCTATGGGTGCGCTCCAGGCAGTGGTAAGTGATTCCTGTGGAGAGTAGATACCCCATTCTGTAATCAGGAATGGGCCGTTCCATAACCAGCTGTTATCTGTTAGCTTTTGCTCCAGCTGTTTCAGATCGCCGAAAGTATTGAAGGAGATAAGATCGATGCCGGGTACTTTCATGCGCAGGTTCAGGATGTTTCTGAACTGGTAATTGATCATGGTAGTAGTGACCGGGTGATCGGGATCTTCGGCGTGTATCATCTCTACAAGATCATTGTATGCAGTATAGAATCTGTTGTAAGTGGGGCGGTAAGGGAAATCGACCTCATTACCCAGGCACCACATGAGCAGGGCGGGATGTGAACGGTACCGTTTTACCACGTCTCTGTAAGCGTTGTATTGTGCGGTCACTTGTTTTTCATCCTGATAGAAATCGTAAAGATATTTGCTTTCAGGTACGTAGAATCCGGCAATGACGGCGAGTCCGTTGTTGGCTGCTTCATCCAGGATTGCCTGCAGGTACGTGGTATCCCACGTACGGATGGTGTTGCCGCCGATTGCTTTGAGCGTGGACATGTATGTATAACCTGCGCCTCCTTTTACCAGGAAGGGCTGATTGTTTCTGTATAATATGTATTTGCCGTTCTCGCTGGCAATATAGACTTTCCCCCTCCTGGTAGCAGGAGAGCCTTTACAGGCGTATAGGGATAGCATAAGGAAACAGGCGAAAACCAGGTACTTGTTGGAAATAGCTGGAGCCATTAGGTAGATGATGGAATTTTATAACATCTTCGGACATTCACTGTTACTATAAATATATGAAAATCCGGACAAAAAAATACATGCGGCCGCTCTTTCCTGGCCGTTGAAGTGTAGCTGCTTGTAAACGTTATATAGGTACACTTTTCTACAGAATCAGCTGGCGCATTGCTGAGATGTAAGCCCATGGCCACTGGTATGATATTTTGATTATGGATGATAAACCCTGAAACAGAAGGCGGTGAAGATCTGCCTGATGTTATTTACAAAACACTTAATCAATTCAATGTAGTTAACATGGACAACAATAACTTATACAGCCGCCGCCAGGCTATTGGTGGCATTGGTGCAGGATTGGCTTCTCTGATGGTGGCGACGCCTTCGTTTGGCACACCGGGAGAGCGTACCGTAGCAGGAGTGGCAGCGGCAGGAATGGAGGATCCTGTGTCTAAATATCCAAAACCTCCTTTCAAGGAACAAACACAACCCTGGCCGGGACTGGCATCCAAAATGGAACCCAGACCCGACCACGGTGAAAACAGTTATAAAGGTTCTAATCGCCTGGCAGGCAGAAAAGCATTGATCACCGGCGGAGATTCGGGTATGGGAAGAGCGGCTGCTATTGCCTATGCACGTGAAGGCGCTGATGTGGCGATTAACTATCTGCCGGCAGAGGAAGAAGATGCACAGGAAGTAGTTGCCCTGATTAAAAAAGCTGGTCGGAAAGCAGTAGCTATACCTGGCGATCTGCGGGAGGAAGCTTTTTGTCAGAAGATGATAGCAGAAGCTGTTCGCCAGCTGGGAGGATTGGATATACTGGTAAATAATGCTGCACGTCAGCAGACAAAGGCCAGCATACTTGATATCACCAGCGAAGACTTTGATGCGACGATGAAGACAAACATCTACGCGCCTTTCTGGACTATCAAAGCAGCACTGCCTCATCTGAAACCCGGAGCAGTCATTATTGCTACCTCCAGCGTTCAGGCAACAGATCCTTCTGCAGAATTGTACGACTATGCACAGACCAAAGCTGCAACGACCAGTTATGTGAGATCGCTCGCTAAACAGCTGGCAGAAAAAGGTATCCGTGTGAATGGCGTAGCACCAGGTCCTATCTGGACTCCGCTTCAGGTAAGTGGAGGAGCGACAATGGAAAAGCTGAAGAACTTCGGCGGCGATACTCCGTTTAAACGTCCTGGTCAACCGGCAGAACTGGCGTCTATCTACGTGCAACTTGCAGCCAGCGATGCCAGTTATTCTACCGGCCAGATTTTCGGCGCTGCCGGCGGAGGTGGACAACCATAAATCATCACCTGATAAAAATCTCTAAAGGGTCGGCATCGCCGGCCCTTTTTGTTATTACCCTATGGATGCTGGCAGCGTATTTCTGCCTTTGATCTATGGTCATTTATCTAGGCTACTTCGATTGTCTGCTGATACCCGGTTTGACTTTTATATGATCGCAGCACCAAAAGGTCACTAAGAGGTCACTTGGATATCCCGGGGATATTGAGGTGACCTCTTAGTGACCTTTTGGGAGATAGATGGTATGAAACATTAGCCCTGATTAAGGCAATAATTCTACGTGTCTCTATGTATAACAATGCGATACATGATACGCATAGCTGGAAGATATAGTCAGATGATTATCAGTTGGATATGAGGCTTGCATGGAGTGTAGTAAATTTAAAAAATATGTATTTTTAAATTTTGAAAGATGAAATTTATTACTACATTTGCATCCCGTCGTTTTTAACGGCGGACACCGGTTTTCGGGACGTAGCGCAGCCCGGTAGCGCACTTGCATGGGGTGCAAGGGGTCGCTAGTTCGAATCTAGTCGTCCCGACCTTAGGCCGAAATACTTTATATTATTTTATACTAAAGTATTACGGAAAGCCCGCAGACATTGAGTTTGCGGGTTTTTTATTGCCCCTACCCATTTCAATGTATTTGATGGTAATTTTGGGAGAGTAATTGTTGTTAATTAGTAGTGTAAGTCTGAACATGAGATAGAAATACCGAGAGACTGATTTATGAATACTTTCTTAAAGATGTCCATTTAGCATAAGATAAATTTATTCAACATGCACAATAATATACGTTTGCTTTTCTTGAGTTGATATCAGGGTGTTATACAGCTCATATCCTAACTTTGGAGTTAAATAAGCAATTGCCCAAGTACTTTACTTGTAATGGAATCCAGGTTAGTTTTTTGTTGGAAAATATGAGAACTAATAATTGTTTAATTCTAAATTCGTACCAGTCTGCTGAGAGTTGTATTTATTAAGTAATAAAGGCTTATCGACGAATATTCAATTAAACTTTCAATTACATCCAGCAGCCCCAGCAGAAAATATTTAAAGTTTCGTACATTTGCATATCCCCCAATTCACTCAGGTAATAAAATAGTGGCTAACAATTAAGACAACACAACAAATAAAATGGAAGAAGTCGCTCAAAGTATCTATGACGTTATTCAAGATTACAGAAATCAGGATGGCATTTATATAAGTACTAGCAACATAATAAGTTGGGGCGAGCAATTTGGAAATGATGCTGAGTTTGTGCTTAATGAGTTATCACATCTACTCCCGCAAGTCTATATTTCTCGAAGAACAGCGAAGAACTATATTAAAGTGCATGTAGATCACTATGTAAGAAAATATAGCTATTCCTCTATTGCTGCTTTTCTATCTGACACTGAATTTGTGAATATGCAGGCAGCTCATAAAAGTCAATCTGCTATCCTCAGTTTATTGGAAGAGGTTCTTGGTGAGCAATATGGTGAATCTCGCATTAAATATCTAACCTTTCCCAAAAGACACTTTATATATTTTGACGACCTTTTGGCATCTGGTAGCACCATTGGAAATCATGCCGTACAATGGCTTCAAGCGGTTGATGCTAAAGGGAGATCGAACCATGACAAAATCATGGATGGTGAAATCACATTTTCCATTAGTCTTTTTTGTTGCCATACATGGGGATTGTCTTTTCAACAATATCGAATTAGTAGAATGTTCAGCAGTAAACTCAGCAATCGGATAAACTGGCGATGGGATTACGAGGTCCAAAATCATGCGAAATTTAACAACCAGCGCCTAAATGTTGCAAAGCCTATGAGAAGTATAGATCCGATTGTAAATACATATTTTGGTACACTGACGGCCACGAAGTATGAAGATTACGCTTTTAGAGAATTAAACACACCAGCGCAGGAAACTTTTTTCAGTAGTCCGGATAACAGAATAAAATTTGAAAATATCTTGTTATTGAAAGGGATCGAGATCATCAATAGGATTAAAGGTGATGTTCGCCCTAATATTAGGCCGTTGGGACTGATTAATCCAGGATACAAAGTTTTGGGACTAGGAACTCATTTTTTTACCTGGCGAAATATTCCGAATAATAGTCCCTTAGTTTATTGGTGGGAAGTGCCCGGGCACAATTGGCAGCCATTATTTTCGGTAGCAAATAGAGGAAATTAGAAAATTTTGTTACTTTGTAGTATGATTTTGGCTCAACGGGAATATAAACTTCAAGATGTAATAGCGTTTGCTAAAACTGATGGAAAGTTTGGCGGACTCTCCAATATGGCACCCGGTTATAATCTGTTCGTCAATGAAATTAATATTCAGAGTTCAGAGATTCTTTATCAGGCGTGTAGATTCCCTTTATTTCCTCATATCCAAGAGGAACTCATCAGGACGCAAAATCCGATGGACTCCAAATCAGTAAGCAGAAAATACGCTACATTGACCAGGCAAGATTGGGATATTGTTAGATTTAGAATCATGAGATGGTGTCTTGAGGTTAAATTGATTCAAAATTTCCCAAAATTTTCTGAATTGCTTCTTTCTACCGGTGATAAACCAATTGTCGAATATTCCACTAAGGATTCATTGTGGGGAGCTATTCCTCAATCTAAAGAAATACTTGTTGGAGTTAATGCATTAGGACGGCTTTTAATGGAGTTGCGAGCAAAAATTCAAACTGGCGCGCTTATTCAAGCAAGTGTCATTTATCCATTAGATATCCCAGCTTTTTTATTATTCAACAATAAGATCAGTGAAGTGCACAATGATGACTACTTTATTCATGATCTCGATGAAATCTACGCATATTAAGTCTGAAATATTACCAGAAGGTGACATACATTCTTATGTACGAGGAAGGATAGTATCCAACTGAAAAGGAGGAATTTACGATAATCAGCATTGTTATCAGCTGGATTGACAGCGGAGGTGGTTGTAATAAAGAAATTTTACAGCGTCTTATCTTTAGGATTTATCAGGTGTAACAAGCTATCATTTTCTCCCCATATTTAATCAAGGAGTCATAAGATATGATTTCAATATTATTTAAACTACAATTCAACATTCTCAAAGCGCTATATTGGTCGTCCGTATAATTATTGGTTCTACCTGTGATTATTTTTATTCGGGGTCGGATAATTTTGATTTTATATTCCTTCTCCAAATTTAATTTTATATCATCCATTTTTTGTAGATAATATAGACATTGTCCAATTACTTTCGACAAATCTGAAGATGGATAATAACTCTTGTGGCTTACATCCACTTTTCCGAATATCGCGTTGGATGGTCTTTTCAATTCTATCAGATCCAAAAAACCATCAATTGATTCCATAAGTAAATCCCCTTCACTATATAATGAAATTTGTCGAACATCATGTTTCTTGACATATTCTACTCCGAATATCCAAAGGTGATTTTTGTCTATCCAATTTTGAAATATTTTTTCAGGCTGGCCAGCTGAATATTTATGTAGATCCGGATGTCTGTTGATTTCCTGAACAATATTTCCAGCGTCCTCTAGCTCAAGAAGTTTTTGTAAATTCTCAATTTCTTTTTTCCAATCGTGGCATCTTTGATAAGCAAATAGCGTATCTACTTCCAGGTCAGATAAGGCTGATAGAATGTTACTAATCTTTTCATCTTTATCTAATGTGATTAGAAGCGATTTTAATAGATTGGTTTTAGAATTAAGACCTAGCTTAGCTACTAATTCCCCGATTTCACTGCTAGATTCTATGAATTTTCCAGAAATAGTTGAAGACGAATCTCTAATTATTGATATTTGCTCAAGGTGGTGATATAAAAGCTTAATTTGATCATAGTTCAACGTTTCAGAAAATAAGGGAGCGCCAGTTTTACTGTAAGAATATATTGACATCTTCAAATTCTCAGCAGTGGCAATACTATCCTTTATGCCACTAAAATTTACTTTTAGTGTATAATTGCTGTTTGAAAGTATCTCTTTGTCGTATTGTATGCTCATATTAAACTTTTGCAATTACATCTTTGTATCCATCCCATTCCGGATTGTATGATTCATGAAATGGTTGAGTAAATTGAGGCAATTGTCCTAGCACCTGAACTTCTGACAATTCCTCTATGTTGTACGTTCGGAAACTTGGAAAGGGTTTTATTTCAGCCGAATCGGAAACTCCAGATGTTTGAACAATGTGGACTTTAGTACTTTGTATCCTCGTGTTTTTTGCGGTAAAAATAAATATAGCATAAGGATTTCCTATTCGTTTTCCTACAGTTTTGCCCTCTTTGTTGTATTGAAAACTAATTTGGTGTCTGTTTTTTATTGCCTTTGCTAAGATGTCAAGAACATTCATGGATGATATAATTAGCTGTTTGAAAATCTAAGTGATGCACTTTTACATAGTGCAATTATATTTTTACAAGTGTAGTCTTTCTTATTGATACTTAGGTTAATGCGGTGTTAATGTAATAGGGTTGACACAATGTGCGGTCTGTAATATAAAACCTTACTGGGGCAGTTAGCAGATGTTACTTTGCTATTTATAACATATATGCTACCGGTTTATATCTTTGAAGTAAATAACCTTTTACCTGATGCACACTGACTATAAATATCTTGGTTTTCTCAAGGAATATGTTGACTACTACGGTTTCAAACGCGCATGCACTCCGGAAGATGTCGATAAAATAGAGCAGCGATTGGGCGTTCGTTTCCCATTATGTTACCGAGAACTGTACCTGATATTAGGTGTGTTTGGCGCTTTTGCATTCCGATCCGTCATGGATTTTGTATATGATGAATATGAAGAGATGTGGGCGTTCTCTAAAGAAATAACATCGGCTGATGGTCATAGTTTCCTGGAGGATAAGAATGTGTTTGTCTTTGCTGCCTGGGGAGTTACCAGCGTATGTTGGTTCTTTAAATTAGATGAGGGTGATGACCCACCTGTGTATATGTATGAAAGTCCTGCCGATAGTTATGTCAAAGTATTAGACAATCTTTCTGAGTTTATTAAACTTGAAGACTGGTATCTTGCTTATCTCACGGATAGGGCTGCAAAACGCAATGGCTGATTCATCGCCAGCTAATCTTATATGGCAGCTGCCATTAGTATGCCAGCTGCCACTTGAATATTATCATAGATAGAAAATACTTCTAACTAAACATCTCTGTGATCAAGACATTAATAGCGTCCCAATCTGTATGTTTAGTTGGCGTACCTTTCAGTATCTCCAAATTTTTCTCGAAGGCAGCTTTTCTTTCCTGCTGTTCCTGCATCAGCCTTTCTTTGTTGATGTTGGTTGCGCCCCAGTCTTTTGCTATCGCTAGTTGTATCTGAGTAGCCATTGCATTGAAGAAGCGCTTACCAAAATCTTCCATTTCACTCACAAACTGATTGTATGAAATTTCAACTTCTCCGTTTTGCGCAGTCCATACAGGAATGTCGTTAGCTGTCTGATGATCTGCTCTCCAGACAATCGAGATATTATCTCCGTTTCTGAAAAAACTGATACTGGGTCCGCCGGTGAGGTGCGTAGCGACAAGCGTCCTACTATAGACCCACTCAATCGTCTTATCGTATTTCTCATAATATGCATCCATGTCAATAGCAGGGTCTTCAGACAACTTCTCCAGCCATTGTTGCACCGCTCCGTAAAACCGGTATAGGTAATTACAATTGCGGGAAATTGCATAGAATCCTTCAGGAATAGGTTCAGCGATAGATTCAAATATACTGGTCCAGTCTTCAATCAGGCGCACAACCTGATAAGCTACATATCTGGAATCATCTGGATCTCCGCCGGCCAGTATCTCGTCTGTATATTCGTAGAGCGTAGCTTTGTTTATATCGAGCCAGTATTCACCATCCGTAAGTCCAAACCAATGCATGGTAGTTTCCGTATCATCGCCCCAGGGAATGATGTTATCTGGATGTTTAAGTTTGAAATTAATGAGTGCCATAGAGATTATTAAAAGTCAAAGTGATGGCAAGGTAGTACAAAAAGTGACAATAACTGAACTGAGAGGCCAGGTAGTGGTTTGATTAAACTATATTTTTTCCAGTGGTTGTAAGCGTCACATAATCGTTTTCTATTAACAGGCAATCCAGTTTTTCAAGCTTGTGCAGTGAAGAGCTCCTAACTCCACACTGACGTCGTGCAGCTGTCTCTGTGTTGTACATGGATAATTTTATTTCCGCATTTAAAAATTTATTATCTTCCGTTAGTAACAGCACGTTATTTGTTAATCATTAATATTCCCACCACAATGGAACAAACATTAACCCTAATGCCGGCAGTCCATGATGCCGGAAGCTTCGTTAACGCCGAGCAGGCACAATTTCTTATCGCAGACTGGCAGCAAACATACCCTCAGGGTATCTTCTCTATTCTTTATGGCCGGCATTTATTCGACCAGCTACTTGCAGCACCGGATTGCGTAGGTATCCGCATTTTCAACGGCATTAACACCGGAAATAAACAGGCGTTTGTCTTCGTTGCTGTAAATGCAGCAGGAACCAGTATTTTAAGTTATGAGTTACTGACCGATAGCGGTCCTGTGCAGGTCAATAATACGATCTGGGATGTAGGCGTACCTTGTCCTCCGTTTTGTGACGAACCACCTGTCGGACAAGCATATCTCTGGAGGCGTCCGATTGATCCGTCCCTGAACATGAAAGAGATTGGCCGCAGCATTTCTTATGAAAAGGCTACTATAATGGTAGGAGCGTGGCAACAGCAGTTCCCCGGAATGCCGGCAGCGTTCTTCTTCACCAGAGATGTCATTACAGCAATGCTAAGTGTGCCGGGATGTGCAGGCGTTGCGATTTATAATGGCATCGACAAAGAACAGGAGCAGACGTTGATACTGACGCCTGCGGATACTACCGGAAGATGTATTTTTAATTATACCACTATTACAGCGGAAGGTACGTGCTTATCAGACGTACAACTGCTGACAGGAGGTATGAAACAGCAGGTATCACTGTAAATGGTGCAGCCTGCGAGCTGAGTAAAACTTTGTTGTTATGGCTGATGTCAATAGTAACTGACCATGATATAGCAGCTATTTAACAGGATCATGAAAAGGCGGTACTTATTACCGTCTTTTCATGATCCTTTGTAGGTAAACAGATGTGCTTTCTGGTTTCGGGTAGATTCCAGTCTGGCTTCCGCAGATCAGATCTCAAGGGCTGACCGCCGAACTGAAGGAGCCGCCGTCCCTGGTGGCAAGTGTTGCAGAATACCATTGGAATTATTTAACAATCTTATATATCTTTGCCACTTCAATCACCTCCAAACCGCTTGGCTGAGTCTGGCGCTGAAGCGGGTGATTACTTACAACTGTCATCATAGAGGCTCTGAAACTTTCAACAAGGTTTCAGGGCTTTTTTATATGGATCGCATGTTGTAACCAACTGAAGACTATACCACAACATTTATACTTAAACTAACCGAACAGTCAAACCAGCAAAGGTAGTTATGCAACAATCAAAGGTTTATTTTAAAGGGCTAAACGGACTACGCTTCTTCGCAGCCTTCCTGGTCTTAATGCAACACGCAGAATCTATCCGGCAAAAATATTCTTTATTCCACCTCGCTGACTATACCTTCTTTTTCTCAGGCAGCCTGGCAGTTGAGTTCTTCTTTGTACTAAGTGGATTCCTGATTACTTATTTGCTGCTGGAAGAAGATGCTAACACCGGCACTATCGATATTAAAAACTTTTATATGCGCCGCGTACTGAGAATATGGCCACTCTATTATCTGATCCTGATTATAGGTATGCTGATCATACCTGTCGTGATTAAGCTCTTGCATATAGAGTATACCGCCCATTATCCTTTTGTAACGGCCGGCCTGCTATACGTCTTCTTCCTGCCAAATCTGGTGATAAGTATATGGGGCTCCAGCTTTCTGGCCCCGTTATGGTCAATAGGAGTGGAGGAACAGTTCTATTTCTTCTGGGCACCATTGGTCAAATATTTTAAGAAATATGCTATAGGTATTTTCTTTACTATCATCGGGTTAAGACTCGTTTTTTACGCATATTATCATCATTACAACCATACACATACTACTCCTTCGGTAGCGCTTGATTTTATCAACACGCTCAAGTTTGAAGCTATGAGTATCGGTGGGTTAGGCGCGTGGCTCTTTTATCATTTCAGGGAGCGGATGATGCGGACCAGCATCTTCAGTGTTAGCGCACAGATTGCCTTGCTTGGTATTATCATTTTACGGTTTACCTGCCATAAATATCTGACTAATGAGGACACTACCCTGTTAGGCACTATCTATACCGTCATCTTCGGAAGTTTCTATTCCCTGCTGTTTACAAATGCGCTTTTCCTTTGGCTGATATTAAACATCTCTTCCAATCCTAAGAGTATACTTACAACAGATAATAAAGTGCTGAACTTCCTGGGAAACATCTCGTATGGCATCTATATGTATCATGGTATTGTACTGTTCGTTACCATTATTTTCATGAAGAATATCCTGCGTACGCTGCCTCCTGTAGCAGCTACGATTGCGATGTATACAGTTTCCGGCGGATTAACCATATTAACTGCTTATATATCATACCGGTTCATTGAGTCAAAGTTCCTGAAGCTGAAGAAACGCTTTGAGCCGAAAGCAGCCAATGCAAAGCCAGTAGAACAGCCGGCAGTGCAGATAGCACAATAGTATCGGTAATAATCAGTGATCTCTGATATAAAAAAAGCGAGCGGTTAACTATGGTGACCGCTCGCTTTTTTCGTTCGTAAACATTTACTCAGCGTTGTATGCATATGAACCATCAGATACCATCATCGTACTGCCATCCTTGCCTAATTCCAGCGCAAGGGTTACAATAAATTCTACTTTATCTTCCATCGTATAAGTATTAATATTGGTAGATTTTTGTGGTGTATTATCAATCGGGAAGGGGCTAATCTTCTCTGTTCCAATCGAATCCTTCCATGCTGTCTTCCCCGTCAAACATGTCTTCAATAATACTGTCATTATCAGGTATTTCATCTTCTTCAATCACGTCATCTGTCTCAGTATCAATGATGTGGTAATAGTCTGCCGTTTCATAGTAATCTCCCGAACCATGCTTTTCCTCGATTTCTTCCAGTGTGTTAAATTTCATGGTGGAGACAACCTGGCCGCCGCTCAGATATTGTAGCAGGAACATAACTTGTGTTTTACGTTATTTAATAGATAAGGTGCGTGTAATTGTAAGGGGTGTTATTGATTATCATCCGCAATATACATCGTATCTCAATGCGCCGGCTACATGTTTGTAAATTCTTATTTCTGGTAGATGATTTATCGAGGGGGGGCGTTCTTGCACAACAGATAGTATCTTTGCCTACCTCAAACTGAATAATAATCATGGCGAAATCTACTATGCAGGACCTAGCGGAGAAGTTATTCTCAGAATCAGACGGGAGTAAATTTGCAAAGCTGAAAGACAAGCTGATCGCAACTTACGGTCAGAGCGATCAGGCACAGGTAATTGAAATATTGACCAGCTATGCAAAAGACGGAAAGCTCCTGCACTGGCGTAATTTCCTTATGACAGATATTATCTCGCTTGTCCCTACCGGAGATGCGACACAAATACCCTTCTTTGAATGGGCGATAACAGTACCGCAACTCAGTTACTGGGCAATTGACGGGTTGCTGAAAACGAAAGGAGCAGCAGCATATGCTATGTTGATTTCATTGGCACAAAACGAAAAAATAGCCATTGACGTCCGGGCAAAGGCAATAAAAAGCCTGGCCGTATACAGTCAGCAGCCTTTCGACCGCGAGTTGCCCATAGATCCAGGTTACTGGAAAATCCAGGATCTCAGGCTGGATGAACTGACTGCCTGGCAAAACAATGGGTATACTACCGGAGCAGGATACGCTCCTCCCGCTACACATCCTTCTTTGCATCATCCTGTTACAAGACTCGAACATATCGCTGCACGCATAGAAGAAAAGCTTCGTGATCGCCGGGAGGAATACCAGGACCTGTCCCGGCCTACCGACTGGTTAGTGCCGGCTACAGACATGGTTATGGCTGCTATTGATCGTAAATGGCAGTTACCAGCCGACTATCGCACATTCCTGCAACAGTTCTCTCCACTGCATGTACTGATACAACATGCCGATCTCGGAGGGAGTCTGGATATATACGGCGCTGCCGACCTTATTTCCCGCCAGGACGGTTATGCATTTAATAGTGTTACACAGGAATCAATATCAGATTGGCCACCAGCGTACCTTGTAATCGCAGATATGGATGGCGATCCGTATTGTATAGATCTTACCACGACAGAAGGTGCAATTTATACCAGTATGCACGGTGCGGGTAGCTGGACGTTTGAGCGTTATGCAGAAAGCTTTTTAGACTTCCTGGACGAAGTTAGTCAGCACGCCTGATCACCCGATACCGGCTCACTCAACTCTTATCCCCTATACTATGGAACAGCAATATTACCAGCTTCACCGCTGGTCTACCCACCTGGAATTATATGGAAGCAGCTGCGAAGAGCTGCCTGAAGACCTGTTTGCGGACTATATTGAGATCACTCATTTGCAATTAGGCCTTCCCCTTCTTAAACGTCTGCCGCATTCCATCAACTGTTTACAGCAACTGAAATCTATCACAATTTCATGTGTAGTGATGGACTGGAATGAGAAACTACAGCTCCTATATCAGCTGCCAAAGTTATCAGAAGTGAACTTCCTGCAAGTGTCAGGGATTATTAGACCTTCAGCGTTATTGCCAATTGTTAACTTAACTAAACTGTATGTATCGCTCAACAATATAGAAGATATCGTTGGTATGGTACAGGCACTTCCCCAGCTCAGGCAGTTGATTGTCAAGTCGGATCTGTCTGTATTTAACAGGATTATCACACCAGCATTGTTATCGGAAGTCCGGCAACTAGACAGACTTATATTGGCCATAGCTAGACATGATCTCGATGCTTTGCCAAAGGATACATTACAGGCGATGATTGCTACCGGCAAACCTGTAAAGCTGATTATGCAGCAAAAGATTTTCAGGGTAAGTAATAAAGAGATATTAACAAAACTGGACAAATATGGAGTAAGTATCACTACCGACAAAAACGACTCCGGGGCGTTGGTAGTGATTGGGGCAAATAGTATGCTGCATGCAAGTGCTTACCTGGAAAAAGCCATCCGGATAATCTCAGTAGATCAGCTGCAAGCTACCCTACTGGATGAAGAAGACTTACCATTGAGGAGGAATACAGATCCGAAAGTAAATAGTGAACTGCTAAGGATGTTGATCAGCACTGATAAGGAAGATACACTTCAGGCATTAACCCGTATTCAGAAAGAAGGAGCGAACAGTATTTTGCAGTCGGCCGTGGCAGCATTGTGGCGCGCGCATCCCGATAAAGATATACGCGCTATAAGCAATAGGTTATACAGGCGCTTCGGATCTGATAGTTTCCGGGTATATGCACACCGCATTAATACTGTATTTTTTGACACACCCGTATACAACCATGAAAAGCTCAGAAAATTGAGTAGTCACCCGGACGTAGACCCGGTGATTTTCATACTGACAGTAATCCATCTTGTCCGCCGGCAGTTTCAATCTGGCAGTAATACCTACCTGGAAAATGGTCAGCGGACGACTAGTAGGAGGAAGAAGGTCTACACGCTTCCATCAATCAAAATGATTGAAGATCAGTGGAATAATATGCCTGAAGAAGCAACTGTTTTTATGTCAGAAGATAAAGGACGATAGTTTAAAAAAGCGCCTGTCACTCTAAAGTGGCAGGCGCTTTTCTTTATCGTTGTATTACCGGAAGGTAAATACGAACTATTTTTTTGCAGCTTTCAGGCTGAAACCAATTTCAACTTCTTTGCTGATCACCCAGTTCTCAGGGCTACCTTCAGTTTTGTAGTTGATACCCCATGCAGTTCTGTCAATCACGAATTTCGCGTTAGCAGTAACATCGTTTTCAGCTACAGTGATCTGTGCTGGGAAAGTGATGTTCAGGGTGCTGTCTTTCAGTGTCAGGTTACCGCTGATCAGATTAGTAGCTCCTGGCAGCAGGCTTTTTTCTTTAGTGCTGTCGTATGCAGAAACACCAGTGATCACGAATTTAGCTGTTGGGTGCTTAGCCGTGTCGAAGAAATCAGCGCTTTTCAGATGGCCGTCCAGATCAGTAGACTTTTTATCTTTTTCAGTTACAGATGCAGGATCTGTGGTCAGAGAGTTCAGATCTACATCAAAGCTACCACCGGTAACTGCGCCGTTTTCAACGTTCAGGCTACCATCAACAACTTTGATGGTTCCAAAGCGTGGTGCAAATCCACCTTTGTGGGTAGCACGCCAGGTCACAGAAGTAGTGGTAGTGTCAATAGCATAAGCTACACCGGTAGCTGCAGCAGCTTCTTTCTTTTCTTCGGTTTTCGCCTGATCAGTTGAGGCACCACCACAAGCCGCCATTGTCAGCAGCAGGATAAAAGCAGGAACTGTTTGCTTCATAGAGATTAATTTAATTTAATTAGTATGTATAAGGCACTAAATTAGTTAATTGTATTTAACCAGCAATGGCACTTGTCGAAAATGGCATGTGAAACCCTGAAATCTTCTATGAAAAATCTGTTCGCCTGCCCTTTGGAAGTCATATTTGAGGTTCTAATGGATACACCTGAATATAATACCGGGGGTTTCGGGGATATAAGTTAATGATTTTAATTCATACAGACCGGTGTTTCATAAAGTTTGGCCCTTTTTATGTATATTTTCCCGCATGAGACCTACCATTGCGATTATTAGCTTGCTCCTGTGTTTATCTTCCACAGTAGCATTGGCACAAACTGAACAGAAAGGCTGGGTGAACCGGACGCTGAACAGATTCTTTAATGATACCACCTCCGCCTCCGAAAAAAGCTTCCGCGTGTATCCGACGCTGGGTTACTCACCCGAAACGGGCATAGAAATAGGTGCCTCCGGCCTATGGCTCTTCAGAGCTAAAGGAGATAGTACCAATCGTCTCAGTGAAGTACAGGCATTTACCTTCTTTACCTTCAAAGCCCAATATGGCCTCTGGATAGACAATGCAATCTACGGGGATCAGGATAAGTGGTTTTTTCTCGGAAGAACAAGAATACAACGCTTCCCATTGCTGTACTATGGTATAGGACCTGACACCGATGGGGAACACCCGGCAGTGGTAGATGCGAATTATATATTACTCAGACAGCGCGTACTAAGAAAGATCAGCCGTAACCTCTTCCTGGGACCCGAGATAGACTACCAGTACCTGTACGGTACTGAGTTTAATCAACCGGAAGAAGGACCTAAGTATACCATTCCATCCGGCGGTAACGGTACCAGTAACCTCGGTTTTGGCGCAGCACTGGTATATGATGACCGGCACAACGTGCTGAATGTGCGTAAAGGTTGGTTTGGAGAACTATCTTACCTCGGTTATCACCCATCTCTGACCAGCGATTTTAAATTTGGCAGTATTAATCTCGATATACGTGGTTTCCATCCTTATAAAAAGAACAATGTAATTGCCTGGCAGGTGCTGGGTAATTTCCTCAATGGCAACGTTCCTTTTAATCAGCTGGCACTGATGGGAGGAGACATGATGATGCGTGGCTATTACCAGGGGCGCTACCGTGATAAAAACATGCTGGCCGCACAGGTGGAATACCGGATGTTGCCCTTTTCTTTCAGCAAGCGGTGGGGCGCGACCGTATTCGCAGGTACTGCCGCAGTCGCCCCGGAAGTAAAAGCTTTTCAGCTGGATAAAACACAATTCGCCGGCGGCGCAGGCGTTCGTTACCTGCTGTTCCCTAAAAAAGACATCTTCCTTCGCCTCGATGTGGGGATGACAAGAGAAGGCCCCGGATTTTATTTCTTTACCGGCGAAGCATTCTAATTAATCAATAGTACTTCCTGATTTCGGGAAGGTGATAGCACCAGGTGTTTTGACCTTGACCTGCAGCCTTAAATACCTATTCACCGCAAAGAAAATCTAAGCTATTTATACAGTTGGTATTGATGCACATTTGCTTGCAGCACGTAGTAATACTGATAGTTGTAATGCGCCCGCTGAGCCAGATAAAACCCGTGAGAAAGATTATCGTTTGTGTTTTACAACTGACAGTTTTACAAGGCGTTATAGCTGAATTGAAGTATATATCAATGGGCATGATCGTTAGAAGATTAGCGTGTTGAAATATGCTTTTTTTTGTTCCCTGAATATTGGCTGCGCTGACATTTTTTATCTTTGTATAACAGCCATAAACGGATATCTTCCATTACTCGAAGCGATTCTTTGTGGATATACAAGCATAGTCCAAGACATTGTTTAAACCTGCCTTAAGGGCGTTAAGTATAACAGGGGGTGCAGAATTAAACGAACCACTATATCTTTGGGATAGTTATAGTATCTGAATAATGAATGAGTCCCTTATATATCATTATGACACTGCGTCAAAGGTAAGTAGATCAGCAGGTAGCGAAGAGCTGTTTCTGGCCCGCTACAGTGAAGTGGAAAAGAGGGAAGCGCCTGTTTATTTTCAAGGAACTCTCCTGCAACCTTTTGTTACAGCCCGATGCCTGTTAACATTGTCGAAGGTGGTACAATCCAGCTTTAGCATGTCTCCGTTTGACATGTCTCTGTTTAAAGATCCTGTAGTCACTGCAGGTAACGAAAAGTTACGCTTTGAAGGATTTTCTCATTGCGCAGGTGTATATGCCAGGCTTGATATACGACCAGGCGCACATAGTGGTGAGTTCCCGGTTGCAGGTACTACAAACGTAGACTTTAATCAGCCAATGTTGTCAGCGCTCAGCAGCATCGTCAAAGGACAGGAAGTATCGTTATCAATAGGCCGGAAGGATGTTACACTACAAGCTGGCGAAAACAAGGTGACTGAGCGGAAGGTGCCACTTCCGGTGAAATGGATAAAAGGATTTGCCAGTGTGCAGGTATTCTTATCGGAAGCTGAAAAGGCGCACCAGTTTAACCGGGTGCAAACCCTGCAGCTCTTTCAGAGTATCCCCAGGGGAGTGGTGAAGGCAGACCATTACCTTGTAGTAAGAGGCGGAAAACCGGTATTTTCCCCTGTCGCAGCATCGAATGCGGTTTGTGTAGGAGGTATACACCGCCTGCGGCTACTGGAGCCGTTATTGCCCTTGGCAGATGAACTGCGTATCTATGCACATCCGGCGATGCAGTCAACTACTTGGCAGTTGTATTTCGGTGGACTGACATTTACGCTCTCCCTGTCACGTGAAGCGTGGAGAGGCTTTTCCGGTGAAGGTGCAGTACTCGATGCACTTATGGCTGATGTGCCGGATGCATGGATTGAAGCGGTTGATAATTACGGTTATACTAACCAGACGTTTAATGCCTCTTTGCTGGCAGTGAATGAGAATATCAGTTTCGCAGCTGCGGATAATATCACAGCAAAACTTGCAGCTATTGGCTTGCTGGGATTTGATACTGATGAAAACAGCTTCTTTTACAGGCGTCTGCCGTTTAAGTTGAGCCGCATTATGAGCCTGCATCCCCGCATGAAGGATGCAGAAAAGCTACTGGCTGAAAATAAAGTGAGCATCATCAGTGATGCTGGAGGGAGGGTAGATGCAAGAGTGGAAGGTAGCGGCGTAACGCATACGGTACTGCTGGATGAAAATCAGGAACGCTGCACCTGTACCTGGTACAGCCGTCACCAGGGAGAAAGAGGGCCATGCAAACACGTACTGGCTGTAAAGAAAATGGTTTCAGGCAGCTAATGCCGGCAAAATAAAATATATGACTATTCAGGAGCAGTTTGCTTGGATTTTAGACAATGTAGAAGAAAATAAGATAGTCCCGTTTCTAAGATTGTTGTCTGATGAGGATAGAAATGCCCTCATCCCGGAACTGAGGAAATGGTTGAAGTACTATAGCGAATATGTGACTACGGATAATAAGTCATATCGCTCAAGAGCAACGGCTCAACATTGGCGTATCATAGCATCCGGAATGTTTGTGTGCTGTGACAGAAAAGAGTTTGAGCGGAACTGGATCAACCGCTATGTACTGGAAGGTAAGTTGATATTTGAGCTGCTTGATTTTTATCAGCCTTCATGGTTCAATGACTATATCAACGGCATGGCCAGTCAGGAGAACATTGGCATTGGTTACGGGCTGATAATGCAGCTGACAGACAAGGGGTATCTACGGCCGTCGCCGGATCTGATTGCCAAAACATTACCGTCGGCAACGCGTATTGCCAGGCAACAAGGTTCGATCTTTACACTGGAGTTGATAGAGGAAAGACCCGTTACGCTGGATGAGCACATATGGCATCTGTTTAACTACGAAAGTAACCTGAACTGGGCTGATAAGTGGTCAGTAACTCCGGGGAATAATCACCAGAGCTGGATGGAAGTCCTGAAGCAATATGCAGCAAAAGGACGTATCAGCAGAATACGGCTCCTGAAGGAGGCGCTGGCAGCTTCCGCAAGGAACTTCAATAAGGTGTTGTCAGGTTGGTTTGCTGACTTATTTGTATACCTGCAACCAGCGGAGCACGAGCTGCTGACAGTACAGGCAGACCTGATGATGGCTTTATCTGCCGTACAAAGCAAGGCAGTTGGCAATGCACTTATGCATCTTAAGAAGATTAGTACGCATGCTGATTTTGAGGTGCATACGTTTCTGCAATACGTGCCGGTGTTGTTGTCATCTGCAACAAAAGCTGTTCATACAGCAACACTGTCAATACTGGAAGTATTGGCCAAGAAGTATCCGGCAGATAGAAACGCCATATGTGAGGTTGTTGCTAATGCATTTATCAGTAGTGATAATGCAACACAAACAAAAGCTGCTAAACTGATTGCGGCTTATGGTGATGAAACATCGCCTGAATTGATCACGGCAATAGGCGCAGTGGAAAGCTCACTGTTGGCCGGCCCGAAAGAGCTGGTCCGTAAATGGCTGCAGACAGCGCCGCCAGAAGTAGCGCCAACGTCTGAAGCAGATGTATTCAGTCCGGTTGTTGTATTAAGTGAGCATACGCTCATTACAATACCCGAAGACGTAGAAGGGCTGATATTTCTGATCAGTCAGTCGTTGGATAACAACGAGCACTATCACCTGGAACAGGTGTTGTCATCTGTGATCCGTCTGCATAAGCAGATCACGGAAGCGCATTTTAAACAGCTGGAACCTGCCTTTCAGCGTGCTTTCAAAATGCTGATGAAGGGGATTTCTGGTAACGCAGGATTATTAGATGAACTACTTGCGGTTTTTCTGATTGAATATGGGTTATTGCTTGAGCAACAATATCCGGTGGAAGGAGCTGGCTTCAGGAAACAATATGATAAACAGATTGCTGAAGATAAAAAGAGGGAAGCAGAATGGTCATATTATAAACTGATGATTGTTCCTGTAAGTGACTGGACCAGGCACACTGCAAATGTGAAAGCATATGAAGTGTACCGGCAACTTGTATTGACTGCCCTGACGTTCGTTCAGCAGGGAATACAACTGCCATTGGTATCGATGCCTACACATAAGGGTGGATGGATAGATCCTGTTGTACTGGTGGAACGCCTGAACACATACCAGCTGGCTGGCGTTGCTCCGGCGCTGATGGACATGCAGGTCGCTATTGCAAGAGTGTCTTTTGAAAATAGTGCTGTGGCACTGACGGCGGCAGCAGTTTTAGAAGGCGAATACAAAAGATTGCTTGCGTTTCTGCTGGATCAGCATGCGCAACCGGCAGGTCCGTTTGATACGCCGGTATTGTGGATGCTGGCAGGATTGTGTAAGTCTCCTGAAACGGTTTATCAGGCTTTCCAGGACTTCCCTTATACTCAGATCAACCGTGCATATCTTACCGGTCAATTTGCATGGAAGACCTTCTCCCAGAAGTATCTTGCCTATGGTAATTATAGTAAGGAGAAAAAGGAATACGAGCGGTACGATGCATGGCGAACTGTATTGAAGGTGGATTTTCCGGATAGTCCGAATGTCACTATTGCTAAAAACAATTACGGTGGTAAAGACGTCATTTATAGAAATGTGTGTGACACTCCTTTACTACAGGAATATATGAACGGAAATAAACAGCAGATATCGGAAAATGACATACAGCGAGTGTTGTCATTATCACCGGGCAATCCGGATATACAGCTGGCTTATTTTATTGACAGCGCCATGAATAGTGCGCTGCTGGATGAGGTGACAGAGAGGAGAGGGGTACTGCGCAAGCTCGAAGCGCTATATGTATTGAAGAATGATTTGCGTGAAATGAGTTACCTGTTTCTGGCTACAGCAATGCTCAATGCAGATAGTACCAACCGTTCAATGGCTGCCGAGATATGGATAGACAGGGTGGCATCCGGTACGGTAGATAGTGGAAAGATAGGGGCGATTATTGGTACCCATCAGCAATTGGAATGGGCACCTATGAAGAGGTGGACGGATCTTATCGGCGGACGTATGCAGAAGGTGAGCGCGCGTCATAATATAGCCCTCGAAAGTATGATGACTTCCTGTCTTTTACAACTGCCCGCAGCGGGCGTAAAAGACCTTAAAAAGCTGTTGGAAGTGTATCATGAAGTGCTGGTGGCAAATGGTACGAAGATTGAAGTGCAGACATTAATTGGCGGTAAGCTGGAGGAGTGGAAGGCACTTGCACCGGTGAAGAAGGCGGTTGCCGCGATTCTGGCTTTGTAAGAAGGATGGGTAGGTCTGAGAAGCGCTGACGGGGCATATAAGTAGCTGTTTTTTTTAGTACATTTAGCAACTAAAAGAATTGGCATGACTACTTATAAATCGGCTGTAAGCAAAGGTATATTTATCCCGGTATTGGTAATATTCCTGGCAGTAATAGTTACGGCAGCTATTACACGAACCTGGGGACTAGTGGGTATAATGACACTGACAGCCGCTTTTACATTTTATACTATCATGTCTATTGACTATAAGATTACCGGTAATGAATTGGCAATCAGATGCGGTATACTTTTCAAAAGGACTGTTCACATTAATACAATTAATCGTATCAGGCATACGCATAATCCGCTGAGCGCTCCGGCGGCATCGCTGGACCGGCTGGAGTTGCGGTTTAATAAGTATGAAACGATATTAGTATCTCCGAAGAATAAAGCAGCGTTTATTGATCAGCTACGTGCGATCAATCCTGATATAGACTACCAGAAAAAACCGCACGTCGCTGTGTAGTTGTTATAACAGACCCAGGAGTTCTGCCGCTTTAAGATGTTCCTGTGCTTTCTGTTCATCAAGAAATGGTGCAGTAGCGTATAGTGTGGCCAGATAGATGTGTGCTTCCGGCTGTGTTTCTACAGCTTGCAGCAACAATTCCATCGCCTGATGTAAATCAGTGTCTACGCCTTTACCGTCCATATATAGACCTGCCAGCCGCCATTGTGCAAACGCATTGCCGTTATCTGCAGCCTGCTGGTAGTAATAGTGTGCCTGTTGATAGTCTTCCGTTATCTCATGGATATGTCCTAAAGCGTCGGCTATATCCATTCCGCTAAAGAAAGCAGCTGTATAATATTCACGCGCTTTGTCATAATTTACGCGATTGAACTGAGGCAGATAATGCATGTCTCCAAGGTACACGAACGCATCTGCATGTTTCATTGCAGCGGCTTTTTTCAGCCATTTGAGCGCTTCGGGAATATCAGGTTCAATTCCCTTTCCGTACATGTAGGTAAGTCCCAGGTTAGACATGGCATAGGGCTCTCCTGATCTGGCGGCCTGTAGATAGTATGCGATCGCCTTTGCCGGATCTTTATATCCAGGTGCTACTTCGTAGATATGACCAATATTGGTGAGTGCCCCGGCATAACCTGCTTCGGCTGCATCGTTAAAAAGGGCAATAGCTTTTTCATATTCTCCGGCTTCTTTCATCTGAAGTCCCTCATCATTGAGCTCAAATGCCTTTTCTGCTGATGCAGATAGGTCTTTCAGCTGCTGAATTTCTTTTTTAGAGAAATAGGCCTGGGGATAGGTGTCAACTTCATTTAGGGCTTCAGACGGCGTTAGCGGGCGTATTATCCCATCCTCGTCAATAACGTCAATACCGCCAGGTTGAAATCCGAGCGCAAGTGCAAAGGACAGATGCCCTTGCTTACCGTTGATGGACGTATAGGTTGCTTTGCTAAGTAGTTGCCCATTGGTTGTGGCAACTCCCCATAGCTTGCCCTCTTTATAGCCTATATGGCCTTCTTTTAGCCAGTTGAAGTCCTGGTAAGCAACAGGTAATATCCAGCGTATGGTATCTCTGACAGCGGCAAGTCCGGCTATTTTGTGTTGTTTCACGATAGCGTATGCTGTGCCATCTGATTCCTGTTGTGCGTCTTTTAAAGGAATGATCTGGTCATACGCACAGGGCAGTATCCAGCCATGCCCTGGTTTGTATAGCCCCGAGCCAGCAGAAGACGTTACTATCAATAATCCCAGGAGGTATTCATGACGGATTTCCTGATAGTCGTAACCCAGCAATAGGGTGCCCTCCTGATCAAATAAAGCGGAGTAACCATCCTTGCTGACGATATAGTATTCTTCAAAATGGTCGATCGCTTCAACTGGTCCATCAGTAAGGAAATGAAAGCGATGTGTATAGTATTTTTCTTCTTCCTGGTGCCCGATCAGCTTAAAATAGGAGAAGCCATGCTGGTCTTCAGCAATGATTTCTTTAGCATCAGTGAAAGGAAGTAATATATCGTTATCATAGTTGATGATGCCCCATAGGTTTTGCTGTTTAACAGCCATGCATTCCCAGGTCAGGAAATGAGCATCATCATAAAGAGGGTTGATCTTAAAGCCGCCGTTGGTATCAATGACACCGAACTTGCCTGCTATTATTACTATAGCCAGTTCATTTTCAAAGTCAAAGGCATCGTCAAACTGACAAGGAATGACTTCTGTCCCTGACTTGTCGATATATCCTGCTTTGCCTTCTTTGAAAATAATTGCCAGTTCAGATCCATATGGCCATGCATATATCTCGTCATATATGGCTGGCGCAATGATGGATCCATTACTGTTCTTTAGTCCAAAAAGGCTGCCTTCGGTAAATGTTTCTGGCTCTTCTTCATCAGCAAAAACGGAAGAAGACAGTACTTGCCATCCAAAGTCATAATTTGCCCCGTTGAGCAGGTCCCTGAAGTTATTGTAGTAGTAGCCTGTATTATGGAACAGCGGACAATCATCCAGCAAGGCCGGGTTATTCGCAGCGATAGCTATACTGATAATAGTATTTGTCTCCTGTATTTCCTGGCGTAATGTTGCTGCAAGGTCGGCATGTGCTTCATCTGACATATTAAATACGTCCCATGCATCCAGGTGAAACGTATTGTGTATGACTTTGCGTCCAAAATAGGCCATGATCTTGTCCTTGGCTTTCTGAAAGGCAGGTATATCATCTATCAGCGTTTCCTGATGTGCTGTGATGAAATCATACAGCGCATAGAAGGCTGTTATGCCAGGTGCTGCAGGTGCATAGAGGCCACCTTCAGATCCGTTATAGATGGGGGTATCGATAGTTATTTCACCACTGAACAGCGGATAAAAGAATAGCGGTAGTTCATATCCCCATTCCATCATCATCTGTACATCTTCGGTATTAGTACCGTAACTGGCCAGTGGTAAGTCTGCTATTTCCTGGTCCTTTGCCACAACCATGGGTTGGGAGAGGTTATACAAATACATTCTATGTGACATCTTATATCCGAACTTTAGATTTTATAGCGGGTAAAGCTATTGGAAAATAGGAGAAAAGACCATCCCTGATATTTAGTATTTTTTGGTCTAGTGTCTTTGGAGAGAAGTCATTACTTGAGTGATACGTCAGATGTGATCTGTTATAATACGATCTTATTCCTGTTCACGCTGTAATTATCAAAGTCAGGGTGATGCCAGAACTCTTTTAACCCTATCTTTTCATACACCGATATCTCTTCCTGGTAGATAGGGTATAGGCCTGCAATGTTGATCCGGTAGTCTTCGCCTACATAAATATTGGTGTAGGCCTCTTTTTCAAGGATGCTGGGCGCAAATACCAGGAACGCGTCCATTTCTGAGTCCGGGCTCACACGTGTACCAAAATTGATCGTTTCTCCATAAAGAAAAGGGCAGTCGCCACGTAATTTGTTAGCGATATAAGCGCCCACATGTGCCCAGGCACTCTCGTCAGAAGCGACACATACACATAGTTCAGGCCGACCAAGTTTCCACTCCGGATGAGTGGCTAGTGACAGTCCATAAGTAAATGCAGTGGTATATCCTTTCTTAGGAATGTCTTTGTATACAATTGCGGTTACAGCGGGTAGTCCGGGTATTTGGCTTACTTCATTATAAAATTCAGGCTCTACCTGAAAGATCTGGTCAAGGTGGTCAAGATACCGTTCTGCTGCACTTTTATTAGTTGATTGATTCATCATCATTTATTTATTGGATGCTTGTCAAGATAGGTTTTTTTATTTTACTGAAGCAGGGGTTATGCCTTACATTTACAATATAAAATCCACCAGATTATGAAAGCACTTATCACCTCATTCTTTATTTTGCTACTAACAGTCACCGGTATACATGCCCATGCTCAACCTCCTGTAATAGGTGCATGGAAGTCGTTGTCCGGGAATACGACATCATTATTACTGGTAACACCTGGTTACTATAGTATAGTCAACTACGATGCTTCCGGATTTAAGTCTACTACCGGCGGTACCTGGACTGATGCAGGAAATACGAAGGTAGAGTTTGATTCGGCAGACTCATCACAGGTAGGGAAGACGATGGAGCCTAGCGTTACATTTGAAGGCAACAACCTTATCACTTTTATGGGTGGTAAAAATATTACCTGGACGCGGGTGGATGAGGGCAACAGCCAGATGACTGGTGTGTGGCAGATCACTGGTAGAGAGATTGACGGAAAGATGAACCAGATGAAACCTGGAGACCGGAAAACTATCAAAATCCTGACAGGTACAAAGTTTCAATGGATTGCCATGAATACTAAAACAGGGCAGTTTTTTGGAACTGGCGGAGGTACCTACTCGTTCGAGAACGGAGTATATACGGAAAAGATCGAATTTTTCTCGAGAGACAACAGCAGGGTAGGAGCAACGCTTTCATTTAAGGGTGCTGTAGACGGCAATAAGTGGGATCATAGCGGTAAGAGCTCTAAAGGAGACCCTATCCATGAGGAATGGACCCGTCAGTAACGACCACTGGCATAGCATACGAAAAAAGAAGGGCTGTCTCTCTGAGGCAGCCCTTTAGGTTCACAATGGATGAATGACTACTTAATACCAAGTCTCTGTTTCGCTGCTGGTAACAGATCCTCACAGGTAGCCGTTATAACAATATCCTTTGAGTTATCAAGTACGCATACAAATCCTTTTTCAGCGGCCAGGTCAGCAACTGCCTTCTTTGCTTTAGCAATAATGGGTGCAGTCATCTGTTGCTCCTTTTCATTCAGTCGTTGCTCCATTTTGGCATTATACTGTTCTATATTGGCTTTAGCTGTTTCCAGTTCTCTAATCTTCAGATTCTTTATATCAGCGTTGAGTGTCGCTTCGGTCTCCTGGAACTTAGCCAGTTTAGCCTGAAACTCATTTACCAGTTCCTGTCCGTCTTTTGACATCTCCTGCTGATAAAGCTGCAGGGTATCAAAGGCCCTTTTTGCTTCAGGCATACCCATTATCAGTTGTTGCATATTTACGTAGGCAATTTTAGCCTGAGCAAAGCCTGTCGAAGAAGCTAAGGTCATCATTGCAATTAATGCCAGTACAATTGTAGATCTTTTTGCCATGTCAATTTCTTATAGGTTTATGTATAGGTGACGGTGTAAAAATGAAGAATCGTATTGAAATAAAAAGTTAAAGGATTTGTAAAGGAACGTTAACTGTCTTTGCTTTAAAATAAAGCAAAAGGGCCGTACCGTCAGACGGTACGACCCTTCACATGTATGTTTGCGCACTACACGTTAATCTTGAAAGCGGCGCTGTATTTCAGGCCGTTTTTTTCCTGTATGTTCTTTGGAACCCGGATGGTGAGTTGTCCGTCTTTCAGCGTCCATTGTAGTTTTGCTTTACTGCCTAACAATGTCACTTTATTCACTTTTTTCACATCCTGTACGGAGAAAGTTACTTCGGCCGGCAGCTTCACTTCATCTGTCTCAGATGTATAGAATGCATATAATGAATGCTGGTCTTTAGACTGTGTGAAATAGATGTTTTTTTCGGAATAAGGCGCTACAGGTCTTGAGCCATGTATACCTTCGCCATTGATGTCCATCCATTTACCCATATCTTCCATGCGCTTATAGACGTCCGGAGCCCAGTCGCCTTTAGCACTCGGACCTACACCCAGCAGTAGGTTACCACCTCTGGATACAATCTTGATCAACGTTTCTACCAGCGTACGGGATGATTTAAATTCATCGCGGGAGGTATGCGTCCAGGAGTTACCCATTGTCATGCAGGTTTCCCATGGGTAAGGCAATGGTTTATCAGGAATTGACTGTTCAGGCGTAGTATAGTTCTCAAACTCACCTGGAACTGTTCTGTCAACTACTATAAGGCCTGGCTGATGAGTACGCGCCATATTTACAATACCCTTCATATCGAGTATTTCATTGCGTTTACTATTGGTTCTAACCCATCCGCCGTCCAGCCAAAGGATATCAATCGGACCATAACCTGTCATCAGTTCTTCTATCTGTCTGTAGGTATAGTCGTTGAAGCGTTTCCAGCGTTCCGGGAACTTCTTTACATCATAGTTGGCATGTTCATCCGCAGGGGGATAGTATTTCCACCAATAATCCTGGCTGTGCCAGTCTGGTTTGGAGAAGTATGCGCCGATCATAAAGCTGTCTTTACGGAAGGCATCAAAGATCTCTTTGGTCACGTTACTCCGTGGGTTCTTTGAAAACGGCGTATTAGTACTTGTGATCTTATAGTCAGTTTCTTTTGTATCGAACATGCAAAAGCCGTCATGGTGTTTGGTGGTGAACACCACATACTTCATACCGGCTGCCTTTGCTGCTTTCTCCCATTTTTCAGGATTGAAATCAACCGGATTAAAGTCGTGCTGCAAGTTTTCATATGCTGCCCTGTAAACATTATAATCCTCGCTATAGGGGCCTTTTCTTACAACCCAGTCCACAGGACAAATGCTCCAGCTTTCTACCTCTTCCCATAATGTATAGGTGCCCCAGTGCATAAATAATCCAAAGCGCTGGTCCTGCCATTTTGATAGTTTTCTGATAACCAGGGGATCCTTTGGAGCCTGGTAGTCTTTTGACATTTCATGTACCCCTTCGTTCTGCTGTGCGGATACATCTTTTCCCATCAGCATGCATGCTACTAATAGTGGGAGTACTCCGAATGATTTCCTCATGTATAGACCTGTTTAAATAAGTATTCTTTAGCCGCTGTAAGATCCGGAATTGCCTTGTACCCGGTGCGCATATTTTAGCAGATGCTGATGGACTTTTACCTGTTTTCAGCAAGGGGTGCTGAAAATCTATCAATTATTGTCTGAAAGTAAGGTCGAAGTTGATGGTAACCAGTTCTCCTGTTTTAAATTTTCCGAACAGGAAAGTGGGTGGATCAATCTCAAAATCCCGCATATCTATCTGTTTGCTGCCTCGGATATTGATACTACGGTCTTTGTTGATCTTCGCAGCTGCTACCAGGTCAACTTCTCTGGTGGCTCCGGCAACATTCAGTGTACCTTTACAACTGATCAAAGTGCCTTGTTTGGAAATTTCCGCTTTTATCAGGTTGAAGGTAATAGTCGGATATTCTTTTGTTTTTAACGCTTTATAGGCAACTGCATCAAGACCTGTCCGTTCACTTTTCATACTTTCTGCAGGCATGGTAAAATTGAGCAGGGATAATCCACCCAGTTCTCCATCTTCATAGAATGTAAAAGTAGCATTACAGGCAATTTTGGATGTCTTCATCTCCCAGTCATGCATAGTGGAGGTACCATTGATGGTGAGATTGAAGTCATTCCTCTGCTGATACTGAACCTGGGAGAAAACGTTCAAGGTGATAGGGTGGATAAACAACAATAATGCGATCGATTTGAGTAGTGTTTTCATAAATCCGTTTACTTAATTTGACACTGCAAATTAGCAGCCTGTACCGGGGTGGCGTATGACCATGATCAGTATCTCTGATGATTATTACTTCCTATTGCACTGATTACGGTGAGTATAGGGGACAGTCAACAGTAATACAGGCTATTATGGGAATCCCCGGAAAATGCATAATTTGTCTGTATCACTCAACCAAAATCAGTTGTCACTTATGAAATCCCCGGTATTCGTACTTCTTACATTATTTCCTTTGCTATCATTCGCCCAGCAGAAAGACCTGGGTAAACATGTTGCTGGTGTGAAAGATTCTGTGGTTGCCTGGAGAAGGTATCTGCACCAGTATCCTGAATTATCTAACCGGGAGTATAAAACAGCCGCTTACGTAGCTGCAAGATTAAAGGCATTAGGCCTGGAAGTGCAGACCGGTGTTGCTAAAACCGGGGTAGTAGCATTGCTCAAAGGTGGTAAGCCAGGACCTGTCGTAGCCCTCCGCGCCGATATGGATGCCCTGCCAGTATACGAGAGAGCGACACTTCCATTCAGATCTGTTGATTCTGCCGACTATCTGGGACAACAAGTGCCCGTAATGCATGCCTGTGGGCATGATACCCACGTAGCCATGTTGCTTGGGGCGGCTACTGTGCTCTCTGCAATGAAAAAAGAGGTGCCAGGTACGGTGAAGTTCATCTTTCAACCGGCTGAAGAAGGAGCTCCCGGAGATGAAGAAGGAGGTGCGCCACTCATGATCAAAGAAGGCGTTATGGACAATCCGAAAGTGGATGCCATATTCGGGATGCATATTAACTCACAGACTCCTGTGGGTACAGTGAAGTTCAAATCCGGGGCAGAAATGGCATCCAGTGATTGGTTTGTAGTTAAAGTGAAGGGCCGGCAATCACATGGTTCACAGCCATGGCATGGAATAGACCCGGTAGTTGTGGCTGCACAGATTATTCAGGCGTTTCAGACTATCGTAAGTCGTCAGGCGGAGCTGACTAAGGCACCGGTGGTTATCACTGTCGGTAAGATACATAGTGGGGTAAGAAGTAACATCATCCCCGAGGAACTGGTAATGGAGGGTACCATCCGTACGCTGGATAGCAGGATGCAAAAAGAAGTACACGAGCGGATGAAACTGACTGCACAGAAGATTGCGGAAGCATCAGGTGCGACTGCCGAAGTTTCTATTGATACTAAAACAAAGGTGACTTATAATGATCCGGCGCTGGTGAAACAGATGTTACCCAGCATTGAGGCGGCTATCGGGAAGGAACATGTACAGGAGGCTGAATGGACTACCGGTGCAGAAGATTTCTCTTTCTATGGAGATAAAGCTCCCGCATTCTTCTTCTTTCTGGGAGGTCTTCCTCCAGGACAAGACCCTGCTAAAGCAGCCGCTCACCATACTCCGGACTTCTATATCGATGATTCCCGCCTGGATGCCGGCGTGAAAATATTCTGTCAGTTGGTACTGGATTATAATAAAAATGGCAAAAAGTAGGCATCAGGGATCAGCCATTGGAAACAATGCCTGATCCCTGATACCGGTCTATTTATCTGTTTAGTAGCTTACCGCTTTCCCAGCATTTATTTGTCCGTTACCAAAGAACGGATCTCTGCCTGGCGCGCCATAGTCATTGGATGACTTACGTAGGATCAGTTCCACCAGTAACGGGTTCATATTCTTGTGTTTTCCGTACAGTAAGGCAATGGCAGCACTTGCATGCGGAGCCGCCATACTGGTGCCGGAAGACCAGCCATAGCCGTATTCATTGGTTTCTTCGTCCCAGAAGCCGATATTGAAGATAAAGTCAAACACATATTCAAAGTAGGTGATACCTGCTACAGTAACTATCTGTGTATTTAAAGGAATGGAATAGTTACCGCCTGGCGCTCCATAAGACACGAAGTTCTTACCATGATTGGTAAAGATCGATGGCAGGTACAGCGTGGTGTCCTGGTTGATGCCCCAGCCCAGCGGACCATTAGAAGCTATGGAAATTACGCCCAGTGCAGCTGCCGGATAAGTAATAAAGCGCTTTTCAACATCGTAGTTATAGGCATCATTACCAGCGGCTGCTACTACAGTCGTACCACGCAGGTTGGCATACAGTGTAGCCCTGTTAATGGCGATGATCAGGTCTTTGACATCCCTGTTATATTCTACTACGTAATCATCAGATGGGTCATCAGGGGTGCCATTATCATCGGTGAAGGTCTTACGTGGCAGCTCGCCGCCAAGACTCATATTGATAACGTCTGCATTATGATTAGTGGCATAGAATATACCATCAATGATACTACTGAAAGGACCGCTACCGGCATCGTTCAATACTTTCACAAGTATCAGCTTAGCTTCCGGGGCAACCCCAACTACTCCATTCGCATCGTCAATGGCTGCAATGGTACCTGCTACGTGCGACCCGTGGCTGAAGCCTTCAAGGCCATGGTACTGTACTTCCTCTCCTTCAATGAAGCTATGAGTCAGAATGATGTTAGGTTTGATTTCCGGGTTATTCAGCAGGAAGCCACCATCAAGTACTGCCACCTTAGTGCCCCTGCCACGATAACCTTTGGACCATGCCTGAGGCGCTTTAATGGATTGCAGACCCCACTGTAACGCGCTAAACGGGTTGTTGGCAAGCGGATTACTTTTGGCATTGGAAACTGCATTAGATGAAGGCTTATTGGCGCGGAATGTCTTTTCCGGCAGCCGCCAGTTCAGCACTACATCCACTACTACCGATTGTACATCAGCAATCTTTCTTGCTTTTTCCGGGAAAGAAGGATCAGGCGTCTGTACGCGAATCAATCCCAGTTCCTGGTTGGCTGATTTTAACTTAAAGTTCCTTACACGCAACTGTGTCAGGCTCTCGGAAATACCTTCCAGTTTTGCGCCTTCTTTGGCGATAATCAGAAAACTTCTGTCTTGGTGCTTTTGGGGTGTTAATACGCCGTCACGAACACGAAGGGTTTTGTCGTCTTTTCTACAGGAAGCTACAGTCATTAGCAGCATGAGGGGCAACGCCAGGGGTAATAGTCGATGTCTTTTCATAGCGATTTTTTGTTTTAAATGTGAATGGAATAGAAAATGGATTGGTGGAAATATCGGAATGTGCTCTTTGGTTGACTACAGTCTATTCGTAAAAAGGGTTAAGTGAATGTAAATAAATTATTTAGAATAAAAAATAACCGTCTGGGCGTGTTTTGGCATCATATAATTTCCATATTTGAAAACCTGTTAAAGTGATGCTGAGGAATCCCTGGATGGAATGGCAGACCCTAACACACATATGGTAAGTATAATATCAGTAATATCCTCACATGACAGGTATCACAGGACTATAACCCGGTTAGGTAGAAGCAAAAGCCATAAATGGAACGGCAGGCCACAGTCAATACCTGCCCAGGAGAGTCCCCGGCAAGCCCCTCCCTGAAACTGCCCTTACCCCACCCGCAACCGGCACGCAGCATACAGCGGTCCCGGAGTAGTGTGTTGTTGTTAAGGTGCTGATTATCAGATTGAACCTGAGCTATAGCGCTTTAAATACACTATTCCCCGTGCAGATAGTCATCTATTAACTATATTTGACGTTTATTTAGCTGGAATATTAATCACATTAAGAAAGTACATGTACGATATTTGTTGTGTAGGGCATATCACGTTGGATAAGGTAGTAACCACAAAATCAGTGGTACACATGGCTGGAGGCACTTCATTTTACTTTTCCAATGCTATCCGTCATATGGATATTAAATACAGGCTGGTAACTGCACTTGCTGAAAGTGAGATGAACACTGTAGCCGACCTGAGAGCCAAAGGCATAGAAATTGACGCCTTACCAAGCAGACACACTGTCTATTTCGAGAATATTTACTCCGAAAACCAGGATCATCGCACGCAGCGTGTTTTACAAAAAGCAGATCCTTTTTCCATAGAAGCACTCTCTCATACTGAAGCTAAAATCTTTCACCTCGGTCCATTACTGGCAGACGATATTCCGGTTGAGCTGATCAGGTCTCTCTCCACAAGAGGACAAGTTGCTCTGGACGTACAGGGTTATCTCCGTAAGGTAGAAAACCATAACGTACACGCTATTGACTGGCCGGCTAAACAGGAAGCGCTGAAATATATCCATACACTCAAAGCCAATGAGCATGAAATGGAAGTGCTGACCGGACATAAAGAAGTACGTAAAGGCGCTATGGTGCTGGCTGAGTGGGGTGTTAAGGAAGTAGTTATCACGCTGGGTAGTATGGGCTCTGTGATCTATGCCGATGGCGTGTTCCATCGTATACCGGCATATGTACCAACAATGGTCATCGATGCTACCGGTTGCGGAGATACGTATATGGCAGGTTTCCTGTATCAGCGTATTAAAGGCGCTTCTCTGCAACAGGCGGGTGAATTTGCTGCGGCCATGGCCACCCTCAACATTGAGTCTTCAGGCCCATTCACCGGTACCAAACAGGATGTACTGGACCTCCTGGCCAATAGCAGGGAAAAAATCTTTGCCGAACTCTGATCTTAAACGAAATCTTAATAATACTGAGTCCGTAGGTGAATGCCTGCGGACTCATTTTGTTTAAAGAATTATTTGCCTATTTTACGGCGTACTAAAGTTCCACCGTATGACAAAGCAATTGTTTGCACTATTGGCTGCATGTATGCCGGTAGTGGCATTGGCCCAGGACCAGCAGGCTACTCCTCAATGGCGTCCTGTATACCACTTTACGCCTGCAAAGAACTGGACAAACGATCCTAATGGATTAATCTATCTGAACGGGGAATATCACCTGTACTATCAACATAACCCATACGAGAACAAATGGGGGCATATGAGCTGGGGACATGCTACCAGTAAAGACCTGCTTAATTGGAAACACCTGCCGGTCGCTATCCCGGAAATAGAAACCAAAGACACGACCACCTGGATATTCTCTGGATGCGCTGTACTGGACAGCAAAAACACCAGTGGTTTTGGAACAGGAGGAAAGGCCCCACTGGTAGCAGTGTATACTGCCGACCTGCCGAAACAGCAGCGGGAAACCCAGTGCCTCGCATATAGTAATGATGGAGGAACCACCTTTACCCAATATGCCGGGAACCCTGTAATAGATATCCAGAAGAAAGACTTCCGCGATCCCAGCGTTATCTGGATGGAAGAACAACAGCAATGGGTAATGACAGTGGCTGTACCTGCGGAACACAAATTACAGTTCTATGCCTCCAAAAACCTGAAGGAATGGACGCTGCTAAGTGAATTTGGCGACCAGGGAGATGTGCGTAAGATCTGGGAATGCCCTTCGCTGACGCCGCTTTACGTAGACGGTGACCCAGGGAAGAAGAAGTGGTTACTGATGATCTCCTCTGGTAACCAGGATGCCGCTACCGGTATGCAATACTTCACCGGTGATTTTGACGGTAAGACATTTACTAATGATAATAAACCGGAACATCAGCAGTTTGTGGACTATGGCCGGACCTTTTATGCTGCAATCCCTTACAACAACCTGCCTGATGGCCGTCAGACTATGCTCGGATGGCTGATGCCCTTTGATACGCCTACGCATCCCTGGAGGGGACAGATGTCTATCCCGCGGGATCTATTCCTCAAGTCTACCTCCGAAGGTGTACGCCTGTATCAGCAGCCAAGCGGCGTGTTGGCTGAGAAACTGGCGGCACTGCCGGCATCTGCAAGGCTGGCTATGCAGCAGACTTCCCTTCGCAGTAATGAGCTACAACTGACCAAAGGCAACAGGTTTAACGCCAATACTAACTGGATTGATGCGGTATTTACACCTGGCACGGCGACCGACTTTGGTTTTAAACTGACGCAGGACAAGACGGCAAAGCGTGAGACCATCCTGGGATATAATGTGAGCCGGAATGAATTGTATGTAGCTACTGTAGAAGAAGGTAAAGCACCTGTTATTACAGATAAGCTGACGGTGAAGCCGGTAGCCGGCAAAATCAGCCTCCAGGTATTGCTAGATAAATCCTCACTGGAAGTGTTTGTAAACGGTGGAGAGAAAGTGTTAACAACCCTGCTGTTCCCGTCTGAGAAAGCAACCGGTCTAGCTGCTTTTGCCAAGGACGGCGACGTGAAGATAGAAACCCTCAAAGCATGGGATCTGCATAAATAAGACGATAAGGCCCGATACGTTACCTGTACCGGGCCTATTGTATATGGCTGGAGGAATCAAATGCGTTTTACCTGCAAAGCATCTGCTGTCTTCAGCTGCCGGGTCTTTTTCAGATAATACTTTACTAATGACTTCCTGATCTGCCAGATGCGTTGCAAAGCAGCGAAGGCGATCCTTTTATATCTCCTGTCCCAGAAAGTTGTGTCATAGTCTGTCCATAGCTTATACCCCGCATGCACCTCTTTCCCAAGGAAATCCCACGGTTTCGGCGTGCCGGCAAAGCGTACAATCACATTCTTTCCATCAGCAGGTTGTGCCTGACCTGGTGCCCAATTGCTGTTGTACTGCTCTTCCAGGTGATGGAATGTACCGTTACACACTTCGTTCAATACGGTATAATCTGCCGCTGTCAGTTCCGATGGATGACGTACGCATATCTTGTCGATCTCATGACAGATATCCCTCTCTTTCCATACCGGCAGATTCATCAACAATACCCCGGCATTAAAACATCGCTCATCTGTGCATACGCTGAGCTGCCCGGGTAACAATTTACTCTCCAACGTACTCCTGAACGAGCCTGCTGGTACTGCTGCCAGGAAATGATCTTCAAAGCGTACATTATCCAGCATCAGTACATCTAACAGCACGACCAGGTCTGTATCGAGACTCAGCACATAGTCGGCTTCAATCAATTTAGGTATCAGAAACCTGCCATACCTGGTACGGGAGCCGTTAACGGCATTGAGGTGCGAAAACTGCTGTGCAGCGTCAAAGTCGTAGAATTTCGTGCGGCCATGGTAACCTTCTGTCTGCAGCAACATCAGGATATTGTTCTTGTGCCGGTTCTTCACATTATTACAGATAAAGTGCAGGTCCAGCCGGGACGTGTCTGTGCAGTTCCGGACCAGCGACGTCAGGGTGGCACCCAGTCCTTCAAATGAGAGAAGGTCGATTACAAATGCAATATGCATGGTTATGAATTATAGAATAACTATGGTGATCGTTCGCTTATTTAATCAGTTGGCAGCGTACGGGTTAAACAATGTGTGCAGCCATTAACGGCGCTGATATAAAAATACGTGAAAGTACCGCAACACGATTGCAGTCGTGAAAGGCGCAGACAGATAAAGCTGGCTGGAACAGACAAGCAGCAACACTGACGCTGTAAAAGCACAGCGTCCGGTACCAGTCTTGTAAACTGATACCGGACGCTAACATGATTCGGTATGACCGTCTATTGCTTCTTAAACCGGAACGACCCCCACAGGTTAGGGGACAAGAGCGCTTCAGAAGGTACATCTGCTGTTATACCTGTCGCTTTATTGCTCCAGTATAGCCGTGACGTTGTCTCTCCCTGGCTGCCTCTCAGAATGCCTATATCACCCTTAATCTGCAAGCCGTCTACCGGTTGGATACCCAATACCGCTAAAGGCACAGAAAGCTCGTAATTGCCCTCAGAACCGGCAAACTGCACCTGACTACTGATATTATCCACCCTATCGAAAGTAATCGTCCTGGAAGGAGAGGAGAACGGCACCTTATCATCTGATTTTGTTCCGGGTACTACTGCCTTATACAGCAATGCCTGGGGCTTACCATTGACCATACTTACCAGCAGGCGGTAATCTCCTGCAGCGGCTGTACGACGTGCCGGGTCTGCCTTTGGATTAGAAGAGCCGATCATTATGTCGAGTGCTCCACCTGTTTTGAACGGGGCCAGCGGCATTTCGCCGGAGTTATCAACCAATTTCGCATTGCCGGTACGGAAAGCGGCATATAGCCGTCCGTTGGCTACCAGGAGTGCTGCTGATACATCATAGGGTTTGGAACTGGAATTAAAGTAGCCTTTTACGCCACGCTTATCGATATCTGCCCAGGAGGCTTGTGTCCAGTCATTCAGTTTACCATCCACTACGGGCGGTTTACTACTGATACTTACCTGCAAAATTTTCGGCCCTGCTGCCTGTTGCCGGGTAGCTGCTGCACTGGACATTGCCGACAAACTACGTTCTATCGAAGACTGGTTTACTGTCAGCTGTACATCTGGTAGCCTGGTCACGGTTTCAAAGCCGTCCAGCCTGACTACTGCACTGCGTGCTCCATCTACAAGATATATCTTACCGTCTTCTGCTGCGGTAATGCCTGGCCAGAAGTTCTCTTCTCCAAGGGTAATATTATCCAGCGACATGCCTCTTTTACCGGATGGCATACGCCATTGCTGCCCGCTACGCATATTCTTGAAAAGGGTGGCTACAAACAAGCCATCCGCAGTAAAAACATATACATTACCATGGTTACCATTGATGGCCCATAATGGTCCCGCATTCGATCCTTTCGCTTCAAAGAAGCCGCCCAGTAAACGGGTGGTACCAATCAGCTGTCCTGCCTGGTCTGCTTCGGGTGCATTGTGTGATGCGTGCAACCCGGGCCAGAGACTCGGATAGCTCCACATCGGTACGCCATTTCTTACCCCACTTAACGACAGGTTGGAGTAGGGTTTAACGCCCAAAGTCACTACGCTCCAACCATCCGGGCCTTCCAATACCTGGTCGCCGCCCGATGAAGCTGGTGGCAATACTCCCTGCGCCAGTACTTTACCTTTCGTAATATCGTACATCGGTACACCTGCTTTTGACACCCCTGTCACTGTGAAGCGCATTGCTTTGTCATTCACGCGCGCGATACAGAAAGACAGGTCTGGCATAATCGTTACGCCACCGGTAGCGCCTTTCTGGTAGGTCACTTCTCCTGGTTGCGCCTTACCATCTCCATTCTGGTCCTGCCAGATGAAGAAAGACTGTGCAGATGCGCCTTTCGCATTCAGGTTGACGCCCTGTGGCCAGCCTGATTTAAAAGCGTCTGTCTTCAGTAAGTCCCACTGTGATGCCTGGCCCATAGCTGCAACGGGCACTGCTATGCCATTACGCCTGATGAAAAGGAACGCGGTGGTCCAGCCATTGGTCGGACTACTATTATAGCAGTTAGTGAAGTATTGTTGTCCGTTATAGTACAGTGGTGTTTCAGGCGCTGCGCTCCGGAAGGCTAACGGCATATCATCTGCATCCGGGCGGTAGTACACCTGCTTCACAGAAGAGGTACCCGTCTGCCAGTTCAGTGCAAACTCCATAGCGCCACCTTCTTCGGTGTAATAGAAGCGGGATTTGTCTTTGGGGTCCAAAGCGCCGCCACCGCCATATTTCGGTGGGCCATAAAATGCGCGGATCAGTTTACCTTCCAGCGACCATACACTGACTCTTTTAGGCAGAAAATCCTTTTCAGTAACCCATAACTGCTGCTGTGCATCGATGGTGATGCCGGCAGGATTATTCATATGCTGCGGGTCATAGGGACCTGCGGCAGGTGCGCCGGGCGTGCCTATCTGACGGATATATTTGCCATCGGGTGCAAAGACTTTTACGGTATGGCTTTTACCACGGTCGCTGATATATATACGCCCACTGTTATCCAGTGTGATGCCGAAAGGATCTTCCAGTCCACTACTGATCAGCGTCTGTCCTTTATTATCGGGTAATGAGCCGGAGAAGCGCAGCAATTGATTGCCAGCCAGCAGTAACAGCCTGCCATCTTTATCATAACACATACCGGTTGGTGCGTTGGCTTTGATACTATCTGTCAGTTTACTTTTGGCAATATCTGCAATCAATATACGATTCCTGCCGGCCATACTAATCAGCGCAATGCCGTTATTCACGGCAAAGCCGGTAATGGTTTCTTTTACCTGTTCCAACGGTATAGCGCCAATGGAACGTTTTATCACCTGTTTAACGGAGTAATCATTCTTCTTATTAGCGCTCAATGCATTCAATCGCAGCTCTGCCAGGCCTGATTGTTTGTTTGTCTCCCAGGCTGACACCACATAGATATCATTGCCGGCAATAGCTTTCGGGCCTTTATCCGCAGCAATAAACGGCGCTGCTGTCCAGGCACCACCTACCCAGTTACGGCCTCCGCGCTTGCGGCCATTCATATCTATCCATGCAAGGCCGTCCGGACCTTCTGTTACATAACAGCCAAGTAGTACTGCTGGTTGTCCGGTAGGTGAGGCATTTCCCGGCACAAACAATGCTGCCTGTGGAGGGGTGTGATTGGCAAGCCATGCTCCTGTATGATCTTCGGTACGCCACGGTGGTGTACCGGGTGAGTAGGTGGCTATTTCATAATGTGCATTGATAGCGCCTCTGACCAGCCCGCGTACTTTGTACTGGCCGGGTGCAACCATCTTGCCTGGGATGTGATATACGCCGTGTTTTGCACCGTCGGCATCTCTGCCCAGGTCGTCCAGACCATCCCATTGCACGGAATTGGTACCGGCAGGGAAGTAAGTTTCTGAGATCAGGTTACGTACCCTTGCACCATCACTGTTTTCGATCACCAGTGTTACATATCCGGGTTGCTTAAGTGTAAACTGAACGGGTATGGCAGCAGGTGTTTGTTGTGCTGTAGCAGAATAGCCTACTGAAAAAAGTAGTGTTAATAAAGACAGGTGTTTCTTAGTCATGGCTGGCATGGATTAGCTTTACCCACAGGTGCAAAGATAGTGCCTGAGCCTATAAAAAAGGGGGTCATTCCAGACTATCCGGAATGACCCTGCAAATCGCCGTGACTGTTGATATTACCAGTTATGCCGGCTGCATGTTAACTCCCGACACCGGGTGTGCAGTTATAGGTATATCAGTATTGCTGGTATTGAGTCGTTGCATTTTGCTCAGCATCATGATTTTCATCAGTTCTGCCTTACTTTTTGCGCTCTGCGCCATGTGCCCCTCAAACAGGTCGTCAATAGTCTGATGCCAGATCACCAGCCAGGCTGCAAAGTGTGCTTCCGTTAGCGGCGTCACATTATTCAGCGCCATGTGTTTTGCCATAGGGTTGCCTTTGAATCCTGCTTTGCCGAAGAGCACCGTTTCCCAGAAGCTGTACATCACCGGCAGGTGCTTTTCCCAGTTTACTTTCGCAATATCATCAAAGATATATCCCAGGGCTTCGTGGTCTCTTACCTTGTTGTAGAAGGTATCTACAAGCAGCTGTACGTCTTCTGTGGTCTCAATGTCGTGTTTCATAGTGCAATGTTGCGTTTAGTAAAGTATATAACAGCTGGCTATCACCAGTAGGTCTATCACCACGCCGGCCCAGAATACAGGTACAGTTACCTTGGTAGGCATGGCGGCCAGATTGGTCGTTTCCGTGAGTACGAAGGCGATCAATACGGGTATCCACAGCTCAAACGGATTACCATGCCGTACCACAATCATCAACGTAACCGGAACAAGCACGCATCCCTGCATGAAAAATGAAAATGCGAGCCATGCAAAACGGTACTGTTGCTGAGATGCTGCATATTGCATGAAACGCGCCCAGAGACTGGCTGACCGGCTTGCTGTATAGGCAGTTGCCTGCGTCTGCGTATATTGTCTGGTAAGGATACTATCTGCTTTGCGTTTATCTTTCAGGCTGATATGAATCGTTTCCACAAATGTGTAATTTTATAACACAAAGGAACAAATCATTTGAACCCGGGTTTATGATCTGGATCATAAAGACACAAAATGCTCGATTACGAATTACTCATACAGGCCGGAGCTGTTATACGCCATTTTAAGAAAGGGGATACCATCCTGCAGGAAGGGACGCATGCAAGGTTTTATTTCCAGATAGTAGAAGGAGAAGTGAAGATGGTGAATACCGGAGAGAACGGACAGGCATTCATACAGGGTATCTTTAAACCGGGCAATAGTTTTGCAGAACCACCTCTTTTCCTCGATGCGCCATACCCGGCATCTGCAATTGCTATCACAGATTGTAATGTTATTGTACTGGAAAAAGCCGCCTTACTTTCCTTACTATCCGGCAATTTTTCCCAACAGATGCAGCTGTTAAAAAGCCTTTCGGAACGTATCTACTTTAAGTCAATGATGGCAAAGGAAATCAGCCTGTATGATGCGGGTCACAGGATACTTACGCTGATAGATTTTCTGAAAGAACGGGATGGTTATACAGATGAGTTATACCCTGTTACACTCACCCGGCAACAGATCGCTGATCTTACCGGTTTACGGGTAGAAACGGTCATACGGGCCATTAACTATCTTTTTGACAAGGAACTGGTCCGTAAGGGTCGGAAAATATACAGATAGTACCGTATTCTTAGCAGTGAAATACCCATATTGTTACCTGTTGCAGTCAACCGCCCCTCTGTTTTCATAACTTTCTCTTTTGTAGCAATTTATGGCATGTTTTTGTTCCCGGAAATATAGATAGTGATCAACCCAGGAAGATTAAAAGTTCGAGCATGCCAGTTAAACTCCCTCTTTACTGTTAGGTGTGTATATTGGTCACCGGCCTTTTTTTCTGTGGCACAGGGTCTAATTCCGGATCCGCAGATAGTTGCACTGCCTTATCCGATGGTACTGATATGATACCCTGTGATATCGGTGTTGACCTGACACCTAAAGGCGCTAAGTCGGCCTCGGTCGTACCACAGGCAAAAGATGCGCAGGCGGTAGCGGCCAGTGATCTGAAAAAGGCTTTCGGAAAGTGAGCAATATAAACAAAGGTGAAAGGGTGCTTCTACGGGAGCACCTTTTTTGTTAATAGCCGGCTTACTGCTTGTTAAAATGCTGCAATGCTCTATATACTGCGTTGTGCAGGATGGTCAGGTGGTTCTCTTTCGGCAGGAAACTGAAGTGGGTAAACAGGTGTTTCTTGCCGGTCTCCTGGAGTGCTGCGGCCAGACTACTTGCTACATCTTTCATCATATCCCCCTCTTCTCCCACAGCGATGAATATGTGTGTTTCCTTTGCAGGTGCTTTCGCCAGCAGGTCAGCCGCTTCTGTGAGTAAGGATTCTGCATCCCACCAGAGACTCGGACTAACAATCACATAATTACTGAACAGGCCAGGCTGTTTCAGAAGAATCTCAGTGGCCAGTAAACCGCCAAGTGATTGTCCAATAAGTGTAGTCGAATCATTGACTTTATACTGCTGACGGATAAACGGCTGTAGCTCTTTCTCCAGGAAGGATATAAATCTGGCAGAGCCGCCGGTAGTAGGGTATTTCTGCCGGTCAGACATAATCCTTGTCGGATAGGTGAAATCCCGCTTCCTGTCTACATTGGCAATACCAACCACAATAGAAGGCGGCATTATCCGGCTTATGGTGAGAAACTGTGTTAGTCCGGCGATATGTATAAAGTCTTCCGTTGCACCGCCATCCAGCAAATAGATCACAGGGTAGGTCCTGGGTGCTGCAGGTGTATAACCTTCCGGCAGATAAATATTCACGATCCTCTTTTCATTCAATACGGTTGATGACAGGGTATGCGTTACTCCCAGAGGGAAGGCAGTGGTTGTTTGCGCCTGCGCGCCTAACAGCAGGAATAGGAAAGACAGCAGCAGGACAGGAAATCGGACCATAGGTAATTCAAAGTCTTGCTAATATATGTGGTTTTTATCTTATTTTGGAGGAAACACATCGCAGACCTATGAATATTTTACAGACGGCTGCAAGTTGGATCATTAGCAAGTCCTTTCATCTATGGCCAGTGCAGGCCTGATTGCACGCTCCCACCATGCGAAGCCTGCAAAACCCCTAGTCGGGTAGTAGTGTGGCGGTCTGTATGAGCGCCGCCGGCAAGTTAAAAGACGGGCTGTGCTCACCGGTATCACTTATGGACCGCTATATCTTCGCTTTGTATGATCAAGTCCACGTTGTCTTCGTCGCTTGTTCGTCGCTTGTTCGTCGCTTGGACTACCCGGGTTTATCTGTTCGTCTTTTTTTCATCTTTGCATATCTACAGATGCTATTATCAGTAACCGCCATAGGTTCGTCTGCACCCCGTTCATTGTTCGGCACAATATTTAGACATTATTCTGAGTAGTCTGTCAGCAACAGATCGTAGAACCCGAATGAAGCAATTTTCTCTGATAATAATACTTTTTTTTGCCCTACCGTACCTGGCCGTGGCCCAGAAAAAAGCCTGGCGTGATGAACCGGATGAGGATACCGTGCCGCATAAGGACGTGATAGACATCTTTAAGCGTGTCGTAAAGTATAAGCCTAAGCCACCCAAGAAAGGGAAACAGCGGGTATATTATTCCCTGTTGCCTGCTCCGGCCAACATACCCGGTGGAGGCGTGGCGCTGATCACCTCTACAAATGCCGCATTTTATATGGGGTCAAGACGTACCACTAACCTGTCCAACGTCTCATTTGTGCCCTCATTCTCCTTTAAAGGCCGATTTTCTTTTGCCTTAAGGTCGAATGTCTGGTTCCAGGATAATGCCTACAATATGGTCGGCGATATCCGGTTTATTATCAATCCACAATACACCTGGGGTACCGGCAATGGTGTGCCTGATGAGGAAAAGCAGCTGCTTGGCAACAACTATTTCCGGATATATGAAACGTTTTACAAACGCGTTACCAAACAGTGGCTGGTCGGTGTCGGATATCACCTGGACTGGCATTCCAATATAGGGATACGCTCTAATGATACTATACAGCTGGACAAGTTTGTGGGGTATAAGCATGGAACTGACGGCGGACAAACAGTATCCTCCGGGGTTTCGTTGAACCTGTTGAAGGACTCCCGGCAGAACTCTATCAATCCGCAATCCGGCCACTATTTTAACGCTGTTTTCAGGATAAATCCGACCTTTCTTGGTAGTAATGACAATTGGGAGTCGCTCTATCTCGATTACCGGAAATACATTCCAATGGGTACCGGCAGGGGGCAGAATGTGCTGGCTTTCTGGGGATATTACTGGACATCCCTCAGCAGCAGAACGCCTTACCTGGACCTGCCAAGTATTGGCTGGGATCCCAGTTTCAGGAGTGGCAGGGGTATTGAGCAGAATCGTTTTCGTGGCCGTGGCCTGATAGACCTTGAGGCAGAATACCGACGTGATATCACAAAGAACGGATTGTTAGGTTTCGTGGTATTTGCCAATATGAATACGGTAACTGAAGGGGAAAGGTACCGGTTCACCCCGTTCCATCCTGCGGCCGGCGGTGGTCTGCGTCTTAAATTTAACAAGAAATCCAATACCAACATTGCCATAGATTATGGACTCAGTAAGTATGGCAGCCGTTTCTCCATTAACCTGGGCGAGGCATTCTGATTACTGATGCGTACGCGCAACACTTTGTCCAGGTATCGTATGCTTTCGCTGTATATACTCACCTTTTTGCTGCTGCATTGTAAAATCTGAAGGCGGAAGTATTCCCGCATCTTTCTATATTGCAGCCCATGAAAAATGTTGTTTTAGCCAGTACTTCCACTTTACATGGAGAGACTTACCTGTCATACCTGTTGCCGGTAATGAAAGAGCTGTATGCCGGTATAACAGAAGTGATCTTTATTCCTTATGCCCGTCCGGGAGGTATATCGCACGACGAATATACTGAAAAGGCGGCGGCAGTATTTGCTACTGCTGGTTTGCAACTCCGCGGACTGCATACTTTTGCTGATCCGGCGGAAGCGATCCGTGGTGGCGCAGCATTTTTCACAGGTGGCGGCAATACTTTCCTGCTGGTAAAGCAGCTGCATGAACAGGGATTAATGCATGTATTGCGGGGGGCGGTGGAAAAAGGTGCGCCTTACCTGGGTACAAGTGCCGGCAGTAATATTGGTGGTGTAAATATGCAAACGACCAATGATATGCCTATTGTGTATCCGCCTAGTTTTGATACAATGGGACTGATCCCTTTCAACCTCAATCCGCACTATCTCGATCCTATTCCTGATCTGCCACATATGGGGGAAACCAGGGAGACGCGTATCCGCGAATTTCAGGTACAGCAGGACCTGCCGGTGCTTGGGCTAAGGGAAGGCAGCTGGATCAGGGTAAAGGGTGACCGCATCACGCTTGAAGGTAGCGTCGCCGCCAGGATCTTTGAAAAAGATAAAGCAGCCTATGAGCTGGAGCCTGGCAATGACATTCAGTTGTAAATATATCAGTGAAGTCCCGGATCGTTGTCCGGGACTTTTTATTAGTATGATAAACCTGGTGTTTTACGCAGGTAAGTATTATCAGTCAGCTGCCGTAGCATAAAATCTGCAACATCTGCACGGGAGATTTTCATTTTCAGTTGTTTTTCTGTAGCAGGAAATCCTTTTTTGTATGTGCGTGTCAATGCGCCGTCAGTGAGATTTGCTGGTCTGGCAATGACCCATTCCAGCTGGCTCTGTTTTATGTATTCTTCTTGCAAAGCATGATCTGCAAAACCTTTTTTCAGGATGAAAGGAACGATGATATGCCTGAAGATAAACGGCGTCTGACGAAGTGTCTCTTTACTATCGCCATAGCCAAGCGACGTCTGACAAACAAGCCGTTTTATGCCGCTGGCCTTCATCGCCCGGATGATATTTTGGGTGCCGGTGGATCTGATCTTACCGATCTTATTGGCAGGGGAACCGATCGCGCACAACACAGCATCGTGTCCCTGCATGGCCGGCAGGATAGCCCCGGGGTCCATGACATCGCCCTGTGCAATATTGAGATTGGAATGTATAATGTCCATGCGGGAGGGATCGCGTACAAATGCGGTAACCGTGTGGCCCTGGGCCAGCGCTTGTTCAGTGAGTTGTTTGCCGGTGCCGCCTGTTGCGCCAAAGATGATGAGTTTCATTACAGTTTGTTTTATGTCCCAAAGCTATAATGACTGCATACCGGAAAATAGAACAAAACCGGCAGGGCCTATTTTGTGAGGATGGAGAAGTTTTCAATCAGCTCTTCTGATCGTTTCCGGAACTGGAAAGGGGAGAGACCTGCAAATTCCCTGAAGGAACGGATAAAATGCGACTGGTCGGCATAATCATGTTCAAAAGCAATGTCAGACAGCTTATTGTAATTGCTTTGCCGCAGCAGCTGCATACAAGCCTGGAATTGGGCAATACGAGCAAACAGCTTAGGTGTCAGCCCGATATGTTGTTTAAATTTCCTTTCAAAGCTTCGTTCTGACAGCTGTAGTTCTTCCCGCAGGGCTTTAACAGAAATATGCCCGTTTGTTTGCCGGATGCGGTCTATGGCATATTGCATAGACGGATCAGTATACCTGTCATTTTCAGCAATTTGTGCCAGCAGGAAGGAGCAGATGGTGTCAATTCTTGACTGGGAGGAAAAGGTGTTTGTCAGCCGGTTCTGCAACTGAAAACTACGGGTACTTTCCAGCAGATTAAGGTCAATGCAATCGTCGGTCAGTTCGTCTGCGTTCAGTCCGAAAATGGTCTTTAGTGCATGGGGATAAAAGTATACGCCGATGGTATCAAATCCTCCGCGGATACGCAGGGCAGCATGGCGGGTGGCTTGTCCGTAAAGGATAGCGCCGGCCAGTTGTTTGTCATTCTGAAAGAGTATCCCCTGATCCTGGTGTTGAAATATCAGTCCGGGGCAGCCGTCGGCAATGGTGCGGAAGGTGGCGGCGGATACATCTGTATGATGACTTTCAATGACCCAGAAGTGTCGGACGTAATCTTTGAGATAGTCTGGCGGGGGAATGTTTCGGAATTGCATACCCTGATGAGTTTTCAGGCTAAAGTTACCAGCAATTTACCAGACTGCAAGGGGAAAGTAATTGTAAGTTATCATGCCGGTAGTTTTGCCAGTCGGGAATGTTTTATAAATTGCCGCATGGAAATGAAGGAGACAAGCGCACTATTGACCCGATACCTGGAGACGGGAATTTTGCCCGATGATGAAGGATCGCAGTTGCTGGCTGCTATGGACGAATTGATAGAGAAAAATGAGCTGGCACTGCTGGCAGGTCTCAGATACCAGTATAAGGGGGAAGAACAGATACTGACAGTCGCTGATCTGGAAGTCCATTATTGGGAGATCTTTATGTACTATACTGATTCTGAGGAACATGATGACCATCACCATCATGAAGCAGCGGAAGACGAAGGTAACCATTTGACGCGGTGGTGGTGGGTATACTTTATACTGGCAGCCATTGGCATTTTTGCAATATGGAAATTAACGCAGGGGCATCCTTAGGAGCCCCTTTTTTTATGGATAATAATTCAGCATCAACCAGTTAACCTGCATAGCCGGATCTTTTTTTATAATAGTTGTCGTCTGCGCAAAAAGACTTCGCACTGACTGCGCACCTTTGTATTGTCAATTTACAGAAGATGTTACTAACGATTACGACAACACACACACCTGCGACAGACCTTGGCTATCTACTGCACAAGCATCCTGCAAAGGTGCAGGAAGTAGAGCTGGGAAAAGGTAAAGCGCATATATTTTATCCGGTGGCAAATGAACAGGAATGCACCTGCGCATTACTGCTGGATATAGACCAGGTAGGACTGGTCAGGGCGAACAGCGGCACGTCAGGAAATGCGTTTGCGCTGGAACAATACGTGAATGACAGACCTTATGTGGCGTCATCCATTATGAGCAATGCGATTTCAAAAGCATTTGCTTCTGCGTTGAACGGCAAATGTAAGGACAGGCCTGAGCTGGTAGCAACAGCAATGCCCTTTGAAGTGAAATTATCGGTATTACCTGTAAATGGTGGTGAAGAAATGTTATACAGGATGTTTGGTCCGCTGGGTTACAAAATAACCGCTATCCAGCATATACTGGATGACCAGTTCCCTGAGTGGGGTAATAGCCGCTATTTCACTGTTACTTTAACGCAGACAACTACGCTGCACACGTTGTTGTCGCATCTCTATATACTGATTCCGGTGATGGATAATAGCAAGCATTACTGGGTCAACAGGGAAGAAATAGAAAAGCTGCTGGCTAAAGGAAAAGGCTGGCTGGAAAAGCATCCCGAAAGGCAGTTGATTGCCAGGCGTTATCTGCGTCATAAGACCTCACTGATGAATGACGCGATGACAATGCTGATGAAAGATGATATACCTGAAGAGATTGTAAATGCTGAGCGGGCAGAAACGATAGCGCTGCCTAAACCGAAACTGCATGACGCGCGTCTTCAGATAGTATGTGATGAATTACTCAGCACGCCTGTACGATCAGTCGTAGATCTGGGATGTGGGGAAGGTAAGTTAGTGAAACTGCTGTTAACACATCCGCAGCTGACCCATATCACGGGTATGGACGTTTCTTCCCGCAGCCTGGAGATCGCCTATCAGAAGCTGCGCTATGACCAGTTGCCAGACAACCAGCGTAAGCGTTTAAAGCTGATACTGGGCTCTCTGGTATACCGGGACAGGCGCATTGAAGGTTTTGATGCAGCCGCATTAGTAGAGGTCATAGAGCACCTGGATCCGGAACGCCTGCGGGCCATGGAGAAATGTGTATTTGAATATGCCAGGCCGGCAAAAGTGGTGGTAACAACGCCTAATAAGGAATGGAACGTCACTTTCACCACAGACGGGCAGATGATGCGGCATACTGACCACCGTTTTGAATGGACCCGTACACAGTTCAGCGAATGGTGCAGGAAAATCTGCGAAGAATACGGATATGAAGCGGCCATAAAGCCGGTTGGTGAAGAAGTGGAAGGAGCGGGCGCACCGACGCAGATGGCGGTGTTTATCAGAAAGTAGTGCCTCCTTCCTTTTAATTTGAAAAATGTTGACAGAAGCTATGAAGATACAAGTGCCCGAGTTATCCCTTGTCGTAATGATCGGCGCTACGGGATCAGGGAAAAGTACATTTGCCAGGCGATGGTTCGGCGCAGCTGAAGTGATCAGTAGCGACAGTTGCCGTGAAATGGTGAGCAATAATGAGAATGCGATGGATGCATCGGAAGATGCATTTGAGCTGTTGTTTTATATAGTAGGTAAGCGGTTAAAACGTGGTTTACTCACCGTGGTGGACGCGACCAATGTTAGGTCGGAAGACAGGAAAAAGCTGGTAGCGCTGGCGAGGGAGTATCATACGCTGCCAGTGGCCATCGTCATGAATATGCCGGATAAGGTTTGTTTGTCGAGGAATGAAGCAAGGGCAGACAGAAACCTCCCCGCTCATGTAGTAACAGGGCATATCCATACCCTGCGCAAAGGGATGGGAAGACTGAAAGACGAAGGATTCCGGAAGATCTATGAATTGCGGGGTGAAGACCAGGTAGCCGCTGTGACGGGAATAACGCGTGAACCTATGTGGAACGTGAAGAAAGAAGAACAGGGGCCGTTTGATATCATCGGAGATATACACGGATGTTACACAGAACTTTGCCAGTTGCTGACAAAGCTGGGACACACGGTAGATGCAGCCGCCCATACGGTGGAAGTCGTGGCAGGCAGGAAGCTGGTATTCCTGGGAGATCTGTGCGACAGAGGCCCTGATACGCCATCAGTATATAAACTGGTGATGCACGCCGTACAGCATGGCCGCGCACTATGTGTACCTGGCAATCATGATATGAAACTGCTGAAGTACCTGCGGGGCAGGAATGTACAGCTGTCGCACGGGTTGAAAGATACCGTAGAACAACTGGCAGCAGAGGATACAGCATTCATCGAAGCATTGAAAGTGTTCCTCGACGGGTTGGTCAGCCACTATGTACTGGACAATGGCAGACTGGTAGTTGCACATGCCGGTCTGAAAGAAGAGATGCATGGTAGAGGCTCCGGCGCTGTAAGAGAGTTTTGCCTATATGGAGAAACCACCGGAGAAACTGATGAATTTGGACTACCTGTACGCTATAACTGGGCTGCAGCATATACGGGCAAAGCGATGGTGATCTATGGGCATACCCCGGTATATGCAGCGCAGTGGTTCAATAACACCATGGATATAGATACAGGTTGCGTATTCGGCGGTAAACTGACAGCCATGCGGTATCCCGAAAAGGTATTGGTAGATGTACCCGCATTGGCCACCTATGTAGAGCCGGCACGTCCGATCAGAATGCCAGGTACCGGTATCAACCTGCAGCATGAGCAGGACGATGTACTGGATATAGAAGATCTGATGGGTAAACAGGTAATAGAAACAGCTTTGCTTAACAATATCACGATACGGGAGGAATATACCGCTGCCGCACTGGAAACCATGAGCAGGTTCAGTATACATCCGAAGTGGCTGATGTATCTGCCTCCAACTATGTCTCCTTCAGAAACCAGTGCGTTGCCTGATTACCTGGAACATCCGGCAGGTGCGTTCAGCTACTATCGCAGGAATGATGTACGCCAGGTGATCTGTGAAGAGAAACACATGGGGTCCCGTGCGATTGTGATCGTTTGTAAAGACAATCGGGTAGTGGCAGACCGTTTTGGTATTGAAGATAATAGCATTGGTACCTGCTATACCCGCACAGGGCGTGCATTTTTCCAGGATAAAACTACCGAGCAGGCTTTCCTGGAGATGGTGCGGGATGCCCTGACTACCCGGCACTTCTGGGAAGAACAGGAGACGGACTGGGTATGTCTGGATTGTGAACTGATGCCATGGAATGCGAAAGCACAGGCCTTACTGCAGCATCAGTATGCCGCTACCGGTACTGCTGCCGTACATGCGATGGACGCTGTGGTGAGTGTATTGCGCAGTACGGATAATCCGGCGGTAACTACCTTGCGGAACGACTTTGAAGAAAGGGCAGATATGTGTCGCCGTTTTACAGCAGCTTACCGGCAGTACTGCTGGGAAGTGAAGTCGCTGGCAGACTATCAGCTGGCCCCGTTCCATATCATAGCCACGGAAGGCAGGACCTGGTTTGACAAAGATCATGTATGGCATATGGAGACGATCGGCCATTATTGCGGCGGAGAGCGGAACCCGATGATCCGTACCGACTGGAAACTGGTGAATCTGGACGACGAGGAAAGTGTAGCGGAAGCCGTTGGCTGGTGGGAGGCGCTTACGGCCAATGGGGGAGAAGGGATGGTGGTTAAGTCACTGTCTTTCATTGAGCGGGGCAGTAAAGGACTATTGCAGCCAGCTATAAAGACCAGGGGGCGGGAATACCTGCGTATCATTTACGGAGCTGAATATACTGCTCCTGTTAATCTTACGCGGCTGAAGCAGCGCGGACTGGGTACTAAGCGGGCGCTTGCACTGAAGGAGTTTGCCCTGGGCGTACAGGCAGCTACGCATTTCGTAGCGAAGGAACCCCTGAGAAAAGTACATCAGTGTGTATTCGGGTTGCTGGCTTTGGAGAGTGAGCCGGTGGATCCAAGGTTGTAATGATATAGTATCAGTAAGGGCTGGCCGTCAGTGGCAGCCCTTACTGTGAGTAGATAGCTGTGGTGGTATGCAGGCAGTATGGAGTGCTCCGCGAAGGTATGGCCGATTACCTGGCTGCCAGTATACAGTCCGCGACCTGTTTGCCGGTATAAAGGGCTGCTTCGACAGTTCCCGGACTGGTGCCATGGTATAAAGCTTCGCCGGCAAAATATACAGTATCCGCAACCGGCGTATTCAGGATAGCCTGTGCCGCCGGCGTTTCGGGCTTGCTATAACTGTAAGCGCCCCTGATGTGCGGGTCGGCAGCCCAGTTAGAAACGTGGCTGTCGGTCAGCAGTGATTGCAGTGTTGTAATATCTTTATTGCAGATGGTAGCAAGAGATTGTAAGGCAGTATCCAGTATGGCTGCGGGCGATTGCGTCAGGTAGGGAATAGCCGGAGGGCCGCCCAGCCAGCCGGTAAGCGCCGGGGTAGTATCCGGTAGTTGCGTCCACCAGGTGGGGAATGGCGCTTCTCCGAATATAAACCCGACATCCTTCGCATGCGTTTCCCAGAAGGCCGTTTTGAAATGTAGTACTGCTTTTATCACCGTGCCCCAGCCAATATCTGCGGCAGCCTTCAGGTGCGCAGGTAAAGCAGGAGAGAAGGAGATAGCTTGTTGTTGCAGTACGCCCAGTGGTACCGTTACAATGACTTTGTCAGCGGTATAGGTGGTACCATCGGCAGTAGTGACAGTAGCCTGACCAGGAGACCATTGAATGCCGGTAACAGCAGCATTGGTAATGATACGGCCCTGGGCATGGGTAATAGCTTCCGCCAGGAAGTGAATGAGTGCGGAGTAGCCTTTGTCTATGCGGAAGTTGTTATCACTTTCGTTGGTCCATTCTGTATACAGGGCTTTCACGCTGACATAGTTCATGTCGGCGAGATCATAGCCTTGTACAAAGCGTGAGACATTCAGATGTAGGGCAGAGTGGGTAGCGGCCGGGAAATATTGGTCAAGGAAGTGCTGCATGGTCATATCTGAGGTGATAGTGCCCATTTTTTCGAGTAGTTCATCCCAGCCTGCAATCATTTCGTATTGGGGGTCCCAGTGGCCGTTCTGTACCTGGTACATGTTACCATTGACCAGCTGATAGGATAGTCCTGCTTCCTTTAGCAATCCGAGGGTAACAGGTAATACGCCGTGTACAAATTCAGCGCCTGTTTCGGCGGCTTTATGTTCATTTTTATAGACAGTATGTATCCTGCCGCCGATGACGTCTCTGGCTTCAAGAATTGTTATTTTGAATTGAGCGGATAATTCCCTGCCGGCAAGCAGACCGGCAGCGCCGGCACCTATTATAATGATTTCGCCTGATGTAGTCATAACCTTGCTATTCTGTAACAGCAAGTTATGTCATTTGGCGCTTATCTTCTCAATACTTTCTCTACCTCAAAAAGTCTTCTTCTCAGTTCTGTCAGCTCTTCTTCCAGCAGGTCCACTTTTTCGCTGAGCAGGTATTGGTGGTAGTCTGGAATGATTGATAGCTCCCTTAACTTGGGAAACAGGTCATTTTTAAAGAAAGACAAACCTGTTTCCTCACCCCTGAACTCGTGGGCTGTTTTGGTCAGGTGATTGTACAGGCAGTACCGGAGGCCGTCAGAATCGAATGTCCACGGACTGATATACAGCAGTTCCCAGTTGCCGATCCTGAGCATCTGTAATTCCCCTCTCGCATTGACAAACTGATAAATAGTTGATTCAACGTAACCATTGGGTTTTAAGGTATCCGTTGTCATGAGAATATGAGCGTATTCCGGAAAAGCAGAAATTGATTCAAGATTGTGTAGCGGACTATAACTTCCATCCCTGAATATTGCATAGTATCTGACCATAATTTGCTATCTGTTTGAATATTCTACCACATAATCTGGTGCAGGTAGTAACAATAATGACGATAAGACTTAAGATGAAAATAACATATTTCAAATTAAAAAACTGTATTAAATATAGAAAACCTGTAAAAAAAGCCATTATGGAATAGTATGGACGGCATGGTAGTTGACCGGGATATGCTGATTTTAAGTAAAATGATTCTACCTTTATCGGATTAATAAACATCAATTTATGAAGTACTTTTCTTTACTGGTTGTTGCAGGTGCATTATTTTTAGGCGCTTGTAAGAATGGTAATAACACCCCGAAGACATCCAAGGAGCTACTGGAGCAGGCGCAGAAAACGATGAATACCGGTGCTGGTAAATTTTCAATTAATGCGCCGGAAGGATGGAGGAAAACCGATACTACGCTGGGAGGTATTAAACTGACGTTCCTGCTTGCACCGGCGGAGACGGATGGTTTCAGGTCTAACATCAACGTAGTGACAGAGACAGTAGGCAAAGTGAGCTTCGACGAGTATCATAATGCCACGCTGGCTACTATGGGTAAGTACATGAGTAACTTCCAGCTTATTGGCAGCGGAGAGAAAGTAATTGATGGTCAGCCAGGTAAATGGTTTAAGTACAGTGCAGATCAGACAGGAGGTAAAGATGTGGTAGCGCTGAATCATACAGTTGTAAAAGATGGTATTGCTTACATTATCACCGGTGTGACTAAAGTACAGGATGAAGCGAAAATTACGCCGCTGATTGAGCAATCAGTTGCTTCTTTTAAGATTACACAGTAAGCGGATAACGATATTATAGATAGGGGAGGCCGGGGTATTTTGCCCCGGCCTCCCTTTTTTGCCAGTTATTACTCTATTAGTTTGGTCGAGTTTTATAATTTAGAACACGCAAACAGCATTTTCACATTGATTAACAATAACTATGGACCTGAAGAAACTTTGGCGTGTACTGTTGACAGGATGCGCAATGCTGGCAGTTATGCTGGTGCAGGGGCAGCAGCGTAAGCCTAATATCATCTTTATCCTGGCAGACGATCTGGGGTATGGCAATGTCAGTGCCTATAACAGCAAAAGCCCTGTCAGGACGCCTAATATTGACAGGTTGGGGCAGGAGGGGATACGTTTTACTGACTTTTATGCCGGTACGACAGTTTGTGCGCCATCCCGTTGTGCATTGTTGACCGGTAAGCATATGGGGCATGCCTATATCAGAGGTAATACCCGTTTACCTTTACGCACGCAGGACAGTACTGTGGCGCAGCTGTTACAGCAGAACGGTTACCGTACCGGTATGTTCGGGAAGTGGGGGCTGGGAGAAGCAGGTACTACCGGGTCGCCAGAGGTAAAAGGATTTGACGCCTTTTACGGCTATCTGAATCAGCAGCATGCCCATAACTACTATACAGATTACCTGTTCGAACTGAAAGAGGGGCAAATCAGGAAGGTACCGCGTGACACTAGCATCTATACCCAGGATGAGATACAGCAACATGCGCTGACTTTCATTAGAGCAAATAAGGACAAGCCTTTTTTCCTCTTTTTGCCTTTTACACTGCCGCATGCAGAACTGGCACCTCCAACGGCAGATATGCAACCTTTCCTGCATGAAGATGGTAGCAGTAAACTGGGGCCTGAAACGCCTTATGAGAGGAAAAAAGGTACTTACCGCAACCAGCCATTACCCCATGCCGCCTTTGCTGCGATGGTGTCAAAGCTGGACAGGAATGTAGGGGAGATTGTCGCATTGGTGAAACAGCTGGGACTGGACAATAATACTTATATATTCTTCACCAGTGATAATGGTCCGCATAAAGAAGGTGGGGGAGATCCGGTATTTTTTGACAGCAACGGACCACTTAAAGGCGTGAAGCGGGATCTGTATGAAGGAGGTATCCGGGTACCGATGCTGGTGCGTGCACCGGGAAAAGTGTCAGCAGGACAAGTTAGTAGTATTCAATGGGCTTTCTGGGATATTTTACCAACTTTGACCACTCTTACACATTCCGCTACTTTATCCGGAATAGATGGCTTATCTTACGTTGAAGCGCTGAACGGAAATAAACCCGCACGGCAGCATGATTACTTCTACTGGCAGTTCAACGAAGGCGGTTTACAGGAGGTGGTGTTACAGGAAGACTGGAAACTGATCCGCTTCAAGCAACGAGGCAGTGCCGAACGTTTTGAATTGTACCATCTCTCTGATGATATAGGAGAAGTACATGATCTGGCCGCTGAATATCCGCAGAAAGTAAAGGCGCTCGCCAAGTTAATGAAAGCATCAAAATCGCCGGCAGCCCACACAGAATTTGACTGGTCGGCGGTAGAACAATAAATGACGTTATGAGAACAGTAATCAGAACTTTCCGCTGGATAGTGCCCGCTATCCTTCTATCTGCCAGTATTCAATCTGTTGAGGCACAACCGGCATCCCTACCACCGCAGAGCAGGCTGACGTTACCGTGGACCCGTTGGTGGTGGATAGGCAGCGCTGTTGATGAGAAAGAACTGGATATATCCCTGAAGATGTTAAAAGATGCCGGTTTTGGCGGTGTTGAAATTGCACCTATCTATGGAGCGAAAGGCTATGAATCGAGGTATGTGAGTTTCCTTTCTCCCAGATGGGTGGATCTGTTGCGGCACACTGTTACCTCCGCCGCCCGGAATGATATGAGTGTAGACCTGACCACAGGAACCGGTTGGCCTTTTGGTGGGCCGCAGGTGGCCAGGAAAGATGCCGCTTCCCGTATCATTGTACAGCAGTATCAGGCCAGGGGCAATACGCCGTTTTCAGCGCAGATAAAGGTAAAAGAGCCGAAACAACAGGGCGCAGTATTGCAGGCGCTGACCGCCTATAAAGGTGACGAACGTATACCCCTGATGGATAAGGTGGATAAGGAAGGTAATCTGAAGTGGACACCCCCTGCTGGCGAATGGGAAGTGTATGCACTGTTTAGTGGCTGGACGCTGCAACAGGTAAAAAGGGCCGCTCCCGGCGGAGAAGGTTATACGTTGGATCACCTGTCTGCCGAAGCCTTGCCGGTATACCTGCATCGTTTTGATACCGCCTTTAAAGGCAAAGCGCCTGGAGTAAGAGCCTTTTATAATGACAGTTATGAGGTGTATAATGCTGATTGGACACCTGCATTTTTTACCGCATTTGAGAAGAACAGAGGCTATGATCTGCGTAAGTATATACGTGAGCTGGCCAGCAATGATAGTACTGACCTGGTTTGCCGTATAAAGTCTGATTACCGCGAAACGATGTCTGAAATGCTTTTGGACAACTTTACCCGGCCGTGGACCAAATGGGCCCATGGCTATAAGGGTGTGACGAAGAACCAGGCGCATGGGTCACCCGGCAATCTGCTGGACCTGTATGCCGCCGTAGATATACCGGAATGCGAGACGTATGGCTCTACATATTTCCCGATTCCGGGCCTGAGAAGAGATAGTGCTGATGTACGGAATGTAGATCCGGATCCGGTTATGCTCAAATTTGCTTCTTCTGCAGCGCATGTGGCCGGGCATCCGCTGGTATCCTGTGAGACGTTTACCTGGCTGACAGAACATTTCAAGACATCGCTTTCACAGTGTAAGCCGGAAGTGGAGCAGGCTTTTCTGGCAGGCGTTAACCATGTATTCTATCATGGTAATACCTTTTCTCCGCAGGACGTTCCGTGGCCGGGATGGCTGTTTTATGCGTCAGTCAATTTCGTGCCTACCAACAGCTTCTGGACACACGTAGGAGGGCTGAACAGTTATATTGCAAATGTGCAGTCTGTGTTGCAGACCGGCACTGCTGACAATGAACTGCTGATCTACTGGCCGGTGTATGACAGCTGGAAACGTCCGAAAGGCAAGGATATGTCTTTAAAGGTGCACGATATTGACGAGTGGTTATATCCAACAGCTTTTTATAAGCAGGTGACAGCATTACAGAAGGCCGGTTATTCCCTTGATTTCATTTCCGATGGCTTGCTGAAAGGCGCTGATGTTGCTAACGGAGAGATTACTACTAATCCGGCAGCAGCGCCATACAAAGTGCTGATAGTTCCGAAAGCCTCATTGATTCCAGTAGCAACCCTTGAGCAGATGATATCCCTTGCAGAAAAAGGGGCTACCGTCATCTTTGAATCGCTGCCGGGAGACGTACCAGGCCTGGGTAACCTGGAGGCGCGCAGGAAGGAATTTAAAGCGCTTCTCTCGAAGTTGTCGTTCAAGGAGGACAATGGGTCGCAGCAGGTAGTGAAGAGAGGAAAAGGGCAGGTTATTCTCAGCAGTAATGTACAGGCAGCACTGGAAAACCAGGGTATAGCCAGGGAGACACTGGCAGACCAGGGGCTTCGTTTTATTCGTAGGAAGGATAAAAATTCTACCTGGTACTACATTGTAAACCACACGCCAGAGAAGATAGATCAGACGATACCGCTGAATAAACTGGCAACAACCGCAGTCATTACCGATCCTATAAGTACACAGTTTGGTGCTATCCGTGTTTCAGAACGTAACGGCAAAAAAGCAGTGCGGTTGCAACTGTTGCCTGGTCAGTCTCTATTATTACAAGTCGGAGCAACTTTGGCAGCCGGTACGCCACAATGGACATATCTTGATGCACCAGGCAACCCTTTGACGCTCTCAGGCCCATGGCAGTTGACGTTTACCAACGGAGGTCCATTTAAACCGGCGGATCGTAAATTGGATCGCCTGGCATCCTGGACAACGCTGTCAGATACAGCGGCGAACGCTTATAGTGGCGCTGCCGTGTATACACAGACATTTAACCTGCCTGAGAAAGCAGCAAAGGAATATGTGCTTGATCTGGGCAAGGTGCATGAAAGTGCCAGGGTAACCATTAACGGCAAAGATGCAGGTATATACTGGGCGATTCCATTCAGGGGAAGGATTGGCGCATACCTCCGGCCGGGTAAGAACGAAATAAAGATAGAGGTAGCGAACCTGATGGCAAACCGCATGAAGTATATGGATCAGCATGCCATCCAATGGCGTAATTACCACGAAATCAACTTTGTAAATATCAATTATACCGCATTTAATGCCGCAGACTGGCCATTACAGCCATCGGGACTGGTAGGTCCGGTGACCATCACCCCGTATAAATGACTTTTGGCTGATAGTGCTCAGAATGTTTGAATTTTGTAATTTTGGCGTATGGCAGAAACACAAACACTGGAACAGTTCTATCAGCAGAAGTTTAACTGGTTGCCGGAAAATCTTCAGCAGGATATCGGTCATTTTAATGTATTCCGGCTGGAAGATTTTCAGGGCGCTGGCGCAAAGACCTTCCGGTACAGTCGCCGGGACTTTTATAAGGTCAGCCTGATCCGGGGCAGTAATGTGTACCATTATGCAGACAAGAGTGTAGAGATCAATGGTACTACATTGGTGTTCTTTAATCCACAGGTGCCATATACTTATGATACCCTGTCTGAGATAAAGACAGGCTTCTTTTGTATATTCAAAGAGGCATTTTTCACAGAAAGAATGAGGAGCAATATCAATGAGTTACCTATGTTTGTTCCCGGCGGTAAACCGTTCTATGTGTTAAATGAGGAGCAGGACCGGTATGTGAGTCAGCTCTTTACCAAGATGCTGGATGAGATTAATTCAGACTACAGGTACAAGTATGATCTGATTATGAATTATGTGACTGAAATGATCCACTATGCGCTGAAGATGGAGCCCTCCGAGACCCTGTATAAGCATCCGGATGCCAAGTCGAGGATCACCTCCATATTCACGGAGTTACTGGAGCGGCAGTTTCCGATTGAATCTACTTCCCAGCGGTTTACGCTGCGTTCAGCCAGGGACTTTGCGGACCAGTTGTCGGTGCATGTTAACCACCTGAACCGGGCTATTAAGGATACTACCGGTAAAACAACTACGGAGCATATAGCAGAGCGTCTTGCGAGTGAAGCCAAGGCCCTGTTAAAGCATACTAACTGGAACGTGTCTGAGATCAGTTATTGTCTGGGGTTTGAAGAACCGGCACACTTCAATAACTTTTTCAGGAAGCAAACAGGCCAGACACCGTCTTCATTCAGAATTGTTTGAATTGTGCAACCATTGGTTTGAATGATGCAAGCGCTGGCAGGTAAATGCGTGTTAGTTTTGCATTATTAAATCAACAGACGATGAGCAACATAAAAAGAGTATGGTTTATCACCGGCGCGTCCAAAGGGTTGGGCCTAAGCCTGGTAAAACAGTTGCTGGCCGCAGATCAGCAGGTTGCAGCAACATCAAGAACGGTAGAAGAGCTTAGAAGGGCAGTGGGTATCGAGTCAGCCAACTTTCTTCCACTTGAGATGGATCTCACGAATGAGGCCAGTGTGGAAGCAGCTATACAGGATACAATTGCTAAATTCAACCGGCTGGATGTTATAGTGAATAACGCCGGATATGGGATTGGGGGTAGCATTGAGGAGCTGACAGACCGTGAGACCAGAGATGCTTTTGACGTAAATGTATTTGGTACCTTGAATGTGATCAGGAAGGCGATGCCGCAGCTGCGGGTACAGCGATCCGGCCACATCATCAATATCTCTTCTATTGCCGGTATTGCACCTGCCACCGGATGGTCTATCTACGGAGCAGCCAAACATGCAGTAATCGGCCTTACAGAAGTACTGGCAGAAGATGTAAAGGAGTTTGGTATCAAAGTAACAGTGGTAGCGCCTGGTGCGTTCAGAACCAGCTTTCTGAAAGAAGAGTCACTGACCTTGGCAAAACACCCTATCCCGGAATACACAGCGATCAGAAACTCGCATGACAAGTATAAGTCTATGGATGGAACACAGATCGGAGATCCGGAGAAGGCGGCGGCAGCGATGATAGCAATTGTGAATGAGCAGAAACCACCGGTATACCTTTTGCTGGGAGCAGATGCGTATGAACGGGGGATGGCTAAGCTGGAATCGCTGAAGGATGCGTTTAAAGAGAGGGAAGCAATGACGAAGTCTACAAGTTTCTAATGTACATTGATATATGACTATAAGCCTTGCGCCTGCTTTGAAGGGTGCACACAACTAAAAAACACGGGGGAATCATTCAGATTCCCCTATTTTTTTATAATAACTTTTGGCTAACATCGTTAGCCGGATAAGGTAGAAGAACGCATACCTAGTTGACATAGGTATATTGTTGTGATTATTGCTTCGGAATATCATACAAAGGTGAACTTTCGTTGTATAGGTTAGCTGTTTATCGCTCATTTTCTCCAGGCCTTATTTTACTATCTAAGCTATGTTTTGGAGAGCCTTTATTATCCACTGGGATGAGGGAAATCGGGGCAGTATCAGCAGCTTAAATCAGAGGAGATATTGCTTCAGGGAAATGTGCCGGTATATACTGGTAGAATGTTGCCTGGCAATGATATGGGGTGGTTTTAAAGCAATAATTATCCTGCATTATTTGATGAATATTGAGTTCCACCGGATGGGGCAGCCAGCAAGGTAGATGTGGTTAAAAAATAACACGAAAATTATTGATAAAAACGGGGAGGTAAGCAAAGCTTTTTCGGATAAAATTTGTAATTTCATATCTCACCAAAGGAAAAGGAGGTATTCATGCAATCTACAGAATATTCATGGAAACCTTCGGTTAGTATCGCCTAACCGGGTTGCTCCATAAAAAATATCTGGGACGCAGACGCGTCAAAGTCCTCTCGGTTTTTCCGGGAGGACTTTTGTTTTTGTATACAATATGTAGTTCCCCTGTTCGTCATTCTCTAAAGGCATGCGGTCACTGATTTGTTCCCTTCTAAAACTCCGTTATTTTTAGCGTAAATTAGCCCATTGCGGACACAAGGTACCCCAGCTGCCATATATTTGCTATAGATATGAAGAAGACCAATAAGCCTGTTCCCACAACAGGAAAAGCAAATCCAGGATTAATGTCGTTGCTGCGCCCATACCGGGGCCAGCTATTTCTGCTGATATTTATGGCGTTATGTAGTAACCTGCTTAACCTTGTATTACCGGCACTGACAGCAAAAGGTATCGACGCGTATTCCGCAGGTACACTGAACATGCGTAACCTGATCACGGAGTTTGTGGGTGCAGCTCTGGCAATATTCGTCTTTACCTATCTGCAAAGCCTTATTCAGACGTATATGTCTGAGAAGGTGGCCCGGCAGCTACGCACTGATCTGGCCGCACGCATTTCCCGGCAGGACTATGCGTACATCCAGCAGGTAAATCCATCCAAACTACTGACGAATCTGACCGGTGACGTTGACAGTGTTAAGCTGTTTGTAGCACAGGCTATAGTATCTATTGCATCCTCCATATTCATGATCATTGGTTGCTGCATTCTGATGGTCCGTATTGACTGGAAACTGGGATTAACGATTATTTCCATTGTACCACTGATGGGCTTCGCTTTTGGGGCTGTATTGAGAAAGGTACGTGCAACTTATAAAAAAAGCCGCGAGGTTATTGATAAACTGAATAAAACAATTAACGAAAGTATTACGGGCGCTGCCCTGGTACGTGTCATCAATGCGCAGCAGCAGGAGTATGACCGCTTCATTGCCCCTAACGGAGAATCTATGTCGCTAGGTATTTCCATCGTGCGTCTCTTCGCTGGACTTGTACCAGTACTGAGTTTCCTGGGGGGATTAGCTACGCTGTCTACATTGCTGCTGGGTGGTCACTTTGTAATTGAAGGCGAGATGTCTCTTGGGGATATCGCCGCATTCAACAGCTATATCGCGCTATTAATATTTCCGATCATCGTCATAGGGTTTATGAGCAGTATTATTGCCCAGGCATCTGCTGCCTTCACCCGTATTGCTGAGGTGTTATATGCGCCGGAAGCTGAAGAGAAAGGAGTGGTGAAAGACATGCTAAAGGGCGATTTGGCGATTGATAATATAGACCTTGCTATGGATGGTAAGCCAGTTCTCAAAGATGTCTCTTTCTCTATCAAGGCCGGTACACGTACCGCTATTATTGGTCCGACAGCAGCCGGAAAAACGCAGCTTCTGAATGTTATTGTCGGACTACTTAAACCTGATAATGGCAGTATCATTTATGACAATACCAATTTGCTGGACTATGATAAAACCGCTTTGCTGCAACAGGTAGGGATAGTATTTCAGGATAGTATTGTTTTCAATATGAGTCTACGGGAAAATATTGCCTTCAATGAGAATGTAAGCGAGCAATTGATGAAACAGGCGATAGCTACCGCAGAACTGAAGGAGTTTGTCGCCGGTCTTCCAGAAGGACTTGAGACGGTCGTATCAGAAAGAGGTACCAGCCTTTCCGGCGGACAAAAACAGCGTATTATGCTGGCCCGGGCGCTTGCCATCAACCCGCAGATACTATTGCTGGATGATTTCACTGCCAGGGTAGATGCCAATACAGAACAACGCATCCTTGAAAATGTGCAGGAGAATTATCCGCACCTCACCTTGATATCCGTTACACAAAAGATCGCATCTGTTGCGCATTTTGATCAGATCGTCCTGCTGATGGACGGAGAAGTGGTTGCTGCAGGCACTCATGAAGAGCTGATGCAGACATGTCCTGAATACGTACAGATCTTTAATTCTCAACGCAGTACCAGCAATTATGAATTACAACCTGAATAGCCAAGACACTACAGCTCAACAAAGTACTTCAGGTAAACGCCTCCTGAAATTATTCGCTTATATAAAGACTGAACACCGCGCTTTACTTACCGTTTTCGGAATAATGGTTATTAGCCAGGCGTTAACGATCACAGTGCCATTTGTTGTCGGATATACCATCGACCATTACGTTTTTACCAAAGACTTTTCAGGTATTCTGAAGTGGTCGGGTGTGCTGCTCGGCATGTTCCTTGTCAACCTGCTTTTTTCCTACTGGCAGACGCTGATGGTAGGGCAGGTAGGACAACGTATGCTGTATATGCTTAGAAATGCCGTGTTTGTAAAGTTACAGGAGCTGCCAATAGCCTTCTTCAATCAGAATAAAACCGGGGATCTTATATCCCGTATCAATAATGATACGGACAAGATGAACCAGTTCTTTTCCCAGTCGCTTGTACAGTTTGCAGGAGGTATTATGTCAATGATCGGTGCGGGCATATTCCTGCTATCAATTAATTTCAAACTGGGGTTGGCTACCTTAGCGCCAGCGATACTGCTCTTACTGTTTACTCGTGTGCTGTCTCCACTGGTGAAAAAGAGGAACGCCGCCAACATGAAGAGCACCGGAGGCATGAGTGCGGAAATTCAGGAAAGCCTGAGCAACTTCAAAGTAATCATTGCTTTTAACCGCCGCGACTATTTCCGCAAGCGTTTTGACCAGGTGAATAAAGAGAACTACGCTACGGCAACATCTGCCGGAATCATTAATAACGTCTTTACGCCTGTGTTCTCGTTCTGTTCACAGGTGGCACTGCTGGCGGTGCTGGCATATGGTATACACCTGATTTCCTTAGGGGAATTTACAGTCGGCCTGCTGATTAGTTATCTTTCCTTTGCCATGTACTTCTATAACCCGATTCGCCAGCTGGCCATTCTATGGACGAACTTCCAGATGGCGATGGCTGGGTGGGACAGGATCTCCCAGATACTGGAACTGGAGTCTGATCTGAAGGTGCTACCTGCTAGTCCTGCAAAAGAGAGTGCGCCATTGATCAGCTTTCAACACGTACATTTTGGCTATGCTGACAGTAAAGAGATACTGCACGACGTGAGTTTCAATATGGAACAGGGAAAAACCTACGCGTTGGTTGGTCCTACAGGTGGAGGTAAGACAACCACTGCGTCGCTGATAGCGCGGCTGTATGACCCTACCGCAGGACAGGTGTTACTTAACGGAAGGGATATCCGTTCTTATTCTCCGGAAGAGCGTACCAGTAAGATCGGGTTTATTCTACAGGAACCGTTCCTGTTCTCTGGTACCATCCAGGAAAACATAGTATATGGCAATCCTGTATACGCAGGCTATACTGCTGAGCAACTAGAGGCAGTAATGGAAGAGTATGGCCTGAATACCTTACTGGCTCGTTTTGAAGACGGGCTGGCGACCAATATTGTCTCAGGAAATGACGGCATCAGCCTTGGACAAAAACAGCTGATCGCCTTTATGCGTGCGGTGCTGCGTAATCCGGACCTGCTGGTATTAGATGAAGCAACCGCCAATATTGACACCGTGACAGAACAACAGCTGGAAGCTGTATTGCAGAAGTTACCTGCGCATACTACACGCGTCATCATTGCCCACAGACTGAATACAATTGAAAATGCAGATGAGATATTCTTCGTAAATCATGGCGAAATTACCAGAGCGGGGTCATTTGGTCATGCGATGAACATGTTGTTGCAGCACGAAAGAAGAAGCTGATGAATAGGAAGAATCAGTAGTCAGGAGTGACAGCACCGCGTCACAAGCCTCATTACTGATTCTTCCATATAAAACGTGCAATACCTTATCCACCCAATCCGCTGAAAATACTGAACGTAATTACTCCCAGCACGATCAGCGTAATAATCACATACAGTACATCTTTTTCCATTGCAAAGGCCAGTATAGAGAATGCAATCCTGGTAATAGGGGTGGCCAGCAGTACTACCACTCCGAGCTGAATAATGGCCATACCGTCAAATCTTGCGACCCCTTGTAGTATACCTGGTATATGTCGGACATATTCCGGTGCTCCCGTGAACTCAGTATACGATGGTACATTCCCGCCGTTTTTAATCAGGTAAATGATGCCGCCGATGAAGGCAATAATACTGGCAGTGATTACACCCCAGCGGAGTTGCTGCCCGATGAACATTTCCACGTCCCTTTCCTGCCAGAATGACTTTGAGAATAGACTTTTCATATATTATAATTTACCTGTAAAACCATTATAGATCATTTCAAGTGCAAGGGCGCTTATCACCACGCAGAATAGTAGACGGAGTTTGCGGGTATTCATTTTCATGAGCAGACGGGAGCCCCCGAAAGCGCCGGCCAGTACGCCTAATACAACAGGCATCGCGATTCCTGGATCGATATAACCACGCTGTAAGTAGATTACCGCACTAGCAGCAGCAGTTACACCAATCATGAAATTACTTGTAGTGGTAGACACTTTAAACGGAATACGCATTACGCCATCCATTGCCAGTACCTTTAACGCGCCGGAGCCGATACCCAATAGTCCTGATACAACACCCGCGACTGTCATCAATGCATAACCGCCTGCTACGCCTCGTACCTTATAGGGCACTTCCACACCATTAACAGGGTAGGAGCCATTCAGTTTCATCGTCTCTGCCAGTTTGCTGGTACTGGTGTTATCGCCATGCTCATTCTTCTTTCTGAGCGTCATAGCAGCCGAGAAGAGCAGTACAATACCAAATAGGATGGCAATGACGTCAGTTCTGGTATAGACGGCTAATATAGCTCCTACAATGGCTCCAGTGGTGGTAGCTATTTCGAGAAACATGCCAATGCGCACGTTTGTGATACCTTCCTTAATATAAGCCGCTGCCGCGCCCGAAGAGTTGGCAATGGACGCTACCAGCGATGCGCCGATGGCATAACGGATATCGACATGAAATACAACGGTAAGTAAAGGGATAAGTACGACACCTCCACCGAGACCGGTAAGGGACCCCAGCATACCAGCCATAAAGGCTCCTGCCAGGAGGATTAATGTGAATACGAGAATCGACATGACAATAAGTATTAATTAAAAGTTGTTTTCAAGAATGGCCCGGACTGTTTTTACGGCCAGGTCGCTTTGTTGGTGACGAATGGCGCTAGCCAGTTGTACGTGCAGATCATGGGTGCGCTGAAATTGAGCAACATGCGGCGCCTCTCTTTTATGGAAGCTACCCATGATGACATTCGAGAATGTCTGATATAAATCAGCTAATACACTATTGTGAGACGCGCCGGCAATTGCTTTGTGGAAACGGATATCAGCATCGGCACAGGTGGCATAGTCTCCTGCATTAATTGCTTCCCATCTTTCCTGTAACAATCGCTCCATTGCCTCCAGATCGCCCTGTTGCCGGTGTATTACGGCCAGTTGGACTATCTCTACCTCCAACAGCTGCCGCACGTGATTAACCTCCTGTATGCCTGCCCTACGCAGTCGCTGATCCAGCGGTTCCGTTTTGACAGGGGGCGCACAGACAAATGTACCCGCGCCCTGTTGCACTTTTAAGATTCCTGCATTTGCTAAGGTCTTGATTGCTTCCCGTATAGTGGAACGGCCTACCCCGAACTGCTCCATCAAAACCGGCTCTGGCGGAATCAGGTCTCCCTCTTTGTACTTGCCTAGAGAGATATGTTGCTGTAACTCAACAATTACTTTGTCAGCAAGCTTGATTGGCTTCGTCATTTAGTAAACGTCTGATGTTTTACAAAGGTAGGATGTTTCACTAAACATCTGATGTTTGCAGGCCTGTTTTATTTGTGATTTTTATGGGAATCGGCGTAAGTAATTGACTTTCAACCTTGGGAGTCACTAGGAAATGGTAGGGCTTGGTAAGCAGCGTGCGAATACTTTGAATGATACTGACAGTCGTCATTTGATTTCCGCAGGATATCTGTGTGGAAGCTGTTTGAGGTCTGCTAGTACTTCATCTGTCCCCCGCTAATACTTTATTAGTGCTCTGCTAGAAATGTGCTTGGATTTCAGCTGTCCTCTGCCTAGACTTCTTCTATGCACTACTAATGCTCTGTTGTTGCTCTGCGTGGGCTTCATCAAAACTCTGGTAGTACTGTATGAGTACCCTGCTATTATTCTTCTTGGACTACATTTGTACTCTGCTAGTACTTTGCTAATACTCTGTTAGTGCACTGCCAGTCCTCTGCTTGCGGTCTATTAGTGTTCTACTAGTTCTCCGCTTGGACATTATCTAAATTCTCGTAACACTCCGCTAATACTTTGCTAATACGCTACTATTGCTCTACCAGTACTCTGCTTAGGATTTATCTGAACTCTGCCAGTACGCTGCTAATACTCTGCTAACGCTTTGTCTGGCGGCTGCTTGGACTACGTCAGTACTATGCCTGTACGCTTCCTGTACGCTGCCCGAATACCTGTAACACTAATCTTACCCTCAATAGTCATGTAGCTTGTTCTAGCTCTGCCGACAGCCCTGAAGGCACAAAAAAAGGACGATCTGAACTGATCAGACCGTCCTCCTTTAAAAAAGAAATACTCGACTAAGTTTATCTGTTTTCCGCTACCAGTCGCCTGTTAGCTTCTTTCACCTCTTCTTTATCGGCGTCAGTCAGCAGGTTACTGGACTTCACCTTCTCAGGAACGCCTCTGATATCCCATACAATACCGAATAGTCCCAATGTACGTAAGATGTAGTAGGTGATATCAATCTCCCACCAAAAGAATCCCTGACGGGTTGCACTTTGATAATAGTGGTGGTTATTATGCCATCCTTCGCCCAGTGTTACGAGTGCAAGGATCAGGCTGTTTTTGGAGAAATCGCCTGTTTTATAGCGTGGTTTACCCCATTTATGCATCAATGAGTTGATGGTGAATGTACCATGATACAGGAAGATAGTACTTAGTACAAAACCGATCAACAGGGTAGAAAGACCTGCACCCCAGTCGAACCAGCCAGCACCGTTCACCTTGTTACCAACAAAATAACAGGCGACACCTAATACTACACCTGGTATCCAGTGGTGTTTATTGAGCCAGTACAGTTCCGGCTGCTTGAAATCTTTGATCAGCTCGTAGCGGGTTGGCTTGAACTCAGGGCCCATAATCCAGCCCATATGCGCATACCAGAAACCATAAATATTAGCTGAGTGAGGATCGTCAGGTGTATCACTATGTTTATGGTGAACACGGTGATTAGCACCCCACCATAATACGCCTTTTTGCAAACTACTCTGTGCACCTCCGGCCAGGATGAACTGGAAAACACGCGAGGTCTTGAACGTTCGGTGTGAGAAATATCTGTGATAACCGCCTGTAACGAAGAACATACGTACTACATACAATACGGCACATAAGATCCAGTCAAATGTTGTGACATGCGTGAATATTGCCAGAATAGGCAGAAAATGCAGTCCCAGAAAATCGAATTGACGCCACCAGTTGGGTCCTTTCCTCAGTTGTTTTTCAGAATTCATAATGCAAAAATATTCCTATTCCGGACAATAAACAATGATCAACGTCAGTCATTCGTAATTTTACCAACTGCTGCCTGCGCCACCTCCCCCTGAGCTACCTCCGCCCCAGCTACCAGACGAAGAAGAGGACGAAGATGAAGAGGAAGAACTGGAACTGCCGGAGCTGCCAGAAGATGGCTTAGGTATGGCATAATACTCCTCTTTTGTATGCTTGCAGTTCTTACACTCATAATACCGGATACCTTCTCCCTCCCGGCTACTGGTAGCACGACGCAGTACCTTCTTTTTTCCGGGAACTAATGTAATAGCCATACATGACGGACATTCCTCGACATCTGTATCCAGACTCCGGTATCCGAAGACCTTTTTTGTATTACACGGCTTGCAACGCCATACATCATATACAATGGAGCCAACCTTATCTTCTGTCAGCTGCACCGGGCTTAACGCCTTCTGCTTTTCGCCCTTCTTCAGTATTGTCATCTGCTGCTGACAACCATCACAGGCATACGGCTCATAACGCAGCTTCTCCAACCGTTTTTTATGCCACTTGTAATATGGCAGGAAGGGGAGTGGAAAGAAAACAGCTACCAGCCAGATATCATGATTGGCGATATTCATGGCCTCGTATAGCCGGTGCCTGTCATTACCTTTTACCAGCCAAGCAGCTTTAGCGTGGATCACCAGGGTACGGTAAATCATATAGCCCATCACATTGCCATACATGACCAGCGGCAGCAGCCACCACCGATATCTCACATTGAATAGGTTCACCAGTATCAAAATCAGTATAAAAGGTGCGCCATACAGCCAGATCTTATGCCATATATTAATGCTAAAAAGCGCGCTGTTATTCTTCCTTCGTTTGGCCGCAGTAGTTTGCACCACAAAGATGGTACAGAAGAAGGCATAAAACATGTACAGGATGATTGTACCCAGACCTATACTATCGTCTGTATCATTGTCAGGATAGTCATTGGTATCCGTTGGTGAATAATCCTCGAAATAAGGTGCATTGTGAGCAACGGCACTGTCTGCCGCTATACCTGCACTGCCAAACATATTTGCAAAAGCTGCACTATCCGCCTTTACAAAGCTGTCTACTCTTACCATCACTTCTTCTGCATGACTGGTACTATCATTATCTGCTGCTACCTGCGTTGAATCATCAGGTACCCGTAAGACATCAATTACTGCGGCAATACCTTTAGACATTCCTCCGTCAAGGTCATTCTGTTTAAACGAGGGTAGCATTTCAGACTGCTGGATACGGTAACACACCACGTCCGGCAGGTCGCCTTCCAGGCCATAGCCTGTTTCAAATTCTATACGACGCTGATCATTTACCAATAAAACCACCAGACCGTTATTCTTCACTTTATCCCCTGGTTGCCATAACCGGAACAGGTCATGTGCAACATCTTTGGGTACGCGCTCGCCAATTGTCTCTAATAGTACAACTGCTACCTGTGCACGACCTGACTGATCGAGTTGCCGCAGTTGTCCGTTTATTTGAGATACTGTTTCATCACTAATAAGATGATCGGGATTACTCACATAACCATTGTGCTGCATCGGATCCGGAATCTTGTCCACCGAAAACTCAGCTGTCTTCTTCTGCTTACAGGCGCTTACAATCAATAGGATCAACAAGCACAATCGCCACGTTCTGATATGAGTCATAGAATCGTATGTATTCCGGTCAAAAATAATAAACTGGTTTTGTAAATACTATTTACAGCACAGGTTGGGTAATATTTTACCCAGTCCTATACTATATTATTGCTGTTTCCGCCTGAAAATCATTGTTTCCGGTGATGGCATGAAATTCCATCTGCTATATAACAGCGGATGTCCGCTTTCCACTGTACATGACCCAATGCTTATAACTATGGCTAGTGCGCTTACTTCAACTTTTAACAGATATATGGAACTGGTCGGTGACCAGGTAGTGTTTACAGGTCGCTTTGCCAAAAACATCTTCCGTGGAGGATTTGAATGGGGAGAGTTTGTACGGCAATGTTTTATCGTCGGCTATCTCTCTGTTGGTCTTGTTGGTATAACCGGGTTTATAATCGGCTTTGTACTTACACTTCAAACGCAGCCTACACTCAAGGAATTTGGCGCAGAAAGTTATGTGCCGGGGATGGTATCCATCTCTATAATCCGGGAGATAGGTCCGGTGATCATTGCCCTGATCTGTGCGGGTAAAATAGCGTCAAGTATAGGGGCGGAATTGGGGAGTATGAAGGTGACCGAACAGATAGATGCGATGGAAGTTTCGGCCGCCAACCCGGTCCAATACCTCGTCGTGACACGTATTCTGGCCTGCACGATAATGGTACCGCTACTAACTATTATGGCGGATGCACTCGCCATGGCCGGAGGATGGGTAGGCGTGAACGTGCAGGATAATGTCAGTGCAACACTCTTCTTCCGCAAGTCCTTTGCCGCTCTTGAATTTAGTGATGTAGTACCCTCCGTCGTAAAAACATTCTTCTTCGGATATGCGATCGGTTTTGTTGGATGTTATAAGGGCTACCATTCCTCCCGGGGTACAGAAAGCGTAGGTCGTGCGGCCAACTCGGCGGTAGTGAGCGCTTCCCTCTGGATTATCCTGATAGATGCGGTGGCCGTACAGATCACAAACCTGATTTACTATTAACCTTTAAGCCGATACTTATGGACGATACACTGGTACAGGAAAAGAACACAGCGACGGCTACTGATGAAGAGGTGGTCATCCGCATTGAACATCTGAAGAAATCTTTCGGTGATAATGAAGTATTGAAAGATATCAACCTCGAACTACACAAAGGTGAAAATATAGTGGTACTTGGGCGCTCCGGACAAGGCAAGTCTGTAACTATACAGTGTATTGCCGGACTGCTGGAGCCGGATGAAGGTAAACTGGAAGTGCTGGGTAAGGAGGTAAGAGAACTCTCTTCCGAAGAACTGAAAGAAATGCGAATGAAACTCGGATTTCTGTTCCAGAGCGGTGCCCTGTACGACTCAATGACCGTAAGAGAAAATCTGGCATTCCCATTGACGCGGGTATTGAAGATGACCGACGAAGCTGAGATAGAAAAGCGGGTTACCGACGTACTGGCAAGTGTGGGGCTGGAAGATGCCATTGATAAACTGCCCTCTGATCTTTCAGGCGGTATGCGTAAAAGGGTCGGACTTGCCCGTACACTGATCATGCGGCCCGCAATTATGCTGTATGACGAGCCAACAACCGGACTGGACCCGATCACTTCCCGCGAGATCAGTGAACTGATCATTCAGTTGCAGGAGAAATACGAAACATCGTCCATCATTATTACCCATGATATGAACTGTGCCCGCATTGTAGCAGATCGTATAGTAGTCATGAATGATGGTAAATACATAGCAACCGGCACATATGACGAACTTGCAAATTCACCTGATGAACTCATTAATAACTTCTTTAAATAGTAAAGCATGCAGCAGAAATCAAAACAGAAAATAAAGGTAGGCATCTTTGCTACGGTAGCCTTTGCACTGTTACTGATAGGTATCTTCCTGATCGGAAGGAATAAGAATATGTTTGGCAGCACCTTCCTGCTGTATGGCACATTTAAAAATGTGGGCGGATTGCAGGCCGGAAACAACGTTCGCTTCGTAGGTATTGATGTGGGAACCGTGGAAAGTATTGAGATCCTGTCAGATACCACCGCGCGTGTAGCCCTGCGCATCAAAGAAAAAGTACAGCCGTTTATCAAAAAAGGGGCTGTAGCTGGTATCAGTTCTGACGGATTGATGGGAGATAAACTGATCACCATCAGTTCCGGCAGGGAAAATGCGGCTCCCGTAGAAGACGGTGATTCTATCCACGCGGTTGAACCACTGGATTATGACGTGGTATTGAGCCGTGTATCAGGCGTGGCTACCAATGCAGAGATCATTACCGAGCAACTTGCCGGGATAGCCACTCAGATCAATCAGGGTAAAGGCAGTATTGGCCGCCTGTTGTATAGTGACAGCCTGGCTACCAGCCTGGAAGGAACCGTTACCGAAGCGCAGAAAACGGTAAAGTCCATACGTAGGGGCTCTGATGGTTTTGGAGAAAATATGGAAGCTTTAAAACATAATTTCCTGTTGCGTGGTTATTATAAGAAGAAAGAAAAAGCTGCCAGAAAAGAAGCGGAGAAAAAGGAAAAAGAGGCTGAAAAACAGGCCGAAAAGAAGGAAAAGTCGCGTAAGAAAGGAGAAAGTGGAGATTCTTCCAGCCTGAAAATGTCTAAAGAAGACTAAACAAATTGGTTTTTGCATATGTAGCCGTCTGGTACCTATACCAGGCGGCCTTTTTTTTACTATTTTAGTCCCTTACAAGAAAATGCACTTATGAAAATACTGACTTGTACCACTCCCGGACAATTTGAATACGGTGAAGCGGACATGCCTGTGCTGACAGCCAACCATGCCATTGTACGTATTAAGCGGATCGGTATCTGTGGAACCGACCTGCATGCTTTTGAGGGTACACAGCCATATTTCAGTTACCCCCGCATCCTGGGGCACGAACTGGCGGGCGAACTGGTAGCATTTGACAACGCACCTGGATTTAGCGTAGGAGAGCCGGTTACATTTATTCCTTACTTCAATTGCGGTAACTGCATTGCCTGCCGTAGTGGTAAACCTAACTGCTGCACCAGCATCAGGGTTTGTGGTGTGCATATAGACGGTGGGATGGCAGAATACCTGCTAGTACCTTCTGCCGCCCTGGTACACGGGGAAGGGCTGAGTATGGATGCACTGGCACTGGTAGAGCCACTGGCTATCGGTGCACATGGGGTACGCAGGTCCGGAGTGACGCCAGGTGAATTTGTACTTGTCATCGGCGCAGGACCTATCGGACTTGGAATAATGGAGTTTGCTAGAATTGCCGGAGCCAATGTAATAGCCATGGATATCAATGATGCAAGGTTGACTTTCTGCAAGGAGAAATTAAGCGTTCCGCATACAATTAACGGCAAACAAGAGGATGTACTGGAAAGGCTACGCACAATTACCAACGGAGATATGCCTACCGTTGTCATTGACGCTACAGGCAGCCAGCAGGCTATTAATAACGGGTTCAATTACATGGCTCATGGGGCGAGGTATGTACTGGTCGGTCTGCAGAAAGGGGAACTGATGGTAAGTCACCCGGAATTTCATAAACGGGAGGGTACGCTGATGAGCAGCCGCAATGCTACCCGTGAAGACTTTGAACATGTAATCCGTAATATGAAAAACGGGCAGGTAGATCCGACGACTTATATCACGCACAGGGTCACTTTTGAGCAGGTGAAAGATGAGTTTGAAGGCTGGCTGGATCCTGCAAACGGGGTGATTAAAGCGGTGGTAAGCTTGTAAATAACATATATCAGGAATGAGGTACATGTGCTGGCCGTTGCTTGGAGGTCGCTAGCAGGTCGCTTGGAGGTCGCTTGTTCGTCGCTAGGAGGTTTCAAGTCCACGTTTAGTTCGTTGCTTGGAGGTCGCTTGGCCGTCGCTAGCAGGTCGCTTGTTCGAAGCTTGTTCATCCCGGCTGGCGGCAGTCAATGTCAGCCGGGATGACTATCTGAAAGGAAGTGAGATAACGATGGTAGCAGCAGGTGTTCACACATAATCAGTTAAGTAAGTGGGGCAACATTCGTTCATTTGTAAGGCATTAACAATAAGCCGATAGCCAAATCATAATTCCTGATTTCTAATTCCTGATTTTTAGCTATTTTGTTAGTTAAACTGAATACGGAATGGAGGAATTAACTGCCGGAAAAGGCTCGAGAGTACAGCATGCACGTTATGGACCAGGCGTCATCATTGATGTAAAATATGCACAGTACGTTGTCACTTTTATGGATCAGGGGGTAATCGAAGTAGACAAAACTGATCCGCTGTTTGAGATACTGCACATGGAAAACAGGACTGCCGAAGTAGAAACGGTATCTGCTGTTGAAACATCTTTATTGAAGATACTAAGGTTATGGGGAGATATGTCAGAGGTTGTGCCCTTAGGCGACCGCTGGGAGGGAGGTACCCTGATACTGCAGCCGAAGGATGCTTCATTGAAGCCCAAAGAGATACCTATTGAGGCGTTTTTCCATAAAGTAGTTATGGTAAGAGACCGCCTCCGCGTGCTGGAGCAGCAGATCAATAGTCATAAACAGCTGAGTGATGAGGATAAGGTAAATTTACAGCAATACATCACCAGAATCTATGGATCGCTCACAACTTTTAATGTCCTGTTCAAGCAAAAGGAGCACTGGTTTACGGGGGAGAAGGGAGCAAAAGAAGACTAACGGAAAGTAAATCTTTTTGCAACTACATGGCCTTAATTTTGTTATATTTAGATTACATACAACTGTTCTTCCTAAACAAAATGCCGTATGAAAGATTTTACATTAGACTTTGATCTGAAAGGAAACAACTATATCGTAGTTGTACAGCCTCATGAATCAATGGGCATTGAGCACTATAAAGCAGTACTTGACGAGGATCATTCCATTGATTATCTGTTACAGGGAAATGGTTATCTGCAGCCTAATGCAGACTACGCAGCAGATCCACAGCTGGTAAATGCCATCGCTACGCGTATATTACAGGTGGTACATGTGTCGGACCGTGGAAATGGGGCCACATCTTACATATGATTCATCAGCAAGGCCTGGGATAAACTCACTATTTGAGTATCTTAGTCATTATGGGGAAAAATGCCAGTATCAGATCTGTAGTTGTCGCACTAATTGTACTTCTTGCACCATCTCAACTGAGTGCACAGTCGAAACGACCAAACATCATTTTCATTCTTTCAGATGACCATACGTACCAGGCAATCAGCGCCTACGGTAACAGGTATGTGCAAACGCCAAACATCGACAGGATTGCCCGTGAAGGGGTGAGATTCAACCATGCCATGGTCACAAACTCCATTTGTGGTCCCAGCAGAGCCACGTTACTGACTGGGAAATACAGTCACAAGAACGGATATCCACTGAATGAAAAAAAGTTTGATAATACGCAGCAGACCTTCCCGGGTATCCTCCAGAAAAGTGGTTATCAGACTGCCTGGATAGGGAAAATGCACCTCGGTACATTGCCCCGGGGATTTGACTACTTCAGCGTCTTACCAGGGCAGGGTAAATACTATAATCCGGATTTCATTTCAACACCGAATGACACCGTCCGGATGAATGGGTATGTCACCAATGTGATCACTGATTTATCAGTATCCTGGCTTAACGGCAGGGATACCAGCCGCCCTTTTATGCTGATTGTCGGCGAAAAAGCAACTCACCGGGAATGGCTGCCTGACCTGCCCGATCTGGGTGCATATGACAGCATACAATTCCCCTTGCCGCCTACATTTACCGATAGCTATAAAGGACGAAAAGCTGCAATGGATCAGGACATGACCATTGCTGGTACTATGCGCCTGAAAGAAGACTTAAAGGTACATCTGGACTACGGCAAAGATGCCTATGGTGAATATGCCCGATTTACTCCTGAACAGCATACTCCTTTTTATCAGTATTATGAGGGAAAGGTGAGCAGGGAATTTGATTCACTTCAACTCAGCGGACAGGCACTGGCGGAGTGGAAGTATCAGCGTTATATGAGGGATTATCTATCCACAGCCCGCTCACTGGATAGAAATATCGGCCGTATACTGCACTATCTGGACAGCACGGGTCTGGCAGCCAATACTGTGGTGATTTATGCATCCGACCAGGGTTTTTATATGGGGGAACATGGCTGGTTTGACAAACGTTTTATCTATGAAGAATCACTGCATACGCCTTTTGTAATGCGGTATCCTGGTGTGATCAGGCCAGGGTCTGTTACAGCAGGATTTATGCTTAATATAGATTGGGCACCTACCTTATTGGATATTGCGGATGTGCATACGCCGGCTGACATGCAGGGTGTCTCGTTTATGCCCCTTGTAGATGGTAAAGCTGACACCAGTCAATGGCGTAAAGATGTATACTATCATTACTACGAATATCCTGAGCCGCATCGTGTACCTCCTCATTTCGGTATTCGTAGCGAAAGATATAAGTTAATTCGCTTTTACGGACCGGCTGATTACTGGGAGCTTTATGATCTGGACACAGATCCGCAGGAACTTCATAATATCTACAATGAAGCCATGCAGAAGAAGACCATTGCGGCGCTTAAGAAGCGGCTTTTGCAGCTTACCAGGGAATATGATGATAAGGAGGCGCAGCAGCTACTGCAAGCGGCTAACAAATAGGTGTGGTAACTGCTGACTGGAAAAGTGGTGTTGCCGGTTTGGGGCTTAGAAAAGGGTAAAGGGCAGGTCAATACTAAATTCAGTGCCTTTGTTTTCCTGCGAATACACAAGGATTTTTCCACCATGCTCCTGTACCAGTTGTTTGCAGATATGTAATCCCAGGCCATTAGAAGGTTCGTTGTTCAATCCTTCACGGCTTGAGCTGGTAAACTGGTCGAATAGGTTAGGCAACAGTGCCGGCGGTATACCAATACCCGTATCTGAAATGGATATACGCACGCCACCCCGGTGCTGTCTCATACCGAGGGTGATATCACCTTCCAGCGGCGTAAATTTAGCGGCGTTATGGAGTAAATTATCAACTACCCGCTGCATTTTACCGGTATGTATCCGGGCCTTCAGTTCGCGGGGCGGAAGCTCCAATGCTATACGGTGATTAAAGCCGGATTTCTGCAACCAGTTATCCCGTACTTCCTGCAGCCATATATTCAGCGAAATGTAGTCAGTCTGCAAGATGCCGGCATCTCTTTGTTTGGCTGCCAGGAGTAATTCTTCAATGATCTGGTCAGCCGATTCACAGGCATCTTTGATCCAGTACAGGTATTTATTTTCCTGGTCGGGAGAGTAGGGATATTCTTCCATAAGATGTGTGACGGACCTGATGCCTGATATAGGATTGCGCAGGTCATGTGCCACGATGGCCAGGATCTCATTTTTTAGCAGATTAGCTTTCTCGATTTCTTCATTTTTGTCCTCTATCACTTTGATCTTAATAAAGTAATTGGCATGATACGAATATATAAGCCGGGAGATGAAAATAAAGCAGGTGATAATGAGCCAGAAAGCTACATAATTGAGCGCCCGGGTCTCGGGAGACACCTGGAAAAGGTCGAAGAAAAGGACGAAGGTAAATATAGCTGATCCGGAGAGTAGCAACAGATTGCGGATGGACAGGATTAGCAGTACCCCCACACTGAGTAATCCAAGCAACAGCATGGTCATTGTGTTTTTGGGGTTGTGTTGCGCTACGAATGTCAGGGCCATACAACTGCCTGTAAATAAAAGCGTATAGATAATGCTGACAAAGTGGTATCGATTTTGCTGCTTTGGATCAGGCCTTTTCTTAATTAGGAACAGCAGAAAGGTAAATATTGCAGAGACACTGATCATAACATTGTTGATAAGCAGATACTCCGTATATTGTTCAGGTAACAGCATATCCTGGTAAGGGACGATCCATGACGCAACGCGGGTACTGACCGTCACCAGGGTGACTATCAATGCTATGTAAGCAGTTACTTTGATATTCTGCTGTTTTGTATGTTGATTAAACTCCCCCCTGTATTTTCTATCGATGGGGGAGAACAGGTATAGTATCATCCGAATAGCATAGTGGAATGTGTGTCCGCTCAAAGATACCTTATTAGATCCAGAAAATTATTGTTGAGTCTACCGTCCTTATCCCCGGGAGTACAATGAAATGACCTTTAGAGTTAGATTTTTTATTGAAATGCCTTTTAAGAGAGTTAAACCTAAGCCATCTAATCATGCAACAATTCACAACTTTGGAGAATCCGGCGGAAGTAGTCCGTCATCTGACTAATGCATTGGGTAAAAGTAAGGTGAGGCAGATACGTTTCGGCTATCGCCTTGATAATGAAGAACCCGCCATCAAATTTAAGATCTGGTTACGTTTTCCTTATAATTTATTTGCCCGTAAAAAGGTCGAAGAAAAGGTTGAACAGGAGATTGCGCATATCCGTTTATCTTCAGATTCTTCTAAATTATTGTTCCAGGTGGAGTGATCATTTAACAGTTTTGGCTAAATTAAGGGACTAATACATAATCCCATGGCAGTAAAATTATCAGCGATCAGGCAGGCCTTCCATTTAGTGAAGAATATTGACTTCGAACAACTGGGGCGTTTATCAGAGAAGATAGATCTGCCAAAAGTAATGGCCACTGTAGGCAAAATGAATGACCAGCAGCTTTCTGGTTTGATGCGGATGCTGCAGAGCAGCGGAGGTGGAAAAAAGAAGGAATTACCGCCTGTAAATGGCGATTTTTACGATTTGAGCGGATTGTTAAGTCCGGAAGACCGCGCCTTGCAACTGAAAGTCCGTGAATTTATGGAGCAGGAGATCCAGCCGATAGTGAACGACTATTGGTTGAAAGCGGAATTTCCGCACGACCTGCTACCGAAGATGGCAGCGTTAAATATCTGTGGTGCTACCTATGAAGGGTATGGAGGCAGTAGTAAGTCTTTCCTGATGGAGGGAATCGTTACGATGGAAATAGCCCGGGTGGACTGTTCTATGGCGACATTCTTTGGCGTGCAGAGCGGACTGGCGATGGGCTCTATTTACCTGTTGGGATCAGAAGCACAGAAGCAGGAATGGTTGCCTGGAATGCAGCGGCTGGAGAAGATAGGCGCTTTCGGACTGACAGAGCCTGAAGTAGGGTCGGGGGCAGCAGGTGGCCTGACTACTACCGCGAAGCGGGATGGTGACACCTGGATATTAAATGGACAGAAGAAGTGGATTGGCAATGCAACCTTTGCCGACGTGCTGGTGATCTGGGCCAGAGATGTGGATGACAATGAGGTGAAAGGCTTCCTGTTAAGAAAGGGCACGCCTGGTTTCAGTGTAGAAAAGATGCATGATAAAATGGCGCTGCGTATTGTGCAGAATGGTATTATCACGCTCAAGGATTGTGTAGTAGAGGAAAAAGACCGGCTTGAACATGCGTTATCCTTTAAAGATACGGCTAAAGTGTTGCGCATGACGCGGGCAGGTGTGGCATGGCTGGCAGTGGGATGTGCAAGAGGTGCCTATGAGAATGCACTGGCATATACCCAGCAGCGGAAACAGTTCGGAAGGTCTATAGCGTCGTTTCAGCTGATACAGAATCACCTGGTGGAAATGTTGTCCAATCTGACAGCGATGCAGACAATGGTATACCGGTTATCAGAGCTGCAGGACCAGGGGTTACTGGCGGATGAACATGCGTCTATTGCCAAGGTATTTTGTTCCCTGCGTACCCGGGATATTGTAAGCCGGGCAAGAGAGGTAATGGGAGGTAATGGTATATTGCTGGAGTATAATGTAGCGCGTTTTGTGGCAGATGCCGAAGCGATATATTCATATGAGGGCACGAAGGAGATCAACTCATTGATTGTGGGAAGGGCCATTACCGGATTCAGTGCGTTTGTATAAACAGTATGATAATAAGCGGCATTCAGCCGGTAAGATACAAGGGCTGCCTGGATATTCCGGGCAGCCCTTGTAAGTATAATTGTAGTAAATGGCTTTTTAGATTGACTTACCGAATAGCGGCTTTAAAGCAAACCATCCGAGTGCCGGGAAGAAGTGCATTGGCACGGCAAGACCCGGGAACAATTCAGGCATTTCCTGTTCCAGCGGCAGTTTGAAGCCGATAGGCCCCAGGATACTTGCAAAGGAAAGGATAACAAACAGGAGGTTAAACACCATTTCTGTTTTACCTTTCAATACCAGACTTAGTAAGAAGTAACCAATGGCGGCTACGAATGCGCCCAGCAGAGAAGCGCCTATAATATTTTTTACACTGGCGATTTCGACAAATCCTTCTCCAACAGTTTCTATATACACCTTTTGGTAAACGATACCAGCCACACCGGAAAGTACACCTACTAATACTGCAAGCAGTGCCAGTAGTAATATTTTTTTAAGCATATATGTTATTTAAGAATTAGCCTTTCACGACAGGTACCGCAACTGTTACGGTAATTACGTCAGAGACGTCACCGCCTGGCTTACCAATATGGAAGTCGTTGCGGTTCACTTTGAAGGTACCGTTAAAAGTAGCGTTGTTACCGGTGCGTTTGAAGGTGAAAGGTATAGTATATTCTTTCTTAACGCCACGGATTTCCAGGTCGCCGGTTACCTGGTAACCAGTACCTGCTTTGACAATCTTTCTGGAAGTGTATTTGATTTCAGGGAATTTGGCAGCATCGAACCATTCGTCACTTTTTGCATGTTTATTCATCAAAGCGTTACCGGTATTGATGGATGCTACATCAGCAGATAAGCTGAAATTGGAAGCAGCAGGATTTTGCTCATCGAAAGCAATAGAACCTTTAAAGGTTTTGAAGATACCGCTTGCTTCATTACTGGAGAAGGCAATATTGTATTTGCCGCTGATAGTCCATGCCTGTGCCAGAACGGCGAAGGCAAGCACTGCTGCTGTGAGCAGCAGTGCTGATGAAAATATAACTAATTTTTTCATTGCCGTATGTTAGATTATTCTTTAACAAATTCACCGCTTGCTCTCAGTTTCACGTCTTCACCCAGCATAGTTGCAGGAGCTTCAGTAGCAAAGCCGAAGTCTTTACGTTTGAACGAGCCTGAGATAGTGAAACCAGCTACCATTTTCTTGCTCTGAGCGTTTTCCTGTGTACCGTTGTATACTGCGTTCAGGATAACCTGTTTAGTTACACCGTGGAAAGTCAGGTCGCCGGTCAGTTTGTACTGGTTACCATTTACTTTCTTGAAAGACGTGCTTTTGAAGGTGATAGTAGGGTATTTTTCTGCGTCAAAGAAATCAGCACTTTTCAGATGTTTGTCACGCATTTCGTTGTCAGTATTGATGCTGTTTACATCGATACTTACTTCAAAAGTAGCGTCAGAGAAATCAGGCTTGGTAGCTTTGATCTTCGCATCATATGATTTGAAGTTACCTTCATTTTCAGAGAGGGTCATGTGAGTGATAGAATAACCCAGTCTTGCATGTGCTTTATCTACAGACCAGGTAGTCTGTGCGAAAGTAGATGCGGAAAATGCCAGTAAAGCTGATGCGATGATGGAGATTTTTTTCATGTTTGCTCTTGTTTTAGGATTTAAAAGTATACCTTTTTTCTGATAATAGATGTTTCAACAGATATTGTTGAAGAAATCTTAAACTAGGTTAAGGAAATATGCTATTATTGATAAATCATTGCCTTAGATATTTATGATAATTGTATTTTTAGCAGAGAGTTACTTTCTATCAGAAAGTCAAAGGTATAGGGTAGGAGCGTGTGAAACAAGAACGTTTCGGCGGCGCAACTTACTTACCTTTTAGTAACAATCGTGGAAATCAATTTGTTATGAGTAAAAAAAGACTAGGAAATGTGTGGATGGGTGAAACCTGTCCAATCAGGCAGGTGTTGGACAGATTCGGAGACAAGTGGTCTATACTAATAATAGAGTTATTATCGCAGGAAGGGAAACTACGATTCAGTGAGATTGCTCAGACCATCGGAGATATCTCGCAGAAGATGCTGACTGTTACGTTGCGCTCTCTGGAATCGGATGGCCTGGTCACCAGGAGGTTTTATCCGGAGATACCACCGAGGGTGGAGTATGAGTTATCGGATCTGGGAAGAAGTCTGGTACCACATATAGAGCAACTTACCGGTTGGGGGCAGGCGCATATGGCCACGATTATGGAAAACAGAAGGCTATTTGAGGCGAAGAGGATGGAGAAGAATTAGCGCTTTGCTTGTTGAATGCTGATAGAAATAGTATCTGGCCATTGACGAAAAAAGGGGGAGGCAAAGGATTTTTTTTGTTTGAAAAGAAATACTGCTTATCTTTAGCCTACAAAACTAGTAGACTAATAAAATGCGTCTCAAATCTGGCACATATCAATTTCACTCTTCCTGCTTTCCTACAAGCAAAAGGTGCCCTTATTGTTGTTGCTGAATCATCATGCGCTGTCTTTCACCACAAACAGCAGCAAAGTCTCGCTTTTCCATTTTATGGTCCTTTCATACAGCTTATACAAACATTTTAAACCTACACATCTATGTCTGTCAGTTATCCAACCTTTACGCTCGGCAACACACTTACTACAGAACAACAAGCCTTTTTTGATGAGAATGGGTACATTCATTTTTCCAACTTTCTTACACCTGCGGAAGTGCAGGATATTGTAGATGCTTCGGAGGAGGTGCAGCAGAAGTGGATCTCCGGAAATATCGATAAAGTAAACGGGGTGCCTGTTAAATATGGTAAGGACCTGAATGGTCAGCCTATTGTGCAGCGCTTTGCCTTTATCAACCAGCATACGAGTGTGCTGTCAAATCTCTTGAAAGATTACCGGTTGCAGGCGTTATTGCAACTGATTGGTCCGGGTGCCCGTATCGGAGAGAATGAAAAGGACGGCATGGTGCTGAATCATTATGTGAATGGTCCTGAAAGTACCTTCACGCAGATGGGTTGGCATACTGATGGCCTGCGGGATATATTTCTGAGTGGCAAGCTGAATCCGATGCTGAATGTAGGGATTCATCTGAGTACCTTACGGCCTGAGAATGGAGGATTACGTATTATTCCCGGCACACATAAGCAAAACATATTCAGCATGCTGTTCAGGAAGAAATACTTCATCGGGCATAAGCCTGACAGGAATGAGCTGGCTATTACGCCTAATGCGGGTGATCTGACGGTGCATGATGGCCGCTTGTGGCATCGGGTGGCAAAGTCCAATGTAGTAGGAGAGGCAAGCCGCCGCAGGGTGATTTATGTGCCGATTATTGCCGGCAAGTACGAGCCGAAACATGAAAATAGTCCGACCTTATTATACCAGCGGCTGGCTGGCGTTATCCTTAAATAAACGACAATAGATGATCATTTGCTTTCTTTCATATAACAAGGCGGATACTTGAATGGGTCCGCCTTTTTCGTGTGTATATTTTAAAGGCAGGTTATAGTTGAAGGCTTATTTTTTATAGAGTCCGGCCGCTATCTTCTCCACGATACTCTTGGGAACAATACGAGTAAGGAGAGCAGTTGCAGCGTTGGTCATACCGGGGATCATTTCAGCCTTTCGATTGAACATACCTTTAATAGCAGTTTCGGCTACATCATCCGGCATCATGCCGTATTTATCCGCAGTTTCTTTTATTGCCTGCATACCTGCTCTGTCGATAAAGTTTGTTTTAACCGGTCCGGGACAGAGGCACGATACAGAAACGTTACTATCTTTTAATTCCTGCCTTAATCCACGGGAAAATAGCAGCATAAATGACTTTGTAGCAGCATAAAGACTGAGGGTAGCCACTGCCTGATAAGCTGCTGTACTTGCCACGTTCAGGATATAAGCCTGTTTTTGCTGACGGAGTACCGGCAGCAGATAATGACACAGTGCCACGGGCGCTTCCGCATTGACCTGGATCATTTGCTGATGTTCTGTCAGTGGCCGATCTGTGAAGTTGCCCCATACAGCATATCCGGCGTTATTAATGAGTACCGATATAGGATATTGACCTTCCTTACACCAATCTGCAATAGTGGCGGCAGCCTCCGGTTTGGAAAGATCTATAGCCAGCCAGAACACCTTTACCTGCCATTTGGCAGTCAATGATGCTGCAGCAGCAGATAATTCCTCTTCTGATCGTGCAATCAGTAACAGATTATATTTTCTTGCAGCAAGCTGGTGAGCCATTGATAAACCTATGCCTTTACTGGCACCTGTGATTAGTGCGTATGTCATCCTGATATAGAAGCTTTAAACAAGCTCAAGATAATATATATGGGGAAAGAAGATACGAAAGGAGAAAGAAAAGTAAGAAAATGAAAAGGGCAGTAAGAATACCGCCCTAAATTTTTTAACCATATCCTATGAAAAACCTAATACAAAGATAGGTGAGCGCTTGCAGCATCCCGCCGTATTTTTGTAAAGGATGTATTTTATCTGGTTAACGTGACGAATACTCTTCTGTTAACCAAAAATTAACAACGGAGTAATCGTTTGATTATCCGTTTCGCTTGCTAGTAGTGGATAAGCGTCGTTTTTATCCTTGTTGGAACAAGTAATTTCTGTTGGAAAGTGCTTATGTTTGAAGGGCCAGAAATTCGTCATTAGACGATCAATGCGGAAGGCGTTCCCTGAGTCTGCCATATGTCCAGGTACCTAAAATAGCGCTGAACAATGTAACGATTACAACAGAAAAGCCAGCGCCTAATTGGGCGAACAATGGACCAGGGCATGCGCCGGTGATAGCCCAGCCAAATCCGAACAGGAGTCCGCCAAATATTTGTCCTTTATTGAATGTTTTAGGCTGGAAAGTAATAGGTTCACCGTAAAATGTTTTGATGCCGGCTTTTTTGATAATAGCCACGGAAATGATTCCGGTGAGTACGGCAGAGCCAATTACCCCGTACATATGAAAAGACTGGAGTCTGAACATTTCCTGTATGCGATACCAGGAGAGTACTTCAGATTTCACCAGGAGTATGCCGAAGAACATGCCCGCTGCCAGGTATTGCAATTGATGCCACCACGGCGCTTTTTTTGTGGTATGCTTATCGGGCGATAGCTGTACTTCAAAGTCAGTCTGTGTGTTAATGGAAGGCATAGTAAAACGATTAGTGTGTTAAAGGTGCAGGATAAAAGGAAGGATGAGGTTGGCCATAATGAAGCCGCCGGCCATGAAGCAGCAGGTAGCGACAAGGGACGGCCATTGCAGATTGGATAGCCCCATGATAGCGTGTCCGGAAGTACAGCCGCCGGCATAACGGGCTCCGAAGCCGACAAGGAAGCCGCCACCGGCCATTACCAGCAGACCTCTGAGAGTGAGCAATGCCGGCCAGTTGAAGAGGTCTTCCGGAACGAGCGAACCCGAGTAGGAGAGGCCATAGGAGGCTAATTCGTTTTCCAGCTGCGGATGAATACCGGAAGGTGAAGCCGCAGCTAGTAATGTAGCAGCAATTGCACCTCCGACAAGGATACCAGCAGCGAAAAAGAGGTTCCAGGATTCTTTTTTCCAGTCGTAGGAAAAGAACGGTACCTTGCCAGGAATGCAGGCTGCGCAAATATGCCGCAGGTTGGCAGAGATCCCGAAATGCCGGTTACCCAGTAGTAGCAGCAGTGGTACGGTGAGGCCGATCAGCGGACCAGCAACATACCAGGGCCAGGGAGATGTCAGAATATTCATAGACAATCGAATTGAGGATATTAAGAAATGGCAGGTAGTGCAATGAAGAAATATGGCGGGGTACAAATATAGTAATCGCTGCTTATTTAAAATATCCACAGACTGTTAAAAGAATACATTAAAGCAAATATGTTGCAACACGCATATTTATTATATTTGGGGTATGAAGATTGAGCAAGCTATTAATCAGCGCAAGTTCAAGGACGATTATCACAAAATCGTCGTGAACCTGTTGTATACAGGAAACTGGCTGCGTGATGCCCTTGGGGCAAATCTGAAAGAACACGGGCTGCTGCCGCAGCACTATAATGCGCTGCGCATTATTAAAGGTCGTCATCCGGAGCCTGTATCGGCCGGAGATATCAAAGACGTCATGCTTGATAAGGCCAGCGATGTGACCCGTTTGCTGGACAAACTGGAGAAACTTGAGTACGTCCAGCGTCGCCTTTGTCCGCACAACAGGAGAAAGATGGACATTAACATTACTCCCCAGGGATTAAAATTACTGTCAGACGTCGATGTACTAATGGATACCTTCTATGATGATCTGGCGGACAGAATAACGGCCGGAGAGGCGGCTCTACTCAGCGATCTGCTCGATAAGGTACGAGGATAAGGATAAAACGATATCTTTGTCCGTATGAGGACTTTAATATATCTGAGCCTTTCCACCATACTGTTCTGCTGCGGACTGAGTGTCAACGCAGCAATGACGGGATGTCCGAAAGACGGTATTATTGAAGCCGCGGTTCAGCCATATCTGAAAGTATTGTCATGTGATCAGCAGTTGAAGCATAACAGGAATTTTCCGTTTCCTGATGCAGTATGTACAGCTTCTCATCAATCATTTATTGTATCTGTAAAGACAGAAACGCGTGAAGGCACCGGTTCCGATAGGGAGCAGTTTCTATCGCGCACTACTGTATTTACCTGTAAGGTGCAGGCTTCCCGCCTGTTGCCGGACCTGCATGCGATCATCCGGTCGCTGATTTATCCCAAGCATATTTTCTGGTGAAGTAATTGATCTTATTTTGTTTTAGTGCCCTATAGCCTGCATGTTTAACCTATGCGGAGCATTTTGCGTTATTAGATTATATGAACTACTAAACTGGAAATAGCGAATGATACATTTACCACCGTTGATTGCCGACTTGGCTTTGATCCTAATTGCAGCTGCCATCACCACACTTATCTTCAAAAAACTGAAGCAGCCGCTGGTGCTTGGATATATTGTGGCCGGACTACTGGTGGGACAACATGTATCCCTGGTCCCGACAGTCTCTGATGAAGAGAATATAAGGATCTGGTCAGAGATTGGTGTTATATTTCTTTTATTCAGCCTCGGGCTTGAATTTAGTTTTAAGAAACTAATAAAAGTCGGCGGCTCATCTTCTATTACTGCTATAGTAGAGGTCATATTCATGTTGTCACTCGGATATCTTGTGGGGCAGTTGATGGGATGGTCATCTATGGATAGCATTTTCTTGGGAGGGATACTTTCTATTTCTTCTACAACCATTATTATACGTGCTTTTGAGGAATTAGGCATCAAGGGACAGCAGTTTGCGGGCCTTGTGTTCGGGATACTTGTGGTGGAGGACCTGGTAGCGATCGTGTTGTTGGTATTGTTGTCCACTTTGGCTGTCAGCCAGCAATTTGCCGGCGGCGAGATGCTTAGTTCTGTCATTAAGCTGGTTTTCTTTCTCATCGCCTGGTTTGTTACAGGGATCTTCTTTATTCCAACGCTGCTGCGTAAGACTAAGAAGCTGATGAATGAAGAGACCCTGATGGTGACAGCGATAGGTCTTTGTCTGCTGATGGTGGTTCTGGCTACTCAGGCCGGCTTTTCTCCGGCGCTTGGAGCTTTCATTATGGGGTCTATTCTGGCAGAGACTACCCAGGCAGAGAAGATTGAACATCTCGTTAAACCGGTAAAAGAGCTCTTTGGAGCTGTGTTTTTTGTCTCAGTGGGTATGTTGATCGATCCAGCGATGCTAGTCAAATATGCCCTTCCTGTTGCGATTATTACACTGGTGACACTGGCCGGTAAGACATTGAGCACCTGTATAGGGGCATTATTGTCAGGACAGCCATTAAAAACATCTGTACAGGCAGGTATGAGTCTGGCACAGATAGGTGAGTTTTCCTTTATTATTGCTCAGCTGGGCCTTTCGCTCAAGGTAACCAGCGACTTTCTGTATCCGGTGGCGGTAGCCGTATCTGCGGTTACGACATTCACCACGCCGTATATGATACGTATGTCAGCGCCTTTTTACGAGAAAATATCCGCATTGCTTCCACATAGGTGGAGAACGGCGCTGAACCGTTATAGCGCGGCGGCGCAGACAATCTCGGTGGTAAGCGACTGGAAGCAGCTATTACGGTCGTATGTGGTAAATATGACCATATACTCGGTAGTGATATTGGCAATTACGTTATTGTCATACTACTACCTGCTACCACTAATTAACATCAAGATTAACGGATACAATTGGGGCCGGGTAGCGAGTGCGCTGATTACCCTGGCATTGCTAATGCCGTTCCTGTGGGCGCTGGCATTCCGTAATATCAGTAGTCAGGCTTCCTCTAATATTTGGGAACAAAAGAAGTACCGCGGGCCTTTATTGCTGGTCAGATTTTCCAGGATGATACTTGCCGTATTCCTGATCGGCTTTTTCATGGACCGGTTCTTCTCTTATTCTGTCGCAATGATCGTAACAGCTGCGATCATTGTATTGATATTTGTATTAAGGCATAAGATACAGACGTTTTATAATACGATTGAGCAACGTTTCTTTTCCAACTTTAATGCGCGTGAAGCTAAAGTGGGCAACATTAATAAGTATGTACTGGCCCCGTGGGATGCCCATCTGGCGGTAGCAGAGGTACGTCCGTTGTCGCCTGTGGCAGGTAAAACTTTGCTTGAATTAGCTTTGCGTGAAAACTTCGGAATTAACATTGCGTTAATCAACAGAAGTGGACAGAAGATTTATGCACCGGATAAACATGAGCGTCTGTTTCCAGGTGATATTATCACGGGAATTGGTACCGATGAACAACTGGAAAAATTCAACAGTTTTCTCGAACCTATATCGGTAGATGTAGATCTACAGCAGCAGGACACGGATCCGATCGCTTTGAGGCAGTTCCTGATAGGAAACAAATCGCGCTTGTCTAATAAAACCATACGTGAGCTGGGCATACGTGAACGCACCCGTGGAATCGTATTAGGAGTGGAAAGACAAGGCCGGAGGATCTTGAATCCTGAGTCAGGCATGCATTTGCAGGAAGGAGATATTGTATGGGTTGCCGGTAGTGGAAAGAAACTAAATGCATTTATAAAGGAGCAACAGGGTGCTAATTAACAGTCTGTTACGACGCAACATACTTGCAGCAGGGTAAGCTTAAAATGCTTACCCTGTCTTGTTTTCAGCCACTGCGTATTTCCCGGTTCGTGTTTAGCAGTGATAGTAATATTTTATTTTCGCATTCTATTTTTATTGTAAATTCATTCCATCTGTCAGTGAGCTCTTTTTTTTTACCCTCAAACAAAAACCACTTTAGTATGAAAAAGAAAACCCAGTCAATCTCTCTGCGTTCATTTCTTTTCTTGGCATTGTCCGTATTCCTGTTCGCCTGTAGCAAAGAAAAGGCAGTAACAGAAGTTCAACCAGAATCAGACAAATTAGTAAGTTACCTGGAAACGTTAGGTTTCAAGAAGGAAAACGTTCAGCTGAAAGGAGACACGTACATCATCGATGGCGATGTGCTGATTACAAAAGCTGAACTGGCGAAACGCGCAGCAGCAGCAGACAAATCCGATGGTTCTCCGGATACAGAACACTGGAGAGGTACCTACATCATCAGTAACACCTACAACTCTAACGTAAGACTGTACATTGATCCGGCAGTACCGGCCGCCTGGAGAACAGCTATCCAGGGTGCAGTAGCCAACTGGAATGCCATCAATGGAACAAGATTAGGTATGTCCATCGTGACATCTCAGGCTAATTCTGACACCCGTGTGTTTATGGGTTTTGAATCAGCCAGCTGGATTGCACGTGCTTACCTGCCATCATCAAACAGACGTCCAGGTGTTAGTATTGAAATCAACAGCAATTACAACAGCCTGGCAGCAAGTCAGAAACTGTTTGCTATCACGCATGAACTGGGCCATACAATTGGCTTCTATCACACTAATCAGAATCAGGGTGTATTCATCCAGGGTACTCCTAGCGTTGATGCTAATTCTGTAATGAACTCTTTTGTATTGCCATGGAACGGATTCACTGCAGGTGATGTACTGGCAACTCAGATTTTGTATCCACAGTAGTAAGTTGTGTATACAAGAGATTTAAATGAAAACACCCGACAGGCAATAGTCCGTCGGGTGTTTCTTATTACGTGTTGACCTTTACCAGGTCCATTCCAGCTCAGTTATGATGGATTCGCCACCAGCTGCATATGTTGTAGTAATCTGCCTGGGGTATGCTGCTTCGTTATACGCATAGGTATAACGGTTTACAATATTCCCGTTGCCCGTAACCGGTGTGATGGTTTCTGTTACAATATTATTTGCGGAGAGATTTACCGCTGCTATATCTACCATATAAGCCAGTACCGGAATGCTTTGTTGAGCGTTGGGATGATTATCGTAGGTATATGTAGTAGTGGAACTTAGTGTGAAAGGCAGTTTTCTATTTACACGTCCCATATTTTCTATCTGTACGATATTGCCTTTATTATCCCAGGTATAATGCTGGCAACTATTGTTTTCAAATGCAATTCCATCCTGCGTCTCAATGAACGAATACCGTGCAGTAATCTTACCTGTATTGTTATAGGCGAGCGAGTCATAACCGTGTACCTGACCATGCAGGTAGTAGACAATTCTTCGGATGTTGCCCTTGTCTGCATATTCATAGGCGGCAAACAGGGTAGGTGCGTGTGAAGACTCATCGTCTGTTACGTATGTTTTAACCAGTTTCCCGTTCTTATAAACAGGAATACGGGTAGTGGTATAGCTACCTTCTGCTGTTTTGTAAATAGTCAGCAGTTCTGAGACGCTTTTATCAGCATTGTAGGAGATAAGTGTCTTGTCTGTTGACGTAGTAATAGCAAGCAATCGCATTTTTCCTTTGTCTGGGGGATAATGGAATGCACTGACAGTAATACCTGTCAGCATTAAGGCCGTAGCAATACAGCCTCTGATAATGTTAAGTGGCATAAGTTGGCATTAATCCGGTACGGAATATAAACTCTAAAGCATCACGATGACAAGGCTTACTAAAAATAGTAACTGCCTATTATCTACGATGAATGCTGGCCGTTGGATTTAGGTAGTTTGCTAACAACAGCCTGTTGTTTGACTTAATATCCCAATATGAGCCCATTCTGGTATATGACTATGGAAATGCCAGAAAACTTTGCGAACTTACAGCGGCAAAACAGAACGACTACGCAATGATGGATAGCCTACGCCATTTGAAGGATGAGGATGTTTTAGTACTGTTAAATGACCTGCTGGAGCAGTATGGATATGACTTTACGGATTACTCGTTTGCCTCGGTGAAACGCAGATTACAGCGTGTCTATAGTGCAGGCAGATTTCCTAGTTTTGCTGAATTTCGGTACCGGGTGAAGTCTGATCCAGACTATCTTATTTACCTGATGGAGCAGATTACAGTCAATGTAACAGAAATGTTCAGAGACCCTCATTTTTTTGAACTGCTGCGTAAACAGGTATTGCCTGTGCTGGCCACCTATCCGTTAATCCGTATATGGCATGCTGGCTGCTCGACAGGAGAGGAGGTGTATTCCATGGCTATCCTGCTGAATGAATTGAATCTGCTTCATAAGTCAGTGATCTATGCGACAGATATTAATGAGAGTGTGCTGGAAAAGGCGCGTAAAGGTATATTTCCGCTACAGCATATGCAGCAGTACTCGCAAAACTACATGGCTTCGGGCGGTCAGCAGGAGTTTTCAGGCTACTATGCCGCTAACTATGAATATGCGAAGTTCTCAGAGCGGCTGCGTGAAAAGATCATCTTCGCTGCACATAACCTGGTGACAGATCATTCCTTCAATGAGTTTCAGCTGATTATCTGCAGGAATGTACTGATTTATTTTAATAAAGACTTACAGGACAAGGTATTGCATCTGTTTAGTGATAGTCTGGAGCAATTAGGGTTCCTGGCGCTTGGAGCAAAGGAAACGCTCAGGTTTACAACAGTAGCCCCATTGTTTAAACCATTTGCAAACAGAGAAAAGATCTGGAGAAAAATATCAACATGACCTCTCTACCCAAACTGCTGGTTATAGGCGGTTCCGCAGGCAGTCTGAATGTACTGCTGCAATTATTACCAACACTAGATCCCCGATGGCCACTGGCAATGATCATTGTTTTACATCGCAAAAACGATAATGATGCGCTGCTGGCAGAGTTGTTATCGGCCAAAACACTGCTACCTGTAAAAGATGCTGAAGAGAAAGATGTGTTGGCACCGGGAAGTATCTATATAGCTCCTTCCGATTACCACTTGCTTATAGAACCGGATGGATCCCTGACGCTCGATGCTTCTGAAAAAGTACATTATAGCCGTCCGAGCATTGACGTAACTTTTATGTCTGCAGCCGAGGTATTTACCAATCGGCTATACTGCATACTCTTATCGGGTGCGAATGTGGACGGCGCTGAAGGCTTACAGACCGTCCGGGAATTGGGTGGTTTCACTGCTGTGCAGGATCCCACTGAGGCAGAGGTATCATTTATGCCTAAGTATGCGTTGAATACAGTAGGTGTTGATAAGGTGCTGGGAATCCGTGAGATGATTGCCTTTGTACAGTCGTTACGTTAACCTGTTACACAAGTACCTGCTTTTGCTCTAATGGTAATACAATAATGAAGGTGGCGCCTTCATTCTCCTTACTGCTGGCCCCAATAATGCCCTGGTGTCGTTCTACCACCTTTTTAGCGATAGCTAGACCAATACCAGTACCTTCGTATACCTCATGGCTGTGTAATCGCTGGAATAGTGTAAATATCTTTGGTAGATACATTTCATTAAATCCAATACCATTATCACTGATTGTTATACGGCAATACTGCCCGTTTTCATCATGGATGCTGTCAAACTCCCGGTCTCTGACACGTTCCGCCTGTATATGAATACAAGGAGCTACGCCCGGACGGCTGAATTTCAGGGCGTTGCTGATAATATTCTGCAATGCTTGTCTGATCTGGCCGGGTACGGCTTCTAATAGTGGAAATTCGCTGGCAGTGATCTCTGCACAGGCATCTCTGACAGATAGCTCAAGATCTGCCAGTATTTCCCTGATAATTAGGTTAATGTCTACTGGTTCGAAGGAGACATCGGCAGAGAGCCTTGAGTAACGGAGCAGGTCATTGATCAGACGCGTCATTCGCTCAGAGGAGCTGACAATGCGCTCCATATATTGCATAGCATCTGGATTACCGCCTATGTGCCGGTCACGGAGAATGGTACCAAATAGCTGGATTTTGCGAAGTGGCTCCTTAAGATCGTGTGAGGCTACGGAAGCAAACTGTTGCAATTCATGGTTACTGGCCTCAAGCGCCTGGTTCATTTCCTGCAGCTCTTGAGTACGTTCTACTACTCTTTGTTCAAGAATTTCGTTTGCCTGTTTTTGGTGGGCAATGTCTGTAAAGGTGCCAATCCATTTTATAATTTGTCCATCTTCCTCCAGGGGAATTGCCCTGAGAAGGTGGCAACGGTAGTGGTTATGTAGGCGATGAAGCAGATATACCTCTTTTTCCAGCGGCAAGCCGGCCTGGATCGCCTGCTCCCATACGCCGACAGGTTCACGGTCATCATTAAAAGTAACCGGAAACTGGCTAAGAGAAGGGGAGTAATGGAACCAGAAGCGGTTAGCGTATTCCACAGCGCCGTCAGCCCTGGCAGTAAAGGCTACCTGGGGCAATGATTCGAGAATGGAGTGTTGCTCCTGAACTTTTGCATTTAATGCAGCCTGGGCACGTTTACGTACTTCCACTTCCTGCTGAAGGGAGGCATGCATAACCTGTAGTTGTCTGTTCTGTTCATATAACTTAATGAAGGTTTTCACCTTCATCAGTAGTATATCCGGATCAACAGGTTTGGTGATATAATCCAATCCGCCGGAAGCATAGCCTTTGGCAATAAATTTTTTATCTTTATTGACAGCTGAAAGAAAAAGAATAGGTACATCTTTTGCCTTGCTATATCCTGAAATCGTCTCAGCTACCTCAAAGCCGTCCATACTGGGCATCTGGACGTCCAGTATGATCAGTGCGTAGTTGTTTCTAAGGATCTTCTTCAATGCTTCTTCTCCGGAAGACGCCGTATCAACTTCAAAATCATGTAATTCTAAAATCTTCCGCAGGGATAGGATGTTTTCCGGCTTATCATCTACAATTAATATCATTCTTATTTAATATAAATGGCCATAGGGATACCTCAAAAATCGTTCCGCCCGGGTATATTTATGCAAAATGCGGATGTGTGAATGTCGAATAATTGAGTTTCTTATTCGTACATTCCCACACCCGCATTGTATATCTGGTAGCTAAGCTACTGACAATTATTGTCTTCCGCCACCTAATGCTCTGTAGAGAGTAATGGCCCCCAGTAGCAGGTCTTTCTTACTGCCAGCTAATGCCAGTTCTGCTTCCAGTACACTTTTTTGTGCAGTAATCACCTCCAGGTAATTGGCATAACCTGTGGCGTAAAGGTCATTAGCTGTGGAAACGCCAGCTCTCAGCATATCTACTTCTGCTTCTTTCAAAGCAAATGCTTCCTGTCCGTTTTTCAGTTTGCCCAGAGCGGTGATCACTTCCTGATAACCATTAATAATGCTTTGTCTATATTGATAAAAGGCCGTCATACCTGCCGCTGTGGTCACATTGTATTGTGAACGCAGCTGTTGCCTGTTCAGGATCGGAGCAGATAATCCCCCAAGTACACCGTAAGCTAAAGAAGCAGGTGTGTTAAACAGCAATCCGGCATTAAATGAATTAAAGCCCAAATAAGGAGTGATGTTCAGCGAGGGAAGGAAATCTGCTTTGGCTGCTTTTATATCTGCTTTAGACGCTGCCAGTTCCAGCGATGCTTGTTGAATGTCTGGTCTTAATGCCAGCATACCAGCAGGAACGCCGGTTTTTGCAAATGTAGGCAGCGGTGTATTGAGTAGGGAAGAATCCCTTTTAATGGTTTGCGGGAAACGTCCCAGCAGTGCGTTGAGCTGGTTTTCCAGTTCAAGCGTCTGTTGTCTGAGGTTCAGCGCCAGGCTCCTTGTATTCAGCAGCTGAGCATTGAATTGCTGAACAGCCAGGAGTGTAGCACGACCAGCTTCCTGCTGTATCTGCACCGTGGCCAGGGCCGACTCCTGCAACAGGATGTTTCTCCGAATTACCTGTTGTTCGTAATCCAGCGCCATCAGCTGATAATACATACCTGCCACCTGTGACACCAACTGAGTTATAACTAGCTGGCGACCTTGTTGACTTGAAAGGAATCGCAAAGATGCGGCTTTTTTCCGGCTGCGCATTTTGCCCCATAGGTCGAGTTCCCATGAGCTGCGCAAGCCGGCAAAGTAATCAGGTGTAGGTCCAGGTATTTTTCGTTTGTCATCAATATTAGGAGAGAGGTTGGTATCGAAGTTACCGACCCCGTTCAATGTATAGTCACCCCAACGGTCAACGCCGGCACTTATTACCGCATTGAGCTGCGGTTGCCATGCCCGGCTCGAAGCCATAAGCTGTGCACGCACCGTCTCCATACGCTGGGTGGCGATCAGCATGTCCGTATTCTGACGAAGCGCTGAATCCAGCAGCTGCTGTAACAGCGGGTCTGTAAAGAATTGTTTGTATGACAGCTGAGCAATACTGCTGCTATCGGCGATTACTGCAGTACTATCAGTGATGGCGGCTGTATTGGTACTATCTCCTGGCGCAGCGAATGTCTCAGGTGGTGCAGGTGCTTCCGGGATAGTCACCTTTGATGGCGAATAACAACCGGATAATCCTGCTGTAAGAACACCTGCGATCAATAATATGCTCATAGCACCGGCTACTTTAGGAGTCTGTAAATTGACCTTCTTTTTACCGATAGAAGCAAACAAGACAAAAAGCCCCGGAATGATCACTACACCGAAGATAGTCCCGATTAACATACCTCCTGCAGCCGCAGTGCCAATAGAGCGGTTACCCATAGCGCCCGCGCCACTGGCTACGCACAACGGTATCAGACCAGCGATGAATGCAAAAGAGGTCATCAGGATTGGGCGCAAACGTGATACAGCACCCTCTTTCGCTGCTTCCAGCACAGAGAGGCCTTGTTTAGTACGAAGGATCGCAAATTCTACAATCAAGATTGCGTTTTTACCCAATAAACCAATCAGCATCACAAGCGCCACCTGTGCATAAATGTTGTTCTCAAGTCCTGCCATTTTTAATGTGATAAAGGCCCCGAATATACCCGCGGGAAGTGACAATATCACTGGTAGCGGTAACAGGAAACTTTCATATTGCGCAGCCAGCAGCAGGTATACAAACAGCAGGCAAAGTGCAAATACATATACCGCCTGGTTACCTGACAATATCTGTTCTCTCGTCATACCGCTCCATTCAAAAGCATAACCACGGGGTAGCGACTTAGCCGCTACTTCCTCAATGGCTTTGATGGCGTCGCCGCTACTAAAACCTGGAGCTGCATCACCATTGATCATGGCAGCAGTGTACATGTTGTACCGGGTAAGCTGCTCTGGTCCGTATACTCTTTCCATTTTGATGAAGTTAGAGAATGGCACCATCTCTCCTGCATCATTTTTCACGTACAGGTGCATCACATCTTCCGGTTTTGTACGGTAACGTGGGGATGCCTGAACCATCACTTTGTACATTTGTCCGAAACGTATAAAGTTGGAAGCGTAAAAGCTACCCAGCAGTGTTTGCAGCGTGGACATTGCATTTTCTACACTGACACCTTTCTTTGCCGCCATAGCCTGGTCCACATGGATCATGTATTGTGGGAAGTCAGGGTCAAAGCTGGTAAATGCACTACCTATTTCAGGACGCTTCTTTAGCTCATTGATAAAGTTATTAGTTACGTCAGAGGTTTGCCTCAGATCTCCACTTCCCGTACGGTCCAATACACGTAGCTCAAAACCGCTGGAGTTACCAAAACCGGGTACAGTAGGAGGAGGGAAAAATTCTATACTAGCATCGGCAATATTCCTTGTTTCCTTTTCCAGCGCAGCTATGATTTCTTTCACAGAACGCTCACGCTCTTCCCAGGGCTTCAGGTTGATCATACCCATGCCGTAAGATGCCCCGGCAACATCGTTTACAAGGCTGAATCCAGCAAGTGTAGATACTGATTCTCCTTCCGGCAGATTGGCAGCTACCTGCTGTACTTCATCAAGAACTGCTTCGGTACGGGCAACAGTTGCACCTGCTGGCGTTGTTACGTTTACATAGATCATACCCTGATCCTCAGAAGGAATAAAACCACCTGGTAGTATGGCACTTGCTCCCCATGTAGCGGCAAAGAATACCAGCATTAATACAATGGTGATCATCTTACGTCCTGCAATGTAGCCAACCAGCGTGGCATATTTACGTTCTGTCTTGTTGTATCCAAAATTGAACTTATCGAAGAAGCGCTGTAACAGGTTTTTTCGTTTGCCGGTAGTATCATGATGGCGTAACATAATAGCGCAAAGTGCAGGCGTCAGGGTTACTGCATTGATACCTGATATCACAATGGCAATAGCCAGTGTCAGCGAGAACTGCCGGTAGAATACCCCCACTGGACCTGACAGGAAGGCCACCGGTACAAACACTGCTGACATTACCAGTGTAATGGCTACCAGTGCGCCACTGATCTCTCTCATAGCTGCGATAGTAGCTTCCATTGCCGGCATATGCGTTTCCTGCATTTTCACGTGCACAGCCTCGACGACGACAATGGCGTTATCGACGACTATCCCAATTGCAAGTACCAGTGCAAATAGTGTCAGCAGGTTGATCGAGAATCCGAGCATCTGCATGAAACACAAGGTACCGATCAGTGCTACCGGCACAGCCAGTGCAGGGATCAATGTAGACCGGAAATCCTGCAGGAAGAGGTATACAATAATAAATACTAATATAAATGCTTCTACGAGGGTTCTTAATACTTCATGGATGGAAGCATCCAGGAACCTTGATACGTCATAGTTAAAGTTATAGCTCATGCCCGGCGGGAAAGAACTTGTCTGCAGCTCTGCCATACGTTTTTTAACGTTGGCAATTACTTCCTGGGCATTGGAGCCTGGACGCTGCTTCATCATGATAGATGCTGATGGTTTACCATCCGTTTTAGACACCATGCCGTAGCTAAGAGCGCCGAAGGTAACGTCAGATACATCTTTCAACTTGAGTACTGAACCATCTGGGTTTGCTCTGAGGATGATATTCTCATATTGTGCAGGGTCGAAGAATTTACCCGTATAACGTAATACGTACTGTAATACCTGTGGGTCATTGTCGGCGCTTTCCCCTGTTTTACCAGGAGCCGCTTCAATATTCTGCTTACGGATGCCTGCAATTACTTCATCGGCAGACAGGTTATAAGCAAGCATACGATCTGGTTTCAACCAGACACGCATAGCATATTCTTTTGCACCCATGATCTCTGCGAAACCTACGCCATCAATCCTCTTCAGTTCCTGTAATACGTTAATATCAGCAAAGTTGTAGATAAACTGTTCATTCAGCGTGGTGTCTTCACTCATTACATTGAGGTAAAGCAGCATACTGTTCACCTCTTTTTCAGTGGTTACACCTGCTTTAATCACCTCTTCGGGTAATTCATCGATGATGGTAGCTACGCGGTTCTGTACATTCACTGCCGCCTGATCGGGGTCAGTACCTACGTTGAAGAACACTTGTATGAGGGTAATACCGTTATTACTTGAAACGGAAGACATATAGGTCATTCCGGGCACACCGTTAATGGCACGTTCCAGCGGTGTTGCAACCGCTTTCGCACATACCTCGGCATTTGCACCTGTATATTTTGCAGTTACCGTCACCGATGGAGGAACGATGTCCGGGAATTGTGTAACTGGTAAGGTAAATAAAGCCAGCAAGCCAAGCAGAACAATGATCAAGGAGATCACGAGCGACAATACTGGTCGTTTTATAAAAGTATCAAACATAAAACAGTGTAATAAAAAATGAAAAATCTACTCCCGGCTGAAGAGCCGGCATCAGCAATTACTGCAGCATACGCATATGACCGTCAGCACCACACCTTGTACAGTGTGTGAATGTGCTTTAGATGCACAATCGTCTTACAGCGCCTTGATACTATCAAGTGTTATAGCTGCAGGATTGATCTTCATCCCGTCCCGCAGGTTACGTACACCCTCGTATACTACTCTGTCGCCTTCATTCAATCCGGACTGTACGATGTAACAGTTAGCCAGTCTGGCACCTGGTACAAAGTTTTTCATTTTTACCTGGTTGGTTTTGTCCAGGACGAATACATAGTTTTTGTCTTGCATCTCAAACACGGCTTTCTGTGGCAGCAGCATTGCATCGCTCATCTCATTGCTCAGCAATACTTTACCGCTGGCACCGTGTTTTAATAAAGCCTGTGGGTTAGGGAAGCGGGCTCTAAAAGCAATAGACCCTGTAGTTTCTTCAAATTCACTTTCTATAGTTTCTACTTTTCCGGCATATTGATAATCTGTACCATCAGCCAGCACAAGTCTTACTTCAGGATGTTCTTTTCCTTTGTTAGACCTGCTGTGTTGAAGGTATTCCGTCTCTGATACGTTGAAGTAGGCATACACTTCCTTGATATCGGATACGGAGGTGAGCAGTTCTCCTTCGCCTATGAGACTTCCGGTTTTAGAAGGTATTCTATCAATATATCCGTCGAATGGTGCACGAATAACTGTATAAGACAGCCTGGTGGCAGCATTGGCTTCTGCTGAGCGTGCCTCTTCTATCCTGGCATTTGCCGCAGCCAATTTTGCTTTGGCTACCTCTACCTCGCTCTTTGCGATTACTTTTTTGTCTACCAATACTGTCACACGGTCCAGTTCCAGTTGCATGCCTTTCGCCTCTGCAATAGCGCTACTAAGTGCAGCTTTAGCTTTCGTCAGTTCAGAGCGATATTCTTCGTCATTCAGCGAGAACAGGAGTTGCCCCTGCTGAACACGTTGCCCTTCATCCACATAAATCTTATTCAGGAAGCCATTAACACGTGCACGTATTTCCACATTACGTACCGCCTGTATATCGGCTACGTAGTTTTTGTGAAGAACGGTATCACAAAGCGACAATTGCAGAACGGGATAAGTGTTTAATTCTGATTCATTGTTCATTTTCTCACCTCTGGTAATACAACCACCGAGGGCAGCGCTCATTGCCAGTATATATATCGTATTTGACGTTCGCATGATAGGAGTGAATAGTTTAACAGGACCATCTCAGAATGGTCCGTATTGCATGAATACACACAGCTCCAGCCGACAAGCAATAATAGGCTGCCAGCTGTTTAGCAGCTGTATGTTATTTTGTAAAAAACGGGTACGTTGTAGAAAAGGGTTAAACTATTCAGAAAGGCGTATACCTCGACAGAAAACTGTAATAGGCGGGCAGAAAAGCATGTTGCTGCTGATACACCCCAGTCTTGTTTTCCTGCTTAGGTATATAAAATTCAAGATTATGTTCCAGTTGCGAAAACCGGGTAGTGTAGCTGGATTGTTGAGTGGTAGTATTGAGATAATATCTTTTCTTCCGTGGAACTTTGGTAACTCTCAGGAACACATACATGTCATCGTCCGGTTCCTCTATACCCAGGTCTTCACTGTCAATGCAGCGGATGTGGATCTTCTCATGGTCGAAAAGGCGCTCAAAGCAGATGCTTTTCTTCAACGGCGATTTAGCGTACACGACGCCGGCGTGGCCTGTAATCAGGCCACATATCAGCAGGGAATATATCAAAAACCTGCGCATGATATGCTTTGTCGTGAGTTCCATGAATTAAGTCCACCCTTAAGTTGGTATCACAAATATAAAAATCATGGTTGCTTATTCCAAATGTCGATTTGACGAACGGCAAAAATTTATTATTTGTTAATGCCTTTACCTTCATTTTTTGTAGCATTTTTTCCCCATTTAAGCTGCAGAATGACACGTCATTTTGTATGTGCACCTAAGCGGAGTGCCGTTCAGGCACATTCCTTGTTTGGATTTATAATGAACACATTATGAGACACATTAGAAATTTTGTCAGATTGATAAAAAACTAAAAGAAGATTGTATGAGACCCATTATTTATTTACTGTTGATTGGTGGTATCGCTTGTAATTCTCCTATGAAAAATGGCCAGGAGATGTCTGACTCCAATAATACACAGGAGGATGCAACAGAGAATGCGGCAAATAGCTCAAGTGAGAATGCCAGTGGCGGTACTGCGAATGCAGGTAGCGGAATGGCTCCGGGAGAGGAGAACTCAAATGTCACAAAAGGCGGAAACGAGCCCGTTTCTAATTTACTCCGCTTTAAAGATCACAAATATGCTATTGTCTCCAAGGGAGATGGTTCCGGACGTTCTATCACTATTGCTGATACAGACACACGCATAGATTCTTTAAAGGCGGATAGTACAACCCTGCATGATGTAAAAGGTATGCTGGAAAAGACGGCAATTGAAGATCTGAACAATGATAAGAACCCTGAAATCTACATGTTCACCTATTCACAGGGTACTGAGCGTACAGGTAGTGTATACGGTGTAACTTACGAGAATGGTAAGGCTATAAGGATATTTTCAGGCGATATTGACAACCCAGAATTAAAAGGTTATCGCGGCAGAGATTCATTCTACATTCAAAAGCCTCACGTGGTACGCTCTTACCCTGTATATGGAGAGACTGATACTGATGCAACTCCTTCCGGTGGTAAACGCGTTATCAAATATAAGCTGACTAAGCAGGCGAATGGCTATATGCTTAAAGAAGCAAAGTAGCCGCTGCCCAGGCATTACTTTACTGTAACTATAACAGCGTTTATTATGGATTGTGATACTGAAAACTTACTATGGGGCCTGGCAGGGCTGATTGTGGGCGCTTCGCTGGTACGTATATTCAGCGTATATTTCAGCCGGTTTTTCAGAAGAGGAAAGGTCAGGCTGCAGGAAAAGCGACTGATCCTATATGGGCATGATACCCAGTATTCGCTGATAAGAAGCGGATATACCATAGCCCGGGCGGAAATCGTCCTGAAGTTCTTTAACACCTCTGCGATAACAAAGACCGTAACGGATATAGCTATTGCCGGCAGATTCAGTCTCACCAGGTTCATGGTGAAGTTTGAAGGCAATCCTTTACCGCCAGGGATCAACGTAGAAGGTAAAAAGAGTGTTGAACGTCGCTACGGAGGTCTTATCATTCCTGGGACCAAGGTTAATCTTTTACGCCAGGAAGACTTTCATGTAGTGGTAAATTATAAAGTCGGCGATCGTACGTTCCAGGAAACTTTCACGCCGGAAGAACTTGAAGTTAAAGATATACAGATAGGGACTGTGCTGAACTGAAATTGCTGCTGTATATTACGTATAAAGCCGGATGGAATCCCATCCGGCTTTATTATTAATAGTTTGTTACTATCAGGTTTATTCAACGGGTTTCAGATACTGCGCATGCGCATATCCTTCCTGACCGTCTTTTGTCCTGATCAGCCACCATTGATCACTGTGTTTACTGATCAGGGTCACAATCTCAGCATGCGCTGCTTTCCCGATAATAGGTTCGTCAGTCCCCGGACCTCTCCTTACGTTGAGATTAGATGATTGTGTGATGACTTCCAGTTTAGCTCCTTCAACAGCTGTAGCTACCTGTATGTCCATGACAACATCTCCGCTGAGATAATTTGGATCAATCTTACCATAAATACTCCACAAATTGTCTTTTACGGAGCCGGTAGGAGCTTCTCCACTGATGTGCAGTACGCCTTCCCGTTCATTCACCTGAAGATTGTTTGTACCGGCAGATCTGGCGGTATCAATCAGTTCTTTGTATTTGTCCTGTAATGACATACCAATGAATTTAGAAGGTTATTTTACTTTCAGACCTGATGCATCAACTCTTTTAGGATGCAGGCCATCCAGCGCCTGTTTCAGTGTTTTCCATTTTGCTGCAGATAATTCTCCGGTAACCGTAATTACGCCGGCTTCCACTTTTACATTAGCGCCAGGGAAGTCTTTTGTAATATCGGCAACACCGGTACGAAGTGCTTCATCAGCAGGATTTGCCATTGCAGCTGTATCTGTAGCTACAGGCGCGGGGGCGGCAGGAGGAGTTACCATAATGTTATTGGTAATACTCTTTACGCCTTCTACGCCGGCTACGGCCGTTTCTGCTGAAGCTCTTGCCGCTTCGTCCGGTGCATTACCTGCTAATGTAACTACACCGTCTTTTACATCTGCAGTTACCTCAGGCATGGTACTGAGTTGTTCTGTTACTTTAGTCTGAATCTGTGAATCAGAAGGTTTTCCTTTACAGGCAACCATGGCAGCGAGGGCCAGACAGAGGATAGCAGTACTCAAGTGTTTGTTTCTCATAATTATCGATTGGAGTTGTTAGAAATCGTCCGGGGAATGTACTTATCTGAACATCTTCTTCAGATCGTTCAGGTCAACATCGCCATCTCCGTCTTTGTCAAGACCAAGTTTACCACCGATGTTGCTGATAGTGTTTTGCAGATTACCGCCGCCCAAAGCACCGCCTAAATTGCCGCCAGCAATGGATGACAGAATATCCTGGATATTAAACCCACCACCTGCAGCTTGTCCGGCACCAGCTTGTCCGCCTCTCAGCGCACTTAATACTGCTGGAATCAGGGTTGCTGCAATACTTGCAGCTGTTGCACTATTGATGCCAAACTTCTCCATAATGTTGCCGGCGAAGTTCTGCTGAATGTTTTGTGTAACAGGATGATCAGCAGATTGAAGGGCTTCATTCACCTGCTGTGTCTCTCCATTGGCATTCAGCTGACCAAACTTGGAAAGAATGGAATTTTGTGCTTCTGCTATCACGCCGTCATTGTACTGATTAGGTACTTGTGGATTGTTGATGACAGATTGCAGACCACTTTGTTGAATCAGTTGTGTTAATTGTTCTAACATAAATGAGTTTTATAAGGTAAATAAGAATGACAAAGGTATGGAACCATTTAACAATCTTAACGACCGGTTGGTTCAAAGCAAATATGTAGCCAGACAATTAAGAATCAGCAATAAGAAAATAGTATTTATATATTGAGTGTAGCGGCTTCAGGTGCGGAAAAGGCCAACGTAATGTGCAGAAATGAGATCTCTGAGAGCAGCAGGAAAGGGGAGTAACAGGGCTATTAACACATACTTCAAACAAAAAAAATCAGGAACTAATTATTGAAACTCTTGCGAAGCTATCCGCATATTCCAATATTTAGTTCCTGTTATTAAATCAATATTCCGGAAACAACGCATCAACTACCATAAGTTCCGGACATCTATTCTATTTACATAAATCCGAGTTCCAGCCGCGCTTCCTCACTCATCATTTCTTTATTCCACGGTGGATCAAAGGTAAGGGTGACATCCACATCAGAGACATCTTCGATAGCTCTGACCTTTTCATCAACTTCACGAATGATGTCGCCGGCTACCGGGCAACCCGGCGCTGTCAGCGTCATGATGATACCAATACGGTTGTTGTCACCAATTCTGATCTCGTAGACAAGGCCCAGCTCAAAGATATTTACCGGAATCTCCGGGTCATATACAGTGCGCAGCACTTCTTCAATCCGGTCGCGTAGTGTCATTGTATTTTCGCTCATAGTTCTGTGCCATTTTTTTGTGATTGAGATTTCGCCTCATACGCTATTGCGTATAGCTTTATCTGTTTAAGCATACTCAGTAGCCCGTTGGAGCGGGTAGGAGAGAGGTGATTGCTTAAACCGATAGCATCTATGAAATATATTTCAGCTGCTGCAATATCTTTAGGCGTTTGTCCGGAGAAAACCGTGATCATCAGGCTAACCAGCCCTTTGGTAATTACGGCGTCGCTGTCTGCTGTAAATATCAGCTTACCGTCCTGCATGTCGGTGTGCAGCCATACCTGCGACTGACATCCTTTGATCAGGTGATCCGGTGTTTTATATTTTTCGTCAATCAGCGGAAGTTCCTTACCCAGTTGAATAATATGTTCGTATTTATCCATCCAGTTCTCCATAAAGGAGAAGTCTGATATCAGCTCGTCCTGTTTTTCTTTGATAGTCATAATCCTGGTTATCTTAACATAGCGGCGGCTTTTTTAATACCGGCCACTAATCTGTCTATATCTTCAAAGGTTGTATATACGGCAAATGAAGCGCGTACAGTACCAGGAATGCAGAAGAAGTCCATTACTGGTTCTGCACAATGGTGACCGGTACGGATAGCGATACCCTGTTTGTCCAGCAATTCACCCAGATCGTACGGGTGGATATCCTGTATCAGGAAAGAGATAGCGCCAGAGCGGTTGCGTGGGTTACCGATAAAGCGTAGTCCATCTATCTGCTGGAATTGCTGCATTGCATATTCCACCAGTTGTTCTTCCCATGCCTGTATATTTTCAACACCGATCTGCTGTACGTATTTGATAGCTGCTTCCAGTCCGATAGCGCCACTGATATCGGGGGTACCTGCTTCAAATTTATAAGGCAGAACGTTATAAATAGTTTTTGCGAAGGTAACTGTTTTGATCATGTCGCCACCACCCTGGTAAGGCGGCAGACGGTCTAACCATTCTTCTTTACCATAGAGTACGCCGGAGCCGGTAGGTCCGTAGATCTTATGGCCTGAGAATACCAGGAAGTCTACATCCAGTTCCTGCACATCTACCGGCATATGCTGAACAGCCTGCGCTGCATCCAGCAACACCGGAATATTGCGTGCGTGTGCCTGGGCAATAATATCGCGTACAGGATTAACGGTACCGAGTGCGTTGGACACGTAGGTAACTGCGACGATCTTCACTTTATCTGTCAGTAATGCGCTGAATTGGTCCATCATCAGCTCTCCTTTATCATCCATAGGGATGATCTGAAGTGTAGCGCCACGGTCTTCGCACATCATCTGCCAGGGAACGATATTGGAGTGGTGCTCCATAGCGGAGGCCAGTACCACATCGCCTGGTTTTATCTCGCCACGGCCGAATGCGTAGGCGATCAGGTTGATACCATCGGTAGTACCTTTGGTAAAGATAATCTCTTCGGGTTTACGTGCGTTCAGGAATCCGGCAATGGTCTTACGGGAGTTTTCGTAAGCATTGGTAGCTTCCTGGCTCAGGTGGTGTACACCTCTGTGTACGTTACTGTTGATGCGGGTGTAGTATTCTATCAGCGTATCCAGTACAACTTGCGGTTTCTGGGTAGTGGCCGCGTTGTCGAGGTATACGAGTGGTTGGCCGTATACTTTCTCCTGTAACAGCGGGAAGTCCTTTCTGATCTTTTCTACATCTATTGCCGGAACAGTAGTATCTGGTACGTGTTGCATAATACTCTATTATTTATCATTCGTCTCTGAAGCATCAGAGGTCATCCGGGATGAACCTGGATGACCTCGTGCAAAGATCGGAATTTCTGATCGAATTAATTATTTATAGCGCCGGCTACATACTGGCGGATCTTATCTGCGAGGAAATCCTGTAATGCCGGTATGTGTACCTGGTCGGTAATATCAAATGCAAATGCATTCACCAGCAGTGATTTGGCGGCTTCTTCACCTATACCACGGGAACGCAGGTAGAAGAGAGACTCTTCACTGAAGCGACCTACGGTAAAACCGTGGCTGCACTTCACATCATCTGCGTATATTTCCAGCTGTGGCTGAGAGTTGATGTTAGCCTTTTCGCTCATCAGCAGGTTATTATTCTGCTGGAAAGCGTTTGTTTTCTGCGCATCCTGGTGTACATGGATTTTGCCGGTGAATACGCCATTAGCGTCGTCCAGCAGTACGCCCTTGTACAGCTCATTACTGTTACAGTTTGCCACCAGGTGATCCACAAAGGTGTGGTTATCAACATGCTGAGAGCCTGTAGCCAGGTAGAGGCCGTGCAGATTAGTTTCCGTATTACTACCTGTCAGCGCTACGCTGAGGTTATTACGGGTTAGTTCTGCAGATGGCAGGGTAAAGTTAAAGTGATGATAGCGGCTGTCTGCTTTCTGAGTAGCAGAAGTATGATAGATGTGGCGGCTGTTTTTAATGGTGCTCTGGATATTGTAATGCCAGAGTTCCGCATTTTCTTCCAGTACCACTTCAGTCACTCCGTTTACAAAAGTGATTGCAGCATCGTTCAGGCCGATGGCGCTTTCAATGATCTCCAGCGTAGCGCTCTTATGCAGCAATACCAGGTGGCGTGGCTGAATGAAAGCGTTAGCAGAAGCTGTATATACGTGAATGATATGGATTGGTTTATCCAGGGCGGCATTAACGCCTGCCTCTATAAAGAGACCATCAGCAAACAACGCCGCATTCAGTGCAGCGAAAGGCTGCGACTGCAGGTGCGGGTGTTTGTCAAACCATGCCTGCAGCTGTGTATTGCCTGCTGCATCGCTGATTTTTGAAACGGTAATTTTGCCACCGGATGGGAGCGTAGACAGGTTAGCCTGCAGGCGTCCGTTCACCAGTACAGCGCGGTAGCTGTCCAGTTGAGGGATACCGGCATTGCTGAGCTGCTCTGCTGTTACAGCGCCCTGCTCTTCCTGTGCCAGGGTAAAAGCGTCTTTCAGAAAGCGCTGTATGTTAGTATAGCGCCATTCTTCAGTTTTAACGGTAGGCAGTCCCAGTTCCTTGAAGCGGCTGAAAGCCAGCTTGCGCGCAGGCATGATTGCGTTATCTGCATCCACTTTCTGCTCCGGTCCGGGTACCCCGTTGGATATAAATTCGTAAAATGATTTATCGCTCGTCATGGTTTCTTATTGCGTTATACAGATTCTTTCTGGTGTACCTCTTCTTTCAGCCAATCGTAGCCTTTTTCTTCCAGCTCCAGCGCCAGTTCTTTGGTGCCGGTCTTTACGATCTGACCATTATACAGTACGTGTACAAAGTCAGGCACGATGTATTCCAGCAAACGCTGGTAGTGGGTAATAACCATAAAAGCCTTATCTGCATTGCGCAATTTGTTTACGCCCGCAGCAACAATACGGAGTGCATCGATATCCAGGCCGGAATCAGTTTCATCCAGGATCGCTAATTTCGGATCGAGCATAGCCAGCTGGAATACTTCATTCCTCTTTTTCTCACCACCGGAGAAGCCTTCGTTCAGAGAACGGTTCATCAGATTAGCATTAAAATCTACCAGCTGTTGCTTTTCTTTCGTCAGCTTCAGAAATTCTTTGGATTCCAGCGGAGGCAGATTGTGGTAAGTTCTGATCTCATTCAAGGCAGTCTTGAGGAAGTGCAGGTTGGATACACCCGGGATTTCTACCGGATACTGAAACGCCAGGAAAAGGCCTTCACGTGCACGATCTTCCGGAGAAAGGTCCAGCAGGTTCTTTCCTTCGAAGATCACTTCACCTTCTGTTACAGTATAATTTTCACGACCCGCTAACACAGAAGACAATGAGCTCTTTCCTGAGCCGTTAGGGCCCATGATGGCGTGCATTTCACCTTTCCTGATTTCCAGGTTGATGCCTTTCAGGATCTTTTTACCGTCTACTTCTGCGTGCAGATTTTTAATCGTCAGCATGATTGTATGTTTCTCTGTTGTTTTTGCTTTGTAAATTGTTTTATTATCCTACGCTACCTTCCAGTGTGATAGAAAGCAGTTTGCGCGCTTCTACGGCAAACTCCATTGGCAGCTGGTTCAGTACTTCCTGCGCGTAACCATTTACGATCAGTGCTACTGCTTTTTCTGTTTCTATACCCCGTTGATTGAGGTAGAAAATCTGGTCTTCCCCGATCTTGGAAGTAGTTGCTTCGTGTTCAACGGTAGCAGTACTGTTCCTTGACTCAATATACGGGAAGGTGTGTGCGCCACAACGATCACCTATCAGCAGGGAGTCGCACTGGGTAAAGTTACGTGCATTAGCTGCGCGTGGCCCAACCTGTACCAGTCCACGGTAAGTATTATCGCTGTTTCCTGCGGAAATACCTTTGGAGATGATACGGCTGCGGGTGTTACGGCCCAGGTGATAGATCTTCGTTCCGGTATCTGCAATCTGTTTGTTACGGGTTACTGCTACTGAGTAAAATTCACCTTCAGCATCATCACCCTGCAGGATCACACTCGGATATTTCCAGGTGATAGCAGAACCTGTCTCTACCTGTGTCCAGGAAATCTTGCTGCTCTTACCCTTACAGATACCACGTTTAGTCACGAAGTTGTAGATACCGCCGTTACCATCTTTATCGCCAGGGTACCAGTTCTGTACAGTAGAGTATTTAATCTCTGCTTGTTCCAGTGCGATCAGTTCCACTACTGCTGCGTGCAGCTGGTTCTCATCACGTCTGGGAGCGGTACAGCCTTCCAGGTAACTTACGTAGGAATTATCATCAGCAATGATCAGGGTACGTTCAAACTGGCCGGTATTTTCCGCGTTGATACGGAAGTAGGTGCTCAGTTCCATCGGACAGCGTACGCCTTTAGGAATGTATACAAATGAGCCGTCGGAGAATACTGCAGCATTCAGGGCGGCAAAGATGTTATCGGAATGAGGAACGACAGTACCCAGGTATTTCTTCACCAACTCAGGATGCGTCCTTACGGCTTCACCAAATGAGCAGAAAATGATACCCAGTTCGTTCAGTTTTTCTTTGAAGGTAGTAGCAACGGAAACACTGTCAAACACCACGTCTACAGCAACGCCGGCCAGTGCTTTCTGTTCGTTGATAGGAATACCCAGCTTTTCAAAAGTAGCCAGCAGTTCCGGATCAACTTCGTCCAGACTGTTCAGCTGTTTCTTTTTCTTCGGAGCGGCATAATAAGACAGCTTCTGAAGGTCCAGCTCCGGCATCTCAAAATGCTGCCATTTCGGGAACTGCATTTTCTTGAATGCCTGGAACCCTCTCAGACGCCATTCCAGCATCCATTCCGGTTCTTCTTTTTTAGCAGAGATAAAACGGATGGTGTCTTCATTCAGACCCACCGGCGCCATCTCCATCTCAATGTCGGTAGTGAAGCCAAACTCGTATTCCCGGTTGGCTATATCATCTATTATTTCGTTGCTGTTTCTCATTTTCCGAGTTAATTAAGTAATGCAGAAGCCTGTTGGTAATAATTAATTATACCGCGAAGCTTTCCCCACAGCTACAGGTACGGGTAGCGTTAGGGTTATTGAAATAAAGCCCTTTACCATTGAGACCATCTGAATAATCCAGTTCAGTGCCGTACAGGTACAGGAGGCTTTTCATCTGCACCACAATTTTAACACCTTTATCTTCAAAGGTCTGGTCTCCTTCCTGATGATCGTCACTCTCAAATTTCAACACATATTCCAGTCCTGAGCAACCGCCACCTTTTACGCCTACGCGTACGAAAGTACCGGGAGCATGATTCTCCTTGACCATAAGGTCTTTTATATATTCGCCTGCTTTTTCTGATACTGTTATCATTATGCTTCCTTTTATACAGATTTCACCATCGTGTGATTATGCAAGTTGCCTCATTCTCAGAGATTAACATTCACGTTTGCTACCGGCGCTCTTTCACCGATCCGTGCATCCCCTAAGAGAGAGATCATTCTGTCGAACTTGTTCTTGTATGACTGGGTAAATGTTCTCGTCTCCTGGTCATACAGATGTTCTTTCATAATAGGTACTGAAAAAGGCAGTACCCATGCCCTGAGTGCCTTTGCTACCGAATCCATGGCGTTAATCCCCTGCATGGCCTGGGAACCATCCCCCCAGCACACCAAAGCTACAACCTTTCCGGTTAAATAAGGATTACTGAGCTTGCTGGTCATCTCCAGCCAGTCCAACGCATTCTTCATAACGCCGGTCATACTGCCGTGATAAAGCGGAGTGAGCCACACATGCACGTCCGCCTTGCAGAAAGCATCACACATCTTTTTAACGGAATCAGGCATTTCTCCCTTTGGATATGCAAAAAACGGTATATGGCCGTCAACAGGGCTGAACACCTCCGTAGAAAATCCTTTCTGTCGGAATTGCTCCTCGAAGTAGCCCGTCAACTGATTGGCAGTTGTATAAGGGCTGCTGTCCATTGTGCCGTTGAAGATCAAGACGTTCATTGAATGTTCCTCTTTTTTAAGCTGTTGTTCTGGCAACAAATTTTTTTAACTCCTACAAAATTACGACATTTGAGAATAAAACAAGTAATAACTTGGAAAATTATAGACCCATCACAAAAGCAACTGCCGACAAGTTTCTGCAGTTACTGAAGACGAAGGGGCCTCAATCGGCCGCTACGCTGGCAGCCGCATTAGGTATAACAGGAGAGGGTGCCCGGCTTCAGCTGTTGAAGCTGGCCGACGACGGGCTTGTGGTATCGGCTACATCCGCCAGGGGAGTAGGCCGGCCTGTACAGATATGGGATCTTACGCCACTTGGCCATGCCCATTTTCCTGATACTCATGTTGAGCTGACTTTACAATTAATAGAAACTATCCGCCAGGAACTTGGAGAAGCTGCCCTTGAAAAAGTAGTGGCTGCCCGCGAGTACCAGCAGCAGGATAAATATATGAAAGCCATGACCGGTATTACTGGCCTGGCTGAAAGATTAGCCAAATTTGCCAGTATCCGATCCTCCGAAGGCTACCTCGCAGAATGGAAAGCAGAAGAAGATGGCTTTGTTTTCATTGAAAATCATTGTCCTATATGCTGCGCAGCCACTCAGTGTGCTAATATCTGCGAATCAGAACTCAATACCTTCCGCGCACTCATGGGGGAAGACGTGAACGTCAGCCGGGTAGATCATATTATCGCCGGTAACCGCCGCTGTGTATATAAAATAACAAAAGCAACTGCACTGGCAGAAAGCCGGTAGCTAATTGCCATATGTCATAGTTCCAAAGGGTATGTCCAACCAGGACATGCCCTTTGGTTTTTATAAAAATGTGAGTATTCCATTTTGTATCGTCTTCGTCCCTTGTTCGTCCCTTGTTCGTCGCTTGTTCGTCGCTTGTTCGTCGCGTCTTCGTCGCTTGTTCGTCCAAACTATAATTAAAGGCCCTTAGGGGGCATTCGGGACAAAATGGCGTGCGATCCTCAGCAAGGTTTCGATGATCTATTAAAATGATTCTTGTGACAGGAGTTCATAATCAATAACTTGTACGTTATTGGCAGTGGGAATTATTCTAAATTGACCATCCGTCATAAGATCAGCACCAGCGTTCCGGCTATGATCAATCCTGCCCCGATAACTGTCTTAATTGTGAGTACTTCCTGTAAAAAGATGGCCGATAATATAATAGTTAGAGCAACGCTTAACTTATCTACCGGGGCTACCTGGGATACCTTACCCATCTGCAACGCCTTGAAATAAAAGATCCAGGATAATCCGGTAGCCATACCTGACAGCACCAGAAATGTCAGACTGAACCTGGATAAATGCTGCAGTCCTTTGCCCTCTCCCCGGAAAATAACAATTCCCCAGGCCATCAACAGAATAATGACGGTTCTGATGGCCGTCGCCAGGTCAGAATTAACGCCACTGATGCCCACCTTCGCAAAGATGGCTGTCAGCGAAGCAAATAAAGCAGAGAGTAAAGCATATATCCACCACATGATCAGTAGATTCTTTTCCCAAGAATATTCAGACTTCTTTCCACGCCATCCAGTACTGCAATATTGGGCAGGTGCGCCCATTCCTTAAATCCCAGCTGTTCAAACAACCTGAGACTAGGAGCGTTGTGCGCAAAAATGAACCCCAGCAGGGTGTGAACCTTTATTGCCGGACATTGTTCCATGGCATAAGTCAGGATCTTTTTTCCATACCCTTTACCCCGGTGATCTTCATGCAGATAAATGCTGATCTCCGCAGTACCGTCATATGCCGGGCGTCCATAAAAGGATTGGAAACTCGCCCAGCCTATAGTAATGCCGTTGTCCTCGACCATCCATAACGGCCGCTTTTCAGGTGAATGCACATTGAACCACTGCATCCTGCTGTCAACAGTTACGGGTTCTGTATCAGCGGTAACCATCCGGCCCGCAATAGTAGTATTGTAAATAGCGACAATTTCCGGAAGGTCCTCCAGCGTAGCGTTCCTGTAATTCATTAGTGTAATGATCTTCTGATTACAAACGTAATAAAACAGCTGCAATAATTGTACATGGCACTTAATACGATTGACAATGTAACAAGACAATTTCAGCAGGTAAAGGCGTCCGGAAATTTATAGGCGTTGTCAGAACTGCATATCGTATTTGTAGTTCTTCTGCAGCAGACTGGTGACCAGCGCATCTACGAATATTCCCTTCTGATAGAAGGCTTCTTTCATCAGTCCTTCCTGCTCAAAGCCCAGGCGTTGCAGTAGTCTGCAGGAATTGAGATTTGCAGGATCTACATATGCTTCGATCCTGTTGATCTGCATGTCTTCAAAACCAAATTGCAGTAAACGATGAATGCTGTCGGTCATGATACCTTTGCCCCAGTAAGCGGGCAGGAGGTCGTAACCTAGCTCCATTTTATAGTGAGTACGATTGATATGATGGAAGCCACAGGTGCCAATCAGTTCATTACGGCCATTGATGGTCACCGCCCAACGCATGCCTTCTCCGCTGGCCAGCTTTTCTCTGAAAAAAGAGATCAGCTGTACTGCTTCAGAAACATTCGCGAATCGCTCAATATCCATAAAGCGGACAACCTTTTCATGAGAAAAGAGGGAGAAGAGCGCTGCGATGTCTCTTTCATCAATTGCCCGGAGACTGATATCGCCGGTTGTAAGCGTGGGTATTTCCATCGTAACGGTTTATTCACTGACGGGGTTTGGTCCTTTTGGCGTCGCGACCGTTCCGCTCTTTCTTTTTAAAGTCACATCACCCAGCAATATGGCCCAGGGTTGCATGGATTCAATATGCTCAAAGATGATTTTGAGGATAGCGATAAATGGAATAGCGAGGAACATGCCCGGTACGCCCCATATCAGGTTACCGGAGACTACGCCCAGTACAGTTACCAGCGCATTGATTTTCACTTTGGATCCCATAATGCGCGGTAGCAGGATGTTGCTGTCCACAAAATGTACCAGTAATAATCCGGCTCCTACCTGTATAGCAGCTGCCAGTGAACTATTGGTCAGGGTAAGCAGCATACAGAGTATGGTGGCGACGTAAATACCGAAGTAGGGAATGAGATTAAACAACGCTGCCATGATACCGAGCAGTGTGGCATACTTTACACCAAACACCCACAACATTGCACAGTTGACGATGGCAACTACCACCATTTCTATCATCAGTCCGGAGACATATCCCTTGATAATATAGCGTGTCTGCATAACTACATCCAGCAGTTTATCCCGGTGTTTTTCTCTGAATAAACGTATCAGAAAGGTAATGATCAGTGTACGGTAAAATAGCAGGAAGAAGGTATATAACAGTACGAATACAATGAAAATCAACAGAGAGGATAGTGAAAACAGGGTGCTGCTGATAAAGGAAGTTGCGCTGCCCAATGTGCCCATGGCCATCTGTTCGAGGTAATCCATTTGCCTGGCTGCGTCAATATGGAACTTTACGTTTACCCATTTCTGTAAGGAGTCCAGTGATAGCAACAGTTGTTGCTGCAACTGTGGGAAATCCGCCACAAAAGACCCCATTTGTGTTGCCACCAGCAACATTACCCCTACCAGTAAAAAAACGAACAACAGGATAACTGTAAAAGCAGCCATGCCCCGTGAGAAACGCCATTTCTCCAGCTGACTAGCCATGGGTAAGAGCATGATAGCTACCAGTGTGGCAAAAGCCAGGGGAACGATTAACTCATGCCCCAGCCGGGCAATATAAATCAAGAGTATTATGCATAACAGGGTAAACGCCAGCCTGGCATTAAACGGCAGCTTTACTTCATTCATGGACAGATCTATTTCCCTCAAATATAGATTTTAAAGAGGGAAATAGAAAAGTTGTATTATATGAGTTGTTTGAAATGAGGAATATAGATCACACAGGAGTTAGGCGACAGTATTGATATGAAGAAGTGCGTACCGCTCATTTTAAAGACGCCCTGCTTGATATTTCTGTCCATAAACTCGTACATCGGGATGCCTGCTGTTGCGAAGTCGGTTGGCACCGGCAACGTTATATAATGTCCACCAGGCATGCGCTTGATCATCAGCTTTTCAGCAGCCATCGTATGTTCCAGTGCAGGTGTAATATCTTTATTGGGTATGAGAATGCCTGCGTACATGCTCATTCGCTCGTACTCGGTAACCGGTACAGAATCCAATGTACTGGTAATCACCTTTGCGTTGACCAGGTAATTATTACTGATGATCTCACGCATACGCTGTTCTTCGCGGTTCATCTTCATAATCATCTGGGCAACCGGGTCCTGGCCGCGGGACAACAACGTGTAAAACAGGGTGCTGTCAGGCAGGTGATCAGTTTCAGTACGTTCAAAGCTGAAAAGGGGAGTGATGAGTGTACCTTTTTTATCAAAAGCCTGTACAATATGATTGATGGTTTCGAGCGTACGCTGTTCGTTGGGCAGTGTGTCGATCTTGCGGAAGTTGCGGGGACTTTTACCGAATAATTGAGTAAAGGCTTTGGTGTAGGCGGCTACTGTAGCATATCCTGTTCTGTCACCTATTTCGCTGATGTTGTAAGCACTATGTCTTAACAATCCTGCAGATACTTCCAGGCGATGGCGCTTCACATATTGCCAGTACGGTTCACCGATAACGGTTGTGAAACTATGATAGAAATAAGAGTAGGATATACCCAGGTGATCGGCAACGTCTTTCATCTCGAATGAGTCAGACATATGATCATCTGCATAACTTAATGCTTTGAGGGCCATCAGCTCCATTTCACGAGCCGGAGGGTTGTGGGTCATAGATTATATTAATTTGAGGTGTTAATTGGTGTCTGTGGGTTTTTCCAGGCTGCCGTTTACTTACAAGCTAGTAGTACATATACATAAATCATTAAGCGATAGTAGTCGAATTTAAGGTTTTGGGTCCATATACAGGAAAAAAACATTTTAACAATTAATGTTATTGAGTACTTTTTGTGAGGAGAGGGAGAAAATACTTAGTTTCGCACCCCCCGGAATATCGGATTTTAACAATTTTTATGTAATTCCGGCGTTTAAGTAGAATTAGTACAATTATTGCTATTGTTCTGCCTGTTTACCCCTTATACCTGCTGAAGTACGTCCGGGCGTCTCCGGAACAAATAAAATAAGATCGTTAATCAATCCCCTTTATTGATGCCAAATCTAAGTTTATTGAAGAATCATGTACCTGGTGCTGTTTGGAAAAGCGTGGTTGTTATTGTACTGCTGTGCGCCCCTTTTACCGCTTTTAGCCAATACTGGCAGGCAGGAGGTTTCCTTGGTATATCCAATTACAGCGGAGACCTTACCCAGAAACGTGTGGATATGCGTTACACCCGTTATGCTGTCGGACTTCACGTAAAAAGGGATATCAATCGTTATCTTACCCTGCGCGCCGGATTAACTTACGGCCGTATTGCCGGTGCAGACAGCACAAATACTGATACATTCCTATTGAGAAGGAATCTGAGCTTCCGCTCGCCCGTGTTTGAAGCACAGGTAGGCGTGGAAATCAACTTCCTGGACCTGGATGAAAAAAAGATCACACCTTATATTCATGGCGGCGTAGGGTTCTACAGCTTTTACCCTACCACCAAAGATGCCAACGGGAATACTGTAAAACTCAGGCCACTCTCTACAGAAGGGCAGGGCATGAGCCAGTATCCAACCCGCAAGCCTTATAATATCCGCCAGTTTTCTATTCCGTTTGGTGCTGGTGTAAAAGTGCTTTTGCGGGATAACCTGGTGGCAGGATTTGAAATTGGCCTGCGTAAAACATTTACCGACTACCTGGATGATGTGAGTCTGACCTACGTTGACAGGAACAGCCTGTTAAGGTCTCGCGGCCGCCAGGCTGTAGACTATGCATTTCGTGGCGATGAAGTAAATGGTACGCACGTGTCGCGGAGTACTTACCCGCCAGACGGCACAACACGTGGTTCTGATAAATACAAGGACTGGTATATGTTCTCCGGCTTTACGCTTAGCTATCGTTTCGGTGGCGGCAGTGGCGGATACAATCACTGGAAGCGGCAGAAAGCCTCTCAGTGTCCGAGGTTCTTTTAAATAATACTGTTGTATAGGTTTCAAGTTACAGACGACCGGTGCTGCCTAGTACCGGTCGTTCTGTTTTTATCCTAACAGCCGTCTCGCTGAAAACGGCTATTTGTTTCTACAAAGAAATTCTGGCATGCTTATTGAAAAAGTATATAGCAGACGGGACAAAAAACCGTCTTCGACGAATACACATACTAGACACAAAAAAACACCGTTTAATAGCAAACACGAAACACCATTATCTTTAGTTATCAAATTATTCATTCAACAAGCGGACAACTATTCCAATCTAATTTAATTCCATTCAACTACTAAAATCGAACAACGTATGAAACAGATAGTATTAGTATTACTGCTGATAGGGGGAGGTATACTCGGTGCACAGGCTCAAGGCAAAAGAGGACATGGCCGCAATGACTGTCATCCTAAAAAATACAGAGTACACCAGGGTCGTTGGGACGATTGTAACAGGGATTACAGAGGCGCGTATTATGGTTGCCGTCCGGCACCGGCTCCTGCGCAGGTGGTGTATGTACAACCCGCTCAGGTAGTGTATGTACCCGCTCCTCCACCGCCTCCACGTCCAAGAGTGGTATACCAGCGTTCTCCGAAAGTAGTGATCGCTACCGGTCCGATTGTAGTTGGACTATAAAATAATTGTTCCAGTCAGCCGGCAGTTGCTGCCGGGAAAGCGTCTAAAGATGCTTTTGGTCTGAAGGGAACCGGAATTAAGAATGACGAATTACGATTGTGTGTATCTTTGCACCGATTGTAATTCGTCATTCGCATTTATAGCATTTAGAAATATGGCATATAAGCACCTGAAACACTTCATTGATACATTAGAAAAGGCAGGAGAGCTGATAAGGATCAAGACTTATGTAGACCCGAAGCTGGAAATTGCTGAAATCACCGACAGGGTAAGTAAATCACCCAACGGAGGTAAAGCGCTGCTCTTTGAGAATACCGGATATGATTTCCCTGTGCTGATCAATTCCATGGGTAGCTACAGGCGTATGTGCATGGCCCTGGGCGTACAGGAGCTGGATGATGTGGCGAATGAGATCGAATCGCTCATTAAACTGCTGTCCAAACCTAAAGAAGGCCTGCTGGATAAGTTATCCATGCTGCCTAAATTAGGACAGTTCGCCTCCTGGATGCCTAAAGTTGTCAGTGGCAGAGGGGCCTGCCAGGAAGTAATAATGAGTGAACCTGACCTGAGCAAGATTCCGGTAATGCAGTGCTGGCCCAAAGACGGCGGTCCATTCATTACACTGCCTGTCATCCATACCAAAGATCCAAACAGTGGTACCCGCAACGTGGGTATGTACCGTATGCAGGTATTCGATAAAACCCTGACGGGTATGCACTGGCATAAACATAAAGTGTCTGCGAAGCACTTCATGGAATATAAAAAGCTGAAAAAGCGCATGCCGGTTGCCGTTATCCTGGGTGGGGACCCTGCATACACCTATTCTGCCACCGCACCACTGCCTGAGAATGTGGACGAATACATGCTGGCCGGCTTCCTGCGCAAACAGAAAGTAGAACTGGTAAAATGTATCTCCCAGCCTGAACTCGAAGTACCTGCGGATGCAGACTTCGTAATTGAAGGGTATGTAGATCCTGAGGAAGACCTGATATGGGAGGGCCCATTTGGTGACCATACCGGATATTACTCCCTTGCCGACTGGTACCCCCGCTTTCATGTTACAGCTATCACGCACCGGAAAGACGCTATCTATCCTTCCACCATCGTCGGTATTCCTCCGCAGGAAGACGCATGGATCGGCAAGGCGACTGAAAGAGTGTTCCTGGCTCCTATCAAAATGACAATGGTACCTGAGATGATCGATATGGAAATGCCGGTAGAAGGCGTATTCCATAACTTAGTAATCGCTCAGATTAAAAAGGATTATCCGGGTCAGGGCCAGAAGGTAATGAACGCTATGTGGGGTGCCGGACAAATGATGTTCAACAAAATACTGGTTGTAGCGGATGAAGGCACAAATATCCAGAACTATAAGCAACTGGCACAATATGTATTCAGACACCTCAACCCGGCCACAGATATCTATCTGAGCCAGGGACCGATGGATGTGCTGGACCACTCGTGTTCTAAAATGGGCTTTGGCGGAAAGATGTGTATTGATGGTACCCGTAAGTATGAAGAAGAGCTGGAAGGTAATGGTGAACTGATCACTACCAATCACATCTTCAACCGGGAGGGTGTAATGAAACGCTTCCCTGAAATCAAAGATATCAACGACTCTCTGCTGAAAGAGGGTATTCCGGTGATCCTGGTGGCTGTTGAAAAAGCCCGTCCGCTGCATGTAAAAGAACTGAACGAACAGCTCTATAACCTTCCTGATCTGGGCGGTATAAAGATGGTACTGTTTGTTGAGCATACTGTAGATGTACAGGACCTGCCGTCAGCCCTCTGGCGCTTCTGTAATAACCTGGACCCTCGCCGCGATAGCTTCGTCGTACGTCCTGCCATTCATGGTCACCCGGGTAAACTAGGCGCTGGTATCGGTATGGATGGTACCTTGAAAACACGTGCGCTTGACAACTTTGAACGTGACTGGCCTAATATCATTGTTGCTGATGATGAGACGATCAGAAAGGTGGATGAGAAATGGGCTTCACTCAACATCGGACCATTCATCGCTTCCCCTTCTCATAAGTATAAATCTCAGATGTATGGGGAAGAGGCTGTTGTTCCGCAGTAATGTTCTTACAATACTTTTCCTGTGCGCGGCTGCCTTGGCCAGCGCACAGGTTCGTTTAGCAGACGTACACTACCTCAACAGGATAGAAGGGTACTGGACCATGAAGACCAAGTTGGGTATCTATGCTGAGAAATGGAAAAAAACAGGGGATCATAGCTGGAAAGGACGTACTATGCGCATCCAGGGAGGCGACAGTACCAAGATAGATGATATGCAGCTGTTCCAGGAAGGAGATAGCCTCTACTTTACTATCGCTGCTGTAAGAGATGAGCAAACAGGTGAACCTGTCAGGTTTAAATTACGTGTATTGAAATCTGTTGGGTTTGTAGCTGAAAACCTGCAGAGCCGTTATCCGCAGAAAATTATTTACCGCTGGAAAGACGAAACACATATGGATGCACATTTTGAAGGTAAGGAAGGTAAAACTACCCGGGAGATCATCCTGCAATATGTCAGGAAGTAAAGCTACTGTTATAATTGATTTCCCTATCGCGTAAATCAATTTCCCAAATGCATAAAACAATAACGCAAAGCTGATATAGCTTTGCGTTATTGTTTTACATACTAAGGACAGTCTGCAATTGTACTTCGATTTGAGTTGGTCGTACAATTACTTAATACGCCGCTCCTGATCACAGGAAGCGGCTGTTTTTTTACTTATGTATTTCAGAAGTGAAATGGAACTCAATGTCCGGATTGTTGGTACGTTCCGTATTCAGATACCATTCTGACTGCGCCAGGTATACCAGCAAGCCATCCTTATCCTCCACAACGTTCGATTGTTTGAAGCGGATAAAGTCTTCCACTTTCTGCTTATCGCCTGTGATCCAGCATGCCTTATAGAAAGGCAGGGTATTAAACTGGCAAGATGCGCCATACTCCTGCAACAGTCTGTATTGAATTACTTCAAACTGCAGGTCTCCTACACAACCAATGATCTTACGGTTACCATTGTGCTGGGTAAACAACTGGGCTACACCTTCATCTGTCAGCTGACGTAAACCTTTCTCCAGCTGTTTCGTTTTCATCGGATCCTTGTTCACCACCTCTTTGAATAACTCAGGAGAGAAGCTTGGAATACCTGTAAAATAGAACTTTTCACCTTCTGTAAGGGTATCTCCGATCTTAAAGTTACCGGTATCAAACAAACCTACCACGTCGCCCGGATAAGCGTCATCTACAATGTTTTTCTCACGCGCCAGGAAGCTATATGGGTTGCTGAAGCGCATGTCTTTTTCCAGACGTACGTGCTTATAGAACTTGTTACGCTCGAAACGGCCGGAACATACACGCAGGAAGGCGATACGGTCACGGTGGCGTGGATCGAGGTTAGCATGTATCTTAAAGATAAAACCGCTGAACTTCTCTTCATCTACTTTGATTTCGCGGGTGCTGGCCGGCCTGTCGCGAGGTATCGGAGCAATCTCCACAAAGGTATCCAGCAGGTCCTTTACACCGAAGTTGTTTACGGCGCTACCAAAGAATACAGGGGCCATCTTACCCTGCAGATAATCTGTATTATCAAAAGTATCATAGACACCTTCAATCAGTTCCACGTCGTTTCTCAGCTGCGCGGCATCCTGTGCATTGAAGTGCTCATCCACGTAACTGCTGCTCAGATCACTCAGGGCTACCACATCTTCATCTGTCGCCTTTTTGTTAGGCGCAAAAGATACAAAGCTCTTATTATACAGGTTGTATACACCTTTGAAGTCTGTACCCATGTTAATAGGCCAGCTCAGCGGACGTACACGTATATCCAGTTTTTCTTCCAGTTCGTCCAGCAGGTCGAACGGATTCTTACCGTCACGGTCCAGTTTGTTCACAAATATGATAACTGGTGTATCACGCATACGGCAGACTTCCATCAGTCGTTCGGTCTGCGTTTCTACCCCCTTCACACAGTCAATTACAAGTACGACACTGTCCACCGCTGTCAGCGTACGATAAGTATCTTCAGCAAAGTCCTTGTGACCGGGTGTATCCAGCAGGTTAACCAGTACATCCCTGTATTCAAAGGTCATTACGGAAGTTGCCACGGAGATACCACGCTGACGTTCTATTTCCATAAAGTCAGAGGTCGTATGTTTCTTGATCTTATTTGACTTAACAGCGCCTGCCGTCTGGATAGCGCCCCCAAACAGGAGGAACTTTTCCGTCAGGGTAGTCTTACCGGCATCCGGGTGGGCGATAATGGCGAATGTCTTTCTTTTATTGATCTCGTTTGCGTACTTCATATTAGATTATGACCGAAAATGTGTGCAAAGGTACGGAATTGTCACGTTTAATCATTAATTTACATGTATCTATGATTGCCACGATCAAAATTTTATGGAACAGCCTCAAGATGGCAGTTCTTGAGCTGCGGGTTAACAAACTCCGCACGTTTTTATCCCTACTGGGTATCACCATTGGTATATTCTGTATCATCGCCGTACTCACCGCTACTAATAGTCTCGAAAGAAATGTCCGCAATGAGGTAGAATCCCTCGGCAGCGACGTTGTATATATTCAGAAATGGCCCTGGGACGGAGGGCCGGACTTTCCCTGGTGGAAGTATGTAAACCGCCCCCTGCCCAAATATCAGGAGATGAACCCCATCCGCGAGAAGGTCCAGAGCGCCGGCCTGTCCGCATTTGCCTTCTCTTCCAGCGGTAAAAGAGTAGAGTATAAAGACGGATATATGGAGGGCACAGAACTCTTCGCCGTAAGTGGAGACTATGACCGTATTCAGTCGCTAGCATTCAATTCCGGCCGGTACTTTGCCGGTAAAGAGAATGAAAACGGCGCTAATGTAGCCATTCTGGGCGCTAATATATGGGAAGGACTGTTCGGTACACCTGACCAGGCCATGGGAAAAATAATCGCTATTTCCGGTCGCCCCTGCAGGGTAATCGGCACCCTGAAGAAAAAGGGAGCCAGCCTGGTCGATGGCGTAAACTATGATAACTGTGTCATCGTGCCTTACCTCTATGGCCGTACCATCGTAGATGAGCGCCGTTTCGCAGACCCTTTCATTCTTGTCAAGGCAGCCCCGGGCAGTACCGTCCTGCAACTCAAAGATGAACTGAGGGGCGTAATGCGCAGCATGCACAGACTGCGCCCGAAGGAAGAAGACGATTTTTCGCTGAACGAAATTACCGCAGTAAGCGGCGACCTCAATAAAGTGTTTGGTATGGTAAATATGGGCGGATGGCTGATAGCCGGATTTGCCCTGATCGTAGGTGGCTTCGGGATTGCGAATATCATGTTCGTAACGGTAAAAGAACGTACCAATATCATCGGACTCAAAAAAGCCATCGGCGCACGCAAAAAGGTGATCCTGATGGAATTTTTGCTGGAATCCATGATACTATGTATCCTCGGCGGCTTACTGGGCCTGTTACTCGTATACCTGATTACCGTGGTAGTCAACAGTTTTGATTTCTTTGAATTTACCCTCACTATCAATAATATCATTCTCGGCTTATCCGTATCTTCTATCGTAGGGATCATCGCAGGCTTCATCCCGGCTTACATGGCGTCCAAACTCGACCCGGTAGTGGCTATCCGGAGCAACTGATAAAAGGTGAATAATTTCCTACCTTTGCAGGCATGTCTGTAAAAATACTGGCCATAGAGTCATCGTGCGATGAGACAAGTGCTTCGGTACTGGCCGACGGAAAGATCCTGTCTAATTTTATTGCTAATCAAACTATTCACGAGCAATACGGCGGTGTAGTGCCCGAACTGGCCTCCCGTGCACACCAGGAAAACATAGTTCCTGTAGTAGACCAGGCGCTGAAAGTGGCCGGCGTACGCAAGGAAGAACTCCATGCTATCGCTTTTACCCAGGCTCCCGGCCTCATAGGCTCCCTGCTGGTAGGCAGCTGCTTTGCCAAATCCATGGCGCTTGCCCTGGATATCCCGCTAATCGCTGTACACCACATGCAGGCACACGTGCTGGCTAACTTCATCGGTGATGAAAAGCCCTCTTTCCCCTTCCTTTGCCTGACAGTTTCCGGTGGCCACACCCAGATCGTACGTTGCGACGGTCCCCTGCAGATGAAAGTAATTGGAGAAACACTGGACGACGCTGCCGGTGAGGCTTTTGATAAAAGTGCAAAGTTACTCGGACTGCCGTATCCCGGTGGTCCGCTGATCGATAAATACGCCCGCGAAGGTAATCCGGACAGGTTCAAATTTCCCGAACCGCAGATCCCCGGCCTTAACTTCAGCTTCAGCGGATTGAAAACCTCTATCCTGTATTTCCTGCAGGAACAGCAGCAGAAAGATCCGCAGTTTACAGAAAATAATATGGCCGATATCTGTGCTTCCATTCAACACCGAATCGTCAGTATTCTGATGAATAAACTGGTCAAAGCTTCAAAAGAGACAGGTATCAGACAAATCGGTATTGCCGGTGGGGTAAGCGCTAACTCAGGCCTGCGCAACGCATTACAGCAGTATGGAGAAAAGCATGGCTGGCAGACTTATATCCCGAAGTTTGAGTATTGCACAGACAATGCTGCCATGATCGCCATTACCGCCTGGTATAAGTATCAGGCAGGCGAGTTCGTCGGACTGGATGCTGTTCCGGGAGCAAGGGCCGGTTTTGATCATCAGTAATAAACCATGGCCAATCACTACTTCAGTTTCAAACAATTTACCGTATACCAGGACGCCTGTGCGATGAAAGTCTGCACAGATGCCTGCGTACAAGGCGCATATACCGCTGCTTATCTTTCCACCCGTCCACCTGTACACCGTATACTGGATATTGGTACAGGGACAGGATTGCTATCACTTATGCTGGCACAGGAGGTACCTGCTGCCACTATCACCGGTATTGAGCTGGATACTGCTGCCGCCACTCAGGCCAGTACCAATTTTGCCGCCTCCCCCTGGTCCGACAGGTTGCAGGTGATTGCTACCGATGCCAAGGACCTGGCTGCGACGACTCTTTACGACTTTATCATCACAAACCCTCCCTTTTACGAGTCTGACCTGAAAAGTGTGAATCAGTTACGCAATCAGGCTATGCATGCTACCACACTGGACTACATTGAGCTGCTGCAGGTAATAGACAGGCACTTATCTGCCACCGGCCAATTCTCTGTGCTGCTTCCTTACCGGCCATTTGCCGACTTTGTGCAACTGGCGGCCAAAGCCGGATTTGTACTTCAGGATGTATTACATGTGAAGCAGAGTGAACAGCATGATTATTTCCGCAGTGTAGGTATATTCGGACGCCATACTGCCCCGCTCGGAGAGCAGTTCCTATCCATCCGCCAGGCAGATAAAAAGACTTATACCACCGAGTTCGCCAGGCTTCTGCAGCCGTACTATCTGTTCCTGTAAAGCTCTCCCGTATTATTATTCTTAAACAGAATGGCCTGGGTTATCGCACTGCCGTTCTGAATACGTCATTTCCAGCCTTTAAAAAGGCTTTGATCTTCATATTTTCATGGCACCATAAGGGCACTAAAAGGGCATCTGTATATCGAAGGGATATTGAGGTGCCCTTATGGTGATGTATTAGTACTCATTTGGAGTAAAGATCAAAGCCTTGTCAGAGCAATAGCGGATGGTAGTTTCGGCACGATTGGTCCAGCTATTACGGAGAATAGCAGTTGTCTCCGGCAGAGATAGGGCGGGCAGGATAAAGAGTTATTCCTACGGGGTGGTAACGGCTTGATAATCAATCAAACCTCGCTTGGTAGCCCGCTTAGTGTGCTATCAGCATGATTTATAAGTCAATTATATATGATGTTACTTTCTTTGGATGGATAAGACACTGGCCAGGCAACCAGTTCCTGGCATAAAAATGCACCAGGGATAATATCACCGGGCAGAAAAATCTTCCTGTTTATGAAAAGCTGATGGTGAGGTAGAGATGTTAATGGTACGGAATACCCAGCGCAGAGGGCGATCTGCGAGAAAAGCTAACCATGCATTCAATGGCAGTAAGTTATATATTATCGTTACAAACTAGTTGTTACTTCTCCGATAACACTTACCTGCCTTCCACATAGTCCTGCAGGTAGGCAAACCGTGCTGTCAATGCACCATTATCTGCGATGGTGGCATTGCTGATGGTTACACTATTCTCCTTCTGCAATTCGTCAAATACATACTTCATGAGCTGGTCCCCGAAGTATTGAGATGCGTCCCTGGGCAGTTCATTCGGCAGGTTACTCACACACATCATATCCAGGGTATCAGATAGATACGGAGCGGTACGCTCACGCGTTTGGCGGTCCACACCGTATACCGGATCATCAATAGTGCAGTCGCCGAGGTTAGAGGGAATAGAGCCGTTTGTATCGTCTGTGATATCGGCAATGACTTTAATGCGGAAATTGTCTTTAGCGAGATCGTTCCAGGTGAACAGTGGTGGGATGCGTTCATCCCAATAAATACCGTTCATCAGAATGTCTGCGGCGGTTACAAAAGGCAGGAAGCGGCAGTCATATTGCTCGGGGTGCAGGTGAAAATCTTCTCTGCTGTAGGTCTTATCGCTTTTGCGGAGATATAGTTCTCCGGCTTTCAGCTGGGTATATACGGGGTAGGTGTAGGAGTTGATCAGAAACTCTTCCGGCGGGATGTATTTAATGCCGAGTAGTCCCATTACTTCCAGTGTGCCAGCGGCTACACGGCCGGAGCCAGTGATAACGATCTTTAACGGAGGCAGTTTCGCGCCGAAATAGTGGTTGATCAGCTCTTTGAAGTCATGGCAACGGTGTACGGGTACCAGGGAGTAAGCGCCTGTCTTTTTGCCGTAGGTCAGTAATCCGTTGTGTGCGCCTACGACACCGGCGAAGAATCCGAATCCCAGGATGCGGGCCCCATCTTCGTGTACCAGGCATTCGTAGTCAATTAACGTGATGTGTTGCTGCAGAATAGTTTGCAGCATTTCCCTGTTGTGCGGCTGTTTCTTGCGCGTATGCGAGAAGAACAGGTACTTTTTATGTGGCATCAGCTGGTCTGCCGGCACCTCTTTAATACCAAGCAGCACGTTACAGTCGGACAGGTCTTCAGCAACGGTGATGCCGGCAGCGTTATATTCTTCGTCGGTAAAACATCTCCAGGGGGATGGCTGTACCGTAATATCGACATGTGGATGATGCTTTTTAATCCATTGGCATTGTTGTGGGGTGAAGGCCACGCGGTTATCGTGGGGGTGTTTCTCTTCACGTATGAGGCCTAAGTGTAGCATATCTGGGTTTTGGTGTAACCAAATATAGGGAAATAAAGAATCAGTAATCAGGAAATCAGTAATAAAAGAAGCATGCAGCAAAGGACTTCGCTGCATGCTTCTTTTATTACTGATTGTTCGTTTTTTACTATTTGCTTAGGTGCTTTTTCAGCTCAGTACCTGCCTGTAACATGGCGGCACGGGTAGATGTATTTTCAGCGATAGGATTCAGCAGACCATAGTCATGGATCGTGCCCTCATATCTTACCAGGGTAGTGTTTACACCGGCAGCATCCAGTTTACGGGCATATGCCTCGCCTTCATCACGCAATACGTCATTCTCTGCAACCTGTACCAGCGCTGTAGGTAAGCCTTTCAGCTGTTCTACGGATGCCTGTAACGGAGAAGCATATATCTCTTTCCTGGCGGCAGCGTCAGTAGTATAATTATCCCAGAACCACTTCATCATGTTCTTAGTCAGAAAGCGCTGTTCTGCATACTGATTGTAGGAGCCAGTCTCAAAGTTAGCGTCTGTTACAGGCCACAGCAGTACCTGGAGTTTAATAGCAGGACCATTTTTGTCTTTTGCCATCAGTGCTACTACAGCAGCCATATTACCACCTACACTGTTGCCGGCAACAGCCAGGCGTTTTCCATCTACATTGATTTCTTTACCGTTAGCGGCCACCCATTTGGTAGCAGCATACGCCTGATTAATCGCAACAGGGTAATGTGCTTCAGGAGATGGTGTATAATCTACAAATACTGCGGCCGCTCCTGAAGTTACTACCAGGTCGCGTACAAGGCGCTGGTGAGTCGGGAAGTCACCAAGTACCCATCCGCCGCCATGGAAGAACATAAACACCGGTAAGATACCTTTTGCGCCTTCCGGACGAACGATGTGCAGCTTCACTGTCTGACCATCCTGGGTGATTGTTTTTTCAGTAACAGTGATACCGGATATATCTACTTTCACACTCTTCTGCGCACCCACCAGTACTGCACGTGCATCCTTCGGAGTTAGTGTTTCCAAAGGTGCTCCGCCACTGGTATTTAAAGCATGCAGGAACGCTTTGGTATTGCGGTCAATGTTCGGATCATTGTCAGGATTAACCGCCTGGGCGAAAGCGCCTGCGCTTAATATGGTAGCAGCTGCGAGAGAGAGTATTTGCTTTTTCATCTTGTGTTGATTATAGTTGTTTGATTTGATAACACAAAACTACTACGGCTAATGCGCCTTATCAATGCACGAATAACGACAGTTATTGTACTTTTTCCCCTTCTGCGTATTTTTTTCTGAAGAGGAGGGGGGAGGTGTCCGTCTGATTGGTGAACAGGCGTACAAAATAAGCCGGATCTTCATAGCCCAGCTTATAACCGATCTCTTTCACACTCAGGTCGGTATGAATCAGCAGGCGTTTTGCTTCCAGGATGATGCGGTCTTTAATGATGTCATTGGGGCTTTTTGTACTATGCTTGGATATCTTTTTGCTGAGCGCTTTGGGGGTAATGTTTAATAAGGTCGCATATTCAGCTACATTGTGGTGCTGAACATAGTGGGTTTCTACCAGCTGACTGAATTTGCGGATGAACTCCACTTCCTGTGTAGCGCTATTCTCTGACAGTTCGTGCGTTTTCTTCCACATACGGGTAGAACGGATGATCAGTTGTTTAAGAAAGATTCTGATCATTTCTTCCGTATTGCTTTCTTCACTGACTGCTTCTGCTTTGATTTCCTGCAAGATATGGCGCATCTGCATGGAAGCGGTTTGGTCGAGGTATACTACAGGGATGTCGTATACATTATTATATAGTAATCCATCACAGGCTACTTCCTTGTCGTGTATCTGTATGCAATAGAAATCACGGTTATAATACAGGAGTGCCCCGTTTCCTGCACATTTATACCATTGTCCGGCGTTGACGAAGAACAGCGCATCCTGCTGAAGATGATATTCTTTAAAATCAACTACTATACTTGCTCCTGCTTCCAGGAACAAGACCTTAATGTAAGCATTATACGTTTCGTAAGCGATATCGTCTGCGGAGCTGGCATCAAAGTCAATATATCCGAACTTTTTAGAGAAGTATTGTTTGAGTACATTTTCCATACAACAAATGTATTGCCTTTTTTAAAATAACAGAAAATGCCATACCTTAGCGCCTGTCGTAAACACAATGCACAGCAAAGACCCTGATAGAAAGACCTGAACACCCTGATAAAGAGTGTTTTAATAGCCATATGCTAACCAACGATTAATTATAATGAGAATTGCGATTTCTTTCATGACAATGGCATTCGTATGCCTGACAGGTATGTCTTTTGCTCAACGCGGACCTAAACCGCCGAAGGTGTTGTATCCTGAATTTGCCTTTGACTCCTTAACAGCCCGTGAACAGTTGAAAAGGGGTAAAGGAACGATTCAGGGGATTGCGTTTACTAAAGAGAAGAACAGTTTCGGGGTCAAGCCCCTGCTGGCTGAGAAGATCTATGCGACAAACACCAAAATTATATTGTTTCCCGTAACGCCTTATTTTGATGCCTGGTACCAGATGCGTCGTAAAAAAGAAGGTAAACGTACCTACGTGTATATGTCTGATGAGGCATACCGCTTCCGCCTGGAGACAAGGACAGACAGCTACGGCAACTTTACCTTTACGGAGATGAAACCCGGCAGGTATTTCCTTCAGGCGATAGTTGGATGGTCTACCACGCATGGGCAGAATGTATATTCCGGTAGTGGCTATAACGGGTACGGGCGCACAGACTATTATACGCGGTCGTATTACAATGTAAGTCATTCAGACAGAATAGAAGAGTTTGTTGAAGTGAAAGAGTCTGGTGAGGTAGTGAAGGTCAAGCTACACTAATTTCAACTGATGTTACAGGCATTGTACCGTTTGACTGCGGTACAATGCCTGTATTATTTTAGACCGGGTTATCCTGAAAATAATAAATTGCAGCTGCCACGAAGTGGCATGATATTGATACAGTATCCACTATTAAATACATAGGCTGCCATGAAAATAGCTACATATAATGTAAATGGCGTCAATGGGCGTTTACCTGTCCTGTTGCGCTGGCTGGAAGAGTCTGCTCCTGATGTTGTTTGTTTGCAGGAGCTGAAGGCCCCGCAGGAAAAGTTTCCGGAGAAGGCCATTCAGGACGCTGGCTATAATGCCATCTGGCATGGACAGAAAAGCTGGAATGGAGTGGCGATATTGTCTAAGAATCTGCAGCTGGAAGAAGTAAGGAGGGCGCTGCCAGGAGATCCTGAAGATGCGCACAGCCGTTATATAGAAGCGGTAGTCAATGGCGATTTTCTGCTGGGATGTCTGTATCTGCCAAATGGTAATCCGGCCCCCGGGCCTAAGTTTGACTACAAATTAAACTGGTTCCGCCGGCTGATTGTGCACGCGAAAGAGCTGCTGGATCAGGACCTGCCCGTTATCCTGACGGGCGATTATAATGTGATGCCGACAGAGCGGGATGTATATAAGCCTGAGCGCTGGGTGGATGATGCACTGTTCAGACCGGAAACCAGAGCAGCATTTAAGGAGCTGGTGGAACTGGGTTGGACGGATGCTATCCGCAAGTTGTATCCCGACGAGACGATCTATACATTCTGGGATTATTTCAGGAATGCCTATGGCCGCAATGCCGGTCTTCGTATTGACCACTTTCTGCTGAGCCCTCATTTTGATAAGCGCCTGAAAGCTGCGGGAGTAGACCGCGAGGTAAGGGGATGGGAAAAGACCAGCGATCATGCGCCGGTCTGGATTGAAATAAAAGGTAAATAGCTATTTCTCTACTGCCAGCATGTGTATTTCAAGCTCGCTGCCTGCCGGGTCTTTGTAACTAAGCACACAGCGCTGCTGGTCCAGTTTCAGTACCTGCAGGTCAGTTTTTCCTTTGCTTTGGTTATCAATGACTGTCAGTCTTTTTGTGGCTGTGTCATATTTCCAGGTGGCTTGTTGTGTTTTTCCCATTTCAATAGATACTACCCGGTAATCTTTATAGAAAATCATCCTGTCCTGTTTTTGCTCAGGGGATGGCGGCATCTTTGTGCCATTATCTCCATAATATTCTAATTTCCATGTTTTTGCAATCATATCATTGAATGAAGGAGATTGTATAGCCTGTGATCTCCCCTGAAATGGAAGGGCGAAAAGGGCAGCAAGCAAAAGACGTTTCATGGTCAGGTATTTAGTGTAAAGTACAAATTTCTGTATGAAGAAGCGCCCGTGAGAACATAATGTATTGTTATTTTCTCTGCGGATCTGCCAGACTGAGTGGACGAGTCGGCGTTGCATTACATGTGGAATACATTAAACTTATGCCCGTCGGGATCAGCGAATACAAATCCATAGTATCCTTCGCCAAAAGCTGCCGGCCTGGAGATAATGGTACCACCGGCATGTACTACTTTTTGTTCCCATTCATCTACTGCAGCTATACTATCCGCAGAAAGGGTAAATATGATTTCATTTCCGGTAGCAGTATCAATGACAGGTCCTTGCATGGCAGGCTGCAGTATCTCTTTCAGAAAGAAATGAATCACAAAATTGTTCTCCCCGAAGAAGAAGCTGGTAAGCTGGTCTAAGGCCCCATTTGATGTAAACCCTAGTGCCTGATAGAAGCTGGTGGTACGATGCAGATCGCTGACACCGAAATTGGCCCATATTTTTGTTTTCATCATCAAAGGTTTAAAGTAAATAGTTTGCCTGATTCTGTCATTACGTTGGCTAATATGGTGATATACATCTCAAAAAGTAGTCCATAAGTAAAGGGGATGCCAACTTATTGTACAGTAATAGGTTATCGTGTTATTTGAAGTTGCGCGCTCCGGGTATTTTGATACTTTCAGTAGCTGCAGGCTCATTGGCAGTGATCACCTGGTGCAGCATCTTATTGAAGTTATAACATTGTTTCACAACGACATGCACTACTTCACCTTCCCGTTGTAGTTTACCTTCTACCATGAGTAAGCGGGCCTGTAGTATTTCTTTCCTGTATTTCTCAAAAAGCTGGTGAAAGACAACGAGGTTAGCGCAGCCGGTTTCGTCTTCTATAGTGATGAAGCAGACGCCTTTGGCGGTGCCGGGGCGCTGTCTGACGAGTACCAGTCCTGCAATCTTTACAGGCATACCATCTTTGATGCCGGCCAGGTCGCTGGCGGAAGAGATATGCAGCAGGCTGAGTTTTTCTCTTATAAAGCTAACGGGGTGTGCTTTGAGGGAAAGAGATAGCGCGCTGTAGTCCTGGGCTACATGTTCGGGTGCTGACATTTCAGGCAGAAGCACCGGTTGTTCTGTGGCGCTTTCTGATGCTTGTCCGGTAAACATACCTATGGGTCTGTCATGCAGGGAGGATATTTCCCACAACGCCTTTCGTCTATCCAGGCCTACGGATCTGAATGCATCTGCATCTGCCAGTTTTTCGAGTGCAGCATGGGGCACACCTGCCTCTCTGAGTGATAGAATATCTTTAAAGCCGTTTTTCCGGGCCAATAACAGTGTTTCCATGTCTTCCCGGCGCAGACCACTTACCTGCCGGAAGCCAAGGCGTAAAGCCCTGAATTTGCCGACCGGCGCTTCCAGGGTATTGTCCCAGTGGGAATGATTGATATCTACAGGCAGGATCGTTACATGGTGGTTACGCGCGTCGCTGACAATCTGGGCGGGTTGATAAAAGCCCATCGGCATACTGTTAAGCAATGCGCAGGCAAATACATCCGGATAGTGACATTTGAGCCAGGAAGAGACATATACCAGCAGGGCAAAGCTGGCGGCATGACTTTCCGGAAAGCCGTAACTGCCGAAGCCTTCCAGTTGCCTGAAGATGCGCTTGGCAAATTCTATCGGATAATTCTTCCTGGCCATCCCTTCTATCAGTTTCCTTTCAAACTTTGCGACGACGCCCTTCAGTTTGAAGGTGGCCATGCTGCGCCGCAGTTCATCTGCTTCCGCAGGAGTAAACCCTGCTGCTACAATAGCTATCTTCATAGCCTGTTCCTGGAATAGTGGTACCCCCAGTGTTCTACCCAGAATGTCTTCCAGCTCTTTAGAAGGATATTCAATGGGTTCCTGCCCGTTGCGCCTGCGCAGGTAGGGGTGTACCATGTCTCCCTGGATAGGGCCGGGGCGTACAATGGCTACTTCAATGACCAGGTCATAGAAGCTTTGTGGGCGTAGGCGTGGTAACATGGACTGCTGGGCGCGGCTTTCTATCTGGAATACCCCGATGGTATCGGCATGACTGATCATATCATAGACCTTGGGATCATCCTGCGGAATGTTGGCCAGCGTATAATCCTTGTCATAGTGCTGCTTTGCCAGGTCAAAGGCTTTGCGTATACAGGTCAGCATACCCAGTGCGAGTATGTCTATCTTCATAAAGCCCAGTGTATCAATATCGTCTTTGTTCCATTCTATGCAGGTCCTGTTTTCCATACGTGCATTCAGAATAGGGCAAAGGTCAGACAGCTTTCCCTGTGTGATGACAAAGCCGCCTGTATGTTGTCCGAGTTGCCTGGGAAAACCGATCATCTGCCTGGTCAGGTCCAGTACTTTTTGCAGATGCGGATCTTCCGGATTCAGTCCCTGCTCTGCAACGCGCTGCTCATCAAACCACTCTTCTGTATAATGCCATATAGAGGAAGACAGGCGGTTAATAGTATCTACAGATAATCCCATTGCTTTACCTACATCTCTGATAGCGCCTTTCTGATGTTGCTGCGTAACGGTGGCAACTATTGCTGCGCGGTCACGCCCGTATTTATTGTAGATGTACTGCATTACTTCTTCCCTGCGCTCGTGTTCAAAGTCAACGTCAATATCAGGTGGTTCGTTGCGTGCGGAAGAGATGAAGCGTTCAAACAGCAGGTCAAACTTCACGGGGTTCACAGAAGTGATACCCAGGCAGTAGCAGACAGTCGAGTTAGCGGCTGATCCACGGCCCTGGCATAGTATGCCCTGCTGCCTGGCAAAGCGTACGATGTCAAATACAGTGAGGAAGTAAGCGGCATAGTTCATCTCTTCTATAAACTTCAGTTCATAGTCGATAGCAGTGGATACCTGTGCCGGTACCTCTTCTCCGAATTTCTCCTTTGCACCTTCCCAGGTTACATAGGCCAGTTCTTCCTGTGGCGTACGGCCTTCCGAAGTGATTTCTTCCGGGTATACATACTGCAGACTATCCAGCGTGAAGCCGCAGGCATCTGCAATCATCTGGGTATTATGGATTGCTTCAGGATATTGCCGGAACAGGCGGTGCATTTCTTTTGCCGGTTTCAGGAATCTCTCTGCATTCTGATGCAGGCGAAAGCCGGCGTTGTAGATAGTACACTTTTCTCGTACACAGGTCAGTACGTCCTGCAGCTGCCGGCGTTCCGGCTGATGATAATGTACGTCATTCGTGGCTGCCAGCGGAATATCAAACAGGTAAGAGAGCTGTGATAGCCGGTACATTCTTTTCAGATCATCGCCCAGATATGACCTGGTTACAGCCAGGTATAACCGGTCCCCCAATGCATGTTTATACTCTTTTAAGTCGTTTTTGAAAGCGATATCAAAGTCAAATTGTGTATTGAGTGCAGTAGGAGGGATGACTATAAAAATGATATCAGTGGCATTTGCAAAGACGTCTTTTTTATACAGATGGCACTCGCCTTTTTCTGCCCGGAGATTACCGGTGGTGAGCAGGCCTGATAGTCTGCTGTATGCGGCTTTATCAGTAGGGTAGGCTAGCAGGGAAGGACCATCCAGCAGATCGAGTCTGCAGGCAGGTATAATACGGATGTCTTTATTCCTGGTAGCAGCATGCGCCCTCACAATGCCAGCCAGGGTATTACGGTCAGTGATAGCAATCGCTTTGTATCCGAGCAAGGCTGCCTGTTCAATCAGTTCATCGGGGTGAGAAGCTCCCCGCAGAAAGCTGAAGTTACTGGTGACCTGTAATTCGACATATTCCATATCACATTATTTTTCAGGCAAAAAATCCGTGAATGAACCATTGGGACTGCTGACCGGAATAATGCCCTGACCTGAACAGCCAATAGCGCTGTCCCTTTTTATCTTCTACGGTGTAATAATCCCGGTGTTCGCCTCCATCCAGCCACCATTCTCTTTCAATTCTCTCCGGGCCATCTGCTTTCCTGATTTCATGCAGTTCTCCTTTATACCGGAACAGCATAGGCGGATAATCAGGAATGGGGGCTGCGACTTCAACTGGTTCTGGTGTAGCCAGTAATTGTACCGGTCTTGGTTTATCCGTACGCCAGTGTGTTACAGGTTTTTCTTCCAGGGAAGGCGTTTGTTTGATAGAACGTTCTGGCCAGAAATGTTCCTCTGGCAGATACCGCCGGATGTTGCCAGCGCCTATTTTGCCTGCAAGTCTATCCAGCAGTTCGGCTACTGCAGGATTGTTTAATCCCGGACCTGCTGTCCACAGTGCTTCCTGTGTAGGAGCAGCATCTTCTGTTTTCTCAGCTTCCAGTGTAAAGAGTTCAATACCTGGTCCGGGTGCTATGGATGGTATCTTTAACTCAAATAGTTTAAAAAGATGGGTTACATGATGAGAGGCACGGTTAGTACCGATAGTAGCCTGTACCATCCTGTTGTCAATACGATATGCTTTCAGTGTAGCGGTGCGCAGTCCTTTGCCTTCCTGCTGCAAACGGCTGCACAACTTTTCCAGCAGGTTGCTGATGGCAATTTCAATACCGGTAGCAGTAACGATAGGTTCCAGGCAGGGAAGTCTTTCTTCATACGGAGGCGGAGGAAAGAGTGGTTGTATACCTTCCATTTCATACCCGAGTGCCTGACTAAGACGGGATAGCAACGAAGGACCGAAACGCCGGCGTAGTATCCTGCCAGGCATATCGATAAAACTACCTATCTGATGCAGCCCTAGTTTGTGCAGGCGTTCCAGTGCCGCAGGTTCTGGCCTGAGTGCCGCAGGTGGTAATGACATCAGGGCTGCTGCTTCTTCTCCGCTTGTTATGATTGGTTCAATCCTTCCGTAACGGCTCACGGCCCAGGCAGTGCCGATAGTATCTGCCATAGCGCCGCGTACATCATAGCCTATTGCCCGCAGTTTGGTAATGATTTCTTTCAGATATCCGGTTTCTCCTCCCCATAGATGTGCGCAGCCACTGCTGTCAAGAATGAGTCCATCAGGAAGATCTACTGCTACCAGTGGCGTATAGCGGATGCACCATTCTCCTAATGCATGCAGTAATTGTGTACCTTTCCCAGGTGGTTCATCGAATACCTGCAGGCCCGGTACAATAGCTTTTGCATCTGCTACAGGCATGCCGGTACGTATGCCTTGTTGTTCAGCGGGTATACTGGTAGCGGTGATCACCATCCTGCCATGTACCGGTGCTGCAAAAACAAAGGGCGTCTGTTGGAGTTCCGGCTGACGGCGGATCTGCCAGTCCGTTAATAGATGACGAAACCATATTGTTACAAAACGTGCGGCCATATCACCCGGTTTTTAATTGATGATCTGGTATATTGAGGGAAACAGGTTGATCTACGAGTACCGTAAACCTGCTTTCTGACCATTCCATCTTCCAGGAACCGGTACGGCCGTTACGTACTTTCAGTAGTTCCACCTGCCAGCGTGGATAACCAACTCCCGGCATATTATCTTCTATACCGCTGGGCAGGGATGTGATCTGCCAACGTGCAGCACAGGCAGTGGCGCTGACAGGTCGGGAAGAAGTGCGTAAAATGAATCCGGTAACGCGACTTTGTTCTACCGCCAGCTGAAGTCTGCGCGATTGTGTAAACCCTATTTCAGGAATCTCTGCTACAACAGCGGCAAGGCCTTCACATTTGAGCGCTTCTTCCAATGCCCAGAGGGCGTCTTTGGTACGTTGCAGATCTATGAAGATTACTTTATCAGGCTCTATGCCGAATGTTTTTAAAGAAGGGGGGAAAAGCGTTCTCGCCACACTTATCCAGATACATGCGCCTCCATATTGCATCAGTGTACCAGTAAGTGCACTGACAAATCCTGATGCAGCTGCAGCATGTTCTGTAACAGGACAAAGAAATTCATGTATAGTGCCAACAGGAAATGTCTGATCGGGGAAAACGCTATTCACCTGTCCCAGGTCAATCACAGGCGAATGATCACGCTGTGCGGACCTGAAACCCTGCAAACGGAGAATGTCCCTTTGCAGTTGGGAAATAATATCTGCTTTTCCTGACATAAGCTGACGGCTGATTACGAACTAATACTTTTATCGCTAAATTGTTTAGCAATATTACTAATTATATTAGTATGGTGTCAGCTATTTTTATGCACATTCTGCTGAAATACGATCTCAGATCTTGCTGGGCGCGGCCCCGTACATCTTTTTGAAAGCAAAAGAAAAATGTGAGAGATCTTCAAATCCTACATCCAGATATACATCAGAAGGCGCTGCACCTTTTTCTTTGATACGGTAATATGCTTCCTGTAATCTTTTTTGCTGCAGCCATTTTCCGGGTGGCGTACTGAATGTTCTTTCAAAATCACGCTTAAAGGTAGAAAGACTTCTACCTGTCAGATAAGCAAATCTGTCCAGCGGAACATTGAAATGAAAGTTGCTGTTCATAAAGCCTTCCAGGTCTATCTTCCCCGGTTCTGAAAGGTCAAATAGTATATCTTTTAACTGTGGATTTGTCTGTAGTAATATAGCAATGGCTTCCTGCACTTTCAGTGAAAGCAGCACTTCATTACCTGCCTGCAAAAACTGATCATAAGGTTGCAGTGAGTCCATATAACTTTTCAGCAGTGCATGTGGTTGCAGGGTAATAAATGGCGGACCTGCTGCTGCTTTCTCTGCGGAGTAACCATACGCTTCTCCAAAACGTCTCAGCGTCTCCTGATCCAGAAATACCGATATGTTTTTATAGTCGCCGCCAGCAGGAGGTTGTTTGGTGAATTTCATCAGCGTATTCCGTCTGCTGAACCTAAATTCATTCTCGCGGAACACATATTCCCGTTCGCCATCATTCATAGTAAGGGTACCTGCCAGCTGGTAACTGAATACATGTTCTGCAACAAACTGTTCTCCTTCCTTTGTTCTTGTATGATAGCAGGAATAGCTGATCTGTTTTGCCTGTTTATTAGCGCTCATACCCATACCTGGTTAAAGTAAAATAGCATAGCTGTTATCTGCACAGCTATGCTGAAAATAATGAATATCACGGTTATTCTGCATCTGTGGATTCGCTTACTGCTAACCATTTCTCAAATTCTTCCTGTCTGTCTGCATTCACCTGTTGCAGCAGACCTGTTGCATCACTGCCCAGTACCAGGTGTACAGGTGGTTACGGATGATCTGCCAGGTTAGTAATCGCAATAGCTGCTTTGTCAGGATGACCTTTAGGTACAAATTTACCTGTCCGGAATATCTCGGTACGCTCGCCAATAGTGGTTTCATATCCTTCAATTGCCGGCGCATAAGACATAGAGTCTCCGGCCCAGTCAGTCCGGAAACCGCCTGGTTCTACTGACGTGACTTTGATACCTAATGGCGCTACTTCTTTTGCAAGCGCTTCCGCAAAACCAGATAAGCCCCATTTCGCACTTTGGTAAATGCTGATGCCTGTGCTGGTAATACGGCCTCCTATGGAACTGATCTGTATGATCCTGCCAGCGCGTTGTTTGCGCATATAAGGTAATATCACTCTGGTGATCTCTATCGGCGCATAGAGATTTGTTTCCAGCTGACTACGTACCTGTTCATCTGTAAAAGCTTCCGCTGCACCGATAATGCCAAATCCTGCATTATTTACAAGTACATCAATCCTGCCGAAACGGTCAATTGCTGCTGCTACTGCTGCGCGCACCTGCTGATGATCTGTTACATCCAGCTGCAGGGGAAGAATGTTCCCGCCATATTGCTGCACAAATGCTTCCAGCTGTGCCGGATTCCTGGCGGTGGCCACTACCAGATCGCCTTTTGCCAGTACCGCCGCTGTAATACTTTTACCCAGACCTCTTGCACTTCCTGTTATAAACCATACCTTTTGCATAACCTTTATTTTTTTTGTTGATACAAAGTTAGGTGGCTGCTGGTGCGGCTGCTTTGTTGCAGAGGTCAATTTACTTTGCTGTAAAGGTCATCAAAAAAGTTGTTTCCGGTACGGGTAATATGCCATCTAAGGCGTCCTCCTGCTCCTAAAACAAAAAGAGACCTGAACTCATTTCAGATCTCTTTTTATCAATTGTCTTATTTGTATTGATATCCTCCGTAGTAATTGACCGGCGACCATTCAGGCAGCGCTTTGGGTAACGCCGGCGATATATCTTTGAACTCTCCTTCGCCGTATACAATCTTACCATCCAGGATAGTCAGCAGTGCATGGATGTCTTTAATCTGCCCGGCTGCTGTTTTCAGGTAATCATCACTCAATACCACCAGATCTGCCAGGTAACCTTTTTTCAGGGTACCTCTGTCGCCCTGTTGGTTGATCAGACTTGCACTACCCTGTGTGTAAAGCTTCAAAGCGGTAATACGATCCAGTTTATTCTCATCAGCTGTGTATTCATGCCCGCCAATTGTCTGACCTGTCACCAGCCAGGACAGAGCGACCCATGGATTATAACTGGCAACTCTTGTACCGTCGGTGCCTGCACCTACCTTCAGTCCCATATCCAGCATCCGGCGGATAGGAGGGGTATTCCTGGCGGCCTCTTTACCATAGCGGCCTACAAAGTTCTCTCCCTGGAAAGCCATCCTGTGCTGAATAGCAATACCGCCATTCAGTGCTTTGATACGCTGCAGGTTCTCTATAGAAACGGTTTCTGCATGGTCAAAGAACCAAGGCAGTCCGTTCAGCGGCGTTTCCTTATTTACTTCTTCTATCACATTCAGGAACCGGGTGATGGATTCGTTATACGTCGCATGCAGCCTGAAAGGCCATTTGTTTTTTACCAGTACTGATATCACAACTTTCAGTTGTGCTTCCATGACTGCCGGCAGGTCAGGACGGGGCTTCAGGAAGTTCTCGAAGTCGCCGCCTGTAGCTACTAAATTCTCTCCGCCACCTTCTACGAAGTACGTTGTTTCTGCCTCTTCTCCATGCTGATGTTCTATATCCACCATGCTAATCCATTTCTGGTAATCCTGCAGCTCTGTGCCCGCTTTCTGCGCAAACAGGTAATAAGGCAGGCGTACTGTCAGCTGACCCAGCTTAAACAGGGAATCGGTAATGCCATAATCATCGGGGAAGTTCTGAAATCCACCGCCTGCATCCATGACACTGGTTACACCCAGGCGGTTCATTTCAGACATAAAGCCCAGTGTTGAATTACCCTTTTCTGCTGGCGTCAGCTCTGGTAACCTGGCGAGGGTAGAGTAGAGGATGAATGCATTAGGCTCTGCTACCAGTAAACCTGTAGGTTGTCCTTCCGCATCTTTCTGAATCAGTCCGCCGGTAGGATTAGGTGTATGTTCATTGATCTGTAGTTTTTTGACGCCTGCCTTATTCAGGTAAGCGTGCGCATACAGGTACAGTATAAAGGTAGGGGTATTGCCTGTTGCCTCATTGATCTCTTCCAGTGTGGGCAGGCGCTTTTCTTCAAACTGGTATTCGTTCCAGCCTCCTACTACTCTTACCCATTGTCCTTCCGGTGTTCTTGCTGCCTGCTCTTTCAGCATCTGAAGTGCCCGTTTCAGCGATTTTACACCATCCCACCTTAGCTCTGTGTTATAAAATCTTCCTGCTCTGATCACATGCAGGTGGGAATCATACAAACCAGGTATCAGGGTGCGGCCGTTTGCCTTCACAACTTTCGTACGGCTTGTTTTCAGCTTCAGTATATCGGCGTCATTTCCCACAGCAATGATCCTGTTATCTGCTATTGCTATTGCCTGTGCCTGTGGTTTTGTATCATCCAGGGTAATAATATTGGCATTGTGGATGATGAGTGTCGGACGTTGCTGCGCCTGCGCTGAGAAAGTGATTCCCACACAAAGTGCTACAAGTGATCGCATCGTTTTTTTCATATCTTATCTTTTAAAATGAAGCTGCAAAGAGCTGTTCCTGTTCTACTATTGCAAAGCTAGGTCGCTCTTCACCTCAAGGCAATCGGCAAATGAACCCAATCGTTGTCATAGTTATCGAATGGAAATAAAAACGATGATTCGTACAAGTACAGATATATACAATATTTATCTGCACAATAGATGAGCAGGCAAGGGGCATCATCACGAAAGATGACAACTTACTGTGGAACGCGCAGGACATTTAAAGGAAAAAGGTCAACTGTACACCTGTAAATAACACTTCTTCTGCGTAGCTGGCATTAAGGGAACGCATTTTGTCCTTCTCTCCTCAGCGATTTCAGAATGTTTAAAACTTAGAGTTATGAAGAAGTTACTTATTCTCGGTATGTGCGGATGTATGTTAACGCCATTTATTGCATGTAACAGCGGACAATCAACAGATCAGCGCGGAGACAGCACTGCTGAAGCAATGCCTGTTGAAGGCACTGATACTATTGCCGGTTCGGCAGATGAAGGTGGTTACAGTCAGCAGCTGACCTACAAACAGTACTCATTCTCCGTGAACTCAAAAGGAGAGGGTGCGCTGAGAAAACTGACCATCACTGGTCGTGACAGCGCAAGCGACTTTGATGAAGTAAATATGCCGCTGGAAGGCGACATCTATTACGCGTCTACCGCCGACCTCAATGGCGATGGTAAACCTGAAGTGTATGCCTTCACCAGGGGTAAAGACAGTGCCGGCTACAGTAAAGTGTATGCCTACGCATTTGACAAGCAGACTGGTAAACAAATCAGTTTTCCTGATCTGACGCCCGAACAGTCAAAAGAATATATGGGACATGATTCCATCTATATCGACAAGAACTACCTGGTGCGCAGTTTCTCTACGGATAAAGGCGACGCAGTACCCCAGCGTAAAACAATCCGCTATGTGTTACGTCCCGGCGAAAACGGTTTCCAGGCTATCAAAGAGCAATAGCTTCTGCCAGCGCAATTATAAGCTTTAACCGGTATGATTTATAACAGGGCGTCTTAGCGATAAGGCGCCCTTCTTAATGCCCCTTCGATACCACCCCGCTGTATGGTACGAAAAACAAGATTGTTATGTTGAGAGACAAAAGACACGTCCTGATCACACTGATGATAGGCACCTCTATGGCAGCTATCGACAGTAGTATCGTCAATGTATCCCTGCCGGTCATACAAAGACAGTTTGATGTAGATATTGATGAGGTGTCATTGGTTATCACCTCCTATATGATCACTTTCCTGCTGTTTATTCCCTTAACCAACTGGTTGAAGAACCGGATAGGATATTACCACCTGTACATGACCAGTATCGCTGTATTTGTGCTGGGCTCACTGCTGTGCAGTATATCAGGCAGCATACAGATGCTGGTACTGTCCAGAATAGTGCAGGCGGTAGGCGGCGGATCTATTGCGCCTACATCACTGGCCATCCTCTCGGAAAGCTTTCCGAAAAAAGAACGTGGCAGCGCTATCGGATGGTGGGGCATCGGCAACGTGATGGGGCCTGCACTGGGGCCTACACTTGGTGGTGTATTAACAGAATACCTCGGCTGGCAAGCTATCTTTTATGTCAATATACCTATCGGGATTGTTGCTGTGTTAATGAATATGCGCTACCTCGGATTTCTCAAGGCGCGCAAGCGTTGTAATCCGCCATTCGATTTCAAAGGCTACCTGTTATTTGTCTGTTTCATAGTCTTATTACAGTTTACCCTGACCAGTACCAGCGACAAGTTCGGCTTTACTTCCTGGCAGTTTATGACAGGTGTGCTGCTGACTGCCTTTTTCCTGTGGTTGTTTATCCGGTCTTCCCGCAAGCCGCAGCCCCTGCTGGATCTTTCTGTATTTGGTATTGTTGCTTTCAACAGGGCTTTTATCATTGTAGCGCTCCGTTCACTGGCATTGTTTGGCGGTATGTTTTTCCTGCCCTTTTTACTACAGGGTTATCTCAAGTATACTGAAATACAGAGCGCTTTACTGCTATTACCCAATGCGCTGGTGATGCTGTTAACCCGGCCTGTGGCCGGTAAGATGGCTGATAATGGGATGATCAGAAACATCTCCATATTCGGTATCGTGCTGGTATCCGCTTCCTTCTTCCTGTTTGCCCAGATCAACACCGGCACGCCTGCCTGGTTTATCGTAGCAGCTATGATTGTACGGGGGCTGGGTATCAGCTTCCTGATAGCGCCGGTATCCACAGCCATGCTCAACGCTGTTACGGCGGCGCAAACGGCTACTGCCACATCCCTCAACAGCCTTATCCTGCAGCTGGGCGGTTCCATCGGTATTGCGGTCAGCGGTTCCATGCACAGCTACATTTATGATCACTACACGGGGAAAGGGTACGAGAGTATGCTTGCTGAACACTATGCGCTGAGGGACGGATTTCTTTTCACTGCCGTACTGATGCTGGTCACACTGATACCAGCTGCCAAGCTGCCCCAAAAGGTGGTGAAACGCTTAAAACATAAAGAAGCGCTCGGATGACCAGACGTGAGGATCAGTCGCTACACTGGTGGTGCCACTAGCGCTCACTTTCTGGTGGAAATACACCCCGGTGACAGTATTTGCCCCTGGTACGATTTTTCAACGGTTAGGACTAAAAGTAATACATGAAAAATCCTGTTTTTGCAAAAGGACACTGGCTGGAATATCTGATGTACGGCTGCCTGGCGGCCGTCTTTTACTGCGTATTACTTTTTTTCCATCTTTCTGACGGAACTTATGAAAGTATGTACCTGTTGTACATTGGTAATGCGGCATTTGGTATTCCTGTTCTATTGTACAACCTGAAGCTGATCTACCGGCCTTATGAGAAGCAACGGACAGTGTCCATGCTGATCGCTGCACACCTGGCTACACTGATCGGAACAATACTGTCAATGATCTTTGCGGCATTGCTCATGACGGCCATCATGCCTGAGATCTTTTCTTCCACACCATCTGTACTGGGACCGGAAAGCGCACCTCCTAACACGCAGGGCCAAAGACCGGAAGGCTGGCTGTTTATGATCGTTATCAACGCGCTTGTACTTAACTTCAGTGTAGGCTCCTTCATCTGTATCGTGTCTTCTTACGCTGGTAAGATCAATCAGACAAAAGATAAACCTGCACATCTTGGCAAGCGGATTTCTGACGGTCCTGTTACCAACGATGCCTGATCATTTCACAATATTCTCTTCACCAACTATAAACCATCTTCACATGAACGAAAATTCTTCAACAGGCAATAAACCTGACGTTAACGTCGGACAAACAGAACGTATCATATCAGCGGTAGCAGGCGGCTTTCTGCTGTATAACGCTATTGCAGGACGTAATGCCCGTTTCGTAAAAGCCGGTGCCGGCGCATTCCTGTTATACCGTGCGGTAACGGGTAACTGTCCGGTGTATAGTGTATTACGCAAAAAGCGTATGCCCGATCCGGCAAGAAATATCAATGTGAGGGCTACATTAACAGTTAACCGCCCACGTCAGGAAGTGTATGCTTTCTGGCGTAACCTGACCAATCTGCCGCTGTTTATGAAACATCTGCAAACAGTGACTGACCTCGGTGGAGGGAAATATAACTGGGTAGCTAATATGCCCGGCCTGCCCGGCAATGTGAGCTGGGATGCTGAAATTGTAAAAGAGGAAGAAGGTGTATTGTTAGGCTGGAATGCGCTACCTGGTTCTGATATTGACAATGCAGGAAAAGTCACTTTCGCGGATGCGGGAGAGAATGGCACAGAGCTGCACATCGTTATTACCTACCGCGCGCCACTCGGTCCTGCTGGAAGGGTAGTAGCCCGCGCACTGAATCCATTGTTTGAATCGCTGATCAAAGAGGAACTCCGCAACTTCAAACGTTATATGGAGACAGGCGAAGTACCGACCATCCAGGGACAGCCATCAGGTAGAGAACCGCTTGGTGTTTAGTCTGCTGATATTATTGTCAACCCAATAAAACCCAGTTCATATGAAAGCGCTCTGCTGGAATGGAACACGCAATTTAAGTATCGAACGAGTAAAAGACCCGGTAATTTTAAATCCTAAAGATGCTATCATACGTGTAGCGCTGTCTTCTGTCTGTGGATCGGATCTGCACCTGGTGAACGGCTATATCCCGACGATGAAAGCCGGCGATATTATCGGTCATGAATTTAACGGTGAAGTTGTTGAAGTCGGACCTGAAGTTAAGAAGCTGAAAAAGGGCGACCGTGTTGTAGTAGGTTCTGTCATTGGCTGTGGCGAATGTTACTATTGCCAGCATGACGAATGGAGCCTGTGCGACAACTCAAATCCACATGCGGAAATGCAGGAGAAAATGTTCGGTTATCCCACTGCTGCGATCTACGGATACTCACACCTGTTTGGCGGTTACGCAGGCAGCCATGCTGAATACATCCGTGTGGCTTATGCTGATAATGGCTGTTTTAAGATTCCGGACGGTGTTACCTGGGAGCAGAGCATCTTTGCTTCAGATGCACTCCCCACGGGATATATGGCGGCTGATATGGCTGTTAAACCAGGAGATATCGTTGCGGTGTGGGGATGCGGCGGCGTAGGTCAGATGGCCATCCGGAGTGCCTGGCTGAAGGGTGCCTCCAGGGTGATCGCTATCGATAGATTTGACTACCGCCTTGCACAGGCAAAGTCCCAGGGTAAAGCAGAGATCATCAACTATGCGGCTGTGAATGTGCTGGAGGAACTGAAAGCGTTAACCGGCGGGAGAGGCCCTGATGTATGCATTGATGCGGTAGGTATGGAAGCCCGCAGCGGTAATAAACTGGAACATGCATATGATAAGATCAAACAGGATCTGCGTATGCAGCCCGACAGGCCCTCCGTATTACGCCAGGCCATTCTCGCCTGTAGAAAAGGAGGTACGCTGTCTGTGGTAGGGGTATACTCTTCCTTTGTTGACAAGTTCCCGATGGGCATCCTCATGAACAAAGCACTGACGGTCAGATCAGGGCAGATGCATGCACAGAAATATATTCCTCATCTGCTGGATCTTATCCAGGAGGGAAAGCTGGATCCTTCTTACATCCTCACGCACAAATGGTCGCTGGATGATGGTCCCGAAGGATACAGCATGTTTAACGACAAAGCTGATAACTGTATGAGAGTAGTCTTTGATCCGTCACTCAGCTCATACTAAGGATAGGCCGCAACCGGTTTACAAAGTCTTTTATGCGTAACGGATCTTTAGCAAAAACAAAGGGTGGGTACATATCCATGTACCCACCCTTATAGTATCTGTCTGAAATATTATCCTTCGCAGCTCTTACATGTCACCAGGCTGTTCACCAGTTCTTTTGACACACTCTGGCTACGTTGGTAGTAAAGTGTTTTTACGCCCAGTTTCCAGGCCTCGATCAGTAACCTGTTCACTTCCTTCACCGGCAGGTTGGAAGGAATGTTCAGGTTCAGACTCTGTGCCTGATCAACGTGTTGCTGGCGGATAGCGGCCTGCTGGATGATTTCCAGCTGACTGATCTCCTTAAAGGTTTTGAACACGTCTTTCTCATGCTCCGTCAGCTCTTCGAGATGCTGCACACTACCGTGATTCAGCATAATGCTGCGCCAGGTATCTTCATTGTCCAGTCCTTTCTGTGCCAGCAGATCTTTCAGGTATTTATTCTTACGCATGAAGTTACCTTTAGACAGCCCTGCTTTGAAGTAGTTGCTGCTGAAAGGCTCGATACCCGGAGATGTCTGACCTAATATAGCAGAAGAAGAAGTGGTAGGTGCTATTGCCATCAGGGTGGTATTCCTGCGGCCATAACCTTTTAGTACTTCCGGCTCTCCGTATATCCAGGCCAGCTCTTTGGTAGCTTTCTCTGCTTTGTCAGCAATATCTTTAAATATAATAGACGTCAGTTGCTTTGCACGCATGCCTTCAAAGGCGATCATGTTCTTTTGCAGGTAGGAGTGCCATCCCAGTACGCCAAGACCCAGTGCACGGTGACGTTTTGCAAAGCGGTTAGCCGCAGCCAGGAAGTGATTGCCTTCTGTTTTGGTAATAAACTCCTGCAGCACGGCATCCAGGAAGAAGATAGCAAGTTTCACTGCGTCAGTGTCTTTCCACTCATCGTACAGTTCGAGGTTCATGGAAGACAGGCAGCAGATGAATGACTCATCTTCTGTAGAAGGCAGCATGATCTCTGAGCAGAGATTGCTGGCATTGATGCTCAGGTTAAGGTCTTTATATACCTGCGGTTTGTTACGGTTTACGTTGTCAGTAAAGAAGATGTAGGGTAATCCTTTCTGCTGACGACTCTCCAGTACTTTTGCCCATATCTCACGTTTCGGCATGTCGCCGTCAATCATATCCTGCATCCAGTAGTCTGGCACGCATACACCGTAGAAGAGGTTCTGAATAGGGTGGCCGATGTCTTTGATGGACAGGAACTCCTGTATATCGTCATGGTCAATATCCATGTAGGCAGCAAATGCACCACGGCGTACGCCACCCTGAGAGATGGTATCCATAGCGGTATCAAACAGGCGCATGAAACTAACAGCGCCACTGCTTTTACCATTATCCGTTACAGCGCTACCTCGTGCCCGCAGTCCGCCGAAATAAGCAGAAGTACCTCCGCCTATCTTCGTCTGCATGATCACTTCGCCCAGTTTATGCGTAATACCTTCTATATTATCAGGTATGTGCACGTTGAAGCAGGAGATAGGCAGTCCGCGTTCTGTACCCATATTGGCCCAGATAGGAGAGCTGAGGCTCATCCAGCCCCTTTCTATCATCTCTACAAATGCTTCTTTCAGTTCGGGTTTATAAAGACGCTGTGCTGCAGCGGTACAAATTCTGTCGATTGCTCCTTCAACGGTTTCGCCTTTCAGCAGATATCCTCTGTTAAGGATCTGTTCACTCTCTGAGTTCTTCCACCACAACTTAGGCAATTCGTATTGCTCCTTCACACCTGCCAGCTGTGCTAATTCTGTTATCGCCATGACTTATGCTTTTTCCGTTTTGTGTTACCAATAAAAATGTTAGAACAGATCAAGTGCAGAAATGCTCTTGTCATGTTTTGTATAATCAACCGGGCGTTTCGCAAAGAAGTCATCCAGACTGTTTGCAAACACTTCTTCTTCAAACCACAGCATCGGTTTATTATCTTCTGTGCTGATGTTAAACTGTGTAGGCAGGTTGATCTTTTTCAGACTGTCGTCTGCACGGTATTTCATGAAGTTTACCAGATTCTCTTTACTCACCGTATCAATCTCACCTTCGCTGAATATCCAGTCCAGTATCCTGCTTTCCACTTCAATAGATTCTCTTACCAGCCTGGTTACTTTTGCAATTGTTTCCTCATTGAAGATGTCAGGGTATTCTTCTCTGATTTTGTTGATCAGATAAATACCTGCGTTTGCATGTATCTGCTCGTCTACAGATGTCCAGGCAATGATATTGCTTACATTCTTCATCAGCCCTTTGAAACGGGTGAATGACAGGATGATGGCAAACTGGCTGAACAGACTCACGTTTTCGATCAGGATAGAAAACAGGATCAGTGAGATGGTATATTCTTTCTTGTTAGTTGATTTTGCACTGCTCAGGGCATCGGATAAATATTCGATACGCTGACGGATTACGGGAACATCTACCAGCTTTTCAAACTGGTTGTTATACCCCAGTACTTCTACCAGGCGGGAATATGCCTCGGAGTGGCGAAATTCACATTCCGCGAAAGTAGATCCCAGACCATTCATTTCCGGTTTAGGCAGATGATTGTATAGGTTACCCCAGAAGGATTTTACGGCTACTTCGATCTGCGCAATGGCCAGCAGACTGTTTTTTACTGCTGTTCTTTCTGCCGGGTTCAGGTGGGAATGGAAGTCTTGCGTGTCAGCGGTGAAGTCAACTTCTGAGTGTACCCAGAATGATTTGTTGATCGCATCGGTGAACTGTAATACCTCCGGATATTCAAACGGCTTATACTGTAATCTCTTATCAAAAATTCCCATACCTTCTATATTTATAGTAAATGCTTTGCTGCTGTTACAACCGCCGGAGTTCACAATGTAATTCCCCTAAAAACGGCGCTGGAGGACAGCATACGGGTCACGTATATAAAGTACTTTTCATATGCTGCCGGATTACAAAAGTGACATTGCGACGGAGAATAAAAAAATAAAGGAACTAACAGCATGTGGAAAACTAATATGGAAAATAACAGAAGGCTCACTGGGGGCCGGTTACAGGAATGTCGCCGGACGGAACTGTTCACTGCCGCACGGCATGGCCATATTACCCATAACAGACGGATTGATTTTCAATAGCTTGACATGAAGCGTTGTTCTGAAAGACTAAAAAAATAAAAAAGGAGAGCTGACAGCTAACACCGTCAACTCCCCTTTGCCTGCCTATATCATCTTCCGTTAAAATGTTTCCTCCACCAGATCTTTGTTCGCCACCGCACCCGCAAATGTACCGGACGCGACCGCATTTGCCACGGAGCGCATCATGCTGGTATTATCGCCACAGGCATACACGCCGGGCAGGGAAGTTTTGTACATAGCATCTACCTTCAGGTAGCCCTGCTCGGTCAGTTCACATCCCAGCTGCTCAGGAACAGGGCAGTGCTGTGTAAAACCAATACGGGCGTACAGGGCTTTTAAAGGGAATGTGGTGCCGTCTGCAAATACCAGCTCACGCAGATATCCCTCCTGATGCGCAATGGCTTTAATCTCTTTTTCTACTACATTGATATGATGAGACGCCAGTTTTTCCAGTTGCGCAGCTTGCAGGGTTGACGGGCCATTCGTGAAGATGGTCAGATCCTTCGTCCAGTTGAAAATCAATTTACTGAAGTCAAAAGCCATATCGCCGTTTGCCAGAATACCTGTCTTTTCCGCTTTCACCTCATACCCATGACAGTAAGGACAATGAATAACGCTGATACCCCAGCAGGCAGCAAAGCCTTCAATCGCCGGCGGAATGTCATTAATGCCCGTGGCGAAGATCAGTTTGCGGCCGGCAAATGTTTCGCCTTCGGCAGTGGTAATCTCAAAGCCATCTGCTGTTTTACTACCCGCTGTTGCCAGTCCGGTATGAAAAGAGACGGTACTGTATTTCAACACCTGCTCTTTGCCGATCTGCGCTATCTCAGCGGGCGTCTTGCCGTCCTGTGTCAGAAAATTATGGGAATGCGGTGTCTGCCTGTTACAGGGCTTACCGCTGTCTATAATCAATACTTTCCTCAATGCACGGCCCAGGGCCATGGCTGCGGATAATCCGGCATAGCTGCCGCCTACGATGATTACATCAAAACTCCTTTCTCCTGTCATAATACTTTCCTGTTAGCTGTACTTGAATAATATGTTGGTATACCAAAGGTACTGCAAAAAAACTTTCATTTGCAACTAAGTTGCAAATGAAAGTAGGCGGGTAAAATACTATCAGCCGATAGGCGGTCGAATTTTCGCCTTGCCGCCAGGGGTAAGGAAATGCGTAAAAAGAGGCGAACGAACGAATCCCGGACGAACAAGGGACGAATTAGCGACGGCCAAGCGACGAACAAGCGCTATGGCCATCTGGTCATAAAACTGATATCATTTTAACGGTTCATCCTGGAAAAGAGAACGGTATTACCAGACGTAACGCCGGGTAATACCGTCACCGGTAATCGACATATTATTTAGTGATCTGCTGAGGCTTCAATTCGTCAGGATTCTGTTTTGTAAAGTTCTCCCAACGCTCTTTAGATGGTGAAACAAACAGGTCCTTCACCACTGCCAGGTCTACCGTACCTGCGGGTTTGAAAGCAGCTGAGGCCATATACTGCTGTAAGCTGTACAGCAGTTGCCGTGCCGCCAGCCGTTTGTCGGGCATTGATGTCAGATCCGCACTACTGATGATCATCTTCCCTTTACCAACGTTCGCTTCCATAATCAGCGCCAGTTTCCGGTTCATAAACCAGGTATCAATAGGTTGTACCAGCGGACGGAATCCTTTCGGAAAATCTTCCAGGTGCATCACCTGCGCCTGATTAACAATTTCCCACCATTGCAGGTCACTGTGGTAAGCCGTAGGGAAATACTTAAATGCAGGATGTGCAGGGTCCAGGGTAATGCCCAACGTATGCGGCGGACGCATTTTGAACCAGGAGGTATTCCAGAACACCGGTGTAAAATGCTGCACAATCTCTTTGCCTTTCACCACCTTGCCGGCTGCATGCAGAAACACGGTACCGCCCTGTTCCAGTACCGCCATCGTTTTGGCATCAATCGTATCTGTATAGTGTACATTTCCTGTCACCGGCGCTACTTCAGGATATACCCAGAAGTGCCAGTCATTTTCAGCGGCTGTATTGTTGACGCTGACAGTCAGTTTCAGCCTGGCTGCTTTCTTTATATCCGCAGTGGAGAACCGGATACTATCCACGAAGGTATTTCCGCCTTTCCTGATAGTAGTAGCCGGCAATGTGCCTTTTTGCAGTACGGCGTTGCCCTCATCTGTGATACGCCATGATACCACTGCGTTTGTCAGGTCCTGTGGTCCGTAATGACAGATCTCAACAGGCGTTACAAACGTTTCATTGTTGCTGTAAGTGAACTTTGCAATGCGGGTAAGTGGCACGGTCACATTACAGAAGCGGCTCCATTCTTTCGCGGTGAGGTAACCTTTTTCCTGCCAGAAAGCATTGATGACACCAATCAGCGCAGTACCCTGTCCGGGAAAGTCCTGCAATCCCAACAGCTGAAAGCCTGCGCCGTTTGGTGTACGCAGCGATTTCTCAATCTCCTGCTTGTAACACAATGCCTGCAGTTTGCCGGAGGCCATCAGGAAATCCTTTGCACGGTCTCCCATGTCATGTGCCTGTAGTTCTGACTGAAACAGTTCAAAGTTGCGTGCACGTGTAATGCCCGTATACTTTTTGATTTCGCTGAAGTCGGGGAAGACGCACCATTGTCCCATTTCATGGGTAACATACGGGATGGTAAATGTCTTGATTTTCTCCTGGTAGTCACTCACTGTCTCAGGTGCAATGGTTTGCCAGTTAAGTCCGCGGGGGCCGGATTTAATCATATAATCTGCATCGCTGTACAAAGGCCAGCTCATGCCAACAGCGGCTGCCGCGTACACACGGCGGTTATCCTGTTTTCTCCAGTGTGTGACAAACTGCTGCAGGTATTTTACCTGGTTACGTCCTGCAGGTTCATTGCCTGCTGCAAACATGCAGAAAGAGGGATGATTGCCATAGGCTTTCAGGATGCGCGCAGTCTCTTCATACAGGTACTGATCTATGAAGCGGTTATCGCCCAGTGAGGTACCATGGTTGGGCCAGGAAGGACCTTCCGGCTGCAGGTAAAATCCTGCTTCATCTGCAGCGGCAAATGCTGCTTCCGGCGGGCACCACGAATGAAACCGCATGTGATTCAGTCCATGAGACTTTGCTACCGCAAATAATTTTCTCCACGCAGCAACATCCATAGGAGCGTAGCCTGTCAAAGGGAACTCACAGTTGTTAACGTCGCCGCGTAAATAGATTTTATTACCATTCACCAGGATGGACTGTCCTGTTACTTTCACTTCCCGCATACCAAAGCGTACTTCCTGCTTTTGCTCACCGGTGGCAGCATTCAGCGATACGGAGAGTGTATACAGTGCCGGAGAAAATTCATCCCAGGGCAGGAATGAGTTGCCCATTGGCAGGATCGCTTCGGTAAAAGTTGTATCGTTTGGTTTGGCAGTTACATCAACTGTTACCTGTGCTGTGGTATGCTTACGCGCGGTATTTTTACTCGCCGCCTGCAATACAATTCTGCCCTGTATAGCAGCGGAATTGTTGTTAACGGTGGTGATGACCACTCTTGCCTGCTGAGCGGCGAGATCAGGATATACCTGTATATCTGCCATGTGCAGCGCCGGAGTGGCCTGTAATGCCAGTTTACCGGTAAGACCATTCCAGTTGCCCTGTGTATGGTCTGTCACGCTGTGGGAGTCCGGACCAACATTCATCTGGTCCAGCCGGTTGTCGATACGGACGGTCAGTACGTGTTTACCAGCTGAGATATGGGGCGGAATATTGAACTGATGTGGCGCTACCAGCGAGTTACCCTTGCCGATGATGGTGTTATCAATCCATACAGTAGTTTGAGTATGTGCGCGTTCCAGGAACAGCTGCCGGTTCTTTCCCTGCCAGTTTGCGGGGATAGTGATGCTCTTCTGATACCAGGCAACGCCGGTATAGTGTTTAAGGGGCGTCAGCCAGAATGGGATCTTCAGCTGTCCTTCTTCGCGGTAGCGCGCCAGGCTGGCCCGGAAAAAGAAAGAGCTGTCATAGATGGAGCCGGTCCATTTTGTATGGAGGGTCACATCATCTCCCAGCCCGTTTTCAGTCATAGACCCGGGCAGGCGCACAGTGCCTGGTAATTCCTTAAGAAACCATGCCTCACTGATACCTTTGTCTTCCTTGTCTGTTTGAAAACGCCATGGGCCGGCTAATGATATTTCCTGTGCATGAGCGTGTGAAAGCATGCCGCATAGTAGCAGGCATATGAATGTCTTTATCGGATTACAAAACATGGGTAGTTGTTTCATTGTACGTGGATAGTGGAAGATGTTAGTTAGCCGGCATTTACCATTTAGCGGTCAGCCGCGCCAGTTCTTCTGCCGTTATGGGCAGGATAGTGCCATGACGGGGATGGAAGTCGAGAGATATCTGTTCATCAATGGCCTTGAAATGTTTGAAGTCAGTGGTTTTGGTGAACTGATATTTACCGCTGGTATACATATCATACATCAGGATATAACCGCTGCCGTCATTCAGTTTAAACGTGCCTGCGCCTTCCACTGGTCTGTCTGTCTGTTGCACATAGTCGTTGCTCTGCATCACATAGCCGCTGGTCAGTTTATCTGAAGTAGCTATTTTAATGCCCGGCCGCCTGTCTTCGGTTTTAAAGAACAGGTAGAAGCGGCCATCTTTCTGTTGAATATCGCCATCAATGCAGGCAGCGTTTTCAGGGTTGAAGAACAGCTGTCTGGGCTCGCCTTCCAGGTCAGTGAAATCTTTGTTGGCGTAGGCATATACAATCTTATCCGGTTGATTACCGTGTTTTACGGAGAAGTAGATCATGTATTTTTTTGCCTGCTCGTCATAGATCGTCTGCGGTGCCCATACGCGTAACAGGCTATCCTGACCGGCGTATTTCTTTTGCAGATTAATGGCTGAAGATGTCCAGTTGACAAGGTCGGTGGATTTCAGTAGTACCATGCCGCGGTTGCTGTTCCAGCCTTTGGAAGACAGCATATCAGTCACCACCATATAAAAGGTTTTGCCATCTGCGCCACGCAGGATGTGCGGGTCGCGTACACCGCCGGTTTCACTGATAGCGGGAGAACTGATGACGGGGTTATTACCGTTTAAGGCGCGGAACTGGTAGCCGTCATTGCTGACTGCAAAGCAGATTTGTTCTTTAGCGGGCTGGTTGCCGGTGAAGTAGGTGAAGAGATAGGCGCTGCATACCGGGGCTGCTTTCTTTACACGGCGTTGCTGTGCAGCGGCAGGTAAGGTAGCCGCCAGTATCAATGTACATACAGCTGATGTAAAGGTTCGTCTGTTGAGCAGGAAGTGCTTCTTTACTGAAAATTTCATCATGGAATTTATGTTGAACAGTGCGTTCGCTGGTTTGGAAAAATGATTGTCCAATATACAATAATTTATCCTGAAATAACAAAGGCGCCGCAGTTTCCCGCAAGCGCCCTTATTATCCTAAAAATCGAATTATAGCAATTCCGCTAAAGCTTCTTTGGAGAATCCTTTCAGTTCGGCGGTTCTTCCTTCTTTAATTTTTGATACCCAGTCAGGATCTGCAAGTAATGGTCTTCCTACCGCTACCAGGTCAAAGTCACCCCTGTCGAATCTGCGCAGCAGTTCATCCAGTGAGCTTGGTTCAGAGCTTTCACCTTTGAAGGCAGCCAGGAACTCGCCGGATAATCCGATGGACCCTACGGTAATCGTGGTTTTGCCGGTCAGTTTCTTAGCCCATCCGGCGAAGTTCAGGTCAGAGCCTTCAAATTCCGGTTCCCAGAAGCGGCGCTGAGAGCAATGGAAGATATCGATACCCGCATCAGCCAGCGGTTGTAACCATGCTTCCATTTCAGCCGGCGTGTGTGCCATTTTGCTGTTATATTCATAGGGCTTCCACTGAGAAAGGCGGATGATCAGCGGGAAGTCTTCACCTACCCGTTTCCGCACTTCTTTAATCACTTCTACTGCAAAACGGGTGCGTTCTGCCAGTGTTTTACCGCCATAGATATCTGTACGCAGGTTAGTTTTATCAGAGAAAAACTGATCTATCAGGTAGTTATGTGCACCATGAAGTTCCAGGGTGTCAAAGCCCAGTCTTTTAGCATCAGCCGCAGCATCGCCGAATGCCTTGATGGTATCGGCAATATCTTTCTCTGACATAGCCAGTCCGTTGGTGTTGCCTGGTCTGTTGATGCCTGAAGGCCCTTCAAACGGCGTCAGTGGTTTCCAGCCGGAGTGATGATCATCCATCACACCCATATGCCATATCTGCGGGCCCATACTGCCACCGGCCGCGTGTACATCATTAATTACTTTCTGCCAGCCCGCCAGGGAAATTTCACCATGGAAACGGGGTACATTGGCATCGTTGGAAGATGCCGGACGGTTAATGACCGTACCTTCAGAGAGTATCAATCCCACTTCCCCCGCAGCACGGCGCTGATAATAAGCCGCTACGTTTTCTCCCGGTACGCCGTTAGGTGAAAATGACCTCGTCATAGGGGCCATTACAATTCTGTTCTTTATGTTCAGCGATTTAAAGCTGAAAGGCTCGAATAAGCTCAGGTTACTCATGATTGTATTCGTTTGTATTTTCAATATCAACCGATATCCTGCACAAAGATATCGGAGATTTCCGAAATGCCAATTATATTTTCCCTGTTGGGTAACAGGGGGAGGGGGGAGGCTCTTGAAAAACCTATATGGGAGAGGGAAGCACAGGAATGTTAAAAAAGTGCTAGGTAAATCGGTGGGGGAAAAGGGTGCGGGGCAGGTATAACTTGCCGGATAGCGAAAAAAAGTGTATATTGGTTTAGCTTGACATAGCCCCGGATCAACATTAAAAAAGCCTCATACGGAAACAGTTAATACCCCAAAAAAAATCACTTACAGATGAACCCCTCGTCAGTCCATGTTACGCATCACTGTTATGCGCATACGTTTGTAATGCCGGAATGGCAAAATACCTGCTTTCATGATAGCAGTAATAAGCATATATCTCCGTATTTTCAGCAATTGTAAAACACGTATAGTATGAAATCAACAGAAGAGCTGAAACGGGAGCACGAAATGATGTGCGATATGCTGAAGGATGGAGTGGAAGACGTATTGAAGCAGATAGCAGGCGTACATCACATCAGCGTAGGTCTGAAAGAAACGGAAGGACGTATAACAGACCAGTTATGCATCAGGATATACGTGCAGGAAAAGAAGCATCATAGCGCACTGCATGCGCATGAAGTATTGCCGTCAGAGATCAATGGTATTCCTACGGATGTAAATGTTATACCTGGTTTCAGTGCCTGTGTGGACGAAAACAGGTACCGGCCCCTTAAAGGAGGCATACAGATCACCAACCGTATTATCATCCGGGATGAGAACACATTTGGTACAGAAGTGGCCCATGGCACGCTGGGTTGCCTTGCCCGCAGCAATGATGATGGCCGGACTGTTATACTGAGTAACTGTCATGTGCTGATGGCGAATGCAGCGCAGCCGGGAGACAGGATCTATCAGCCGGCACCGGCAGTGATTCCGGAGATGAATAACAGAGATCTGCCTTTTCATCCGGAAGACGATATGAATGCTATCGGGAGAATTATCAGGGGAACTATCAATGAGAAGATTGATGCCGCCATTGCAGAGATCAATACGTCAGCGTTGGATATGGCCAGCTGTAACGAGATCAATGGACTAAGTGTAAACGGCATCCCGAGGTATAACGTAGTATTGGGTGCAGCAGCAGCTATACCTGGTCAGATGGTGTTTAAAGTTGGCGAGGTGTCGGGACGTACAGAAGGGCGCGTGGTAGATATCAACTATCCTGCCACGACGTTTCCCATTGAAGGTAAAATGCACACTTTTAAGGGGCAGATTGCGATTCAGCCGGTAGATCCGGCCCATCACTTTTCTGAGAAGGGCGATTCAGGCGCAGTCATCGTGAATATGGATAACCGTATAGTAGGTTTGCTCTTTGCCAACAACGGAAATACCAGGCCGCAGATTACACTGGCCAATCATATAGACGATGTTTTGAATGCCCTGAATATACGGTTGTATAACCAGGAATAGGTACCCGGAAGTTCTTTACTACAGCTGAATAATTCTTCTTCTTTCTTTGTTCAGATGTCGGGAATTTTTAGTAAATTAAGGGTATAGTTTCACAACGCTAATTAACCCAAACTCCCCAAAACGCATGAAGTACGAAAGGGTCAGGAATTTTATCAATGGTAGCTTTAAAGACGTATCGTCTGCGCGTACACTGCCGGTTATTTCACCTGTAGACGGAACGTTGCTGGCCGAACTACCCTGTTCTTCAGCTGCGGATCTGGAGCATGCGGTGGAAGCGGCGCAGACGGCCTTTCCGGCCTGGAGCAGAACGCCTATCAAGGAGCGGGTACAGGTTTTCTTCCGGTATAAATACCTGCTGGAAAAGCACCTGAAAGGGCTTGCTGCGCTGGTGAGCGAGGAGAATGGTAAAACATTCAGCGAGGCGGTTGCTGAGGTAGAGAAGTGTATTGAGCTGACAGAATTTGCTACCTCTTTGCCGCAGTTGGTGGCGGGCGAGGTATTGGAAGTCAGCACAGGCGTGGAATGTCGTACTTCCTATGTACCGCTGGGCGTAGTAGCGTCTATTGTACCCTTTAACTTTCCGGCGATGGTGCCTAACTGGACTATCCCTAACGCCATAGCGCTGGGTAACTGTATGATCATTAAACCGTCAGAGAAAGTGCCGCTTAGTCTGTCCGTCATCGCCAGGCTGCTGAAAGAGGCAGGTTTGCCGGACGGGGTGCTGAATATCGTGAACGGCGACAGTGAGATTGTTGACGCCATCTGCGATCATCCTGACATTACCGCTATATCTTTCGTAGGTTCTACCAGGGTGGCCAAGATCGTATACCAGCGTTCTACGCAGCAGTTGAAAAGGTGCCTGGCGCTGGGTGGAGCAAAGAATCACCTGCTGGTCTTACCGGATGCAAAGCCGGATATGACGGCGCAGAACGTGGCGGCATCGATGAGTGGTTGTGCCGGACAGCGTTGTATGGCCGCATCGGCGATGATCGGCGTGGGAGAGGTGGATCACATTGTAGACCTGGTATGTCAGGAAGCCAGGAAGATTATACCGGGTCAGAACCTGGGCGCTGTAATTAATCAGGAGTCAAAAGAAAGGATAGAGAGATATATTACTGAAGCGGAAGCGCAGGGCGCACGCATTCTTGTGGACGGCCGGGGAGCTACGGTAGCAGGTAAAGAGAGCGGTACCTATGTCGGGCCGACCGTGATCGACTATGTGACTGCAGATATGGCCGTAGCCCGGGAAGAGATTTTTGGTCCCGTTATCAGTATCATGCGCACCAGTACCGTAGATGAAGCATTACGTATAGAGAATGAGAATCCTTATGGTAATGCAGCCGCTGTATTTACACAGAACGGCGGTATGGCACGCTATATAGCAGAAAGAGCAAGCGCCGGCATGATCGGGGTGAATGTGGGTGTGCCCGTTCCCCGTGAGCCGTTCTCCTTCGGAGGATGGAATGAAAGCAAGTTCGGCGTAGGCGATATTACCGGAAAAAGCTCAATTGCGTTCTGGACAAAGCTGAAAAAGAGTACGACCAAATGGAACCCTGAAGAAGGCGTTAACTGGATGAGTTAACATTCACGATTACTAAAATGGCTGTTTATGCCGGAAGTAAAGAGATCATCTCAGGCACAGGAGATCATCCAGGATAACCTGGATTATACGTTATTCTCGTGGAGCAAACAGAAAGGTATCAGCCCCATTGCTGTGAAATATGCAGCAGGGGTATATCTCTATGACTATGATGACAAACGTTATCTGGACTTTTCATCAGGACTGATCAACGTTAACATCGGCCACGGTCACCCCAGGGTGGCTGCGGCCGTCATGAAGCAGATGCAGGAAGTGAGTTATGTTACTCCGGGATGCGTGACAGCCGCCCGCGGACAACTGGGTAAGAAGCTGGCAGCGATCTCCCCCGGTAACCTCAGAAAGACGCTGTTCACCGTCTGCGGCGCAAGCGCTATAGAGAACGCTATTAAACTAGCCCGGTTATATACCGGCAGACATAAGATCATTACCCGTTACCGGGCTTTTCACGGCGCGTCTTATGCGGCAATGACTGCCGGCGGCGATCCGCGTAAACTGCCGCATGACAGTCAGCAGGTACCCAATATCATACACGTAGAAGACCCTTACTGCTACCGGTGCCCCTTCGGCCAGTCTCCGGATTCCTGTCACCGGGAATGTGTAAGTCACGTAGAACGGGTGATCCAATTCGAGGGCCCTGAAAACGTGGCAGCCATCCTCATGGAAGGCGAAAGTGGTAGTTCCGGGTGTATCACCTATCCGGCAGATTACCTGCCTAAAATCAGGGCTATCTGCGATAAATACGGCATCCTGCTGATTGCAGATGAGGTTATGAGTGGCTTCGGCAGGACCGGTAAGTGGTTTGGCTGTGACAACTATGGCGTGGTACCAGACATGATTGCTACCGCTAAAGGAATCACCGCAGGATATATCCCCCTCGGCGCATTGATTGTTAGCGACACAATAGCGTCCTTTTTTGACGATAAAACACTCTGGCTGGGGTTAACCTATTCAGCGCATCCTGTAGCCTGCGCAGCGGCCGTAGAAGTGCTGAATATTTATGAAGACGAACATCTCATAGCAAATGCCGCCAACATGGGGCAATATATCGAACAGGAGATAGCGGCCATGCGGCTGCATCACCCCTGTATCGGCGACTTCCGTAATACCGGTCTGCTGGGATGTATTGAACTGGTGAAGAACCGGGAGACCAGGGAACCTATGGTACCATTTAACGCCAGACCAGAAGAAATGAGCATCATGAACCGGCTTGCGGCAAGGCTGAAGCAACTGGGTATGTACGCCTTCGTACGCTGGAACTACGTCTTCATTGCACCTCCGCTGAGTATTACGCGTACACAGGTGGATGAAGGACTGGCAATGATAGACGATGCCTTGTCTATTGCAGATGAATATGTGGTATAAAGAGGTATCCTCAGTGAATCATCTGCTAGTAGATAGGTAGATGAAGGACTGGGAATAGTAGGTGATGTATTGTCTACCGCAGATGAATATGTGGTATAAAGGGGTAGCATCAATGAATCATCTGCTAGTAAATAGGTTGATGAAGGACTGGGAATAGTAGATGATGTATTGTCTACCGCAGATGAATATGTGGTATAAAGAGGTAGCCTCAATGACTGATCTGCTCACAATCTGTAATTCCGAAAGCATGACAGATAATCATGACATCCGCCCGCATATTTCCCGCTCCGGCCTGTATAGCGAAGACCTGGCACCCGTGCCGGTTAATCAGCGCACCTGGAATACCTGGAACTATGCAAGTCTGTGGATCAGCATGAGTCTCTGCATTCCGACCTATATGCTGGCCAGCTCGCTGATAGAAGGTGGGATGAACTGGTGGCAGGCTATCCTGACGATCTTTGCCGGCAATACTGTGGTGTTGATCCCGATGATACTCAATGGACATGCAGGAGCGAAATATGGTATTCCTTTTCCGGTTTTCGCCCGCGCCAGTTTCGGTACCAGAGGCGCTAACATCCCGGCTATGCTGCGGGCAATCGTTGCCTGCGGATGGTTTGGTATCCAGACATGGATAGGCGGTTTCGCGCTGTACCAGATGTTGCAGCTATGGCTACCCGGACTAGCTACCCTGCCGGCAGTATTTCCGGCTTCGTTCGGTCTTGCGACCGGCCCTGCCATCTGCTTCCTGGTATTCTGGTTGTTGAACATGTACATCGTATACCTGGGTATCGAAAGTATCCGTAAGCTGCTGGTGTTTAAGGCCATCTTCCTGCCAGTAGCAGTACTGGCCTTATTGTACTGGGCTATCAATGCCGTAGACGGTGGATTAGGACCCATCCTGCACCAGCCGTCAAAGTTTACTTCTAACGCGGCATTCTGGACATTTTTTATCCCCGGACTGACAGGTATGGTCGGCTTCTGGGCCACTCTGTCTTTGAATATCCCTGACTTCACGCGTTATGCCGTAAGTCAGCGTGCGCAGATCAAAGGCCAGGCATTGGGACTGCCTCCTTCCATGACGTTGTTTTCCTTTATCGGTGTAGTAGTTACCGGGGCGACCACTATCGTATATGGCACGACCATCTGGGACCCGGTGGTACTGGCAGCAAGATTTGAGAACAAGCTGCTTGTCAGTATCGCCATGATCGCCGTTGCTATCTCCACACTGGCAACTAACATTGCGGCTAATATTATCAGTCCGGCCAACGACTTTGCTAATCTAGCCCCGGAAAAGATCTCCTTCCGGACCGGTGGTTACTTCACAGGTATCATCGGTATGCTGATCTTTCCCTGGAAACTGGTCGCAGATCCTACCGGGTATATATTTACCTGGTTGGTAGGATATTCAAGTCTGCTGGGACCTATAGGCGGCATCATGATCGCTGATTATTACCTGGTCAGAAAGCAGCAGCTGGAAGTAGGTGAACTATATGATCCGGCGGGACGTTATAGTTTTTCAAATGGCTTCAACCGCCATGCTATGGTCGCTTTACTGCTGGGTATAGTGCCGAATATTCCGGGTTTTCTGGCCACCATCAGCTGGATACCGCCCGACGCGCTGCCGGGTTGGATCATACAACTATACAGTTACGCGTGGTTTGTAGGTTTCTTTGTATCAGGTACCAGTTACTATTTTTCCATGCGCTCATATCATGTCATTACCAACACAGGAACCAATAAACAGGAGGTGAACTATGTCGCTGCTGATTAAAAACGGAAGAGTTATCACTGCTACAGACGACTATCAGGCAGATATCCTGGTAGAAGGAGAGCAGATTGTTGCTATTGGAAAAGACCTGCCGGCAGATAATGCACAAGTCATAGATGCTACAGGGCTATTGGTGATGCCGGGAGGTATAGATCCGCATGTACACCTGGACATGCCGTTTATGGGCACTTTCTCCAGTGATACCCATGAAACTGGTACACGTGCGGCACTGCATGGAGGTACTACCACTGTCATTGACTTTGTACTGCAGCAGCAAGGGCATAGTCTGCAGGAAGCATTGGATGAATGGAACAGCAGGGCAGCCGGTACAGCCGTAGGCGATTATAGTTTTCATATGGCCGTCACAGACTTTAATGCGGCCACAAAGGCAGAGATCCGGACAATGATTGTACAGGAGGGTATTACCTCTTTCAAGACTTTCATGGCATATAAAGGAGCGTTGATGATTGACGACCGGCAGATGACCGGGTTGATGCAGGAAGTAAAGCAACAGGGCGGTATGGTTACCGTACATGCGACTAACGGAGATGTGATTGATTACCTGGTGGCCAAACACCTGGCGGAAGGCAGGACTTCTCCGCTATATCATTACCTGTCACAACCAGAAGTAACGGAAGCAGAAGCAGCAGCGCGTTTTACAGACCTGGCGCATTATACCGGTTGTCCGGCATACATCGTACACCTCACCTGTGAAGGAGCACTCAATGCGGTACGTAACGCTACCCGCAGGAATCAAAGAGTATATGTAGAGACCTGTATACAGTACCTTACGCTCGATGCCAGCAAGTATGACCTGGGCTTTGAAAGTGCCAAGTGGGTAATGAGTCCGCCGTTACGGGAAGTCAAGGATCAGGAAACCCTCTGGGCCGGAATCAACCAAGGTCTGGTGAACATTGTAGCTACAGATCATTGTCCGTTTATGTGGCAGCAGAAGTTGATGGGCAAGGATAATTTCTCAAAGATACCTAATGGTCATCCGGCCATTGAAAACAGGATGGAGCTGTTGTTCAGTGAAGGCGTAGTGAAGAACAGGATAACGCTCAATAAGTACGTAGAAGTAGCGTGTACGAATCCTGCAAAGATATTTGGAATGTTTCCCCGCAAGGGTACTATTGCCATAGGCAGTGATGCAGATATCATCCTCTTTGATCCACATCAGCAGCATATTATTTCAGCAGCTACTCACCATATGAATGTTGACTACTCCGCCTATGAAGGATGGGAAGTAACAGGGAAGGTGAAGACAGTTATCTTAAGAGGAAAGGTAGCTGTTGATAACGGCGAATGCCTGTTGCCCAGCGGATATGGGCAGTTTATCAGGCGTAACCAGGTAAGTGCGAAGATCTGACATCACTATTGATATTTATTACGCTTAAATTGTTCCCCATGTCGCGTGTTATTAAATCCGGACTTATTCAAATGAGTCTTCCCAAAACAGAAGGCGAAGGAACCATCGATGAGATCAAAGAAGCAATGATTCAGAAGCATATTCCCCTCATCGAAGAGGCAGGCGGGAAGGGGGTGCAGATACTGTGTCTGCAGGAGATATTCAGTACCCCGTATTTTTGTCCGGGACAAGACAGTAAATGGTACGCCTCTGCCGAGACAGTGCCGGGGCCTACTACCGAACGGATGGCGGAGTATGCTAAGAAGTACAACATGGTAATTATCGTCCCTGTATATGAGAAAGAGCAGGCGGGCGTGTTATACAATACAGCCGCTGTGATTGATGCAGATGGTACTTACCTGGGCAAATACCGCAAGAACCATATACCGCATACCTCCGGGTTCTGGGAGAAGTTCTTCTTCAAGCCAGGCAACCTGGGTTATCCGGTTTTCCAGACGAAGTATGCGAAGGTAGGCGTGTATATCTGTTATGACAGGCATTTCCCCGATGGGGCGCGGGTGCTTGGACTGAATGGCGCAGAGATCGTATATAATCCCTCCGCAACAGTAGCAGGTTTGTCACAGTACCTGTGGAAGCTGGAGCAGCCGGCACATGCAGCAGCCAACGGTTACTTCATGGGTTGCATCAACAGGGTAGGCGAGGAGAAGCCCTGGAACCTGGGTAGGTTTTATGGTTCGTCTTACTTTGTAGATCCCCGCGGACAGATATTCGCAAGCGCCTCAGAAGATAAGGATGAGTTGCTCATCGCCAGTTTTGACCTTAGTATGATAGATGAAGTGAGAAATGTATGGCAGTTTTTCAGAGACAGACGTCCGGAGACCTATAGCAAGCTGACAGAGTTATAAGTTTCATTTAAAACACCTTTATGGCAGTACAGAATAACAGGTTGACTGCTGAAGAATACGAACAGCGTTTCAGTGATATACATCCCCCGTTTGAGACCCGGGATGCGGCATTAGTGGATGCCAACCGTTGCCTTTTCTGCTACGATGCGCCCTGCACAAAAAGCTGTCCGACAGGTATTAATGTGCCGAAGTTTATCAAACAAATCACTACAGATAACCTCAAGGGAGCAGCATATACCATCTTCTCGTCTAATATCATGGGCGGTGGCTGCGCGAAGGTTTGTCCGGTGGAGAAACTTTGTGAAGGTGCCTGCGTTTATAACCTGATGGAGGAAACCGCGATTCCGATTGCACGTTTACAGCGCTATGCTACTGAGCCGGCCATCAAAGGGCAGTGGCGTATGTTTGAGAGAAAGCAGCGAACTGGCAAAAAGGTGGCGATAATAGGCGCAGGGCCGGCCGGATTGAGCTGTGCGCATGCATTGTCAAGAGAAGGCGTAGACGTGACTATTTACGAGAAGGAGGCGAAAGGCGGAGGGCTGATGACCTATGGGATTGCCGCCTACAAAGTAACGCCCGCATTCTGTGAAGAAGAGGTCAGCTTCATTACCGGCATTGGAGGAATTGACATCCGGTACAACCAGGAGCTGGGGAAAGATATTCTGTTATCCGCTTTGCAGGAAGAGTATGATGCCGTATACCTGGCATTTGGCGTCGGGCTTGCCCGGCAGTTGTATATTCCGGGAGAGCAGCTGGAGGGCGTGGTAGACGCGATCAGCTTTATCTATGACATCCGGAACAGCGGGTTTCCGGCAGTGCCGGTAGGAGATCAGGTGGCAGTCATCGGAATGGGTATGACCGCCATAGATGCCGCTACGCAGGCACGCCGGCTGGGTGCAAAAGAGGTGACGCTGGTATATAGAAGAACACAGCAGGAAATGCCTTGTACCGTAGCAGAAATGGACATTGCACTATTGGATGGCTGTAAGATTATCTGGCTGGCAGCGCCGGCAGAGATCATTGGGGAGAACGGTAAGGCGACGCAGCTGATTTGTCATAGCGTGAGGCTGGAAGAAGATAATACCGGTCGCCGGCAACCGGTGCTTACGGATGAGAAAATAGTACTACCGGTGGATATGGTGATCAAAGCCGCCGGACAAATGCCTTTTGAGCAACTGATATATGAAAACCAGCTGCATCATAACGGAGGTAAGATCGCGGTTACCGGCAATGGCGTGACAAGTATCAATGGCGTATTTGCAGGAGGAGATTGTGTAAATGGAGGAAAGGAAGTAGTGGATGCAGTACAGGCAGGCAAGGAAGGCGCAGCAGCAATTTTAGCGTATTTGCAGGCAGACTGCCATGTCAGTAGCAGTCATTAAACGTATCTTTATGGCAGACATCTCAGCTAATTTTCTCGGTATCAGATCGCCTAATCCTTACTGGCTGGCAAGCGCGCCACCCACTGATAAAAAGATCAATGTGCTGCGTGCTTTTGAAGCAGGATGGGGAGGCGTAGTCTGGAAGACGTTGGGTAGTCAGGTGAAGAACGTGTCTTCGCGTTATTCTTCTGTTGATTACAACGGCAGCCGGGTGATGGGCTTCAATAATATTGAATTGATAAGTGACCGGCCACTCGCTGTCAATCTGAAAGAGATTGCAGAGTGTGTCCGGCTGTTCCCTGACAGGGCGATGGTTGTTTCTCTGATGGCAGATAACAACCGCGAAAGCTGGCATGAACTGATCAAACAGGTAGAGGATACCGGCGCGCATGGGCTGGAGCTGAATTTTGGTTGTCCCCACGGCATGACAGAACGTGGAATGGGCGCGGCCGTCGGGCAGGATCCGGAGATTGCTGCCAGACTAGTGGAATGGGTGATGGAAGCTGCGACTATCCCCGTCATCACAAAACTGACGCCCAATGTTCACTCTGTCGTACCTACAGGAAGGGCGGCAGTGAAAGCAGGTTCCCACGCGCTGTCGCTGATCAACACCATCCAGTCGGTAACCGGCGTTGACCTGGATACGTTTGTGCCTAATCCGAATGTGGCAGGTCAATCTACTTTCGGAGGTTATTGCGGTCCGGCAGTTAAGCCGATCGCCCTGAAGATGCTGACTACTATCGCGCAGGACCCTGTTACAGCAAAAGTGCCAGTATCAGGTATCGGAGGTATCAGCACCTGGAAAGATGCTGCAGAATTTATGTTGCTGGGCGCAACAACCGTTCAGGTATGCACCGCCGCTATGCGTTACGGCTTTCGTATCATAGAAGATCTGTGCGACGGACTTAATAACTGGATGGATGAAAAGGGCTTTCGTACCCTGGACGACTTTATCGGCCGTTCTGTACCTACGCTGACAAGCTGGGAAGAGCTGGATATGAACTATCACATAGTAGCCAACATCAACCAGGATAAATGTATCCACTGCGGGTTGTGTTATATCAGCTGTGAAGATGGTTCACATCAGGCGATTAACCTATCCTACGGGAATCCTTACAATACCTACACGATCAAGGAGGAGGAATGCGTAGGGTGTAATCTGTGTAAGTTGGTTTGTCCGGTAGATAATTGTATCACGATGGTAGAGCAGCGTCATGGGGACGAATATCTGAACTGGAAGGAATATCAGCGGAGGGGTGGGGTTTGAAGGTACGGATTCAGGGAGTGGCAGTTGTGTTAGCAGGAGGGTATTGGTGTAGATTAGATGTGAGGTATTAACAGGGGCGGGTGATCATTCTATTTTGATTGACAAGCCTGCCGGCGAAGAGGTGATTAGTAGCGGGGTGGATTAAGTGTAAGGCGTTGTTGGTAGTAGGTAGTCTTGGCCTTTCTAAAAGAGCGAATATTTTCGGAAGGAAATGTATGTTAAGTGTGATGGCTGGTGTAGATTCCTGTCAATTTCATTGGTTCATTGTTATATTGGATTATAGCTACGGAAGAGAAATATAATGATGGCGGAGAAAGTGCGCTGCCTGTATTGACCAACACGATGCAGGTGACAGTTACAATGCCGTTGTCCATGAGGGAGAATGGTACACGCAGCTTCACTATGTTTAAGATGTTGAAGAATGGTGATGCTGTAACATGACAACAGGATTCCTTCACCTTGGAATGTGCATCTTTATTAGCCGCATTACGTCTGGTCATTTGAACTTAAAAGAACGTTAGGGGAGACGTACTTAGTGATGGTGTAGATCAGGCGTGAGACATGAATAGCGGCAGGTGATCCCTATTGTTAAGCGGCAATAGTGAGCGTATGGCAATAGCGCGCTTTGCAGCAGTTTGTTGACCTTTTTGATGTAAGTGATATTGATTCAGTGTTAATCTACTATTGCCCAAAGTGCGCCGGCTTTAATTGCCTTCTCATGTATTTCGCATTGTTTATCGTGCGCGCCAGGCAACATACCGATACTCATTAGGAAAGAGTTGACAATCTCGCCACCGGTGAATCGGAATGTTTTCTTGAAGAGCTTTACCCATTGTTCTTTGGTCTTTGGATGATGCGCTTCAAGCCAGCCCTTAAATGAGCCCTGTTCTTTCTGTAATTGCAGGATTGTCTTTGCATTCTCAATGGCCGCGTCAATCTTCAGTCTGTTCCTTATGATGCCGGCATCCGCCAATAGTCGCTCACGATCCGCAGTCGCATAGGCAGCCACTTTACTGACATTGAAGTGACTGTATGCCTTACGGAACTGGGCTTCTTTTCTTAGAATCGTCTCCCAGCTGAGCCCAGCCTGGTTGATCTCAAGTACAAGTCGGCAGAACAGTTCGTTGTCATCATCAATAGGAAATCCATACTGATGATCATGATAGGCTTTGTGAAGTGCCTTCTTCTCTGCGGGCATTACCTCGATAGCGGTGCAATAGGACATATGAGCTGCGTGTTGTTATCTGGGTTGTAGAAATGATGCACAAGATAGTACATTAAGGCGAGTCAATCATAAGCCTGATCCATCGCGCGCAGCTACAGAGGGCATTGAATACGCCGTCGTACTGTTAGCCATACCTCCGGAAAGAAAAACCGGTGGCATGTTTTATGCTTCTGAAAGCATAAACAATAAAATATGGAAGATAATAAATTACCTGGTGGTGTAGAGAATACAGACGCTCCCCAACCGCAGGAGTTCAGGATGAATGAGCTGGCACTTGAATTAGGCGTTTCAACAGAAGAGTTGCAGCAGGCAGTAGAAATAGTAGGGGATGACCCTGTGAGAGTGAAGGAGTTTATCCGCCGTAACCACAGCGAAAGTGATGATACGAATGAGGTATAGATGTTGAGTTGGTTGCAGGATAGTTATTTGTCTAACTGAGCGTTACTTTCCGCCGGATTTTAAGCAGATCAACTTCTTCAGCAGCGTATTCATTTGCCCATGATTCCAGGGCAGCAAGTGCAGGGCCAAGGGCTCTGCCTTTCTCCGAAATGCGGTACCATACTTCGGGCGGAAAGCCATTCTTTTCCTCCCGCAGGAGCAGTCCATCCTGTTCCATCTGTTTTAATTGTTCCAGTAGTACCTTTTTAGCCACTTTGGGAATGGCACGCCACAGCTCTGTAAACCGGATCTCCTCCTGATGGAAAAGGTAGTATAAGATGATTGGTTTCCATTTACCAGATAGCGCCCCCAGTGCAACATTTAATCCGCAATATTTAAACTCGTTATAATTCATGGTTACCGGAATGTAAACAGGTTACTAATAAGTTACCTTCTTAAGATTTCGGGCGATATCCCTCATCTTCGTACAGCCAAAATTAAACGAATTATCATGAATGTGCAATTACTGAGAAATGCTTCTCTGGTGCTGACAGTCAATGGCAAGACCATACTCGTTGATCCGTTCTTTGCCCCTAAAGAAGCATATGATGCTTTTGATTTCACAGGAAACAGCCGCCGCAATCCATTAGTAGATCTTCCATTAGGTGAACAGCAGTTGAATGAACTGGTTGCTGCGACAGATGCAGTATTACTGACACACATTCACCTGGACCATTGGGATGCACAGGCGATAGCACTATTATCCAAGGACATACCGGTATTTTGTCAGCCAGACAATGAGCAGACAATTGCTGCACAGGGTTTTACCGCTGTTACAGCGATTATAGACGAATTAACCTGGCAGGGAATTAAGATCAGTCGTACAGGCGGTAGACATGGTACAGGTGCAATAGGAGAGAAAATGGGCATTGTATCCGGTTATGTAGTCAATGATGGGACAGGATCGGTATATATTGCCGGTGATACTATCTGGTGTGAAGAAGTGAAGGATGCACTGGACAAATATCATCCTGAGAAGATTATTGTGAATGGTGGAGCCGCCAGGTTTATCCAGGGAGATCCTATTGTGATGGATATACCTGACATCATACAGGTATGTAATCATGCCCCGGCAGCAATGGTATATGTAGTCCATCTGGAGGCGGTGAATCATGCGACTGAATCACGAAGAGATATCCTTCAGGCGTTGATTGGTCAGCAACTCAATGACAGGTGTCTTATACCAGAAGATGGAGCGTTCCTGTTTTAAGTAACAGGGGCACTGGTGGCACCAATTTTGCACAACCGGAGCGATAGTTCATTACCCACTGTAAAGTTTGAAATAACCATATCATGGAGAAGAAACAGGTTGAAGTGATCAGTATTGATCCTCCGAATGTCACGGTTAAGCTGAATGGTCAGCAGTATATTGCGCCAGTTGAAGCCTATCTTGAAACCTGGCAGCCCCTTTCCGAAAGTTATTCTAAAGATCATAAAGGTATTCTTTGTCATAATTCCAGGGTGTTTAGCCGTCATTACAAGGAGATCGATCTGGAAACATTTGAAGTAATATCAGAGCATGAGGCACCACTGACTGCCTACTTTAGGGACGCGCACAAGGTCTATATCGACAGCTCTATGTGCCGTTTTACAGCAATACCTGGAGCAGATCCGGCTACTTTTGAGGTGACTGATATCAGTAAGGGTTTCAGCCGTGATAAGGATAGGGAATATTACTACGACCAGCCATTGCCTTACAAGCTAAAAGATGCCCGGTTACTCAATGAGCAGTATGCTGTGGCAGATGGCAGGGTGTACGCGGCATATACCCGGCTGATGGATGCAGATGCTGATTCTTTTCATATACCTTATCCGGAGCTGATTCCGAACGTGGCGATGGATAAAAACCACGTGTTTTTTCGGGATCAGATCGTGACAGATGCAGATGTCAGGACTTTCACATTCCTCCCAGCATGTGTAGACGCTGACCGGGCTTATTATGATAACTGGTATATAGACTTTTATGCCAAGGATAGCACAAATGCCTGGTTCATACGAACGATCGATAAAGAGATGAAAAAGATTCGGGTAAAGGACACAACAGCATTTGTATTCAAGGTAGAAAATGAAAAAGGATATGGCTACGATGGCGTTAACTGGTACCGGCAGGGAAAGAAAATGAAAAAGTAATTAAACGAGGAATAGCTGTTTCCAGATGCAGCTATTCCTCTATATAGATCAGTTTACAGCGGTTGAAGATACCTCTGAAGCCGCATTAGTAAGTGGTACACTGATCGCAAAAGTGATATTGATGGCAGTACCTTGACGACTATTAATGTCTAACTCCCCATCAATATCCTTTGACAACCCGCGGATAAGCTTCAGCCCCAGCCCCCATACTTTTCCATATAACACTTCATTGGTAATACCTATACCGTTGTCCTGGATGCTTAATGTCGCACTTTCTTCAGTTGAGCGCAAAGTAATATGTATGCGCTGACCCGTTTCAGCCTTTGGGAAGGCATATTTGATAGCATTCGTAACTGCTTCGTTAACGATCAATCCAAGTGGGATAGCCTGTGAAACGTCAAGTTCCAGTTCATCCACCTGCACGTTGAAGCCGATAGTGTTTTTTACGTTATAGCTCTGGCGCAGGTAATATACCAGTTCAGGAAGATAAGTGCTCATGTCAACAGATGCCACGTTTTCATTGTGATATAATTTCTGATGTATCAAGGACATGGCATGTATCCTGTTCTGGCTCTCCTGGATAGCCAGCAATGCCTCGTTTTCAAGGTAGGCGGACTGTGATTCCAGCAGGCTTACTATTGTCTGCAGGTTGTTCTTAACACGATGATGTACCTCCCGTAACAACCATTCTTTTTCGTTAAGCAACTGTTGCAACACCCTGTTCCGGGATAATGCATCCTGGCTGGCTTTACGCTTTATACGATACTGATTATACAGTAGCGTAACGATGATAAGCAATAGTATGATACCGCCAAGGGTAATATTGCCTATCATTGAAGATCTGGAGAGTTTCGCTTTCTGCAGCTGACTATCCTGTTTAAGGATTCGTATGTCCTGGTCTTTCTTCTGTGTCTCATATTTGACGGTGAGATCGGCCATTTGTTTACGCTGAATAATGCTATAGACAGAGTCTGTATACAAGTGATATTGTTGCAGGTGGCCAATAGCGGACGTATAATTCCCTTCCGCGGAGTCAATTCTGAACAGCAGGTTGTGCGTGCGTGCCAGATCAGCCGCAGATGCCCCTGCAAGGGGATGGGCCAGCGTGAGTGTTGCATACTCGCGTGCCTGTATATATTTACCAGTCTTGAAGTAAAAGTTACCCAATTGGTTATATGCCATTAGGGTCTCGGCAAACATAAATTGCGGAGGGAAGCGTTTTGCCATCTCAAGGAAGTATAGATAACTTTCCAGGGCTTTTGGTTCATTGCCCATGGCATCGTAGGCAGCGGCAGTCTCACTGGCCAGCAGCATGCGATCTAACGCATTATTAGGAGGCAGATGGGTATTGATGCTGTCTATTAACTTGAGGGACCGGGCAGGCATTTTTACACGGCGGAATAAGACAACCTTGTAGGTAAAGCTTTTGAACCAGAGTATTTTTGTCTCCGGGGTCAGCGGACCCTGTAGCGACTTATCTATCCAAAAAAAGGCATTACTGGTATTGTCTACGTTACCATACATCTGAGCAATACGCAAATAGTAGAGCGTAGCTAGTGCTGTATCTTTCGTCGCTGTCGCATATTTTATAGCTTCCTCAGCATATCGCAGCCCTAAGACGGCATCGGCTTTTAAGGTATATAAATAGGACAATGTATAGTAGCAATATTGGTGGTGAAGGAATCCCAATCCTTTTTGAATTTCCAATGCACGCAGAATTTCTTTCTCTACATCAGCTGGGCGCATCCGTAGATGCTCAAATGAGGCCACTTGTATGATGCGATGTTCGAGTATGACCAGCTTATTCTTTCGGGCGATGGCGGTCGCCTCCCCAAATAAGCTATCTTTTTGCGGCATACCAGGAGGAAGGGCATCTGCCTGATACAAAAGGCATGCGCCCAGTAGTGGCTGATTATCAGTTTGTTTACAAAGTGTTACCGCTTCATTGAAGTAGATCTGGCTCTTAGGGATGTTCATCTCCTGTGCGGCCTTACCACCCAGTATCCAGTAACTCTGCATTAGCCAGAAGTTGTCTTTCAGGGTTTTGCTTGCCTCAAGTAACATGTTAGCATACCGATCTGCCATTTCCAGGTCTTTGGGATCTGCCCCTGGCTTATGCAGATAGTAGTTCGCCAGTTCTGCCAGCAATTGCAGCCTCGGAATACTTTGTAGTTTTGCCAGCGCCTTTTCAGCATCCTGAATCTTTCCAGAATCGATCAAATCTCTGCCTATAAATTCCTTTCCTGTTTTATAACCTTCATTGTACGGAGTCAGCCTGCTTAGACGAAAGATGCCAGTGGTATATAACATTGTACTGTCTTTGTCCATTTGCCCCTGGCAGGCGGCATATAAGAAGTTGGCTGTAGTCTGAACCAGGAAGCGCTGCAGATCGGCATTATAAGTGGGTGGCACAGGGTTATGCAGTACCTGGGCATGTGACGATATTACACTAGTCAGTAAGAGCCAGCAAAAAAGTATGTGTCGGTACATGGGGGATTTTGGTTTGGGAACTAAAATACAAAATGCCGGTAAGTTCTACAGAAATTCCATTATAGTATAGATAAATACACCTTACAGTATGTTGAGCTATTAGAATGCTGATAGGCGCATATTATTCATCTTAGTTTTCTGATCCAATAGCCTGGGCTAACTTTGGTTATAGTAATAATAATGACATCAAAACTAATCAGCATGAAGATTTATTTAACGGCAGTAATAAAAGCAAAACGTGCGTATACGGCTTCAATTGCGTCAATGCTTCAGAATATGGTAGTGCATACGAAGAAGGAAAGTGCATGTCTTCAATATGACCTGCATCGGTCAACCGAGAATGACAACGTTTTCTTCTTTTATGAGATCTGGGAAAATCAGGAGGGGTTAGATATGCATAACCTGCAACCTTATATCCGGGAATTTGTGAAAGTAGCGGAGGACCAATTGGAAGAACCACCCTTAATCATCAAAGGCACACTATTATAATCACCACCGGTAGGTATCTACAGCGGTGGTGCTACGTTTTCAGGTAATTAGTATAACCAAAGAGTGTACATATATAGAGAGGTGTTTGCATTGACAGGCGCCTCTTCGTTTTTCCCTTATCGTATTTTTATACGATACTCGTTTCAGTTAAGATGAATATACGAACAACCGTTAGCCATAATGCATGTGGATAAGTTTTTTTTTCCGCTGACTGGAAATATTTTCCGCCTCATGGAATGGATAAGCCCGGTGTTTTATTTTTATCTCATTGTATTTCAATAAGTAATGTGGGTAAGGATTTCCGGCATCCATTTAGCATAAAGGGTAAACGTAGATCTACAGGAAAATAATACGACAGAAGAAGTAAAGTGTTTTGCTGAAGTAAAGAAACCGAGACATCATATCCTAGTTAATAATTTTTTATTACCGAATCACCATCGCGTTATATATATTTGCGACGCGAGAAAATTTTAACCATATTTTTAACTACAACATGAAGAAGAACCGCACCTACATTGCGCAGTCAATGATCTGCGCAGCTATGCTTGCACTTTCCGTAAGCTGCAAAAAAGAAGAAGCATTTCAGGAAAAGCTAAACACAGACAACAATCTGGCCGCTACCACAACTACAACAGGTAGACAATTTACACTCGTTCCTGATGTGAATGGCCGTCTGGCTTTAGACAATTCAAGTGGCTACTACAAGCCGGGAGACGTTATTAATCTTAAAGGCAACTTTAAAGTAATCCAGGTTTCTAATCTGAGTGGAGACGCATCAGCGCCTATTATAATCAGGAACCTGTCCGGAACCACTGTCAACATTGGAAATCCATCCTGGAATGGCGGTGCTTACGGTGTAGCATGTGTATTCTGGAACTGTCATTACATTCGTTTCGGCGGACAATCAGGCCAGTCATCTGTGGTGATAACCGGCTCAACGCAGACTGCTAGAGCATCTTACTTCGACCTTCAACTTGGAAACAAGACAGATAACATAGAAATATGTAACCTGACTATCCAGAATGGCGGTAATGGTATTGTTGCGAAAACAGATCCGGTAAAGGGTGATGCGAGTACCGCGTTTCCTAATACCACCATGTCAAATCTGAAGATTCATGACCTGCTGATCAAAAATACCAAGAACGAAGCGATGTATATCGGTCATACCGCTACCTATTGGGATCTGACAGCAAACGCTCCTTACTATGGATCAACTACTGCAATGGCTTCCGGTCATCAGTATGTTCAGCCAGTAATGTGGCGCAATGTGAAGATTTACAACAACACGATAAAGGACATCGGACTTGATGGTATACAGACGGCAGCAATCGACCAGCTTGAAGTGTACAACAATGAAGTGACCAATTGGGCCTTACAAAAAGACTGGTCGCATAATGGAGGTATCCTGATCGGAGGACGTACTATGAACACAAATGTTCACGATAACTATGTTCATGACGGATGGGGAGAGCTGCTGCAATTCTATGGTTCAGGGCAGAACGGTGCAACACACATCATTCACAATAACCTTTTCAGAAACGGTCAGCTTGAAGGTGTAAGCCTTAGAGGAACTGCGAATGCTGTTGTGAGATTTACAAACAATACTGTTGCCTGGACTAAAGGAAACAGCCTGCGTCTGAATGGTAGTACCGGTATGAAAGCTGCACAGATTATTAATGGTAATGCGTTCATCAGACCAATCAACGGCGTACCAAACATCTCTGTCAGAAACTACATCTATGCTGAAGCGGGAGCCACCTTTACAGAAGGTACTGGTTCACTTGCAAACAAGAAGTTTCCGACCGTGCAGTCATCAAAAACTGACATAGCCAACTTGTATTATCCGCTGACAGGTTCTCAGATGGGAGTAGCCGGGTACAGGAAATCATACTAACATTGAATGCTATTTGCTATTATCAGGCCCATGGAATTGTTATTCCATGGGCTTTTTTTATTAGTAAAGTGAAACATCCGCTGGATTTGCATCCAGGGACGCTTCACTTGTGGTGGGTTTTCCGGATAGTGATATAACATCTAGCAGATTAGCTTATTCCAAGATTACTCCTTAGCGCAAGTTGCTTACCATGATTCATAATAGCCATGGCATATCTGGTTTGTTGCTCATTCCAGTAGCCAAGTGCCATTCCCAGGTCGTCATGATCTGCAAGGCTGTGTGACAGTACAACGGCATCACGGTAAGCTTTGGCGGTTCCTGACGCTGTATGCGGTCTTACTACAAAGGCTGCGTCACCCAGAATGGCAATTCTGCCCTCATACATCTTAGGAACTGCTAAGTCAAATATTACCTGTAGGAAGGGTTCCCTGGTTTGATATATCCGGTCTTTCAATATAGCGGGCAAATGTTTATCTGCAAGTTCCCTCAGTGCGGTCTTAGCGTCATTATTTAACATCCCTGCTGGCACGCTGTATCGCCTTTTGTTGCCGTTGTTGTCAGTCAGTAGTTTGTTTAGCAGTGCGGCTGACTTATTCAAGTACCACACCCAGTTGAACAATCTATTGCCTTTGGATAGTTCTCCTCCCGGGCCGGGAACCATATAGGAAAGTATGTGTGACTGTTCGTAAGGATAAAGCGAGAATTTGTCTGAGAAGAAGTTTCCTTCAGCGGCTGTCATATCTTTCTCTGGTATGAGTCCACGGTACGCTACATACCCCGCGTATTGCGGAGTAACATGCGGAAGAAAAGTTTTCCTTACTGTCGAATTGTAACCGTCAGCGCCAATGAGCAGGTCACCAGTAACTGATGAGCCATTTTTGAAAGTTGCACTTACTGCATGCGCGTTTTGCGAAATATGCTCCACCTCATATCCAAAGAAATATCTTTCTTTTGGAAAATAGTCTTTGAGGTGCCGCCAGAGGTAATTCCAGGACGTGAACACTGTATCATTCTGATATTTCAGGATGGGACGTCCCTGTTCGTCTAATATCTGTCTTTGCCTGGCAGGTACTCCGAACACTTCAGACGGTACAATACCATATTCTATTAAATAGTCAATCATTTCCGGCTGTATCACCAAACCTGCGCCTCTGTCCTTCATATCTGCCGCTGCACGCTCGTATATATTGACATCAAAACCCTGTTGCAGCATGGCAATACCAGTAATCAGTCCGCCGATTGAGCCACCTATAACTATTATTTTCATGATCAGTTCATTTGTTTTTGCATACGCTGAGTACCTATAACATTGAGGATTGACAGTATTCCGAGCAGAATCATAAAGGATGTTGCCCAGCTCCATCCTCCGGCGTTCCATAACAGGATGGACAGATAAGTACCCAGCGCTCCGCCGATGAAATAACTGGTCATATATATCATATTGATTCTGCTGTTAGCGAGATGGTCCAGGGAATAGATAATTGAGATATTTGTCACTTGTGTTGCCTGCACTCCTACATCCAGTAAAACGACAGTCAGCCAGATGCCGGCTACTGATCCGGGAAATAGTTTAAGTATCAGGATACTGATAAGCGTAAGTCCTGTTGAAAAGAGCAGCGACCTGCCATGCGTACCCTTATCTGCCAGTTTACCAAATAGTGGAGCTAAGAACGCGCCTGCCGCTGCAAGTAGCCCAAACATGCCAATAAGTGATGCCGAATAATTGAACGGAGGCTCACTCAGGTAAAAGGTTAGTGTTACCCCAAATGCGCTTAATGTACCAAAAGCCAGCATACCAGTAAGAGCGGTACGCCTCAGCAGCGGAAATCTGCGCAGCTGATCAATTGTTGATTTAAGAAGTCCGCCATACGTGCCATTAAACCGTTCATGGATAGGAGGAAAGTCTGCCTGCATAAGAACCCCTGTAAAGAAGACCATCACAGCCGATAGCAAATACACATATTGCCAGCCCAGCCAATTAGTAACAAACCCACTGAATACACGCGCTACAAGTATCCCTACCAGAATACCTGTAAAGATCTGTGCAACAATCTTACCCCTGTTTTCTTTCACCAGACTGGCAGCCATTGGGAGTATTACCTGTGCTACGACTGAGAAAACTCCGATAAGCAAACTGCCGGCGTATAAAAGCGGTAGCGTAGGCGCAAATGCCATCAGTAAAAGAGAAAGAAACAATCCTGCCTGCAGATATAATATAAGTTTCTTTCGCTCAATCATATCCCCGATAGGGGTTAGGAAAAACAATCCAATGCCATACCCTACCTGTGCAAGTACAGAGATAATACCAGCCTTCTCTGTGTTTATCTGAAATGTATGCGCAATTGCATTGAGTATCGGTTGACTATAATAAACATTGGCTACGCTGATACCTGCGGTGGTAGCCATGATAAATACCTGTGTTTTTGTAAGAGATGCCATTTTTATATAGTTTAATTACTTGTTTGTCTGTCGTTATTAAGACAGTACAAAGTTGGCATCTCTACGGGCCTTGTCCAATGAACTGGTATAGGAAAACAGGGCTAACTGGTTCAACAAAAATAGTTGAACTGGATTAACTTTTCTTTGATATCCTTTTGTGGCGCAACTTTGAAAGGTATTCGGTCGTCATCCCAAGAAAGGATGCTAACGCATATTGCGGTACCTTTTTCACTATGTTAGGATATCTTTCCAGAAATATCTCATAACGTTGTTCGGCTGTTTTGGTCAGATTTGTTATCACACGGCGGGCCATATATGCAGCAGTATTTTCTGCAAGGATCCGGAAGAATGTCTCAAAGCTATACCGGCTCTTCTTAAGCTGCTGCTCGCTTTCATAGTCTATCTGCAATATCAGACTATCTTCCAGGGCAACTATAAACATAGTAGCAGGTTGCTGAAAGATATAACTGTTGTAGTCTGAGATCCACCAGTCTTCAATAGCAAATTGTATGGTATGCTCCTGCCCCTCATCCCCAATTACATATGCTCTGAACGCGCCTTCCACTACAAAATACCGGTGTTTAGCCAGGAAGCCCGGTTGTTCTATAAATTGTCTCTTCTTGATCTTCACTGCTTTGAAGCTGCTACAGAACTCATTAAGCTCTTCTTCTGTCAAGGGAAGGCGTTTAAGAATATGTTCTTTGAAACTGGTATAATCTGACATTACCTATAAGTTTTAACATCTGTCTATCTATCTGCGCGACCTGAACACAGACAACAGCTGCTTAAAAGTAATAATAAATGTACAATCGTCGATTTTATGCCGTGGATTATGGCAACGTTTACCTTAATAATTGCATGCATCTGGCAGTCACTACCTCAGGCATTTATCTAACTTTATAGTGAGACATTCTCAGGCTTTTTGTAGATTAGGGGTACATCAACCAATTCCATGAGAAAACTACTCGTTCTATTGTTATTAGTTCAGCAGGGCTGGGCACAACAATCTGCTTCTTCTGCCATATCCCCGGGTATGCCGGCAGACAGTCTTTCGGTTTATAATCCTGTGTTGACGCCCGCTGCAATGAAGGACGATCTGCAATTGTTTCTGAATATCCGTAAGAAAGCTAATTCAGGCTTGTACAGATATCGTACTAAAAAACAAATAGATAGTATTTACAAATGGGCGTTTAAAGAAGTCAAAAAGCCCATGCCAACGTTGGACTTCTTCAAAATAATACTACAACTTACTGATTTTGAAGGTAGCTGCCATAACTATACGGAACCGCATGCTGACCTTGTGGCCTACCTCAACAGGCAGCGTGGCTTTTTCCCATATGTTATGAAATACATTGACGGGAAGATGATCTTCAACAGTAAAACCAGTCAGATACCTGTCGGGGCGAGAGTACTGAGTATTAACGGCATAAGAGATACTACACTGATGCAGTCGTTTTATAAATACATGACGGCCGACGGTTACGTAATGACGCAAAAGCAATCGGGTAGCGTAAACCGGAGCTACGGCATGCGTTACCTGTATGAATATGGTGTCAATGATAGCTTCCGTATAAGATTTACTGCTCCTGGTCAGGATAATATACAGGAAGTGATCGCACCTGCAATATCATTGGAGGAGCGTAAAGCCAGTGTAAAAGCACGTTATAGTGCGCCCGTTGACAGTATAATAGACTACAACCTGCAGCCTACATATAGTTTTCGTATGATCGACTCTTCCACAGGTCTCCTCAACTTACGGATATTCTCTATGGCAAGGGATGCTGACGATCCGGCCTTCCCCGTATATGTAGCTTTTATAGATAGTGTATTTCGTGTACTGGATAGCAATAAGGTGCCTCATCTGGTGCTGGATATCCGTGGAAATCCCGGCGGTAGTGATCCTAACTTTGAACAGCCTATGATGTATCTGACCGACAAAGATTTCAAAGAGAACACCCTGGCCTATACCATCTTCGGTGATCAGATTCCATATGAGCAATATTTTTGGGGAATATCGACGGCTGCAAGAATGGACTCTGCTGAATTGATAGCAGGAAAGCAAATGTTGCAGGATTACTTCCCCTTACTGAAAGATGGCCGTAATATACAGAATGCAAAATACAACCCTGTATATCATCCTAAACAGCCTGGGTTCAAAGGTAAGTTGTATATGCTTATTGATGAAGATGTAGCTTCAGCAGGTTCTCACCTGGCCTCTCTTGTGAAAGCATATGCACGCAATCTAACAATCATAGGGGTTGAAACTGTTGGGGGCTATTATTATCACAATGGACATATGCCTATGATCTATGAGCTGCCACATTCAAAGATCAAGACTAAATTCTCTATCGTGTATGTACTGCAGGACGCGCCTTATAAGCCAGATCAGCCGGATGGGCGTGGTATCATTCCGGATTACACGGTATGGCCTTCGTTCGATGATTTTATGCAAAACAGAGATACGCAGATGGAGTATGTACTACGTTTGATACGAGAAGGTAAATGATCCCTCTTGATTTCTATGGTTATCCGCGAATATACCTTAATGCTATTTTATTAATAAATGAAGCCCCTCTGATTCACAGCGTCAGAGGGGCTTTATTATTTCAATGCTTGCTAGTTAATATCTCCTTATCAGCCGTTATTGCCTGATAAGTTTTATCGTCTCTGGTATACCATTCCTCATCACCCTCAGCAAGTATGTGCCGGGAGCCAATCTGCTACCAATGCTTAGACTATTTTCACCAGTACCTTTCTCAATCTGCGCGCCTTGCATATCACTGATTACATAGCCGAATTTTCCGCTGGCGCGAATGTTAAATGTACCATTACTGGGATTAGGATATGCAACTGCCGCGTGTCCGTTCCTGGAAGGAGCTGCGTGTATCAGGGCAGCAGGCGTATCTCCATTGCCTGTTACTCCGGCGCAGCTTACAGCAGTTGGGCTGCCTGACAAACTTAAGTAGTCTATATTCCCAAGACCATTTGACGCAGTGCTTTCCAGGCGAATGGTTTGTTGCCCGGCAGCCAATGATATTGTAACTGACACTGTGCGCCACGTGTGCCAGTCAGCAGTAGACGGGAAGTCAATGTTATTTACAACTGCGATATTGTTTATTAGTAGTTTGGCAGGGCGATTAAGTCCGCCGGCATTTGCATAGCGCCATGTCAGCGTATAGCTTCCTGCAACAGGTGCATTGATACGCCAGGTTATGCCAGCGCCGACACCACTGTTTACATTTGCATAACCAGTTCCGGTAAAATTATTAGTAGCGTTTTCGACTGCACCGTCAACACTGCAGAAGCCTGTTGTATTTTCCTGGATGGTAAGGCCGCTACTGGCATTGCCGGGGTTTTCACCCGTCAGGAAGTTCAGGTATTCCTCAAGATTGGTATAGCCATCACCATCGAGATCTCCATTGTTATCCGCGGCATTAGGATCGGTGCCGTTGGCCGATTCCCAGGCATCTGGCATTCCATCATTGTCACTATCAACCGGTGCCGATCCAGCAGCGTAAGCAGGCCATCCACCTACTTCGGCAGGAGAGTCAATGATGCCGGGTTTATTGGCGCTTCCTCCGGAAGCAGCAACAGTGCCAGTACTGGTTTCATTTACGAGGCGACTATCTACTACATCTCTCTGAGGAAGTGTAGCACCAGCTTTTTGTAATACTTCAGTGTAGGCAGTGGCGGCTGATTGTGTTTTAATCGCTGCTCCTGCCACGCTGAACGGAGTGTTTGACTTAGCATTAGGTTGCTCCGCAGCAGGGACTCTGGAGAGGTCTACGCCAGTCCAGTTGTCGTTAGTTTTGCCTGAATTGCCATGCATATAATTGCCTGTAAGATACCATTTGCCAATGCCTTTCGCATTGTAAGATACCTGTATGAAGTTGAGGTTTGCATTCGCAGGTCCTGGTTTGTAGTAGTTATTTACCATATTGATGTGGGACCTTCCGCCAGTAATTTCAACTTCTCCGCCGTATGCAGCGCCTCCACTACCGGAGTTATAAATGACATTATTGCGGTAATCGGTCAACGCAAGCGTATCATGTGCTCTGGCACCACCGAAGCGTATTGCACGGCTATTCTGATTAGTAATCAGGTTATGGTGATAGGAAGCATTTTGTCCACCCCATACTCCGCCGTAACCCCGAACGCCTTTGGCATGACCAGCGTTATAGAGGCCTTCACTCACAATACACCACTGTACAGTTGCATTCTTAAAATCATACATAGCAGCGCATTCTTCATTGGCCCAGCTGAATGAGCAATGGTCGATGATTACGTTATGGCAGTTCTCCATGTTAAATCCGTAGATGCCCGTTGACAAAGTGCCGCCTGGCCTGGATCTTATATACCGTATAATAACATTGCCATGGTTACCACCTTGAGAAGCAGCTCTGGCACCATTCATAATGAAGGAATGCCCCTTCAGGCAGATTCCTCCACCCGGAGCTGTTTGTCCGGCAATGGTGATATCAGATCTACGTATTCTGAGTTCTGAGGTCAGATTAATGATACCGCCAACTCTGAACATAATAGTCAGCGGTTCTCCCGGATAGGCGTTAAAAGCTTCACGGAAACTACCTGGGCCGGCGTCATTCAGGTTAGTTACAAAATACACCTTCCCGCCCCGTCCGCCGGATGCCAGGCGTCCGAATCCTTCAGCTGTAGGGAAGGCCAATTGCTGTGCAGCGGTAGGGTAGGTGAGTAGTAATAGTCCGCCAATGCCGAGACGGAACAAGGCCCTTTTTAATCTTGACGAAGGAAGAATTTTTTTCAGTGTTTTCATATCGTGGATGTGTTTTAAAAGCTTTGTGTCGCGTAGCACAGTGATCATTATGCTGGTTGTTCTGACAAGTTGAGGGTTTCGGGGATTATGCTACCACAAAACAAGTGTGAAAGCTACACTAATTTACCAAAAAGATAGATAGGATGGCATGAGTTGAGTCGATTATTAGTATACATGTTCTTCAATAGCGGATCATTTATTAACGGGTATTGTTCACGTTGATTTTGATGCTTTTCTATGATCATCTGGAAATTCAAAATGATAGGTTATTGTATAGTATTGAGTATGTATAGCCTCACTGCGATCCGATTTACAGGTATTAGTGTGGCACGAGAGGAGAGTATAGAGTAGCACTATGGGAGCAAATCCACGAGGATTTATCACATGAAAGGAGCTTTTTATTGATGGAAAGGAAAAGCCACTGCAGTATTATCTCTTCATGGTGGGTGAAACAGGGAATTTGGGTTGATATTGCCCGGGGGATGGAAATACCGGCTCCGGCAATTTGTCTCGCCCGGCTTACCGTGGACTATTTGCAGATCGATTGAGTGCTAAATATCGGTTAATGTTTCATACCATTTCATTGCCAAAAGGTCACTAAGAGGTCACTTGGATATCCCGGGGATATTGAAGTGACCTCTTAGTGACCTTTTGATGACGTTTTGGAGTGAATACTAAAGCGAAATCAGATAAAGGTTTGCACGGGTGATTTTTTCTATTGATCATAGGGAATATTTCGGCAGACAGAGCGCCAATTCAGGTCGTAAAGAGTTTTCTTGTCTGGAAAGTCACTTTATAGCAGTAAAACGGACAACTTTTCAGGAGTAGGGTGAGGCATCGGGTCCGGCTATGAAGCAGGCAGCGGGAGAGCACAAAGAGCCGTTTGCTGCGATGTAGGCGCGGCAAGTGCCACGAAATGTAAGCAGATGGCTGTTTGTAGTCATAAGTGAGCGACAGCGTTTAGATGATAGGGGAGGTGAGATAGGGATGTGTCAGTCCAGCTAGGGTAGGGGCATATCTGATTAGGGCGACAGTGGTAAGTACTCCGGATTAACGAAATGTTGACGCTTTGGCGTTATTGTTGGTAAAATTTACCAAAAATTTCCTGGTCTGGGGAAGGATGATTTTGCCAATAACTGGCGAGTAGCGCATATGAGCAGCAGGGCAGTAAGATGGGAAGGTAAAAGGGTTTGATTTCCGGTTAAATGTGTCAACACTTACTAGATACAATGCGTAGTGCCCGGTTTTCTTTGTGTATGCAAAGACGAATAAACGTGCGGGATACAACTAACATGTTATGTTTTTTGTCCGACGTATATGTCAATTTTGCGCTCCGACTTGATTGATGTTGTAGTTTGAGAGAAGCCCCATCATCCTTGTCGGTGAGTATTTTATATTTCTGTTGTTAACAATTGTGAATTGTTTAGTTGGACAATCTGCTTTTTGAGTGATGAGCGTGCAGGGTATTTAGAATGTAGTATTTAAAATCCTTATACCGATGAAAGTTTCACCGGAGATGTCATGTGTAAGTCCAGGTATGACCTACATACAGCATGTTGAAGCAGGTCCGGATGCACATTAATGGCCATGTTAAATCTGCACAGATGACCTGCCTGGTGATATATCATTTCCCGTAGTCAAATTAGCATTTTAGTATTTAGCACCGGACGTACTGCAGCAGATTCGGGTGATAAATACTGATAAATTTCAGTGCAACTTCAGAGCAATTACAAAGGCAATTTTGGACATATGAGAGATGAGTTATCAGATGACAGCAAACTTATCTGATAACACATTACTTATGGGGACGGCTGTGATTTAGCCGTTGATCGCACTAATTTTTTTTACTGAATTATACGAGAGTGAACGGCTGTTGATCCGGCTGGACAATCTATTGAATAAGCAAAGGCTAAACACCACCACAAACACCATTACATGAACAAGCATCTAAAAACGTTATTTTTTTTGACATTGCTATTTCTTACGAAAGCAATGTTTGCGCAGCAGTCTTTCACAGTGCAGGGAGATGGGAACAAGTACTATCCTGTAACATTTTATGATGGAGGCTATAATTCAAATCTACCTGTGGAATTGGAAATAGGTAGGTCATCGGTTCACGCACCTAATGGTCAATGGTGGGGTTCAATTATGGCCACATTCAGATTTCATATTAACGGGTTTGGACATGGCGCAAATTTCATTGATGCTGATATCAAACAGCTTTATGCCAATCCGAACACTACTATAGGACTTGTTGGGGGCTGGATGGATCTTACCCATGGAAGTACTATCAGTCGCATTGCTATCTGGCTGCGTGGAGCGACTACTTATTACTATAAATCAAACTATAGCGTAGGTCCCATTGTTTATGATGGTGTAGCCAATCCGGTTCCGTTCAAAGTGACTGATAACTTAACACTCACTGTAAAAACTGTTCCGGAACCATATGTTAATATACAGGGTTTGAGTTACTCAAATAGCGCTTACTTTAATGGCGGTGGCAAGAACTACTTCGCAGGTACTGTGGGTATTGGCACCTTTAATACAAGCGAGTTCAGACTTGCAGTCAATGGCGCTATAGGTGCTAAAAGGGTCAAAGTTACACAAGACGGATGGGCGGATTTTGTTTTTGATTCGGATTATAAGCTACCTGGCCTGACCGAAGTAGAAACGTATATTCAACAGCATAAGCACCTTCCTGATGTTCCTTCAGCAGCAGAGGTGACGAAAAATGGCTTGGATCTGGGGGAGATGAACAAGATCTTGCTCCAAAAGATAGAAGAACTGACCTTACACCTGATCAAGCAGGAGAAAGTAATTCAGGAACAGGGAAAACGCCTGGCTGAGTTGGAGAAGAAGCCCAGGTAAGAGGATGTTATAGTTGGATTGGTGGTCTGTTGATGCTGTATAACTGTTTAAGAGGAATTGTAGCATTAAATTTGCTTCTACGTGACTACTGCCGAAGGAAATCTCCGTAATTACTCATCTAGGGTAATTACCGGAGATTTGGTCTGGCAACTAAATCCGTATTCAATAAGATGCAGGAACTGAGCGCCTATATTAAATCAAAGGTTACAATAGACGATATTGATCTCGAACAGATCTTGAATAGCTTTTACGTCAAGTCTGTTAACAAGGGAGATCTATTATTGAAGCGGGGACAGATTGCTAATGAGTACTATTTCCTAAATAGTGGCGCTTTAAGGTTCTTCTTTGCCGACAATTATGAACTGACGGCATGGATTGTTCAACCCAATGAATTTTTCACCGAGATATCCAGTTTACACCCCGGGTTACCTACGCGATTCAACATTGAGGCTGTAGCATCCGCCGAGTTATATTGTATCACTAAACAAGATATGGACAGACTTTATCAGGAGCTTCCCATATGGCAGGAATTTGGCCGCAAGACCTGGGAAGCTATGGCTGTAAGAATGATAAATGAAATTATCCGTTTTCAAACCTTGACGGTGGAAGAGCGATACTTGGAATTTCTTGAGAAGCCCGGTTTCATGCAGCTCATTTCTGTCAGGCAACTCGCCTCTTATCTTGGTGTAACACCCAATGCCCTGAGTCGGATCCGTAGAAATTTACGTTAAGATCTTTATCTACCATTTGGTAGTTTTTTGCTTGTTAATGGTTTATAGTTTTGATTTCAAATTATGAACACTATGAACAAGGTTATTTTAGTTGCCGGAGCTACCGGCGATCTCGGGAGTAAGTTATGCAAAGAATTGATAAAAAGAGGTGCTCTTGTCAGGGCGATCGTACGGGCCGAAAGTAACAGCGCTAGTGTTTCCCTTTTACGGGGCATGGGAGTGGAAATTATCCAAGCGGAACTGTCCGACGTCAATAGCCTCGTTGCTGCGTGTAAAGGAGTCTGTTGTGTTGTATCTACTTTGGCAGGTTTGCACGATGTTATTGTTAACGCACAATCCCAATTACTGCAGGCTGCTATAAAAGCAGGTGTGCCCCGCTTCATTCCCTCGGACTTCTGCACCGATTACACACAACTTCAGATAGGCGATAACAGGAACTTTGATCTCCGAAAGACCTTTCAGTCTATTATCGACCAAAGCGATATACGCGCAACGTCTATTTTTAATGGCGCATTCACTCATGTGTTAAAGTATGATATCCCGCTGCTCAATACGAAGGAACAACAAATTGAATATTTTACTGGTAAACTACATTGGCGCATTGATTTTACGACGGTACAAGATACTGCCGCATATACTGCCGCCGCTGCTTTGGACGAATCCACACCACGCTATTTACGGATTGCAGGAACGCAGATCAGTCCTTCAGAACTAGCAGACGTTGCAAAGCAATTATTCGGCAGCAACTTCTACCTGAAGGAGTGGGGAGCAATGGAAGCATTTTCCGCCTATATCAGTCAAGTCCGTCAACAGCAGCCTGAAGGAGAACATGAGTTATACCCGGTGTGGCAGCAGATGCAATATCTGTATAGTATGTTTGCTGCCCAACATACCATACCCGATAATGACCGTTATCCAGGTATTGACTGGCAATCGATACAGTCCGCATTCAAATAATTCCCAACTCCAAAAAATTTATATGGAAGAAATATATAAAGATGACCAACTGATCAAACAGTGGGATGGCTTCACTAATCATATGGTAACAGTCAACGGAACAGAACTGCACTATGTTGATGGCGGACATGGTCCTGCATTGATCTGCCTTCCAGGATGGCCGCAAACTTGGTATTCTTTTCACAGAATAGCACCGGAATTAGCCAAATACTTCAGGGTTATAGTTGTAGACATCCGCGGTATGGGCAGTTCAGCTGCGCCATTAACTGGGTATGATAAGAAAACGATGGCGACAGACATTTACGAATTGATCTTACAGCTTGAATTGGGACCGGTAAATGTGATCGGACATGATATAGGTGGTATGGTAGCTTGCAGCCTGGCTTTTAATTTCCCAGATGTAGTATCACGATTGCTGCTGGCAGACGGTCTGCACCCAAACGAAGGGATGATGCAGATGCCGCTTATGCCTGCAAAGGGAACCTTTGGGGATAAGATTGACAACCAGCGTCCATATACCTGGTGGATGGGTTTCAATCAGGTGAAAGAGCTTCCGGAGAAATTACTGGCTGGGAGATATCGCTACCTGCTGGACTGGCTTTTTCGTTACGTAATGACAGACGATTCCCAAATGTCTGACTTTGAAAGAGAAATTTATGCTGCTGTATATGACTCGCCTGAGCGAATACGCGCCTCAAATGCCTGGTACCAGGCCTTCAATGAAGATATTGAACATGCAAAAACTTACCAGCAACTAAAAATGCCGGTATTGGGTATTGCCAGCAACGTTTCATATGGTTATTATCAGTACTCATTGCCTTTGATAGCCGAAAATTATAAGTTGGTACATCTCCCCTTAACCGGACATTATCTTTTCGAAGAAAATCCACAGGAGGTTAATGCGATAATACTGGAATTTCTCGGGCAAGAGAGAAGGTGAAGCTGACAGGAACTATTTTCTCACAATGCAAGAATTGAAAAAACTGACATATCTAGCATGAAAATAGGCTTGTCAATTAATAATATACAAGCCTATTAGCGCCTGGTAACACTAAGTTTACCAACCTGTTGATGCTAGTTATTAGAAACGGGACTCTTACATTCTGGTCGTTGTATGTATACGTTTAATAATTTCTGGGGATAGGGTATAAACTGAAGACAAGTATGACACCACTTATTCTGTTGATAACGCCCCGTTCCATTGGTCACTGGTTTCATCTTCTAAAATGACCGTTCCGACAATAGCATCATCTATTTCTTCTGTTGGGTTGCTCGATTCAGAAATTGAAAGCTTGCCCCACCTAAATCGGAAATAGAACATCCTCCCGTCCTCTAATATGCCTTCGTATTGCGTCGGAGAGGCAGAACATGTACATTCAATTTGTATAATTGTTGCTTTCATATATCGAATTTGATGGTAATAATTGAAATGTCCGAAGGAGTAGAGGTACTAAGCGTATGTATAGCTTTAAAATGCTTTGGCAGGGTATTAATTATCCCCTCAATAACAGTCATGTCATATTGGACATAATGGGTTCTTACACCTCTTACAGAACCAATTCAGATTTGAATATGATACACTTAAAAAGTGTAGGAACAGTTTAAAATAGTAAAGCCGGTCGAAGAGCGGCTTTACTATTTTCAGTGCCTAGTAGCGAAGCAATCTCGACTGCGCTGTGCAAAGTCCGTGAGGGGAGGATTTTTTTAGATGAAACACCTCGAAATTACCCGACAGTTAACCAATCCTGTCCGACAAGGTCTAGTCAACCATCGGAAGCGAGTCTTGCGTAGTCGTCAGATATGATGGCACGAAGCGTAGACAGCGACTGCCGAAGGTATGCTACCTGCGCCTTGAAGTGTTCCTGTATGTCGAAGCTTTAGTTGTTCGTAAGGCTAAAGCAACATCAAACCTGCGTTATAGAGGAGTGGGGGCGATTCGACCGGGGTCTGAGAACATATCAAAGGCAGACTGGGGTGATACGGGAACACGGGAGAGCCTAACGTCTCCAAACGGAAGTCGGTTTATGGGATTGACCGAACAAGAATAATCCAGGCTTACAAGGTTTGTATCGTCACCTTGTAAGTGTAAAGAAATGGCGATATCGGGAGGTATCCGAACCGAGAGAAATTGAAGGTAAGGAGAAGGACGAAGGCAGTCTTAGCATCCTCATAGTACCGTTAGAAGTGTGGGAAATCACCTCTATGAAAGCTACTTAGTAGGAAAGGAGGATGTCTGTTTACGGAACTAGCATTTTAGTAAAACTAAATGTACCAGAGACATGAACGAGGTGTTAACCGTAGAGATGCAGATAGCGGCCCGGGCAAGGAAGTATCCGGGAGATGCGCTGACTAACCTGCATGATTTTATTGACAGCAGCCTATTGCATGACTGCTTCGATTCCCTGAATAAGAAGGGAGCAAGCGGCGTAGATGGCGAGAAATGGACTGATTACAATAAACAAAGAAATGAGAGAATCCCGAGTTATTGATGGCTTTTAGGAGCGGAAAGTATCGTACACCCAACATCCGGCGGTATTTATATCTAAAGGAGATGGAAAGCTGCGTCCGTTAGTTCTTCCTACAGTAGAAGATAAGCTGTTGCAGACGGCTGCAACGCGCGTCCTGACGCCGATATATGAAGAGATATTCTATCGTGAATCGTATGAATTTAGGCCGGGCAAATCCCAACACCAGGCAGTAGAAGAACTGTCCAGAGTAGTGAGCATGAACCGGATGAGTTAAATTATAGACGCAGACATGCAAAACTACTTTGGTAGCATCAACCACGGCTGCCTGCGTAAGTTCCTTAACCTAAAGATAAAAGATGGTGTGACAAGGAAAATGATAGACAAGTGGTTGAAGGCAGGTATACTTGAAAATGGTCAGGTCATGTATCCCACGAAAGGTACTCCTCAGGGAGGTAGCATATCCCCGTAACTGAGTAACATTTACCTGCACTATGTACTTGATACCTGGTTCAAAGATCGCATCCGGCGATTACTGAAGGATGACAGCTTTATGATCCGTTTTGCGGATGACTTTCCTCTTGGGTTTACCAACAAGGAAGATGCATTACGAGTGATGGCAGTTTTACCGAAACGATTAAGTAAATACGGACTGACCCTTTACCCAAAAGAGACCATGTTAATTGCGGGAAAGCCGCTCGTATAGGTCTGTGGGGGAGCGGGGAGGTAACGAACCGCTCTACCCGGAACCAAGTGCTCTTGATTATTAGTAAATTAAATCGCTGCCGCCATGAAAAGTAGTGAAAGTAATTTGGCGTTAAATCACAGCCTTTCTATAGATTTTCGGATCAAGAACAACCTTTTTCTAGTAATATTCCACAGGACGTTATTTACTCTAATGTTTACCGGTAATCATCTCAGTAAAAGCTCCTATGATTTTCTTTTCTGACATTTCCAGACCGGCGGTGTGTATGTTCGCTTCTTTCAACATTGCCAGATAGCCAATGCAGCCCATTTTCAGGTTAAAACCTGGCCATTTATGGGCCATTGTTTCCCATATGCCCAATATGCTATTATTTACGATCAGCAGCTTATTGTCTACATCAATGACCATGTGGTATGATGAACGCGTTTCGCCTTCTACAGGTAATGGTATTGATGGCTTTTCCAGCAATATATTAATTGATGTCTCTCCGTAACAAATAACGTGCTCCAACTGTACAGTCATTGTCTCAATGACATAAATACTCTCATTTTGTCTGATAATGAATAATGCGTGTGGATAGCCATCATCGATTTCATCATTCAACATCACATCAACAGTCGGAGAGGTATACTTTGGGATTATTTGAGCTGAAGTGTACTTAATCCCAATAAGCTTCTCAGCATCGTACATGTAGTTGGCTAAGTGCATTAATTGCCAACCGGGCCATTTTTTCTTCAATGCAGCAAGGAAGTAATGTAACACTGAGGTTTCATGCTCAAGTTCCCAAGACCAAAATCCGAGTAGTTTCTTCTCAATATCAGCAATGACAAATCCTTCCATCCATCCATGTTCACTTAAGTGTTCTGTGATGGTACATTCCTTTACATATTCTAAGAATGCATTTTCTCCGAGATACAGATCGTATGGAACACGACTGGCAGCCCATCGATCTTGATAAATTCTAAGTCCATCTTTACTTTTAATAGTATAGTTTACGCGGCTTCCCATTAATATTCAATTGTTTGCCTTTGCGTTTACAAAATAGCACATTTGTTCCTGAAATAAGCATTATCTTTTGGGGAACAGCGTTAGTAAGTAGGAACACTTTCTACAGGAGTTTGGGAACGAATACAAAGGATAGAGATCGAACCAATTATAGATTGAATATGAATGAATTAAAATACCATAAAACTTATTTAAAATAGAAAATCCGCTACTAGAGCGGATTTCTATTTTTGTGCCCAGTAGTGGATCATTCTCGAACCAGGTAGTATTGATAATTAGTAAGTTAATATCCATTCTGCTATGTGACGGCTATTACTAAGAGTCCATTTGCGAATTTTATATTACGCTTTGGAGAGGTAAATTGGTTTTGTATATTTGTAGAGCTTTTAATAACAGTACCATAGTGTTTGTTTCAATATACCTGTTATAGTAGAATAGTTAAGTAAAACTGCCTGTAATATTAGCCGACAATTATAATGTAAGTAAGTCCCTCTATGAAATTTAGTGTACTGCGTGGAATTGCCTTAGTTTCAACCCTATTATTATCATCTGTCCTTTTTGCACAAAAGCCGGGAGGAGTACGTAGCACCGCTACTGCAGTTCCGTTACCATCATCTTATACCAATACTAATATTAACTATGTCAGGACCTGGGATCCAGATATGCCATTAAGTGATACGGCAGCAGTAAAGGCCGCTGCCAGAAAGGTGAGAGAAGTGAAGCAAACAACTCAATATCTGGACGGCTTGGGAAGACCCATACAAACAGTGGCTAAAGGAATTACTGCCAATGGTAAGGACCTGGTACAAACGGAGGTATATGATGAATTTGGACGACAGCAATATCAATACTTGCCCTATGCAGATCAGTCGTCTGCCGATGGAAGGTTTAAAACTGATCCATTTACGACACAAAGTAATTTCTATAAGAACGGCGTGTTGAACCCGGGAGTTATCGGAGAAAACATCTTTTATAGTAAAACAGACTTTGAAGCTTCCCCTTTAAACAGGATTTTGAAAACATATGCGCCGGGGAATAGCTGGTCAGGCAAGCCAGTTGAGGCCCGTTACCTGGTGAATTTGGCAACTGACTCTGTAAGATTATGGAATATAGGATATGGATTACCTACTAGTACCGGGTATTATAGTGCAGGTCAGTTATACAAGACCGTGAGTATTGATGAACAACAGAACCAGGTAGTCGAGTATAAAGACAAAGATGGGCATGTTGTCTTAAAAAAGGTTCAGATAGCAGATGCTCCAGCTGCCGGGGCGTATGGATGGTTATGTACCTATTACGTCTATGATGACCTGGGCAATCTGCGATACGTTATTCCTCCCCAAGGTGTTGAGTCGATTAAGATTAATTGGACTGTAACTACAGCAGTAGATACTGGTTTATGTTATCAGTATCAATATGATGGTCGCCAAAGAATGATTGTGAAGCGGATACCGGGATCGGGTCGTGTTTTTATGGTTTACGATAACCGTGACCGGTTAGTATTTATCCAGGATTCAGTTCAACGTTCAAAGTCACCCATGGAGTGGCTGGTGACCTTTTATGATGAATTGAATCGCCCCACTATGACCGGGATATACAAGAATACTATTTCTGCGGATTCCTTACAGAAACGAATGAATGCAGTCGCTGGTTCAAAGTCGGTGGCCTATACAGCTCCCGGGAAGGAGGATTTATATGTTTATGCGCATGAGGGCAATGACTTATATACAGCTACGAAGAGCATATCACTGCTGGAGGGCTTTGATAGTGGCACAGGCACAGAGCTAGTGGCGGAGATTAATCCGTCAGCTGGGGAGACAATCTCCATTACTGCCAGTAATCCGTTACCAGATATCCCAGCATCATCGCTAATGCCGTTGACGTACACTTTTTATGATAAGTATGATTATGCAGGTAAGCTTGCATTTGTAGGAGCTGATACTACTAAACTACAGGCCGCAGATACACTTTATCCTGATAGAAGGCCAGTTACAACTATGACAAACGGCCTGGTAACAGGTACAAAGGTAAGGGTGTTGGGAACGGATAAATGGCTTACAACTACTACTTATTACAATGATAAAGGACGTACTGTGCAAGTAGTAGCCGAGAACAACCTCGGAGGAAAAGATGTTATGTCAACGTTGTACAGTTACAAAGGCCTTGTTTTAGGAACCTACCTGCGTCATCAGAATCCCAAAAGTACAATACCTCAGACTACACTACTGACAATTATGACATATGACCATGGTGGGCGGTTATTGACGGTTAAGAAGCGTTTAAATGATGATGTCAGTCAGGAAAGGATGGTAGCAGCTAACAGCTATAATGAGCTAGGTCAGCTGCGTCTTAAACGCTTGGGAGTGACCGCCTCGGGGGCGATGTTGGATACATTAAACTATACATATAATATCCGTGGATGGTTACAGGGCATTAACAAGAACTTTGTCAATAGTGGTAATGTGACCAGTAACTGGTTTGGTCAGGAACTGAGTTACGATTATGGCTTTACGGCTGCTCAGCTCAACGGTAACATAGCGGGAGTAAAGTGGAAGACACGTGCAGACAGCGCTTTTGCATACGGTTATAATTACGACAGGGCAAATCGGTTGACGGGCGCTTATTTTACCCAACGAAACGGAGCCAGCTGGGCACAGGGAGCAAAGGACTTTTCTGTGAGCAACCTGAGTTATGATGCCAATGGTAACATCAAAACCATGTTACAGAAGGGTATGGTTGGTACAGCTAGTAAGACGATCGATAGTTTGATCTACACATATCCGTCAAATAGTAACAGATTATTGGGTGTTCGGGATATAGACTCATCTATTACAAAGTCAGCGCAGCTCGGCGATTTCATAGATGGTAATACCTCCGTGAAAGATTACGCTTATGATGCTAATGGTAATATGATTGCAGATTTGAATAAGCGTATATCATCAATTACTTATAATCATCTGAACTTACCCTCAGTAATTACTATGGCAGGAAAAGGTACGATTACCTATTTATATGATGCTATGGGTAATAAATTATCTAAGACGGTAGTGGATAACATCGGAAGTGTGGCAAAGACAACAGTGATAGATTACGACGGGATATTTGTTTATAAGCGGGATAGCCTTGAATTGATCAATCATGAAGAGGGGCGTATAAGACCAGTGTATAAAAGAGGTAATCCTGTAGGATATGCATACGATTATTTTGAGAAGGACCATTTGGGTAATGTGCGAACAGTATTGACGGATCAGACCGACTTTACCATGTATGCAGCAACTATGGAGAGTAGTGCTGCGGCAACCGAGACAGCATTATTCAGCAATATTGAAGAGACGCGGGTAGAGAAGCCATCAGGTTATCCCTTAGATGAGACTACCTCAGAGAATAAATCAGTAGCTAGGTTAAATGGTAAAGCTGAAGGAAAGAAGATCGGACCTTCGCTGGTGTTAAGGGTAATGGCAGGAGATACTGTTCAGATCAGTGCTCGTGCTTTTTATAAGTCTGACGGACCAAAGGATAATGGTCAGAAGGCACCAGTAGAAGATATACTGGCGGGTTTAGTACAGGCTTTTGGAGGAAGTGCTGGAGAAAGTGAGGCACATGATGCGGTGCTTTCTAACGGTACACCATTCAATGCTGACTTTTATAGAAATACCTATCAACGTTTAAGAGAGAAGGAAGCAGACAATGGACCGTCAGATCGTCCGAAAGCATACTTAAGTTTTGTTTTGTTTGATGATGACTTTAAATTAGTAGAGGAAAATAGTGGTGTTAGGCAGGTGAAATCAATCCCGGATGAATTACAGGAGCTAAAAGTGGGAAAGATGCAGGTAGTTAAAAGTGGCTATTTATATGTTTACACGAATAATGAGAGTCAACAAGACGTTTACTTTGATAATATGCTTTTGGGCTTGACTAGTGGACCGTTATTGGAGCAAACTCATTATTATCCGTTTGGATTGACGATGGCAGGAATTAGCATTGACGCTATCAACCCAGGAATTTTTAAAAATAAGTTGAAGTACAATGAAGGTTCAGAAATTCAAAATGAGGAGTTTTCTGACGGAAGTGGACTAGAGTTATATGGAACGAAATTAAGAACTCTTGATCCGCAGTTGGGAAGATTTTGGCAAATCGATCCGAGGCCTAATCCTGCTAACAGTCTTTATGCTTCTATGGAAAATAATCCTGTCAGGTTTAATGATCCATTAGGTGACAGTATTATTCCAAACGTTACTTATGATTATTCAAAGACAGCGAATCCTGTTGCATTGAGTGATTTAGGAAGTACTACTCTTACCAGTATTGATGTAACTAGTGCATCAAGTACAAATATTGATATTTCTTTGAGCTTTACAATTAGCCTTTCTGCTGCATTTAAAGGGCAAACACTGGAGACAAACATAGAAAAACAGAACTTAGGGTTGGAGAGAGAAGTTAACGCACATGAAGAAGGGCATAAGGATCAGTTATTGGAAGCTGCGATAACGCCTGTCACTATTTCGGTGAACATTGACGGCATTTCAACTAGTTTTACGGGGCAGGCAGACCAGGTTATAGTGAATGCTACAGCAACATTTACCAGTTCCAATGCTGCGGCGGGAATGAACGCTGATCAACGAAGAGATTTCGTAGATAATAATATTGGCGTTCCCGCTTTGAATGCAATGAACAGCAATATTATAGCTGCTGAAAATGCTGCAAATAAGGAATCCGATGCTAATGTTCGGGCAGCGAGGACCTTGGGCGCTAGTACAATTAAATATAGTAATGGGAATACGCGCGTAATATATCAAAATAGAGAAATTAAATAACATGAAAGTAACATTGTTCCTAATTCTCCTGCTTAATGCGTATGTATCATTGGCGCAAGATATTGATACATGTTTAACAGTAAGCGTCGGCCTTCGCATAGACAGGATAAAAGGTAGACAGAAACAAATAATTACTTATGCCGACAGTATTAATAATTATATGCGTGGAGCACTTCCAAGGTTCCTTCATGATGAATGTTTTGATACAAACGTCAACTTATGGGATAATTTTCATGCACCAATTTCTCTAAGATGGAAAGTTCTGGAAATGGTTAATAATAGAATTGCTTTAAAGAGTATCCTAGAAAAGGATGATAGGAAACTGGACAAAAAATGTAGCTGTCAGCGTCGGAAGGAGATAGGATTTAATATACCAATGATGGATAGTTCTTTCAGGCAATTAATAAAAAAGCGCTATGATCAGTTAAGTACAAACTGATACAGGCTGTGAATTTGTAATAGTTCCGGTTCATCCCGACCTTTCGTTTTTACAACCTTTACCTGTAGCGGAGTGGTAATTGTTAGATAGTAGGACGGCGAAGGAAGCAGTTTATTTACCGGATTGAAAATAATTGGTGTTTGATCAGGGCGGCAGCTTCTTCCCTTTTTTCTTGCCTGGAAGTTCTCATGCCAGCTCAATAGTTGCTTAGCTTCGAATGTTGTATTGGCAATTTTTGCAGACTCTTTTTCATTTACTTCATTGGAGAGCCAATAAAAATAAGTAATAAGAGTGAAAAAGGCGGGAGAAGAATTTTCAGAGATTATTCCTGCATACGTGTCAGTCCTGACCTCTTTGCATTTTTAGGTCTGCCATTTAGGACGCGCCCAATGCTCGTTTGGTGGTAATAATGTCTGTAATTTCCCGGTTGACCACTTAGGACGGGAATCTGTTGTTAAGTAAGACAATTTCTGCTTGTCATGCTGCTTGTCAATTGACTGTCAATAATAGTGGTAGAAAGGGATTAAAACCTGTGAAAAATTAACAAGCATAAATTAAAATGACTCTGTAAATCAATTGATTACAGGGTCATTTTGTGCCCAGTAGTGGTATAAAATCGAACCAACTTGTGCTGATTATTAATAAGTTAAATTATGAAAGCTAGATTATTTGAAATAACATGCCGCAATCATACCTTCGCAAAGCAAAAATTCTATTTCTATTATTACACTCGTTTACTGGTGATAGAATAACCAGCTTTCAAAAACTACTATTATTCATGAAACATATATTGGGCATCTTGTTCCTTTGTATTATTTGTAATGGCAATATATATGCACAGAAGCCCCAAAATGGCACGTATGTTTACCATGTTGCTTCTTCAGAATGGCATGGTAAATCACTTGGAGCCACCGTGCTTGTAAAGATTAAAGGAGATTCTATCTATGTTATTCATAATGTAGGTAATCTTTCGGGAAAAGTAGGAGAGATGATTGATTGCGGAGTCATTATGAAGCATCGTAAAATAGGAAAATGGATAATCGGACATAATGCTGCCGACAAAAACGCCCAAGATGTAGGTGGCTGTTCAGGCGGTCCCAGTAGGATAGATTTTCGCCATAAAAAATTCTGGCTATGTTGATACCAGCATCAAACTTTAGGGCGCTGGGCGTTTCTAGAAGATAATCTAATTGCCCTCCCAATATTGCAATTGTAAAATATAAATCTTACTAACATCTCAAATCCAATGAGATCCGAACACAAGGAAGTCATAATACATTTTCTTAGAAGACCCTTAATGTATGTTTATCGGTTGGATAAAGAGCAAATAGTTGCATTCATCACAGGTTTTGAAATCGGATCAGAAGGAAATGTCAACCTTAGTAAGCAGGTGTCCACGTGGCTAAAAAATAGACATCAGATAACCAAAAGTAATCAAGGATGGCCCGGGCAAATCCAAGTGTATGCTGATCGCAAGTGCATTAGCTGGTTTGATGCCTTTAGTGAAATTGTTTCAACCATTTTGGACTGCAAAGTGCAATGACTGGGCTTATCTTGTCTTAAGCGGTAATACTTGAATCGCGAATCGAACCTGTTTTAAATTTAAAATCAATTAGTTAGCGAGATAGTAAAATATCATTAAATAGCGGGGCTGACCAAAAAGGTCGGCCCTTTTCTTTGCAGAAAGAGGGCCGATTAGTATTTTTAATTACCACATCAAAAATACTATGGCCAAAGCTAAGACTAAACAAGTATTCAAACAATACTCGCCCAACCAAAATTTGTTACTACCTCCCAATTTGGAGGAACTTATTGACTCTCATCATCTTGTCCGTGTTATAAATGGGATAGTGGACAGTATGGATCTTACTACCATACTTAACAGCTATATGGGAGGAGGCACAAGTGCGTACCATCCCCGGATGATGATTAAGATACTTCTCTATGCTTACGCGGTTAAAATCTACACTGGACGTCGGATAGCAAAGGCGTTACGTCAAGATATTACGTTCATGTGGTTGGTGGCTTATAATCGCCCAGATTTTCGTACGATTAATAATTTCCGCAGTGGAGTGCTCAAAACAACGATTGAAGAGTTGTTTAAGCAGATGTTGGATTTCTTGTTAACTAAAGAGTATATCAAGTTTGAACATTATTTCTGTGATGGATCAACCTTTGAAGCTGATGCCAATCGGCATAAAATGGTCTGGAACAAGAATGCTAAGCGCTATCAGGCCGCAACCGAACAAAAGTGCAGGGATTTATTTAAACAGATTGACCAGCTTAATGAGACTGAGCAAAGTCAATACGGCAATAAGGACCTGGAAGAATCTGGTACAGACAAACAGGCTGTTACGAAGGAACAAATAGCCATGCAAGCCAGCAAGCTTGATCAGGTTATTGAGACAGCAGCATCCAAACGGCTAAAACGTAAGGCCACAACCTTAAAGAAAAAACTTTCCGCTCACCAGGATAGTATAGACAAATATGAACGGCAGCAGCAGATCAGTGGTAGCCGTAGCGGTTATAGCGCAACGGATGAGGATGCGACAGCTATGAAGATGAAGAATGGTGAAGTATTACCTGGATATAACATACTTATTGGCAGCGAGGATCAGTTTATTACTGGTTATAGTGTACATCAAAAAAATAATGATGGCGCATGTTTTAAAGATCACGTTCAGCAATTTAAACAACATGGCGGACATGAACCAACAGCTATTATAGCAGATAGCATATTCGGTACTCAGCAGAACTATGAGATAATGGATGATAGGGAGATTGCCGCATATGTAAAATTCCCATTGTATCATAAAGAGCGTAGTCATAAATACGTTGAAAACCCTTTCCGTAAAGAAAACTTCATTTATGACGCGGCCAACGATACTTACATCTGCCCTAATAATAAAGCGCTTCGCTTTCGCTATGTCAAAACAGATCGCAATAAAAATGGGTATATTAGTTTCAGTCGGCTGTACGAGTGTGAAAGTTGCCAGGGGTGCCCTTTTGCAAAAGATTGTAAAGGCACATCAAACTCTAACCGCACCATAAAAGTCAATCAGTCTCCTGAACATTATAAGCAGCAAGCCCGTGACAATCTCAAAAGTGAACTGGGAGATGAATTGAAGCGAAAAAGGAGTATAGAAGTAGAAACCTGCTTTGGAGACATTAAAAAGAATCAGGGATTTAGACGATTCCATTTACGAGGCAAACAAAAGGTAAAGGCTGAATTTGGCCTGATAGCCATTGCTCATAACCTGCGAAAACTCCATCTGAAAGTCTTTTTATCGGCTGCTTAAGAGTAAAGTCTGTCAAAGTAACGCCTTTCCCCCTTTTCTAACCCCTTAATACCGCATTTAATACTAAACTAATCAAGAAAATGCTCTAAAAAATTGGGGCTGACCTAAAAGCTCTTTTTACTTTTTGGTCAGCCCCGCTATTTTTGTGCCCAGTAGTGGTAGATTCTCGAACCAGATAGTTCTGATAATTAGTAAATTAACGCTACTCAATCAGCTCAAATAAAGGATTATCTAAGTTTTGCAGCATAGTTGGACCTTACATTCCTGCCAATATAACTGTTTAATCCCTGTCCAGCATCAGCCAATAATTTCATTTGTTCTACATGGTGGCTTCCTGGTTTACTGTAGTCGTATAGGTAAACCGCTCCAGTACTAAATTCAATGGTTATTGAAGTTCTTCCTGATTCATAAGAGGAAATACCGGAATCTCCTCCCAAATTTGCATAAGGTGTCATTAGAAGTTATTGAATGTGTAAGAAAAATTGTTTAACAATGATTATTCATTGTTTCTAATGACTCTTAGTTGCGGAATGTGACTCATCATAACAGCTAAAAATGGAAATTTTCAGATTTATTTAGGAGCTTAAAAATTTATGCTTGACCCGACAAATCCCCCAAGTTTTCAACTTGATCCGTGTTGTTATATAAACTCAGGCAGTAATAGCATTTACTAATGCTAAATAGCCGTCCTGTATTGATCCTTTCTTTTGCAAAACTAGGAAATTTGTTGTGCTTCACAACTCTTGGTCTTGATCTAGTGTGCGTTTATGATTGTGCGGTAGGAGGCACGAGTTAATCTTAATTCAGGGAAGTATGGTGGAAGCAGCGTTAATTCAAATTGGTTAACTTTGAAAGAAGAATAGCTCTTTTAAATACATTCAGTACCGGGTAAAACGATCATTTTGTTAGAGCGTGATCACTTTACTGGCAAATTTGTAGAAATTACTAAGGCCACACTGTTGTGTGACCTTAGTAAGTTGTTGATTTTCAACGTGCCCAGAACAGGAATCGAACCTGCACTCCGTTGCCGAAACAAGATTTTGAGTCTAGCGCGTCTACCAGTTCCGCCATCTGGGCAAAGCAACTGTCCTTCAGTTGCGGGTTGCAAAGATATATAAATAATTCAAACTGCCAACATTTTTTAAAAATATATTGTATTTGCCCTATATAGCTTGCACTACAACGAACGCAGGAAGAGCTTTTCAAATGTATCAGTTATGGAACGCGACGTACATCAGACAGCCAATTACTTCAAGGAATACATTATTTTAGATGGTGCCCCTTAGCGTAAAGACTTGGCATCTAATTGTTCATAACATGACCCTCGATTTTAACAGCCTGGACAGCATCAAAGCAGCAGGATTTACCGGCTTCAAGACAATGGCAACATTACTTGCCGAGCCCTCGGTGCTACCATTAACTAAGGGGGTATATCTTGTCCTAAATCTTGACGCGACCCCTATCCGTTTCTTACCTAAAGGAGCTGGCGGTTTCTTTAAGGGGCGGGATCAGAATGTGACGCTTGAACAGCTGAAACAAAACTGGATTATGGACACCCTTGTTATCTATATCGGGAAGGCTGGTGGCAACGGTCAGGCAACTTTGAGATCCCGGATAAAACAGTATCTGGCCTTTGGCAATGGCAAAGCTGTTGGTCATTGGGGTGGGCGTTTCATCTGGCAGATTGCCGCTTCACAGTCATTGGTCATTTGCTGGAAATCAATAGGCGAGGGTGATCCCAGGGCGGTAGAAGCAGATTTGATAAAAAAGTTCATAGAAAGATTCGGCGCAAGGCCATTCGCTAATCTTATCGGCTGACTTCAATCTTATCTTGACCCCCGTTTGTTGTAAAGCTGCTTCATGCAGTAAGGTCGTACATTATGCACGTGTTGTACGAAGTCTCGTTACAGAGATACCCCTAGATTACTGCAAGCTACTAGACTATTGGAAGCATACGGCTATTGCAGCCGTATGCTTCCAATAGTCGGCATTTCAGTTTACCGCTTCTTACCCGGCACTGCCTGCGGCGTTGTAGTAGGTCCCTCTACCGTCAGCTTACCATTCTTACCAATCTTCATACGGTCAATGAATACTACCCGCTGATCGCCGGTGCCGGTGGTACGGGCATGATACACACACAACATCTCTTTACCGTCTGGCGACCATGTTATACTGTTATGCCCTGTACCAGTTACTGTACCTCCCTTTTCTTCGTTCTTTTCCAATACGGGGTTATTTGCTGCCTTTGTGTAAGGCCCCAACGGACTTTTCGCGGTTGCATATCCTACAGCATAGTTCCTGCCACCGAAGTAATTGGAGGAGTACATCATATAGTAAGTATCACCTTTGCGGAAAGCAACAGAACCTTCGGTCCACCGACGGTTCACTTCCTTAGATGTCACCGAACGGCTTTCCCATTCTGCTTGTTTGTCATCCATTTTTACCGGCGGACGAAGTTGCAATACCGGCTCGCCAATTACGCCGCTGAAGTCTGGCTGGAGTGCTACGCCGTATACCCAGCTTTCTTCTATACTGTCGTACCATCCCTGCTGTTTTGCCCAGGTGGCTACTTCGCTTTCTACCGGGTGTTTGTAGCAGCAACGGGAATAATACAGGTATATCTTGCCATCTTTATCAAAAAGGACATTGGCGTCAATCACCGGATATCCCGGATCAAATACCGGCTTATTATTCAGGTCTGTGAACGGACCTGTCGGACGGTCAGCTACTGCCACACCTATCCGGAAGTTCTCCAGCTCACGGGTAGGATTGTGCTTCCATTGTGCGCTGTAAAACATATAATACCGGTCCTTGTATTCATATACTTCAGGTGCCCAATACGCGCCATCCCATGCTGCTGTGGAATCACTCCATCCGTTAGCGTTACTTGCATAATAGACCTGCCCTTCCGATTGCCAGTGAACCAGGTCGTCAGAGGAATAGGCGGCAAACCCGTTTTTAGCGCCTCCTGTGCCGTACATATAGTACTTGCCATGTTTATCCCTGAGTACATAAGGATCGCCAAATTCGACTGGTAATGGATTCTGAAAGGTAGCTCCCGCTGAGGCACTTCCCGTTTGAGCAAATAGGGGAGTGCTGCCTGCTGTTGACATAAACAGGGAAAAGCCTGTGAGGAAAGAAAATAATCGTTGCATGTTGCTTATTTATCGTGGAAATTGCTTGTTCGTATGTAACCTGAGCCTGATGTACCGCTGTCCGCAAGTGGTCGGACAGATTAATATCTATTTCAGCGGAATATAACGGTACGAAATAGTGATATCGTCATTGCGGTTGTCTGATTTCATTACCTGCGTCGTTACCAGTCCTGTCTCCGGATCATAGGTGTTAGTAGCAGTATAGTCGGTTTTCTCTGTATAAGTTGTATTCACGATCTCATATGTCAGTCCGGCAAGATTGTTCCTGCCGCCCGCCAGTAACGGTGCGTCACTATGATGATGGTTCATCAGGTAGCCGGCATAAGGGTTAATCCTGAACAATAGTTGCAACCCGTTCGGACGATCATCATACCGGTACGTCAGCGTTGATACGTCACTTCTCTCATAATTAGACCCTGCCATATACAGATAACTCACGATTGTTGTACTAACTGCATTACCTCCGTTGAAGCTTGTCTCTATATAGTTCACACGCTTCCTTTCAGAACTACGAACCGTGTCTTTACTGCCAGCCAGCAGTATTCCGTCGTTGCTGACTTTGTAAGCGCGGCCATCCTCCAGCTCAAATGGGTCGTCATCATCCTCCGTATAGACAGTAAAGTCCTGATTGTTATATACAAGCGTATCCTTGTCTGCCAATACAGGATCGTTTGTATTGTAATACCTGACGCGCACGCATTTACCGGCCACATTGTAGTCAAATACACAATACGCATTATACCCGGTTGCGCTGCTGTAATCGTAATACAGGTGCTCCAGCTGCTGCTTACTATTGTAGGTAAAACTGTCTGCCGGCAAGCCATGAAAATGGATGGCTGCGGGTAGATACGCTGGTGTATTAACAATACCGTCCTTGTCTTTTTCACAGGACGCCATGGTTATAAGCCCTGCTAAAACTGCCATAGCTGGCTTACAATACCGAAGGGAGATTGGTTTCATGGTAATCTGATACATTTTTACTGCAAATCCGGGTCGTACAAAAGATAACATACCTGCTCGTATGCACCTGCCTGTTTAAAATGGGTTTGTCCGAGTTTCCGTCTGACAAGATATAAAATGTTTCCCATCTCTGCCACTACACGTTATTCTCCAAAATGACCCATTATCCCCGACCATCATATCCTCTTAGCCTAATAGCTCAGTTCCCTGAACCAAACTCACATACCCGGCGTCATAAACACTTCCAACACGCAACCTGCTTGAATGTAGCGCCCAACTGTCGCCGTCCTTACCGTCTCCCAGCACCTCGATCCGGCTACGAACGGTTGCTCCCATACACTTCCTACACCCGTTAGTCATATGGCTGCCATACTTTCCCGGAAATATTTTTCCTTTGGTAAAATATCTGTCCATCAGATTCGTCAATAGTAATATATGAAGAAATTAACCGGGGTAGCTATCAAAAGCTTGAAGATAGTTCTTGGCCTCTTTTTATTATTGACAATCATTGTATTATTGTATATGAGACATCCTCTGTTCGGAGAAAAACCTTCCGGTAAAAGACTTGAATTAATTAAACAATCGCCGCACTATAAAGACGGACAGTTCCAGAATATTCACCACACGCCTCAGTTATCAGAAGGCTATAATATGAGTGGTGTTCTGTACGACTTTATGTTTAAAAAGCGTGTACGCCTGCGTCCTATAGACGCCTTACCTTCCGTAAAAACTGATCTGTCAGCTATCCAGCCCGATCAGGACGTGCTGATCTGGTTCGGCCATTCATCCTATTACATTCAGACAGGAGGGAAGCGCTTCCTCGCTGATCCGGTGTTCTCCGGCAGTGCATCTCCTTTACCAGTAGGCACCAAAGCTTTTAAAGGCGCTGATATCTACAGTATTGACGATTTTCCGGTGATTGACTACCTGTTCATCTCACATGATCATTATGATCACCTGGATTATAAGACGATGGTAGCACTGAAAGATAAAGTAGGCAAAGTGATCTGCGGACTCGGTGTAGGCGCACACCTCGAAAGATGGGGCTACACACCCGCACAGATCATAGAAACCGATTGGTGGCAGGATGTCGAACTCGGTGAGGGCTTCTCTGCTCATACCGCTCCCACACGCCACTTCTCCGGCAGAAGTCTGTCCCGCAATAACACGCTATGGCAGTCCTACATCCTGCAAACTCCTTCTCTGAAAATCTATATCGGTGGCGATAGCGGTTACGATACGCATTTCGCAGAAATAGGTAAAAAGTTTGGTCCGATTGACTTCGCCATCCTCGAAAACGGCCAGTACGACCTGGCATGGAAGTATATCCATATGCAGCCGGAAGAAGTCCTGCAGGCAGCCAAAGACCTGAATGCTAAAAGACTACTCCCTGTCCATTCTTCCAAATTTACCCTGGGTAATCACCCCTGGGATGAACCGTTGAAAAGATTGAAAGCAATTGCAGATATGCCACTGGCTACGCCGATGATCGGACAGATAGTCGATCTGCGAAATGACCAGCAAGTCTTCCAGGATTGGTGGACCGGCGTAAACTAACAGTCCGTGATAAAAACAAGCGGAGACTTTGGTGGGTTGCTATATACATAACAACCGGCAAAGTCTCCGCTTTACTATTCTCATTAACTGGAATTTCAACAATACTTACTTATGATGTGAGGGCTTCTGACTGCCCGGATTACACGCATAGGTGAACGTACAGCCCCCGATAGCCCACGAGTTACCAAAAGGGTGTAAATACTCATTTGCAGGAAATGAAACGGGCAAACCATAAGAATTATAACTCGTGCCTGTCTTCAGATTGTTAACGCTGTAATCCCTGTTCAAAAACTGCAATACAGGATCTGTCCTGTTAAAATTCACCTTGTCGTCATATTGTAACTCTCCTGTCCACCAATCAGCAATCCTGTTACCTGCAGTGTTATAGGAATAACTACGGGTAAACGTCTGTTCATCAAAATAGGTATGTGTTTCAGATATAATCCTGTTCTGCGCATCATACTCAAAGGTGTCATATTCTGTTACATACTTCATTGGAATTGCCGTTGTATAAATTGGCCTGTCAGCACCGATGATCGCATCCTGACCAAGATAACAGGTATCGCCGGCAATACGCCCCTGACTGTCGTAATAATAGAAATGCCACTTGCTGAATCCTCCGCCCAGATCAAAATTTTCACCTGCAATGATCATCTGACTCAAGCGACCCTGGTTGTCATACACATATTTAAACTGGGGCCTCGCAGGATATTCCATCTGCGTCCACATATAGACTAGCCGATTCTGACTATCGTATTCAAAAATATAATCTATCCCAGAGGATTCCGAAATCTTTGTAAGCCTCAGGCAAGACGGAGCAGGATGGGGCTCATCACGCTTGATGCAGCCCGTAAAGCTCAGGCATAAGGTAATAATTGCACATAGGGCAAAACACAGTTTTCTCATGATCTATCTGATGATTTGTATCTGTTAGAAAATAGGTAGTTCAATTTCTTTGTTGATGTGGTAGCAATACCGCATCAGAACAGCGAAGGCCTGGAAAGCAGCTCCCACCTCATACTGCCTGTTTACCGGATATGTAAACGGATCTATTAATGATGTGAAGGTCTGTTTCTGCCTGGATTACATGCATAGGTTAATGTGCAGCCTCCGATTCCCCAGTCGTTACCAAGCGGGTGTAATTTCCCGTTACTGGGAAATACAAGTGGTAGTCCCTCAGCATTATAACTGTCGCCGATCTTCAGGTTGTTAACACTGTAGTCTCTGTGCAGAAACTGTAGCACAGGATCGGTTCTGTTAAAGTTCACTTTGTTGTCATACTCAAAGTCACCCATCCATCCACCACCAATCCGGTTACCGGCTGCATTGTAACTAAATTCGCGTGTAAATGTCCTTCCATCAAAGTAGGTATGTGTCTCTGATATTATCCTGTTCTGTGCATCATACTGAAAGGTGTCATACTCTGTTACATACTGCATAGGTATGCCGCTGGTATAGATAGGCCTGTCAGGACCGATAATGCCGTCCATCCCCAGATAACAGGTATCTCCTGCAATCCGTCCCTGATTGTCATAATAGTAGAAATGCCACTTACTGAATCCGCCGCCAATAGCAAAATCAAAACCAGCGATGATCATCTGACTTAAGCGTCCCTGGTTGTCATACACATACTTGTACTGCGGCAGTGCAGGATATTCCATGTGCGTCCACCTGTATGCAAGGCGGTTTAAACTGTCGTACTCAAATATGTACTCAATTCCTCCGGATTCAACGATTTTTGTAAGCCGGAGACAGGAAGGGTCGGAATGAGGCTCATCTGTTTTTGTACAACCTGCGAGACCTGAGCAGGCAATGATAATTGCACATAGGGCAAAGCACAATTTTCTCATGATTGTTTTTTGAGGTTTATGATTGTTAGAAAATAGGTATAACATGTCCACGCTGATTAAATAGCATGATCACAGCAGGACGTAGCAGGCTGGCAAAGGGGAATGGTAAAATTATGACCTGGAGAAACCGGGTTATTCGTAGTAATGATTCTAAGAGGGTGTGTCAGTTAATGAGAATAGAATAGTTCATTACAAGTTTAAATGAAATAAATATCATAAACAACTATTCGTGTAAATAAACCTGTTTCTGCAGGATGTTAACAGGTGCCTGACTGACTTTGACTATCCGATAACTGTCAATGTAACAGGCCAACGATTGTCTCGAGGCAATGCCCATAAAAGCAGCACGCCGGAGACATGCTTATCTCCGGCGTGCTGTAATAGTCTTAAGATATTTGTAACAGTCACTATGCTTTCAAGGATGCCATATCAATCACAAAGCGGTATTTCACGTCACCTTTTACCAGACGGTCATACGCAGTGTTGATTTCCTGTATGTCGATCATTTCAATATCAGCAGTAATGTTATGCTCTCCACAGAAGTCAAGCATTTCCTGTGTTTCTGCAATACCTCCGATCATAGAACCAGCAAAGCTTTTCCTACCCATGATCACACTGAAGGCAGCTACCGGCAGCGGATGCTCAGGCGCGCCTACTAAAGCCAGCGATCCATCTACACGCAGCAGGCTCAGGTACGCGTTGATGTCATGCTGAGCAGAAACTGCATCCAGGATGAAATGCAGTTTTCCGCGGTAAGCTTCCATCTGCTTTTCATCTTTTGATAATACTACCTCATCTGCACCCAGACGCTTAGCTTCATTAAACTTCGACTCCGATGTGGTGAATGCAACCACATGCGCACCCATCGCTTTTGCGATTTTAATACCCATATGTCCCAGTCCGCCGATTCCAACAATACCCACTTTCTTACCAGGCCCTACATTCCAGTGCCGTAGCGGAGAATACGTAGTGATACCAGCGCATAATAATGGGGCCGTAGCCGCAGGGTCCAGATTGTCAGGAATGCGCAGTACGAAATTTTCATCCACTACAATCTTCTCTGAGTAACCGCCGAATGTCTGTGTACCCAGGAATTTATCCGGTGAGTTATAGGTCTGAATATTTCCTTTCTCACAATACTGCTCCTGGTCTTCTTTGCAATACTCACATTCACGGCAGGAATCTACCATACAGCCAACGCCTACTACGTCACCTACCTTGAACTTGCTCACATGATCGCCCACCTTTACTACCTTACCCACTATCTCATGGCCCGGTACACAAGGGTACACTGTAAAGTGCCATTCGTTTCTCGCAGTGTGCAGATCGGAGTGACAAACACCACAATACAGGATGTCTATCTCAACATCATGAGGGGTCACTTCCCGGCGATTAATATCTAACTGGTCTAACTGCGCTTCGGCAGCCTCAGTGCCATACGCTTTTACTGCTGTAGTATTCATTGACAATCGTTTTTTTGTTGTAAACAAGATGTGCTCAAACAATGTTCCACACCGGAGCAAAGTTAACAAGACGGTATACCAGGGAAATTATAATTTTCAAATAAATAGTTAAAAATTTCAAATGACAGGGCGTGGGAGGGACATACCAATGGTTAATACTAACGCTGTTCAGTATGCCGGATCCTCACTTTACTATTCACAGTAAGTTATAAATTTCAAACTGAACCTGATGTTAATACGCAACTACTCGCAGATAGTTTGTGCTCTGTATCAAACAGCCATTATGCCCGAACATAATAATTGATTTTGCTGATTCCAGTGATCAGGCCTCCTGATTCCTGGCATTCCCGTTTGCCTTAAAGTGATAGTATTTTAACGTTTTGGCTAATTTGTCTGCGAGTTGGGTGAAGAGTTGTATAACTCCGTCATAAACTACTGTTGGGTAGCTTGTTATGAGGTCGTTATTCTGCTGGTAAGCTGGAGGTGAGGTGGACTTGAGGTGGACTTGATCCGCAGTAAAATAGTATCTGATCCGGAGTGTGTTGTCACCTGTGCCCCATCCCTGTCCCATCATATTGCTTTCTATAGATATAGTCTCCGGTACAGTTGCGGTCGCAGTAAGATTGCCTACATTTATACTGATAGCCATTTATCAACCAAAAACCCTATTTACACATGAAAAGAGCTCTACTCTTCGCAACAGCATTGCTGTGCAGTTCCCTTTCATTTGCCCAGGAGTACTGGAAACCCCACACCGATGCGGCCAGGATCGTTACAGATAAAGCCGTGTCTCGACTGGCATTTCCTACCGAATTTAAGTTATTTGATCTTAACCTGGCTCCGTTCAGGAGTGAATTATTTAAAACTGTCGGTAATAAATCGGCGCATGCAACCATTATTTCCCTGCCCAACGCAGATGGGAAAATTGAGCAGTTCCAGATAACCGAGTCATCCAACTTCGAACCTGCCTTGCAGGCCCGCTTCCCCGAGATCAGGTCATTCTCCGGCAAAGGCGTGACAGACAAATCTGCTACTCTGAAGCTCAGCATCTCTCCACAGGGCATACAGACCACTGTATTCCGTCCGGAAAAAGAGAATGAATTTATAGAGCCATACTCTGCTGACCATACCGTATATACGGTATTCAAAAAGCAGGCGAAAGCCCTGCCATGGAAATGTGCTACGCCAGAAGAGAAACTGGCCAGCGATATCGGCAGACAAATCCCTAACACCGCTGCCCGTTCAACCGGCGATGCAAAAACAATGCGGCTGGCACAATCAGTTACTGCGGAATACTCCAACTATTTCGGCGCTACCAGCCCTGCACAGGTGGGCCTGGTACTCGCTGCTGTTAATGCGACGCTGACCCGTTCCAATGCCGTATATGAACGAGACCTGGCATTACACCTGAACCTTGTTGCGTCTTCTACAGACGTATTTTATTATAATCCAGCCACAGATCCTTACTCTGCGGCCAGCTCCGGTGCCGGTGGCGCATGGAACAGTGAACTTCAGAATACCCTTAACTCCGTGATCGGCGCGGCCAACTATGATATCGGTCACCTGTTTGGTGCGTCCGGTGGCGGTGGTAATGCCGGTTGCATTGGTTGCGTATGCGTGGATAACCAGAAGGGGAGTGGTTTTACCTCTCCGGCTGACAATATCCCGCAAGGCGACAACTTTGATATTGATTACGTCGTACATGAAGTTGGTCACCAGCTGGGTGCCAACCACACTTTTTCCAACAGGAATGAAGGTACCGGCGTCAATGTAGAACCTGGTTCCGGTGTTACCATTATGGGCTATGCCGGTATTACCAGTCAGGATCTGGCTCCGCATTCTATTGATGTATTTCATGCCGCTTCAATTGCGCAGATCCAGGCAAATCTGTCAACAAAGACTTGTCCGGTAACAACCAGCTTAGCTGGCAGCAATGCAACTCCTGTTGTCAATGCAGGCAGCAACTATACTATTCCTATCAGCACTCCGTTCGTACTCACTGGTTCAGCTACTGATGCCGATAGCAGCAATGTACTGACTTACAGCTGGGAACAGAATGACAATGCGCCTTCCTCTCAGACAGGTACTTCCAGCGTAGCTACGCCTGGTAAAACGTCCGGTCCCAACTGGATATCTTATCGTCCTTCTACTTCTCCTGTAAGGTATTTTCCTAAGCTGGAAACTATCTTGGCAGGAGGTTTGGTGTCAGGACCACTGCCTGGCGGAGATGCCGGCGCGAATACAGAAGCCCTGAGTTCCGTTTCCCGGACATTGAATTTCCGGTTAACTGTAAGGGATAATGCACCGTATAGCTCCACTGCTCCGGTGACTATCGGACAAACAAACTTCTCTAACATGACGGTAACGGTGAGCAATGCCTCCGGGCCATTCTCTGTCACCGCCCCGAATACTGCTTTGTCCTGGGCAGGTAACTCTTCACAGACCATCACCTGGAATGTGGCCAATTCTACAGCTGCTCCGGTGAATTGCGCACGTGTGAAAATCTCTCTTTCTACGGATGGAGGTAACACGTTTACTACTTTAGTAGCTAGTACAGATAATGATGGCGCTGAAGCAGTGATTATTCCTAATACACCCACTACAACCGCGAGAATTAAAGTAGAAGCGGTAGGCAATATCTTCTTTGATATATCCAATACCAACTTCACTATTACAGCCGGCTCTTCGTGTGCGCCTCCTACTGACTTAATTACTGCAGCGGTAGATGCTACTTCTGCTACTGTTACATGGACGGGTGGAAGTGGTGCAGTTGCTTATGATCTGGACTACAAGCTGGCTTCATCTGCCACCTGGATCAGCGCGGAAACCGCCTCTCCGGATACTTCGGTAACCCTGACAGGTCTGACGGCAGGTACAGTTTACGATTACAGGGTAAGAGCACATTGCGCCAGCGATAGCAGTGCTTATTCCGCCGCACAATTTACAACCACCCCAAGTGCTACTTGTAGCGCGCCTGCCGCACTCACAAGTACTTCCGTTACTACGTCTGCTGCTACTTTAAGCTGGGGTGCTGTATCCGGTGCTGTGAGTTATGACGTAGCGTATAAAACACTGTCATCTCCCACCTGGATCAATGCGGCTACTGCCACTACAGCAACAAATGTTAGTCTGACCGGCTTAACATCTTCTACTACTTATGAATGGAGAGTAAGAACCACCTGCGCGGATGGCAATGGCGTATACGCAAGCGCTCAGTTTACGACGCTGACGCCACCAACATGTGCCAACGTACTGGATACCGCTACAAATGGTACCACAGCAGGAGCTGCAACTATTCCGTTCAATACTGACGTAACAGGTCTTATCAGCCCGAGTGGAGATATCGATCATTATAAGTTTGTTATTACGACAAGTGGTACCATTACTATTACATTGGGTACCCTGCCGGGCGACTATGATCTGAAACTCCTGAACAGTGCTGGCACACAGTTGGCAATCTCACAAGCGGGTGGTACCAGCAGCGAAACGATCAGCAGGTCTGTTACACCGGGTACTTACTATGCACAGGTATTTGGTTACAATGGGGCTAACAGCGCTACCTCCTGCTATACCCTGCGGGTACAGTTAGGTACTGCCAGCCGTAGTGCCGACGTAGCAACCAGTGATGCACCGAAAGTAGCTGTGTTCCCGAATCCGGCAACTAACGTGGTGAATGTGAATCTGACCGGTTATAAAGGCAAGTCAGAAGTAAGCATGTTTGATGTAAATGGCAGACAGGTATTACGCCGTGAAGTGAATGCTGTAAATAGCCAGCTGGATATATCCGCACTGCCTGCAGGCGTTTATATCATGAGAGTGAAGAACGGTGCGAAAGAGGTGAGCTTAACAAAAATTATAAAACAATAAGGCGCAGTATTTTAATCAGCTAGAAAAAGCCAGTACCTGTTATGGGTGCTGGCTTTTCTGTTGAATCAGTTGACGCCCTTTACCTGCATACGAAGTGTATATACAGATGTTGAAGCGGTGATAAATAACAGCTTTCTGTCTTTCCCTCCGAAGCATACATTGCCGGTCCAGTTTTCAGGTACTGGTATATTCCCAAGCAACCGACCGGTTTTATCATATACCGTTACGCCTTTACCTGTGATATACAAATTACCCTGATTATCCAGTGTCATGCCGTCAGAGCCTTGCGGAACAAATTCCCGGCGGTTGATAAGCTGTCCGTCAGGCCTTATGTCGTAGCGGTAGGTCTTGTTTGCCTGTATATCTGCTACGTAAAGGTATTTGCCGTCTGGCGTACCGACGATGCCGTTGGGCTTTACAATACTGTCTTCAACTATAACAGGCTGAGAGTTACCCTTCGGGAGATAGTAGACATGCTGGCCGGGGATGTCAGGCTGTTTCCGTTCCCAATAGTCACGTTGGTAGTAAGGGTCAGTGAAATAAATGCCACCCTTCGCATCAATCCAAAGGTCGTTAGGGCCATTCAGCCGTTTGTTATCGACTTGGCCCAGTAGCACGGTTACCTGTTTATCTGGGGTGATAGACCATAGTTCGTTGTTGGCGTCTGCACAGGCAATCAGGTTGCCCTGCTGATCGAAGAACAGCCCGTTTGAGCGGCCGGTCTTGTCCATGAACAAGGTTAACCGTCCTTTGGTATCATATTTCCAGATCTTATCATTAGGTTGATCAGTAAAGTAGACGTCTCCGGCTTTGTTGACTGCCGGCCCTTCCGAAAATGCAAACTTCCCTTCTACCTTATTGAGCACTGCGCCGGGAGCCACTACTTGTGGCATTGGTGATTGCTGGCCAACAGCTGCACCCGCTGAGCAGGCTGACATAATACAGAGTAGCAAGAGGTCACGTGTCCTTTTCATACGCTTATTTTGAAGGAAGTTAGCAACTGCGGAGCAGATTATGAAATGTGTCGGGTTATAATATGCTGTTGCGCCTGGAAAAGGTAATTAATCCGTAAATTTGAGTAATTCCCTATACATGAACATTCCTATAGTTCACGGACTTATTGACCCCCGCATCCTGATCAACTTTACAGCATCGCCGGAAGCAGTACAGACCATTCTTCCAGCCGGTTTCAGGCCTAAATTATATAATGGGCATGCGATCGCCGGTGTATGCCTGATACGATTGAAGCACTTACGACCCAAGGGAGTACCGGCAATATTTGGGCTGTCTTCCGAGAATGGTGCCCATCGTATAGCGGTAGAGTGGGAGGAGAATGGGATTACCCGGGAGGGGGTGTATATGCCAAGAAGGGATACTTCTTCCAAGTTTAATGTGCTGGCCGGAGGCCGGATTTTTCCCGGTAAACATTATGCTGCGAAATTTAATGTTCGTGAGAGCGGCGACAGTTACCATGTAGACTATACCAGTTCGGACAATACCTGTATTTCCATTACGGGCCGTGTAAGTGATCGGCTGAATGATCATTCCGTTTTCGGGAACCTGGAGAGGGCTTCTGCTTTCTTTGAAAAAGGAGCGGTAGGATATTCTCCTATAAACGGCAGGAAGCTTCAGGGCCTTGAGTTGCGCACCTTCACCTGGAAGATGCAGCCACTTTCTGTGCAGGACGTATATACCAGTTTTTTCGATACACACAATATCCCTGTCCGCTTTGATAATGCCTTATTGATGACGGGCATAGCGCATGAATGGAGAAGTACTGGTGAAAAACGGTGTTAGCTACGCATATTATCCGTAAGTAGATACAATTCCTGGGGATACGCCTTGTCTTGGTTTAGTAGTACGCTGGCCCTGTAAGCGCTGCTTTACATTTACTTCTTGTTAACCAATAATTGTAATTTCTGTCTTAAATTAATAGTTATCAGCAACGAAGCAACTGATGGCTACCTGAGAAGTTCATCTCTTTGATAGATCTGTTATTTATAAGTGAGCGCTCGATGAACCAGCCCCATATACCAGTTATGAATTGCTTGTCTCCAGAACCATGCATTTATCCTTAAACACCTGCTACATGATGACCGAATTGACCGCGTGCCCAGGTTGTGGTACTAAATTAAAATCAGGGATGTTCAGCGTGAATAACCTGCTCTCAGATGAGCGGCTGGAACTGATAGCTGAATTTACCCGCACCCCGAAGAAGATAGGTTGTGACAAGTGTACCGGACCGGAATACTTCGATGTCCTGACCGAGTTCAGAAAACGTAGAACAGTGCTGCAGGACACATTCAGAAACGATCTGGATCACATTCCCCTGGCAACCACCCATAGTCCCTATAACTGGCAGTACCAGGTGTTGGGGTTCGCTACCGGACAGAGTACTATCGGCACAGGCTTGTTCTCAGAGTTAGCTGCTTCCTGGACAGATATGTTAGGTATGCAATCTGAATCTTATAACAGGAAAATTGCCGCCGGAGAAGCTCATTGCGCAACCCAGCTCCGGGGTAAGGCCATACAGATGGGAGGTAACGCTATTATAGGGCTGGATATCGACTATGCCGAATTAGGGGGAGATAAGGGAATGATTATGGTGTGTATGTCCGGTACAGTGGTTAAGCTGAGTAATATGGACGTCCTTGAACAGGCAGCAGTGGACGCCATTGAAAGGATAGGGCAGCTGAAAGAACAGCTGTTTGAATGGGAAAGGAAGTACCCTGCAGTGCTCAAGGAGTAACGAATCCACAATAAGATCCCCCATTGAACAAGGGACATGAAGATAGAAAGGGATACCCAATGCTTACGGGTATCCCTTTTGACTTTTATTTTACAACAACAAGTTTGTTGGTAACCTTCTGACTCCCTGCCATCAGGGTATAGAAGTATGTACCGCTCTGTAGCTTATTAGAACGGTAGATGATGTTATGCTGACCTTCAGGCATTGTTTTGTTTAGTATGACATCAACCGTATTGCCGGTTATGTCGCTGACAAATATGCGTACTTCCGAAGGGCTTGGCAGCGAGAAGTTGATCTTTGTCTCATCACGCATCGGGTTTGGTGCATTGCTTAGTGAGATCAGCATTTCCTTTGGTGTTTCTGGCACAGATTCCTTCGGTCTGTAAGCGTCCACATAGTTCCTCGCACCTGTAACGCGCGGCTTATATTTAGTGGCATCATTACAGAAGGCAATCAGCTGTTGCTCTGTCTGCGCGGGAACAACCCCGGTCGGACAACCTGCCGGGAATACTGGATCGGCTACACCGGCAATACCTGGCACCGGCTGCGGGAAGATGATGGCGGAAGGCTGATAGTAGTAGGTATTTGGGAACTCATATGGCGGAACGTCCACCAGGCCCGCATCCTTACGATTCGTAGTGATACACCTGAAGGTCAGATTACGGGGATCTGCATCAGAACGACGCTGTTGGGTTCTGTAGGTACCTACAAACAGGATATCCTGTGTATCTGGGCCTGCATCTTTCCTGCGGAAAGTGGCCATTATCTTCACATAGATATCTGCCGGCCTCACCTCAGGTATAACAAGCGTCCTTGATACTGTTACACCTATGCTTGTATTAGAAAGACAGCCAAGAGGTACAAAGGCCGTTCTATACCTGGTATCATTCTCATATTCATAGCCCATCATATTTAACTTGACATTAGGTGCAGTACTGGAGTATGCCGGCAGATTACCGAAGTACGCAGGATGATTAAAGCCATATGCGCCCAGCCGCACTGTATCAGAAACAACAATTGCCGCCTTAATGTCAACCACATCCAGCTTTGCAGCAGGGTTTAACGCATATTTTATCGGACTGACCACCCGGTATTGCAGGAGGGTAGTCTCATGCTGTGCAATGACAGACGCCCTTACTGGGTCGTTACCTTCACATGCATAAGGATCGTCTGGTGTAGGCTGGCAGTTCGGATTGTAGTCGGGATTATACTGCTCAAAACCGATACCGTTATTAGCAGCTCGTTTGTATTCCAGGTATTCCACCATTGGCGTCTCTACCAGGTTGAATACACCCAGAATATTGTCATAAGTGGGTATTGCCGTACTGCTTCCGCTGATATTAGTTCCCGGTGTGTTGATCGTTCTGTAGCCTCTGGTTGTTGACAGTTCCAGTTCTCCTGTCGCAGTACCGGTTAGTTCATGGCTCATATTTGAATTGAATGCCATAGGAGCTGATCTGGCGGCTGATTTACCACCTCCTATAAAGAAGTCCAATACCCCCATTACAGCTCCCACGTAAGGAATCGCTTTTGTGAAGCTGGCTAACTGGCTGACCTGGGATGCAAGTTTGGCTTTATCATCCATACCTGCCAGTGTCGTAATACCTGCTGCCACGTTATTGGTAACATTGGCAAAGGCCTGCCAGTTCTTGTAACCTTCCTGTCCGGCCTTAATAATACCACCATCCATACTCAGTATAGAATTACTGCCCCCCGACGCCTGTACGCCTCCTGGCGACGCCTGTATCACCTGTTTGATAGAGCCTGACGACGAACCTTTGATTTTCAGATCAAGCTTTGCCTGTGTATTCTGGATCAGCTGCACATTAAAAGTGATCTTCGAGTTATACAGGCAGGTACATGGGTCATATGCCATCGGGAAGTCTGCGAATAACCAATAGTCAAACTCGTTGGCATACCGGTTAGGCATACGCATTGTCTGCCGCTTTTCAAACCTGTCTATCGCCGTCGTGATAGGAGAGGCGAAGGCCAGCATAGCGCTTTCATTGCCGTTATCGCCGCTTTCAAAGGAAAGGCTGATTGTCGCGCCATTGTTTGTTCCTGATAGCGGGTCCACTACCAGGAAGAACACACGGATAGTAGCTGTATACCTGTTATACAACGCAAAAAAGGGGTTTGTAACGGCAGTGGCCGGCAGGTTGCCATTGTTGCCGAAGTCCTTTACCAGGAGTTCCCAGCCTTCTCCAGGCAGCAGGTCTTTCACTGCAGGGTCCATCAGAAAGATAAGACCGGGGTTGTGGATGCTGCTTGTCGGACTATAAAACGGTGAAGGGATGATGGTTGACGACCGGTTTTTGATATAGGCGTCGTCATAGAAAGGTGTGCTCCAATTCCAGGTGTTACTGGTACCTGCAACATTCCATTGCGTGGTTACAGTACGTTGAGGACAATTTTGGGCATAGAGATTGCCTGTCAGTAGACATAGCAATGCCAGTAGAGTTTTTCTCATAGTAGGTCTTTAATGGATTTTAAATTATAGGTGAAGATGAATACACGCTACTTCGGGTTAAGTGGGCTACATAAGGGATACATGATTTATTGATATATAACTAAAGTTACACTTTAATTTTTAACTCAAAGTTAAATCTATGTTTAGCGCGTTTCTGACACATTTAATACCCTACAACATATTTTATATCAGTAAGTTATATTATTTTCGTACTTTCATTGTGAACTTTAGTGTATGTCCCTGAATGCCAAGGCAGCCCGTTGGGTAGCCGTAACCTGTAGTGTACTTTGGAGTGTGCTTGCAATGGGCGTTTCCGCTTATTCGCAAATCAAAGCTGATTTCAGTCCGACTAAGATCAGTGATTGTGAAAGTCTCATTACCAAATTTGTTGATAATAGTGTTGGTGGTCCTGTCTCATGGCAGTGGAACTTGGGTAATGGTTTCACGTCAACAGAACAAAGCCCCAGTGCATCGTATACCGCTCCGGGTAACTATACAGTTACGCTGACGGCGAAAGATGCTGCGGGTAATACAAGTGTTGCCGTGAAGACAGTTACAGTATGGGGAAAGCCTAAGCCTGATTTCGCAGCCAGTCCTGCTAAAGGTTGTACGCCCTTTGAGGTTACCTTCACAGATAAATCTGATCCTGTAAATGGTACCATGGCTACTTATACATGGGATTTTGGTGACGGCGCTTCAGGTACAGGCAGTAGTCCCGTACATACCTACAACAATGCAATATCGCCTACAGTAACGCTTACTGTTACTAATAGTAATGGCTGTACTGCGTCTAAGACAATTAACAATGTTGTAGAAGCGGCAGCACCGCTGATCGCGGGGTTCACACTCTCTGATAAATTCCTTTGTACTGCCCCCGGATCATTAACTGTAACCAATACTACTACTGGTCCTGGTAACCTTACCTACCAATGGGACTTTGGCGATGGCGGCACCGCTACCGGCGCAAATCCTGCACCCCATAGCTATAAGACAAGAGGGGTATACAATGTGAAGCTGACTGTTACCAGTGATAAAGGTTGTACTGCCACCCGCACTTCCGAAGATATCAACGTCGCTAACTTTAACACTGACTTCGTTATGCCTGCTGGTATCTGTGAGAATGCCAGTGTTATCTTCAATGCTGCCAACACGCCATCGGCTAACTACGTCACCTGGAGTGTAGACAAAGGTTATATCAACGGTGCTAATGAATCTGCAACTTTCTACCCATCAGAGCCAGGTACGGTAAAGGTGACAATGACGGCAGAATATGACAAATGCCGTGAAACGGTGACCAAAGACTATGTAGTGAAGCCTGCTCCACGCGCTGACTTCACCACTGATCAGGAAGCTATCTGCGATGTGCCGGCTACCGTGAAACTCTCTAATCTGTCTCAGAATGCTACCAGCTGGAGCTGGGATTTCGGTAACGGACAGACCTCCACTCAGCAAAACCCCTCAGCTACCTATAATAGTCTCGGGAACTACACGATCAGACTCACCGCTACTAATGCCTCCGGATGCACCAGCAATATAGAACGCTATGTCAGGGTGGTAAAGCCGGAAGTACAGATCTCGGCCAGTCATTATACTGGCTGCGTAGAAATAACGCCTACTTTCGAGGCATCTGTCACTACAGACGATCCCATTGCCACCTATGAATGGGACTTTGGCGATGGCAGTCCGAAATCAACAGCCGCTACTCCCTCACATAAGTATACCAAGGACGGCGTATATCCAGTGACGCTTAACTACGTTACAACGAATGGCTGTAAAGGCACCGCCATGTTAAACCGTAACTATGACGGCATCCGGGTATATAAGAAGCCCAAACCTGATTTCTCTTCTCCCCAGGCTCCACAGGTATGTGGCAATAACTGGGTTACCTTCAACGGAATATCAGATGTAGGAGAAGGATGGGCATGGGACTTTGGTGACCACAGTTATGGTTACGGACAAAATGCGGAGCATAGCTACAGAGATCCTGGTACTTACACAGTCGCCCTTACGGTGTCAAACCATGGTTGTAGTGAAACGATTACCAAAACCGCCTACATTACGGCCGTTAATCCGTTTCCAAGATTTACAGTGATGAACGTTAAGTGCGAGGACCGGACAGAAATTAATTTCGCTGAACATTCACTAGGTACTGTCACCAGCTGGAAATGGAGCTGGGGAGACGGGAAAGAAGATACCTATACTTCTAAGATCGACTTTGCCAAACATCGCTATGCCCAGATGGGAGATTATAAAGTGAAGCTGACTGTGACAGATGGTACGTGTACCAGCACAGATTCCATTAACGTCGGTGTTTATCCGAAAGCCCCTATTACCATTGCAACCGACAAGACAACCTTATGTGGTAATGAGACCGTCATCGGTAATGTGACCGCTATCGACAGCTGGTTATACGCTCCCGAGAATGTATATACCTGGTATTCGTCAGACGGCACATCTCCTGACTGGAACAATTATAACTATGACAAGACCAGCTTTACCAATCTGCGTCCCGGCATAGATACAATCCGCCTGGTTATGAAAAACCGGCAGGAATGTTTTGATACCAGTAATTACGTTGTGCTTAACGTACACGGGCCGGTGGCTAAGTTCGTGAACCCTGATCTACTTGAGTGCAGAGGTACACCACTCACGTTTAAAGACCAGACAGATATCTCTAAAGGTAAACCTATTAAAAGCTGGTCCTGGGACTTCGGGGACGGAACGAGCGAACTATTCACCAATCCTCCTTTCCGGCACACCTACCATAAATCCGGCTACTTTTATCCGTCCCTCAGAGTGACAGATGCAGATGGTTGTATCAGTACTGCCACTAATCCGTACCTGCAGGTAAACGGGCCGAACGCTGATTTTACGCCTAGTGCAGCACTTATACCGCCTGGCGCCAATGTATCTTTTTATAACCAGACGAGTGAAACTGGTGGCAATGCAACCTATAAATGGGATTTCGGCGACAATACAACCTCTGTGGAGTATTCGCCGGTGAAGAACTACCCTGACAAAGGTCTGTATACGGTTAAGCTGATGGTAAAAGATAACAATGGTTGTACTGACAGTGCCCAGAAACAGGTAAAAGTGTCTCACGTAAGCGCCGGTTTCACGGTAACCACTGCCTTTGTCAACAATAGCGGCTGCCCGCCGGTGATAGCCCGTTTTACTAATGCCTCCGTTAACTATACCAGCTCTTACTGGGATTTCGGGGATGGCAGTTTTTCTACCATCAGTGATCCTTCTCATACCTACACTTACGCGGGTAAGTACAAGGTCAAACTGAAAGTAACCGGGGAGGCGGGGACAGAAGATGAATATGTGCAGGAGGTAGAAGTGAAAGGGCCTTTCGCAACCATTATCACTTCTTCGGATGGTGGCTGTCTTACCAAAGAGATTGAATTTAGGGTAGCTACTTCTGCCGCTGTCAACTTCGCCTGGGACTTCACAGACGGTATTGTGATGGAAACCAATGACTCAATCATCAAACATACTTTCAAACAGCCAGGTATTTACAAACCCAGGCTGATACTCTCAGATGAGGCAGGCTGTAAAGGAACTGCCTTCCTGCAGGAACCGATAGTAGTAGATAAGCTGGAAGTGGAACTGGTATCCGAACCTGACATTATATGTGATAAAGGCTGGATTACGTTTAATCCGACCTTCAGCAGCTATTCCATTGACGATCTGAAAAAGCCGGCCACATACGCCTGGAGCTATGAGCCGGGAATAGTGGCGCAAGGCGATACCACTGCTAATCCCCGTTTCTACCTGGATAAAGTAAAAGAATACGACTTCACGCTTACTACAACAACTGCCTACGGTTGCGCGCAGACTGTCAGCAAAAAGATCTCCGTCCACCCGAAGCCTGAAGCCGGTATCACCGGTCCGCCTGATGGTTGTCAGGATGCGCCTGTACAATTCAGCGGTACAGTGAGTAAAGTCAATGATGTTGCCTGGAACTGGAACTTCGGTAATGGTAACGTCGCCAGCATACAGCAACCTGCAGACCAGACATATAGCCTGACCGGACCTGCGGAAGTAGTACTGACTGTTGTTAGTCGCGAGGGATGCAGCGACACTGCCCGTCACAACATCAACATTCTCCCTAAACCGGTTATTAACGCTACAGCGGCTGCCAATATGCTCTGTCTGGGAGATAGTACCGTCCTTAGCGCCGGTGGAGGAATTACCTATGAATGGTCGCCGGCCAATAGCCTGAATAACCCGGCTGTTGCACGTCCTGTAGCTACTCCGCTGGAAAATACTACCTACCAGGTATCTGTTACAGATGATAAAGGTTGTAGTAATACTGACGAGGTAAGCATCCGCGTAACACAGCCGTTTACCATCCAGGCTACCCCGGATACGGCGATCTGCCTGGGCCATATCCTGCCATTGCGGGTAACTGGTGCAGATCACTATACCTGGAAAGGAGAGGGGCTTGATAACGTTTCCAGTCCAATGCCTAATGCCACTATCCAGGCGCTGGGCCGCTATACCTACCAGGTAACAGGGTATGATGCAGACGGTTGCTTTACACATGATACTTCACTGGTAGTAGCAGTCAATCCTGCACCGGCAATAAATGTGGGACCTGATCGTATGGTGATGGCTGGTACGCCGCTGACGTTAAGCGGACAAGGAAGTTCTGATATCGTTAGGTGGAACTGGACACCGCCGGAATATCTGAACTGCCCTACCTGCGCTACGCCGGAAGCCTTGCCTAATCTCTCGACCAACTATACCCTGGAAGTAGAAAACGTATATGGTTGTAAAGCTTCAGATGACGTATTTGTAAAAGTGACGTGTGATAAAGGAGCTGTCTTCCTGCCTAACGCTTTTTCTCCTAACAGGGACGGTAAGAATGAATGGTTCTATCCTACAGGGCGTGGTGTCAAAGAGATTGTATGGATGAGGGTGTATGACCGCTGGGGCAGCCTTGTCTTTGAAAGAACTCACTTCTCTGTAAATAGTGCATCATCAGGGTGGGATGGTACCTGGAAGAGCCAGATAGCACCAATCGGTACTTACGTCTATGCGCTGGAGACCATGTGTGAAGATGGCACTACCTTCCTGTTCAGGGGAACAGTTACTGTAGTCAGATAACTACTACCTATCTCACGTCAGCGGTAGTATTAATCATCATTACAATTTACTTCATAAATCAGAAAGCCTTCTCCGTAGAGAAGGCTTTCTGATTTATAATAACATTTACAACAATAGTCTGTCATCCGACTATTGCAGCCGCTAAGCCATAAACTGTCTGTCAGATGACCTGATCTTGCCTGATTCCTGTTACCTGGGTGCTGATAAAATAAATGTCCGTCGGACAGATCATGCGGCTGCAAACCAATCATTTGCATCGGCTCTATATTGTGCCATCCCTATCAGGAACGTTCCGTTTAAAAAAAATATTCCCCAATACATATTTTTTACCCTATCTTAATCAGTCGCACATGTGCTATAGTAGTATATGTGTATACTTGACAATCATGCTTTCCTCATATGAAAAAACTTCATGCTTTCAAAGACCCTATTCTGGCGTCTTTGTTTTTTTCGGCGGCTTGTCTCTCCGCCTGTAAACACGATGCCGGACCGGCGGATAAGCGTATCAAAAAGATGGATACGACGCTGACGGCTCATCTGGCTGACTCGATCGGATCTATCGTAAAACCAGTACTGGCAGATGGATTGTCGCTGACCCTATGGGGGATTGATTCGCTGGTCATATCTCCGGTAGCAATTGATATTGACGATTATGGCCGCGTGTACTACACGACTACCGACAGACAGAACAACTCAGAGTTTGACATACGTGGTCATCGAGATTGGGAGATCCCCTCTATCAGTCTGCAGACGGTCGAAGACCGCCGGGCTTTCCTGCATAAGGAACTATCTCCGGAGAACAGTAAAAAGAATGAATGGCTGAAAGATGTGAACGGAGATGGTTCTCATGATTGGCGCGACCTGACAGTGGAGAAAGAACATATCTTCCGGCTGGAGGATATTTCAGGCGACGGCGTCGCTGATCAGAGCCAGCTGGTAGTAGATGACTTCCATGACGAGGTAACCGACGTTGTAGGCGGTGTACTGAGCGACGGCGATGACCTGTATGTGGCAGTAGCGCCCGACCTATGGCGTATGAAGGACAAAAACAATGATGGTATTGTTGATGATAAAACATCTATCTCTCATGGCTACGGTGTCCATATTGGTTTTAGCGGTCATGGTATGTCTGGTGTAGAGATGGGCCCTGATGGCCGTATCTATTGGCAGATAGGAGACATTGGTTTCAACGGTAAAGGTCCTGACGGCAAAGAATGGTCATTCCCTAACTCAGGTGTACTGGCACGTTCTAATCCAGACGGTAGCGACTTTGAGATCTATGCTTACGGTATCCGTAATACCCACGAATTTGCTTTTGATGAATATGGTAATATCATCAGTGAGGATAACGACGGCGATCATCCGGGAGAAATGGAACGCCTCGTATATCTGGTAAACGGCGGTGATCAGGGATGGCGCGCCAACTGGCAGTATGGTAAATACAATGATCCTGACAATAATACCTATAAAGTATGGATGGATGAAAAGATGTACCTGCCGCGTTTTGAAGGACAGGCCGCATACATCACTCCATGCATCAGCAACTTTGTAAGCGGTCCTGCGGGGTTCGTTTACAACCCCGGCACCGCTCTGGGACCTGCCTACAAGAACACTTTCTTCGTAGCGGAATTTGTTGGGAACCCTTCCAACTCCGGAGTACATGCCTTTAAACTCAACCAGAAAGGAGCATCGTTTGAATTAGGTGAACAGAAGAAAGTATTAAGTGGCGTACTGGCTACTGGTATTGATTTCGGCCCGGACGGTGCATTGTATGTTGCCGACTGGATTGATGGATGGGGTACACACAATTACGGCCGTATCTGGAAGCTGGATGATAAAAGTCAGGCGGCATCTGCAGAAAGACAGGCAACGAAGTCTCTGTTAGCAGAAGATTTCAGTAAGCGTAAAGAGGCTGAATTGGGTGACCTGCTGAAGAATCCTGATATGCGTGTACGTATGAAAGCACAGTTTGAACTGGTGAAACGCAAGGGTAAAGGTGCGCCTTTATTTGAAGAGGCATTGAAGCAGAAAGAACATCAGCTGGCAAGAGTACATGGAATATGGGGACTTAGTCAGCTGGCCCGCACTGATAAACAATATGCCAAATCATTACTGCCACTCTTACAGGACAGTGATCCCGAAATCCGGGCACAGGCAGCTAAATGGTTGGGCGACATCCGCTATAAAGAAGCCGGCGCAGCATTGGTACCTGTACTGAAAGATACTGCCAGCCGTGCGCGTTTCTTCGCAGCAGAAGCATTGGGTAGAATACAATACGCACCGGCAGTACAACCGCTGATAGCATTCCTGGAAGCGAATAACGATATAGATGCTTACCAGCGTCATGCGGGTGCGTTGGCACTTTCCAGTATCGGACAGGCAGATCCTTTGATAGCACTGGCTAACAGCCCTTCCCGTGCGTTGCGTATAGCCGCCGTGGTTGCATTGCGCAGAATGAGCCATCCGGGTATTGCCGCTTTTCTAAATGATAAAGATGAATTTGTTGTTACAGAGACAGCCCGTGCAATCAACGATGATCTATCTATTAAAGATGCATTACCGGCACTGGGTAACCTGCTCAAGACAACTACATTCAAAAATGAACCACTGATTCGCCGTGCTATCAATGCGAACCTGCGCGTTGGTACTGAAAGCGCCTTGAATAATCTGATTGCCTATGCCCAGCAAACGGCTAGTCCTGCTGCAATGCGTGCCGAGGCGATAGATGCATTGAGTGTCTGGTCTAAGCCTTCTGTACTGGATAGGGTGGATGGCAGATTACGTGGAGAGATCAAGAGGGATGCTGCGCCGGCAGCTAAACTGTCTGTTGCACCACTCACGGCTTTATTGAAAGATAAAGATCTGCCGGTACGTGTAAGTGCTGCGAAAGCAATAGCAAAATTACAGCTTAAATCTGCCGGATCACAACTGCTGGCTGTTGTGAAAACAGATCGTGATGCGGATGCCCGCGTAGCAGCATTGGAGACACTGGTGCATCTGCAAGATACAGGTATGGAACAGGGTATCACCGCTGCATTGACAGATAAGGAAAAGAAAGTACGTGTAGCTGGATTGGATCTGTTAAGTAAAATGCATATCTCTGAAAGTGTAATGGTGAATCTGTTATCCGGCGTGATTGCGAATAAAACTACGGAAGAAAAGCAAGCCGCTTTATTGACGTTAGGTAAGTTGCCTTCACAGTATACAGAGAAACCACTAGGCGATCTACTTGACAAACTGGCCGCTGGCAAACTGGATCAGAACATACAACTGGAGTTGGGCGAAGCTATTGATAGCAGCCGCTCCACAGCATTAGCAGCCCGTTACAAGGCAATCAACGATAAGATGTCGCCAGATCAACAGCTGGCCTCTTACAATAGTTGTCTGACCGGTGGTGATCCTAGACGAGGCAGAGAGATCTTCTTCAACAATCAGAACGCACAATGTATGCGCTGCCACTCTTACGATGACAGAGGTGGTAATGCAGGACCCAGACTTAACGGAGTAGCAAGCCGTATATCGAGAGAGCAGTTGTTGCAAGCGCTTATTGCTCCGAGTGCTAGATTAGCACCGGGGTACGGAATGATCACCCTGGAGCTGAAAGATGGTAAAACCGTAACAGGTGTGTTGCAAGGGGAAACGAAAACAGGTATCACTATCAAGGAGGGAACTGCTGAACGGACTATCGCCGCAGATCAGATTGTCAATAAGAAGTATGCACAGTCAAGCATGCCTGATATGAAGCTGATATTGTCAAAGAAAGAGATAAGAGATGTAGTCAGCTTCCTGGCTGAGCAGAAATCTGAATAGTAATATAATTGGCCATTGTGGCTAAGTATACAGTTGTAATTAAATGAGACAGGGCTGATGATCGTTGATCGTCAGCCCTGTCTCGTTATAGTAAATGATATTGTCAATTTACAGATCTTCTATGCTGCAACGCATTGTCAGCAGCAGTTTGCTGAAGCCCGCCTTTTCATATGCTTTGACAGCAGCAATATTCTCCTCATACACCTCTAACTGCATTTCGCTGATACCCTTAGACAAAGCCCATTTCTTCAATTCGGTGATGAGTTGCTGATTAAGTCCACGTCCGCGGTAAGCAGGCACAACATACATGAATCCAAGATGCGCATACTGTGAGAACACGAGGTATGATTTCGCTTTTTGAATCAGCGCATAGCCACATCCTACAAGTTCGCCGTTATCTTCCAGTACCAGTAATGCTGCATTCTCATTTTCGATCAGCGATTTAAGATCGTAGTAAATCACATGTCCACTACGGATGGTTTCGTCAAAGGGCCGTTCTGCTTCTACCAGTAACTGCAGGAAATTATCGAGTACAGGTAAGTCATTTAAGGAAGCGCTTCTGGTTATAACAGCCATAAGAAAAGTTTTAACATGGTCACACAGACAGTATATAGTTTCTGAGCAATTGTTGTGCCGCCTGGCAGCATACGCATCACGCCGTCTACGGACATTGCTATTGACACCAAATATAATGAAAACTATCGCGTGGCGGGCATCAGGAAAACCTTGTTAGTGATTGAATCGTATTACATGAAGTAGGCCATAATAAATATAACACTCATGTATCCGAAGAATAAGGAGAACAGGATATGGACGACCGTCTCAAATCGTTTACCTTTCCATAGTTCAGCAGAGTACCCGAAGAACTGAAAGATGAGCCTGATGAACCAGAAAATACCGATACCGAGCGAAATCTTTTTTCCGAATGAAGTATCAATAAGTTCGGTAGCAGAAGTAAGACATAACAGTCCAAGCAGGAAAACCAGTAACGCAATAAAGAAGGTATGAATGATCATGATCTGCCGGTTGATCAGGCTAAGTGGCTTCAGTTCCTCTTTCCATTTAAAGTACCTGGGAAAGACGATATGACTGAAGGATAATATGATCAGGAGGATACCTGTTATCTTAAAATGCAGTATCATTTTTAGTAAGTATAAAAGTGGAAATAAATGGAGTGATCTTTATTTCTTTAATAACTTTAAGGCCTGCACGCCCGAAGAGAGATAGCCAGGAGTGCCGGCTATAGAAATGAAAGAACCCGATGTTGTAGGCCAGGAAGTTAGGAAGATCCCGCAGGTGTTCTGTAACATATATTTCACCGCCTGGCCTGACAATACGGGCTACCTCATGAAAAAATGATGTTCTTTCAGGAACGTTGCGTATCTCGTGGGCAGAAAAGATGATAAATACTTTATCGGCCACATTGTTTCCCAATGGTAACTGCGTTGTTGCAGACCGGATCGTTTCCGGAAGCGCAGGATATGCTTTACGAGCGCGTTGAATAGAGACTTCGGTATGTTTCGCCGGATCATAAAAATCAATCACCCGCAACACCGCATTTTTATATTTATGTTTTAACAGTAGGCTTGTTTCATCGAATCCCGCATGAATATTTACAATGAGCGATGCATCATCCTGTTCCCTGATCCAGTATAGTTTGTACAGATCCGAAAGGTCATAGACATATACCGATACGGTTAATGATATGATATTGGCCGTAAGTATCAACCCTGCTACCAGGTATAGTAAACTGAAGCCTGTCAGGAAGCTGGCTACCATAATACACAATACCATTAAGAGGGCTGAAATAGCATATAGGTGCCAGTTGAACCTGATGATATTATAGACGCCCTGAAACGGCTTTCTGATCACTGCCATAGCTCAGTTTTTCCTTTTTTCCAGTAATAGGGTATGTTACGGATAATAAAAGCGTTGGCCAGCACCGGATGTGAAAGTTGCATAGCATCAAAGAAAGAAAACTGATGCGACAGTACAGATACAGGGTGTGGCGTCCAGTTTTCTCTTATGCCTTCAATGATCAATACTTCGTTAGTAGTAGCATCAAACCTGAAAGTAAAGGGTAATGGTCCGGCAAAACGTCGGGCCTCTTTCCAGTCAGTAAATGGTGAATTTGCCGGAAGCGGCGCTTCTTCAGCAGAAAGATCGAGAGAAACTTGGAAGTTAGAGGCTTTCGACAGATAGGAAGTGATATTGGCTGACTGCGTCTTAGTGATATCGGTGGTGGAGTAGCGGTAATGTGTGAAGATATTTCCCAATAGCTCCATCTTTTTCTTATCTGTCTCTGATTTGAGGATATATAGTCCGCGCAATCGCTTACCGGAGTTGCTGGTATAGCGTACAAAGATCCGATATCCTATGAGGAAGAAATCGTTCCCTAGAAAACGTGGAAAGCCTTTAGGGCGCAGCGCTTTAGTCTGTACCATTGCCACGGCAACGAAGGCATAAGTATCCTTGAATGTATCCAACTCGAGGCAGGGCGGTAATAAGGGTGCCAGTTGATCTTTCGGGAAGGCATATGTCAGCACGATAGAGCTTTCAAAAAAGGCTTCAACAGCAAAAGGATGATTTTTAAGGCTGGCGAGCATAGGCACTTAAGTCTTTTTAGGATTCAGTTTAAATTCATTCAGGTAGATCATCAGCATGAAAATTCCTGCAAACAAGGCGTTTATTCTGCCCCATAGTAGCAGGTCAGGGACCAGCAGAAATTCAAGGACGTTCATTAATCCGATAATGATCATCTGTAGGATGGCATTGAAGCGTGTGCAGATGCCGCTTACTATCCATATCGCCATCGCTATTTCTGCAATACCAATCAGGATGGTGAGTGTTGCCGCGTATTGATCTCCTAATATCCTTGCGACGATCTGTTCGTGCCGGGGGACGAGATGTAATACTTTGCAGCATAGTCCGTTGACCAGCCAGACAAGGGCGATAAAGTAAGTTATGATAATATGTGGAGTTGAGCGTTTCACTTCAATTATTTTATGCCGGTATGTTTAAACCATTACTAGTTGACATGGGCCTTCATTCCCGATAAAGGTGGCTAATAAGTATCTGGTTGCTTATTCAAAGATACTGAGAAAATGTGCAGTTGTTACTGCGAAGAAGTGTTTTCAGATTGGGAGGTGGGATTGCTTGTCTGTAAAAGAGTTAGTTAGGATGTATTGTTTGAGGCGGTGTTAAGGGGTTAATATATCTGGAAGGGAGAGTGGACGAACAAGCGACGAACTAGCGACGGCAAAGCGACGAACAAGCAAAAATGGATTTGACGCGGTGGTTCGGTGGATGATGCTGTAATTGGACGACTTTTGGAAAGCGGCTTATGTAGATGTATTCTCGGATAGGATTTTTGCCTTTTTTAGATGGACAAGCGGTCGAAAAGACAGTAATCTGCAGGCAGGAAATATCGAAATTAACCGGAGTTGCATATGGAAGATTTGAGTGCGGGCAATTGAACGGTTTTGAAGATAAATAGTTGCAGAGGCGGTGTGTAGTAAGATTGACCATCTGGGATGTCTTGCAGTGAGTCTGGGTTCTTTGGGCATTAGACTAGAGGTAACGGAGAAACGGGTTGCACTGCGCGACTAAAGTCAGTAGGGAAGCGGCCTGTAGATCTGATTGAGTCGAATTTTGTATAGGGTCTGCTCAATAGTTCATTTCATTATTACATGAAGGCAATGAATATAATTTTATTGTAGGGATAGTTTTTAGAATGATACGGGACTGGCAAAAGGTCAGACTTCGTTGCCAGGTGGTTATCGAAAGAATTGGTAGTAATTTGACGCGGTGGTTTAGAGAGGGAAACTGTTTTGCTTGCTATTGATCATATTTTATCCTTTTTCTGATTGAAAGAATGTGTTTGCATTGCATGCAGACGGATAGGCAGATTTTTGAATAGTTAGTAAATGACATGCATGTGAGATGTAGCTGTATGTTCTTTGAGAAGACTGCCGATGTTTTGACGCGGTGATTGAGGTGAGAATGTGTCTCGTCCGGGACTTTGAAACAGCATGTACGTTAATTAGCCCAAGCAGTACTGTTGCGACATCGACTAATTCCAAAGCGCGTATCGGCCGTTATTTCTTATGGAGGGACAGCTATGGGCGAATCGAGTTGCAGCTTAGGCTGTGAGTGTTTTGTGGCTGGGATATGGGTTATTGATAATTGGAGCCAGTTTATTCTACTTAGTTCAAGTATGTCAACATTGTTATGTAGTTCTGGCGGAATGATGTTGCTTTCCTTTAGTGCCATGCGCATTGGAGGACAACGGACGTCTTGCGGTTGCGTGGAGGTGCCGGAAAAGTGTTTTGAATATGGGCAAGAAGGGGGTTAAGAAGCGCTGACGACTATATCAATGTAGTATGGAAACCTACGTTAAAAAAACTAAATATTTTGACGCGGTGGTTCCAAAAAGGTATGGAAATATTGAATTTTTATTTTTAACTTTACAAGCGTTCTACTATCGATTATGATAGTACGTTAACCAGTAATTGTTTGTAGCCTGTTAAGTTATTTGCACAATAGCTTCTTCAGACGGAATTGTTAAAACTCTTCATCAAATTTTGTTTAAAGTGATCCCGGGGGAAATGGCTTCCAGGTTGGCTGTGGGTATATTTTGCGCCTACGCAGCTAATCTTGTAGTTATAGCTTCCTGGAGGAAATGTTGTAAAAGAAAATGTACATAAGCTATGAGCGTATCCAAAGTTATTGATATCCTGATTGGATGTATATTATTGCTGGTAACTAGTGTCAGTGCGCAGACTAGTTCAGGTAATAATTACAACAAGCTTACTGAGGTATTACCTCCGGCACCGAATGCCAGTTCGCTTGGGAAATATGGCGGTATTAATGTAGGATTAAATACGGGGACAGCGTCATTTAGCATACCGTTGTTTACTTACACAACCGCAAATATTGAGCTGCCGGTGTCACTGAGTTATAGTAGTAATGGCATAAAGACGGATGAAATAGCTTCGCGTACAGGTACCTCGTGGAATTTGCAGGCGGGTGGGGTAATTACGCGTACAGTATATGGTGGTTCTGACGAGAAAGTCAGTTGTCTGACCCCGCCTTCCACTTATCCTGTGAGGAATAATGCGTTATTTGCCTTCTTAACGTCATTGGCCGATGATCCTGACAGGCAGCGGTTTGACGCCGAACCTGACGTGTTTTCTTTTACCTTCGGAAAATACAGCGGACGGTTTGTGTTGGATGCAGATGAAAATGTTGTGCAGCTGGCTCATTCGGCACTGAAGGTGGAAAAGGTGTATGATGAGACCTCGGTGTTAAGATGGAAGATTACAGATCCGGATGGCATTCAGTATTATTTTGGGAGTGATTCTGCCAGAGATATATCTGTTAAGTCTTCTATCGGACAGCATTGTGGCAAGTCTGTCCCGGATGGTGCGGTTACCGCTTGGTATTTATCAGCTATCGTCCATCCTAACAGGGACACTGTTTACTTTGATTACTTCCGTATACGTATGCTTTATACCGCGGGTATCAGTCAGACGATGTATGCAGATGCCGGAGTGCGCCAGGTATGTGAAGGCACAAACCAGGGATGCGGATTGATACCTAATACGACTTGCTTGTCGGATATATCTGCCACTGCTGCTGTATTAAAGACCATTCGTAGTACAGATGGAACAACGGTGAAGTTCAGTTATATTGATCGGAAGGATGTTACGGACAAACTATTATCATCGGTCGAGGTTATTCCGGCGGGAGCTTCAAGTGCTATCAGAACGTTCCGGCTGTCGTATGTTTACGCCAGGGCTGTGTCCTATCTTAATACGTGGCAATCTGATTCCAGTTTCTGTTTCAGGCCTTTCTTGTCTGGTCTTAAAGAGTATGGTACGGAAATTAGCGACAGTAAGGAGCATTCTTTCAGTTATTACAAGATGGATAGCATGCCCCCCCGGCTTACATTTGCCCAGGATCATTTCGGGTATTTTAACGGAAGAAATAATACGACGCTGATACCTAGGCCTGTTACATTGTCACAGCAACAGAAATTTCCGGAAGCTACGGCGGATAGGGGTATTGACCCTAAGTTTGCCGGGAATGGGTTGCTCTGTAAGATAGTCTATCCCACCGGCGGATTTGATACGATTATCTATGGAGGAAATAAGGTATGCGGTACATATGAGGTGATGCCTGAGCCGGTATCTTATCGCATTGGCGGTGCGGGGGCTGGCAGGTTTAATACAGTTCGGAAAACATCTCCTGAACTGTTGGTACAAACAGGCCAGGAGATTGCATTAAACGTTTACTGCACCTTTGATGGGGATGCAGGATATGAGTATGACGACAGGCACCATATTGCAAACATTAGTGTGTTGGATCTTACAACCGGAAGTAATCTGTACACTGTGACATTGTGGCCCGGACAAAGGGCGCAGGAGATCCTTACTTTGACTGCAGGGCGTACTTATCGTGTGGAAGTACTCTCACACGGAGCTGCCGTTAGTTGTCTGGCTGGCTTTTCATTTCTCCCTGGTGTCAAAACGGTGAAGGAGGGTAACCTGGATGCGGGTGGCATGCGGGTAGAGAAAGTTGTTACCAGGGATCCTATAGGCGGAACGCAGCTGGTGAAGAGGTATTTGTATGACCAGGAGTCAGATGCTGGTCGGTCGTCGGGCGGCAGAATATTTCAGTCTGTGTACAGTCGTTATCTGGATATGCAGCAACCTTGTTCCGGGGTGTTCCCTGGATGTACATTTACCAGTTGTTTCTATTATACTATGCATTCAGGGTCGGTCAACAATATCTATGCTTATGGGCATTCTCCGGTGTCGTATACTTATGTGGTGGAGTCAGAGGGTGAGAACTTTGAAAATGGGGGTACCGCTCACACTTACACGCTGGCTGCCGATATGCCAGGTTTTATTACGATGGGAGAAGTCGTGCCAGGGGCTCCGTTTACCAGTCGTGCATGGCGGAACGGATTGGAGACCATGACCCATGTTTTCCGCATCGAGCGTGGAATGAGGAAGTCTGTTCAAAAGATCATTTATCATTACAAGGAAGATTCGCGGGTCAACCAGGAAATAAAAGCCTATCTGGTCAATAGCAGAAGAAGGAATGTATGTACGCGTAATAATGTTGAGTTTGAAGATTTCGCAGGCTTTGATCTGATTACATACAGCCATTATTCAAAATGGCAGTATATTGATACCACGCGCATGCTGACTTACAGTAGTGAAGGAGATAGTTATGTGGAGGCAGTAACTGCGTATACTTACGGTAATCCTGTACACGCACAGCCAACGATCATAGCGAAGAGAACAAGTAATGGCAGCTGGAAGTCTGTCAGACAACTTTACCCGCCCGACCTGTCATACACGGGTACAGCGGAAGTTGCGCGACTAGCCATGATACGTATGAATATGGTGAGTCCGGTGCTGGAACAGACTGAGACCCTTGGTAGTAAGCAGACGCTCAGGTTGTGGAATAGGTACGCTATTTTTCCAAATGGCTTAGTATTGCCACAATCGAGGCAGTTGCAGGTAGGTAATGGTAGGATAGAGGACGGGGTGGTCTTTTACAGCTATAGCCCGAAAGGTAAGATACTTGAGCAATCTCAGGCAGCTGACGTGCGGGAGGTGCTCTTATGGGGATATAATAGCCGGTATCCAGTGGCGCATATCGCTAATGCCGTATATGACACAGTGCGCCGTTATATTGACCAGCGACTATTGGATAAGCCGTCCGGAGAAGCAGCATTGAGGAGCCACCTGCAGTCACTGCAACAGCAATTAAAGGGAGCCTTCATGACTTATCATACCTACAAAGATGAAATCGGTATGACTAGTCAAACGGACGTCGCAGGCAGAACAACTTACTATAACTACGATAGCCATGGACGCTTAAAGTTGGTGAGAGACAATGAAGGCAGGATACGAAGTATGTTTGACTACCGTTATCAGCATCCGGTCACACAATAAAATACATCTTTAGTAGAAAAGGATGAACGGATGATGAATTAAGCCGCATAATTTATATTTTAGTCGCTTAATCAGGTAAAGGCTACCTGAATACATTTAAGTCATTGTCTCAACCACGTACTTCATGCTCAGGATCAAACATTATTGTAGTTTTCTGTTATTTGCCGTTTCCGCGTTAATCTGTCAAAAGATGTCTGCTCAGGCTACGGAGCCCGTAATTCCCGGCGATTTTGCTGATCCGTCGGTAATAAAGGTCGATAGTGTATATTATGCGACCGGCACATCTTCTGAGTGGGCACCTCATTTTCCGGTATTTAAATCGTCTGACTTGAAAACCTGGCGTCAGACCGGATATGTATTCGACAAATCTCCAGAATGGACAGTTGGGTCTTTCTGGGCACCCGAATATTATAAAATTGGTCAGACTTACTACCTGTATTATACCGCCCGGAGGAAGTCAGATAATCGTTCCTACATAGGGGTGGCAACTTCTCAATATCCGGATCATGGATTTACCGATCATGGTGTGCTGATTGAGCACGGAAAAGAAGCCATTGATGCCTTTGTCTTCAATGATAACGGTCAGTTGTATATCACCTTCAAGGCCTATGGATTGGATGACCGCCCTATTGAACTCCTGGGTTCCAGGTTGTCTGCAGATGGTCTGAAAACAGAAGGAGAACTTTTCTCCTTGTTAAAAGATAGTAGCCGTATTGGTATGGAAGGTCAGAGTATATTGAAAAAGGATAATTACTACTATCTGTTTTATTCAGTCGGCAACTGCTGCGGACAAGACTGCAGCTACGCGGTTCATGTAGCTCGTGCTACCAGTCTTAAGGGCCCTTATCAGCTATATAGCAGTAACCCCATCCTTCACGAAAATGATAGCTGGAAGTGTATGGGGCACGGTACCTTTGTGCCAGGAGATAAGGGAGAGACTTACTACTTACACCACGGATACAACAGGAAGAGCAATGTATTTACTGGCCGGGAAGCAATGCTTTCTGCCTTAACCTGGCAAGGGAAGGATGGCTGGCCAGCTTTGAAAATAGCATCCAATAATATGGCAGTTCCCAGTGAACTACGCGACGATTTTAACACCACGGCCTTGTCAAATTTCTGGCAGTGGGACTTTCGCCATGCTGATCCTTCCGTAAAGATCCACAAGGGCACGCTTCACCTATCAGGAACTACCACCAGCGATAACCTGACCGGAATCGCTTTGACAGTCAGGCCAACTTCAGACAGTTTTGAGATCACAACAAGTGTTATTAACCGTAATAAGGCGCTTAAAGGACTTGTCGTATATGGAGATGCAGGCGTTGCCATAGGCGTCGGTGTGCAAGGTGATAGTATCAAAGTATGGAAGGTAGATAATAATAGACATCTCATCCTCCATGCAATAAAGGCTCCTTCAGGCATAACCAGTCTGAAGCTAGCTATGTCTGAAGGCCGTGTCTCTAAGTTCTTCTATCAGGCTGGCCAGGCATCCTGGAAACAAGTGGGTTCAGCAGAAGAAATAAAGTCTTTGCCTCAATGGGATAGAAGCCCTCGACTAGGCTTACATTACAAGGGAAATGAGCAGGATAGCGCGGAGTTTTCCTATTTCAGTTTGCGTAATCTTTAATACAGCTGTTGGCATCTTCAAATAGAAGGTTAAATAAAAATTTGGCTAATTTTAAAAATGTAATACATTTGCACTCCCTGAACAAAAATCAGTTGCCCAGATGGCGAAATTGGTAGACGCACTGTGTTCAGGTCGCAGCGCTCGCAAGGGTGTGCTGGTTCGAATCCAGTTCTGGGCACTTAATGGCTCTGTAATCAATTGATTACAGAGCCATTTTTAATTTATACTTGTCGGTTTTTCATAGGTTTTAACGGGATCAAGTTGAAAACTTGGGGGATTGCCATTAGGCATATAGTTTAACGAGCCTAAAAAGGAAGAAGTTCACGTCCCTTACTCCTCTCATGGCGTTTCTAAATGATTTTACCTTCGCATTAAATGAT
>NZ_JAICCF010000006.1 GCF_019492185.1 Chitinophaga rhizophila
GAAGTATTCCAAAATGCCTGCTGGAAGCATTAATTCTATTAACTGGCGGTAATTCTGATCCAAAATGTCGATTTATACAGCAAAACAACAGCTTTTGATCTAATCCCCCAAGTTTTCAACTTGATCCCCTTCTAATACATTTTCGGATAACATTCCTCACCTCTATATTCAATACATGAAACTGTCAAGTATTTCTCCAATAAATACTACTATACTTGCTTTCAATTAGTTAAATTTGGGTAAGTGATAAAATTGTATGTGTATGGTTTCTTTATCGCCTGGAATATTACTCATTGCTGATCCTTTTCTCAAAGACCAGAATTTTGCGCGCACTGTAATACTGTTGTGTGAACACCAGGAAAGCAGAGGAAGCTTCGGCTTTGTGTTGAACAGGGTATTTGACCAGCATCTGAATGAACTGGTACCAGAAATCCTGATCACTAATATCCGGGTATATTACGGAGGCCCGGTGCAGATAGATACTATCCACTTCATACATCAGCAGCCAGACCTGATCAAAGGAGGCTTCGAGATCCGGGACGGCGTATATTGGGGAGGCGAGTTTGACCAGGTGGTGTCACTTATCAATTCCGGACAGCTAGACCTTACCAAGATCAAGTTCTTTATCGGTTATTCAGGTTGGAGTAGCGGACAGCTTGATAATGAACTAAATGAAAAATCCTGGATCCTATCTGAGAGCAGTGCCTCGCTCGTATTTGAACAAAAAGAACAGAATATATGGCCCCAGGCACTAAAGAACCTGGGCGCAAACTTTGCCATCATGGCCAATTTCCCGATAGACCCATTATTAAATTAGTTACGTGTATGCCACTACGTGTGCCGGTAAAACAACCATAAAGCCACTTGTGGAAAAAAAAGTTAAAAAATTATTATCAGCCTACACTTTGATGCACAATGACTAACGTCATTGGTCACATTTCTATTGTTCAAATCGCTTCCCTTAAACGAGGATATTTAAAAAAAATCAAATATCTTGCTTAGGCAAAAAAGTAATGTAGTCAGAGCATTCTGTTGTTTGTAAGCCTGCTAATAAATAGGACACCGTAGGGGAAGGAACTAATATAACCGAATAAAAATACCTATGAAGGACAAACCAGATCACGTTTACACCTTCCTGGATATATAAATAAATACTAAAACAATTAACAGAAAGAAGTAACTGAAAGACCCTTTTTTCCAATAAGGGCCCGGATATTATTTCCAACGGTTTAAGCAATAAAATCATTCATAGACATAAGATATTCATTTTCATAGGAACAGGCCCTAGTGCCGCTGCAGGATGTAATGTTCTGCGCAGCCTGGACCTGATTTGTGCAACACCCTGGCCAGTATTCTTACTGCGCCCTAAAACAGGGTTATTTATTAATTAGATTGGAATAGTTAGGACAAAAAGAAAGGCCGGGTAATCATACCCGGCCTATTGTTTTTAATTTGCACCAACTACCATTGATCATCCAGAATATACTTTAAATAAAAGAAGTGGCTGTATGAACTATTTTCCGCTCCATAACAAGTAAGACGTGTGAAATATTGCATGTTGTAACAGCTACGCATGTGTGATAACCTGTTTGGATTCATCTATCAGCAACCAGGCCACAGACAAGAGTAACGCCTATAACCCCATACAGCGGCTTAACAGATTATTACCACCATTCCAGTAATCGGAGATTTAACAGTTACGCATATATTATTTTCTGAAATAGTAACATTTATTACAGGGGGTTATTGTGTCTTTAGCATAAATAAATTCATTGTATAAACTCATTGCATCAACAGATGCATTTATCGTGTAATTGTAAACGTTAGTATCGTTAACTACGTATTACTGTATAAGTGATAGTGCAGTAATATGAATAAGCAAGTGCGGACCATCTAAAAGTTATAATCATAAAGTATTATAATCTACAAAGGCCCTTTGCATCATAACAAAAAAAGAGAGGCGCTTTTTCAAGCACCTCTCTTTTATAATTTGAAAGCAAAATATGCTATGCTGTTCTCAACACTACAACCTGTAAAAAGTCAGTTGTCAGCGGATGTATGGCGACTAATATTAGTTACCACTTGCGCCTTCTACAAGAACAGTTGCCTTATTCCTGTATACCTCTACAAATCCACCTTCTATGTTATAGAACTCACTTGTTGTTTTATCTTTCAGCACCTTCATCCTGCCTTTGCCGAGGGCAGCGATCAACGGTGCGTGCTTGTCCAGCACTTCAAAGAGACCGTCAATGCCTGGCAGCTGTACACCATACACTTCGCCGGAATACAGTTTTCTCTCAGGTGTTAATACTTCTAATAACATATTAAAAGTTAAAGGTGAAAAATATTAGTTCTTGGCTGCTTCCAGCAGTTTCTTACCTTTCTCGATAGCCTGTTCAATGTTACCTACCAGGTTGAACGCTGCTTCAGGATACTCATCTACTTCACCATCCATGATCATGTTGAAACCACGAATAGTCTCTTCGATTGGTACCAGTACACCTTTCAGACCAGTGAACTGTTCTGCTACGTGGAATGGCTGAGACAGGAAACGCTGTACACGACGAGCGCGGGATACAGTCAGTTTATCTTCGTCGCTCAACTCATCCATACCAAGGATCGCGATAATGTCCTGCAGCTCTTTATAACGCTGAAGAATCATTTTCACTCTCTGTGCACAGTTGTAGTGAGCTTCACCTACGATGCTAGGGCTCAGGATACGTGATGTAGAATCCAGTGGGCTCACAGCAGGGTAGATACCTAAGTCAGAGATCTTACGATCCAGTACCGTAGTAGCATCCAGGTGAGCAAATGTTGTAGCCGGAGCAGGGTCAGTCAAGTCATCCGCAGGTACGTAAACCGCCTGTACGGAAGTGATTGAACCATTTTTAGTGGAAGTAATACGCTCCTGCATCAGACCCATCTCTGTTGCCAGGGTTGGCTGATAACCTACCGCAGAAGGCATACGACCTAACAGCGCGGATACTTCAGAACCTGCCTGGGTGAAACGGAAGATGTTGTCAACGAAGAACAGGATGTCCTTACCACCACCAGCAGTACCATCACCATCACGGAAATATTCTGCCATGGTCAGACCAGATAATGCCACACGAGCACGAGCTCCCGGTGGTTCGTTCATCTGACCGAAGATGAAGGTAGCCTGAGACTGCTTCAGCTTCTCTTTATCTACTGCGGTGAGATCCCATCCGCCATGTTCCATGGACTCCTGGAATTTCTCGCCATATTTTACGATACCTGCTTCGATCATCTCACGCATCAGGTCATTACCTTCACGGGTACGCTCACCCACGCCGGCAAATACAGAAAGACCTTCGTAACCTTTTGCAATGTTGTTGATCAGCTCCTGGATCAATACGGTTTTACCCACACCAGCACCACCAAACAGACCAATCTTACCACCTTTTGCGTATGGCTCGATCAGGTCAATAACTTTGATACCAGTGAACAGTACTTCTGTATCTGTTGCCAGGTCCTCGAATCTAGGTGGCTTACGGTGAATAGGATAACCGTTGCTGCTATCAACATCACCCAAACCATCGATAGCCTCACCTACCACGTTGAACAAGCGACCTTTGATGCCTTCGCCCACCGGCATTTTAATAGGAGTACCCCTGTCGACTACAGCCATCCCCCTCACAAAACCATCTGTAGAGTCCATTGCTACGCAACGAACGCTATCTTCACCAAGGTGCTGCTGTACTTCCAGCACTACCTTCTGACCATTTTCGCGGGTAATTTCCAGTGCGTTGTAGATTTCGGGCAACTTTCCATCAAAGTGGACGTCCACCACGGGACCGATAATTTGCTTGATCTTACCTGTGTTAGGCATATTTTTAAGAGGTTTATAAATGCTTAAAATGAGCGGTTTGTTAATTTTGCCGCAAAGGTAATTGTTAATAGGGGAAATTCAAAAAATAGTCAAACAGACCATGGACGTCCGTCCATAGCCCGCAATTATCAATTGTAAGTCAATTAGTTCCTGAAGCAATAGGCCAAGATTAACACATGCAATTTAACCCATTTAGCTCAGATATTATAGATTATCATCAATAGATAACTATTTTTTATTATAAGCACCCACATATATTAGTAATTTCTGAATTTGTTAGCCCTGCCAACTATCTCCCTCCTGTCAGCTAACATTTTCTTAACTAAAACTGTGAATATTTTGCTAAAAACAATTGTCAGCAAACTGATCAAACCCTCTACAGGTAAGGATTTAACTAATCAGGCACAGATATTGATTTATTAGTATCAAGCTAATATCTGACACCGATCTATCACCAAAAGATGTTCAAGCCAGCTTTCAGCCTTAACAATTGATCAACTGTTATATACCACGCATTCGTTCACTATTAAATTTTATCGCCTTCAACACACATCATATTGCCAGACAATCCCTGTTTCAGGACAAATTATAAGTTGCCACACTCTTTTAAAACAATCAGTATGAAAAACATTAAACAATATATTTCATTAGCCGTGATTGCAGTTTCGCTGTCAATCACCGGCGTATCGTGCGCCACCACGCAGCCGTCATACCAGCAGGCCCAGGTCTCTGTATCCGGCTTCCATGACGCACTCAGTCCGTACGGCCGCTGGACTACCTATGGTAGCTATGGCCAGGTATGGATACCCAACGCCGGTCCCGACTTTCAACCTTATGCAACCGCCGGTCACTGGGTGTATACAGACTACGGATGGACATGGGTATCTGACTATGACTGGGGATGGGCTCCATTTCACTACGGTCGCTGGACATTTGACAATGGTTACGGCTGGATGTGGATTCCTGGTACGGAATGGGGGCCTGCATGGGTAAGCTGGAGAAATAGCCCAGATTACTACGGATGGGCACCTTTAGGCCCCGGCATGACAATCGGTATGAATGTAAACATTCCTGTCGGCTATTGGTCTTTCGTACCCTGCCAGTATATTACCAGTCCATCCATCCACAATTACTACGTGGATAGAGGCAGACGAGTAAATGTGTATAACAACACGACAATTATCAACAATACTACTGTCATTAATAACCGCACGTACTACCGTGGTCCTGCCACCCGTGATGTGGAACGTTACACGCGTAATGAGATCAGGCCTGCTCGTGTTGTAGACGGTTCCCGCCCAGGCCGCGCCAATGTGGATAACGGCCGTGTAAGCATTTACCGTCCATCTCCGGCTACTTTACGTCAGCCGTCCCGTAACAGTGCACTCACAAATGGTAACGGCAACAATAACGACAGAAATAACTTCGACCGTCCGGGTAGAACGGTGAGAAGAGACAATAACAATATACCCGATAGAAATAACGATAGAAATGAAAATGTGCGTCCAGATAATGCGCCAGGCAGAACGATAGACAGGGGAAATGTAACACGCCCGGATAATAACAATACGCCGAATAGGCCTGTCGATAACAATAACACGCCGATCAGAAACACTGACAACCGCCCTACCAGGCCGGAATTTGACAGAAACAGCAGACCTGCTGCTCCTGCTACTCCGCCGTCATCTGCTCCGTCTACACCATCTACCAGACCCGCTTTTCCAACTAATCCAGGAAACAGCACTCCGGGAAGGGATAATGGAACAAGACCAAACAGATTTGACAACAGGGCAGAATCACGTCCTATCACACCTACTCCGGCCCCTGGCCCTGTAACAAGACCTGCACAACCGCAGATGTCTCGTCCGCAGCAGCCTTCACAGCCGCGTCAGATGGTATCACCACCTTCACAGCCGCGCCAGATGCAGCCGCCTGCACAGGCCCGTCCGCAGGTACAACCATCACGTCCGCAACCACAGGCACAGCCGCAACCGCAGCGTTCAGCTCCAGCGCCTTCAGCGCCCCGTGGTGAAAGAGCAGGCAGAGGTGGCCGTTAACAGTCAGCAGCCATAAACCTCCATATAAATTTCATTACTGATTTTTGTAAAGGTATGTTCCTCCGGGGGCATACCTTTTTGCATTAATAGCATCGGAAGCGGAGCGCCTCCTGCCTGATAGGACGGTTGCAGATAACTGCTTTTATAGACTGTAAAACCCAGTCCCTCATAAAACCTGATTCGCCGCCGTGCATCTATCGAATGAGGCGGTTCCACTTCAAGTACTATTTTCGGATACGTTTTTTCCAAGAGCTGCATAACCGCACTTCCAATGCCGCTGCCACGTTGCTCAGGACTGATAGCAAAATGCTCAATAAAGATAAAGTCCGTCAGTTCCCAATAAAAGACAAACCCCGCATACATCCCCTCTTTCTCCAGCAATGACAGCCTTAACGCGCCATTGTTCAGCAACATCTGTTGCGCAGGCAACATCCGGCGCTCCTCTGCAGGAAACGCCTCTTCGTACAACCGCGCTACCTGATCAGGAATAGTAACAGGCGATATTAAATTCTTTATTGCTAACATTTACACAAAGATAAGGCAAGTATCTCCGGACAATACTGACGGTTATCAGCCAGGACGGCTGTTTCCCGTCAGCTGTACAAAAAACGAGAGGTACTGCCTGCAGTTCGTCCAACTACAGTAGTACCTCATAAACGAGAACCCAAGAAATATAAAAATTATGTAATAATCCGGTATCAGCACTTCTACAACCCAATAAAAACTGATGCAAAGTATACTTAATGGTCCCCGGCATCTGTCTATACTATCCTACTGCGGCACACACATATACGGGTCTGCATCACCCGCTGCCGCCGGCTTATTAACAGACCAGCAGAAATTCATCGGTTGGCTGGTAATACTTTCCAGTTTCAATGCTACCTTCTGCCCTTTACGGCTGGAAGATGCATCTACAGAACGGCTGCCTTTTGCCGGCACATCATGCACAGAATAACGCTCCGTTTTAAATATATCTCCATTCGCCTTCATGTATTGAACAGAGACTTCGACCTGGTCAAGCGGATATTCTGTCTGGTTACGTACAACAATCTTCAGGTCTTTGATACCCCCCAGCAGACCGGTGCGATAGTCGCTCGTATTTACAGAAATGAACTGCTTCCAGTTCTTCCTGTAATAAGTACGCCGCTCTACAAAAGTACCTTCTGTACGTTGCCTGATCTCTTTTCTGTCAGCGATCTGTCTCGCTGTCTGGCCATTAATATCCAGCGATCTCCTCAGATCCCGGTTTTCGTTGATCAGGCGTTCGTTTTCTGAAAGCACCTGACGTACCCTCTTCTGCTGCCTGGAATAACTCAGTACCAGGAAAATGACCAGGAAGATAATGACGATAGTATATCCGACATGTCGTTTCATATCAAGCGAGTAGAAAAAATAGTGCCAACTACGGACTCATCTTTCTTTAAACTCATAGCTGATCTTCCGCGAATGCTCAAAATCGTATAGCGTCAGCAACCTTACAGTATAGTAAGAGGTCCAGAAAGACCGCAGTGCATTTATGTACGATTGGTTAGCCATATCTTTTTCCTGTTGCGCCAGGTTAAGGTCTGTGATAGATATCTTACCGATATAATAACGTTGCTTAGTGATCTCATATCGCTGACGGGCAATAGTATCAGCCTTGGCAGCACTTTCAAGCAGCTTGCGCTGGATGTTGAACTGCTGCGTTTGCAGATAAATCTCCTGTTCAAAATTCCGTTCTTGTTGCTGCACATCGATCTCTATCAGCTCCTGGTTAGCCTTTGCCTGCCGGATGCGGTTACGCGCTCTTCCCCAGTCAATGATAGGAATGGAGACGCCTACACTCAATAATTGATTCTGTTGAAGGTTGCCACCGCCATAGGCATTTTTAATCGTAGATCCCTGACGTGCCTGACCAAAGTTGGCAGCCAGGTTAAGCTGATAACCATTGTTTCCTCTAGCTTCTGCCACCTCCTGCTCTGCCTCCAGTCGCTGCCGGCGAAAAGTCAGTACTGCCTGCCGGTTATCCTGGGCTTCCCGTTGAGCAATCTCCAGGGGAATTTGCAGGGAAGGAATAGTGTCTGGTAAAGCTACCTGCACGGTACTACCTTTAGGTAAAGTAAGGAACTGTGTCAGTTCACGATAAGCAATCTCTTTACTAAGCGTAGCCTGTTCCAGGTTATTGCGCGCATTGAGCAGGTTAAGTTCAATCTGCAATAATTCGTTTTCAGCGATCTTACCCAGCTCAAATCTGCCCTTTGATATTTTGTACAGCGTGTCTGTATTAGCAACATTCTGTTGCAATATTAACTCCTGCTGCTGAGCCACCAACGCATCGAAAAAATAACCGGATGCCTGTAGGCCTGTCCTTTCAAGCGCTTCTACATATTGCTTCTTTGATTCTTCGTATAGTAGTGGCTGTATACGCGCGTCCCAGCGAAAAGGGTTATACAGTAAAGTAGGTTGTACGTAACTGATCGTGAATGGAGTGGAAAGATATCCTACGCTGGAAAACGGATCAAATACATCATTCCGTTGCAGGTTAGTGGCAAACGATAACTGGCCGCCGGTAAAAGGTACAATCTGGTCAGCTGCCAGACTGGTTGAAGTATATGAATAGGAACTACGGCTGAAAGCAAAGGTACCATCCGGCTGACGGATACTTTCTATATTACCCAGAAAGCTGCTGGTATTGCTGGCCTGCAAACGTAACTGCGGTCTGCGTCCTGCTACATAGTACCTGAATGCATACAGGCTGTTTAACGCACTGCTGCGCGCTTTGTAATATGAAGGTGATTGTTGTTGCGCCTGCAACACGACTCCCTGCAATGACAGTGTTTGCTGGGCAAAGGAAAGTGTACAGGTCAACAATCCGGCGATGGTAAACAGAATAGGTGTCTTAATCATGTCGCAAACATTCTATCGGGTTCTTATGAGCCGCCTTGCGGGCAGGGGAAATACCAAAGATGAGACCCACGGCTGATGCCAGCACGAAGGAAATGAAAATAGATATACCTGAAACGATGGTATGTATATCTGCCAGCTTATCTACCAGGTAAGCACCTGACACACCCAAAATAACACCTATTACACCACCTGTCAGACTGATAAGCACTGACTCAAACAGGAACTGCATTACAATATCTTTCTTCTGCGCTCCCAGCGCCATACGTATACCAATCTCCCGGGTGCGCTCCAGTACAGAAGCGAGCATAATGTTCATAATACCAATACCCCCTACCAATAGCGAGATACCTGCAATTGCACTAAGTACGATATTAAACACATCCTTAGTTTTCTGTTGCTGTTTAAGCAGCTGTTCAGGTATTGTGATCTCAAAGTCGAGAACATCATTATGCCGGCGACGTAACATACGACTGATGATACCAGCTGATTCTGATAATGATTCCGCTGCATGTACCTGTATCACAAGTTGATCAAGCTGATGGAAGATCTTATTACCGGGTGCCTCATTCTGATTACCCCAGAAAGCATTGTCACCTGCACCCAGATACAAAGATGGATTCTTATAACGCACCAGTGAAGTCTGTATCGGAATATAGATATCAAGATTATAATCCCTGATGCCAAGGTTGTCTTTCGTTGCTTTTGAGATCGGCTTCTCCTCTGTTACCCCGATGATCTTTAACCATTGTACACCGCATTTAATGGTTTTGCCGATAGGATCTTCAGCAATAAAAAACTTACGCTTCACATCACTGCCGATGATACATACACCTTCTCCTGCAATCTGCTGCCGTTGATTAAATATTGTGCCGGAAGCAATCCTGATATTATTGATATCAAAGAAAGCCGGTTCGACACCTACTATCTTCAGCTTACTGCTTTTACTGCCATAGATTACATCCTGCTCCTGAATCATTTCAGGGCTGATAGCCGCAATGGTAGGTACCATCCGGCGGATACTCTCCGCATCAGCGATACTGAGTCCTTTCGAGAAACGTGCTTTGGTGGTGGCAGGTTTTGCGGTGCTTTTATCTTCTGACTCCTTATTCTGCTCATCCTCCTTTTTATCTTCTGCTTTAGGTTTAATCACGATGTTGTTAACTCCTACAAGCTTCATCTGGTCAAGTATTTCAGCCTGTGCGCCACGACCGATTGCCAGCATGGCAATTACAGCAGCCACACCGAATATGATGCCCAGTGCAGTCAGGAACGAACGCAGGCGGTTAGCGCCGAGGGAATCCAGGGCGATATTGAGGTTGTTGATATTACGGTCCAGCATTACATTATTTTAATGTCGTTATTTTGGATTCCTTTGCTGATTCCGGCTCAGAGAGATATACAATATCTCCTTCCGCCAGCCCTTTTTCAACAATCACTTCTTCATCATTGGATTTGCCCAATACAACCTGTTGTTTGGAAATATTTCCTGATTTTCTGAGATAGACATAACTGGTCTTGCCATCGGCAAAAACGGCTTCCAGCGGTATAATGAGCTTACCAGGTACTTCACTGATCAGGATATTATTGGAAGTAGTCATTCCGGGTTTGAGAATGGAGTCCACCCTGTCAAGTTTGATATTTACTTCAAAAACCTTTGCTGTAGCGCCAGGGCGGGTTTCACCAATGTTCGCTACTGTCTTTACGACACCTTCCATTTTCACTTCGGGGAAGGCGTCCAGTCCCATTGTCACACGTTGTGACTGATGAATTTTGCTGATATCAACCTCGTTGATATACACTTTGGATAACATGGATGAAAGGTCCGGCAGCATGGCTACGCGGGGATCCCAGGAACGTACAACTGAACCTGTTTTCTTTTTCCCCCCGCTTGACCAATCGCTGATGTATACTAGTAACCCATTTTTCGGCGCTTTAATAACAAAACGGCTTTTCAGCTCTTCCAGTCTGCCGATGATTCTTGTAAATTCTTCGGCTTCTCTTTTTGCCTGTTGCATTTTTGCCGCGGCTTGCTGTTGCTTGATCTTATAATTTTCATTCATCTGCACAAGATCACGTTGCGCTTTTTCCAGGTCAATTTCTGCCTGCCTGATTGTGGCCGGAGGTTCATATTTACTGAGTGCAAGCGCCAGTTTCTTTTGTTCCATCTGGAACTGAAGATTCGTCATCTGATCCCGCGCTTCGCGTAACGTCAGCGCAGTATCAAGCGCCGTCTGAGTTACAGCAGAATTAGACTTCTCCAGTGATAGCTGCATATCACTAATACGTTTATTCACTAACGTTTGATCCAGCGTAGCAATATAATCGCCTTCTTTTACATGAGAACCTTCGGCGACCATCTCCTGGATCTTGATCTCATCATAGATCTGGTTAGCCTGAAGATCAGCGGGAGCGGAGATATAGACGGTATTTTCTGCCTGCAATTCACCGGAACTATTAACAACATCGCGAAAACTACCTTTACGGACTTTGGCTGTAATACTACTGTCGGCAGCTTTACCTGCAAACAGAAAATAACAAACTGCAATTACAGGCACAACAATGGCAGCCAGCAGCCACCTTTTCTTTTTGAGCATAATATGGGTAAATGGAATTAAGAAAGGCCGGGACACTGAGTAACTACAGACACGTTATAAAAGTAATCGTCCATTTGAAAAATAAATGTTAAAAGTACCTGTATCAGCAACTATTTATCGATGGATGACTGCATTCTGCACATCACTGACCCAACACTATCGACTATCGGTTATAAACACTATTTTTGCACCTCAAATTCGCTCCCTATGGAACTGGTGATCGTTAATAACGAAAAAACAGCAAGGCAATTTCTGGATGTACATGTTCAGCTGAATAAACATATACCGGAATGGATACGTCCGCTGGATAAGGATATAGATCTGGTTTTTAATCCTGAAAAGAACAAAGCTTACAGGCAGGGAGAAGCCATCCGCTGGATACTGAAAGATGATCGTGGAAAGCTGATAGGCCGTATCGCAGCCTTCGTAAATAAGAAATATAGGTCTAAAGGTGACAAACAGCCAACAGGTGGTATAGGATTTTTCGATTGTATCAATGATCAGAAAACTGCCAACTTCCTGTTTGATACCGCCCGTGAATGGCTGAAAGAAAGAGGTATGGGGGCAATGGATGGTCCGATTAACTTTGGTGAACGTGACCGCTGGTGGGGATTGCTGGTAGAAGGCTTTCATGAACCATTGTATGGCATGAACTTCAATCCTCCTTACTATAAGGAGCTGCTGGAGAATTATGGCTTTCAGCCATTCTTTCACCAGATATGCTACGCAATGAGTGTTGCCACCCAATTACAGGAGAAGTTTTATACCAGGCATGCCTCAATTGAGCAAGATCCCGACTTCCGTGCAGAATACCTCAACAAAAACAACCTGGCTAAATATGCGGAAGATTTCAGTATCGTGTATAATAAGGCCTGGGCAGGACATGATGGGGGAAAAGATATCACCAAACAGCAGGCGCTGGCCATCTTTAAACAGATGAAAGCAGTGATGGATGAAAAGATTGTGTGGTTCACTTACTACAAAAATGAACCTATCGGATGTTGGCTCAACATACCTGAACTCAATCAGTTCTTTAAGTATATGAACGGCAAATTCGGCCCATTGCAGAAATTACTGTTCTTCTATCTTAAGCTAATCAAAAAGAACAAAAAGTTTACGGGTATCGTGTTTGGTGTTGTACCGGAATTTCAGGGCAAGGGCGTAGATTCCTATATGATCGTTGAAGCAGCTAAGATCATTCAGAAAAAACTTTCCTACAAAGAATACGAACTGCAATGGATTGGCGATTTCAATCCTAAAATGCTGAATATTGCTGAAAGTCTGGGCACATACGTTAGCCGTAAACTGACTACTTACCGCTATTTGTTTGACAGATCGCAACCGTACGAACGTCACCCTATTGTGGGTCCAAAATGATTTGAAAGCTAATTTCCCGGTATCGTTTTTATCTCCATCATCTTACGTTAATCCTACGTTTCAGAACGTAAGATCAACGTAAGATGTTTGGTAAACAGCTCGTTTTTAAGCCCTCATATCTCGCTGTTGACCCTTCAGAAAAACACTCCCTCACTCGTTAACAATCAAATATTTATACATTTTCATGGCGTCCTGTGGACACAATTTGGCGTCCTATGGACATTGCCCGGAATGGTGTCGATGTATAAGTTAATATTGCATAACAGCACTGATAGAGATGCTGTTAGCAGTTCTTTGACATACGACATTTTAAACACTAAAGCATTGTTTTGATAGAGGCACTTTCAGGGCGAAGGTGACGGATGATCACCTTATAAATTTCCCGCTCGCGGAAGGGTTTTAGTAGGTAGTCATTAAAGCCGGCTTCAATAAACTCGCGGCTGGCAGGTATGGCCGTATCTGCCGTCAATGCCAACACAGGAGTGTGTGCTTTTATCGGCTCTTTATCTTCCCGGATGCGCCTTACGACTTCCAGCCCTGTCATACCGGGCATCTGGAGGTCAAGCAGTATGATATCATACTTATTTTTTACAAATAACTCATAGGCAACTTCGCCATCAGTAGCCTTATCAAAGCGGCACTGCCAGCGGGTAAGTATTCGTTCCATCAATGCCAGGTTCATTTCCTGATCGTCAGCCACCAATACATATCTATCTTTCATAAACTGGCCGGTGGCCATCTGTTCGGCTTCCCGTTGGGTGATGATCAGCGTTTGAGGAAGTGACAATAAGCGGTAACTGATGTTACAATGCACCGTGCTGCCTTTACCGGGTAAGCTTTCGACAGCAATATTCCCGTGATGCAGGTCTACTAGTGCTTTGGCAAGCGAGAGACCTATACCAGCTCCATGGGGTGCGCCGGATGCGACAATGTAATTATGCAAATGGTCTGTAAACAGGCAGGATTGCAATTCCGGAGCGATACCCCGGCCGGTGTCATTCACACTAAAGTGTATGTTCACTTGTCCCCCGGTTGTCTGATGTACACTCATACAGCAGCGTACGGTACCTGCGTCTGTATAGCGAATAGCATTGTCGAGTAAAAGAGACATCAATCGTGCAAGACGGTCACCGTCCCCGGTAACCTTCAGCTGCTGATCCCCATCAAAAACTACTTCAAAAAGCAGCTGTTTTTTTTGTGCCAGCTTCCTGCCCTGATCGGTGACATCATGGAACATTTCGTAAGGCGAGAACGGGTAGTAATCCAGTTCCAGCACACCTTTCCGGATCCATGCCAGCTCCCGGATATTGTGTTGCATGCGGGCAAGTACGAGGGCTGCGTCTTCAATAACAGCGAGCAGTTCCCGTTGATTAGCATCGAGAGATGTATAGCGTAATTGCTCACTGAATCCGATAATGGCATTGAGTGGAGTACGGACTTCCTGGCTGATATTGCTGATCATATTTATATGCGCATGCTCAGATTCCTTCCCGGTACGATTTATGTAAGTTACTTGTTTGCGGAAATGCCAGGCAGCATATAGTGCCAGGACCAGCAATAACAGTGATAACAGTGGCAGTAAGACCAAAGGTTCAGCCATAGAAAATGCTGCAGGAACAATGAGATCAGGGACAGGATTTATATATACAAGCATGCTCAGAGCGGGAATAAGCGGGGTGTATCCAAGAGCAACCGAATGATACATTCTATGTATTTGAAGGTTGAAAAAACATTGGAGAAAAACATTCAATCAGGAAGATTTCCTAGCTGTAACAAACCCGTTCCTTTATCTGGAAAAATGATATACCGAATTTAAATAAAAGCGATGAGACTGAAAATTATTTCCCTTTCGTGTTATGTTCCGGCATAAAAAATAGAATTACCTTTAAAATACTATGTCCAACAACCAAAGCAGAGGTTCCCGCGAACGATTGTGAATATGATTAATATGGCGCCAGGTATGTACTTTAGACAAGAAGTGTTGAGAATGACCGGAGGTATCCTGTTGTTTTACGTCACCTACATTATTATTTTACTATGCTCGCTGCTGGTGATGACAGCATGTGTCTGGACAGGAAGTCTGATCATGCTGCATGCATCTGGCCAGGGGATAATCGGTATCCTGATGTGGATAGCCGGCGCAGGCATACTTTTGTCAGGAATTGTCCAGGCATTATTTATAGCATTATTTCTCTTTAACCGTCATAAAACAACTGTTCCTTACCGCACGGTAATAACGGCAAAAGACCAGCCCGTTTTATTTGACTTTATACATAAACTGGTACAGCAAACAAATACACCGGCACCAAGAAAAGTATTTCTGGTACCGGACGTAAATGCTGTAGTGTTTCATTCTCCGGGGGGACTAGGGTTATTTAGTGATGCCGATAAAAATCTGGTAATAGGACTAGGCATGGTAAATAGTCTGAATATCAGTGAATTTAAAATGGTGCTGGCACATGAGTTTGGGCATTTCACCCAACGCAGTATGAAACTGGTCCTGCATGTTTATACGATTAACAAAATCATTTACAACATACTATACGAGAACAGGGGCTGGAGAGATGCGATCATCTGGTTATCCAATAAAGGGATGGCAGCAGCATTAATATCCCGTGGCTTCCTGTTGATTGCGGCCAGTCTCCACTTTCTTTTCCGCCAGATGCATGATCTGATTAACCGGCAATATATGCGCCTGAGTCGTGAGATGGAGTTTAACGCCGATGATGTAGCTGTGGCAATCTGCGGGTCAGACACAGCTGTCTCTGCCATGCGAAGAGCTGAGATGAGCAACACCTGTTTTCAGCAATTATTACAGAAGGTGATTACATTGGCGCATCAGCACCGGTTTATAAGGAATATTTACGAAGCGCATAGCATGCTGATAAAGTACCAGGCAAGGCAACACAGCACACCGCTTGATCATCAGCAATTACCTCAGTACAATGACGACCAGTTTGGTACCACCGTAAAAAGCCAGGTACAATTCAGGGATCAGTGGGCGTCTCACCCTACACAGGAAGAGCGTGAGCAAAGATATCTTGCAGCGAATGTACCCGGTTTAAAGATCCCGCAAAGCGCCTGGACACTCTTTCACGATGCCGAGACGTTACAGGAGGAAATGTCACAGCAGATCTACCAGGTATTAACACCGGAAGCCAAGCCGGGAGAGTGGATATCCGCTGATGAATTTATCCGGGAAATTGCAGATGTGCATGAGCAATATGCTTTCCCTAAAGAATTTAACAACTATTATGACGACCGCCCGTTCCCCGAAATACCTCCGGGCAGACTGGAACCATTTACTGAGGAAGAGCAGGCTTTACACACATTGGGCACACTCTACGCAAAGGAACACCGCCAGCGTATCAGGCATTATTTCCGGGACGTACAGGATGCCGCAACCCTGAGAGCAATTATTAGCCGGGAGATACAGGTTGCACACTTTACTTACCAGCAACAGCAGTACCGTAGTCAGGAAGCGGCAGGGATACTGGAGGAACTGGAGGAGCATATCCGGCGCGACCAGGAGTGGCTGCGTACGCACGACCTGCTGGCCATCCGCTACCACTATACCTTCGCCTTAAAGCAGGCACTGGAAGCAGCTACCAGTTTGCAGGAACAGTACAGGCATATATTGACGCATCAGTCCAGGGCATCCCGGCTGGATGAGATTGGCGGAACGATTACCGCGAGTATACCCGCATTTTACAATAATACGCATCTGCCACCTTCTGAGGTAGAGCAGCATCTTAGCGTAGTACGGCAGGAAGCAGCACATCTGCAACAGTTGCTGAATGAACTATCGAACCAGCAGCAGATCAGTGACAGCTGGGAGCCGGAATTGCAGGAAAAAGTGGCGCACTTTGTGGAACAGCAGCATGCCGATCTGCAACAGCACACTCCTGCACCAGAACTGCTGGAGACAATATATGAGGTTTGTGCAGCAGTGTCAGATCATTACAATAACAGCATTATCCTTATTAAAAGAGATTTCCTGTATCGTTGCCTGGATTATAGTGAATTGTCTGTGGCTCATTAAGCGCCTGATTTTCCTAATATATAAATAATTGCCTTATGGGCTGATGCCTTCATAGCGGAGCAAGGGGCTAGGGACTATCGACAATTTTGTGTACTTTCGGCGCTCGCGAATGCGTTTGCATATATGGAGAATTTTATCGTTTCAGCCCGTAAATACCGTCCACAGAATTTTTCAACCGTAGTCGGACAATCACATATCACCACCACACTGAAAAATGCGATCCGCAACAGTCAGCTGGCACATGCCTTCCTGTTTTGTGGTCCTAGAGGAGTGGGTAAGACGACCTGTGCCCGTATTCTGGCCAAAACAATTAACTGTGAGAATCTCCAGCCGGATGGCGAAGCCTGTAACCAATGTCATTCCTGTACATCATTTAATGAGGGAAGTTCGTTTAACATTCATGAGCTGGATGCTGCATCCAACAACTCGGTAGATGATATCAGAACATTGGTAGAGCAGGTGCGTTTTGCACCACAGGCAGGAAAATATAAGATCTATATCATAGATGAGGTACACATGCTGAGTTCTTCCGCATTTAATGCGTTCCTGAAAACGCTGGAAGAGCCCCCCTCCTATGCTATTTTCATACTTGCGACAACAGAAAAGCACAAGATTCTTCCTACGATTCTGAGTCGCTGTCAGATATTCGACTTCAAACGCATCACCATACAGGATACAGTTGACCATCTGCAGGAAATCTGTCAGAAAGAGCATATTGAAGCGGAGCAGGATGCATTACACCTGGTTGCGCAGAAAACTGACGGGTGTATGCGAGATTCATTGAGTACACTGGATAAGATTGTCAGTTTTACCGGCGGGCATCTTACCTACCAGAATACCCTTGAGCATCTGAACATCCTTGACTATGATTATTTCTTCAAGGTGATGGAGGCGGTGTTAGGACAGGATGTAGCCGGCGCACTGCTGATATTTGACGAAATATTACAAAAAGGCTTTGAAGGAGATAACTTCCTGAACGGATGGGCTGAGTTTTTGCGTAACCTGCTGATGAGCAAGGAAGAGCGCGTATTACACCTGGTAGAAGTGTCTGGCAATCTGAGAGACAGGTATAAACAGATGTCGGGCAGGGTAAGTCCATCTTACCTGGTCACAGCTTTACACCTCCTGAACGAGACGGAGATCAACTACCGTATGGCGCGTAATAAGCGACTGCATGTTGAGATGGCGCTGATCAAGCTTTGTTTCCTGCAGCAGGCAGTTACGCTGGTAAGTGATGACCAGACCGGAGAGGTAGTAAAAAAAAAACTAGTAGCTGATGGCGCAGCACCTCAGAAACTGAGGTCCTCTTTTGCCCAGGCAGCACCAGAAAGCAAAGCGGTGGCTGGTCAGCCGGCAACGACGGCTTCCATTGCCGGCAATGAAGCACGGCTAACTATTGAGACACCGGTTATGCCGGCAACAGCGAAGGCGCAACCAGTTACACAGGCAGCGGCACCAGTACAGCAGCCCGTGCCAGTGTCCCAGCCGGCAGCAGCAACAAATACCACTTCCACTAATTATACAGCAACAGCTACAGCCACAGCGCCGAAGACAGGGCAGGCACAGGCGGCAGGACCCAAACTGACCGGACTGGCAGCAATGAAAGAAGCATTGGCAGCAAAACAGCAGACACAGACAGTCAAACAGATTATCCCGATAACAGCAGGCGCTTTGTCGGTATACTGGGATGAATTTATTGACCGGTTCAGGCAGGCTAACAAAATGACAGTGGTGAGTAACCTCCAGCTGGCACAAATTAAGTTGCTGGGAACAGAAGAAATCGGGATTGTGAGCAGAAATATTGTTCAATTCCGGTTTATGGAGGAAGAAAAACTTTCTATTTCAGCTTTCTTTAAAGATAAATTTCAAAACCCGGCAATTGTACTGACTTTACAGCTGGATGAGACACAGCAGGTCCAGGATATTGGCCCCGCGCCACTTTCCAGCCGCGAGCAGTTCCAGAAAATGGCAGAAAAGTATCCGCTGGTGAAGGAACTTAAAGATAAGTTGAATATGGAACTCGATTTTTAAAGCGCGTTACGGAAATAACTTCCGTAATCTGACTTTCACAATTCGCATTTCTTTTGTAGGTTTGGGCAAAATTTGGATAAATACTATGGCAGAAGTTATCAGAATGCCCCTTTTGAGTGACACGATGACTGAAGGGGTGATCGCGGAATGGCATAAAAAGGTAGGTGATACCGTAAAAGCAGACGACGTAATTGCTGAGGTGGAAACAGATAAAGCCACCATGGAAGTAATGGGTTATGTGGAAGGTACTCTATTATATATTGGTGTCGAGAAAGGTAAGGCTGCTAAAGTAAATGAGATTATAGCTATTGTAGGGAAACCAGGTGAGGATTACAAATCTTTGCTGGGTGGAGGAAATAATAATGAGCAGGCTGCACCAGCGGCTCAACCAGCAGCAAAGGAAACTCCTGCTCCGGCTCCTGCCGCAGGCAAAGCAGACAACGCAGCTGCTGCAGAAGCACTGAAAAATGCCACAGTTATCCGTATGCCGCTGCTGAGCGACACGATGACTGAAGGTAAAATCGTTGCCTGGAATAAAAAGGTAGGCGATACTGTAAAAAGTGACGACGTACTGGCTGAAGTAGAGACTGATAAAGCGACCATGGAAGTAATTGGTTATGCTGACGGTGAACTGCTTTATGTAGGCGTTAAAGAAGGCGATGCTGCCAAAGTGAATGGCATCATTGCTATAGTAGGTAAAAAAGGTACCAATGTAGAAGCTATCCTGGCCGCTGAAGGTTCCGGTGACGCTAAACCAGCCGCTCAGGCAGCACCTGCAGCTACTCCTGCTGCATCTGAAGGTACTGCTAAGGCAGCTGAGGCACCAGCAGCTACAGCTGAAGTTTCTGAAAACAAAGACGGTCGTGTGAAAGCATCTCCGCTGGCTAAGAAACTGGCTGAAGAAAAAGGTATCGATATCAATAAAGTAACTGGTTCCGGCGACGGTGGCAGAATTGTGAAGAAAGATGTGGACAGCTATGTGCCATCTGCTGCACCTGCTGCTGCTAAATCCGGCGCGGCTCCTGCTGCGAAGGGTGCTTCCGCTGCACCTGCAGGTCAGGAAGGTCACACTGATATTCAGCTGAGCCAGATGCGTAAAGTAATTGCTAAACGCCTGAGCGAAAGCAAGTTCTCCGCACCTCACTTCTACCTGAAAGTAGATGTTAACATGGATAAGGCGATGGAAGCGCGTAAAGCGATCAACGAAGTATCTCCTGTTAAAATCTCCTTCAATGATATGGTTATCAAGGCTGCTGCCCTCGCACTGCGTCAGCACCCTGATGTAAACAGCAGCTGGATGGGTGATTTCATTCGTCAGAACCACCATGTACACATCGGTTCTGCTGTAGCTATTGAAGATGGCCTGATCGTTCCAGTTATCCGTTTTGCAGATCAGAAGTCGCTGAGCCAGATCGCTGGTGATGCGAAAGAACTGTATGACAAAGCGAAAAACAAGAAACTGCAGCCACAGGATTTCTCTGGCAATACCTTCACTATCTCTAACCTGGGTATGATGGGTATCGACGAGTTCACTGCTATCATCAACCCGCCGGATTCTGCAATCCTGGCAGTAGGTGGTATCAAAGAAACCGTTGTTTCAGAGAAAGGCCAGTTTAAAGCGGTAAATATCATGAAACTGACCCTGAGCTGTGACCACCGTAGTGTGGATGGAGCAGTAGGCGCACGTTTCCTGGCAACACTGAAAGGCTACCTGGAGAATCCGGTAACTATGCTGGTATAATCAGATATATCAACAACTAACTATACAACAGGCGTTCCGTATACCGGGACGCCTGTTCTTTTATATTACCCCCCCTGATCAACTTAACACGCTGCTAGTCAATACGAGAATTTGGGATTTGGTATTTAAATGTTTAAATTTAAGGTAGCCCCACAACCAAATATCAATGGAAATGCCTAAACATGCTGTAAGCTGGTTTGAGATTCCTGTACATGATCTTGACAGGGCCCGGAAGTTCTACAGCCAGATACTCCACTATGAAATGCCTGAAGAAAGCCTCGGATTTAAAAGAAAAGCATATTTCCAGTTTAACAAAGAACAAGGCGGTATTGGCGGCGCGCTGGTACAGGGAACTGACTATCTGCCCAGCCAGCGGGGCACACTTGTCTACCTGTATGCAGGAGACGACCTGACCGGGGTAATGGATCGTGTAGAGGCAGCTGGTGGTAAAATTGAGCTGGACAAACGTCCTGTATCTGAGCTGCAGGACATGGGATATTTTGCTATCATCTTTGATCCTGATGGCAACAGAGTGGGCCTATATTCCAGTAAATAGGCGTTTATATGCCCCTATTCTTTCACTTTCTTTTGAAAGTTCAAAAAGTTACCATTACATTTGAAGTAAGAAAATGAGCATTTAGCATATGAAATTGGCAGAAGCAAAAGCACAGTTTATACAAAGTTGGGGATCATTAGGTGCTCAATGGGGTATTAACCGTACCATGGCGCAGATACATGCATTGCTGATGATCATGCCTGATCCCCTGAGTGCTGATGATATCATGGCAGAGTTAAACATTTCCCGTGGCAATACCAATATGAACGTCCGGGAGTTGATCAACTGGGGGCTGGTAGATAGGGTGCTGATTCCTGGTGAGCGTAAGGAGTACTTCAGTGCGGAAAAGGATATCTGGAAAGTAGCAACAGAGATTGCAAGAGAGCGGAAGCGCCGTGAACTGGATCCTATCATTAAGACACTGAACCAGTTGCAGGAAGTGGAAGGAGACATGAAAGATAAGCATGTAAAGGCATTCAGAGACTCTATACAAAACCTTAACAAATTTGCCCATCAGTCAGATAAAGCGATCAATTCTTTTGTCAAAGCAGAAGAAAGCTGGTTCTATGGCACATTGATGAAGCTTTTCAAGTAATATTTTTTTGCTAAGATGTTTCAATTATTACTGAAACTTCAGAAACACACTCAACCAGGTTACCATGAAAAATAAAAAAATAGTTATAGCAGCAGGTACGGGCTTCATCGGGAAGGGACTGATTGACTATTTCGGTCAGGACAATGATATTGTGATACTTACCCGTCAACCGCTGACAGACAGCGGAAGGATCAGCTATGTACAATGGGATGGAAAAACGCAGGACGCTTGGGTCAGTCACCTGGAGAGAACGGACATACTGATTAATCTGGCAGGAAAGAGTGTGAACTGCCGGTATACGGAAGAGAACAGGAAAGAGATATTTTCAAGCAGAGTAGCATCAACGCAGGTATTAGGTGCGGCGATACAGACACTGAAGCATCCACCGGCATTATGGATTAATTCCAGTTCAGCAACGATTTACAGGCATGCAGAGGACCGTCCGATGGACGAATTTACCGGTGAGATAGCAGATGATTTTTCGGTGCAGGTATGTAAACAGTGGGAAGGCGCTTTCAACCAGACAGTTACACCACATACCCGCAAGGTAATTTTGCGTATAGCCATTACTATCGGTCACCAGGGAGGCGTACTCACTCCACTGATGAATCTTATGAAATTCGGATTGGGGGGTTATCATGGTAATGGCCGGCAGCAAATGAGCTGGGTACATATTGATGATGTATGCAGGATGGTGGAGTGGTTATATGAACATCCGGAACAGGAGGGTGTATTTAACTGTGCAGCCCCACATCCGGTGAATAACAGGCAGTTTATGCGGGCATTAAGGAAAGCCGGCGGACATCTTTTCGGACTACCAGCCTATACCTGGATGCTGAAAATTGGAGCACAAGTAATGGGAACAGAAACTGAATTAGTACTAAAAAGCCGCTGGGTATTGCCGACAAGAGCTATACAGGCGGGGTTTGTTTTCCACTATCCGGAACTTCAGCCTGCTCTACAGCAGATTATCAGAAAACTGCCAAGGCGGCGGTATCACCTGATATAAGCATTATGGTTTAATGTTTGCTCTTACATGGTAGTATCTGCTGGTATTACTATAGTGGCAGGTGCATTTAAAACGTAATATTATGAGTGACAAGAAACTTACGGTAGTATTAGGCGCATCTCCGAACCCGGATAGATATAGTTACCTGGCAGTATCCAGACTGACAGCCAAAGGACATCCTGTTGTGGCTATCGGTAAGAAGGAAGCTAAGATAGGCGAGATACCGGTTACCAAAGATCATCCGCCAGTGCAGGATGTGGATACTGTTACCTTATATATGAATCCTCAGCTCCAGCAGGAGTATTATGACTATATTCTGCAGCTGCAGCCAAAACGTATTATATTCAATCCGGGTACAGAAAACGACGAACTGGCCGAACTGGCCAGCAGCAAAGGTATAGAACCAGTAGAAGCTTGTACGCTGGTGATGCTGAGCACAGGACAATATTAATTCAATGTAAACTTTATGGCAGCTGAAGGCGATGTATGACAAGTCTTCAGCTGCCTTTTTTCAGCTATATCTCTCTTATGCAGCAGTTTTACGCCGGAGCGCTTCTCCTAACCGGCCAGTCCTTACTATGAATTACTACTTCCTCCTACCTGATTCCTGCATTATTTTTTGTATATTACTTATACAATAAGCTCCAACATCAGCAAGGATTTGCACGAAAGACCGGCCATCAAATTGTCTTAACTACCACGCCTATTCACTCTAATCATATATATTATCATGAAATGGAGAAGATTCAATGGCGAGCCAATTAATTTGCCCATTAAGGAAGAAGTGCGCCAGGCAATTATCCGGGAAACCGGCAAGGGCTTTCATCTAAAAGTATGTATTGGCACGGATTCACAGGTAAAAGGTCTGGAGACCGAATTTGCAACAGTAATTGTTTTTTTGCGTGAAGGGCATGGAGGATTCATGTTTATCCACAATGACAAAACACGTGATGTTTACTCGATCAAAGAGCGTATGCTCATTGAAGTAGCGAAGAGCATTGAAATTGCCTATGAACTGTGCGACATGTTTACGCAGTATGACGTAGATATGGAAGTACATGCTGACATCAACACCAATCCACAGTTTAAAAGTAACCTGGCATTGCGCGAAGCGATGGGTTACATACTGGGGATGGGGTTTGCCTTTAAAGCCAAACCGGATGCATTTGCCAGCAGCTGTTGCGCAGATAAAGTGGTGAACTAAAAAAGAAGGTAAGTATCAATATTCCACGCCTGCTGGATGCGCCCGCCGCCTCCAACAGGAAGTTTTCCCCCATAAAGTGCGTATAATCTCAATTATTTTCCTTAATTTATATCATATATTACTGAATACCTGTCCAACATGCGTACCTACACAACTGTCATACTACTGTTAGTATTCGTACTTACTATTGCTTCGTGCAGAAAAGAATCTATTACGGACAACTCTTCCCAAAAATTGCAGGGCAGCTGGAGATTGATTTACTCCAGGCCATCATTAGGGGGCGACATGGTCAGAGCAGACACTACTGCGCTCACTATCTTAAAATTTGATGGCAATATGATGCTGCGTTATCTGCGGGACAGCCTGATAGCGAGGGAGAAGTTTCTGATGGCCCTGAAAAGCGATCACCAGCCATACCTGGTAGCAGACAGTGACCCCTGGAATCCAAAGATCTTCAGTTGCAAAATTACCGGTAACGACACACTTTCTCTGTTGTCCGTTCACTCCAACGTACATGCAGGTCAGATATATGTGCGGGTAAGGCCCTGAGAGAAGACGGCTTATTGAGCGATTGCTCTGAATTGCATATTATTCTCGTCAATAAACGAAAGGATAGCATCCCTTCCTGATTTCTTAACAGTACTTGTTACGAAGTGGGCTGGTAGAAATTCCCATGATTCTCTGAGCTTGTTGAGGAATGCCTTAACGTTCCTGCTGGTTTCAGATTGGGTATTCTTATCTGCTTTGGTAAATACAAGGGTGAAAGGAATCTGCCACTCTCCCAGCTGATTTACGAAGTCAATATCCAGTTTCTGAGGAGTGTGACGGCTGTCAATCAGCACAAATACATTCACGAGGTTTTCCCTTTTACGAAGGTAGTTTTCGATCATTTGCTCCCAGGATCTGCGCTGGGATTGACTAACTTTTGCAAAACCATATCCTGGCAGATCGACCAGGTACCAGGCATCATTTATAATAAAATGATTGATCAGCTGGGTTTTTCCGGGGGTGCCGGAAGTCTTGGCCAGCTTTTCATTATTGGCCAGCATGTTGATCAGAGAGGATTTTCCCACATTGGAACGGCCGATGAAGGCATATTCCGGAAGGTTCGGAGTGGGACATTTCTGCCAGTCTACATTGCTGATAAGGTATTGCGCGGTCTTGATGATCATAATATTCAATCGATAGTCAATGATCCGCAGATCATTGCGGTTTGTGGCAAAGTTCACGAAAATTTAGTTATCACCCGCATTTCTCTGTTTCTACCTATTTTCACCTAACTTTGCGGCCTATGTCAGATAAGAAGATTGTCCCATTTGCCACATCATCGCTCAGTAAGAAGGAACAGGTAGCGACCATGTTTAACGACATTGCTCACCGCTATGATTTCCTCAACCATTTTATGTCTTTAGGCATTGATATTCAATGGCGGAAAAAGGCTTTAAAGCAATTAAAGGATCTGAAGCCGAAGAAGATGCTGGATGTAGCAACTGGTACGGGAGATTTTGCTATCATGGCCAATAAAATGCTGCAACCCGAGTCAATCACCGGGATTGATATATCTGAGGGCATGCTGTCCTATGGACGGGAAAAGGTGAACAAACTAGGTCTGGCACACAAAATAACCTTACAGCTGGGTGACAGCGAGACAATAAGTTTTCCTGATCAGGCGTTTGATGCAATAACGGTAGCTTATGGCGTACGTAACTTCGAGAATCTGGAGAAAGGGCTGTCTGAAATGTTACGTGTACTTAAACCGGGAGGAAAACTGATTATACTGGAATTTTCTAATCCTACAGTTTTTCCTGTTAAACAATTATATAATTCATATTTTCGTTATATTACACCATTGATCGGGAAATGGATTGCGCGAAGCAAGGCGGCATATAGCTATCTGCCGGAATCCGTTAAAGCGTTTCCACAAGGTCAGGAGATGTGTAATATTTTAACTAATACCGGTTTCCAAGCAGTAACATGCAAAAAACTCACATTCGGCATCAGCTCTATTTATTGCGCGTCCCGCTAGTACTTCTGGTTATCCTATGGAATATGGCCGGCGTGAAAGCGCAGACCACTATGTATATGGAAGAACATGATGCCAAGCCCTATTACTTCGGTATCACACTGGCAGCCAATAACTCAAATTTTAAGTTATACCATGATGAGATATTCCTTAAACAGGATTCTATCATGGTTGCAGAACCTTTAAAGACCTTCGGATTTAACCTGGGGCTATTGGGAAACCTGCGTCTAAGTGAGTTTTTTGACCTGCGCTTTAATCCTCAGTTATTATTTGCCTCCAAGAACCTCTACTATAAAGAAAACTATCCTCAGAGGGAAACGACCAAAAACATTGAGTCTATCCTGCTGAGCTTTCCATTACAGCTGAAGTTCAAATCTGACCGTATCGGTAACTTACGCGTGTATACAATCGGTGGCCTCAAGTACGATTATGACCTGGCATCCAATGCCCGTGCCCGTCGTGCAGAAGACCTGGTGAAGATCAGAAAAAGCGATTTCGGCTATGAATTTGGAGCAGGCTTTGAGTTTTACTTTCCAAGCTTTATCTTCTCTCCAGAGTTTAAGATCAGTAACGGTATCGGCAATGTACATGTAAAAGATGAACACCTGCGATACTCTAATGTAATTGACAAGCTGCAGTCAAGAATGATTGTGTTTTCAATACACCTGGAAGGTTGATGCATACTGAGCATTTAACTATTTACCACCACTTATTCCTGATATAGTTCCCTACCGCTGAGCGTATAGCGGCAAGGCCGAAGCCCGGCGTAATAGTGCATATACCAATAGCTGATTTTTGATTAATTTGCGGCATGCAAAATTACTTAATCCGCAATATATCAGTGGTCAACGAAGGAACCACCACTGTTCAGGACGTATATATCCAGGATGGCCGCATTGCTAAAATTGCTCCTCAGATCAATGTAAGCGGTCAGTACACAGAAATAAACGGAGAAGGCAAGCACCTGCTGCCCGGCGTCATTGATGACCAGGTACATTTCCGTGAACCCGGCCTGACCCACAAAGCAACCATCTATACCGAAGCACGTGCAGCTGTAGCAGGTGGAACGACCAGCTTTATGGAGATGCCAAATACACAACCGGCAGCCCTTACGCAGGAATTACTGGAAGATAAATACAAGATAGCGGCACAGCATTCCCTGGCAAACTACTCTTTCTTTATGGGAGTAGCCAATGATAACGTGGAGGAAGTACTGCGTACCAATGAACGGAAAGATCAGGTTTGCGGTGTGAAAATCTTTATGGGATCCTCCACAGGTAATATGCTGGTAGATAACTACATTACCCTTGAAAAGATATTCTCCGGCAGTGAACTGCTTATTGCTACACACTGTGAAGATGAGAAGATTATCAAAGCCAACATGGAGAAATATAAGCAGGAAGTCGGTCCTGATAACCTGACAGTTGCTTATCACCCTATCATCCGTAACGAAGAGGCTTGCTTTGAATCGTCACTGGCAGCTATTCAGTTTGCAAAGAAGTTTAATTCTCGCCTGCACATCCTCCATATTACTACAGAGAAAGAACTCCAGCTGTTCAGCAATATGCTGCCACTGGCAGAAAAGCGTATTACAGCAGAAGTATGTGTACATCACCTGCACTTCTCAGCTGATGACTACGTTAAATACGGCAATCTGATCAAATGTAACCCTGCTGTTAAAGCAGTAAGTAACAAACAGGCGCTTTGGAAAGCACTGCTGGATGACAGACTCGACATCATTGCAACAGACCATGCACCGCATACCTGGGAAGAAAAGCACCAGCCTTACCTGCAGGCACCATCTGGTGTGCCGCTGGTACAGCATAGCTTACTGCTGATGCTGGAGCACGCTAAACTGGGTAATATTACGCTGGAAAAGGTGGTGGAAAAGATGTCACACGCACCGGCTATCTGCTTCCAGATAAAGGACAGAGGCTATTTGCGCGAAGGCTATTTTGCAGACTGTGTGATAGTAGATCTTCAGCAGGCTACAATGGTAGACAAGAAGAATATTCACTATAAATGCGGCTGGTCTCCGTTTGAAGAACATACGTTCCCTGCAGCAGTAACCCACACTTTTGTGAGTGGTCATCTGGCATATGAAAACGGACAGTTCAATGAGTCTGTTACCGGACAACGCTTATCATTCAACCGTTAATACGGTGTTCATCATAAGAAAATGCTCTTATCCTTATATGGTTAAGAGCATTTTCTTTTGTACACCAGTCAGATATATTTATGGAAATCTTTATGTAGTGCATCTGTAATATTAACCGGGCAGTACTTACAGGATACAAGGCCTTTTTTCTAATATCCGTATATTCACTAAAAATACCTGTGCATGGAACTGGACAAAACAACCTACTATGATCTCTCTATATTTAATCGTGACGAAGAGTATTCGCTATTTCATAAACTGGACTTTACCACAACCACAGGTGGCAGGGAGTATTTAAGGTATCTGTACAGTACGCCGCTGAAAGATATTGCGTCTATTGAAGACCGTCAGCAGGTATTGCAGTTTATTCTTCAACAGGAGGAAAACTGGCCTGCCGATCTTATCAGCAATGGGACTATTGTCGTAATGGAAAATTACCTGGAAGCGCAGATTGAGCCGATTTCCAATCCGGAAGGTGTTGGATTGGTTGTTAGTTCACTACTGACGAAAACTATTTTCTCTCCAGACTATAGCTTTATAAAGTTTTCCTTTACGCAGCTGCTGAATTTATTAAATGGCTTCCGCCGGCTGGAAAAACATTTCAACACGGAAGACACGCCAAAGATACTGAAGCTGCTGCTGGACAGAGCACATACGTTACTTTACCAGAAAGAGTTCAATGATATTGTTGATGCAAATGCTTCAGGGCCTGTATCCTTTATGAACATCTTACGCTATGACCACTACATCCGTAAAAGGCAGCGTAAACATATTGCAGAGTTACTGGACATCTACCGTCGCCTGGATGCTTACTATGCTATGGCAAAGGCGATCAGGCACTTTAATCTGAAGTTCCCGGTATTTGAAGATACACCTCACCCTATTGTAGAGCTGAATAATCTGTATCATATCATCCTGCCCAAACCGGTAGCATATGATATTACGATGAAGCCACAGTCTCACTTTCTGTTTCTGACAGGTGCAAACATGGCAGGCAAGACAACGTTCATCAAAGCCGTCGGAGTAGCTGTGTTCCTGGCTCATATAGGGATGGGCGTACCGGCCGATAGTATGAAACTAAGTTTCTTTAATGGTATATTCAGTAACATCCAGGTACAGGATAATATCTTTAAGGGAGAAAGTTACTTCTTTAATGAAGTACAGCGTATTAAAAACACCATCGTTAAGATCAGTGATAATAAAAAATGGCTGGTGCTGATTGATGAAATGTTTAAGGGCACCAATGTGGAAGATGCGAAAAACTGTTCATTGGCGGTGGTAAATGGGTTACTGAAAAGTACTAATTGCCTGTTTATTCTATCCACGCATCTGTATGAAATTGCAGAAGAATTACAGAATGCAAAGAACATACGGTTTAAGTATTTTGAGTCACAGGTAATTGACGACAATCTATATTTCACTTATCAATTAAAAGATGGAGTAGCCAAAGAAAAGATTGGTTATCTCATATTGAAGAGAGAGAAGGTATTAGACCTGTTAGATAATATCAGATAGTCAAGTATATAATTAAGGAGCCTGTTATCAATGGGCTCCTTTTATTTTTAGTTCAAGCGATTGTAACCTTCTTTCAATATCATATATACTTTTAAATGTTCCACTGGCGCTTTTTATACCGTCTTTATTAATAGCAAACCAGTAGGTAGTATCTGCTGTTATTACTTTCAGTTTGTAGGTGGGGTAAAACTTTAGAGGCTCTTGCCAGGAACGGTTCACGCATTGCAAAAGGTCTTTGATAGCTGCGGCATCAGTCAATGTAAAATGCTGATCTGTACGCGTATTATTGATATCTATAACTGTGACATCATCATACCTGGTTATCAGATTTGAACAAGAGGAGAGTACTGATATCAGACCTAAAATTATCCACTTCATAAATACAAGATACTAAGCAATTAGAAACTATGAATGATTCTCAATAATACGAGATAAAACGGATGAAATGAACAATCCGACAATTGCCAGCAAATACTAAATTCGGCCTTTAGATCATTCTTAACCATTCTGCTCATCCATGATTGTTAAAACCATTGGCAGCGCTGTGCAAGGCGTAGAAGCCATATCCATTGTTATTGAGGTGGATGTGTCACCCAAAGGCACACAGTTCCATATAGTTGGTTTGCCTGATAGCGCCGTAAAAGAAAGTGAACAACGTATAGAATCAGCTATTACAAATATTGGGTTCCGCTTCCCACGTTTCAGGACAGTCGTGAACATGGCTCCGGCCAACATCCGGAAGGCAGGATCTGCTTATGATCTTCCTATTGCACTGGGTCTGCTGGCAGCTTCTGAACAGATAGATGGAAGTACGTTGCCTGAATTTACCATAATGGGTGAGCTATCTCTGGACGGAACAGTGCAACCTATCCGGGGAGCATTACCTATTGCTATACAGGCACGAAAGGAAGGATTCAAAGGACTGATCGTACCGGCGCAAAATGCGCGTGAAGCTGCCATGGTCAATAACCTGGCCGTATATGGCGTAACACATCTGCGCGATGTGATAGAATTTCTACGTACGCCCTCTGCATTGCAACCTGCATACGTTGATACCAGGAGTGAATTTGCCAATGCACAGCAAGCATTTGATGTGGATTTCAATGACGTCAAAGGGCAATATACCATCAAGCGTGCGCTTGAAATTGCAGCTGCCGGCGGACATAATGCTTTACTGATTGGTCCTCCCGGAGCCGGAAAAACAATGCTGGCCAGACGGTTATCAACAATACTACCGCCACTGACATTACATGAAGCACTTGAAACTACCAAGATACACTCAGTAGCAGGTAAGCTGCCGGCAGATGCATCACTGATTACACAGCGGCCTTTCCGTTCACCACATCATACGATCAGTCACACAGCTCTGATTGGAGGAGGCAGCATTCCACAACCCGGTGAGATCTCACTGGCACATAACGGTATTCTATTCCTGGATGAACTACCCGAATTTAGCAGACAAGCACTGGAAGTAATGCGGCAACCACTGGAAGAAAGACGTGTGTCTATTGCACGGGCGCGGCTATCAGTGGAGTTTCCCGCCAGCTTTACACTCCTGGCTTCCATGAACCCCTGTCCCTGTGGTTTTTTCAATCACCCGGTTAAAGCATGTACCTGTGCACCAGGATCCGTACAACGTTATCTGAACAAAGTATCTGGCCCGTTAATGGACAGAATAGATCTGCATATAGAAGTCACACCGGTACCCGTTGAGTCACTACTCGATCATACTTATGGCGAGTCCAGTAACAGCATTCGGGAACGGGTCTTACTAGCACGTGAGATACAGACTTCCCGGTTCAATGGTCACAGAGGAATCTATTGTAATGCGCAGATGAACAGTAGTCTCCTCAGGAAGGTATGCCAGTTAAACAGTGATGGTGAAAACCTGCTGAAGAATGCTATGCAGAAACTAAAGTTGTCCGCACGGGCATATGACCGCATCCTGAAAGTAAGCCGTACTGCAGCAGACCTGGAAGGGTGTGAACATATAAAAACCGAACATCTTGCAGAAGCTATACATTGCAGGAGCCTCGACCGGCAGGACTGGTGGGATAAGTGATTATGCTACCAGCTCGGCACCTTTGTATGCCTCGGAAAGCTTCTTCTGTAATTCGGGAGGTACGGGCGCGTACTCGGCAAAGGCGGCTTTGACCTTGGCCTTACCTTGCGTAACATTCCGCAAAGCTGCATAGAGCTTATCCAGCTCGGCCTGTGGCGTACGCGCTTTGATAATCTGATAACCATTGGGAGAATCCATACCTGTGATGATACTTCTACGGCTTTGCAGCTCACTCATGATATCGCCGGCCATGGTGTCGGGCGCTGTGATTTCGAGATCGAACACCGGTTCAAGCAGCTGGGGGGCTGCCTGATGAAAAGCATCGCGGAAGGCCATCATACCGGCAATCTTAAAAGAGATATCATTACTATCCACCGGATGCATCTTACCATCATACACGCTCACCCTGATATCCCTTACATAAGAACCAGTCAATGGTCCCTCCTGCATTTTCTCCATCACCCCCTTTAATATAGACGGTAAAAAGCGGGTATCTATAGCGCCACCGACAATGCAGTTATTGAAGATTAGTTTGCCGCCCCAGTTGAGGGCAATTTCCTCTGTATCTCTTACAGGATGCTCTTTGTAAGGCGGCATACCTTCATAGTAAGGCTCGATAGTCATGAATACTTCGCCAAACTGTCCCGCGCCACCTGATTGCTTCTTATGACGGTAAGTAGCTACAGCGTGCTTCCGGATGGTTTCGCGGTAAGGGATCTTTGCTGGCAGGAATGCTACATGCATTTTATAGATATTTTCAAGCCGCCATTTGGTTAGCGCCAGATGGAGGTCGCCCTGCCCGTGAAGGATCACCTGCTTCAGCTCCCGGTTGTACTCTATTTTTAGTGTCGGATCTTCCATATGCAGCTCCGCCAGTACCTCACTCAGCTTTTCATCATCCACTTTATTAGTAGCCTCTATTGCTACCCGTACTTTGGGCGTCGGAAAATTAATGGACTGTATCTGTTTACCGGCCTGCCTATCCCCCAGTAAAGTATGATTGGTAAAGGTATTCTTGAGTTTAAGGGTGCAGCCTATATCCCCTGCCCTTAGTATATCCGCAGATTGCCTGTTACGACCATCAGTAATAAACAGCTGATTAAGCCGTTCAGTGGTATTGCCCTTTTCGTTATGTAATTCGACGCCAGCCCTGATTTCGCCCGCTAATACCTTAAAAAACGAAAGGCGCCCTATATGGGGCTCCTGAAGCGTTTTAAATACAAATAATACGGGAGATGCTGCGGGATCACAGGAGACAGGGCTATCATCCTCTGCCCGCTCTGCCGGCATATCAATGGCTGCCGGCGCTACATTATCAATGAATCCCATCAGCCGTCCACTACCCATATTGTATAATGCTGACAGACAGAATACCGGAAAGACATGATGTTTCAGCATACCTATCTTCAGGCCCTGCCGCATTTCATCCTCATCAAGACTACCCTTTTCAAAATACTGCTCCATAAGGGTATCGTCATTCTCAGCTGCTTTTTCCACTAATTCATTATGCAGTCGCTCCGCCTGCTCCTTTTCACTCTCTGGTATAGGTAACTTTTCTGGCTTACCTCCCTTATCAGGAAAACAGTACATTGTCATTTTCAGCAGATCAATCACACAATTAAATCCCGGCCCCTGATTTACAGGATATTGCATAAGTGTTACAGCAGATCCAAATACCCGGCGGGCATCTTCTATTGTACGGGTAAAGTTGGCTTGCTCTGCATCCAGCTGATTAACAGCCAGGATAGTCGGCTTCTTGTACTTATCTACATAATCCCATATCTGTTCAGTACCTACTTCTACCCCATGCTGGGCATTCAGCAGCAGCAACGCGGTATCGCAGACCCTGATGGAAGATATGATTTCACCAATGAAGTCTTCAAGTCCAGGGGTATCAATGATATTGATTTTGTAATCCCGCCATTCGGTATGCAGGCAGGTGGCGTACACCGAACTTCCCCGCTCATGCTCTACGTCGTGATAGTCGGAAACAGTGTTTCCTTCTTCTACTGAACCGCGTCGGGGTATAATACCAGCTTCAAACAGCATGGTTTCGCAAAGGGTGGTCTTTCCGCTTTTGGCGGCACCTAATAATACAATGTTCCTGATGTGTTTTTCATCATAGGTCTTCATAAACGTAAGAATTAAGGCTTGACAGCCGGAGCGGGCTGATCGTAAACAATAAGAAAGAGAAAAGTTGACGTGGAATGCCGTTTTGGTGATTTTAGCCGGTGCTGTATAAGCTGTAACCGATTCTGAGTATTAAGTTACTCTATTTTTTCCTACCAGCATTATCCAAAGGTGTTGCAACATCAATATTAATGTACCTTTGTGCCCTAGATTGTCTTTAGCATCATGAAACTGTTCTTATATTATTTGAAAAGTTATAAATGGTTGATAGCACTGGCCTTGTTATTAGCAACCATTAACCAGGTATTCTCCCTGCTGGATCCATATATCTTCGGCAGAATTATAGACCTTTTTGCTGACCATCCGCACAAAACGGCAAATGGAGAAGTACGTACACAATCCGAATATGTTACCGGTGTTATTCTCTGGCTGCTGGGATCCGTAGGTGTAGCTATGGTATCGCGTATTGCCAAGGCCTTCCAGGACTATTTCACCAATGTAATCATACAGAAATTTGGCGCCAGGATCTATACTGACGGCTTGAGGCACTCGCTGCGCCTTCCCTATCAGCAGTTTGAAGATCAACGAAGCGGTGAAACACTGGCGGTATTGCAGAAAGTCCGTACAGACAGTGAGAAGTTTATCACCTCCTTTGTGAACGTACTATTCGTCGCATTAATCGGTGTAATATTTGTCATGATATACGCCTTCAGTGTACACTGGAGCCTGGTGTTCGTATACTTCGGAGGTAGCCTGATACTGGGATGGCTGATCAATGCGCTCAGTAAAAAGATCAAAACGATCCAGAAAACGATCGTAAAGGAAACGACAATGCTGGCCGGAGCCACAACAGAATCCCTGCGTAATATCGAACTGGTAAAAAGCCTCGGGTTAACACACCAGGAGATCCGCAGGCTGAACTCTACCACCATCCGCATCCTGATGCTGGAACTGAAAAAGGTGCGCAGCATACGTAGTATCAGTTTCGTACAGGGTACTTTTGTCAACTTCCTGCGTCAGAGCATCCTGTTCCTGCTGCTGTTCCTGATCTATAAGGATACAGTAACCGTCGGACAGATGTTCACATTGCAACTATATTCCTTCTTCATCTTCGGGCCGCTGCAGGAACTTGGTAATATTATCATGTCTTACAGGGAAGCACAGGTATCACTGCTGAACTTTGAAAGCATCATGCAAACGCCTGTAGAAGAAACACCTTCCGATCCGGTGAAGATTAATCGTATCGATAATCTGACCTTTAATCATGTTGGATTTAAACACCTGACTGCCGACAATAAAGCACTGGATGATATCAACTTCAGCGTAAATGTAGGCGAAACCATCGCTTTTGTCGGGCCCTCTGGTTCAGGCAAAACCACACTGGTCAAACTACTCGTCGGCTTGTATGCGCCACAGGAAGGTACTATCGGGTATAACGGAGTGAATAGTAAGGAAATAGATATCGAGGAACTGCGTTACCAGATCGGCTTTGTTACTCAGGATACTCAGTTATTCTCCGGCACTATCAAAGAAAACCTCTTGTTTGTCAATCCACAGGCAACAGATGAAGAGCTACTGAAAGTGATGAAAGACGCCAGCTGTACTACCTTACTGGAACGTGCTGACAACGGACTGAACTCCGTTATCGGTGAAGGCGGTATGAAGATCTCCGGTGGTGAGAAACAACGCCTGTCCATTGCACGTGCATTGTTACGCCGCCCAAGACTGCTGGTATTTGATGAAGCAACGTCTGCACTGGATTCACTAACGGAAGAGTCTATTACCAATACTGTACGTGACATCACCTCCACACGTGAGCATATAACGGTAATGATTGCACATAGATTATCTACCATCATGCATGCCGACAGGATCTACGTACTGGAAAAAGGCCGTATTGTAGAAACAGGTACTCATGGCTCGCTGTTGGAAGAAAAAGGTCTGTATTACGCTATGTGGAGACAACAGATTGGAGAGAGATAATTATCTTTGCACTCATGAGTAACACGCGACCTAACTACCTTCTGAGCATGCTCAGTATGAAATGCCCACATTGCCGCAGAGGAGACATGTTTAAAACAAAAAATGCATATACGAATCTGAAAAAGACATTCGAGATGCATGAGCATTGTCCTGTCTGCGGACAGAAATACGAACTGGAAACAGGCTTCTGGTTCGGTACAGGATACGTAAGTTATGCGTTAGCCGTGGCCTTCTCAGTAGCAACGCTGATTGCCTACTGGGTGATCTTCGGAATGTCCTGGGAAGATAACAGCGTATTCATCTGGCTGGGTCTAAACGGTGTATTACTCGTAGTGCTACAACCCTGGTTAATGCGTATCAGCAGAGTCATCTACCTTTATTTCTTTGTATATTATGATGAAAGTACGGCAGAACTGCCTGACAAATAACGAAACGGCTGACTGAATAGTCAGCCGTTTTTCTTTTATACAGATTCATTGCACGACTTTTGTTGTAGTACCGGCAAAAGATATCTCATGCAATTCAACCACTTACTGTACATCTGCGGCATTGCTCTGTTATCTTCCTGTGCAACTACTACCCAGGAAACGGAAAGGCAGGCAGACACCAGCACAGTTGCAGCTACTACTTCCGACATACCTGCCGGACAAACCTCCGCAGATACACCCCGTAATGCGCCTCCTTCTGAAGTACTGAAGCCTAAATCAGGCCCTTACTCACCGGAATGTTATAATACCATCACTGATATTATCCAGAGCTCTGACTTCAAATCTGAACTAGCCAAAAAGGAAAATATTAAGGTAAGGATTGACCGTCAGGAAAATACCAAGCTGTTTCTCCAATTGTTTGCCAGCGAAAAAGACCATGAATCAACCATCGCATGGCTAAGACTGGATAAAGCAAATGAGAAGCTGGAAGATATTACTGTGGATCTGGATAAGCCTGTAGAGTTAAACTATGATAAGAGCCTGATAAGTGCGCTGAGGCAAAATTGCCCATAAACAATTACCTGGCATCGATTAAGAAACGGATTGCTGCAAAGCTCCCGGTGGAGAACAAAGAACTGTGTGCAAGGGGAATAGGCGGCCATCTGCATCATGCATATTAAATACTGACTTATAAGTAGAAAGGCCGGATACTTCTCCACAGAAGCATCCGGCCTTTTTATATTCACCAGCAATTTACAACTGGTCATTTATTTCAATCAACCTTCAATTCGATGTTACCTAATGTCTATAGGTATCACCACTTTCACACTGAACGTTCTACCCATGTTGAATACGCCTGCTCTACCTGTTACTTCATTTACAGGTGCATACTTCAACCGGCTGAGGTGATTCTGGTAGGCAACGTCTGTCAGGTTATTGGCAGACAAGTGTAAGGAGAACAATGTTTTCTTACTGTTTCTGCTAATGAAGTCTGTACCTATTCCGGCATTCAGCAAAGTATATCCGGAGGTAGCTGTTTCTGTCTGATAAGCATAAAAAATATCATTCTGCGCAAAGGTATTATCCAGCTGTACACCGATATAAGCGTTCTGCAGGATACCTCCTACTTTTTTGAAGTTACCTTTCAGCTCAGATATCCAGCGGGCCGCAGGAATATTAGGCAGGTACTTCGCTGAATCGGGACCATCTGCAATAGCAGTGCGTACATAAGATACTGTGTTCTCGAAATGCAGCCAGTCAATAGGATGTGGGTGGATATCTAACATAAATTCACCGCCGTACAAGTTAGCAGTATGCTGTTGATATTTGAAAGCCGAGTATCCATCTTCATTGTCGGCTACAGGAATGGAATCAGTTCCTGCTACGCTGACCAGCTTACGTGCGAAGATGAAGTTATTAATATGGTTATAAAACACACTGGCAGTCAATGACACATGCTGCGAATTGAACTCAATTCCAAGATCTCCCTGCGTACTTACCTCCGGCTTCAGATCATTGTTACCATACTCATACTTAATAGTGCCTTCATGTACACCATTCGCAGCGAGTTCAGAAACATTCGGCGCACGGAAGCCCCGGGCAACATTTAACTTCAGTGTTACCTGCTGGCTGGCAGCATAACTCAGACCAGCACTTCCTGATATGTTAGAGAAGTCACGGTCAAAAGAAGCAAATTTCGTCTCACCACCGTTCTCCACCGGAATACCATCATCATTCAGTTGCAACCCTTTGATTGTCATCTGACGATTATCAAAACGCAGACCACCACTCAGTGTCAGCTTATCGAAAGTTTTGCTGGTGACTGCGAATATACCTGCGTCAAACAAATTGTATGCGGGTATCAGATATTCTTCTCCTCCAATGTTATTCTTTTGCTGCATACCATTTACGCCGATAGTCGTTTGCCAACCATTCATTTCCGGCAAATAATATCTCAGGCCATAATTGAAGGTATTAAGCTTCAGGAACAACTCCGGCTCATCGGGTTCCAGGACATTGCCTAATTCCTTACGGCGATTCCATTGATAACCCAGGGTCAGTGCAAGGCGGCCACCATTATGCAGGTATACGTTGTTATCCCAAACCAGTTTATTATGTGTGATTTTTTGTGCAGGAATACCGATCTTATAAGATTTGAAATCATCATCTGTAGCAACGGCTTCGTCTTCTTCACCATTGTTATTTACAGGTTTGATAAACAGTCCGTTTTCATCACGGTCACCTTCTACCAGCCCCAGTTCCTGGTTAAAGGAAGTAAAGCGGAGCGTAGAAGACCCCCATTGTTTATTCAATCCCAGGCTACCTCCGTAGTTAGTATTTTTAAATTTGGAGTTGAAGACATAACCATCGTATTTATTCTTGTAGTCATGTGCAAATTTCTGGGTACCGAAAGCACTCCAGCTGAAGCCACCTTTTGACGTACCTGCTATATCTGCATGATAAGAAATCTGTCCGTTATTGGTGAGATAGTTTGCCGCTACATTCCCTTTGATATGGCCTGCAGCCACAGCGCCCGGAGGCACAATATTTACTACGCCCGCCAGTGCATCTGAGCCATATACCAGGGAAGATGGACCTTTTAATACCTCCACTTTGCTGACATTGTAATCATCAATTTCAATACCGTGCTCATCTCCCCATTGCTGTCCTTCCTGTCGTACACCATCACCAACAACTACTACCCTGTTATATCCCAGTCCGCGGATGAATGGCTTGGAGATAGCAGGTCCGGTGGTCAGCTGACTAACACCTGGTAGTTTTGCAATTGCATCAATAATATTGGTGGAGATATTAGCGTCGAGATAATCTTTCCTGATAATACTTACCGGGGTAGGCGTTTTTTTAAGAGTAGTAGCCATATTTACGCCAGTGATCACAACTTCGTTCTTTTCAAGCAGCGTCTCGGCAAGTGAGAAGTCTTTTTGTGTATTACCTTCGATTTGTACAACTTCTGTAAAGGCTGCATAACCAATATAATGTACCTCTACCAGGTATTTACCTTTAGGCAGATTTTTGATTTCATAATGCCCCTGTGTATTAGCGGAAGCGCCGATATGCAGATCCGGAAAGTACACTGTAGCGCCAGGTAATGGGCTATTAGAAGCTTTATCTGTTACAGTTCCGCTGAGGGAATTGTTAGCCTCATCAGCAGAAAGCAGATTAGCAAGGGCTGATGAAAAACTAAGGAGGCTGATAATTACAGCTATATGGAGGACACGTAAATAGTGCATAACAAGATTTATTTATAACAATATGCTGCAACGGCAACCCGATGTTTGCAGTCACAGACACAATCTGGGCTGATAGCCCTTTTAATAGCATTAATAGCGATCAAGAAAAATTAACTACGCAATCCATGTAACGGGAGGCGCACGGGGAGATAAAATTCTGTGGATAACATGCCCGATAACAGGGATAACCGGTGGTGGGAAATGCCAGATCACTTCATGCACCAGCATATAGTAGGATAAGCTGGCATGTTGATATGCTTCCGGTTCTATCTGAAGAAAGCCACAGTGAACATGTTTTTCAGATAAGGTCGTACCATACCTTATGACGCTGGTGGTATCATCGTCAGTATCGTGATGGCTGAAAAACTGATGTATAAATGCCCTTGGGGTGGTATTGAAAATAAATACCCCCAGTAGCATGATAGCCAATATCCGGTATAAGACCTTGTGCTTCAGATCATGAGTTTGACGGTTACAAATATAACCAATAAATGCAACACCGTTGCCCACCAGCTGGCAAAATGACAGCAATATCTGTAAAAGTGCTAAGTCAGGGATAGCCGGTTTAGGGGTGTTCGGCAAGAGTGCTTGTTCGTCGCTTGGCCGTCGCTAGTTCGTCGCTTGTTCGTCCACAACTCGTTCGGGGATATACAAACCCTCATTAGTCTTTTAGGATCAATAGATTACACACATCGTCTACTACCAAAAACAAAAAAGTTCATGGCATATACTGCCATGAACTTTTGACATATAGTATAGTAAGTATTAATATTTCACTTTAAGCATGGACCTTACATGCTGGTACACACCGTTTTGCAGGCGGGCGTAAAAGATACCTGCGGACAGATTACCACTTTCGAAGGTAATGCTGTATTCACCGGCTGGCTGGACCTTGTTAACAGGTGTAGATACCAGGCGGCCCATTGTATCAAATATCTGGATCATGGTATGTCCGCCCCGGGTTTTATACTTCAGGGTCGTGTTAGCCACGAATGGGTTCGGATAGTTGGTAATCAGGTTATTACTGCCATTATTCACATCATCTATTGTCGTTAGCGTACCACAGGCGATGCCGCTTACAATGGGCAGGCGCTGATAATCTTTGAACAGGACTGTCTGCAGGGTAGCGCTGTTCACACAGAACCATTGTTCCAGCAAGGAGGCGTATACCGAGCGGAAATCGTATTGCATCGGCATATTATCACTAACATTGGTTTGTGTGGGGATATCAGGAGATGAGCCTAAAACACCCTGGAGCACGTAATCGCCAAAGACAATCATCGGTGCAGCGGCACCGTGGTCAGTACCCATACTACCATTTGACTTGATACGACGGCCAAACTCAGAGAATGTCATACCTACCACGCGGCGGGATGCTTTCAGTTTGGTAAGATCGTCCATAAATGCCTTGATTGAGTCAGACAGTTGACCGAGTAATCTTGCGTGTTCGCCTTTGGTAGTATCGCCGGCTTGTGCCTGATTAGCATGTGTATCAAAGAAAGCGTGCGTTACCATGTACAGGCGGGTTTTCAGACCACCTGCCACCAGGCGTGCAACTATTTTGAGCTGTTCTGCCAGTCTGTTATCCGGGTATGGACTCTGAGAAGTGACATTAGCAGCTGCTTTTTTGATAGAATCTGCAAACTTATTAGACTGTTTGGCGATCAGGCGGACGTATTCCAGTTCCACACCCGCATGGGTATTTGGAACAGGGTCCATAATGTCTTCAATCAGGTTATAGAAATCAGTAGAACTGGATATAGCTACCGCCATATTAGCATCGCTACCCTGGAAAACCGGCGATGTCAGTGAACCGATCTGGATAGCCAGCGGATCAGTACCTTCATAGGCATCGGGGAACCCAGGGAACTGTGTTTCGAGGTAGCGGCCTGCCCAACCTGATTCAATTACCTGGTTAGCGTCTGAACCACTCAGCCAGATATCCATTGCGCGGAAGTGGGAGTAGTCAGGAGAAGGGTAGCCTACACTCTGGATCACACATACTTTACCATTCTCATATAGTTCCTGGAGGCCCGTCATAGCCGGATGGAAACCAGTTTTAATGTTATTAGCGAGTGGCAGCACAGCACCTTCCGGAATAGCGATATTGGTGCGGGCAGCCTGATAATCCGCATATACGTCCAGCGGCACTATCATATTAAGACCATCATTTCCACCTATCATCTGGATCATTACCAGTACGTGGTCATTATCTTCGGCAGATTTCTGTAAAGCGTTCAGCAGCGATGAGCCACCGAAGGCTTTTACGGAAAAGCCATTTATAAAGGTCGGCAGGATCGTTGCCGGAGCGGAATATTTAAGAAAGTCTCTGCGTTTCATAGTTTATAGGTCTTTCTAAGGATCAGGCTAATTGGTATTCGGACATATTCATCATGTATTTGAACAGCGTCTGGAGACGGGTTTCCACAATATTGCGGTTAGCCGCGTTAGGGTTGGATTTCCATTCGTTCCATGCATCTGTCCAGTAGTAATCGCTGTCAGGGCTTTGTCCGCTGAGCAGGATATTATTTTTCAATCTTGCCTTTGAAGTGTCGGATAGTTCGATACGGTATAAGAGGTCCAGGACATCCTGGATCAAAGTGACAGGATTAGAAGGATCGGACAGTCTTTCCACGAAAGCCAGCGGATCAATTTGTACATCACCAAAGCCTCCTGAGCTGATCATCAGATCACTCATCATATTACGTTTAGGCAGGGTATCTGTATTGATCCACAGTTCATGGTACTGGGGTGCCTGGTGATAGGCTTCCCAGCCTGCTACCTGCGGAGGATCACCGAGATCCTGAAGCATATTGGCGCAGTGGTTGCGGATAGTATTCAGCGCTTCGTGTGCAGCCATATAGTCAGTAGGAAATGCTACGCCAAACTCACGTATCATACCTACGGCAAATTCCACCGGACTTTTGATCAGAGCCGACATATTCAGTGGATCAAAGAAGTGCTCACTTTTGAAGAGCGCTTTCAGAACTGGTTTCAGTTCAAAGTTATTGTCGCGCATGATCTTCGCCAGCGGTGTAATCACGTTTTGCTCTACGCCGTCATCGATGAGGTAGTAGACAAAGAAACGGTATATTTTACGAGAGAGGAATTTAGATGCTTCCTGTTGATCAAAGATGATATTCAGCAGGTCATCCAGTTCGGTAGCACCGTCAGCACCCGTTTTACCGGTGATTTTACGGTTATTATAAAAGCTTGAAAATTCTTTATTGGTGATAACGTGCTGGGTACTTTCAAAATAGGACTCCATGGTAATGGGGTTGATCCTATAGCCGGTGAGCACCTGTGCAGTAGCCCGTACGTCTTCTTCTGTATAGGCGGAATCTGGTCCTTTACCTACGGTGAACAATTCATGCAGTTCACGACCATAGTTCTCATCCGGACTTTCCTTTCCGTTGAGATAGCCGTTCAGGTATCGGAGCATGGCCGGGTCAAGGGTCACTGCTTTGGTAAGCGCTTTGATGTTGCCGGTAGCATGAGAACGCAGCATAGTGTTATACTTATACACATAGCGGGAGTCGTTCACCATATCCATTTCGGTAACGAAGTGGTTATGCCAGAAGAGTACCATTTTCTCCTGGATACTGCGTGACTGGTCAATCATGACTTTCAGCCACCATGCTTTATAGGAAGACCAGCGCATCCTGTCAAGATCGCCTTCTTCGGGAGGCGGTGCAGAGTTAACCCAGGTAGTGCCGGGGGCGATACCGGTTTCATCTTCACCGTATGTATTGAGTGGTTGCGTAGTTACGGGAGTGACCGTATCAATCAGGGCGTCTACTGCTGCGTCCATGCCGAGTCCTTTAGCCCAGGTCACATCTTCAGGAGTAGAACCGAACATCGTGCGTTTCAGCAGGTGTACTGCCTGAGCAGTACCAAATTCTCCCGTGTATGCTGTAATGCCCGAATCAGTACGAAAGCCGGTGGTCTCCGCTTTGGCTGCTGTTTGCTGGCGTTTTGCAGGAAGCGTAAGGAATTGTCTGCGATCCATAGATAGTATGATATGGTTGTGTTGTGTATTCTGAACTTATATAGGGATACTAAGTAAAGTAGGCGATTTTCACAGGTCCCATTTGCGCATCCAAATTAATAAAAACTTTAATTCAAGGCTATTATTTTATTTAATCATATAAAGACAAAAAGAAAAGGGATTGACTATCATACGATTAGTCAATCCCTTTTCCAGATATTATCAATGCTTATAATCTCTCAATTACACCGGCGATTCCTTGTCCGCCGCCCACACATGCAGTCACAACACCATACTTTTTGTCCAATCGTTTCAGATCATTGAGTATTTGCACGGTGAGTTTAGCACCGGTACAGCCCAGGGGGTGGCCCAAGGCGATAGCACCCCCGTTGATATTGACGAGTGCCGGATCGATGCCCAGTTCACGGATAACGGCAACGGACTGTGAGGCGAATGCTTCGTTCAGTTCTACGAGGTCGATGTCATTCAGTTTCTTTCCTGCTTGCTGGAGAGCTTTAGGCACGGCGGCCACCGGGCCGATACCCATGATACGTGGATGTACACCAGCGGATACACAGGATACGAGTCTACCAATTGGCTGCAGACCTAATTCCTTCACCATGGATTCACTCATTACGACAACAAAGGCTGCGCCGTCGGAGGTCTGGGAAGAGTTACCGGCAGTCACGCTTCCACCGGCAGCAAATACTGGTTTCAGTTTGGCGAGCGCTTCGGGGGAAGTATCAGCACGTGGACCTTCATCGGTATCCACGGTATATGTGCGGGTCTGTTTACGGCCTTTTTCGTCAACGTATACTTCATTGACAGCTATGGGCAGAATACCTTCCTTAAAGTAGCCATTTTCGATGGCCTTCAGTGCTTTCTGGTGAGACTGATAGGCAAAAGTATCCTGGTCTTCGCGGGATACGTTATACTCACGTGCAACTGCCTCCGCAGTTAAACCCATACCGAGGTAATATTCAGGTGTAGAGGATGCGACGGTATAGTTAGGGACCGTTTTCCATCCTGCTACGGGAACAAGGCTCATACTTTCAGTACCGCCAGCGATGATACAATGCGCCATACCGGACTGGATCTTGGCAGTGGCGATAGCAATGGTTTCCAATCCGGAAGCACAATAGCGGTTCACCGTCATACCTGGTACTTCGACGCCAAGGGCGCGTACAGAAATCATACGACCGATCTGTAGTCCTTGTTCTGCTTCTGGAACAGCGTTACCAACGATCAGGTCATCTACTCTTTTAGGGTCCAGCTGAGGAACACTTTTAAGCAGGCCTGTGATTACATCCACGGCCAGGTCATCAGGCCGGTAAAAGCGGAAGCCGCCCCGCTTGGACTTACCCACCGCGGTTCTGAATCCGGCTACGATATATGCTGTTTCCATTTCCTTAACTCCTTTTTCCGGGCGTAAAACCCGATTTTTTTCTTTTAAGTTAAAGAAGTTTTGTGAAATAGAAAACAACGTGTTAGATTTGCAGCCCGCTTAGGCGGGAAATGGAAGACTCCTTAGCTCAGCTGGTTAGAGCTACTGACTCTTAATCAGTAGGTCCAGGGTTCGAGTCCCTGAGGGGTCACAGGGAAATTAAACGCTTCAGGTTGAAAGACTTGAAGCGTTTTTTATTGCAGATTACTCAACGTTGCGGAACCATCTACGATCCTGGAGGAAGTCCGTATCAGGGCAAGTTTTTTCCGATACTACTTTTGTAATGATCATGCCTGTAGACAGCGCAACTTTCAGATGATAAGCGTTTTTGGTAAATGTCAATGTCTATTGGAGAGCACCATATCAGCGATTCAGCTTCGTTGTGCGTCTGAACGTAATGGTTGCGTATACTCGTTATACTTGTAAGGTATAAGCCTCTTAAGGCCAGAACGGATAGTAATAGCATCCTTAATCAAGGAATATCATTGAACAGGATAATGCCGACAAGTAATCCCTTCCTGAAATACATTGAAATATGATGACCGAAACTGTCTTTCGCAAGCGGTTTACCATGTAAGTCAGATTTCCTATCATAAAAGTCCTCGCCGACAAATTCCCATTCCAGTTTTTCAATGTCTTCGGTTGTCACTGTTTTATCCGGATTGCCCAGGAGCTTTATTGCTTTACGCCTGGTATCGCCAAGCTTGAACCCGTTGTTTGTAGTAAAATAATGGGCATCTATTTCCTTTGCCTGGTCTAAAAATCCGCTAAAAGCCCTCAATTTTTGTTCCGCTGTAGCTGATTGTCCGTTATGCTGGTGTAATGCTATCTGACTAACCAATCCGGCGGGAGTGTCATCATTGTAGAAATGATAGGTTACCATGCGGTGATAGTCAGTGTAAAGCTCAAAGACTATCGTTTGTTTTAATGTATTGTTTGTAAACCAAACTTTATCGAAGGAGAAGATGTCACCGCTTTGCTTCTTGTAGGTAGCACTATCATCTCTACTTGCAGCAAACATTTCATTAGTAACGGCATAATCGTCAACAATATATCTTTTAATAGTATCAGTGACAAAGACGGCATCAGGTGCCTTAGGTTGTAATGTAGTATCTATAGAAGAAGTGCTAACCACCCTGCGATCCGTAGTTTTAGCCTGAGTATCAGGAGTGCGGTGATTACAGGCCAGGAAAACAACGGACAGGATTGCAGGGAAGATGCTGGACATAGACATAGCGGAAGGTTACAGTTAACAACCAAATATATAGCAATTCAATACATTCCGACTTATTATAGAGAGGAAATATTCCTGTATTTGTGAGTCAGATTTGTTGCGTATTACAAGCATGTCATAACGGCTAAATACAGAGCAGACCTTCTGCTTCACGATACTTACAGATGGATATAATTCGGTCTTTACTGCTCCTTCCTGCATTTAATAAGGAAAAAAGGGAAATTTTCCTTTATAGCGATGATTTCGAGTAAGCCTGCTTTTCCAAATTCTTCTTTGATGGATGCTTCGTCGTAGAAGAACATATTGACACCCCCAAACTGCTCATACCTATCCTTTCCGATCAGTTTCCCCTGGCCATATGTTGGCGCTTCTTTGGAGATGACGGTAAACACCATATAACCACCACTTTTTAATTGTTGATTACAATCTTGGATCAGCTTCGCTCTCTCAACATCATCCAGTAAATGGATCAGTGCATAGCAGAATATTCCGTCATACTGAAGTGTATCATATGGCATATCTGTTACAGAGCCGTGATGGATAACCATATCTGGTCCAAAGTGCGTTTTTGCCATAGTAATTGCCGTTTGGGAAATTTCGATTCCGGTAACAGCGATACCATTATCACGGAATACTTTTGCATTCCGGCCATAGCCAATACCGGGAATAAGTATGTTTTTCACACCATTCTCCAGGAAGAAATCCTTGGTCAGGATTGCCGACTGTGCCGGTTCCATTCCCCACATCTCCTGCTTTTCTGTAAATGCTACTTCCCAGAACTCGGGTGTAGTACGTTCGTTTCCCATATACACTCTTTTATTTGCAACAAAGTTACATTTTTATAATCATCATACCTGTTTTAAGTACCTATTTTCGGGAACCGGCTGGTTAATCAGCGTATTTCGGGAACCTTTGCGATTAATTAACTGATTTTTAGTTTGATGTTAATGTAGTAAAGTATAATTTCCGGCACCTAACCTATGACTATTATGCGAGAGAAAGAACACATTATCACCGCCTTAGCGGGCTTCAGACGTAAGAACAAATTTTCCTATAGCGTTTTCCAGGAGCGGGGCTTACATCCATCAGATGATGAGCTGTGTAGCGGCTTACAGGCATTGCTGAATGATTGTAGTGATCAGTTGATAGTTGCGGTAAATAGTGGGGTAGATGAGAAGAAGCTTGCCAAGATCCTGAAGAGCAATCTTAGTAACATTGACGCTGCAAACTATGATACGGAGGAACGCGAACTTATCTGTGACTATTTTTATGAATTATCGCAGATAGTTGTTGTGGATATTAAGAGTGATCTAAACAACTGGCTATATGGTGTAATACTCGGCACCTTGCTGAAAATAACAAGTATTCTTAAAAGATCCGACAAGGCGCTGTATACGCTGGAACAATCATGTACCGGCTGTAAAATTCCACTGAAGACAGCTATTCTTTCCAGGAATAAGGGCATCCCTGATCACAGCTGGCACGTTATCCGTTGTAATAATTGTGATGAATATAACTTATTGTCTGTAGGCGAAGGCGTAAGTGAGTACCGGTTTGAGAATTATCAGTCAATTGAAGCATTACCTAAATCTGCCTATACTAAAGATGAGGCATGTGTTCGATTAGAGCAGATAAGATATTTTCGGAAAAGGTAACAGATTTGAAATAATTTTAAAAAAAATTTGGCTATATTAAAATATAATTCCTACCTTCGCAGCCCGATTAGTAAAAAAGGGGCCTGATTCCGTAGCTCAGTTGGTAGAGCAATACACTTTTAATGTATGGGTCCTGGGTTCGAGTCCCAGCGGGATCACCAAAAATTAAACGCTTCAAGTTCAAAGACTTGGAGCGTTTTTGTTTTGGGGTTAATTTGGTTTCTGTTATACCTGGAAACGAGTAACATAATAATTAGATTATAAAAAAGTACATATTATTGCTCATTATTAATATACCTATGACTGCGCAATACTCATTTGGTCATCTGTAAACCAAAGTAGCAGTACCAATGGGACTATACGTAATGAATTATGCCATTACCAAGGTATCATTTGTGCAATAAAAGCAAGCAGCATAATAAAACCTGACAATATCCCTTATCATATGAAACAGTTCATGCTGGTTAGTATGCTTGTTATATTATTTATCAACAAGCAATATGCGCAAACCAAACTTTTTAAAGAAGTCGGTAATAGTATTTCTTCAAGCATCAAGGCTATCATACAAGACGACAACCTGGTAGGCTACCTTTCTTTTACCCAATTAGAGCGTGCAAACGCCGACTCATTCCATTACAGGCTGACCATCATGGATGAAAACCTCAATGATATCGGCGAATTGAATTTTACAGAACTTAAATTAGATCTGCAGGCCGTTGCTTTTGAACAAGATGTGCTGTGTCTCGCTTACCTCAAAAGCAACTTTGTTGGTTATGGAGCTAAAAAAAGAAGAGAACGCAAAGAACAACTCAGCAATGCTTCCTTATCCATACATACGCAATTCGTAAGCCTGGATGGCAAGATCATCACATCAAACACTGTTAAAGCCAATGTGAAGATTATGTCTGCCTACAATACAGGGTACGATCGTGAGAAAATTGACGACAGGGTATTGAAACACCCTATACAACTTAAAAACATGAGAGGAAAAGGCTTTGCATGTTTTTATGGAGACGACAACAAATGTTATGTGTCTGTACTCAATACAGCAGGAAAGAGCATATGGAGCAACGACTTCATGCAAGATGCTGAGAATTTTGTCATGTTGGTCTCACAGCAAGATATTTATCTGCTGTACAAAAAGGATCAGAAATTGCTCGAAGGTGGTTATTGGCTGACCGGCTATAATGTAGAGAATAATACCGCTTTCGCAAAGTATGACCTCCGTGATAAAAATGGCCATTCATTTAGCGTGCGTGCTTTTGGAAATGACCCTGTAACCGGAAGACCCTATCTTGCCGGTATGATATTGCATAACCGCAAGGGAAATGCTAACATGACGGTTAAACAGCTGGCTCATGGTCCTTATATCGGTGCATTCACGGCGCAAATCAAACATTCGGGCACCAGTGATATTGAATCAGTGATCTCCGACTGGTCTACCCGTTCACAGTCTGAATTCTCCTCCAAAGGCCGCTATCAGCCCACTAAATCATTTATACTGTTCCAACCAGCATTCAAAGATTATGATGGTAATGCCTACTTTGCCGGAACCTCCTTTAAAAGAAAACCAAGATGGGGTGCAATCGGCGCTACTGTAATTACGTCTCCGCTGATCATACCGCCCTTATGGATTCTGATGCTTGCTGGTACGCAGAAGATACAGACAAGAGAGGCTTTGCTGTTCAAGCAGGACAAAAAGGGTAATCTCTCATACGTAAATGCAATACCTTCTGCACATAGCGGTTATCTAACCGGTAAAATGTCCTTATTTCAACACATGTCACTCCCGGAATATTACATGGTGATGAATAGCGATACAAAATCCAACTACCTTGTTGTGAGCGACAGAAAGAACGTAAATATCTATAGCATCAATCAGCAGAAAGTAATCCGCACCATTCCTCGTAAAGATGGTTCGGTGACCACCACGATATACACTGCAAAAGAGGGACATGTTATGGTATCTGAATACAATCAAAAGGAGAGAACCAGGAAGTTCTCCATTGAGTCCCTGTAACCTATTTCTTATTACAATGAACGAAATGTTCACTCTTTAATTTCATACTGCCGAAATCGCTCTAAACGCGGTATAGCAAAATATTAGCTTGCACACCTGCTGTGCAAGCTTTTTTGTTTCCCCAAAACACTGATCCGACATTCGTTTCAAAACTACGCAATACGGTTTTACCCAACGACGTACAGATGGAGATAGGCTACTGCGCGGCATTTGCTTTCCAGACGGCCAGGTTACCTTTTACTGTTGATTAAACCGTTCATTTTTATATTTTTGAACCCGCGCGGATGCCAACGTGAAGATACCCTGATTACTTACTAAAATTACACATATGAAAAGACTGATCCTGTTTGCTGGCCTGAATCTACTTTCCTTCGCCACTTTTAGTCAACTTAAACTGCAAAAGGTCTGGGAAACCGGTTCCGGTCTCAAAACCCCGGAGTCCGCCCTGTATGACCCCAAAAAAGACATTATCTATATTTCCAATATAGGGAACGATCAACAACCTGAAAGTGGATTTATCAGTCAGCTTCAAAAGGACGGGAAAATAAGAAAACTGGATTGGGTGACGGGACTGACTGCCGTCAAAGGTCTGGGTTTGTATAAGAACCTGTTATATGCCGCCGAGACGAAATCAGTGGTGGTGATCGACGTGGAGAAGGCAGGCATCGTGCAGCGAATACCTGTAGATAGCGCGCAGTTCCTGAATGATATCACTATCGACGATCGCGGTGTCGTGTATGTTAGTGACACCCGGAAAAACAAGATCCATCAGATTGCCGATGGTAAAGTAACGGTATATCTGGAAAATATGAAGAGCGTTAACGGCCTGCTGGCAAAAGGTACCGATCTGTATATTCTCTCTGACGGTTCTTTATACAAAGCAGATAAAAACAAACAAATACAAAAACTGGCCGGCGACATGGAAAAAAGTACCGACGGTATAGTGATGCTAATGCCGGGAAAGTTCATCGTTACTTCATGGATAGGAACTATCTATTATGTAGCAGCAAATGCGCCCGTTCAGTTGCTGTCTGATACCCGTGCCGAAAAAATAAATACCGCCGACCTGGGGTATAATCCGAAGGATAAGATCATCTATGTACCTACCTTTTTCAACAATACTGTTATTGCTTACAAGATAGATTAGACAGCTGTCTGCAATCAGATCTGCCTTCCGCCCGGGATGTAGATCTGATATTGAATAAATTTCGTAATATTAGTAGACAAAACTACCCGACCCTGACCAGATCGCTACTTCCACCCAGCACCACCCCGGCCCCCTCTTCCACGGCCCATCACTCCTCTAAGAAAGGAATCGCTATGCCGGCAGTACCGGTAATGCAAGCAAAACAAGCAGCCGGTCCCGCGGGGACTTCGCCTGTCATCCAGCTGGCAGCACTGGCCGCAGATAAACTCAACGTGGTGGGTGAAGACCATGCGGAGAGTAAACCCCGGTGGCAGGAAGAATTCGTTTTATCACATGCAAAAACCGCATCGCCGAACTTCTGGCTAGAAAGCATGTTCAAAGTGGACTGGTCAGGCATTCATCAGCCGGATGAAAAGAAAAATACCCGTGGGGCGGATCCTACACTGGAACGGATCCGTTATGTGATGGGCCAGTTCAGCATGCGGTTAGAATCGGCCTTCACCAAACTGGAAATGGTCGTACCGACAGAAATCGACCCTTCTTTGTCTTTGCCGGATGTAGCACCACACGAAGACATATCCAGCCCGGAGCAGCTGACGTCCGATATTACGGACAACGAAGAAGTGGAGGATATAGATCTTGACCGGACTTTCGCAACTGACCTGCAAGAAGCGATGACGGAGCTCCAACTAACTACGGCAGATCTACATCAACAAATAAATCTCGGCATCACCGAGATATTTTACAAACACCTGCATTACCTGCATCGTCCGGACAAACCCGATACGCACATCCTTCCGGTAGCTGACATCAGCCGAGCTACAGATGATTTGAAAAAGATGACAATAACCGCGCTTTCTATTTTGCCGGAAGCACTATCTAAAACATTAACTGACATAGCATATAAAGGAAAAGAACTGCATGATGCGCTGCAGCAAGCGAACTGGATTGATGCTGACGATAACCGTATCATCAATGAACCGGCAGGTGTATTGGATGATGCCAGCGCGCAACGTTCCCTTGGGATGCACCGCGCAGCCAATATGAACTATGCCGTAACCGGTGTATGGAAGATCGGTGAAGAACATGTACGCGACATCAAACGTTTCCTGGCAGAGTTCCGTGTCTATCCCACTCTGTACAACCTCGTAAGCAGGTCTGAATTTCAGGAGATCTATGATACGTATTATCCCCGGACACCCTCCGGCAAAGAGGAGAAAAAAGAACCGAAACAATTTGTTTCAGCAGATGAACAGCGACAGTCTTTACATACTACTCCTGTAAACCAACCGGTCGTTCAGCGTATGTATGAATTTGGAGAGGATGATATCGATCTGCTTTTATGCGCTATACTCAAAACATTTGATAATGAAGATCGCGCTTTAGAAATATCCCGGTTATCCTTACTAGATAAGATCTCAGAAGAAGACGTTAAAAAAATAGTTTCACAGGCAACGCTGGAAAACCAGCTGGTCATCGCACCCTTGAAGATAGCACTTGAGACGGGTAATGAGAAATTTGCTGAGGCACTGCTGTCGCTCATTCAAAAGCTACCCGAAATTGAGGAAACAACAACAACGGCTACCACTAGAGAAATACCAGACGCCTCTGCGGAAGCTTTTGATTCACTGATCGAGAGCGCGATGAGGATACATGTACCGGAAGTCGGCAGCAGGATTGACACTGCGCAGGAACGAGCCACCCGTAACAATAAGAAACTGCTGGTAATAGTCGGTGAAGGACATGACGATCCTTACAGCCGGGTAATGGTGACCGTCCTCGTGGCAGCTATGCAGCGTTTAAATGCCGGGCATTTATATATAGAGTCTACCCCGGATCAAATAAAAGAGCATGTCGAACCCTATCAGGAAAAGACGCCGGCACTAGACGACACTACGCATTTCGCACACCGGCAACATTTCTACCATAACCTTTATCAACAGGGAACGACCGTCAGCGGTGTCGATATTGATAAATTTACGGTGAAGGAAGAACAAAAAGAGGCTGTATCACATGAAAATAAAGCGTTCATCGCAGAAGAAAACGTGAATAAAAGAAACACCAGTATAGCGAAAACAGTAGTAGAGCAAGACAAGTCAGGTGTGCTACTAGTGGGCTTTAGTCATTTAGGCGGACTGGCATCAGATCCCCGCCTACGGTCAGCCTATGAGATCGTCACCATCTCGACAGTACTTAAAGAAGACGCGGAATTTCATAATACGATCGCTTATGGTCGGACATTGTCAACGACAGCGGCGTCCTTCCAGATGGAAGACCTGTATTATGGTAATGCACCTGGTGATAAAAGCGAGGTGAGAGCGAAAGATGCGTATGCTACCGCCAGGAAAATGGTGATTGAAGTGAATCAGTACTAAACGCTTTCCAGCATCCAGAGACACCCGATACCATATTTATAGTATATCAGTACTGAAAAAATATTACTAACCGTTATGGCACAAGAGCGAAGAAATATCAAACCTATACCCAGCATGCCTATCCCATCTCAGCAAAACACATCCAGGATATCTCAGGCAGCTGTACCCGTGCTTCGAAAAGCACCCGCCGAAGAACGGACAGATGACAGTACCGTACAATTATATACCCAGCATTCAACAACGACAGATGCATTTTCTTTGCCTGAACGGAATAAGCCTATGGAGGCAGCACACACTACTACCCCACCGTTTCAACTAAAGGGAAGTAATGAGCAAGCGACAAATGCAGCCGGGCTGATTTCGCCGGCGCAATCAGCAGATATGCAATCTGCTTTTCAGTTAAAAGAGGCTTCCACTACGGGTAACGTATCCGTAAAGCCCATTCAGCGAATGGTGAAGTACGAATTTAATCCCATGACAAATAAGTTCTTCAATGTGAAGTATATACGCGGTAACCAGCCTTTGTCCCTCATCGGTAAAATGCATGGAAAACACACGACAGCCGATGCTTCACAGGCCGCCGTTTACGAACTGGGACTTGAAGGAAGAACACTAGTGCAGGGATTAGCCTATCTTACCGATGTAACGAGAGCATATCTCAATATGCCGGGGAATTACCTGATAGACTTTCACATGAACCAGACTGGTAATATTGGGTATAACTACAAGAATGAGGGCATACCACAAGCGTTCAACAATTATTTTGAACTGCAAAAGAAACTGCATACTTATTCAATGCTATCCAGTAACCTTGTACAGCAATACGAAGGGGCCGACGAACAGGGAAGACAGGCACTTTCTTTTCAAATGTTCGCCATGGTCAACAACATCACCTATAACCTCGGCGAGTTCCGGGATGTGCTTCCCCTGGTAAGCCTTTACAGCAAAGGTGAAAGAGGCGGGAAGGAGAAAGAGGCGAAGGCGTCATTGTACGATGCAGAACGATTACTGAGAGAAGGGGGCGATGTAGACAATGAAACTAAAAAGCGATTAAAACTTGAACTGATGGATCATTTTGACCTGGCTGCGATTGACATGATCTATGATACATCAGAGGAAAGGAACCCTGAAGCTGCCTATGAAAAGAATCTGAGAGAGGCGTTGAACTGGCTCGATATTGACGTATTGGCTACAAAAGTTGTCGATATGGATACTGGCGTAGTCACGAATGTAAAAGTATTTGAAAAAATCGCCGGACAAATAGTGGCCGATATGATTCAAAATCATATCGCACAGATGTATGTATCCTATCCTAATGTAGCGAAGGCAGTGAACTTCCAGGATTTCTCAATAGCTGACATGAAAATACTGCTGCAAAAGAAGAATTTTGCAAATCTCAATGATGAAGTCGAACGGATCTATGAAGAAGGAAACGTTGATATGTGGGAGGAAGAAGCTGAACTCGTAGAGGGTGAAGGTGAGGGCGAAGGCGAGGAAGGAGAAAATGCACATGAAGCAGATTCAGACAGCGAGAATGAATATCATGAAGAAGTTGATAGTGAAGACGACATGGACCAGGAAATAATAGACATCAACAACGATACTGCTACTTATGGCCTTCCTGCTACTACTAAAGAGGATAGAAAAAAAGCGTTTAACTTATAATAACAAGTGCATCGAGAGCAGAAGAAGCATTATCAAAGTACCACAGATACCACCCTTCAAGAAGTCTGCTTACATGGTGTGCGAAACTGACCAGAATAACACTGAAAAAGACAAAATAATTGAATAGGGCAGCTATGCATCCACATGCCGCCCGTATTTTTTAATGGTTGGTTTATAATTTGAAGAAGCTGTGATTTAATCTGACATTTGCTTGAACTTAATACTCCTACTCATTGTCCTCGAACTTTTGTCATATTATTCTAACTCACTAGTGCCAATAACTATTGAGCGAGGTTAATTCATTGATAATCTGGTTCGAGTTTCCGATACCCGGGGTCACAGGAAATGAAACGCTTCAAGTTGAAAGACTTGCAGCGTTTTTGTTTTTTATGAAATTCTACATATTGTGATCATTGTAGATGATAAGCAAGGTTCAAGAATTAGTAGGGTATTATCTCGAAAATCAGATCAGGTAATGTTGCCGAAGAATGATTAAAGCTTTGTTTCTTGAGCTGAAAATAGTTCAAGGATTCCAGAACAATGAGATTCCATATCTCCTTCAAAATATGTTTGTCGATTTGAAGTCGAATAAAGAGCAACGTCCTTATCTACTAGCAAAAAAATACTTTCACTCTCGATGAAGCCATCGATAAATTGTTCTATGAAAGTATCCATATAGTATTTTATACCAACCTGAGAACGATAAATGGAGGTTCGCCATATATCATCTACATACTGCTATTATCGGCAATGACCTCCATGCCACCAGGAACTTCAGTACCAGTTCCACACCATTCTGCGGTTTAACATCATACATCCTAAAAAGGAATCGATTACGTAAAATTCAATACTTGTACCGCTGACATTTATTAGATTTAATCACCTATATTAGCTATCATAAGTGCGTGCTAATTGTAGTAAAGGTATAATATAGCACGCTTCTCCTAATCTTTTTCAGATATAATAGAACCCTGGTATCCGGTTAACCTAAATAAGACATTCAAAGACCCGGCGAAGAACACAACTCACAAGAAGCCCAGCGAGGCATATTCTGTACTGCACACTATGATACCCGATACCGGTTATTTTAATTACTCATCAACCAAAATCAATGTCATGACATAAAGTGATATTAATCAACCAATTCCACATTATGAAGGGAACTCCCCGACTAGCACTTTCCAAAACCCGAAACAGCATCTGGAGGCCTGTATGAGCTACCAGTATGTATTATTCCATCGCTTAATGAAAAACATATGAAACCAGGAACCTGGAGAGCCTCGTTATCAAAAGGCTTCTCCACAATTCTCTTGTCCTTACTGTTGACAGGCAAAGGACTTCCCGCATTAGCCCGGTACAATGCAACCAAGCTGCTGCCACAACAAACTTCCACGTTAAAAGGCATCATCAAAAACACGAAAGGCGAGTTTTTAGCCGGTGTAACTGTTAAAGTAAAAGGTAGCAACACTGGTACTGTGTCCAGAGAAGACGGCAGTTTTCAGTTGCAGGTGTCAGAAATGGATAAAGCTGTACTTGAAGTCAGTTACATGGGATACCAATCGCAGGAAGTTGCACTCGGAGGCCGCAGCATGCTGGAAATAACCCTAACAGAGAGCTCAAGCGGGTTAAATGAAGTATTGGTGATTGGATATGGCACACAAAAGAAGGCGTCTTCAACAGCTGCGATATCATCTGTAGGTGGCAAAGAACTGGCGAAAGCAGCAGTAGCCAATATTTCAAACTCATTGGCAGGCAGAGTAGCCGGTGTAAGCATGCGACCTGATGGTGGCCAGCCAGGCGCTGATAATCCGGACATTCACATCCGGGGCATCGCCACTACCGGCAATAATGGAGCACTTATCGTGGTCGATGGTATTATTCGTAATAACATTAATGAGATACCGGCTACATCCATTGCTTCCGTCACCGTGCTGAAAGATGCAGCTGCAGTAGCCCCCTATGGCCTTGGCGGTGCCAATGGTGTATTGCTGATCACTACGAAAAAAGGGCTGACCGGTCCACCCCAGCTATCTCTGAATGCCTACTACGGCGTGCAGACGCCTACATATTATCCTGATATGCTAAACGCGCAGGACTATATGCGTCTCCACAATGAAGCCTATCTCAATGAGAATCCCAACGGCACGCAATTACCTTACGCTCAGGCCCTTATCGACGACTATCCGGCACTGAATGCAAAAGATCCTGACCGTTATCCAATAAGCAATACCAAAGATCTCGTGAATATGCATGCGCCTATGCAGAACTATACCCTCCAGTTGACTGGTGGCTCACAATCAGTAAAGTATTTTGTAGCACTGGGCTATCTGAACCAGACTGGTATGTTCGACCCGGTTAAATACCAACGGTATGACTATACTGTAAATATGGATGTACAGGCTACCAAAACCACTACTGTGAATGTTTCATTGATTGGTGCATGGCAACAGACACGTTCTGTGGATGCAGCCACAACAGTCGGTAACCTGTTCCGCAGTGGCTATAAATTCATTCCTATCGCCAACCTGCAATATAGCAATGGTTTATGGGGCGAATTTGCAGGCAACTCTCCTATCGGCGTTCTCAAAGCGGGGTATCAGCGCGATAATAAAAGCACGATGCTATCAACCCTTTCGGTCAACCAGGAACTGCCATTTATCCCCGGGTTGAGCCTAAAGGCTACTTTCAGCTTCGACCCGACGCAAACTACCAGCAAAGGATGGCATACACCGTTCTATTTCTATTCACAGAATCTGTCCACCACACCATACACCTACACCAGGCAGATCTCTACCTCTGAAGGAAGTGCTGCAACATATACATGGCTGGAACAGGAATATGCACAACAGCGGACATATACCTACCAGGGATATCTAAATTACAAACGCACATTCGGCAAACATGATATCACTGGGTTGCTGGTAGCAGAAGCACGAGACAGTGACTCAAGCGCTTTCTCTGCCCGCAGGAACAACTTTGGTGTGAATATCGATGAGCTCAGCATGGGCAGCTCCAATAAAAATGACTTTGATAACAGCGGATCCTCATCTACCGGCAGTCAGATCGGATTCGTATACAGGTTTGGTTATACCTATGCCAACAAATACTTGGTGGAGGCATCCGGCCGTTATGACGGCCACTATTATTTTGCACCCGGCAAACGCTGGGGATATTTCCCTGCGGTGTCTCTTGGATGGGTGATGTCAGGAGAGCGATTCATGCAAGGAATACCATTTGTCAATTACCTGAAATTAAGAGGATCATGGGGTAAATCGGGTAATCTTGCAGGAACATCCTTCCAGTATTTACAGGGTTATTCATTGTATGGTAATGCCTATGCCTGGGGTAATGGTTCTATGGTACAGGGATCGTTTGTACCCCGCGAAGCCAACCGTAACATCACCTGGGAGATATCAACGAAGACAGATATCGGATTTGAAGCGTCATTATGGAAGGGATTACTAGACCTGGAAGTGGATTATTTCCGGGAAAGAAGGACCGGCATGCTGCTGCCTCCGGCGGTAACTGTTCCTATTGAATATGGCCTTAATCTGTCGGACGAGAACGAAGGCATCATGGAAAACCGCGGTATAGAAATCACAGCAGGTACGACACATCAATTGAGAAACGGGCTGCGTATTGGCCTGAACGGAAACTTCAGTTATGCGCGTAATAAAATGCTACAGATCTTCGAGACATCCGCTACACGCAACAATCCTAACAGAAGCCGTACCGGCAGAGCTTTGGGCACACCTTTTGGCTACCACGCATTGGGGCTGTTCACTACTGCAGATGATAAGAATAATGACGGGATTATCAATCCGGCAGATGGCTACAATGTGATACAGTTCGGTAATTTACATCCCGGCGATATAAAATACGCAGATCTCAGCGGGCCAGATGGAAAACCAGATGGAAAGATTGATGCCAACGATGAAACGCGCATCGGTTATCCAACTTATCCATTGATCACTTATGGGCTTACACCATCCGCTTCCTGGAAAGGGCTGGACCTTAGCCTGTTATTTCAGGGTTCATCGTTATCCAGCTTTAATATTGCGGGCTTCCAGACGATCCCTTTCAACAACAACAACAGTAATTCAGCGTATGAATATTATGAAAACCGCTGGACACCTAGCAATCAGCACGCAAAATATCCTAGAGCTAATCAATCTCCATACGCCAACAATACACAGACATCTGATTTCTGGATGGTCAATACCGGGCTACTGCGGCTGAAAACAGCGGTATTGGGTTATACATTACCTACCCCACTCACACAGCGCTGGAAGATGCAATCCCTGCGTGTATATGTATCAGCCCAAAATGCCTTCACCATCAGCAAATTGAAATTCATCGACCCTGAAGTGGGTTATACCGATGGTGAAACAGCTTATCCTAATCAGAAAGTGTATGTGATGGGATTGAATATAATTTTTTAGTTCACGCTTAAACAGGACTTATTATGAAACATATTATATATCTCATACTGCTCACCGGATGTGTACCATTTCTTTCCTGCACAAAAGATTTTCTGGAAAATACGGACAAAACACAATTAACGGACGAAATGCAATGGTCTACTGAAGGAGACGCCGATATCTTCCTCAATGACATTTATGGCAGTTTACCAAACTATTGGAATCAACCTGAAAACCTGGATAACTTCACCGACGACAATGATGCCGGGTTCTATTACACCTCCTACAACTGGAAACAGGGAATTGTATCTCCTGCCGGCACGGACTATACTGTATGGGGTGGCATTACCGGATCAGGCGATCTTACCAATTGGCCCGCTACTTTTACTGCTGTCAGAAAATGCAACACCTTCATGGCAAAGGTCCGGGCATATGCCACCAACTTTTCGGATGCATGGAGAGAAAGGCGTCTGGACGAAGTTCGCTTTCTTCGGGCTTTCTTCTACAGTGAACTCTGGATGCACCTCGGTGGCCTTCCTATTATCACTAATGTACCTGACCGTAACTCCGATGATAGTAGCCAGCTGTATTACCCCCGGAGCACGTTTGCCCAAACGGTGGATTTCATCACCAGCGAGCTGGATACGGTCATTTTAAATGCCCATTTGGCTGTTAAATACAACCGCGGCGACGCTGAGGCAGGCAGAGCCACCTTAGGTGCTGCAATGGCCTTAAAAGGCTGGGTACAGCTATATGCAGCCAGTCCTGCCTATAATGCAGCACAACCAGCCGCAGGCCCCGATCCTTATCATGTAGCTGGCTATGGCCAGTTTGACGCAAACAGATGGGCTACTGCTGCCGCTACATTCAGACAATTCCTGGATCAATTTGGCAACGGTCACCCTTATGGATTATTCCCTGATCTGTCAAGCTTATGGTATGAAGCGAATGAATACAATAGCGAAACGATCTGGGACCGGCAAATAGTTGCAGTCACTATGGGATCTTCGTTTGAACAATATGGCGGACCTGTATGGATCAATGGTGCCTATTATACATGGGGTAATTACAATCCTACGCAGGAACTGATAGATCAGTTTCAGATGGCAAATGGCAAAAGTATACAGGATCCTGCATCTGGGTATAACCCTCAGCGTCCATATGTCGGCAGGGAACCGAGGTTCTATCAATGGATCGTCTATGACGGCGCTCCTTACAAAATGGACTGGATGGACAAGCAGGATACGATTTACACGCGCATAGATAAAGTACGGCCGTCCAAGAATCAGATAGACTTCGGTACGGATGATGTCAGTAATACAGGATATTACTTTAAGAAACGACTCAACCCTCTCGTGAGACCAGGCGGAGGAGCTATCAGTGGCGCAAATTTTATTTATTACCGCTACGCGGAAGTCCTGCTTGGATATGCCGAAGCTCAGAATGAAGCTGTAGGTCCGGATGCCTCCGTGTATAATGCAATGAACCAGTTACGTGCTCGTGCAGGACTTCCTAATCTGCCCGCAGCACTCAGCCAGGACGGTATGCGTACTGCTATCCATCAGGAGCGGCGTGTAGAGTTATGCTTTGAAAATAAGCGATTTTATGATCTCATACGTTGGAAAACAGCAGAACAATTGCTGATCCATGACAGACATGGCATGAAGATTTCCAACAGTATTCCCGGGGATAACAGCGGTGTGTGGCAATATGAAGTTGTGCCATTGAACCATCCGCATGTATTCCTGAACAAAATGTATCTTAATCCTATTCCACAGGACGTGATAGACCGCAATTCAAATATCGTTCAGAATCCAGGGTATTGATACAATTTCAAACCCCAAATAGATCTGTAAGATGCGCTTTACAAGCCCTCTATTGATTTTACAGTCTCTCTAGTTCCTAAATAAAGCGGCTCGGACTTTATCACATAAACTGGCTAATTCTTGCACAATTTGGTTCGAGGCTCCAATATATGTGGTAACACAAAACCCGACTTTTTGAGAGTAGTCTCAGAAGTCGGGTTTCTCTTTTAGGACATTTTTAAGCAGCGCAACTCACGCTGGTATAAAAGTCTGTTTTACAGTAGACAATCGGCAGTTCCCTACCGATAATGATTCTGCTGCAGTATTAGTTATCAACATCACGGTTACTGGCGTGTCAGTCATTTAGTATCACCTTTAAACCGATATATACAACTCTTCTTGCCTGGACTATTTGAATGACCCTTTCACGACCTTTATCGCAAAGAATCTATAATGTCACATTTCTTTTGAACGCGCAACCTAATTCCATGATAGAGTCAGTCTTAGCGATGCCCGGAATACTATCAATTTTCTCGTACAGCACTTTTCGCATATGTTCATGATCCCTGGCGATGATTTTGAGGTAAAGGGTGTAGCTGCCGGATATATAGTAACATTCTGTTATCTCAGGAATCTTCTTTAGCGCTTCGATAATCCGGTTAGAATCATGATCCTTTTCAAGCGTCAGCCCTGTAAACGCTCCCCAGTCATAACCAAGTCGCTTTTCGTTCAGCACAGGCTTTATTCCGGCGAGAATCCCCATTTCCGTCAGACGATTGATCCGCTGGTGTATCATAGTATTAGATACCCCAAGTGTGGTGGCAATCGCAGAAAATGCCATCCTCCCGTCTTTTTCAAGCTCCTTAAGGATCTGGATGTCGAAGTCGTCTATATTCTCCATTAACTGATCAGTTGTATAAATATTATTATTTATGCGCTATAAAAAATCAAATTCACTTTTAATTGGCCATTTTGGAGTTAAAATGTATTTTTGAAGAACCTGATACCAAAAACCACCAAATGGAAATTATCGCGAATGTATCAAAAACTGAAGAGTTAATTAATAGGGAGCATCACTACGGTGCCCATAATTATCATCCTTTGCCAGTCGTACTGGAGAGAGGCGAAGGAGCATTTCTCTGGGATGTAGAAGGGAAACGCTATTATGACTTCCTTTCTGCTTATTCAGCCGTCAACCAGGGGCATTGCCATCCACGTATCATAGCAGCCCTCCAAAAACAGGCAGCGAAGCTTACGCTGACTTCACGGGCATTTTTCAATGATAAACTCGGCGACTTTGAGGAGTACGTATGCCAGTTGTTTGGCTATGACAAGGCGCTGGTTATGAATACCGGGGTAGAAGCTGTGGAAACAGCCATGAAGTTATGCCGGAAATGGGGATACCTGGTGAAAGGTATACCAGAAGGACAGGCTAAGATTGTCTTTGCTGATGGAAATTTTCATGGCCGCACGCTTGCTGTTGTATCTGCTTCAGACGACCAGAGTGCCCGTAGTGGCTTCGGACCTTTCATAGATGGTATTCTGAAAGTCCCTTATAACGACCCAGATGCACTGGCGGCTTTGTTAAGCTCAGATAGCAGCATTGCCGGCGTGATCCTAGAGCCCATACAGGGTGAAGCCGGGGTAGTAGTCCCAGATGAGGATTATCTCTCACGTGTAGGCCTGTTGTGCAAAGAAAATAATGTTCTCTTTATTGCCGACGAAATTCAGACTGGCATTGGCCGTACTGGCAGCATGTTGGCCTCTTACGATGTAAATACAGGCATTGGCAAACCAGACATGCTGATCCTTGGTAAAGCTGTATCCGGAGGCACAATACCTGTCTCTGTCGTACTGGCTGATGATGAAGTAATGATGTGTATCCGGCCTGGCGAACATGGATCTACCTATGGAGGCAATCCACTGGCCTGTGCGGTAGCAAAAGAAGCCTTACAGGTAGTACTGGATGAAGACTTATGCCTCAATGCACACAAAATGGGTGTACTACTGCGTGAAGGATTACGGGATATTGCTAAACGACTGGGCGTTATCCGTGAAGTACGCGGTAAAGGACTGTTAAATGCAATTGTTATTGATGAAGATCTGGAAGCTGATCTTGCATGGGAACTGTGCCTGGAATTTAAGAAACACGGCCTTCTGGCAAAACCTACCCACGGCAATAAAATCCGTTTTGCTCCACCGCTGGTCATAAATGCCAAGCAGATTATGGAAAGTCTGTCTATCATTGAGAAATCAATATATTCACACTGTTTATGAAAAACTCAATGAAAATCATCAAGAACAGATCGGATATTGGTGCAGGAACACGCGGATCTGATATGGGCATTGATGCGATGGAAATAGCTGCCATTAATCGGGGTAGCCATTTCTTCCGCCAGGTGCCTTATATAGAAATACAAACCCGGAATGAATCTGTTTATTCCGATGACAGAGACAGATGCGGTAAACGTATCAGCCAGGTGAAAGATCAATGTGAGCTACTCTCCTCGGCTGTTATCAGCACGTTGCAGGAGTCTGAATTTCCGGTTGTGATATCAGGAGACCATTCTTCGGCTATAGGAACTATTAGTGGTATTAAGGCAGCTTACCCAGACAAATGCCTGGGTGTAATCTGGATCGATGCTCACGCAGACCTGCATTCTCCCTATACAACTCCCTCCGGAAATCTACATGGCATGCCACTAGCTGCATGCCTTGGTCAGGACAATCTTTCCTGTAAAATCAATGAGATTTCCGACTATACGGCTTCCTATTGGGAGCAGTTAAAAGCAGTTGGCGTAGCAGGCGCAAAGCTGGATTCCCGTCATCTCGTTTACTTCGGGGTTAGAGATACAGAGGAACCTGAAGACCTATTAATAGCATCACTAGGTATTCCCAACTATACTGTAAGTCAGGTACGTACCCGTGGAATAGAGATCTGCGTACAGGATGCACTTGCCCGCTTACAGGAATGTGATATGATCTATGTAAGCTTTGATGTAGACAGTATGGATTCAGACCAGATATCTGATGGTACTGGCACACCAGTACCTGAAGGCTTCGACCCTTCCGAGATAGTGAGTATGACTCAGCAACTCTTCCGCTGTGGCAAAGTTATATGCTATGAGATAGTGGAAGTAAATCCATTGCTCGATCACAAAGGTAACCGCATGGCTGAAGTAGCCTTTGATATACTTGAACAGGTTACACGCGAAATGATGGAATATGCTCCTGCGCGCTGATATAGCAACTACACCATCAACAATCCTACATTCAGATTAATGCTGCGATAATAGATAGGTAGCTGATAAACAGCATATCCAGATTATCAGACTCAGGCTTCCCATATGATATGATAACCTAATTGTCATGATATGAGATGCAACAATCTTATTGAAGACAATGGTCAAATAACACTCGCATTTATCTCTGCAAAAACCTTACTATTAAAGTCATAAGGCTGTCCCGTAAGATTATATTGTGGCAGCAGTGCTAAATACTGCTCCTCAAACGCCTCATACTGTGCTTTAAACAATGTATACCAGGCAGCGCCTTCTTCTTTAAACAGGTTCAGCTCCTCAAACATATCCAATGACAACTTAAAACGCTGCATATGGAAAATGAAGCGCCCTTTCACATCATGCTGCTGCATATGTGTGAGGCCCTCTCTATCAATACAACCCTGCAAAGTTTTCGTAATCTCAACAAAGGTAAACATGCCATGAAAGAACAAATAGATGCTAGGATAATGCCCGGGATTACCTACCAGATCGCCTAGCGGCGTATTACAATTAACAGTAAATAGCTGTTGCTTGGTTTCGTACGTTAGAGTGAAATAAGTAACATGCGCGCCCTCATGTGATATATGATCTGCAAAGAATATCTCATCATCCCATGGATTAACACACAGGAAAATCATATTGTGAGCAGACAATACTGCGAAAGAATTTTGCTGTGTTGCATTAAACAACATGACCTTTTTCAGATTCTTTAATAACAGCCCGAAATGACCAGGATTCAACTCCTCGATAATATGCATGCCTTTGTTGAACGACTCCAGATGCTGTATATGAAGTCCCGATACCTGAATATCTTCAGGACGATTACCCTGTTCTGTAAACACATTTAGCAACAGCGGGTGATGATCTATAACGATCTCAATGCCATGCTCACTATACAGCAGCGGCTCGAAGGTAAAAGGCATTTCAATTTCCCCATCCAATAGAGTCATTACATCGCCTGCTGTATGCAGCAATAAAGAATGGCCGGAAAAAGAGGTACGCAGATAACCAACATTAGGCAAATAAATAATGCCTTGGCTATTGGGGAATACAACAATTACCGGTTTCCTGGACTGCTCATATCCATAAATGATACTATCCAACCACTTATCATCCTGCTGCTGAAGGTACGTATACAACAACGGCTCCATGTAAATACTATCATTGTAGAAATCAAGCCGCTGGAAAATATCTTTGTGCCTGGCATATAAGAGTTTCTTTACAGAATCTACCACGGCGCCCAGATGGTCGTCAAATTTTTCATAGTAGTTCATATCAGTATGTATTTTTGTTAATAATGGAATTAAATAACCTGTCAAACAACGTCAGGTCTTCAACAATGATATCAGCCTGTCCGGTCAACTCGCTTTTGTTATCTAAGGGTTTACGCAGCGTTGTTACAAGCGGCGAGGGTAGCTGCACTCTTACACTATAAAAGCCTTCCTTTGCAGCAGCAGACATAGCAACCACTGTCCCTTTTAACATACCAAACTCTGTATAGGGGTAATTATTTAACCGGATATTACATTTCAACCCTACCCGCACTTTTCCTGAGTTAGTAACAGGTAGTTTAGCAATAGCGAAATACGCCTGACTAGATACCGGGGTGACAGTAAAGACCTTTTGTTCATTACTCAGAAACTGGTCCGGTGTTCTGATATCATAGAAATTCAGCACTCCGCTTACAGGCGCATCCAGCACATACTTGTTCTGCCATTCCGTAAGCTGGAAGGTCAGGTCACTGTAGGACTGAAAAATGTTCTTACGAAGATTAAACAAGGTATTGTCATAATCTGCTGCCAGCGTTAGGTTTTCTTTTGTCAACGCATGCTCCTGCAGTTGATTGTTAATAAGACTGTTGTTCAGCTCATCCAGAATGCTCTGGGTGTTGAGGTAGGTAATCTCTTTCTGTTCTACCTCTGTCTTCGCAACTACCTTTAAACTGTCTAACTGGATATTACGGTCCAGATCTGCTTTGGATAAGATACTTTGCCGCTGTAGTATAGTTAGCTTATGCTCCAGCTGCTGGTTCAGCTCATTCATACTCTTTGCTCTGTCTGCATTGATGGTCAGCTGCCGTCGCTGAATATTCAGGCGGTTAAATAATCTCAACTCTTCCACACTTTTATAAAAGCGGGCATAGTCTGATTGCATATCGCCTAAGGCGGTCAGCTCCCGGAATTTTATTGTATCTAATTTCTCCCAGAATCCCGGCCCTCTGACCTGCCATAAAATTTCCCGCAGCTGCTGCACTTCCTGGTAGTTTGCGCTGTTATATAACACCATTACCCAGTCACCGCTGTTAACGGTATCCTGGTCATACCTCAGTAAGCTCACGATACGGCTACTGACACGATTATGTACTGTTACTGGCGGTGTACTGGTAGTTACCACAGCTTCTGATGTGATAACGTCCGGGTAGCGGACTAACCTCATACCGATAATAATAATGGCAAAGATCACCAGCATGCCGGTGCTGCCATAGGTAATAATCCGCGAAGGAACCTTATCCAGTATATCCTGGAAGTATTCGCTGCGGATATTGATCCTGCTTATTTTCTGTTCGTCAATTGGCAATTTCTAACTGATTTTTGATTAACGTATGATAGTACCCACGGCGCTCTACCAGCTCTTCATGGCGTCCGATTTCTTTAATCTCGCCTTTGTCCAACACAATAATCTGATCGGCCCGGCGCACTGTACTTAGACGATGTGCAATGATGATGACTGTTTTTCCCTCAAAGAACGTATCCAGGTTTTCCACAATCTTCTTTTCATTATTCGCATCCAGAGCACTGGTGGCTTCATCGAAAAAGAGAAATTCAGGATTCTTGTAAACCGCTCTCGCAATCAGTATACGTTGTCGTTGCCCTCCGCTAAGTGTTCTTCCGCTAGAACCTGCTGCACCAATAATAGAATTGAATCCTGCGGGCAATGCACTGATCAGCTCTTCTATATTAGCGATCCTGGCCGCATTTAATAGTTTATTAAGATCAACATTTTCATCACTGGCAGATTCTGTAATATTTTGAGTAATAGTATCGGAAAATATGTACCCGTCCTGCATTACAGTTCCACAGAGAGAACGCCAGTTGTCAGAATCAATATGCCGCAGATTGTAGTTCCCGACCATGATATCTCCTGCAGTTGGCAGATAGAGTTTAAGCAGTAGCTTAAGCAATGTCGTTTTACCACTACCACTGTCGCCGACAATTGCAGTAATTTTGCCACGGGGAATGGTCAGATTCAGATTCTTTAGTACCGGCGTATTGATATCCCTTACATATGAAAAGGTCAGGTCTTTAATATGTATGTCATAGTTCCTGGGTGGCAGCTTCATCAGGGTCTCATCGTTCAGCTGTTCCTGCTCCGGTGTAACATGATCGATATCTGCGAATCGGTCCATACTAAGGCGTGCATCCTGTACAGAACGGAAGAAGTTTACCAGCCCAAGCATAGGGCCATTAATCTGACCTACGATGTATTGTATAGCCAGCATTACCCCCAGACTGATCTTTCCATCCATCACCAGCAAGGCAGAAGAAAACGTAATCAGGATATTCTTCACTTCATTAATAACATTACCTCCAATACTCTGGAACTGGGTAAGCTTTAATGACGATACAGAAGTTTTAAAATAGTCTACCCGTACACGCTCCCAATCCCGTATATGCTTTCTTTCGGAGCCATTTACCTTCACCTCCTGTATCCCACCTACAATCTGTATGAGTTTACTGTTCATACCTGAGGATGAGTCAAACCGGCGAAAGTCAAGTTCTGCCCGCTTTTTCATGAATGCCCATACCCAGATGGTATATAGCGTAATACCCAGTATGAAGATGAAAAATATAGTCCAGCTGTAATAAGCAAGTACAAACAGAAAGATGGCGGCATTGAGGTAAGAAAAGAATGCATCCGGTGCAGTAGACAGAAAGGCATCCAGCCTGGAGGATTCATTGATTCGCTGTACAATATCCCCGGGAGTTTTTGAGTCAAAGAATGACACTGTTTTACTAAGCAATTTCACCAGGTAGTCTGAAGAAATAAGCATATTGATACGTGCAGCTACATATAATAATAACCAGCTCCTGATGGCCGCTATAAATGACATACTAAAGAACAGCATCAGTTGCGCCAGCAGCAGTACATAAACAAAATTCAGGTTATTCAGATTGATTCCCTTATCCACCAGCTTCTGTGTAAGAAACGGCAGGATCAGTTGCAATAGGCTTCCCAGGAATAAGCCCAGGAATATCTGTGTGATATATTTACTATAATTCCTGATATATGGTGCAAGACCCAGCAATCCTTTTGCAGACTCAGTATTCTTTTGCTCAAAAAACCTGGATGATGGTTCCAGTAATAACACGATTCCTTTGGTTGTTTCATCTGCCAGCTCATTGTTCTGCCAGGCTTCAATGAAGTCTTTCTTACTATAAGTAAGCAATCCGTGAGACGGATCCGCCACCTTGACCTGTCCCTTCTCAAAAGCATATACAATCAGAAAATGCCTGTCGCGCCAATAAGTAACACAGGGCAGCGGAGCCTTTTGCTCTAGTACTTCATAAGAGATGGACGCTGGTACTGTTTTAAACCCCAAAGTTTCTGCTCCTTTCATCAGGGACTTAATAGTAATACCATCGGGGGTGATATTACATATGTCCCGCAGATGCTCAGAGCTGAAATTGCGTCCGTAATATTTAGATATAATTTTCAGACATGCAGGTCCGCAATCAAACTGATCGATCTGTTTAAAGAACGGAAATTTCTTTTTCTTGAATAAACTCATTGCACTTGGCTCTTATGGTAAACAATTGCACAGCAGGTCCAATTTACCAGGTATTGTCCTGTTGGTTGAACGTGCACATCTCTGTCTTATAATACTTGTCATTTTCCTTTCTGATGTCGCTATTACTGACACACGTATAGCGGTACTGGCAATCTTTACATCCTTCTATCCAGTCATTGGGAAGAAACCACTTTTCCCGGAAGGCAGGCTGTGTTGTCACATCTGCCAGCAGGTGCTCGTTGACATGGCCGAAAGTTGCAGGGTGTGAAATATAATTCCTGATATACCCTTGACTATCAATGGCTACTTTCCGGTTCAGACCCAGGTTGTGGGACTGCGCTTCGGTGAAACTGAGGATATTAGGAGAAAACCTTTCCAGCCGGATCTTCTCTTTGTTCTCACGCCTGATATCCTTTTTGAAGGACACTATCTTCCTGCCATAACGTTCGTTATCATTATATAATACAGCATCATCTGGTGCAGCATATACATATACTCTGCGTAGACGGGGTTGAAGGTCCATCAAACTAATCCACTCTGCCGCGGTGATATCGTTGTGAGGCGTCATCAACTCACAGAAGTTTATCTGCGTGCTGGCCAGCGCTTTTAATATTTGCTCCGTCGCCTGCGAGGTACTGAAATTACAGCCTAGTCTTACCTGTATGGCCTGACAACCTAACTCATTCAGCTGCTTGATGACGCTGTCAAAAGAGTAGCTGGCTGTATCATCCAGTTCCAGAACAGCGTTGGTGATATGCCAGGGCTTCTCCCAGGTGAGGTCAATATCCGGAAAGCATTCTGGCGATGTTGTATAAAATGCAAGCTCCTTCTCAACGAACTTATCCAGGAACTGTTTAATTTGCTGATACCGGGCAGGCCCGTATTTCTCCGGCATTTGTTCCAATGGCATCACTTCCACTTCCCGGATCACTTCCAGGAAAGCATTGGGGAGATCATAAATAACTGAGCGATCCAGGTCATAAATAGCGCTGCTGTATTTACCAGCAACGATACGACAGGAGGCAAAAAATCTGAACCATTCCATCTTCACAGGATGTTGGATATTGCTTTATAAAATGGCAGAATCACATACGCAGATGTGTTGTGCAAATGACTATGTACAGTAGTTGGTGCAGAAATAGCCTTATCACTGATTGTTCTTACGAACAGGTAGTAGTTAACAGGCAGTGCGCCAGCCATTTCCAATGGGAATGGCTGCAGCGGTACAGGGCTTTGTTGAGTTTGATTATGCATGCTGGGAAAGATATTGAGCAATTTTTTTATCCAATTGATAGTTACAGGGAACAGATGTCATATCATACTGTCCTACAGGATTCACTTCCAGGAACACGTAACGGCCGGTTCGCGTTTTCACAAAGTCAAGTGAGCCGGTATTCAGCTGCATAGCTTTCATCAGCTTAACTATCAGCTGTTCTATGTCTGCCGGAAGCTGGTAGGGCACGTTTCTGTTATTGGCATACTTCCTGAAATCAACCTTCGTCTGCTGATTCATCTGAGAGAAAATAGCCATGGTATAACAGTCTCCGTCTAGGTAGAAGACGCGTAGGTCCAGTTCCTTGTCCAGCTTTTCCTGGAAGAGCGAATAAAAGAACTCCTCCGGAATAGCCTGTAGCATATCCGGGGTAACTTCTTCTGTGTAGCTGGTATAGTTGGTTGCCTTCTCCTCCTGTATAGTGATTCCGGGGCTTTCCCAGAGCGCTTTAGTAATAATGGGGTGAGCATCCATAAACGCCTGTAGCTCTTTTTTAGAGCGTGTAATGAGCGTTGCGGGTACATCCAGCCCCTGTTGTTGTGCATTGATCAGCACTTCAATCTTGTTAACACTGGATTTACTAAAACTACCCAGTATACGCGTATGCGAAGCCAATAGCGCATATAGTGCCTTCTTCGCGATCGCATTCTCCTGGCTGAGGTGGTGTACCACATCCTGATAGTACCCTGCTTCCTGCAATGAGGCAATGGCTTGTGTATCGGGCGGCTTTGAACCATCTCTCCGGTACCATACGGCAGTAATGTCTGACAGTGCCGCAGATGCCTCTCCATTGAAGTGCATATCTGCCTGCTTGCTGGATACCTGTAATGTAGGCGCATGCCCGGGGTTGAGCATGTCTGTCCCATTAACACGCCGAAAGGGCACTTTCAGGTATCGCAGCCAGTCAATCACTTTATCTGTTGAGGGTTCCAGATCTTTAGATATAATCAGGACCATAGGTGATAAACAGGTTTAAAACAGGAAAAGTGATGTCAAGCAATGCTGACATCACTGTGATGAATTGAAGCAATGCCTGCTACAGGCGTAACACATTAACGAGCATGAGCCAGCTGTTAATCAACAGACTCATAGTCAAGCAGATCAATGAAACTGCCACGGTCAACAACGCAGGTATTGATATGACAAGCCGCTGCGGCAAGACCTAACATTTTCTCTATCTCATTTTCGGTATCTATCTCGTTAATTTTAAAATCATCCAGGGATAATCTGTTCATGGGGAGATTTTGATGTGGTGATACGATGGGTAACGGGGCTATGCTACAAACACTTAATTCCTACAGGTTACATTTGAGGTTGTACGAGTGGGAATAATCTTAACTACAACAGACCTGCGCTGAATGACAGATCACGGCCTATTGTCAACTGAGCAGATTCTTTCTCATAGTCAACAAAGTCAATGAAAGTTGCATCTGGCTGAGGATTACAGGTTTTGTGACAGGCAGCAGCAGCTAAACCCATCAGCTTTTCGATTTCATTATTGCTGTCAGCAATATCCAGTTTGAAATCATCCAGAGACAAACGTTTTGAGTGTTCCATAAGCTTGTATGTTTTTGTTTTTAACAATAAATAAATTTATATTTAAATTCAGATATTTCCAATAAAATTATCACCTTATTTCAGTTATTTTTTGCCCCTTTTATAAGTGTATGAAACCCTTTCCCACAAGTACTTACATGCGTGTTGTACATTATCCCAGATACTGTAAAAACACCACAGCAGACACCCTTATCAACCACCTCAAAAATCACATCTCATGATACAGTTACATGAACTGAGTAAGATAGGATTCGGCATGTACCGAACATCTGTCAGTCAGGATGCACATTTACAGGCACTCCTGCATGCCGTAAACAATGGCTGCAACCTGCTCGACACTGCTTCTAATTACGAAAATGGTGCATCAGAGCTACTTGTTGGCAAACTGCTTGAAAGCGTTCCCCGTACACAACTATTCATCGTCACCAAAGCAGGCTATATTAGTGGCGATAACCTGAATGCCTTCAGAAAATTACAGGAATCAGGCAAGGCCCTGCAGGAAGTTGTAACTATCAGCGATACCTTTCTTCATTCCATGCATCCTGAATATCTCCGGCTACAAATAGATACCTCATTACTCCGCATGGGAACCAGCTATCTTGATGGCTTCCTGCTACATTCACCGGAATACTTCTTTGAGCAACCAGCATCTATTGCTACTAAACAAGAGTACTACCGCAGATTTGAGCAAGCCTTTGCCTTTCTGGAAACAGAGGTTGCTGCTGGCAGAATACGCTATTACGGTGTCAGCTCCAATACGCTTGGCATCACCGAAGGCCCGAAAGCAACAAACCTCGCAGAATTGATTGCAGTTGCTAATCGTGTAAGTGCAGACAATCACTTCAAACTGATACAATTCCCTTACAACATTATTGAACATCAGGCAGACATCTATGTACCTGCCTATAACACCAATCTGCTGGAGATGGCCACCCGACATGGTATCCGTACTTTCGGTAATCGCCCGCTGAATGCTAATTCCGCAAAAGGCATGTTACGTATGGTTATCTATCCATCACACCATCCTGATAGCGCCGCCGACCAGGCCATACATGATGAATGCTTTACTATACTGGAACAACAATTACTACAAAAGAAACCCGGCAGCAGCCTGAATGATTTCGCCTTACTGTCCTTCCTGAAAGACAACTGGAAAGCTATTCCCCATGAAGAAGCATTTAATAAGCTGTTCTATGGCACATTATATCCGATAGCTCATTTGTTATATGACAACAACATCCCTCCGGCAGTGATGGAGCTTTTACAATCCTTTCAGCGGGTATGCTGGCAGTATTGCCTGCACACTACTACGGAAAGAGCTATTACCTGGCTGAAGGACAATAACTACGAAAGACTCCTGCCTACTTCCACTGAAGACACGCTACCTGCATCTCTGTGCAGAGAGTATCTCAGCAGAGGACTGGATCATGTGCTGGTCGGCATGCGTCGTATTGCATATGTTGAGGAGCTGCAATCTGTCTTTGCTCCTGCAGCCCGTGTAGATGCGTCTTAATTTTTAGCAGGCTTTTTAAAGAAGCCTGCTTCCAGCTCAGGTAATTCACGCGCATACTGTACGGCATCCCACTTCATATCAAAGGGTGCCAGGTACTCTGCCATGGTTGGCAACCCCATGGACGCCCTTCGCTTGTCTACCTGTGCAGGATCTTCCAGCGGCGCTACCTGGTAATGGTTCGCTTTCATGTCCCATATCACCTGACTGCCATACACCTGGCGGTGACCATGGTATAATGCTACACGATCTTCCAGCAGTGCCAGACTTCTCAGCGCGGCTTTGCCGTTGGCAGCAGCAGCCCGCATTACCGGCAGATACTTGTCCTGCGCCTGAATACCTGCATGCTGTATGACCATAAACAGAGTAGTATTACCACTCCTGCCAATATCATCAGCGCCTAGCCAACCAAAGGTATCTATGATGGCAGTCACCTTCAGCAGATTCAATGAATCGGCAATAGCCATCTTGGCAAACAATGCTTTCATTTCAGGAGAGTCGCCTCCATGTTTGCTTTGCACATATTCCAGCTGCGAACGATATTGCTGGTCTGCAGCGGAAACCGTATCCAGTATACGGATGATAGCATCCTTTTGCTCAAGGCTTAAAGGCGCATGCTGACAAAAAGCTGTTGTCCTTAAGCACAACATCAATAACACCATACATGCAGGATAACACTTCATAAGAATCATTTACCGGCTAAAACATAATGAGGCCCCAAGAGCGATGCAGCAGACAGAAGGCCCTATAGCACCTTCTGCCTGCTCTAAACTCAATACGGTTACGTAAGTGTTTAAGCTAATAAGCTCAGCTGATCGTTTGATCTCAGCGGTGCTGCATCAGCCAATCCCCATTCGTAATCAAACAAGGTAGCGCTGCCATCAGGATTCTTGTGAGGGCCAGTAAAATGACAGCCGGCAGCTGCCAATCCAAGCATCTTTTCTACTTCGTTACCGGAGTTAACTGCTTCCATCTGGAAGTCTTCGAGGGCTAAGCGTTTTTCGCTCTTCATAAAACTGGATTTTGAGGTGAGAAAAATAAATATAGAGATCTTTTCAAGTTAACGTTTATCCATCTAATTCCCATTGCCTTTTTTCAGGTATACAGGACATTATATTGAAGGTACAACTGCACATCTACATACAAGGTCTGTTAATAACACCCTGATGGCAAGCCACTTCCAATCAGACATTCAAAGAAATCCCTGCGGAATTATCACCAAAAAACAGATTAAAAGAATAGGGGCTACCTCCCATACCACCCAAACAATGATTATATTTAACTATCACTGTTTATCAAAGTAACTGATCTGCATCAAACTTACAGATCATCAACTATACTAAGACACTGATAGCAGGTACTGCGGGATATAACGCAACAAGAACCAATGGTATGATCTAATATCGAAGTGCGTACAGCTTAATTGATCACGTACGTTCACCGACATGGCTACTACTGCTTATAATAAGTATACATCCAGTCCTTCACCTGATAGGGATAAGGTTCATACACCGCATTATCTTCCGGAATTGAATACCCTTCCTTAAAGTCCTTCCTGGCGGCAGCCAACGTTTTCCGCCCCTCTTCATCACGATGTAAACGCATCAGACAGATACTCTTATAATAGCCTGCATCTGAAAATCTCGGATATAGGGATAGGGCCTTGTTAAAATAGTCTACCGCTGCCGGATAATCAGCCGTTTCATAGTGTACAATACCCAGATAAAAGTAATACAGGAAATGTACCGGCGCACTCGGACTACTCTCCTGTACCCGCCGGATCACCTCCAGCAAAGAAGCCTTCGCGGCAGAATAATCATTCAGTTGCAGATAACTCAATCCCAGATAAAAGTCATAACCATGATCCATCACCCCCTGATGGTAATGAGCTGATTTAGCCAGGTTAAAGTCTGTAATGGCAGATTGATAGTCCTTCTGAAAAATACACTTAATAAAAGCCCGGTAGTCCAGATACTCCGCCGGATCCAGCGCAACTGCCTTATCCAGGTACTTCATTCCTGCTTCATACTTGCGTTGCTTAAATAACGGCATAGCCTTCAACTGCCAGAAAGAAGCTTCACCCGGAAGTATGGCCAACGCACTGTCAAGATACAGTTGCCATTGCGGCGCAAAATAATGATACCTGTACGCCCCATTCACAAGAAACCGCTTTTCCACCGCTTCTTTATCAGTCAATAACTGAGCAGAAACCGTATTACCAAAGAAACAGAAAAACGACAGGAAAAAGGCTACAAGCAATGATTTCATACGCAACAGGGATTTATGTAAATATACGAAATCCCGCCGGCATATCCTTAAAAAACACGCCAAAAAACACATCTTTTTTTCTGAAAAAAAACACATTTTTCAGCTGTATATAACAACGCCTTGTGCTACAAAGCCTGCACCTTAATATTATCTATACTCGCCATACAATCATAAGACCTTACACCTATACTTCCTCCATTAAACGTTCCATCTTTCACCGTAATAACCGGTGTACTACTCTTATCAATATACACGTCCAGTTTATTACCTTTCGCCGTTACCCGAACCTTATATGCCCTATTCATTTCTATCAACTGTGCATACTCCTTCAGTACCTCCCATTTACCTCCTGAAGCCTTACCTAACTGCACCTTACCCTTCATCGCGTCAAGTCCCAGGTAATACCCGTTATAGGCATCTGCTCCCAGATCAGGCGACGATACCCTGAATATAATACCGGCATTACCCGCTGAACCCAGTGTAACGGTTGCCTCATAACTCAGATCATAAAACGTTACTCCTGATGCAATACTCTTCACGCCGTGAATACCATACCCCCATGACCCTTTATTAGAAGCTGCATGTATTGCACCGTCCTTTATGAACCATTGTCCATAGTTAATCCAGCTGGCTAATGTCGCGCTGCTAAAATCTTCGTTAAACGCTGCCACTGCCTGCCCTGCATTACCAACTACCGGGAAGTTGCTGATACGTATATTCTCCGAACCATACGGTGTAAGTATAATATCTTCCAGCTGCTCATTCGAGGCAACCGGACTTTCCGGCACCTCCGCTGCATGCATTACATCGTCAGCTACCTTCCAGGATGGTAACCTGCGGCCCTTCAGGCTCAGTGTAACTGGCGTTACCGACTGCTCAAACGGATTCTCCGGCATAGGGCGCTGCACCACTTTAACTGAACGGCCAGGATCCTGCGGATTGATCTCCAGCGCATAGTTCCAGGGGCTCACCGGTTTCACCTCATAGTCATAAAATCCCTTTACAGGATGCTCCTTCCGGATGGTATATGCTGCATCCATTTTCAAACCATACACCAACGGACCACGCGCTACGGTAACAGAGCGATTCACGTGCTCAGTAATGCCGACTTCCATAGGAAAACGCAGTACTACCTGATCCCCCTCTTTCCAGGTACGTGTCACCCTGTAAATACTGCCTTGCTGTACACCCTGTTGCTTTGTACCATTCACTGCTATCTCAGGCGCTTTACACCACGAAGGGATCCTCAGCGTCAAAGGAAATGCGGCTGCCTGCTTCGGCGCAACATTGATACTGATCTTTTCACCAAAAGGATAGTCAGTAACCACATCCAGGGTCACAGGTATACCTCCGGCAACCAGGGCATTCACCGTAACCGGCGCATAGGCGATGACGGCCAGTCCTTTATCTGGTGTGGCAGCCCAGCTGTTTTTGACAAAATAAGGCCACCCCATATGCATGTTGTAACGGCAACATCCCATACCGGAATACGGACTAAGCAGGATGCCGCCATCATAGTCTTCATCAAAACCGCTATTCCCATGTTTGCAGAACAACTGGTTAGGCTGTGTATAGTACAGGTGAGACTTGATATCCCGGCTAAACTGGGCCGGCAATGCATTAAAGGCTATCTTCTCCAACTGATCTCCCAGGGTGGCATCATGGATGATCCTCGAGGCTGTTTCCAGACTCTGCATCCACTCTACCACAGTGCAGGTCTCTACTCCCTGAAACGAACTGCTGCCTGACAGGAACTCCGTCCCCGAAGCAATAATACCTGCCAGGCCATGATCCCTGAGCAGATGAGCTATACCTTTAGAGGTAGCCTGCTGGTATACCTGATCATGATTCAGTTGCCCGTAAAGCACCGGAAACTTCAGTGCCTGCCCTACACTTACACTATGTTTTGTATGGAAGTCGTCTCCGAAATGGTAAAACGCATTGTTACTATATATTGCGGCCCAGGGATAAGCCTGTTGATCCAGCTTCCTGGCCAGCTCCAGCAGGAACTGATCGCCGGTTCTGTTATATAGCCAGAAGATGATATCGATATTGTCTCCTGTTCTGGACTTGCTCCACTCATACAATGGCCTGCTATCCAGACTATCCAGCTGGTATTTGAAGTAACGGGTCAGAAAAGGTATTACCTGCGGATCTCCGGTAGCTTCATAATAACTCTGCAACGCATACATCATAGGCATACGGGGCCACCAGTCTTTCATCTTCGCCGGACCAAATAATCCATCCGCATGCTGGTTGTTCAGCGTCCACCTGATCCATTTTTCCGACCGCCTTTTCAAAGTCGTATCATCCAGGGTATATGCCAGCGTCACCAATCCCTTCACATAATAGGGTACCCGCTCCCAACCGGAACCGGATCCTCCCAGCCAGTCAGATGCCGGCCCCAGATTGTCCGGCTCTGGATACAGCTCTTCCGCATGTCCTGTTGCGCCATCCCGTTGCAGCTCAAGCTGCTTCAACAGCCAACCCTTCGCCTTTATACTACCCAACGGCAACTGTGTGTAGCTCTGTGGTGATAACGGTGCCCGGTTATGGTAATAAGCTTTCGTATGACCGTTTTGTGCCTGAGATAGGAATGACGTTACCAGCAGTAAGCTGGTCAGTAAAGCGGATCTGAGCATGGAATTATATATGTAGTTTCAGCCCTAATATAGTAGAAGTCCTCCGCTATTGCTAGTATCTCCCCTATTTTCCTGAGCAGCTAACGCCCATCACAATCCTGTACCTCAACAATACCCCCGGTTCGGAGTAACAGCCTGACGCATAACAGTAACTCCGGCATTTTTTGTACCTTGCGCTCTTGGAAATTATAACAGACCTAGCAACAATCGCTCAGCATGCTGAGGAAAAGGAAGCCGAAAATCAGGCATTTAAGGCCTTTCTTTCCGCTCATGACGGTACAGCCATCGATCGCCTTGTCGGTGAGCTGGACACGCTTATTACGCCGCAAATAGACTGTACTACGTGTGGTAACTGCTGCCGCACCCTGATGATAGGTGTAACGGAAGAAGAAGTGACGGCCCTGGCCACACATCTCCAACGCTCTCCGGAAGATGTAAAAGCACAATACATAGAAACCGGCTCCGGATATGGCGACATGTTAATGAACACCATTCCCTGCCACTTTCTGGATGGTAACAAATGCAGCATCTATGAAAAGCGTTTCCAGGTATGCCGCGACTTCCCCGCCCTGCATCACCCGGGCTTCACCGGAAGACTGTTTGCCATGCAGATGCATTACGGCAGATGTCTTATCATCTACAATGTGATGGAGGAGATGAAAAAGAGGCTGGCATTCGCCAATAGCTGATACCAGCCTGTATAGGCGCTGATCCTTAATACTTCGCTCCTCCTTTGATACGGATATTCTTCTTCTCGGTCTGCTGCTGAATACTTTTGTAGATCCTGTTGCTGAAAGAACTGTCTACCTCGGCGGCGCTACGCTCTTTCAGATCCTTGGTAATATAATCCTGCCTTTTCTGCATATATAGCTGCAGTTCCTTTGTCAGACTGTCCCGCTCGGCCAGTTTCTCCTTCACATAAGCTCTGCGCTCCACAACACTCATACGTTTCATCTCTTCCGGCAGCTCTTCCTCTTTGATCTGGTCTACCCTGGCTACATCCTCGCGCGAATACTCCAACAGTTCCTGTTTGCCGTAATAAGCTTCCTTACCTGCCCCGGAGGCATTGTATTCCGCCCGCTGGGCTTTTACATTGGATTTGGAGGCACTCGTGATCCGCAGCCCCTTCGCTACTTTCTCGGATGACACTGATTTGTCTTTTGTACTACCAAAATAGATCCTGGTAGCATCTAACCTGTCAGAAATATCGGCAATCCGATCATCATAAGGCGTATGCACAGCTATATCATTCGCATTCATGTCCACCTGGGCATAAGTACCCTGACTACAGTTGGCAATTTCTCTCCAGATACGCATCGCACCCCGGTCCCCTCCCATCAGGATCGTATTCAGTATAATATCTTTCTCTTTGGCGAGTGAGCAGCTGACAGGATATTTCACGTCATCCTGGTAATCCATATGCGGCGGACAGTCACCCACCAGGAATACTGCCTTATAGGTCTTATCCGACCTGTCCCATTGAAAATGGGTCACCGCTTCATGTAGTGCCTGGTTCACACTTTCCGGCCTGTCTCCGCCTCCATTGGCATCTATCTGCATCAGTTGAGCATATATATCATCCAGATCACTGGACAATGCCACTTTCCTCGTTACAAAGGCATCGCCCTTATCCCGGTAAAACAACAGGCCGATCTCAATCACCGGTGCCGGATCTGCCTGTGCCAGACTACCTGCTATAGACCAGATCTTCTCTTTGGCTGCGCCGATCAATCCACCCATACTACCAGTGGCATCCAGGGCAAATACAATCTGGATACGCGATTGTGCTACTTGAGGAGATTGAATAGCGGTATCCGCCGGTACAGGTACCGATACAGGCACATGGCCCCCTGTACCAGAACGGCTTACATCTAAGGTATTGATAAGCAAAGCTGTACTGAAAACAGCTATGAGGGGAATAAACATCTTTTGGTTCATAGAAGCGGATTTAGGTGATTGTTAGCATGATTCCCTCAATCAGCCGTTTCCATAAATGCATTTGTTAAGAAAAACTTAAAAGCACAGCAATCATATCTATCCCCAAAAGGATGGCTTACCTGAAGAAAGCTATCATGTATAAAAACAACAACATATGTCATATATTTGCGCCCGGATAGGATAGCTCAAAGGAAGAGTGCCTGCGCTCAGGCAGGAAGTTGCTGGTTCGATTCCAGCTCCTATCCGCACTTTTTCAGCAATATAAGCCTATCCCCTATGAAGGAATTTTCGCAACAGGAATGGGACAAGTTTTATGAGATCTTACAGTTCCTCGGCAAACATCCCTTCGACTCTCCCGATACAGACCGCCTGAAGGGTCTGGTAACCAAGATATACAAAACTGCAAAGAAAGATATAAAACAAGCGGCGGCGGCTGACCGGAGAAATACCAGTATGGAAGCAATCGCCCAGACAACCACTTTCAGACAAGCCAGACGCGCTTCTGTTAGTCAGCTGATTGACAACATCATTCCCATCCCTCTGCAACAACCATTGCAAAGACCAATTGTCTGTTATGCCTGCAGAACGCTCTTCACTGTCTTACATCACCATTACCACCGGTTATGTCCTGACTGCGCTGACGTCCATTCTCAAAAGAAAGCACAGCGTCTGGACCTGAATACCAGAACAGTGATCATTACCGGTGCCAGGATGAAAATAGGCTACGTCACTGCCCTGAAACTACTCAGGGATGGCGCTACAGTTATCGCTACTACCAGGTTTGCTGCTGACGCACTACTGAGCTATAGCAAAGAGCCGGATTTCAACACCTGGAAACACCGCCTGTTCATCTACAGTCTCGATCTCATTTCTATCCCGCAGGTAGAAATGTTTATCCAGTATGTTCAGAACAACTTTACAAGCATCGATATCATCATCAATAATGCAGCACAGACCATCTCGTATCCTGCTGTATATTATAAGCCACTGATAGATAAACAGCTTCTACTGAATACTATCCCAGCTGATGATCAGTCACGTATACTGGCCAATCCGCTGGTAGCGGCTCCTCTGCAACTGGAATCCAATGAGCAACTGCTTGCTGCCCATACCTTCTTCCCCGCACATAAAACAGACTACTTCGATCAGCCACTGGACCTGCGCGATAGCAATTCCTGGACAATGAAACTGGAAGAGGTAGATACTGCTGAAGTACTCTCTGCTAACCTCGTGAATAATATCGCTCCATTCATGCTCAATAGCAGGCTGAAACCAATGATGATGCACTCACCTCACAAAGACAAATACATCATCAATGTCAGTTCATCAGAAGGACAATTCAGCTACCAGGGTAAAACGATCTTCCATCCGCATACCAATATGACCAAGGCTGCCCTGAATATGATGACACGCACCAGCGGCAGAGACTATGCTGAAAACGGCATCTATATGAACAGTGTAGATGTTGGTTGGGTATCTACCGGAAATCCGATAGAGAAACGTACCCGGTTGGAAGAAAAAGGATATATACCACCGCTTATGCTCGATGACGCTGCAGCACGCATCTACGACCCGATTTACAGGGGTATGCAAGGTGAGCAACTATACGGTTTGCTGTTCAAAGATTTCCAGGAAGTAAACTGGTAATGTCTTTCTATACATAACAAAGGGGCCTTCGTATATAAAGGCCCATTTGTTATGTATAGAACATCTGCACACGTCACTTTACCACTGTCGCTTCCAGTTCTACTTTCAATGTCTCAAACAGACTTTTCACTTCCATAAAAGTCAGCGCCTGTTTCATACCATGCTTCTCTACCCATGGCTGGAATATCTCAAAAAAATGAGGAAGCAGCTCTTCTGCATTTGTTGTGTAGATGGTCAGTCGTACGATGTTCTTACACTCGTAACCTGCCTGGCTGATCACTGTCTCCAGGTTTTCCATTGCCTGCAGCAACTGTGTTTTTGCATCCGCTGTGCTTGATTTACCATCAGCATCTACTGCGGCCTGTCCTGAACAGTATAATGTGCCTGTTACATTTTTAACTTCTACTGCCTGTACATAACTACGCTGGTCCTGCCATTTCCAAGGGTTGATGATCGTCTTTTCCATCTTATATTGTTTTTGCGTTTGTGCGAATAAGGGTATAACTGCTATCAATAATGATGCTAATACCCATGTTGCTTTATTCATGATTGTAGTTAAAAATTCTACTACAAAGCTGAGAATAACGCCGCACATCCCGCAGGACATACCTCACAAATTACGCGTGACAATTATCACACTAAGAAGATAACCTGCTCAGCGTTTCCCGGGATACACCGAGATAAGATGCAATCAATGTTTTATTCACCCGTTGGAGCAGTGTGGGATACTGCCGCAGGAATTGTTCGTACCGCTCTTTGGCACTCGTGGAAAGCAGGGATAATATACGCTGCTGAGAGGCAATATAACTAAGGTGGGATTTCCTCAGAAAGAAATGTTCAATCTTGGGTAACGCTGCATGTAACTGCTGATCATCTTCCAGGGAAATGTATAATACTTCAGCATCCTCCAGACAGTCCAGCGACATCGTTGCTTTGGTCTTATGGAAATACGACTGATAGTCACTCACCCACCAGTCTTCGGTAGCAAAGTGCAATACATGCTCTTTATCATTGGCATCCGTATGCGACAGCTTCAGTAATCCTGTCATCACGAAATAAGAATATACCGTCGTATCTCCTTCCTGAATCAGGTACTGATGCTTCTTCACCTTGCGGTAATTAAAATGCTTACTGATAAATGCAAATTCCTCATCCGTCAGCGGGACAACTTTCTCTATATGTTCTCTGAGTCTTGTATACATGGCGGCAGAAAATACAAACTTATCTGATTTTCCTGGTATCAGCACAGGAAACCGGTTAGTTAATTCACCTGCAATGTCCTGTCTCACCATAACAGCAGCTGGCAAATATCAACCCGGCCTTCCACATAATATTAGTATATTACACCATATTACACACCTATTACCCCATGAAAAGAACTAATGTCTCTCTGATTTTCAACATCTTTTTAGCCGTGGGATTTATCTTGCTGCTGGTCGCCGGCTTTCTTACCTACAATACCAAAAAATTTGAACGTACTGCCCTTAAAGCCAATGGCCGGGTAGTTGATCTGGTGGAAAATCGCAATAGCTCTGGCGGCAAAAGCTCAAGAACATATTCACCTGTAGTTATTTACACTGATGACAAGGGCGTCGAACACCGCTATATTGCCAGCTTCTCTTCCAACCCTCCGGCTTACGAAGTAGGTGAAACGGTGGTTATTTACTATGACCCCTGGGATCCTGATAACGCCGCTATTGCCGGCTGGGGAAGTTACCTGGGCGCTATCATCGTTGGAGGTATCGGCCTGCTGTTTACGCTGATCAGTCTGGGCTTTCATGCAGTAAGAAAAATCAGGCATGCCAGTAATGCCCGCCTGAAAGAATCCGGACAACTCGTACTTGCTGATTTCATCAGTGTGGATATCAATGAATATGTCAGTGTGAATAACCGCCATCCTTTCTTTATCCGTTGTGAGTGGAAAGATCCGCTGACGGGTGAAAAGAAGGCATTTAAAAGCGGCTTTCTCTGGTCTGACCCCACCCCTAGAATAGGCGCTGGAAAGAAAATATCCGTATACATTGACGGTGATAATCCAAAGAAATACTACGTTGATATCACACCTTATGAAGGACATGCATAAGGACTGATTTACCGGAATTACTTCATACAATATACCGGAAGAGCTATACTGCCTAACGGCCCTTGAAGAAAGCTTCTACCTGCTTATTAAACAGATCAGGCGCTTCTCTGGGAACGTCGTGCGTGGTATTGTCAATTATCAGCAGCTTTGAACCGGGAATGTTGTCCGCAATTAACCGGGTATGACCTGCTTTAACGAAATCCCGCTCACCGGCTATAATAAGCGCCGGACTTTTTATTAACTGAAGCTCCGATGGTTTTATATTAGGTTCTTCCAGCAAACAACGGCTTACCCGCAATTCAAACTGCCGGGCATTACCAGGTAATGCTTCCAGCATCTTTACGCGACTACGCACAGTATCCAGCACAAATTTTTCAATAGCGGTGGTATCAGCAAAGAGGCACGCGCCTGATACCGCCAGCTTTTTTACCTTGTCCGGATAACGCATGGCCATAATCAGCCCGGTATTCCCTCCATCACTCCATCCCAGTACATTCACTGCATCCAGCTTTAATACCTTCAGTAGCTGATACATGTCTGCTGCATAGAGCTCATACGTCAGCCGTGTAGTATCTGCCGTAGATTTTCCATGACCACGGGTATCAACTGCTATCACTTTAAAAGATTGAGACAATGCGGGTATCTGTTTTTCAAAAGATACTATTGACTCCAGCGCTCCGTGTAACAGTAACAGCGGCTCACCATCTCCATATACCTCGTAATAAATACGGTTGCCATTCACATCCGCATAATGGCCGGCCTTGTCGTTCGTACCATATCCGGTAGAAACAATTTGCGAAGCATCTACCTGTAACGCCTGTTTGCCACTATGCATCCGCTGATTTCCTGCTGCCCTGGTAACAGCATCAGGTGTATTCATAAACTTCCAGGGAGACAATTCAGGTTGTTCAAAGCTGGAATTACCGATAGCTATCTCTTTTCCTTTAATGGTCAGTTTCATGTCATCATAAAAGAACTTATCCTTCCCCGAATACAGAGCACCGATAGCCAGGGAATCTGCCTTTTTATCAATCTTACCGGATACTGTCAGCCGGTTCCATTCTCCTGCCTTGAAGTCTGCCATACTCAACTTACCCACAGCCGTCCCTACCTGCGTACGCTGATTAAAACCCAGCGCCATCAATGCTGTTCCGGAAGATAGATCCAGGCGCTCAGCATATACCCAGCATTCCAGCGTAAAGGAACTACCTTTAAATGCTGAAACATCTACCATCTGGTAAAAGGTTGCAGGCGGAGTATACTGTGCGGTAGCAATAACTGATATTGTAAGCGCAATACAACTTACAACCAGGGTACGTAAAAATGAACGCATATACGGGTTAGCATTTAGATACTGGCAAAGTAGCCGGCATCATTAGTGTCTTATAATGATTTCAGCTAAAAATTAGTATAAAAATTCCGGATTTCATAAACCTGCTGATGCATTACCTGCTATATAACATACGCTATCCGGAATATCCTTCATACTAACTACTTACAATTGTATCTCTCTGCTGATATCAATTTCATCGAGAAAATATGTATCGTGGCTAATGACAATCAGCGTCCCCTGATATTCGTTAACGGCGGCAGTCAGTATTTCTATATTCTGAATATCCAGGTTGTTTGTCGGTTCATCGAGCACTATAATATCCGGTGACTGATTACCGATGGTCAGGGAACATAACATCAGTCGCATTTTCTCGCCTCCGCTTAACGCCTCACAGGGCTTATCCCAGTATTCACGGGTAAAGAGGAAACGGTTCAGCCGCGTTTTTATCTCATGCTCCTGTAAACCGGTCCTATTGTATTTCGCAGCCTGTTCGTATACACTTAGGTTATTATCCACCAGCGAATAGTCCTGGTCTATATAGACGGTCTTCACGATCGCTCTGTTCAGCGTGCCTTCCTGTGGCTGCAGCTCGCCCAGTAACATCCTGATCAGCGTCGTTTTACCTGACCCGTTCCGGCCACGGATAACAATACGTTCGCCGCTAACAATCTGAAAGCTCAACGCCTCCTGCCATAACAGTTTGTCGCCATAGCTGAAGTTGACATCTCTGGCTGTCGCCAGTATTTTGCCTTTGTGCAGGGAGGAGTTGTCAAAATCCATCTTCATCTTATCAATATCCGGCAACTCTTTCCGTAGCTGATTAAGTTCGTCTGATATATTACCTACTTTCTCAGCATGTATTCCCTTCAGGCGGGAAGTACTTTTCTCTGCATTATTGCGTAGCGTATTCATTAAGATGGTAGGTAGACCTGCCTTCTCCTGTTTCTTTTTACCGCGGGCATCCAGCTTCTGCTGCCTTTCGATGGACTCCCGCTCAGTATCTCTGGCCTTACGCAGTTCTTTTTCCTTACTCTTTACATCCTGACTAAGCGCCTCACCGGCAATCGCCTTCTGTGCTGCATAGAACTCATAGTTACCACCATATACGGTAATACCACGCCTGCTTAGTTCAAACACTGTCTCTAACAGATTCAATAATGTTCTGTCGTGGCTTACAACTACCAATGTATTGGTGGTTGTGGATATATAATCATACAACACCGCTCTGGCTCCAACGTCCAGGTGGTTGCTGGGTTCATCCAGCAAAACCAGTTCCGGCTGATGTATCATAATACCTGCCAGGAAGACCTTTGTTTTTTGTCCGCCGCTAAGCATACGCATAGGCTGTGTAAGTTCAATATCCTGCAATTGCCAATAGGCAAAAGCTTCGAGGCAACGTTCTTCTATTGTCCAGTCATCGTCCAGAACCATCATATTACCTTCCGTGACGTTGCCGGCAAGGATCTCTCTCAATGCATTGATCTTATCGGCTATTCTCAATGCCTGCGCTACTGTATAGTCATTATACTGGCCAAACAGCTGCGGAATATAATAGGGCTTTACATCAGCCTTGAGTATACCTGCGGAGGGTAGTAGTTCACCTGCAAGGATTCTCAGTAATGTAGACTTGCCTGCACCGTTATTACCGATCAGGGCTATTTTATCCTGTTTATTAACAGTAAGATGGATATCTGTAAAGAGTATATCTCTATTGGGATGGGTATAACTTACACCTTGAAGAATGAGCATTATTTCCTTCTTTAAAGAATGAATAATAAACACCACCGCTATTAGCGGCGTGCCTGTTTATTTTTCCTGAAAGAAATTAAATCTCACATTAGTGTATCTCTGTTTGAGTGGAAGACAAAAGTACAAAAATTTCTGAAAAGCCATTCCGACCGCAACAATAATTTGCGCTTCTTTGCAAACGTATATTATTCTTCCCAGCGTTTCTGAATATTGTTCAGGGAGATCCAATAGGGCATCATGACAGCAACAGGAATAAGCAGCAGAAGTCCTTCCGGGGCTTCAATGCCGATATTAAATGCTACCAGTATACACCATATTCCTGCTACTATCCAGTTGAACTTTATTGCCCATTTTACCTCCCGCCATAAAAGAAAAGACATGAGGAATAATAGGAACCCTGGCGTTACAGTAACAAACGTAAAAACAGATACATATACCATCATATCGTACGACCCGTTGTTACGATTGTTTTTCAGCACTTCTTCTACCACCATCGTGATGGTAGTCAGCATGAGTAGTATACCAAGGATCATACAGATCCACATATACACTTTCACTGTGGTGGATAACAGGTCACGCCGCCTTACCGACAGGCTGTCGGTGATACTATCATCAAATATACTTTCCTGCTCTTTCATCTTGTACCTGCTGATCATTAAAGGTACCGGAAGTTAGATAAAAAAAAGAGACTCCCCACTGGCCGACCAGTGAGGAGTCAGAAAAAGGATATATTGATCGTTGAACCCTATGTTAACCAACCAGTTCTGCCTGAAGAGAAATTTCAATTGCTGCGTAAGCACGGCTTACCGGACAACCTGCTTTAGCGCCGGCAGCGATTTGCTGGAACTGCTCATCAGAGATACCAGGCACCTTTGCTTTCAGTACAAGGTCAGACCGGGTTATGGTACCGTTATCCAGTGTTACAGCTGCCGTAGTCTCCAGCGTATCTGCCTTGAAACCTGCTGCTTCCAGATCGAGCGTTAGTTTCATATTGAAGCAGCCTGCATGCGCTGCTGCCATCAGCTCTTCCGGATTAGTACCCACACCTTCCGCGAAGCGGCTGTTGAAGGAGTACTGTGTTTTATTTAATGTGGTACTCTGAGTACTGATGTTACCGTTACCTTCCTTGATGGTGCCATTCCAGATGGCAGATGCTGTACGTTTCATACTATAATGTTTTAATTGTTTTGCTTGTTTGTTGATCATTCAGCTGATGACACAAAATTACATGGTGCAAGGGGGGTGAACAATGCACATTTGGCGACTCTTATTGTACTTTTTACCCTCCTGTCTCCGATTGCTGCCCTATTACCTGCGCACTGGTTGCGTTAACGGGCAGGCGCATCTGTATAGCAAAAAGATCAGGAATATTCATCGTGAGCGGGTACGTAGTTAGCATGATTTTCCTAGCTTTATACAGATCATTAAACGTAGTCTTATGAATGATATAAAAATAGGTTGGGCCGGATTAGGACAAATGGGTATTCCCATGGTAACTAACCTGGTAAAAGCCGGATTTGGTGTCACCGTCTATAATCGCACTGCCGCAAAGGCCACTGCCTTGCAGGAGCAACTGGACGTGCAAACTGCTGCCACGCCCCGGCAACTGGCAGAGCATGTGGATATCATTATTACGATGGTAGCTGATGATGCAGCACTGAAAGAGATCTATGAAGGAACAGATGGTATACTGTCTGCTACTTTGAAGCGTGGTATGCTATCAATTGATATGAGCACTGTATCTCCGGATACTACACGGCAACTGGCTGCGCTGTGCGAAGCAGCAGGCGGCTGGTACCTGGATGCGCCTGTATCCGGCAGTGTAAAACCAGCACAGGAGGCACAGCTTATTATTATGGCAGGTGGGCGGCAGGAAGACTTTGAACGCGCCAGACCCATATTCGACGTATTGGGTAAAGCAGCGCACCTGTTAGGCGAAAATGGCGCAGGTAACTATGCAAAGCTGGCAATCAATACATTCCTGGGTATTACACTGCAGGGACTTTCTGAAGCAGTCGTATTTGCACAGAACAATGGTATTCAACCGGCACAGTTCCTGCCACTGATCAGTAATGGTCCTATTGCCAGCGCTATCACCAATATGAAGTCGCCCAACATCGTCAATCATGACTTTACACCAGCATTTCAGTTAGGACTACTGGCAAAAGATATCCGGCTTGCAAAAGGCCAGGGTATGGACACACCTATTGGTAATGCATTGGCAGATACTTTGCAGGATGCGATGAAAGAGGGATTGGGATCGCTGGATATGAGTGCGATATATCAGTATTTAGAGAAGAAATATGTAGTATAAGTATACATTAGGCAGTAGTCAACTGATATGCTGACTACTGCCTAATGTATCAATCATTATATCAATTACCTGTTAATAAAACTTTGGCAACGGGTTTAGTTTGAGGTTATTGCGCTGATGCCAGTAGGGATACACGGTAGGTGCATCGCTGGCAGCATCCAGCTTCTTGATCTGATCAACGGTCAGATTCCAGCCTACAGCAGCCAGGTTCTGCTTCAGTTGCTCTTCATTCCTTGCACCAATAACGATACTGGACACAGTAGGCCGTTGCAATAGCCAGTTAAGCGCTACCTGTGCCACTGTTTTACCAGTTTCGGCGGCTACCTCATCCAGCGCATCGACCACTTTATACAGTAGTTCATCAGGTACTGCAAATGATGGTACCGGACTACCTCCCTGGGCTACACGACTGTCGGCAGGGAATGGCTGATTACGGCGGTATTTTCCGCCCAGCATACCAGCAGCCAGCGGACTCCATACCAGCGCACCTACTTTCTGGTCAAGCCCCAATGGCATTAGTTCCCATTCATATTCCCTGTTAACAAGTGAATAATATACCTGGTGCGCCACGTATCTACTCCATCCATATCTCTCCGATACAGACAGTGACTTCATAAGGTGCCAGCCAGAGAAGTTAGACGCCGCAATATACCGGATCTTCCCGCTCTGTACCAGGTCGTCCAGACTGCGTAATACCTCTTCAACAGGGGTATTCCCATCAAAACCGTGCATATGATAAATGTCGATGTAGTCGGTATTCAGCCGTCTGAGACTGGCTTCTACGTTCTTAATCAGCTGGGAACGGCCGGAACCCTGGTAGTTAGCCCCGGAAGCGTTGCCCATCGGGAAGGTGGATTTGGTAGAGATCAGTACTTTGTCTCTCTGCCCACCGATGGCCTTTCCCAGGATCTCTTCAGATAGTCCGTCGGAATATGTATTAGCAGTATCAAATAAATTAACGCCGGCATCCATGCAGAGGTTAACCAGGCGGGTGGCCTCATCTACCTGTGTGCTGCCCCATGCTTTGAAAAATTGATTACCTCCTCCGAAGGTAGCGGTACCAAAAGTCAATACCGGTACCTGCAATCCTGATCCTCCTAAAAATCTGTATTCCATTTTATTCACTTTAAAACATGAAAGAATTTAGATAGCGTAGTAAAGATCGCACATTCATACTGGCGTATGACTGCACAGTTTAAAGATATACCTGTAAATTTAATGGATACCGGGCTTTTAGCAGGCGCTATCCCAAAAGATAGCAGAGACTGTCACAACTTCAGGTATCGGCAGTTTTGCATATTTTTTGTGTTATATGGCGTATACTAACAGTTATAATTATGGCAACGTTTTCAGAAATTATAAATAGTGACAAACCGGTATTGGTGGATTTCTTCGCAACATGGTGTGGCCCCTGTAAAATGCAGGCACCTATCCTTGACCAGCTGAAGCAGAAAGTAGGCGATACAGCTACTATCCTGAAGGTCGATGTGGATAAAAATCCCGCAGCGGCCAATGCTTACAATGTGCAAGGTGTTCCAACACTGATCCTTTTTAAACAGGGTAAGGTGGTATGGCGTCAATCTGGCGTAGTACCTGTAAATAACCTGGAACAGATTGTCAGGCAGAATGCCTGAGCTGTTCAGCAGTAATAGATGCTACAATATGAAGTATTAGTATAATTAATATATCTTAGTACTTCACATTGTAGCATTGTATGAAAGAAATGTATAACACCCTGGCCCAACTGGGCGACTTTGTTAACCCTGGCGTTGTTATCTCTGGCGCAATCTTTACAGGAATTGCAGCCTTTTTTATCCCCCTGATCGTACTGATCATTCTCCGTAAAAAAATACTGATTACCCGCAGGTACAAGGCGCTGAAGTTCCTAGCATACAGTTATTTTGTACTGATACCTGTACTGACTGGCTTTCTGGCAACCAAGTGGGGCTTCTTCAATAGTCTGCGTAAAGATATCAAAGCACACACGGCCGTATACGTTGAACGTATACCCTCACCTATTGACCAGCAAACCTCCGCAGCTGTGAGCCGTTATATGCGTGACCATCATATCAGGCTGTCAACAGTAACGACAGACCAGGTGATTGACGAAGTAGCAGACGTAGTATATGCACATTACGACAGCCTGCTAGCCCGGCAGCAGACCCTGCAGGCCAGCAGTAATATGGTAACATCCTGGGCATTGAAGCTGACAAAAGGGAAAGGTGTGGCGCAGATGATCCGGCATACTATCAGGAAGGTACTGAAGGAGAAACTGGGGCTGGAGGAAGCCGTAAGTAATGAGCTGATGGCCTCACGTATCGAAGAAGTAGTCAAAATGGGACTGTTTACTAAAGTGGCACTGATACAGGCAGACCATTTCCTGAAAGGCATTCAGAAAGGTGTACTGATAACATGGAGTATACTGATGCTGATTCCGCTGGCAGAAGTACTGACTGCCCATTATCTGCTGAAGCGATCCAGGAATACACCTGCGGCTATCGCAGAACAGCAACAGGCCATTCCCCAGGTTTAACCACTTATACCCATAAATGGGCATCTTATGCCATTTCCATCCTTCAGGAGTGACATTGCGGCTAATTTTACTGCATATTCACTGATTAACAGAAGGGGTTATGGTAAATACAACGCAGACCATTGCACTGAAATATGCCTATTTTTTAGACGCAGCCTACCAGGTAACGGAGCAAAGTCCGCTGCAGGAGCAATACCCATACTTCCCGGCTGGTTATTCACTTGTTTATAACATCCACAGAAGAGATACCTGTAAAGGTAGAAATATACTGGCGTACAGTGGTTTTCTGGCGAAGAGTAATTATTCTCCGGATGCACCTACTACGTATGTACTGGCGCTCAGGGGATCTGCTGAATTTTTAGACTGGGCAGAGAAGCTGGACATACTTCCTTCGCCTGGCCCTTTCGGGAATAACAGTGGCAATGTGGTGTCAGGATTTCTGGACATGTTTAATAGTATGACATTTTCTGAGCCAGGGCAGATAAAGCCCAAAGGCTTATTAAAATATATCAGGTACAGCATTCAGTATACCAATATGCAATCGGAAGACGATACGCAGCCTATGGTTTGTACCGGTCATAGCCTGGGGGCTGCCATGGCCACCTTATTTGCAGCGGGAGACGCGTACACGTTACATCCCTGCCGCTTATATACATTCGGGTCTCCTTGTGTGGGAGATGCAGCTTTTGTATCTTTTTACAACGCCCTGATCACTACCAGCGAGCGTTATTATAATCTGCCTGACCTTATTCCTACACTGTTGGATGCCTTTGGTTATGACCATGTGCATCACGGTATCCCCCTGGATTCTCTGGGGGATGCCACCGTCAGCTGGTTACCCGATTGTACACATTCCCTCAGAACATACATGTACCTGCTCGGCGCTGATCCGTCGGTACTGAGCAACACTTGCCTTATCTGCGATATAGACAATGATGTCATGATAAAGAAATTGAGCTTTCGAAGAAGATATTAGTTCACTATGGTTATGTTAATCAGGAAGTAAAGCCGCTTCGTTTATACGAGGGGGCCTTTTTCTTTTTTACGGGGTATCAGTGCTATCCGGCCGCAGGACCAGCCATTTGTCTTATCACAACCGCGTGATTAAATAGTGAAAGCAACAAATGATGATCGTATTGGCTTCGCTTAATATTTTATATGATCGGATCTTCATAAGGTCACTAAGAGGTCACTTCAATATCCCGGGGATATTGAAGTGACCTCTTAGTGACCTCTTAGTGACCTGTTAGCGTCCGGTTGGTATAAAAACCAGAGCGGAACCAGGCAGGTAGGAACAATATCAGTATGTTGGCAGCTGGTATACCTTAGACAGGCTGTAATGATGGCTGCGGGAGCAAAGCAGCCAGCTCCATATGGTGGAGCGGCTGCAGCCCGGTTTTATGGATAGGATCTGACTATGATAAGGAAGGAGCGGGAGGAAAATCAACCGGCACCTGCGTAAGACCGTATAAATAGTTGGTAATCATCCTATCACCGATCAGCACTACCACATCTACCAGGTTTTCGTTGGTATAACCTGCAGCGAAGAATGCATCGACAGCCGCTGCCGCAGCTTTACCGTTATGTTCAACCGCACTTTTTACCAATATAGCCAGCGCGTTCAGTTTAGGATCGAAGGAAGCACCGCCTTTTCTGATTTCAATGATCTGTTCATCCGTGAATCCTGCACGTTTACTGATGAAGGTATGTGCTGCGAGACAGTAGTCACAATCATTCAGTTGGCTGACAACGAGGTTTACAACTTCTTTTTCTTTCGGCTTCAGAGATGACTTAGCACCCTGCAGGTGCAGATAAGAGGCCAGTGCATTTTCTGAGTATGCCATGGCAGCGTACAGGTTAGGCACTTTACCAAGGCCTTTCTGCAGGTTGTCAAACAGTGCCTGGTTATTGGAACTTACTTCTTCTCTGGTAGGAACATTAAAAGTTTTCATGTCTTTATATATTGAACTGTTTGTGTCGTCGTTATTGACGATGTAAAATTGCGTCAAAGCTGCTTGCTGGTAAATGGACAGTCTTCCCCAATACTTGCACATTTTCCCCCTGCGGCGAGAGGATAAGGTATACTGCAAATCGAATCAGCTGATTATCATGTAAATAATATGCAATGCACAAGATGATCTTCTTCAGCTGAAAATATTTTTTAAAAAAAGATTGAAATAATCTGGCGCTGCGCAAAAAAAGTGCGCACATGGCTTTCAACTTTGTATCATCAAACAAAAACAAACGGTCATGAGATTTAACCTGCTTACAACTACAAAAAAAGCGACGAATCACGAAGGTGCGAAGGCGTATACGCTGACACCTGCGATGGAGCTTTATAGTACGGTAGTTACTGCTTCTCTGCAAGACCAGTTTTATGAAAAAGGCACAGAGAAGCTGGAAAGAATCAGGACACTGATTGCTAAAAATGATCCAGGCTTCGTAGCGCGCCTGGCGGTGTATACCCGTGAGAAGATGTATCTGCGTTCAGTACCGATGGTGCTGGCAGTGGAGCTGGCGAAGGTACACAAAGGAGATGACCTGGTGGGAAAGATGTCAGGCCGTGTGATTCAGCGTGCAGACGAGATCACCGAGCTACTGGCCTATTATACGCTGGCCAATCAGAGAACGAAAATGAAGAAGCTGAATCATCTGAGCAAGCAGCTGCAGAAGGGGCTTGCTGTAGCGTTCAACAAATTTGACGAGTATCAGTTCGCAAAATATAACCGTAAGGCCGACATCACGTTAAAGGATGCACTGTTTATTGTACATCCTAAGGCAAAGGATGATAGGCAACAGGCGCTGTTTGACAAGATAGCAAAGGATGAACTGGAAACGCCTTATACGTGGGAGACTGCGCTATCAGCGGCAGGACAGGCAAAGTATAATACTGAAGCTGAGAAGAAGGATGCCTTCAAGTGGGTATGGACAGAGCTGATAGAAAGTGGTAAGCTGGGTTATATGGCTGCTATGCGCAACCTGCGTAATATGCTGAGTTATGATGTTGATCCGGTATACCTGCAGAAGGTGTATGATATGCTGGGAGACAGTCATGCAGTGATGAAGGCGAAGCAGCTGCCATTCCGTTATCTGGCTGCTTACAGAGAACTGAAGGATATTCAGCATGGTACGATTATATCGCTGAAGCGAGCACTTGAAAGAGCGCTGCAATCCAGTGTTGCACACATCAGAGGTTTTGACAGTAACACACGGGTGGTGATTGCGTGTGATGTATCTGGATCTATGCAGCAGCCTGTATCTGCCAAAAGCAAGGTACTACTGTATGATATTGGTCTGCTGCTGGCGATGCTGCTTCAGCATAAGTGCAGCAATGTTATCACCGGTATGTTTGGAGACACCTGGAAAGCGGTGAGTATGTCTCCGGATAACATACTTGGTAACGTGGATGAATTTTACAGGCGTGAGGGTGAAGTGGGTTATTCCACTAATGGATACCTGGTGCTGGAAGATCTGATTAATAAGAGATATGTAGCTGACAAGATCATGATGTTTACAGATGGACAGCTGTGGGATAGCAATACCAGCAACACGTCTGGGGCGAATACTATGTCAGCAAAATGGGCAAAGTACAAGCAGATAGCGCCGGATGCAAAACTGTATCTATTCAACCTGGCGGGATACAGAACGGTACCGCTGGATGTACGTCAGGACGATGTTTTCCTCATAGGTGGCTGGAGTGACAAGATCTTTGAGATACTTGATGCAATTGAGAGAGGAAGTGATGCAGTCACTGAGATAGCCGGCCTTTCACTATAAATATTCGTTTTTTGTTTACCTCATTTCCACCTCCCTCCAAAAGGGAAGGAGGTGGAACTTATCCGGGAAGGCAGGTGTCGTTTGGGCAGCCTTACTTCGATTAACAATACGGTGTGTGGGTGCGAGTCCCACTCTGCTGACAGCAACAGTAACAGCGCTGTTGTCAGCAGATGGCGTAAGAGTATCGCACGTATAGAACACATAGGTTGATCAGTTATTTACCTTGCCGGTATTCCTGGAAATTGATATTCATTGTTGTACGTCCTTTCAAAAGGAAGGGATGTTAAACTGGCCTTGTAGCTTAAGCGGAAAAAGCCCGTGGAAAAATTGCTGATCACGGAGTGTACGGAACATACCGTTACCGGCGTGCCTGGTAATGGTCAGAATTTACAGTGCACCGAAATCTGAAAGAGGAGAGTAGGGAAGCGTATTTATAGTCGTACTGCCCGAAAGGGAATGCAGGTTCGAGTCCTGCCGGGGCAACATGCAGGATGATGGGTGTCGTCAGTCAGTCTTACTTCGTTAAGGTTTACGAGGTTGTGGGTGCAAATCCCACTCTGCCGGTGGCAGGTGGCGCAATTAGCAGCGCACGTATTAGAAAATAGGGCTGACTATTTATAACCCTGTCGGATGTCCTGTGCATAATGGTATGAGTGTCGTTGGAAAGTGTTACTTCGCTCCTTTTAGAGAATAAACAGCACTTCCGTTTATTACCTTGTACAGTTATGTTTTATATTTTTTAGAAACGGGTGTCGTTGGAAAGTAATACTTCGACTCCAAACGATTGTGATTTGCTACGGGGGTTCGAGTCCCTCTCCGTCAACAGGCGGGTGGTCGAGATGGTTAGGCGCAGATGGTATGTTATTTTCCGGGTTATTACCCCGTTTCTTATTTTCTTAGAACAGGTGTCGTTAGAGAGCATTCCTTCGTTTCAGGGTGGAGAAGAGAGGTTTGATTCCTCTCCCTGTCTGCGGATAGGTAGTTTAATGTTAAAATGTCGTCGCAAAGGGCTCTCGATTTTTTACCCTGTTTTTTTAACTGCTTATGGCAGGTGTCGTAGGAAAGCAATACTTCGTTAATCTATGGGTCGGAGGTTCGATTCCTTCACTGTCGGGTTAAACCGGCAGGTAGCTCAGTTGGTAGAGCAATAGCTTGTAGCTTCCGCATTTTACCCTGCTGTAACTTTTCTTGTTTTTAAATGAAGTTAACATTTTCATTCTTTAATGTATCAGGGAGAAATATCCATTTCTCCCTTTTTTTACGTGCACTGAAGTTATCCACATTTTCGCTACGCATTATGGCTGCGTAATGCTGTTGTATCTTTGTTATGTAAACATGAAGATCAAACAGACAAAATATCAGTCCTATTGAATACAAGCCCGTTTAGAAGCAGATAACCCCTGATTCTGAGCACGAAAATCAATCTTGTAACGTACAAAGCCTTTGTTATGTAAGTGCATTTTTTTCATCGACTCGTGAAACCAATTTGTTGAGTAATATCCTTTTACGATGTAACACACTTTCACAGGTGCCCGTGTTTTTGCATGCTATATGCGGGCACTGATTTCACACCTTCTTTATGTGATACTGCGTGATCCGGCAGCATCTTATATAGTAACGATCAGTACTGACGTATCAGGGTCATTATGTGCATGGGTAGCCGATACTTGTGCATGATTACAAACATACTTACAAAGATTTTCAACCTACTATGCTGCATTCTAAGATGAATCAATTTGTCGCTACTTATTTTAACAATGGCCATCCCGGCCATCTGTCAAGACCTGGTCAACTGGCATCCGGTGGTGCTATTACTACAGTAGCAACAATTGATAATAGTGTATTGAAGCGTACAAACGGGTTACTGGAATTATCCGGTTTCGGATCAGTAGATAATATTGATCCTTTATCTACCTCGCAGGATGACCTGATCATGGTATTCGGAGATGAGAGAGACCAGCACCAGGAGCTGGTATTATTTGATCAGGCTTTCAAAGAAAGTAACGTGACATTCCGCATTAATATGCAATTGCATATGGCCGGCATTTCCTTTGAAGGCGTGTGTACGATTAGTTTTTCAACAGGTGAGGTAAAGACCTGCTACGTATATATACCTGATGTGGGTGAGAACAATTTCACTGCTGTCCGGTTCAAAAACTCCAAACGTTCTAATAGTGACGTACAAACAATTCTTAGGGCATTTCATATAGTGCTCATACAGTAGCGCAGAACTCATCCATTATTTCGTTAGGAGCCGCGGTCTCCGTCAGTGTATAGTGGCAAGGCGCCTGCTGCTTGCACTGATCCCTTCCTTAACCCCAGTCCTGTTACCTGTACCGCCCCTTTTAGATAATCTATGCCGACCTTGCTTCCATTGTTGTTTTCCTCATAGTGTTTCAGTCTGGTTCTTTGCGGCGCCAGGCTGGACACACTATTTATAATCAGCCGTTATCTCATATATCTGAACCTGATAACGTGCAGCACCCTGATCCAATGACTGATCCCACGTTGGTGCAGCATAAAGACCAGCACGATCAATATTCCCAGTATACCTTCCGCAAATACCACCACTCCTACGCCAAAGCAATGTGCGAGATATCCTATTACGAGACTACCAATTGGTAACATACCCTGGTATGACATGATGTAGTAGCTTAATGTTCTGGCTCTCATTTCTGAAGATGCATGTGTTTGCAGGTAGGTGTTGATAGCAGAGTTCTGAATCATTAATCCACCGCCAGTAGCAGCTGTAGCAGCCAGTGCCAGCACAATAGATGATGATACAGCTAATCCCAGCAGCGCTACCGCGAATACCACACTTGACAGGATAGTTAGTTTAACGAGGTCATGTCCGGGTTTAAGCGTGGCCATAAAGACAGCACCGAACAATGCACCGAGTCCTGCTGCGCTTTCAAACCAGCTGAAGGTAGTAGCATCTCCGTGAAATACATCTTTGGCAAATACAGGTAACAAAGTAGTGTAAGGTATCACCAGCAGACTGGAAGCTGCCAGCAGCAGTATCAGTGAAGACAGGTCAGGAGACTCGCGCAGGTAGTCATATCCTTTACGCAGATCTGCCCAGATGTTCACATCAGAACGGGATGCGGGTATCAGTGTCAGTTTCATCATCACCAGACAACAAATCACTGCGATAAAGCTCAGGAAATTAAGCAGGAAGCAGATATTTTCTCCGAATGAGCTGAGAATAATACCGGCCAGCGCAGGGCCAACCAGTCTGGCTGCGTTAAAGGCGGAAGAGTTGAGGGCAATCGCATTAGGCAAGTCTTCTTTATCATCCACCAGGTCAACCATTAGCGCCTGGCGCGCTGTTGTATCAAAGGCGTTGATCAATCCCTGCACGAGGCTCAGTGCGGCGATCCAGAGCATACTGTAGTAATTCAGCCAGACCATGGCTGCGAGCACGCCTGCCTGTAGCATGAGACCTATCTGGGTCACCATGACCACTTTAAATTTATTGTGTCTGTCTATGAAGCTACCTGCAAAAGGGGCCAGTACAAGAGAAGGGATCAGGCTTAGAAATGTGACCAGTCCCAGTAGGAAGGCCGACCCTGTGATGCGGTATACCAGCCAGCTGATGGCTACTCTTTGCATCCAGGTACCTACAAGTGATATGGCTTGACCTATAAAATGAAGTCGGAAGTTATGGTGTTTTAGTGAGCGAAATATTGGCATTTTATAAAGCAAATTAATAAAGTTACTTTACAAAAGTACGACTTTTATCTGGATTTCATCCAGGCGGCGAGTTGCCAGAAGGCTGATTTTGAACATCCAACCACCTATTAATACTGTAAAGTAGGCCACAACAGGGCAACAAGGCAGAACGGAATTTATTTATTCTTTTAGGGTCGGCTAACTATAGGTAGTTAGAAAAATGTAAAGTAACTTTGCCAATTGACTTGAAATTATGTCCGCAAACACTTATGAAGTAGCTGCTTCTTTACGCAGTACTGTTACCCGTCTGGTAAGACAGCTACGCAAACAAAACATCAGCTCTGACTTTTCCAATGCGGAACTGCTTACTATGGGGCTGCTGGATCAGCATGGAAAACTACTCCCTTCTGCCCTTGCAGAGATGGAGCGGATATCTGCGCAGGCCATCTCTCAGATACTCAACCGGTTGGAGGAAGTAGGCTGTGTAAACCGCGTTATGGACGAAACGGACAAAAGGAAGTCAGTAGTTTCGTTGACAGAGAAGGGCAAAGCGCATCTGTATGAAATCAGGCGTATTAAAGAGGAATGGCTGGTAAAAGCCATGGAGAAACTGTTCTCTGCCGAGGAACTGGCGCTGATAGAAGCTTTCTTACCCCTGTTACAGCGGCTGGCCGAATACAATGGTTAGATCATTATTCACGTTATATAATTATGAAAGGCACACACAACTATACAATGACAACCCGCTGGACGGGCAATACAGGTACCGGTACCTCTGCATACAATGCTTATGAACGCAATCATATTCTGCAGGCTGAAGGAAAACCTGAGATACCTGGTTCCTCAGATCCGGGCTTCCGTGGTGATAAATCCCGCTATAACCCGGAAGAGATGCTGGTAGGCTCCTTATCTACCTGTCACATGTTATGGTATCTGCACCTTTGCGCTACCGCAGGGGTAATAGTAGTTGATTATGTGGATCATGCAACTGGTACCATGATTGAAACAGCTGACGGCGGAGGGTATTTCTCTGAGGTAACTTTACATCCGGAGGTAACTATTACAGATCCGGCGATGATTGAAACAGCCAATTCGCTGCATGAAAAGGCAAATAAGTTGTGTTTTATTGCTAACTCTGTGAAGTTCCCGGTACATCACGAGGCAAAGTGCCGGGTGTAGTTGTGAAAGACCCGATAACTACTAAAAACAGTAAGTAGTGCCACTCACCGGATCTATGCCGTTCATCAATTTTCTTATCCAAAAGAGAGAAAAAAGCATAAAAAGGCGTTAAAATACAATGAAACTACCCAACTTCCGATGATTTTAACATTTGTGTCCTGATAAAATGAGCTAAATTTATATATGTATAACGTCAGCGCTTACACCCGCAAACCTATGTACGTATGAACAAGACATTAAAAACTGGATTGGTTGTTACATCATTAGGACTGCTTACTGTGCTTTATGCATTCAGGCAGGAAGCACCGTTGCGCTCGGGAGACGTTATATTTCAAACATCTATGTCGCCACAATGTGAAGCAGTAAGACTGGCTACACATTCAAAGTTTAGTCATTGTGGCATGATATGGAAAGTGAAGGGCAAGGACTATGTACTGGAAGCGGTACAACCGGTCAGAATGACGCCACTTGATGAGTGGATTACCCATGGGGAGGGGAAAAAATATGTGGTACGCCGCCTTAAAAATGCAGATAGTTTATTGACCGGCAAAGTATTACAGAAGATGGAGGCAGAAGGCAGGAAGATGCTGGGCAAATCTTATGATGGATACTTTGAATGGTCCGACGATAAAATATACTGCTCTGAGTTGGTATGGAAGATCTATAAGAGAGGTGCGGGGGTAGAAGCAGGGAAACTGCAACAAATGAAAGAGTTTGATTTGAGCAGTAAACCTGTTAAAGAGATTATCCGTGAACGTTATGGCGATAACCTTCCTGTAAATGAAACGGTTATCTCCCCGCAAAGCGTCTATGAGAGCAGTTTATTTGAGACCGTAAGGTCGAAATATGGCGAAAAATAGTATTATCTCAGTAACTTTGTACTCTAAGGTCTGGTCTAACCAGTAAGAACAAGGTTCGATTTTTTATATCAACGGCGTAGTACCGTTTATTCCAATCCTATGAATATGAAAAGATTTTCTACATTTCTTTTGCTGTCCACAGCATTTTCTATCCCTACTATTGCCCAGAATTACAAGCAGGATTTTGAGAAGTTAAGCAACAGTGGAGACACCACCAAGCAACGTGTATTGCTCGCGAAATGGGAAAAAGCAAAACCCAATGACGCAGAACTTTACATTGCTTACTTCAATTACTACGTGTCTAAAAGTAAAACGGAAGTAGTTACCATCAATCACACTGCTAACGGCTCCAATGTCCTGAAAGCCGGAAAGAATGGTGATCCTGCTGGTTATACCAGTGAAGTGGGATACAAAAAAGATCCACTGAACAAAGGATTTAAATACATTAACACAGGTATTTCAAAATTTCCTTCCAGATTGGATATGCGCTTCGGCAAGATCTACATGCTGGGAGAGAATTATAATTATACCTACCTCACAAAAGAACTGGTGTCTGCTATCAACTATGGCCATACCATTAGCAATAAATGGAAATGGGCAGATAACAAACCGCTGGATAAACCAGAACAGTTCATGCTCAATGCCGTACAGGAATATGTCGCGCAGATATACAACGTTGGTAAGAGCCAGGCCGATAACATTAAACTGATCTCTGAGACCGTTCTGAAATATTATCCTAAACATGTTGAAAGCCTGTCCGACTTAGGTCTGGCATACACACTGAAAGAAGACCTGGATAATGCACTGAAGACCTTCCTGAAGGCTAATGCAATTGCGCCTAAAGATTACATTGTACTGAATAACATTGCAAACATCTATGCTAAAAAAGGCGACGATGCTAATGCAATAAAATATTACGAACAGACGCTGAAAGTAGGCGATGCAGAAGCAAAGGAACTGGCAAGTGCAGAGATCAAAAGAATTAATGCCAAGAAGCCGGTACCAAAAGCAACTATGCCTAAACCAGCTACAGCAAAAACATCTACACAAAAAACTGCCAGCAGTAAGCCTACTACTACCAAAACAGTAGCAAAGACAAAAGCAGCTACTGATAAGTCAAATGCTTCTAAATCAACTGCAGCTAAAAACACTAAAAAGCCGACAAGCAAAACGCCTTCCAAGCATTAAGCATGGAAGGCGCTTACCGGCAAAAAGCAGATTGCATTTATTTAATAGACTGCAGCAAACTACAGAACTCCAGTTTCTCGTCTGAAGTCAAAAATGAATTAGCAATCGTTTCATTAATTAAGTCGCTGGTTAGGGAAAATTCATCGTATAGGTCATTTTGTTCCACTCCGTACTTCTTGGCGGTTGAAAAACGAACGGCCCCCAATATCTCTTTGGAAGGCACTTTCTTCTCTACAAGCAAAGGCCTGATTGAATACAACATTTCGTTGTTGGCTATCTCTATCTTCTTTTGATAGTCTGTCTTGCCATGGCTTGAAAAATAATGTCTGGTTACCAGATAAACGATAAGGGCAAGCATTGCCCCAAAAACTGCAGTAAAAACAACGTTTTCAGATAAGTGCATCATAAATAATTACGAAAGCTTAAGCGTGTATAATATATTAGAAACATACGCAATATATGAGCGTGCAGTTTCAATATTAACTGCGTTTATTGTGTGTTTGAACAACCTTCCTTTTCGCTTTCTGTACAACTACCTGTTAATCAATACCCATCAAAATATGTACTCATGGAAACACAGATGAGTACTACTACTCGTCGTCAGCAGAAAAAAACAGGATCATGATAAGCTTTTTCCTTACTCCTTAATAACTTATCCTTACTTTATCCAGCCGCACTCCTAACTATCTGTTGTGTCAAAAAAAATATTCTAAAAAAATTCAAAAAGCTCCTGCCAGATGATACCAGCAGGAGCTTTTTTCACTAAATAATCAATATTTACTTTTTCCAGGAGAGCACTACCATCACCGGGAAGTGATCTGAAGGTACCCGGGCCACATATTTATTCAGCGACACTTCCTTTGGAAAGTTAGCCGATTGTACCTTCTCTTCCTTGCCGTCGGCCACTACCGGACCACGGTAAGTATCTGTCAGAATACCATATTTTTCCACCTTAAAACGATTGGTCAGGAAAATATGATCAATACGGCTGTCGGTCTTACTATTCGGATTGAACGCATTGAAAGTGCCATTCTCCGCATACCGCACAGCGGTGCTCTCGTAAGCATCTTTCAGCAAACCGGAAGTATTGATCAGTGTATAAGATTCACTGCGTTGATCCACGTTGAAGTCTCCGGTTACAATAGTTGGCGTATTACCAGCCATCTTCCTTACTTTATCCATCACCAGCTTAGCACTCTCCGCACGGGCTTTTACGCCGACATGGTCCATATGCAGGTTAAAGAAATAGAAAGTAAACCCAGATCTGATCTCCTTAAACTTACCCCAGGAACACAGCCTCGGTAATACTGCATCCCACCCCTTGTTAGGCTTGTCAGTTACCTCCGCCATCCAGAAATCGCCATGTTCCAGTAGCCTGAACTTGCTTTTATTGTAAAAGATAGCAGAATACTCACCTGCTTCCTTTCCATCATCACGGCCAACCCCGATGTATTCAAATCCAGGTAAGGTGTCTTTCAGGTTCTCCAACTGATGGTGCATACATTCCTGCGTACCGAATATATCAAAACCATGAAACCTGATCATGGAGGCAATCACCGGATAACGCTGCTTCCATCCATTGCCTTGTTCAGCATCTTCCGTATTATTATCATTACGCATATTATAAGAGGCCACTGTTATTTTCTGGGCCATCACAGTGTAGCTCAGTAAGGTGAGAACAGCCACCAGAAGCGTTTGTCTTTTCATCTGCATCTCGTATTTATAATGTTCATTTAATTACACGTACTAAAAGTCACATTCCTATTACGATACCATTATACCATAAGGCTGGTATTTATACTGAACAGTATCGTTCTGCGGGAACCTGACTGTTATATAACCGGTGTAAGTATAAGAAAATACTAGTGGAGCAGCAACCTCTTTTCTATTACCGGCAATGACGTACTATCCCCAAAAGAAGGCATGCCGCGGAAGTGAGGCCATGTCCTGCTTGTTTCCCTAGTTTGTAGTACCTAGTGAATGGGAACTTAGGCGGCCGGTAAACTGCTATCCACAGCGCTATACCAGACACTACGGAAGGACCAGGCGACAACCAGTACATGAAATTGCTCCCTCTACTGAATGAACAAGCAATAAACCTGCAACGGCCAGAAGGTAAATCAGCGCCTTCCACTGAACGAACAAGCGACGAACTAGCGACGGCCAAGCGACGGCCAAGCAAATCTGGCTTTTCGTCCTGAAAAGGAGCTCCAAAAAATAAATCCACCTTTCTGACTTCACTACTGACATAGGGTTGTCACAAGCCGCTCGTTACTTTGTTACACAATCACAAAAACACACAATTATGGAAATCATTCAATCTCTCATTAACGAAATGGAACTGGAAGCTCAGACAACCCGTAAGATGCTTTCCATTATCCCACAAGACAAATTTGAGTGGCAACCCCACCCTAAAAGCATGTCTGTTATCCGGTTGGCTACTCATATTGCAGAATTACCAGGCTGGGTAGGCATGGTTTTAAATACTCCCGAACTGGATTTTACCACATCCCCATACGCTCCGAAAGTAGTTACTAACATACAAGAGCTCCTCGCCTATTTTGAAGAGAATGTTACCGACGGAAAAGCTCAGCTGGAAAAAGCAGCTTTACCTCAGCTGGACGAAGAATGGGTACTGAGAAATGGTGACGAGATCTACAGCAAATCCACAAAAGCTGAGTTCATCCGTGTTACTTACAGCCAGATTGTACACCATCGTGCGCAACTCGGCGTGTTCCTCCGTCTCTTGAATATACCAATTCCCGGTAGCTACGGACCAAGTGCCGACGAAGAGTTAGAAATGGCAGCAGCAGCCTCCTGATAAGTTCTCTCCTCCGCCAGATTCGCATCAGGGATTTCGTATTCCTGCTGCTCATAAACGATAAAGCCTGATCATTATGACCAGGCTTTATTCCTGCCATCATCCCTCGTATCCACCCTGGCTGATCGTGTCAAAATAAGGCGTTGATGCTAATAACGCCAGCATTGCCTGAACATCTGGCGCTTCGCCACTCCTGATCAGATCTTTGTCTGTCGTAAGCAGCAGCTGCACAGGCCTTCCTTCTTTTACCCGTTCGGACGTAGCGGTATCGGTATACTCCAATGTACAATCTATCCGAAGATTGCTAGTGAATGAACCTTTGCTCTTCAGATGGACCAGCAGGGACCTCGCATAATCTGCATACAGGTTATTTAACCGCATCAGAACGCTGCCTTCTGTCACCTCGTACGGACTTCCATATACCTTCACACAAGTCAGACCTGGAGGGATAGTTACATCTACCGTTGCATGCTGTGCCACCACACTGGCTATACTTTTATGTTGCTTCTCTGCTTGCAGCACCTGCACATTCCCTGTAACAAACGACCTGTCAGGCAGTGTCTTTGATGGCGCGGCCAGACCTTTCGTGCTACTGATATTAATGAGCAGATAACAGTCGCCATTCCCGGATTGGTATACCCAGTTATTACCAGGTTTGATATACCATTTTACCACCTTTTCATCATCTTTTATGGGTATAACAGGCTTTTCTTTCTCAGTGGAGGAAAAACCACTATGAATGGATAACCATGCCGGGAGAGATATACCTGCGAATAACTGTAGGGTAGCATACATACAGCAATAGTTTTAGGGTGAACGTTCATTTTGGTTAGGATGCGGATGACCCTGACATTCCACAAAAAGGCCGGGCACTTTAACAATTATTTTACTATTACTGTTAATACGGGAAAGGGTATGTTCTTTGTACCCCTCCCCTAAAACATCTTTATGGCAAAGGAAGCGGTAAGCATCATCTTTCCCCATCAGTTGTATAAGCAGCACCCGGCACTGGACAAAAGCAGGCCAGTATACCTGGTAGAGGAATCGTTATATTTCCTGCAGTATCCTTTCCATCAGCATAAACTGGTATTGCACCGCGCAGGTATGAAGTACTACCAGCATTATCTGGAAAAGAAAGGTTATGAGGTAACTTACATTGACGCGCACCATCAATATGCTGCCGTCAGAGACTTTGTGAAATGGTTGCACAGCAAACATATACATGAATTACATTATGCAGACACTGACGACTATCTGCTGGAAAGAAGGCTTAACAGGTATTGCCGGCAATATGACATGAAGCTTACTGCTTATCCGAATCCCGGCTTTATCAATCAACCGGAAGAAGTTGCTGAATATTTTGACAGCAGGAAAAGGTATTTCATGCAGGACTTCTATATCCATCAGCGGAAAACGCGCAATATCCTTATAGACCATAAAGGCCCGGTTGGCGGTCATTGGAGCTTTGACCAGGACAACCGGAAAAAGATTCCTAAAGGAGAAAGCATCCCGGATATCAGGTTTCCGGCTGCTGGTAATTACCTCAAAGAAGCTATCAGTTATGTACAACAGCACTTCTCCGACAATCCCGGAGAGGCATCCTCCTTTCGCTATCCTGTCACACATCAGCAGGCAGAAAACTGGCTGGAACAGTTCCTGGAAGAACGTTTTAAGAAATTCGGTATCTATGAAGATGCTATTGCGCAGACAGAAAGCATACTCTACCATAGTATGCTAACGCCAGCACTAAACATCGGATTATTACTGCCGATGCAGATACTGGAAAAGGCACTGGAAATGGCGCCGGCCTATAAAGTACCGATCAATTCACTGGAAGGATTTGTCAGGCAGATACTTGGCTGGCGGGAGTTCATGCGGATACTTTACCGGCGGGAAGGGAGCCGGCAACGTACTACCAACTTCTGGGATCATGAAACGCCTATGCCCGATAGTATGTATAAGGGTACTACCGGCATCCCTCCTATAGATCAGACTATTCATAAACTACACCGGCACGGATATACCCACCACATAGAACGACTGATGATACTGGGTAATTTTATGCTGCTGTGTGAGCTACACCCCGACGCTGTTTATCAGTGGTTTATGGAACTGTATATTGATGCCTATGACTGGGTAATGGTGCCCAACGTATATGGCATGAGCCAGTTTGCCGATGGAGGACTGATGAGTACTAAACCTTATATCAGCAGCAGTAATTATGTATTAAAGATGAGTAATTATCCGAAGGGGGACTGGTGTAATATATGGGATGGATTATTCTGGCGCTTCCTGCATAAGCACCGGGAGTTCCTGGGTGACAACCAGCGCCTCGGAATGCTGGTAAAAATGCTGGATAAGATGGACAAATCAGTAATCAAGTCACATCTGCGGCATGCGGAAGATTTCCTCGGCAAACTGATGTAGCTTTGTAGCACTGCGGCCACCATGGAAAGTGAAAAGAACAAGAAACAACGGAAGATCATTCATATTGATATGGATGCGTTTTATGCATCCGTAGAACAACGTGACCACCCTGAATACAGAGGTAAGGCTATTGCAGTAGGCGGTTCTCCCGAAGGCAGAGGTGGTGTGGTTGCTACCGCCAGTTATGAAGCCCGGAAGTTTGGCGTAAGATCAGCCATGCCTTCAAAAAGGGCATTACAGCTCTGTCCTGACATTATCTTCGTCCGCCCAAGGTTTGATATTTATAAAGAGGTATCCCGCAAAATACGGGAGATATTTGCCCGTTACACGGATATTATTGAACCCCTCTCCCTCGATGAGGCTTTCCTCGATGTGACCGAAGACAAACAACAGATCGGCTCTGCCATTGAAATAGCTAAACTGATCAAGCAGGCCATCCGGGAAGAACTACAGCTTACCGCATCAGCAGGAGTATCTGTTAATAAGTTTGTAGCCAAAATAGCATCTGACCTGAATAAGCCCGACGGACTTACTTTTATCGGCCCCTCTTCTATAGAAAGCTTTATGGAAAAGCTACCGGTGGAGAAATTCTTCGGCGTTGGTAAAGTAACCGCCGAAAAGATGAAACGGATGGGCTTACATACCGGGGCAGACCTGAAGCGCTTATCAGAAAATGATCTCAAACAGCACTTTGGTAAACCAGGAGGCTTTTACTTCAGAATAGTAAGAGGAATAGACGACAGAGAAGTACAGCCTCACCGTGAAACTAAATCACTAGGGGCAGAAGACACATTTCCCTACGACCTGACGAAGACAGAAGAGATGTATGCAGAACTGGAAAAGATTGCCGGTACTGTATGTGAGCGATTAAAGCGGTACGGCCTCAAAGGGCGGACAGTGACCTTGAAGGTGAAGTACAGCGACTTCAGACAAATTACCAGAAACCAGTCATTCCCCTTTCCTATCGGCGAACTGGATAAAATACTCGATACAGCAAAACAGCTACTGCTGGCTACTGAACCCGAAGACAAACCAGTCAGACTACTAGGTATTTCCTTATCTAATTTCGGAGAGATCATATCTGCAGCAAGGTCTGATAACAGTATACAACTATCGCTATTTGATACTGAATAAAAACACGATGCCGCCCCCGGCAAGGGACGGCATCAGATGTTCGTTATTTAAACCGCATTGAGAGCAAAGCAGTGTTTCCTAATACTATTAATTTGGATAACCTGGGTTTTGTTTCAGGTTAACGTTTAAAGCTCTTTGAGCGTATGGAATGGCAAACAGTTCTCTGAAGCTTTCACTTGGTTTATGATCCCACCAGCTGGCAGTTGTAAACTTACCCCAGCGGATCAGTTCCTGACGACGGTAGCCTTCGAAGATAAACTCACGTCCCAGCTCTGCCAGCAGTTCGTCCATAGTCAGGGTCGCAGTAGTATACTTTTTAGTTTCCCATACTTCTGCATCATATGCACGTTGCTTGCAAGTATTAACCAGGTCAACAGCTTCCTGGGTAGCAGCGCCATTGTTTTTACGCATCAGCGCTTCTGCTTTTGCAAAATATACCCATGTTAAACGGTATACTGCCCAGTCAGTACTTCTGTAGTTCGGATCAGTGATAGGCCCCAGTTTGTACTTGTTAAAACGTACACCACTGTTCTCCTCACCCTGCGTCATATCAGACAGTGTACTACCGAGTTTGTTTTTACGGATGTTATCCACAAATACCAGCTGCTCGCCGTTATACTCGTTACCACCACTGGCTATTACGGGCTCAGTATTGTTAGTACCGTATTTCCATTGCGGACCTTCAGAGATCCACTCTTTCTTACGTTTGTCAGTATCATCAAAAGTGGTATACACACCTGGAATTACTACTACACCGTCATTACCATTACGATCGTTACCGTTGATCAGTCCCTGGTTGAAGTGATAGAAGTCGCCGGTCCACTGTGGTGTAAAGTTAGACACCTGGAAGTCGTAAGCGATCGAGAAGATGATCTCTTTAGACAGGTGGTTGGTTGGCTTGTAAGTATCAGTGATATTCGGATCGAGTGCAAGTGCACCATTCATACCACCGGCTTCACCATTGATCAGCTTATTAGATGCAGCGATACAATCATCCCATCTTGGTGTACCAGTCCACTTCTCAGCGTTCAGGTATAATTCCACCAGCATAGCATAAGCGCTGGCTTTAGACATACGACCAATGAAAGACTTGCTTAATACCGGAGCAGCGTCAATATGATCGAGGATTTCTTTTTCGATAAAGTTGAATACATCCTTACGTTCTGCCGTAGGAGGGTTGATCGGGTTACCGATCTGTGTAACGATAGGCACATTACCCCACAGGTCCATTACGCGCAGATAGTGGAATGCACGGAACAGGCGCAGATCAGATACATAAGCATCTTTCTCTGCCTGGGTAATACCCATAGATCCGGCATCACGTTTTTCGATATTCTCAATAGCAGTAGTACAGAAACCAATACCGGTCCACAGCAGGTACCAGCAATCAGCTATCGGACCATCATCTACCAGCCAGCTATGATAATGCAGGCGGATCCAGTTACCACCATCGTAGCCATGACGACCTTTCTGTGGCCATGCCAGCTGATCGGCAGATAATTCACTGAGTCTCCACCAACCGTTCTGACCAGGCGTTACCCAGGCATTAGCATGGGTGTATGGTCTTAATACTGCGGATACTACTTCGTCTTTATTATTATAGAAATCGTCGGTAATGATCTGGTCGTACACATTTTCAGTCAGATCAGTACAACTGCTTGCAAATACCGGAAGTAATGCAAGTGCGGCATATGTTGCTATTTTGGTAATACGTTTCATCCTTGATTGTTTTGTTTATTTTATCAGAAGCTTACATTCAGACCAAACATGAAGCTTCTTGAGCTCAGGTAAGATCTACGGTCATCACTGTTGTTCAGTGCATCGATACCTGGGTTCAGACCTGTATCTTTTACGAAATCAGGATCATTACCGGAATAACCGGTGATAGTAGCCAGGTTACCGCCAGTGAAGTAAACTCTCATACTGCGGATGTATTTGTTGCGGAATGGTACGTTGTAGCCTAATGTTACCTCATCCAGTTTTACGAAGCTACCGTTCTCGAGGTAGTAGTCAGAATACTGGAAGCTGTCGTTCAGCTTAGCATGTTTGGTAAATGTGCTTCTCAGTACATTACTTGGCAGACCTTGTCTGTTACCGTACAGCATTTCCAGGGTATTCAGGATCTGATAACCGAATTTACCACGCATGAACACACGCAGGTCCCAGTTCTTATAACGGAAGGTGTTAGTCATGGATGCCTGGTATTTAGGAATACCATTTCCGATTACTGCGAAGTCTTTATCACGGCTGATCTCATCAGCTGGGCCAGTTGTTCCGTCAGCTTTATAGAAGCGCCATTTACCTTCATCAGTGAAACCTGCAAAACGTTTACCGTAGAAGTTACCGATTCTACCACCCTCATAAGTACGGAGAGCAGTACCCAGTGCACCGTAACCACCGATATCGCCACGATCAATGAAAGTCAGTTTGTAGATATCGTTGGAGAAAGATGTCATCTTGTTGCTGATGTTACTGAAGGCTACATCGGTAGTCCAGCGGAAATCTTTCTTCTCCATAATAGTTGCGTTCACAGACAGCTCTATACCCTGAGACTCGAATGAACCTACGTTGGTATAGATTGAGCGCTGTACGAATGATGGCACCTGGGAAGTGAAAGTAGATAATACATCCACAGTCTTACGACGGAACAGGTCTAAGGCACCACTCAGACGGCCATTGAAGAAGCCGTAGTCAATACCAAGGTTCCATTCTCTTTTAGTCTCCCATCTCAGATCCGGATTAGGGTTTCTGTTAGGGCCATATGTTTGGCGCCATACGCCATCAGGGTTGATATAGTTACCGCCGGTACCCATTGTTACCAGGGAGGCATAGTTATCAAAGCCTGAGTTACCGGTGATACCGTAACCAAGTCTCAGTTTCAACTGACTGATGAAGGCAGCATCCTGCAGGAATGACTCTTTGTGCACGTTCCAACCGGCAGAGATAGCAGGGAAGTTACCCCATTTGTTGTTAGCACCAAATCTTGAAGAGCCTTCACGACGGATGATCGCAGAAGCCATATACTTATCGTTGAACACGTAGTTCACTCTTCCGAAAAATGCAATCAGGGTATTATCATTTTTATAGCTGCCCATACCTGCTTTACCAAGCACGAGCTGGTTACCTGCATTCAGGTTATTTTCTCTGAAGATATCGTTCTGGAATCCGTAGTTGTTCGCATCAAATCCCTGATTCACTTCATAACGGTAGCTGTAACCACCTACTGCAGAGATATTATGCCTGTCCAGTGTCAGATTGTATTCGAGGGTTGGCTCAACTGCATACTTCAGTTTCAGTTCGCTCTGCTGGTATGCATAACCACCACCTTGTCTCTGTTCAATGGAAAGTTCTGAAGCACGTTCTGCATATTGTGCTCTGTTGAGGTTATCACGTATTATGGAGCCGAAGATGGAGCCTTTCAGGCCTTTTACGATATCCAGTGTCACTTTAGCATCTCCGGAAGTAGTTTGCTGTTGCAGAATGTCTGTCTGCTGGTGCAAGCGGGCCAGTTCGTTTGTACTGGTTTGTTCAAAGTACCAGGAACCATCCTCATTATATGGAGAGTAAGTAGGCTGGAAGGTAAGGTATCCGTTGAGGTTACCACCATCAGTCAGCAGATTAGCCTTGTTAAAGTTAGTTGCCAGATTGAACTGTGCAGTCAGGCGGTTATCCAGGCCTTTGGAAGTGATACTCAAACGACCACCATATTGCTGACGACCATTTTCTTTCAGCAAACCTTCCATGTTATTATAGTAAACGCTGGCACGGTAGTTTGCACCATCGTTTCCGCCAGAGAAGGCCAGGTTATGATACTGGGTCAGATTGTTGTCATTGATCAGGAGATCCAGGAAGTCTGTTCTGTGACCTCTGTCTGTAGTAACGATTTCACCGCTGGCTATTTTAGCAGCATATTCATCGGGTGAGAGGAAGTCAGGTCTGCGTTGCAGATATTCCTTACGGAAGTAGGTGTTATAGTCAACACGGCTCCCACCAGCTTTACCACGTTTAGTAGTAACGAGTATTACACCGGCGTTTGCCTGGGTACCATAGATAGCAGCAGCAGAACCATCTTTCAATACAGAGATAGACTCGATATCATCCTGTTGTAACAGATCCAGGTTACCGTTAGGGATACCATCTATTACTACAAGTGGTCCCTGATTGTTATTCAGGGTAGTAGCACTACGTACCTGTATAGCAGGGCTGGTGTTAGGGTTAGAACCACTTGTACGGGTGATCTGCAAACCTGCAACTTTACCCTGTACCAGGTCTAATGGATTACGAGCACCACTCTGTCTGAAATCCTCCTGGCTGATAGACGCAATCGCAGAGGTTACCTCTGTTTTCTTTTGTGTACCATAACCTACTACCACAACATCTTTCAGAGCAGTTACGTCAGCAGCCAGCGTTGCATTGGTAGTAGCAGAGGCACTGATAGGTTGTTCTAACTTTTTATATCCGACAAATGTAAAAACCAATGTAGTGGAACCTTGTGGAATTTCAAGTTTGTAAGTACCGTCCGGGCCGGTCTGAGTACCTTTACTGGTACCTTTTACCTGTACGGTAACCCCTGGCAATGGCGTATTGCCCTGCGCATCAGTAACGCGGCCTGTGATGGTCCGGTTCTGGGAAAATGCAACCAGCGAAAGGAGTAACATCCATAAGCTGTGCAGGCATACCCGGGAAAAAAATGAGAAGCCTCTCTTCATATATTTCAATTTTGGTATTAAGCAGCGTATCAGACAATACGGTCCCTATACCCTCGTTGTAGGTGTACAACGGGAGTTTAATGCATGCGCTTCCCATATCGCCAACTTGCCGATTATGAAAGTTGAGATAATAAAGTAACTACAGCACTATGCGCAGCAATTACCTGGGATCAAACATTTCCTTAAGCTAATGCAGGAAATAAGTTCGCTTTAGTTTTTCGCGATGATTCTGGTTCCGATCAAAAGGCTTTTTAACAAGTGAAATTAATAAGTTCAATAACGTTTTAGTTCGTCGGACTAACGTCCCCCTGTTCTCAGTGTAAACGTAGTCCCCTTTTTCATTACGTTTGTACAGTCCTCGTTGATAGCCTCCTCTATTTAGGTAAAATCGATTTAGCTATCTGAAGTAAAAATATAGACTTTTTTAACAAAGCAAAATATAAACAGCGGGTTTTAATTTGTATTAACAATGTTTAAACTCTATTAACAATTAATTAGTTACCAAAACTATCCTTGTAAGTACGGAAACATTTGTCAACAGTGCTATCTGGAACATACACATTACTATCTGAAGTAAAAACGGCATATAGACCGATTTGTTAAACCTTGTATAAATTTCCGGGGAAATAAAGGGGTAAGGTAACTACTATTGCCTTAATCTATGGCTGTAAGACTTTGACGGTAACCAGTAACTGACCGGTATGCCTCATTGTATGCTCTGCTGCGTGAAACATCAGTCCCAGTACTGTTGAAGGAAGCTGTTTCCTTCCAACTCCCCGGAAGTCTGTCAGTATATTTTCATCTGTTGCCTCCAGTATGGCAATAGTCTTTGACAGCTGTTCATCCAGGGCTGCAAGCAGTTGCTGAACGGAGATATCTTCAGGCGTCTTTTCGGCAGCCAGGTAGGCCAGCTGTATATCAGACAAGGGCTTTCCTGAGGCATAGGTAAACAGCCTGTCAAGCACCCCCGTAATATGCCGGAGATGAAAGCCTACAGATGCTACACCAGCTGGCTGTTGCCAAAGCAGGTTGTCAGGGAATGCGTTCAGCATAGCATGTATTTCTTCCTGTGCCTGTAATAGAGCATGCGCCACAGGTTGCAATAACGAGGGGATTCCGGGTAAAGGACCCCGCATCCAGACTTCAGGTTGAGACATATGCATTGTTTTATCTTACGAATTACGGAAGATAATTGCAAATGCACAACATACAATTGCTAAAAATGCAGCAGGTGTATCAATGTTTGATACACCTGCTGCATTTAAATAGATTGCTATCGGATAATAAGGCGGGGCTGATTTTATTCCTCTAATCTCATTTACTTACTACCCTACGCTGCATTGGCAGATTGCTGCACATATGTCAGATATTCTCGATACTGCTTGTTTAATACTCTTCCAAGTATGGCTGCTATTACCGGCCGGTTATTCCTCCCGGACAATAATACGCAGGCCCAAACCTTACAGATCTTCAGTCATATCACCCTCCGCCACATGGACAGGTGGTTGCACACATATCCGGTAATCCTATATCGCTTTGTTTATACTATTCCAAGTGTAGCTGTTATTATTAGCAGGTAGCTCGCGGCGGATAATCATGCGCAGGCCAGCTCCCTATATCTTCTCCTTCATTTCAAACTCCGCTGCATCAACAACTACCTGCATACATATGTTATAATTTCAATACCACATGCTTTACATTCTTGCGATCGTAAGTGTAGGTTACATGGATTAACCCATCTTTCGTAGCAATTACCGCCGGGTAGCTGAACTCACCCTTAGGTTCTTTTACCAGTACATAAACATCTTTCCAGTGCTCGCCGTCTTTGGAGACTGCCACACGCAGTTCATTCCTGCCATTCCACCAGTCTTTGCCCGCCACTGCAGGATTATAGACCAGCACCTGCATCCCATTAGAAGTAGTTACTGCATCTATCCCGGAATTAGGGTTCAACATGTCCTGTTTAGTGAGCGGAGACCAGGTAAGCCCATTATCTGAAGACCAGGTCTGTACAATAGCATTCTGTCTGCTGCGGCAAAGCATCTGTAGCCGGTTACCTTTATGAAACAAGGCTGAAGGCTGAATTACCCCGAATGTATCACAGTCAATAGCTACCCGCTTCCAGTTATGTCCGGTACTGTCTGACAGCTCCACATGAATGTGCCAGTCTTTTTCATCTAGACTTTCTGTGCTGGAAGGGTGTAAGATGGTTCCATCTGCCAGTTGTACAGGCTTATTCTTAATTGGTCCCAGTATACTATCAGGCAGTCTTTCGGGGGCAGACCAGGTATGTCCGTTGTCAGTGCTGGAGACCATCATTCCCCACCATTCCCTCGGATTAGGGCCAACCTTGTAGAATAAGAGTACTCTACCTGCCTTTGTGGTAAACAACACCGGATTCCAGGCAGCAAAACGTGTACTGTCAGTTATAATACCAGTTGCTACCAGCTGGGGGGCAGACCATTTCCCTTTATGGAATCTGGCAGTATAGATACTTACATCAGGCGCGCTTTCTCTGCTGCCTCCAAACCAGGAAGCCAGCAGATCGCCGTCAGGCAGCGGAGTGATAGTAGAAGCATGTGCCGCAGGGACCGGCGGATTATCCATAATAAATCCATCCCTGATAAGGGTAGCTTTACGTTGTGCGGTGGCAACCAGTAATGTCGTCATTACCAGCGCTGCCGTGAGCATGTACTTTTTCATCATATGAGACCTGTATAATTGGCAAGGCCACAAAGATAACAATGTCTGCCATTGTTAGCTTTGTGGCCTTGCCCCCCATCTAAATTATAATTCTTACATCCTGTCTAGTATTCTCCCATCCAGAATATTTTAGCTTCGCGTGTATCCTTGTTTCTTATAGCCTCATAGCTTGAGTTGTATGCAATCTCACTCGCAGGGTACATGAACCTGTTTGGAGGCATCTCATAACCCGGACGTGTCGCAGGTATAATATTGATTCTCGGATAACCGGTACGACGCCATTCAGCCCATGCCTGGCGAGACTGTAATACGTTAAAGTGCAGCCATTTCTGCGTATATATCTTTTCAAGCTTACTAGCCGATGTGCCGGTATAGGCGATCAACGGATTAGAAAGGTAGTTAGATACTGTGATAGTAGAAGGCTGTGTCAATGGCTCAATCTGGTTAGGGTTGATGTTGTGCAGGAAATTGATAAATGCAATTGCCTGACGAACACCCAACTCATAAGACTGCTGAGCAGTACCACCCGATAACCCCCAACGCTCAAAAGCTTCTGCTTTGAGGAAGTTAACTTCAGAAGCAGACATATAGATACCTGGCAGCTTTGCGTTTGTCAGGTAAGTAGTAGAATCCCAGATTGAGTAGTTGAACATACTATCGGCCTGGTTTACTTCTGTCTGTTTCATTGCTCCGTACCATCTGTTAGGCGTACCATCCTTACGGGTGTTTTTATCAAACATGAAAGGAATACGCGGATCATTGGCAGGTATCATTACGTTATTCAGCATAAACTCCGGAGCCATCTGCGCTCTGATCTCTGTAAAAGAGTTCATCGGCTGGTTATTGTAGTTAGTCAGCTGATATAACAGGATATCGGTATTCGCAGGATTGTAGTTATCACCTACAAAATCACCATCTACCAGTGGATAGAAGATCGGATTGCCCAGGATGTCTTCGATTTCATCTTTTGCTCTTGCCTCATCAACATCAGATCTGGAGATACGCATCAGGTAACGTAAACGCAGAGAGTTTACATAACGACGCCATTTGTCAATACTACCTTTCATCAGATAATCCTGTGCACTGAAAGATGCTGCTGCCACCGCGTTAGGCGTAGTAGCTGCAAACCACTCAGAGATATCCTTCAAACCGATCAGAACACTGTCATACAGTTCTTTCTGATTCTGGAAGGCTGCGTTGGAGATAGTATTGTTCATATCCAGTGAACCTGCCTGGGTGTATGGAATATCGCCAAACATATCAATCATCTGTGCTGTCTGGTCAAGCAGTAACGCCTTACCGGCCATCATGAAGATGTTGAAGTTAGGACGCTCATCCAGTGGCAGGTTATTGTACAGGCGCTGCATAGTACGATACTGAGCCATAACACCATTACCGGTATTATAGTTGATATCTGTACCCTGGTTGCTTGGTGTATAATAGTCGTTCCACAGTGCTTCCACCGGGTTTACTGTCTGAATCCATCTTTCTTCCTTGTTGTCGCAGGCAGCAGTCTGGCAGTATGCCGCACACATTGGCAGGGCAATCTCACGCATTTCGCTATAGTTAGGCCTTGCGCGGTTGTTGTCCAGGATGGAAGAGAAAAGTTTTTCTATAGTCGGATTTGTTGTTTTATCAGGGTCTACGTAGTAATCATCAAGCTGGCCCTTACATCCCGCTATACCAATTGACAGCGCGACAAAACAACCTATTTTTATTAATGTTTTTTTCATAATCATAACTGTTTGTAACAAGTCACATTTATTAATTAGAAGCTGGCGTTAATACTGAAACCATAACTACGGGTTGCACCGGAGGAACCTTCATCGATACCTTGTTTTAACCAGCTACTACCCATTGGAGCCTCAGGATCGATATTTTTCAGTGTTCTGTATACATAGAACAGGTTTCTTCCGATCAGGGACATGCGCAGACTCTGCAGACGCAGTTTAGCTGCTGCTGTTTTAGAGATGTTGTAACCCAGTACAACTTCACGCAGTTTGGCGTAGTCGTTCTTCTGGATAGCTGGCTCGTTCCATGCACTTACCGCATCACCAAACTGGTTGATGTAGTAATAACCTGCCTGTACCATTTTAGTATTCTTCTCACCATTAGCAGTCACACCATCCAGTATTATACCGTCATGATAGATAGGACCGTTTGGCGGAATTGAATTGTGGCTAGGTAACTGTACCATTTCACCGGCAGCATTCAGGTAGTATGGCAAACCGCCATTCTCTTCGTCACGACCCCACAGTGTGCTCTTATACATACCTGCTGATGTCTGGTATTTTATCGGAGTAGAAACGATCTTACCACCAAAACGGTAGTCGATCATGAAGTCCAGTGTCAGGTTATGATAGCTGATAGTATTAGCAAAACCACCTACGATTGTAGGTAACAGGTTACCCATTTTCTGGTACTTGGTGATATCTACGTCATACAGACCATTTGCGGTGATAACGAAGTTACCCTTATCGTCTGTCTTACGAGGGAACATATAAATGTTACCGATCGGCTGACCTTTTTCTGCTACTACTTTCAGACCGTTTCTTGCTGCATACAGCATTACGATCTGGTCAACGCCTTCTGTCAGCTGATTAATGGTAGATACGCTATTCGCAAAGTTCAGACGGGTATTCCACACTAACTTATTTTTGATCGGAGTAGCGGTTAAAGCTACCTCAATACCATGGCTCTGCAACTCACCTACGTTAGTGATCCTTGTTTTAGCACCGTTACTTACAGCAACGTTCAGACGCATTAACAGGTCGGTCACTTTACTGTTATAATAAGAGATGTCAAAACCGATACGGCTGTTCAGCATTTTCACCTCGGTACCAAACTCAAACTCTTTCTTACGCTCTGGTCTCAGGCCTTCGTTACCATAGTTACTCTGGGCAACCAGTAATGGCACTGATCCTGTTACAGTAGAAATTGGTTTCTGTGTATAAGTAACGTTTGACTCAAACGGAGGAGGCGCGTTACCTACTAGACCATAGGAAGCACGTACCTTACCATAGTTAATGATGGTTGGCAGGTGAAATGCTTCTGTAAAGATGAAGCTCGTGTTCACAGATGGATAGAAGTAGGTATTGTTACCATGAGGCAGTGTTGAGGAAGACTCCTGACGGGCAGTACCTTCCAGGAACAGGTAGTTCATATAACTCAGGTTCATGATACCCAGGTAAGCGTATTTAAATGAACCACTACGTTGCTCTGAAGTATTCTGAATGTTATAAGAGTTGTTGATACTGAACCAGTTTGCAGTTACCAGACCGCCATTGGTAGCGGAACGCTGGTCACTGTAGGTTTCCTTACGCGTCTGGAAACCAGCGCTCACGGAGTAACCAAACACTCTGCTTTCTTCGTCTCTTGCATAAGTCAATAACTGGTCACTGTAAACTATGCTGTAACGACCTTTAGAAACGGTATAACCACCAGTACTTGAACCGGTGTTAAACGCGATTGGCTTTTCGTTAAACTGTTTATTTTCAGTGTTGATGCTGGTGAAGTCATTACCGACACGTGTACGGTATCTTAATCCTTTTGCCAGATCTACGTTCAGGGTTACGCTGGATAACAGACGGTCCTGTTTTTCAATCTCCTGGTTACGCAGCTGCTGCCAGAGGAAATCCAGCAGGTCAGTCGCACGGATATTGTATTTCAGGGCTTCATCCGGGTTCAGCTGCACCTGGTCCCAAGGAACGAATTTGTAACCTTTTGTTGTTTTGTACTTGTCAAATACAACGGCCATATCTTCAGCACGGGAGAAGAAACCACCGAAGTTATTGAAGATACGCGCCATCTGCATTGGCCTGTTCGTGATCTTGGTATTTACGTAACCACCCACAACATCCAGGCTCACTTTGTTATGCAGTTTGATAGTACTATTCAGGTTAAAGGTATTACGCTGCTGATCTCCACCAATCTGTACGCCTTTATAGTCGTTACGGGTGTAAGAGAAGCGGTAATTCGCTTTTTCTGTCATATTCGAAAGGGATACATTCAAATTTGAATTGTATCCCTTCTGAAAGAGTTGATTATAGTTGTTGGGTTGGGGTGAATATGGATGCATACTACCATCCCACCAGGGTACAAGCTGTCCTTCCATTTTCGGCCCAAACTGACCATAGGCCCTAAAGTAGGGCCTTACTGTTCCGTCGTTTCCAATGGGAACCCAACCTGCTGCGTTTGCATTCGCACCGGCACTTGTCCGGTCATAGCCCGGTCCATACACATTCTGATATTCAGGAGCAAAAGCAATTCTTTCTGCAGTATTTGAGTAGTTCAGGTCAACGCCCAGACCTCTACCTTTCATACCTTTCTTTGTTGTGATTACTACCACACCACTTGCCGCATCAGAACCATACAATGCGGTAGCACTCGCACCTTTCAATACTGTCAGGTTTTCAATGTCTGCCGGGTTGATATCCAGGATACCGTTACCACGGATACGGTTATCTGCCCAGTAATCAGCATTGTTTGTACCAGCTGCACCTTTTTCGTTGTTGTTCCTGATCTGCACACCATCAACTACATACAGGGGTTGTGTATTATAGTTGAGGGAGTTCACACCACGAATCTGGATATTCACCGCACTGGTAGCACCACCAGGAGCGGTAGTGATTTTCACACCAGCAGCTTTACCATACAATGCAGATGCAAAGTTGGTAGCGCCGGCAGCAGTGATCTGTTCAGACGTGATAGTACTTACTGCGTATCCGAGTGCTTTCTGCTCTCTTTTGATACCCAGCGCCGTTACCACCACCTCGTTCATTATTCTGTCGTTTGGCTGAAGTGTAATAGTAATAGCAGTTTTACCATTTACAGGAATCTCCTGTGTTTTAAAACCTACATAAGACACTAACAGTACTGCGTCATCCGGAACACTGATGGTGAATGCACCATTTTCATCTGTTGCCACCCCGTCAGAGGTTCCTTTTATCTTAACAGAAGCCCCGATCAGCGCTTCGCCGGTCTGGTCGAGTACTTTACCGATAACTTTGATTGCCTTCAGCTGTGCGCCTTTAGGCATAATCACGATCAGGTTATTAGAGAGTTCCTGATAAGTATAACCAGAGTTATTCAGAATCAGGTCCATCACAGTAGTGATCTGCGCATCTTTCACGTTAATGTCTACCTTACTGTCACTAGGAATGTTCCTGTTACTGAACATAAAGCGATAATCGCTCTGGCTCTCTATTACAGTCAGCACTTTCTTAAATTCCACATCGCGGAGATTAAGCGTGATTTTGGTCGCAGCAGTAGCATTTGCAAGTACCCGTAGACTGGTAGCTGCTACCAATCCCAGTACTACCGTCATAAGTAGCATTGGCTTTAAAAGCCCGTAAGGGATCTTTACGCCTCTGGGGCGTAGGATAGAAATCATAACTTAGATGTTAAGGGTGATTAAAGTCTTTCAAATTTCAGGATTGTTCAAAACCTTCATTAAAGGATATTCGTTTCTGAACCGCGGGTACCGCTTAAAAACAGTGCCCGCATTATTTAGTAATCAATCTCTTTTCCCATAGACAAAATTTTAGGCGTTAATACTTTGTTTCTGGTGAAATGAAAGAGCGAATACATAGGTATAGTCATAGTGTTTGACATAGGTATCGGCTGCATAGGGTTCTCATCTCACCTTTCAATGTTTGAAAGGAATAATGTTAATCGTTTGAAATCTTCTTCCTGTCTCTCTGCATCAATATATTACAATCGTCGAATCTTCTATTTTGAAAGCGAAATCTTCAGTCAGATTCAAAGCATTAAATGCTTCTGCTACTGTTTCGCCCTCCAGAATACCGGTAAATCTCAGCTGCTTTTTATGATTTCCGTTAAAACGGATGCTTACATTATACCAGCGTTCCATCCTCTTGGCCAATGTCTCAAAGTCTTCATTCTGGAACGTCAGTTTATTCTGTAACCAGGAAGTTTCCATGATCATGGTATCTTTCTGGCGGAAATACGTCATTGTTGTCAGAGATGGTACTACATCCTTCAGGGATACTGACTTCTTACGCGTTGAATCATAGTCGCTTACTACTACCTTCTGTGACGGCTTCAGAATAATCTTTTCATCCGGATTGTCGGTCACACTCACTTCAATTGCACCTTTCAACAGTGTGGCTTCTGTAGAAGCTTCATTAGGATAAGACTTTACGTTGAAAGCCGTACCTAATACCCTGATATCCATTTTATTAGTGTGAATAATAAATGGCTTCTGCGCGTCTCCGTGTACATCAAAGAAAGCCTCGCCGGTCAGGTATACCTCCCTGTTCTTTTCCGGAAACCCTGCTGCATATTCCAGCTTACTGTCTGCATTCAGTGTTACCCTGGTACCATCATCCAGCATAAAAGTGGATTTTTCACCCTTAGAGGTGAATTTGGCAATCAGCGGCTCGTGCTGTGACTTATAATAATATACACCAGCACTAATCAGGAGCGCTACTGCGGCAGCAACTCCAGATATCCATACCAGGCGACCTTTTCCGCGTACTGGCGTCATCAGCGGCTGCATATTATCACTCCCTGCTTCTTTCTCCAGCTCACTTATACGCATCTGCACATTTGAGAACAGTCTCCTGTTATCGATATGATCATGATGATTCTGGGCCCAGTACATGCGGAACAGTTCATACTGTCTTGCAGAGACAGCATCCTCACTCATGATATGTTTCAGTTCCTGGCCTTCTTCAGGTGTTGAATCACCAGCCAGGTCCTTTATAACAATTTCAAAAAAACGTTCACTCATTGTCCGTTGGAATAACCCTTTGCATATAAGACAACATTTCAGGCCTGTTATGCGTACAAGGTTTAAAATTTTTTTTAACATATAATATTAAGGGTTAATTACCCATAAATATCCATATTGTCAGTAGAGCCGTCACAATACTATCAGCGGTACTACCCGGAGCCTGCCTGGCGGCTTTTTTCAGATAAGGCTCCATTGCTACAGTCATTTTCTTCATCGCACGCAACATCTGCGTATGCACGGTACGCGGAGAAATATTCAGGATCTCTGCAACCTCCTTATATTTCATACCATTCTCCTTCACCAGCCGGAATATAATACTACATTGGCGGGGAAGTGAAGAGATGGCCTGATCCATCCTGAAAAGCAACTCCTTCTTTTCCAGCTCCATCTCCGGAGAAGCACTCGTCATTAACTGTGTACCCCCCTCATGATCATCCAGGTTTACCAGTTGAACACTGGAAAACCGCTTGTTATAATTTAAAGCATGATTCTTAACAGCAATAAAAAGATAAGTCTCAGGCTTCTGCACATCCTGCATCTTCACGCGGTCCATCCAGCACTTTACAAAAACATCCGACACTATCTCTTCCGCTACCTGCTGATACTGAACATACATTGTGCAAAACTTCACGAGCCTGGGGTTTAGTTCATGGAAAAAAACCTCAAATGACTTTGAGTCGCTATCCTTTGTGATGCGCTCCCATAGATCATTTATATTAACCTCCTTTTGCATTCTAACTTTTCCTTATATTTCAGACGGCAATGTAGTAAAAGTATATGGCAAATAAAAATAATAAAACTTTCTGAATTAATTAATTATAATATATATTATCTCTCATACATTCTAAAAAAGCATCAGAAAAACAGGCACAAAAAAGCCCGTCCTGCTTTCGCAAAACGGGCAGTTAATTAGTTGATTGTCAGCTTAATACTGCTCCATAGTCATAATATCACGGTCGAAAAGGTATAAACCACTCTTATCATCACCTATTAATTCAAGTTTATCATTACACTCCCTGGCCAGACGCTCTTCCTCAATCTGCTCATTTACATACCATTGAAGGAAATTGTGCGTAGCATAATCCTTCTCCTGCAATGAAATATCCACTAACTCATTAATACCCTCACTCACCTTCACCTCATGCGCAAACAACTCCTCAAACGCCTTCTTCAGCGATACAAACGTTAATACCGGCTGAGCAAGCGCAGGCACAATCGCAAAACCGCCTCTCTCATTGATATAATGAATCAGCTTCAACATGTGCATACGTTCCTCATCACTATGTTTGAAGAAAAATTTCGTTACGCCTTTCAGACCGGGCTGAATATCCGCCCAACTGCCCATTGCAAGGTATGCCTGTGATGACTGTGCCTCCATGAGGACCTGACGGTTCAGGGCTTCCTGCATTCTTTGTGACAACATATAATTCGCTTTTTAAGTGAAGTAATGAACGGAATAAAAATACTGAATTTCCTGTGCACACATTAACCTGCCCTAAATTTAAACATACCTCAGTCCACACACTCCCCCTCCGCGGCACCCCTCTTACTTCATCAACCAATACCCTTCACCAGAAAAAAGATAAAGCCACACACGCCTATACGCCTGATCCACCTTATAAAGCTCCACCTTCACTCTCCCTCCTTGTTAACTGACATCCACCAGCCTTTACAACGAAATTACAAATTGTCACTGTAATGTCACAGCAATAGGATAATCTCTCCCGTTAATGCCTGCTCCCTACCCGACTACCCAGGCAGCCATCCCACTAACAACTACCGCTCAACGCCCTCCCGCTTCACAAAATCCTCCCTGTACGGACTAAACACATCAATCAATACTCCTGGCTCCAGACACAATGCCCCATGCACTACATGCGGCGGAATATAATAAGCATCTCCCGCTTTCAGCACCTTCTTCTCCCCATCAATCGTAATCTCAAATACACCACTCTCCACATGCGACATCTGTGAGTGGTAATGCTCATGCAATGCGCCTACCGCCCCCTGCTGAAACTCCACCTTCACCAGCATCAGCTGCTCATTATAAGCCATCACCTTCCTACGTATTCCCGGATCCGGATGCTCCCACGCAATATCCTTATCTTCTATAAAAACATTCATCTGATTATATTTTAAAATGATCTCTCCTGCCATAATTCAAAAAGTCCATAGCTCCGATATGGCTGCTATGGACTTTTTTATCTCTGCGAATGCATGCTGCCATTACAATAGTATGCCGGCCAGCAACACCCTGCTCTTATTTTAGTAATTCCTCAAGACGCTTATCCAGCTCCTCCCCTCTCAGGTTCTTAGCAACGATCTTGCCCTGTGGATCCAGCAGGAAATTCTGCGGAACAGATCTTACTCCGTACAGTTTAGCCACATCATTATCCCAGAACTTCAGGTCAGATACATGCGTCCAGGTCAACCCATCCTTATGAATAGCATTGATCCAGGCGTCACGACCGGTAGGCTGATCCAGCGATACGCTTACAATAGTGAACGCTTTATCTTTATGATGATTGTAAGCTGCCACTACATACGGATTCTCCATACGGCACGGACGGCACCAGGAAGCCCAGAAATCTACCAGTACATACTTACCACGGAAGTCTTTCAGATTCACTGGTTTACCCAATGTGTCGTTCTGAGTGAACAACGGCGCTTCTGCACCAACTACTGTTGCTTTCCAGCTATTAATCAGCTTAGTCAGCGCCTGACCATTCTTCGTTTTTGTCAGTGACGGATCCAGGCTGTTTATCATAGAGTCCAGCTGAGGGATATTATCAGCCGCATCATTAGCATACTGCTGTATCACATCCAGACTTACAAGCGACTTAGGATGCTTAGCTACAAAACCCTTATAAACAATACCCTGCTGATTACGGATTACCGCCAGCTTCTGGTCCAGGTACTGCTGGAACTCCTGACTGTTACGCTTTGCTTCGTCAGCCGCCATATATTCATTATTCAGCTCCTGGTACAGGCTTCCAACACTTTTCAGCGCCTCCTGTAACTGCTGGTTATCCGTGTTCAGCGCAGAACCACTGAATGTTACCTTCTTCAATGAATCAGGGCTATTCAGTGTAATGGTTCCTTTCTCAACATAGAATATAATCATATCTCTGGAACGTGGATCTACCGGCGGTGTCGGATGTTTTAACACCATCATCGCCTGACCTGGTTCTTCAATAGCTCCTTTAAATTGAAATACACCGTCTTTCACTTCCGCAGAATCTCTCACTTCAACACCAGCATTACGGTATACGAGCTGCACCTTCGCAGGCGCATTCAGATTCCCAACCTTGCCTTTAATTACAAAATCCCCCTTCTGAGCTAACACAACACACGGGGAAAACAGTAAGGCTGCTAATAATTGCTTCATGCTTGTTTTTTTGGTTTGATTTTGATTTTCACTAAAATTAGGAAATTCTGATGACGTGCCACTGCTGTATAAACTTATTCGGGATGACCGGTCAAAAGACAGTATGAACAAGATGCATTATCCCGCATCATACTAATCCCCTTTCTCTCCTGTTCTCCTACCTTTCAATACCACTCTCCCTTAAAAAAGGAAGCCCCGTCACCCTAAGAAATACGCATATCAATAGCCTTCCGCAACAAATGTATGCCACATCAATCTATACCCAGCTCTTTCTGAATCGTTTCCAATGAACGTCCTTTCGTTTCCGGCATCAACCTCCAGACAAATAACAAGTGTAACAACATCATAACACTATAAAAAACAAAGGAATAGAAGCCGCCCATCTCACTACCCGACACGATAATCGGAAAGGTCCACGAAATAATAGCTGCCATAATCCAGTGAGTAAAACTACCCAATGCCCCTCCCTGGGAACGCACGGAGTTAGGAAATATCTCTGATATAAACACCCAGATCACAGCTCCTTGTGAAAAGGCAAAAAATGCAATATATCCTATCAGATAGATCAGCACATTACCACCCAGATTGGCCGGATCACGAAATGCATATGCCGTCAGTCCAAGGAATACAATCATGCCTACCGAACCGATCACCAGCAATGTCTTCCGGCCAAACTTATCAATCACCGTCATCGCCAGCAAGGTGAAGAGCAGATTAGCCGCCCCAATATACACCGGTTGCAGATAAGCTTCTGCCTTATCAAAACCTGCCAGTTCAAAAATGCGCGGCGCATAATACAGAATGGCATTGATACCCGACAACTGGTTGAACATGGCCAGCAATACTGCATAAATAATAGGCTTCGCATACCTCTTCTGAAACAACTTCTCCTGATGTGTTTTCACCGACTCCTTAATAGCCCTGATCGCCCCGTCTACATCCGGTTCCTGCAAACGACGCATAACCGGTACTGCCTCCGCTTCCCGGTTGTTCAGTATCAACCAGCGCGGACTTTCCGGAATAGTACGTAACAATATAGCAAACAATGCAGCGGGCACCACCATTACACCCAGCATCCAGCGCCAGGAGTCATCGCCCATATCTACAAACAGGAAATTGGTCAGGTAAGCAATAAATATCCCGCCTACAATATTCAACTGAAAAGATCCCGCCAGGCGTCCCCTCAGATGGGCCGGAGAAATCTCCGAAATATACATAGGACCTACTACCGATGAAGCCCCTACGGCCACACCTGCTGCAAATCGGAACAATACAAACAACAGCCAGGCAGATACCGAAGCGCAACCAATAGCAGAAACAATATACAGCGCCGCTATTACCAGCAATACCTTCTTCCGCCCATGAATACGGGCAGGCATACCCACTACCAGCGAGCCCAGTACTGTACCAATCAGACTGGAAGCTACTGTAAAGCCCAGCCAAAAAGGACTGAGCGACCATAATTCCATAATCGTTTTTTCAGCGCCGGATATCACTGCGGTCTCAAAACCAAACAGGAAGCCGCCAAGGGCAGCAATTAAAGCTATTCTAACAGGATAAGAAAACATGTGAAATTTTTATTGTGAGTTTTTGTGGAGCCGTGGATTCATCATAACGTATTTCTAAACAGGCAAAAAAAGTAAACATAAAAAACGGTAAAAACAATACTTATTGTTATTAATCGAAATATTTGACTTCCGATACCCATGCACCGGCTGCTTTCATAGCAACAATATACCAGTCCTGCAATCCGTAGCGCTATCGGTGCTCATATTCACTGCAGACTGCCTGCGCAACAAAAAGGTAATAGCTATACGCGGGTGCAACACATTCGCAGCAATAGCCACTTCCCTTTATAATTTCCAGATTTTACTATGAAAAAGTATCGGTTTGTTATCGCCTTATTATTCATTCCAACCAGGCGTCAAGAGGTCACTAAAAGGTCACCTCAATATCCCCGGGATATCGAAGTGACCTTTTGGTGACCTTCTGGTGATCCGATAACATGAAACATAAACCCTGTTTAAACCGAAAAAACATCCTGCCATAACCATCAGTATACCCAGACTCGTACACGTGGACAGTATCGTGATGTAGAGCAATAATACCGCAGGCAGCACCTCACTATAGCGGGGCCAGCATATCGCGCTGTTGTTATATCACCCAGGCGCAAATGATGTAAGTATTATAGTATTAAAATGATGTAAGTATCGGAAAGCTAAAATGGAAAAAACTGACAATATTTGAAATTCATATACGCCGGATTTGATATTGCTATAAACAATCACCTGCTGCTGCTGCAACTTTGTATTATTAAAACGACACCAACAATGAACACTTCTGCAATTAAAAACATTATTCTTGTACACGGCGCTTTTGCCGATGGCTCAGGATGGGAAGGCGTATATAATATACTTGCTCCTAAAGGTTATAACATCACTGTTTTACAGTACCCGATGACGTCACTGGAAGCAGATGTTGCAGCGCTGAACAATGCTATTGACAAACAGGAAGGCCCGACATTACTGGTAGGACACTCCTACGGCGGCACCCTTGTTACTGAAGCAGGCGTATCACCAAAAGTAGCAGGCATTGTATACGTTGCGGCCTTTGAACCGGAGGTAAATGAATCAACCTTTGACCTGGTACAAAGTGAACCTATCGCGCCGGAAAATGGTATTATGAATCCTGATGAAAAAGGCTTTATCTACTACGAAAAAGCAAAATATCATGCGGGCTTCTGTGCTGATCTGTCTAAAGAAAAAGCAGCATTTATGTACGCCTCACACGGAGCCATTGCCGTATCCTGCTTTACTACACCAGTAAAAAATGCAGCCTGGAAGACGAAACCATCATATGCCATCATCACCACAGAAGATAAAGGCATCGTTCCTTCACTACAATATAAAATGGCTAAACGCTCCGGCGCAAAAGTGACAGAGATTCAAGCCAGTCATGTTGTATTCATCTCTCATCCGGAAGAAGTAGCTGCCGTGATCGAAGAGGCAGCGAATGAAATTATCAACTAAACACCGGACAATAAGTAACAGGCAGGAATCAGCCATGGCGAGCAACATCCTGTCAGCATCAGCGAGTAATACTATGCTGATTGACGGCTCATCAATAGCTGATTCCTGCTGCTTACTTCCTTATTACCAAAAGACATCTTCCTGTAACTTGCCGGTGTCATCCCGGCATTTTTACGAAAGAAAGAACTAAAATTAGGCTGCTCTGCAAAGCCAATGCTATAGCCTATATCCTGCAAGGTCCAGTCAGTTTGCAACAGCAACTGCTTGGCCACTTCCAACAAACGGTTACGAATATGTGTACTTATGTTTAACCCCGTACGTTTTTTCAACAAGCTATTCAGATAATTAGGATGCACATGCAGATTAGCAGCAAACTCTTTAGCCGTTTTCATAGCTATAGGAGTAGCATAATGTACATTCGTGATTTCTCTTTCAAGCAGACTGAAAAACGCATGCACATAACGGTCTTCATCTGATACATGGTCTGGTGCCTTAAAGTCTGTGATCCTTGCGCATTGTATCAGCAATAGCTGCAGATATGTCTGCATCGCATCTGCATGTAAAGGGTTGCCGGTTAATTCTTCCTGCTGCATACTGCTGAAGATACTATTCAGCGAATGCATGTCCGCAGCTGCAAGACGGATAATATTCCTGCAACCTGTATCAAAAAGCTGGTACTTTTCGATGGTTGTTTTTAACAAAGGAAATTCATCCAGCAGCCGGCGGGTAAAAAGACAGTCGAATCCCTCCTGTATGACAGACAGAGATTTCCACGAGATGACATCTGCGGGATGAATGAGTACCAATACCGGCTCATCAATATAGTAAGAGCGCGCCCCTACTGTCAGCATTCCTTCTCCTTTTGTGATCATTAATACCTGGTAGAAGTCCCGCCGATGCGGCGTGATACAGTTGTTGCAATCACGGCTAACGCGGCTATACACCCGTATGGGCAGAGGTGAAAAGTCTCCTGTTGTTACAGGAATATTATATGGGGAATGGGTTGGCAAACTACTTCTATGAGTTCCCGGTGTTCTGATCATACCTGTCTGGATTTACAGTTACAAATATGTCTGAGATCGGGCACATTCCGGTTGTCCCTATTCTCGGTCTTTAAGTACTTTTCCCGGTTTTTAGGAGCAGTGGGGATACTTACAATAAAAAAGCTGCCTATCCCTGTAGTGAGGGACAGACAGCCTTAACACAATCAGATGTGATTATCTGGACAGTTGTTCAAACTCTTCCTCAGTCAGTTCGATATCAGCCGCTTTCAGGTTTTCTTCCAGGTGCTGAATAGATTTGGTGCCCGGGATGAGCAGGATATTATCTGCACGTTGCAGTAACCACGCCAGCGCAATCTGAGCGGTTGTTGCATTGTATTTCTCAGCAATCTTGCTGATCTTTTCTGCCAGTGTATCCGGACCGGAAGCCAGCGGGAACCATGGAATAAAGGCCAGATTATGCTGTGTTGTATAATCCAGTACCTCTTCCCATTGCCGGTTGCCCAGGTTATACAGGTTCTGTACAGATACTATCGGGAGCACTTTCTGCGCACGCTCAATCTGCGCAACATCTACTTCTGATAAGCCTACATACCTGATCTTACCGGCTTTTACAGCGTCCGCGACAGGCGCCAGTGTTTCTTCTACCGGCACTTTCGGATCAAAGCGGTGCAGTTGCCAGAGATCAATGGTATCAACTTTCAGGCGTTGCAGACTACCTTCAATATTCTCCCGGATAAATTCGGGACGGCCGTCAGGTACCCACTTGTTAGGGCCCGGACGTTGAAATCCGCCTTTCGTAGCGATTACTACCCCTTTCTGATATGGATGCAATGCATCTGCAATCAGTGTTTCGTTTAACTTCGGCCCATATGCTTCCGCTGTGTCGATAAAGTTAACACCGCCGGCTACGGCAGCCTGCAGTACTTTCTTTGCGTTCTCACGGTCTGCTACCTCTCCAAATACGCCTGTTCCTGTCAATTGCATTGCACCGTAACCAAGACGGTTGATCTCCAGCTGACCACCTAAACGGTAAGTCAGATTCTTTGTGCTTGTTGCCATGTTCTTACGTTTTAAAATCAATCCTGAAATTGTGAGTGAATATTGTTACATCGGTTTTTGCAAACCATCCTTTATGCATCAATAAGTATACCCGGCTAACCTTGCTGTCATGCGCTGTTTATGGATCGTCGTGTACATTTCCTGCAATATGATATGCGCGTAGTACCATGCCATATCATACTTGTTTACTGAAGAATACAAAGGTGGGAAGATTATACCATTCAGCAGTTGGTAAAAACAAAGGAATTATTATGAACTTCAAAGAATCGGGGGAATGAAAGGCATAAAAAAAGGTGTGTCCTGTACAGACACACCTTCAGCTATTATCATATTTTCAGTTATAACACTGTAAAGCGATAGGTCTTACCTTTCTCGGTAGCCACATCGTAGTTGTCAGCAGCAACGATCTCCAGCGGAGCAACTGTTTGGGTATGTACCAGCGGAGTTGCTACCGGTGTTACATAGTAAAAAGGATTACTGTTTTCACCTGTTGCCTTCTTCAGCGGCTCTGCTCCTTTCAGCGGCACGCTGCTACGGATGCGGCAATTGCCTCCAAGGGTAGATCTGATCACCAGCCTGGTAATCTTCCCGTCTGCCCATGCCAGGTCTTCTATCACAAAGCCTCCTCTTGCACGCAGTCCTTGTATGCTGCCGGTTTTCCATTGCGGAGGAAGGGCAGGTAACACATAAATAGCGCCATCATGACTTTGCATCAGCATCTCTGTTATACCGGAAGTACAGCCAAAGTTACCGTCAATCTGGAAAGGCGCATGTGCATCAAAAAGATTGGTGTAGGTACCTCCGCCGCGTTTACCTACCGGACTAAGCTGGTTAGTAATTAGCTTCAGTGCATGTTCACCATTCTGTAATCGTGCCCACCAGTTCACTTTCCAGCCCATGCTCCACCCGGTGGATACATCGCCTCTTTGCAGCAATGTGGTGTTGGCTGCGCTGGCCAGTAACGGTGTACGGTTAGGAGAGATCTGTGCTGATGGATATAGCCCGTATAAGTGTGAGATATGGCGATGATTATCCTCTGGATTATCAAGGTCGTCTATCCATTCCTGCAGCTGCCCGTGCCGGCCTACCTGCATAGGAGGCAGTTTACTGCGCATGGTTTTAAACGTATCTACCAGTGCAGCATCTTTTCCCAGTATTTCAGCCGCGCTGATAGCTGCGCTGAATGCATCAAATACAATCTGGTTATCCATAGTGCATCCTGCGTCAAACGATACGCCAGGGCGTGTAGAGGGTGCATTCTCCGGAGAAGTGCCGGGATTGATGACAAGATATTTACGCTTGGGATCTTCTACAAGATCATCGACAAAGAACAGGGCAGCGCCTTTGATGGCAGGGTATACATCTGCCAGATAGCGCTTGTCACCATTATATAGGTATCTTTCCCACAGGTGCTGTGCCAGCCAGGCTCCTCCCATACTCCATATACCATAGAAGATACGGTCTACCGGACCTGTAATACGCCAGATATCAGTATTATGATGCGCTACCCATCCCCTGGCACCGTATAATGTACGGGCAGTACCCTGCCCGGTGACAGACAGTTCCTTTATCATCTGTACCAGTGGTTCATGCATTTCCGGCAGATTATCCTTTTCAGCCGGCCAGTAGTTCATTTCAGTATTAATGTTGATGGTATATTTACTATCCCATGGGGGCGTCATGAGGTTGTTCCACAGGCCCTGCAAAGTAGCCGGTTGGCCACCTGGCTGCGAACAGGAGATAAGCAGGTAGCGGCCAAACTGGAAGTACAGCGAGACAAACTGCGGATCGTATGCTTTAGAGAAATTAACCAGTCTGACATCAGTTGGCTCTTTTGCAGCGTCTGAACTACCCAGATCAATTTTCACCCTGTTAAAGTAACGCTGATAAGCGGCAATATGTGCTTTCAGCAATGTAGGATATGGTTGCTTTACTGCAGCATTGAGATAGGTAGCGGCACGCTTTGCAGCATCGGCGCTCAGATCTTTGTAGTTGACATAATTTGTCGCCATGGAGATGAAGACCAGGGCACTGTTGGCATTCTTTACAGTGATGGCAGTATCAGTGTTGGCCACGCTTCCACCAGTTGCTATTACCCTGGCAATACCATTGAACTTCACTTTCCCTTCTACTCCTTCATGCGCGCCGGTCATACCATTCACCGTTAGATCTTTTCCATTGGCTTTTACTACAGCATTTTTCTGCGGAGTGGTGAGGTAGGCGGAAAAGTCAATAGCACCAGGTTTATCGCTACTGATGCGAACGACAATGGTTTGTGCGGGTACTGATGCAAATACTTCGCGTGTATATTTTACACCATCTACTGTATAGCTGGTAGTAGCCACTGCCTTTTCAATGTCCAGTTCGCGGTAATAATCTTTATACTGCTGATGTCCCGGAAATGCGAGGTGTAAGGTACCTACAGGTTGGTACATTTGTCCGTTGGAAGTCTTTGTCTGTATCTTTTCAGCAGCCAGTTCCTGTGCTTCTTTCTGCTTACCGTCAAAGATGAGCTGGCGGATCCTGGGTAAGGCCGCGAGTCCTTCGGGATTTTCATTACGATTAGGACTGCCTGACCATACAGTACTCTCGTTCAGTTGTATAGCTTCTTCAGCGGGGTTACCAAACACCATTCCGGCAATGCGGCCATTACCTACGGGTAATGCGGCAGTCCAGACATCGCCTGCGGGCTGCCGGTACCATAGCTTGAGGGATTGCTGTGCATGGACAAATACGGGAAGCATGCTGAAGAACAGCAGGGTTAGTTTTGCTTTCATAACAGTCGGAATCGTTTAATGAGTGTCCAAAATACAGTAAAAAAACAATACCAGGAATGAGTAATCAGGAATTAGGGCTGCCGGCTCAGGCTTCCTGCTTATTGATGCCTGATTATTGCTTATCAGCTGATGGTTTCATCAATCAGCATAACATCCCATGGTTGCAGGGTTTTACCGATTAAAAGTACGCCTGTATTGCTTGAAAGTACCTGTTCTTCTCTGACGGCCATGGCCAGCTGCTGCATTGTTTTCAGCTGAGCAGGAGATAGCGTATCGGGGTTGCCGGCCTGTTTCAGGTGGAAAAGCGCATTGCCATTTTCTTTATCCAGTATTTCTACATTGAAGCGGGCATCTTTGTTAGTATTGATCAGTTTGAAGTTAAAGTCCCGTGGTTCTCCCTGTTTGATGATATTTTCTGCCACATCTGCAGCACCGAAAGGAGGAGCTGTTTTAACTGTAGCCGGATAGTTGTATACGATAGCGGTTAGGCGCTGCGAATCTTTGTGCCGGGTAACGATAATGCCGTCTTTATTATAGAGCAATTCATCGCCCAGGGCGTGCAGCATGCGATAGGCATGGAAGGCAGGTTTGGGAATACCCTGGTAGTTGAGTAGTCCGCCTGCGCCGGAGAATTGTTGTCCACCTGCGCCTTCTTCCCCACAGTCAGTAAAGGATGTATATGACAATGCATCTGCCAGTCCGATACTGTCAGCGTTGGCTTTTATGATAAAAGCAGCCGCAGGTAGGGCATCGTGCATGGTATCTCTGGACGAAGAGCTGGAGTTCCAGGCGGTGAGGTGTATTTCTGCTTTAGGAAAGGCACTTTTATCGACAATAGTTCTTAGCCATTGCAGATCTTTTAATGTAGCGTCGGCGTTTCGGACAATCCCTTTATTGTTATTAAATGGGATATCTGTCGGGTATGGGTGTGTGGAGATAAAGTCAACTGGCAATTGTTCACGTTTACAATATTCCAGGAAGTCTTCTATCCATACCCCTTTCCATTGCAGGGTATCGGGATCGGGGGATGTAACAGCTATTCTGGATGCATCTTCGGTTTCTCCATCAAAACGGCCGTCGCCTACGAAGTTACCGGTTGCAGGACCACCTATGCGCAGTTGCGGAGAAACACCTTTCAGTGCCTGGGCAGTTGCTTTATACATGGCGAAGTACTGGCTTTTGGTACCGGCCCAGGTAGTTTTGTTATTAGGTTCATTCCAGAGTTCAAAGTACCAGGTACTGACTTCATTAGGTCCATATTTATCCAAACAGTGTTTGGCGAAGCCGGTAACCAGCGTAGTCCATTTGTAGAAGTCTGCCGGCGGTGCAACATTAGCTTTCCACCAATAGGCGGTAGCGCTGCCACCAGCGATATCTTTAGGGAAGAAGCTAAGAGTGATGAATGGTTTGACGCCGGCTTTCAGCATACGGTCTATCACTTCATCAATACGTAGCCAGTTGTAAACGCCTCCCTGGTATACGGACATATCATCATGAAAGATACCTTGCAGGCGGCAATACCGGAAGCCGCAGTATTTCTTTGCAAATTGCAGTTGTTCCAGCCAGGGAGAGGCGGTATGTAATACTTCGCCCGCTCTGCCAGCGCCAATACATCTGCTCCAGAAATGAGAGAAGGCACGTCCCTGTACTTTGGTGTCAATCAGCAGGGGCGGTTGTTCTTCCCATAGTGAACGGCCGGCAGCGATACCGGGTATTAATGCAGTACCGGCTACTGAAACGAATGCCTGTTTCAAAAAAATACGTCTTTCCATGAGGTAAGGGTTATATCATTGCGCCAGTGTTCCCCAGAATGAAGCCAGCATTGTTTTTCATATCGCGATATAGCTCAGTTACACAGATTCAGGGGATACAGGCTTTCTTTGGATTGATAAAATATCTACTATAAAATCATAACAAGTAAAGGATATTATGTACGGGATGGAGGCGGTATGCAAGGGTGTGCATATCCTATTGATCCGAATACATATATGTCTAAATTACACTGTGATTGTGAAAAAAGCAAGGGGGGAGAGCGGATTAGCAGATAATTGATGGGAATGGGGTAACAATGGATGTGTAATAGGTTGGATATCAGACAGCACTCCTCATTTCAGCAGGTCAGCAGGAGAAGCAACTGCTTGCCGGCGTAAGGAAAGACAATACCTTCCTTACAACCGGACGGGTGCAGTTAACAAATCAGGGATGGCAGGAGGACAGACCTATCAGGATGGGCGGTCTTTGGTATTGCGTATCAGACCTATACCCGCAAAGAAAAAAATTGCTCCCAGTATGGAATAGATGATAATTCCTTTGATGCTCTTCGTACCACCGGAACTGTTCATAAAGCTCACGGCACCCATTATCAGACCAGCTATACCCAGAAAGGTCAGGAGCATCCCGATAACCCGTTTTTCCATAACTTTTTCTCACTGTAATGCAAATCGCATGCCCTAGCTGCTGATTTTTGGAACTGAGGGGTATATCCGACTGCCAAATATGCGTGTTAGCCCCTAGTGGTGCAATTTTTGCGCCTTTCCGGGCATGAAGATCTTCTGGAATTATATGCGTCCCCACCGCTGGATGATTGGTTTGTGCCTTTTGCTGGCCGGCCTCGCCCAGTTAGCCACCATGATAGATCCGATGATCTTTGGAAAGATCATAGACGATTATGCACTCCACCCGGGTAACAGGTCTCAGGATGAACTGGTGAATGGAGTGTTGTTCTGGCTGGCAATAGCGATTGGCGTGGCTATGCTGGCAAGATTGTGCCGATCCTTCCAGGACTTTGTGATGCGCCTGATAGTGCAGCGTTTTGGTATGCAGGTGTTCAATGATGGATTGAAACAAACACTGCGTCTTTCTTACCAGGAATTTGAAGAACAACGTAGTGGTGAGACCGTAGCACTATTACAGAAAGTACGTACAGATACAGAACGTTTTATTAATGCATTTATTAATATCCTGTTTTCTTCACTGGTAGGTATCGGTTTTCTGATATGGTATGCTATTAACAAGCATTGGGCGCTGGTACCTGTATTCTTCGCAGGAGTAGTAATACTTGGCACATTGACAGGGATGCTAAGCCGGAAAATGAAGCAGATACAGCGTTCTATTAATAAAGAGACGCTTAAGCTGTCGGGGTCTATTACTGAGTCGCTACGTAATATAGAGCTGGTGAAGAGCCTCGGACTGACTTTTCCGGAAATACGCCGGCTACGGACGTTTACGAAGAACATATATGACCTGGAGATCCGGAAGGTAAAGCAGGTCAGAACACTTTCCTTTATTCAGGGTACTACCCTGAATGTATTGAGGCAGTCCATCTTGTTTATATTGCTATGGCTGATCTTCCGTAAGGTACTCAGCCCTGGTGAACTGATTGCCATGCAGTTTATATCCGCTACGATATTCAGTCCGCTGCAGGAATTAGGCAATATCATCCTCTTCTATCGTGAAGCAGAGAGTTCCCTACAGATGTTTGATCAGCTGATGCACAAACCTGTTGAGGAGAAACCGGCTAGTCCGGTTGAACTGGGTACACTGGAGAGCATCCGCTTTACGGATATTGTATTCAAACATCAGACAGCCACGCAGCATGCGCTGGACGGGATCAGCTTCAGTGCAGCTATGGGAGATACAATTGCTTTTGTAGGACCATCAGGGTCGGGTAAGTCAACACTTGTAAAATTGCTGCTGGGACTATACCAGCCGGTGTCAGGACAGATTTACTTTAATGATATACCTTCCGGAGAGATACGTTTTAACCAGATGCGGCGGCAGATAGGATTCGTATCGCAGGATACGCAGCTGTTTGCAGGTACGATAAGAGACAACCTGCTGTTTGTAAAACCTGATGCAACAGAGGACGAGATGCTGGAAGCACTGCATAAAGCCTCTTGTACGCAGTTATTGGCGCGTTCTTCTCATGGAGTGAATACGATACTTGGCGAGGGCGGTTTAAAGCTGTCAGGCGGCGAAAAACAGCGTATTTCCATTGCAAGAGCATTGATACGCCATCCGAGACTATTAATCTTTGATGAAGCAACATCAGCGCTTGACTCGCTAACAGAAGAAGCCATTACCGATACTGTAAGGAATATATCTGCCAGAAGAGAGCAACTAAATATTCTCATCGCACACAGGTTGTCCACAATTATGCATGCTGATACCATTTATGTACTCGAGAAGGGGAAGATCGTTGAGACAGGCACACACGATGCTTTACTTGAGCAAAAGGGCCTTTACTATGCAATGTGGCGCCAGCAGATAGGCGAACGCCGCAGTTTAACACATTAACATCGTAGTGCAGGGGCATGGTTTTTGGGTCGCACAGGCTATACAAAATCATTGTATTATGGAACAGATGAGGCAGATCACTTTGAATATTCCGCCCACTACCAAGCCCCGGGTAGTAATAGTAGGTGCCGGATTCGGCGGACTGAACACAGCGAAAAGCCTTCCGGACGACAAGTTCCAGATTGTATTATTCGATAAACATAACTATCATACTTTTCAGCCGTTGTTATACCAGGTAGCTTCAGCTGCATTACAGGCAGATGCTATAGCAGGGCCGCTTAGAAATCTGTTCCACAATACAAAAGACTTTCACTTCAGAATGCTGCGGGTATTATCCGTGGATACCCAGACGAATACTATTAACACATCGGCAGGGCCGTTGCAATATGATTATCTGATTATCTCTACAGGTGCCAGAACAAACTATTTCGGGAATGAGAATATGCAACGTTACGCGTTACCGTTGAAAACTGTACCCGATGCGTTGAATATGCGCAGTCAGTTGATGCAGCTGTTTGAATGGGCCAGCCTGAATGGTAATCCTGCCATTGCCGACCATATGCTGAATGTAGTATTGGTAGGCGCAGGACCTACAGGTGTGGAGATGGCGGGAGCATTGTCAGAACTACGGAAGAATGTATTACCGAAAGACTATCCGGCACTTGATTTCAGTAAGATGAAGATATATCTGCTGGATGGACTGGACAGGGTATTACCACCAATGCATCCGAAGTCCAGCGCCCGTGCACAGCGCGACCTTGAGAAGATGGGCGTCATTATTAAACTGGGGGTGATGGTACAGGACTATGATGGAGAAACTATTACCCTTAAAACAGGAGAGCAGATCAAGTCATTCCTGGTAGTATGGAGCGCAGGTGTAACCGGCGAAGTACTGGCCGGTATACCCACAGAATGGACAGAACGAGGACGCTTACTCACAGATCCTAATTGTCGTGTAATTGGTAGCAAAAATGTATTTGCTATCGGCGATATCGCTTTGATGAAGCTGGAAGATTATCCAAAAGGACATCCTGGAGTAGCACAGCCTGCCATACAGATGGGAAAGTATATCGGTAAAAACCTGCACGCTATTCATAGAAATGAGACGGTTAAACCCTTCAAATATTTTGATAAAGGATCACTGGCTACTATAGGCAGAGGTAAGGCAGTAGGCGATCTCCCGGGAAATATTCACCTGGGCGGCAGGCTTGCATGGTTCATATGGCTGTTTGTACATGTGAACTTCCTGGTAAGCTTCCGTAATAAGCTGCTTGTGCTGACCAACTGGATATGGAACCTGTTCACTTTTGATAAAGGCAACAGGTTGATTATACGACCATATATCAGGAAAGGGGACGAAAGGGCCAAAGCTGTATTTGCGGAGAATCAGGTAGGCAGTTAGCGTGGTAATGTGAGACGTTGCACATCGGGAAAAGCAAAATAGTACGAGCGATAAGGAAATGTTAATGTTCCACTGCTTAACTTCTCATTAACCGATTTAGTGCCTACAGTTACTAATATTGCTATAATAGAAAAGTAGCCAGAACTACTTTTAAATTGTTTTCATAACGTGGAATTAGAATACCGGCCGCCTTTCCAGGCGGCTGTTTTTATGTACCTTTGTGTCTGCTTTGGAAATCAGAAATTACATAACGTTATCACAGCTTGCGACGGGTATTCAGGGGACTATCAGGAATGCTTTTTCAGGACAAAGTTACTGGGTGGTAGCTGACATCACCAGTCACTCCTTCTATCCTGCCAAGGGATACCACTACTTTGACCTGGTAGAGAAAGACGCACGCAGTCATCAGCTGACTGCCAAGATATCTGCTACCGCCTGGGGCAACGGAAGTATTCGTATCAAGGAGTTTGAGAATGTAACCGGTCAGCGGTTTACCAATGACATGCAGGTCCTGGTACGTGTCGCCGTAGAGTTTCATGCGATATATGGCTTGAAATTGTCCCTGATAGATATTGACCCCAGTTTTACCATCGGACAGCTTGAACAGCAGAAACAGGCTACGTTACAACGGCTGCTGACTGACTGTGCAGACATTGTTCAGAGAACGCCTGAAGGTTATATGACCCTCAACAAAGGACTAAGGCTTAATCCTGTTATACAGCGTATAGCAGTTCTCTCGTCTGCCTCCTCTGCGGGTTATCAGGACTTCATGCATACCCTGCAGAACAATCCCTACAAATACGCCTTTTATACTGATAACTATTTCACAGCCGTGCAGGGAGAGGCGAATGCGACACAGGTATGTGCACAACTATCTGCCATTACAGCCTCCCACAAGCAATATGATGCTGTAGTGATCATACGTGGAGGTGGCGCACAGACAGACCTCCTGTTGTTTGATCAGTTTGTATTGGGTAAAGCAGTAGCAGGCTTCCCGGTACCTATTATCACCGGTATCGGCCATCAGAAAAATGAGACTATTACTGATATGCTGGCACATACAGCGACTAAAACTCCTACCCGTACAGCAGAACTTATCATTGCACATAACCGCAGCTTTGAAGAGACATTGCTGACACAGCAAAGCCAGCTTATCATCCGCATGCAGCAGATGCTTTCAGGCAGACATCAACAGCTGTCCTCTTTACATGCAGGTATTATGAACAGATCGAGAGACCTGCTGACTTACCACAAGGAGGGTTTAACCCGGGCAAGACAGGTCATACCTCAAAAAGCCCTGCACCTGTTATTAAAACAGCGTCATGCTATCACACAGTTATCCGGGCAGCTATTGACCAAACCTGGTCAGGTAACAGCCGGCAAACAGCAGGAACTGCTGCATATCCGTAAAGATATACAGGTATTTGCCCGCAAGCTGATACAACACCAGCAACAGCAGCTGGCGCATCATGAAACAGTGGTACGTATCATGAGTCCGGCATCTTTATTACAGAAAGGCTTTGCGATGGTGCAGCATAAAGGAAAGATCATTACCAGCGCAGCACAATTATCTGCCGGAGACGAGATCACTGTGCAAATGGCAGATGCAGGCGTGCAGGCAACTATTACTTCTAAAACGACAACCGATGGATACTAATCTGACATATGAAGCAGCATACAAAGAACTGCAACAGATCGCCAGGGAAATAGAAACGGAATCCGTTTCTGTAGATGTACTGGCGGCAAGAGTGAAACGTGCTTCCGAATTAATTACCTTCTGTCAGGCGCGCCTGCGGGCAACAGAAGCAGAAGTGGAGAATATTATTCAGCAGATGGAAGATAAACCGCTGTGATCTGGTCTTGTTGTGTGTATGCACAGCAGGCATAAAATAACTGAGGGCTGCAGGATAGTGATCCTGCAGCCCTCTTTATATTCAGTAAACTGATTATTCAGTAACGATCTCACACTTGATTTTAGCGCCTGCTTCTACTTTCTTTGCGATAGCAGCACCGCCTTCTTTTACCAGACATATAGAGAAGTTTTCGTCCTCTATTTTTGCCACAGCTATTTTACCAAGAGTTTTCTTTCTGTGCATCTTCTTACCATCAACAGTCAGGTCGGTAACTTCATATACACGGAACTCGTCATGTTCCTGCAGACCAGACAGGCTACCTGCAACAATCAATACACGGATAGCTTCACCTGCACTATTCTTCTCTTCAATCTGTGCGATAGATACCGGTGTTTTCAGGTTCTCACGGATAAACTTTTCGATACCCGGTGTCAGTTCCTTCATCGCATCTTCAAAGGCGCGTTTGCCTTTAGCGCCAGCTGTGAATCTTGAAGTGGCCACTTCTTCACCGGAGTTAACATCCACGATAGCGATGTCAAACAGTAGTTCTGAAGTAGTGACATTGGTAATGCCTAACGGAAGATCAGATGGTTTCGTGTCTACATTGGCTTTCAGGATGTTACCCGTCACAATGTACTGTGCGCCCAGTGATTTTGCATGAGCCAGCGCACCGGCGTCGGGATTGGGTTGTCCTACTCCTGCTTTGATCTGTTCAAGCTTATCTTTTTCCATCAAAGAAAAACCTCTCACTTTTAAGGTAGCATCATATACAGTATTCTGTATAGCCGTCACGTATTCAGTCCTACCACTACTTTTGAAAGACGCAACACCTACAAGGTTTTTGGTTTGGGCGAAAGCAGATGAGAAAGCAACAATGCCGCATAAAACGGATAATACTCTTTTTGTCATGGCTAGGTATTAGTTTGAAATAGCGCCCAAAAATACGACTATTCCCCTTATATATTTTTTTTTATGATAAATACCCTAACCAGCTCGTTGGTCTTGCTTCACGGGCAGGATAATAGTGAACGTAGCACCTTCTTTCTCACGGCTATAGGCGGTGATCAAACCATTATGTTTATCAATGATCTTACGGGTAACGGCCAATCCGATACCGGTACCTTCATATTTATCTTTCGTATGCAGACGCTGAAAGAGTACAAATATTTTATCCAGGTACTTCTCATCAAAGCCTATCCCATTGTCAGATATGGAAACGCAGACAAATGGCCCTTCCGGGTCTCCCGGGCTATCAAACCGCTTCTCTTTGATGCGGTTACCCCGGATTGAGATCACTGGTTGTACATCCTTTCTTGAGAATTTGAAGGCATTGCTTAACAGATTCTGGAAGACCTGCCGTAATTGTCCCGGTACAGCTTCTATAACCGGCAGCTGTGTAACGGATACTTTGGCGTTCTTCTCCTGTATAAGTATTTCAAGATCAGAGAGTATTTCCTTGACGATCACCGTAAGATCCACCTGTTCAAAGAAGCTTGCCTGCGATAAACGGGAGAAGCGCAGCAGGTCATCAATAAGGCTGGCCATACGGGATGAGGAACTGATAATACGGTTCAGATAGTCCTTTGCCTTGTCTTCCAAATTCTCTTGATACCTGTCTTTCAACATGTTACCAAACATATGGATCTTGCGCAAAGGTTCTTTCAGGTCATGAGAAGCTACAAAGGCATATTGTTGCAACTCGGCGTTACTTGCTTCCAGATCTTCATTGGCCTGCTTCAGTTCAAGCGTACGTTCCTCAATACGCTGTTCCATAATTTCGGCAGCCATCTTCTGCTGATGGATGTCGGTACTGGTACCTACCAGCACACTGGAACGTCCTTCCATATCTTTCTGCACCCTGGTACGATGCAGGAACCAATGGTAAGCACCGTCTTTGTCCCGAATACGCATTTCCAATGAAAAGTCCTGCTTATCCTTGACTGCATAATTCCAGCTGGTTTGCCAGTTAGCAATATCATCCGGGTGAATGATACTTTCCCACTGTTCCTGTTGCAATATCTCCAGTGATTTACCGGTGTATATAACAAACTGCTCGTTGACGAAGTTGATATGTCCGTCCGCCTCGGAAGTCCAGAGTATTAACGGCATTGCCTCAGCGAGGAAGCGTTTTTCCTCTTTGTTAGCAATTACCTGTTCCTCTGCCTGACGCAGGTTGGTTACGTCCATCATGGAGCCCAGCATACGGTATGGCGTATTGTATTCATCCAGCAGCAGGTATCCCCTGTCGAGTACATGTGCGTAGGTGCCATCCGCACGACGCAGTCTGTACCCTTCTGTCCATTGACTTTGTTTAGAGTTTACAGCCCTGGAAATACTGTTTCTCACCTTATCCCTGTCTTCAGCATGGATGTTCTCCAGCCAGAAGGTACGGCTGTCAGAACCTTCCCTCTCATAGCCATAGATAACATAGAAGTTATCACTCCACCACACGCTGTTATTGGTAAGGCTCCAGTCCCAGATGGTATCGTTGGTAGCCTTGGATACCAGGCGGAAGCGTTCTTCACTCATGGTGAGTTCACGTGTCCTTTCCAGTACCTTATTTTCAAGGTCGCTATTGAGATTACGCAGACTTTCTCTGGCCTGTACCAGCTCATTATAGTTTCTGCGCAAGCGGTCTTCTGCATCTTTTTTCTCGGTAACATCCGAGCAGGTAATTACCATATTACCATCCTGCGTTTTCACACCAGACATTTCATACCAGTTGTCGTGCTGCTCGTCTTCTATGTGAAATTCTGTCTGCAGGATCTCGCCTGATTCTATTACCTGTACATACTTCTCAAACAGACCGTGTTCCAGCAATTGCGGCATAGCCTGCTTCATAGAAGGATGTTTCTGAGAAGTTACATCTTTGCCCAGGAAACGTAAGCCTTCACTATTAGATGCCAGCAGGCGGAAGTCAGCCACTACGCCTACTTCATTTCTCACAGGTTTAAATGCGAGGATGACATTTGTACTGGCATTGAACACACCTTTCAACAGCATGTCAAGTTCCTTGATAGCAGTAATATCCACGAAGGTGATTACTACTCCATCCGTCTGCTTATCCTGCCGGATGTAAGGAAATATCTTCATCAGGTACATATTGCCATTGCTCAGTACCATCTCTTTTTCTACTGTACGCTTTGCCCTGATCACGTTATGGATATCCTCAATCATACTATCCTGCTGGATGTTGGTAGAGATATGATTGATCGGGCGACCTATATCTGACGGAATCAGATTGATCATTTTAATAGCAGCCTGATTGAACTTACGGATACGCAGATGGGAGTCAACGAATACCTGACCGATATCCGTACTACGGAAGTAGTTATCCATATCGTCATTCAGCTCTATCAGTTCTTTGATCTTCAGCTGATGTTCCGTATTCAGGGTATGCAGTTCCTCATTGAGTGATTGCAGCTCTTCGTTGCTGGACTGCAGTTCCTCATTGGCGGAGAGTAGTTCTTCATTGCTGGATTGTAGTTCTTCGTTGGAAGTTTCCAACCCTTCTATTGCCATCTGAAGATTAGTACGGGTCTCACTGAGTTCCGCTTCCAGGGACATAATGTGTTCCTTAACGTCTGCAGGCTGTGCATGCGTATCCGGAGATTCATGTGGCCCTGTTCTGTCATGATCTTCCTGGAAGACGATCATGGTATGCTGATTTGTATTGGCAGGCCCTGGTTTAATCAGCAGATTGACAACACGAACGCCATCCGGCGTACTAACCTTTATTCCTTTCACTTCAGATTTCCTGGCAGAAGTCCATGCTTGCCGCAAGGCGATATTCAGCGCCATTGACAGGTCACTGGGTACCATCTTCATCAGGTTCAGGTGCAGCTTCTTCTCTGGAAGTGATAAGTACTTCTTATAGTTACCTAATGCTTCATGTATCTCGTATGACTTATCGATGTATATAGCCGCAAAGCCAAAGTCCTCGGCCATAGCCTCCCGGAAGTCTTCCTGCAGGTTATTGCTCTTCTTTTCAGCCATCGTGGTACGTCCATTGTTACTGACACGCAAGTCACGATTTTGGCGGATATATTCCAGCGGACTATATAGATTATCCGGGAGTGATGTACGGGAGCTATCTGTCTTCTTATAGATCTTCCATTTCTGGTGTATCTCTTCCAGACCACCACGGATCAGCGAAGCTGACTCACTGGGGCCCAGGAACAGATAACCGCCGGTATTCAACGCAAAATGAAGGGAGGATAACACCTGTTTCTGCAACACGTTCTCCATATAGATCAACATGTTGCGGCAGGTAACCAGGTCATTTTTGATGAAAGGAGGATCTTTCAGGATATTATGCCGGGCAAATACGATCTGCTTACGCAGTCGCGGCGCTACTGTATATTGTTTATCTTCTTTGATGAAGTACTTCTTAAGTAAGGTGGGTTCTACTTCTTTTGCGATAGAAGCAGGATAGGTGCCTCGGGCAGCAAATTCGATAGCGTTACTATCAATATCTGTTGCAAATATTTTAACGTCCAGCCACTTACTCTTTTCCTGCAGACACTGATCGAGTATCATTGCAAGAGAGTATGCTTCTTCACCAGTACTACAGGCGGTCACCCATATTTTTATGATAGCGCCTTCTTCCTTCTCTTCCACAAGGCGTGAAAGCACCTGATCTTTGAGTATGTCGTAGGCCGTTTTATCTCTGAAGAAGCGGGTAACGCCTATCAGAAAATCCCTGGCCAGCGCTTTACTTTCCTCTTCACTCTGCCGGAGCAGCTGCACGTACTCCTCCAGGCTTTTCACATTAAACTGGGCCATCCGCTTAGCAATACGCCGTGTGATGGTAGGTGGTTTATAGTGATTAAAATCCTGTCCGCTATGCTCTCTTACTAACTGGAAGATCTCAGTCAACATGTCATCGTCGATCTTCCCGTTAAACACCTGTACTGGCATGTCCTGGATATAGTTATAAATTTCACCGGGCATAAACTCCGGTGCCAGTACATAATCCATATTTTCTGAACCAATCACACTTCTGGGCATTCCGTCAAACTTCGCAGTTTCCGGATCCTGCACCATGACCATACCACCTGCCTTCTTTACAGCGGCAGCACCTTTAGTACCATCTGTTCCGGTTCCGGAAAGGATGATACAAATTGCATGACGACCTTTATCTTTTGCTAGTGAGAAGAGGAAAGTATCAATAGCCGTATTAGGAGCTTTCTCGACTGGCTTTTGTACCAGTCTGAGACGTCCCTGCTCTATAATAATCTCTTTGTTATTCGGAATAACATAGACACAGTCGTTTTCGACTGCCATATCTTCCTCTACCTCTCTTACCTGCATGTTGGTATGTTTGGAAACCAGTTCCACCAGCAGGCTTTTATAATCGGGAGACAGATGCTGAATGATGACAAACGAAAGATTGCCATATTCCGGCATGTTATCAAAGAATTCGTGGATGGCTTCCAGGCCACCAGCAGAGGCTCCTATCGCTACTATGTAGTTCGCTTTCTTCATTCAATTATTTAACCATAACTATTATCATACCAAATCAACTGGCATTAGTCCAACCCTTTGATAAGGAACTCGAGGAGGAAGTTACGAAGTAACCCTGCCATCTGGATTTCGGTGTCTTTCCAGGGGAGGGCCGTATTGCGGACTGTCTGTTGCCAGATACTGAATGAGTTACGTGGATGGTATTGTATATTATCCTTCTCAAATCGTATTGCTTCATTCGGGTTACCTCCCCAATTGACTTCCTGGACTACCTCAGGACGGAAGACAACCAGAAATTCCCCCTTACTAGGCTGTACTGGAATTACCAGTATACCGCTAGCAATATCTGCATAATGGATAGCCGGTTCATAACTGCCTGCAAGGTGCAGCTCCTGGAATACCTGGGAGGAGGCAGTACTTTGTAACCAGAGGAACAGGTCCTTTAGTTCATTTTTACCCGGCACTTTTCCAATCGTATCTAATCTCCGGTTAAACAACAAGGCTGCCCCCGATGCATTGAGCAATTGTAGTACACTGGCCTCCTTTTCGAGTAATCCATTCCCCAGTTCGCCAGTTGTAAATACCTGCTCTATGAGACGGGTGTGGATATCGTGCAGTTTCGTGTATTCATCGCTTTGTTCCTTATAGGAAAGGGACTGAATATGTGCGGCAATAATGTCTGACAGTAACTCAAACAGGGCCCTTCCTTCATATGGCAACCGGTACGCAGTGCGGTGGTGGCATGAGAACAATCCCCACAATTGTCCGTCTTTCAGAATACGGCAGGACATGGATGTCATAATAGCCATGTTCTTCATATATTCAAGGTGTACAGCCGGTACGCTGCGGAGGTTACATCCGGAAAGGTCTGTAAAGGCATTGGTCAGCGGGTTGATAACCGGATAAAGGCTCACAGGCACATATTCCCTGTTAGGAATCATGCGGTAAGGATTGTCGAGGTACATGGCCCTGGCCTGACGTGGAATATCAGACGCAGGGAATGTAAGGCCGAGATACGACTCCATACCTTCTTCCTGCTCTTCTGCCAGTACTGTACCATTCCAATCCTGATCAAACTTGTATACCATTACCTTATCAAAGCCAGACAGTTCCTTCAGCTGTTTAGCCGCTGTTTCACAGGCCGCCTTGATAGACCTGGTGGCATTGATGGCAGCCATAGCATACTTCAGCTGCTGGTATATATCTATAAACGAATGATCTTCTCCGGCGTCGCCAAGTTCTTCTATTTCCAGGATCATCGCTTCTGCAGACAGGTGGGCGATGGCCAGATAGTCTTTTGTTCCCTGGTCTCCGGTAAAGGAGAGTGTAAATGGCAGTTTATTTACCAATCCCTCCTCCAGCTTACGGTGCAATTCCTTCATCTGTGTTTCCGGGATATAGTCGGATAACATAGTCTCTACGATATCAACAGGTTGCTTACCAATAGCTGCTGTAATATTTTCACTCACCTGAACAATCCTGTAATCTGCTTGTCTTACAACCAGCAACATACCATAGGGCTGTATCAGATTGATCTGATGAAGCGGAACGCTACCACAAAAGGTAGAGTCAAAATTCCTTTTTTGCATATAAAAGGGGAATAAGCGGGTTGTTGAATTTGTTTATTGTCCCTGCCGGCTGAGCGCCCACAATTTAAACTTCTCAAAAGTGGTGGCAGCAGCCTCCAGCATCCTTTGCTGTTGTTGTTCGGTACCATTGTACCCCTGGAGGTAATGTACAAAGGTATCCCAGTAAGACTGGGTATCAGCGCCGTAGCCATTAAAGAACGATAATGCCTGTGGAAGTTCCGGTGCCTGGAGGTTTCGCAGGAGCATCTGACAAATCACCTGTCCTCCCAGCGTGGACCCTTCTAATACATACATTGCGCCCAATGCCTGCGCATTATCCGTGATTTCGGGTATATCAGTACAGCAAACCGGCTGAGTGGCAGGCGCTTTACGAATGGCCGCGATATCATCGAGTATAGAGGAGGCTTTTCTTCTCAGTTCAAAGCCTCCCGGAAATGTCCTATCCATATGAGCTGCTATATGCTGCTCCAGCGGATAGTAATAGCCATAAAAAAGTTCTAACAGACTGGCATACGATTCAGGTGTATTCACAGCTTTAATGCTGGGAATCAGCACACGCTCAAGTTCCTGATGTTGTTTTGCCGTACGTTCCCTTAACAGTTCGATCATTATTATACTCCGTTATTATTTGTCAAGAGTAATTAAAAGTACGGTGAATAAACGTCTGATCCATGTGGAAAGATTTCTACGGTAGCTGAACGACTGTAAACCAATAGGTGTGCAGCATGCGGGTAAACGCTACCAGATCAGAAAAATTAGCAGGCTTGATAGTATAACTATTGACTCCCAATTCGTAACATTTTGAAATATCCTTAGCCTCAGTAGATGTGGTCAGGATAATTATAGGCAACCATTTCAGGTTTATATGTTCCTTTATTTCCCGTAAAGCCTCACGTCCGTCCTTACGCGGCATATTCAGATCCAGTAGAATGATGCTTGGAAAAGGATACTTTTCCTCATCAGCATATTTCCCTTGTCTGTTCAGATAAAACATCAATTCTTCTCCATTCTCGACAAAACGCAGTTCGGCATCTGCACCACTTTCTTCAAAAGCAACTTTGATTAGCTCCCTGTCATCTGCGTCATCGTCGGCCACCAGTATACATTTCCTGCTACGTAGCACCTTATTGATCATCCAGTTTTCTATTTATAACGGCTAAAATTACTTAAATAAACTTGCAAAACAGTCAGTGAAAGTGGGATTTGTGCCTTGGGTCTCGCCTCCGGTTAGGAGACGAGACCATTAAGGACTTATAATGTTAAGAAACTTATGTTTTGCTAAAGAAGTCTGCTTTCGGGGTAAACAAACAGCACTTTTAATTAGGAAGCTGTTGCAAAGGTAACAGCAGCTATTCTAATTGACTGATCAAATCGGGAAAAAACATTACGATATAAGGAAATATCAACGAAGTTTTAACCTTGTCTCAATCATCCCGTTAAAAGAAGGCGGACCCATGTGTTGTACTGGCCTGATCTCTCCTGAACGGCCGGAAGGATGCCCCTGTATATAATTCAATGCCGCTGCCAGCGAGGTTTCTGATGGATCTCCAAAGTCGTGTGTCACATCGTCGCTTGCAGGAATATCTACTTCCAGTCCATGGAAAAAATCTCCAAAACCATCAGCATTCTTCATAGAGAAGTTGGACAAGTACACCGTATACTTATCAATACGCAGCCCGAAGAAACCTACCGGTTTTCCATAAGTAGTCTGCCCAACCAGTTTTACAGGCAAATGTGGTTTCAGGCTGTTAATCACCAGTTCACTGGCTGACGCAGTACTATTACTTACAAGGAATACCACCTGCTTCACCGTATTCAATGTACCTACATCTTCAAACTTAAACGTATTACCTGCCACTGAATAGTCAAGATCTGCATAGGTGGCCCAATGACCGTTCCACATGACAAGTTCCCCCGCACTGTTCCGGTATAACTGCTGCTTCAGAATAGGCGCTTTCCCGTTTTGCAGCAGGTCATTAAAGTACTCTACATACATCACTTTTCCATTGAGAGAGGCCGGAGCAATATGATTAGCCAGGTACTCAGCAGTCTGTGTATACCCCCCTCCATTATAGCGCAGGTCTACTACCATGGCAGTAACACCTGCGGCGGTAAACTGACTGAATGCCTGATCCAGGGCAGCCTTTGTTACGTTGAAATTCGAGAAACGGCTGTAAGCTATATAGCCCACCTTCTGTGCCCCGGCATTCAGAATAGCCGATTTCAGCACAGCTGATGTAGTATAATTCTTTTTAGTAAGGGTTACGGTACTTGTACTACCATTGGCCTTTTCAACGGTCAGGGATGCAGTAGACTGGGCCAGGGCTGACTCAATGAACGCACCCGAGTTAGGCGTAACACGTGTACCATTGATGGCCAGTACTTTCATACCCCGTGTCAGACCAGCATTTGCAGCTGCCGACGACGGATGAACGATGCGTACCCGTACATCTGTATTGCCATTAGCAGATAATCCGATGCCCAGATCATCCCCTTTATCATTCAGATCCACAGTTCCCTGCCTGCCGCCATCCAGGCTTTCTTCCGTCACAAATGAATACTTCGGATGCCCCGGAATACCGGAATATTCATAAGCCTCCCCGGTTATCGGATTGGTTTTCAGCTGTGTCAGGGTATATAACTCCCGCTGGTAATTCTGCAATACATTCCCACCGGTAGCATACTGTCTTGGGTTAAACACATCATATGCCGGCAGCGCATCATACCATAGGTAGACCTGCTGGGCATACAGATATATAGAGTCCAGCGTCAGCTGCTCACGCGTACCCTCTGCAGGTGTAGGTGGCGGATCGGTCTGGGCGTCCTTTTTACAGGCAAACCATAACATGGACATCGATAACGACAGTATCAGGGAAGTGCTCTTTTTCACCGGAGTGGTTTTAAGTTGACCTGTAGGATAGTACAGGTTATTGAAATTACGAAAAAAATACAGAGGTACAATAACCCAGTTTAAAAGATATTATAATTAAAACTATGTAAACTAATATTACCTACTATATCAGTTTTTTACACAAATTTGCACCAAAATCACCAACTCCTGCAATCAAACACCGTAAAAAGGAAGGTGATTATAGCTAAAAACAACATTTATAACTTTCTTTGCATCGCAGATCGACCACACTAAATAAAGGGAAGTATTTAGGGGATAACAGCACCACAATGCCAAAATTGATCGCTTGCCAAAGTGAACAAACATTTAAATATCAATTAGTCAATGGTAAAATTAGAGTACATCTGGCTGGATGGTAACTATCCAACTCAGAGCCTGAGAAGTAAAACTAAAGTAGAGAAAGAATTTAACGGTACACTGGAAGAACTTTCCATGTGGAGCTTTGACGGTTCCTCTACTAAACAAGCACCAGGCGGTTCTTCCGACTGTCTGCTGAAACCGGTTTTCTTCGTAAAAGATCCTCAGAGAAAGAACGCTTACCTGGTAATGTGTGAGGTACTGAAGGCAGATGGTACGCCACATCCTACCAACGGCCGCGCTACCATTGAAGATGATGATAACGATTTCTGGTTTGGCTTCGAGCAGGAATATTTCCTCTGGAACCCAAGCAGCAATAAACCTTTAGGTTTCCCTGATAATGGTTTTCCTCATCCGCAGGGCCAATACTACTGCTCTGTAGGTACTAACAATGCCTTCGGCCGCGACATCGTGGAAGAACACCTGGATGTTTGTATCGAAGCAGGTCTGAACGTAGAAGGTATTAACGCCGAAGTAGCTGCTGGTCAGTGGGAGTTCCAGATCTTCTCCAAAGGCGCTAAAGATGCAGGTGATCAGATATGGATCGCCCGTTACCTGCTGGAAAGAATCGGTGAGAAATACGGTGTTTCCATTAACTGGCACTGTAAACCATTAGGTACCCTGGACTGGAACGGTTCCGGTATGCACGCTAACTTCTCTAACACCCTGCTGAGAACTGCCGGCGACAAAACGGTATACGACAAAGTTTGTGAAGCTTTCAGACCTGTTGTAAAAGAACATATCGACGTATATGGAGCAGACAACCACCTGCGTCTGACCGGCCTGCACGAAACTGCATCTATCCACGATTTCAGCTATGGTGTATCCGACCGTGGCGCTTCTATCCGTATACCTGTTGCCACTGTAGAAAGAGGCTGGAAAGGTTACCTGGAAGACAGACGTCCTAACTCTGCTGCAGATCCATACAAAGTAGCAGCAAGGATTATCAAAACTGTAAAATCAGTAGGACTCTAAGTATACTACCAATAAACTGTTCAGATAATATAAGAGGGCGTATCATTCTCATGATGCGCCCTCTTCTTTTTGTAAAGGCGGCTAACCTGCCTATTCGCTTGGAGCTCGCTTGGAGGTCGCTACAAGGTCGCTTGGAGCTTCACAGTCCGTCCCGGTATAAGCGACTATTTTTCCTTATCCAGCGATGAGACACCTGCTAATTATGACGGATGACACATTGATAACCTGTGTATAACCTATGCATGCTCTTGCTGCTATAAAACGCATTATTCAAGGCTGGCTTATGTATTAATAGCCAAGTGTATAAATGATATGCTCTCGGACAGGGTTGATATTAAATCAAAGCGCATAGATGTTATTACATTTTAAAGATAACAAAGGGCACTTCTAAAAGAAGCACCCCTCACTTGCAGAAAACAATATTTTCCACTATAATAATTACCAAAGGTTACCAGCTGATAATCTTAGTTGGCTGATTTAACAAGTTTATACTCGATCACCGGATAACCTCTTGTACCGCCATCGCCGATACCCATGCTCACAAACTTCAGTTTGTAGTAGTTACCATTGGCATCTTTTACTACATAGAAGAAGTTTTTGTAGATACCTGCACCGGTAGTTGCTCTCCAGCTGCTGCCGATGGCATCACGCTTGTCAGAGAAAGTCTGTGCTGCAATGTTCGCCTCGGTGAAGTTATTATAACTAACAACAGTGCTGTCTACTTTAGCAGCAGTCACCCCAGCATATTGGTTAGTGATTACCAGGTCAGAGAAGAAGTATGGGATAGGACCTGCGGTGTAAGCGCCGTAAGACCATGCAATATCCCAATCAGCCTTCCGGGGCTCTACATTCACAGTAGCACCGTTATCGAGAGAGAAGAATGTAAAGTTGAAGTTATTGTCTTTGTTGATAGTAGCTGTTTTGATAGTAGTCTCTTTCAGCTTAGCATACTGTAAAGCATAACCGTTGCCGCTGCGGGTGATACGGATTTTGTACCAGGTAGCAGGATCTGTTGCACTTGCATTTTCAGGTTTAACCAGGTACACTTTATTGTTTGCCTCTGTGGCAGATATTTCAGCGATCGCTGTTTTAGTCAGATCGCCATACACGTCATCAATCATGCTGAAGTTGCCGGAACCAAGTCCGATAGCCAGATTCACACCAGCAGTATCTTCAATATTTACAGCGCTGATATCTGTTTTGTTGATTGCTACCGCACTGATAGCGGTGAAGCTATTCAGGGTAACACGATATTCTGCACCACCGTAGAAGCCAAGGTTCCAGCTACCACGGACTCTTGTAGCGGTTGAATCTGAGCTGAAGTCTACATATACCGTATTAGGGGAACCAGTGCCACCGCCGCCGTTCAGCGTAAGCTGAGAACCATCAGAAGGAGGTATAACTACGGTAGTGTCCTCGTCTTTACTACATGAAGTGAATAAACCTGATCCGACAGCAAGTACGAGGAAAAGTCTGCTTAATTTCATAGCCATTTTAGTTTGATTGTATTTATTTGAGCAATAGTTATTTGTTTCTGTTCCAGTTAAAGCTTAACCCAAGGAAGTAGGATCTGCCATACCACATAGGTAACACGCCTCCGGTAGTGTGTGCTTGTCCGCTGGTGAGTGTTGAGTTATTAATATTCGTATTATCAAAGAGGTTTCTCACACCTGCATTTACGATGAGATACCTGGTAATATTTTTAGTAGCCGTGAGGTCCGCCTGATGGAATGCCTGTGTTCTGATCTCATGTACAAATGCCGGCGCAGCGGTAGTAGTGACTTCTTCGTATGCGGGTCTCTCTCCGTTGAACTTATAGGATAGATTCAGCGCAGCGCCTAACTTTCTGAAGCGGTAAGTAATATTTGCATTCACTTCAGGCGTCCAGGTAAACTGTGGCGTTGGATTTGTCTTATTGTAGGTTTCATCATCAGCAAACTGATTGTACCGGGCGATATAGGAAAAGCCGGCGTTTACTTCCAGATTTTTCCAGTTCAGTAATGTGCTGATGGTTCCGCCGGTAGTCTTAAACTTACTGATATTGACATACGTAGAGGTATCTGAACCGTTGATGGTGGCGAGATCGATCCTGTCATTGAAGTCATTGTAGAAACCAGTAGCTGTTACACCCACTTTGACAGGGCCTTTCTGTATAGCCTGCCAGCTTACAGAGCCGGTGACGCTGTTGGAGTATTCTGCTTTCAGCTCGTTGTTACCTTTGATAGAATGACTGGCATCAAAGAAGTAAAAATATAGCTCTCTGAGTGCAGGCGCGCGGAAACCATGGGCATATGATAGTCGCAGATCGAGGTCATTGCGAAGCGCAAACTTTGTATTGATGGATGGTATTACCGGAGGTGCATCATATACAGAGTTTTCGCTTAACCGCACACCTGGTCTGATATTCAACCAATGCACCGGTTTAATCTCTGCAGAGAGAAATGCGGAGTAATCAGTGATATGCGGCGTACCCAGAATACGTTGTCCGGCAGAACCATCACGACGGTATTCCACACCTGGCTGGAAAGACCATACTGGTGACAGATTATACTGAGCTGTTGCTCTGAAGAAGAGTGTATTGAACTTGGATACATCTTGCGCACCGGCATCCGGGGCAAGTACTTCCGAGTTATTAGTGAAGTCTTTGATAGTAGTACGCGTGACACGCTTATAATCCTGATAAGAGGCAGTTGCATTTACGCTTAGATCCTTATTCAGCTGCCACACTGCCTGCGCCTGATGTGTATAGCGGTCAGTGGTATACTGCTGATCAGTAGCCTTACCATTATCATAGTTGATGTCACCACGGCTGAGAATATCTTCTTTGAGATAATCCAATCGATACCATACTTTCAGTTGTTTGTTACTGTATCCAAAGGAGCCATTGGCGACCAACTGATCTTTAGGTTTCCATGCTTTCCTGCGTCCGGTAAGGGAATCGCTCCATCCACCAAAATCATTTCTGGTGATACCAGCACCGGCGAAGAAGCCTTTATGTCCCCATTGTATGCCGATATTCGCATTATGCGAGCCCTCTCCACTAAGGAAATTATACTCTTTACCAACAGTTTCTTCCTGTATGCGCGCAGTAACAGAAAGTTGATCTTTACCCTGGTATTTCTTCGTGATGATGTTGATTACACCGGCCAATGCATCTGTACCATATACGACTGACATCGGACCTTCGACTATCTCTATTCTTTCGATAGTGTTAACATCTATCTGGGAAAGACTTTGCCGGGTGCTCCCTCTATCAACCAGTGGTACACCATCCAGTAATATCTTCACATTCGTACCTGACATACCCATCACTTCCACATCCGTTTCACCAAGTGTAGCATCATTGGAGAAGCGTATCCCCAGCTGGTTATCGAGCACACCGAGTACATTAGTAGCGCCGCGCAACTGAATATATTCGCTTGAAATAGTTCTGACCTGATATACAGATTGTTTCAGGGATTGCGGTGCATACTGACCGGTTATCACTACATCTCGCAGATGTATTGAATCAGCTATAGCATTGACCGTCGCTGTCTTTTCCCCGGACTGCGCCCATGCACTATTACACAAGGCAATAGACAGTCCGAACACAATGAATTGTGACCTCATAAAGTATAGTAGCATTGACCCCTAAAAGTTATCAAATGAAAATTCCTGTCGTGATATTCACAATGAATACAACAACCCTGACAGGCATATACCGGTTAAAAAAATAATGCTATAGTACTATACAAGCTGCGGCGGAGATTGCAGTAATCGTATAATACCGGATTTCTGGCGGAGTAAATAATGCATGCAAGGTAAGCATGCGGCGAACAAATGCGTTTATCTATTCAGGAAAAAGATTTACGCGAAAAGGAAAAATGCTATCGGATCAGATCGTAGACCTGTTGCAGCAGGATGGCCTCATTCATAGCTTCTTTCATATCAAGCCATTCCTGCAGGTTAAAAGTAAAGCTGATATCTCTGCATGGAGAATGTACAATGATTCTTTCTTCACCATCCGGAAAGGTAACGCTGCAATCATAGAAATCCTGTTGCTGCATTGTTTCATAAAACAACTGGAAGTCCTGCGGAGTGAAGTTCAGCAACAGATTATTATGCCATATATAGACTGTCTGGCAATTTGCGCAATGACTGATATGCGCGTTATTCTTGTTACACAATGGTCTGATCGAGCACATAAAGATTGTTTAAAGGGTGGGTGTTGCCATCTGTATCGCCAGGCAGTGTAAACACTGCCGGCAATGGCAGACATACATCACGGATAAAGGGTTTTCGAGGATGGTATAAATATCTTTTGGAGCTGACAAACAACAAATGAGTTCAGCATAAAATTTAAATATCAAATACTCTTTTGCACAGATCAAAAGTAGCATGTTGTGCACAGTGTACATGCTCGAAAGAGGAAAACGATTTACAAAAAAGGGAAAAACAATCCGGCTTGTCATAGTAGTAATGATGCAGATATTAATAGGAAGCAGCCGGCATTAGCGGTGACGAAAACTGATGAGTAGGGAACAGGAAAAGAGGCGCTCAGAACTGAAGCGCCTCTCATATGAAGGAAACAATAAATGATCTTTGTGATAGTTTATCAGGCCATCAGCAGCATACCTTGCAATAGGTGAATGGCTGATTGCTTGCTGGTAACTGCTAATTATTTGTTCTGATTTTCCGGGCCAGTTCTTTCCATTCACTTAACTCCGGACTGCCAGGTTTACGTTTGCCAAAGAACTGAGCGATCATTTCACCAGCGGCGTCGAATACTTCGAGTGAAGTAACGATACCATCAGCAGAGGGTTTTTCCACGATCCAGCTTTGGGCAATGGCATCTGTTCTTAGATGTAGGTTGAAGTCTTCATCCATGACATTGATCCAATTTGGTATTTCAAGGATCTTCTCCACAGGGCCGGTGTGGATTTCGATGTTACCGGGGTTGCCGACGAACACCATTATTTCCAGGCCGGTAGCAGCAGCACCGTTGAGTAAAGTCTTAACACAATCTGCGCCGACCGGGTAAGTGAATTTACCAGCTGCGAGCTTGAGTGCGCCTGTCCTTGACAGCTTGTGTTTCATCAGCAGCGGGAAGAAGTCGTGTGTATCCTGCAGGGCAGCCCAACCTTCGAGGAAGGCAGTGGTATCTGCCTGCGCATCATTATATACAGTTGCAGCGGGCGCAGGAGCTGCTGTGATGGCAGCTGGCTGTTCTATGGCAGAGAAATCAGTGATTACTTTCTCCCATGCAGCAGCGTGCGTTTGTTCTAATGCAAATATTTTCATGATGGCGTGGCCTTGGGCATCAAAGATCTGGATAGATTTCTTGAAGCCGATAGTATCGTCGTTATCTAAGGCGAAGGCATACTTCCAGCGGGAGAAGAACATACGCAGGTCAATATCTTTTCCTAATACAGTACCGACGTGTTTGTTTTCTGTATTGATGATTTCAAAGATGCCTTTTCGTTCTATCACACAATGCTCATTGCGGGTCAGCACCATTACTTTACCTAGTGCGGGCATTGCCTGTATAAGCGCTGGGAAGTCGTTGGTAAGGTGTTTAACAGTATTTCCGGTGCAGGCAGCAACCAGTTCACCTTCACTTACCTGCAGCTGTGCAGCTGCATCACGGATTCTTGTTTTAGGTTGCTGAGTACGGAAGTTCAGCCATTGTTCTTTCAATGCAGGAGTCGCAGTTGCATTCATTGGATTACAATACGTTTATTGCCTCTTCGGCAGGTGATTTAAATAGGCCGTCGGCAGCGGCGGTTACCACCAGCGGATAATGACAGTGCGGGTGTTCGAGTACGGCAACATCCACACCGAAACAGTTTTTAATGTGAGCGGGCGTCAGTATTTCTTCTACGGAGCCTTGTGCATATATCGTACCGTCTTTTAGCAGTAACAGCCTGCTGGCGAAGGCTGCCGCCAGTTGAAAATCATGTAGTACAGCTACTACCAGCACCCCGCTGGCGGCAAGCGTAGTAGCCAGTTGCAGGGATAATTGCTGATGAAGTATATCCATACCGGTTACAGGTTCGTCTAATAGCAGCATTTTCTTTCCGGCGTAATCAGTAGTATGCAGATCGGGCGCTTCGAGTAATTGAGCCAGCACTCTGGCCATCTGCACACGTTGTTTTTGTCCGCCGGATAGTGTCGGATATGTTCTATCCCGCAGGTTCCACACCTGCATGGTTTTTAAGGCATAGGTGACGATTTCTTTATCCAGAGAAGAGAGGTGTGTGCTGTATACGAAACGGCCCATATTCGCCACCTCTGCCACCGTAAAGGCCTGATTCAGGGTCAGCTGTTGAGACAATACAGCTCTTGTGCTGGCTTGCGCAGCTACGGGCATAGACTTCAGTTCATTGCCTGCCAGCAGCACATGTCCCTGGTAGTGCATATGCTCTCCTGCTATGACCTTGAGCAGGGTAGACTTACCAGCGCCATTGGCACCCATGATTACGCATAGTTCTCCGGCAGCAGCATCCATACTTATATTTCGCAGGATCTGTGCTTTTCCCAGGGAAAGTGATATATCATTTACATGCAGCATCATGCCAGTAGAGTCCTTTTTTCTTTAATAATCAGCCAGAGGAAGAATGGTCCACCTATAACAGCCGTGATAATACCAACAGGCAGTTCAGTAGGAGCTACGATGGTACGGCACAGCAGATCGGCGATGGTTAGCAGCACAGCGCCTGACAGTGCAGCGCCGGGTATCAGTATCCTGTTATCAGGACCGGCTATTTGTCTTACAATATGAGGAACGATCAATCCGATAAACCCGATGATACCGGCAGCAGCCACGCCGGCAGCGACAGCCATGGTAGCCAGTACGATCAGTAAGGCTTTGAGCCGGGGTACGCGTACGCCGCTATGCATTGCTTCTCTTTCTCCGAGGGCCAGCAGATTTAGAGCCGGAGCGAGGCGGGGCAGTAATATCATCGGAATGATGATAAATGGAGCGACACCGGCTACTGTGTACCAGTTAGCGCCACCCAGACTACCTAATGACCAGAAAGTGATACTACGTAACTGCTGGTCATTGGACAGATAGGTCATCATACCTGTGACTGACTCACATAGGGCCCTTACAGCAATACCAGCCAGTAAGAGCGTAGATATTACTGCTTGTCCGCCGGAACGTGCAATGCGAAAGATGAGCAGCGTAGTAATGATCGCGCCAGCAAATGCAGCGAGGTTCAGTGCATAATAGTTTAATACAGGAGTATGCTCAAAAGCGAGCAGCTGGTTTTGTACCATGATCATGACAACGGCCGCCATAGATGCTCCGGAGCTGACGCCTATTAATCCGGGATCTGCCAATGGATTACGGAACAGTCCCTGAAGAGAGGCACCTGCAAGTCCGAGGCCAGCCCCTATGAGTACGCTGAGTACTACTCTGGGCAGGCGGATCATCCAGAGTACGCCGGGCATATTTTCTTCGTAGGCTACCGGCAGGTGTATGCCGGCTTTGTCGAGCAGAATAGCCAGCACCTGTAGAGGAGACATGTGCATAGCGCCGGTACCTGTGGCCAGCAGTATTACGATGAGAAGCAGTATGCTGAGGATGGTAATACTGCTGATACGTTTTATATTGGATACATTCATTTGACTTAGTTCAGCTTCGCAGACAGTTCCTGCACGGCCTGAATCACGCGTGGTCCGAAACCGGTCAGCAACTGCCCATCCATAGTAATCACTTTCTTCTGTTTACCTGCATTCGTCTGGGCTACACCCTGTACTTTCAGCAGGCCATCCACGCCACCCATGCTTTTCAGACCGTCGTCAAACATCAGGATGACATCGGGGTTAGCGGTTACGAGCGCTTCCGGCGTAAGAGGTTTAAAATCTTTGAAGCCATTGGCAGCATTCTGTGCACCTGCGAGGGCAATGATTTTGTCAAGCGGTGTTTCTTTACCGGCCACCATCATGGTGCCGGCACCGCGTGCGTAGATGAACAGCACCTTTTTCTGGTGGGCCGCAACGTGCAGGGTTTTCTGTTCTTTTTCGAGTTGTTTTACCAGTGCAGCGCCTTTGTCCGGAACGTTCAGAGCAGCGGCAACGTCAGTGATCAGTTTTTTAGTACCGGCAATGGAGAAGTCTTGTTTCATCTGCACGGTTTTTACACCTACACCTTTGAACTGGTCGATGACTGCAGGCTGAATAAAATTATCAGTAGCCAGGATCAGGTCGGGCTGTAGGGCAAGTACTGGTTCGGCAGAAATATTACGGTTGTGTCCTACTTTAGGTACCTGCTTCATAGCGGCAGGATAGGTACTTGTCACATCTACGCCTACCAATGATTTTTCAAATCCCAGTGCACATACAATCTCAGTAACAGCGCCGTTGAGCGAAACGATACGTTTCTGGGCACTAACGTTCAGTACTGCCAGCAGGCAGGCAGCGAAGGATACGATCATTACACGTACCCGCATATGATTCATCATAAGTTTTGAATAAATAAGGATGATTAAAATTCCTGGAAGAAAATTAATGGTTGACCCTACCCGGGGTTTGGGCCAACCATCGCTTACCGTAAGCATTTTTACTCCGCCATGCTCAGGCAAGATCTTAGCATAAGTTATCAGGTGCGGGACCCGGAGAAGTACGGTATGGACATAGGATATCCGTTACGGAACTTCACAGTTTCCCGGCATAGTTTTACCAGTATGAAAAAATAAGTATGAATTGCTGGCAGTCAAGAAATGATATAAGGATATATCAGAAATGGACTGACAGGTGCGGCGGAGTAATTGAGTGGTGTAAAATTATGTCACAGAAATGTAACAAACTAATCGAATCGGGAAAATTTTATGACAATCTTTACGCAAAAGGAAATATCTATGACATTCAATATTTCTTCAGGAAGTTGGGTGAAGGGCTAAACTAAATAGTTTCCCCTGTTGTTGTTTATATATTACCTATCACCGGAAAAATTAATACCCATGGATTGGGATGAAATACTAAATCCATTATCGCCATACTATCAGAGTGCGATGCAGGAGCAACAGCAACTTGTGAATCTGCAGGACGGCCTGATATCTGCCTCTAAAGAGCTGATGTCGTCCATATATCCTCAGATCTACCACCTGGAATCTGCAGGTTACACCGAACTTGAAAACACCATTATTTCGGAATGTGTGAAGCTATCGTGTAAACTCAACGATATCATACTGAAATACCAGATAGAGAAGTGACATTGTTGTTATTCTACTGCAAATGAAAGCACCCTGGCGTTCACTCCTGCTATGATACCGTATCCGTTCGTTACATTGGAATAGATATCCACCGGCTGCAGGGAAAATTCGAGCCTGTTTTCCAGTCGTTGTGCAAAGGTATTATCCAGGTATTTATAGGCGCTTTCTGTCAGATTGCTGACTTCTACCATCATGTAGGAAGCGGTTACCTGTTTATTTGTCTGTAGTACAAACTGTACTTCTTTACCGCTGATCCGGTCATCTTTCAGCAACACTTCGCTATAGTAGGTATTGCCGATCACATCGAAGAAGTTGTTATTAAAGGAGGGATCGAGTCGGAATTTTACGGTATCCCGTTTCATAGGTGTGACGATACCATTGACAGTATCGGCGTTGTACACGCGTATTCTGTAATAGTTTCTTTCGGCTGCATTATCCCGCAGGGTAAACCTTACCCTGTTGGCAGTTTTTTGTGCAAACGCGTCACTGATCTCAGGATGTCCGGGAGTACTATCTGCCGCCAGCACACTGGTCAGACCGTCATATGCCACTCTTACGGCATACTGTTTACCTGCCTGGGCGAATGCCTGAGACACGTAATACCCCTTCCCGTTGATCACTTTCCATACCGGCGCAGGCAGTCTTTTCCCATTCTCCAGCAGGGTAATGTCTGCTCCTTTTATTTCGGGAAACTGAAGGTTCTGGTATTCCTTTACGGGCTTACTCCTGGTAATTCTGAAATATATCAGGCTATCGGGCTGGATCAGGCTATTCAGCACGATCTTGTCTCCCTGATAAGGTATATCAATCCTGGATTCCTTGCGGCAGGCCGTGAAGGCAATGACTAATACGGCAATATTTATTAAAGGACGCATACGGTTCATTTAGAATTTAATTGCATAAGTCACACTTGGCAGGATGGGAAGAATGCTGACCTGTGCCAGATACCGTTCCTGTTTCTGCCTGTCGGTGTCGATCGAATAATAGAATGGGTTTTGCTGATTATAGGCGTTGTATAAACTGAAAGTCCAGCTTTTTGTCCACAGCTTCTTCTTTTTAGTATAAGTAGCGCTTACATCCAGCCTATGCATGGGGGCGGTGCGGTACTTGTTCCTTTCTCCGAGATGATCGAGGATCGGGTCATTTTCCGGCGGATCGTAAGGGGAAGGTTCGCCTATACCTTCGTAGCTGGCGGTGGGCAATGTGAGGGGCCTGCCGCTGGCATATTCCCAGTTGGCAGACAGCTCCCAGTGTTTACCCAGCTTCTGGGTAATGACGATTTCCAGGTCATGACGACGGTCGTAATTGTAAGGGAAGGTCTTTCCGTTATTGACACTGGGGAAGGTTCTGTCAGACCAGGCCAGGGTATATCCGATCCATCCACGGGTAGTACCCTTCTTCTTTTCCAGCATCAGTTCACCACCGTAGCTACGTCCTTTGCCTACATCCACAATCTCGTCCCAGTCTCTGCCCGCCCCGGTGAAGGAAGCAGCTTCACCCTTATACTCGATGACATGGTCCATGGTTTTATAGTAGGTTTCCAGTGACAGGGCATACATGCCATATCTGCTTGTCTTGGAGATACCAAAGGAACCCTGGCGGGAGAACATTGGTTTCACGCTACCTGAAGACGGTACCCATAGGTCTGTAGGCAGGTTAGCCCCGTTATTGCTCAGCAGATGCAGGTATTGGTTCATATGTGTGTAGGAACCTTTTAGTACCCATCGGCGTGGCAACTGGTAACGCGCGCCTAACCTGGGCTGGATGGAACTGTAAAAGCGGCCATCTACCAGGAAGCTTGAAGCATGTATGCCCAGGTTCAGCCAGAGATTATGTAATGCATGCCATTCATCTTCACCATATAGCAGCAGCTCTTGTCCAATAGTGGATACATCCCCATAGGTAGTATCCACGGCAGGTTGTCCTTTACCATTATCCTGGAATACAGATACACCCGGAGTAAAGATGTGGGTAATGGCACCCGTACCGAATTTGATGGTATGCTTTGGCTGTGGTCTGTATTCAAAATCAATCTTACCAACTGCATTCTGGATACGCGAGTAGTATTTTCCTGACAATACAGCGGTATCGGGTGAATTGACAGGCTTGTAATTATACTTGTAATCTGTAGAGAAGTAGTACTGCGAATAGTTGCCTGTAACATTGGCAAACATCTTTGGTCCGAATACATGGTTCCATCGGAGCGTGCTGGTATAATTTCCCCAGAGGAAATTAGAGCGGCTATCACCATAGTAACCAGTGTTTGAGCCGGTATTCTCCTGTTTCTCTTCCCACCTGACACTAAGTTTATCTTGTCCGACGTAAGCGCTGAGGTATAGACGGTCGCGGGGTGAGAAGATGTGGTTGACTTTCAGGTTAGCGTCGTAAAAATATACGTAGGCTTTGCTGTCCGTGTTCTCTGCGGATGTATTAAGGATAATGTCATTCAACGTTCCCGCGTGAGAGCGACGGGCAGACACGAGGAAGGAGGTTTGGCCCTTTTTAATCGGACCTTCCACCATTGCTTTGGCAGCAATGAGGCCAATAGCCGCCTCACCATGATATTGCTGCATATCGCCATCTTTGAGAGAGATATCCACGATGGAGGAGAGTCTGCCCCCATAGCGGGCGGGAAATGCACCTTTATAGAAATCGGCGTTCTTCACGATATCCGGATTGAATACAGAGAAGATCCCAAAGAGGTGAGACACGTTAAAGATCGGCGTACCATCCAGCAGTATCAGGTTTTGATCGGGGCTACCACCGCGTACATACAGTGCCCCTGCGCCTTCTAGCCCGCCGGAAACACCCGGCAGCGCAACGATTGTACGCATAACGTCTGCTTCTCCCAGCAGGCGTGGCATGGATTTGATAGCAGCAGCAGATACATTTAACCGGTTAAAGTTGAGATGTTCTGCATGCTGGCGGCTGGAATCTACCACAACTATTTCCGGCAGGCTGCTACGCGGCTGTAAGGGGATAATGACCGGTGCTTTTTCGCTTTTACGGACAGGTAATCTGCCGGTTTCGTAGCCAATATAGGAGAAGAACAGTCCGGCGCTGTCGTGGGGAAGCGTGATACTGAAGAAGCCGAACTGATTGGTAGTGGTCCCTATCTGTAATGTCGGAGAGTAGACAGTTGCGCCGATCAGCTTTTCGCCTGAGCGGGCATCCTGTACATAACCACTGACGGTATAGGTCGGCGTGTTCCTGACCGTCAGGACAATCTGATCGCCAATTCGTGCGAAGTGAATGTTGAAAGGAGAAAAAATTTCCTCCAGGGCTTTCTTCAGAGGTTTGTTCTGAACATTTACGTTCACAGACGGAGTGAGATCAACAATGTTACGGCTATAGGAAAAATGGATGCCATATTGTTTTTCGAGTATTACACATACCGTTTCCAGCGGCTGGTCTGTTACGACTACGCTGACTCTGGTGCGCCAATCCCATTCTGACGCCTGCACAGTAATGCTGATCAGGAGCATCCCCAGCAGGAATCTACCAAACAGTGACATCATTCTTTTTAATGTTGTAAATATTATTCATTTTACTTCTTTAGTGCCATTCCGGTGGCTTCTTTATGCACAGTAGCATTGGTCATAAATGCGAGCGATGCCAGTATATTTTCGGCAGTTTCACCGGTAAAGGTGGCAGTCACCGGTAGTAGCAGCAAGGTGCTATCTGCCGAGAGGTGTATATTATAAATCAGACTGACGGTCTGTAATACTTCTGACAGCGGAGTATCGGTAAATACCAGCTGTCTGGTAGCGGCATTTGTTACGTGCGACGCTATGCGGAAGGGTGCCTTATCCTGCTGTTGTTCCAGGATCATACCGGCAGATAATATCACACTATCTTTGATACTACTGTCAGTGACCATCACTTCCCCGGTATCTACATGTATCCGCAGGGGGCCATCTTTACCAGCTGCTTCGACGGTGAAGCGGGTACCCAGCACTTTTATAGTTCTTTCACCCAATGTTACTATAAACGGCTGAGCGGCGTCCGGCGTTACAGTGAACAGGGCTTTTCCTTCCAGTGTGACCTTGCGCCGGCCTTTTGCGAAACCAGCTTGTACCAGTAGCAGGGCTTTTTCTTCCAGCTGCACTGTAGAGCCATCTTTGAGGTGGGCTATTACGGGACCGGCATATCGTTGCATTCTATTGCTACGGGCAGCGAGCCACCATAGACCTGTTCCCGCAGCAATGAGCAGTACGGCGGCAGCCATCCACCAGCTACGTCTTTTATGTACAGCGATAGGACCGCCCATCCTGGAGCTGAGAGACTGCCAGGCGCGTTCCGTATCGTCAAAGGACACCTGGATGGCAGGCGTATCCTTCAGCAATTTTTCCAGGGAAGCCAGGAGGGCCGGGTGGTCAGGGCCGCTTTTCAGCCATTCTTCTACCCATTGGCGCTCAGTCGCATCTGCCTCACCAAGCACGTATTTACATAGCAAGGCATATAATGCCTCATCAGCATATAGTTTAGTCATTAAACAGTTTGTAGTATTTTAAACAGATCAAGGCAGCCAAAGCAGACCTTTCTTGTACCGTAACAGGACGCAGGTTAGCAGAATTTCCCCCTATGATAGGAGTAAAAATTTCATTATAAGAACAAGATGAGGGGCAGGTAGTCTTTCAGCTCCTTATGCATAATCTTTAGTGCTTTCCCCATCTGGTTTTCCACTGTCTTCACCGAAATATTCATTACAGCAGCAATTTCATGGTATTTCAATTGCTGTTGACGGCTGAGTATAAATACTTCCCGGCAACGTTCGGGTAGCAGTTCCAGGGCCTGCTGATAGCGCCGTTCCAATTCCCATACAGGAGACTGTACATGAATATCTGCCTCCCGCAGGTGACCGGCTGCCTGCTCCTTTTGCTGTCTGACCGTTTCTTTCCTCCAGTTACTGATAGCAGTATTGCGTATAGCAGCTAACAGGTAGGACCGGGTAGCCCCGGTGATATCTATCACCGCTCTCTTCTCCCACAGCCGCAGGAATACCTGCTGCACCACTTCCTCTGCCTCGTGTACATTACCAGTGTAATGAACGGCAAAGGCGAGACAAGCGGCATGGTGTGCTCTAAAGATATCTTCAAATGTTTGGCGGTCCAGCATTGTTCAAAAGCGGTGTAAAGATATAATATATACCTGGTTTTGCTGTGTTATCACCTGACTATCATTCTATACAGGATTTTCAGTAGTACTTTATTCCTAACCCAGAGCAGTCTATCTGTTATTGGTTAACTTATTTATCTTTGTGCCCGCATGTACAATCTTATTAAGAAAATACTCTTCCGCTTTCCTCCGGAAAGCATTCATTACCAGGTGATGAACGGCCTGCAGATTATGCATAAGCTTCCCCTGGGAAAGAATATCCTCCACTCTTTCTGTCAGCCGAAACGACAGGGACTGGAAAGGCAATTATGGGGACTGACCTTTAAAAACCCGGTTGGACTAGCCGCCGGTTTTGACAAGGATGCCCGTTTCACAGACGAACTGGCCAGCCTGGGCTTCGGTTTTGTGGAAATCGGGACTGTCACCCCGGTGTCTCAGCCAGGTAATGACCAGCCGCGCCTCTTCCGCCTGCCGGCAGATAAAGCGCTGATCAACCGTATGGGTTTCAACAACGGGGGTGCTATCGCAGCGGCCAAACGCCTGCAGAAGAGGAAGTCAGATATCATTATCGGTGGGAATATCGGTAAGAACAAAATCACACCTAACGAAGAAGCTATCAGCGACTATGAGAAATGCTTTCACGCACTGTTTGACGTGGTAGATTACTTCGTGGTGAATGTTAGTTCCCCAAATACGCCTAACCTGCGTGCTTTACAGGAAAAAGAACCACTGAAACAATTACTGCATCACCTGCAGACACTGAATAACCAGAAGACAAAACCAAAGCCGATCCTGCTCAAAATAGCTCCGGATCTGACTGTCAGTCAGCTGGATGACATCATTGAAATCATACAGGAGACTAAACTGGCGGGTATTGTAGCAACTAATACAACAATTGACCGGTCTAACCTTAAAACACCAGCAGCCGACGTAGAAGCGATCGGCGCGGGAGGACTCAGCGGGCTACCTGTAAAAGAGAAAGCGACAGAGGTAATCAGGTATATTCACAAACAAACCAACGGAACTGTACCTATTATAGCGGTGGGCGGTATCTTCACCGCCGCTGACGCACAAGAGAAACTGGACGCAGGCGCATCGCTTGTACAGGTATATACAGGCTTCATATATGAGGGACCAGCTATTGTAAAGAAGATCTGCGAAGGACTTAAAAGTTAGTAATAAAGTAACAGGACGGGGTGCTGCAGCAGCAATGGAAGCGCGTACGATGACCGGTTGGCGAACATGTAAGATCCAATCAGCGCAGATGTAAGCCACGACAACGGTAAGCATGGGCAATGACATAAGATAACTTGGTCTACAGGTATAACAACTGGTAGCATTTATTACAAAAAGAAAAGAGGTGTTTCTTAGTAAGAAACGCCTCTTTTCTTTTTATAATCTGCGTATACTACATTCATACTTAAGCATCCGACTGCATTGTAGTCTTAAACAGTACCACTCACTGATACCTAGTTACTCAGCAACTCAACGTCTTTGAGCTTAGCAGGAAACCATACATTCATCTCACCCTCACCTCTGTTAGCCCATGCATAATATGGGATCAGCGTTACCTGTTTGCTGGTAGTAGAGACTTGCTGCTGCTGCTGATCGACGTTAATACTCTTACCTTGACCTTTCAGTACGACTACGCCGTTAAACAAGTCTTTTCTTAGCTCGGGCTGGAGTACAGCCGGGAGTAACAAGTTACTGGTACGGCCGTCATTATCTTTCCATTCAGCGCAATAGATTAAGGGACCGCGTTGGATAGCCACTTTACCAATATCGTCTTTCACCTTATTGTCAGCAACGACCTGTTTGGTTTCCATAGGCAGTTGCATTTCTACGTTATCCTTCTTGCTCCACTTCCTTTTGATAACAGCATATCCCTGTTCCAGCTGATAATTTACAGGCTGACCGTTCACTTTGATGATCACCTGCTGCTGGTCTTTATCTGCAAACTGGTATAAGCCACCAGGAATTGCCTCCTCCCTGGCCCATCCAGGAACGCGCAATTTCAATGTAAACTCAGTCGCAGATGATGGCTCAATGCTAAAGCGCAAGTCTCCTGCCCAGGGATAATTATTGGTTTGTACAATCTTAACTTTCTGTTTCTCTACCTGTAAATTAGCTGTGCTGCTGACAAAGAGGTTCACATATACCTCTCGTGCCTTCTGAGCATAAATATATCCGGGTAATGAGGGCAGGAAGCGGGCCATATTAGTCGGGCAACAGGAACATTCAAACCATCCTGAACGGGTAGGCTCCTGGCTATGATGATGTACACCATTTCTGATCTGCATAGCATTGGTATAGAAGAAAGTTTTCCCATCCAGTCCGACACCTGATATCAGACCATTATACAATACCTTTTCCAACATATCAATATACCTGGCATCGCCATGTAACTGGAACATGCGTTCGTTCCAGAAGGCGTTGCCGATAGCGGCACAGGTCTCGTTATAGGCGGTTGCATTAGGCAGTTCATAGTTCTCTCCGAAGCGTTCTCCTTCAGGAATAGCGCCGATACCTCCCTGGACATATATCTTTTTGGTAGCCATATTATCCCATATCCGGTCAATGGCATGGAGGTAGGCAGTATCGCCTTCCAGGGCAGCTACATCCGCCATGGCAGCATACAGATACATGGCTCTTACAGCATGTCCGACTGCTTCTGATTGCTGAACTACAGGTGCCTGATCCTGCCAGTACTTACCATTCTCCCACTGATTTCTACTCTTCGGATTATATTGGCGTTTCCCTCTTTCATCAATAAAGAACCTGGCCAGTTGCAGGTATTCCTTTTTACCAGTGATGCGGTACAGGCGTACCAGTCCCATTTCAACCACTTCGTGGCCAGGTGCAACGCCTCTCTTTCCAGGGCCGAATGTCTTTACCAGCAGATCGGCATTCTTCAAGGCAATGTCCAGGAAGTTACGCTTGCCAGTAGCAAGGAAGTGCGCACTGGCAGCCTCGAACATATGTCCGGAGTTATACAACTCATGACTCAGTTCATGCTCTCTTACCCAGCGCTCAGCGCCTGACCACTCATGCGGATGAGCAGGATCTATTGTGCGGGCGGTATACAAGTAACCATCCGGTTCTTGCGCTTTGCCAACAATAGTGACCAGTGAATCGACATACGCATCCATCTTTTTATCCGGCGTTACAGCCATAGAGTATGCAGCGCCTTCTATCGTCTTATAGATATCCGTATCGTCAAAAGGGAACTTTGTACAGAACTTACCTTCTCTGGCAGCGGCCATATCAAAGTTCTTCACACGACCTGTACTTTCGCATCTCGCAAAAGACGCCGGGATAGTTACTGCGTGATTGACCCGGATGCGTGGCAGCCAGAAGCTGTCTGTTAACTTCACAGCAGTAAAATCTACACCCCTCACAGGATAGTCGGCCTGCTGTGCACACAATGGCAATGTATACAGCAGCGCTAATGTCAGCAATTGTTTCTTCATAAACTTTATATTAATAACCAGTATTCTGTTGCAGATTTCCGTTCTTATTGATTTCAATACGTGGTATGGGGAATAGGGTACGATAGTCTCCATTGGGCGAATGAGAGAACCAGGCTTTCTTTGTAAATACTTTGAAGCGGATAAGGTCCTGTCTGCGACGGTTTTCCTGGTTAAACTCCCAACCCAGTTCATCAAGGAAACGACCGTATTGAATGTTAGCGCCGCCTTCCTTGGTTTCTGACAAATGGTTACGTAAACCATAATCATAGGAACTACCTTTCATGAGGTCTGCGCCGGTTACCAGTGCCTTTTCAGGATGTTCGGTAAAGTTGCGTTGTCTTACCTGGGTAACCAGTGCAGCTGCTGCGCCGGCATTACCATTACGTAACAGGGATTCTGCCTTCATCATCAAAATATCTGCATATCTGAACAATGGCCAGTCATTGCTGAGCTGAACATTCGCCTTCTGTTTGAACTCAAATTTACCCAGGCGGAAACCATGTATTTCTTCTGAAAGGTCTATCCCGGGAACTTCATTAACAAATGCCAGCGGCTTACCTGTATAAGCGCCCATAGTACAGTTCAGCGGCTCGCCGGCAGCACTGTATTGCTGACCTTTGATCCAGTTGTCACGATAGCGGGCATCATCAGTATCGAAGGTGTTTATAAACTGGGGAATGGCACAGATACCGCCCCAGGGGGTGGACTTAAGGTTATAGGTAGCCTGATTAGCAGGTTGTAATGTCTGCATATGAATATCGAAAGCATTCCAGTCAGTAACGTATGTCTCATCAAAAGGTAGTGCAAAGATGATCTCTTTCGAGTTCTCATTATCCGTTACAAATACACTACGCTGTACAGGCTCCAGTATAAACCCTTTTCCTGAGTTAATGACGGCATCGCAGGCCGTGATACACTCATCCCAAGCGGCAGTACCGGTATACACTTCAGCATTCAGATACATCTTAGCTAATAAGGTATAAGCAGCCCACTGATTAAATTTACCGTAGGTAGTTCTGTCATTCTTATCGCTTAACAGAGCAATGTTATCCTTTATTTCTTTGATGATGAAGTCATATACTTCCTTGCGAGTACGCTGCTCTGGCAGGAAACCGTCCGGCACATCGAACTGGGTAACAATAGGCACATTGCCATATACATCGCAGAGCACATAGTAGTAGGAAGCACGCAATACCTTGAGTTCAGCCAGGGTTTCTTCTTTACCACTGGTGACAGGTATACTGCCTGATTCGAGCTGATAGATCACCCGGTTACAATTGGTAATGCCGGCAAATGAGCGGCTCCAGGTATTGATAGTCACATCATCATCCGAGGTCCATTTATGCTCATGCAAGCGGCGATAGATACCACCATCCACCCAGCCGTTAGGCCTGGCCGGTACTACCGCTTCATCGGAGGTAGCTTCCTGTATACGGGCATACCCATTCCAGGCATTGAGTACAATACGCCAGTTCACATAAGCAGCACCTACCAATGAAGCAAGATCCTGTGCAGTAGGATCAAATTGCCCGGCTATAATCTGGTTATAACTATCATCTTTCAGTTTGGTACAGCCACACAACATAATGAGCATAGCCAGTAATATCTTTTTTGCAGTTTGTTTCATAACAGTAAGAATTAACGGATCAGAAACTCATGTTTACACCAACAGTAAATGTTCTTACAGAAGGATATTTATCCCGCTCATCGTTGCCGGGGGCTAGTCCCAGCCTGTTTACCTCCGGATCTATTCCCTTATAACCTGTGATCACGAAAGTATTGAGCGTAGAGACATATACTCTTGCTGCATGCAGGTACTTGGATTTCAAATTACGGAAGTTATAGCCGAGGGTAATGTTATCTACCTTCCAGAAATCGCCGTTTTCCACATAGTGGCTGTTAAATTCCAGTGGCATATCCTTGCTTAACACAGCCTTGCCATAAATCTTATCGTAGGCAGATTTGAAGCGGTTGTATTGTTGCAGACCAGTATTCTCGTAGTACATACGCTGGTAGTTCAGTATCTGATAGTCGAATGCGCCGCGCATAGTGATATTCAGATCGAAGTTCTTATACCGGAAGTTGTTATTCCATCCTGCGTAGTACTTTGGCAAACCATTCCCCAATACCCTTTTATCTTCAAACGCATGCTGGTAGTCTTCGTAATTGACAGGCTTTCCATCTCTGCCTTCATAGATCCACTTACCATCGTCTGAGATATCTACTACCTTGAAGCCATAGAAGTCACCAATATCGTCGCCGATATTCACAATATGTGTGAACGTCTGGATAGGTTCTCCTGTACCACCGGTGGTAAAGTAGTTGTTAGTAGCTTTATAGATATTATTGGAAAGACTCAGCAGTTTATTGGTGTTGGTAGAGAAGTTCACACTGCTGTTCCATTCAAAATCTCTTGTCTTGACAGGAATAAAGTTAACCAGTACTTCCAGACCTTTATTCTCCATCTTACCCACATTTGCCCGGGTAGAAGGGTATAAGTTCGGCGGACTAGGCACCTGGTAGTCATATAATAAGCCATTAATACGACGGATATAGTAGTCTACGGTACCACTTACCCTACCCTGGAACATGGAGAAGTCCAGTCCGAAGTTAGACTCATGTTTCTCTTCCCAGCGCAGATCGGCATTGGGGTTCTGTGAAGGTCCGAGCGTCTGTATCCAGACGCCATTGGAATATACATAGCTGCCATAGCTGAGAATAGCTACCCCCAGGAACAGGTCAGTAGGCTGTGTACCGGTAACGCCATAGCCTGCGCGGAGTTTCAGATCATCAAACAGTCGCTGGTCTTTCATGAATGCTTCATTGCTGATGCGCCATCCACCAGAAACAGCGGGGAAGGTACCCCAGGGTTGTTTAGTGCCATATAGCTGGCTGGCAGCTTCATGCCTCAGACTGGCCATCAAGAGGTAACGGTCATCATAGCTATAGGTAGCCCTTCCAAAGAAGCCGATCAGGTTAGTTTCTCTCTTTTCGCTATACTGAGGTGCAAGTCCTTCTTTTAATGCCTGTCCGATACCAATATTGTTGTAGGTAAACCGGTCAGTCGGGAAGTCCCAGTTCTGCATCCAGTTGGTATTGAACTCATTCTCCTGGTAGCTGTAACCACCCAGTAGGGAGAACTTATGTCTGCCGGCGTTTGCGTTATACTGGGCAGTCAGTTCCATCAACCTGTCAATAGACTGTGTACTACCAACGGAAGCATATCCGTTACGGCCATCTCTGAGGGTAGAGATGTGGCGCTTGGTCTCAGAGTACCCTCTATCTTCATTATAACGCGTATAAGAGAACAATGCAGACAGTTTCAGCCCTTCGACAGGCAAGAGTGTCAACGACCCGTTTAAACGCGAATTTTGGGACGTATTACGGCCATCGCTCTCATATAACCTGGACACAGGGTTCTCATAGTTAAACAGCCCTGTTTGCTCATACCAGTTGCCTAATGAGTCACGTACGGGAGAGGTAGGGTTACGAATCATGGCCTGCCGGTAGGTATAACCATTAAAGCTGAAGCCATCACCGGTAGTAGTATACTTATTGTTGGCATTCAGCATACCCAGGTTGATACGCAGCTTATCATCAAGCATACTGTGATTAATATCTATACGACCTGTGAAGGTCCTGTTGTCAGACTTTTTCATAATACCTTCCAGGGAACGGTAATTCACATTGGCGAGGTAGTTAGTCTTGTTATTACCGCCTCGGAAGGTCAGGTTATGTACATGCGTGAGCGGCGTTTGTGAGATTTCCTTTAGCCAGTCGGTATTACCACCCTGATTCCAGGAAGCGTCTCTTATACCATCAGCAATCTGCTTGCGATAGTCATCCGCAGTCAGCATATCCGGCTTGCGGGCTATAGACTGTGTACTTACATAACCGCTGTAGTCCACCGCGTTACTGAAGGCACTGCTTGCCCTGCGGGTAGTGATGATGATTACACCGTTGGTACCTCTGGTACCATAGATAGCAGCAGCAGAACCGTCTTTCAGTACATCTACTGATTCTATATCTTCAGGTGCTACCGTTTTGAGATCACCGGGGATACCGTCTATCAATACCAGCGGATTGGCATTAGCGCCAAGCAGGGTTGTGTTTCCACGCAGTAGTATCTGCGAGCCGCTTGTAGGATCTCCGCTGGGAGTACCAATGGAGAGGCCGGCTACTTTCCCCTGTAACAGCTGACCGGCATCCAGCACATTCCCTTTGACAAAGTTCTCTGATTTCACGGTAGCGACAGCGCTGGTCAGGTCGCCTTTACGCACGCTGCCATAACCGATAACGACTACATCTGCGAGTGAGTTTTCGCTGAGGGCAAGTTGTATATTCAGCTGGCTGCGGCCATTCACCACTACTTCCTGGGTACGGTAACCTATATAGCTGATTTGCAGTGTATCAGCTTCATTCTTTGCTTCGAGAGAGAACACCCCTTTATCATTGGTCATAGTACCTACGCGGGATGATTTTACTACTACACTTACACCTGGCAGGGGCTGTCCCTTTTCATCAGTTACAATACCGGTAATTACTTTGGCCATACCTGCAGGAACAGGTATACCGGCTACAGCGGCCTGCATGGCAGCAGATACAGGCTTCTTTTTGATAATGATATAATGACCATCCTGTACATACACGAGTTCATTGGGCAGCAGGATAGCATCCAGCAGGTCTTTAAGGGACTGCTTTTTACCTTCCAGTGCGGGTGTAGGGATGGTGCTGGCTAATGTACCATCAACAATAAAATAGAAGGGTGCCTGTGTTTCTATACGCTTCAGGACTTTATCCAGTTTGCCTTCTTTGGCGTTCAGCTGCAGCATTACGGTACTGAGATCCTGTCCGCTGGAGGGACGGGCCATCAGCAGTAATGTGGTTGTGCAGAGCACCATCATTATCATAATCACAGTACGCATCAGCTTAAATAAGAGATCTGGTAAACAATATATCTGACGGGATGGGCGCATAGGCATCCCTGACAAAATACCGGAGTATTTCATATCTTTAAATGCATTTTGTATGATGTAATAGAATACAAAGCCGTAGCGTGTGTTTGCATGTATGGTTTGCAGACTTTGATGCAGACAGCGCTATGTTTTCCTGTTCCTTGCCGGAAGGAATGCATTATGTGGTGTTACCTGGAAAGCTGTTTGTTTGTTTCATAACGGGATTACTTATAGTTCGTGAAATTATAGACTGCACCCTTGTCCGCTGATGTATACTTCCTGCTGATCTTCACTAATGCGGAATGTGGAATTATTGATCTTACATAACAGGCCTAGTATCCTCTCCAAAGTGGCATGTTCATCAAAGCTGGCTATAAAGGTACATTTACGCAGTTCGTCATTCTCAAAGTGAAATGACACTCCATACTTTCTGCTTAATGTATTGCACACTGTTTCAAAAGTCTCATTGTCTATCTCAAACCTGCCGTGCAGCCAGGCCTGAGCTACATTTGCGTCCACCGTACGTTCGACAGTTGTCTTATCCAGCGTGATCTGCTTATTGGCAGTCAGCACTGTAATCTGCTTCTTCTCATCCTGTACCTGCACCTTGCCGGAAGCTACGGTAATTGCTATTGTTTCGTTCCGGTAGGCCCTGACATTAAAGGCGGTACCGAGTACAGTGGTAATACATTTACCGGCCCTGACCACAAACGGCTTTGTCTGTTTATTGACGTCAAAGAAACCTTCTCCGGTCAGCGTAACTTCTCTTATCAAGGTATCCTCCCGGTACTGGAGTTTACTATCTGCATTCAGCCATACTACAGAGCTATCAGGCAGTACAATTTTATGCTGCTGCTCCCGTGGTACGTATACTGCCATCTTCCGTTCGTTGGGCTTTTGCATCAGCCACCATAAACCAGCCAGCACCAACAGGGTAGCGGCAACCCCTATCCACCGGAAGGGTTTGTAGTTGCGTACTTCTTCCTTGCCGTACCATTGCATCAGCGCTGCTGTTTCATCTTCTGTAGCAGTACCGTCAAGCCACTTACGTGCGAGGGAACGGATATAGTCATCAGACATCGGCTTCAGTATTGTATATTATTATAGAGTGTTGAACTGACATTTTACCCTTGCTCATTTTAAAATATTTTTCTGAAGAAGATACGCGAGAGCCAGGCAGGGTATATACTGTCAAAATAATACTGGTCAAAGCAGGATGTTATACAAGGTATTCAGCTTCACGCGCAGTAGTTTCAAGGCTTTAGTCAGGTGCCCTTCGGCTGTTTTGGGAGAGATATCAAAGTTTTGTGCAGCCTGTAAGATGGAGTAATCCAGCAGCTTATTATAGCGGAACACCTGCCTGCTTTTCTCCGGCAATTCGCCGGCAATCGTCTCAATCAGCTGGAGCAGCAACCTGTCATTAACGAGGCTCTCAATATCAGCACCGGCGGAAGCATTGGTACCGGATAACTGCGGTGTATGAGATAATACTTTTATACGGGAGGCAATGGTCTGCTGCCGGGCCATGTAATGGAATACAGCATAACGGGTAATAGCAAAAAGGTAATGCTTCAGTACCGAGATCTCTATGTGATGTCTCTTTTCCCAGAGGATAATAAATGTATCCTGTACTATTTCTTCCGCCACTTCCTTGACCTGCAGGCGCTTTTTCGTCACCTGGAACAGGACATCCCAATAGCGGTTGTACACTTCGTTAAAAGCGTCTACGGAGTCATTCCTGATCATATCCCACAGGTGTTCGTCCGTGTAAGTGGAATCCGGATGGAAGTAGCTATTTTTCACCGTGAAAAAAGTATAAAGACGTTACATTGTTCTACATACCCTTATAATTGTGTAATATACAATTATTACGTCACTCTACCAATAAGGCACAGGGTTTTATTCTACTAACTCCCCCTTTGTTGTCCTCTTTTATACCTGTAAATAAATGCAGGCCCTGCCATGTCCGGGAAGGCCGGAAATAGATAATATCGTCATATAACAGGTGTTGACGTAGAACAGCTCATTCGCACACTTGTATAGCAACCTTCTTTCCCCTTCTCAGGACTGCGTCGCATTTACTGCATTCATCATCGTACAGCCTACTACTCCCGCCGTTTCGGTACGTAACCGGTTATCGCCAAGTGAGACGGGCAGGAAACCTTTCTCCAGGGCAAGCCGGATCTCTTCAGGGGTAAAGTCGCCTTCCGGCCCTATAAGCAGCAAACTGTCTTTCCCTGGCTGCATACCCTGCCACAGATGCGTCTTCTGATCAGGAAGGCAATGTGCAATCAATAACTGTTGTGCGGGAGGTTGCTGTACTAAGGATTCAAAGCTGGCCGGCGCGGTGAGCTCCGGGAGATAATACTGCTGGGATTGCAGCATAGCAGATACCAGGATGTTCTCAAAACGGTCGGCACGGAACTTCTCTTTCTCTGTACGCTGACTGATAAGTGGAATGATCATCTGCATACCTATTTCAGTTGCCTTTTCCAGGAACCATTCAATACGGGATGTATTCTTAGTGAAAGAAATAGCAATACGAACGGGCGACTGCACCGGGGGAATCAGCTGGTATTGTTTGACCTGGACTACACACTTTTTACGGTTATCATCAGTGATAGCGGTAACATATTTACCACCCCGGCCATCTGTCAGTAACACCTCGTCTCCCAGCTCATGCCTGAGCACCTGGATGCAGTATTTGGAGGTAGGTTCATCCATTGTATAATGCCCGGCTGCCGGAGTGATATCTTTCGCATAAAACATGATTGCCCGTTTTTTTTGCAAATATCGGGTAAGGAAGGATAAGTTAGATGGGGTCACAAGCAAAAAGCCTCCACGGCAGTGAAGGCTTTTACGCTATTTATTCAGCGGTTAAAATTACATCTTAGGTTGATAACGTCCGGTACTTGAGCTAGTTAATATTAGGTATGCCAGGATTGCGGAAAGGGACATATGTTGCAATGCTGTCAATGTCGGCCTCGTTAGTCAGCAGACGCTCATTTACCACCATCATCTGACTTTCCCATCCTTTAGTGTTAATGACTACACCGCGTAATACACTGGTTACGCCTTCCAGATTAGCAATTGCTACATCCAGTTTAGCTTCTATTTTATCGAAGCGGGCATCAATTACTTTAAACTGCGCAGCTACTTCCTTTCTAAATGCTGTCGCTTGCTCTTCTACCCTATCAAGACGCAACTCGATTTTGTTAAAGCGGGCATCTATCAATTTGAACTGAGCAGTAACTTCTTTTCTGAAGGCTATCGCTTCCTGCTCCACTTTCTCAAGACGTTTGTCCATCTGGTCAAAGCGGACATCCATCTGGTCAAGACGGGCATCTACCTTATCAAAGCGGATATCCATCTGGTCAAGGCGGACATCTACCTTATCAAAACGGATATCCATCTGGTCAAGGCGGGCATCTACCTGTTTAAGATGGGCGTCTACCTTATCAAACCGGACATCCATCTGATCAAGGCGGACATCTACCTGTTTGAGATGGGCATCCACCTTATCAAAGCGGACATCCATCTGATCAAGACGGGCATCTACCTGTTTAAGATGGGCATCCACCTTATCAAAGCGGACATCCATCTGATCAAGACGGGCATCTACCTTATCAAACCGGACATCCATCTGGTCAAGACGGGCATCTACCTTATCAAAACGGACATCCATCTGATCCAGGCGGGCATCTACCTTGTCAAGACGGGCATCTACCTTATTGAGGTGTATGTCCACCTGGTCAAGACGTCCGTCTACTGCCGTAAACTGAGCCGCGACTTCCTTCCTGAAAGATGCTGCTTCCCGCTCAATGGTATCAAACCGTACATCTACCTGATCAAAGCGATGACTGACATCTGTTTTGAACGATCTGAACTCTGTCGTCAGTGAATTAACTGCCGTTACCAGCTCCGTAAGCTGTTCATTTTCCATAATCATGTAATTTGCTTCCAAAGTTACAGCAAACCCATCCCAGAAAACAAATAAAATTATGATTATCAATAAATTAGATCAATATGAAATAGACTATATCATTTCAATACGGCATTCGTCAAAACAGCCTTCGTCCTATGCTGAAAACGGAAGAATAACAGTATAGAAGCCACTAGTAATCCAAGCAGCAATCCCCACCAGATCCCCTGAACGCCAAAATCCAGATGGATGCCCAGCAGATAGCCGACAGGCAGTCCCAATCCCCAATAAGCCAACAAGGTAATAATGGTTGGCACTCTGACATCGCCGAGGCCACGCAGTATACCCAGACCTACCACCTGCGTACCATCAAACAACTGGAAAAAGGCGGCAATGATCAGGAGGTGAGCGGCAATATCTATCACGGCGGTATCACGGATATACATTAATGGCAACAGCCGGCAGCCTAGCATAAAAATCAATGCGGTAATCCCCATCATGACCAGTACCATGTGGTAACTGGCGATGGCAGAGGAACGGAGTTCGCGCCATTGTCCGGCACCAAAGTGATTACCACTCTTGATGCCGGCAGCTGCTGAAATGCCACTGGCCATCATGTAAGTAATGGATGCCAGATTAATAGCTATCTGGTGCGCTGCCTGTTCCCGTGCGCCGATCCATCCTGCCATAATAATAGCTCCGCTGAAAGCGCTCACTTCAAAAATGTACTGTAATGCTACGGGTGTGCCGATACCCAGTAATTGCTTCAATGCATCCGCAGAAAGATATCGTTGTCTGAAATCGACCAGGTATTCTTTGAAGCGGGGTGAGCTCAGTACATACCAGGCCATTGCGACGGCCATCAGGGCACGATCTGTCAGCGTAGCGATGCCCACACCAATTACACCCATCTTAGGTGCTCCAAACAATCCATATACCAGTGTGATGCCGATAGCTATGTTCAACAGGTTACCAATAATGCTGATATTCATCGCCTGACGCGTGAAGCCTAATCCTTCTGCAAACTGTTTGAAGGTCAGGAATACCATGAGGGGGAAGAAGGATATCCCGAGCAGTTTCAGGAACGGTCTGGCCATCACCCGTACATCTTCTTCCTGTCCTAGCAGATCGAGGTGATTACTACCGATGATAATAAAAGCGGATAGTAATATTCCTAGCAGCAGGTTGATCACCAGGCTGTGACGTAACAGGAAGCCACAGCGGGACAGGTTTTTCCGTCCGTTTTCCTGTGCGATAAGCGGTGTAAGTCCGTAGGACATACCGATTCCTACCACCATAAAAATAGAAAACAGGCTACTGCCTAGTGCAACTGCAGCGAGGGGCACATCGCCGGTATGCCCGACAATTACGGTATCAGAGAAGGCCACCATGGTATGTCCCAGCTGGGATATTACTACCGGATAGGCCAGTTGGAAATTGTCTTTATAGTACTGACGATATTTAGTCCACAACATGTCGATAAGGGAAATTAAAAAAGGCGCTCCGTGTTGAAGGAGCGCCTTTCAGTATTATTATAAATCTGATTAGTTAAAAAGGAGCATCTTCAAACCCTTCGTCAAAGTTCATATCATTCATCCTGGAGCCTTTCTGGATGTAGAGCTTTGCTTCGTCGCTACCGCCGGCATCGTGGTTACGCATACCTGCGAATGCATTGCTGCTGCCGCCACCAGGGTTTTCCAGGCTACCATCATCCTCAAAACGCTGAAATTCCAGGATGGCGCGAAGCTTAATAGTATCAAGCTGACCGTTACGGTGTTTTGCAATACGAACGTGTGTTTCCCCTTTATTGGATTCGCCCATTTCGTTGGTATTGATCTCGTAATATTCGGGGCGGTACAGGAACATTACCATGTCGGCATCCTGCTCGATCGCGCCAGATTCACGGAGGTCACTCAGCTGAGGCATTTTATTACCATCTTTACGCTTTTCCACATCACGGCTCAACTGGGACAGGGCGAGAATAGGTACCTGTAATTCCTTTGCCAACCCTTTCAGGTCACGGGATATCTTACTGATCTCCTGTTCACGGTTACTGTTTTTACCATCTGCACTACCGCTCATCAGCTGGAGGTAGTCAATGATGATTACGCCTACACCATGGTTATGTACCAGCCTTCTGGCTTTAGCACGAAGCTCGAAGATGTTGAGAGCTGGTGTATCATCAATGAAGATGGGCGCTTTTGCCAGGCGTTCTATACCGTGGGTCATCAGCTTCTTCATCTCGTATTCTTCCAGTTTACCTCTGGTGATCTTTTCGAGTTTTATCTCTGACTCGGCAGACAGGATACGCTGAACGATCTGTCCGGAGGACATCTCCAGTGAGAACACCGCTGCTCCTTTCGGGAACCGGGGATGCAGTGCTGCATTCCTGGCCAGGTTGAGGGCGAAGGCGGTCTTACCTACCGCAGGACGTGCCGCGATAATAATCAGATCCGTAGATTGCCAGCCGTAGGTCACTTTGTCGAGTGACGGGAATCCGGAAGGCACACCGGTAATATCGTCGCCTCTATTACGAAGGTCTTCGATACGTTTCATGGTGTTGACCAATACGCGGTCAATACTGTCGTAGTTCTTGCGCAGGTGATTATTGGTCACCTCAAACAATTTACTTTCTGCGGAGTCCAGGAGGTCAAACACGTCGGCCGTATCTTCATAAGATTCACTCAGAATCTCACCGGAGATACGGATCAGTTCACGCTGGATAAATTTCTGCAGAATGATACGGGCATGCGCCTCTATATTGGCGGACGAAACCACCATGTTGGTTAACCGGGTAATATAATAAGGGCCTCCCACTATTTCCAGTTCGCCCATGGAACGCAGTTCTTCCACTACGGTCAGGATATCCACCGGCATGGATTTGCCAGCCAGGCGGGTCATTGCCGTAAATATTTTCTGATGTGCTTCTACATAAAAACATTCACCTTTCAATATCTCTACTACCGTGTCAAAAGCGCCTTTCTCCAACATAATGGCTCCCAATACGGCCTCTTCCATCTCCTTTGCCTGCGGAGGAATCTTGCCGTACATCATGGTAGATACGTCAACGGACGGTTTTCGCCGTACGTTGCGGTCCTTCTTAAGATTGAGATCCATCTATATATTTTGTGATTAGTCTGTTAATCAAAAAGTTATACGTCGTGGCTTCCTTAGTTATCATTACAATTTAATTGTACCAGCTCAGCTATTGACATTTTATGAAATTGTAAACTTTTTTGGGCCGTAAAAACTAAGGTAACCGCATTTTTTCATTTTCTAAAGTTTGCCTCGGGATATAATTTATAAGGTGACATGCACATGTTACGCACCCGCAAAATGGCAGTTATGCACTGACTATGGAAACATTATCCACCACATATGCACACAATCCCCATACAAAGGTGCAGATATTCACAATATATGTGTAAAAAAGTTTCACACATAAGGTTTGCTGGTTTGGGAAAGCCGCCTGTCCTGCACGACTTCAGCAGCTCTACAGTACACGGTCTCATTGAGTTATCTGATGGCTGAAATACACCCCTGAGGGCGGGAAAATAATTACCATTACATAAGGCTAACAGTGTTTCCATTTTAGTAAGGAATATTTTAGGGTTTGCCAAGCAGGTGGCAGGTGCCCTGATGGTTAAATTTGCTTGGAGGTCGCTTAGAGGTTGCTTGGAGGTCGCTTGGAGGTCGCTTGGACTACCCTTGGACTACCCTTGTAGTATAGCGGGAATATTTGACTGATCGATGCCTGTAAATACTCCCAGCCTACCTGGCAGCAATCTTTCCACGTCATAGATGATTCCGCTCTGCTACCTAGGGACTATGCATGAATTACACTAACTTTACGCACTTATATAATTTTACAAATGACTATTTCGTACAATTGGCTGTGTGACTATTTGCCGGTTAAACCCACACCGGAGGAACTATCTGTGATTTTAACACGCATAGGTCTTGAGGTGGAAAGCCTGGAGCAATTCGAGTCAGTAAAAGGCAGCCTCGAAGGACTGGTGATCGGCGAAGTACTTACAGTAGCCCAGCATCCCAATGCCGATAAACTCCGACTGACAACCGTCAATACCGGCCAGGGCGAACCGCTGCACATCGTTTGTGGCGCACCTAACGTTGCCGCAGGACAAAAAGTAGTGATTGCGCCCATCGGTACCACTATCTACCCTGCCAGCGGAGAACCAATGACGATGAAGAAAGCAAAGATCCGTGGAGAAGAAAGTCATGGTATGATCTGCGCAGAAGACGAAATCGGCCTAGGCAGCAGCCATGCCGGTATCATGGTACTCGATGCCTCCCTGCAACCTGGTACGCCGGCAAGAGAGGTGTTTAAACCTGTACAGGACTGGGTATATGAAATCGGACTCACGCCCAACAGGATGGACGCTATGAGCCACCTCGGCGTAGCAAAAGATGTATGTGCCTACCTGAATAACACAGAGAACACATCAAAATACAAAGCGCTGATTCCTGCTTTACCGGCTTTACCCAAAGCGGCCACTGCCTACCCGATCAGCGTAGCAGTTGAAAATCTGGATGCTTGTCCGCGGTACAGCGGCCTCTCCATCACCGGAGTAACCATTGCACCGTCACCCGAATGGCTCAAAAATAAACTGCTGGCTATCGGTGTCAGACCTATTAATAATATTGTAGACATCACCAATTTCATCCTGCATGAAACCGGTCAGCCGCTGCATGCATTTAATGCAGATGCTATCACTGGTAAAAAGGTGATTGTTAAAAATCTGCCACAAGGTACTCCCTTTGTGACCCTGGATGAAAAAGAACGTAAGCTGGACGCGGCAGATCTGATGATCTGTAACGGCAATAGCGAGCCAATGTGTATCGCGGGTGTATTCGGCGGTATGCAATCTGGCATAACAGACACTACCCAAAATATATTTCTGGAAAGTGCCTGGTTTAGCCCGGCCAGTATCCGCCCTACCTCATTCCGTCATGGTTTACGTACAGATGCTGCTGCACGCTTTGAGAAGGGGGTTGATATTTCCGGTACGGTATATGTACTACAGCGAGCTGCTGCGTTGATCTGCGAACTGGCAGGTGGCCAGGTGGCATCTGAAGTGACAGATGTTTACCCTACGCCGAAGCAGCAGACAGCAGTAACCAGCACCTGGTCTTATATCCGTAAACTGAGCGGTAAGGACTATCCGGAGGATAAAATCGTTAACATCCTCAGCAGTCTGGGCTTTGATATACTGGAGCGTGATGCAGAAAAGCTGCGGGTAAGCGTACCTTACAGTAAGCCAGACATCAGTATCCCTGCGGATATTGTGGAGGAAGTGATGCGTATCGATGGATTGGACAATATTGAAATTCCATCCCAGGTACTGATTACGCCGGCAGCTAATCCGAAGCCTGACAAGGAAAAAGTGCGTGAGAAAGCAGCTAACTACCTGGCAGCCAACGGATTTAATGAGATATTCACCAATTCCATTACTAATAGTAAATATTTTACTCCGGAAGTACTGGAACGTACGGTGAAGATGATCAACAGCCTAAGTGCTGACCTGGATGTAATGCGTCCGTCTATGCTGGAAACAGGTCTGGAGAGTGTATCGCACAACCTGAACCGTCGTAATGATAATCTGATGTTCTTTGAATTTGGCAACACATACGCCGTTCAGGAGCAGGGTAAATATGAAGAGACAGCGCATCTGAGCCTGTATCTGACAGGTCAGAAGCGTTCGGAGAACTGGATGCACAAGGCTGAACCGGTTGACTTCTACTTCCTGAAAGGGTATGTACAGAATCTGTTCCGTCAGCTGGGCATCACTGGCCTGCAATGGTCAGAGGCAACGACTGATAGTCTGCAACAGGGCTGGCAGATCAGTGTGAAGAATAAACCAGTGGTAACATTGGGCGCAGTCAGTACACAGAAGCTGAAACAGTTTGACATTAAGCAGCAGGTATGGTTTGCCGACTTCAACTGGAATATTGTATTGGGATTACTACAAAAAAGCGATAACTTTTACAAAGAAATCCCAAAATTCCCTGCGGTTCGCCGTGACCTGGCCCTGGTGCTGGACAAACAGGTGAAATTTGCAGCGGTAGAAGCTGCCGCTAAGACAGTGAAGTCTTCGCTGCTGCAGGAACTGAATCTCTTCGACGTATTTGAGAGTGAGAAACTAGGTGCAAATAAGAAGTCTTATGCCGTTAGTTTCACCTTCCAGGATGCCCAAAAGACCCTTACTGATAAAGAAATTGATGCAGTAATGGATAAACTGGTCAAAGCGTTTGAAGGTCAATTACAAGCTGAAATCAGAAAATAGTCCGATACACGCGGCAGCCGGATTTCGGGCGGACAACAACCGTTTGTAATCCGGCAGCCGTTTTAAACAGAGAGCCTTTTCATTCATAAATTGTAATTCGTCATCTGTAATTCACAAGAGATTTGGCTTTAGAGCAATACATACAAAGGATTGATGATAAGCTTCACCTGTTGTTGAAAAAGCTCCAGCAGGTGCAGGCTGAAAATGTATTGTTAAAAGAGCAATTGCAGGAGCAGGAAGATATACTGGCCGTCCAGCAGGAGACCATCGCCTCGCTGGAAAACAAGTTACACCTGACGAAAATGGCGGGTGCAACGGGGCAGGGATTACCGGCTGATGCAGCAGCTGATGAAGAATTTAGGAAGGAAATGCGTAATAAGATCAATGACTATATTAAAGAAATTGATCGTTGTATTGCACTATTAAACAGCTAGTAAAAAACAATCCCAACATGGAACTGCTGATTCCCATTAATATCGTGGTGGCCGACAGGTCGTACCGCATTAAGATTAAACCGGAAGAGGAAGAGGAAGTACGCCGTACCATGAAGGAGGTGAACGAAAAGATCATAGAATTTAAGACTGCGTATGCAGGTAAAGACCTTCAGGATTATATTGCGATGGTCCTTATCATGTACGCAACCCATCCCGTTACGAGTGGTGGTAAGATCCAGATCGGCCTGGCACCTTTCCTGGAAGAAAAGCTACAGCATCTCGAAGATTTGCTGGACAGCTCGCTGAAGTGAATTATAAATTCAGAACGTAGGAGTGAAGCATCAGAGGTTTATAGTTGAATGGCGAATCCCGGCGTGTGTTTACTGACCAATCACCATACAGGTACTGAAAGATATATACGTCTGTATAATTCAGATGGCAGTGTCTGACCAGAGATTGGTGAAGTGATGTAAATGGTGTGGCTGATGTAGGAGGAGCACATATCTGGTGTAACTAATGGGAAGCGCTATTGTAAATGCAGTCGGTATGATACCGTAGGTACAGCTCGAGTAAGGGCGGTAAGGAAGCGCTGCAACAAACCTGATTTTTTAACTCTTAGTTATTGATTCATAATTCTTAATTGTTGCCGTGTTGCACAAAATATTTTGAAAAAGTAGATTAGCAGATAGTAACGTATTAAAATTAAGAGACCACATACTAACAAGATAATCAATACTTTATCCACTTATTGTATATAGGCTTTTCCTGTAAGTGCCCACACAACTGCATATCAACGTATCATCCCGTCGTTTCGGACATTCTTTTTTGTATTTTCGCGAATCAAGTTCTCAACCCTTTACCTTTCCACGGAATGGGACGCGGCCAGGAATGCAACATAAATCAAGTATTAAAAAATTTGTATGGAAGTTACTTTAATATCGACAATAGCTGCAGTAGTGGCATTGATCATTGGTATTTTGTTAGGTAAGGTGATATTTGCCAAAAACACACAGCATAAAATACAGGAGGCTGAATTACAGGCACAGAAAATAGTCGCTGAAGGACAACTTACCGCAGAGAATCTGAAGAAAGACAAACTGCTGGAAGCGAAAGAGAAGTTTATCCAGCTGAAGAGTGAGCATGAGAAAGAGGTATTACAACGTAACCAGAAATTAGCTGATGCAGAGAACCGCATCAAGCAGAAAGAGCAGTCGGTAACACAGAAAACTGAGAATCTCCAGAAGCAGATGCAGGAGAATGAAGCGATCAAGGAAAACCTGAATCGCCAGATGGAATTGGTTGCAGTAAAACGCACCGAGCTGGAAAAACACCAGGAGGAACACATCCGCCGCCTTGAAAAAGTGGCTGCCCTGACTGCTGAAGAAGCTCGTCACCAGTTGATTGAAAGCCTGAAAGAAGAAGCGCGTTCACAAGCGCTGGCACACATCCAGGAGATCATCGAGGATGCGAAACTGAAAGCGAACAAGGAAGCGAAGAAGATCATTATACAGTCTATCCAGCGTACAGCTGCTGAGCAGACTATTGAAAATGCCATCACTGTATTCAACCTGGAGAGTGATGAGATTAAAGGCCAGATCATTGGTCGTGAAGGTCGTAACATCCGTGCAATTGAAGCAGCTACCGGTGTGGACCTGATTGTAGACGATACCCCTGAAGCAATTGTACTTTCTTCCTTTGATCCGTTACGTCGTGAAATAGCACGTCTGTCCCTGCAGCGTCTGGTACAGGATGGTCGTATCCACCCTGCACGTATTGAAGAAGTAGTAGAAAAAACCAAGAAACAACTGGAAGAACAGGTGATGGATATCGGTGAAAGAACCGTTATTGAACTGGGCATTCATGGTCTGCACAAAGAGCTGATCCGCCTGGTAGGTAAGATGCGTTTCCGTTCTTCTTATGGTCAGAACCTGCTGATGCACTCTAAAGAAACCGCTAATCTTTGTGCTGTTATGGCAGCGGAACTAGGCCTGAACCCGAAATTAGCGAAACGTGCCGGTCTGCTACACGATATTGGTAAAGTACCTGATGAGGAAACTGAACTGAGCCATGCCCTGCTGGGTGCTAAGCTGGCTGAGAAATATGGCGAGCATGCTGCTGTCGTTAACGCTATCGGCGCTCACCACGACGAGATGGAAATGCAATATGTGATCTCTCCGATTGTACAGGCTTGTGACGCTATCAGCGGTGCGCGTCCGGGTGCGCGTCGTGAGATCATGCAGAGCTACCTGCAACGTATCAAAGACCTGGAAAACCTGGCACTTGCACATGATGGTGTAGAGAAGGCATATGCTATTCAGGCAGGCCGTGAACTGCGTGTAATTGTAGAAAGTGATAAAGTAACAGATAATGATGCTGACCGCCTGTCCTTCGAGATCGCTAATAAGATCCAGACAGAAATGCAGTATCCTGGTCAGATTAAAGTGACTGTGATCCGTGAAAAGCGCGCTGTAAACGTAGCCCGCTAAACCGGCAACTGTAAAACCTATTATAAGAGGCGTTCCTTAGACAGGGACGCCTTTTCTTTTTATACCATTCACCCTATCAGCACTGGCATAAACGGCATTCATTTATTACATTTAACGTAACACGTCACCTGGCTGCTCCCGGCAGCCCTAAAACCGTTCTGAAAAATGAAAAGATTCCTTCTCCTGGCTGCCCTCCTCGTTGGCAGCAATTTCACGTTTGCGCAGCAAAAATCACTCTTTAATGGTAAAAACCTGGATGGCTGGAAAGTGTATGGAACTGAGAAATGGTATGTCGAAAACGGGACGCTTGTCTGCGAAAGCGGTCCTGACAAAGAATACGGCTACCTGGCCACCGACCAGTCATTCAAAGACTTTGAACTGACGGTTACCTTTAAACAGGAAGCCGATGGCAACAGCGGCGTATTCTTCCACTCTTCAATTGAAGGAACCAAGATCACCGGCTGGCAGGCAGAAGTAGCGCCTGCGGGTAGCCATACCGGCGGCATCTATGAATCTTACGGCCGTGGATGGCTGATAAAGCCGGCTCCCGAAAAAGAGCAATACCTGAAACAAGGCGACTGGAACACCATGAAAGTGATTGTAAAGGGCGATAACGTGACCACTATCCTGAACGGCCACGAGATGATCACCCTGAAAGATGACAAGATAGGGGCTGCTACCGGACAGATAGCGCTGCAGATACACTCCGGCGGAGGCATCAAGGTAAGGTGGAAAGAGATATCGGTAAAAGAACTGGGTACCAAAAATTAAGCAGCAGGAGTTACCGCCAGAGGGCACGTAGCGGAATAGCCTGGTATACTGGACAAAGGTGATTCTCCGGCTGCTACCAATAAAAAAGCCGGCTGATCCATTCAATAGGATCAGCCGGCTTTTTGTACTTATTTCCTTCTATTATTGTCGTCATCATCTTCCTCATCGTCGTCGAAGCCGTCTTCGTCATTGAAATCGTCATCCAGGTTGAAGTCTTCGTCTTTGATATCGTCGTCGCCGGGTTCTTCGTCGTCTTTGTCTCTGTTGTTAGCTTTACGGTTGTTGTCACCGTCTGGCTCGTCATCGGAGCCGTCGTTATCGTCGTTTCCGTCATTGTCTTCATCATCTTCCAGCCTGCTGTCTTCGTCATCCAGGTCCTCGTCGTCGGCGTCGTCTTCATCGTCCTCATCGTCATCCTCTTCATCTTCTTCGCTATCGGCGTCGTCTTCCAGCTCATCGTCTTCGTCATCTAAATCCTCGTCCTCACCGTCTTCTTCGTCGTCCTCATCGTCATCATCTTCATCCTCTTCACCGTCGTCGTGGTCCTCGAGCTCTTCGTCTTCCCCGTCTAAATCCTCGTCCTCATCATCTTCTTCTTCGTCCTCATCGTCATCCCCCTTGGGGCCCAGGTCAGCGGCTGACTCCATAAATGCAGCCAGTTCTTCGTCTGTGGCATAAGTAACAGATTCGTCTGCTTCCTGTTCATCCGGAGTCAGGGAAGGCGTGCCGAAGGTAGTATCCTCCTCTTCGGCCAGGGCTTCGTCCATGGTTGGAGCAGGGCGCTCATTATTTCCAGCATCATCAGTGGAGGCTGCTGACGTATCGGAAGTATTGTCTGAAGTTGGTGATGGTGAAGTATCATCAGGAGAACCGGCCTCCTGATTATCGTCCTGCACAGGTATTTCTTCATCGCCGAAAGGGAGGAAGAGTTTGGCCTGCATATCAGCAGGTTTACCGTCTTTGTTATTGGCAGCGGGGCCTGGCTGGCCGGCGTTACCTGCAGAAGAAGACTGCGGATCTTCATTGGCCGGAGTGTCCTGTTCTACGAGTTCGCCGGTTTCTGACACGACCATATTGTGGCCATCTTCGTCTGTTTCGGCATCATTTTGCAGTCCGATAAGGGTTGGCTGGATGGATTCGTCATCGAACACCTCTTTCAGTTTAGGCAGATCTTTGGGTGAGTTGAGGCCAAAGTAGTCCATAAAGGCTTTGGAGGTAGCGTATAGGAGCGGTTTACCAGGCAGGTTCTCACTACGTCCGGTGATAACGATCAGTTCTTTTTCCAGGAGCTTCTGGATGGAATAATCGGTACTTACGCCGCGGATGTGTTCAATTTCACCTTTGGAGATTGGCTGTTTATAGGCTACGATTGCCAGTGTTTCGAGGGCGGCAGTAGAGAGGCGTTTCAGGAATTTATCGCCATTCAGCTGAGCGACGGTCTGGTAGTATTCCTTTTTAGTAAGGAACTGGTAGCCACCGCCACTTTCTTTTACCTCAAAAGCATAAAATTCGGTGCTGTATTTCTCTTTGATAGCCTCGAGGGAGGCCTCTACCTGTTCTAGTGTAGCGCGGTCTTCAAGGAAGGCCAGGGCGTTGTTGAGCAGGTCGAGTATATCGAGCAGTGGCAGGGGCCTGTCTGCGGCGAATATCAACGATTCTATATGCGGTATGATCTGTGAAATTTCCATGGTGCGGTGTTCAGTGTCCGGTATCCGGTGCAGAAAAGGCGGAAGCCTTTACCACGCCTGCAAAACAAAAGAGTCAAAGGCCGAAAATACAGCCTTTGACTCTTATGGTGAAATCAAAATCTTTCGATGTCAATTCAATGTGTATAAGTTGCTTAAGATCAACCTTCCAGTGCTGCAGCACCACTCACGATCTCTGTCAGCTCGGTAGTAATAGCCGCCTGACGTGCACGGTTATAAGAGATCTTATAAGAACGAAGCAGTTCGTTAGCGTTTTCAGTAGCCTTATCCATAGCGGTCATACGTGCACCATGCTCGGAAGCGTTGGCATCCAGCATAGCTTTATACAGCTGTGTGTTAAGGATTTTAGGCATCAGTTCAGCAATCAGGGCTTTCTTTTCAGGCTCGAAGATAAAGTCTGCGCGGCTGGTGTTAGCTGCCTGTGCGTCAGTCTCTTCCACACGTGCTACCGGCAGGAACTGTTCAGCCACATAACGTTGAGTAGCAGCATTTTTGAACTCGCTGTAGATGATTTCAACGGCGTCATAGTCACCATTTACGAAACCTTCCATTGCGAAAGCGGCGGCCTGTTTTACGTGTTCAAAGTCCAGGTGAGAGAACAGCTGCCAGAAGGTGTCGTTCAGTCTGTAACCATTCTTTGCAAAATGCTCATACCCTTTTTTACCGATAGGCAGTATTTCAACGTGGCCTTTGGCGAATTGCTCCTCGTATTTCTCGCGGATCACCAGCTTAGCCATTTTGATCAGGTTTGAGTTGTAAGCGCCACATAATCCTCTGTCAGATGTAATCACTATCAACAGTACCTTTTCAACAGGACGCTGAGCGGCCAGGGCCAGATCAATGCTTCCTTCACTGTTGGAAACGATGTTCTGCAACATTTCCTGCAGTTTCAGTGCGTAAGGACGCATCAGCAAGATAGCATCCTGTGCACGACGCAGCTTGGCAGCACTTACCATTTTCATGGCTTTGGTGATCTGCAGGTTAGACTGTGTTGACTTTATACGGTTGCGTACTTCTTTAAGCTGACCGGACATAATGTTATATGTATTACTTTATTTTGAATGTAAATTAGACCCGTTGGGGCTTTTCAATTTGGCTGCAAAGGTAATAAAAAACAAGTCTAATACCGCATGATGATGCGATAGTTTAGTTTTTTTTGGCAGGTAGGGGGTTAGTTACTTATTGCGCCATTTCGGCCCAGGTCTCGTTGCCATCCTTATCTACATAACCTACCCGTCCGTTTAGTCTGATCATGCCCTTACCGTTGGTATAAGTGTAGGCTTTATCGTATTTCTGTGGAATAACAACTTCGTTCCGCTTGTTAATGAAGCCATAACGTTTTTCAGTAGCAACTGCCACCATGCCTTCATTGAAGTTACCTACCCAATCATATATCAGTGGAATAACGAGATCGCCTTTCTGGTTGATAAAGCCAAACTTCTTGTCCTGCCTTACCCAGGCCATTCCATCGCGAAAAGGGCCTACCTTCTCATAGGGGGTCATAATGACCTTACCTTTAACCAGGTCAGCGCGACCGCACTTACCATCAATATATACCAGCATGGTACCATTAGTAACATAACCCAGGCGCTCGAATGCAGGCTTCAATATTATTTTACCGCGAGGGTCCATTACACCGTATTTGCCGGCTGACAGTACTGAGATGTAGCCATCGCGTATACCTTTAACATCATCATATCTGGGGGATACCAGTTCTTTTCCCTGGTGATCCAGCATGCCGGTACGACCATTGAGCTTCACCATATGGTAGCGGCCTTCCCTTACCCAGGCAGAGTCGTACTTCAGTGAAGACGTTTTTCCGTTGGGCAACAGGTAACCTGACTTATTGCCTTTCCTGACGATGGCCAGTCCGTCCTGAAACGGGCCGATAGCATCGTAAACAGGTGCAGCTACCACGTTACCGGAGGTATCATTAAAGCCATATTTGCCTGCTTTCTCAATTCTTACAAGTGAAAGGGTATCTTTTCCGGCCAGGGCGGCGGAGGTCAATGCCTGTGCATTTCCGGCAATAGCAGCAACTAACAGGCACACGAGGATAGGACACTTTTTCATAGGTAGCTGGTTATGCTACCAAAAATAAAAAAAATGAGGCACTTTTATATAATAAATATATAAATACCTCATTCGTATGTATCTATTAACTATGATTATCAGCCCGTTTGGTATGTATACGACGGGCGATGTTTATAATTCTATTCTGGTACCCAATACTTTCAGGAATGCGGCTATCCATTGAGGATGTGCGGGCCATGCCGGAGCAGTAACCAGTTTACCGTCAGTCACTGCCTCATCGATATTAACCGCAGCATAGGTACCTCCGGCCATTGTTACTTCCGGAGCAACAGCCGGATAGGCTGTCAGTGTTTTGCCACGTACCACATCGGCGGCCGTCAGGATCTGTATACCATGACACACAGCCGCGATGGGTTTGTCGGCAGCAGCAAACTGCTTTACCAGATCAATCACCTTTGCATTCAGTCGCAGGTACTCCGGAGCACGTCCGCCTGCTATCATCAGGGCGTCGTAAGAGGAGACCTGTATATCTGCAAAAGAGGCATTCAGTACAAAATAGTGTCCGCGCTTCTCGCTGTACGTCTGATCTCCTTCAAAGTCATGTATTGCGGTAATGATCTTGTCGCCTGCTGCTTTATCCGGACATACAGCATGTACGGTATGCCCAACCATCTGCATCATCTGAAAAGGAACCATTGTTTCATAATCTTCTGCGTAGTCTCCTGTCAGGAAAAGTATCTTTTGTTGTGCCATTACTGGGGGACTTTAGGGGGTGAAGTATTTAAAGTTAACAAAAAAAATACTCCGGTAGCATGGATTATACTACCGGAGTATTGCTTATAATAGGGGATCGTAGCGTCTTATTGCGTCAACCAGGAACCCGCCGTTAACCGGGCTAAAACCATGCAATCAGGAAAAGCCATTACATAGCAGGCTTAATACCCGGGATTCTGCGGAAACTCATTGCTTGTTCTATCAATCTGATCCTGTGGAATAGGACGTAGTAAATGTTTAGGTTCTATATTCGGACCACCCTGCGGATTGTGTAGTCGTACACGCTCCAGCAGTTTATTGGTACGTTTCAAGTCAAACCATCGTAGCTGCTCCCCCACCAGTTCACGGCCTCTTTCGTCCAGGATAAGGTCAATGGAGAGTTGCGACTCAGCAAGTTTCATAGCTTCTTTATGGGCGGTGGTTTCTTCTTCGGTAGCCCCTACCCTTGCCGCACGCATACGCACCGTATTCAGGTACTCGATAGCCTTTGTCCTGTTACCTGTATACATTAAAGCCTCGGCAGCGATAAAATAGTCTTCTGCCAGGCGGTAAGCAATAAATGGACGCACACCGGAAGCCTGATTGTCAGGGCGTAATGCATCAGCGAATTTATTCAGCGAAGGATATAATCTTTCGGTGTAGTTACGCGGAGGTACCAGCTGATAATTCTTAGTCGCAATCACCGCATCTGGTACGTCATATCCCGGCATGAACACAGAGGTATCACCTATCTTAAGTTTTGCACTACCGGCGTTTGCATACCATACGTTGGTAAAGAACTTCTCATAGCGCGTGTCGTGTACTCTGTCAGCATACAGGGTATCCAGCAGGAATTTGGTAGGGCGGAAGCGCTTCCAGGGCGTACCATTGGCCAGGTCGCGCTTCATACCACCTAATACGTCATACTGCATCAGGAAGAAGCGGCTGGCATTGTTATCAGTTGAGTTGTATAATACGTCGGTAGTATATTGTACAGCCCATACAGTTTCTGCATTATTCTCTTTACCCTGTGCCCATACCTGGCCTACGTCGGGCAACAGGGACATACCGTAATTATTGATCACTTTCATAGCATAGGCCGCAGCACTGTCATAGTCATTTGCACCTTTAGCTTCAGACGTCGCACGTGTCAGGTATACTCTTGCCAGGAGATGTTCTGCAGCAGGTTTAGTAGCCCTTCCCCACTCGCTTTGTTCAGCTGGCAGTACCTGCGCAGCATAGTGCAGGTCAGCGATGATGGCGTTATAGATATCTGGTACAGGGTCGCGGTATGCCTCAGTAACGATCTCGGTATTTTCAGTGAGCCGTAAAGGAACTGCACCAAACAACTGTAAGAGGATGAAGTGATAGTTTGCACGGCAGAAGCGGGCCTGGGCAACGCCAGAACGTTTCACTGTACTATCGATATCCGGGATCTTGTCGGCCCTTGTGATAGCAGCATTGCTGGCGTTGATTGCCTGATAGAAAGTATTCCATATTTCACGCAGGTGAGGATAGCGGCCATCCAGCTGTGAAGTATACTGGTTGGTGTACTTAAAATCACCATCTGAGCCATTGGTATAAGTATCAGTACCAAATACAGTGACCGTCATACCCCGCTCGGTGCTGTAGAAGCTACGTAAACCGGCGTAACCTGCATTGACCATATTGGTAAAACCGGCGGGCGTATTATAAAATTCATCTGTCACGGAGGATACTACTTTTTCATCCAGCATTTTATTGCATCCTGTTACGATGCATACGCATACAAACAGGTACAAGCATATGTTTTTCATAACTATTATTTTATTGCATTAAAAGGTAGCATTGACACCGAACTGTAACATCCAGGTAGCAGGAGCGTCCACCCCGATAACGTTAACGTCTTCCGGATCAATACCTTTATACTTTTGTCTGTACGGCGCGAGAATCAATGGTTGTTTAATATCCACTGCGAATCGTAGTGCTTCCATTTGCCAGCGTTTCATCAGGCTTTCAGGCAGGGAGTAGCCTAAAGTGATGTTCCTGATCTTAAAGAATGAGCCGTCGAAATAGCTCAGGGTATTATAGTTATTAGGACGTTCCTGGTTAGCATTCGGACGTGGGAAGTTATTGGTAGGATTGGTTGGTGTCCAGTAGTCTACGTCTAAGTTATTATAACGGCCGAAGAGCGTATTGAAACTAGAGTAGAAGTCGCTTCTTACCATACTTCCCATACGTGCAAAAGCAACTACTGAGAGGTCCAGACCTTTATAAGAGAAACGCTGCGTCATACCACCTGACCACTTCGGCTGAGGCGCGCCCAGGATGGTACGGTCTTTATCATCCAGCTTTTTGTCATTGTTGAGATCAGCCAACTGTATTTCACCCTGACGTTGTTTGTATACCTGTGCGGCCGCCTGATCCTGCCAGATACCTACTTTCTTATAATCGTAATACACGTAGGTGGGCTGACCTACGAACCAGCCATTACCGATATCCTGCATCTTACCGGCCCCCAGTGAGAGAATCTTTTCCCGGTTCATATAGAAGTTCACATCCATTGACCAGGTAAATCCACTTCGCGTCTGTACGTTTACAGTAGATAACCCTATTTCAATACCCTTGTTCTGGGTAACCCCCAGGTTTTCCAGTACAGCGTCAAAGCCATTACTGAATGGCAGGAAGCGTTGCAGCAAAAGGTCGGTTGTCTTTTGTTTATATACATCCATGCTACCGGTAATGCGTCCTTTGAAGAGGCTAAAGTCAATACCGATATTGGTAGAGGCCGTGGTCTCCCAGGTCAGATTAGGATTACGCAGTAGTAGCGGAGAAAACCCGGTCACACCTTTATTGCCAAAGGAGTAAGGCGTACGGCCTAGCAACCCCTGTGTAGCATAGGGAGGTATACCCGTATTACCGATACGGCCATAGCTACCGCGCACTTTCAGGTTTTCCAGCCAGGATACGCCTTTCATAAAGTCTTCACTGGTCACATTCCAGCCTAATGCTACAGAGGGGAAGTAGCCCCATTTTTTGCCGGGCGCAAAGCGGGACGAACCATCCGCACGTAAGGTCAGTGTAACCAGGTAACGGTCATCAAAACCATAGTTAACACGACCCATATAGGAAAGAATTGTCCAGGTACCTAGCAAACCACTGATGCCGGTAACGGTAGCTGCCTGTCCGAGATTATAATACTCCTGCCATTCTACCGGAATACCTCTTACAGATGCAGAAGAAGAATCTTCACGCTGACGCTGTACACTATAGAGTCCAGTAATATTCAGGGAGTGTTTATTGAAGGTTTTATTATAGGTCAGGAGATTTTCTATAGTATAGGCCCATATCAGTTGTCCCTGTTTGGTAGCAGTCGCATCGCCACCACCGATCAGCAGATCAGTGTTTTTCTTACTCTGAAATAGGCCGTAATTGTTCTGAAATACGTCTGTACCGACATTGAGGCGGTATTTCAGACCGTCAAACAGTGATATCTCGCCATACAGACTATTGAAGAAGCGGATATGACTGAGTCTTTCCACACGATTACCATCTTCATAGTCCAACAAGGCATTGGGTTGCTGATTATCGGATGTTGGATAGGTAATCAGTTTGCCTTCGGCGTCGTAAGGATCTGCTATCGGCAGCATCTTGAGGGAGGCACTCATTCCATTGTAGGTACCGCCCTTACGCATACTATAGGTAGCGAGTGAGGAAGCGCCAATCTGTACATGTTTGCCAATCATCTGATCGATAGCCATATGGAGGTTATAGCGTTCATAGCTCTGCAATTGCAGTACCCCCTGATCTTTGAAGTAACCGCCGGTTACAGCATACTTGGTAGTTTCTGTACCACCGCTTACACCTATCCCGTGACGGGTTTGCCAGCCCTGACTCAGCATGAGAGATTGCCAGTCAGTATTGACGCCCCGTTTGATATTCTCAATTTCTGTAGCGGTAAATATTTTAGCGTCAGAAGCATCGGGGTTATTATCATCATACAGGCCGGCAGCGCGGTTGGCTTCCCGTTTCATGGCAAGGTACTGCTGGCTATCCATCATATCGGTTTTGCCCAGGGTGTTGACAATACCATATACCCCGCTGTAGGTTACCTGGGGAGCGCTTACTTTACCTTTGCGGGTACTGACAAGCACGACGCCATTAGCTCCCCGGGATCCGTAGATAGCAGTAGCGGATGCATCCTTCAGCACATCCATGGAGGCAATATCCTGGGGGTTAATATCATTAAGATTACCTGCGAAAGGGATACCGTCTACCACATAGAGCGGATCGTTTCCGGCTGACAACGAACGGGTTCCCCTGACCCTTACACGCGGTTCATCACCTGGCTTATTACTGTTGTTTATTACATCAATACCAGGTGTACGACCTTGTAATGCCTGCTGCGCGTTTGTGACAGGCACTTCCATAATAGTCTTGCTGTTAATGGAGGAAATAGCGCCGGTCACATCTTTTTTCTTTTGTTGACCATAGCCTACTACTACTACCTCTTCTAATTTCTTCTGATCTTCTTCTAGTTTTACATCCAGTTCTGCTCTGTTATTAACAGGCACTTCTTTAGGCTGGAAGCCTATAAATGATACCACCAGGGTGGCGGTGGCCGGAGCCTGTAGCTTATAAGCGCCCATAACGTCTGTTACCGTGCCTGTTTTTTGCCCCTTGATAGCGACTGTAGCTCCAATTATTGGGCTACCATCCGGACCAGTCACTTTCCCTCTGATCGGAATGGATTGGGCACGGATGATGGTGCCCCAGAATAGCAGGCATAGCAGAAAGCCGCCTACTTTCGACAACGTGTTTCTCATGCGTGGAATTTTTAAACTTGTAACGGAATACACCTCCCTGAAAAGCAATAAGTTATAAGATTCATCAGGTTTTTCTAACGTGAATTTCAGGGAATGGGGTAGTACAAGTTAAGGAGATTAGTCATAAATTGCAAACGATTGCATAAAATCAACACGAAATAATACCGCTTATCATAAAAAATGTGCAATCGGTTGAATAAAACATTATCATTAACTACTTTTAAGAGTACTTTAGGTCTATGGTTATGAAAAACACGTTATTGGTATGCAGTGCCATGCTTATAAGCAGCTTTGCTATGGCCCAGAAGAAAGCTGAATGGAAAAATCTGTTCAATGGTAAGAATCTGGATGGCTGGAAACAAGTTAACGGTACTGCTATCTATGATGCAAAAAACGGGATGATCACAGGCACATCTGTTGCCAGTAGCCCAAACTCCTTCCTCGCAACTGCAAAAGATTACGGCGATTTTATTCTCGAACTGGAACTGAAGCTGGATGCACCAATGAATTATGGTATCCAATTCCGCAGTGAAAGCAAGCCTGACTACAATAATGGCCGTGTACACGGGTATCAGATGGAAGTCGATCCGAGCGACCGTGCCTGGAGTGGAGGTATTTATGATGAAGCGCGCCGTGGCTGGCTGTATCCGCTGGAACTGAACCCGGATGCTAAACCTGCCTTCAAGAAAGATGATTGGAACAAGTATCGCATAGAATGCCGCGGGGCAGAGATACGTACCTGGGTAAATGGCGTTGCCTGCGCACACCTCATTGATAGTGCGACATTGAAAGGCTTTATTGCTTTACAGGTGCACCAGATCTACAAAGAAGACGATAAAGGCAAACAGATACACTGGCGTAATATCCGCATACAAGAGAATCCTGCTCCTTCTCAATACACTCCTTACGACAAGATATTTGTTGTTAATAATCTGCCTAATAACATTTCTGCCCAGGAAAAGAAAAACGGCTTCACACTACTTTGGGACGGCAAAACTTCTGATGGCTGGCGCAGGGTAAATCAGGATAAATTCCCGTCGAAAGGCTGGTCTATAGACAACGGCGAACTAACCATTCACCAGTCTAATGGCGATGAAATGGGTTCAGGCGGAGATATCGTTACCACTAAGGAATTTGGCGCTTTTGAGCTGGAATTTGACTTCAAACTAACTGAAGGAGCAAACAGCGGCGTAAAATACTTCGTAAAAGAGAGTTATGACACCAAAGGCAAATCTGCTATCGGACTTGAATTTCAGGTACTTGACGATGAGAAGCACCCTGATGCAAAGCTAGGCCGCGATGGTAACAGAACCTTGTCTTCACTGTATGACCTGATGACTCGTCAGAATACTACCCTGAACAAGGCTGCCATAAAGAAAATTGGAGAATGGAATAAAGGGCGTATAATTGTATATCCCAATAATCATGTGGAACACTGGTTGAATGGCTTCAAAATGCTTGAGTACGAAAGAGGGTCTAAGGAATTTAAAGACCTTGTAGCGATCAGTAAGTACAAAAATTGGAATAACTTTGGATTATGGCCTGAAGGACACATCTTATTACAGGATCACGGCAATACAGTGTCATTTCGTAGTATAAAAATCAAAAATTTAAGATAGGTTAACATTTTAACTTTGTTAATTAAACTAATTTTGCATTCGTTTGCTGGATGATACCAGGCAGACGGGTTGATAAAAGTAAGTTCCGTTGTGAGGCATTGTGTTACAGAAGTATCACGGAATCAATTACTTGTCCTGTTATTCACGGCACTATCAATCGATTAAAGAGTTTTCATTGTTCACTGTTCTATATAAAACATTCCGATTCTTCGGAGTGTTTTTTTTATGTTTATTCTTTCCTTATAAATAGTATGTACTACTAACTAAATGGTGCAACATATATATCAACATCATCTAATCGCGCAACATGTTAAAGAAAAACAATGCCTTATTACTTGCTATCACCCTGTTTACAGCTGCCTGTTCAGGCCCGGCAAAACAGTCTGATAGTACTGGCACAGCCGATTCTCTCCATCAGCTTGTGCAACATTACTACGACGGAAAAATGGAGTTATTTCCCATGGAAGCGACCATGAACGGAGAACATCAGTTTGATGGTCTGTTACAAATAGACATCAGCGAGCGTTTCCGTTCGAGACTGGACAGTTTTTATGGTCATTACCAGACAGCCCTGCAAGGCATTGATACAGCAGCATTGAACAACAATGATCTTATCAGTTATGCTATGCTGCAAAGAGAAGTCGCTATCAGCCGGGAAGGTCTCCGGTTTCCCGACAACCTGATGCCCATTCAGCAATTCTGGGGACTTACACTAACATTACCCCAATTCGGTTCAGGCACAAGCGCACAGCCGTTTAAGAACAAAGCAGATTATGAAAAGTTCATTCAACGAATGAAAAGCTTTTCCGAGTGGAGCGATACTGCGATAGCAAACATGCGCCGGGGTATGTCTTTAGGATATGTATTGCCAAAAGCGCTGGCCGTTAAAGTAGTACCACAGCTGGCAGATCTCTCAAAGAAAGATACCAGCAACGTATTCTATACTCCCCTTCGCCTGCTGCCTGCTGATCTCGACACGGCTGAGCAACGCAGCCTCCGGACTGCCTACACTACCGCGATTGAACAATATACCTTGCCGGCCTATGCAAAACTGCATGAGTTCTTTGTAAAGGAATATCTGCCAAGAACAAGGAGCACCAGCGGCATTAGTGGTGTGCCGGGCGGAAAAGAACTGTATAACTTCCTGATAAGATACTGGACAACCACAGACCTGAGTCCGGATGAGATTTTCGCTACCGGTGAGAGAGAAGTTGCCCGCATCCGGAAGGAAATGGATTCTGTTAAGAACAGCGTCGGATTTACAGGTGACCTGCCGGCCTTCTTTAACCTCATCCGTACGGATAAACAGTTCAGGATATTCTCGACACCTTCACAGGTACTAGATTCCTTCAGAAGTATTGAGCAGAAAATCATGCCTGCTGTAAAGCAACTATATGGAACCCTGCCCAAAACGAAATTTGAGGTACGTCAGACGGAAGCATTTCGCGCAGCATCAGCCAGTGCTGAATATATGCCGGGCAGTACAGACGGTAGCCGCCCAGGGGTGTTTTATGTACCTATTCTGGACGCTAAAAGCTTCAATTATACAGGCATGGAGTGCCTCTTCCTACATGAGGCTATTCCTGGTCACCACTTCCAGACGTCTATCCAGCAGGAGAATGATTCGCTGCCTAAATTCCGCCGCTTCACCTGGATCGGTTCCTATGGAGAAGGTTATGCTCTTTATTGCGAAGGTTTAGGTACCGAACTAGGTCTTTATACCAATCCTTACAGCTACTTCGGACACCTTTCGGATGAGATTCACCGCGCTATCAGACTGGTCGTGGATGTCGGCATGCATGCGAAAGGCTGGAGCAGGGAGCAGGCTATTAAGTATATGATGGATAATGAACCACTCAGTGAACAGGAAGCTGTAGCCGAGATTGAGCGGTATATGGCAATTCCTGGTCAGGCACTTTCTTACAAGATAGGCGAGCTCAAGATCAGGGAACTGCGTCGTAAATACAGTCAAACTACTGGATTCAGTATTAAAAACTTCCATGATGAATTGTTGAAGGATGGTTGTGTACCTCTCAGCTTACTGGAAGAGAAAATGGCCAGAAGATTTAAGTAACTGACAATCAGTATCGGATAGTCCATAGCAGATAATCACCGACTTATAGTTCTTTTTTGAACTATGAGCATTCCGGCGCTTATTATCTATGGACTATCCATTTATATACTTGTCTCAATCAGTTATGAACTAAAAATATACATTACTGTTTGAGAAAAGATACTTAAATTTATAGTAGGAATAATTTGATAAAAGTCAGGGAACCTTAAAGGTTTTAGGTTGGTTTTATCGGCTGTACACAACTTAAACAACATATCCGGAACAGACCTGCATGTCTGGCAAAATAGCTGGAGTAAGAAGACAACTAAACAAACCTTTTACCATTATTTGTTGTTTCTTTTTTTCGATTGAGCTTTTATAATTTCCACTCAAACGATTTTTTAACTTTTAAGCTGCCAGTATTATGTTTGACATGACCCTTAACTACTGTCTCGCATTTCCTGCTGTAACACAGGAAGAGAAATGGGACGAAGATCTGCGGTTCTCCGTGGGAGAAAAGCTCTTTTGCATGATTAGCAAATCAGCTCCGCACCAGGTATCCTTGAAATGCCGGCTGGAGGACTTCCATCGCCTTATTTCCCAACAAGACATAGTGCCTGCCCCTGGACTGGCACGTTATCATTGGGTACAGATAAAGTCTCTTGACACACTTCCGGTACCGGAATTACAATCGTTATTACAGAATGCGTATGATCTTGTGGTAAGTACCTTACCTCCTGAAGAAAGGACGCAAATCCTGAAAGAAAGAGTCTAAAATGCTGCTAATGCATTGGTGCTGTATATAGACATAGTGGTCTGCGCGTAGCGCCTGGCAGCGCCCTGAGATATTACCGTATTAACAAGAGAGGTTGTAGCACTGCTGCAACCTCTCTTGTGTTTTATACCCTACCCATCACCTGCTGCCCCTTAATCAGGGGCTGCCATACGCTCTACCCTGCTCCCACCGCCACTGACCAGGTGACTTAAAATAAAGTATAGGAGCCGTCAATTTAAACGACAGCAATTACACATCCATCTTTGGTAGTCGTTTGATGATTACGTCTAGTGAGGAACCAGATAATACAATTATGCAATTGGTCTTTTTTAACAATGACGCAAATCACCAGAACAATGCTACCACTACAAGCAACAATTAGTACACATACCCCTCTTATACCTGTTTGCCGGTTACTGCTAGTGATATACCTGATACTATAACTATGCAATTAGTTTCCTAGTAACAGCTGTCAAATCAATAGAACAAAGCCACCGCCACAAGCAACAAGTAGTATATATACCCCTCTTATACCTGTTTGCCGGTTACTGCTAGTGATATACCTGATACTATAACTATGCAATTAGTTTCCTAGTAAAAGCTGTCAAATCAACAGAACAAAGCCACCGCCACAAGCAACAAGTAGTACACATCCCCCTCTTATACCTGTTTGCCGGTTACTGCTAGTATTATACCTGATACTATAACTATGCAATTAGTTTCCTAGTAAAAGCTATCAAATCACCAGAACAAAGCCACCGCCACAAGCAACAAGTAGTACACATCCCCCTCTTATACCTGTTTGCCGGTTACTGCTAGTATTATACCTGATACTATAACTATGCAATTAGTTTCCTAGTAAAAGCTGTCAAATCACCAGAACAAAGCCACCGCCACAAGCAACAGGTAGTACACATCCCCCTCTTATACCTGTTTGCCTATTCTTACTGGGAACAGACCTTACACCCCAGCCATGCAATCTTCATAAACAGTCGTTTCAGGCGATTTAAGCACCTTAAATGAAAAAGCCCCGGGCTATAGCTCCGGAGCTCTCATTTTGCCTTGTTTGAAGGCAATAATTAAAGGCATGACATCCTAACAAAATAGCTTCTGCAACCTGAATTATTTCATCAGCGTGTAAATAATATCATATACACCAAACACGATCAGCGTGCAGGCAAACAGTTTCTCCAGCAAAGGAGACTTCATCCTGACTGCCGTCTTAGCTCCCAGATATGAAGATGGTATAGCCGTAAGTGACAATAGTAACGCAATGTTCCAATCTATATGCCCCAGCCACCAATGTGCCAGTGCCCCAGGTACAGATAATAACGCAGATAATACGATAGAACAGGCCAGCGCCTGCTTGATAGGCATACGCAGTTTCTTGATGAAGAATGAACTGAACAGCACGCCGCCGGCATTGGCCAGTAAGCCGGATAAGAAGCCTATACCCAACGATGCGATAATGATCATCTTATGATGTGCAGGCGTTATCTCCTCTGTTACGGCCTCTTCACCGGCATTCTTCCTTTTCAGAAAGGAATACAGCAAAGACCCGCCAATGGATACAATGAACACTGCTGTCATTATCATCAGTGTCTTACCTGGCAGAAATTTACTCAGTACAGCGCCCAGCAGCGTAGAAGGAATACCAAACAATGCACCCAGTAGAATCACCTTGCGGTTGAACAGTTTCTGACGGCTATAAACGGCAGTAGCAGAGATAGTACTGGTGATAGCTGCCGGCAATGGTGAAGCTAACGCATAAAACGGATTTACGCCCGCGAATATCTGCAAAGCCGGTGTGCTGACTGCACTACCTCCCTTGCCCAATAAACCGGACAAATAGCCTACAATAAGGCCAATAATTAGTACGACCATATAATCGGTCCCTTGCAATAATGTAAACATAGACTTCCTTCAGCAAATAGGCCTGGTGTTAAGGCAAGCTGGCTTAACTAATGATGGTTGGTATAATGTGAATTACAGGTATCCTTGTTTGTGTAACATCGATGTTGTAACGGAAGGACAGTCCAAAAGTACAGTGCTGGCGCGGGTCTAACAAAATTCTGCCGCTACCCGGGCCATTACTAAAAGTTATTGAGGATAACCACAGGTAATGAATTTGCCTGTAGCGGCTTAGACCTGTCTATAACCTATAAAGCCTACTAAATCTATGTTTTGCATAAAGTCACTATAAAAGGTAAAAAACATCCTTTTTACCACTGATACACCATTCCCATCCCCCCGGGCGCTACGGTTAACTGTAACTCACCAAATCGTTCAAACAACCCTTTACCATGACTATGATGTATAGCGAAATTGACGCCATCAAACAGCAACAGGAAAGCTCCCTGCATCAGCAATGAATTACCATATCCCTTGAACCTGTCATGGCTTTTGCCTGTCAGCTTTCGTTTGCCATGTTCCCGCAGATAAAGCCCGCCGGCCATATATGCCAGATCCAGCGCTCCATTGACCATAAATATCTTCTCCACTTTATGCTGCTCCTGCACACTGCCCTGCCAGTTGTACTTACCCGGATGCAGCTTCCTGCTACCCAGTATACTTGCTGTTGCAATACCCAGATTAACCGCTCCCCATACCGCATTCATCTGATGGAAATATCTTGCCTCGCCACCTGCAGTACTATTGCCAATCAAGCCTGTTGCGAGGTTTGCCACTCCCCAACTTCCCAGAACAAACATCGCTGTTCTGGTTTTCTGCATACGTGATTTATTGAATGAATGAAGATAGGAGGTGTCCTGGGATGCGGCAGCCAGCGACGTGATGAGGAAAAAAAACAATACGAGGTATTTCATGAAAGACGTTTCTAAAATATACGAAGAAAACAAAAATAGCAGCACAGAACCGGAAATAAACAACGTAAACAATGGGCGTGGAATAATATGGGAATGAGCCTACAGAACACCTAGAAAAGCAATGACCACTCCTGAACAGACGCCGCATCCGCACAAAAAAAGGATGTCTCTGTATATTGAGACATCCTTTTATTATAAGGCTTCATTCCTTTATCCTGCTTACTGACTGTTCCTGTTCAAGGCATTCCAGATAACCCCGTAGACATCTGTTGCCAATACTTCCTGACCTGCAGGCTCGTTTCCGGTAATAAGTACCGGATGGAATGCTTTGTTCTCAGAAAGACGCCCGTGAGAGCCTTTTATCAGCGTAGCATCCAACGGGATCACATTCATGAGATAACGGAAGCCCAGTTTCTTCTTCAGCAACTTAAAACCTGCCTTCAGCTTAATAAGCGGATCAGCGGGATTCATGAACATCTCTACCGGATCATATCCTGGCTTGCGGTGAATATCTACCAGACGGGCAAAATCAGGTGCGCGCGTATCATCCAGCCAGTAGTAGTATGTGAACCAGCTATTGGCATCTGCTACCAGTACCAGCTCTCCACTACGTGCATGATGCATGTTATGCGCACGTTTGCCGGCTCTGTCCAGCACCAGCTCTACGCCAGGTGTATTTTCAACAATACTGCGTACTTTCTTGTATACCGAAGGATCATTCACATATACATGCGCTATCTGGTGATCGGCTACTACGAATGCTTTTGAAGCTGCAGCATCCAGCAGTTCGGTGCCTCTCTCCACACGCACTTCGATCAGTCCTTCTTCACGGAAACGGCGGTTCAGGTGAATAGGGTTATTTACATTCGTGATCCCATATTCTGATAAAATGATTACCTCCGCTCCTTTTTTCTCATAAAACGTTACTAACTGCCTGCATACTGCATCGATCTCACCCAACTCTTTGCTGATACGGGGTAAATCCTGCCCGAATTTCTGCAAACAATAATCCAGGTGAGGCAGATATATCAATGTCAGTGTAGGATCATACATGTCGTCTGTCATCACAGAGGCATCTGCTATCCATTGGGTAGATTTGATATTGGCTCCCGGCCCCCAGAACTGGAACAGCGGGAAGGTACCCAGCTCGCGCTGCAGATGATCACGCAGTAATGCAGGATGTGCATAACAATCAGGCGCTTTACGGCCGTCTGACAGGTACTGCGGACGAGGGGTGACGGAGTAATCGGCGGTTGAGTACATATTGTACCACCAGAACATTTTGGAGACTGTAAAGGTTGGATCCAGCCGTTTGGCTTTATCCCATATTTTAGGAGCTTCAACCAGTCTGTTAGACTGCTTCCAGAACTTTATTTCACTGTCTTGTCTGTCGTACCAGCCATTGCCCACGATACCATGTTCGGCAGGCCACTGACCGGTAACATAGGTACTTTGCACTGCTGTTGTCACGGCCGGCACCATCGGCTTAATACTGGATAAGTGCCTGCGTTTTACATACTCCTGCAGGAAAGGTGTATGTACACCTATGAGGGAGGAAGATAAACCTACTACATCAATTACTACTGTTTTTTTCATGATGGCGGCTGCATTAGGATATGGGATGAAAACTATTACCTCGCAGGCAATTCCAGCTGCTGTAATACCCAGCCCAGCTCCCTTGATACGGATCTGTCCATAGGTAACTTCAGTTCAGCAGGCAAAACGCCCCAGGTATATGTTTCAACTTCCAGATGTTGTGTGAAAGGTTGTTTCCGTTGTAATTGCAATACTTGCTCTATATCTGATCTTGTAGATGATAATACGCCAAACGTACCAACAAATACAGGTACATGAAAATGTGAACGCCATTCCTTAACTGCGGGATTTCCTGCATCTTCCAGCGCCTGCGGCAGATCAGGATAGTGCAGCAGCCCGTCGTCTTTACGGGCAATCACCTGGTGCAGATAGGTAGGCTCATTAAATTCCCTGAAGGCATCCACAACGGCTTCCCGTGTTGCTGCATCTTCAGGCATGGCTGCTTTCAGGGCTGCGCTGATCTGCAGCTTACCTACTTTCAGACCATGCTGCTTTAATTGCTGCAGGACATTTTCCGCTGACTCATATACCAGTGCAAAGTGGCATACATCATAGCAGAGCTGCACATGATTTCTGATGGCGGTTGCCGCTTCTTCTGCGCTGATGCCAAATTTATCTTCCAGGAAAGGAATACCGAGTGGTAACAGGTAATGCAGGTACCAATCCAGGAACTCCTGCGTGTTTTCCATCATACCATCTGGCTCAGGCTCTATGTCAAGATGCATGGACGGTCCGCCGTTACGGTGGATGCGTACCAGCTGTTCCACTACCTGTAAGATATGCAGGGTAGTAGTTTCCATCACAGCGGCCTGCTCAGATTCGCAGCGTACATGCCATAACTTGTAGGACAAGGGTGCTGTTGAGATACCGCCTTCCATACCTTCGGGCAATAAGGCTGCCAGCAGGCGGAACAGACGGATAGTATACAGTACCCGGTCTGAGGTAGTCCAGTCAGGAGTATGTACATGATCTTTTACAACGGTATGGTGAAAACCTCCGTAGGGGAAGCCATTCATTGTAAACACATAACATTCCTGGGTTTCGAGCCAGGCTTTAAATTCGCTGAGGGCTTCTTCCTTGCTGAGTTCGAGACTGGCGGTATTGGAAAGGCGCAATCCGATACCAAAAGGTTTATCAGGAGAAACTTCCTGCTTTACTGCCGGGATGTACTGCTTCAGCTGCTCGAAGTGAGCGCTCCAGCTTTCTCCCGGATGGATATTTGTGCAGTAGGTTAAATGAGAATGATCAGCTAATTGCATAGTTCACTTTTAAGTGCTGTACAGCTTCGTTCAATAACATTTCATCTATCACGTGTACTTCAGCGCCTACACCGATTGCTTTCAGCAGGCAGATGGTGAGGCGGCCACCCAGGTGCTCCCGGAACTCCTGCAGGCCTTTTATAACGGGCGATGGTGCTCCGTCTTTCATTTCCAGTAACTCGTGGTATACCGGCAGCTGCAGTTTGACCAGCAACTGTACAATTCTGTCGGCGGCAGCGGTATCTATCCAACCCAGCAGGGAAGAATATACACTATCCACCGCAATACCTATAGCAACTGCTTCGCCGTGACGTAGATCAAAGTCTGTCAGTTGCTCCAGCTTATGCGCACTCCAGTGACCAAAATCCAGCGGACGTGAAGAACCGCTTTCAAAAGGATCTCCGCTACCACCGATATGTGCCATATGCAGCGCAGCACATCTGTATATCAGTTCCTGCATTACCGGCAGGTTATTGCCGGCAAGGGCTGCTGCGTTTGCTTCCAGCCATTCAAAGAAAGAGGCATCTTTTATCAATGCTACTTTCACCGCCTCAGAGATACCGGATCGCCAGTCTTTTGCAGGCAATGTGGTCAGAAACTCCGCATCATTGAACACTGCTGCCGGAGGAGCAAAGGTACCGAGGAAGTTCTTTTTTCCCTTGTAATTAATACCATTTTTCACACCTACGCCGGAGTCGTTCTGGGAGAGAACAGTAGTTGGTATACGGATATGCCGTACACCCCGGTGTGACACGGCTGCTACCATGCCTACGAGGTCGAGTACTGCGCCGCCACCGATCGCTACTATAAATGAGTGGCGGTCAATACCCTGACTATCTGCCAGGTCTATCAAACGGTAAAACAGGTCCTGGTCATTTTTGCAGGCTTCGCCACCTGGCACAAGTACTACCTCTCCTGCAATTCTGAATCCTTCTATCTGCTGTAAATATGTTGCTATATCCGTTGCAAGCGCCGGATGCGCTTTGGCTACGCCGTCGTCTACGATGAAAAGCAGCTTCTTGGTAAGCCCTGGAGTAGTCTGCGAGATCAGGTAATTGCTGAACTCAGCGTTGGTTGGATTGAAAAGGTAGCGGGTAAAAAAAACCTTAAAAGAATAATCTACACTAAAAGTCTGTTGAATAAACTCCATGGATAATCGCTCTGGTGTTTCGTTTAATAATCATCTTCGCCGCTTGTTCGTCGCTTGTTCGTCGCTTGTTCGTCGCTTGTTCGTCCAAACTTCGAATTGACCCCGATAGGGGGTATTCGCGCCATCTACAGCCTCAAGCGACTGTCAATGTACAAAAATAAATTGCTATTGTCGAATTGCGAATGACGAGTGGAAGAGGTGATCAGGTCACTGCAAATGCTTTGGATATGAGTAATGATACCGGCAATAGGATCAGTACCAGCAAAGCATGCGGCAAGGTGGAAAAGGCAGCTACCCAGGCGGCATTCATGGCAACGAGTGCTATGATGCCTCCTTTTACAGCCTTTCCTATATTAGGCCCGGAAGGGTCTTTAATAGCCTTGTATAAAGGCAGATTGATCATGACTGCAAATAGTATCACAAAGGGAAGGGCGGCGATCAGATGGCCGTTAATGGCGGCCAATGTCAGGATGGTGCCGTAGACCAGTGCATAACAGACTGCGGTAATGCGCAGGGTACGTGTATTTCCCCCGTGTACTTCTCCTCTGCTGATGGCGGTCACTGCTGCGATGTAGAGTACGGGTATGCATCCAATCCACCAGTACTTTTCCAGGGCAGGTATTACTATACTAATGCCCATCAGGAGGTTTAATCCGCGGCACAGGCCCATATTGACAGGTCCCCAGGACTGATGTTTTCCCCATTTGTCATATATGAGAGCGCAGGCAGCTATTCCCAGGGCCAGGAATCCGGTAATACGTCCTACGGTAAATGCGGCCAGTATGCCTACCAGCAACAGGTAGCTTCCTAATACGATCGCCTGTGTCAGCGATATGACACCGCTGGGTATGGGTCTTTCAGGACGTTCTACCTCATCCAGTTCTGCATCCATTATGTCATTGAATACCACACCGCCACCATACAGGCCTATTGTGGCGAGGCACATGCAGGCAACAGGCAGCAGATGATCCAGGTAATTGGCTACTTCAGAACCGAGGAAACCGGAAATAGCGATGCCCGCCAGAATATCTGCTACGGCAGTTACTATGTTGGCGGGGCGCATTAAACGTAAATATCCTACTAACTTGCTTATAATATAATTCACCGGTTCGGGTTTTCTCCAGGCAAATAATACGGCATGCCGATCGTGTAAGAGTGCAGCAATGTTCTGCAATCGTACAGGTACCGGTCATTCGTATTGTCTGCTTGTAACTGTTTATCTAATAATATTAGACTGTTTATCAACTCTTGGCTGCTGACCACCACGCAGCACTGTACTTCCGTTAAATTTCAAACTTTGATCTACATCTTTAACTGTATCAAAGTCAGCCTCTTCTATTTGTCCACTTTGTGCAAAAGCAGCGATAGCGTTGCGGAAAGTTACCAAATGAATATCATTCAAGTCAATACCACTTTCGTGCATGAGGGCCGCAGTTTTGGGTACAGCCAGCGGATCGCTGATGCCCCAGTCTGCTGCTGAATTGACCATAATCCGTTCACTTCCATATTGCTTTACGATCTCTACCATGCGCTCGTTACCCATTTTAGTGAAAGGGTAGATGGTGAAAGCGGCCCAGAAACCGCGGTCGAGCACTTCTTTGACTGTTTCTTCGTTGTTGTGGTCAACGATAATCATCTTTGGATCCAGTCCATGTTCCAGCGCAATGTCCATGCTACGCTGTGTCCCTTTTTTCTTGTCCCGGTGAGGAGTATGTATTTGTACAGGCAGGCCTGCTTCTTTAGCGAGTTCCAGTTGTGCGCGGTAGTACTTTTCTTCTGCCGGCGTCTGATCGTCAAAACCAATCTCACCTACACCTACTACGCCTTCTTTGTAGAGGAAAGACGGCAGTATTTCCATTACAGCTTCTGCTAACCGCTCATTGTTAGCTTCTTTGGAATTGAGTCCTATAGTGCAATAATGTTTAATACCAAATTGTGAGGAACGGAAGCGTTCCCATCCGATCAGGCTATTAAAATAATCCCTGAAAGTGTCTACACCTGTACGTGGTTGACCCAGCCAGAAAGCCGGTTCAATGATCGCAACAACACCGGCATCAGCCATTGCCTGATAATCGTCGGTAGTGCGGGATGTCATATGTACATGTGGATCGAAAAAACGCATACCTTTTATGCGTTCCATATACGAGGAAGATGTTGTGATAGGTTGAAATTCTCTACCTGTTAGCTCATGACTACAACACATGTCTTTTACTATTTAATTGAGACCTGTAAAATGAACAACCTGCTACTGCGGGCTGAGGTTTCCGTTTCGCAAGTTAAGATTATATACCTTGAAGGTGTGATACACGTTTATGCTATTCGTGCGGCAATTGTCTCCCATGTTACCTTTTGCCCGGCAATTTCCTCTTTTAGCGTGGCAGACTGCTCCAGCAATTCCCTGGCGGGTGCATATGTACTTGATGCACAGGCGAGCGCAGCTGCTTCCCTGTCTGTATTCACTTCTGAATGCCATACCCGCTGAATATCAGCAAAGTTTTCTTCAGTGATGAAAGGGCCTACCAGTCTCCATAACAAAGGATGTACTTTTCTGCCTGCGGCCCATCGCTCGTGGGCGTAATCTGTTAATATGGCTGCCAGCTGGCTGTTGGCTCGTTCGTCCAGGCCGGCAATAAGATGGATAGGTTTGTCGGTAAAGAATGCCTTCATGACCAGCTGATTCCATGCTGGCTCTTCGAGATGGCGGGCAGGATACACATTATGCAGCATGACTGCTTCCTGTACCGGACCAATATTAGAACGGATACCTTCTGTTGTGCGGAATATCCATGCATCCGGCCATGCCAGCAGGGGCAGGGCGCTATAGAGAGCCGCCAGTTCATTCATATCGGCGGCGTCAAACAATCCTTCGATTACTTTCACATACAATGACCTGTCTGTAGCAGGTAAGTGCAGCAACCACCAGAGGCGTACAAGCCTGTCTAACGTATAACCATGTATGAAAAGTGTGATACCTTCAGCCAGTTGGATCAATGGCTGTTCCGTTTGAATGACTTGTCTGCCGGCAAACCTTGGAATTGCGGAAAAGGTTAGGTTGAAACGCTGAACGTTTACAGGGTCCCCCAGTTTTTCTTTCTGCTCCTGTAACCAGCCGAGTGCCTTCTCTGTACTGTTTTGTCTGATAATATCAAATAATAACGCTTCGGTTTTATTCCTATCGTGGTAATAAGCTTGTTCCATCACCCGGGCTAATTTATCTTGTGCTAAAGTTAGCAGATTAAGTATTAAAAAAAGTGAAAAAGTATGATGGATGGTGCAGTAAATAAAAGAGAGGCACCTTGTGCCTCTCCTTCCGCCATTCTAAAACCTGATCAGTTCAATCAGGAGTATTTTGATAACAATAACTCTGCGGCAATTATTGTCTGAAATATGTCGTTGTTGATTACAGGGAAATAGAAATACTATACGTGGGCTAAACTATCAGTTTAAGCAGCATAGATTTAGATTTTTGCCTGACATTGCATATGCAATATAATCAATTATTTGTTACAACTGCAATCGAATGATCAAAAATCTGGTCTCCTCTGTACTATTTTTAAAGAAAGGAAGTATAAACAACTCATTTTGAGTTATTTCGGAGTACAACCAGTGGCATATTAACATCCCAGCCGGGCTGTACGCCCTCCTGTATGATAAAACCTCTGGAATAACTACCCAGCACAATATCAAGGTCTCCATCGCGGTCTATATCTCCTGCATCCATACATATCCATCTGCCGGCGTCTTTGAGCTGGCTGATAGTATGCGGACTATACTTACCAGCGCCGTCCTGCCGGAACAGGATGAATTTTTCGGCCGGTCTGTCTTTTAGATCCGCAAAAAAGGCGATGCTGGCAATATCCTGATCGCCATCTCCGTCAAAATCGGCAGCAATTGCTTTAGTACAGCCATTAACCGGGTAAAACCAGGATTGCTCATATTCAAAGTCACCTTTGTTCAGGTAGATATACACGCCGTGAAACGGTTTCAATTCCATAGAGAAATCGCCATTATCTCCGGAGGTATATAGGATGTCCGGCAGTCCATCTTTATTCATATCCACCACCTGGAAACTGGTGGAGCCGTACACCGGTGGGAAACGCAGTATGCGCTTTTGTGTGAAGCCACCTTTGTGGTCATTCAGGAACAGCCAAAGGCCTTCATCGCCATAGGCAAACAACGTCATGATATCGGGCCAGCCATCTTTGTCAAAGTCCTCTACCACCGAATGGATAGCGCCCGGCACTTCCCATACAGGCTGTTTTTTATAATCAGCGGCCGCTGTTTGCTGTAGTACGTACAAGCCGCCGAAGTCATGCCCGAACCCACACACCAGGTAATCTGTGCGGCCGTCTTTGTTAAAATCTGCCGCAATACTTTGAACAGGCCTTGGCAATCCCATGCCGATAGTCTTCACCTGTTCCGCCTCGGGTTTATCGGGATAGACTTCCCACAGCATTCCCTGGGGGATATCGACAGCGCGCATACTACCGATACAGGTAAGCAGCGCGGTGCCTGGTGCACGCCAGTTCATATCAACAGCGGTCGATTGCAGCCGGATCAGGGGTTGCGGGTGAAGCAGGCTATCCCACTTATAGAGACTTGCGCCATATTCGGCAGAGGAATATAAAGAACCCGTATACGGATCAACAGCCACCATGGTAGTGGTCGCGATCTGCGGTTGTTGCTTGCCGATAATGGTAGCGGTACCTCCGGCAGCTTCGAGTTGCTGTTTCAGGTCGGCAGCAGCTTCTTTTGAGAGTCCGGTCTTGATTGTACTGGGTGCAGCATCTACCAGTTCCTTGCTTTCCCGCAGTGAGAGAGCTGTCTGGTCTCTGACCAGTTTAACCAGTTGCAACTTGGTTTCGCCTATTGTCAGCAGTTGCACTTCATAGGTAGAGTCTGTTGCATGCGCTGGCTGTACGTCAAACAGCTGAAGGTCTTCTGCAAGTGGCTGGGGAATTTTCGCCGGCGTAAGCTTATCCGGAGCCAATTCCTGATAATAGGCTACAATGGCATTCCAGTCCTCAATACTGATGTTTGTACCCGCGCCGGGCTTCACATAGTAACCGCTGCCCTGCCACACGCCAATGCCCAGCTTAGGGGCCATTGCCGGCAGCACATGTTCTGTCCAGGTGATTTTATCCAGCATTGCAGGAGCAACAGGCATATGACAGCTGCCACAATATTTGTCAGAAAGGAGCTTGCCTTTTTCCTGTTGGGATAATGAACAGGCAAATAAGACAGGCAGAAAAATGAGTAGTTTTTTCACGAAGGGAAATATTCTTGTACAGCTAAGATAAGCAGGTTATTAAAAAAAGAGAGACCCTGGTAGCAGGGCCTCTCTTTTTCGATATACAGTGAAGCTGACTATTGATTAGTAGCCTTGGTTCTGTTCGAGTGTTCTTTCACCGCTCTTCAGGCTCAGATCTATCTGGCGCTGAGGAACAGGATAATATTCATTACGGTTAGGAATGAATTTAGCGCCGTTCAGGTCAGTGGTGATCTTAGACTCATAAGAGTAGAACTTGGTCATTTCGGCGTTAGCGATACCCCAGCGAACGATGTCGAAGTAACGCTGACCTTCCATAGCCAGTTCCAGCTTACGTTCAAAACGGATCGCTTTCAAAGCGAAGTCTTTACCACCTGCAGCGAATCTGCCTGCAGGATAGTTAGCGACTACATATTTAGCAGCCGGCGTGGTAGAGAAACCGCCCATTGGGTTTGAATCGTTGGTATATCGGTATACGGCAGTCTTTGGATTTGCAGCCCTGGTACGCACCTGGTTGACATAAGTTTGTGCGGCTTCCAGGTTGCCCAGTTCAGCTTCAGTTTCTGCAGCCATTAACAGAACGTCTGCATAGCGGATCAACACCAGGTTGATCGCTGAACCTGGAGCCCAGGAGTTTGGATCTTTGTATTTGTCCTGGTTATACTGCCAGTATACGTTCTTTTTAGGCGCATACGGACCCGCATAGTCCTGATCGCGCACCCAGCTACGGCCAGGGTGATTACCCCAATCCAGGAACGGAATACCACGACGACCTACGGTCCAGTCAAGGCGTGGATCCAGGTTACCTGCATCCGGTGTAAACGGAGCACTTGACAGTATCTTCATATCATTTTTTACCGGGAAGGTGTTATAATCATCCAGGTAAGGAAGTCCGGCAGCATCTGTACGATAAGAGTTTACCAGGTCCTGGGTTGGCTGATAGAATCCGCAGCAACCGAATGGGCTGTTGTAAGGGAAGTTCAGCATTTCACCCTGGTTACCACTGGAGATCTGACCGGTACCGTTATTCGCAGACATCTGAATAGCAAATACAGACTCAGAGTTGTTTTTAGTTTCAGAATCGAAGTTATCTTCAAATCTGTCGGTCAGCGCATATTTCGTACCTTTTGGCGTAGTACCCTGTTCTTTGATCAGATCAAACACCGGTTTGGCATCTGTCCATTTCTTCTGATATACATAGGTCTTAGCCAGATAAGCAGCAGCTGCCCATTTGTTGGCGCGGCCTACCTGGGCCTGTAAGGCTGGCAGATTATCATAAGCATATTTAAAATCTGCTTCTATGTTAGGCCAGATATCTACGTTATTTGGCTGTTTGTAATCATCGATATGTGTTTCATCTACCCATGGCACTTTATTGAACATCTTCTTCAGTTCAAAATAGTAGTGACCACGCAGGAAACGACCTTCTGCCTGTACCTGTGTTTTCTCGGCGTCAGTCATATCTGTTACATCGGGTAACAATGACAGTATAACGTTCACACGGGAAATACCGTCGAATAACACTTTCCATTTTGTGTTGAAGAATCCGTTGCTGGCATCAAACTGGCCGGTAGCAATAAGGCTGATGGGTGGCTGGTCGGTAGCATCGCTACCTTTATGTGCATCACCTGCTGCAACGCTACCATATATCCAGTTACTAGGAGCAGCTTCCCATGGGCCGCCGCCACCGATAGCTGCTACGTCCTGCTGCTGACCATCCAAAGCCGCATAGGCCCCGATGAGCAACTCATTTATACCAGCCTTGGTTGATACGGTACCGCTGGTAAGAGAACCCTGTGGCTCACGTTCTAGGAAACTTTTGCTGCAGGCATCGAAGAACAACCCGCCGGCAACTACTGCTGCAACGATTATATATTTTGATGTCAAGAATTGTCTTTTCATTTTTAATGTTTTAATATCCTCAATAAGTGATCCTTTCACGTTAACAATGGTCGATATTAAAAGCCAACATTAACGCCCACCAGGAACTGGCGCTGATTTGGATAAGCTCCTTCATCCAGACCGAAAGCCTGTGTAGTACCTGTAATTTCCGGATCGATACCGGTGTATTTGGTGATGGTAAACAGGTTAGCTGCCTGAACGTAGATACGGAACTTCTCAATACCTACACGGTTTAACGCTGATCTTGGCAGTGTATAACCTAACATCATGTTCTTTGCACGCAGGTAAGAACCATTTTCTACGAGGAAGGAGTTAGGAACAGTGTTGGTACTGAATGAACCCTCATTTTCCTGAATTGGTGCTTTTGCGTTCATGTTATCAGGTCTCCAGGAATCATACAGTGCTGTTTTGCTCTTTGCACCTGCAAATGATGGATAGAAGTCTGTCCACCAACGTACCTGGTTCCAGATCTGGTTACCCTGTACGCCATAGAAGAAGGCGGTGAAGTCAAAGCCTTTGTATTTCAGTTCGATGTTCAGACCATAACTGAAATCAGGGCTTGGGTTACCAAGGAAGGTACGGTCAGCCTCAGTAATGATGCCGTCGCCATTGGTATCCTGGTAGCGGAAGCGGCCAAGGCCGATACCTGTCTGATAAACTGCATTCGCATTACCGGTAGCTTTCTGTGCCTGATCATTGGCTGCAGCAATTTCTTCAGCAGTGTTCCAGAAACCGGCAGTCTTATAACCATAGAAGCTGGAGATAGGATGACCGATAGCGTTACGAATGATGAAGTTACCATTGAAACGACGCGCTTCCAGATCGAAGTATGGCGCATCGCCGGAGATGTTCAGGATCTTATTAGAGTAGCTGGTGAAGGTAGCGCCTACTGTTAAGAGCAGGTCTTTTGTAAGATTCACATTCACCAGGTTGATGCCGAGGTCTATACCGTGGTTTTTCATTTCCGCGATATTCACATCAGGAGGGGTAGGACGTCCTGCTGTTGCCGCCAGCTCTGGTTTGAACAGCAGATCTTCTACACGTTTCTGGTAGTAGTCTGCAGTGATTTCCAGTTTGCCTTTGAACAGGGTCGCATCGATACCGATGTTCATATTGATATTGCTCTCCCATTTTGCATTCGGGTTACCGATATAAGTACGGAAGAAGCCAGAGTTCAATGTATTGGTAGTACCGCCGATGTCATAGAAGGAAGATCCTTTGTTCAGACCATACTGGGTAAATGCGTTGGCAGGGTCTACGTTAAGCTGGTTACCCATGATACCGTATCCTCCTCTGATCTTTAAGTCTGCGATCCAGGATACCTGTTTCAGGAATGCTTCCTGAGAGATACGCCAACCTGCGCTGACAGCAGGGAACACACCATAACGATAGTTAGCGCCAAAGCGGCTGGAACCATCGCGGCGTACTACTGCACCGAGCAGATATTTATCCATCAGGCTGTAATCCAATCTGCCGAATAAAGAGAACAAGCCGTCTGTGTTAACAGTACTGGCGTGGTTCATGGTTCCGGTACCACTACCCAGATTCGTGAAGTTAGGATCGAAGCTGAAATAGTTCTGCGTATTCGCTGTTGATACACGTCCGCGGTTATCGAAAGCTTCTGTACCTACTACTACTTTCAGGCTATGCACATCCTTGAAAGTTTGTGAATAGGTCAAGGCGTTTGTCCAGGTCCAGTTACGGATATTAGCAGACGTTTCAGTGTAAGAGTTTACTTTATCATTTTCCGCATTTTCGTACTCAGGGAAAGTAAACTCGTGGGTATAACCTGAATAGATTTCTCCACCGAAGGTTGTGCGGAATGAAAAATGGTTCAGGAAGTCCACTTCTGCATACATGCTACCGAGTAAACGGTTGATCAGACCTTTGTTATTCCTGATACGATCTTGTAGCGCAACAGGGTTACGGGCGTTACCTAACTGAGCGCCATTGGTGCTGAAGGAACCTGCAAAATTACCGTTGATGTCGCGTACGGGAATAATTGGCTGCTCACGGAACGCCATACCGATACCGCTACCTTCTGTTAATGCATCGATACGGGGGTTGTCCATTACTGAGAAAGCTAAGTTCTCACCAATACGTACATGCTTACCTACATTAAAGTGGCTGTTAGAACGGATAGAGTAACGTTTCAGGTAGGTATTGAGCAGTGTACCTTTCTGGTCGAAGTAGTTAAAGGACAGGAAATAAGAACCCTGGTCTCCACCACCACCAACAGATACGTTATGGCTGGTGATATATGCAGGTTTGAATATTTCATGGAACCAGTCTGTACCCTGTTTGTTAGCCCTGGTAATACGGTAGAATTTATCCAGGTCAGAAGGTGATTTATAGTTAGGATCTACAAAATACTTTGACGGATCTACTGCCGGATCTCCTTCCATCAGACCACCTGGTGCGATATAGTCAGGCAGTCTTGGTGTAGTACCTGAACCATACAATGCGTCGTTATACACAACATTTGGATTGGTATTTTTGAGCGCCATCCATTTCAGTTCGGCCATTTCCTGAGAACTGAGGATGTCCCATACGTTACCACCTTTAGGACGTTGTGTACCATAGTAACCATCGTAGGTAACGCGTACTTTACCATCGGCTTTACCGCGTTTGGTTGTAACAATTACAACGCCGTTGGCTGCTCTTGCACCGTAGATAGATGCAGATCCCGCATCTTTCAGTACCTGCATAGATGCAACGTCGTTGGGGTTCAGGTCAGCGATATTCTGTGTAGGTACTCCATCAATAACAAACAACGGGGTGTTGTTACCGAAGGTGTTCACACCACGGATACGCACCTGCGGCTCTTGTCCCGGCTGACCGGAACCCAGTACTGTAATACCGGATACCTGGCCCTGTAACTGATTGCTCACCTGAGCAGTGGGCTGACGGCTGATCTGGTCAACGTTTACAACAGAAACAGCGCCTGTGAGGTCTTTCTTTTTCTGTGTAGCATAACCGGTTACTACCACTTCATCAAGAGAACCTACTTTCTCTTCGAGACTGATTTCTACATTGGTTGACTGGCCGAGTACAAACTCCTGCTGGGTATAACCTACGAATGAAAATACAAGCGTCTCACCTGATTTAGCTGAGATAGTAAAATTACCTGCCGGGTCTGTGGCGGTACCCCTGGCAGAATTTTTAATTGCCACTGTTACTCCGGGCAACGGATTCCCGGATACTTTGTCGGTGACCTTACCGATGATCTTAGTCTGGGCGAATGCGGCACTGGCAAATAACAACAACAGCCAGCAGCACGCAAATGTGCGGTAGACATGTCTCTTCATAACGTGAAACGTTTTTTTGGTTAATAAAAAGCCTGGCGGGCCTATACTCTACAACGTTGGCAGGTACAGGCACGAAAAATGACCGGGTTAAATCAATATCCTGGTCTGAAAGGGACAATATATAACTCCTCACTTCAGGTCAAAGCCATTCTGTTACTGATACTGCTGGGCAGCTCAGTATATAATACATCCTTGCAAATTGGTTTTGGGAAAAGCGGTACACACAGTTTTTTAAAGACTACAGTTTAGTTGTTTCATACACGTGTTAACATTAAAACTTTGATAAACATGGAAATAGATCTTGGTTACTTTAAACACACACTAAAATTTCTAACGTTAACTGCATAACAAGGTAACACATTCGTTTAATTTAAGCAAGACATAGGGTAAATTTTTAATCAGGTTTTAATAAAAAAATATCAGTGCTATATCAGATGGAGGTATCAGATATCTGGAATGAAGAACCAGGTATGCAGGATCAGGTAAATGGAGACGCGCCTGCATTCCGGTACCTGATTCCTGGCTCTCCATTCCTGATTATCAGAGCTTATCAGTAATTACTCTTACTGCACTACCTCTCTCCAGCTCATTATGTTCCTGCCACTGATCCTGTTGTCTGGCTACCAGCTGCTCCAGCTGCCAGGCCGTGAATTTTGCCGCTAGTCTTTCAAGACAAAGCTGCTTGTTCTGAAGCTGCGAACGGCTGTCCATCGCCAGTACCTGTATTCCTGACGGCAGGTGTGTGCCTCTTACTGCTGTTTCGACCTTGTTGACGTGCTGCCCTCCGGGGCCGGAAGACCGGCACGATTCCAGTTTCACATCCTTTATATCCCATTTCACCTGCTGGTGTACATCGTACACTTCTACGCCGACAAACCAGTTCTTCCTTTTATGAAACTTTCTGTAAGGACTTTGGGCAATCCACTGGATGGTACCGCGCCATCCCTCGATAAAGGTGTTGAGTATACCCTTATTGGCAGGTGTTGTTGCCTTAACAAGCAACATAGCCGACAACATGGTACCTTTCAGACTCCCCTTTTTGCTTTCCAGCAGCGCGATCTCCAATCCCTGCTGACGGGCCTCTTTCATCATGATCTCTACCACTCTGGCCACTACCCTTGTACATTCTTCAGGCCCTCTGCCGGAGGTTACCTGTATAATTGACTTGCTCATCTGTTATTCTTTATACATTCTTACAATACGTGGCAGAAATTTCCCTTCTATTGCCACTAAATCCTGCTGTGCACCGATCACGCTTTCTATATCTTTATAGGCCATCGGATTCTCTTCTACACTACCGCCTATTAAAGTCACATTAGCCGACGCCAGCATCTTCTTCAATCCGGAGACGGTCATGCTCTCCCTGGCCCGCTTGCGGCTCATTGCCCTGCCTGCACCATGGGAGGCAGAATATAACGCCTGCTCTTCGCCTTTTCCTGACACCAGGTAGGCGGCAGTAGTCATGCTACCCGGGATGATGCCTAGTTCACCCTTGTGCGCAGGTGTAGCCCCTTTACGGTGTATGACCACCTTACGGCCATCCGGCAGGGTATCTTCCCAGGCGAAGTTGTGGTGGTTCTCTATAATAGCCAGGCGTTGTAAGCCCAGTGCTTTTGCCAGATTAGCATGTATTCTGTCGTGGCAGGCCTTGGCATAGTCGCCGGCCAGCTGCATGCTTAACCAGTACTCCTGCCCTGCTTCGCTGTTCATATCCAGCCAAGCCAGCTGCTGCGCCTCTCTTGGCAGCTTACAGGTATCCATGGCTATTTTGGTGTAATGCATGGCTACATTTGCGCCCAGACCCCGGCTACCGGAATGTGATAATAAAGCCAGATAGTCCTTTGCGGGCAAGCCCAGTGAGTTATCGGCTGACAATGATATCATACCAAACTCCACGAAGTGATTACCACTGCCGGAACTACCCAGCTGCCTTGCGGCTTTTGCCTGCAGTTTGCGCAGCATGTCTGTTGCCTGAAACGCCGGACTATCCAATACGTCATGTTCCTGCATGACTTCCAGTCCGCCTTCCATACCAAAGTGCGTCCAATCTTTTAAAGCGGTCTTCATCTGGTAGGCATACCGCTTGAGGAAGCTTTCTCCTTCGTCAAAGATGGATAAAGCCATCCGGCAGCCAATGTCCACGCCTACGGCATATGGCAATACTGCATTCTCTGTAGCCAGCACTCCGCCAATAGGTAAGCCATATCCGGTATGTGCATCGGGCATCAGTGCGCCCTGTACGGTTACCGGCAGCGACATGGCTATTTCCATCTGCTTTTTGGCACCATGTTCTATCTCTTTTCCACCATAGATCTTCAGTCTGCCGGTTTGCTCCAGCAGGCTAAACTCCTGGTGATGGCATTCGGGTTCATCACTGATAAATGTAGCTGCTATTTTACCCAGCACTTCATCCTGAAGGTATTGTGCCGGCGTCTCTTTCACAGCTGCCAGCAATGCCAGCAATTGCTCTTTTGTATGATGCTTAAAATGTTTTGAAACTGTATTAATGACCAGACTTCTTGCACGGTCATTTGTATAACCGATCTTACTCAGTTCTTTCGTGCGTAAATTGCCCATACGGGTAAGTTGTAATTGATATGTAACATGCCGTTCTGTATGTAATGAACGGTATTAATAACAGCTATCCCTTTCCGCATGTGCAGTGTATACGCTGACCTGTACAAATATACAGTAACATGCTGCTGATGAACAGCAATGCCGGTTATAGCATTGACATACTATGTTTGTATAACAGGCATAGAAATACCTATCAGACGATAGTCTGCTACTGCAATCGGTGCATAAAGGCATTGGTTATACAAATGATGAAGAATCATCAAAGTATATCCGCTTTCCAGTAAATAATAAAGGAAGATATGCCTGACTAGGCAGCGTGCGAAAAGGGCGATATGTGAATACGTTCTGTCATGATTCCTTGTAATTTTAGAAGTGAACAATAAGGAATACGGGGGTAAAGGTATATATTTTCTATCTTATATCAAGTATCTTCGTGCGATAGCAGATAATTTTTTTTCTATGAAAATATTCAACATCATCTGGGGTATACTGTTCATCATTTTCGCCGGATTACAATACAATGATCCTGATCCGTATATATGGGTGCCTATCTACCTGTTTGGTGCAGGATGTTGCCTGCTTGCTGCCAGCGGACGTTTCTACAAAAAGACATACATCTTCGGGATCTTCCTGTATCTGGTATATGCCGCGTACCTCTTCTTTGATAAAAACGGCGTGATCAACTGGGCCACAGAACATCATGGTGAGAATATTGCCGGCAGTATGAAAGCTACCAAACCATGGATAGAAGAAACCCGTGAGTTCTTCGGCCTCTTCCTGCTGATTGTTGTATTACTGATCAACTACTTCTACGCAGCAAGAAAGAAAGCATAATCTTACTATTATACATCCACAAACGTAAACAGGCTACCTCTTACCAGAGATAGCCTGTTTCGTTTATCTGAACAATACTTTTTACTTACTTAGCAGCTGGAAGTTCGTAATACCCAGATTACCCTTCTCAGCCGGATCAGCGGATTTAATGCGTACATACAATGTGTGTTTCTTTCCATCTGTGATGGGTGCAAATGACACATTCGCATTGTTAGGGGCCATTGCTTTCGCTCCTACGCCAATGATAGCCTCACCCAGCTTGGTACCTTCTGCTTTGTCCAGGAACATCTCTACCAGGTATCCGTATTTCAACGGCTCCTGTGTGAAGTAGATGATGTTAACGCCTGTTACTGCTGTCAGGTCCAGGCCATTATAGGTCACCCATCCGTTGGCAGTTGGGATCAGGAGTTTCTGACCATTGAACTCGAAGGTAGACACGGCGTCAGACTTGTCAAACGCATGCGCCGGTATCTTTGCATTTCTCAATACAACTGCATCTGACCCGGTGATTGGTTTGATGCCAGGACCACCTTTATCTGTATAAGTAGCAATAAGGTATAATACACCGTTGGCTTTCTCCATCTTACCTGCTGTAGGATCTACAACACCTGTTGGCGGTAAAGACGGTTCCTGCTTGCTCACGCCGCCCACAGACATGATATATTCCACCAGCTGATGCGCTTCTGATTGTGACAGGGAAGGGTGCGCAGACATCGCTGTTTCTCCCCATACGCCACCGCCTCCATTGATAATCTTACTGGCCAGGTAATCAGCTGCCTTTGGATCATCCTTGTACTTAGTAGCTACATCTTTGAAGCTCGGGCCGATAGACTTCTCGTCTGTCTTGTGACACGTCTTACAGTCGCTGGCTTCCATGATATTCTTACCCGCAATAGCGCCTGTAACTATCTGGTGGCCCTGCTGCGGAACAGCTGCCTTATCGCTGCCTTCCATATATTCATATCTTACATACAGGTTGGCCGGGTCTATCTTGCCATCAGCGGATGAGCCATCTTCCTTATCGGTTACATTCACGCTATAGCTCACCGGTTTGCCGGAGAAGTAGAACATGCTATTACCTGTAATGTTGATTTTCACTGCTGGTGTCTCATTGCCTGCATACAGTTCGATACCTTTACTACGGGTGCTGGCCCCTTTATTATCCAGTACTTCTACTGATACGGCATAATCGCCCGCAGTGGTATATGTTACTTCCGTTTCCGGCTCTTTCGTCTCTTTCCTGTTGCCATTGCCCAGGTACCAGATGTAGGTCAGCTGATCGCCATCAGGGTCAGAAGAGCCCTTAGCACTCAGTTTTACCTTAAATGGCAGGCCTCCGGAAAGTTTATCTGCATGTATTTCTGCAAGAGGGGCACGGTTACCGCCATTGTAATCGATACGCGCCAGGCCGGCATCCTTATTTTTGCTGAACCAGCCGTTACCGTATTCCAGTACGTAAATGCGGCCATCCGGTCCCATTTCCATATCTATGATCGCATTGAACTTGGTATTAGGCATGAAGTCTTCGGTCTTTGACAGGTTATAATCCTTGTCAAAGGTGACCGCTTTTATCCAGCCGCGTACCCAGTCATAGATAAACAGCTTGTTATTATAGTAATCCGGGAAACGGGTTTCCTTCGGATAGAACTCATTATAGTATACCGGTCCTGCCATGGCATTACGGCCTCCGCTGCCCATTGACGGGAAGTCGGGCGACTTTGCATATGGGTACCAGATAAATGCTGGTTGTGCGGGTGGCAGCTCTTTTATACCGGTATTATTGCGGGAGTTATTCACAGGCTTGGCCGGATCGAAGGCCGGACCGCTTTTGCCTGTTTCGTAGTCATACAGGTGATATGCATAGTTATTACCTACGAACATCGGATAACCGAAGTTACCGGGCTTCTTAGCCTGGTTAATCTCGTCATAACCACGCGGACCACGTTCCGGATTATCATCATTGGCATCAGGGCCTACTTCACCCCAATACAGGTAACCGTTCTTATTATCTACCGAAATACGATACGGGTTACGGGTACCCATAGCGAAGATTTCGGGGCGGGTATTCGGTGTACCTTGCTTAAACAGGTTACCATCCGGGATACCGTAAGTACCGTCGGCATTGATCTTTATACGCAGGATCTTACCACGGAGGTCATTACTGTTGGCAGATGTACGGCGACCATCATATTGCAGGTGGCCTGGACGGTCATCCAACGGGGAATAACCGTTATTTACGTATTTCTGTCCCGGCTCGTCAAACGGTGTGCTGTTATCGCCGGTAGAGAGGTATAATAAACCACCGGGACCGAAGGCGATAGAACCACCGGTATGGCAGCAGATGTTACGTTGTGAATATAACTGCAGGATAATCTTTTCAGAAGCAGTATCCAGTACGTTATTCTCAAACTTAAAGCGGGACAACCTGTTCACGGAAGTATCCACCGGAGAATAGTATACATATACATAGTGATTCTTTGCAAATTCAGGGTCAGCGGCCAGGCCGAGTATACCTTCTTCTGCATTCACGTTAGGCACTTCAGTTTTGTGATATACACGCAATGCCCCAACCTGTGTTAGTTTGCGGGTAGACTGGTTGAAGTACATGATCTCGCCCCGGCGTTGAGCAACGAGGATATTGAGATCAGGGAGGATGGTCATTTCAGTAGGTTCAAAGAACTCGCCTGTAATGAGTACGTTTTTAGTGAACCTGTTTTCTTCAGGCACACGTAATGTCTTTGCCTGGGCATAGTCCAGGATATTGTTTTTGCCGATGGCATATTTAATACCACCGAGCACATGGGCCAGAAACTCTGGTTCGGTGTAGGACTCATTGGTATGTCCTAACTCAGTATAGAAGGCGCGGCCACCATCAAAGTCGTGGTACCAGCTGATAGGATGTTCAGGACCATTCGTCCCTCCTTCATAGGTCTTTTCATCAACAGTGATGAGTTTATGTGTGTTCTTACTGATCTTTTTGAAGTTATACCATTCGTCGGTATGTTCCCATGAATCAGGCAGCGTAGCGGTAGCGATGAAGGATTTATCTTTTACCGTCAGTTTGGCTTTGTGTGTACCGGCAGGGTGGTTATCAAAGTAAGCGCCTACGAGTTCGCCGTACCAGCCCCATTCGTATTCTGTATCAGTAGCGGCATGGACACCTACAAAGCCACCGCCGGACTGTATATATCTTTCAAAGTCGGCTTCCTGGTAGTTATTCAGTACATCGCCGGTGGTATTGAGGAATATTACAGCAGCGTATTTCTGCAGTGTGTCTTCGGTGAAGTAGTCGGCATTTTCTGTAGTATCTACCTCAAAGTTGTTTTCCTTACCCAGTTTCTGAATAGCCTGGATCCCGGCGGGGATGGATGCATGCCGGAAACCGGCTGTTTTGGTAAATACCAGTACTCTGGGATTACCGGGCCGGGTTTTCTGCTGGCAGCCGGTAATTACTGTACCGAGTAATACCAGCATAATCATTACGTACCTGATTTGCATGATGTTTTTATATTGATTTATACTGTATGCCGGAACGGATCAACTTTCTTCCTCCCTTTTCCGGCAGTAGGGATTACGCATTTACTTTTTAGTCTTCAGATTCATCGCGTAGCGAAGTCCGCCCATAACATGCTGCAGGTATGCCTGATCTGTATAGGATTCTTTGGTATGACCCAGTTCTGTATAAAAGGCTCTTCCCCCTTCAAAGTCGTGGTACCAGCTCATGGGATGGTTGCCACCGTTCTCTCCACCCTTGTAAGAGCTTTCGTCTATTTTGATCAATACGTGTACATCAGGATTCAGGTCTTTGAAATTGTACCATTCATCCCAGCGTACCCATTTCTCTTCCAGGTGCCGGGTAGCCTCATGGTTACGATCTACTACCAGCAGGGTAGCATTTTGCTGTGCCGGGTGACTGGTAAACCAGGCACCTGCCAGTTTGTTATACCATGGCCATCCGTATTCAGTATCGGTAGCGGCATGAATACCCATGTAGCCACCGCCATTATGGATATATCCTTCCATAGCAGACTGCTGCTCGTTATTCAGCACGTCGCCGGTGGTATTCAAAAATAATACAGCAGCGTAACGTTTCAGGTTTTTAGTGTTGAAAACGGAAGCATCTTCCGTAGTATCTACTTCAAATCCGTGTGCCTGTCCCAGTTTAATCATAGCTATCTTGCCTGCCGGGATACAGTCATGCCGGAAACCGGCGGTTTTGGAGAATACGAGCAGTCGCGGAAGGCGTTTTTTGGCCGCTGCCGGCTGACTGTTAAACAGGAAGCAGACCGTCAGCAGCAATGCTATTGCCATAAAAGACAAATTACGGACTACGCATGCAATTGCGTTCGCAGTCCGTAATTTATCAGTAGTTGTTTTTCTCACGTGGATATCTTGCATATTGGAAAGGTATTACAGTAAGCGGATTTTTACACTACGATACCATACGCCATCTCCGTGGTCCTGCAGGGCGATATGACCTTTTGGATACTGAGCGAACGCTTTCCAGTTTTTGAATTTACTGTTTTCGAGCAGTGTTTTCCATTCGTCGCTACCCATAGTAGTCTCGATTGTCTGCACACCGTTGAGCCAGAAAGTCAGTTTACCGTCTTTCTTGCGGATCTTAGCCACATTCCATTCGCCTACAGGTTTTGCAGCATATTTAGTGGATTTCTTCATATCATAAAGATCTCCGGAGTTATGTTTCTCATACTTACCATCAGGATGTTTGGCATCATCCAGCACCTGCATTTCAGGACCGGACAGGTAAGTAGCTTTCAGTTGCGGATCTTCGTGTACGCCGAAGATAACGCCGCTGTTACCACCTTCAGAGATCTTCCATTCCAGTGATAACTCATAGTTTTCAAACTCGTCGTTGGTAACCAGGTCTCCACCGGGAGCACCATTCTTTTTAGCTTCCTGGTCGAGTGCCAGCGCGCCATTTTCCACTTTCCAGGCAGGACTTGCTTCGCTTTGCAGATAAGTGTGCCAGCCTTGAGTGGTTTTACCATCGAATAACAGTTTCCATCCCGCTTTCTTTTCTTTAGCGGTGAGGGTATTAGGTTGTTGAGCGGATGCAGAGAGAGTTAGCAGACTGAGTGCCAGAACGGGAATAATGTGCTTCATTGCAAATTGAGTTTTTATAGCCGACAGTTGCAGTACCGGATGCGTGGAGGCATACGAACAACAACTACCGGCTATATATGATAGTTAATTTATAGAAAGCTGAGAGACCAAAAATATCAGCGACTGTTATCTCACTATTTCAGGGAGAGGATGTATTTCACCATCTCTTTAGCGTCATCTTTAGAGATATCTGCGTGAGGAGTCATGGCTACTTCACCCCAGTTACCGCTACCACCAGCGATGATCTTATCAGCCAGTTTGTCGATGTTAGCTTCAGTCGCTTCATATTTCTGGGCTACTTCTTTGTAACCAGGACCGATCAGTTTCGTGTCTATTTTATGGCAGGTTTTACAGTCTTTCTGCTCAATCAGGCCAGCTCCTTTGGAGGCTGCAGCTTCAGCAGCGCCGGGAGTTACCATTGAGTTGTCTACCGGAGTTTCACTGGTAGCAGCTGATTCATCTTTCTTTTCAGTTTTGTTTTCGTTACCACCACCACAGGAGGCCAGCAGAACAACGCTCAAAACAACAGGCGCCAGAAAACGCATTCTCATCTTAATTAGTGTTTATATTTTTAGAAATGACCCATGGGGTAATCAGGAATCTGTATTTGGGCCATCATCCCACCCCTGATTACGCCGAATATACTTTTATTAAAAAAACGATTCAAGTACTAAGTGATGAACGTAAGAACTGAAATCAGCTATTCTTCACAGACAATAAAACAAGCAGTACAACCTGGTTACGTCTGCCGGGATATCTCATTCCAGCTTCTTGCTTCCTAATTAATTAATACCGAGCACCTTTCTGTTTAATGCTTCATCTGCGCCACCGCCTGCAAAGTCATCAAACGCTTTTTCTGTTACGCGTATGATATGATCCTGGATGAACGGTGCGCCTTCTCTGGCTCCGTCTTCCGGATGTTTAATGCAGCATTCCCATTCCATTACTGCCCAGCCGCTGAAGTTGTACTGGGTCAGTTTGCTGAATACAGCTTTGAAATCCACCTGACCATCACCCAGGGAGCGGAATCTTCCCGGACGATCGATCCAGCCCTGATAGCCACCGTATACACCGGAGCGGCCAGTCGGGTTGAACTCAGCGTCTTTTACGTGAAACGCTTTGATCTTTTCGTGGTAGATATCGATATACTGCAGGTAGTCCAGGCATTGCAACACGAAGTGGCTCGGATCGTACAGCAGGCAGGCACGGTTATGATTGCCGGTAGCTTCCAGGAAGCGTTCGTAAGAAGCGCCATCGTGAAGGTCTTCTCCCGGGTGAATCTCATAACACAGGTCTACCCCGTTTGCATCGAACTCGTTCAGGATAGGTAACCAGCGTTTAGCCAGTTCCTGAAAGCCTGTTTCAACCAGTCCGGCGGGACGTTGTGGCCACGGATACACGGTATGCCACATCAGTGCGCCACTGAAGGTAGCGTGTGCGTTCAGTCCGAAGTGCTGGCTGGCTTTAGCGGCATATTTCAGCTGATTTACCGCCCATTCGGTACGGGCAGCGGCATTACCTCTTTTATCAGCTGGCGCGAAGCCGTCAAACAGTTCGTTATATGCAGGATGGGTAGCTACCAGCTGTCCCTGCAGGTGCGTGGACAGTTCAGTAATTTCCAGACCGGCAGCATTTACGATGCCTTTAATCTCATCTGCATATGTTTTACTTTCAGCAGCCTTTTGCAGGTCAATGATGCGGGTATCCCAGGTAGGGATCTGCACACCTTTAAACCCTAAACCGGCTGCCCATTTACAGATACCTTCGAGTGTATTGAAAGGCGCAGCGTCACCAAGGAACTGCGCAAGAAATATACCGGGACCTTTTATGGTTTTCATGCTAGTAAGTTTTAGATCTCAAAGTTTGTCCATTTCTCAGTGCTCTGGCTGGATCTGACAACATTGTCAATGAATGCCATACCTCTGATACCATCATCTACGCCAGGGAAGTCCAGCGCTTCAGGAGCAGGAGTTCTGCCATCGATCTTAGCCTGAAGGGTCAGGGCGAAGTTGCGGTACAGGTTACCGAATGCTTCCAGGTATCCTTCCGGATGACCGCCTGGAGTACGGGTATTGTGAACGGCATAGCTGCTTTGGTAGCCACCGTAACCGTTACCGGCACGATATATTTCGGTTGGTTTATCCAGCCATTTTACCAGCAGGGTATTAGGTTCATGCTGTGCCCATTCGAGGCCGCCGTTTTCGCCATATACTCTGATCTTCAGGGCATTTTCTTCACCTGCTGCTACCTGGGATGCCATCAGGACACCGGCAGCGCCATTGTCAAAACGGAGCAGTACAGCACCATCGTCATCGAGGGCACGACCTTCTACAAAGATGTTCAGGTCAGCGCAAAGTTTCTCTATTTTCAGTCCGCTGATATACTCAGCCAGGTTAGCGGCATGTGTACCGATATCCCCAAAGCAACCGCTTTTACCGGAGCGTTTAGGATCTGTTCTCCAGGCAGCGCCGGCACTATCTTTTTCTGTAGCGCGGCTCAGCCAGCCCTGTGGGTATTCTACCCAAACCTTACGGATCTTGCCGAGAACGCCATCAGCTACCATGCGACGTGCCTGTTTCACCAACGGATACCCGGTATAGGTATGTGTCAGCAACAGGGTACGGCCGGTTTCTTCCACTTTGGCTTTCAGCTGTTTAGCTTCATCCAGTGTAAAAGTGATCGGCTTTTCAATTACCACGTTAAAACCTTTGTCCAGTGCCAGCATCGCAGGCTCGAAGTGTGCGAAGTTGGGCGTTACGATAGTGATAAAATCCAGTCTTTCACTCTCAGGCAGGGCGGCTTCCTTCTCCAGCATGGTCTTATAATCCGTGTAGGTGCGGGCAGGATCCAGGAATAATATCTTCCCTGACTCCATCGCCACTTCAGGATTTACACTCAGCGCACCGGCTTTCAGTTCAATCAGGCCGTCCATATTGGCAGCAATACGGTGTATAGCACCGATGAAGGCATCCTTACCGCCCCCGATCATTCCCATTCTTAACTTACGGTTCATTGGCAAAACGTTTTATTCTTTATAGGTTTTGAGTTGTCTTAAAGACTTTGTAACGTGGAACAAGCAGGGAGGTTCTGTAGTTTTTCACACCGTCTGTCTCACTCCACATCGGCTTTTCCGGAGTCTAATATATAAAAAAGTACAGGCAACAATCAATATTAGCGGTAAAATGACACCCAGGGAGGGTAATACCCCGGGCATTTTACTTATTTAAGCGAGACCTGTAGGCTTTACAACCGGACTATTCCGCAAAATCTTAAATGTAGAAAACTCCCGCCACATTTTCGTGTGATATTTTGATGAACGGAATAGGTAGGAACCCTTATGAAATGGATTGTAATTGTCCTACTAATGTGTTACAAATGCGCTTTTTTCATACGAAACCGTAGCAGTGGAGACTGAAAAATGAGTGGGAAAGGGAAAGGTAACAAAGTATTAAAATACAGATAGTTATAAAAAAAGAAAGAGCCAAATAAGACTATCCGGCTCTTGTTTTACTATCCTATGAAAACCCTAATAATGTAAAGGTAAAGTGTTGTAACAAATGATAGTGTTAAACGGTAGTTAATAAAATTATTTTTTTTCCATTTCATAGGGGCGACTAATATTTTTTTTCTACATACTTTTTTTGCTTCTTTGCACCACTTTATGGCGATATAGCCGCAGAGAATGAAAATTGTCAATATGTCACAGTACCTGCTTTCCGTGATCATCCCGGCCTACAATGAAGAAAGATATATATATGATATACTGGAAAGGGTCCAGGCAGTATCATTAGCCGGCGATGTACAGAAAGAGCTGGTGGTAGTGGATGATTTCTCCAAAGACAATACCGGTGGAGAAGTAGCCCGATTCCGTGCCGCCTATCCTACCGCAAAACTGCAATACGTACGTCATGAGGTAAACAAAGGAAAAGGTGCTGCCTTACGCACCGGCATCCAGCATGCCAGCGGCGATTTCACCATCATACAGGATGCAGACCTGGAATATAATCCTGAAGAATACAACCGCCTGTTAAAACCTATGCTGCAAGGCGTAGCCGATGTGGTATACGGCTCCCGTTTCATGGGTGATGGCCCTCACCGTATCCTTTTCTTCTGGCATACAATCGGGAATAAAGTGCTGACGTTCCTATCCAACGCACTGACCAACCTGAACCTGACGGACATGGAGACCTGCTATAAACTGTTTCGCAGCAATATCATCAAGCAGATCGATCTGAAGGAAAACCGTTTCGGTTTTGAACCGGAAGTGACTGCCAAAATCAGTCGTGTGCCGGGCATCCGTATTTACGAAGTAGGTATCGCTTACTATGGCCGTACGTATGCGGAAGGTAAAAAGATCAATTATAAGGATGGTTTCCGTGCGATCTATTGCATCCTGAAATACAACATCTTCTGCAGACAGAAAAGAACTGTCGATATCAATAAATAAACCATTATGGCATTCCTGTTCGTTAAGTTCCTGTATATCATTATACTATCTTTCCTGTATGGATATACGTTGCAACGGTTCATCAATCGGTTACTTAATAACAGTCATGCTGCTCCGCATTTCTCGCTGGTCACGCTGACCGGCAGTCTTGCCATGACTATACCTGCAGCCATCCTCACGTTTTTCCTGCCACTGGCCGGAGCGGCGCACAGTATACTGCTGGCGGGAGGGCTATGCGGTTATTTCTTTCAGCGTGCAGCCATCCATCAACAGCTATCCGCATATCTTACACAGGCGAAAACTGCCGGTAAAGGTAGTATACTGTTCATGGGTATAGCGGCTTTGTATGTATTGTATATCTCCTCCCAACAGTCGTTATCTTATGATGAAGGGTTATACTATGCCCCTTTCATCAAGTGGATGCAACAATATAAAGTGGTGCCCGGACTGGCCAATCTGCATGAGCGTTTTGGCTTTAATTCGCACTGGCATGTATTATCTGCCGTCTTCAATTTCTCCTGGCTCACCGGCATTCCGGGCAATCATATCAATGGTATATTATATCTGCTGACAGCCGCTTACCTGTTGCCAGGCAAGCAGGATACCCGGTTTATGACTTATCTGAAAGCAGGTATGCTGGTGATGATCAGTATGCCGCAATTCTGTGTGTATAATACAACTGCGCCTGCGGCGGATATGGTGGTGTATTATGTTAGTTGTTTGCTGATAGTGGTATGGATGGAACACAGTATAAAAGGGCAATCACAGTTAGCCGCAGATAACAGCGTATTTTTATTACTGGCACCTGTATTTCTCATCACCATAAAAGTATCTGTTATCCCGATCCTGATACTGCCTGCAGTACTGTACTGGCAGGTGTTACAGCGTAAGCAGTATATACAGCTGGCCGCATTGTGCGGTGTGGCGGTAGTGATAGTATTACCGTGGATCATCAGGAATGTGATATTGACTGGTTACCTGTTATTTCCTATTGCGCTGCCTGACTTCTTTCAGCTGGACTGGGCAGTACCTGTCAGCGTAATACGCGCTACTACAAAGGATATCCACATTTTTGCCTTTTACCGTATGGTAGATGAAACGCGGTTTATGTCGGAGAGTTTTTCACAACATTATATCAGCTGGTTTAAGGAGAGTGTGCGTATATACGACAAGTTACTGATACTGGCAGCAACTGCTGCTATTCCACTGATCTTCATTCGCAGAAAGCGACTACCGGCAGGTGTATGGCCGCTGCTTGCGTTTCTGTTGCTGGGCTTTGTATATTGGATATTACAAGCGCCTGATCCCAGGTTTGGGTACAGCTATCTGGCTCCGCTGGTGATTATTGCAATAGCGCTGTATGCGCCTGCAATTGCGTACAAGCACTTATTTGCAATGACCATTGTTACTACTTTATTATTGCAGGCAGGAACAATTGGCCTGGGGCGTCATTTAACCAGCGTATTTATCAGGGATGGGCTGGTAGCACCGGTTCCACACAGCAATTGGTGGCTGACACCCACGCCTTATACCAGTACAACCGTCAACCGTACGCCGGGGGCTGTTGCCGTAACAACGACGACCAGTTTATGCTGGGATACGGAGTTACCCTGTGCGCCGGTGATGCCTGCACAGTTGATAATGAGGGGGGATGGTTATCAAGATGGCTTCAGGCTACAGTCTGAAAGCGCAAAATAATATTACCATTTTAACGGACGAGTGGCGTGCTTGTTCGTCGCTTGTTCGAAGCTTGTTCTACCCTTGTTCGAAGCTTGTTCGTCCGTAAGTGTACGAGGAATAGTCCACGTATATGACTTATTGTTTTTGAATCAGTTACAAACTACCCTTTTTTCTCTACCGTCTCAGGCAGGGGTCTTCATCTGCGTAAACTGATAGTATTTTAGCACCTTTCTATTAATGACAGCTAGACTGTCAATGTCAGTGGCTGCCATTCGCAGCAACAGCTTTTTCCTTGTCAGTTGTTCAGGTATGTAAGCTGTATGTATGATGCCTGATGCAGTAATTGCAGGGTACATAACAGCTGATATAGCAGTAGTTTTCTTTGCCGGGATTGAGTCGTTCATGCTGACGTGAACGATTCAATCCTTTCAGGGATTGGCAGCGTACTAATGATGTAGTAGTACTTTCCTTCGCAGGAATTGATAGATGACCTGCCGTTTCTAATTCCTTATTTACTTCGTAATTTTATTTAATATTCGTGATGACCTATGAACAGAATCCTACTATTCTTATTGCTGGCAAGTGTGATCCATGGCTGTAATGCAGCGGGTAAGGAGAAGCGTGCTTTATTGGCAAAAGACTATGCACTGGCTGATACCTTGCAGTATGATCATACAGTGATTGATGCAGTAAGAGAGACCATTTCAGGTAAGATAAACAGGTTAGCGCCTACCTCCGCAAAGGAGCGTAGCGTAACCGGACTGGCGGATGCGTTAGAATTTGAGTATGAAGTGAATACGGAGAACAGTCAGGATTATGAAAGATTAAGGGCGGGGTTGAGGCAGCAGGGTTACCTGTTATTTAAATCGGAGGAGAACTTTGGTACAGCGCCTGACAGGTATGCTATTTTGAGAACGCGGGACCAGTTGGACATTGTGCGTTTCAGGGCGACGAACGGCTTCAATTATGATATCAGCAACGACAGCATCCTGACGAAGTTGCAGGAGTGGCGTCGGCAGCAGTCATTTGAAATTACGGGGGCAGATACTGACTGGATAGAGATACATCTGGACCAGTTGAACCCATCAGAGGCGCTGGCATTTGCGGGGCAGGTGTATGAGTTTTGTCCTGATTTGTCAGAGCATGGAGCGGGGACAGTGGAAAATCTGGCAGCCGAGCTCCTCGATACGAAGAGTATCTTTTTATGGTGGGATTAAATAACACTATTTTAACATTTAAAGCCACCCCATCCGCATGGGGGCGGCTGATCTGCACTGTAAATTGACTTTCTGGCAACGTGGAGGCCTTTTCCATACAGGATTCCAGTGAAAATTCACATCCTGCTGCCACAATACAGCATTTAGCCTTCACTATGTGCAAATAATTCCTAATTTTACAGGCCTTGCCAATGCCGGGAGAGCCTGACAGCTTGTCATCGGGTGTAGCATAAGCACAATATTTGGGTAAGGTAGTCAGCACGATAGGACTATCGTCTTTGACTGTACAACTGTTTTAACAATCATTCGTAATAAACTCAACATGTTAGGTTTTTTAACTAAACTTTTTGGCGGGCACAAGTCGGAGAGAGATATCAAAGCTATCGAGCCGGTAGTGAAGCAGATCAATGAGGCGTATGAAAAACTGCAATCCCTTACTGTAGATCAGCTGCGTAACAAGACGCAGGAGTTCCGCACGCGTATCGGCGCTCATCTGGCAAAGATTGACCAGACGATCGCAGAGAAGAGAGCAGCTGCTGAAGACACGCATGACGTAGCTCAGAAAGACGTTATTTATCAGGAAATAGATAAACTTAAGAAAGAACGTGATACGCAACTGGAAGGTGTACTCAGTGAGATTCTCCCTGAGGCATTTGCCGTTGTAAAAGAAGCGGCCCGCCGCCTTTCTCAGTTACCTACCATCACCGCTACTGCTACGCCGCTGGACAGGCAGCTGGCAGTCAGGAAGGACTATGTGACAATTGATGGTGACAATGTGACCTGGAAAAACAGCTGGACGGCAGCAGGCAGCACGGTGACCTGGAACATGGTACACTATGATGTACAGCTGATCGGCGGTATTGCCCTGCATCAGGGTAAAATCTCTGAGATGGCGACTGGTGAGGGTAAAACACTCGTGTCTACGCTGCCGGCATACCTGAACGCGTTAGCGGGAGAGGGTGTACACATCGTAACGGTGAATGATTACCTGGCACGTCGTGACTCTGAATGGAACGGTCCGCTGTTTGAGTTCCTGGGTATTACTGTTGATTGTATAGATAAACACCAGCCTAATACACCGGAGCGTAGGAATGCCTACCTCGCGGATATTACTTACGGTACAAATAACGAGTTCGGCTTTGACTACCTGCGTGATAACATGGTGCATAGTCCGGACGAGATGGTACAACGCAAACACCACTATGCTATGGTGGATGAGGTGGATAGCGTATTGATCGATGATGCGCGTACACCGTTGATCATCTCTGGTCCGATACCTCGTGGTGAAGAGCAGGAGTTCCATGCGCTGAAGCCGCGTATTCAGGCGCTGGTAGAAGCACAGCGTAAAGCTACTAACCAGTACCTGATAGAAGCGAAGAAACTGATTGCTGAAGGTAAAGACGATCCTAAAACTGGTGGTCTGGCCCTGATGCGTGCATGGCGTGGTTTACCTAAGAACAGTGCGCTGATTAAATTCCTGAGTGAGCCAGGTATTAAAGTATTGCTGCAGAAAGCAGAGAACTACTACATTGCTGACCAGCAACGTGAGATGCCGAAAGTAGATGAGGAACTGTACTTCAGCATCGACGAGAAGAATAACAGTGTTGACCTGACGGAAAAAGGTATTGCGCTGATTACCCGTACCGGTGAAGATCCTAACTTCTTCATCATGCCGGATGTGGGTTCTGAGATAGCAGAGATTGAGAAGAGCACACTGAATGCAGATGAGAAACTGCATAAGAAAGAATTACTGTTACAGGATTTCGCACAGAAATCTGAACGTATACACTCCATCCAGCAGTTGCTGAAAGCATATACACTCTTCGATAAAGACGTGCAGTATGTGGTGATGGATGAGAAAGTGAAAATTGTAGATGAGCAGACAGGTCGTATACTTGATGGACGTCGTTACTCCGACGGTCTGCACCAGGCGATTGAAGCAAAGGAAAATGTGAAAGTAGAAGCTGCTACGCAGACATTCGCTACCGTTACCTTACAGAACTACTTCCGTATGTATCACAAACTGGCTGGTATGACCGGTACAGCGACTACAGAAGCGGGCGAGTTCTGGGAAATCTACAAACTGGATGTGGTAACCATCCCTACCAACCTGCCTATCACCCGTAAAGATGCGGAAGACCTGGTATACAAAACCAAACGTGATAAGTACAGGGCGGTAATAGAAGAGATCAAGCAATTACAGGGCGCTGGCCGTCCGGTGCTGGTAGGTACTACTTCCGTAGAAGTATCCGAATTACTGGGTAAGATGCTGACCTTCGAGAAGATCCCTCATAATGTATTGAACGCGAAACAGCACGCACGTGAAGCACAGATCGTAGCAGAAGCAGGTCTGGCAGGTGCGGTGACCATTGCTACCAACATGGCAGGTCGTGGTACGGATATCAAACTCGGCCCTGGAGTGAAAGAAGCAGGTGGTCTTGCGATCATCGGTACTGAGCGCCATGAGAGCCGTCGTGTAGACCGTCAGCTGCGTGGTCGTGCGGGACGTCAGGGAGATCCGGGAACTTCACAGTTCTTCGTATCGCTGGAAGATGACCTGATGCGTATGTTTGGCTCTGACCGTATTGCTGGTCTGATGGACCGTATGGGTTATAAAGAAGGTGAAGTGATCCAGCACAGCATGATCACCAAATCTATTGAAAGAGCGCAGCGTAAAGTAGAGGAAAACAACTTCGGTATCCGTAAGCGTCTCCTTGAATACGATGACGTGATGAACAAACAGCGTACTGTTATTTACAATAAACGTAACCACGCTTTGTTTGGCGAACGTCTGGCCATTGACATCGACAACTCATTCTATGACGTAGCAGAGAACATCGTTACTACCCATAAAGACAGTGGCGATTTTGAAGCATTCAAACTGGATGTGATCCTCAACTTCGGTATCGAAACAGATATTGCACAGGAAGAACTGACACGTACAGATGTACATACACTCGCAGGCCGTATTTACCAGCAGGCTAAAGAAAACTACGAGCATAAAACAGCTGAACTGGCACAACATACACTGCCGGTGATTGAGCAGATCCACCGTGAACAGGGACATCATATTGAGAATATCTCTATTCCATTCACTGATGGTAAGAAAGGTATGAACATACTGGCTAATCTGCAGAAAGTGGTTGACACCAAAGGCTTTGAGACTATCAACGCCCTGGAGCGCAGCATTACTCTTTCACTGATTGACGATGCATGGAAGGAACACCTGCGTGCAATGGATGATCTGAAACAGTCAGTACAGAACGCCGTATTTGAACAAAAAGATCCATTACTGATCTATAAATTCGAGGCTTTCAACCTGTTCAAAGGTCTGAATGCAGACACTAACCGTGAGATCGTTTCATTCTTGTGCCGTTGTGGTATACCGGTACAGGAAGATAACCGTCCGCCGCAACAGCAGCAGGAAGTAGTGCATCAACGTCCGCCGCTGGCACAGCAGCAGATCCGTGAGGCGCATGAAGAGAAAACTGATATGAGCCGTATGCGTGCCACGCACCAGGAGTTTGATGGTGGTGATGCAGCAGTAGCGGAAGAGTTTGCGGCACAGGCGGAAGATGTGAAGCAGGAACCTGTGAAGGCAGGGCCGAAAGTAGGGCGGAATGATCCTTGTCCTTGCGGTAGTGGTAAGAAATATAAGCAATGTCACGGGAAGGATTTCTAATCTGGTACTGTTGAGATATTACGGGAAGGGCGCCTTACAGGCGTCCTTTTTTGTTTGGCGGCAGGTGTGGGAAGCGTTGCTGTTTTAGGGTGGCTGAGGGACGGGCGTGGGCGGTAGTCGCCGGAGGCAGGTGGGACCACTGGCTGCAGTTCTTTGAAGTCTCCTTGCTATGGGGCTTCAGGAGGGTCAGTTTCGCGGAGGAGGATGGATTAAACCCCTGGGTGCATGGGCTGAGCGGTACTTCAAACAACTAAGGCCAGCGATCTCCACCTGCACCGGCTAGTGTTGCACGCAGCTGCCTGTAAAATGAGCTGTTTTTTATTGTATTCAATCGGTGTTGTACAGCTTGTGCGTGTATTTTGTTTTGCCGGCGTATGACCGCTTCTTTGCCGGCGGATGACCGCTTCTTTGATTAAGGATTACAAATTTTCCAGTGGATGCTGCTGGAAAAAAGCTCTTCGCATACCGGCGTATTGGGTATCGTCAACCTGGCTTTCATCGTAGTATCGTTTGACGAGATCCCTGGCCTCTTGCTTTCCTTCAGGATGAGCTTCCGGAAAACCTTTCGCCATGTCATATACAGTTCTTATTAATGCCAGTATCTCACGGCGACTCTCATTAAGTGCTGGTCTTGTTAATCCTAATCTCTCAATCGTGACCGTTCCCCGGTCATTTCCATTAATTGCTACTGTTACTTCCTCCCGGAATGTGATAAATCGGGCAGGATCTTCTAAGACGGGATGAATAAATAGAGGTTCTTCCAGGCTGATATTGCTCTGGTGAGAAAGCGCCCTGTTTGACGGGGTTTGTAGCGGGAAATAATTCTTTTTGTGACGTTCGTTACAAAGTTGACATGATAGTAGCAGGTTGTCCCAGTCGTATGCCAGCCAGTAATAGCCTGGTCGGTTAAATGGTTCACTGTCCTGTACCCATGCAGTTTTGGGCCGGTAATGTTCTACATCTCCGTGACTGATGTGGCTAATCCTGGATTCACAGAAGCAACATTTGTGGCTTTGGGCATCCCGAAGTGCATTCTTTACTGTGTGATGTCCGTAGATTTTGCTGTCGAAATCAACTTTAGAAGCAAAATTTCGTTCTCCGTTATTGTGGCGCTCAAGCAACGCATCAGTAGCCTCACGACCTCTTTGCTGAAGTATAGCAGGAACAGGTAAGGCCGTCTTTCTGACGATCTGTATCATTTATTGTTCAGTGTCTTTTTTCTCTTTAAGATAAGCTGCTGCTTTACGAATAAGTTCCATCGCTTCAATATCTGTAGGCGTAGGAGCCGTAGGGATGGATTGTGCAAACTCATTCAATTCGTTCAACGTTGCCTCCTCTTCCGCAGTTAATGTTGCTTTCGTGATTAATGCGGTACGTTCCTCCATCTTCTTCGCCACTTCCGGATTACGGGCACTATCTAAACCGAATAGGTCACTGGTGAGGATCTGATCAATACGCCATTTTCGGACATTTTCAATCTCCTGATCAATTACTACTGTATCTCCTTCTTTGCGTAGCACAACCAGATTGGCGTCTTCCGGAGCAGCTTGTACTATCAATGGGCTATGCGCCGTAACAATGAACTGCGTGGCTGGGAATCGCTCTGATAAATATCTGAAGATGTTACGTTGCCATTTAGGATGAAGATGCAAGTCAATTTCATCTACTAGTACAATGGCTGGTTCGGCCAGTGGATTAGTGCTATTGGGATAACGGGCGAACATCCTGGCAGCAAGATCAATCACCCAGGCAATCATCGAGCGGTAGCCGAGGCTTAGCTCATGAATATTAAACCAGCCGAAGGCGGTTTGGAAGGCAACACTTGGTTTGAGCTGATCAATAGTTGGATCAAGAATTTTGACATCAGCAATATCCGGAAGCAGTTCGATAAGCGCTGCTTTTACCTGATCTCTCTTCTTGACTGCGAGTTCCTTTATAATAGAATCTTTGCTGGCAGCGTAGTCCAATTGCAATAACCACTCCTCAGCATTGATCAAGGTCTCTTTCTCATCAAATAACAAGGAACCTTTGATACTTATATCATCTGTCAAAGAAGAATCGCCCATTACCCTGTTAGCTCCGTAGGCGAAAATCACCAGCCGGTCTGCTATACTTTCCTCAATAAAATAGGATAATACGGGCATCCTGTTCCCTTTACCATCACCTACCGAACTAGTACTCAGGTCATACAAATGATGGTCTTCTTCAGATTGAACGTCTTTACCGTATACCCTTGCCCATATATCTCCTTTGTCAATCCCAACAAGCCGGGTCACGTATTTGTACTCAAACTTATACCTGATCAGATCATTTCCGCCTTGCTCCTCTCTCTCCAAAGGTTGAAGGCTTGCCAATGCCTGCAACAAAGTGGTTTTCCCTACTCCATTATCGCCCAGAATAACTGTCCATTTCCGCCAGCTACTCTGATCTGTATTAAGGAAGTTAAGACTAACCCGCTCTCTGAAACATTTAACATTTCTCAATGTCAATTCTGAAAAATAAACGCCTTTTCTGGTTTCGTTTGCAGTCATAAAACAAAAATAACCTATTGGATATTCACTCCCTATACCTGGGTATGTCAACTAAAAATAAATTACCTCAATTTATGCACAATCCTGCCTGCCGCCCTCGATTCCCCCCTGATTTCCAGATTTCCCTTACTTTCGTACACGAAACCAGTCACAATGAAACTCAACAGATACATCGACCATACTGTCCTGAAACCAACGACTACACTTGAAGATATAAAGATCTTATGCATGGAGGCGGTAGAACATGATTTTGCAGCCGTGTGCATCCCTCCGCCTTTCGTTAAGCTGGCAAAGACTTTTGTAGGTAGTACTACAACGAAGGTGGCCACCGTTACCGGGTTTCCGTTCGGATATGCGGCCATCGAGGCTAAGGTAGCTGAGACGGTACTGGCCATCGTGGATGGTGCAGACGAAATTGATATGGTAGCCAGCATTCTGGCGATAAAGAATAAGGACTGGGCATATCTGGAGAAAGAGATTGCGACCATTATGCCGATCATCCGTAATAAGGGGAAGGTGCTGAAGGTGATTATTGAAAGTGGCATATTATTGGAAGAAGAGATCATAAAATGCTGTGAATTGTACGCCAGGTACCAGGTGGATTTTGTAAAGACCTCTACCGGGTATGCCGAAAAAGGAGCAACAGTAGAAGCAGTAGCACTGATGAGGGCAAACCTGCCGGCAAATATTCAGATAAAAGCTTCCGGCGGTATTCGTACCTTTGACTTCGCTAAGGAGTTGATAGATGCAGGTGCCACCAGGATCGGAACAAGTAACGGCGTGGCCCTCGTGAAGGGATAAAAGTATGAATATGAAACACTTAATATTATTATTCTCCGGACTGCTCATCGGAGGACTGGCTATGGCCCAGGAGGCAACTGTTGCCAGCAGCGGTGGGGTAAAAGTAGTGAAAGACAGCCGGCTGGACCTGCTGATCAAAAAACAGATCTACATCAATACACTTGCTATCCGTAACCAACCGGGCTTCAGGGTACAGGTTGTTTCTACCAATAAAAGGAATGAAGCAAATGATGTGAAAGCCCGTGCTATGCAATTATTCCCTGATTACCGTACCTATATGGATTATCAGGCCCCTTACTTTAAGGTGCGCATCGGTGACTTTAAAACCCGTGAAGAAGCAGCTGAGCTGAGGGAGAAAATGAGCTCCAGCTTCCCGGGAGGCGTATTTGTAGTACCTGCCATTATTAACTTGTCACCTGAGAAAGAAGCCGGTAATGAAGAATCGTATTAAAGAACTGGCGCGCCAATATGCGCCGGAGTTCGTTGCTATCCGCCGTCACATCCACTCACATCCTGAATTATCCTTCCAGGAATATGAAACCTCCAAATATCTTCAGCAGAAGCTGGATGAATTTGGCGTTTCCTATACTGCCGGTATTGCTGGTACCGGTATTATCGCTACCATCGAAGGTAGAAACCCATCTTCCAAAACCATCGCTCTAAGAGCTGATATTGACGCACTGCCTATCACCGAGGCCAATGACGTGCCTTACAAATCACTCAATACCGGCGTAATGCATGCCTGCGGACACGACGTACACACCACCTGTGTGCTGGGCGCTACCCGCATCCTGCAAGAATTGAAAGATGAATTTGAAGGAACTATCCGAATCCTTTTTCAGCCGGGAGAAGAAAAACACCCCGGCGGAGCCAGCCTCATGATACAGGAAGGCGCACTGGAAAATCCGCGTCCTGATGCTATACTAGGCATGCACGTACAGCCTACCATGGAAGCCGGTAAACTCGGTTTCCGCGCAGGACAGTACATGGCCAGCGCTGATGAGATCTATATCACCATCAAAGGGAAAGGTGGACACGCAGCACTGCCACACCTGACTGTAGACACGATCCTGGTGGCTTCTCACCTCGTGGTAAGTCTCCAACAGGTCATCAGCCGCAATAATAACCCGTTTTCCCCCTCCGTACTCAGCATCTGTGCTTTTAATGGCGGATACACCACCAACGTAATCCCCAGCGAAGTAAAACTGATGGGTACCTTCCGGGCGATGGACGAGACATGGCGCTTTAAGGCACATGATATTATCAAAAAACAGGCAACTGAACTGGCACATGCCATGGGTGCAGACATCGATATAGAGATACTGGTAGGGTATCCCTGCCTGTATAATAACGAGGCGGTTACAGGTAAGGCCCGTTCCCTGGCGGAAGACTTCCTAGGACTGCCCAATGTAGAAGATACAGAAGTACGTATGGGCGCTGAAGACTTTGCCTTCTATTCCCAGATCGTACCAGCCTGCTTTTTCCGCTTAGGTACCGGTAATGTTGCCCGGGGCATCACCTCCGGCGTACATACCCCAACTTTTGACGTAGACGAAAGCGCTATCGAAGTAGGTATTGGTACCATGGCCTGGCTGGCTACCCAATTTTAAACTGAACAGATATCATTATAAACAAGCCGGGACGATGATCCCGGCTTGTCTGTTTTATGGCCTGCTACGAAAGAAAAGAGGCCTGCTGGAAAGCAAGCCCCTGTCAACATAGCCTTTTGTCTTATTGTTATAGAATAATCGTTTATCTGATCTGTTTCATACTGGATAAAGAAGCGCCCGTCATGTTCAGTTCTTTCAGCTTGTCAATGTCCAGTTCCAGGTATTTATAAGGCACATTCTCAGATTCAAATATGCTATTCGTACCCAGATTAGCCGTCAGTGAATCGACTTTGGTCATATTCTCATATATCCTGAGCGTACTTTCTTCTCCGCCGGCCACCGTCAATCTGCCAAATTGTACCTGTTGCAGCATAGCCGTACAGCCTTTGCCTATGGAAACATCCAGTAAGGGCTGATTAAATTCCTGCAGGAACACACTGCCCTTTGCTACAATAACGCTATTCAGCTGTGTACACCGGAGTGTAGATAGGTTATAGTCTCCCAAATTGAGAAACAGTGTATCATTCTGAATGCTGTATACAAAGGAGCTATCTATAGCCTCTGAAAAAACAATCTCGTTTGAATCAGATTTAATTACCGGGAAATGATGCTCGTCGATCCCTTCCAATTTCAGTACTTTGAAAGCAGGCAGCTTCATAGTTCTGTTGGCGGCATTGACTGCTGTTTGAATAGGCCCTTTGCCGGAATAACCGTTTTTAAAGTTTGCCCATACTACTATGTTTGCTATCAGCATCATGAGTACAAGCAATCCTGTAAAACCAAGAAATAATTTATAACTGGTCTTCATAATTATCTTTTTAATGAATTACTTAAAATGGGATTTCTTAAATTTCTCGTAGTGCGTTTTGAGCTCGTCCAGTTCAAGATCCAGCAGATAAATGCTACGGAAGAACTGTGGTAGTTCATTCGCCATAAAGCGTTCTTTCTTCAGCTGTTTGATCTTTTTGGATGCCCCGGTTGCCACGAAATAACCGATCCCTCTTTTATTGTAAATGATTTCATATTGCTGCAGATACTCGCAGGTACGCATAACTGTATTGGGATTCACTTCCAGTTGCACTGCCAGCTCTCTTACAGAAGGAACCCTGTCCTCCGGTTTCCACTTATCCAGCAATATCTGCTCACACATGTAATCAGCGATCTGCAGATATATTGCCTGTGTTTCTTTAAACTCCATAAATGACTTTTTTGATGGATGCTATACTGGTTAGATTTCCTTATCTCTTAGACGTGCAAAGGCGAGTGTCCAGAGTATAGGCGGCAGCAGGTATTTGAACATAAAGAGAAATATGTGCTGTAATTTCTCGGGTATGATCAGGAAGTCGAAAATAGTATTCTCATCACCGTTTCCTGTCATCACCTGCACGCCAACAAAGGGTGCGTGTGTATACCAGGCATGCAGTTTCCCACCAAAGAAAATTATGGCGAAAACGGAGTTAAAGAGGTATAGTAAAAAGAGAAATATAGGCAGCAGAAATATTACTTTGATGAAGCTATATCGCTGGAAATAGATAGCGCCTAATAACATGAAACCCTGTGCGGCAAACCATCCGAAATAGATGTATTCCCAGGGGGTTTCTCTCATGTAATGCGCAAGGTCATTGTGGATGTGCGCGTTTCTTTTTGTGTAGTAGATAAAATCCAGGATCTGGTAACTACAGTAAAACGCCAGGTGATAGATGACCAGGAAACCGATGGTAGTGATCAGCAGTGTAGTAACAAATTTTTCCAGGTGAGATGCAGGGAACAGCAGGTAATCGATACCCTGTTGTTTGCTGCCAAGTTCACGGAAACTGAGGCTGGTGAATATCAGTCCGGTGATGTACATACCGATGAAAAACACGGGCAGTATACCACTGGTAGTGACGGAGAAATTATCAGTAGAAGATATCAGCAGTATGACGAGGGAGAGTACTGCCAGTACAATGACAGACATACCATACATGCGGTAATTATCCAACAGGTGTTTCCGCATGTATAATCCGAACCGGACAGCGCTAAAAATGTTATTGGTTTGCATAAGTCTCTTGCAGGGTTAGTTGAAGATTTTAGTGATACGTTCCGGCTTATCCAGTACGGCATTGAAGAGGAGTTCCATGTCTATGCGACTATGTTCAGCGCCTTCATTTTCGGTGATGATGGCATGCCCACGGATGGAGCTGTCGGAGAACAGTACATTGCCTGCATCAGCGATATTGCTGACGTTCCTGAAAAGCAGTTTGTCGGTAACAGTTTCAACGGATTCTCTGAAGATGATCTTATGGTTATCTATGATAACGATACTATCAATGAGGTTATCCAGATCACGTACCTGGTGGGTGGATATGACGATGCATTTATCGTCATTGACAGCAGCAGCAATGACTTTGCGGAACTGGCTTTTGGAAGGGATATCCAGGCCATTGGTAGGTTCATCCATAATCAGCATTTTAGTATTCGCAGCGAGGGCGAAGCTGATCAGTACTTTTTTCTTTTGTCCGTAGGACATATCTGTAAGACGCTGATCTGTAGGTATCTGAAATTCTTCCAGGTAGTTGTAGAATGCTTTTTTATCAAACAGCGGATAGAAGGGAGCATAGGTACTGAGATAACTTTTAATGCTTACCTGTGGCAAATAAAACTCTTCTGGTACCATGAAGAGGTTTTGCAGAAAGGCGGGCTGGCGGTAGCGTGATTCATAGCCTAACACTTTACAATGGCCGGCGTCAGGGAAGAGCAGACCTGCAATATGTTTGAGGAGACTGGATTTACCTGCACCATTCTTTCCCAGCAATCCGTATATGTGTCCGGCCTCCAGCTGCAGATTCAGATGCTCGAACAGGGGCTTGTTCTTCCTGTAGCTGAATGATAGATTCTGGATAGATATCATAGATTAGTGATTTAGTGTACTACTTACCTAGTACACTGTAAATGTAGACCGGATTTTTAAATTCCCAAAAGTTTTTTTGATCGGAAGGTGATATTTGGTGAAAAGGTGCTGGTAATCATGCGATAAAAAATTTGAAACCGGCGGGCGACTGGAGGAAGCGCAGTATTAGTACTCATTTAAGGGCTATACAGAATGAGTAATTACTGATTGAATATTGACTTTGTCGAGCTAATTCTACACATTAAGACTATTTTATAAGCTATATTTGCTCAAGTGGTTTAAATAAATATATCCCCTATGAAAGGCCCTATAGCAGTTGTGCTTTGTTTAAGCCTTTTATTTTCAGCGATTACGGCATCTGCTCAGTTCGTGAAGACGAAAGACCTGGAGAAGATGAAGAAACGAACAAGAATCATTGTGGTGAAAGAAAAACCTGATAAGAAGATCCTAAAGCAACTCGGCCGTACTTCCCCTGAAATGGCAAACGCTTACAAGCAATCAATCCGACAATTAAATCAGGATTTCCCTGAAGCAGTGAGGCAATTCTGGACCGTAAATGGTAGCGCTACCATTGAAGTGCGAACGGAGAAAGAGATTGAAAAGATCAGGAAGAAGAATGACAGGACGAGCATTGTGATGGACATTCAGTCGCTGCATGTTAAACCAGGCGTAAAAAGCCGTTATGCGAAGATGACGCGTACCTACACAGCACCATTATCCTGGCAGAAAGATCCTAAAGATCTGAGCATCCCGGTGATTAACATGACATTTATTGAAAACAATCCGCAATCCCCTTTTTACATACAGAATATGTCTGACAGCTTCCCTGACTTCATAGATCTGGCAGTAGGCTTACGACTGGCTACATTTGTATTTAATGAGCAACTGGAAGGAAAGACTAACACGATACTGCAGAAAAAGGTTAAACATAATGCGGTATTGATGAAGGGGAAAACCCTGGTGCTGTGTAAAGAATGGTTGGATGAAACATTTGAAGCGAAAATTGCCCAGAAAGACTATCCTTTTCCAATCAGGTATGTAACGCTGCCTGAACTTGAGGCTTTGGTACGGACTGACATCTACGACAATACGATTGTAGCATATGTGCCGGCAGGCGTATTCTCTACTTTTGACAAGAATGCACCTAGCATGGAGGTACATGTACCTGTTGTATTTGATCCTGTAAATGGGATGCCGCTGTGCCACTCGGATATCAGCGACCAGATGTTCCAGGCGTGGGGGTATTCACTGATTCCAAGGATGGGCAAATCTATAGTAGGCTTTAAGAAGATCAGGAATGAAGATATCAGGCATTTTGCCAAGTCTATTACAGAAGGGGAAGAACAGGAGACGATTGAGGCCGGCATGGGCGGAGATTAGCAGAATAAAGACCTTAAGTACGGGGCTGGCCACAAGGAAGTGTTGGTCAATAGCAAGTTAATGTCGAGTGCTGTAGTAATAGTCAATGTAAAGATATAGTGTGCCGACATTGCTGCGCAAATCATAAAACAAAAAGCTGCGGAGATTATCTCCGCAGCTTTTTTTATGACTGTTGGAAAGTCTTCTTTAGTCAGAACAGGAATGCGGCAATTGCTGCTGCATATTTCCTGATTCCAGGCATGAGTTACAGCTCTGGGTACAGTACGAATTGCTTCATAAAGTCGTTCACTGCGCCACGCACCTGGGTAATCTTTGTTTCGTTATCTGCATCCATCAGCAACTCATCGATCCAGGATACTACCTGTCCCATGTGTTCTTCTTTCATACCACGGGTAGTGATAGCTGGTACACCTACGCGGATACCGGAAGTAACGAAAGCAGATTTATCATCGAAAGGCACCATGTTTTTATTGACAGTGATGTCAGCTTTTACCAGTACCTGCTCAGCTTTTTTACCGGAGATATTTTTGTTACGCAGATCAATCAGCATCAGGTGGTTGTCAGTACCGCCGGAAACGATCTGGTATCCTTTCTCAACGAATGCTTTGGACATTGCCTGTGCGTTTTTGATGATCTGTTGTGCGTATACACCGTATTCGTCAGACAGGATCTCATAGAAAGATACTGCTTTTGCTGCGATCACGTGCTCCAGCGGACCACCCTGGATGCCTGGGAATACAGCGGTATCGATCAGAGAACTCATCATGCGGATTTCGCCTTTTGGCGTTTTCAGGCCAAATGGATTTTCAAAGTCTTTACCCAGCATGATCATACCACCACGAGGACCACGGAGAGTCTTGTGAGTAGTGGTAGTTACGAAATGACAATGCTCGAACGGAGAGTTCAGCAACCCTTTAGCGATCAGACCGGCAGGATGTGCGATATCAGCAAGTACAAATGCGCCTACCTGATCAGCGATCTGGCGGATGCGTTTATAATCCCAGTCGCGGCTGTAAGCAGAAGCACCACAAACGATCAGCTGTGGCTTTTCTCTCAGTGCGATTTCTTCCATTTTGTCATACTCGATCAGACCGGTTTCTCTGTTTACACCGTAGGAGAACGGCTCGTATAATTTACCAGAGTAGTTCACCGGAGAACCGTGGGTGAGGTGACCACCCATGCTCAAATCCAGACCTAGTATTTTATCTCCTGGTTTCAGGATAGCCAGCATTACTGCCGCATTTGCCTGAGCGCCGGAGTGCGGCTGTACGTTGGCATACTCAATGTTGAAGATCTGTTTTGCCCTGTCAATCGCCAGTTGTTCACTCTGGTCAACGATCTCACAGCCACCATAATATCTACGGCCAGGATACCCTTCTGCATATTTGTTGGTCAGAACGGTGCCCATCGCCTGGATTACCTGCAGACTGGTAAAGTTCTCAGAAGCGATCAATTCTATACCATGACGCTGACGTTCCAGCTCCTGGCTGATGATATTAAATATTTGCAGATCTCTTTGCATTGTATGATACTTTGAAAATTTGCAGCAAAGGTAATCGAAATTGTGAATAGTGCATAGTCATTGTACGGAGAGCAATAGTTTTTTTTGCTACAAAAGCCTACTTACTCAGTCATAAATACTGGCAAAGGGCGCAAGTCATAGACAATAATCGTTATATCTCTTATCTACCGGATGATGTGTACAGGGATTGGCCATCTAACATCCTGTAGATCAGTCCTATTGGACTATTATATTTTTTTGTTCTACCTTCACGCCCTCGGTACGACAACGAGATTACTAAACCTAACCTGCGTACATGAAGGCCATAATACCTGTAGCCGGTGCCGGCACCAAGCTACGACCTCACACATATACACAGCCGAAAGCATTAATTCCCCTCGCGGGCAGAACGATATTAAGTATTATCATTGATCAGCTGGTAGAATCCGGCATTAACGAATTTGTGTTTGTCATCGGTTATCTGGGCGATAAGATCCAGCATTACGTACAACAGAAGTACCCTCACCTGACCTGCCATTTCGTGCAGCAGAACAGCCGCGAGGGTACAGGACATGCGATACTCCTTACCAGGCAGGTCGTGCAGGACGATGAGATCCTGATTGTACTGGGCGACACCATCTGTGAAGGTAACTTCCAGGAACTGATAGAATCGCCGGTATCTATGCTGGGGCTGAAGAAAGTAGACGATCCCCGGAACTTTGGAGTAGCTGAACTGAGTGAAGAGAACAATATCATCCGGGTAGTGGAAAAGCCACAGATACCTAAGTCAAATCTGGCATTAGTAGGTGTGTACAAGATCAAGGAAACACCGCAGCTATATGAGTGCCTGGAACAAAATATCCTCCACCAGAAAAGATCGCATGACGAATTTCAGCTGACTGATGCACTGCAATGTATGATCGAACATGGGGTGACCTTCAAGACATTTAAGGTGAGCAACTGGTTTGATTGCGGCCGTAAGGAAACTTTGCTTGAAACAAATGCGATCCTGCTCAGCAAATACAAAATGGATAACAATCCAACACAGGCATATGAAAATACGATCATTATACCGCCAGTGAGTATTGCAGAAGGATGTAGTATCAAAAATTCGATCATCGGTCCTAACGTGGCCATCGGCGATAATACTGTAATCAATTACTCTATCGTAAAAGATTCTATTATCGGCTCTTTCAGTAATCTTTATGAAGTGGTATTGAAATCATCGCTCATTGGTAGTGATGCCAATATCCGCGGATTAAGCCAAAGCCTCAATATCGGCGATAATACAGAAATAGATCTGGGATAACCCATATTCACTATCAGGCCAGTAGCAACAACACACAACTGCTACTGGCCTGATATTTTTAGCTTATTTTCATTCCATGAACCGTATCTCCCAATTATTCCACATTGAATATCCCATCATCCAGGCAGGCATGATATGGGCCAGCGGCTGGCAACTAGCCAGTGCTGTTAGCAATGCCGGCGGCCTCGGATTACTCGGTGCAGGCAGCATGTATCCCGATGTACTGCGTACACACATACAAAAATGCAGACAGGCTACCAATAGACCATTCGGCGTGAATATTCCGCTACTCTACCCTGACATCGATCAGCTGATCAATATCATCATAGAAGAAAAAGTACCTATCGTATTTACTTCCGCTGGCAATCCTAAAATATGGACACCGGTACTGAAACAAGCAGGTATCACCGTCGTACATGTTGTATCCAGCGCATTGTTTGCCGCTAAAAGTGAAGCTGCAGGCGTAGACGCCGTTGTGGCGGAAGGGTTTGAGGCCGGCGGCCATAACGGAAGAGAAGAGACTACCACCATGGTATTGATTCCGGCGGTATGTGAACAGGTAAGCATACCAGTTATCGCGGCAGGAGGTATTGCATCCGGTAAGGCTATGACAGCAGCCTTCGCATTAGGTGCGGAAGGAGTACAGATAGGCAGCCGCTTTGTAGCTACCCCCGAAGCATCCTCTCATCCGCAATTCAAGCAGGCAGTCATCGACGCTAAAGAAGGTGATACAATGCTGGCCATAAAGAAACTGACGCCGGTAAGACTGTTGAAAAACAACTTCTTTCATAGTATAAAAGCAGCCGAAGATAATGGCGCAGATATAGAGGCACTTAAAACATTATTAGGACGCGCACGTGCGAAAGCAGGCATGTTTGAAGGGAATATGGAAGAAGGAGAACTTGAGATCGGGCAGGTAAGTGCACTGATTCATGCACTTAAACCTGCCGGAGATGTTGTCAGGGAAATATGGGAAGAGTTTATTCTGACGAATAAGCGATTAAATCAATGACAATCTCAGACTAATGTCTGCGCAATCTGTATACTGTTAATCAGCTCCTGCATCCGGTTCCGCACTATACTTAGCGGATGCTGTGCAAACTGCTCGTCATATGTTATAGATTCCGAAAGGTTCATCAGCAAGCCATCTATGATTGTTGAATCATATGGATCAGCAGCCCATCCCTTCACGCCATCCTGATCAACAGTAATAGTGCCCTGCTCTATTAAATGCGGAGCGATCATCGCCTCTCGCATTCCTGTAGGTCCGTCCTCAACCGCCTGTATCTTAACCACGTAGCTACAATCGTGAAATGGAATTGTTATAGCACCGATATAATGGATGCCATTGCCTTCACGTGGCATCTTAAAGAGCGTAATTATACTGCGAACTCCTTTTATCTCTGCAACATCTACCTGTATTAAGCCACCTCCGGACTGTATTACCATATTTCGATAGAATGTCCTCAGTTCACTGACATCCGCCATATAGGGAACGTCGGGGGGCAACTGAAAGTAATTAATAGAAAGAACAGCAGGATAAGACGGGTGCACCCATGATATCTCAGCATCGCTTTCCTGGCGCTTGGTCCAGCCAAAATCTGTAAAAGATACATTGTGAATTGCCGCTTTCCGGGATTTCCTGCCCCCAAATAAATTTCTGAAATTCATAGATATATTACTGATAAATATTACGATTTCCTCGTCACCCACTTCAGAGCTTCCTTCCAGGTAATCTTCTTACCATACATGAGTATACCCGTACGATAGATCTTGCCCGCCATCCAGGTAGTAAACAGGAAGCCGATGATTAATAAACTCATAGATAGAGCAAGCTCCCAATAAGATACCGTACCTGGTACACCATAAGGAATACGCGCCATCATAACCATGGGCGAGGTGAATGGGATAATACTACCCCAGAAAGCAACATTACCGGAAGGATTTTGTACAGAAGATACCATTACCATAATACCGATAATGATCGGCAAGGTGATAGGGAATGTCAGCGCCTGAGCATCTGTAGGGTCTTCATTTACCAGACTACCTACTGCCGCAAATAAAGCAGAGTAGAAAAGGTAACCACCCAGGAAATAGAAGACAAAGCAACTGATCACTGCTGTCCAGTTGATGCTTCCCATAATGAATTGTATCTTTTCCATAGCCTCTATCATTGCAGCACTACTACCGCTTTGCATCATAGTATTGCCTTCATTCATAGCGCTGACGGCGTCGGTAGATATAAACAGTGGTAGTATCAGTTGTACGCATATAATGAGTGCCACCCATATCAGGAATTGTAGTAATCCTACAGCAGCAATACCAATGATTTTGCCCATCATCAGCTGGAAAGGCTTCACGCTGGAGATCATCACCTCTGCAATGCGACTTACTTTTTCTTCCATAACGCCTCTCATTACAGACATGCCGAAGAACATCAGGATGATGTAGATGATAAATCCACTCGCATATCCTACGCCATAAGCTACAGCAGCGCTACCCTTACGGCCTTCTTCGCCTGTTTGGAAATCAATCGTGATATCAGACTTAACAGCTTTCAGTTGTGCGGCGTCTATATTCGCCTTCTTAAGGCGCTCTTCTTCTATCAGGTCGTTGACCCTGCGGGTAAGTTTGCTTTCGACGGATAACCCGGGTTGTGCATTACTATAGTAAGTAATGCCCGCCGGACGGTCAATATCCAGCTCTGGAATGTACAGGAGTCCGGCGTAACCATAGTCCGCGTATTTATGTTGAAAGGTATCAATATTGGTATTGACCAGGTATTTATAGTATACACCCTTATCATCAGGGAAACGGTTGTTAAACAGATGACTGTCATCAATCACTGCAATGCGCTTTTCCTCTTTGGTGTTAGTAGCGATTAATATTGGTACAACGATCATTGCTGCAAAAAACAGCGGCACCATCAATGTTACAATCAGGAAGGTGCGCTTTTTCACACGCGTAATAAATTCTCGTTTTATTATGAGCCAGATTTTATTCATACAGAAAAAGAGTTAGAATTGACAAATTAGGAATCAGGAGTTGGAAGATGCTACTGCAGGTTCATTGGCCGTTGCTGATTGTGGCGCATGTCCGGTGATAGATGTTACTTGCTGTATGAATACTTCATTAATAGAAGGTAATATTTCATGGAAGGAGGTGATAGGAATATTATGATTAATGAAGTGTGCCAGGATATCATTGGTGGTACTACCTTCACTGAGTTTAACTGTATATGCCAGCGGTTCAGTATTGACGATGGAGAAGTGGTAGGTGGCAACCTGTGCAAAGTTCGGCATTACGCCAAATCCTACGCGATAGAGGTGTTGTTTAAAATCCTGTTTGATTTGCTTTACTTCACCATCTAATAGTTTCTTACCTTGATTAACCAGCACAATACGGTCGCAGATCTCTTCAACCTGTTCCATTCTATGTGTGGAGAATATAATGGTGGTACCATTCTTACTGAGGTCAAAGATTTCCTGCTTGATAAGATTGGCATTGATTGGGTCTAAACCAGAAAAAGGTTCATCCAGGATCAGCAGGTCAGGATTGTGCATAACAGTTGAAATGAACTGGACCTTTTGCTGCATTCCTTTACTTAGCTCTTCTACTTTCTTATTGTACCAGCTATTGATCTCAAATTTGTCAAACCAGTATTTGATCCTGGCCTTTGCGTCCCGTTCAGACATACCTTTCAGCTGTGCAAGGTACAGGGCTTGCTCTCCTACCTTCATCTTCTTGTACAGCCCCCTTTCTTCCGGCATATAGCCAATGCTATGTATATCGGTATGCGGATCAAAAGGACGCCCATTGAACAGGATGTCGCCACTGTCCGGATAGAAAATACCGGTTATCATACGCAGCAAGGTGGTTTTCCCGGCCCCGTTAGGTCCGAGTAAGCCGAATATGCTGCCTTTAGGTATAACAAAACTAATATCGTCTACAGCTTTGTGGGTAGCATAGTCTTTACGGAGGTGTCTTATTTCGATGAGGTTCATAGTTAAATGTAAAAAAATTATATGAGATGCAGGTAAGATAATAATCGGAAATAAGAAACGTAGAAGGGTGGGCTAAGGGCGAGAGGCAGTAGTATGAAAGGAGTGGTAAGTAGGGTTAGACAAGCAGAAGGATGAAAGGCGGCATATGGGTATACACAGGCAATCGGTAGTAGTGAATTACCAGGGTAGGTTTTAAGAACGGCCCTGGGACAGCTTTATATTTTCGGCAACTGCCACTCCATAGGCAGCTCCTATATTTATTGCAGCACTGCCGATGTACAGACTGCTTCTATCCATTTTATCTATCTTATTATTAGCTACGATAAATGACCGGTGTACGCGCGTAAACCTGTCAGGAGGCAGTAATGCAAGCGCCTCCTGCATGGACAGCCGGGAAAGGATGCGTTTATCTTTTAGTACAAAGCTGATATAGTTACCGGCACTTTCAAGATAGAGGATATCTTCCAGCAGCACCTTGTGCTGTTCATAACCACTTTTAACCATAATATGAGCTGCTACGGCTGACTGCCGGCGTTGTTGTATTAGTTCCTGTAATGCGCTGGCCTTCTTGCAGGCCTTGAGAAAACGTTCAAAAGAGAAAGGCTTCAGCAGATAGTCCAGTGCATCCAGTTCAAAGCTTTGCACCGCATGTTCTGAGTAAGCGGTAGTGAATATCACCATAGGAGCCCCGGGTAAAGTGGTCATGAGTTCCAATCCCGAGATATCAGGCATACGGATATCGAGAAAGAGCAGGTCTATTGTTTCACGCTGAAGGTATTCCAGCGCTTCAAACGGATCTGTGAAATATGCTTTGATATGCAGGAAAGGCACTTGCGATGCATGAGTACGTATTACTGACAATGCGACCTGTTCATCATCTATGGCAATAGCGGTGAGTGTCATACAACATCAATAGTAAGGTGAACAAAATATTCTGTTGTGGTTTCACGCAGGCTCAGGTCATGTTTACCAGGATACAGCAATGCCAGGCGCTGCTTTACATTATGCAATCCTATTCCCATACTATCATTCTCTACTTCTGCCCCCCTGGCTGCATGAACAGAGTTATATACGTCAAAGTAGATCTTTTCAGGCGTACATGATAAAGATATAGTAATGCGTGACTTGTTACGCAGACTAATACCATGTTTAAAGGCATTTTCTACAAAAGGGATCAATAGCATAGGCGCTATTTCGTGTTCACAGTGGGTATCCTCAATATTGACTTCTATTAAGATGCCAGTAGCGCCTTGTACACGTAAACGTTGTAAGGCAATATAGTTTTCTAAGTAGGCAATCTCTTTAGAGAGGGAAATACGTTCCAACAGGTTATCATGTAACATAAAGCGCATCATGTCGCCCAGTTTCTGAATGCCTTCACTGGTAGCGGGTGCTTTTTCCATTAGCGCAGTACCATACAATGTATTAAGCGCATTGAAGAGAAAGTGAGGATTTATTTGCCAGCGTAGGAAGTCCAGTCCGGTTTCAGACTGAGTTAAAGCCTTTCGCAGTCCCATAATAGTATCGCTACGCGACTGACGAAGGTTAAACAGCCAGTAGGAAAAAGGCAATACTATGAACAACGCAGCTCCGTAGAAGCAAAAGCACAATAACAAGGAGACTTCAGGATGTCTATGCCATATGATAGCGAAGAAAGGTAATAACGCAAATATCGTCAGAAACGAAAATGCGGCTTCACGTATTAATCTGCGACTACTTTGATGTACAGCATAACGTGGTAGCAGGCGGTACTGTGAAATGAAGTATGTTGTTGCGATAAAGATGCCGGTTAATATGGACAATCCGGCTTTCAACGCACTATTTCCTGGTGTACCAATAATGAATACTGCCAGGATGACCAGCATAACGATCAACTCAGAGACAACTTGTCCAAACCACGGTTTATGAACGATCTTAGGATGTACTTGATGCATATACAATTGCCGGGTGGCATAGTATAGAGCATAGAGGGTTGTATAGAAGACCGTGATGATGAATGCAGACTTTGCACAATGCATATGGACACCCCTTACGGTTTTATACACCCCAAAGAGGTAACCATCATGCCAGGTGTTAGCCACCATTACCGTAACAAAGACAAGCAAACAGGTAGTTAAGAGTAGCACCGTACCCGTCTCCCATTTACCTTTCTCAAAGAACCTGGGCATAATCCAGGTATTAACACTCACAAAAGCGAGGTACACAATTGTAATGTGTAAGAGCAATGGTAACAGGTAATGTTTATAATAATCGAATACCTGGTGGTACCTGTCGAACTTGTACCCGTATTCATGTTGCAGATCAAATACGTTAGAGGTAACGCTCCTGTATAAAAAAGCGAAGATGATCAACAGGAATATTCCTGTAGCAGTACCAAGTTCTATTTTTCTGAGCTGGTTCATAAGGATAAAATCTTTCAGCAATGATAGTTATCCCATTTTCACTTTTCTAAAAAGTGTGACAAAACGGACACTACCTGTGATAGAAAGCAATAATACGCTCTGCAACACGTTCACCATCCATGGCAGCTGACACAATCCCACCAGCATAGCCAGCGCCTTCTCCGCATGGATAGAGTCCGCTGATTTGTGGATGCATAAGTGTATCGTCTTCCCGTGGAATACGTACAGGAGAGGATGTACGGGATTCAGTAGCTACCAGTATGGCATCAGCAGTATAGTAGCCTTTCATCTTACGGCCGAAGGCTTTAAAGGCTTCCGCCAGCCGGCTGTGCACACTAACAGGAAGGACGTCACGCAGATTGGTACTATTGACACCGGGCAAGTAAGAGCAGGAAGGCAACGTTGAGGACACCTTGCTGTGGACAAAATCAGTCATTCGCTGAGCGGGCGCTACAAATTGTCCGCCACCAGCAGTAAAGGTAGTACGCTCTACCATCTGTTGATAATACATGGCAGCTAACGGGCCTTTGTCAGCAAATAGCTGGAAATCCGATTCATCTACAGTGACTACCATACCCGAGTTAGCATAGGGGTTATCGCGTCGTGAGGGAGACCACCCATTTACCACCAGTTCACCCGGATCTGTAGATGCGGGTGCGATAATACCACCAGGACACATACAGAAAGAGAATACACCACGACCGTCCACCTGTTCTACCAGGCTGTAGCTAGCTGGTGGCAGATATTCATTTCTGGTAGGGCAATGATACTGGGCACTGTCTATCAACGATTGTGGATGTTCCACACGTACACCCAGTGCAAAAGGTTTAGCAGTAATCAATATATCCTTCTCATGTAGCAAGCGGAATATATCACGGGCAGAGTGTCCAGTAGCAAGTATAATCTGAGATGCCTCGAATGTTTGTCCGCTGGCAGTCCTTACACCTGTCACCTGTTCATTGACTGTCATTATATCAGTCACTTTCTGTTCAAATAACACTGTTCCCCCGCTATTGATGATCTGTTCGCGCATAGCCACGATAATATGAGGCAGTTTATTAGTGCCAATATGCGGGTGTGCTTCATACATGATCTTTTCAGTAGCGCCGAAGTGTACGAAGATGCTGAGTATTCGGTTGATATCGCCGCGCTTATTGGAGCGTGTGTACAATTTCCCATCTGAGTAGGTACCGGCTCCGCCTTCACCGAAGCAGTAGTTGGACTCCGGATTAACGATACCTGTTTTGTTAAGAGCAGCCAGGTCCCTCCTTCTTGCTCTGACATCTTTCCCACGTTCAAGTACGATAGGCCTGATACCTGCTTCTACCAGGCGTAAGGCAGCGAATAATCCGGCGGGGCCGGCTCCTATTATGATGGCTTGTGGCGCATCGGGAGGCAGTGTATCATATATGGGTATGATGCGTTCTCTTTCCTGAAAGGGTTCATTGACAAACACTTTGATGGTGAGCATAAAGTAAGCCTGTCTGGAGCGGGCATCAATAGAACGCTTGATGAGATGGAAGCCAGTGATGGCAGCGGGCTTTATACCGAGAGCGGCAGCAGCTTCCGCGATAATGCTAGTATCAGACGCGGCCTGAGAAGGCAGCAGTTTGAGCGAGAGTTGTTGTATCATACTTAGGATGGTTAGGTAGTTATCCCAACAATTGAAAACGGATACCCGTATTTCAGGTATCCGTTTTCAGTTATTTTGTTAATGAGTTGTTATTGTCAACCGCAAATTAGAATGGTAAATCATCAGCCTGACCACCAGAAGAGATTTCCTGGGAAGTATTATAGTTAGGCATTGGATCATTAGACGGTCCGCCTGCAACAACAGATTCCATGCGCCATGCGTCCAGATTGGTGATGTAGTTCACCCTGCCATCTTTTTCCCAACGTGTACCTTTGATATTGAAGTAAACCTTAACGGTTTCGCCTTCGTTGAAGCGATCTACAATGGCAGTTCTGTCCTGTACCGCCTGGAACTTGATGTAGTTGTTTATAACGCGGCCATTGATATCATCAGACTTTTCGATAACGAACTCCCTGGTTTTAAAGGTTTCGCTACGCTGCATCGTATTGTACTTCACGATCAGTTTTCCGGTTATTTCAAAACTCATATAAAAATTTTTAGCTGTTCAGAGGGCCAAAGATAGGTTTTTTAGCAGCAATCCGAGACAATAAAATTTAAAACAGGCAGTTATAAACATGGGCGTGTTAACGCACGGGCGCGTATATAATAATTTTGCATGGAATTTGCTAACCTAAAGGACATTTTTTTAAATGCAATTACTAACATAGTTTTGCACCCCCGCAATGAAATTATCAACATTTCGGAAGATCATAAACGATCACAAAAGGTGATCAAAATTTGCTTGCATTTGCACACAATAGTATTTTATCAGTAAGTACACATATCTATGGCAAACAAGTTAATGTCAACTGGAAAAGCCTGTCTATCAAAGCAGAGCAGTACTGACTTTCATCATATTAACATGGCAAAAAAACAAGCACAAAAAAGAGAGTAAAAACAGCGAAAAAACACAGGTGACAAACTGTTATCAGCGAAATAAAAACAAGGGGAGATAAATTTTTTTTTTCAACATTTTCTACTGATATTCGTCGTCCTGTCTGAAAATCTATCAACCCCCCACGTTGGTAAGATTTACAATTCGAGAACAATCCTTAATTTAAGAACAACATTAATTTACATTAGCTCAATGAATAAAACTTGCGAACAAGTTTGGGAAAGGTGTCTTAATATAATTAGGGATATTGTGGAATGGCAGCCATTTAAAACCTGGTTTGAACCAATTAAGCCCATCCAGCTTGAAAACAATGTTTTAACCATTCAGGTACCAAGCCAATTCTTTTATGAATACCTTGAAGAACATTATGTGGGATTACTAGGTAAGACGATTAAAAGAGAACTGGGAAAAGACGCAAGGCTCGAGTATCGAATTGTAGTTGAAAACGGCACACCTCATCAGCATCCAAAAACAGTAAACATGCCTGGGCAGTTTACCAAAAATAAGAAGGACAGCGAAGTAGATTTTCCGTTAACTATACAGAACCCTGTAAAGAATCCATTTGTTATACCAGGTATCAAACGCGTACAGATAGATTCGCAGCTGAACCCTCATTATACATTTGACTCTTATATAGAAGGTGACTGTAACCGCGTTGCCCGCAGAGCAGGTAAAACTGTATCTGAAAAGCCAGGCGGTACTTCATTCAACCCCCTTGTTATCTACGGCTCTGTAGGTCTTGGTAAAACCCACCTTGCGCAAGCAATCGGGAATGAGGTTAAACGTATACATCCTAATAAAGCTGTGCTCTACGTCAGTGCAGAGAAGTTTATTAATCAGTTCATTGACCACTCTAAAAACAGTATCATCAATGACTTTATTCACTTCTATCAGTTAATTGATGTATTGATTGTAGATGATATACAATTTTTCGCCCGTGCTGAAAAAACACAGGATGCATTCTTTGCCATATTCAACCATCTGCATCAATCCGGTAAACAGCTGATCCTGACTTCAGATAAATCACCTAAAGACCTGGATGGTCTACAGGAAAGATTGCTAAGCCGTTTCCGCTGGGGACTGAGCGCCGATATGCAAATGCCAGACTTTGAAACACGTATGGAAATCCTTGAGATGAAAATGCGTAACGATGGTCTGGAGATGCCAAAGGAAGTAGTCAAGTATGTTGCCTATAATATACAGACTAACGTACGTGAGCTGGAAGGCGCACTCATCTCTCTGCTGGCACAGTCGTCACTCAACAGAAAAGAGATTGACCTGGAACTGGCGAAACGTGTACTCAAGTCTTTTGTGAAAACCTCTTCTAAGGAAATTACCATCGAAAGTATACAGAAAATGGTCTGCGAATACTTTGATGTGCCTTATGATAAGTTATTACAGAAAACACGTAAACGTGAGATAGTGCAGGCAAGACAGATCACTATGTATCTGGCCAAGTCATTTACAAAGAACTCTCTTAAAACTATTGGGGAACATTTTGGCGGACGCGATCATACTACTGTGATCCACTCCTGTCAGACTGTAAAAGACCTGATGGATACAGATAACGCATTCCGGGATAATGTCATTGAACTGCAACAGAAAGTACAGCTGGCAGCCATGTAAATATCCCCCTATACAATCAAGCTATTAGTCCCGGGTACATCACCCGGGACTTTTTTATACCCGCTGCTTAACAATTTCATAATTCAGGGCAGATACAGCAGTTCGTAACATCTAATAACTTTGCGGCACTGTACAATATGTCACAAGTAGGTCAACACACTTTATGGAGTTCCATCCGGCAAGGTAATGAAACCGCCTTCCGCCAGCTATTCGAGGAATGCTGGGAGCCCCTCTTCACCTATGCCTCAAAGATCACCAGAGATTACTCACTTGCCCAGGATAGTGTACAAAGTCTCTTCATCCATCTCTGGGAAAAACATGACACCCTACCCGAAGTAACTGCCATCCTGCCATATTTGCGCAGCGCACTTAAAAACAAACTACTGAATGCCCTTCGTGATGAACATGTCTATCAGAAACATGTAGACCTCTTTACCCAGGTAATTGATACCGACGCTCCTTCTTCCGCCGCTCTTCTACACCTTAAAGAAACCGAACAACAACTATTACATTCCATTAACCTCCTTCCTGAAAAAATGAAGGACGTATTTTACCTGCATCGTATAGAAGAACTATCTGTTGCCGAGATCGCCTGTAAGATGGGCAGGTCCCAACAAACTGTCAGGAACCAGATCAATACAGCTGTTCAGAGACTCAAAACTATCTTTGAATAATCCTGAATCAGGAATTGGTAATTAAGTAACAGTTAGCTGGTATTTAAGTGATTATTACAGCTATATTACCAAATTGTTAAGCCCGTCTATCCAATAGTTATTAACTTCGCCCGCCGTGTCTTATAATTAAACCATAGAACAGTTTGGACAAAGGGACATTATTATTATTACTGGAGAAATTCCGGCAAGGCGTCTGCTCTCCTGAAGAAGAGGCTTTGCTGTACAAATGGATGGATGCATTAGAAGCTGATGATACTTTGCCAGCATTATCTGCTAATGAAATGGCACAGTACAAACGTAATATGCAGCACCATATATGGCCAGCACCAATAAGCCGCTACCGCCGTATCGGGCTAAAGCTGACCCGGGTTGCGGCAGTAATAATACCTCTTGCAGTTACAGGCTATTTCGCACAGCGTTATGTAAGTCGCGGCCATCAGTTACCACACACCACAATTGTATGGCAAACAGTAACAAACAACAGTGGACAATTAAAGAAGATCACATTGCCTGATCAATCGGTGGCAATAGCAGGTCCTTACAGTACTATCCAATTTCCTGCGCATTTTCCTGATGACGCAAGACCAATAAAAATAACAGAAGGAAAAGCCTTCTTTGATGTTGTTAAAGACACACGTCCGTTCAGCGTAGTTGATAACAGTGGCGTTCGCACTACTGTACTCGGTACATCCTTTACTATAGAGGCCAGTAACAACCTGCACATCTCCAGGATAGCAGTCGCAACCGGCAAAGTACAGGTAGCAAGGGAAGGAGCTACTACAGCTGTATTAGGACCATCACAGAGACTAACATTCCGTGAACAATCAATTGAAAAAGATAGTGTCGCTACAGCAGACATTCTTGCATGGACCAATGGAAAGATCGTGTTACGTAATGCAACTTTACAGGAGTTATTACTTACTATCCAACACCAATACGGCATTACTGCCACAACAACGTTGGACGTCAACCAGGGCAATTACAATTTGCACATACCTGCCAGCATGACTCTGCAGGAGGTCCTGGAAGTGGTCGAGAGGATCAGTTATAAACCGAAGATTCATTTCACAATGGATAAAGGACAAGTGCATGTAGAAAGCAAACATCAGTAATAAAACGCTGATTCCTATCTACAGCCTGACCAATACGTATTGCCTGTCTGACGAGACAGCAGCAGAACGTACAGCATGCTATTGTAAGTAATAGCGCATTCATGCAGGCACAGATGTCTGTCAGGAAATTGCCAGGTATCTGTAGCAGCACATTTACAGCAATAACAGCTCATTTAAGGTGCAACAAACAATACATCATTCGTCATGAATAAATCCATACAGCTATAATAAAACATGAAAACAGTTACAACATTCACGCTAACCAATTCTTCAGTACTAATTCTTAATGACTAATTTTTTAACACAGCTATATATGCAAAAAGACAAACTACAGTTCTCATCACGGCTGCGTGCAGTGCTCCTCACAGGGCTGTCGCTGCTCGTGCTGGCATCAACGGCATTCGCATCGCCGTTCGGCTCACAGGCGTTACAAAAAGTGTTACAGCGTTTCCAGGTACAGCAAGGCAGTCTTTCTGCTGCACTGAAACAACTGGAATCAAAAGCGCAGATCAGCTTTGCTTATGATGAAGCTGCGCTGCGGAAAATCCAGGTACATGCTGAAACCTACCAGAAGAAATCTGTTATCAGCATCCTGCAGGATTTATTAAGTCAGTCCTCCCTGAAATTTGAAGAGAAATATAATACCGTATTGATCTATGACAGCGCTGCTGCTACTCCGTCCAATAATATAGGAACCGCTACACAGCAGGCGCAGGAGAAAGTAACCCTGATCGGTTCTGTGGCAGACAAGAACGGTCCGCTGATCGGTGCTACTGTTATGATTAAAGGTACCAGCACTGGTATGAATACCGATGGTGCTGGTCAGTTCAAACTGTCAGTAGCTCCTCCGGTGAATCAACTGATCCTGGTGGTAAGCATGATCGGTTTTAAAACACAGGAAATCGTTGTTGGACAGCAGCGTACCTTCCAGGTAGTACTGGTTGAAAACAGCATGAACCTGAACCAGCTGGTAGTAGTGGGTTATGGTACACAACGTAAGAGCACTGTTTCTGGTGCTATTGCGGATGTGGCGCTGGACAAATTATCATCCCGCTCACTGAACAATGTAGGTGAAGCCTTACAGGGTAAAGCGCCTGGTGTGACCGTACAAAACAATGGTGGAGACCCGACTGCTACACCTAAAGTATATGTACGTGGTATGGGTGGTATCAATGGTGAATCTGCATTGACCGTAGTAGACGGTTCTATCTACACCGGCGGACCAATCAACCCGAATGATATCGAATCTATCAACGTACTGAAAGATGCTGCTGCTGCTATCTATGGTGCAAGGGCATCAGGTGGTGTGATCCTCATTACTACAAAGAAAGGTAAAGAAGGCGCTGCTACTGTAAATGCCGATGTTAAGATGGGCTGGCAGTATGCTGCCAAGAAAATGGATGTGCTGACCGCCAAGCAGTTTGCCGATGTAGAAAACGCTGCTTATGCAGCTGCCGGCATCCGACTGGATGACGCTTTTAATGCAGATATACATCCTGAAGGACAAATTACGCTTACTGACTGGCAGGACGAGATCTTCCGTACCGGTAAGTTAAAAGACTACAACGTCAGCGTAAAGGGTGGCACTGAAAAAGGCCGTTACTACATGGGCTTCGGTTACCGTAAAAATGATGGTATCCTGCTGAACACTTATGCTGAACGTTATACCTTCCGTCTCAACACGGATGCAATGGTTAAACCATGGCTGAAAGTGGGTGAGAACCTCTCTTTCACGTACGACAATGGTAACGGTGCCAATACGACCAGCCCGTACACGGGTGCTATCTTCACTGCCCTGGCGTATCCGCGTAACGTGCCCGCCCGAACAGCAACCGGTTACGGTGGCATGCCGCCTAAATATGCAGGCTCTTATGGAGACTTAGCCAACCCGGTAGCAACACTGGAAAGAATGGACAACAGGATCCCGGTTAATAATATCGTGATCAACCCTTATGCAGAAGTACACCTGACCAAAGACCTGACCTTCCGTTCTAACTTTGCGTTCACTAAAGACTTCAGAGATATTAAGAACTTCACTACCCGTGTACCGGAGCTTGGTAAAGCAAACTCCAGCAACGGCCTGGTTCAAACTGTTGAAAGCAGAAACAACCTGCTGGCAGAACAAACACTGAACTATACCAAAACATTCAAAGCAGTACACAACATATCCGCTATAGCTGGTTACACCTATCAGCATGATGAAATCACCAACCTGTCAGTATCTGCCAGCGGCTTTGGTGACGAGAGAGATGTATACCGCTATTTCGACAATGCTACTGTATGGACACAACCTACCAGCGGTAAGGTGGAAAGAGCGCTGGAATCTTACCTGGCTCGTGTAAACTACGACTATGATGGCAGATACCTGCTGACTTTACTGGGTCGTCGTGACGGTAGTTCATTGGTAGGACCACAGACACGTTATCAGAACTACTACTCTGTATCCGGTGGATGGGTATTCTCAAAAGAGAACTACTTCCCTGAAAATGCCATCATGAGCTTCGGTAAGATCCGTGCGAGCTACGGTCTGCTGGGTAACCTGGCAAGCCTGGAACAGAACGTACTGGATATCAACCTGAGAAAAGTAAACATTTTCATGGGTGCTAATGGCGCTCAGCTGAGCGGTCTGGCAGAAGATGCATTGTCAAACCCCAACCTGAAATGGGCTAACTCCCGTCAGTTTAACGTGGGTACTGACCTTGCCTTCTTCAAAAATAGCCTGTCTGTCACAGCCGACGTATTTACCAAAACTACCGAAAACCAGATCCTGCTGGTGGCCCCACCAAGCACCGCAGGTGTAACTACCGGTATGTTTAAGAATATGGGTAAGGCACGCGACAGAGGTATTGAACTGGGTATCAACTACAACGGTCGTGCAGGTAAAGACTTCACCTACGGTGTTGGCGCTACCCTGACTGCTATTGACAATAAACTGCTTGAACTGGAAGATGGTCGTAATGAAGTGCTGACCAGCGCTCAGGTAAACGTACGTAGTACGCTGAACCCTATTGTTACACGTGTAGGTCACCAGATATATGCATACAATGTTATCAAAACTGATGGCATCTTCCAGACGCAGGAGGAAATTGACAACTACAAAAACGCTGAAGGCAAAGTGATTCAGCCACAGGCTAAACCGGGCGACCGTAAGTTTGTAGATGAAAACGGCGATGGCACTATTGACAACAATGACCGCGTAGTAGTTGGTAGTCCGTTCCCGTCCTTCTCTTATGGCTTCAGTCTGAATGCTGCCTACAAAGGATTTGACCTGAACGTCTTTGCACAGGGCGTACAAGGTAATAAACTGTTCAACGCACTGAAGTATACCAACATGAACCCAAGCGTAGGTACCAACTTTAACATGCTGACCGGCATCCTGGATGCATGGACGCCTACTAATACCAATACTGACGTAACCCGCCTGATCAGCACCGATGCTAACGGTAACTATGGCAGAACATCTGACTGGTATATTGAAAATGGTTCTTATCTGCGTATCAAGAACATCTCTCTGGGTTATACATTGCCGGCATTGCTGACCAACCGTGCAAAAGTAGGTGCGGTAAGAGTGTATGTAACCGGTACAAACCTGTTCACAATCACCAAATACAAAGGTTTCGATCCTGAGGTAGGTATGGATGAATATGGTATTGATAAAGGCCGTTATCCACAAGCGAAAAGTGTAATGGTAGGTCTGAATGTTAATTTCTAATCCACTCAAACGAAGATTATCATGAAACAACTCATAAAAAAGATTACGCTCTCCCTGGCAGGTCTTTCCCTGCTGGCAGCCTGTAACAAAAAACTGGATATTATCCCCGAGGGTGCGCCTACTCCCGGTAACTTCTGGCAGACGGAAAGTGATGCCATCGCTGGCGCTAATGCCATGTATAACCTGTTTGATGACGAGAACTTTTATGGCCGTGGTTACTGGTGGTTTATCAATGCCAGCGATGATATGGTAACTGGTCGTGTGAAAGCGGAAGGTGACAATATCAAAGACTTTAACAGCAGCTTCATTGGTGGTTCTTATACCGAGGGCCAATGGAAGATGAGATACATTGTGATCAAACGTGCCAATGATGTGATTGCACGTGTACCTGCTATCCCTATGGACGAAAAACTGAAGAACCGCATCCTGGGTGAAGCGTATTTCTTCAGTGGCCTGATGTACTTTGAACTGGCCTATACTTATGGCGATGCACGTGCCGGTGTACCTATTGTTAAACGCGATAGCCTGACCGGTGACAGACCTATTCCCCGCGCTGCCAACGTGAACCTTGTATATGACTATATAGAACAGGAATTAAAACAGGCTGCTGCTCACCTGCCTTACTTCGACGAATATACCAGCGATAACTATGGCCGTCCGCATAAAACGGCTGCCTATGCTTTCCTGAGCAAAATGTTCCTGTACAAGAAGGACTATGCAAATGCTGAAAAGTATGCTGACTCAGTTATCTTAAGTGGCAAACACAGACTGCTGGATAAATTTGAAGACGTATTCACTATGGCTAACAACTGGACAGGTGAATACATCTGGTCTGTATACTCCAACTCCAAAGAACCAAATGGCTGGGGCAGCATCCTGCCGGGTGTAATGCTGGAGAACAAAGCCTGGGGTAAATTCAATGGCTGGGGTTACTACATGCCTACCAAAGAACTGTATGATTCTTATGAAGCTGGCGACATCAGAAGAGAAGCTACTATCCTGAAGCCAGGCGACCGCTTCAAGCTGGCTGGCGACTCTATGACCTATGCTTCTACCAACAGCTTATCCGGCTACCAGTTCCGTAAATACATGGAACCATTCTCTTACCCTGCAGGTGTACATGTAAGTCCTAATGTTGATCATCCTGCTACCGACCTGAATCTGCCGCTGATCCGTTATGCAGAAGTGCTGCTGATCAAAGCAGAAGCACTCATTCAACAGGGTAAAAACGCAGACAAGGAGATCAATATGATCAGACATCGTGCTGGTCTGAAAGATGTAACCGGCGCTGACATGAATGAGCTGAAGAAACAACGCCGTTCTGAACTGGCGGGAGAATGGGCTAACCGTCACTTCGACCTGGTACGCTGGAATGACGCAAAGGCCACCTATGCTAAACCACTACATGGCGTGAATGGTACTGTAATATGGCCTGCACGTAACTTCAACCCTGAAGTACACCACGTATGGCCGGTGCCTAGAAATGAAATTATCAGCAGCAATGGGGTTGTTAAACAGAACCAAGGCTGGGAATAATAGTTAGTTAAGAATGAAGGATTAAGTATTAAGTACCTCAGATACTATGCTCTTCTACTGCCGAAGCCTGTTGTTATCAACACTTCACAAGGCACGCATGCAAGAAGAACACAGACCGCTGGCCACTTAATGCTTAATCCTTCGTTCTTAATATTTAATTTTAACACATGCTTAGATCTATCTTACTTTCCTTCTCTATATGCAGTGCAATGGCGGCTGGCGCGCAAACCAGCAATTACACACCTATCAACGCACATTCGCACAATGACTACGAACAGCCTATTCCATTCCTCAACGCTTACTCCCGTCATTACGGATCAATAGAGGCAGATGTATTTGAGCGTAACGGACAACTCTTTACCGCTCATACAGAAGAGGCTATATTGCCAGGACGTACGCTGGAGAAGTTATATCTGCAACCTTTACAGGAACAGATCAAAAATAACGGCGGTACTGCCTATAAGCATAGTACGGATACTTTACAGCTGATGATTGACTTCAAAACCAGCGGCATCCCTACTATGAAAGCACTGGTGAAGATACTGGACCGCTATCCTGCTATTACCAAAAACGCTACGGTTGTCATTACTATCAGCGGAGACCAACCCGCGCCGGCGCTGTGGGCACAATATCCTTCATATATCCATTTTGACGGGAAACGTAACTTCAATTATACACCTGCACAGGCAGCACGTATCCCGATGTACAGTATCGACATCAAGACTTTTACCAACTGGAATGGTAAAGGTATCATTGTGAAAGCGGAGAGAGACCAGCTGCAACACTGGATCGACAGCGTACACCAGACGGGTAAGAAAGTACGCCTCTGGGGAGTGGCAGACAATGCCAATGCCTGGAAAACACAGATGAATATGGGCGCAGACTATATCGGTACCGATCTGGTAGAAGATATGGCCAGCTTCCTGAACAATCGTAACAAGCTTGAATACAACGGCACTGCCGCTACACATAATCTATATAAGGCCCGCTATGTGAATAACGATAGCATGGGCAAAGTGAATAACGTTATTCTGCTGATCGGAGATGGTATGGGACTCACACAGATCTATGCAGGCTTCACCGGCAATCGAGGCCAGCTGAATCTCCTGCAAATGAAGAATATCGGTTTCTCCAAGACATACTCAGATGACAGCTATATCACTGACTCAGCAGCCGGCGGTACTGCTATGGCCAGTGGTAAGAAAACCAATAACCGCTATATCGGTGTAGATGCTACCAGTGTCAAGCTGCCTGCTATTCCCGATATTATCGCTCCAAAAGGTTATAACAGTGCCATTATCAGTGCAGGAGATATCACTGATGCCACCCCGGCCGCCTTCTATGGCCATGTGCCTGACAGAAGTATGGAAGACTCTATTGCTGCCAACTTCCTGACAAGCCCTGTCAGCATCCTGATAGGTGGTGGTCCGCAACATTTTAATCAACGTAAAGATGGCCTGAATATGCCCCAACGCTTACAGGAAAAAGGCTATACCTTCAGCACTGATCTGGGTGAACTGAACAGCATCCAGTCAGATAAATTCGTCTTACTTGATAAAAGGGCCGAGCTTTCTATGCTGACTGGCAGAGGAGCGTTTCTGACTTCCTCACTGGAAAAGTCTATCGCCTCCCTGCGTAAGCAAAAGAAAGGCTTCTTTATCATGGCGGAAGGTGCACAGATAGACTATGGCGGTCATGCGAATGTAGTATCTTATGTAACTACGGAGATGATGGACTTTGATAAAGCTATCGGTGCTGCCATGAAGTTTGCAGATGAAGATGGGCATACACTGGTAATCGTTACTGCGGATCATGAAACCGGCGGACTGTCCCTCCTGGATGGTAATATCTCAAAAGGATATGTGGATGGACACTTCAGTACGAACGACCACAGTGCTGTGATGGTGCCTGTGTTTGCCTACGGACCACACTCACTGGACTTCAGAGGGGTATATGAGAATACGGAGATCTTTGCGAAGATAATTGAGTTATTGAAGTAGATATAAGAAGAGGCTGTCTGAACACATATCAGATAGCCTTTTTTCATTCATGTTTTGGTGTGCGGGCAATTCCCCTACCCATCCTTTAGTCAAGGCTTATTGAAGGTTTGCAAATTCCCTTATGATATCATGACTAACCAATGTACCGTTATCTCGTTCTTCTTTAAACTTATGAATAAGATCCTTTTCCTCCTGGTCAGTAAGATCACTACGCCCAAAAACGCCAGCTTTTGGGTAAAAGCCTAAAATGGTCACTATTTCTTTACTTCTGTCTACGAAATAGTAGATTCTATACCCACCGCTTTTGCCCTTTGCATTATTAGAGTTACTGATCCTTGATTTTAAGTATCGGAAGGATGCCCCGCTGAATAGTATCTGAGGACGTTCATATATTTCATCAATAGTCATGCTGTTGAAAAACGCACAAAGATCCTTGTAGCAGTTGCTATAACTATTGTTCTTCTTATAACGTGATAAATCCTCACGAACCGATGTGATAGTCCGAAATATTGGCAACAGAAATAATATTAATGGTTGAACAAAGCATCAAAGTCATTTCTCACATTTACCTTATACCTTGACAAATCATTCGTAATCTCAAGCAAATCCTTTACCTCAGCATCGAAATCTTCCACAAGATTTGACAAAGATTCAATCAGGTTCTCTTTATGAAGCGCCTCCTTAAGACTGGCAGATAACCGGAATATTGGGAAGATTTGCGTAACCATATTACCAGCTTGTGCTTCAGAATAGCTATTGAAAGACGATTCGATATTATCCACCAATTGCTTAAGCATGCCAATAGTAACCTGTAACTGAGCAGCTACATCAATAAGACGATTCGCATGCTCATCCGAGGCCTGGATAACAGACTTTTCAGTATGTTCAATAGAGGAAACCGTCTCTTGGACTTTTTCATCGAAACATGCAACTGTAGACATATCCAAAAATTGAATGTTTGTAATTAGCAGAATAGATTTAAGTAATCTTATCGAAGGTACGACATATGCAATTTAACATATAAAAGGATACACAGTATCCACTACAACTAAAATTCCCTACCTCTAATCTGTTAAAATATAGATAATTCCATCTATGGGTTACTCTTTCGTCCTAATTTCTTTGTTGCATCCAAGCACAAATTTCATTCACATGAAGACAACAGCACAATATGTCGTCTTATGGCAATTACTTACTTAACAACTTCTGTCTCCCATCCGTCATAATCTCCATTGTGCGCAGAAGCCTTTTGCCTAAGTTCGAGCGTTAATTTGCTAATAGTGTCAAGATCAACTTTATCTATACGATGTATCCGCAAACCTAGTGGACGTTCCTGATCGTCCTTGTTGTTCGCCTTTTCACCTATACTAAAACCCAATTTGGTGGCATAGGCCTCAAATTGCTGTCTGTCCTCTTCCCGGAGGAAATAGATCCAGTGATCAACCCGTCTGGCCTTATCCAATTTATCTCCACTCTCTGTCAGATTCCGAATTACTTGCTCATTTCGCATATATTCCCTGATTGTCTCATTTGGATAAAGGAACCTGAGGTAAGCATCCCAGTCTTTATCTACCTTAATATTCACATAAGATTCATAGTTACTGAAGCTACGGGCATATAGGTTAAGCAATTGATGCCGGAGATTGACAGTATCGCTGGCATAATAATAGTCAAGTCGCTCGCACTGATAAGTAAATGTTCCCGCCAGACTATTATCACCTCTGGGATCTATGATGGCCCTTACTGAATCAGATATAACATATAGACGGTCAAATTCTGCATGAGTAGGAAAGCCATTTGCACAATCCTTAAACTTCACGCCAGTTATGATAACAAAAGGCTGACTGCTTACAGGAGCGACAGCTTTCAGATCCTCGTTGAATATAGTACTTCCATCGCCATCTTCATATCGCGCCATATACACGTTAAATACCGGCTCTTTTGTCTGTTCAGCTGATTTCTTTCCTGACTGAGCTTCTGCCCAAAGAGGTACAATAGCAATAGTAAAGAGAAAAAGGTAGGGGATAAAATTCATGATAAGTAAATTAATATTGAGGTAACGATTGCAAGTTAATTCATTCTTTGAATCCGGAAAAAAGTAACAATACGTTACCTACATGACAAAATGTTAGTAACCGCGACTTCTTCCCACAATATCTAATTGACATTCTCTTAATATATCCAGCTAAAAATGATTAGGTAGTTGTGCGCAGACTTTGCTATCCCTATTCGCTTGTTTGCTTTTTTCCGCTGTTTGCGTTTCGCAAACAAGCCAAAAAAGCAAACAAAACCCTACCTAACCAATTGACAATCAATCATAATAGATAACCAGGCACTGATTTACCCTATTTTCACACCCCTCCTAGCGCTCAAATTTCTTCAGCACTCTTTTCCTGTCGGCCACACTTCCCTCCAGGTATTTCAGTACGGCTCTCTTCACGTACTTACGCACATCCTTCTTTAAACCGGGCATATCCAGCTTATCTTTCCCTGCCCCGGCATAAGTGATAGGGTCGCCTTTGACTGCCGCAAAAAGCACCAGTTGCTTGCCAATACGTTTCTTCGTCACTTTCAGGTCGGCTTCTTCCCGTACGCCGGTCTCCTCGAAAGCATCTTCCAGCCCTTTAATAACACCATCTACAAGCGAGCCATGCTGCTTGGTTGTCTCGTTGTTGGCAAACGAGCGGATATAGGGGGCCGGGTAAGAAGTATAGATATGATGGTAGCGCAGGATGATGTGGATAATGTAACCATTGATAGCGGTCTTCAGTTCCAGCGGCAGCCAGGCATTCACACTGCCGTAGTCATGTTTATCCAGCAGATCGCTGAATAGCTCTGTGATACCGGTTTTGAAGTAAAATACATTCCGCTGCAGCTCGCCCCGGTTATCCAGACTGATGATCTTCAGTCCCGGGTTGAGGTATGCCAGCTGCTGTAACATGATATTAGTAGGGATATAGGCTACGTCGCTGTGTTTAAAGATGTCAGGATCCAGCCAGGCATCCACTTTGATGCAATTGGGTTCTCCGTTGGCTGGTTCAACGATCATATCGTATGCTCCGCCATGAGCGGATAGTACGTGGAGTTCGTCATTCGCAGCAATACGTATCAGCAGGGTACGGCTTACTGCTACCAGTAAGGTGGCTTTAAAATTCTTACCAGAAGCAATTTCGGACAAGAAAGCGATCTCATGTAGCAGTTCATCTACCGAGGTACCTGAAATTACCAGGCTGAGGTGATTCTCCAGATTGAAGGTCACCTCAATCACCGATATGCCGGTTACGTCCTCTAAATAGTCGGTGATCAGCGTTTTTATCAGCTTCCTGATACCATAGCTGTTGGCTGATCCAAGGTACATCACCGGGCGGTTACGGATAGATTCCACAATACTGAGCGAAGGCCTTCCATTCATACTTTAACTGCTTTACTTGGTGCAATGTAAAATAATCATTTCATAACACCACTATCATACCTGCCAGCGCATTTAACATAATGACTACACGCGTATCAGCCGCCGGCGTACTGTAAGACATCCCTGCCGCTCATAACCCATTTATCCTTAACACATAAGGGAGCTTCGTGACTGAATTAAACTTGTTCACCTGCACAGAGTAGCTTAATTTTATGCGCAGATACAACACCCCAGCAACGAAATATAGAGACGGAGTATTTTCAATAGCACACTTTTATATATATACCCCAAATATTAAGCGATGTATAACACCATTATGCAGACCGTACTGGCATTCCTCCCATACGCTGCAAACATTTGTCAAAAAGCAAAACTACTGACCCCATGAGCCCTCACACGCTAGTATCCGAAACGCCTGTAACACCGGCTACCGTCCTGTGTGAAGAGGCTATCAATGAGAATCTGTTAAAAGGATTACCTGTCAATGATGAAGATTATGCTATTATTGTAGGCGTCAGTCACTACGCAAGTCTGGCCCCCCTGCATGCACCGATCACAGATGCCTGCCGCCTCAGAAACTGGCTGATCAAAGCTGATGGCGGCAATATGCATCCCAAACACGTATTCTTCATCCCTTCTGCCCCGGGCAGCAACGCTCCAGACCAACTGGCTATAGACAAAGCACTGTATGACATCCTGCAGATGGCGGAAGCAAGGCCTGCCCGCCGCCTGTATTTCTATTTCTCCGGTCACGGCTTCGGTGCCAACTGGGAAGTAAATGGTATGTGCCTGCCTATCTGGTCGCCCAGCTTTTACAATGCTGCTCTTTCCTCCAAAGCATATCTGGACCTACTGGTAGAACAGGACCGCTTCCAGGAGATCTACTTCTTCCTGGACTGCTGCCGTGACAGAAAGATCAATACCAAACCGCTGCACTCCATGCTAGGTAGTCCGCAGGCTGGCGGAGCAAACACCATGGCGGTCGTACTCTATGCCTCTGAGTATGAAAATCCTGCCTGGGAAGGAATGATGAACGCCAATGGTAACCTGCAGGTACACGGATATTTCTCGCGCGCCCTCATGGAAGCGCTGAACGGCGGCGCTGTTAACAACAACGGCGATATCACCATTACCAGTTTTATTGACTACGTACGTGAAAAGACAGAATCTTATGCCCATGAACGCAATCATACGCAAACGGTACGTTCAGATATCAGGAATAATAAACATGGACTGAACCACGTCATCCACCGCACTGGCAGAATACCCGGTACCGTATTGACCATCACGTTTGAAACCGCCGGAGACATCACCCTGGACGGACCCGATCTCAATAACATCAAAGCAGGACCTGTACAGGCAGGCGAGACCTGGCTGGTACCGCTGGGTAAAGGTTATCATCAGATTACCAATAAAACAACCCGCACATCCGCATTTATCACTATAGATGGTACGCTAAAAACCATGCACTATGCATTCTGATACGCCCTCCTACAAACTTACCGTATCTGCTGTCGGCGTGATGGCAGATTTCGCACACCTCACTGTATACAACGGCTTCCTTGAAGACATTGCCCGCGGATATGAGCAGCTCGACCTGTCCCTTAAACCCGGACTATACAGCATCACCCTAAAGCTGGATGGGCATATCATCAAAGAACATGTAAGGCTTACAGGAGATACACAGGTACAGATCCCTACTCCGCCTGTATACTCCTCAGTGGTGGCGGATAAATTCCAGTCATCACACGAGTATTATGCCCGCAACGCACGTACCTACAGCCTGCAGCCTACAGTGAAGAATGGCCCCGAAACGGGCGGTGCCATCTTCCTGTTCTTCAGATATACAGATGTGGACAACCGGCGCGAACTGAATGATACGCAGCAGTCCCTCGGACAAGGATTCTCGCTCCTGGACGCGCAACGTCATGTGCTGTTCCGGCTGGAGGGCAAACATATCAAAGAAGATACGGACGCCGGATGGATGGCCTTCCACGCGGTACTATCACCGGGAACCTACTACCTGCATTACAGCGGACTACCAGGTACCATGGAAGACGATGCACCACATGAATTGCCAGCCAGGGAAATACCCCTCCAGGTGTTCAGGAGTGGTGTACAGTCGTCAGTCACCGCCGGACAATACTGGCAGACCCAGGTTTTTCTCACCTTCGGTCAGGGCCCCATCTTTCCGTCTATGAGCATCTTCATTGCACCACGGGAACAGGGATTTGTGAATGATGATGAAGGAAATTACCGGATTGATGGCCTCAGACACAAGTTCCATAACGGCGTGTACATCTTACCGGAAAAGGTGTTGATGGAATTTGAACAGGGACAATGGGCTTCACCGATGAAAGGGTTACTGGCGGCATATGTGTATTTCAGTAATCCGGCGGCCGACAAAGAACAGCTTTTCCGTAATGTAACCCAATACCTGCCAGCCCTACTGGGTGAAGATACGCCAGACGTTAAAGCCCTGCAGATCATGTCGGCGCAATATTACCGGGACCCCATACCAGCGCTGTCATTGAGTGAGCCATGTATGTTTCTCGCCGGTATACGCGCCATCATCAGGGCGTCTATCAGAAACCCGGATGTGATAGTAGATGATAGTCAGCTGGAAGACATTACCGATAAACTATACAATGATATGGTCTGGACCTCCTATCAGCCGGCTCCTTTGCCTGAACCAGCAGAGACTAAAAAGGCAGTACCGCAGACAAGAAGCTCCATGACATCCAGCATCTTCAGTGTGGTAGAGAAGATTATCGGCAAAGAGAAGACTGCTGAGGAAATCGGTGAGCGGCTGCTGAAGTCACAGACTGTCAGCACGCTATTGTATTATATCGAAAAACTGGATCGGGATCTTGATGTCAACGACCTGGCTAACCGGTTACAGATACCACCATCTGTTGTCAGGAAAACGGTGCAACATATTCTGAAATTCTCAGACAGCATCAAAGATGCAGAGAAGAAGCCGGAACAGTTCAGCATCCGCAATATCAACAAGCTAAAGAAAATTCATTAACTATACCGGTTATGACACCACAAAGTTATGCGTTGCACATTGGCATTAATGCAGTCGATCCTGCAAAATATGCAGGTTGGAACGGAGAGTTGTTTGCGTGTGAGCAAGATGCAGCTGTCTATAAATCCATCGCTGAAAAAGCCGGTTTTCAACAGATACATACGCTGCTGACAAAAGAAGCTACTGCTGATAAGGTATTGTCACATTTGCATCATGCGGCAGCACAACTAGAGACAGGAGATATTTTCCTGCTGACTTACGCCGGTCATGGCGGTGCAATAATTGACGCCAATAAAGACGAAACTGACAATTTCGGGAGCATGTCAGGCTTTGATGAAACCTGGTGCCTGTATGACCGTCAGCTGATAGACGACGAGTTGTTTGCCTGCTTCGGACAGTTCAAAGAAGGGGTGCGTATCTTACTGTTCTCTGATAGCTGTCATTCGGGTTCTGTCGCTAAAGCGGCTAGTCCGGTGACCAACACAGCTATTACTGATCCTGCTACTTATACCCGCAGCCGCGTTGCACCGCTGGATGTGCTGGTACGTACATACAATGCTCATAAGAGCGAATATGACCGTATACAGGCCCCGCTGATAACGCGGGAAGAGGATATTAAAGCTTACGTGGTGCAGTTTGGTGCGTGCCAGGATGACGAGCTGGCGATGGAGGTGTGGGGTAATGGCATGTTCACCGCCAAACTGCAAAAAGTGATGCAGGAACCGGTAGCGAGTTACAAAGCACTGTTCAGCGCAATTAAAAGGGGATTTCCCGGGCAGCAACGGCCCAACCTATACCAATACGGCAACAAGGCTTATGACTTCATTTTACAGCCTCCTTTTGCCATTCACGCAGATCTTCCAATCGGGCAGTAGGAAAGACGAAGGAGGAACCAGGAACTGAGGAGGGTGCAATTTGACATATTCGTCACCTGTACCTTGCTCAATGACCGGTCCCTCCATGCATATTGTGCTTAAACTAATACTATTTTAACACAGTTACGTGTTCGTCGCTTTGCCGTCGCTTCTTCGCCGCTAGTTCGTCCCTTGTTCGTCCTGAGCAGGGGTGAAGATATTATCAGCCATCTTTTTGACTTAAATTCTGAGCCTTCTTTCCATTGGGGGAAGGTGCTTTCGTTGGACAAGGTATGCCCTACATCGAACAGGAAGCGTACATCTTCCACCATCCCTGACAGTTCCCAGGTAGGATCCAGCTGATCGAAGGGTGAATGGTAGTGATCGCGGCCGTACATGGTAGCGTGGTCGGGGGCCCAGGCAGAGTCATGTGCTACGGAGACCATTCCGCTACCGGGATAGAGGGAGGGAATGCCCACTTTGGCGAAGTTGAAGTGGTCAGAGCGGAAGAACCATCCACCGGAAGGGTTGGCTTCCGGAATGAGGTAACGGCCTTGTTTTTCGGCTGCTTTTGCTGCATAGTCATCCAGATCAGACTGACCTTTACCGATGATGGTGATATCTTTTGTTCGTCCGAAGAAGTTCAGCACGTCCATGTTGATATCAGCTACGGTGGATTTGATCGGGAAGATGGGGTGAGTAGCGTAGTACTCAGAGCCCAGCAGGCCTTGTTCTTCGCCGGTGAGGGCCAGGAACAGTACAGAGCGTTTAGGTGGCTGCTGTACTTTGGTGAAGGCAGTAGCCAGCTGGAGGAGGGCGGCAACGCCGGAAGCGTTGTCCAGAGCGCCGTTATAGATAGTATCGCCTTTTACTGCTTCGCCCACGCCGAGGTGATCCCAGTGCGCGGAGTAGATGATATATTCATCTTTCCGTTCGGTACCTGGCAGGAGGGCGGCAACGTTATGGGAGACAGATTTACGCGTTTTATTTTTCAGGGAGAGGGAGGCAGTAACACCGAGCGGAATGGCTTTGAAGCCGGGTCTTTTCGCCTGGTTCATTACAGAATCAGGGATGCCGGCCAGGTCGAAGAGTTTTTTGGCAGATTCCCGGGTGAGCCAGCCTTCGATAGCGGCGCGGCCAGCGTTATTGTCTGCCGTCTGCAGATCCAGCTTGGGCTTGGACCAGCCGCTGCGTACCACTGTCCAGCCATAGCTGGCTGGCAGTACATCATGAATGATGAGGATACCGGCAGCACCCTGGCGGGCAGCTTCTTCAAATTTGTAAGTCCACCGGCCATAGTAGGTCATGGTGCGGGTTTTTCCTTTGAAGAGAGTACTATCGTAGAAACCGGGGTCGTTGACCATCACTACAACAGTTTTGCCTTTCACGTCCAATCCGGCATAGTCGTTCCAGTTATATTCCGGAGCGACGATACCGAAGCCGGCGAAGATCATCTCGGAATTGTTGATAGATACCTGGTCCTGTACACGTTTGGTACCGGCCACGTACTGGTCGAGGTAGGTGAGCTTCACATCACCGTTTTTGCCTTTAAGCCGCAGGTCTCCGTCGGGTTTTGACAGGATCTCTACCATGGGAACTTCCTGTAGGAAGCTGTTGCCGTTACCAGGCTGGAGGCCTATTTCCTTAAACCTTTTTTCCAGGTAGGCGAGCGTCTTTTCTTCTCCGATAGTAAAGGGTTTACGCCCCATGAACTCGTCGGAAGCGAGTACGTTGATATCGCGTACCAGACCGGCAGAGTCAATTGCTTTAATGGCGGTTGAGTCATCTCCTTTTCCTGCGGATGGCGTACCTGAATTACAGGCAGCAGCCAGGGAGGCAAGGAGTAATAGATTACGCAGGTCTTTCATGAGTCAGTAGTATTTCCTTTAAAGATATTAAATTCAGCAAAGGTGGTGTCTGCTATGTTCTCTGTTTCAACAAATATTTATAAGTTTGTTGACTACCCCCGACCAAAATCTAAACTGTATGCAACATTTCGGAGAACGATTAAGAGCCGCACGTAAAATCAAGGGCTGGTCTTTGCAGGACCTTGCCAACCAAACTGCCAATTCCATTACAAAACAGGCGCTCAGCAAATACGAAGCTGAGATGATGTACCCCTCCCGCAAGATCCTGTTGTTACTATCAGCCGCTTTGGGTGTTAAACCAGGTTACTTTGAAGGACAACCGGTATTTAAGCTGCCGGCATTTGAATTGCCACGTAAAGGAAATATACCATCCAAACAGATCGAAAGTATCAGGGAAAAGGTAAAACAGGTATTGGAAAGGCAACTGGAGGCGGAATCACTGTTGAATATAACGGTGCGGTTCAGCAATCCGCTAAAGACATTTCCGGCAACAGACGAATCCGCAGCTGCATCCATTGCGGCCAAGCTGCTGGACAAATGGGACATTGGCTGTGAGCCGGTACACAACATGGCCGGCATGCTGGAAACACATAATATCCGGGTGATAGCAGTAGATGCCCCTGTTACTTTTGATACCCTGAGCACATGGCTGGACAAGGTTCCGCTGATCATACAGCATGAGGACCGGCCCGCAGATGTGAAGCGGTATCATACCCTGTATGAGTTAGGCCAGCTGCTGTTACAGGTACCGGCAGATGCAGACAAAGATAGCATCTGTCACACATTCGCAGCAGCGATGCTACTACCCGGCGATACGCTGGAAACGCTATTAGGGCAACGGCGTACGACTATTGCTATGGAAGAGCTGATCTGCATTAAGGAACAGTATGGTATACCGGTACAGGTAATTATGCGGCATGCCATCTCCAAAGGTATTATTGACAGAAAAGATACGACCGCTTTTTTCAGGCTGCTGGCAGACAACAGAGACGAGGCAGGCCTGGGGCAGTATACGGGTCAGGAGAAGCCGGTAAGGCTGGACCGGATGATACGCAGGTTGATGGCAGAAGAGGTGATACGGGAAAATCACCCCTTCAGAAACAGCGTTTCCCTCGTTGTATGACGGGGGTGAGCGGGTGTAACTTTAAACTGTTAACACAACCCGTCAACATCAAATTTCATTGCCATGGATACCTCCTGGTTAGCACAGCATCTGGAGCGGATAGACAAGCGTATTGTCAGGAAGATCATCACCACCGCTACCAAAGGGCAGCAGCTTCCCGTCACCATCCGGCCTGCATCATCCACATCCGGCCCCAACAAGTTTGCCGCTAAAAACAAAGCGCTCCGGTAATACCAGAGCGCTTTGTTTTTATGTAGTTGTGTATTAGTTCATGCTGACGTTTTCTACTACGCTGATGATGGGCGCAGTTTCCGGCTGGTGCTGTCTGACCTTTTTATGATGCTGCTTACTATGTTTCGCTTCTTTCTTACCCTTATTCCACCATACCAGGAAGCCTGTTACAGGCAGGGTAGCACAGATCAGACTGGCGAAGAAAGCGAGTATCTTGCCTGGGAGTCCGGCGATAGCGCCCACGTGTATATCATAGTTCATACCGATGAGCTTTTCGCCGGCATTGCGGTCTTTATCGGTCTCGTGCAGTAGCAGTTTAGCCGTGTTCCGGTCGTATTGCAGATCGTCGTGGTCATAGAAGGTTTCTTTACCCCAGTATACTGACATGCGGATGGTAGCGGCTTTGTCCGGGCCGGTTGCCCATACACCGATGCGCTTCGCTTTGGGGAATTGCTTTACGGCGGAGGCATAGGCCACATCTACCGGCTTTACATTGGCCAGTGGCAATGCGAGGGTATCGGAAGTTACCACTTTATGTTGCGGCGGCGTTACGCTGCGGGAGGCCACTACATAGACGGTAGCCTGGAACCATTTGAAGGCCCATACCATTCCCGTAAGGGCCAGCACCAGGGCGATGAACATGGCATAGAAGCCAAGAACATTGTGCAGATCGTAGTTAACACGCTTGAAGTTGCCGGACCATTTGATTTTAAAGCTTTGTTCGCGGGACTTCTTATTCCATTTCTTCGGCCACCAGAGTATCAGGCCGGTGATAAGTAGTATGACAAATATGAAGGTAGCCCAGCCTACGATTGGCTGACCGACTTTATCATTCAGCAGGAGGCTCCAGTGGAGGTATTTCACGATAATGAAAAAGTCTTTTTTCATATCGCGGATAGCGGTGATTTCTCCGGAGTAGGGGTTCACCAGTGCTACCTTGTAGTATGCCGTGGTACCAAAGATGGTAAGGGCGTTTTTATCGCCGGCGGCATAGGTCATAAATTCCCAGGCGCGGTCGGGCTGGCGGTAGGTATAGACCCCGTTGATAGGAAACTCTTTACCGAGGGCAGCCTGTGCTTTTTCGTGCAATTCACTCAGCGGCAGCGGCGGCTGTTGCCGGGGCGTAACGTACAGGATGTCATGGTGTACCCAGTCGGTGATTTCTTTCTGGAATACGAAGAGGCAACCGGTGACTGCAACGATAAAAACGATGATGCCGGAGGCTAGTCCCAGCCACAGATGTAACCAGGCATTGAGCTTTTTTCTCCAGGATGGACCTTTTTTCTTGCTGTTCGGATGCGTATTATTTCCCATATGGCTGACGAAGTGTTAAAGATTGCGTGCATACTGATGGCAGGGAGGCGGTCACTGGTTCAGTCCGCACAGGGCCTCTTTGCCGGCGTAAGCGGCAAAAGTCGGGTGGCGGGGAGGGAAAAACCAGACGAAAAGGGAAAATTACTTACGCAAAGCGGAAAAAGAAAAAATAAGGACTGGTAATCAGGCTGCAGTATTGTGATATAATTTGGTAGTACGATGACCCTACCATTGTCAATTTCAACCCAAATAGGGCAACCGATATTGTTTACCCCCGGACTGCCCGATGCCTATTCCAGCTATACGCTGCAGGGCACCAAACCGTATTATGCGGTGAGTGACAGCTTTGGCTGCATCCTGTTCCAACAGGTGGCGAACAACCATTATCAGGCGTGGGTAAGTCATTATATTATTAATAAGCCAACAGCATTTAAAGTAAAGGGAAATGTAGACGACCTGCTGCTTCACCATACATTAAAGGGCAGTATGTTTTATGAGCTGAACGGGATGGAAAGTGAGACCTTTCAGCATCAGATGAACATCATAGTTACGGAGCGGCTCCGGCATACGATCAGGTTTAAATCTCCGGGTTTGTATGTAGCCCTGGAGATCCAGATACCGAAGGAGGAGCTGCGGAGTTATCAGGATAGTTTCCCTATAGTGCAGGAATTACTCAATAAATTATCTAATGAAAATACCATTACTCTCCTGGATCAGCATATGATAGCCCATGAGCGGCTACGCAACATTATACAAGACATAACAGAGCGTCAGTTACCCAAAGCGGCCAGCGAAAAATACAGAGAACAAAAAACAGGAGAGTTCATCATTGAATCACTTGATATGCTTTCACGTTACTTAACAGATGCCAACGGCCTGAGTGCGGCCGACCATGAAAGGGGACAGCGTACGGAGGTCCATTTGCTGAAACATCTGCAGCAACCATCACCTCCTACCCTCAAACAACTTGCAAGATTTGCCGGTACGAATGAGAAGAAACTGGAAGAGATATTCCGTAGCCGGCACGGCATTACGGTATATGACTTCTTTCAGAATGCGCGGATGCGTATCATCTACCGCAAACTAACCGAGACGACTACACCCTTGCAGGATCTTGCAGAAGAGTTTGGGTATACAGACTATTCAAGCTTTTCTTACGCGGTGAAAAAGCGGTTTAGTCTGAGTCCGAGAGAGCTGAGAAAGAACAGTAGTATCAGCTCGTGAGCCACCGGCTATCAGGAGCCAGGCATTGGTTAGCCCCTATGACACTAACAGCATTGCCGCTACTGTTTTCAGTATATCTTCTTAATAAAAATTAAGGAGCATACCCTTGCGGGCATTACGAATGGCAGCTATCAGATAATTATTCTCTTTTACCAAAGTTCATACTGCGTCTCCTAACTGTAACAGCTACCCGACGTTGTAACTTTAAGACAGAAAGAACAATATTATTCGTTTTCGTTGCCATAACGATCTAACAAATACGACAAGAACATTTAATGGTATATTGAGGAAAACAACGTCCTGGCTTTCTAGCCGGGACTATTTTTCTTTCGATGTTACCATTTCACATATATCGCAACATATACCAGTTGTAATATGCCAATTGAATATGTAAAGAAATAAGTACTCCCATTAATCTTACTTAACCCAGGTAAATGAAACCGTTTAAAAGCACGCTTTTGATTGTTACCCTCTGTTTCCCCTATTTTAATATCGCCCTTGCCTTTGGTGGGGGCGATTCATTTTCCGGCAGGTGGAGGATGCAGTCTGTGCCATTGCAAACGCGCTGGGCTGCACAGGTAACTCCAGACGAGGTACTGCCTGCCTATCCACGGCCGCAGATGGTACGGTCACAATGGGAGAACCTGAACGGCCTCTGGGAATATGCCATTACCCGCTGGGATGACGCGATGCCTGATCAGTTTGAAGGTGAGATACTGGTACCATTTGCTATAGAGTCTGCCTTATCGGGCGTACAGCGGTCATTATTACCAACGCAGAAGTTATGGTATAAGCGTCAGATCCGGAAGCCGGATACCCGTGGCGGCAAGCGCGTATTGCTGCATTTCGGGGCGGTAGACTGGCGGGCGGCCGTGTTTCTTAACGGGCAGCTATTAGGGCGGCATATGGGCGGATATCAGCATTTCTCATTTGATATCACCGCTTCACTGCGGGAAGGTGAGAACGAACTGGTGGTAACCGTGCTGGATCCCACTAACCTGGGGCCTAACCCCTGCGGCAAGCAGACCTTAAGACCCAGGAAGATACTTTATACCGCCGTCAGCGGCATCTGGCAGACTGTATGGCTGGAAACAGTACCGTCCACGTATATTACAGATCTATACAGCACACCGGATGTTGATGCAGACTGTCTTAATCTGCGGGTGAACACCTCCGACACAACCGGCATTACCGTCGATGTTACGGCGTATGCCGGTCATGTTATTGCCGGCCGTACCCAGGGACGTGCAGGGCGACTGCTGGACCTGGGCGTACCGTTTGCCAGGCTATGGAGTCCCACGGATCCTTTCCTGTATCACATGACAGTACGTATCCTGCGAGATGGTCAGGTGGTAGACTCTGTACGCAGCTACTTCGGCATGCGTAAAATTGCCGTACAGCAGGACAGTATGGGGATGCCCCGGTTATTCCTCAATAACACCTATACCTTTCACCTCGGCGTACTGGATCAGGGGTATTGGCCGGAAGGGCTATATACCGCTCCGACAGATGAGGCGTTATTATTTGATATCAAGGCAGTAAAAGACATGGGCTTCAATACCATCAGGAAGCACGTAAAGCTGGAGCCGGACCGCTGGTACTACCTGGCCGACAGTCTGGGTATGCTGGTATGGCAGGATATGGTGCCCTGCTCGGATGAAGACTATTATGCCACCTCGCAGTTTGAGCAGGAGAATGCCGAAAACATGCGGCAGCTGCATCACTTTCCCTCTATCGTGATGTGGATATTGTTCAATGAAGGCTGGGGCAAGTATAATCAGAAGGTGCTGACGGAGTGGATGAAGCAAACCGATTCCTCCCGCATCGTCAACGGCCACTCCGGAGAAAACCTCGACCAGTACAGTACTACGCCACTCCGCGACCGCTGGATCAGCAGTGACGTGACAGATGTACACTACTACCCCGGGCCTTACATAGCGCCGGCGTTTGCGGGCAAGGCGCGGGTATTGGGCGAATGGGGCGGCGTACGCGTACCCACGCCCGGGCATCAATGGGCACCGGCCACCAGCTGGGGATATATACAGGTAACGGCAGATAAATTTGCTGCCAGGTATACCACCATGATGGACAAGCTACGGCGGTATGAACAGCAGGGTTTATCCGGCGCGATCTATACCCAGCCCTATGACGTAGAATCTGAAGAGAACGGACTGATGACGTATGACAGGAAAGTAGTGAAGATGAAAACAGCAGAGATGCGGCGGGTGAATGAACAGATATTTAAAGCCGGGGATTAACATTCCCCGGCTTCCATGTTTTTAGAAAGCAGTGGTCAGGTAAGTAGCCCATACCGTACAAGGCTGACTACGGAGGGTAATATACCATCCATTGGGAGAAGTCAGATAGAGACTACCCCCGGGATCGCCCGTTTGGAAGTAGGTATTAGAGAAATAAGGACTCCAGCTGGTAAAGAAATAAGACGCATCGTGGGAAGTACAGAACATACTGGTAGTATAGTAAGGTATACCGTTACTGACAATCATGTTCGTATATCTCCAGGCAGGCATGCTGGTGAATCTGCTGGCTTTGAAGGACAGGAATCCGGCGGTGAGCGTCAGGATGATCAGCGCGGTTAATAACAATCTGGCTTTTTTCATAATTGGAATGGGTTTAGAATAATTATAAATAGTGGAGCATGTCAAGGTAGAAGTTAGTCAGTAGAAAGGGAAATTGCTTTGGAGATAGGGGGAGATTTAACAGCAGAGGTATAATAATTGTAGTATAAATACCATCACTAGTCAACATTTCTGTTAACATCCAGCTACCCCGGAATTTATGAGATATACGCTTATATTGTTACTGCTTGTACTGCACCACATTCTTGTTGCACAGAAGCCACCTATCACCAATATGACGTACAAGAGCTGGGAGACGTTATTACATTATAATATTTCCGATGACGGCAGGTATGTGTGGTATACGTATGGCTCGGAGCTGACAGGAACTTCGCTGGTAGTAAGAGCGGTAAAGGGCAATTACAGCAAGATCTTTACCGGCGTGCTGGATGCCGCCTTTACGGCAGATAGCCGGCATCTCGTATTCGTATCTAAACAGGGCTTGGCAGTGTTGCCTGTGGGTGGTACAATCGCCACCTATGATCAGCGCTTTACGCATTACAAATTGCCGGAACGTGGGACGGGGCAATGGCTGGCAGCCAGGCAGGCCGACACACTGGTACTGAAAGACCTTCATCATGGAAAGGAGTATTGTTATACGGGCGTGCGGGCGTCGCTGTTTAACAAAGCCGGCGATGTACTGGTGTTGAATAAGAAGGATAGTTTACTCTGGATAGACCTGCATACGATGCAAGCCATCGGTATGAGCGGCGGTGACAATGTTCTGTTTGATCATTCAGATACGGCGGTGGCATTTACCAGTGGCGTACAGCCAGAGGTGCGTTTGCGGTACTACCGGAAGGGGATGAACAGCGCCTGTGACATCTTGCCTGGGTCACTTCCTGATCTGGCAAATATGGGGCTGCAATTCAGCAAAGACAACAAATCAGTGTTCTTCAGGCTTCTGAAAGCCAAAGCGGCCACTCCACCACCGGCTACTAGCAAAGTGCGTGTCTGGGATTACCGCGATGTACGGCTGCAATCCCAGACAGCGCCAGATGAATATAGTCCGTTTACTGCAAAGGTACCAGTGACCGGCGGCCCTCTAGTAAGGCTGGAAAACATTGACACCTCCCTGGTAGGCATGCCTGGTGACAGGTATGCATTGGTATCGAATGTAGTCAATGACGAAGATGCTTACTGGAATGATAAGCAGGTAAAAGGATACGACCTGGTATCGCTGGCAGATGGCAGCAAGCGGCATGTGGTGGAGTCACCGCAAAGAGTCGCCGGCATACAGCTCTCTCCGGGGGAGCGCTTCGTGGTATGGTTTGATGTACTGACAAAACAGTACTTCAGTTATGAGATCCATACCGGCATCCGCAGGAATATTTCAAAGGGCGTACGTGCCTGTCTGGCGAAAGAGTCTTTCAGCAGGATGGAGATCCAACCAGCGGGCAGTGCCGGCTGGCTGGCAAACGATCAGCGGCTGCTGGTATACGACGCTTATGACATCTGGCAGTTGGACCCAATGGGTAAAGTTCCTCCTGTCAACATCACCAATTACTATGGCGTAAAGCATCAGACGATCCTGCGGATGGTATATCCGCAGTTGTTATCCACACAACAACTCAACGACCCCGTATTGATAGCCTGTCTGGATAGTGACAAGCGGAATGGCTTTATGCAGGTAAAACTAGGTACGAATACGGCTATTGCTCCGGCCACCATGGAGCCGGTCGCGTATCACTTTCCCGCCCTGGTAGTATTTGAGCCTTCCGCGCCGGTAAAGGCAAAAAAGGCAGGCATATATATCCTGCAGAAGCAGCATGCTACGTCGGCTCCCAACCTGGTCTTCACCACGGACTTCCACACTTTCCAGCCCCTGTCAGATATACAACCGCAGCAGGTCTTTAACTGGCTGACGGCGGAGCTGGTCCGCTGGCCGATACCGTCAGCCGGTACCGGCACGGGCATCCTCTACAAACCAGAAGACTTCGACCCCAACAAACGATATCCCGTCATCTTCACATACTATGAAGAGCGTTCCAACGAGCTGCACCTTTTCCCGTCGGTCCGCCTGAGCACAGGCGCGCTGACCATCGCCTGGTATGTCAGCAATGGCTACCTCGTCTTCGTACCTGATATTGTTCGTCCGACAGGACAGAACGGTCCCGCTATACTCAACACCGTCGAATCAGCCGCCCGCTATCTATCCAGCCGCCCCTATGTCAATGCCGCCCGCCTCGGTCTGCAGGGCCATAGCTTCGGCGGCTATGAAACTAACTATATCATTGCCCACTCCAACCTGTTTGCTGCCGCACAGTCGTCTGCCGCCCCGGCCGACCTGCTAGGCCTTCATGGAGGGCTGGGCTTCAGCGGTCGCAGCTACCACTACATTTCTGAAGTAGGTCAGATGAATCAGGGAGCCGCCCCGTGGGAGGACGTCAGCCTATACGTCCAGGGATCGCCAGTCGTATATGCACAGCAGATTAATACTCCGCTGTTAATGATGCATAACAAGGAAGACGGCGCCGTACCGTTTTTGCAGTCGGTAGCGTTGTTCAATGCCTTGCGGCGGTTGGGGAAGCCGGTGTGGCTGGTGGAATATGAGGGGGAAGGTCATGTGTTGTATGATTGGGAGAGTCAGGTGGATTTTACGCGGCGGCAGGAGGAGTTTTTTGGGAGGTGGTTGAAGGGGGAGGAAATTTCTGTGGGTCTCAGGTGAAAAAAGGGGGTACTATGTGAGAGAATAAGGAGTTGAGGGATCTTTGTGGGAGATACTTTTTATTGTTCACCACAAAGGTTAGCTTTTTGCCTTAAAAAGCTGATTTGTTATGAAGAAGGCTAGAGTTATTCACCAATTATTTTCATCGCAATTGAAATTTCCTGACTAGGCTATCGATTTGAATATCTTAATTACTATTCTCACAAAATGTATAGATAATATTGTTAAGCACGAGCATGCACACCTAAAATAGATAAGAAAGTTATTTTGTAATACGGACTAGATTTTAGAGGTAACCTCTGCTGACAGCTTGAATTTGGACGTTTTTATACACACCAACAAAAAAATTAAAATTATGAGTATCGCAAAATTAATACTATTAGGAATTTGCCTAATATCAATTTCTGGTGCCGTGATTGCATTTAGAGCAAACAAATATAATGCAACGCCAATTTATAGAGCTACCACTGCTATTACGACTATCATAAACGGTAGCACATATACAATTACAACTGGGTTAGCAAATCCTTTCTGTTCATCCACCGTAACGCCGCGATGCTACGTTACACTTCCCCAAATAGGCACAACGTCTCGCTATAAAACAACTATCGGTGCACAAATCTTTACAACAGTAATAGCAGGGAAGACCATTACGTTATATAGAAGCTGCCCCGATATAACAGGATGGTGCGCTACAATACCTTAAGCTACATTTATAATCTATACTCCCTAGCTTAATGATGTTACATTAAAGTTACCGGAGTATAGATTATTTTCTTCGTTAATACTATCATTAACTTGAGTGAAAGTCTAAATCTTCCAATCCAATCAAGATCTAATCACCTTCTTTAAAGAATCGATACTTACTCCGCCTAAAATAATTTCCCTGAACTCTTTTCTCTTATCATAAACAGCCAGATAAGGGAAGCCAGGCGCTTTGTAATAGTTGAAGAAGAAGCTATTCACATCCTTTCCTAAAGTTACATTCTTATATTTATCCAATTTGAATAAGGTATCATAAAAATGAATCTCTTTGAAGTCAGCGACAGTCACCAAATAAAATCGAGTATCCTTGAACTCATCCATACGCTTCACCAGTTCTCTGGTCATAGACTGACAATAGGGACAATCAGGACCAAAGAAGAATAAAACAACCGGTTGTCCTTTAGGAATTTTTGTAGTGTTAAATCTTACCGATGTATCCTGCAACTGGATGGTAAACTCAGGCAATTCTCTATCGATCCCTTTAGGTAAAGGACGTTGTTGTCTTGTACAGCTTACTATAGCAATTACTATCAGGGCTAAAAACAATATTCTCATCTTTTATTCAATTTTATTATTGGCGGCCTTCCAGATATAATCTATCAGCAGTAAGCCAAAGGAGAAAAATATTAATATTGGCAGCATCTGAAATCTCAGCGCTATTTGTGATGCAAAGACACTGAAGCCGAAGTTGACTATCCAGAGGCCAAAGGCTAGAAGCAATCCAATTGATAACGCCTTGTTATACCGGAAGCCTTTGAGCATCACGAATCCGAAGAGGCTGAAGATGAATACGACATTCATCATACCAACCAGAATCGGATAGAATGAAAGAATGGTAACTTTCAAATCTTTAAAGTGAGTCTTTAACTTTCTGGATTCGTAGCCAAACCACATCTGACCGATAGGAGCTATACTATCTTTCCCCATATTGTAAGTATCAAGAAATTCGACGGGGGGAGCATAATACTTCATAGTATTAGGCAGCAGGTAGTATTGCGTGAATGTCACGGGGTATTGTTTGATGAGATAAGCCCCGTATTCCGAATATAGCGGTCCCATGGAAGCCCACTTCTTCAATATATGCGCAGTAGAATCCTTTTGAAACTTATCAAACATAAATTGCTGCAAAGGAGATTTTGGATCCCACATGTACCAGGTATTTGCGATCATCATTTCCTGGGGATGCAGAAAGACATTCCTGGTAGTATCGAAGTAGGTCCTTACTCTTTTGTCGAGTTCTTTAAACTTGGCCGGCATGTTTGGCGGGGGCTCATCCTGTACGAATCGATATGCGTACAAGGCATTATTAGCCATTTGCCAGCCACTGAAAGGAGAGAACTGGCGAATACCTGTTAAGCGATCGTATTGATTACTGGTATGATAGATAAACCCTGCAATTAAAACAAGGCTTGATATCATTCCTATCACTTTCATCCGCAAAGGCTGACGACTGATGACAAAGGCAATTGCGGCGACTATTGGATAGAACAATGCATTATATCTGACTGTAAATGCTAAGAGTATAATGATGGCATGCCAGATAATTAATTGTTTATTGGGCTTGTGCAATATCCAGAGGAGCAAGGTGAACCAGATAAGACTCAGGCTTAGAAACAGCGCATCACTGGATACATAGTTTGCTATGTAGAAGAACACCGGGTTAAACACCATGCCAAAGAATATCAAACCAAATATCACTTTACCTGGCTTGTAAAAATATGCAAGGGTAAACACTAGCATCAATGCACTCAGGTGTAACAACAGATACTGAAAGCCTACTAAAGCGGTATCCCAGATCGTAATGATGCTAAAAAGCCTTAAGAACTTGGAATAGCCAATAGGGTAAGTATTGATATTAAAGTTACCATATGCAGACTCGAGATATACATAGGAATCTCCGTCAATAAAACCCGCAGAAGGATAAAAGTGCTTATATAAAAGGAATTGAAGAATTACTGCCAGGGCAGCAAACCAGATCAGGGCTTTGTTCCATGGAAGATCCCAAAGAAACTCTTTAAATGACGGTAGTCTTTGAGGCTCTTTTGCAACCGGGGCAGCATCTCCTGATTTCTCTTCATGATACTCCTGCTCGGTATTGATAGCCCATATGTTATCTTTGGAGACAACTCCCTCAATAATATTATCCACAGCGACCATGGCTGTCAGCATCGAATGGTCAGCATTATTGTATTTATGCATGCCATTACGGCCTACGAGGAAAAGGTTTTGCAGTTTATCAGTATAAGCTCTCACCTGATCGAATTGGGCATAAGCACCGAAGTAAGCAGGATAGGTTTTCTCTACTCTTAACACGGTACTATCCAGGACGTTTTCGGTGGAGGCTAAGCCAATCTTTTCCAATTCCCTTATAGCAATGGCTGCTATTTCACTATCGGGGAGTTTCCAGAAGTCGTCTGTTTCATTACAGAAGAACTCCATTCCTACCCAGGCAGTATTTGGATCATTAACCATGTAAGGGCTCCAGTTGTTGAACAGCTGGAGTCTACCTACTTTCACGTCTTTCTCTTGTATATATATCCAGGTATCTTCCAGTTTAAGCGGTTTCCACTCACCAGTATGTTTATCCAGGAAGGAAAGCTTACGTAATAAGATACCTACAGTAATAAAATCTCGGTATTGTAACCTGGAAGCGATGTCACTTACATTTGCTGGTACATTACCTACTATGCCGCCAATGAGCTCTTTCACAGGCATAGTGCTAAAGAAGTAGTCTCCAGTCAGACGTATTTCTTCCCCGGTTTTATTATTGACAGCTGTAACAGCCGTTACCTTATTATCTTCTGTGTAGATATTTTTGACGTCGCAATGCATGTGTATAATACCGCCCATTTCCTGGACTTGTCGTGCTACTTCTTCCCATAATTGTCCTGGCCCAAGTTTAGGGTAGAAAAACTTCTCTATCAGGCTGGTTTCAGTATCCTTTTGCGCGATATCTCCATTAGCTTTCTTTTTCTTTTTGGACAACTCCTGAATAGCGTGTTCGATGGCCTTTCTGATACTGACGCCTTTAATACGCTGTGCGCCCCATTCGGCAGGAATTTCATCACATGGGACGCCCCATACTTTCTCCGTGTAATCTTTAAAAAAGAGCAGGTAGAGCGTTTTGCCAAACCGGTTGATCATAAAGTCAGCCAGGCTCTTTTCCGGCTTTTTAGGGAATAATTGGGCCCATAAATAAGAGATGAGGATAGCGATTGTTCTGGCTACACCTAGCTTCTGCAATGTTTCTACCGACAAGGTAATGGGATAAGTGAAAAACTTACGCAGGAAGTAAATCCTGGATAGCCGGTTACGGACCAGCATCACTTTATCAGGATTATCACTTTTGATATCTGGGAAGTCCTTTCTATCAACTTGTCGGGTCTTATTCTGATAGCTGATGGTATGGCTGTCATTTCCAGCTTCCAGGGGCAGGATATTTAACCACCATTGCATCACTCTGTCAGACTTTGAGAAAAAGCGATGTCCGCCGATATCCATGCGGTTGCCTTTGTAATTAATTGTCTTGGAGATACCACCGATATCTCCGCTTTTCTCCAATATAATAGGGATGATGTCTGTACGTTGTAACATCTCATAGGCGGCAGTTAATCCGGCAGGACCTGCACCTATGATAATGGCTTTTCTTTTAGACTCCATAATGTGGTATTGATAATTTAAAACAGGGCGCCTCTAGCGGGTCATGGTTAACTGTTCTAAAATACCACAGTATTTATTCAGATTTGTTAGGAGAAAGCGGATATTATACCGCAGGGTCTGGGAGTGGGTTTTCGGCTATTGGTTTCGACTCCTGGCGGCTTTCCTGTATTACGAAGCCTATTAGCAATACAGCGAAGGTCAGCGTAAAGATGAATGGGAATGCCTGGTATCTGAGAACAATGGGCGATGCCAGGACGCTGAATGCCAGGTTTCCTAACCAGATGAGTACCATTAGCCAGAGGACTTTCCTGTAATAAGGTGACACTTTTGAGAACCCGCCGAGCACAATAAATCCGATAAATCCGAAAAAGAAGATAACGTTAATCATTGCCAGGAGCAGCGGGAACACCGATGTCAGGATGATGATCTTATTCTTGGAAAAGTGATGCACTTTATTAGACTTGTATCCGAACCAATCGACGGCCCCCTGGTCAACAGTGTCGCTGCCCATGTTATAGATACCCAGGAACTCGGTAGGAGGAGAATAATAATTGATGAAATTAGGCCAGATGTAGTATTTGAGATAGGCGGCAGGATGTTGCTTGATCAGCCACGCCCCGTATTGCCCATATAAAGGCGATACAGAGGCCCAACGCTTCAGATAAGGGGTCGTACTATCCTTTCTATACTTCTGCTCTAAATAAAGCTTTAAAGGAGCTTTTTCATCCCATAAGTAATAGATGCCAAGTTCTCCGTCAGGACGTTGCTGCAGCTTATTCAAAGAATCCATGTGTTTTACGGTAATGTTATGCAGGGTGACGAACTGTTTAGGGACGTTATCCCGCTGTGGAGGGACATGGGCGTACATGAATAACGCGTTACTTCCCATTTGCCATCCACCAAATGGGGAAAAGGTCGCTACTCCCATTCTTTCTTTGAAAGTCATTGTGGTATATAGAATAAACCAGGTTACTGGGAGCAATACAATTGCAATCCTCAGCACCTTCGCCTTCCATCCGCCTTGCGTCACCAAGATAACCAGCATGCTGATAAATGGATAATAAAGCGCGTTGTAACGCACAGAAAATACAAATCCAAGTACCAATGCATGCAAGATCAGCATCTTGTAGTTAAACTGGTATAAGAGCCAGAAAAGGCTCGTTAGCCACAGTAAGCTAAATGTCGTGAATAAGGCATCACTGGACACAAAGTTGGCAATGTACAACCAGAGCGGGTTCAAAATGAGTAATGCGAAAATAATGCGCATCAGCCACTTGCCCGGCTGAAGTAGATACTTGATTGTAAACAATAAAAACAATATGGAAAATTGTAACAAGAAGTATTGGATGATGACAAGGGCGGTATCGGACCGGTTAAAGACGCTTATGAAACGGAGGAATTTTGAATAGCCCACCGGCCACATGTTGATGTTGACGTTGTTGTGGGCAGCGTCGATGTAGGAGTAGGAGTCAGGGAGGAAGTTGGGGTATGGGTAAAGCCGTAAGATTAATACCAAAGTAATTATACTCGATAGCGACGAGGTAAGCAATAACCATTTACTCTCTGAGTCCAATTGCATTTTTTTCAGAAAATCTAGAGGAAATAATTGGGTCGCTTTTGACATGAAGTTAGGTTAACATGATGATAAAATTAAAGATCACAAATAAAATTCAGTTAGTAGATCGAGAATAATTTTGATTATCCGTTATACGATTTGGATTTGCAATAAAAAAATTGGACAAATAATTAAGTTGCGTGTTTAAAAATAGATTTGCCAAATTCTTCAAGGTCCAGATAACCGGGTAGTGTAAAATTCTTTGTGTAAGTATATAATCAACTGTATCGAGTTAATACCACCAGCAGGTGTCGTGAAGTGAGGCGGAGCGTAGCGGAGCCGAACGAAACGACACCTGCTGGGTACGGCGGCTGGATTTGCCCCGATATTTTTTAACTTTGAATACAGTACCATGGACAAACAAGAACCACAATTCTCAAAAGAGTTTTTCAAGCAGTTTAAGAGTAAAGAAGAATTTCAATCCTTCTTTAATAGCCTGTTTAAGCAGGGTGTGGAGGAGATGTTGAAAGCTGAACTTGACGAACACCTCGGTTATGAAAAACATAGCCCTGAGGGCCGTAACTCCGGAAACAGCCGAAATGGATCCTACAAGAAGAAGATAAAGACAGAAACCCTTGGAGACCTTGCCCTTAATATTCCCCGTGACCGGAACAGTGAGTTTGAGCCAGTCCTGATCCCCAAAGGGCAGCGGATGAGTGATAAGCTGGAAGAGGTTATTATTGGTATGTATAGTCGGGGAATGACAACCTCAGACATTAGCGATCAGGTCAAAGAGATGTATGGGGTTGACGTAAGCGAGGGTACTATTTCTAATGTAACTAATCGTATCACAGAGCATGTAAAAAGCTGGCAAAACAGGGTGCTTGAACCTGTTTACTTCATGGTCTGGATGGATGGAATAGTGCTGAAAGTCAAGCAAAACGGTAAATACATCAACAAATGTATCTACCTGGTGATCGGACTGAAAAATGATGGATTGAAAGAGGTGTTAGGTATGTGGATGGCAGAAACCGAATCTGCCTCATTCTGGATGAGCGTTTTAACTGATTTAAAGGCTCGTGGTGTCGAGGACATATTGATTGCCTGCACTGATAACTTAAAAGGCTTTACAGATGCTATAAAAGGCGTATTCCCACAAACAATTACTCAGCTTTGCGTTGTCCATCAGATACGCAATAGCTGTAAATATGTGGTATGGAAGGACAGGAAAGAGTTTTGTGCTGATCTGAAGGAAGTTTATGGAGCACCTAATCGCGCAGCTGCAGAGCATGCGCTAGCCGCTTGTTCTGATAAGTGGGGAGCCAAATACAGACATGCAATCCAATCCTGGGAGAACAACTGGGAGAATCTTACCAGCTACTTTGACTTCCCCATGGAGATCCGAAAAATCATGTATACCACAAATACCATCGAAAATCTTAACAGGGGCATCCGTAAATATACTAAGACCAAAGTTCAATTTACGGACGATGCATCAGCTCAAAAGGCCGTTTACCTGGCTATAATGAACATTGAAAAGAAATGGAGCATGCCGCTCCATAACTGGGGGCTGGTGCTCCATCAATATATTACTATCTTTGAAAACAGATGTCGAATTTGATCAGTTGACTATCTGTTTACACAATATATTTTATAGTCTCGATAACCGAGCGCGGAACGTCTTTGCTGCCTATTATACCATATTTCGATGAACCCGAATAGTTCTCCTTTAGCTGCTTTTATTGAGTCATACACACTATTATAGCCGGTTTCTGACTTGAGTATTTTAAAGAAGTTTTCGCTTACGGCATTATCCCAGCAGTTGCCCTTCCGACTCATACTTTGCCTTGCAAACGTGTCCTTAAGCAAATTTCTAAATTCCTGAAAAGTATATTGTACGCCCCTTTCTGAGTGAAATATCGTTCTGAAACTTTCACTAAGCAGTAATGCTTTTAACTAAAGGCCTTATCAAATACGATAAAGCTTTCCTTCGGTAACTTCAGCTTTAACAGGAACTGCCGGTCATGTAATTTAGCAGGTGTCATGCGCATAAACTCGGTGACTCCACTAAAGCATCCATCATATCATGCGCTTTGATTCCACCTTTACGCCGTACCCCGTACAATCTTGGACTACCCCACGCAGAATATCTCCAAACAAGCTTATGGTCTACTGTCAATGATCTTGAGATTACTTATGCTCACCCCCTTTAACCGGCTGTCCGAGATAAATCCAGGTACTTCTCAAGTAACTGCTTATAAATTGTTGCAAATACCAAATAGCTTCTACTGCTGTTTACATCTGAAAGGTTACTTCTTGCTGGAGCCTTGTCAAATCCTAGATGTGATAGCTTCCCTTCAAAGCCAGCAGCCCTTCACACAGCTCCTGTAAACCATTACAGTAGCTAAATACACCGTATAATAAACTCACCAGGTGTAGGCGATCTGGAAGATTTTTATCATAGCGATTGCTATGATGCTTGTGAGCAGCCTCTCATATCAGCTTCGTTGATATCACTGATAATATCCGAGATAATACCGGCTGTCCGGTAAATTTTCCATCTTTATCCAAGTTTATAGTTTTGAATGTGGTAACCCAAACCTATAAACTATTGAGGCTGTCTCAAAAGTATTGAGCGGCCTCTTTTTATTCGGGCGCCTAATGGAATCAGGTAGTCATTTAAGCAATTCTGAGAACGTTCGTTTATTTTTGATACATCCTCAAACTTATAAACTATTGGGGGCTTTGCCCCCTAATTTTATGCCTTAACTTGTTTTTTTACCCGGACAATATTGATTAATTACAAAGAATATGACAAGCCAGATCTGATACCTTTTTGGGATGCGGGAATGGATTCTATCATCCAAACAGGCTTCTTGGCATCTTTCAAATAAAAGTCAAAAAATTGTTGTTGTCTAATTGTAAAGTCTAGTTTATTATCCGTCTGATTTATGGTATGATCTTCTCCATCGTATTGTAAAAGCCACGTTGGCTTACATAGTCGTCGCAACGCTGTGAACATTTGAAGTGCCTGTTTGAATGAGACGGCATCATCTAAATTATTGTGCATTATTAACAATGGAGTTGAAATGTCTTTTGCTTTTAAAATTGGCGAATTTTTCAAATAAACATCTACATTATCCCATGGTGTAGCTCCAAAATTTGACTGGCCTACTTCATACTGTGCAGCATGGCTTCTCCCTCCAAATCCTACATCCCCATACCAGCTGACTGGATCAACAATCCCAGCTGATTCTTGCGCCGCTGCGAAGAGGTTAGAATTTGCGATGATAAGATTTGTTTCAAATCCACCAAAGCTGTGACCTTGTAATCCTAATTTTGATGTGTCTATATAACATCTTCTTGACAAGATTTGTACTGCTGATGTTATAGTTTTAAGTATATCTTCTGCTGTTGATCCAACTCTAAAGAATATATCAGGCACAAAAACAAGATATCCATTATTTACATACCATGGTATATTCAATTCCCCCGAACTTAGTGCCGGAGCCAAAAATTTATATCGTTCATAGCTACGATATTCATAATAATTAAATATAACGGGATATTTCTTTAAACTGTCGAAATCAGACGGCTTGTATAATATACCGGTACCTAATTTATTGTTATCTATATTCCAATTAACTAACTCTGCTGTAAGCCATTTATATTGTTTCTCCGGATGTATATCAGACAAAATATTATACGTCTTAAAATCTGTAGTTACACAGACATTTGGTGCAAAAGAATCCGTTTGAAAGGATAAAATAAACAACTCTTTATCTTTCGATCTTTTTATGGGATATTCAGATACTATAGGATTATAGTACGTACCAGGAATTTTGGGCTCAAAAAAAGAAAGTCTTTTTTGGGTTAAGTCTGCTTTGGCGAAAACATTATTTTTTTTATCGCAATGAAATCCAGTTTCTAATATTTCACTTCTGTTAATGTATTTCCGCTCGCCCTCATTATAAGATTTTACTAGCCTAAATTCGATATTATTATTTCTGCCATAATACTTATTAATATTGCAACTCTTTTTTCTACCTCTAGGATCTACTTTCCAACTGTCATATTTATCGTAGATTAGTAAGCTTTCATCTCCTTTAAGCCATCCTCCTATTCCGTAATGAATTGGATAAGTTCTGTTCATAGTTCTTTCAACTAGGAAATGTTTTACATCAGCGCCTATTTCTGTAACCTTTTTAGAGGATATTTCATATGAATAATACGCACCTTCATATTGGTCGAACCATGTAACGAACATCTCGTTTGGAGATAACATTATATTTGTTGCGCAACTTCCATTGATTGGCAAAATACATATTTCATTTGTTTTGAAGGATAATAACTGATAGCTAGGTATTTTAACGTTGTTCCAGTATAGTTCACTTCGGTTAAAGACGTTGTTTCTTATTGCAAACTTATTACCAGGAGGGAAAGACAGTTCAAAACTATCATTTTCTATTTGAATTACCTTACTGTTTGTAAATTTAGTGGCTATCACTGCCTGGTAAGTTCTATCTTTATAGGTTGATAGATCAATTATTTGTTGAGATTGTAAAAATATGTCTTTATAGTTCCAAATATCAACTTGGGCAGTAATAACTGAATCCTTATTTTGAATGCCATCCTTCGCTTTTACATTAAAGAACAGGTAATTTCCATCTTGACTGAATGTTAATGGTGAGTTTAAGGCAACATATGCATCTTGTAACCCCACAATTGGATTGATAGATTTATACATTCCATTCTTTAACCCTACGTGATAATAACCTATCGATAAAGTATCATTTTTTTCAACAAGAAAAGCAACTTGATGCCCATCGTCATCGAAGGATATAGTTCCTATATGGCCGTAAGTTAGGACTTTCTCTGTTTGATTAATTAAGTCGACAAGCTTTAAATAATTTGGAAATTTTAGAAGAGCTAAGCTCCCAGATTTGTCAAATATTAATGATTTTGCTAGTATATACTCTTTTTCCTTGCCTGTTATAAGGTTTCTGATATATAACGTATCGTTTTTATTGTAACTGATCCAATTTCCTGTGGTGTAATAGCCAACGGGGCTTACATTATTAACCGTTTGTCGTGCCCCTCCATTAAGCGACAAAATATTAAGCTCCGCATTCCTAATAAATATTAAGTACTGATTATTATCAGCAAATTTGCTATAACTTACTTTGTCAAATTTATGTGTCGATCCATTCTTTAAATCACAAAGTACTAATGTAGACCCAATCATCTCTGACCCATATCTATACCATACATAATTACCGTTGTTACTTATTTCATATGTTTCCAATCTTAACCAAGACTTAATAGCGTCAGTATCTATCCTTTTTATTTGAGCTATGCTATGGCTGGTACCTGTAAAAAGAATTAGCACAATAAATATCTTAACCAAATATTTCATTTTGTAAACACCTTAAGGATTATATAATTTGTTGCAAATAAAATCAGTATAACATCCAGTTTTAGATTACATTTTGTTTATAACTGCACAAGATTTCTATCATCTTAAGACGCCAAGGCATACTTCGCTTAATTTTCGATATAGGATGAAAAATTGTTAAAAGTTATTCAATCAAGTCGATTAATTTAATCACTTTTATGAATAACACTGAGATGAAGTACAAATATCGAGAGACTAATATACATAGTATTCGTTCGCTTCATAAAATTATAAATTGCTGACACACAACCTATTATCAAGTAGTCCAAGGCTAATTATCTCAATCTAAATTCGCCAATGTTAATGTAAGCTTCCCTTAAAACTAGGCCAAGGGTGATTGGAGCTTTTTCGTTAATTGCTCTTGATAATACCGCTCAGTGTAAACATTGGGCGATAAGTATCCAAGCGCTTTGTGAGGCCTTTGGCTGTTATAGTCAGCCCGCCATTCCTCAGCCATAAAACGTACCTCCGATAAACTGTGGAATAAATATGCATTTAATAGTCCTCGACGCAAGCTGCCATTTTTGCGCTCTATAAAGGCATTCTGGGTCGGTTTTCCGGGCTGTATGTACGTTAGCTTGATCCCTTTGCCTTCGCACCACTGTTGTAACTTATGGCTTATGAACTCCGGGCCATTGTCAGTCCTGATACAACGAGGTAAACTGCGAGTTTCTAAAATCCGTTCCAATACCCTGATTACACGTAAAGACGGCAATGAGGTGTCTACTTCGATCGCCAATGATTCCCGATTGAAGTCATCTATCACATTCAAAAGCCGGAATTTTCTACCGTCTACCAGCGCATCACACATAAAGTCGATGCTCCATGCCTCATTTGGAGACTCAGGTATCAACAATGCTTCCCTTACCCGAGCAGGTAAACGACGCTTGACTCGCCTTCGCATATTGAGTTTAAGATTAGTATACACGCGATAGATTTTCTTATGATTCCAGGTAAATCCTTTGTTCCTTAACCGGTAATATGATTGCCAGAATCCTATATCAACATGTTTTTCGACTAATGTTGTAAGTGCTTCCTCTACAACCACATCATTTTTAGGTATTGGCTGATAATTATATGTACTACGTGGGATAGATACTATTTTACACGCCTTGCGGACACTCAGTTGCCCCTGTTCGACCAGATAATCAACTGCATCCCTTTGGGCCTGGGGCGTTAGAGCTTTTTTTCAATTAGATTCTTCATTGCCCGATTTTCAATACATAACTCCGCATACATCTTCTTCAACTCAGCGTGTTCAGATTCAAGGTCTTTAAGACGTTTCACGTCGCTTGACTCCATTCCTCAATACTTAGCTTTCCAGTTGTAAAAGGTAGCTTCGCTTATCCCCAGGTTCCTGGCAATATCTTTAACTGGAATTCCGCCTTCTTGTTGCTTGAGGGCTGATACGATTTGACTTTCTGTGAAATTCTTTCGTTTCATGTGATTAAAGTTAATAAATCAATTGATAACTCTAAGTCCCATGGTCGAAGTTTTGGGAAGCCTACAACTTCAATTACGTTTGGGACTAATAACATATTCCCAAACTACTAAATAAAAATTATAGTTAGTAAATATTGTGGTGTGCATCATATCTATCTTTGATAAAGAAACTAACGACGTAAAACTTCATATAAAAAGAATGAAACTAAAATCGAATCTTGGATAAGCATGTGTAAATATCACGACTTATTACGGACAGAACTCTCATTTTAGACTAATTTAGCTATATAATGAACAGCATGTTTCAAATATAGATTGCATTTAATAATTACTAAAGAAGTGCAATCGCAGAAAGAATAAATTTATGGATATATATATTGTCCTCAATTATTTAAAAAACTCATCTGGCCAGAGAATTATTATTTAGGTTATCTTCTACCACCTATTTAATAATTGACTAAAAGCGTAGATATAATTACAAGGTTAGCTTTCTCCCAAAAAGCCCATTTATTATGAAAAAAGCAAAAATAGTGCTTACAGTAATAGCTGCGTTTGCAATATTAGGTGCTGCATTCGCGTTTAACGCTAGTAAATTCAATAATTTCCGAGTTTACAAAACAACGACGTTGGTGTCGACTCTTATCAACGGAAGTACGTATACATTTACGGCTCCTGTAGCGAATCCATTTTGTTCTTCTACCGTAAATCCCGCGCATTTTACTGCACTTCCGGAGCGAGGAACTACGCTCGCTTATCAAACAACCCTAGGCGCGTTGCCATACTCAACTACTATCGCTGGAGTTTCGGTTATATTTTATAGGTCTTGTCCAACAATTAGTGGATGGGTTACAACAATTCCATAACCATACGGATCAAGTTTCACTAGAACATTAAATACGGATCTGATCAAGGAGTTAATTAGCTTCACTGATCAGATCCTATCTAACATGAACATTTAAAGGGCACTTGTAGTTGAACATTATTAAGTCACCCGGATCAGGTTAGTAACTTGGATATCCTTCATTTTGTACTAAATTAGGATTCAGTCTAATATCCTCCAGCGGAAGGGAAAAAAGAGCTTTATAGGCCACCCAAATTCCACCCTTTAAAGGCACGTAAATCTCCATTACCTTACTAAGATTCCCACGTCTTTTTAAATCAAGCCATCTATGTCCCCATTCGGTAAAAAATTCAATTTGTCGCTCATGCATAATTGCATCTAACAAAGCTTTCTTTGTAAGGGTTTCGGCTAACCTAATTCCAGCTCTTCGTCTGATTATGTTTAGATCTTCTTTACCTCCGACAATATTACCGGTTTCAGCACGAGCTTCAGCTCTGATTAAATACACCTCGGCTAATCGCAATACACTAATATACTCTTTGGAAATATCGCTTCTATCATAACTCTTATATTTGAAGGGATATGGATACTTTTTAAAAGCGTCGTTTGCTGTATACTTTATCCAATATTTACATCGCAAATCATCTTCCTCAAACGCCTTCATTACATTTTCGCCTAACCAAACCGGATTTTGAGAATTGACACCGTTATTTAATACAAAAATTCTTGCATCCGCGGTATTTAGAAAGCCATTTCGATCGTCAACAGGTTGAATCTGCCATATTGCTTCCCGATTATTTTTTATAAAAACATTATGTACAGACACCGTATCAAACATTAAATTACCCAAAATAGTATCAGCTTCAAGTTCAGCCGACCTCCATTCTTTTCTATATAAATAGACGCGCGACAAAAGAGCTGCAGCAGCCCATTTAGTAGGACGTACACGCTCTTCAGTTTCTGAAATGATGTCGGCAGCTAAAAACCTAGTACTAAGAAGGCTTTTTGATTCTATCAAATCTTGAACTATTTGTTTGTAAACAAGATATTCTTCTGACCTCGATGCACTAGATGTTATCCTATATTCTGGCTCTAGTAGAAGTGGCACATCACCATAAAAGTTTGTTAAATAAAAATAACAAAAGGCACGAAGAAATTTGGCTTCACCCAAGAGTTGCTTCTTAATGTCAGGCGATAATGTATTTGACTTATTTAATCCAACGACTGCTGCATTCGCTCTGTATATTAACCCAAATAGGTTTGCCCAGAAATCAGGACTCTTTGCATTTTGGTATTCGTCAGTGAAATGATATACCGGAACTAAGGCCGCTAACTCGTCACCGTACAGCGCACAACGAAAAGATATCCCACCTTGCCCGTCTCCGAAACTCCCATCCCGACCAATTGTATAATACATTCCGGTTAGAACTGCAGCCGCAGATGTGTTAGAATTATATACTTTATCGGCAACAATTTCAATAGTTGGATTGCCTATCTCTAAAAACTTTCGACACCCTGGAATTAGCAATGCTATTAATAAAAGAAAAAAAATATATTTACTCATCGGTTGTAATCTTTAACAGATAATAATAATACTCAAAAAGTAATCTGTCCCCCGCAAGCGACAACTCTAAGAGGAGGAATTGCTGTCATAGACTGTGTTTCAGGATCCCATCCTGAATATTTTGTAAATGTGAACAAATTTTGTCCCTGGACATATATCCGACAATGATCTATATGTATTCTATTTAATAAAAGAGTCGGCAGTGTCCATGATATGGAGATGTTTTTGCACCTTATAAAGGAAGCATCCTCATATCCCTTATCACTAGATAGATGACCTAAATACGAATTTATCAACTCATAGTTCTGACTATATTTTTGATATGTACTAATGTCTCCCTTTTGAGTCCAACGGTCAAGCAAGGCAGTAGACTGATTTTTAGCCATGCCTGGTATAGCAGAGGGATCCAAAACTCCACTTGCCCCCACTTGTCTTACATATTGAATAAAGCAATCAACTTGAAAACTTCGGTATCTTATGGAATTTTGAATTCCACCACTGTATTTTGGATTTATATCAATTGATGCAATTCTAGCAGCTCCTTCAACAATTGTTGGACTCCCATCCTTGTCCGAAAATAAGTAAGTTCCTATTTGTGGATCAACTCCCAAATACCTATTTACATCGATCGTAGACAATGACTTACCTACAGTTGCGGACACTGCGCCTATGCCAGAAAATGATCTTAACTTGTTGCGATTTAATGAGATATTAAATGAGGTTGTCCAATCGAGATCCTTAGAGGAAACGTTTTTCGATCTAATTAAAATTTCAAGTCCAGCATTTTGAATCACTGCAGGTAGATTTCCAGTGATGTATCCAGCACCTGTCATAGAAGGAAGCGGATACCCAATTAACTGTTTAGAAGATCTATTACGATAGAAGCTATTGGAAAAAAAGATTCTATCATTAAGAAATCCTATCTCTATTCCCATCTCAAATTTTCTGGTTAGTTCCCAAGAGAAATCAGGATTAAATATTCCGATAACTTCCAATCCCTTTACACCATGATATCTCATATCTTGGAAGTTATACCTATCAAGATATTGATAATCTCCTATCTGGTCATTACCAGTAGTACCATAACTCATACGTAATTTCCCATAACTTAAAAATGGCAAGGTGCGGCTAACAAATTTTTCTTGTGTAAAAATCCATCCAGTAGCCAAAGATCCGAAAGAAGCAAATTGGCTTCTTGGCCCAAATCTGCTACTTCCGTCTCTCCGCATTGTAAAATTCACAAGGTATTTATCCCTAAAAATATAACTTAGCCTTCCAAAAATTGCCAAATACTTATATTTGCTATTAGAATCCCTAACTGAGTACTCAGAAGCCGCTGCGGGATTACGGATAAGGGCATCGTCTTGAATTCCAGATGCAACAATTGTTTGCTGCGAAAAGTCATTTCCTAATAAAGTAGCCCCTGCAAGTGCACTTAAATTTCCATTGCCAATTTTTGCATTATAAGATAATTGCGGCTCGAAATTCCAACTCTTAGATAGCGTTGTGGAGTAAATAGCCCTTGCGGATGTGACAGATTGGAATTCTGGCGCTGAACCTGCAATTAAGAAACCTGAAAAGTTATCATTTCTTAGTTCGTTGTAACCTAAACTCCCAGATAATGCAAGTTTAGGGACAATAAAATAATTAATATTCAAACTGGTTACAAGATTTGATGTATTAGCATCTAGTTTATTACTTATCAAATTTGAAAATGGATTTTCCCAAGTTGAATTAGCCCAGTTTAGCCGTCCAGCACTGTCGTAAATTTCCGGAGCGTTAGGAGGTAAATTGACATGCCGGGCAAGATCAACTCCAGGCAAGTTAGTTTTCCTACGACTATAAGAACCTGTTAAAGATGTTCTTAATTTCATATCAGTTGACGTGCCAGTAATATTAAAATGCGCTCCACCATTTCCACTAAAAAAGTTCCCTGGAAATATCGTTGTCTCTTTGTGATAATTGCCAGCAATTAAGTATTGAACGTTAGTATTTCCACCGTTGACAGAAACCTGAAGGTCAGCGTATGATCCTGTTTGCCCCAGGAGTTCTTTTTGCCAATCAGTGTATCTGGCTGTATCCCAAACCTTTAGATCAGGTGCAAATCCGATATCATATTTATCTGCGCTCGGAATAACGTTATCATTCCGAAAAGCCTCATATCTCATCTGCAAGTATTGCGATGTATTCATCAAACGCCTTTTACGAATTAACTTACTTATTCCTCTAGTAAAACTTAAGTCAACTTTGGTCTTGCCAATATTCCCTTTTTTTGTTGTGATGAGTACAACACCATTTGCCCCTCGAGATCCATATATTGCTGTTGCATCAGCATCCTTCAATATGTCAATCGTCTCAATATCTCGAGGATTTATGAAGCTTAAGGCAGATAAGACGTTACCTATTGCACCAAAACTAGTAAATACAGGTGCAGTGATTGCTGGCGAATATGGTATCCCATCTATTACAAATAATGGTACAACACCACTATTCAAACTATTCCTTCCCCTTATCTGCACCTTCACCTCGCCACCTTGCACTCCTGTAGTCTGTGTAATTGTCATGCCCGGCACTCTGCCCTGTAACGCTAATAACGGATCCGAGACAGGCTGCTTCTCAATATCTGCAGCAGTAACTGTGGTTGCATTTCCGATCCTATAATATTCAGACTCCCGATAATAGCCCCTTACAATAGTTGTCTTCAAATTATTAACTGACTCAGCAAGATAGATATTCATTGGGTTCGCAATTGCCTTTGCTTCTTTTGTTGTAAATCCCATGAAACTGACAATCAACATTGCGCCTTCTGGAACATCTTCAAGCACAAAGTGACCATTATTATCTGTTGTGGTTCCTTTAGTGGTCCCTTTAAGTTGGATCGTCGCACCTGGTATCGGCGTACCTTTTTCGTCCATCACTTTGCCCTTTAGTGTAATCTGTGCTTCGAGGAAGGAGCTTGGTTTACTAACAGGCGCAATAACACGTTTTAGCGATATTACTCCATCTCTATACAGCCACTCTAAACCGCGTTTACCAAGCACCTCTCCTAACACATCATCTAGTGCAACTTTATCGAAGTTGACGCTTATGCGGTCGCGGATGTCGATGGCTTCAGTGGCATACATAAATCTCAGCCCGGTCTGTTTCTCGATTTGTTTAAACACGCTTTCCAGTGTTGCGTCAGCGGCGATGACGGTCACTTTTTGTTTGCCGGTCTGGTCAAGTTCAGCAAAGGCGGAGGTGAAAACAAATAAGAATACAGACAAAAACCTGACTAGCAGGTTACTGCGAGGCGTAGAGATGCGCATAAGTGTTGGAGTTAGTTTTTGACAACGAATAAAGAATACAGTAATCAGCGCCGTTGATTCACACGACAATTGTTCAGTTATTAGCCAGTTAGTTCAGATGATTGGTTGGTCAGTTAATTAGTATGATTTGCATTGAGTCTCTTCCTTCAGTCGGAACGAAAAATAAAAAGTACTCCACAGATTTAACAGAAATTTAAATACTGAAAAAAAAACGGGCTGTTAACACCGTATTAACTACTGACAATCTGAGATTCAGTAGCTTAGCAAGTGTACAAAATACGTTCATCATTGTCTGTAAATCCCCAAAAGCTCATTATTATCCCTTGAAGTCCATATACAGCTTATTGTATAACTATTCATTCTGACACTGGTATGCACGCACTTGACGGTTACAACGATGAACATCTGTTCGCCCTCCTACAGGAGGAAAACTGCGAAGCCGCTTTCAATACTATCTTCAGCCGCTACAGCCGCCGCTTATATATGGAAGCATATACCCGCCTGCAGGATGAAGATGAGGGCAATGATATTGTCCAGGAAGTCTTCTGCTGGCTATGGGACAAACGCAGGTCATTGAAAACACCTCAGTGCCTAAAAGCTTACCTCATACAGGTAGTAAGATTCAAATGCATCGACCTGATCAGGAAGAAGACCAGTACCAGAAGTAAAAAACAACAATATACCTGGCTTGCGGATACCTACACCACCACCACGCCCATCGAGACAAAAGAACTGGGCCGGCAACTAGCTATAGCAATAGATAGCATTACTCCCGCCAGCCGGCTCGCCTTTGAACAACTTTATCTCCACAAAAAAAGCCTCAAAGAAATCGCAGATCAAATGGATATCAACGTCCAGTCTGTGAAAAACCATATCCACCGCGCGTTGAAAGTCCTGCGCGAGAATCTGAAACACAGCTTATCATAAGTACCTTTTGGCGTTTCTTTCGACTCTTTCATTACTATGATCGACGAAACCCAAATAGAACAACTGGTACTGGATGAATTGGGTGGTATCATAACTCCCGAAGACAGTGCCACCCTCAAAAAACTGCTCGAAGACGAACCGGAAGCACGCATTATCCGAAACACCATCTACGATCAGTTCTCAGGCCCCGAGGAACAAGCGTTTCTCGCCCTGCTGCCCGAACATTTGCCCGTCGAAAAAGTATGGGCAAAGATCCGGAAGAGGAAATGGATACGCGTCGTTATACGCACAACATTAAGCTTAGCACTCCTCGCCCTGGCTGCACCGAGTGTCTACATACTATTTATCAAGCCTGCAAAGCCCGGAAGGCCTACGGCATTTGTCCATGGATTGTCCCTCCAAACTGTTGCACTGCAGCTGCCCGATGGCGAAGTCGTTAATCTGGGCAGCACGCAGCAACAAGTGCAGATAGGTGATCTTACCGTCAATGCACAACAAAAACAACTTTCCCTCAAAGGCAAATCTGCCGGAAAGGGCCTCGCGTCTATCATCGTTCCTCCCGGAAAAGACTATAAAATCAAACTGGCAGATGGCTCTGAAGTACAACTCAACTCGGCCTCCCAGATGCAGTTCCCTGTAACCTTCGACGGCAATACCCGGGAAGTCACTATCCAGGGTGAAGCCTACCTCTCTATCGCTAACGACCCTACAAGACCGTTCATCGTACGCCTCCCCAAAAGTACCGTACAGGTACTCGGTACAGAATTTAACGTCAATACCTACGATAAAACTTTTGAACAAATCGCACTCGTTAAAGGCGCTATCAAACTAGAAGCTGATTCCACAACGATCATGCTGAAACCAGGATTCTCTGTAAAATACCAGCAGGGTCAAGATGCAGCAGTCGAACGTTTTGATGCGGAAGAATTATTAGCATGGAGAGTGGGTACTTATGTGTTCCGGGCAACGACTATAGACGAATTATGCCAGGTGATGAAAAGATGGTATGGAATAACTGTCGTGTATGACAATCCCAATACAGGCCAACGCCGCTTTACAGGGTATATCGACAAATCCAGGCCTATGCGCCATTTCCTGGACGATCTGGAGTTCACTGGACACTTCAATTATTACTTTGATAATGACAGTGTCTTACACATTAAGTGACGTTACAGGACCTTTATTTTTTGTTATGCAGTTTTGAATGTAAAATGATGTTATTTCACGAGGAAGAACTATTATTGTCTGTGAAAAACGGAGATGCAAACGCTTTTGCTACACTCTACGAAAAGTATCGCCCGCAACTGCTGACTGAAGCATACCACAAAGTACGCAATCAACAGGAAGCGGAAGATATGGTACAGGAGATCTTTACTTCTTTATGGCAACGACGCAGAGAACTGGCAATCACAATCTCCCTGAAACACTATCTGTCCAGGGCCGTACATCTTCAATATGCTTATAAATGCCGGCGCAACGAGGTAGCCCGCAGGTTCGTCTCACATACTTATTACACCTCCGCAGAAAGTGCTGTTCCACGAAATCTCGAAAACAAAGAACTGGGACAACAAATCCGGAAAGCAGCTACCTACGTCTCCGCACCTGCCTGCAGAAAAGTATTTGAACTATTATACCTGCAAGACTGGAGCCATAAAGAAATTGCACAGGATATGAACATTCAGCCTCAAGTGGTAAAAAACCAGGTCAGCCGTGCACTGAAAGTCATCCGTACCCGCCTGCGTGAAGTAGTATAAGTATCTGGTCCCGGTCTATCCATAGACACTAAATAACCATATATGCATACGTCGCTACCTGGTGCTAACAAGCTGCTGCGGTTCGAGAGACTTACCCCATCCTACATCACGCCAACAGCTATTCCAGCCGAATATGAATCACTGATCATACCCGCTGCCGGCACCTACTTCCGTGAAGATAGGGAAAGTGAAATCCTGTCACAAAACATTAACTTCGGCCCTTTCTCACTATGGACACACGATATATGGGCCAATAAAAACATAGTAGTCTGTCCATTTATCCCCTCTCAGATATGGTCACTACACGGCATCTATGAAGATAGCCTCCACCTCGAAAACACGGAAGCGCCCAGCTACCTCCTCGAAGAAAAAGAATTTAATCTCTTCAATCTCCCTTCCGGTATACATCGTATTCCCATTGCGGCAGGAAAAAAGATCCTATCCATACACATCAATATAAGACAGGATACCCTGCTGACAATGATAGACGAATTTCCCGGATTGGCACCTCTTACTAAACTCAACCGTCACGATCCCGGTCCGCTTAACACGTATCCCTATCACAGTAACCCAATCTGCGATTTCCTGATGGAGAAACTACTCTCCTGCAAATACCCCCTTAAAAGAGCCTATCCCTACCTCTTCCGCATCTGCATAGACCTCCTAAGGAATGTTGCTGCACAGGAAGCCGCTGCCCATCAGCCGCTAATGGTAGATAGCGTGCTTAATACAAACAATATCCTGCAGCTGTTTGCTTATCTCCGCGAACAATCATTCAAGAAGCATACAATCACCCAGCTGGGATATATGTTCAATACAACCGGCAAGAAACTGGCCTTTGAGTTTAAACAACACTTTGCCGTATCTATACACGACTTCATGCACATGTCCAGGATGATGTTTATCTATGACCTGATGCAGAAACAAGTTATTTCCATGGATGAAATTGCCCGCATCACAGAATTTCCCAATACCCTGAACATGATTATGCAGGTGACTGACTACTACGCCTGCAGCAGAAGCACTACTTATCAATGATTGCCCGGATGGTATCTATTGGTAAAGAACCAAGATTCGCACGCTTTATCTGCCGCTCCTTATCATAGAATACCAATAGCGGATATGCTTGTCCGCCGTAATACCGGAAGAATGTATTATTATAATCCAACCCTAATTGCACGTTCGGAAACTTCTCCATCCCATACTTCTTCTCATACAACTTCACATCGTGAAAACTACCGGCACTCAGGAAGAAGATATTCACATCCTTCAACGTATCTATCGCCGCCAGCATCTTCTGTGTCAATGTATCACACGGTAAACAGGCTGGTCCGTAATAATACAATAGCGTAGGACGCCCCTTCGCAAGACTATCTGTACTGTACTTAGAGACGGTATCGCCTTTAAGTAGAATGATCGGTGGTAATGCTTTAGGATCTTTTGGCATATCGGCGGCATCAGGAACCTGGGCACAGCTGGCAAGCCCCAGGACAAACAAAAGGAGTAGCTGTTTCATAATGTAGTGATGGTTAACAACGGGTAATATAACTGCATTCACGCGGATATTAGTTAGGAGATAGCGATTATCATAAATTGTCCTTATCTCCTAACTATTCGTCCCGGCGTACCACCTAACTTTAAAAAACCCGTTAACCACAATCAAGCTCCCCATGAGTAACCCGAGCCTCAAAGATTACATATTTAAAGATCCCAATAACCGCCCCTACGTATGGACTGCCATTATCGGGATCCTAATCCAACTGATCTTTTTCAAATACCTGTATCCATATGCCAGCTTCATTAACGGCGACTCTTACGCCTATATGGAGACCGCCCACCAGAACCTGTCTATTAATACTTATCCGGTAGGCTATTCCATGTTTATCCGCCTGTTCAGCGTCTTTACACACTCGGATACGGCGCTCGTCGTGTTCCAGTACCTGATGCTCCAGGCAAGCATACTCTCCCTGGTATTTACCCTGTTCTACTTCTACAACCCTCACAGATATACCCGGATTGGCCTCTTCGGATTCATGCTATTCAACCCGGTATTCCTGTACTTGGCCAACTATGTATCCAGCGACACGCTATTCCTGTCACTCAGCCTGACCTGGTTTAACATCCTGCTATGGATCATCTACCGCCCCTCCAGGAAGCTGATGATCTACCATGCCATTGTACTGTTCCTTGCCTTTACCGTACGGTATAATGCCTTGTATTACCCTTTAATAGCCGGTATCGCTTTCCTCCTATCCAGACAACCTATCCTGCAAAAGGTACTGGGACTGGTTATCTGTGTGATCCTGATCGGCAGCTTTATCCAATATAATAAGCACAAATACTACGAGATCAGCAAAAAGAGCATTTTTACCCCCTTTACAGGCTGGCAGATGGCCAATAACGCCATGTATGCCTATAAGTTTGTGCCCAAAGCGGAACGCAAACCTGTACCTAAAAAGTACCAGGTGCTGGATAGTATGATCCGTGAATATTTTGATAGTACGGTCGGTAATCCCCGGCACCCTGAAGAAGACCTGGTAGCCAGTACCATCTACATGTGGACCCCAGGAGCCCCTTTAAGGACTTATATGCAGAATCAATTCAAAAAAGACACACTGGCCCCGGAACTGAAGCGTTGGGCGACTGTAGCGCCTCTATATGAGGAATACGGCAAGTATATCATCAAACAGTACCCTATCCCCTTTGCCAAGTTCTACCTGCTGCCCAATGCCCTGAAGTACTACGCGCCTCCCATCGAGTTCCTGGAATATTACAGCACCAACCAGGAAACCGTTCACCCCATCGCCCAAACCTGGTTTGAATACAAAAGCGATAAGGTCGAAACCAAGTTCAAAGACTTCAAAGTAGACATCCTGAACTATTACCCTATCCTGGTAGGTACCATGAACGTCATCTTCTTCCTGGGCATGCTAGGGTTTCTGCTGCTCCAGGGGTATAAACAGCACTCCCTGCTCGGTAAAGGACTGCTGCTTGTCGTCTGCCTCTGGCTGACCAACTTCGGTTTCAGTGTCTTTGCCTCCCCCATCGCCCTGCGGTTCCAGATGTTCCCCATCCTCATCATGACTTCCTTTGCATTCCTTTTCATGGAATACCTGATCAGGGAAGCCACGAAGAAAGAATAGTCCGAACTATTCTGGCAAACAGCGTGTTATAATGCAAACCGAATACTCATGCCCGCACTGTCACCAGAAGATGCGAGACTACTACCCCTGGAAGGCAAACGGATAGGCAACACCAATACAGCCAGGATACCCGAAGAGTATCTGCAACTACTGCTGCCCTCTGCCACCATACATTGCTGGCAACAGGGCCAGGTATATATACTCTCCCAGCACATCATCCTCGGACCGTATTCCCTCTGGATACACGATGTTATATCCAACGGGGAACAACATATACTACCGTACGTCCCACACGCATTCTACACGCTGCACTTCCTCTTTGAAAGCGGACTGAACGTCCGGCTGCCTGACGCATCCCCCTACCACCTCGCAGAAGATACCTGTAACCTCTTCTACCTGGAACCCGGCATCAGTCAGCTGCCTCTTGAGGAAGACGCCAAAGCACTCTCCGTCAATATCAACATACTCCCGGAATATATGCCGGCCTTAACTGCAGACTTCCCGGAACTCAACAAACGCATCCTGCAGAACCGTACCGGATACCAGGTCCTTAACAAACAGCCTTTCCCTGTCAGCGCCCTCTCGCGGTTACTTATATCTAAAATACTGACCTGCCGCTACCTCGTTACCTACGCAGGTGTGTTCCTTGAAAGATGCTGCGCAGACCTCTTCCGACTGTTCTGTCGCCAATACAAAGGCACCATCGTCATATCCCCCGCTGATAACCGGAAGTATGATCAGGTATTCGATTACATGCGTAACAACCCGCATCTGCACTTCGATCTACATGACCTTTGCTGGAAATTCCGGATCAGTGAAACAGAAATGGAAGCCGGGTTCCTGGCACATTTCTCTATCCCTATCAAAGAATGTCATCACATGCTGAAGATGATAACAGCGTTTGATATGATCGTTCAACAAACTTATAAACCGGGAGAGATCGCAGTTAAAGTTGGGTTGAGTACGGAGGAACTGATCAGCGAAGTGGAAGGTTTTTATGGGTTTAAAGTGGCGGCGAATGGGAATTAGGTAAGTAGGAAGTATACTGATGCAATGCACATCTGAAATTTGGCTGGTGACGATCTCTGAATATAAAAAGATCAAGGCATTACTTCTGGCTCGAAAGCGACAGGTAGTAATGTCACCATAGACTGTATCTCAGCTGATAACAGATCTCGAATACGAAATATCCTGATAGATGTATGTGCTGCAAAAGCCGTAAGAAAAAAGGTACTATACATAAAGCGCAGTGATGAGATTTACAGTCTCAGCATCTGTCCACACCTCATAGCGAATCACTAAACTTCAATACTCACCATGTTCAACACGGGTGTATAAACATCCATATTTATATCGGGTGTCTCTATTGTGAGAATCAATGAGTAACGCACGCTATGGTTAAATCTGTTGTGCTTTCTCCTGTTTCGCCACCATCCTGAAACCGGATATACAGCAATCGCATTCCTGGTAGCGAGAGCTGCTGCTGTGCCTATCCATATATCTTTATGAATACTGCCTTTATCTCTTACCGCAGCTCCAATCATCCAGCTTTCTTTCCCCTCTGCTATATACGTTGCGTCACGCATATCTTTACTAACTCTTGCTTTGAAAGCAGCCAAACTTTCATTCGGACCTTTCATCTTAAACCTCAGGCCGTGAGAACGATAACTGGTAGCCAGATCATATTGCTTGTTTCCGGGATTAGGCTCTATAAAGTAAGAAAGAGTAATTTTAAATCTCACTTCTGTAGCCAGTAAATCCTGCAATACATCAGTAGGCCAAGGCAAGTCAAACAAATGAAACTGATCTGGTTCTGTCTTACTACCATTAAGCTTAAAGGGCTTTAAACTTCTTTCTGCTATTAATGACAATGAATTTGCAGCACTATACTTCGCCTTTTCCAGGTTAGGAACACCATACCCCACGTTACGAATCAACCTGACTCTCTCTTCAGACGTTAATTCTCCTATAGCTCTATTCCCTAACATCTGTGGGGTCCAATCAGCCGAGTGTATAATCAATCCTCTTATTGTTTCCGGCCATAAGGTCGGGTAATGGGTATACAACTCTGCTGCAAATTTAGATGCGAGCGCCGTTGCGCCACTTGTTTCTCCAAAACTTGTTAACCAAGAGCGTCCGATGCCACCACTACCCGTACTAAGCACCAACAATGATTCAGGATCAATAACACTACCATTTTGTAACGCCTGGTTTCCACCCTCCATCGTAATATCAGGTTTCCTGCACCATTCATTACACCATGACTCTGAAGATGTATTGGAAGGTGCAATGGCTCCTCTTTTCGCCAGAGGTTCCGCCCCTGGGTGCATTGCTGCATCTATTGTGTCCTTTAGTGTATACGCACCGACAGTAATCGCGTTAAAGGATTGCGCAGGATCATGAATAGACGTACCTGCATTAGATAAAGGATAGTTTATTCTTTCATCCAGGTATAAATTTCCGGATGAAACAAAGAAGAGCGTATTTTCATTTGGGTTATCAGCAGTCCCAAATACAATCTGATCAATAGCAGATGACCAAGAAGAAGGACGCCCTTTATGTGTCATATCATCAACCGTAACAGCCATACAGGCAATGCGTCTGAAACCAGGATTCATTATTTCAGCTCTTGCTACAGCTTCCTGTGTAACTGATCCATACAAAAGAGGGTCATGCTGATACCCTCTTTCAATTAGTTTAATGCTTTCCAAATGATGATTAATCTGCACCAGATCATTTGTATCAAAAGCATCCGTGAGATCTCCGTATAATGCGAGTCCAGCCATTGCAGTACCATGACCAGCAGGGTGTGTATCATACTTTGTCCAGGCAGGTTCTACCACATCAAGGTTACTATCAGAAATTAAATTCGACAATAGCGGATTCGCCGTGTTAACCCCTGTATCTAAAAGACAAATCGACACTGCATTTCCTTCACTGGCAGTCGTAGTTCTTGCGGCCAGATGCTGTATCCAGTTGTGCTGATCCTGACGCTCTAGGCTTGTAAAGAAATCGGCGGTCTCTCTCGGCTTTCTTATTTCAACCAGTCGATCTGTATACAAAAATGAATTTGCCAGCTGCTTTGCAGTTCCTTTGACCAGATAAACAAAATGCTCAGGAAATTTGAGGAACCTGTTACTTACATATACTTCGGACATTTCAAGTATCGGCCAGATTGGAAGTAGCGGATCTTCTGCATTATCATCTTCATCGCGATCCATCCACATCTCCCACCATATTACTTCATTATGATCGGGAAACGGAAGCTCCGGCTCCTGCCAGAAACTTTCTATTACGGCCGCCTGAATATCCTCAATATTGACAATAAGTGATTGATTTTTAGGGTTTCCTTCTACAGTATTCTTGTAGATATAATCATTAACTCTTTTCAAAAAGTTAGCAACTGCCCTTTTATTCAGATAAACCGTAGCCTCTACCACTTTCTGGCTCGTCCCATCGGGACAAGGTCTATCCAGAATCCTATAATTGGCCAATTTATAATCGCCTTTATCAAGCTTGTCGATATCGATCAAAAAGCCTGGCGACGAAATAAATACCAGACACACAAAATCAGTATCTGTATCTGGATGAAATCCAGCTATAGCTGCGTTAAATTTTGTTCTAATTGCATTTCCATGTCTATTGCGATCAACGCTTCCCTTTAAAGGGATAGAGCGTCCACCCGATTGTATACTTTTATAGGATAATGCCTGTGTTCTTCCGTGGATAATGATGTGGCGTAACGGCATTTGAGGTGTTACAATTTATTTAAAATGGATGTCTTCGCTGCTGAGCATAAATAATTAAACGTTCTTCAGAAACTTCATCAGGCCCATAGACAAGAAAATCCTTCACAATATCTTTACATACACGATGAACATCTGAATAACTTAATCCTACAGATGCTGCAGCAATTTTTTGAATATTGAATGTGTCTGAAAGCTTAAAATCAGCTAATTCTTTCTGGTATAGCGCAATAATTTCTTGAAGATCAGGAAGCGGAAATTGAATAATATCATCAAATCTCCTAAATAGTGCCTGATCCAAAGACTCAGGGAAGTTCGTAGCTGCGATCACTAAACTATTTGAATTGTCCTTTTCTATCTGTAGCAGGAACGTATTCAACACACGCTTTATTTCACCAACGTCATTAGGCTGATTTCTTGTTGTTCCGATACTATCAAATTCATCAAAAAAATAGACTGCTCTGAATTGATTCATAGCATCGAATATCAATCGCAACTTAGCAATGGATTCTCCCATGTAACGACTAATCAGACCGTCAAGACGGATAATAAAAAGCGGCAAGCCTAACTCGGTAGCTAATACTCTTGCAGACATTGTCTTTCCGCAGCCCGGAGGCCCGACAAACAGCAACTTTTTCCTGGGTGATAGATTATTCTTGCGTAAAAGCTCTACTTTATGTTGCTCATCTAACACGCGCCTTAACGACTTCTGCACTTTTGACTCCAGTATCATCTCCTGAAGCCTTTCATGAGGTTGAATAAGTTCTAACAGATCATTGAGCTCCTTCTGGCTGGCACTTATAGGAAAAGGTTTTACAATTCCTAAACGCGATGATTTAGTGCTTTTAGCCTTATCAATCAGCTTCTTCAGTTCGTTTGCCAGTACTAGGTGTCCACTTCTTGCTTCAGAGGCAGCAATTTGCATTGCAGTAGCATAAAACCCTGCTTCATCGCCTTCAGCGAATGATCTTATTAGACCTTTTATTTGATCTGCTGCTGCCATATATAATCAATCTGAAATCCGTGTCTGGATCCTTCTTAACTCAAAAAACATACCTGTGTACTGTTTGTGCAAACTTCTATAGAAATCAGGCACAAATTAGGTTAATTGTGCGACATTCTGATCGTCATTTTCTTCTGTTACACTAAAAGCCTCCGCTCACGCGGAGGCCTATTCCCAAATAAATCATCCTACTTCTCCTTACAACACTCTTTCTCTCGATGTCTCATTACCTGGTGTATCCACGGCTACTGCTGTAATTACGCTACCTGTTAAGGAGGCATTATTCACAGTAGCGGTGTACAACCAATCCAGGCCATTATCTTGCAGGGTGGCTTCACCTTCTTCGATGACAGCGCCTGCGTTGGTACGAATGATCACTTTAACGGTGGTTACTTTGAAATCATCTGAAGCCTGTATAATGACAGGATTACCTGTTCTGCCCTGATAGTTGGTAGTATCAATACTATCTACCACGGGTGCTTTAAAGGCATCTCTCATAGCCATGTTATAGGCGCTTTGATCGGGGCCTGCAAATGCCGCGTACATAGCCTTCTTTACCGGGTCTGCCAATACAGCTTTTGCATATTGTATAGCGGCTTTGAAGCGCTGCTGGATGACCAGTTGCTTATCTGTTGGTGGCAGATCGCTGGAGCGGCGTTTCTTGCCCATGATGGTCTTGCCTGACTTTCTACGTGTGATAGTGATCTGATCACCGATGGTTCCGGATGCTCCTTTGAGCAATACATTATCTGTTGATTGTGCCATTGTTAATAGTTTTAAAGATGAACAATGCTGCTGGCGGAGTATCGGGAGGCGACTTGTTCGTCGCTTCGCCGTCGCTAGTTCGTCGCTTGTTGCTCCGGATCAGCAGCTGACTTTTCCATCGACCTGCCATTCAGAGTGGAGTAAAAGGCGTCTCTCTTTTACCCCGGACGCTGCCTCTTCATTGCCGGTCAACAGTGCAATAATACCGACGAATTGCTGATATGCTGCGACCAAATAGACGCCACTGCGTCAACATTGCGACGATGACGCGGTGAGTGTGCGACGAAACTTTTTCAGCGGATTTTTTTGAGAAAAATGTGAGCGAAATGATCGGTTGCGCTTCCTTTTTTCGTATCTTAGTTGGGATTATTTATCATCAACCGGACGTTAACCTGTCTTGTTTGGTTTCCCCATTTGAATAAACGCTAACGCAATCAGCACAAAGAGAATACTATAGACTAACTATCCAGAATAGCTCATTAACAATAACAGGTTACCGCCACAATAAAAAAAATCAAAACAGATGGAACAGACAACTTCCTTGCGCTTGCGCAATTGTCCTAATGAAAATCGATTAAACGATCTCCTCGAGCGACTGCCGATGCAGTCTGTCAATGCTACCGCTAACCTCACCTCCCGCCTGTCCCTGACCCTGTTCCTCTCCCTCCTGCTACTACGACTACCCCTACCCCTACTACTATCCCTATAATCGCAGGCACTACTGCCGGCGGCTGTACCATGGCCTCTCACAACGCTTTTATATTAGCTATTGAAAGTGCCGTTACAACGCCTCGCGTAAACGTCCATCCCCCGGACGACCACCAGGGATTCACCAATTATTCGACTATATAATATTTATTAACTGCGCCGATCATCCGGAGGCAGCTGACTGTCGCTGTACAATCACGTCATTGCCTGTCTACGGATTACCGGCATAACGATATCGGCATGAATTATATCATTCATCTGAACACGTTTTTTGCGAAAGCAGAAAGCGAAGAGTGGCTTACGCCCTATCACCAGAGCTTATACCTCGCCCTCTTCAGAATGTGGAACCAGGCTAAGTTTAAAAATGAATTGAAAATATATCGAGACGTCATGATGGCGAAAGCAAAAATCGGATCAAAAAAAACATACTACGCCTGTATGAAAGATCTGACTGCTGCCGGCTTTATTCAATACCACCCGTCAAAGAACAGGTTTGAATCTGCCAGCGTAACCATGATACCGTTTCATAACACAACACAAACGCCTGCCCGTGTACCAGATCAGGTACCACAGCGGTCTGCAAATGATACACTACCGGTATCACATGTAGGACATATTCTTAAACAGGAATATAAAACTGTAACAAACCAAACGGTAAATTATCACGAGTACAATAATATCCCTCAAAATGACAACAACAACAATGGCAGTAGACGTGCCGGCTTCTATCACGAGCCCTTTTGATTACAAAGATATCCTGCGGCGACTGCAGCAGAAAGGACGCAGCCTATTCGGACCACACTTCAAGCTGCATAAACCAGATCTGCCTATTATCGTGCCCATCGTTGCCTGGATGCTGCGCGATGACGTGGTTGCCAGTCAATGCAGGATAGATCTGAACAAAGGTATCTTCCTCGGTGGAGATATCGGTACCGGTAAAACACAGCTGATGCAACTCATGCGCTGTATCGTATACAGCCCATACGAATATGCCGTGCATAGTTGTCCGAAGATAGCACTGGACTTCGGTAAATCCGGTACCCAGACCATTATGCGCTACTCTTACGATTGCCTCAGCAAAAATAGCAGTATACAGGCTGTCTGCTGCTTTGATGACCTGGGTAAAGAGATCAATACCAAACACTACGGCACCTCCTGCAATATCATGCAACAGATACTGCTGGCCCGGTACGAACTGTTTGTGCAACATGGCATCATCACCCATGTTACCTCTGCCCTGAATACCCTACAACTGGAAGAGAAGTACGGAACAGGCATCAGAAGCAGGTTCCGCGAGATGTTCAACAGAATCACATTTCCGGCTAATACAGCCGATAAACGCAAAAATTATTTACAATAAAAACTTATTATCATGCAAAAGAATACAAACAACAGACATACTTTAAAAAAATTCCGTGGCCACTCAAAAGAAAGGTTAGCCACCGACCCGGCCTTCAAAAAGGTACGCGCCAACTGGCAGGACTTCACCACCGCGGCACGCTGCGCCAAATTACTGCGCACTGCTATGGAAAGTGTACAGGGCCCTGTACACGATCGCGCCAGACATACCATGCTGACAAGAAGCTTCAGCACCTTGCTGCGTACTGATACTTCATCTGCCGCCGGAGAACGCACCATCGCCAATACTGACCTGACATTACTGCGGGAGCTGGAACTGAATACCGGGACGTTATTTAACGACATCTTCTGCTTCTCTTTTGCAAACGTTGACGTCAGCAGGTCCAGCGGAACAGCTAATATCAGGGTATATCATCCTGATTTATATGAGAATGTACAAACTATCAAAGGCGTCGCAAAGTATGAATTGCAGGTAGCCATCGCTGAGATGGATTTTCAGAAAATGGACTTCAGATTGCATAAGTCCACCTCCGGTATACGCCCCGTTAAAAAGAACCGTGAAATAACACTTGACTTTAAATTGCAGATAACGCGGGACAGTCAGGCACCCCTGTTTGTCTTATTCGCAGCAGATCTGTACGGGCAGGACTGGAAAGTGAAAAGCAGCGCTATTACAATTGCAGCCGTTCTGCCATTCGGACTGAACGTATCCGATCCCGGGCAACCTGCCACAAGAGAACACCGAATACTGATCCTAATGCCATATTCAATAACTGATAACGCAGCACCACCGGAGATGCCAGCACACTAAAACCATAGTGTATGATCCAGTAAAATGTTCCTATCCGCAAAGCACTTCTGAAACGGGTGTCTGCGAATGATGGTCCGCCGGCGCTGTAGTAAGCAATCCACCCTGAAATAAAAAACAGGATGATCACTACCATCGCCGCAGGGTAATAGTCAAATATCTGCAGCTCCTGCTTGCCGGAACGGGTATTAACTTTGTTGGAAGGATAGTGGAACCAGGCCTGTGCAACCGGCCATACGGTGTCGCGGCCGTCGTTGTACACGGCCAGGTTCTCTGCCGGCGGATAAGCATACTGGATAAAATTAGGCAGGAGATAATACCGGAAATATTGCAGCGGATACTGGCTGATCAGGTATTTACCATAATCATTGTACAAAGGGGCCACTACCGCCATCTGCTGTAGATGTGCCGCATTATCTGCTATGTTCACTGCACCCGGTACAGGCTGTAACGGCGACCCGGGATCCCATAGGTAAAACGCCATCATTGGCCACCCATCTGGTCGTTGGGACATAGGAACCTGTTGCAGTGAATCCAGGTAATGCGTCACTTTACGGTGGATAACAGTAAACTGCTCCGGCACTTCCAGCGCTGGTCTTTCGGGCATATGTGCATACGCATAAACCGCATTGCTTGCCATCTGCCAGCCACTGAAAGCAGAGAACTGACGTACGCCCATTACACGCAGATTGGCATCCGCAGTATACAGCATAAAGCCGCCGATCATACTGATCATCAGCAGTCCGCTGGCTATCTTCAGCCGGACCGAAAACCGGCAGAATACGATCACTGTTATACTGATCACCGGATAGATCAGCGCATGATAACGAATGGTATACGCAAGCACCAACACCAGTAAATGCGCAGCCAGCAGCCAGCGTGAGGGCTCATACACCAGGCGGAATAACTGGGATATCCAGACCAGGCTAAGTCCGATAAAATAGACGTCGCTGGTGATATAATTGCTGAGGTAAAGAATAGCAGGATTCAAGAACAGGCAACAGAAAATGATACGCCGCGTCCAGGGATTGGAAGTATTGAGATCCAGCAATGTCAGGAAAAAATATAAGGCGCAAAGGTGATAGAAAAAGTATTGTACAAAGACAAGGACCGTATCAGTATGCGTAAAAAAGCCGACAAACCGGATCAGCTTCGCATATCCAACCGGCCACATATTCGCATCAATATTCTCTGTAGCGCTACGCAGATAGTTGTAAGAATCCTGCATAAAGTTGGGAAACGGATAAAAATACTTAAAGGCAATAAATTGCAGCAGCATGGTGAACATTGCCAGATAGACATATCTCAGGAATTGCATTCTCATAATATGCAGGAATTTAAACTACCAGATCCATCCAATACTTTGGAGATAGAGAATATTTTTCAGACAAATTAAAGTTAATAGTTAAAACCTAACTTATTTCAACATCATAAAAAGAACTACTGTGTTAACCCGTTTATGTATTTTAATATTGCTTTACAGCTATCCGCTCACAGTACAGGCCCAGCTGCCACCGCTGACACATGATAGCTGGCGTACGTGGATGACGCTATCCGCAGACTACGCACTGCGGCATGATGCCCGCTATTGCTGGTATCAATATGGTTCGCCAACAGCAGGTGATACCCTGGTATACCAGGCGATACACCATTCCTTTTACCGGACTTTTCCGCAGGGGTTCAACGCCGCCTTCTCAGCAAACTATTTCCTTTGTCAGCTGCCGGGCGATACTTTGGTCATCGCAGATGGAGACAGCATACAATACCTGCCAAACGTGCAGTCTTATCAGGCGCATTTTGATCAACTCGTCCTTCAGCAGAGCGATACCCTGTTCTGGAAAGACCTGCGGCACAATACGACGAAAACGGTATGGCACGGGACTGTACAGGCCATCGCATTCGACGGCACACAACTGGCATTTGTTGAAAACGGCCATCTCAGGCATTATCAGCCCCTAACAGATAGTACCACCTTACTGCTATACAACTGTGCCGGCGGATTACAGTTCCTAAAAGATGGTAAACACCTGCTATACCAGCTCCCCCGGCCACAGGCGACTGCCACAGCAAAACTGCGTATCTGGCATTATCAGGATTACTATCTGCAAAAGCCACCACCGATGCCGGTAACCATGGTGATGATACTGGCTACAAAGCGGGTGTACCCCGTTACTACGGATAGTACGCAGATCGCCTGGCAACAGGGAGGACGGTATATCGTTACGCAAAACATACTGCATCACCAGGAGTACTATTGGAATAAACAGCGCACCGCAACGCTATACCTGTTCGATACCCATACCGGTACGCAGCGGCAGGTAGTGTCTAATGCAGACAAACTATTACTGCAGCCGGCCGTCTCACCGGGTGAACAATTCATGACCTGGTATGATCCATCAGATGGTTATATATACAGCTATGAGATAGGCACAGGCCGTAGCCGCCGGCTGATGAAAAGCATTGGCATCGCGCAATGGGCAGCAGGCGACAGCACCGTATTTATGCATACACAGCGGGAGGTGTGGGCGATAGATCCACGGGGAAAGCGACCGGCAGAACATCTTACACGCGGACAATCACGCCGGCTGACATTCAGGATGCTGACACCCGACGTGCTAACTGCTTTTGACAATAAGACCAAAGCAAACGGTTACTGGCGGATCAGGCAGCATACACTGGTGAATTGTGGTATGACAGACGCCCTGTATTACATGCCGGTGTATCCGCTGGATCATTATAAACCCGTTAAAGCAAAAGATATTGCTGCCTGGTTAATAACGCGTATGCGCGCTGATGGCAGTCCGGTATTGCTATTCACAACAGACTTTATATCCTTTCTGCCATTGAGGGAAGTATATCCGGAGAAGAAATACAACTGGCTGCGTGTTACATTAACAAAACATGGCCTGTTATATACACCGCAAGACTTCTATCCGCAGCAAAAGTATCCTGTCATCTTTCATTACTATGAGGGCAGTAAAGATCAGCTGCATCGGTATGTACCGCCGGCATTAAGTGAAGGTGGGCTTAATATCCCCTGGTACGTCAGCAACGGTTATGTTGTATTTGTACCACATATAGTGACGAAGGCAACGCGTACCGGCAAAAGTGCCGCCCGTGCAGTGATACGTGCTGCACGGTATGTATCCCGTTTCTCTTGGGCAGATAAAAAGAGAATGGGATTGCAGGGGCATAGTTTCGGGGGATATGTCACCAACTATGTGATAACGCATACGCGGAGATTCGCAGCAGCACAAGCTTCCGCCGGACCGGTAAATTTCATTAGCGGATATGGCGCTGTCAGGAAATTAACAGGTACAGCGATGCAACCCTTATATGAGCAGGGGCAGAACAAGATGGCGACGCCACCATGGAAGCGTCCGCAGCGGTACCTGAACAATTCGCCGGTGATGCGGTCGGATAAGGTATACACGCCATTACTGATGCTGCATAATGACAATGATAACGCAGTACCCTTTGCACAGGGCATAGAGTTTTTCACCGCATTGCGGCGTTTACAGCGGCCGGTATGGCTGCTCCAGTATGCGGGAGAAGGACACCAGTTGTACAGAAATGAAGATAAGCATGACTTTTCAGTCCGGCAGCAGCAGTTCTTTGATCACTATCTGAAAGGACAGCCGATGCCGGACTGGATGAAGGGTCATTGACCATTATCATCATAAATGCCGGCCAGGGTAGGCCATGGTGCACCAGTTACTACAGTAATGAAATAGAAAGCGCCGCCGATAGTTGTGGTGGATTGTACTGTTCTGGTGTACAGGGCACGGGTAATGTTCAATGGCGGTTCCAGAATGTCAGTCTGGAAAGTCCTGTAAGGAGCCAGATAGGCATACATAAGATTACGCGACGCACCATTATGGAAAAAATCGCCGGTAGTCGGATAGAAGAGATTTGCCTGTTGCATGCGCTTTCCGGCTTTGAAAGACATAATACCTCCGGCTACTGCCAACAGGGCGATCAACGTTAAAATAATCCTGGCTTTGTGCATAAAGAAAATGTGTTTGCACTAAGATAGAATTACTAAAATGGAAAAGAATTAGGACAGCAACGTGTGATTTTGGAGACAACGATTAATCCGGATAACCTTCATTTTGAGAGAGGTTTTTGTTGAGCAGTCTTTCACTGACAGGGATAGGATATAAGGCGTCATAGGATTGCCAGTTTGCAGCCTTCGCCCTTGCTGCTGCCGGCATGACCTGCTGTATGGTGCGCGTGCGTTTCAGATCCATCCACCGGTGGCCCCATTCTGCAAACAGTTCTATACGGCGTTCCTGCAGGATAAGGGTTGTCAGCATATCGGTATCGCCGGCATCTGTTACGGGTAATCCGGCCCTATGCCTGATCACGTTCAGGTCTGCCCGTGCACCGGAGATGTCGCCGGTATGCGCACGTGCTTCAGCCCTTATCAGGTATACTTCTGCCAGTCGTAGTACTACGAGGTACTCTTTTGCAGTAGCAGATAAGTCAGCAGCCAGGTATTTAGCAGGATAGGGCGATGTGGATCCTTTCAGCCAATAGCGTTTGCGCTGATCATTGTATGCGAAGGCGTGTAGCAGGCTGGCGCTGATCTGCACCGGGCGTTGGTCAATAAAGAGAGCTCCGTCATCAGTGAAGGTTTCGTTGGCAGGTTGTAACTGCCAGATGCATTCTTTACTGTCTTTCAGAAAGACTTGCGGCAGGCTGACCATATTGTAACTATCGCGGTTATCCAGTACGGCAGTCGCGGCTTCGAGGGCTTCGGCCCAGTTTTCCTGGTATAGGTATACCCTGGCCAGCAGCGTGGTAGCTGCCCACTTATTGGGGCGTACCCGTTCCTGGCTTTCAGAGAGTATATCGCCTTTGAAGTAGGTAGCAGCCAGCAGTTGCCGGGCTTCTTTCAGGTCGGCAATGATCTGTGCATAGATGCGGGTAACAGGCGTGCGGCGCATGCCGGCGTTCACTTTGTAATCAGTGGTAGTTACGAGGGGTACTTCTCCGAAGAGATTGACCAGGTAGAAGTAGCAGAAGGCGCGCATGAACCGGGCTTCCCCCAGTAGTTGCCGTTGAATGGCCGGCGTTAGCCGGGTGGTGGCGGACAGTCCTTCGACAGCGGCATTTGCCACATAGATGCACTGGAACAGTACCCGCCAGAAGGGAACGTGCGTAGTCCGGATATCATTCTGATATAGGGACAGGGATAGCGGATCTTCCTGTTGCAGCAGGAACTCGTCGGCGGAGAGTGCACAGAGGTAAGACATACCGGTATTGCCCATGAAAGCACCGCTGGTGCTCATGGTGAAATAGAGGCCGGTTAGTACGGCAGCGGCGCTGACATCTGTATCGAAAGCAGCATTGGTAGTGGTACGGTCTATCGGTGTGCCTACGTCCAGCATCTTACGACATCCGCATAGCAGCAGCATTCCGGTGAGCAATATATGTTTCCATCGCATGGCGTATATGTTTAGAGCGCTATTTTCAGTCCGCAGGCCAGCCCCCGCAATGGCGGCAAGGTTGTTCTGGACTGCGTTTCCGGATCGAGACCTGAATAGCGGGTGAGTGTAAACAGGTTTTGAGCCTGGAGGTACAGCTTCACGTCGTGTAGATGCAACCGGGCCAAAGGGGCAGCGGGTAGCGACCAGTTAGCTTCTATGAAGCGGCACCGGATATAGGAGGCATCTTCATAACCCATATCGCTGGAGATAGCCTGTTTATAACTATCGCGCAGTCCTGTAAGCTGGGTATATCGCTGGTGAGTGGCAACGTCGCCTGGTTGCCGCCACCGGGATAGTACAGCTGCATACTGGTTACGCTGATAGCCCGGCATATAGTCAGGATCGAAAGTGGTGTTGACACCCTGCTGGCGGGTGAATTGCAGCAGGAGTTGCAGTCCGAAGTTACCCAGCCGGAAATCGTGCTGCCAGCCGCCATAACATACAGGTATGACATCTACCGGGTGGGTTTCGGCAGCCTTATCCGCCGGCACGGGGTGATGATGGGCATCAGCAAACAGGTAAGTGCCTGTTAGCGGGTCAACGCCCATGGCATCAGCAACATATTGCTGAGACAAGGCTTGTCCTTCTACAAACTGAAAGGATGATTGTATAGGGATAGTAGGATCAGGGTAGTTAATAAGTTTATTGTGGCAGAAAGAAATGTTGAAAGAAGAGGCCCATTCAAACCGGCGGCGTTTGATGTGTTGCGTAGTGAGTGCAAGTTCCAGTCCGCTGTTACGGATCAGTACCGGCAGGTTACCAATGATATTTCCGGCCCCGGTAATATCCGGCAAGGGATAGGACACCAGCTGATTAGAAGAGCGGTATACGTAATAGCTGGCAGAGAAGAGCAGTTTATCGTGCAGGAAGCCCAGCTCAATGCCTGCTTCCGATTTACGGGTCAATTCCCAGGCAAAATCGGCGTTAAACAGCCGGGCGGGGGTTAGTCCTGTCACATCCTGGTAAGTGCCGTCAGTGGGGTTATATTGCCCAAGGTATTGATAATCGCCTATCTGGTCGTTACCGGTAGTGCCGTAGCTGGAACGTAGTTTACCGAAACTGAGTATATGCCGGAGGGGCTGCATAAATTTCTCTTCCGTAAAGATCCAGCCAGCGCCTACAGCCCCGAAGACCGCAAACTGTTTACGGGGGCCGAAGCGGCTGCTGCCATCGCGGCGTACGCTGAGGTTGAGCAGGTAGCGGTTGTGATAGCGGAGGCTGAGGCGACCGAATAAAGCGAGATAGCGGTAGATAGCACCTTCCTTTTTACCATAGACCGTATCGGCGTAATAGATATTGTGCAGCAGCGCATCATCTTTAAAGCCATCGGCGTTGAGTGTTTCGCGGGACTCATTATATCCCTGGAGGGTGCCACCGGCAAGCGCCTGTATATACCAGTCAGCTTTATCATGCGTATAGGTTACCTGCGGTTCGATAATGCGGGAGACAGATTCGTAGTGTGCAAGCCGGGAAGAGCCCGTGCGGGTATTACGGATAGCAGGAGGATAGATGGCTAACGGTGTGAGGATGGAAGAGCGACCCGTCAGCCAGTTGTAGCCCATGGTGGTTTTGAGCGACAGACCTGGCAACAGGCGGTATTGCAGACCGACATTAGCCAGCAGGTTGGTAACATGGGCATCGAAGGTGGGTCCGACCAGCGCGATGTAAGGATTGAGCCAGGCATAGTTGAGGCTACCGTCTTCCAGGTAGGGCGGCGGCGTATTAGGCGGCAGCATGATCCTGCTGGTGAAGTCAAAGCCGGGCAGCATGGTTCTATCTGCCAGGAAACTACCTGTAAAGGCCGCGTTGAAGCGGTTGTCGGGAGTCCAGGTATTGGTACTGATGTGCATACCGCCGCGGGTATTACCGAAGGCACCGGGGAATACCAGGGATTCTTTCCGGTAGTGACTACTTAGGAGGTATTGGCCATGGGTGGTACCACCAGAAACAGCCGCATGAGCAGAGGTATTGTTGCCCGTACCACCGATGAGGGCATGTTGCCAGTCGGTATAGCGGTGAGGGTTCCACTGCAGGAGGTCGGGAGCATTTCTTTCGTTGGGAGCGACACCGTCATTGAGGAAGGCTTCACGGCGCATCTCGAGGTATTGGGCAGTGTTAAGGAGCTTAACTTTCCGGGCAGTGTGGGTGATGCCCTTGGCGATGTTAAGGCGCAGGCGGGTTTTACCAATGCGGCCTTTGCGGGTATTGATCAGTATTACTCCGTTAGCGCCGCGGGAGCCATAAATGGCCGTAGCGTCAGCGTCTTTCAGCACCTCAATGCTTTCTACATCTTCGGGGTTGATGAAGTTGAAAGCGGAAGCGTTTTCACCCCATATGAAAGAACCGAGTCCGCCGGTCAGCACCGGATTAAAAGGGATGCCATCAACGATGTAAAGGGGTTGGGTACCATTAACGAGACTGTTTTGTCCGCGGAGCTGCACCTTCATCGCCATACCGCCTATACCGCCGGTTTGTGTGATGAGCAGACCAGGTACACGGCCTTGCAGCGCAAGCAGGATGTTAGCGCCGGCAGGTCCGGCGATGTTTTCAGCTTTGATGGCGGTGAGATTGCCGGTGGCGAAGCGGAGGGTGGTAGTACCATAGGCGATAACGACCGTTTCATCGAGTGCTTTTCCGATGAGGAGTTTTGGCGTATCTGCCGGAGGAGAAGGTGTGGCAGGGGGTAATTGCTGCCGGAGCTTTCTGAGGTTGATAGAGTGCCCATCGAGCGTCCAGGCGTATTTATTACGCAGGATGGTATGGAGGACGATGCTGAGGGGCGTATTGACAAAATGTACATCCATCAGTTGCGTAACATCGATATCAGCGTTATAGCTGAAGTAGAAATTAGTTTGTGCCTGGATAGTGTTGAAGATATGCTGAAGGGGCAGTTGCTTACCGGAGACGGAGACTTTTGTTTGTTCCAGCTGTCCTTTTACCTGTAAGAGGCAACAGGTAAACAGTACTAGCAGTAGCGTACAGCGTGTGGCACATGTGGGCATTCCCATAAGGAATATGTCGGTATTGGATAATAAGTAGCAGAAAATAGACAAAAGTACTCCTGTGTTTATTTTTTTCTCCTTAACAACGAATTAACTCATCTGTGTATCAGATTAAGATACATTTACTCATAAAGAAAATAGAGTCTTTATTATGAGTCCAATGAGTAACAACCATTCAGAAGACGAGCTATTTCTATTGATCCGGCAGGGCAGTGAGGCGGCATTTGACGCCTTTTACAATCGTTATGTTAATATGTTATATCTGCAGGCATATTTCAGGTTGCAGGACGAGGCTACGGCCAAGGATGCGGTACAGGATGTGCTGATTTATTTTTGGAACAACCGGTCTACGCTGGCTATCAGGGGTAGTTTACAGGCATACCTGGCGGGTGCGGTGCGGCAAAGGTGTGTGGCCTTGCTGCGTAAGGAGGTGAGCATGCGTAACCGTCAGCAGATCTATGCCGCTTTGTATACATCAGTGACCCATTCTTCCGACTTAGAGATCAAGGAACTAAACAGCCAGCTCCAGGCTGCCATGGCGTTAATCAGCCCTACCAGCAGAAGGGCGTTTGAGATGTCTTATATTGAAAGGAAGACATCGAAAGAGATTGCCGGCATTATGAACATCAAGGTACAGACGGTGAAGAACCATGTACAGCAGGCATTAAAGGTGTTGCGTCAGCATCTGAAGAAAATTTGAATTTCCCACAGTACTTTTTTTGCATCGGCAGCTACTAGAAGTGTGTTTATCACTTTATAGGATTATCATGCCGGTAGATCCCGACTACATTGAACAATTGATACTGGAAGAACTGACGGGGCATATCTCTCCTGAGGACAGTATCACCCTCAAAAAACTCCTTGAACAGGATCCTGCCGCGCAGGCTCTTTGGGAGCGTATGCATGCGGCGTTGACAGGAGCTGATATACAATCAGTAGTAGAAGCCCTTCCGCAGGAGTTGCCGTCAGCGCACATTATTACTGCAGCCAGGAGGCGCAGGCGGCGTACAATAATTGTCAATACTACCATAGGCGTAGCAGCTATGCTGCTGCTGGCGCTGATGATGTCTAAGATAATGTTTCCGGCGTTTCAGCCAGTGTCGCCGGAGCCTATCCCATCGTTCGCCCTCAAATCTGTTGTACTGCAGCTGCCCGATGGTAGCTATTATCAATTGGGCAGCGGGCAGCAGCAGTTTATAGAGAACGGGATCTCCTTCCGTGAAGTAGCGGGAAGATTGTCCTGGTCGGGAGGTAACGACGACGCCCGGCTGGCAACTATACGCGTACCACCGGGTAAGGAATATACCGTGCAATTACCTGATGGTACAACGGTGCAGTTGAATGCAGCCAGCCATTTGCAGTTCCCACTGGCATTTACCAGCAGACGGGAGATACATGTTAGCGGAGAGGCTTATCTGCAGGTAGCCCAGCATGCGCAGCAACCGTTCAGGGTACAGTTACCCAATAGTACCATCCAGGTACTGGGAACGGCTTTTAATGTAAACACCTATGATAGCACAGCAGAACAGGTACTGCTGGAGACAGGCGCTATACGTATGCAAACCAAAGACGGCGATATCGTGCTGCAACCAGGGCAGGCAGTCAGTTATCAGCCAGGCCGGCGACCGCAGATAGTGGACAGGGATCTGATGGCAGTATTATCCTGGAAGCAGGGTTACTACACCTTCCGGAGCACACCGGTAGCGGAAGTCAGCAAAGTACTGGAAAGGAATTACCGGATCAGGGTAGTCCTTGATTCTGAAGCGACCAGCCAGCGAACATATACATCCCGCCTGGAAAAAGACGAACCATTGAAGACATTCCTGACACGTTTGAAATCAATTGACAACATAGACTACAGGTTTGAAACGGGAGACACCGTACTGCATTTGTTACACCGACCGTAAACTACCACTACTATGCATTCTATCTTATTTAAAGCGAACAAACTACTGCTGATCGAGAAGAATAAACCATCATATGTGCCAGCCAGCAGTCTGCCAGTAGAGTACCTCAAACTGATCATGCCTTTCGCCGGACTATACTTCCGGGGAGACAAAGAGTGTGAGATCCTTTCCCAGCATATTAACGTGGGGCCTTTCTCCCTCTGGATGCATGACATCTTTGCCAAAGACAGGATAATGCTGTTACCATATACGCCCTATCACATATGGACGTTGAATTTTATGTATGAGGATACGCTGGTAGTGGAAGGAACACAGAAAGCCGTTTATACGCTGGAAGAACGGGAATGTAATTTATTCAACCTCGATCCGGGGCTGCATCGCATTCCAGTGGCAGACAATACGAAGGTACTGTCTGTACATATTAACATCCGGCCTGCGTTTCTGCCGGCGCTGGCACAGCGATATCCGCAGCTGCGGGCCTTGCTGACCCGTCAGTCTACTACCGGAACAAGCGCTGTCAATGCGAGGCCGCATCCTGTTAACCCGGTTTGCGACCTGTTGATTCAGAAAATATTGACCTGCAGGTATACAGGTCAGCAGGCGCATGTCTTTATCTATCGTTGCTGCCTGGAACTGCTGCTGAACTTTGCCACACAGGAAGCACATGCAGACGAGCCTTTCCTTTTCAGCAGCCTGGAATACCAGGACGAATACCGGCAGCTATTCCGGTTTCTGGTAGAGCATCCGCACAAGCAATGTTCAGTGTCTGAGCTGTCACTGATATTCAATATTCCAATGGCGAAGCTGGAGAAAGGCTTTGTGCAGCATTATGCCATGACCATACATGACTTCACATATATGTTACGGATGATGATGGCATACAATGCCCTTCATCAGGTGCAGTGGTCGCATGAGGTGATTGCAGATGCGGCAGGCTTTAGTGATGCCGACACGCTGGTGGATGCTGTAGAGCAATATTACGAGTTCAGGATTAAAAAATAAGCGCGTTATATCTTCAATGGTTGTTACGAATAAGTGGTGAGTGCAACTATTCCCTTGCACCTGAGTATTGTATGGCCTCCGAGACAGGCCGGTTCATCTCACAAAAACCAACAACACATGAAGAGAATGCATACTGCAGTGGCTGCCATTGCATTGTTCTGTGCATCGTATAACAGCATCTACGCGCAGACAGTCCCCAACAATTCCACCTGGCAGATGAAGCCGGTCAGCATCCAGACCCGATGGGCAAAAGATGTAAATCCCCAGAATGTATTACCGGAGTATCCTCGTCCGCAGATGGTGAGAAACGAATGGCAGAACCTGAATGGTTTGTGGCAGTATGCCATCACCGATAAAGATGCCGGAAAGCCTGCTCATTTTGATGGTCAGATACTGGTACCTTTCCCTATTGAGTCAGCTTTGTCAGGCGTACAGCGGCAGTTGCAACCTACACAGCGGCTGTGGTATAAGCGTAGCATCAATAAACCTGCTGTCAGCAGCGATGAAAGAGTGCTGCTGCACTTTGGCGCGGTGGACTGGGATGCGAAAGTATATGTGAATGGTAAAGAGATTGGCGGCCATACCGGCGGTTATCAGAACTTCTTTTTCGATATTACAGACGTCCTGAAAGACGGTGCAAATGAACTGGAAGTGTCAGTGCTGGATCCTACAGATCAGGGCGCGAATCCGCATGGGAAGCAGGTGCTGAATCCCCAGAACATCATGTATACCGCCAGCAGTGGTATCTGGCAAACGGTATGGATGGAGACAGTGCCGGCAGCATATATCAACAACATCCGCATCACCCCGGATATTGATAAAGGCCAGTTGAAACTGGAAGTACTGACAGCTGGCAAAACCGGCGATTACACGGTAGAGGCAATCGCCTCCAACGGTAAAAAGACCAAAGGCAAACCAGGTACTACATTGCTCCTGCCTGTACCGGATGCCAAACTCTGGAGCCCCGATCAGCCTAACCTGTATAACCTGACTGTAAAACTCCTGAACAAGGGTAAGGTGGTAGATACCATCGGCAGTTACTTCGGTATGCGGAAGATTGAAGTGAAGAAAGACGATAAAGGGGTGGAGCGCCTGTTCCTTAATAACGAATATGTATATCACCTGGGTGTGCTGGACCAGGGTTTCTGGCCGGAAGGACTATATACAGCGCCAACAGATGAAGCGTTGAAGTTTGATGTAATGGCCATACGCAATATGGGCTATAACACCATCCGTAAGCATATCAAACTGGAGCCAGCCCGCTGGTATTACCATGCAGATAAAGCAGGTATGCTGGTATGGCAGGATATGGTGACCTGTGCCAGCGATAAGCCGGAGGCAAAAGCGGCATTTGAGAAAGAGAACAAAGAAAACATCGCACAGCTGTATAACTACCCGAGCATTGTGATCTGGGTGCTGTTCAACGAAGGTTGGGCACGGTATGATCAGAAACGCCTGACAGAATGGATGAAACAGGAAGATCCTTCAAGAGTGGTAGATGGTCACACCGGCGAGAACTATGACCGCGGTTCCCCGGAAGATGTGAACCAGAAATGGGCGAGTAGTGATATGACAGATATTCATGACTATCCTGGCCCTGGCATTCCGCCGGCATTAGCAGGTAAAGCACGGGTACTGGGCGAATGGGGTGGCGTAAGAGTACCAACCCTGAAGCACCAATGGAATGATATGGAAGGATGGGGATATATACAGGTACCAGCATCCGTGTTTAAGCTGAAGTATGACTCTATGGTAAAGAAGCTGAGCACACTGGAAGCCCAGGGCTTGTCCGGCTCTATCTACACAGAGCCATTCGACGTAGAAACAGAAGAAAATGGAATGATGACCTACGACCGTGAGGTGATCAAAATTGCACCGGAAGACTTACGTCAGATACACAGTCAGATACTGACGCAGGCGAATAGCTATGCAGCAGCGCCGGGAGTATTTCAGGCAAAGGTGGCAGATACAGCGAATCCGGACCTGCAGTATGCCAGTTTGTTGGAGCAGTTCAGGAATGGGAAGAACGACCCTGAGTTCCTGCGGGACCTGACGGTAATGGCAGTGAGGGTAAAGGATGAAAAGAGCATTCCGGAATTGAGTGCAGCAACGATCAAGAAGATGAATAACCCGGTGACGCTGAGCAACCTGAATTTCCTGTTGAAATTCACTAATGAGACCAGTGATCCTGGTTTCCCGATACTGTTAAAAAATCATACTGCGGCAGCACAGCTGATAGGTAATGAAAGGATACAGAACAAGTTAAGGATATTGATATTTAATAGCGAGATCAAGCCACATGTATCAACCGAGAATAAGGATATTAACTGGACAACGCTGGAATCCCAGATTACATCAAAGTATGGGTTAGCAGGAGAGGAAGCGGTATTGTTTAGTCAGGCGGTACATTGTGTAAACCACCAGGACTGGGGTAATTTCTTCCCGGCGGCGCAGCGTCTGGTGGATAAGTACAAAAGTAATGTTCCGTCAGACATGTTGAACACATTTGCCTGGGCGATATTTGAGAATGTGACAGATACCAATCAGCTGAAGACAGCACTGACCTGGAGTCAGTATAGCATGGAGTCTTCACAGGCACCTGAGCTGTTTGATACGTATGCCAATCTGCTACATAAGTTAGGCAATCAGCAGGAAGCGATCAAGTGGGAGCAGAAGGCTTTGGATGTTAATCCTGGAGATGACGTTTTCAAAGAGACACTAAACAAGATGAAACGCGGCGAAAAAACCTGGAACTAATTTAATACCCCGTTTAACTCCTGAATACCTCGGCGGCTCATCATATGATGAGCCGCTTTCACATTAACCTAGCGTTAACTTCTTTTTATTTTTGAATGATTAGTTTAGTGGTACACCAATGATGGATCCCTGACTTATGAAAAACGACTATTCCAACTTCATTAAACAAATGGGTATGTTACCACCGGAAAATTTGGCCAGCTTCTTCCACGAATATGCAGCGCAGATAGACGATTTCATTCAGCTTTACGAGGCGTACAACAGGCAGATCATGCAGGTGCAGAGTGTGCGTATTGCTGAGCTGAAGGCGGCTATTTGCAGGATCACGTCTGATACTGACTGGGAGGATATGGAGGGATTGGAGCTGACGTATGAGCAGTTTAGTCCTGCGGTAACGATAACAGGTAGTTTTGAAGCGGGTGCAGGAGCACCGTTATCCGCGTTCAGCATACGATTGATCATGCCGGATATACATAGCTGGCGATATTATGAAGTTGGAGTAAGCAGAGAGTATCCGGCGTATACAGCTGTACAAAAAGGCGAGCGGGTAGTGGTGACCGTCGCCGGACTGCCTGGTGAAGACACTGACAAGATATTAACAACCCTCGAAGAAGTATATACTTATCTTTCCGGATTAACGGTCCAGACTTTTTTACACTCGTTAACATCTCATTAACTTAGATCCCTTCTCAATTTGTTAGCTTAGCTGTTATAACAGAAGTAGTGATTGTTGTGCGACATTTTCCCATAAAATTCATCGATATAACCGGCGCCGATATCGCATTGTTCCAGTAACCAGCCTCGGTAAATTAGCACCTATTGTTGTCTGGTATACTGTCAAGTTCATGTGTAGTCATCAAAAGATACCGTTAAAACGTGATTATGTACCCTACATTATCTGAGGAGAACAAACTACTATTGATAGACCGCCTTGAGCAGTCATATCTACCCGCAACATATATACCCTCTGAATATCTTCCCCTTATCATACCTTATGCTGGCTTGTACTTTGAGCAGGACAACGACTATAATATGCTCTCTCAGCATATTCCGTTGGGCCCCTTCTCATTGTGGCTGCATGATGTCTTTGCACGCAAAGACATTGTGCTTTGCCCTTATGCACCGTTTCACCTGTGGGCACTGCACTTTATGTATGAGGATACCCTACGGGCGGTCACGTTTAAAACAAACGGATTCACATTAGAGGAAAAAGAATGTAACCTGTTCAACCTCTATGCAGATATGCACCGGGTACCGATGTTTGCCGGACAAAAGATATTATCCTTCCATATCAATATATTACCGTCTGCGTTTATGCAGCTTGCGCAGCGCTATCCGGGACTGAACTCATTGTCTAACAAGACGATCCATAAGCATTCCAGTATTATTAATGAGAAGCCATACCGTATTAATGCTGTGTGTAATATGCTGATACGGAACATTATATCCTGCCGTTATATAGAGTCACAGGCAAGACATTTCATGGAGCGCTGCTGCCTGGACCTATTCCTCAACTTTGCCATGCAGGACGCAATGGCTGACGAGATCAGGATACCGAACGAAGCACAAAGCATGCTTTATCATGAGATCTTCCAGTACCTGGTAGACCATCCGCACATGGCGAACAATGCAGACCAGGTAGCAAAGATGTTTGATATGCCGGGTGTGAAACTTGCACAGATATTCCGGCAGCAGTTTAGTGTAGGTATCCACGCTTTCCTCCATATGCTAAAAATGATGCTGGCCTACAATAGCCTGATGCAGCAATCGGTTTCACTCAGGGACATTGCCCAGTTAACAGGTTATAAAACTACCGAAGAACTAATACGTGAAGTAGAAAAATACTACAACTGTAATATTGCTGCATTACGTAGAAGCATGTAAAGATCGTTTTGCATTGTTTATCAGGAAGCTCCGTCAGGAGCTTTTTTTTATTACTATCCGTTTACCCTCCCTCCAAAGTTTTTCTCCTCATCTCCTAAGTTCACTTCTGACCTCCTCCCATACCTTTGAAACGTACGAAAACTGCGTCATTACCATTTTAGAGTCTCTCCAAAAGTTAGCCCATGGATCAGCCTATTTTAATACCACAAACAAATACCGAAGCTCCTGTTAAAAGAAAAGCCATTATTATCGGAGCCGGTCCCGCCGGATTAACAGCCGCGTATGAATTACTGAAAAGAACAGATATCATTCCAGTCATCCTGGAAAAGTCAGGCGATATTGGTGGTATCTCAAAGACCATTAATTATAAAGGTAACCGTATGGATATTGGCGGTCACCGTTTCTTCTCGAAATCAGACCGTGTCATGAACTGGTGGTTGAATATACTACCGGCACAGGACACTGGTAACGAGCAATTTACAATCAGCTATCAGAATAAATCCAGACAGGTAGCACCAGGAGACAGCGTGACCGCCGCCAACAGCGATAAAGTCATGCTGGTAAGGGAACGGCTTTCCCGTATCTACTTCCTGCGTAAGTTCTTTACTTATCCAATTCAGCTTTCTGTTGATACACTGAGGAAACTGGGAGTAGGCACCACCATCTCTATCCTGGTTTCCTACCTTCAGGCACAGGCATCGCCACGGAAGCCCGAAACAAGTCTGGAAGACTTCATGATCAACCGGTTTGGCAAGACCTTGTATAATCTCTTCTTTAAAGATTATACAGAAAAAGTATGGGGTGTACCTTGTCATGAGATCCCTGCAGAATGGGGCGCTCAGCGTATCAAAGGGGTAAGTATCCGTAAGGCTATACAGCATGCCATCCAATCATCTGTTAAAAAGAAGAAGAAATCACAGGATATCTCCCAGAAAGATACCGAAACCAGCCTGATCGAACAGTTCCTTTATCCTAAACTAGGCCCTGGCCAGTTGTGGGAAGAAGTAGCCCGTCAGGTACAGGAAATGGGCGGTACCATCCTGATGCATCATGACGTAATTGCAGTGAATGCGCAGGAAGGAAAGATCGTCTCTATTGAGGCCTTTAACAAAACAGACCTGCAGACAATAGAATTGAAAGGCGACTATTTCTTCAGTACCATGCCGGTAAAAGAACTGATTGCCAGCCTGGAAGCCGATGTACCACACAACGTGAAGGAAGTTGCCTCCGGACTACAATACCGGGACTTCATCACAGTGGGTATATTACTGAAGAACCTATCAGAACAGGATAAACGCACAGGTAAATGGAAGCCCCTGCAGCTGAAAGATACCTGGATCTATATCCAGGAGAAAGATGTAAAAGTAGGGCGTCTGCAATTGTTCAATAACTGGAGTCCTTACCTAGTAAACGATCCGAATACGGCATGGGTAGGGATGGAGTTCTTCTGCAATGAAACAGATGATTTCTGGAAAATGCCTGATGATAAAATCGCCGCACTTGCCATCCGGGAGCTGCAGAAGATAGGATTAGCCAATGCCAGCGATGTATTAGACTCTACGGTTCTGCGTGTAGAGAAAACCTATCCTGCTTATTTCGGCGCTTATGAAAGATTTGATGAAGTAAAGAAATATGTCAACACCTTTCCAAACCTCTTCCTGGTAGGCAGAAATGGTATGCACAAATACAATAATGCAGACCATTCCATGCTCACCGCTATGGTTGCTGTGGACAATATCATTGCCGGAGAAACGGGGAAAGATAATCTCTGGTCCATTAATACGGAACAGGAATATCATGAAGAAAAAACAGAGAAAACGGGCCAACATGCCTGATCAGAAAATGTTACATGAATTAGCCGGACAGGAGTGCCCGGCTACATGTATACAGACTAAAAAAATTCAATCAGGATGCAATGATAAGCCTTTCATGATCGAAATAAGTTAATGCGAGGTTAACAGAATAAAATTCCCCTTTGTAACCAATTAGAGTTTTATCCGGCGCTTCATACCACTTGTTTCCTTCAGCGTCGCGATTACGCTGATCGTTGACCCGGCTGTAGGAAATCGGCCTGGCCCACATACTCTGGGCCTATTTTCTGCAACCATCAAACTATCAGGCATTATCCATCAGGAACCAGGATCTTATCTTTGATACGCTCCTGCCCAGATTGTATATAGCTATACTTCAGCGATCCTGATACTATAAGTGTAATTCCTGACGCATCATTCCTAATTCCTAATTACCACCTGTATATGCGAACGCCATTGTTACCGCTGCAGCAACTGCTGGAAAGCCTGCAGCACCCCCCACGCCCCGATGATCCGGCTGTTTATGAAATTGCCAGCTTTATGCACAGGCAATCCCTTACCGCTATAGAAGATATTACCATTGCGTTTGATGAATGCCTGGCTGCCGGAGTGAGTGAAGCCACTATCAGAAAATACGTGCGTATTTGCCAGGAAAAGATCACAACGCTTTGCAATGATGTGCCTTTCAGCTGGCTGGAAGTGGAAACTGCCGCCCCGGTACAATATGACGAGTGGCGTTACCTCTGCAACGACATCTGTCATCAGCTGGAAGATCTCATCATCTACCTTATGTTCACCTATGCCAAGTACTACAACAAAATGGCGATCGCGCCAAATGTATACCGGGAACTGATGCGGCAACGCATCAATCCCGGTCTTTCTGTGATCCGTAACTGGTTCAACGAAAAAGATGAAGGCTGCCGGGAGCTACAACAGATGCTGCTTAACCTCTATGACGCTTTCGATCCGCAGCTCCCCAACCGGATGAACTACTATCAGCTGGACTTCCTGCGGGAATTACAGCAGGCATTGCTGAAGCACTGGGCACAGGAAGACAACTCCCTGGACCATGGCACGCTGCAGCAATTGCTGTTCACGCTTAATTTCAACAGCACTGACTATTACCACTACTGCACGTCGTATATCAGCCAGCAGTTAATGGAACTACCAGACGTACATACCCAGCTGGACCTGCTGTCATTTATCCATAAGACGCTGTCTCAGCTACCGGTGAAGCCAGGGCTGGCCTATAGCTACGACTCCCCTTCCATCATATCACTGCTGAAGGAGTGGTTGCTGGTAGAGACTAAATATCTGCAAACCAGACGTAAAGGCAACACAGGCCGTCATGCTAAAAAACTAAATAGCCTGCCTGAGAATTTCAAGCTACAGACGTCATTGACACTGCCGGAGCTGGCAGCTTTATTCAGGGTATTAAAAGAGGCGGGGGTGGTTGAAAACAGGAATATGCAGGACGTATTCCGGTTGATTTCTCTATGTTTCTCTATCCAAAAGAAAGAAGCATTTGAAGGCAGTCTGTTTCAGTCATATTACTACCACATTGCTCCGGAAACCTATAAAAAGATGGAAGACCTGGCGCATAATATCGTCAGGAAAACCTTCCAGCTCAGAAAAGAGTAGTAAACCGCTACTGATAGCGGCTTACTTTTTCTTCTTTTTTTTCTTTTTCAGCTGTTCCTGCTGCTTGTTATGTTCATCCAGCAGCAATTGCCAGTTGTCGTTGGGTATATCTTCAGAGAAACTGATTGTTTCCCGGTAGTCATTCTTATCGATTTTCATAACAGTGATCTCTTTACCCAGGTATTTCTGGATAGTATCCAGCACCGGTTTTTCTTCATCACTGCAGAAAGAAACGGCCTGCCCTTTCTGTACGCCCCTGCCGGTACGACCCACGCGGTGTACATAGTTTTCAGGGACGTCGGGAAGGTCGTAATTTACGACATACTCCACATTCGGGATATCTATCCCACGGGCATTTACATCTGTTGTAATCAGCAGCTTAATGTCTCCGTTTTTAAACTCTTCCATTACCTGCAGCCTGTTATCCTGCTCCTTACCACCATGCATGGTCAGAGATTTGATTCCTACACGCTCCATAGCGGCAGACACTCTTTCTGCCCGTACTTTGGTACGTACAAAGACCAGTATCTTGTTTTCAGGAAACTCTTTCACCAGTCTTTCGAGGAAGAAGCGTTTATCGTCCATACCCACATAAGCTACGGCATGCTGTACGTTTTTAGAAACGGGGTCCTGCGGAGAGATCTGGATCCTGATAGGGTTATTTACTACGGAATACGCCAGGTCCTTAATATCGGCGTCAATGGTGGCAGAGAAGAACAGTGTCTGGTGTCTTCGGGGCAAATGCTTCAGTACATCGCGGATGTCGCGGATGAACCCGAGGTCCAGCATATGATCTGCCTCATCCAGTATCAGGATGCCCGTATTGCTGAGGTCAATAAAGCCCTGACTGATAAGATCAAACATACGGCCGGGCGTTGCAATCAGGACGTCTACTCCCTGCGCCAGCTTCTTCAGCTGAGGGGCCTGGTCTACGCCGCCATGCAGACCCAGTATATTAAGTCTGGTGTATTTTCCGATATTCTCAAATACTTCTGATATCTGAACAGCCAGTTCCCGGGTAGGAACCATTACAAGACAGCGTACCTCGCCCTTATTTTTACGAGGATGGTATTGTTGCAACTTATGCAGCACAGGAATAGCAAAAGCGGCCGTTTTACCCGTTCCTGTCTGCGCAATGGCCAATACGTCATCCCCCTTCAGAATAGAGGGGATCGCCTTAAATTGAATATCCGTAGGACGTTTGAAGCCCAGTTCTGCCAGGCTCTTTTTAATGTCTTCGGAAATATTATACTGCTCAAACTTCATTCGGCAAAGATAATATTACTACCTGACAAAGGAGCGTGGTACTGGCGCACTAATTCTTAATAACCTACCTTTAAAGACAATTCTGTTCCTCCATGAAGAGCAACCTCTTTGTCAAATTACATCCCATACACCGGGTCCTGATCAGTGCGGGCATTGCCGGAATCGTTTTTCTACTGACGCAGGCCGCATCCCTGACTCCCCTGATACGTGTTGTCCTGTTATGGGACGTTTTTGCCCTTATCTACAATATTACCTGCTGGATTGTCTTATTCAGCCGTACGGTAGAAGATATCCGCAGATATGCCCGAAAAGAGGATGGCAGCCGCCTCTTTGTCTTCATTATCATCGTGTTGGCTTGTTTTGCCAGTATGCTGATGGTATTGCTACTGATGCTGTCTGACGAAGCGCAGCAAACCGACAAGCTGCTGTACGTACCGGTAGCTATTGCCGGTATCCTGTTATCCTGGGCAATGGTGCATACAATGTTTACCTTTCACTATGCACATATTTACTATGATGATGATGAGAATAATGCAAAAAAGCATGCCGGCGGACTGGAATTTACAAAGGAGCCTAACCCGGACTACCTAGACTTTGCCTACTTCTCCTTTGTGATCGGGATGACCTTCCAGGTATCGGATGTAGAGATCAGTGCACGTAAGTTACGGCGTATAGGATTGTTGCACGGATTGATCTCCTTCCTGTTAAACACCTTTGTAGTGGCGATGACGATCAACCTGGTGGCCGGGTTAAGGCATTAAGCTAACCACGCATATATATCCCTTCAAGGTAGGCAAGCAGGCCTACGACCATCACTTGTAATACGAGGAAGATGACTCCATAGATAGTAGCGCCGGGGCTATAGTAATACAGTATACCCAGGCTAATAAAAGCCCATACCCAGTTGGCATAGATCAATATCTTCAGTAAGGGAATTATTACTTCCTGCTGAAGCGCCAGGGTTAATGCAACACCGGCATAAGCCAGGGTAATAATGGCAATAATAAGGATCAGGTCAGCCGGTAAACCCAGGAAGTCAGACAACCAGTGACTGCATACCAGTCCTGTAATGGCGGTAACACCGCCAAGGATACAGTCCGCCTTCAGGATTGTTTTGAGCATGACACAACACCTCCTTTCCTTCGAATATACTACATCTCAAACTCATGGGAAAAAGCGTGCGTTGCCAGCAATTCTGCCCTTTGCAGCCGCTTTCTTTCCCGCAGGGGTTGCACCAGTGAATAGTAGGCGCTTTTCAGATAGGGCCATCCGAAGGCTGCTGTATTAAAGATGATCATAATAGCAGAGAAGAGCTGCAGCCCCATAAAGATGGCAATACTGGCATGTAACAATACGATAGCAACATAACCGTAAGGACGCGTACGACGCCACCAGATAAAGAAGGGATATCCTATTTCAAGGGCGAGGGTACTCCAGCCAATTACTTTCGCCAGTAAAGGGAAGTTGGCCATCCAACGCATATCAAAGCGGGAGAATTGGGCCTGCATCAGGGTCTGCCAGATAGCTTCTCCGTTCCACCATTGTATACCCATAGCTTTTTCAGCACCGGAAGCAACATATACAAGGCAGAGGTGTATCTGCAACACCCGCAGCGACAGGGTATTCCACTCACTCTCCACAGGTTTAGTTTGCAGGGATAGTTTATCCCAGGCGAATACTTCACCCACGGGCATGATGATACAGTAGAACAACGCAATATGTATAAACGTTTCTACTCCGTATGCCCCCATAAAACCGGTGTTGATGAAGGTAAACTGTATTGCCCAGGCTATGAAGGCGGCATAGCGGGTGAACTTGCCGATCAGCAATGCACCAAGACTACACAGATAAAGCCCCATCAAGGCATACACTAACGTAGCGGCACTGATACCTGTGGCACCGGCAACAGGCTGTAACCAGGATAATTGCGGCATATAGGAATCAACAATACCACTGCTCACAGACCACGGAATCAGCCCTTCAGGGCCATATAACATGGCAATACTGCCTATCAGCCAGCCGCCCTGCACAAGTCCCAGCAGGGCGATGGCAATTCTGAAAAAGGCCAGTGCTCCGCCAGTAGAAGGAGCCAGGAAGAAACGTCGTATCATAAAGGGGTGTTTTATCGGGTCACTCTAAAGTCTTTTACCAGAAACGGCTCCCATCTGGGCTGACTGCCCGCGCGGAATGCTGCCATATCGGGTATTTTCTTATCAATGACAGTCACCCGTACCATATTACTGGTAGGATGCTGCCGTAACATGTAGGCTGCACAGCTTTTGGCAAGCAGCGGCTGGGCTTCTTCTATACTGAAGAAATTGTAGATCGTCTGGATGCGCCGGTTACTTTCGGTATTAGGGCCTTCCAGCCGGGTCACTTCCTGGTGTTTGCCATCTGCCAGGGTATATACAACCGCAATTTCATTGCCGACGTGTGGTGCAAAAAAGCTGAAGATATTCCCGGTTCCCGTGAAATCTCCATAGGCTGTCAGTTGTTTTAAGAGCCAGGGTTTTTCATCAAACCACTCTTCCAGGTGTGCAGCGTGAAGGGCAGCTACAGTGAGGTGGAAGGTAGCGATGAAGAGCCAGAAGCGGTGTTTCAGACTTAACATGTAAAAAAGAATTAGCCGTCAGGAATCAGGAATGAAGAACAGGAGGGCCAGCTGCCTGCAGGGTGTCCGACAGCCTGTATACGACTGGCTATCCTATTCTTCATTCCCTGTTAGTTTAGAATCCGATCACTGCTCCTCCTGCCACTTCTTCAATCACCAGCTTACCAAACCTTGGATCGAGGCGGGCAAATCTGGAGCGGATACCTTTCAGTATCTGCGGATCGAAGCAACCGATCAGGTTAGGAAACCTCCTTTTGAGGATATCTTCCCATTTCAAACCGGTGTATACGGTCAGACGTGCACCGGCAGGCAGCTGTGTAATATCTGCAGTACCATAGAATCCACGGGTAAAATGTGGATATGCACCAGCGGGGACAGATATGCGGAACCTGTCCAGCGAGGCAGTTCCGATTACTTTCTGGTCAACAACGTCAGCCTGCAGGCGTGAACCGGCGGCAAAGAAGCTTTTGGTGGCCAGCAGTTGCTGTCCTCTACCTACTTCATAAACACCAAGATCAAAGAGCTGTTTGGGGTCAACCCTTACGGCCAGGTCACTGATACGCTTGGCGATGTCCAGGTAAGGAATCATGGTTGGGCAAGGGCCGATCCAGATCTTCTTAAATGGAATCTTTTCGTAACCAATCCTTGCCAGTTCAGGGAATGGCGCACGGCCACCAGGGCCAAAATACTGGGTCTCGTCAGATAAACTGCCGTAGCGTGCTTTGGTGATGTAGTCGTTTGCGGGTAAGCCTTCCCAGGTTAACAGATAGGTTTCTGGAGAAAGGTCTTTAAGGATGGCGTCCAGTTCGTCAGTACCGGCAATTCTGGCACCAGCTGTTGTCGTGGAATTGTCTGATGATCCGGGGTTGATGTGTTGCTCTTTCTTACACGAAAAGAGTGACAGAGCGGCCATAGCGGCCACACCTGCGAACAATAGATGTTTGCGCATTTTTTTGGGGTTTGTGGTTATTAATGAAATCGTTGACACAAAATTCCATCAATTAACCCTTCCCATCAAGTGCAAAAACACCTGTTTTGCCACGTATAAATACGCAAAACTTATAAAAACAACAGATGAACCGGCGATACAGCTCATCTGTTGTTTCAATTACATATAGTTATACTATCGCAGGAACAAAATACGACCTGACTCACTTTCCCGGTAAGTACCGGTTGCGCTGTCAAACGTATATGTGCAGACGCCGAAATGCGCCCACTCACATATGTAATCGTAGTCCTTTACACCTGCTTCATAAAACTGACCATTGCTGGCCCTGTAATACTTCTTTTCGGCACGTTCGGACTTAGTCTGCATGTTTGTTGCTACTGCAGATCCCGCAGCCACCAGAACGGCCAGCGCCATTAACGAGAATTTTACTTTTTTCATTGCCGGATTAGATTTAGGTAGATGAACAGAGGTTAACAAGCCGGAGGAAAATATCCTGTTATCTTAGGAAACGAATCTTACCGTATTTATTTATTTTATATTGACCTGTTGCAGGATCAATTACATACGTGCAGACACCAAACTGAGACCATTCGCAGATGTAATCATAATCTTCTATGCCGGCAACAGCATAGCCTGTACCGGTCCAATAGTATTTGGTCTCCTCACGTTGCATGTTCTTTTGTACAGTGGTAGCCAATGCAGAACCAGCACCAAGAATTACGGCCATTGCCAATAACAAGCTTCTTACATTTTTCAGTTTCATGGGTTTACATTTTGAAGGTGATGAGGTTAACAAGAATAAAACAGGGTACCTAAATTTTCATGGATGATAAAAGGCCGTCTTTCCTTTATTGTTGCCACAAAGGTATGATAACATGCTGCACTGACACAGCAGTTGTTAAAATGATAAAAGAATATTTCCTATCTTTGCGTCAGATTAACACAAAGATGAAATGAAGCCTTTCAGTAGTTATCAAAACCCGTCTCTTGCCGTTGACCTGGTCGTATTCGGTTATAGCAAACAACAGCTTTCTGTCCTGCTCCTCAACAGGAAAGAAGCTCCCTATCAAGATGGCTGGGTACTGCCCGGCGCATTTCTTCAAATGGAAGAACGCTTTCGTGATACCTGCTCAAGGGTTCTTAAGACCAAACTGGGTATGGATGACGTCTACATGGAACAGCTGTATTCATTCGACGAACCGGAACGCGACCCTCGCGGACGCGCTATTGCCGTAGCCTACTATGCTCTTGTAAATCCGGCGAGAGTAGCTATAGCAGCAGGTAGTATGGCCAATGACGTAGCCTGGTTCAATATCAAAGAGCTGCCGGAACTTGGCTTCGACCACCGTGCCATCTTCGATATGGCCGTTCAACGGCTTCGTTCCAAGATCACCTACTTTCCTGTGGGCTTTGAATTGTTAGATGAACAATTTACAATGCCTGAACTGCACGAATTATACGAGTGTATACTCGATACTACTATCGACCGCAGGAATTTCAGGCGAAAGATCCTGGATTCAGCGTACATCATCAGTACCGGTACCAAACGGGAAGGCGCACAAAACCGGCATCCGGACCTATACACTTTTAATAAACAGCTGAAGCAGAACAGTTTTCAGATAAACGTATAACAGGAGGAAACACCCGATTGAGCGTACATCATCAGTACTGGTACCAAACGGGAAGGCGCACAAAACCGGCATCCGGACCTGTACACTTTTAATAAACAGCTGAAGCAGAACAGTTTTCAGATAAACGTACAACTATGAAATACAGTAACGATTGGTTAATCCGCAGATACAATACGAAAGAAAAATTGAACTTCACTTTTTTCTGGGGACATAAAGGGCAACCCGGCGATGTAACTAAAAGCTGCTTCAGTCAGTGGTGGCCGGCTGCATTTACGGCTGACAACCACACCTATATCACCGCAGAACACTGGATGATGGCAGGCAAGGCCCGCCTGTTTGCCGATACAGCTATAGAGCAGGAAATATTGCAGGCACCCTCTCCGGCCATTGCCAAACAACTAGGCAGGAAAGTCAAAAACTTTGATCCGGTTAAATGGGATGCAGAGAAGTTCAATATTGTAGTGGAAGGCAATCTGCTCAAATTCTCCCAACACCCCAAATTAAAAGAATTTTTAATCAGCACAGGCGATACGATCCTCGTAGAGGCCAGTCCGCTGGACAGGATATGGGGTATCGGCATGGGCGCTGCCCACGAACATGCTGCCAACCCTTTACTATGGAAAGGTCAGAACCTCCTCGGATATGCCCTGATGGAGGTCAGGGACCAATTAACACAATAATGAGATGAACGAACAACAAATCAAAAGCATCAGCAAATTTCTGAGCCTGGTGCTGCGACATCAGCCGGACACCATCGGCATTACACTCGATGCCAACGGCTGGACAGATGTACAGGAACTACTAACCCGAATGCACGCAAACCACAAACCGCTGACATTAGCCCAGCTGAAAACAGTAGTTGACACCAATGACAAAAAACGTTTCGCTTTCAGCGCAGACGGCACTATGATCCGTGCCAGCCAGGGCCACTCGGTAGACGTATCCCTCGGACTGCCCCCTGTGACTCCGCCGGAATACCTCTATCATGGTACTGTAGGCAAATACCTGGACAACATCCGTCAGGAAGGACTGCAGAAAATGAGCCGTCAGCACCTGCACCTCAGCCGTGACAAACAGACCGCTATTTCCGTTGGCAGCCGCAGAGGCCTGCCGGTGATACTCACTATCCGTACGGGACAAATGCACCGGGATGGCTATCTATTTTACCTGTCAGACAATGGCGTATGGCTAACAGACCATGTACCCGCTGCCTACATTGAATTTTAATGACTCATGAGTAACCATCATTTTATCAAAGACGCTCTGTTGGGTGTGGCCACCGGAGATGCATTAGGCGTACCGGTGGAATTTAGATCCCGCCGGTCGCTGGCAGAAAACCCCGTGACGGATATGCGTGCCTATGGTACCCACGGACAACCAGCCGGTACCTGGTCAGACGATACCTCGCTGACGTTCTGTCTTGCAGAGATGTTGTGTGGTGATTACGACCTCCGTAACCTGGCCACCCGCTTCGTCAATTGGAAATACTATGCCTACTGGACGCCCCATGCTACCGTGTTTGACATCGGATTTGCCACCAGCGAGGCTATTGAACGTTTACAACAAAACATTCCTCCTGTACTGGCAGGCGGAGACGGTGAATACAGCAACGGGAATGGCTCCCTGATGCGTATCCTGCCCCTACTGTTCTATATCAAAGATATGCCGGTAGAAGAACGTTTCAGGCACACAAAAGACGTCTCGTCCCTCACACACCGCCACCTGCGGTCTGTGAACGGCTGCTTTATCTATCTGGAGATGGCTCGCGCCATTTTACAGGGGGAAACTCCGCAGCAAGCCTACCAGACTATCTGCAAAACAGTTCCTGCCTTTCTCAGCAACGAAGAAATGTCTCATTACGAGCGTACCCTATCAGGGAAGTTAGCTGATTGTCAGGAAGATGACATCAGGGGTAGCGGATACGTGGTATCCTGCCTGGAAGCTGCCATCTGGTGCCTGCTCCATACCTCCTCGTATGCCGGGGCAGTACTGAAAGCTGTTAATCTCGGAGAAGATACAGATACCACAGCAGCCGTTACCGGCGGACTGGCAGGGCTGACCTACGGTTGGACGAATATTCCCGGGGAATGGTTAAATGTTTTAGCAAAAAGAGAGGCAATTGACGTACTGATTGCTAACTTGCAGGCCAAAATTTACAGTTAAATGGCCAGGACGTTCGTAATTGGAGATATACATGGCGCACTGAAAGCATTAGAACAGGTACTCGGAAAGATTCAACCGGCAGCAGCTGATACGCTGATCTTTCTGGGAGACTATGTAGATGGGTGGTCACAATCCGCACAGGTGATCGATTACCTGATGCAACTCGACAAACAATACTCCTGTATCTTCATAAAAGGAAACCATGACGCCTGGTGTGAATCATGGCTCATGGGTTCCACTCCTGACCCAACCTGGCTGTTTAACGGCGGACAAGCCACTGTTGACAGCTACGCCTCCTATTCGCAGGAACAGAAAAACATACACATCGCCTTCTACAATGCTATGAAGGAATACGTGATTGATACGGAAAACCGGTTGTTCATTCACGCAGGATTTACATCCATGCACGGGCCTGCAATGGAACGCTACGAAGCCAGTACCCGCTGGGACAGAACTCTCTGGGAAATGGCTGTAGTAATGGACACCAGGATTAAGAAAGACTCCAAACTCTTTCCAAAACGCCTGCTGCTATACAACGAAATCTTCATCGGTCATACCCCTACATTGAACTATGATGCAGACGTTCCTATGCAGGGATGTAATGTATGGAATGTGGATACCGGGGCCGCCTTCTACGGCAAGCTCACAGCCATGGATATCGCAACAAAAAAGTTCTGGCAGAGCGATCCTGTACAGCAGCTGTATCCGAATGAAAAAGGCAGAAACCGCTAACGCCTGGCGATATGTAATTCCTTTCTGACAAGTGGAAAATCGCTGTCGGTGATGTCTGTTTCATAGTAGTATACAGTACCATCTTCCAGTACAATCCTTTTCTGTAATTCTTCATCACTGATATACTCGCAGGCTGTAGGTATAGTCCAGCTGTTACTGATCCTGTTCCATTTTACACCATCGAAAGACCAGGTACTGACAGTATAAGTACACGCCTGCATGGATTGCTCGAATATAGAGATCTCGTCTTTCCCGTCATTGTTCAGATCACCTTCATTGATCAGCCGGATATGTCTGCCGGTAACTACTGGCATTGCCGTAATATCCGCTTGACGGAAGCGTACTATATACTGATACTCCATATCTGAACGGCCGTCTTCTTCTCCACTTGACTCGCGGCCTTTCTTCGCATAAAACACACCATAGCCGGTATCAATGATAGCGTCTCCATTAAAGTCGCCGGTGATATCTACTGTATCAGGTATCAGCTCCAACCCTGCAGGCGGAGCGCCTAATATCATCATTTCTGTATCTATACGTGGTCCGCCCATATTACTAACGTGTATTGCACCAGCTTTCTCTTTTGGGGACTCAACAGTGGAATTGCATGCTAATAAAAGCAAGAGACCTAAGGCACAAAGGGATGTTTGCATTTCACATGAATTACAAGACTAAAGTATCACTTTATTTACGAAATACAAGCCCATACAACACGTTTTCATACCAATCCCGCAATCAGGCCATATTGCCGCGTTTGCAGCCTCCTTTACTATGGATGATCATGCGCATCAGACAGCTACCCTGCCAGTATTTATCATGGTGATCATAAACTGGCAGTAACAGGTACACAGCGGCTGTCATAAAGACGCTATGTTAAAGCAAAAACCGGCCTATCGAGGTTTAAGTCAGAACATGCACAACATCGACCTTCAATGAATATAGGAAGTTGGAGCAGGAGTTACAATTGGAGTTGACTGCCTTCCCGCGGGCTGAACTGTAGTCCGGAACGTGCTTGTGTGCAGCGTGGTATGTTATTGTACCGGTTTCCGGAAAGCGGTATGCACCTTTTAGTGTATCTTAAAATATAGGAGGATCATCATAAAATAGTATATGCGATACCGTTTGATAAACGCAATCAGTAGCAGTCAGCTGATTTCCGCTCTTTTCTGCTGATGGATTACACGCAGCCATAAAAAGCGCCGACGGGGTGCGGAGGGTATACATCACACCTTGACAGTAGCTGTTTTTTGTCCATTTTAGAGTGGGAACGTTTGCGTAAATAATTACGCAGGCTTCTGAGCGGACAGTATGCAAATCCTGTAATTTCAGGAACAATTAAAACCCACGTCCCGTTATGAGAACACAACTACTACTGGCACTTGCATGCCTTCTCGGGGAAGGTATGTCTTACGCTCAAACTACATTGTACGTTGCTCCAGGAGGTGTTGCCTCCAGCCCTGGTACCAGCATCAGTGCACCTACTACACTCGCTAATGCCTTAGCCACTATCCCCGCTGGCGGCACTATCTTTCTGAGAGGAGGCAACTACAGTTTTTCAGCTTCTGTCATCATCCCTGCTACTAACAACGGCACGGCATCTGCCACTAAAAAGGTGTATGCCTATAACACTGAAGTACCTGTAATAGACTTCTCAGCACAGGCTATTGCAGATGCTAACCGCGGTGTAGTACTGGATGGCGACTACTGGCATTTCAGAGGTGTTACTATCACCGGTGCAGGAGATAATGGTATGCTGCTGGCTGGCAATAATAACATCATCGAGCGATGTATTTTCAGTAAGAATCACGACAGCGGATTACAGCTCAGCCGCTATGTTACGTCCAACACGACTATTGGTTCATGGCCTTCCAATAACCTGATATTAAACTGTGAAGCTTTTGACAACCAGGATCCGGATAATGAAGATGCTGATGGATTCGCAGCGAAACTGACCTGCGGCCCCGGTAATATATTCAGGGGTTGTATATCACATCATAACATTGATGATGGATGGGACTTCTACGCCAAAGACGAAACCGGCCCTATTGGCGTTGTAACACTTGAGAACTGCGTAGCCTATAACAACGGCGCATTAAGCAACGGCAGCACTTCCGGCAATGGCGATAAGAACGGCTTCAAACTGGGTGGCTCAGGCATTGCGGTGAATCACATTGTACGACGCTGTGTTGCTTTCAATAACGGAAAACATGGATTTACGGACAATAACAATCCGGGTAATATTGAGTTCAGCAACAACACCAGTTACAATAACGCACAATCCAACTTCAATTTCAGAGAAGGCAGTACGGCCACTTTCAGGAATAACCTTTCTTTCAATGCCGGTGCCAGTGATAAAAGTAATGGTACGGATGTGAGCAACAGTAATGTATGGTGGAAGAACAGGGTAAGCACTAATGCCGGCGGACTGGTAGTAAGCAGCGCTGACTTTGTTTCCACTTCACCGTCAGTAGGTAAAAATTCAGATGGTAGTCCGAACCTGGGCAACTTTCTGGCACTGGCTGCGGGTAGTGACCTGATTAATGCAGGAGTTACTGCTAATGGCATTACATATACAGGATCTGCTCCTGACATCGGCGCGCGTGAGTCGGGCAGCACCACAAATCCGGGTACTTATTCTTTAAGCGTAACCGCTTCGCCATCTGCCGGCGGTACTGTGAGTGTGAGTCCGGCGGGAAATTCCTATACGCCGGGTACTGTTGTAACATTAACAGCGGTACCTGCCAGTGGCTATACTTTCTCTGGATGGAGCGGAGCGGCCAGTGGCACCAGTACCACGACAACGCTTACTATGAACTCCAATCTGTCTGTAACGGCAACCTTTACCGGCAGCAATCCGGGTGGCGGCGGTAATACGCTGCATATTGAAGATGCCGCGACGTCAACAGGCGGTTACTGTGGAGCAGATGGCAGCAGGCAAAACAGCTATGCCGGTGCTGACGGCGGATACTATATCAACCTGTCCAACTCCGCAGCCAAGGGCGTGAATTACAGTATTAACGTACCATCAGCAGGCACATACTCGTTTATCTGGAGGTATGCGAATGGCGGTGCAAATGTGACTACCACCGCAAGGCTACTGGTAAATGGTAATGCTGTAATCTCGAATGTCGCATTCCCTAAAACCAGCTCCTGGACTACCTGGACAACAACCGGCGCAGTGACTGCTACGCTGGCAGCAGGTACGAATACCGTTCGTATCGAGACGGCGTCTTCCGGTGAGTTTGCCAATATTGACTGGCTGGAAGTGACGGGGAATAGTCCGGCGGCAGGTACATGCAGCAGCTCACGTATCGATGGCTTCTCTTACAAACATGAAGCGCCGGGTACGACCGTTGAGCAGCCGGCATCGCGTATTTATCCGAATCCGGTAGTGAACAATGCGACGATCAGTTTCTATAACAAAAAAGAGACACGTGTAGCGTTGCGCTTATTCGACGCAAGTGGTGCATTGATCAATAATATTTCTCATCAGCTCTATCCTGCGGGTCAACATCAGGTAAATGTGGATTGCAGCAGGCTGGTGAAGGCTGTTTACTTCCTCCGTGTAGAGCGGGAGGGTGGTAGTGAAACCCTGCGGGTAGTGAAACAGTAAACGCTTTACCGAATAAACATCGGTAGTTCCCTAGCTAAAAATCCTGATCTATACAGATCAGGATTTCTTGTTGTAAGCAGTCACCGCGTCAATGTTGCAATTGCTTGGAGCTCGCTTGGAGGTCGCTACAAGGTCGCTTGGAGCTTCGGTGTAGTATCCATGTTCGAGATGTGTTTGAAGTATAACCAAAGCTTGTTCGTCCGGGGTATAATGCAAGTTCATCATCGCATCTTCTAATCCGCAAATTCCGTAAGAAGACAGCACTACATACAAAGTACCACGTCCTCCTTACACCGTCCAGTGTTCCTTCCGGATAATCTCTTCCAGCCGCGCCTTATCTTCAGGCAGTTGCGGTTCCAGTCCGAGTTGTTGCATGAGGCTGTAGCTGTTGATGACTCCTTCTTTAAACCAGGGCATTTCCCGGCTGAGGGTCATGAATTTTGCGAATGCTTTCATGTAATCGCCTTTCTGGACGAGGTAGGTCGCATGGGCAGAACGGAAATGCGGGTAGTGATAAAACTCGCCCGCGACCTCATCCCAGGCGGTTTCGGGTATGGCAGCTTCGCTTCTGAGCATTGCAACAGCATATACCGGGGAGTGGAGCAGATCGTTATCGAAGCCGACCATTTCCCGGATAGTGAGTGATTTACGGTGGTCGGTGGAGAGTTTTATCTTGAGCACTTCATTATACAGGTCGTGTGCACGTTCCTGTTTGTGGGTGTAGTGCCAGATATCTCCTAACAATATTTTCGCCTTCATATGATTAGGAGCCAGACTTAAGGCCTTTTCCGCCCTTTCTTCTGCCTCTTTATACCGGGTGAGGATAAAATAGGCCCGGGACACCGCCATGTGAAAATTAGCGTCTGTCAGGTCTGGGCCGGTAGCATATTCTGCCGCTACCTTGAGAGCTTGTTCCGGATACCTATCGATGTTGTAACGCTCAATTACCTGCCATAGTTTCATGGACTCCCGGATGGAGTTGTCTAATACCTTGTAAATGATCCCTCTTTTGTCCCAAATGGCTTTCACCTGCTTCCATTCTTCAAATGCTTCCGGAAAGGCAAGTGCAAAAGGAATTACCTCGTTGGTTTCTTCCGATCGTACGCGCATGCTCATTTCTTCTTTGGGCCGGCTGGTATACCGGGAAGCGGCAGCCAGAAATTCTTTGTCAAAAATGTCTACGTCTGTTAATGCAGCAGCAGTTGTCCCCCGCCTTCTCCTGATGTTTCTAAGGCTAAATAGATTAGCGAAAAAGCCCATATCGGTTTTACTATATTGTCCTGCAAGATATACAAATTATATACATATTATTTATAATACCATTTGAATAAATTCCGGACAACAGTCAGCAAATATTTCTAATTTACAGGAAGAAGCGAAGTATTCAGGATTTTTATATATCAACCAAAATGTCAATTTCAAGAAGAGCGTTCTTATCCCAGACAGGGAAAGTGGCGGCTGCCTATCCCGCTATGCTGGCTTTGGGGATGCTGCAACCCGCTCCCGCACACGCATTTAATCTTACCGGTAACGGGAACGGCAAACGTATTGTCATCCTCGGTGCCGGACTAGCCGGATTAGCCGCCGCTTACGAACTGACAAAACTCGGCTATCACTGTACCGTACTTGAAGCACGTAACAGGGCAGGAGGCCGTTGCTGGAGCGTACGGAAAGGTACTGTGCATCAGGAAACGGACATTGCACCACAAACGGCTGCCTTCGACCCGGGAATGTACTTTAACGCAGGCCCCTCCCGTATTCCCCACCATCATGACCTGACCATGCACTACTGCCGGGAATTGCAGGTGCCCATCCAGGTATATAACAACATAAACGAAGCCTCCTACTTCTTCAGCGAAGGAAAAGGCCCGTTGTCCAATAAAAAAGTCAGGGCAAGGGAAATACACAATGACCTCCGCGGATACACCATGGAGCTACTCGCGAAAGCCATCGATCAACAGAAGATCGACACCGGACTGACCAGAGAAGATACCCAGAAAATACTGGAATACCTGCGTGCTGAAGGTGGACTGGACATTGATAAGCTATACAAAGCCTCTGACAGAAGAGGCTTCACGGAACATCCCGGTGCGGGAGATAAACCAGGTAAGATCGGCAGTCCGCACACGCTGGCAGGAATTATCAACTCGGGACTCGCAGATCCGGACTTCTATAACGTAGCCGAATACACGTACGAACTACAGATGACTATGTTCCAGGCTATCGGTGGAATGGACAGCATATCAAAAGCATTTGAACAGCGGATAGGTAAGATGATCCGCTACAACTGTGAAGTGACAGACATCCTGAATCTGCCGGAAGGCGTAAAAATTATCTACAAAGACAAGAAGGGTACCGGTGAAATACAAGGTGATGCCTGCATCTGCACGCTGCCATTACCTGTATTGAGTAACATCCGCCATAACTTCTCCTCCGATGTAAGCCGTGCTATTGACTACGTACCATACATTGTAACCGGCAAGATCGGGATGCAATTTAAAAGAAGATTCTGGGAGGAAGATGAACAGATCTTTGGTGGTATCACACATACCAACAATGAACTGACACAAATCTTCTATCCCTCCTACGACTACCTCAGCAAAAAAGGGATCCTGCTCGGCTATTACAACTTCCATGAGAAGGCGAAACGTGTGGGTAACCTCACGCATGCGGAACGGGAAAAACTGGCGCTGGAGAAAGGTAGCCTAATACATCCGCAATACCCTGCAGAGTTTGAAAAGTCCTTCTCCGTAAGCTGGCATAAAACGCCTTACAGTATGGGCGGATGGGCGCTATATACAGGCGCAACCAGGCAGACCTTTTACAAAAGCCTGTTGCAACCGGATAAACAGGTATACTTTGCCGGCGAACATACGACTTACCTCAATGCCTGGATGGCCGGTGCATTTGAATCGGCCAGAAGATCGGTAGCAGATATACATGCCCGTATGACAGAACAACGCGTATCGTACCCTACTGCCACTGGCAGCTGACCTATAGACATTTTTTACAACCAAAACGAATTGCTATGAGTACCACCAACTCCATGAACAGACGTAACTGGCTGAAAACTACAGCCCTGTTTACCGGGGGGCTGACCATGCTTCCTCCGGCACTCAGCAGACTACAGGCGGCTCCTGCTACAGGCAACAGCACTGCTCATGCCACTGACTATGCCGTTTCTCCTAAGTTGCCTGTAAATCTGAAAGCCCGGCTATTTGCCAACGAAAATCCATTTGGACCATCACCGGCAGCTAAGAAAGCTATTATGGATGCCGTAACCACCAGCTATCAATACCCCATGCGGATGATACCTGAACTGGAAGCTAAAATATGCGCGCATGAGGGCATTACACCAGATATGCTGATGATCAGTTCGGGCTCTTCTCCGCTCTTGTTAGGCACTGCTGTCAGCCTATTAGGCAGCGGCGGTAACATAGTAACGGCTGAGACGACTTATGATGATCTGCCTACCCGCTGTGAAAAGGTCAAAGCACAATGGATCAAAGTACCGCTGACCAAAGATTATACCCACGACCTGGATGCTATGGAGAAGGCCATTACCACAGATACGAAGGTGGTGTACATCTGTAATCCGAATAACCCCACGGGAACTATCGTTGATGCAGATAAACTCAAAGCTTTCTGCGAAAGGGTATCCCAAAAGGTGACTGTCTTCGTGGATGAAGCCTATATTGATTATCTGCCTGATGCCGGTGCGGTTACTATGATCCGTGGTGTAAAGCAAGGACAGAACATCATTGTAGCACGTACCTTCTCCAAGGTATACGGACTGGCAGGATTACGTATCGGTTACATTGTTGCACCACCAGCAATCATTGCCAGGCTGCAACCTAATACCTCCTGTAGCTGGGCAGCTTTGTCAGCACCGGCCATCAGTGGCGCACTAGCCAGTTACCAGGATAAAACATATATACAGGATACAGTGAAGAAGACTATAGAGAGCCGGCAATTCCTATATGACACGCTGAAAGCAGAAGGATACTCCTATATACCTTCACATGCTAATTTTGTCATGTTTCCACTGAAGATGGATGGGGAGCGCTTTCAGGAAGAAATGATGAAACGCGGCGTAGGCCTGCGCAACTGGAAAATGAACAACGCACACTGGTGTAGAATCAGTATCGGAAGAATGGATGAGATGCAGGCATTTGCTGCTGCATTCAAAGAATTATCTTAATCAAATAACTGTATGAAGAAATATCTGCTGACATTACTCTTTACTGTGGCCATCGTACACCTGATGGCACAGTCACGCCCTATGACAATGGCGGAATATACCAAAGCAAAAACGTTTACTGTTAAAGACCTGGACAATGACACTTACGTAAAGTTCAATAATGAGTATGTACTTGACCGCTATGAGATGCGCAAGCCATATCTTATTACCGGCGATGACGGACAAAAAAAGCGCATTGATCTGTATCGCCTGGTAGCGAAGGACAGTATGCAGGATATCGCTACCGTGATATTCTATACTAATGAAGCTGGCAAGCTCTATACGGCAGTAATGCCCCTGTTCAACAGCAATGCCGACATCTGGAATCAATACTTTGAAGACATTCATGCCATTGACAAAGTAGAGAAAAACTATGTACTGAAGCTGTCTTATGTGTTATCCAAAGAGTTCAGTTATCAGTTGTATAAGTCTATGCATGCCGGTAAAGATGTAAAGGAAGAAGCGGGCACTTATGGTACGGACATTTGTTTTCCGGGAGATCAGCTGGTAAATCTTGCAAACGGTAAGCAGAAAGCATTGCGGGATATCCGTCCCGGAGATGAGATTATCAGTCCGGATATGGCTACCCAACAGACACATACCATCCGCGTAAAGGAGCTGGTACAGCATACAGCAGAAAATTATGCCATTACCAGGCTACTGATAATTCATGCCAAGGAGCAACAGCGCGGAGGCATGCATGAAGTGATACTTTCAGGAAAACTACTACAGGCTACTCCGAATCATCCTGTGTTGACAGTAGCCGGCAGGAAGCAGATGGGAGCTGTCAGCGAAGGCGACCAGCTGCTTTGTATGGATGCGCACACCAGAGCACTCGTTCAATATACAGTTGTGAACAAAACCGAATCTGCCGGAGGCAAGCAACCAGTGTACAACATTGTTGCTGAAGGTGGAGACGCGTTTATGATGAACAACATCATGGTATTACAGAAGTAAACCGTGGTCACAGAAAATGCAAAAGGGAAGGGGATTGACGCCCTTCCCTTTCTATTTGTATGAGGTATCCGCGATTAAGCCTTTACCAGTAGTTCTCCTTTACTCAGTACTTCAGTGGCAATCCCTGCGGGCACCAGTTGATAATCCTGGAAAGTGACAGTAGCAGCAGCCCTGCCGGAGGACAAGGAACGCAATGTGTTCACATATCCGAACAGTTCAGACAAAGGCACTTCCGCTTTGATATGTTGTGCGTTAGCCTTTACCTCCATGTTTTTTATCATACCGCGGCGTCGGTTCAGATCACCGGTGATAGCGCCTGTGTATGCTTCGGGTAATATTACCTCTACGCTCATACATGGCTCCAGCAGATTGGGAGCAGCTTTTACAGCAGCCTGACGGAAGCCTGTTAACGCAGCGTGTTCAAAGTCCAGCGCGTGCGAGTCGGTAGCGTGGATGTCTCCATCCAGCAAACGCACCTTCATGGACTGTACAGGATAACCGGCGAGTGCGCCTGTCTTCATAGCTTCTTCAAATCCTTTCTTCACGGCAGGTATAAACTCACGCGGTATAGCGCCACCGGTAACTTCGTTGACAAACTCCAGTCCAGGCTGACCATCTTCACGTGGCGACAGTTCAAACACAATTGCAGCATAGTGACCGGCTCCACCATTTTGTTTAGCGTAGACTTCTTTGTGCTGTACAGCTTTCGTGAACAGCTCTTTGTACGCAATCTGCGGGCGGCCTTTGTTGATGGCAACGTTGTAATTTGTTTCCAGTCTTTCGAGTACTACCTCCAGGTGCAGTTCGCCCATCCCTTTTAGTATAGTCTGGCCGGAAGCAGCATCAACAGATACCTGCAGCGTCGGATCTTCTTCAACCAGTTTAGACAGGGCTTCACTCAGCTTATTCATATCCTTGGCCGCCTTCGCCTCGATAGCGTAACCCAGCATCGGTTCCGGGAAGCTGATCTTTTCCAGCAATAGAGGTTGGTCCGGATCAGAGAGCGTATCGCCGGTACGGACGTCTTTCAGTCCTACAACAGCACCAATATCACCAGCAGTAATTGCGTCGGCAGTTTCAAACTTGTCGGACATAATGCGCATCAGTCTACTGATACGTACGTGCTTACCCGTACGGCTATTCCAGACAGTATCGCCGGGGCGTAAGGTACCGGTATATACTCTGACGAGTGTCAATTTACCAGCATAGTCATCTGCAATGATCTTAAAGGCCAGCGCAGCAACGGGACCATCTTCAGTAGCCGTCAGCCATTGGTCAGCTTCAGTTTCCGGATTAACCGCATGTATCTGAGGCATATCCGCCGGCGCAGGAAGATAGCGAACGACAGCATCCAGCAAAGGCTGTACCCCTTTATTGCGATAGGCAGCGCCAGCGAGTACAGGTACTACCTGCATCTGTAAGGTAGCGTTGCGCAAGGCGCGGTAGATGTCTTCCACTGCTACACTATCAGGGTCATTGGTATAACTCTCGAAGATAGTCTCGTCGTATAGCGACAGTTCTTCCAGCAGATGGACGCGTGCCTTCCAGGCATCTTCCAGCAGATGTGCAGGGATGCCGGTGATGGAGTATGCTTTACCATCATCACTGCTCCATACATATGCCTGCATAGTGACGAGGTCAATGACGCCGGTGAAGTCATCTTCCGCACCGACAGGCAGTTGTACCGGTACCGCATTGGTATGCAGTACATCGCGTATCTCATTTACGACACGGGAAAAGTCAGCGCCTTGCCTGTCCATTTTATTGATCATAATGATACGTGGTACATTGTACCGGTTAGCCTGTTGCCATACCGTTTCAGATTGCGGCTGTACGCCAGACTTTGCACAGAACACAGCAACGGCACCGTCCAGTACGCGCAGGGAACGTTCTACTTCAGCAGTAAAGTCTACGTGGCCGGGGGTGTCTATAATATTCACCTGATGCTTGTTACCATTGAGTTGCCAGTAGGTAGTGATAGCAGCAGAGGAGATAGTGATGCCACGTTTTTCTTCCTGTGGATCGCTATCCATCACGGTATTACCTTCATCAACACTACCCAGTTTATGTGTGAGTCCTGTATAATAAAGCATGCGCTCAGTGACGGTAGTTTTACCTGCATCGACATGTGCCATGATACCTATATTTCTGAAGTTATCTAATCGTTTCATTATTGTTGATTTTGATGCTAATAAAAAAGCCTTCCGTTGTGGTAACGGAAGGCTTTCAGCAATATGCAAAGCACTGACGTTACCGGGTGAGCGGTTTAAATAAAATTGTCAATATTTTGATAATAGCGTTCATATTGCTGGTTATAAATGATGTTATGTGTAAATAGTGTGTAGTGGGGAGATACGGGGAGACAAATAAAAAGGCCTCTTCGGATGAAGAGGCCTCTGAAGTATATTCAGTGACAATAATTAACCTCTTACATCCGGGTAAGGATTTGCCTCCCCGTTCTTAATTAAGACAATACAGGTACTAGCAATTACTGCTCTGATAGCAGCACTTGCGTTGAACGCTGATTGATTTGTAAGAATGTTATTCATTGTGAGTAATAGTTTTCAAATTTCGTGCACAAATGTACGAACATTTTTGATATAACAAAACAAGCGCATGGCCAGTCTGCGTGTTACCGGCAGCAAGTATGCAGTAATTAATTGAGAGATAAACGCTTAATAGATTTTTGAAAATAGTAAGCTATCATGAGCAATCGATTTTCGCTTTTTACTAGTCAACTATGTCAGGCGTCTTTCAAACGTATACCTGATTTTCATTCGTGTAAAAACGCTGTATTTACAACCAGATCAATGGGTGGCGTACTGGCAGATTACGGACCACCTCCGGATGATCGGGCTGATGTTCCAGCCCTTTCCAGGTATTGAACCAATCTTGCCGTTGGAAAGTGAGCGCACCAAAAACCAGGAACGGGTGCGCAACGGGCCATTCATTCCAGTACATCACATCCGGCTTGAGTGGCCAATGGTTTTTGCCGGCAACGTAGGGATAGAGGTATGCTATACCCTTATGGATGCTGCGGCCGTCAGGTAGCTGAAAGGTCCACAGATTGTTGTCACCATCTGATAATATCTGGCAGATGGTGACCATCGCATCGAGGTTAAAGAGTGAATATCCATAGGGTTTGGTTCTGGCAAGTTCGAGCGGGAAACTGCCATCCGCAGCCATCTGGTTGGGCAATAGCACTTCCCGGTAGCGGTTACGGCAGAATTGCAGCAATGCACTATCCCTGGTAAGTCTTGCAAAAGCAGCCACCTGCATTACCCAGCAGGTACCATGATTGTTTTTAGCGTTCATTTCGTCCTTTCCATACTGATGTGTGGTGAGCCAATGCAGGTATTCGCGGAACCACTTTTTAACGCCGTCCAGCAATGTGCGGTCGAAGGTCGCATCGTATTGCATCACCAGTACCCCTTGCGCTACCTCCATCAGGTGAATTGTGTCAATGATACCGATACCTCTGCCGGTGAACCGGCCTTTGATAGCCTGCGCATATAACAGGTTGGGGTGCATAAGAGTAGCCGTGTCGGTGAACCAGGCTTGCAGGTGTCGCTGTGCAGCATGTACATATTGGGTATCTCCGGTAATCCGGTAAGCAGATGCCAGTGCTCCTACAATACGGCTGAAACGGATCATAGCTGACCGGTGTGCGGTAAAGTTAGCAGGATTTGTGAGGCCGTCTTTCTGCACATAAGGACTATCAGGATATCCGGGTACAGGCCACCAATAATCCCCTTCGGAATAGAAGTCATGCTTACCCCCAACGCTACGTACGCATACTTCCGAGGTTACAGTGACAGGTGCTTGTTGCAGCGCCCAGGCAGCTTCGGCAAGCACTTGTCCGCGTAGTACTTCAACAACAGCCTTATCCGGCGGGAAGGGCATAAAGGCATAGCAGCAGATGAGTATCAGTGAGGCAATAACGTGTTTCATGGGTTATCAACATGTATATACACATATTACGAAACTCCTGCGATATTTTCCTACCTTGCCAGGATGATAAAGCGTTTTCCTGTTATCCTGCTGACATTATTCACAGCTGCCTGTGCACGACCTGGTAACCAGCCATTGGCAGTAGCCAAAAAGATCTTCAGTAAAGAGGCGGACCCGCATTTTATCCAGCTACATAGTACAGGTGATTATCAAGGTCACCCTAATGGGGAGGATTTGCCGGCAGGAGTCCAGCCTTCCTTCCGTATCCTACGGCAAACGGCCACTAACAGCGTCATAGCGATGAATTTGGCGGCAGTTGGTCCGCACGCAGACAAGTATCTCTTTTTCAGCAAAGATAGCGGCATATGGCAGCTAAACGCTATTGGCGCGCCTACCTTAGCCCGGGCAGATAACAGGCGTAAACAGGAGATGGAATCACTGACAGAGACCCAGATAGACTCGATCCTACAGGAATCACAACAGTACAGCAGCCCGGCGTACAAAACCAGGGAAGCGTTTGATTTCATACTGCATAGTCTGCGGTTAAAGCTTTCTCCTGATGACACCCTTGTCGCTCACTTCAACCGGCATAAAGCAGGTTTTGAACAATTGCTGGCTGCTGCACAACAGGTTAACTATACCTTACAGGATGATCGCAATACACTAGCAGATAGCCGCACGCCGGCATACCAGTCTATGTTGATCAGCAATGTGACGAAAGGCGGCTTTTTACCGGAGCAATGTTTTGACTTTCATATACTGTATGACCAGGTGGGGTATCTGTATGTGGCAGATGAACGGTATCTACCCGAATTAAGACCTGATAAGGTAATGATGCTGCGGAAAGTAGGGAAGGGGTGGTATTTGTATAAGGTAGCGATTTATTTGTAGGGGATAGTGACTTATACTCCTGACTACTACTCACAAAGATGACATTTTCTTAATATTCCCATAACACACACTGACAAGCCCTTTCCTATTTTTGCTTCCGCCTGTTGCACCTTATAGCACACCTATGTACCCTTATAAGGCCAGCACTTATATGGCTTTACCCTAACCAGGTATCGCTTCTTTACGCATTTACACGGCAAACGAAATGCGGAGATATTCAGTATCCTTGACCCGGTATTGCAGCAGACCCGAATATATTCGTCAAACCACGTTTATTTCCATAAAAACCCATCATACATGAGAAAAACATCCCTCTTATTACTAAGCTGCTGTAGCTTATTACTGTTAACACAATGTCAGAAAGCTGACGAAGAACTGGCGCCTCAGATGAAGAGTGAGTCAACAATTGCTGCTGCAGCAGCTGCTGCTCCATGCGCCTGTTCAGAAAGTTCTACGAAGGTAAGCGGAGCCACCGCTCAGGCATGGGCAACACAGTTTGCACCATTGATCAAATTTGACCGTGCATCACCAGACTATCCTACAACAGTAGAGAACATCTTTGCGAGTTCTGACCCCGCCACAAAAGCATGTGGAGGTAAACTTGTACTGGTAGACAAGACTGTACCAAGAAGTAAGGACTTCCCTACCTACTATGATGTACAGGTGCATCCAAGTGATGCAGACAGGATATTCATTGACTACTGGTGGGCATATAAACGCCAGGAAAACTGCTTCTCTAACCTGGGAGGGCATGATTATGACCTGGAACATGTTGTAATTCAATTCAGGCAATCTACACAGCGTATCATTTCAGTAACTTACTTCCAGCATGGCGGTTATTATACCAAAGACTGGAGAAGCGTTGCTGCAGGTACGCGGGTACAGGCATGGGTAGGTAAATTTGCACATGGCATGTATCATTTCGGCAGCTCCATTACACTGCCAGGATATGAGTGCGCATACTGGGGTGATTACAGAAATCCTAATGGTGCGCAGGATGAAGTATTGACAGGCAACAGACTCGTACAAATGAGCTGTAACGCTACTCAATTCAACTATAGCGGCAACTGGGGCAGTCCGGGTAAAGGACCTTTATTTCGCGACAGAGCTTACTGGAATTTTGCTGCCTGTTATGGTTCCGACGGACCATTCGGTCAGGATGGATGTAGCGCCTGCGACTTTGGCAATACCAAGCTGATTGGTACAATCTAAGTCACCATATATCAACTATGCAGAAAGACCGTTTGTAAAAACAGCCTTTCTGCATAGTACTGACTTAACGGCCTGTAACCGGGAACTGGGATATTCTCAGTTTGGTACATCCGTAGGGTATCAGTATAATTTCTTCTGCCGGCGTTGTTTCCAGCCCCCACATGATGGAGTAAGGTAAAGGTCCGGTCATTTCATTATATAATGTCCAGGAAGGTATCCGTTTAGCCTTTGTGCGGATAAGGAGGGGCGCACGTGCCTGATCCCACGGGTAGCTGACCAGACTATCTTTTTTCTCCACTGTATAAGCCTGTTGTAATTCATTGGCGGGAACGTCCTGTAAGGCATAGTTCCAGGGTGTAGTGGAGTGTACTTCATAGTACGTATCTCCGAAATCCACTTTCTCTTTCTCGACAGCTACTTTTTTGATAGATTCTTCCATCTTCAGCGCATAAGTGAGTGGACCCCGCTCAACCGCCAGCGAATTTTCGTACCATCTGCTTGTCCTAATGTGCATAGGCAGCACCAGTTCTACTACATCCCCGTTTTTCCAGGTCCGTTGCACCTTCACAATCTGGTTACCAGCCGCCTCTTTATAAATTTGTCCATTTACCTTCACCGTAGCCTGTTTGCACCAGGCAGGGATGCGCAGGTGGAAGGGGAATGTAATAGCAGATGCTTTCTTATCCGCAGAGAAAGTAAATCTTACTGTTTCTCCGAAAGGGTAGGCCGTTTCTTCCTTGAAGGAAACAGGAATTTGGTTGCCGACGTAGGCATTCACTACGCTGGGCGCATAAACGAGCGCTGCAAGGCCTTTATCTGCTGTGGCGTACCAGAGATTTTGTGTAAACTTCGGCCAGCCCTGATGCATATTGGAAGTACAGCAGGGATAGCCCGTCAGCAGTCCGTAACATACATCAGTACCTGCATGGTTCTGATCGAAGTTACGTACATGGCGGGTAGCCATTACCTGATTGGCCTGCTGGAAGTACTGGCGATCAATGAAGTTTTCAAAGACCTGAGCCGGCAGCGCGTTATAGGCTACTTTTTCCAGATGATCCGCATAGGCCGCGTCGCCGGTAATTTCGAGAATACTTTCCAGGGAGAACATCATCTCAACAGCAGTACACAGTTCTGAACCCTGGGTAGGATTATTACCGTGCAGGGCTTCGTCGCCACCATATAGGCCGTGTGCCATACCATTGTAGAAACGAAGATCGCGGAAGCCCGTCTTAAGTGCGTCGAGGTATTTCTGCTCCGGATGTTGCTGGTAGTAGATTCCCGGCTCCTTGATACCCTGGGCCAGGTTTACGCCATGGATGCTGTAAGGTCTGCTTAGCAGGTCTCTATCCAGAAAGGCGGTGGTGTAGTCAAAGGTTTGTTTATGCACCAGGTCAGCCAGTTCGAGCAGGAATGGTTCTCCGGTGATATTATATAACCAGTACACAACCATGAGGTTATCTCCCCCACGATATTTACCCCAGAAAGACCAGTGGTCGAGGGGATGTTTAGGCAATTCCCGGAGCTGATAACGGAAGTAGTTGGTCAGCAGGGTGATGACACGTTTATCACTGGTAGCAGTGTAATATTGCTTCAATACTTTCAGCATAACCATCTTGGGCCACCAGTCCCGGCTATTATCCCTTTGGAGGCCAGGTTCTGCGGGATAGTCAGTGGAAGGGCCAAAATAACCGTCAGGCTGCTGACTCTTAATAGACCATTCAATCCAGGGCCTGACTTTGGTGATCAGCGCTGTGTCTTTAAGGATATAAGCGAGCGGCAACAGGCCATCAATCCAGTAGGGACCTCTTTCCCACTGGTCGCCGTCGCCACCAAGCCAGCCATTACGATGGTTCATAACAAGCGGGTACAACTGATCCAATTGGCCGGTAGCGCCGTTTTTTTGATTGATTAACATAGTACGCAGCCAACCTTGTGGCTCAATGGCCCCTAATGGCAGTTCGATGTAAGGTTTCTGGTGCAAGGGTGCACGATTAGCAATGTACTGTTGGACCTGTGGGGCATGCTTTCGGCCCTGGCCTGTAACAGCGCAGGAGTAACCCATAATGAGCAGTGGAATAATAGCAATGATCTTCATATGACGTTGTTGGAAGATGAGAGATGGGCGGGTTGTTCGCCGGGAAGAACGAAAATATAATTTATTGCCAGTTTATTATAACAGCGTAGGGAGCTAGATAGCTTTGGGCATAAAAAAGCCCACAGCATGATGCTGTAGGCTTTTTCAGATATCCGTAACAGGGATTACTCGATAGTGAAGGTAGCTTCATTTACGTTGGACAGGCCACTGATGCCTGCACCCTGAAAGCTGATTTTGTATGTTCCCGGAGCAGAGAGTTTATAACCTTTCAGCAGGTCAATCTCAGCAGAAACATTTCCTTTTGCAGGAACTTTGGTGTAAGCATCAGCCGGTGGCGGTGATACTCTCTTTGCCATTGGGCCGATATACTGTGCCGGCTCGCCTTTAGCATCCTGAATGTCAAAAAAGGAATTAAGGAATTTCTCCTCGAATGGCGTGTGCCATTTACAAAATTCTACTTCTCTGTCGGAGCTGTTGGTAACGGTGAACTTCACCATTATCGGAGCGCCTGCTTTTACCTTTTCAGGTACAGTCATTACAGTTGATAATGCCGCTGCATTAGTAGTATCTGCAGCAGGTGTTTCGGATACAGCAGCGGTAGTGTCCTGCACTTGCTGAGTAGTGTCTTGTTGCCCACTTTGTCCGTTCTGGGACTGTTGGCATGCAGTGAATGAAAAGACGGACAGACAAGCTGCCATTGTGATAAGCTGGTTTCGCATTTAAAATGAATTATACAGGAAAATTAATCAAATATTTCATATATGCTTATCATGTTCAGGCTTTCTTATGAATAGTTTACTAACATTAGCAAAGTAAAAGGGGGCGCGATTGATGGAAGATCACCTACAGTGTTTTATATTAGTGAAGCGCAGCGGGCGTTTAATAGTAACAATATATGCAGGCAATACTGGATAAAATAGCAGAAAAAGCAGGAAGCGACCTGGTAACACTGTTAGCAGAGACATTAACCGGCTCAGAACTGAACTCTTTATTACTGGAAGTATTTGACAGGAAAACAGCCAGCATGCGGCCGGCAGATCTGCTGCGTCAATATGCGATTAACCGGTTTGTACAACCCTCGGATACGGATGTGATACAACTTCGGACTAAAGAACTAGCAGTATTGCAGTTATTGCAAGCACTGAACTTTACTCCGCTGGAACTATCACCTGTATCGTTATTAGGCACTTCCTCAGTATTGGGAAGTGTAGATCAGAAGAAGATTATCAGTGCAACCAGAGGTACAGAAGTATTATCTGACGCCACCAATGCCATGGCGATACATATTGCCAGTCAGCAGCAACTACATAGCCAAGCATTCAGCAGTTTTTGTACTACACACCGCCATATACGCACACCACCGGTAAAGGTAAAAGGGCATAGCGCACACTTCACTATTGCTTGTTGTGTAAGTGCAGGGACAGATACTGGAAATTACAACTTTGAGACTACCGCAATCACCACTCATTTTACAGCAATACAGCGCATATTAAAGGAGATTTTTGATATAGATGTTCAGTACTTCAAATTGCAACCAAGAGCAGGTTATAAGAACAGCGAGCAACTGCTGGAAACAATCACACGACACCTGAAGGACAGTCACCCTATACAGGTGGATACGACAGTAAGTCCGAACGCCTACTATCAGGGAATACAGTATAAAGCGGTGATCACTCATCAGGGAAATGATATTGAGATTGCTGACGGTGGGTTTGTCAACTGGACACAAAAGCTGCTGCAAAATAAAAAAGCGCGTTTCTTTATATCGGGATTGGGCATAGAATATCTTAGCAGGATACTGTAAAAGTATACCTTATGTAATCCTCATTTTAAAATAGGATTATCTGTTTTAAAAAAGATTTCTGTGAGTTCAAAATATGGGCTAACTTGATTGAGAGACCGTGAATAAGCCTTACCAGTGCGGCAAACCTCAAAGACCTTAATACTTATTCTCTACCTGGCATTCGCCTGAAATTAACTACTAGCTGCTAATCTTACAATTATAGGATGTGGAACGTCCTGGCATAATCATGTGCATGTAATGGCCGGTATCCGCTTACCGGCAGTTGTCCGTGGGCTTACAGATACTGCTGATGGCAACTTTATTCCTGAACTGGTAAAAGTGTTACGTCAGACGGTATTGGAGCAGGTAGAGAAAATGGTTAGCGAAATGGAACTGGCATAGTAAGTACTACAAATAGAATGGGTACCGTTAAAAAAGGCCGCATCAGTAATGATGTGGCCTTTTTCATATACAATAGCAATAGCTGAGAACTGACTGATTATGGAATTGAGTAAGTGATACTCAACTTAGGTCTTCTCGCAGGATCGCTGTTTCTGCTACCAGCGAAGTTCAGGTTGCGGTAGTAGTTTTCCACCTGGAGCTGCAATGCAAATCCGTAGTTCTGTCCACTGTTCACAATATCCTGCACTAATGAGGTCACATTAAGGGTAACGCCATAGTTCCACTGGGTAGTAGACGCAGGAACTGCAACCTGGTTAGTAACTGTTGTAGCAGGCTGGTTGTTCCACGTGATGGTGTTCTCATTCCAGGGACCTGTAACCCGCCTGATATAGGCAGCATTGGATCCGTAGGAGCTATAAGGAGAACCCGGATAGAAGGAGTTGCCTAAAGGATTGGCCACAGCAGTACCTGGCGCGAGGCCTGACAGAGTCAATATAGCCGAAGTAACCGTTGTACCAGGCGGCAGGAATCCGATACCGGAGAATCCGAAGAAGTCTCTCGATATACCTACTGTACCGGAATATGTCCAGGCGGAAGTACCCAGATCGGGATTACTTACCAGGTTAACACCAGCATAGGGAGGATTGCTGTTAACAAGGCAATCGTACTGCGTGCTGCTGGCCAGCGCAGTCAGCTCTAAAGAGTGTACGCCGGTCGTTAGCTTGGCAGCCAGCTCGCTATCCGGTGAAGCGGCTGGGAGTTTAGCATCACTGTTTTCTTTACGGCAGCCGGCAAAGGCGAGCATTGTCATAGCAGACATGCAGAGGAGTAGTTGTTTCATTTTCATGAACATGAGGGATTAAGGGTTTTACTATGAAATTAACGGAACAAAATGTTGTGGGTTGTTATCGGATTAGGGTATACTTTCAAATATGTAAACGAAGTTAATAAGCGATAGTGGAAGGGAGGCAGCAGTCTAATAAGAAAAAACGTCTCATGTTGGAATGAGACGCTTTTTTATCACATGAACAACCCTAACCTAATCAGGCAGCGTCAATTGCTTCGCGTAATGCTTTTGCTGCAGCAGCAGGATCCGGAGCTGCGTAGATAGCTGCACCAGCTACTGCCACCTGAGCACCAGCTTTGATTACAGCCTGTACGTTCTGCAGGTTCACACCACCTGCAATAGATACTGGTGTGTTAGCAACAGCCGCTTCGTCTATCAATACCTGGATAGAATACCCTGGTGTCCATTGTTCGTCCAGTCCTGCATGCAGTTCTACAAATTCAGCCCCTAAAGCAGCAGCTTCTCTTGCTCTTTCAACTCTGTTCGGCGCACCGATGGTATCAACAACCACACCTTTACCATGCGCTTTAGCAGCTTTAATAGCCCCGGCAATGGTAGCATTACCAGCAACGCCTAATACGGTAACCAGGTCTGCACCTGCCTTAAATGCGATATCTGCTTCCAGTTCACCGGCATCAGCGGTCTTCAGGTCAGCGAATACTATTTTATCCGGGTGAGCTTTTTTCATCGCGGTGATAACACCTATACCCATATTCTTGATCAGCGGAGTTCCTAACTCGATGATATCAACATAAGGCGCTACCTTTCCTGCCAGTGCCAATGCTTCGTCTGTAGTGAGCAAATCAATTGCTACCTGTAATTTTGCCATATATTATTCTTTAGATATTACGTTGTATACTATTCCATATTTGCGTGAAGCTTCCAAACTTCTTCTGGTGGAGCGTCACTTAATTTCCACATAGCCTGAAAAAGTGCATCGGTGACAATGAGCACACTTTGTTCAAACAGGCTGCCTGCATATTGCCTGGAGATAGTGCCATGAAAGTCCTGTTTCTGCGCTGCCGGTATTACCAATACAAATTGTGCTATGCCTGCCAGGGGGGACTCGGTGGTGGTGGATAATGCAGCTATTGTTGCACCGGCGGCATGCGCTTTTTCGGCCGCCTTTACGATAGAGCTGGTAGTACCTGAACCAGAAGCGGCCAATAACAGATCTCCTTTCAGAATGGCTGGCGTGGTTGTTTCTCCGACAACATGCACATTCAACCCCAGGTGCATAAGACGCATGGCTGCTGCTTTCATCATTAGTCCGGTCCTTCCTGCACCAATCACAAATATTCTGTTGGCCTGTTGTAGTAGTAATGCCAGAGATGTGATGTCATCGATTGATACATTCTTTGTGAGCCGCTCATTTTCTTCCAGGATCATGGGGAGATCCACTGTCAAACTCTTTACCAGAGCCTCTTTATCAAATGCGATCATGTGTTCCTTATTTCGATGACAAAGTTACTGGTCAGCAGGCTGTTCTGCTTTATACTATCCGCCCAATCAATGGTACAATCAGGAAACATGCGGGCATCTATATCCTGATTATCCTATCTAATGGGCAAATTATCCAATGCAGACGTTGTAACTTTACATACTGTTAATTGAAAAGTGTGTTGGTATGTTGGAACAAGAAAGCAGGTCGCCTTTAGAACAGACGTTGTTATATATCAGGAATCTGGATAGTTGTCCGCCGAGCTATTTATATGACCCTGGCAGAAAGGACTTTTTTGAGGTATTATGGTTGCAGGACGAGTATCCCTTGCACCAGGTAGGCCCAGAGTTATCATCTGTGAAAGGGCATTGGGTATATCTCATGCCTCCGTACAGGGTACACCAGTTGAATAAAGCAGGCAAGAAGGGTATCCTGTTTTCCTTTAAGCGCGAGTTGCTGGAGGAAGAAGACAAAGACTTTGCATTAGACGTATTCCGGATATTTAATATCAGTGGAGAGTTTACGACTTTACGTCTTACGCCGAATATGGTAGAAAGACTGGAGAAAGTATATGAGTTACTGGAAGCGGAATATCGTGAACATTCCGGTAATCTGGCCATGATCAAGTCACTGCTGAAGGTATTTTTACTACATCTGATTAAGATGAAGCAGGAAGAATTTACAACGTTGGATATTAACCAGAAACGCGCTTATGAGTTTCTGCTATTACTGGAAGATCATTATATAGAGGAGCGGAATATGCAGTTTTATGCGGATAAGCTCACCATTAGTGCAAAACGCCTGAACCAGGTACTAAAAGAGGTATTGAATCAGACTGGGATCCAGTTATTGCATGACCGGCTGATACTGGAAGCGAAGCGCCAGATAATACATAGTGAGAATAGTATCAAAGAGGTAGCCTGGCTGTTAGGCTTCAAAGACAGGCCTTATTTCAGCAGGTTTTTCAAGGTACATACCGGGCAAACACCCGAGGCCTTTCAGAAACACGTAAAGCATCATATAGATACCTTGCTGAATACCCTGGTAACCTGAGATAATCAGCGATGCTATACTTGCAGCAAGTAAAGGATATTGACAACAACTATGAAAAAGGCAGCCGGCTCATATTTAATGGGCCGGCTGTTGGCATAATATAGTTCCCGTGTATATCTTCTGATTATTGCTTTTCAGCATTAGCCTTCAACCATTCTAGGCGGCGCTGATCGGGCAGATGTTTTACTGTAAAGCTCTCAAATTTGGCTTCAAATCCTTGTCCGTCGGGAGAGGCTGCCATGAGTCCAACCATTACCGGGTGGTTGTCAGTCAGGGGGGCATTACGTGTCATCACATAGTTAACATCATCAAATGAGTAGTAGAACTCCACAGCGTCGAGCTTCCTGACAGCTTTTATCCAGATAAAAGGTGGTACTTTCTCCAGTGGCGTTACACTCCAGTCGCTGGTAGTATGTGTTACTACGGTGCTGACGTTCAGTTTACCGTCAACAAACTCAACCCCGCTCTTGATATAATTCTTATGATCTGTTCTGATCATGATACCCATCTGATCGAAGCGGGCTTTATAAGCACCGGTAAGTTTTACCTTTACCTCAAACTCTCCACCGTAAGTAGTATAGTAAAACGGTGCGTCATCAACAGTAAATCCATAGTGGGAAATACGCCAATAATCGGTTTGCGGCGTTACGAACATGGTGAGTGTCTTGTTGTTAATTTTCCAGCTGGCAGGTTCATTGTACCATTGCATCTTTTCAAGGGTCTGGGCAGACAGCATTTGCGCGCCTGCCAGCATAAGCAAACCGAGAATTATCCTCTTCATTTACGAATTATTAATATATGTTTATAAAGGGCAAATAACCATACCGGTTATTATCTTTACAAAGGTAAACTCTTGCCTATTAAGGCACAATGGTTAAAAATAACCATAGATAACGATGAATGTATTTGAGACGCTCAATGCCAACTTACTGAGACAGCCATTCTCCGGCCAGGATACAGCCGCAATAATTGCACAATGCCAATGGATAGCTGCTATGTATGCCAGTGTCGAAAACGCAATCAGCGTTTTAAGCGATTTAAAGAACGATAAGAGCTACATCCATACCGGACATATCGCCCGGGAATTTAACCTGCCCTATAGCCCGGAAATGAGGCAAATTGACTCTATCTGGGAAGAGGATATCTTCAGCAGGATACACCCTGACCATCTCCTGGAAAAACACCTCCTGGAGCTCCGGTTTTTCCGCTTGCTGAAAAGCCTCCCACCGGTAGAACGGGCAGATTACCAGGTCAACAGCTACCTCCGGATGCGCAATAACCAGGAGGAATACGTGTCTGTCCAGCACCGCATGTTCTATCTGCATAGTAATAACGAGGGTAGTATCAGCCTCGCCCTGTGCCTATATAACTTCGGCGTCAATCAACTATCCCCCGACAACTACCACGGTACTATCCTGAATACCCAGACTGGCAAGGTGATCAAATCTGATAACCAACAGTTTAGCAATATCCTGTCTTTCAGAGAGAAAGAACTGCTACAGCTTATCAAAATCGGGAAAAGCAGTAAAGAGATTGCTGCATTGCTTTCTATCAGCATCAATACGGTGAACAGGCACCGGCAGAATATCCTGGAGAAGCTGCATGTCAGGAACTCCCTGGAGGCCTGCAGGATAGCGGATGCCATTGCACTATTAGGGTAGCAGTTACCGGGTTCCAACCTTGAAATACTTAATATGAAATCAACTCTTTTTTAGTACTTTAGCACCTTATTTACCCAACCTATCCCTTACTATGAAGCATCAGCTGCTAATCAGTTTTCATGCCAGGCGGCTCCTGTGCCTGAGCATGTGGTTATTCCTGTACTATCCACTTTCTGTAGACGCCCAGACAAATGATGATAACATAGCACTCGCTAATGTCGAGGAAACGTATGAATTTCAATACGATAGCCGGCAAAAGCAGGTAGTCATCAAACAGACGCTATATAAAGACTTTATATGCAACGGGTTCCGTTCAGAAATCCGCTTCTCAGAAAGCTACAATAGCCAGGAAGAAATCAAGAATGTAGCCATTACTGTCAATGGTAAAAGAGCTAAAGCTGTTATCCCGTCTTACGATTATCTGAACGTAGATGAATACTTCTATTCAGATATGAAAATCTGTCACTTTAATCTGCCGTTTGCCCTCCAGGGATCTCACAGTGAGGTAACTATCGAAAAAGAGATCAAAGATCCCCGGTATCTGACTACTGTTTACCTCAATGAAGACTATCCCGGACAACAAAAGAAGATCAGCGTGATCGTGCCCCGGTGGATGGATGTTGAAATACATACCTTCCATTTTGAGGGCCACAATGTTCAATCTGAAAAGAGCTATAACAAAGAACTGGACGCGGATGTCCATACTTATACTGCCAAAGGACTGCCGGCTATGAAGTCAATGTCCAGAAGTCCTGGTCCTACCTGGATTTATCCACATATACTGGTACGCAGCAAAGCTGCTAACTACAAAGGTGAAAAGACAGTCTACTTTGGTACTACACAGGACCTATACCAATGGTGCCACACGCTGACCGGTCAGCTGAAGCCAGATACTGCCTTACTTGGCGCTAAAGCGCGTGAGATCACTGCCGGCATTACTGACCCGTTTGCGCAGATGAAAGCCATCTTTTACTGGGTAGAAGAGAACGTACGCTACATCGCATTTGAAGATGGTATTGCAGGCTTTAAACCTGACGAAGCGCATGAGGTGATGAGAAAGAAGTACGGAGACTGTAAAGGTATGGCCAATCTCACCAAGGAACTACTGCTGCATGCTGGCCTCGACGCACGCCTGTGCTGGATAGGTACCAACCACATCATGTACGACCACAGCATACCATCTCTCAGTGCTGACAACCACATGATCTGTGCAGTAAAGTACAACAACAAATGGTGGTTCCTGGATGCTACAGAGAAGTATATGCAACCTGGTATCTATGCAGAGCGCATCGCTGGCCGGCAGGTCATGATTGAAAACGGAGACAACTGCTTACTGGAAAATGTCCCTGCCGTTACTGCAGAACAGAACATCCGCCGCTTCAAAGAATCGCTTACTATAGACGGTAACAACATGCGCGGTAAGATCAACTATCAATACAATGGTGAAAGCAAGTCAGATCTGCTGTATAACGTCAACCTCACAAAAAAGGACCGTTTACAAACAGCGCTCGAAAGCTACATCACCAACAGCGACCAACACTATAAGATCTCTAACGTGGTAACCTCTCCACTGGACCAGCGCGATGGGAACCTGGAAGTCAATTTCGACCTCACCTATCAGGATGCAGTGTCATCCTTTGGCAAAGAGATGTACATTGATATTGACTTCAACAAAGAGTACAATAACGCTGTCATCGATACTGTAAAGCGCACTTCCGATGTACGCCTGAGCACCAAATCCAACTACATCACCGAAACAGAGCTGACCATTCCCAATGGATATAAGGTATCGATGCTGCCGGAAGATCTGCATATCAAATCGCCTAATTTCACCTTTGATATCACTTACAAAGCTACCGGCAATAAACTCAGCTACCACAAGCAACTAAAAATAACGAACACTTATCTGTCCAAAGCTGACTTTGGCGAATGGAATAAAGCTATTACAGCGCTGTCTAAGAAGTATCTGGAACAGATTACCCTTACCCAACTATAAACTCCCTTACCTATGTTGAAATACAAATTTTTAATCCTATCCGGTATACTACTTGGCGCAGTATACCACTCCCATGCGCAGTCGAAGCAGGAAAAAGAGTACCAGGAAGAAGCCGAGTTAGTAAAACAGGAAATCTGGGGTGCTAACGACCCCGTGTTTGCCAGAACAGATATCCCTGTAAATTACAATAACGAATCAGCGGTTATCATTGCAATGAAAGTTACCCTGGGTGCAGACAAGACCCGCCGTCAGGATAACATCGCCTTCACCCTACATGAACGCATCAAGATTCAAGACAAGGCTGCCCTGGAAAACTACTCCGAGTTTAACCTCCAGAAACTGAAAACAACTGGCTGGTCCAGCAGTGTGAAACTGACCTCTTTCATGGGCATACGCGTGATTAAGCCCAATGGCCAGCAGCGCGATATCGACATGAAAGACGCGGTGAACATCAAAGACGAACGTAACGATAAAAAACAAAAGATCGCTATCTCTGACCTGCAAGTCGGTGACATCATAGACTTTTATGTAAGAACCAAAAAAGAAGCTTCCAGCTTTTATGCCTCTCCCGATCCATTGGATTACTCCATCGGTGAGAAATACCCCATGCTTAACTTCTCATTGAATGTGACTATTGATAAAAGAATGGGGGTATCCTGGCGTTATCTTAACGACCAACAGTCAGAACTGAAACGCAGTGATGACAAAGATAACTATGTGTTCTCTATTCATAAATCATATGTTCCCAAAGTAACTGATGAACGCTGGCTGTATGAGCAAAGAGCCTTGCCGACGCTGCGACTGGCCTATAACGGATTAAAAAGCAACGAGATTACCAATGGTATAGATGAAGAACGCATCCAGCGTTTCCTTACCTATGAGATCATCAGTGTGAATGCTGCCTATCCTACCATCTCATCCATCATAAACGGTTTCCCTGACCTGTTGGCAGACTATGCAACCCGGACGGGCATCAGAAGAAAAGATATCGACAAAAAGACGATCGCTGAACTGGCCTACTACTACATCCGCTACTCCTCTCTCTATAAAGAAACCTCTGCAGGTACTTCCATAGAGGTAGGACAGTCAAGAAAAACATATTATCCCCGCGAGCATTATACTGCGAATGCCTTCAGACAACTGCTGATCAGGTATGACATTCCTACGGAACTGGCAGCGGCGGTGCCTCGCAGAGTAGGTACGCTGCAGGATGTGGTATCGTTGGATGACCTGAACTACTTTATCATTGCCTATCCGGATGATAAACCCATGTACTGCTTCATGAGCAACATGCTCAGCTTCCCTAACGAACTGCCAACTCAGCTGGAAGGTCAGCAGGCATATAGCGTACTGGTAAGTGGCAGCTCCAGAGAGAAAGCAAATTCTTTTAAGAAGATTACTCTACCGATGAGCACTGCTGAGCAAAACACGGACGCAGAGAAAATGAATGTAACTTTTGCGGCAGACAATCTGCAGCAGATCAGCATAGACCGTGTTATCCGTGCGACGGGACAGTACCGGTATAACTATCTCGACATGCTGCTGTATGAAGATATGCTAAATGAAGAACGCAATAACCTGCATGTCGCTTCCTCCAGAGATCAGGATCTGATGGCTACCGGCTCCTTCAAAAAAAGAGCAAAGGAGTTTGACGTAGCATTCAGCAAAGCCAGGAAAGATATGGATGAAACTGTCAGCTCTAATATCACCAGTGAATTTGGAACTAAACCTACCGCCGTTACGCACTATAAAGTAGCTGAACAGGGACTGGAAAAACAGAACAAGCCTTTAACTATCCAGGAATCATTTACAATGGACGGATTTGTGAAGAAAGCTGGTAATAATTACATGCTAGATATCGGCAAACTGATCACTGAACAGATATCACTGACGGCGGAAGAGCGTAAACGTACTTATGATATTAACATGCCTTTCCCCCGCTTAGCATCATATGATATCATCATTAACATTCCTCAGGGCTATCAGCTGGAAGGTGCAGAAAACCTGAACAAGTCTGTAAATAACGAAACCGGCTTGTTTGAATGCAGCACTAAACTGGAAGACAACAAGCTGATACTCTCCATAAAAAAGGTATATAAGCATCATCAGGAAACATCTGCTGACTGGTCTAAAATGATAGCCTTTATGGATGCAGCATCTGACTTTAATAAACAGAAAGTGCTGCTGAAGAAGATGTAAACAGTAAGATTGTATTAAAAAGCGACATCCCATAGTTGAATATGCCAACTATGGGATGTCGCTTTTTGTTTATAGCTTCTTTTTTTATACTATAGAATAGTCGCTCCCAGTATTTAATATTGACGACAAGTTCATACGCACCGGTATATCAAACAGCAGGATTACATTTACCTGACTGGCACTGGAGATACAATCAAACGAATATATGTGTTGGTGAGGGCGAGTGCCCTTGTCGCTTTAGTACGTATCAGTATACGGGCTTGACTTAATAAACAACCTGGAATTATAATGTTTGCGAAACTCGTAGTCATACTTCTGTATCTGTGTCGAAGTCATAGGACTTCTCGTACAAATAATATAGCATATCCGTTGTTGTTGCTTATTCTTAGATCCAAGTATGGAGATTGTTTGCTTCAATTGGTTGATTGCATGTTCTAAATCCTGTCCCTTCAATTCGATATAGTACTCGATGCCTTTGGCCAGAAGCATATAATCACATCGCTGACCTTCTGTAATCTCACACCCATCGACATGTATCCGTACAGATTCAACCTCATCTTTGTTTTTTAATATAAGCTTACTTCTTTGTTCTTCAAACGTAAAAATCTTGTTTTTGGAGGTTACTCTACATCTTTCCATCAAAACTCAATATCTAAAAGTTTTCCAAATTCTATGGCAATATCATTCGAGATATTGTCCAGTTCTGTTTGTGTGATGAGATTTGTCTCCTGATCTATTAGATTCCCTATCTTACCATTGCTGATAGAATATGCCGTTAACAATCCCGATTTTAGCTGTTCCTGGTAAGGAACAATTCTTTCAATATCCCGCGCCTTATCTGGCATCAGTTCTGCAAGTCTTCCTGCTTCTAACAAGTTATTGAAAGAGGATAAAATATACGGGCTATGAGTAGTCACGAATATCTGGAAGGCATGCTCACTATCATTAAAGACCCTGGCCAGTAATTGTGTTATAGCTTTTTGCGCGTTAGGGAATAAATGCGCTTCAGGCTCCTCTATATAGATAGTTGCACCTCCTAAGGTACCGTGATGTAGCACCCACAAAAAAATGATCAAAGGCAATGTTTCCTGTTGCCCGGAAGAAGCATTGGATAGGTTAACCTTACGCTTGTCTTTATGAACAAGGTAGTCTTCATTATCTTCTCTGATATAGTCACCGCTTAGAATCTCAGCAATAATCTCATCAAAGGCAGTATCCGCTTTATCAGGATAAAGGCTCTTATTCTTGTATATCCGCTTCAACGCCTCGTAATTAGCGCCAAATTCAATGAGTAGTGGATCCAGTGAACTATTAGTCTTTAGTAACAGGAATATATTACTCTGAAAGTTTGCAAAGTAACTCCTGCCTGCAGGTATAAAGAACTGATTATTGGAAAGCGACTCATGGATATGCTGATTAATCAGCTCTTTAATCCTTTCAGCATCCGTATTGTTTTTACTAATCCTATTCAGCTTATCGGCTTCTTCCTCATATGCAGCCTTTACTTTACTGATGGCAGCCTGGACATAATCTGAGTAGGTGAACTGAAGCTGATTGTCTGTCTTATTTATAGCAAAGTGAACTTCGCCAATTGAATAGGTAATCTTAAAGTTATCTGATGGCCAAGTGTCCCTGGGGAAGAATGTTAAAAACTTCTCCTCCTGGATATCTTTGAGTAAATCCAGGTCTTCACCCTTCAGGATAGTACCAATCAACTCCTGGAAAAAGCTTGTGAAGAAAAAATGCAACTTCGCAGTAACGCTCTTCCCACTACCTTGCGGACCAATGAGAATATTAACAGACTTAAACTCGAAGTCCATTTCCTGAATGCCTGCGAAATTCTGAATGCTGATTTTTTCCATACTTCTGGATCTAACAAATCAAATATACCAAAAACAAAAAAGGAGATCAATCTCTTGATCTCCTTTTTTCCAGTCGGGGCGGCAGGATTCGAACCTGCGACCTCCTGCTCCCAAAGCAGGCGCGATACCGGGCTACGCTACGCCCCGAGACCCGACTGACATCTTCGCTTTGTTACCATCGCTTTCGATGTTTGGGATTGCAAAGGTAGGCAGTTTTTGGATTCCACCAAATAATTTTCAAAGAAAATATAAGTTTTTTTGAAATACCTTTCGGGGCGGCACAAGGGAAAGACCCTGAAACGCCCGCTGATAAAGAAAACCGACGATGACTATGGGCCTGAAAAAAATTTTGCTGATAGGGAGCTTTTTACTCCCATTGATCGCCTACGGACAAACGAAAAAACTTTCCCTGCTACCGAGCCAGCTGCTGGATGACAACTGGCGATTCAAAAAAGATAGTATCTCCGCTGCTGCACAACCTGACTTTCCGGATAACAGCTGGAGAACTATTCACCTCCCGCATGACTGGGCTATTGAAGACCTGCCTGGCCAGAATGATAGCACTATCATCGGCCCCTTCTACAAATACAGCCCTGCAAAGGAACATGGCGCTTATATCTCCGGAGGTACCGCCTGGTACAGACAGTCATTTTCATTGCCGGCTATCCCTGCCGGAGAGGCAGTGACAGTACGGTTTGACGGCGTCTATATGAACAGCGACGTATGGATGAATGGTCATCACCTCGGCAACCACCCCAATGGGTACACGCCCTTCACCTACGACCTCACGCCTTATCTGGCCCCTGCCGGTAAAAAGAACGTGCTCGCTGTCAGCGTCAGAAACGAAGGCCTGAATACCCGCTGGTATACCGGCGCAGGCATCTACAGGCATGTATACCTGGAAGTGTTACCGGCCGACAGACTACTGAAAGATAGTACCCTGATCTCTTTCCCGGTGGCTAATAAACAACACGCGCTTGTTCAGGTGACAACTGCTGTTCAGGGGAATAGTCATACTACCCGTATACTGGAGATCTGTCTGAAAGACAGCAGCGGACAAGTCATTGCCACTACCGCACAACCCGTATTCCTGCAAGGAAATGTGCCTGTTACAATTACTAAACAACTGCTGGTCAACAATCCTGCGTTGTGGTCGCCGCAACGCCCTTGCCTATACACAACAGTGATCCGCTTGCGGGATACTGTTGCTAATAAACAACCCGCCATCAATGATGAACTGACTTATGCCACCGGCATCAGACATATTACTATCAATGCGAAGAAAGGTTTTTTACTGAACGGAGAACGGTTGCTGCTGAAAGGTGGATGCCTGCATCATGACAACGGACTACTAGGTGCAGCCGCCTTTGACAGAGCGGAAGAAAGGAAGGTAGCCCTTATGAAAGCTAACGGCTTTAACGCCATCCGTACCTCCCATAATCCACCGTCAGCAGCATTCCTGGCAGCCTGTGACCGCCTGGGCATGCTGGTGATAGATGAGCTGTTTGATGTATGGCAGGAAAAGAAACTGCCCCAGGACTATCACCGCTTCTTTGCCGACTGGTGGGAACGGGACCTGAACAGTGTCATCCTGCGGGACAGGAATCACCCGTCTGTAGTGATGTGGAGTATAGGTAATGAAATCCCGGAACGGGCGGATAAAAGCGGCCTGACTATCACCCGTAATATGGTCAATGCTATCCACCGGTTAGATACCACCCGGGCCATTACTGCTGCTGAAAATGACTTCCAGGAACGTCCTTACAAATGGCAGGCTACTGACGCCTCATTCGCCCTGCTGGACGTGGCCGGTTACAATTACCAATGGCGCAGTTACGCACTCGATGCCATGCGGGTACCAGGGCGGGTGATGATGGGCACTGAAACGCTTCCGGGAGAACGCTACGATGCCTGGAACCAGGTGCTTGGACTACCTTACGTAATAGGAGACTTTGTATGGACAGCAATGGACTATCTGGGAGAAGCCGGCATTGGTCATAGCACTTATTCTGGTACAGGTAAAGGCCGGCTTACCTACCCCTGGATCAACGCCAATTGCGGCGATATAGACCTGATAGGTCATAAGAAGGCCCAATCCTATTTCCGGGATGTAGTATGGCGGAACAGTCCGGTGGCCATGCTGGTACATACCCCTGTCCCCGCCGGTAAGCAGGAGAAGGTGAGCGCCTGGGGATGGCCTGATGAATCGGTATCCTGGACCTGGCCGGGCAGGAAAGACTCGCTGATGCAGGTGCGCGTGTTTACCCGCGGGAAACGCATCGATCTGGTGCTGAATGAACAGAAGATTGGCAGTAAAGAGGTGACCGATAATACGCCGCTGACAGTTACGTTTGACATCCCTTATCAGCCAGGTGTACTCACAGCCTACGCCTATGACGCCAAGGGTAATGAGACCGGCAGTACGGCCCTGGTGACAGCCAACCAGGCGGTGGCGGTCAGGCTGACAGCAGATCATACGAAGATCCCTGCCGGCACAGGCTCACTGGCATATGTGAATATTGACATTGTAGATGATCAGGGGAGAATCGTACCAGATGCGAATTTATCATTAAAGTTGACTATCAAGGGTATGGGTACACTAGCCGGAGCAGGGAACGCATGTCCTGACTGTCCGGCGAGCTTCCAACAATCAAATATAAAAACGTATAAAGGACACGCATTAGCCATTTTAAGGGCAGATCACAACCCTGGAAGCATCACCCTTGAAGTGGCAGCTGAAGGGCTGAAAAAAGCTAAAATTGCGATTAAGACAGATTGATAAGTCTTGTTCGTCGCTTGTTCGTCGCTTGTTCGTCGCTAGTACTACCCTTGTTATACCCGAGGATAACCGGACCTACCAGTTGAAAAAAGTCTTTCAACTGGTAGGATTTTAACATTATGATTTAAAGCTCTTTATGAACCGGTGCAGGAGTACCGGATATACATCATACAGCAGGATGGTCATCAGTACAAGTGGAATCACATAGAACGTAGCCATTCCGATATTATTGAACATCCATCCACCCAGTATACCTCCGATAATAAATGAGCCAAGGACGGTGAGCCTGATATAGATCTTCTCGATCAGCGTACGTGTCGTTTCGGCATTCGGATGCACCAGGTCTGACAGTTCAGCTGCCAGGTCCGTAACCATACCTGTCAGGTGGGAGGTTTTGATCAATCCACCCGAGATTCTGGACACCAATCCATTTTGCAGACCCATACAGAATAATACTGCGCCCGTTATAGCCTCGCGCTGAAACTCGCTTCCGTTATAGACGTCATTACCATATAACGCTACGCCAAGGAGGATGATAATCTCCAGTACAATCGGGGCTCCATGAGCGAAATAGGTACTTTTATAGTCCAGTGATTTGACAATGAAGTTGGATACAAAAGCACCAAAAAAGAACATAAACAGCCAATAGGCGACGGTATATACCTCTGAAAGATTCTTTTCTGTTATTTTTCCTGCGAGGGTGGCCACGTGACCTGTGATATTGGAGACAAAAGACAGAAATGCCAGTACGCCTACGACATTCGTCATACCGGCTACTGACGCTGTGGAGGATGCCAGCATCAGATTTTTTTTGAGGCTTCGTTGCCCCGAGACTTCTCTTAACATAGAAAACTTTCTGTGGTTGATAAGTGGTTGATAAGTGGTTGATAAGTTGTTGTTGCTTCAGACAATAGTAATGCCAGTAATTTTCCTGTATCTTTAATTCACGGACACGCCAAGTCACGTTCCTGATACTATGAGCAGTAATGTCAATGAGTCAATTTCCTCCAATCATCACGATAGGCAAAATACAGGTACCGCAGATGCGGTATGGCTGGAAATGTTGGTACAATACCAACTGGAAGTTATGGAAATGTTGGGAGCAAACATTCCCCGGCAGGAAATACTCCACCACATTTGTGCATGGGCTTACGGTCTGGAGGAGGGGCTGCGCATCAGTATTGCTATAACTGCACCGGCATATGAACAGCCGGATAATACTACCTGTCAGGTTGCGCTTACAGGAAAACAAGGTAACATCCTCGGATATTTAAATATTACCAATCATTCCGGCAAACAACTATCAGCCGGCGCTGAACATTTTTTTCAGTTGCTGGCGCGAATGATTGTCCGGGTGATGGAATATCCGCAGGGCGGACAATCAGAAGGTACAATCCCGACTTACACCAGTAATAAAGAGGATGAAATTGCAGCACAACGGGAAAACTTCTATCAGCTGCTGATGGATACGCCGGCAGTTATTGCCGTATTGAGTGGCCCCCAACATGTGTATATACTGGCGAATAAGCTATATATGCAGACAATAGGTTCCGACCGGCAGATAATAGGCAAGCCTATAAGGGAAGCCCTGCCCGAACTGGCAGATCAGGGCATTTATCAGCTGCTGGATGAGGTATACCGTACCGGCGAACCTTTTATTGGTTATGAGATAGAAGTAGGACTGGACAAAACCGGATCCGGAGAAAGGGAGCCTGTATTCTTCAACTTTGTATATCAGCCTATCAAAGATGCTGAAGATAGGGTGTTCCAGATACTGGTGCACGCGATGGATGTGACCCAGTCAGTGCTGCAACGGCGAAGTGCAGAGAAAAGTGAACAACAGTTTAAAAGCTTTGTGGCTAATTCACCGACACCGATTGGTATATACGTTGGTAAAGAACTGCGGATACAAACCGTTAACGACGCTATTTTACAGGCCTGGGAAAAAGATGATTCCGTGGTAGGAAAGACTTTCAGGGAGGCACTACCTGAACTGGAAGGACAACCCTTCTTCCAGATCCTGGACAGGGTGTATGACACCGGAGAGACCTATGAAGCGGTGGAAGAAAAAGTGATGCTGATGAGAGATGGCGTGCTGACACCTACCTACTATAACTTTACCTATAAGGCGCTCAGGAATGAGCAGGGTGAGATCTATGCGGTAATGAATACCGCCATGGAAGTAACTGAGCAGGTAAAGGCCAAACAGCGCCTGGCAGAGGCAGAAGAAAATCTCCGGAATGCCATGGAAGTAGCCAAGCTGGGAGACTGGAAAATAGACCTCCAGACACGTACAACCATGCTTTCTGAACGTATACAGCAATGGTTCGGGACCTTGCCGGGCGAGACGATTACCGTTGAGCAGGCCACCGCCTGCATAACAGATCCGGGCGTAGTTACCTCCGCTTTGGAGCGGGCCTTACAGCCGGGATCGGACGGTATTGTTGATATAGAATACGGAATTACAAATTTCCGTACCGGCGAACAGCGCATTATGCACACTTCCGGTAAAGTATTTCTGGACAGATCCGGGCAGCCATATATGATCGTAGGGATCTCTCAGGATATCACCGAACAGCGAAAACTGCAACACGACCTGGAACATAAGGTAAATGAAAGAACACGTGCACTCAGTATTGCCAACAGTGAATTGAAAGAAGCCAATAAGAACCTGGAGAAGGTCAATAATAACCTGGAGCAGTATGCCTATGTGACCAGTCATGATCTGCAGGAACCACTAAGGAAGATCAAGATCTTTTCAGACATCCTGCAGAACCGGGCAGATACTACGCCGGATAATTTTACCCGGAAATACCTGGATAAAATTGACGCATCTGTGAACAGGATGATGGCACTGATTACTGACCTGCTGAATTTCTCCCGGTTGGATAAAACAAACAATACCTTCGTACCAACGGATATCAATGCAATTATAGAAGATGTTGCAGAAGATTTTGAATTGGCTATCAAAGAAAAAAAGGTAAATTTACATATCTCACCACTGCAGGAGATAGCAGCCGTTCCCCTGCAAATACGGCAACTTTTCTTCAACCTCATCGGTAATGCTATTAAGTTCTCCCGGCAGCATGTCACTCCAGAGATCCATATTACGGGACGCCCGGTCTCTACAGCAGAAATTTCTACTTATCCGCAACTGAACGCTTCATGGAGCTGGTATGAAATAACTGTCAGCGATAATGGCATCGGCTTCGAGCAACGCCATGCAGAAAAGATCTTTACCATATTTCAGCGCCTGCATACGCGCGAGGTGTATTCCGGTACCGGTATCGGACTGGCCTTGTGTGAAAAGGTAGTCAGCAATCACCAGGGGAAAATCTATGCACGCGGCATTGTAAATGAAGGCGCCAGCTTCCACATCCTGCTGCCTGTCCACAGATAGGCACATTGGGATTTCCCGATATGATTAAATAACTTTACACACTCAAATTCTGATTGAATGGAAGCTCAAATGACCACCCGGCGGTACTGGACCCTTATTTTAATATTGGGAACGATGACTGCTTTAGGGCCATTTTCTATAGACATGTATCTATCCGGTTATCAGGCGATAGCCGAAGATCTGCATACGACCACCGCTAGGATCGGACTTTCCCTGGCGAGTTATTTTATTGGAATATCTGCCGGACAGCTGTTATACGGACCGCTGCTGGACCGTTTTGGCCGAAAAAAGCCACTGTACGTAGGGCTTGTTATATATATCATCGCCTCTGCAGGATGTATTGGTGCCAGAACGCTGGATGCATTTGTGGCATTACGGTTTATACAGGCCATCGGCAGTTGCGCAGCTGCGGTAGCATCTGTGGCTATGGTACGTGACCTGTTCCCGATAAAAGATAGCGCGAAAGTGTTTGCACTACTGATGCTGGTAGTAGGTGCATCGCCTATGCTGGCACCTACAATTGGTGGTTATATCACCACCGCCTTCAACTGGCAAGCCATATTTATTGTACTGGGAGGAATGGGATTACTGCTGATGATCGCCTGCTTTTTCTTTCTGCCTGAAAGTCATCAGCCGGATACTTCAATGTCACTGAAACCGGGACCAATTATCAGCGGATTCTGGGCTGTGATGCGGGAACCACAATTTTATACCTATGCATTGACAGGTGCCTTTGCTTTCTCTGGCTTGTTTGTATACGTGTCTTCGTCTCCGGTTGTATTCATGGATATCTTCCATGTATCAGAAAGGCATTTCGGGTGGATATTCGCAGGATTGTCTGTAGGATTTATCGGGTCCAGCCAGTTAAACAGTCTGACGTTACGTTACTTCCGCAGTGAGCAGATTATCCGTATTGCGCTGGTTACGCAGGCCGCACTGGGTATCATATTCTTCCTGGGTACTTACCTGGGTTGGTTCGGACTGACTGGTACCATCATTATGCTGTTTCTTTTCCTGAGCTGCCTCGGATTTGCCAATCCGAATGCATCTGCACTCAGTATCGCACCTTTTAAGAAGAATGCCGGTACAGCAGCCGCACTGATGGGCGCATTACAGATGGGAATCGGTGGCCTGGCATCTACCGTAGCCAGTTTATTTGATGTGACATCCGCAGTACCTATGACTATGCTGATGGCTGCAACAGCTATCCTGTCAGTCACCGCGTTGTTTGTAGGCGGATTGCGTATTACCAATCCTGTTTTCCTGCATGATGGCGCAGACACAGCGGTGTTGCATTAACGGTAAATTTTCCAGATATAACTATACATGAACGGCCATGATGATATGGCCGTTCTTTTTTATCTTAGCCCCAGCCAGATATCCTATGAAAAATTACTGCTTATTCCTGCTCGCTATCATCAGTATACATTGTAACCGGCATTCTGCTAATAAGAATTTCGACCTGCGTATCAATGTTGATATAGGGAACTATAAGTATGCCAGTCACCTGGTAACGGAAGAAGAGTTTCATGTACTTAAAGTACGTGCTGCCGAGATATGGGAACAGCAGCTATCCGCCATTTATTCTTCATCCGCAGCAGCAGAACAGCCCATCAGCGAACTTTCTCCCGCAAGATATACGATACCGGAGTATATCAATATCGTGAATGACATGGAGACGTTCAGGAAGAAGCTGATTCCGCCAGGCGAGTACCTGAAGAAGACCGCAATATCGCAGGAAGTAGCTATACTCACACACAATAAGGTATTCGCGCCATTGTCTAATGAATGCCTGGGAGAACCGGTGAATTACACGAATCTTATCATGACAGCTATGCTGGATATACTGGCAGATAATCAGATTCAGCTGGAGATTTTTCATGGGTTTAAGCAAGTATCTGACCGGGAGATTAAGTACACTATCTATGCTAAACTGGACAATACATTACATACCGTTACCTTTTCGAATACCAGCGGTTGTACCCCTGATAATCATGCTATTTATCTGTTACTGAATAAAGTATTGATGGCATCAGCGTATAAGGAGCGGCTGGTGAAGTACAGTGATCATACGAGCCTGGTATTCGTGCAGCCTGCAAGGTACGAGCGGCTGGAAAGAAGGCTGGCGCAACCCTGAAACTAGCGCCCCTCACTGCTGTCAGGTGATTGTATTTTTCTTTACATTCACATTTCAAATAGTTGACCATGTCAGTAACCGGTACTCCCGTAGCCTTACTTTATCAGGCGCAGCAACCACCAGCCAGGAATGGCATTTTAAAGCCCATGAAACCCGGGGGCTACTCAGACAGCGGCGCAGACATTGCCTATGCACTTAGGGAAAAACAGGTACCGGTCAGCACTCCTGCTATCCATCCCCAGTTAACTATCGATCTGGACTGGGTATTTCCGGATACTGAAGCGGGTATACGCCATGCACTTGCCAAAGGTGCACAGGTCTTATGGCTGAATACGATTCTGTACAACGGGCACCCTGTAGAAGCTTTTCTGAAGAAAGGTATTGCAGCGGTGGGGCAGCTGCCACGCAATACTGATCTGTATGACGACAAATGGACAACCAATAAACTCTTACAAAGAAATAACCTGCCTATTCCTCCGGCAATATTGATCAATAAGGATAATCTGCATGACTACCAGTTGAACTTTCCGTTTCCGGCAGTGGCAAAACCGATAAGGGGCAGGGGTAGTGAAGGCGTAAAAGTAGTATATAGGCAGACGGAATTGGATGAGATACTGGACGAGATGTTTTCAGCGGATAAATTTGGTAGTGCGGTATATGTAGAGAAGTATCTTCCGGGTAAAGAAGTAACGATCACCGTGATGCCGCCGGGTAAATATGTAATCAAGGGAGTGTGCCAGGAAAAGATCAATTACTGGAGTCTACCACCGGTAGAACGATTCAATCATGAGGAGGGCGTAGCGCCTTATAATGGTACTGTAGCTGTTGTTAATAACAGTAAAGTGATGGAGGATGATGTACTGCAATCGCAGGCGGTGATTACCTTATGCAAACAATGTGAATCTGCGGCAGCTTTGGTAGGAGCAAGAGCACCTGTAAGAATTGACTGTCGCCAAGATGAGCAGGGACGCTATTTCCTGTTTGATCTGAATATGAAACCGAATATGACTGGCGCTTCACGCCCGCATAGAATGGATCAGGACAGCTTGTCGGCACTGGCAGCCCGCAGAATAGGCTGGTCATTTCCTGACCTGCTTGAGAACATGCTGCGGCAACAGTGGCGGTTTATCAAGGTATAATTACCTGGCAACGCTCAGCACTGCCTGTTGCTGCGGCATGTCAACAATCGTTGTTTTGCGCAGTTTCCTGTACAAGGCGGCCAAGTCCTGCAGTGCTAGTTCCTGTATATTTCTGAAGCTTTCGCGGTGGGCTTCCCTGGTTGTTTCCAATATGTGATAGTAATGGCGGATGTTACGGAAGGCCATCAATAATAGCTTGGAGGTAAGCATATCTTTTTCACCCCGCTGATTTTCCAGGTGTCTGGCGGTCAGCAAGGTTCCGGCAGTCATCAGCGCCATTCTAAGTTCGAATAGACTACTTTTATCCTGATACTGAAGCGCTTCCAGCTGGGTTCTTATCTGTAATAATTCGTACATATATATATTGATTAAAAGTAATTTCAAATATTACACCAATACACACATATGTACTAATAATACCAAATAATTGTAAAATAGTTACCCAGACAGATAAAATAATATCATAATTAGAGGTTTTTCTAGCTCCACAGTTGTCTACAAACAGCTACGCAGTGTTGCGGCTACCTTATCCTTAGCTTTTCCAGCATTGCCTCGCTAAGGCTGTCGGCAGAGGGGCCATAAGCAGTTACCAGTACTCCTTTCATGCCATTATTAGACTCAATAGCGTAGACCGCAGCTTCATCAGAGGGGTCGGTATTGCCCTCGTACCGGTATACTTCTACGATATTAAAATCTTGTAATGCGAGCTTGCTGCCCGGACAAACGAGGTAGTTACCCTCCAGGTTGAAATCAACAGTAAATCCCTGGCCTTTCAGGGTATTGATTGCATTGGCGACGGTATCATAATGGTGCTCCATGTGAGATAATAATTAGCAGTGAATAATAGGGAGGCAGGAAGTGCTACTGACTGTCGCCGTTGTTCCATCAAAGCAATGAGAACATACTGGCTTCAGGAAGTGTTACTTCACTGATCCCTGTTTGAGTGAATGGATACTATTTAACGCTTCCGCGGCCTCTTTTCCAGTCGGCGCGGATTTTCATCAGCTTACTTATATAACCAATCAGAAACAACAGTTCGAGCCGGAATGGTGCAAATACATGTGAAGGGCCGAAGTAATCGTAGATAATAACAAATGAACATGTCAGAATACCTACCCATCCATCTACAAGTGCAATATCTACTCCCCAGTCTTTCTCAGCCAGAAGACCGTAAGAAGCGGCTCCTTTGAGTACATAAAGCGCTATGATGATAAACATGAGTATGGAGGTACGACTACTTGTAGTCAGTCCATACAATTGGAGGTGTGTATTAAGTCCGAAGAGGAACATTGAAGGATAAATAAAGAGGGCAAAGGCACCGGTCAGCAGAAAGATATAACTGAAAAACTTAAGCCACCAGGTCAGTAATTCCTTCCTTCGCGGTGTCATCAATTCTTCCAGGTCATTCAGTTGGTCGGCTATGATCGACTTATCATCCATATAAACGGGCTTGTGGGTTATACCAGCAAATATACGAAGCACTCACCTTCGGCCCCTATGAAAAAAGGACCGTTCCTGGACAGAAACGGCCATTAACAATCAAGCTCCACTGTATGAATAAAAGGAAGGATATATTTTTCCAGTCTTGTGATTCTGCATCAAGAGAGTAAGCAGTCTGTAGTCGATTGACGCCGGTTCATAGCCAAACACGGATTGTTGTATGTCCTATTATTTACTACGTCCGATTAAGCTATTGTCCGTTGATTGACGTGCTTTGCCATTTGAACAATTGTCTATCGGCTGCAGACTGCTGTTATCCCTTATAAGCTACTAGTTGCCGATTATCTTTACACTTATCCTGTCATTGTTTCCGCAGCTCTTCTGCTCATGTATTCCTGTCTGTTTCTTCTTGTTTATTCGCTTGCTGAATCTGATACAAAACTACTTACACAGTGCTCGAAAGTCAATTGCCCAATCAACTCTTCTGTTGTACTTTTTATGGAGAACTTTATAAGGTGTGTCTTTTTACGATGCCGAGCTTTTTCATCTTGGAGGCCAGGGTAGACGGGGGCAGGTTGAGTAGCTCTGCGGCTCCGCCCGGACCGGATATTTTGTGATTACACTTCTTCAGGACGGTCAGGATGTGTTCTCTTTCTAATTCTACGATTGTTTTAATGTCTGAAGTAGCTGGCATTACTGAACTGTCCCGCTTTGTATTGGCCGGCAGTGCTACATCCTTTATTATATTTTCTCTTGCCAGCAATACGCTTCTTTCTATAAGGTTTTGCAGTTCGCGTACATTGCCTGGCCAGTTGTAGTCTATCAGTTGTTTCAATGCGACGGGCGACATACCTGATACGCCTTTATTGCTGGCGGCAGCATACAACCTGATAAAGTGATTGACGAGCAAAGGTATATCCTCCCGGCGCTCGCGCAGTGCAGAGAGCATGATAGGGAAGACATGTAATCTGTAGTAGAGATCGAGGCGGAATCGGCCTTCTGCGATTTCCTTTTCAAGGTTCCGGTTGGTAGCGGCAATGATACGTACATTCACTTTAATGGGGCCATGTCCACCGATACGTTCTATTTCCTTCTCCTGCAATACCCTTAACAGCTTCACCTGCAAATCGGCCGGCATATCCCCAATCTCGTCGAGGAAGATAGTACCACCGTCAGCACGTTCAAACTTACCGATGCGTCGTTCCAGTGCACCAGTGAAAGCGCCTTTCTCATGACCAAAAAGCTCTGACTCTATCAGGTGAGTAGGCAACGCAGCACAATTCACTTTCACAAACGGCTTAGCCTTGCGGGCAGAGAGGTTATGCACACAATTGGCCACACCTTCTTTGCCCGTACCTGTTTCTCCCAGTACAAGCACAGAGGTATCCAGCGGCGCTACCTGGCGTATCAGTTCAAATACCTGCTGCATAGCGGGACTCTCACCAATGATTCCCTCAAAGTTGGGTATAGGCGGCGTAGCCGGTAAGGCGGGCAATTTGATGCGTTGTGCAGCAGTGGCGCTACCCGGAGTGACCTTCAGCACCCGGTGATGCTCATAGCGGTAACGGGCAATATCCAGCGTGACCAGCAGGTCCTTTTCCCTGAAAGGCTTTACTATGAAACCATAGGGCTGGGTTACCTTGGCTGCTTCCAGCACCTGGCGGTTGCAATTGGCCGAAAGATATACAAAGGGTATGTTATGCTTATTCAGTTCTACGGCCAGATCAATACCCGTCTGATCGCCTTTCAGGTAAATATCCAGCAGCACCAGATCGGGCCTGTCGGCGGCAATCATCTCCTGCGCACGGTGTACAGAGCGTGCTATACCCGACACCTTGTATCCTGCTCTCTCCAGCGTAAGCCTTATATCACCTGCGACAATCAGCTCGTCCTCTACGATCATGATCTTTTCTTCCATACGAAGCAGTTTGTTTTACTGTTATTAGTAAGTCAGGAGCTATAGTCCTGATATGTTGTGGTTTTAATATCCATACGGCGGTCAGGCCATCCTGATTCATTACAGCGCGGCGGCCTTCCTGTCATTCCGTAAGGGCTTGTATCCCTGTTATAGCGCTCATCTCTGGTAAGGCACTATCCTGTACGCCGGCTGCTGCTGACTGTTACCTGTGGCCGGCATTTGGAAGATGCCGTTGACCATAGTCAGTGCTTGTAATGTTCAAGCTGCATTCTCCAACCTACTGAGAATACATGCTACAATACATAAGCTTCATGCTATGCATAAACCTGACGCTTATCAGCGGTCTGGCGACACGACCGGGTAGGTCGTCTTACTGCACCAACCTGCAGCATTGTTCCTGTTACTGCAAAGGTAAGGCACGGTTTATACTTTCAACCATCCTGCTTTCCGTCACACATAATCCGCCATCTGTTGTTCCGGTTTAACCTGTAGCGTTCCGGCAGGCTTGTTTTCATGCTTAAACCTGACGGTAACAACTACGCCATTACGGCTCTCGATATTCAGTACACCTTCCAGCTGTTCGCTCAGCATGTGCATCAGCATTAATCCCATAGACCGCTTTTCAGGAGCGTGTTCACTATCTGTAAATCCTTTGCCGTTATCGGCAACGATCAGTGTCAGCTGGTCTGTGCCGGTTTGCTGCAACGAAACGATGATAGTACCATAGCCGGTAAATGCGTATTTCATCGCGTTGGTAATGGCCTCATTCAGGATCAGCCCTAACGGCACGGCCTGAGATACATCCATCGCAACGGGCGCTATCTGGAGGTCCAGATGGATCCTGTTGCTGCCAGAGAACGTATCTCTGAGGATGATGGCCAGGTCCTGGATATATACAGGCATGTCTATCAGGGCGGTATTGTCTGACTGATATAGCTTCTGGTGAATGAGGGAGATTGTATGCATGCGGGAACGGCTTTCCCGGATCGCGTTCAGTGCATCCCGGTCATGCAGGAAAGCGGCTTGCGTATTCAGGAGGCTCATGACTATCTGTAAGTTATTCTTTACACGATGATGGATCTCTTTCAGCAGCCATTCCTTTTCTGACAGCAGCTTGTGTTGTGAACTGATCAGCTTTTGCAAGGCGAGGTTCTGCTGATTGATCTCGTCCTGCTGTGCCTTCAGCTGGTGGTTATGACGCAGTTTAAGCCGGTACTGGCTGTATCCCAGCAGGAGCAACAGCACCAGCATAACGGTACCTATGATGATGACATTTCTGGTAAACATGGCTTTATGCAGGGCAGCCTGTTGCAACTGCCCTTCTCTGGTAAGCAGTTCTATATTCTGCTGCTTCAGCCGAAGAGTATGATCTTTTTGTTCGGTATCAAACTGTATCTGCAATTGATTGATCTGCCGGCTTTTTGTGATACTGAACAATGAGTCGTTATATATCTTATACAGTTGGTAATGCTGCAGTGCATCCTGGAAGTTGCCGAGGGCCGAGTCTGCTTTGAACCAGTACATATAACTGCCTACCAACACGCTGAGGTGGCCTTGTTTAGCAGCTATTCTGGCCATGGCTGCTGCATAGTCACGCGCTTTACCATATTCATTGACGGCAATGTAGTATTTGATAAGGGGCCCATTAACATGTTCCAGCATGGGGTCTTCCCTTTCCAGCGTGCTGCCTAAAGTCTCCAGCTGCTGTGCATAAGGGCGAACCTGTGCCAGTTCCCGTAGCATGACATAGCAATCGAGTATGCTGGAATACACCCATATCTTCGTATCCAGGCGTTGTGGGGGATAGCGGCGTTCGACGTCTTTGAGGAGGCGCAGGGCACTTTCTACTTTGTTAATCTTGAGTGCAGAATGGGCAAAGTTGCAGGCAAGTATCTGTATAGAGATAGTATCTTTCAGCTTTACGGCCACATGCCAGGCTTTCTGATAGTATTTCAGCGATTCTTCTATATGCCCCATATCAAAGTAAGTCATGCCCAACCTATTATAGGTAGCGCATAACTGTTCACTGCTGTCTTTCAATGTCTCAGCAGTACGCACTGACAACAGTCCGTATTTCAATGCGTTGTTATGGTCGCCGAGCTGATTATAGGCAACTCCCAGCAGATCATATACGCCTTGCAGCGATTTAACGCCTGATTCCTGATACAGGCTTAACGCCTGTAACAACACTACCTTTGCCTCCTGTAAGTCGGGCAACAGGGTATAGTAGTCACCTAATGTATGCAGCGTCTGTGCCTGCTTCCGCTTCTGTCCGGCTTCGGCAAACAGCTTAGCTGCCAGTTTATGATTCCGGATCTTCTCCTGTAACTCTGCCTTAATATCTGTGCTGTAATAATGTGACAACTCCACATAGCTTTCTGCCAGCTCCTGCGTGCAATGCAGGCGGGTAAACAGAGCGACTGCCTTCTGTATATATACCTTTCCTTTCTTAGGATTTGACTGTTCCCGGTAAATGGCTGACAGCAGCAAACAGCTATTGGCTTCCCATGCCTGATCTTTTGCCTGAATGCCTGCTTTCAGTATCTGCTGTGCAATAAGCATGGCGCTATCCATATCGCTTTGCAGACTGCCTGGCCGTAATATAAATGCATTTGCTGCCTGTTTCAGGATACGGACATCTGCTGTATCAGGAGATACTTTAGTTAGTAATTGCTGCAGCATGGCATGCGGCGGCGGCGACTGCTCCTGGGCATTGCAGACGAAAATACACGCGATTATACAATAGCAAAGCATTAATAGCCTTGTCATACACTGAATACTTTTAATAAAACTTATCCCAACTCCTGAGGTCTTACTTTTAATGTTGTCTCTATATCAAGCTACGTACAGCTGGTTAGCATAGTAATTTTCAAAAGAAATGGTTTGTCTTTAAGAAGTTGAGATGAAAATACAATATTTTTCTTGTCTTTTTTCAGTCTTTACAGACTGCCATGCATAATTGTTAATCTGACATAAACGCATACAGCAAAGGATATACACGCATGTTATTGTATATAACTGCCTGGCTGACGCTTCTGTTCAGATATGTTATTGCAGTTATCCTAAGGTTTCCATACAGCAGTATCAATAGTAGCTATCTGCTGTTTTTACAGTGCCTGCTGCATGGGGCTGGCCGGCCTCGTCATAGTTGAAGGTAATTGTTACCTGTACACCATCTTTATGTTGGATATCTATTTTACCGTCGAGCTGTTCACTTAATGTATGCATCAGGGTCATGCCCATGGATTTCCTGTTACCACGACTTTCGTTGATAGTAAAGCCCTGACCATTATCTGCAATGATGAGCATTAACTGGTTGTTATCGCAGCGTTGCAGCGCAATAGTGATAGTACCATGCCCGGTAAATGCATACTTGATAGCATTGGTAATCGCTTCATTCAGTATCAGGCCGATAGGTACAGCCTGGGAAACGTCGAGGTGTACCGGAGCAACCTGCACATCAAACCGGATTTTGCTGCTAACAGAAAACCCGTCGCGCAGATTACTAACCAGGTCGTGTATATATACGGGCATGTCAATCAGTTCCATGTTCTCTGACTGGTACAGCTTCTGATGGATAAGAGAGATTGCCTGCATACGGAAGCGGCTTTCCCGGATAGCAGTGAGTGCATCTGCATCATTCAGGAAGGCGGCCTGTGTATTGAGCAGGCTCATTACTATCTGCAGGTTATTCTTCACTCTATGATGGATCTCTTTCATCAGCCACTCTTTTTCTTCCAGCAGCTTATGCTGTGAAGAGATGAGCGCCTGGAGGGAATGGTTTTGCTGATTGATCTCGTCCTGTTGCTGCTTCAGCTGCCGGTTATTGCGTAGCCTCAGCTGATAGCGGTTGTAGCCTAGTAACAGCAGCAGTATGAGCATCACGGCTCCGGCGATGATGACGTTGCGGGTTAAACGGGTACGCTTCAATTCAGCTTTTTGCAGCTGTCCGTCTCTCGTTAGCAGTTCGATGCTTTGCTGTTTCATCTTCAGCGCATTATCTTTCTGCTCCGTATCAAATTTGACCTGCAGCTGGTTGATCTGGTTGGATTTCCGCTGACTGAACAATGAGTCGCTATATAGCTTATAGTCCTGGAAATGCTTAATAGCAGCAGGATAGTTGCCCATCACAGAATCTACCTTATACCACATTTTGTAATTGCGGGACATTTCAGCAAGCATACTATACTTCCTGGTGATATGCTCTATATTCTCACACGCCTTCAGAGCCTTCTCATACTGCCTGGTATCGAAATAAAAGGTTGCTACCGGCGTCAGTGCATAAAACCTGGATATATCTTCATAGCCGGTATTTCTGATTAGCTCTTCCAGCTTCCGCACATAGGGAATGGCACCGGTGGTATTGTTGAAAGAGAGGTAGGCGTGGACCATTGCAGCATACATTGTACGCAGGGTACTGCCCTTTGCAGGAGGGAAATCTGCCTCCATTCCTTTGAGTATTCTGAGCGCTTCCCGCCCGTTCTTCATCCGGATATTAGAGTTGGCGGTATTAGCGGCGATGTACTGCATAGAGACAGTATCTTTCAGCCTGGAAGCAATGAAGAAGGCTTTATTGAAAGCATCTACCGACTTGGTAAATTCTTCCATCTCGTAATACAGCATACCCAACCCATTATAGCATGTAGACAAGGCCTGCGTTGTATCGCGGAGCGCCTCTATTTCTTTCAGTGCCAGCAGGTTATACTCCAGCGCTTTATTATGCTCTCCTGTAACCTTATAGGCAAAACCCAGGAGGTCGTAAGCCCTGCCAGGCTTTTTATAACCAATGCGCTTATAGATAGCTTCTGCCTGATGTAATAACCTGATAGCCTTATACATATCGGGTACACCGATGACATAGTCAGCCAGCAGGACCAGCGTTTCTGCCTGTTTAAGGTCACTACCGGCTTTGCCGTATAGGGCTACGGCCTTTTCCTGGTAGCTGATAGCCTCGGGCAGGTATTCTTCATCTTCGTAAGAGATGTACCTGGATAATTCAACATAGGCGTCTCCCAGCTGCTCGTCCTGGCCGGCATGTTCAAACATCTTCCTGGCCTTTTCTGCATAGTCACGGCCTCTGGTCTTCTCGTCTGTTTCCCTATAAATCTGGGAATAGATCATACAGGCAGCTCCCTGCCATTTTTCAATCCGCTGTGTGATACCTGACTTAAGTATCCTGTTAGCGCATAAGCGTGCACTATCTATATCCTGTTGCTGTATTCCTGGCCGGTTGATGTAGTGTTGGCCCCAGTCTGAAAGTATCTTAATATCTTCTTCGTTCAGCTTATCTTTTACTAACAATACATTTAGCGCTGCATGTTCGGTTGGTGGCATTTCCTGTGCCGGACATGGCAGGACGTAAAATATCACACAACAGATCAGCAACAATAACCTGTTCATAAATCTTATTTTAGTATATCTCTCCCGGTTGGCAGCATTGCTCTAACTGCACAAAGGCTTGTTTTCCTCTGTTCACTGGTGTTTGCATGATGTAAATCCGGTATAATAATCGCCGGCATAGTCGGTTGAAATCTGCGTAAAAGTACGTCTTTTTCCACTATCTATCAACGCATAAGGGCCCGATCAGCTCAATTGCTGCGGAAACGATACCTGTACAGAAATCCCCTCCCGGGAAAGGATATGCAAGACCCCTTCCAGTTGTTCGGAGAGTGTCTCCATCAACCGGATGCCCATAGCACCATTCGCAGCTATATCGAATCCCGCAGGGAACCCCGCGCCGTTGTCAGCAATGGTCAGCAGCAGATGGGCATGTGACGTATACTGCAACGAAATACTGACCGTACCATTGTCCTGTTGTCTGAAAGCATATTTAATAGCATTTGTCAGTGCTTCATTCAGAATCAGCGCTACGGGCACGGCCTGTGAGACATCAAGTTTTACCGGAGCGATATCCAGGTCAAAGTAGATGTGCTGCAATCCCCCGAAATCATCGTTCAGATAGGCGGTATGCTCGCGGATATAAGTCTGCATATCAATCAGGGCCATGTTTCCCGGCAGGTAAAGCTTCTGGTGAATCAACGAAATAGCCTGCATACGGTACCGGCTTTCACTGATTGCTTCCAGAGCATCCGCATCATTCAGGTAGGCCGCCTGCGTATTCAGGAGGCTCATAACTATCTGAAGGTTATTCCTGACGCGGTGATGTATCTCTTTGACAAGCCACTCTTTCTCTTCCAGCAGCTTATCCTGCGTAACGATCAACTGTTGTAAGGATTGGTTCTGCTGGAAGATCTCGTCCTGCTTTACCTGGAGCTTCCTGTTACTTTCCTGTTTCAGCTGGTAGCGGTTGTAACTTAATATCAGCAGTAACAACAGCATAAAAGCGCCGAAGATGATAATGTTCCGTGTGAGCATAGCCTCTTTCAATGCCGCACGTTGTAGCAGCCCTTCACGGGTAAGCAATTCTATATTCTGTTGTTTCAGTGTGATGTCTTTGTCCTTCTGATCGAAATCATATTGCACTTGCAATCTCGCTATTTCACCGGCTTTTGACACTTTAAACATCGAGTCATTGACTACCTTATAAGCCTTAAAATGTTTAATAGCGGCAGCATAATTTCCCAGGGCAGAGTCGGCGCGGTACCAGCAAAGGTAGTTAAGCGACATGGCATTGATCTGGCCTATCCGCTGACAAACATCCGCCTGCAAGGCGCAATATTTTACTGCCTTTTCATACTGTGCTGTGTTAAGATAATAACGTACAAGTGTACCGTAGATGGAAGTCTGGTAATAGTTGTACTTAGACATCTTAGCAGAGAGTGCAAGCAGTCCGGGGATGAACGTAGCCGCCTTATCATACTGTTTCATCTGTACGTAGCATTTCACCATATTGGTGGATATCCAGATCTGATCTTTGGAGACAGGATCCCGGTAGAGGGAGATCACCTTGTGCATCAGGTCCAGCGCCTTTTCTGGTTCATTGTTCCTGAGATAGATAGGAACGAAGTTAGTACTGATAACAACAATAGAAGGCGTGTCATTGTACCTGGTAGCAATATTCAGCGACTTCATGGCACAATCAATGGCCTGTTTACAATCTCCGAGTTCATAGAGCGTAATACTGAGCCGGTTATAGATAGTGCATAACTGCATAGAGGTATCCCGTTGTTCTTCTGCAATACGAAGCGCTTGTAGTCCGTAGGTCAGTCCCAGGCTATAATCGCCTTTACCGGTGGCGATTGTACCAAGGAGGTCATACAGGCCCTGGATATCTTTGCGTCCCATCCTTTTATATAATGCGAGCGTCTTATTCAGGTTAAGGAGCGCTTCGTCATATTTCCCCCAGCAATGGTAGCAATCCCCCAGCATTTTAAGGGCATATGCTTCATCGGGCATATCGCCGGCATGGTGATATTGCTGAGCGGCCTTGCCGTACAACGATATCCTTTCTTTCAGTTCCGCCTCAATGTCTATATTGTAATAATTGGCCTGTTCCATCAACACATCGCCCAGGTCCTGTGGATAGTCCAGTTTAAGCAGCGTATGATGTGCATGTAAAATAGCGGCCATCCCTTTTTCGCGCATTCCTTTCTCCCGGTATGCTTTTGAATAGATAAAGCTGGAGCGTGCTTCCCAGCGGGGATGCTTTATACGGATATTATACAGCGTTGCCAGCTTAAGATACATCATGGTACTGTCCCAGTCAGCCGGAGCAATACCCGGACGGCCAACGAAGGCTTCTGCCAACAGCAGCGTCAGGCGGGTCTTTCCGGTGTCGGTATTACAGTCTGTAAGTGCTTGTTGCAATGCAGGAACAGGCAAATCGACGCGCTGAAAGGCCGTACAGGGGAGTATGCCCAGCAGCATGTAATGGAAGACCAGCAATAGCCTGTTCATAAATCAACATTTAAAATCCCTGCAGTCAAGGCGAAGTACAAGTATCCGACATTGTTTTAAATAATGTTTGCGGCAGCGATGATATGTACAAGAGAATCGATAATTGAGCCACGGGCAGGGCGTAAATGCCGTAGTAGCCCTGTGTACTACCTGTGGGCAGAGGGGGAAGGGTGATTAGTTACCGAGCCACAACAGCAGGTCCCGGGATTTCAGAAAGCCTGTATAATACTTCTGTACCTGGTAGGAGGTATCCAGTACCACCCAGGCAGGATAGGCAACAGGCGGCGGTATCAGCCTGGCTGCAAGTGCATGTATGCCCTGATTGCCCTGGCGTATAAAGGTATAGGTAGTATCATTCAAAGTGAGTGGAGTAGGATCTTCTGCATTTAACCGGATGAAATAGTACTTTTCATTGAGCAGTTGCTGCAGGGCCGGCGTTTTTCTGATCTGTATATCCTGCATTCTGCAATAGCTGCACCAGTCCGTATATATCTCAATTACAATCCGCCGGGGATGTGATTGCATACTATCCTGCAGCTGAGTAAAGGTAACCGGCCCTTGTTGCCCAAGGACCGGTATTGGCATCAGTATAAAGGATATCAAACATGTGATGAACAGCAGGCGGTTGATCATTGGTAGAGATTGAACCGCATTCCAAGAAATCCTCTTGCCCCTTGTAGTGGAGCATAGTTATATTCCGTATCGAAGGTGTATCCATTAGGATTATTCACCGGATCGTTGACATATTTATCAAATGGATCAAAAGCTCTCATCAGTGCGTATTTAGGCACGTAGTTCAACAGGTTTTTAACACCCCCGTACACTTCCCATCTTTTAGCAAACTTCTTAGTGATCTGCACATTCGCCAGCAGGAACCAGGGAGAGTAATCCGGTCTGAAGTCATTGTGTTGAACGGGTAATCGCATCGGGCCGTTCCAGTTACCGGTAAGGTCAATCCCGAAGTTGTGCGGGAAGCTATAGCCTATGGTAAATGTACCTGCCCATTCAGGCGCATATACCTGTCTGCTTCTCTGCGGGATACCGGCGGCATCTTCATCCACCTGGAATACATCGAGGTAGGTAAATCCCGCCAGGATCTTCAGCGGAAAGGCAAAGGAAGCGTCTACATTGACAGAAACACCCCGGGATACAGCGTGGCCGCGCAGATTATCGTAAATAATCTTATTAGGATCGGTGTCAAAATCACCGGTAATTTTATTGGTAAAATAGGAATAGAAGCCGGTAGCGTCAAGGTTCAGGAACGCGTTATTCATTGGAATCTTCAACACATAGTTCAGGTTAGCGTTGTATGACTTCTCCGGTTTCAGGGCTTCAGCAATCACCACCTGGCGGGAGCCTGTGAGTGCAGCATGATCTTCTGTAAAGAGATTCACGACGCGGAAGCCTGTTCCGAAGCTGGCACGCAGGGTATTGTCAGTATCAGGAGACCATTTATAAGCGATTCTGGGCGAGTGAATACTACCATGATATTTATCGTAATCATAGCGATATCCGAGCAGCAGTTTATGTTTGCCGGCGAGCGCCCATTCATCCTGGACAAACACACCTGGCAATGGTGTTTTAGCAGGCATATTGACTTTACCATCTTCGGAGAGTGTGCCGGGGGTATTATCATCATACCAGGTATAGCGGTAGGAGGCTCCCGTGAGCAGGTCGTGGTTTTTACCCAGCTTTTTATCCCAATAGACCTGTGCGAAACCTACATGCTGCTGGGCTTTATAAGGAGTGAAGCCGTAATAGGAATCTTGTTCATGGCGGTTGTAAGATACCTGAAGCAGGATTTTCTCTTTTACCGGCAGCTGGTACATACCGATAGCTTCCACGCGTTTGGTATAGATACTTTCACCATAGATGCTATCACTGCCGCGCCAGGATTTATTCCATCGCATATCGCCACCCCAGCGGTCTTCGTATACATATCTGGCGGCAATACTTGCCTGCCGGTTTTCTTTCCGCCGGAAGCTCCACTTGTTGAACACAGAAACCCTGTTTTGTACCGTGACGTCGGTAAATCCGTCCTTGTTATTATCTCTTGGGTGCTGGTAGTTAAAGTAGCTGATACCAGCGAGGCCCTGGGCGTTACCGGCTTTTATTTTCAACGCAGCATCCACGTTATATTCCCCCCAAGTGGTACCGTATATGTCAGCGCTTACCAGCGGAGCGTTCACCGGGTTTTTAGTAATAACATTCACCAGGCCACCCATTGCTTCAGAGCCGTACAGCGAGGAGCCAGGCCCTTTCACTACTTCAATACGTTCCACCATGCTCATAGGGATGCCACTGAGTCCGTAGACGGTAGACAATGCGCTGACGATAGGCATACCATCTATCAGGATCATGGTGTAGGGGCCTTCCATACCGTTGATATGGATATCGCCGGTATTGCAGACGTTACAGTTCATTTGTGGGCGAACACCATTCACCATACCGATTGATTCGAACAGGGAGGGTGAGGGGTTCTTCTGAAAGTATTTAGGCGTATAGACTTCTACAGGCACCGGACTTTCGGCACGGCTGACCGGTTTGAGGGTACCGGTAACGACAACATCATTGAGTTTGGTAACGTCTTGTTGCAATTTAATCTGGACATTGGTCGTACGGCCTGCCTGTATGGTCACCTTACGGGAGAAGGAGGAGTATCCGATAGCGGCGGCTTTGAGGGTGTAAGTACCGGGTTGTATGTTGGTAATATTGAAGTAGCCGGTAGTGTCGGTGGCTTTACCGTTTTTAATTTCTATGAGTACGACGCTGGCGGTAGGGAGTGGCTGACCGTCTGCGAGGACGTGGCCTGTCAGTGATCCGGTGGCGGATTGAGCTTTACTGTCCTGCGAAGCGGAGAGGACAACAAACGATGAAAGTATATATATTTTAATATAAGCTAAAGTAAAAATGCGGATCATTTCTTGTCATTATTTAGTCTTGTCTAAATTAATAGTTTAGACAAATCTAATTAATTATTTAAAAAGTTACACTGCTTAAGTTAATAAAATGAGAAAATTTGTGCGAAGGGAGGGTGATTTTAAGGAGAGCAGAGCCGGGGTGGGCGGAGAGCAGAGCCGGAGCGGGCGGAGAGCAGAGCCGGAGCGGGCGGAGAGCAGAGCCGGAGCGGGCAGAGAGCAGAGCCGGAGCGGGCAGAGAGCAGAGCCGGAGCGGGCGGAGTAAAGAGCCGGAGCGGGCGGAGTAAAGAGCCGGAGCGAGCGGAGGGCACAGCCGGAGCGGGCGGAGGGCACAGCCGGAGCGGGCGGAGGGCACAGCCGGAGCGGGCGGAGGGCACAGCCGGAGCGGGCGGAGGGCACAGCCGGAGCGGGCGGAGGGCACAGCCGGAGCGGGCGGAG
>NZ_JAICCF010000007.1 GCF_019492185.1 Chitinophaga rhizophila
CTGAAAGTGGTTTGCGGGCTGCTCCTGAAAGCCGCCAGCGATGGGCCGCCCATCATCATTTATCAAGCATTGGTTAAGCTATCAAAGAATTATTTTGATAGCTGATCACCATGCAGGACACTCAGTAGCCCGGATTCTGAACCAGCTTATTATTCCTATTCATTTCATCACGGTGCAGCGGCATGAAGTACATCTTATCCAGCCAGATCCTGTTTTCATTTACCAGGGTTACGGGTGTATAAGTGTAGGTATAATTATTTTCATCATGCTGATACAGCGTAACTCTCACATTCGGTTTAAGCTGACCTACTACATTGATACCACGCAGGGCGCGGCCAACAGTAGTAGGAGCAATCATCCACCGGCGGACGTCATAGAAGCGCTGCTCTTCAAATACCATTTCTATCTCCTTTTCACGCTGGAACCGGGCTTTGAGTGCTGCACCGGCAGCTGTGATGGCAGGCATGCCCGCACGCGTACGGATCATATTGAGGTACTGGCGTGCTTCGTCTTCCTGGCCAAGTTCCATACATGCTTCTGCATAGTTGAACAGTACCTCTGTATACCGGAAGAAAGGGTAAGGTACTTCCTGACGGAAATACTGAGCATCTACGTTCGGATCAACGAACTTCTTCATATAGTAGCCGGTAAAACTGCCATTCCAGTTCTCAATAGGCCCCTGACGGGTATCAAGTCCGGGGCTGTTAATTACGCGCTGCTGATCAGGCTCCCATACCTGGTATACGCCTGTTTGCGCCTGATTAGCCGGATCTTTCGCCGCTACATCCGTAGGGCGTTGACGCCAGTTAGCACCGTCATACAGAATGCTGGCATAAAACCGCGGATCACGGTTACGGTAAGGATTGGCCTTGTGACTGGCATCTCCCCAATTGAAAGGCGTACCATCGCTCATCTCATAGTCGTCTATGAGCAACTGCGTAGGCGTATTGCCTGACCAGTTATGGTATCCGTTCAAGCCGTTATATAAGCCAATCTGTCCACCGGCTTCTGACTTTTCGTTCTCAAAGTAGCGGGAGAAGATGCTTTCAGTATTATCACCGAGGAACATCTGCTGGTAGTTATTGCTGGCCTCTTCAGGGCTGGCAGGCGTAGGATAGGCCAATGAGTAACGTCCAAGATCCATTACTGCTTTAGCGGCCGCTTTTGCCCGTTGCCAACGTTCTGTGCGGCTGCCACTGGTATAACCTAATACATCAGGTTTAGGGGCTGCTGCAATGACAGTTGACTTAGCACTGGCAGTAGGAATATCATGCAGATCACTGGCTGCATATACAAGTATGCGCGACTTCAGTGATAACGCAGCGCCTTCTGTAGCGCGTCCTTTGATGATACTGGCATCTTTTGCACGCAGATAAAAAGCGGCAGAGTCACAGTCCTTTACAATATGCTCCACACAATCTGCAAAAGATGCTCGCTCGATGGTGTAGTCCTTATCATCCAGTGAATATACGATATCGACCAGTGGAACCCCACCATAAGCACGTACCAGCTGATGATAAAAATAAGCACGCAGGAAAAACACTTCACCTCTTAACCGTTCGCCTGTAGCGGTCTTTTCAAAAGGCACCTTGTTTATGTTCTGAAAGAACACGTTGCAGGCGCGGATACGCTTATACATCTCTCCCCACTGGAAGGTGCTACGGGTATTTACATATTCCGCATCTGTGGGGCTGATAGTAGCCTCTCCCATATTCTTCATACCATAGTTATGCGTGAACATGCTCTCATCTGTGGCCGATGACAGCATTGTCTCCAAAAAACCACCACTGCTCAACCCGTTGTAGATCTCATTAACAAAAGCTTCTGTCAGGGCCTGGTCCTGCCACACGTCATCCTTTGTTGCTTCGCCCAATGGCTTTGTATTCAGGAAATCAGTATTACAGGCTCCCAGGGTGAACAGGCCGGCAATACCAACGCTGATATATATTCTCTTCAATAACTGCTTCATGATGCTGATGATTTAAAAGGTTAAATTGAAACCGGCATTCAATACCCTTGATTGCGGGTAATACTGACCGTTTCCGTTCACAGACTCAGGGTCCAGGATCTTGAGGTTATCAATGGTGAACAGGTTCAGGCCATTCATATAAATCCTCAGATTGGTAATGCCTGCTTTCTTCTTCAGGAAGTCCGGAATGCTATAACCTATTTCCAGGTTTTTCAAACGTACATAGTTAGTACTGCGGATCCAGTAAGTGTTACCGGTAGCCCAATAGGTGTCATTACGGTCATTTACGCGTGGATCTACACTGCTTGGGTTATCAGGACTCCAGCGATTATCATAGTAGTCTTTAGTAAAGTTGCCGATCTCGCCGGATTCAGTATTGATATGCAGTGCTCCACCGGTAGCGCCTTGTACCAGTATGGCACAGTCAAAGTTGCCGTACTGCAGATTGACATTCAGGCCTCCGGTGAAGGTTGGCTGCGTACTCTTGCCATAGCGCACTTTATCATCCCCATCTATCTTACCATTACCATCTATGTCTTTGAACTTCATATCGCCCGGACGCAGGTTGTTGGTCAGTGCAGAGTAGTCCATTGTATTCTTATCAATCTCAGCATAGTCTTTAAATACCCCGTCGTACTCATAATAGAGGTTCGTGTTCATCTGCTTGCCGGTAGAACGTTGCCAAGCAGGAGCGCCTGGCGCTTCGTCCCAGAATACTATCTTATTCTTTGAATAACCACCATTTACACTCACGTCATAGCGGAACTTAGTACCGATAGTATTATTATAGCCAATCCGAAATTCAAAGCCTTTGTTTTCCACCTTCCCGATGTTCTCGGCTGGTAATGTCATACCTGTAGTCTGCGGAACAGAAGCATTTCTCCTTACAAGAATACCGGAACGCTTATTCATGAACGCGTCGAGCTCGAAGTAAATCTTACCATTCAGCAGCGCTCCATCCAGACCGACGTTATAGTTATTGGCCACTTCCCAGGTGATGTAGGGGTTAGGAATACGCGCTTCAAATAATGACTTAAGCACGTTGCCACCCAGGATATAACTGCTGAATCCATAGGTAGAATAATACTGGTATTCCTGCAATGTAAGCGTGCCATCATTATTATCATCGAAGTATACCTGGTCATTACCCAGCTGACCCCAGGAAGCGCGGAGTTTCAGGTAGTTCATGAACTTCACATTATCCTTCCAGAAGTTCTCTTCAGAAATACGCCAGCCTAACATCAGACCAGGGAAGAAGCCGAAGCGGGAAGACGACGGGAACATATAAGAACCGTCATTGCGCCATACAAATTCTGCCAGGTATTTCTCCTTGTAGTTATAAGCCACACGGCCGAAGTAGTTCAAACGTGCACGGTCCCAGGCTGAACCGCCATTATCCTTTTCCGCATCGCCGCCGGCAAACATCTGGTCAATGAGCGGAGAGATAAAATACCTGCGGAAGGCGTTGAAATTATCCGAGTTGACGGTCTCTCTTTCTATACCGAATACAACATTCAGCGTATGATTTTTATTGAAGGTACGGTCGTAAGTCAGCAAACCTCGCAGCAGCATATTGCTCTGGTCTTCGTCTCCCTGGTTGAGGGTAGCCTGGTCTGTACCGCGCTTACTTCTTACAAGCACCGGCGTGGTTCCATCAGCCTCATACGACTTCTTGTCCCATGTATAAAGGTACCATGGGGTCATCCATCTTTTGGTACGTTTGATAAATTTGTCGAATGCGACGTTACCACTTACTTTAAGTCCTTCGACACCGGGAATGAGCACATCGAGACGGGCGTTAGTCTGAACGTAATAGCGCTTATCCTTATCATACCCTGTCTGGTCTGTAGTAATTACCACAGGGTTGTTACCATACTCGATATCCGGACCTGGTAGTCCGTTTGGCCAGAAGGCCGGTTCGGTAGGTTTACCGCGCATCAGCATCCGGAAGATGTCTCCGGCGCTACGGGTAGGGTAGTTACGTTCTTCCTGCCTGCCTAACATGTCTACGCTGACATTTACATACTTGTTGATCTTGCCGTCGAGATTGACACGGAGGCTGTATTGGTCATACCCGGTTGCTGACTTCTTATAGTATGCATCCTGGGACTGATATCCGAATGAGGTAAGGTAGCGCATGTTTTCACTGCCACCTGATACCTGCACACTATGGTTGGACTGAGGGGCCCACTTTTTAAAAGTAGCATCATACCAATTGGTATTAGGATATAACCAGGGGTCGGTGCTGTTACGGAATTTGTCTATTTCGGAAGGGCCGAAAGCAACATCCCACTTCTTATTGGTGTTCGGAGAAGTATAGGCTTCTCCCCTTTTATAGGCGGCCCAGGCGTCTCCCCACTCTCTGCCTGGTACGTCCCGGTAAAGGCTTAATTCGTCCCTTACCTGGGCATATTCGGCTGCATTAGACATCTCAGGCACGTGGGTTGGCTGAGACCATCCCTGATTAAAGGAATACCCCAGTTGCGGCTTACCGCTTTTACCCCGCTTAGTAGTTACAAGAATAACCCCGTTCGCGGCACGAGCCCCATAAATGGCAGCAGAAGCATCCTTCAGTACTGAGATACTCTCAATATCCTGGGGGTTCAGGCGCTCAAGTCCACCGGTACGACCGGCAACGCCATCTATCACCACCAGCGGGTCATTATTACCCAATGTGTTGGAACCGCGGATACGCAGGGAAGAACCATCAGCACCAGGCTCGCCACTGTTCTGCATAGCAGTGACGCCAGGCATACGTCCGGCGATGGAATTAGACAGGTTAGTAGCCGGCGACTTTACAAGGTCGGCACCTTTTACGGTGGCAATTGACCCTGACACGGCCTCTCTTTTCTGTGCACCATAACCCACAACCACCACTTCACTTAGACCTTTGGTGTCTGCATCCAGGGTGATGGTCATGGGACCGTTCCCTGATACCTGCAGTGTCTGTGGGAGGAAACCGATTGCAGATATGGAAATCTGGGCATTACCCGGTACGCTCAAAGTGAATGTACCATCGGGCAAAGTGGTAGTACCCTTTGAGGTACCTACTATTTTTACGGTAGCGCCGATAACAGGCTCATTATTTTTATCAACGATCTTTCCCTTGAGTGTAATATCCTGTTGAACAGAGAATAAGGTGTGATAACCATCCGCCACCGCAACAAGCGGATACAGGGCAGGTAAAAAAAGCAGCAGGGTAAATTTCATGCGTAATAGAGCCGACTGCCAGGCATAGCTATGCCTGACCTTCAACAGGTCTACATTTTTCATACGTTTGATTTGTGTGGTTAATAAAGGCTGATTACAAATCGCTGGATTTTGGTTGCAAAAAGAGATGTGACAACATCCACTTTTCAGACGCTAATACTGGTTCTCATCATTAAACGTGGTTTATACTAGTTAAAGAATATAAGGTAGCGGGTCAATAGCACAATACAACTACATAGGTTTGTTACATAGTGTGCAGCATGTTTTCATAACGATTAATACTCCTCATCGTGTCGATCTCACACCTAAAATAGAAAAAATAATCAACTTTTATATTTCTTTTAACAGACTGCGGTCATAGTTTAGTGAAAACATATACACACATCAATCATATTGGCCGCAGGAACAGGTCTATTGCCCACTGACTGCTACCGTCAAACTGGAGCGCAGACTGGAACGCCGTACATTAGTTCCTCTCATAAACAAGAACAATAGAAAAAGGGCTGATCATACTTTCCTTCAGACAGATCATTACTGCCGACGCGCAGATTGCTTCTGAAAAAGACGTATTTAATGAAAGCTCTCAAGAGTTTCTGATGCAGGTGCGGGCATATAATAAAGACCAACCGTGTACAACATTCGCTCAGGTACTTGCAGTTAATCTGAAAGCAGCATCAGTTCACTGTAAGGTGGGTTTTTCTATCGGACTGTATGTGCAATTGCCGGAACATCAGATACTCGGGCTGACAGACAACCAGTACCCTCCCCTCTCGTCTGAACGTCATCGGTCTGCGTTAATCAGCCCGGATGTGACGCAGCAAGCAGTAAACAAGATAATTATTACTTATACTACAGGCATGCTTACACTTTAGGGTATTATAGCGGAAAACCCTTTATTGGCTAATGGCGATCAGCTGAGCAATAGACATTAGTCATCCATACCTGCGTTCCTTGTAAGGATGCAGTCGCAATTATCTATAGCAGATTATACAACAGGAAGTTCGGGTCAATAGTCCTGGACAAACGTAATAGAAGTGATACTAAATGGGTTACCTTTAGCTACCAGGTAGAGGTCATGTATACCATATGAATATTTGGGATTACCTACCAGCTTCAGCGCATAAGTCGTATCACCGGTGAACGGTATTTTGAGCGTACCTATGCGTCTGCTTTTCTTCCCTTTCGGATGATCGATCCGGAACTCCAGCCGGCCGTTCTTCTTCTCCTTGTTCTGGCAGAATACAACCACTTTAAACCCGATTTCTCCCATACCCAGGTTAACCTGGCCAAAGCCAAGATAAGTGCCGGATTTCATCTTAAATTCCGTTTCAAAATTGCCCTTTCTCTGTGGTGCGGCCGGTGCGGTAGCTCCTGTCGGAGCTGGCCCTGTAGACGGCGCTGGCCCTGCCGTTTGCCCACGGACAATCATTTGCACGAGTAAGAAAAATAGACATAGGATAGGCCTCATAGTTATTCAATCAGTCTGGTTATCTTTCTGAAAACCTGACCAGCGTCTAAAATACTAATTAGGTCGAAAAATTACACAAATTTATATTAAAAATTCAAATAATAATATAAACTGATAACCAACAGATTAACACTGGCTTGATCGCCTATTAGCAGAAATGACAAATGGCTCCGTTAAGAGCCATTTGTCAGTCATATTAATACGCTCATACGGCGTTTTTATTGTAAGGAGTATCCAAATTATTGTTGTGACTCAGGAATAAGAATATGGAAAGATGCTCCCTGGTGTTCTACTCCAAAAGCCTGAATATCACCATTATGAATATCCATGATCTTCCGGCATAGAGCCAATCCGATACCTGTACCTTCAAACTTTTCCTTCTGGTTCAGCCGCTGGAATATTACAAACAGCTTATCTGCATATGCCTGATTAAACCCAATGCCATTATCTGACACTGTAATACGGAAATAAGATGGCCCTTTAGGCAGCAACGGCAGATCTGTCATTTCGGAATCAGATATTCTGTTGGCTGTGATAGTGATACGACATTCCCCTTCAGAACGCGAAAATTTGAGTGCGTTGCCCAGCAGGTTATAGAATAACTGGTTCATTTGCAATGGCACAGCATCAATAACAGGTAGCTCATTGGCCTCAATAAACGCATTTTTATCTTTGATCAGCAGCTCAAAATCCTCGATCACATTCGACACAATCTGGTTTAGATCCACCGGCAGGAAGGCATTTTCTCCCAGTTCCAGGCGGGAATATGCGATAAGGTCTCTGATCAGGTCAGACATGCGAATAGCAGACTGTTTGACCTTTCTGAGGTAGAGCGTGGTATCTATCTTACTCGGAGAACCTGGTTTAACACTTTCCAGCATATCTGCGAACAGGCGGATCTTCCTGAGCGGCTCCTGCAGATCATGGGAAGTGATAAAAACAAACTGTTCCAGCTCGTGATTCCGTTTGGACAGGTTAGCATTTGCATCTTCGAGTGCGATAGTTCTTTCCCTTACCTTTCTCTCTAGTGCATCTTCTACCATTTTCTGGTCATCTATGTCTGTACATGCACCTATAAAGCCAACAAATTCATCCTGGGAGTTAAATCTTGGGATGCCTGAGCAAGCCAGCCAATGGTAGGTAGCGTCGTGCCGTTTTAACCTGAACTCTGCGTAAAAGTTCTTCCTGTCGCGGGAGGAACGGCTGAAGTTGATCTTCCATTTATCGATATCCTCCGGATGCATGATATCATACCAGCCATTGTCTTTATTCTGCTCCAGGGTACGGCCTGTGTACTTCTGCCATGCCTTGTTGAAGAACGAGAAGGAACCGTTCGTTTCGGCTATCCAGATCATTGCAGGAGCTGTATCGGCAATCATCCGGAAGTAGGCCTCACTTTGCTGGAGGTGCAGCTGTGCCTGTTTCCTTTCGGTAATATCAGCGGTCACTCCTATCATCTTCTTCACGCTTCCATCTTCCTCATATACGCCCTGACCGGTTGCCGCAATCCAGTGAATAGAATTGTCGGGCCAGCGTACACGATACTCCTCCACGTACAGCGAGCGGTTATTCAATGCATACTTCAACGCTTCATCCACCCTTTTCACATCTTCGGGAAGGATGAGGCTATAGAGCTTCTCTTTGGAAAGGCCCGACTGAGAAGAGAGTCCCAGGTTGTTTCTGAACTGGTCATTACCTGTAAGCACTCCAGACGCGATGTCCAGTTCCCAGGAACCCAGTCTACCTGTCTGCAGGGCGAAGTGTAAGCGATTGTTCACATCCTGGAGGTGCTTTTCAAACAGCTTATTCTCGGTAATATCTGTCACTACTCCCAACACCCTTACTGCATGTCCATGGTCATCAAAGAAGACCTGTGCTTTACAGGAGATCCAGGTGACATTGTCATCCATCAGGTTGATGCGAAACTCCAGGTTGATCTGCCCATTCTCTTTGCCGGCAAGTGCTGCATAGATACGCGTCTGTACGTTGGGGACATCTGCCGGATGTATGACTTTGATGAAGTTGTCAAATTCCAGGGGTGTGGTCGTCGTGATTCCAAAGAGTTCCCGGCTTTTATCTGACAACAGCAGTTCTTTCGACATCGGGTTGAAGTCCCAGGTGCCGGTTCGGGTACCATCCAGCGCCAGGCGCAGGCGTTCTTCATTTGTGCGTACTACCTCCTGTTTACGGGCGATACGCTCTCTTGCCTCCCTCACTTCTGTAATATCCTCTATAGCGATCAGGATCAGTTCCTCTTTGAGATCCTGAGAGGTAATCAGCTGTCCGTTCATCATAATAGTACGGGGACCATTACCGGCAGACTTGTAGGTCAGTTCGTAGTTAGCGAACGGCGTTCTGGAAGTCAGGAGGTTTTCCAGCAATGACCGTAGGTCAGAGGTATTCCACTGTTTACTGCCAAGTTCGTACAGCAGCTTACCTTCTGTCTCTTTCCGCTCCATCTTAAAGGCGCGGTAGAAAGATGCATTGGCGCTGACTACCCGGATATTTGTATCGAGGATGAGTAATGATTCATGAACAGTATTGACAATAGACTCCGCATACAGGCGGGCATTGTTCAGCTGGTTGTTACGCTCCAGCAGGTCATTATTACGGGTACTGAGTTCGTCATTGATCACCTGAAGCTCTTCCTGTGACACCTCCAGTTCCTCATTGAGGCTTTTCAGTTCTTCATTGGCAGACTGCAGCTCTTCGTTGGTAGCTTCATACGCTTCGGCAACGGCGCGCAGTTCTTCCTTATAGCGTTGTACTTCTCTTTCCAGCTGGAATATCCGCAGGTTCTTTTCGTCGGGGGTCTCGGCCACATCCAATCTTCTGATGGAGGCATCCGTACCTGTCGCGTCAATCTGCTGGTTATTGAAAATCACGAGGTAATAATTCTCGTGCAGGTTACTAATGGGTACAATTTCAAGGGAGACATTATGAACGCCTCCGCTATTGGTGATGGTCAGACCATCTTTCCGGACGTTACGTCGGGTGGACTGAGCCTGACTAAGGGCGCTTCTCAGACTATGTACCAGATCTCTGTGGGCGAGTTTAAGAATATTCAGGCTGGCTTTACCGGGGCTATGTTCAAAAAACTGCATGGTGACACCTCTAAATTCGATGATGTCCAGTTTTTCGTTCAATAATACAGCAGATGGTGCATACATGGAAAGTATAATACTGTCAGCTGCTTTTTGAGCATCCACATTTTCATCCCTCTCCTGGTCAAAGCTTGGAGTCATATGCTTAATTTTTTTATTAGTCGGGAACGCATTTCTCAGCGTCCATTTATCTACATTCTTTTTAAGATAGATCTTCGTCTTCTTTGAAGGCATTTCAAAGAGATCCGGGGACCTGTTGGTCTCTGACTTCCCTAACCACAGGAACCCCCTGTCTTTCAACGCATAATTGAAGATGCTCAGCATCTTCTTCTGCAGCACCGGCTGCATGTAAATGAGTACGTTCCGGCAACTGATCAGATCCAGCTTTGCAAAAGGCGGATCTGTCAGCATATTATGGCAGGCGAATACGCAGGCATCTCTGATAATACCAGCTATTTCGTACCCCTGCTCTACTTCTATGAAAAAGCGTTCCAGCCGTTCCGGAGAGACGGTCTCTACATGCGAAGCGCTATAAACGGCCTTCCGGGCAGTAGCAATCACTGCCTCCGAAAGGTCGGTGGCGAAGATCTTAACATTGCTGGCAAAGTGTTCATCTCCCATGAGCTCATAGAGGCACATTGCGATGGAGTATGCTTCTTCCCCCGTCGCGCAACCTGCCACCCAGATACGTACCTGTTCCTCATTTTCGCGGGACTGTTTTACAACCTGCGGCAAGATAAAACGGAGCAGGTATTCAAAGCTGCTCTCATCCCTGAAGAAGGAAGATACATGGATCAGCAGGTCGGCATACACTATATTCTGCTCGTTCTCATTGTCTTTTATAAACGTGAGATAATCTTCAAACCGCTGAATATTAACAAGCGACATCCTTCTCTGTAACCTTCTTGTAATCGTGGAAACCTTGTATTGCAGAAAATCCACACCGGAAAATTCCGAAAGAATCGCTAATATGCTTTTTAACGCTGCATTGGGTATAGAACCAGATCGCCTCCTGTTCAACTCCCCTTCAGAATGTGTATCTGGCATACAAACAGCTTTAGTTCGTGTCTGGTTTTTTATTCAATTCCTATTAGGACTGCTAAAGATAATATATAAAAATTAAATCAACTCAGGTCGTACTGTTGTATGCACCCAGGTAGTTTAACAGGAAACGGGCAATATCCGGCGGAGGCAATATAGCATCCGGATCGTCTTTATGAATAGCCAATTTAGGCAGTATGTTAAACTCCGTTGTCTTCGGATCCTGAACAATCACCAGCCCATCATAGTCCTCTATCGCCTTAATTCCCTCTATCCCATCGTTCCCCATTCCTGAAAGAATGATACCAACCGCATGTTGCCGGTAAGCATCCGCCAACGATGTAAAGAAAATATCAATGGACTTGTTGATGATCTCAGAAGCGTAGCGTTTTCTGACTTTCAGCTTGTATCCCTCTACATACATCATCGTATTTTCCACCAGCACATATATATTATCCGGCTTCATCACGGTATCCCGCTCCACACGATGCACGGGCATTTCCGTATATCTTTTTAAAATTGAGCTGAACTTACTCGGATGCTCCCGGCTCAGGTGAGGTATTACTACATATGCTGCGCCTGACTTTTCCACGACTTGTTGAAAAAATTCACATACTGATTCCAATCCTCCTGCGGAGCATCCCACGCCAATACAAAATGCTGGCTGTTGTCGTACAATTTCCATGCGTTATGAATTTTAAGCGTCGATTACCTGGTTACAGGAAGCAACCTCGTCAAATATCAGGCCATGGGAGGAGAACAGCGTTTCGCCCACTAACCACACGCCGGCACAAAAAAGAAGGGATGGCACATGTGCATGTACCATCCCTTACACTGTTAGCGAATGTTATTTAGATTCTTTCAATACCATATCGATCGTGATAGCACCTGCCACGATTGCCATTTTATTGACATCTTCCGGACACTCTTCTGCAATGGTAACGCGGTACTTATCAGCAGTCGTGAACACTTCTTTGAACGCGCCTGCCCATTTCTTGGTAATAGCACCCAGCTCCCGTTCATGCTTATCTACAATTTTGAAGTTCCAGGCTTTCCAATCGCCTTTGATCTCTGCAAGTACTTCATTATTAGCATCGAGAATATGAAACAATGGTTTCATAAACTTAAACTTCTGCTTGATGCTACCTACCAGTACACCATTCATATCACGGATTTCAATCTTCGACATCCAGAAAGTCCATCCACGATGGATAGATGCAACTACCTGTTCATTGATATCAACAATATTCAGGGTAAATGGAAAAATTCTCTTATCAAGAATAACGCGGAGGAACTTATGCAGCAAAGGCACTTCCTGGCGGATGTTGCCAATTTGCTGGCCGTCCTGATTAAATACTTTGTATGCATTCGCAAATTTCAGCAGCCCAACCTTTTCATCTATAAAATAATCATCGCAATGAAAGAAGTCAGGTAATTTCGTTTGTCCCATTAGGTTTATCAAGTTGTGGTTATAGAATGGCGCAAATATATACAAAAAAGAGTGAATATCAGCTGATTTATAGCTGCATTTGTCAAGGATTTTTGTACAATAGAGACATTCACTAAATTGCAGCAATCAGCACAGACTATTAGCAGATTATGGAAAATCAATCGTCTTCCTCCAAAGAGAACTTCATCAAATGGATCAAGCGCTTCGGCTTCTGGGGATTTATCTTTTTCCTCATCAAAGGACTTGTGTGGCTGGCCCTCGCCTATTACGTTGTAAAATAACCCTTATTGCTACATAACGGGGATGTTAATACGGGATTCCGGATAGAAATGCAGTTCATGCATCAGGGCATCCAGCAATGTCTGCTGACTAACATCCTTTGCTGCACCGTAGTTTTTCTGCCAGGCTATGTTAGACGCCGGACTGATAGTCATGACGATACGGCTGCCCTTTCTGATCTGTTTACATATCCAGGCAGACTCCTTCAATGACACCTCATAGATCTCATTTTCTTTCCAGTATACCGGTTTTGTGCGGTCAATACTAAGTGACAGACGCTGGGCAGTATGTGCCAGCGGCCAGCGCTTACCTTCACTATCCACCTCCCACCAGCTTAGCATAATATCGGCATCAGGCGTTCCTGAAGACATGCGAAGATCCGCAGTAATACTACCATTCAGTATAAAATCACGCTCAAATGTAGGGGTACTGAGGGTTAGCAGGTGTTTCTTTCTGAAAACAGCGTCCGTAATCACAGAACTGCTGCCATCATAAATAACCAGCGTGTCATCCACTGTATCGGCGGCATCGTAGGATAATGTCAGGGGCTTCTTTCCTCCTCTTTTCTTCGTAGTCATTCGCTCTTCCGGTCTGCCTGGCAGATAATAGCTCATGGTATCACGATTCATTTTCTCAAGCGATGGGAAATAATGCCACTTGTTCTCGCCCATTGCGAAAACTGCAATACGGTCCTGCAAAAACGCAGGTTTAGGTCCTCCCTTCAATGTATAATTGAACCAATCCAACACCAGCTGCTTCTGATCGACCATAGCAACTGTATCAATCTGATATGGGGGTATCAGGTTACGCCGCCGCCCTCCCTGTCCGCCGGCATGATCAAACGGACCTATAAACAGGTAATGTTCCTTTACACCTGCAGCGGGGCCATATTGCTGATGGCTGTTATAGTAATACATTGCTCCGCGCTGATCGTCATCGAAAAACCCGGTGGTAGTCAGGATTGGTATATTGATACGGGCATACTCTTCTTTCGATGGCGTCATTTGCTGCCAGTACTGGTCATAACCCGGGTGTTGTATCCAACGCTGGAAAATAGTATCCATACCACTGCCTTCCAGGGAATCCAGCATACCGAAAGGCATCCCGCGCAGTACATAATCGCTGTTGAGCTGCTTCCACTTCTGTTCATTAAAGAAAGTGGCATCGTCGAGATAGTGATTATTGCGGACGTATTTCAGCCACTGCAACATATAGGTCAGGAAGATGCCGCCGGGATTCGGATAATCTATACCTGCACCGACTGCTACCTGGGGAACAATGGTCTTCAAGGCAGGATGGACATTCTTTACCGTTGCCCACTGTGCAAAGCCCAGGTAAGAGCCTCCATACATACCAATTTTACCATTGCACCAGGACTGTTTACTGATCCAGTCTATAGCTTCATAGTTATCAGCCGCGTCGTTCTCCATCGGATGGAAGCTACCTCCCGAGCGGGACTTGCCACGGTTATAGACAAATACACCTGCATAACCACTATCGGCAACATATTGGGCACGTATCGTATCTGATTTGGAAGGATAACAGTTAGCACGCAGTACAACAGGTAAGGGTAGCTTAGCCCCCTCCTTGTACAACAGCATACAGCTAAGCACTGTGCCGTCTTTCATGGGTATTTCCAGGGTACTATCGATCACATACCGGTTCTGCTGTGCAAACAGGTGGCTGAAGGGCAGCAGCAGCAGACAGATAGTGAATAATCCTGTTAGTTTTCGCATGGTTTTCAGTTGGGTTAAGGTTCACCAATATAATAAAAAATCAGAGAAGCTTCCAGCTCCGCCGGGACTATTCATGGTAATTTATTTCACTATGTTTGGGATTCTCCAGGTCATCGCTTGTTAAATGCTTGGAGGTCGCTTGGCCGTCGCTTGGCCGTCGCTTGGACTACCTGAGTCTACATCTTATCTGAAGTCTGTTCACCGCTTGAATTACTCATTGTAGTTTACTTTCCTATATCTATGATTCATCCGGTTGCTGCTTGTTGAATGCGTGCCCTTCGCCTGGCGTATTTTGGTTTGTCGATATCCGTGATTTAAGTGATCTTCTCATTACAGCTTCAACACCTCTCCACCCTTAACCGTCCTCAACCAGCAGGCAAACAAAAAGCCTCCGGTTGTTTCCGGAGGCTTTTACTATATACAGATTACAGCATTCGCATAGCTACTTATTTACGTTTGCGAGGAATGCGTTCATCACACGCATCAATTCTTCCGGCTGTTCTTCCGGTATATAATGTCCGCAATCGGGGATGCTCACTGCGGTGACATTGTCAACACACATTTTGTTCATCGCCTTACCCATATTCATGCCTTGCGCCTTTTCCCCACCGATAGCTAAAATAGGCAAGTCAAGGTGTTTGGTGCGGGCATTATTCTGGACAACATTTTCCTGAAAAGATTTGTAATAGGCAAAGCCGCCGGCCAGCCGTTTCTTACCTGTGTAAGCTTTGTAGTAATGATCGATATCTTCTGCAGTAAATGCGTCTTTCACGGCAGATTTATTCGTGAAGTACCAGGTGATATATTCTTTTTCCTTCCCTTCGATCAGCATTTCCGGCAATTCTGAGATGGAATGAAAGTAGAATTGCCAGATCTTACCTGCATTAGCGGGCGCAAATACTTCATCAGGTATCAGGCCTGGTATACCTGCATCCATCACGATGAGAGACAGCAGACTATCTTCAAACTGAATAGCCAGTGCTGCAGCTACCCATGCACCGATATCATGTCCTGCAAGGTGAAACTTTTTCAGTTGAAGCTGATCGCACACGTCTTTAATCAGCGCAGCGATGGATTGTGTATCTGTTTTGTCTGCGAAATTGTCATTGCCCATACCAGGTAGATCAATGGCAATGACGCGGTGCTTTTCAGCGAGCGCGGGAAACACCTTTCTCCATATGTAAGATGTCTGGGGCCAGCCATGTAATAATACAATCGGGCTTTCTGAGTTAGTACCGTCTTCATAATAGGTAACCTGTACGTTGCCTGCAATGATGCTTTTAGGCGGGGGTAGCAAAGAGATAGTAGCGTTAGTCATAACATAATAATATTGCATAAAAATATAGTTTTAGCATCACTTTACTAAGTGTTCAGCAGGTCGTCGCAAATACTTTCTATCAATAGACACATCATCACTACTTTTGTTCTTAGCTCTCAGCATGCACACAGCAAGACACTTAAATTTTTACTTTCATGATATCCTTTGCAATAGTTTGCGTTGGCGGAAAAATGCAGGAGAAACTCCGTGCAATTCGACTGGCAGGATTTGACGGTGTAGCGATTATTGCAGCAAGCAGGTTTCGGCACAGTGCAGGCCACCTTTAAGCACCCTGCATTCTCTATTCTGGAGGCGGTGGTTGCCTAGTAAAATGTAATGATTACCGGAAGGAGTCTCCTGTTTTACCACAGCGCAGGAGGTGCTTTGCTGTGAGGCTATACTATTATTGCGTACTGTTTGGTATTCATAACGCGGGCCGGCCAAAAGGCCAGCCCGTTCCTTCATCATCTCTGTCAGGTTGCTTAAAGGGGAAACTCGTCTGTAAACCGTCCGCCTTTTTCCATGATTGCTATTTCGGCATCGTCACACAGACAATCTTCGAGCTCGTTGATAATGGTATCTTTTTCCAGTTCTTTCCCGATAATCACCAGTTCATTCAGCCGATCACCAAAGCGCTTATCCCAGCGTTGTTCAATGGTTTCCTGGTTATCGAGGAAGGACAGGTAGCGTATTCTTTCTTTATAGGGCATACTGTCCCACCATACACCTGCACGTTCAGCGCGCAGGCTGCCACCGGCCTGGCTCCAGTTCAGGGCTTCATCTTTTCTGGATGCGAGCCAGAAGAGGCCTTTACTTCTGATGATGTTGGCATGCCAGTGTTGGTTGAGATAGTTCCAGAAACGCGCAGGATGAAACGGGCGGCGGCTGCGGTATACAAAGCTGCTGATACCGTATTCTTCTGTCTCCGGCACATGGTAAGGTTTATTCAGTTCTTCGATCCATCCGGCCTGCTGGCTGGTTTCGTCAAAATTGAATAAACCCGTATTCAGTATCTGTTGCAGATCGATCTTGCCGAAAGCGGTGGTAACGATACGTGCACCTGCGTTCATCTTTCTGATAACAGCCTGCAATGTGCCCAGTTCTTCTTCACTGACCAGGTCAGTTTTATTGAGGATAATTACGTTGGCAAATTCGATCTGGTCAGTCAGCAGATTAACGACGGTTCTGTTATCACCTTCCATATCGGTGATCTGCCGGTCCTGCAAGGTCTGAATACTACTGAAATCGCGGATGAAGTTAAAGGCATCGACGACGGTGACCAGCGTATCAAGTCGGGATAATTTACTAAGATCGGTGCCGGTATTTTCATCCTGGTAGGTGAAGGTTTGTGCAACCGGTAGCGGTTCACTGATGCCGGAACTCTCAATTAGCAGATAATCAAATCGTCTCTCTGCGGCGAGGCGTTCTACTTCAATGAGCAGATCTTCCCGTAATGTACAACAGATACAACCGTTGCTCATCTCTACCAGTTTCTCTTCCGTGCGGTGCAGCGTCTGTTCATTTTTGACCAGTTGTGCATCTACATTCACCTCACTCATATCATTTACAATCACAGCGACACGCATTCCCTGCTTATTGTGCAGGACGTGATTGAGCAAAGTAGTCTTACCGGCACCGAGAAAGCCACTCAGCACCGTAACAGGTAGTCTGTTCGTTGTCATATTTGTACTAGTTAGATTAGGGTATGTGCCGGCAGGTAAGCACCGGCAGCATCATAACAGCGGCTGGTAAACCGCTCTTTATATTTGCATCACTGTTGCAAATGTAGAGTTTTTATTGATAAAACCAAATCAGAAAATGAATTTGCTATCCTCGGTAAAAATTCGTAAATTCTAGTGTCAACTTTATCTGAAAGCAGGATTGTTAACTATTAAAAAACGAACTTATGAAAGCCGCTTATTTAGCTATTGTGGGAATGGTGTTCGTACTACTCATTTCCTGCGTAAAAACTGATTCCAGCTATGTTATACCACCGACGCAGCAAGCGCCGGATACGCTCATTTCCAAATCGGTGATTAATGCATTTGTGCAACAGCAACTGGCGGCGCACGGTTATTTTGATTGGAAGATGGCAAGTGATACAATGGTATGGAGCGCCCTGCTGCATGGAGATAATATACTGTCTGTAGGTTATGAAGCGGGCAGCAGCGCCGGTGAAATACTACAGCTGATACCACAGAAGGCTGCGACAGCCAGTGTAATGCGGACAGCCACCGGCGATAAGCTACGTTTTCTACAGTTACGTGTGAGCGACTATGCTACAGTTAAAGCCTTACGTGCGTCAGACAGGGTCCGGTATGCGGAACCGGTGGGTTATGGCGCTTATATGAGAGAAGCGACGGACAAGGATGCTACTGCTGCTTCAGACATCCTCGCATCCGGATGCGGGTATAATAATGCGAAGTCGGACCTGGTAGCAGGTACAGATTATACCCTTATCTCGCCCGGAGCGAAGCTATCCTGGAACTATGGATTTCACCGGATAGAACAAGCCTGGCAGCGATCTACCGGACAGCGTGTCAAGGTGATGATTATTGATACCGGTGTGAGTCCGCAGCAGGAGAATCTGGGCACTACTTTTAACCAGGGTTTGTCTACCGGCAGGACTATACAAAAGCTGGGCACCTTTAACGGTAGTCCGGATGACCTTTGCGGGCATGGCACCAGTATGGCAGGGGTATTGGCAGGGCCAAGAGGAACGGACGGTAATACTGTCGGCATAGCGTACAATTGCGATCTGACCATCGTCCATGCAGCAGAGAATGTAGTATTGCTATCTACCGCAGCGATTAATGGTGTAACCGGTGCTTATGTCCAGGGTGCAGACGATCCTGCAATAAAGATCATCAGCATGAGTATGGGAACGATTTTCAGTTCCGGCCAGGTCAAGGATGCACTGGCATATGCTTATGGGAAACAGAAACTGATGTTTTGCGCTGCGGGTACGTCCACTTCTTTCTTCGCGGGATTTGTAGGTGTGATCTTCCCCGCTAATCAGCCACAGGTTGTCGCAGTTACCGGCATAAAAGACAACCTGAGAGACAGGTGCGACAATTGTCATACCGGCAGCAAGGTTGATTTTGCCTTTGTTATGCAGAAGACTGCCACTGGCAGAAATCCGCTTACTATACCGATGACAGGAGACGCGCCTTCCACAGTAGGCGGGTCGTCTGTTGCAACAGCCAGTTGTGCCGCTATAGCAGCGCTGGTATGGAGCAAATATCCGGCATATCCGCGGGATAGTATCCTTGCCAGGATGGTAAGAGCTTCGGGCAACGCCAGTAACAGGAGCAGTAAATTCGGATGGGGCCTGGTCAATGCGGAGGCAGCAGTAGGATATTGATTATCTTTTGAGTATCCTGTTCTGCAGGATTTTCTGCATAATCTCTTCCTTCTGATAGCGGGAAACAGGTACCTGATATCCACCCAGGATCAGCATATTCCCCTCGATGGCATCGATACGGTCTATAGCCACAATATAGGATTTATGTGGTTGCAGGAACTGATCTGCCGGCAGGTGTTCCTGTAGCATCTTAAGAGTGAGGTGCGTCATCAGCTTCTTCTGCCGGGTGTGGACCGTTACGTAATTCTCCATTCCTTCAACGAACAGGATATCGGAGATGACGACCTTTTCCAGTTTGCTGTCTACTTTAATAAAGAAGTATTCCGGACGGGGTTTGGCCTGCTTCTGCAGGGTGAAATAATCATATGCTTTATTAGCGGCTTTAAGAAAGCGTTCAAAAGATATTGGCTTTAGGAGATAGTCGAGCACTTCCAGTTCATATCCCTGCATCGCATACTTCTCATAAGCTGTGGTGAAAATGACCTTCGGCGGAGTAGTCAGCGTTTTTAGCAGTTCTATCCCTGAAAGGTAAGGCATTTCAATATCGAGGAACAGCAAATCCACCTGCTCCTTCCTAAGGAAGGCATTTAATTCGACAGCGCTCTCGCAAACACCTGCGACTTCCAGGAAATCGATCTGGCCGATATATCCCTGCAAGCCTTTTCGTGCATAGGGCTCATCATCTGTGATGACGCATCTGATCTTCATCTGCTGTTGTTGTGACGTTTGGGTAAGTAACCAGTTCCGGCTGGATAGTTATTGCGGCATTAAAAGTACGGTCTGTTCTGTTGATATCAAAGGTATGTTTTCCCGGATATAAGAGTTGAAGTCTGCGACGTAGATTCTCCAAACCAATTCCACCGGCCCGCGCCGGCATGCTGATAGCAGGAATGGCATTCTCTACCCGGAAGCGGATTATATCGCCATCCAATGATGCTGTGATCCTGATCCAGTACTCCCCTCCTACGTATTTAAACGCATTTTCCACCAGTGGAAAGAGCAGCAAGGGGTAGACTTCCTGGTCGTACAGGGCATGATCAAACGCTACGTGGAGCACCAGTTTATCTGACGCCCTGACCTTCTGCAGATTGATGAAACTGTGCAGGTATTGAATCTCGTGCCGGATAGCCACCGTCTGCTGCTGATCATACAATTGGTAACGCAGTAATTCTGAGAATTGCTCAACACTTTTCTTTGCGGCGCGTACATCCTCGTCCATCTGAAAGTAAATAGTATTTAACGCGTTAAAGATAAAGTGTGGATGCAGTTGTGATTTAAGGAACTTCAGTTCTGCCTGTAACTGGTCATTCATCACTTCCTGCAATTTCATTTTATTATTGACATACGCCTGCAGGTACTTGTTGCTGCGGCTGATGCCATAGTAGATCAGAGAATACAGCAATGGTATAATGTTAATATCAGCGGCATCATACCATTGCAGGCCGTCATCTGTCAGCGCGGCCCAGGGCGTATAGGTTACGTTCTGAAAGAGGATGGTTACCAGGGCAATGATACCGGCTTCCTTCCATACCCGCTTACTGTGCATCGGATCATTGCCCCAGCGCTTGTCGAAGTAAACGTACAGGCGGTGATGAATACCTAACAACAGATAGCCGGATAGCGCCGAAAGGGAGAGCTCGGCAATATTCATCAGCAGGGGTCTTTCCCAGAACTTCATACCTGTGACGGTATCGAGCAGCAGCCGGATACTCAGGTAGTTGATCAGGCCATACAGGCCGGGAAATATATATCTGCGGAAATTGTTCATGCGCATGATTTAATGTATCAGGACACCGGCAATGACATCTGTTCCTGCCGGATAACTGATTGTTTGCTCTTAGCAGGTGGTGTACCGGCAGATTTCATTCCAAAAAGAAAACGGCAGACGTTATACGGACGGATCAGTAAGTGATAAATGCTCATAGATACGACAAAGGCAGTCATCAGGATGAACACGTACTTGGTGGCGATGGTGTCTGTTGTTTTCACAACATAGAAAGCCAGTATCACGATAACAGTCTGGTGCAAGATATAAAAAGGATAAACAGCCTGATTGAGATAATGCAGTGATGCATGCGGCTTATTAAGGTATTTTTTACCGTAACCGATGGCCGTTAGCACCCATGCCCATCCGCAGAGCGCCTTTAATGCAATAAAGCCATAGGTACGGGGATCTGATTGCCAGTTGGCGAGTACATCCCAGGGATGGATATCATTCCAGCGAACGTAATTAACAGATAGAATAGACAGAAAGGCTATGAGAAAAGCAAAACGGCGGTTCCGTTCCAGGCTATCCATCAGTGCCGGTTGAGCAATACAGACAAATCCTGGTATCAGGAAACAGAGCCAATAGAAAAAACAGCACCCGTCATGGATCAGGTCATTGGTTTCCGGGAAATGCACAGCCAGTGCACCGTAGAGCAGTATACCGGGTAAGGTCAGCAGGAAAACGCGTTTCCCTTGTGCAAGCCATAACAAACTATTACGGAAGGAAGCAGCTTTAGGGGAGATGATCCAGACGAAAAGGGGCGCACAGAGAATGTCGTATATCAGCAGATAGGCAACAAACCAGAGATGATGCCAGCTCAGATTACCCTGCGGATATGGGCCGGTACTGAACATGCCTGAGTAGAACTGCCAGAAATTACCGGTGAAACCCTGGTTAACACGTTCAAGATAGACCTGCGGGGGTACAATGATCAGTATAGCCAGAATAAGGGGTGTCAGCAACCTCCTCACACGAAGGCCGATAAAGCTGCCTCCTGATCTGTTCAGCAGCATATAGTAGCTGACAGTGCCTGAGATGAAGAATAAGAGCGGCATACGGAACAGGTGCATAAAAGAGACCAGTTCCAGGAAAATATTGCTGGTATCTTTATTCCGGATATGCCAGTCCAGCTCTGCGCCGAAGGGCATAGCGGAATGAAAGACCAGTACGCCGAAGATGGCCAGGATCCGTAGCCAGTCGAGATATGTCTGACGAGAGGAAGGCGATGTTTGCATAGCAGGGTATTTTCTGCTAAAGTATAGTTGCTTCCGGGGGCGCTAAACAATCTTTGACATATGGCACAGATCTATGGATAAAAAGCATTATTGCCGTCCGATAGCCGGGGAAATCCGTTGAAATATATAGATATCATCGTTTCCTCTTCTGTCAGAACTGAAATAGCCTTTGTTGCCGGTGGCTTCTATCAGAACGCCGAAGTCATTACGATTACTGTTGAATGGAGCACCTTCGTTACGCGGAGCAGTAACAGGCCGGTAGGCAGTATCGAGCGCTACGCTGAAGATATCCAGTCCGCCGAGTCCCGGCCATTTGTCCGAAGAGAAATACAGCCGTCCGGCAGGATCTATATATGGGAACATTTCATTACCGCTGGTATTGACCTGCGGGCCGGCATTCATAGGCGTGCTCCAGGAATCACCCATTTTACGGCAGTAGTAGATATCCTTCCCCCCTGCCCCACCTGGCATATCGGAGGTAAAGAACAGGACTTGTCCGTCGGGGTGTAAAGCCGGCTGACCGACATTATAATCTTTGTTATTGTATGGAAAGTCCTGTTGTTTTATCCAGTCGCCCTGCCGCAATGTGTATGTCTGGAGTTTCAGTCTGCTGACATTTTCCTTTCCTTTGGACGGCTCATTATAGGTAACTATAATGGTATCCCATGTGCGGTTGAATGTAACGGGGCCTTCGTGATAACGTTTATTAAGTTTTGTATTGAATGGAGTAATCATTTCCCGGGAGAGCTGATTAGGTACCGCAACGAAGGTAGCCTGCGGATTGACGGACACTTTTTTACTATCCCAGCTGCTTTCGGTGCGGCTGTCTACATTCCGGAGGTCTTTGGAGGCGTAGCTCAGCACCTGTTCCAGTTCTTTTGTACGAAGGCTGGCATCTTTTACCCTGGCGGTGTCGATAATACGGTAGAGGCTCAGGAAGTCGCCGCCTGTCCAGGCGTTTGTTTCGCGGAATAACTTATTACGTGGTCTGTCTGACACAAATACCAGTCCTGCACCATAGGTAACCGGGCAGAAATCAGCATAGCCGCTGTTGATATTCAGCAAAGCAGTATACCAGTTCAGGGTATCAGCATATAGGGCAGCGAGGCCACTTTCATACAACCGGATGGTACTTTCGAGCTGCGGATCAGGTTTTACGGACTGCACCCACCTGAATTGTTCGGCAGCTTCGTTGTACCTGTTATCCATAGCTAGTAGCTGGGCATACCGGTAACGATGAGCGGTATCCGCCGTATTGATCGTCATGAGCCGGTTGTACCAGTGCAGCGCTTTACGGTATTGCTGTGTTTTATCGTAGCTATCTGCGAGATTAGCCACCGCCGTTGCTGTCAGAGAGTCCCGCTTTACGGCCTCCTCGTAATATGAGATGGCTTCCGCGTAGTGCATCGCAGCATATGCGCGTTCTGCGCTTTTCAACTGCGCAGATACACCGGAAGATAAGACGCTAAGAAACAACACTGTCAGCAAACGCATATATCTCATTCTGATGATTTTTAGAAGTAGCGCGGAGAAAGTACTTTACCTTTTTCCCAGCCAAATTCGTAACGTAACATTATCTCGTGAGTACCCTGATTGAACTTGACCAGTTTAGAGATAGTGTGGTCATAGGCATACCCGAGCCGGAGCTGGTCATTAATCTGGACTTCTGCCAGTCCGCAGATGGCATCGCCCGTGCGGTAGGACGCACCTACAGAGATCACATCCCGGATCCACAGGTTGGCATTGATGTCCCATTGTACCGGGGCTCCTCTTACAGCCTTTACAAGCGTTGAAGGTTTAAGTTTAAGATCTTCATTCAGATCAAACACATATCCGGCGATGAAGAAGAAGTGCATATACTTCTTAGCGACGACGTCTGCGCGGTAGTATACAGCGTCCTTGCGCAGATAACTTTTCACGAGATTCGGAATGGAGAAGCCCGCATAAAACCTGTCGGAGCTATAATAGATCCCTGCGCCGAAACACGGCAACAGCACATTGATATTCTGGGCAAAAGCCTGGTCGTCATCATCGATAAGATCTACTTTGGTCAGATCAGCCCTGAAGTTGCTGATTCCACCTTGTAAGCCGATGGCCAGCGAGCCTTCATTCTCAAACCGGATGCGGTAAGCGTAGGTAGCATAGAAGCCGTTGGTACGCATAATGCCTATCCTGTCATTAAACGCCTGGATACCCAGCCCTACTTTGTTATCGCGGGTAGCCATATCGAAGGCGAAAGTATATGTCTCAGGAGCGCCGTCGATACCTACCCACTGACGGCGGTAGAGTGCAGTAGCACTTAATACACCCCGGCTTCCCGCATAGGCCGGGTTCACCCCCATCATATTGAACATGTATTGGGAGTACATCGCATCCTGTTGGGCACTGACATCAGCAGCGCCCAGGATGAGAATAGTTATTACAGCAATGATCTTCTTCATATTTAACGTATTACTGTGATATAATTAACAAACCGCTCGGAGTCATTGACGGTGACAATTACATAGTAAGTGCCGTCTGGTATATTTTCTCCGAAGTGCAGACCGTAGTTGCAGCGGCCATCCCACTCATTATTATAGTTTGCGTTTTTATAGACGATGTTACCCCAGCGGTTGTAGACTTCCAGGCTGATTCTGTCGTTACCCGCGTTACCGATGACAAACTTGTCGTTTTTACCGTCACCATTTGGCGAGAAGCCTTGTGGTATACGGATCTTCGTGGGATTCAGTGTGACAGGTGTAGCGTCATTTTCAGACGGATCGTCGTCGCCGTTCGGATCAGCACTCAGGCCGTTGGTAGATACATCAGTCACATCGGTATTCGTCGTTGCAGATGTTGCGTTGACAGTTGCGCTGTTGTTAAATGTACCGAACTGTTTATTCGGATTTACGTTCACAGTAAACCTGATCGTGTCGCTTGCTCCGATTGCCAGGGTGCTACCATCAGCCAGCAGTGTACTGATTGTACTACCATTGAACTGGTTGTCTGGTCTGAGGCCGCCGGAAGTGATCACATCACCTACGATCTGGAAGGTTGCTGGCGACGGGAAGGTATTCTGGAGGTTATCTTCAACCTGTACATCGTTCAGCGCTTCGTTACCAAGGTTGGTTATTACCAGGGTGTAAGTGACAGAATAGTTACCATTGATTTCCAGTACCGGTTCTGCGGCAGCTTTCGCTATACCTATTACAGGCCTGTCATTCGGACCGGAGACATTAAAGATAACAACACCCGTATCGCAGAGACTTGGCGTACCATTGTCGCAGACCCTGTATATCAGGCTGTCTCTTCCGATGAAGTCTGTATTCGGAGAGTAGGTGAAGGTACCGTCAGCTTTCAGTTCAATTACCCCGTTTGTCGGCGCGGTGATGAGACTGATGGTGAGCGCATCTCCCTCCGGATCACTGATTGCAGGTATTACACTACCGGATTGTGGCGTATTCAGATCTACACTGATGATCTGAACGTTTGCCACCGGCGGATCATTCACCGGTACGATAGTGATAATGAGTACAGCAGTGTCGCAACGTGACGGATTACTGTTGTCACATACCTGGTAGATCACACTATCAGCACCATTGTAGTTATTGTCTGGCGTGTAGGTGAAGCTGCCATCTGCGTTCAGGACAATTGTTCCGTTTGCAGGGCCGGTTATCACTGTTGCCGTCAGGGCGTTACCATCAGGATCGGTGTCATTGGTCAGGACGTTGCCAGTAGCAGTCTGATCTTCGTCAATGGTTACCGCGTCGTTTGTAGCGATTGGCGCTTCATTGCCAGGTACCACGGTAATTCTTATGATGGCAGTGTCACACTGATTATCTGTATCACAGATACGGTATACCATACTATCGAGTCCTTCGTAGTCGAGGTTTGGTGTGTAGATGAATGTGCCGTCAGCGTTGAAGACCACTGTACCATTTACAGGCGGTGTTACCAGCGTAGCGGTGAGTCTGTCACCGTCAGGATCGAAGTCATTTGCGAGTGCGTTGCCGCTGGTAGGCGTATCTTCTACGACGGTCAGTTCGTCAGCCACAGCGATTGGAGCATCCAATCCAGGTACGACGGTGAATATGATGAGTGCCGTATCACAGAGAACAGGCGAGCCGTTGTCACATGTCCGGTAAACTACGGTATCAGCACCATTAAAGTCACGTCCTGGTGTGTAGGTGAAGCTACCATCAGCATTCAGTACAATGGTACCGTTTGATGGTCCGCGGACAACACTAGCATTCAGGTCATCATTTTCAGGGTCGCTGTCATTAGTCAGGACGTTGCCAGTTACCGGCTGATCTTCGGTCACGGTAATCACGTCGTTTACAGCTATTGGCGCATCATTAACAGGAATGATATTAAACCTTACAACGGCGGTGTCGCACAATTGAGGTATTGCATCGTCACAGATGCGGTATACCAGGCTATCGGCCCCGTTATAGTTTGTATTTGGCGTGTAGGTGAAGGTACCGTCTGCGTTCAGTATGACTGTACCATTTACCGGTGCAGTTACCAGACTTGCTGTGAGGTTATCACCGTCAGGGTCGGTATCGTTGGTAAGTACGTTACCGGTAGCTGGTGTATCTTCTGTTACGGCAACCGCGTCATGTACAGCTATTGGCTTATCGTTAACCGGAGTCACGGTAATTCTCAAGATCGCTGTATCACAGAGGCTTGGTGTACCATTGTCACATACGCGGTATACCAGACTATCCAGGCCGTTGTAGTTCGCGTTCGGCGTGTAGGTGAAGCTACCATCTGCGTTAAGTACTACAGTACCGTTTGCAGGGGCGGTTACCAAACTTGCGGACAGGTTATTGCCTTCTAGGTCGGTGTCGTTAGTCAGGACGTTGCCGTTGCCGGTCTGATCTTCTACTACAGCCAGTACGTCGTCTGCGGCGATTGGAGCGTCATTAGCAGGTGTCACTGTGATTCTTAAGATCGCTGTATCGCAGAGGCTTGGTGTACCATTGTCACACACGCGGTATACCAAACTATCCAGGCCGTTGTAGTTCGCATTTGGCTTGTAGGTGAAGCTACCATCTGCGTTGAGTACAACTGTACCGTTTGCAGGGGCGGTTACCAGACTTGCGGACAGGCTGTTGCCTTCTAGGTCGGTGTCGTTAGTCAGGAGATTGCCGGTGCCGGTTTGGTCTTCTACTACAGTCAGTGCGTCGTCTGTTGCAACTGGTGCATCGTTAGCCGGTGTCACTGTGATTCTTAAGATAGCGGTGTCACAAAGGCTTGGTGTACCATTGTCACATACTTGATATACCAGGCTATCCAGGCCGTTGTAGTTCGCGTTCGGCGTATAAGTGAAGCTACCGTCTGCGTTAAGTACTACTGTACCGTTTGCAGGGGCGGTTACCAGACTTGCAGACAGGCTGTTGCCTTCTAGGTCGGTGTCGTTAGTCAGGACGTTGCCGGTGCCGGTTTGGTCTTCTACTACAGTCAGTGCATCATCTGTAGCAACTGGGGCATCGTTAGCAGGTGTCACGGTGATTCTTAGGATCGCTGTGTCACAAAGGCTTGGTGTACCATTGTCACATACGCGGTATACAAGACTATCCAGGCCGTTGTAGTTCGCGTTTGGCGTGTAGGTGAAGCTACCATCTGCGTTGAGTACTACTGTGCCGTTTGCAGGGGCGGTCACCAGGCTCGCGGACAGGCTATTGCCTTCTAGGTCGATATCGTTAGTCAGGACATTGCCGGTGCCGGTTTGGTCTTCTATTACGGTCAGTGCATCGTCTGTAGCAATTGGTGCATCATTAGCCGGCGTCACAGTGATTCTTAAGATCGCTGTATCGCAGAGGCTTGGTGTACCATTGTCACATACTTGGTATACCAAGCTATCCAGGCCGTTATAGTTTGCATTCGGCGTATAGGTAAAGCTACCATCTGCGTTAAGTACTACTGTACCGTTTGCAGGGGCGGTTACCAGACTTGCGGACAGGCTATTGCCTTCTAGGTCGGTGTCGTTAGTCAGGACGTTGCCGGTGCCGGTTTGGTCTTCTACTACGGTCAGTACGTCGTCTGCGGCGATTGGAGCGTCATTAGCAGGTGTCACTGTGATTCTTAGGATCGCTGTGTCACAGAGGCTTGGTGTACCATTGTCACACACGCGGTATACAAGGCTATCCAGGCCGTTGTAGTTCGCATTTGGCGTGTAGGTGAAGCTACCATCTGTATTGAGTATTACAGTACCATTTGCAGGGGCAGTTACCAGACTTGCGGACAGGCTATTGCCTTCTGGATCGGTGTCGTTAGTCAGGACGTTGCCGGTGCCGGTTTGGTCTTCTACTACGGTCAGTACGTCGTCTGTAGCAATTGGTGCATCATTAGCCGGTGTCACGGTGATTCTTAGGATCGCTGTGTCACAAAGGCTTGGTGTACCATTGTCACATACGCGGTATACAAGGCTATCCAGGCCGTTATAGTTTGCATTTGGTGTGTAGGTGAAGCTACCGTCTGCGTTCAGTACCACTGTACCGTTTGCAGGAGCGGTTACCAGACTAGTAGTGAGGTCATCTCCGTCCGGATCGGTGTCGTTAGTTAAAACGTTGCCGGTGCCGGTTTCGTCTTCTATTACGGTCAGTGCGTCGTCTGCGGCGACTGGAGCGTCATTAGCCGGCGTCACGGTGATTCTTAAAATCGCTGTGTCACAGAGGCTTGGTATACCATTGTCACATACTTGATATACCAGGCTATCCAGGCCGTTGTAGTTCGCATTTGGCGTGTAGGTAAAGCTACCATCTGCGTTAAGTACGACTATACCGTTTGCAGGAGCTGTCACCAGACTAGTAGTGAGGCCATCTCCTTCTGGGTCGGTGTCGTTAGTCAGGACGTTGCCGGTGCCGGTTTGGTCTTCTACTACAGTCAGTACGTCGTCTGCGGCGACTGGAGCGTCATTAGCCGGCGTCACGGTGATTCTTAAGATCGCTGTGTCACAGAGGCTTGGTGTACCATTGTCACATACTTGGTATACAAGGCTATCCAGGCCATTGTAGTTCGTGTTCGGCGTATAAGTGAAGCTACCGTCTGCGTTGAGTACTACTGTACCGTTTGCAGGGGCGGTTACCAGACTTGCAGACAGGCTGTTGCCTTCTAGGTCAGTGTCGTTAGTTAGAACGTTGCCGGTGCCGGTTTGGTCTTCTACTACAGTCAGTGCATCGTCTGTGGCAATTGGAGCGTCATTAGCCGGGGTCACAGTGACTCTTAGGATCGCTGTGTCACAAAGGCTTGGTGTACCATTGTCACATACTTGATATACCAGGCTATCCAGGCCGTTGTAGTTCGCATTTGGTGTGTAGGTGAAGCTACCGTCTGCGTTGAGTACGACAGTACCGTTTGCAGGGGCAGTTATCAGACTTGCGGACAGGCTATTGCCTTCTGGATCGGTGTCGTTCGTCAGGACGTTGCCGGTGCCGGTTTGCTCTTCTACTACGGTCAGTACGTCGTCTGTTGCGATTGGTGCATCATTAGCCGGCGTCACAGTGATTCTTAAGATCGCTGTATCGCAGAGGCTTGGTGTACCATTGTCACATACGCGGTATACCAGGCTATCCAGGCCGTTGTAGTTCGCGTTTGGCGTGTAGGTGAAGCTACCGTCTGCATTGAGTACTACTATACCGTTTCCAGGGGCGGTTACCAGACTTGCGGACAGGTTATTGCCTTCTAGGTCGGTGTCGTTCGTCAGGACATTGCCAGTGCCGGTTTGGTCTTCTATTACAGTCAGTGCGTCGTCTGTAGCAACTGGAGCGTCATTAGCCGGCGTCACGGTGATTCTTAGGATCGCTGTGTCACAGAGGCTTGGTGTACCATTGTCACATACTTGGTATACCAAGCTATCCAGGCCGTTGTAGTTCTCGTTCGGCGTATAGGTGAAGCTACCGTCTGCGTTGAGTACTACTGTACCGTTTGCAGGGGCGGTCACGAGACTTGCTGTGAAGTTATCACCTTCTGGATCGGTATCGTTAGTCAGGAGGTTACCGGTGCCGGTTTGGTCTTCTATTACAGTCAGTGCATCGTCTGTAGCAACTGGAGCGTCATTAGCCGGGGTCACAGTGATTCTTAGGATCGCTGTGTCACAGAGGCTTGGTGTTCCATTGTCACATACGCGGTATACAAGACTATCCAGGCCGTTGTAGTTTGCATTCGGCGTGTAGGTGAAGCTACCGTCTGCATTGAGTACTACTGTACCATTTGCAGGAGCGGTTACCAGACTTGCGGACAGGCTATTGCCTTCTAGGTCGGTGTCGTTAGTTAGGACGTTGCCGGTGCCGGTTTGGTCTTCTACTACGGTCAGTGCGTCGTCTGTTCCGATTGGTGCATCGTTAGCAGGTGTCACGGTGATTCTTAGGATCGCTGTGTCACAGAGGCTTGGTGTACCATTGTCACATACGAGGTATACCAGGCTATCCAGGCCGTTGTAGTTTGCATTCGGCGTGTAGGTGAAGCTACCGTCTGCATTGAGTACTACTGTACCGTTTGCAGGGGCGGTTACCAGACTTGCAGACAGGCTGTTGCCTTCTAGGTCGGTGTCGTTAGTCAGGACATTGCCGGTGCCGGTTTGATCTTCTACTACGGTCAGTACGTCGTCTGTTCCGATTGGTGCATCGTTAGCAGGTGTCACGGTGATTCTTAGGATCGCTGTGTGACAGAGGCTTGGTGTACCATTGTCACATATGCGGTATACCAGGCTATCCAGGCCGTTGTAGTTTGCATTCGGCGTGTAGGTGAAGCTACCGTCTGCGTTAAGTACTACTGTACCGTTTGCAGGTGCGGTCACGAGACTTGCTGTGAAGTTATCACCTTCTGGATCGGTATCGTTAGTCAGGAGGTTACCGGTGCCGGTTTGATCTTCTACTACGGTCAGTGCGTCGTCTGTAGCAACTGGTGCATCATTAGCCGGTGTCACGGTGATTCTTAAGATTGCCGTGTCACAGAGGCTTGGTGTACCATTGTCACATACTTGGTATACAAGGCTATCCAGGCCATTGTAGTTCGTGTTCGGCGTATAAGTGAAGCTACCGTCTGCGTTGAGTACTACTGTACCGTTTGCAGGGGCGGTTACCAGAGACGCGGTGAGCGTATTACCCTCTACATCAGTGTCATTAGTCAGGACATTGCCGGTTGCTGGTACATCTTCTGTTACTGTGGCATTATCATCCACAGCTACTGGCGCATCATTCACTGCCTCTACAGTAAATCTTACCACGGCACTGTCACAAAGGCTTGGTGTGCCGTTATCACATACTTGGTAGACCAGACTATCCAGGCCATTATAGTTCGCATTTGGTGTGTAAGTGAAGCTGCCATCTGCATTCAGTACCACTGTACCATTTACAGGAGCAGTTACCAGAGACGCGGTGAGCGTATTACCCTCTACATCTGTGTCATTAGTAAGCACATTACCGGTGACTGGTACATCTTCAGTTACCGTGATATTGTCATCTACAGCTACTGGTGCGTCATTCACTGCATTTACAGTGAATCTCACCACCGCACTGTCACAAAGGCTTGGGGTTCCGTTATCACATACTTGGTAGACCAGACTATCCAGGCCATTATAGTTCGCATTTGGTGTGTAAGTGAAGCTGCCATCTGCATTCAGTACCACTGTACCATTTACAGGAGCAGTTACCAGAGACGCGGTGAGCGTATTACCCTCTACATCTGTGTCATTAGTAAGCACATTACCGGTGACTGGTACATCTTCAGTTACCGTGATATTGTCATCTACAGCTACTGGTGCGTCATTCACTGCATTTACAGTGAATCTCACCACCGCACTGTCACAAAGGCTTGGGGTTCCGTTATCACATACTTGGTAGACCAGACTATCCAGGCCATTATAGTTCGCATTTGGTGTGTAAGTGAAGCTACCATCTGCATTCAGTACCACTGTACCATTTACAGGGGCAGTTACCAGAGATGCGGTGAGCGTATTACCCTCTACATCTGTGTCATTGGTCAGGACATTGCCGGTCGCTGGTACATCTTCAGTTACTGTGATATTGTCATCCACTGCTACTGGTGTGTCATTAGCCGGTGTCACGGTGATTCTTAAGATCGCACTGTCACAAAGGCTTGGTGTGCCATTATCACATACTTGATATACCAGGCTATCTAGGCCGTTGTAGTTCGCATTTGGCGTGTAGGTGAAGCTACCGTCTGCGTTGAGTACTACTGTACCGTTTGCAGGGGCGGTTACCAAATTTGCGGACAGACTATCTCCTTCTGGATCGGCGTCATTAGTCAGGACGTTGCCAGTGCCGGTTTGGTCTTCAATTACGGTCAGTGCGTCATCAGTAGCAATTGGTGCATCATTAGCCGGCGTCACGGTAATTCTTAAGATCGCTGTGTCACAAAGGCTTGGTGTGCCGTTATCACATACTTGATATACGAGGCTATCCAGGCCGTTGTAGTTCGCATTTGGTGTGTAAGTGAAGCTACCATCTGCATTGAGTACTACAGTACCATTTACAGGGGCAGTTACCAGAGACGCGGTGAGCGTATTACCTTCTACATCAGTATCGTTAGTCAGGACATTGCCGGTCACTGGTACATCTTCAGTTACTGTGATATTGTCGTCTATTGCTACTGGAACATCATTCACTGCCTCTACAGTAAATCTTACTACAGCACTATCACAAAGGCTTGGTGTACCATTGTCACATACCTGGTATACCAGGCTATCCAGGCCGTTATAGTTCGCATTTGGTGTGTAAGTGAAGCTACCGTCTGCGTTAAGTACTACTGTACCGTTCGCAGGGGCAGTTACCAGAGACGCGGTCAGTGTGTTATTTTCTACATCAGTGTCGTTAGTCAGGACATTGCCGGTCGCTGGTACATCTTCAGTTACTGTGATGTCGTCATCTACTGCTACTGGTGCGTCATTCACTGCATTTACAGTAAATCTTACTACCGCACTGTCACAAAGGCTTGGTGTACCATTGTCACATACTTGATAAACCAGGCTATCCAGGCCATTATAGTTCGCATTTGGCGTATACGTGAAGCTGCCATCTGGGTTAAGTACTACTGTACCATTTGCAGGGGCTGTTACCAGAGACGCGGTGAGCGTATTACCCTCTACATCAGTGTCGTTAGTCAGAACATTGCCGGTCGCTGGTACGTCTTCAGTAACTGTGATATTATCATCTACAGCTACTGGTGCATCATTTACGGCATTTACAGTAAATCTTACTACCGCACTATCGCAAAGGCTTGGGGTGCCGTTATCACATACCTGGTATACCAGGCTATCCAGACCGTTGTAGTTCGCATTTGGCGTATAAGTGAAGCTGCCATCTGCATTGAGTACTACAGTGCCATTTGCAGGAGCGGTTACCAGAGACGCGGTGAGTGTGTTGCCTTCTACATCTGTGTCGTTAGTCAGGACATTGCCGGTCGCTGGTACATCTTCTGTTACTGTGATGTTGTCATCGACAGCTACTGGTGCATCATTTACTGCCTCTACAGTGAATCTTACCACCGCACTATCGCAAAGGCTTGGTGTTCCGTTATCACATACTTGGTATACCAGGCTATCCAAGCCATTGTAGTTCGCATTTGGCGTATAGGTGAAGCTACCATCTGCGTTGAGTACTACTGTACCGTTTGCAGGGGCGGTCACCAAACTTGCAGACAGGCTATTGCCTTCTAGGTCGGTGTCGTTAGTCAGAACGTTGCCGGTCGCTGGTACATCTTCAGTTACTGTGATATTGTCATCCACTGCTACTGGTGCATCATTTACGGCATTTACAGTAAACCTTACTACCGCACTATCGCAAAGGCTTGGTGTACCATTATCACATACCTGGTAAACAAGGCTATCCAGACCATTATAGTTCGCATTCGGCGTATAAGTGAAGCTACCATCTGCATTCAGTACTACTGTACCATTTACAGGAGCAGTTACCAGAGACGCGGTGAGTGTATTGCCTTCTACATCGGTGTCATTAGTCAGGACATTGCCGGTCGCTGGTACATCTTCAGTTAGTGTGATATTATCATCTACAGCTACTGGAGCATCATTTACTGCATTTACAGTAAATCTTACTACCGCACTATCACACAGGCTTGGTGTGCCGTTATCACATACCTGGTATACCAGGCTATCCAGGCCGTTATAGTTCGCATTCGGCGTATAAGTGAAGCTACCATCTGCATTAAGTACTACTGTACCGTTTGCAGGGGCTGTCACTAGAGACGCGGTGAGTGTGTTATTTTCTACATCAGTATCGTTAGTCAGAACATTGCCGTTGGCTGGTACATCTTCAGTTACTGTGATATTATCATCCACAGCTACTGGCGCATCATTTACGGCATTTACAGTGAATCTTACAACTGCACTGTCACAAAGGCTTGGTGTTCCGTTATCACATACCTGGTATACTAGACTATCCAGGCCATTATAGTTCGCATTTGGTGTGTAAGTGAAGCTACCATCTGCATTCAGTACTACTGTACCGTTTGCAGGGGCAGTTACCAAAGACGCGGTGAGCGTATTACCCTCTACATCAGTGTCATTAGTCAGGACATTGCCGGTGACTGGTACATCTTCAGTTACTGTGATGTTGTCATCCACAGCTACTGGAGCATCATTTACGGCATTTACAGTAAATCTTACTACCGCACTATCACAAAGGCTTGGCGTGCCATTATCACATACCTGGTATACGAGGCTATCCAAGCCATTGTAGTTCGCATTTGGCGTGTAGGTGAAGCTACCGTCTGCGTTGAGTACTACTGTACCGTTTGCAGGGGCGGTTACCAAATTTGCGGACAGACTATCTCCTTCTGGATCGGCGTCATTAGTCAGGACGTTGCCAGTGCCGGTTTGGTCTTCAATTACGGTCAGTGCGTCATCAGTAGCAATTGGTGCATCATTAGCCGGCGTCACGGTAATTCTTAAGATCGCTGTGTCACAGAGGCTTGGTGTACCATTGTCACATACTTGATATACCAGGCTATCCAGGCCGTTGTAGTTCGCGTTTGGCGTGTAGGTGAAGCTACCATCTGCGTTGAGTACTACTGTACCGTTTGCAGGGGCGGTTACCAAATTTGCGGACAGACTATCTCCTTCTGGATCGGCGTCATTAGTCAGGACGTTGCCAGTGCCGGTTTGGTCTTCAATTACGGTCAGTGCGTCATCAGTAGCAATTGGTGCATCATTAGCCGGCGTCACGGTAATTCTTAAGATCGCACTGTCACAAAGGCTTGGTGTACCATTATCACATACTTGGTAGACCAGACTATCCAGGCCATTATAGTTCGCATTTGGCGTATAAGTAAAGCTACCATCTGCATTAAGTACTACTGTACCGTTTGCAGGAGCAGTTACCAGAGACGCGGTCAGTGTATTATTTTCTACATCAGTGTCGTTAGTCAGGACATTGCCGGTTGCTGGTATATCTTCAGTTACTGTGATATTGTCATCCACAGCTATTGGTGCATCATTCACTGCCTCTACAGTGAATCTTACCACTGCACTATCGCAAAGGCTTGGTGTTCCATTGTCACATACCTGGTATATCAGGCTATCCAAACCATTATAGTTCGCATTTGGCGTATATGTGAAGCTGCCATCTGCGTTGAGCACTACTGTGCCATTTGCAGGGGCTGTCACTAGAGACGCGGTGAGCGTATTACCTTCTACATCTGTGTCGTTAGTCAGGACATTGCCGGTCGCTGGTACATCCTCAGTTACTGTGACATTGTCATCCACTGCTACGGGCGCATCATTTACAGCATTTACAGTAAACCTTACCACTGCACTGTCACAAAGGCTTGGTGTGCCATTGTCACATACTTGGTATACCAGGCTATCCAGGCCATTATAGTTCGCATTTGGTGTATAGGTAAAGCTACCATCTGCATTGAGTACTACAGTACCATTTGTAGGAGCGGTTACCAGAGACGCGGTGAGTGTGTTGCCTTCTACATCTGAGTCATTAGTCAGGACATTGCCGGTCGCTGGTACATCTTCAGTTACTGTGATATTGTCATCTACAGCTACTGGTGCATCATTTACTGCCGCTACATTAAATCTTACCACTGCACTATCACAAAGGCTTGGTGTGCCATTGTCACATACTTGATATACAAGACTATCCAAGCCATTGTAGTTCGCATTTGGCGTATAGGTGAAGCTGCCATCTGCATTGAGTATTACAGTGCCATTTGCAGGAGCGGTTACCAGAGACGCGGTGAGTGTGTTGCCTTCTACATCTGTGTCGTTAGTCAGGACATTGCCGGTAGCTGGTACATCTTCCGTTACTGTGATATTATCATCCACAGCTACTGGTGCATCATTTACGGCATTTACAGTAAATCTTACTACCGCACTATCACACAGGCTTGGTGTACCGTTATCACATACTTGGTATACCAGGCTGTCCAGACCATTGTAGTTTGCATTTGGTGTGTAAGTGAAGCTACCATCTGCGTTAAGTACTACTGTACCGTTTGCAGGGGCAGTTACCAGAGACGCGGTGAGTATGTTACCCTCTACATCAGTGTCATTAGTCAGGACATTGCCGGTCGCTGGTACATCTTCCGTTACTGTGATATTGTCATCCACAGCTACTGGCGCATCATTCACTGCCTCTACAGTAAACCTTACTACCGCACTATCGCAAAGGCTTGGTGTGCCATTATCACATAGCTGGTATACCAGGCTATCCAAACCATTATAGTTCGCATTTGGCGTATAGGTGAAGCTGCCATCTGCGTTTAGTACTACGGTACCATTTGCAGGAGCTGTCACTAGAGACGCGGTGAGTGTGTTATTTTCTACATCAGTGTCATTAGTCAGGACATTGCCAGTCGCAGGTACATCTTCGGTTACTGTGATATCGTCATCTACAGCTACTGGTGCGTCATTTACGGCATTTATAGTAAACCTTACTATCGCACTATCGCAAAGGCTTGGTGTGCCATTATCACATACTTGGTATACCAGGCTATCTAGGCCATTATAGTTCGCATTCGGCGTATAAGTGAAGCTGCCATCTGCGTTTAGTACTACGGTACCATTTGCAGGAGCTGTTACAAGACTAGCAGTAAGGCCATCGCCTTCTGGGTCAGTGTCGTTAGTCAGGACATTTCCGGTAGCTGGTACATCTTCCGTTACTGTGATATTATCATCCACAGCTACTGGTGCATCATTTACGGCATTTACAGTAAATCTTACTACCGCACTATCACACAGGCTTGGTGTACCGTTATCACATACTTGGTATACCAGGCTGTCCAGACCATTGTAGTTTGCATTTGGTGTGTAAGTGAAGCTACCATCTGCGTTAAGTACTACTGTACCGTTTGCAGGGGCAGTTACCAGAGACGCGGTGAGTATGTTACCCTCTACATCAGTGTCATTAGTCAGGACATTGCCGGTGGCTGGTACATCTTCCGTTACTGTGATATTGTCATCTACTGCTACTGGCCCATCATTTACTGCCTCTACAGTAAATCTTACCACTGCACTATCACACAAGCTTGGTGTACCATTATCACATACTTGGTATACCAGACTATCCAGGCCGTTATAGTTCGCATTTGGTGTGTAGGTGAAGCTACCGTCTGCGTTAAGTACTACTGTACCGTTTGCAGGAGCAGTTACCAGAGACGCGGACAGACCATCTCCTTCTGGATCGGTGTCATTAGTCAGGACATTGCCGATCGCTGGTACATCTTCGGTTACTGTGACATTGTCATCCACAGCTACTGGAGCATCATTTACGGCATTTACAGTAAATCTTACTACCGCACTATCACAAAGGCTTGGTGTACCGTTATCACATACTTGGTATACCAGACTATCCAGGCCATTGTAATTTGCATTTGGCGTATAGGTGAAGCTGCCATCTGCATTAAGTATTACTGTACCGTTTGCAGGGGCTGTCACTATAGACGCGGTGAGCGTATTACCCTCTACATCAGTGTCGTTAGTCAGGACATTGCCGGTGGCTGGAACATCCTCAGTTACTGTGATATTATCATCTACAGCTACTGGTGCATCATTTACGGCATTTACAGTAAATCTTACCACCGCACTATCACAAAGACTCGGAGTGCCATTGTCACATACTTGGTATACCAGGCTATCCAGGCCGTTATAGTTTGCATTTGGCGTATAAGTAAAGCTACCATCTGCGTTAAGTACTATTGTACCATTTGCAGGGGCAGTTACCAGAGACGCGGTCAGTGTGTTATTTTCTACATCAGTGTCGTTAGTCAGGACATTGCCGATCGCTGGTACATCTTCAGTTACTGTGATATTGTCATCCACAGCTACTGGCGCATCATTTACGGCATTTATAGTGAATCTTACAACAGCACTATCGCAAAGGCTTGGGGTGCCATTATCACATACTTGGTATACCAGGCTATCCAGACCGTTGTAGTTCTCATTTGGCGTGTAAGTGAAGCTACCATCTGCATTGAGTACGACAGTTCCGTTTGCAGGAGCAGTTACCAGACTAGCAGTAAGGCCGTCGCCTTCTGGGTCGGTGTCGTTAGTCAGGACATTGCCGGTGGCTGGTACATCTTCAGTTACTGTGATATTGTCATCTACAGCTGCTGGTGCGTCATTTACGGCATTTATGGTGAACCTTACCACCGCACTATCGCAAAGGCTTGGTGTTCCGTTATCACATACCTGGTATACCAGGCTATCCAGGCCGTTATAGTTTGCATTCGGCGTATAAGTGAAGCTGCCATCCGCGTTGAGTACTACTGTACCATTTGCAGGGGCTGTCACTAGAGACGCGGTGAGTGTGTTATTTTCTACATCAGTGTCGTTAGTCAGGGCATTGCCGTTAGCTGGTACATCTTCAGTTACTGTGAGGTTGTCATCCACAGCTACTGGCGCATCATTTACGGCATTTACAGTGAATCTCACCACCGCACTGTCACAAAGGCTTGGTGTGCCGTTATCACATACTTGGTATACCAGACTATCCAGGCCATTATAGTTTGCATTCGGCGTATACGTGAAGCTGCCATCTGCATTTAGTACCACTGTACCATTTACAGGAGCAGTTACCAGACTAACAGTGAGACCATCGCCTTCTGGGTCAGTGTCGTTAGTCAGGACATTGCCGGTCGCTGGTACATCTTCTGTTACTGTGATATTGTCATCTACAGCTATTGGTGCATCATTCACTGCCTCTACAGTAAACCTTACCACTGCACTGTCACAAAGGCTTGGTGTACCGTTATCACATACTTGGTATACCAGACTATCCAAACCATTATAGTTCGCATTTGGCGTATAGGTGAAGCTGCCATCTGCATTTAGTACTACTGTACCATTTACAGGGGCAGTTACCAGAGACGCGGTAAGCGTATTACCATCTACATCTGTGTCATTGGTCAGGACATTGCCGGTCGCTGGTACATCTTCAGTGACAGTAATACTGTCATCTACTGCTACTGGTGCGTCATTTACGGCATTGACAGTAAATCTTACTACCGCACTATCGCAAAGGCTTGGTGTACCGTTATCACATACTTGGTATACCAGACTATCCAAACCATTATAGTTCGCATTTGGCGTATAGGTAAAGCTGCCATCTGCGTTCAGTATTACTGTGCCATTTGCAGGGGCTGTCACTAGAGACGCGGTAAGCGTATTACCTTCTACATCTGTGTCGTTAGTCAGGACATTGCCGGTCGCTGGTACATCCTCAGTAACTGTGATATTATCATCCACAGCTACTGGTGCATCATTCACTGCCTCAACAGTAAACCTTACCACTGCACTGTCACAAAGGCTTGGTGTACCATTATCACATACTTGGTAGACCAGACTATCCAGGCCGTTATAGTTTGCATTCGGCGTATAAGTAAAGCTGCCATCTGCATTGAGTACGACAGTTCCGTTTGCAGGGGCGGCTACCAGAGACGCGGTGAGTGTGTTGCCTTCTACATCAGTGTCATTAGTCAGGACATTGCCAGTCGCAGGTACATCTTCGGTTACTGTGATATCGTCATCTACTGCTATTGGTGCATCATTCACTGCCTCTACAGTAAATCTTACTACCGCACTGTCACACAGGCTTGGTGTGCCGTTATCACATACTTGGTAGACCAGACTATCAAGTCCGTTGTAGTTCGCATTCGGCGTATAGGTAAAGCTACCATCTGCGTTAAGTACTACCGTACCATTTACAGGAGCGGTTACCAGAGACGCGGTGAGCGTATTACCCTCTACATCTGTGTCATTAGTCAGGACATTACCGGTCGCTGGTACATCTTCAGTTACTGTGATGTTGTCATCCACAGCTACTGGCGCGTCATTCACTGCCTCAACAGTGAATCTTACTATCGCACTATCGCAAAGGCTCGGTGTTCCGTTATCACATACCTGGTATACCAGACTATCCAGGCCATTGTAGTTCGCATTTGGCGTATAGGTGAAGCTACCATCTGCGTTTAGTACCACTATACCATTTGCAGGAGCTGTTACCAAAGACGCGGTGAGCGTATTACCCTCTACATCTGTGTCATTAGTCAGGACATTTCCGGTGGCCGGTACATCTTCAGTTACTGTGATGTTGTCATCCACAGCTACTGGCGCGTCATTCACTGCCTCAACAGTGAATCTTACTATCGCACTATCGCAAAGGCTTGGTACACCATTATCACATACCCGGTACACCAGGCTATCCAAACCATTATAATTCGCATTCGGTGTATAGGTAAAGCTACCATCTGCATTTAATACCACTGTGCCATTTACAGGAGCAGTTACCAGGCTTGCTGTCAACCCATCCCCTTCCGGATCAGTGTCATTTGTAAGCACATTACCCGTGCCCGGCACATCTTCCGTTACTATCACATTGTCATCCACCGCAACCGGTGCGTCATTCACCGGTGTGACAATAAACGACAACAATGCTGTATCACAAGCGCCCGAAGGATCACAGGCAGTGTAAACAGCGCCGTCCGGACCATTATAGCCCGGATTTGGTGTATATGTGAACGTGCCGTTGGCATTAAATACCAGCGCACCATTGGTCGTAGTAGAGATCAATGTAGCTACCAGCGGATCCCCGTCAGGATCTGTATCGTTATCCAATACATTACCCGTCATCAAACTATCCTCTGGTAACGCATAGACATTATTCAATGCTATCGGCCTGTCATTGACACTGTTCACCGTAATTGTGACAAGTGCAGTATCGCATAAGCCTGCCGGATCACAAGCCCTGTATATAAAGGTGTCAATACCATTATAGCCAGGATCTGGTACGTAAATAAATGAATTTTCACTGTTCAGGGTCACACGGCCATGTGCTGCCGGTACCTGTATCGCAATAGATAAAGGATCTCCATCCACATCACTGTCATTTGCCATCAAACCTGGTGCCGGCACACTCAGCACAATATCCTCGTCCGTCTGATAAGCATCCGGCAATGCTACAGGGGCATCGTTCACAGGTGTAATAGTCAATCTGATATAACCGGTGTCGCATGCGCCATACGGATCGCACACCTCATATTGCACACTGTCCAGACCGTTGAAGTTGAGATCAGGTCTGTAAGTATACGTTCCGTCCGGATTAGTTGTGTAAGAACCATGTAACGGAGTACCAATAGGACGTCCCTGTAACGCATCTCCATCCGGATCATAGTCATTAATCAACGCTACCTGCGCTGTAAAGGTAATTACTGTGTCTTCGCTTCTCGTAAACTGATCGTCAACTGCTACCGGACGGTCATTCACCGGATTAATGATAAACAGGATCTTCGCTGTATCACACGCGCCAAATGGATCACAAACATTATAAACTGCACTATCCCTGCCATTGTAATCCCTATTTGGTGTATAGGTGAAGCCGCCATTCTGATTCAACAACAGCTGACCATGTAATGCGGTAGTAACAATACTTGCTGATAACTGGTCCCCATCAATATTGATATCGTTGGCCAGTACGCCAGGTGCTCCCACAACTATTGTGCTGTCCTCCTTAAACACATAGATATCTGTCTGGCCTACAGGCGCATCATTCACCGGTAATACATTAATAGTTACTGTGCCACTTGCACATTGCGTAGTGCCCAACGTATCACATACCTGGTACGTAAATCTGTCTGTTCCATTGAAGTTCGCGTTTGGCGTATAAGTAAAGCTGCCATCCGCATTCATTGTAACAGTACCATTAGCCGGAACAGTCTCCAGACTAGCTATCAGCGGAGCGCCATCCGGATCTCTATCATTAGCCAGCACTCCCGGCGCTGCTACTGTCAGCGGTGTATCTTCATCTGTTGTATAACTGTCGTTTGCTGCTATTGGTGGATCTGCTACAGGCGTTACTGTAAACCTTACAACACCCGTATCGCAGGCTCCGGAAGGATCACACACGCTATACAGCAGACTGTCCGGACCATTATAGTTAGGTGCAGGCGTGTATGTGAAACTACCATCACGATTCAGAACAACTGTGCCTCGTGCAGGGTTTGTCAACACCGTTACACCCAACGGATCTCCGTCCACGTCAGTATCATTGCGTAGGACGCCTGGAGGCGCTACCGTCAGACTACCATCCTCATCCACCGAGAACTGATCATCCTGCGCTACTGGTCTATCATTTACCGGCAGCAATTCCACTACTACTATACCTGTGTCACAAGCGCCCGAAGGATCACACACCGCATACTGGATGCTATCAAGGCCATAAAAGTCGCGGACAGGGGTATAGGTATACGTACCGTCCGGATTCAATACTACTGTTCCTTTTGTCAATGTTCCTATCGGTCTGCCGGTCAGTACATCCCCATCTACATCTATATCATTGGCTAGAATGACTGATGGCGGGAACGTAATGACGGTATCTTCTGTCCTCACAAAGTAGTCATTCACTGCTATCGGTGGATCGTTAACAGGTATTATCGTAATAACTACATTGGAAGTATCACACAGTCCGCCAAGATCACAGGCCCGGTATGTGAAGGAATCCCTTCCATTGAAATTGCTGTTTGGCCTGTAAGTAAATGAGCCGTCTGAATTGAGCGTCAATGATCCATTAGCAGGATTCACTAAACTCGACACCAATACATCTCCATCCGGATCTGTATCATTCCGGAGTACACCTGCTGTTGCGGGCACATTCAGCACTACATCTTCCTGTGTCTCGTAGGCATCCGGCCTTGCTACCGGCGCATCGTTTTCTGCTGTTATTTCCAGAATAATCAGACCGGTATCACACAGGCCTCCACCGTCACACACTTCATACTGAATACTATCCAGTCCGTTAAAGTTTGGCGCTGGCCTATATGTATAAGTACCATCCGGATTAGACGAATAAGTACCGTTCTGCAGGTTACCAATTGGTCTGCCAGTCAGCACATCTCCATCTACATCTATATCATTGGCCAGGATCACTGATGGTGGGAACGTGATCACGGTATCTTCTGCTCTTGAGAAATAATCGTTAACTGCTATCGGTGCATCATTCACCGGCGTCACAATCAATGTCACCGTAGCCTGGGTACAAGCACCGCTCAGGTCACATGCCTGATAGGTGAATCCGTCTGTACCATTGAAGTTCAGATTCGGGCGATAAACAAATGAACCATCAGGATTCAAAGTAAGTGAGCCGTTCGCCGGACTCAACAATGTAGACACCAATGCTTCTCCATCTGCATCTGTATCGTTAATCAATACACCCCTTCCTACCGGCACATTGAGTACGCTGTCTTCTGCTACGGTATACTGATCATTACCTGTCACTGGCGGGTCATTGACCGGATTAACAGTGATGATTACAAATGCCGAATCACACAGCCCTCCACCGTCACAGATCTGGTACTGGAAGAAGTCTGTACCATTGAAGTTCTCGCCCGGGGTATAAGTATATGCGCCTGACATATCAAATTCAACCGTACCACTGGACGGTCCCGCTACCAGCGATACCGCCAGTTCGTCATTCTCCGGATCACTGTCATTCGTTAATACATTGCCACTTACCGGCGTATCCTCATCTGTAGTAACAGAGTCATTCAACGCAACCGGTGGATCATTCACTGGTCTTACTGTAATAAATACCAGGGCTGTATCACAAGCACCGTTTGCATCACAGGCGTTATATACAAACTGGTCTGTACCATTGAAGTCTACATTAGGCCTGTAAGAGAAGCTACCGTCCGACCAGATAGTAATTACGCCATTGGCCGGTGGTGTTACCAGTGTAGCATTCAGCTGACTGTTAGGATCCGGATCTGTGTCATTACCCAGCAATCCCGGTGCAGCCACATTCAATATCTCATCTTCATTAGTAGTATAGAAATTCACATTTGCTACCGGCGGATCATTCTCATCTCCGACGTTGAAGTAAATACGTGCAGTATCACAGGCGCCTGATGGATCGCATACCCGGTACAATGCAGAGTCCAATCCGGTGGAATCCAGGGTCGGTGTATAAACAAATGTACCATTGCTATTGAATACAATAGTGCCCCTGGCCGGCAGGTCGATCAGCGTAAAGGTCAGCGGATCACCGTCTGCATCTGTGTCATTCAAGCCAACATTTCCGCTGATCTGTACGTCTTCATCGCCATTTAATACATCATCACGGGCAATTACCGTATCATTTACCGGCGTAATAATGATATATGCAGTATCGCTTACACAGCTTCCTGAAGGATCACATACGTTGTAAGTAAAGAAGTCGTTGCCATTATAATCTCTTTCAGGCACAAAACTAAAGCCACCATCGGCTGACAATGTCAGCGTACCATGCGTAGTGGTCGTCAGCAACGTTACCCGCAGACTATCACCGTCCACATCTGTATCATTGGCAAGCACACCATTGGCTGCAATGACATTCAGCACTACATCTTCAGGAGTGGTATAGGTCTCTGAGGAGGTTACCGGCGCATCATTTTCCGGTGTTACCACAATACGTACTACTGCTGAGTCACATGTGCCATTATTATCACATACCCTGTAAATGAAAGTATCCAGTCCGCGATAATCACGGTTTGGTGTATAAACAAAGCTACCATTTGCATTAAAGGTAACCACCCCATTAGCAGGGTTCTGCACGATGCCACTCAGTGTGATAGGATCTCCATCTGGATCTGCGTCATTGAACAGCAAGCCTGGTGCTGTAATATTTAACGGTACGTCTTCCGGCGTAGTGTAGTTATCGTCCACTGCCAGTGGCGCATCGTTCTGGGGCGTGATAGTCAGGCGTACCACCGCTGTATCACAGGCGGCTGGTACGTTATTATCACAAACGTTATATACAAACAGGTCTGTTCCATTGTAATCTCTCCGCGGCGTATAGGTGAAGCTACCATTCGCATTTACCACTACAGTACCATGCAGCGGCTGCCTGAAGATGCCTGTTACCTGCAGCGGATTACCATCAATATCTGTATCATTAGCCAACAGGCCTGGTGCAGGTATTGTCAGCGGCACATCTTCCTGTAAGGTATAACTATCATCTATGCCATCTGGTGGATCGTTAACTGGTGTAACATTGATTGTTACAGTTCCTGTATCGCAGAGAGAAGGAGTACCATTGTCACACGCCAGGTAGGTAAAGGTAACTGTACCATTGAAGTTTGGCGCAGGTGTATATACAAAGCCGCCATTGGCATTCAGTACTACTGTGCCGCTTGCTGGTGCAACCAGTAAGCTGGCAGTCAGCGCATCGCCCTCCTTATCCCGGTCGTTGAATAGTACCCCGGCAGCAGCGATCGTGAGTGTATTGTCTTCACTCACAGAATACACGTCATTGACCACAAGTGGGGTATCATTCACTGGTGTAACAGTAATACTTACCAGCGCTGTATCACAAAGGCCGCTACCATCACAGGCTCTGTAAGTAAAGGTGTCTATTCCGTTAAAGTCAGCATTTGGCCGGTATACAAATGCGCCGTTACTGTTCAGCGTAACCGTTCCGTTTAAAGGATTACGGAGGATGCTGGATGTCAGTACATCTCCGTCTACATCTGTATCATTGGTCAATACACCTGGCGCAGCTATGGTCAGCACCGCTTCTTCAGCAGTGGTGTAACTATCGTCTCCGGCAAACGGCTTATCATTTACAGGCTGCACGGTCAGCACAACTATGCCGGTATCACAAGCGCCTGACGGATCACATACCCGGTACAAGATGGTGTCGGCACCATTGAAGTTAGCGGCTGGGGTATAGGTAAACGCACCGTTCGGATTCAGTGTAAGCGTACCATTAGCCGGTGCCCGCACTACACTGGCCGTCAGCGGATCCCCATCAGGATCGTTATCATTGAAGAGTAGACCTGGGGCATTGACAACCAAAGGTACGTCTTCATTAAGGGTATACCCGATATCACCGGCTATTGGTGCGTCATTAACCGCTGCTACATTAATAGTTACAGTAGCGGTATCACAGCCTCCCTGTCCGTCACAGACACGGTATGTATAAGTATCTGTTCCATTGAAGTTCCTTCCAGGTATATAAGTGAAGCTGCCATCAGGATTCTGCGTAACTGTACCATTTACTGGTCCGGCTACTAAAGCAGCGGTCAGCGGATCTCCATCCACATCTGTATCATTAGCCAGTACTCCTGGCGCTGCTATAGTCAGCGGCGTATCTTCTGTTCCATTGTAAGTGTCGTCCACCCCTACCGGTGCATCATTCTCTGCTGACACGGTGATTGTTGCGGTAGCAGTATCGCACAACTGCGGTGTACCGTTATCACATACGGAGAAGGTGAAAGCATCTGTACCGTTGAAGTTTGCATTCGGTGTATAGGTAAAGCTGCCATCAGCGTTTACTGTAATCGTTCCATTGGCTGGTTGTGTAACCAGTGCGGCTGTCAGCACACCTCCCTCCTTGTCTCGGCTGGCCCCCAGTAATCCCGGTGGATTGATACTAAGCGGTATATCTTCCCGGGCGGAGAAGCTGACATCTCCTGCATCAGGAGCATCATTCACTGCATTAATCGTCAATACAACTGTACCTGTATCACACGCACCGCTGCCATCGCATACCCGGTAGGTGAACGCATCGTTACCATTAAAGTCTGCTGCTGGTACATACGTAAAGCTGCCATCACTATTCACCGTAACCCTGCCATTAGCCGGATTAGTTACGAGCGCTGCTGTCAGCGTATTACCATCTGCGTCTGTATCATTTGCCAGCAGACCAGGCGCTGCTATGTTCAACGGGGTGTCTTCATTTAAGATATATGCGTCATTTACGGCTACCGGTGTGTCATTCACTGGTCTGACAGTTATTGTCACCAGCGCGGTATCGCACAACTGTGGTATGCCATTATCACATGCACGGTAACTGAAGCTTACTACTCCATTAAAATCAGGTGCAGGTGTATATACCAGGCGGCCGTTAGCACTGAGTGTTGCAGTACCGCTGGCAGGATTAGTCACCAGGCTGACAGACAGCGTATTACCGTCCACATCTGTATCATTACCCAGTACACCAGGTACAACTACGTCCAGCACTCTGTCCTCATCAGTTGCATAAGTATCGTCATTGGCTACCGGCGCATCATTCACACTATTCACCGTAATAGTCACAGTGGCATTACTACATGCGCCACTTGCGTCGCAAGCTGAATATACAAAGGATACTACCCCATTAAAATTAGGCGCTGGCACATAACGGAACGAGCCATTGGCATTCAGCGTCAACGTACCACTTGCAGGTGCGGTAACCAGATTAGCACTCAGCACATCGTTATCTGCGTCTGTATCATTAGCCAGCACACCGTTAGCCGGAATGTCCAGCGGGGTATCTTCATCTGTAGTATAACTATCATTAACGGCTACAGGCGCATCATTCTCATTACCCACCTCCAGTGTTACAGTAGCAGTATCACAGGCTCCGGAGCCATCGCATACGCGATAAGTAAAGGTGGCAATACCATTGAAGTTGGCTGGTGGTGTGTAGGTCAGCGAACCATTTCCATTCAATACCAGTGTACCTACTGTTACCGGTGTAACCAGCACTGCTGTCAGCTGATCTCCATCAGGATCACTATCATTATCCAGTATACCAGGCGCAGGTATGGTAATGGTCATATCCTCTACCAGGTTAATGTCATCATCTACAGCCACTGGCGGATCATTGACCGGTGTAATATTAATAGTAACCGTAGCGGTGTTTGACAATGTGCCCAGGTTGTCTCTTACTGTATAACTGAATACATCTCTTCCATTATAGTTCACATTTGGCGTATAAGTAACAACACCATTTGCAGCAATGGAAACAGTACCGCTGGCGGGTTGATTGACAATCGTCACACTACCTGTATTAATGGTACCGTCTACATCTGTATCATTGGCAAGAATATTAATATTAACAGCTACGTCTTCGTTGGTAGTAACTACGTCATTACCTGCTACAGGCGCTGTATTAATGATGATCTGCACATCATCAGTGCTTGGGGTACATGGCGCATTGTTAATAGTCCAGCGGAAGATATAGGTTCCAGGTACCAATCCTGTAACACTGGTGGTAGGATTGGCCGGATTCACAATATTCGCTGTATTCGGACCAGACACCTGTGTCCACGTGCCAGTACCAGTTGCCGGAGCATTCCCTGCTAATGTCACCATTGTTGCATTCAGCGGTCCCTGGTCAGGACCGGCGTTTGCAGCGGTGGTTGTCCCACTTACTGTTACCTGTATAACGTTACTTACGCTGAATGCACAACCGTCAGAGAAAACTGTTCTTCTGTACTGACTGGTCTGTGTCAGCGGTGCGGGCGCAGTATAGTTTTGTGCATTGCTGGTACCCGGCGCAGTGGTGAAGCTGCCACCACCTGTGCTTACTTCCCACAGATAGGTATACACCCCGTTACCACCTGCTGGTGTGCTACCTGTTAATGTCGCAGGTGTACTGCCGCTACAGATGGTCTGTGATGCTGCTATCGTATTATTAGATAGAGAAGGATTCACAGTTACTGTGATGACATTAGACACGGCATCAGCACAGCTGGCAGAACGGGTAATTCTGCGGAAGTAAGTTGTTTGCGATACTGCCGGTGCATCATAGGTTACGCCTGTGGCACCCGGAATATCCGTAAAGCCGGCAGTAGTACCTGTTACAGAACTCTGCCACTGATAAGAGAAGATACCGTTACCACCTGCAGGCGCTGTCGTCTGTGTAAACACCGCCGGATCTCCGCTGGTACAGAAGGTCTGATCTGCTGCCACTACTCCTGGTGTAAGCGCTGCATTCACCGTTACAGTAAGCACGTTACTAAATCCATCCGTACATACGCCGGAGCGGGTAACCCTTCTGTAATATGTAGTCTGACTGATGGCGGCTGCATCATAAGTTGCGGCCGTTGCCCCGGCAATATCTGTAAATCCGGTACTTGCACTGATAACAGAACTCTGCCACTGGTAGGTATAAGTACCGCTACCGCCTGTTGGTGCTGTTGTCTGTGTAAAGGCTACAGGATCGCCGGACACACAGAACTCCTGACTGGCAGCAATCGCGCCTCCGTTAAGAGAAGGCTGTATGGTGATGGTCACCACATTGCTGGTGCTGGCAGTCGTACAGGATCCTGAAGTCACCTGCCGGCGGTAGTAGGTCGTTGTACTTACTGCCGGAGGGTCATAGGACTGTGTAGTAGCACCCGCGATATTTGTGAAGGTAGTATTGTCAGTACTGCTTTGCCACTGATAGGTATAAGTACCGCTTCCGCCTGCCGGTGTCGTGCCGGTAATGACAGCCGCATCGCCTGTAGAACAGAAGGTAGTTGTTGCAGGAGCTGTTACGGTATTATTCGTAACAGTTGACTGTATAGTGATGGTCACCACATTACTGGCACTGGCTGTGGTACATGCACCGGAAGTGATCAGTCTGCGGAAATAAGTTGTACCTGATAATACCGGTGGATCATATGACTGACCTGTAGCACCGGCGATATTAGTATAGGTAACGTTATCGGCGGACTGCTGCCACTGATAAGTATAAGTACCACTACCTCCGGTAGGCGTACTACCTGTAATTAATGCCGGGTCTCCGGATCCGCAGAAGGTTGTTGTAGCAGGAGCCGTGACAGTATTGTTAGCCAATGAGGCCTGTACTGTAATAGAGACATCGCTGGTACTCGGCGTACAGCTTCCATTGGAAATCGTCCAGCGGAAGATATAGGTTCCGGTTACCAGTCCGGTAACGCTCGTTCCCGGCGAACTGACATTGGCGATAACCGCTGTGCCCGGGCCACTTACCTGCGACCATGCGCCGGTACCGACTGCAGGTGCGTTAGCTGCCAGTGTTGCAGATGTAGCGGCACATAGTAGTTGTGCCGGACCTGCATTCGCAGTAGTTGGTGGCTGTGACACAACCACTGCATCCGTCTTGATATTGTTACAGCCTGGGCCTGATGGTGCAGCGTCACACTCTAACTGCGGATCAGTTGGTACCGCAGCATCGGGGTTGGTAGCATCCGGATCTGTCACGTCCTGCGGACGCATTACGGCGGATGTTACAGACAATGTACCTCCGGCAGGCACGGTAGCAACAGTACCTGTAACGGTGAATGTCACCACGGCAGCATTGTTCATATTCAGTGAAGCCGTATACTGTGTAGCAGTTGTAGCGCCTGGCACTATAACAGCTACGCCGCTGGTCAGAGCGGCTGTAACATTGACGTTCGTCAGGTTCGCAGGATAGTTCAACTGATAAGTTGCGCCGGTCACGTTGCTTGGACCATTGTTTCTGACCACTGCAGTGTAAGTAACCGTTGCCCCCTGACACAATGCAGGGGCAGATCTTGTAAGACTTACAGTCTCAAGATCCGCTTCACGTAAGGTTATAAGTATAGGTGTAGTAATTGGAGTACTGGTGAGGTAAGACCAGGTATCAATACCGTTTTCATTACCATAGTCTGTCAGACTGTATGCTGTAGAACCAAACCTATGCCCGTTCACACTGCTGGATATACCGGTAGTAGCGGTGCTGAGCGGATTAGACGGCGTACCACTTCCCGTAAGCTCTGTATCATCCCAGTATACAATATCGCTGGGAGCGCCGGAGCCGTTGGTACGGGTAATAATGATACCGGCAGGGTTATTCTCACAATCTATAAAGGGAAAGTGTACCTCACCGGCAAACAATACTACGCGCGTATTATAAGTGGAGGTTCCCGTCAATACTTTCACGCCCTGCCCGTTGTTACCGTCCCAGTATACGCTGTTGGTACCTACTACAGCACTACCTGTCAGACGACGGTCTACGGCGTCAGTATAAACACCATTGCCGTTGATATCTATATCAACGGCGTAGTTTGCGGCGTAAGAAGCGGTGAAAGTAATATTACCCCCCGAGGGATTGGTTCCTGCCACTCCGGGGGTTCCCTCTACCCCGGTAAAATTCAGGATAGAGGCAGTGATGACCGGGGGTGTTGTCAGCAGCCACGTCGTTCCGGAAACGGAAGGTGCACTGGCGGGAAGGTCTACCGCCGGTGTGTTGAAAAAGATCTTATGTGTAATATCAGTCTCCGTATCTGCAGTACGGGGATCTTTCAGTCTGAGATTTGCCAGGTCGTCTACGCTTTTGTAGGTAGGATCGCCGGTAGTGGTGCGGAAACCTTTATTATTCGCCAGGAAAGAAAAACCAAAACCAGCCTGACCGTTATTATTAACCGTATAGATATAACCATCGTTGGTCAGGACACGGAAGATAGCATTAAAGGTTGCATTGGCAGCACCCAGGTTAGCGTTAAATATATTAGTATAAAGACGACCAGGAATAAATGCAGTATTTGCGGCATTTCTTACGCTGACATCGAAAGCTGCAATCATGGAAGAACTGGCAGGCTGCGTCCAGTTACCGGTAGCTAGAATTGCTGTTGGGTTACTGGCAGTTGCCGCATTCGGTGGCACAAAGTCTATCTCCCATATACCCGCCTGTCCAGCGCCTACTGTTACAATACCGGGTGTATATCCTGTTGTAAGTGTACCGACATTAGGCCCGTTAATCTCCTGCGTACGGTTAGTGATACGACCTGTGGTAGTACTTGTACCTGTCGTATACGTCTGTCCGTTAGGGGCGCGCAAAATAATGGTACCACTACCGATGCCCTGTGCACTGGACCCGACGAATATACGTTCACCGACGTTGACATATACCTTCATCGTTCCCGTGGTAGGAAACAGATTGTTTACACTTGTTGCAGATGCAGAGTTCAGGTAAGCACGATATCCTCCGCTCTGATTCAATTCCTTACTACCTTCCGCTTTTACACTAAGACATGTAATAGTCATAGCTGCCAATAGCAGACACCAGATTTTCAGCCTTTTCTTAAGGCCAAGACAGTAAAGTTCACTCATTCAAATAGAAATAGGTGATATATAACGTTTGGTTGTTCGGTAAAATCAAATGGCGTTATGGTACGATAAATCGTACGGCATAATCAATGGTAACTCTTAAGTGGAAGTGGGCTATGAAATAAAATAAGGCTTTTATAGGATAAATACTCCTGATAAAAGAAAAACTCTTAGTGAAGGCTTTGGCTATGAATATGAATGGTTATGAAAAGAAAGAAGGTTTCAAAGGATCTACATACTACTGATTTCAACGACATGACATCTTTCTCTATTAGCAATTCAAATATATGTTAAAAGAATCAAAAAAAGCAAATGGCATAATTTATCTTTTATTCTCAAATAATACTTTTTATTATCATGATGAAAATAGTTTATGCCTAAAGGCCTTTAAGCGCTTCCGGCAGAGATTGTTTGTAAACCGGGTCCTGGCTTGTAGTTGCCTGTAATGGCAATACGGGCTTACCCGGTCTGACCACACCCACCCGTTTGCCCCTCCTGAGTATCTGAAGCATCCCTTATCTGTTATAGCCTTAAACAGGGTCTGCCTTTCACTCCTACCCTTCACCAAGTCGTCACTTCGATATCACTTCAATATCCCGGGGATATTGAAGTGCCCTTTTGATGCCCTATTGGTGTACCGATGATATAAGACATTAACCGATATAAGACCCATTACCAGACGATTACAGTTAAATCGCAATAATTTGTAATTTCTATGCCTATTTTTGCACCCAAATAATTTTATGCCCGGAACTGTCCTGATAATAGATGATGAAGAGAAACTGCGTAGCCTGATGAAAAGGATTATTGCACTGGAAGGCTTTCATGTCCTTGAAGCTGGTAATATTAAAAGTGCCCAGAAAATAATCGACAAAGAAGAAATAGATGTCATACTCTGTGATGTGAAACTACCCGATGGCAGCGGCGTAGACTATGCCAGAACTATTAAAGAGAAAAATTCCTCCCTGGAGGTCATATTGCTGACCGCTTATGGCAATATACCCGATGGTGTACAGGCTATTAAGAACGGTGCCTTTGATTACCTTACAAAGGGCGACGACAATAACCGGATAATTCCTTTGCTGAACAGGGCGCTGGAGAAAGTACAGCTACAGAAGCGCATTGAAAAACTGGAAAGCCAGGTGGGTAAGAAATACAGCTTCGATAGTATATTAGGCACCTCCCGGGTTATACAGGATGCCATTCAACAGGCCGGCAAGGTGGCTCCGGCAGATACTACCGTGCTGCTGCTGGGAGAAACGGGCACCGGTAAGGAAGTCTTTGCACAGGCCATTCACAATAACAGTAAAAGGGCCGGTAAATCTTTCGTTGCATTGAACTGTAGCGCCTTCAGCAGGGAACTGCTTGAGAGTGAACTATTCGGATACAAAGCAGGCGCTTTTACCAGCGCTGTCCGCGATAAAAAAGGGCTCATAGAAGAAGCCAACGCTGGCACCATCTTCCTGGACGAAATAGGCGAAATGCCGCTCGATCTGCAAAGTAAACTGCTACGTGTACTGGAGACAGGCGAATTTATCAAAGTAGGCGATACCAAACCCACGAAGGTGAATGTTAGAATCATTGCGGCCACCAACAGAGACCTGAAACAGGAAGCAGAAAAAGGTCATTTTCGTGAAGATCTGTATTACCGCCTCCACGTATTTGCCATTACACTGCCACCACTGAGAGAGCGTAAAAAAGATATCCCACTGCTGGCGGAGTATTTTGTAGGTATGTTCTCTGCGAAGATCAATCAGCGTAAGCAAAAGATCTCGCCGGAGTTTATAGAAAAGCTGCAGCTACACGAGTGGAAAGGTAATATCCGCGAACTGAAAAACGTCCTGGAAAGAGCGGTGATTATGGCCGGTGGTGAAGAGCTGACAGTAGACCATCTTCCCCTTGATCTCCAGATTGCCGGCAAGGCTAACACGCCTCTTTCTGCATTCGACCTGGCAAGTGTTGAGAAGCTGCATATAATCAGGGTGTTACACCATACAAAAAATAACAAAACCGAAGCTGCCCGCCTGTTGAATATCGGCCTGGCCACACTCTACCGCAAGATAGAAGAATACGGCCTCAATCACCAGTAACATTCCGCTTCAGTGCACAGGCTATCTCCCCGACCACCGCATGCTCGTCAGACCCGATATACTGACTGGTGCCGTTTATGATCAATTGCGGTGTATACACGCCTGAAAGGCCCATTCCGGCGGCATACATCTGCTGCCGGAGGGAGAAAGCATGGTCACTGAAGCGGTCTTTCCAACCCTGACCATCCCAATAATCTACGTGGTAGGCCATCACATATAAGCGCCTGTTCTCACTCTCCTTTTCTATTCTGCCGATTAGTTCATCTGCCTGCGGACAACCCGAACATCCTTCAGAAGTAAACAGTTCCACTACTGCAAATCCTTTACTATCTGCCTGCTACAGCTGTCTGATGGCCTGCCCATTCCGCCGGTCAGAAAATGCTACCATACCAATCAACATTGCCACCAGGGCAATACCGATTAAAAACACACCGAAAAGTCTCATAATGCTGCTTGTTTAGCTGCTGTATACGTGATGGATATAACTATACAAGTGGACGCCAACAGGCAGATAAAGAGAAGGGGAAGCAGGCAGGAAAGGCAAATCAACCGGTGAACAGGACAATAGGTAAGCTGAATAGCGAATCCCCTCCAATTTGATAAACCATCCTCTCAAAATGAGAGGGTTTTTAAATGGCACGGATGGCAGGATGTGCGACACTATCATACACAAATAAATAATAATCAATCAATTAATAGCAGCCAGCCAGCCTGTTAGCACTTCGGGCATTGCATTCGCCTAACTATCCCTGTAAATCATGTTATATGAACCAATATGAAGCCGCCGCTCAGATAGCGGATGAAATACCAGACATACAAAAAGAAATTGTACGTGCTCCTGTATTCGGAAGTGCATATCTCTCAGTAAAAGTATTGGCTAATTACACGGCAAAGATGTTACAGCAACATCAGTTAAAGCAGGTACACCGTTGCATGCTGTTGGCAGAAAAGATCTACAATCGCGGCAACCAGCTGGTAAAGACAGCGATAGAAAATGTCTTTATCTTCTCCTTTTCCAGCTTCCGGATGTCCTGCACCCGTCAGGAGTGGCTGGAGGTACAGCGCATCATGCCGGCTGTACTCTTCTCTCTTTACATCCAGCAGGTATTAAAACCAGGCGTATAAATATTTACTGTCAACAAAACACCACTCATATGTTAATAGCAATCTACCTGCTGATTATACTAGTCTGCTTTTATCTATTCTATAAATCGCTTGACTTTTTTGAAAACATATAACTGCACCTACTATGATGACATTGCTGCTTATAATATCCGTCCTCGTATTTATCTACCTGGTATACGTACTACTGAAACCTGAAAAATTCTGATCTCAAACCGATTAATACATGAACAGCGAAATACCCGGTGTTGTCTGCACCTTTATTATCACACTGGCAATAGCTTTCCCGCTGGGGATATACATAGCCAAAGTCCTGCAGGGAGAACGGACAATCACTGACTTTTTGAATCCGGCGGAGCGTTTTATCTATCGCATCTGTGGTATTGATCCTCACCAGGAGATGAACTGGAAGCAGCATATGGCCGCACTGTTATCCATCAATCTAGTATGGGTAATATATGCCTTCCTGATACTGTTATTCCAGTCGCACCTGCCGCTTAATCCGGATGGCAATCCTGACATGACGCCTGATCTGGCTTTTAATACCGCTATCAGTTTCCTGGTGAACTGTAATCTGCAGCACTATTCAGGGGAATCTGGTATAACATATTTCTCACAGCTTTGCGTAGTCACCTTCCTGCAATTTGTTTCTGCCGCTACCGGCGTTGCCGCAGTAGCTGTATTATTCAGAGCCTTTGCAGAAAAGACGACTGAAAAGCTGGGCAACTTCTTCGTTTTCTTTACCCGTGCCATCACCCGTATACTGCTACCGTTAAGCATTATCATGGCGATTATCCTGGTATTCAACGGTACGCCGGCAAGCTTTGACGGGAAAGACAGTATCGTTACGCTGCAGGGCGATAGCGTACAGGTATCCAGAGGTCCGGCAGCAGGTATGATCGCTATCAAACACCTGGGTACCAATGGCGGAGGATGGTTTGGCACTAACTCGGCACATCCGCTGGAGAATCCAAACTACCTGACTAATATGACTGAGATAATCGCACAGGTGATTATACCTATGGCGCTGATATTTGCGTTCGGCTTCTTTATTCGCAGAAAGAAACTGGGGTATGTCATCTTTGGCGTAATGACCGCAGGCATGCTTACCCTGATGATACCTGCTATGATCACTGAATTGTCGGGCAACCCGGTGTTACACCACATCGGATTGAAAGATGCCGCAGCCATGGAAGGGAAAGAAGTGCGGATAGGCGTTGCAGCATCAGCCTACTGGCAGGTAATGACGACTATCATCTCCACCGGTTCAGTCAATTCCATGCATGACAGTTCTATGCCTTTATCCGGCGCTATGCAAATGCTGGGTATGATGACCAACTGTTTCTATGGTGGTAAGGGAGTAGGGCTGCTCAACTACTTTATCTTCCTGATCATAGCGGTATTCATATCCGGACTGATGGTAGGACGTACGCCCGAGTTCATGGGCCGTAAAGTCGAGGCCAGAGAAATGAAGATTGCAGCTATTATTGCACTCTTCCATCCCTTCCTGATACTGGTGGGTACAGCCTTATCCGCATACTTCGCAGCACATCATCCGCAAATAGGATGGGCAGTACAGCCAGCCAGCTGGTTTAATAATCCATCGAATCATGGCTTCTCAGAGATGCTGTATGAGTATACCTCATCATCTGCCAATAACGGTTCCGGCTTTGAAGGTCTGACTGACAATAATATCTTCTGGAATATCAGTACCGGCATCATAATGATACTGGGCAGGTTTATTCCGATTATCGGTCCGGTAGCTATTGCGGGTATACTGGCTAAAAAGAAATACATCCCCGAATCAGCTGGGACGTTGCAGACAGACACTGTCACATTTGGCATCATGACATATGCCGTGATAATGATCATTGCCGCACTGGCCTTCTTCCCTGCACTGACACTCGGACCGATAGCCGAACATTTCATCTCCTATTAATGCCCTCAGTTATCATCTTGTGATATACCATTATCAACTTGACTATCCTATGAAAACCCGGTTTGCTAAACATTGAATAATATGTCTGACAATACTCATAAAACTGCATTATTTGAACCTGCCCTCATGAGTGGCGCGTTGAAACAGGCTTTCCTGAAACTATCTCCGAAGATAATGTTCCGTAATCCGGTGATGTTCACCGTAGAAATCGGCACCGCTATTATGCTCGGCGTAACAGTGTATACTGCTTTCACCGGAGATATTGCCCAGGGATCTTTCGGATATAACCTGACTGTATTTATCATACTGCTGCTGACATTACTCTTTGCCAACTTTGCAGAAGCAATTGCAGAAGCACGCGGTAAAGCGCAGGCAGAAAGTCTGCGGAAGACGAGAGAAGAAACCCCTGCCAAAAAGGTACTGGCAGTGGGAGAAGTATATACCAATGAGATCAGGATTGTACCCTCTTCACAGCTTCGTAAAGGAGATTTCTTTGTATGTGAAGCCGGTGATATGATACCTATGGATGGTGAGATTGTGCAGGGACTTGCTACTATTGATGAATCAGCCATTACAGGGGAATCAGCCCCGGTAATCAGAGAGTCAGGCGGTGATAAATCCTCCGTAACCGGAGGTACTAAAGTATTAAGTGACCGCATCAAGGTACGCGTAACCACTGATCCGGGGGAGAGTTTTCTGGACAAAATGATTGCCCTGGTAGAAGGGGCAAGCCGTCAGAAAACGCCTAACGAGATAGCGCTTACCATTTTACTGGCGAGCTTTACACTGGTCTTCACTATTGTATGTGTAACCCTCAAACCCTTTGGCGACTATGCAAATACGCCTATTACGATTGCTGCATTTGTATCCTTATTTGTTTGCCTGATACCTACAACTATCGGCGGACTACTCAGCGCCATCGGGATTGCCGGCATGGACCGGGCGCTAAGAGCGAATGTAATTACCAAAAGCGGTAAGGCAGTGGAGACCGCAGGTGATATTGATACCTTATTGCTCGATAAAACAGGGACGATTACTATTGGTAACAGGAAAGCAACACATTTCTGGCCGGCGTATGCAGTCGGTAAGAAGGAGTTTTTTGAGGCCTGCACATTGGCGTCCCTGGCAGATGAAACGCCGGAAGGCAAGTCAATTATTGAACTGGCAGCTGAAAAGGGCATCAAGGCCAACACACTGAATAGCGATAAAGCCACCTTTATTGAATTTACAGCAGAGACCCGTAGCAGTGGTATTAACCTGGATGGCGTACGTATCCGCAAAGGCGCTTTTGACGCTATCCGCAATATTGTAACGCGTGCCGGTCATGCCTTTGCCATAGAGATGGAGGAAAAGGTAAAAGAGATATCCTCTAATGGAGGTACACCTTTGGTGGTAAGCCGTAATGAGGAAGTGATCGGAGTAATAGAGCTGCAGGACATCATCAAACCAGGTATACAGGAACGTTTTGAGCGTCTGCGCCGTATGGGAGTAAAGACAGTGATGGTAACCGGAGACAATCCGCTGACCGCAAGATACATTGCCGAAAAAGCCGGCGTAGATGACTTCATTGCAGAAGCGAAACCAGAAGATAAGATGATCTATATCCGCAAGGAACAGGAAGGCGGAAAACTGGTGGCCATGATGGGGGATGGTACCAATGATGCCCCGGCACTGGCACAGGCAGATGTAGGCGTTGCTATGAATAGTGGTACGCAGGCAGCAAAGGAAGCAGGTAATATGGTGGACCTGGATAATGATCCGACCAAGCTGATTGAGATCGTAGAAATAGGCAAACAGCTGCTGATGACACGAGGTACACTGACTACCTTCTCTATAGCAAACGACGTAGCCAAGTACTTTGCCATTGTACCGGCATTGTTTGTGACAGCTATTCCTGCATTACAAGGGCTTAATGTGATGCGGCTTGCATCTCCGGAGAGCGCTATTCTATCCGCAGTGATCTTTAATGCACTGATCATTCCGGCCTTGATCCCGCTGGCTTTAAGGGGCGTTGCCTATAAGCCTATCGGAGCGAGTGCCCTCTTACGCAGAAACCTGCTGATCTATGGCTTCGGCGGTGTGATCATTCCCTTTATAGGTATCAAGATCATCGACCTGTTCCTGAGTCTTTTTATGTAATACACAGATTTAAAATAAGCAACTATCATGAAAAAGTATATATGGCCTTCAGTAAAACTCACCCTGTTTATGGTACTGGTATTAGCCGTACTGTATCCGTCTTTGATTGCGGCAGTTGGGAAGGCAGCGCCGGGTAAAGGAAAAGGAGAAACACTCTCTGTAAACGGAGTGGTAGTAGGTTATGAGAATGTGGGGCAACGATTTACTGAAGATAAATACTTCAATGGCCGTCCGTCGGCGGTAGACTACAACGCCGCAGGATCGGCAGGATCCAATAAAGGGATATCCAATCCGGACTACCAGAAAACAGTGCAGGAGCGTATTGATAGTTTCCTGGCGCACAACCCGGGCGTACAGAAAGAAGACATTCCCGCGGAACTGGTGACAGCTTCAGGTAGTGGTCTGGACCCGGATATATCACCTGCGGCGGCAATGATACAGGTAAAGCGTATAGCAGCAACGCGCCGGTTACCGGAACACAGGCTGCAGACACTGATAGCTGATCAGACCCACAGGCCATTACTTGGCTTTGCAGGTCCGGAGAAAGTGAATGTACTGAAACTCAATATCGCACTGGATACGTTAAAATAAACAGATCTGACATGGATAATGACAAAGTGATAGTCAGAAAGGCGGTGCTATCCGATTGTAAATACGCCGCTATAATTACGGCAGAAATGGAAGCATCCGCCAGAGCAAGAGGAACAGGCATCAGTAAGCGGTCTGTGAATGCGATTATGAAGAAGATACGGGAGGGGAAGGCCGTGATTGCACTGACAGTCAGTAAGATATGGGTAGGCTTCTCATATATTGAAAGCTGGAGCGATGGCACATTTGTTTCCAACTCGGGTATGATCGTCAATCCAGCCTTTCGTGGACTCGGCGTTGCATCAAGGATAAAAAAGAGAATATTCCGTTTATCGCGGGAGAAATATCCGGAGGCCAAGGTATTCAGCATTACCAGCGGACTGACCATCATGCGGATGAATAGCAAACTAGGATTTTTACCAGTCACCTTTAATGAAATAACCAGGGATCCGGAGTTCTGGAAAGGATGTAAGAGTTGTGTTAACTTCAACATTCTGCAGAAGAAGGGATGCCAGCATTGTCTGTGTACAGCCATGCTTTACACGCCACCAGGCGTAGAGACAGAAAACTAACCTCACACCTTCCGTACCCGGCAAAAGGACGCTTCTCTTGATGAGAAGATCAGTGCTATGCCAGTACGGAAAGTGAGTTTTTGAACATTACAGTCCATGAGTGAAAAAGATAATAATGCCCAGCACTTCCTTGACCTTATCCGTCAATCCAGGAAAGGGAAGTTTAAGATATATATCGGCATGAGCGCCGGCGTAGGTAAGACCTTCCGTATGCTACAGGAGGCCAGGACATTGTTGCGCAATGGTGTAGATATTAAGATTGCCTATATCGAGACACACAACCGGGCAGAGACACATGCACTGCTGGAGGGGCTACCTATCATACCGCGTCGGGAGCTGTTCTATAAAGGTAAAGCACTGGAAGAACTGGATATGCAGGCCGTGTTGAACCTCCATCCGGAAGTGGTGATAATAGACGAACTGGCGCATAGCAATATAGAAGGGAGTAAGAACGAAAAGCGGTGGCAGGATGTAATGGAAATACTGGAAGCCGGGATCAACGTGATCAGCGCCGTGAATATTCAGCATATTGAAGGATTGCAGGAGGAAGTGAAGAATATCACTGGTGTGGATGTTGCAGAGCGTATTCCCGACCTGGTACTGCAACAGGCAGACGAAGTGGTGAATATAGACCTGACCGCCGATGAATTGATTACCCGTTTGAAGGAAGGCAAGATATACACTGCGGATAAGATAGCTGTAGCCATGAAGAACTTCTTCCAGCCGGAAAGGATACTCCAGCTGCGGGAACTGGCCCTGAAAGAAGTCGCTACGCAGGTAGAAAGGAAGATCGAGTCTTCCCTCCCGCGTACTGCTCACCCGAGAAATGAACGCTTTCTTGCGTGCATCAGCAGTAATCATGTTATTGCAAAGAAAGTGATCAGGAAGACAGCCCGGCTGGCCGCCTACTATCAATCGAAGTGGTTTGTATTGTATGTGGAAACGCCGAAAGAAGATAGTGCGCGGATTGGGTTAGCACAGCAACGGCACCTGATCAACAATTTCAAAATGGCTATGGAACTGGGAGGAGAAGTCGTAAAGGTAAAAAACAGTAATATTGCCAAAAGTATTATGCAGATAGCCGATGAGAAAAAGGTAACCACCATTTGCCTCGGCAAGCCTCACCTGAACGTGATGGGTATGCTGTTGAATACGGCCGTATTTTCACAGCTGCTGGGCAAGTTGTCTGAATCGGATATTGACATTATAATTCTTTCCTGACATGCGCCTGAAGACCAAATTAAGCATCGGCATCGGATTTCTTTTTATTGCTATATTGATCTCTGGTATACTGGGCATCTACTCAATACACCAGCTGAAGAAAGACGCGCGTCTTATACTGGAAAACAACTATGAAACACTGGTATACAGCAATAATATGCTGGCGCTGATGGACAGAGTACCTTTTGACTCAGCCGTACTCAGGATGTTTGAGACGAACCTCGCCAAACAGGAGGCCAATATTACGGAACCGGGAGAAGGAGCAGCAACAGGCGCTGTGAGAGACCTATTTGAACAACTGCGGCATGACCCTGACAATGATTCCCTCCAGAGCATTATCCGTAGAAAGATATACCAGATCAATACAGCTAACCAGGAGGCCATACTCCGTAAGAACTTACAGGCTGAAAGCAATGCACAACGGTTCAGCAACTTCACTATGTTCATCTTCGGATTCCTGGCACTGATTGCATTTACCCTGGCAGTTAACTTCCCGGGTATTATCAGCGAACCGGTAAAATCGCTCTCAGACGGTATTAAAGCTATTGTGAATAAGGATTATTCCAAACGTATCAGGATATCCCAACACGATGAATTTGGTGAACTGGCCCAGGCATTTAATAGCATGGCCGAGAAGCTGGATGAGTACGAGCATAGTAATCTGGCGAAAATCAAGTTTGAGAAACGCCGTATTGATACTATTATCAATCAGATGAATGATGGCATTATCGGCCTGGATGAGAACAGAAAGCTATTGTTTCTGAACAAGGTAGCAGAAAAGCTGCTGGGACTGCGGGAGGTAGAGATCATGGGGCAGTACGCACCGGATATAGCCCTGCATAATGACCTGATGCGTAGTTTGCTGAAGACAGAGAGTACCAATAAGGAACTGAAGATATTTGCAGACCAGAAAGAGAGCTATTTCCACCTGGACATCCTGCATGTATCCAGCAATGATAAAGTGATCGGACAGGTGATTGTACTACGTAATATTACACCATTCCATGAATTGAATGAGGCTAAGACCAACTTTATTGCCACCATATCACACGAGCTTAAAACACCGATTGCGTCAATTAAGATGAGTGCACAGCTGCTGACAGACGAGCGCATAGGTGATGTCAACAAAGAACAGGAAGAGCTGGTAAAGAGTATTGCTGATGATGCTAACCGCCTGCTGAAGATTACCAGTGAGTTGCTGAACATCAGCCAGGTAGAGACAGGTCATATACAGCTGAAAATTGAGCCAGTATACCCGGATATTATTATAGATAATGCGGCTAATACCGTTAGTGCGCTGGCACAGCAAAAGAACATTACTATCCGTATACATCAGCATACCAACGGACAGCAGATCTTGACGGACCCGGAGAAGACAGCCTGGGTACTAACTAATTTCCTGACTAATGCGGTGAAATACTCGCCAGAAGAAGGCGAGATTGAACTGACTACCAATGTGAAGGAAGACAATGTGGAGTTTGTAGTTACAGATCATGGAAGGGGTATTGAAGAGCGGTATCTCTCCCGCATATTTGACCGTTACTTTAAAGTACCGGGTACACCGGAGAAGGTAGGTACGGGTTTGGGCTTATCCATTTCCCGTGAATTTATAGAGGCGCAGGGAGGAAAGATCTGGGTGGACAGCAAATTGGGAGAAGGAAGTACGTTCGGATTCAGTCTACCATTGTATAAGGTAGTTTAAGCCCAGGTACCAGCCGGTGGTATCAACTATTGGTGATATTGGGGTATTACCCGGCCTGGGGTAAAAGCAAAACCCCGGATAGCATGTGCCATACGGGGTAGTTAACTGTAACTAAATAACATTTATTTGAGTGTAGCAACATCCAGTTTGGGAGCATCCTTCACTTTTTCGGCCATTTCAGCAGGCAGATAGGGCCGACCGCCGGTAGCAGCTACACAGGTACCGGTAAATACTGCTGTGGTCATTACTTTCCCATTGAGGATAATAGACTGTTTGAAATGCAGTCTTGGTTGTCCGCCGGCATCAGCAAATAACTCACACGTAACGGTAAATTCGTCATCTTTTTTCAGAGAGCGCAGGAACTTGAGGGTATACTGAGATAGTACCATGTGTACCCCTTTGGCGGCTTCTTCAGCGAAGTCGAAGCCGAGTACTTCCTTGATATAGTCATGTCTGCAATATTCCATGTAAAAAGGATAGTATAAGCCGTCCATGATACCCTGTACGTCTATATGCTCTGCTTTAACTGTATATATTTTTGAATACTCCATGAATTACGATCTGGTTTTTATTGGCCGCAAAGATAAAGACTGATTTGCTTATTCCGGTATAGGCGGCAGTCACCGAAACCGGGGAGCGTGACCTCCTACCCTATCAAAATTAATAAAGCCCCTATCAAAACGAGATGGTTTTATGAATCGGCATCAGGCATTAATAATCACAAACGAATAGCAATCAACAGGTTAAACACCAACCCTTGCTTTGGGCATTTTCTTTGGCTACTCCCAGCAGAATAAACATTATAACCTTTTGTATGAAAAAGTATGTATTTACGGCTGCCTGCATCTGTGCAAGTGCGATAGCCATGGCGCAGGAAAACGTTCAACCCGCAGCGAAGATTCCTTTTGAGGGAATGAACCTAACCTGGGTTAACGGACAAAACAGGCAGTCAACGTCTCCGTTACAGCTGAAAGATAAGGACGGGGAGGTTATTCTAACAGGAACAGTACTGACAGACGCCTATTTCAACTACAACTTTGCACGCCCAAAGGACAACACGCAAACTATTTCCGCGGCAACCGGCAGAGCGAATGAGTTTTCTATTAACCAGGCAAGCTTTGGTATAGAGAGTAATTACAAGAATGTTATCGGTCGCTTGTGGTTACAGACCGGCAGCATGACCCATATTGTACAGGAAACAGATGGTTCTGTTGGAAGGGGCCGTAACACAGGTACCGGAGCATTGAAATTTATACGTGAGGCAGCCGCCGGATATCATTTCAACTACAAGTATGGATTGAACATCGAGGCGGGCATCTTTATGAGTTACATTGGCTTGGAAAGTTATGTGCTGCAGGAGAACTGGAGCTATCAGCGTAGTAGCGTCTGTGACTTCACGCCCTTCTATTTTCAGGGAGCAAGAGTACAGTTTTATCCTACCAAAAAGTATAAGGTAGAGCTGTGGTTACTGAATGGCTGGCAGACATATAACAGATGGAGCAAGAATATCGGTTTTGGTAACTCGAACTATTACCGTCCTTCAGAAAATGTACAGCTGGTAGCCAACTTCTATTATGGCAATGACACGCATGTAGCAGGATCTACCTCTTATTCCAAAGTACGCCGCTTCCATCACGACAATAGTATTGTAGCAAGATATTTCAAGAATCCATCATCTAAAGGTATTTCCCAGGCTGCTTTCAGTCTGAATAACCACTACGGATTCCAGGCAGGCGATGGTGTTAAAGCAAAGGACAACTATATGACCGGTAGTTCATTGACTAACCGTGTCTGGTTCAACAGGAACAAACTGGCGCTGACCATGAGAGGAGACTTCGTGACAAATCCGGGTGGATATCTGGCATTTGTACCTGCCGCACCAAGTGCAACGCCCAACGCATATGATAAAGCGATAGCGTCTGGAAAGGATCTTAAGATGGGACAATTGAGTGCCACTTTTGATATTATGCCGAATGATTTTGTGACGTTCCGTTTTGAGTTTGCGCACAGGAATGCCAATGTACCTTACTTTGCTGGTCCGGGAGGTACAACATCCCAGACAGGCTTCAGTACAGATCCGGTAGACCCGGGCTGGTTACCTGATCTGGTAAAAACAGAGAATCGTCTGATAATGGCAGTAAACTTCAGATTATAATACGAAGCGTTTGCTGTTCTTAAATATTAGCTACCGGCCGGAGTATTTGATACTTCGGCCTTTTTCATACCCGGCATATACCTGTATAACCGGCGGGAGCCATAAAAGATGGATGTTACGGTAATAATCAGCAATAAAACGGGAAATGCCAGCAACATATACCTTCTGCCAAAATTAGCCTTTACAATCTGCAGGATTTCCTTCAGTTTGATAGTACTACTTACTCCACCTGGTAAGGCGTAAGCGACAAAGTCAGGAACGTGATAGAAGCTGGCTCCGGCTTTATAAAGTCGCTGGTTAAAGTCAAAGTCTGCATAGGTACGGTATTGTATCCGGAACGGCGGATCGGGATGTAGCTGTTTCTTGACAAGCAATGACTGATGGTGCAGAGTATTCATGATCTTTAGGCTGTCGTCTGCCTTTGCTTTAAATTTGATACTGCCTACGAGTGTTGTACCATATATGACATCCGCCTTTTGCAGATCCGCAGGTGAGGGCAGCTGCAGGATACGGTCACCAGCGCCAAGGTAGAGTATATAGCTATCAGAAGCTGCTTTCCCCCAACCCTTATTCATTGCATCATAAATACCCTGATCGGGCTCACTACAATAGTAATGAAGATCTTCCGCATACTTCGTAATAATGTCCAGTGTCCCGTCTTTTGATCCACCATCAATGATCATGAACCGGATATTCGGATAGGACTGACTAAGCACACTACGGATAGTGTCTTCAAGCGTGTCCGCGCCATTGTAAACAACAGATATAATAGTAATTACAGGAACCATATCTATAGTTATTAGGATATTACACGTAGGAATTGCCGTCTTGAAGACAACGCCAGTACCTCCGCTACATTATCTTTGTATAAGGTGGGAGCAACATCATCAGGACGATAGAGCGGGTGCCTGTTAAGCACCAGATACTTTAGAACATACGCACCAGTAGCAGCAGCATCACAACAGGAAAAGTCATTGCCGATCGCTTTCGCACCACACTCATATACAGGGTTATTCAGTAAGATATCGATAGCTTTTCTTAGTTTTAGGGCGGTAGCACGCTTCCTGGGTAGAAGTATACCCGCCTTCCTGATAACGATTGTTTTAGCCGTAAAATAATGGTCTATAGAGAACGGAATAATGACCATTGGAATGCTTTTCATAGCAGCCTGGCCGACGGTACCGAAACCACCGGCTGTGACTACAACAGTCGTTTTATCCAGCAGAGCGATCTGAGGTACGTATTCGCAGATCAGTACATTTTCGGGTAAGTCATTCCAATCAGTAGCTTTATAAGTCCTGCCTGTACTGATCACAACCTGCCAGGGAGCATCTTTTGCAGCAGCGATCATATGATCGATCAGCGTCTTCCTGATATAGACAGTTCCCATTGTAAAGTAGATCACAGGTCTGCCGTCAAGCCAATCCCAGGGAAAGGGAATAGCTTTTTCTGTAAGACTTACTGCAGGACCGATGTAGAATGTTTGTGGCAGCAGATCGGTACGTTTGAACTCCATACCTGCACTGCTGTACAACAGGAATGCTGCCACTCTGGGGTGCTTCATAAATGTTTGCTGGAGTGGTAGTCCGTACTGCCGGCGCAGTATATTCAGCCGGCGTAGTACCTTGTCTGCCTCCCGGCCATACATTAACCGGATCACCATGCGAAAGAAAAAGCTGATCTTTTTACCATTAAAGTATGGCCACGCCTGCTGCGCCGCAAGATATACGAAACCGGCAGCACTTACTACACAGGGTATATTACGCACCTCTGACGCAATGATGCCGACAGGAAACAGACTATCTATATAGCAAACATCGGGACGCCATTTATCGATCAGGTGAATGAAATCAGCTACCCCCTGTTCAAGGTTATACACCGTTGCTCCTACCAGTGATACACCATATCGGGCCTTCATGGCTTTAGATATCTCTTTCTCCCGGTCACTGGCCATTAGCTCATTGAATAAGAGTGCGGGATCACCCCAGGAAAAGTCTTCGGCAATGGAGATGCCTTCCCGGCTCAATGTTTCCTTCATAGCAGGGTGAGTGGCATAAATAACGGTATGTCCTTCACTAATTAACTGCCGAGCAATACCCAGCGTAGGGTTTATATGTCCGGACGCCGGAATACAACCAAATAGAAATGTTGACATAGGATAGCGATTTAAAGTTGGTGGCTGGAAGAGTGACTAAGTACGCTCAGGACGCTGTGTACTTCGTCTTTGTATAATGTTGGCGGTACACCATGCGGACGCAAGATTGGCTTGCGCACCATTGAGATATGTGTTAATATATCTGCGCCGGTTTCGGCAGCATCGCATCTGGCATAGTCTTCGGCAATAGTCAAAGCATGTGCCTTATAAGAAGGCTCATGCAGCAAAGTATCAATAGCCCTCCGGATACTTTTAGCAGATACAGCCCAGGACCGCAGCGTGATACCCGCCTTTCTGTATGACACCTTTGAGGCCGTAACAATATGTTCCAGTTCCGGAGGTAATACCACCAGTGGTATACCTGATGCCAGCGCCTGACCTACAGTGCCATAGCCGCCTATGGTGACCATCACAGATACATGTTGTAGTAATGCTAACTGGGGCACATAAGAGCGCATAAGTACATTATCAGGTAACGGCCCCCAATCGACATCCTTGAGCGAACGCCCGGTGGTGATCACTACCTGCCAGTCAGCACCTTTAGCAGCCTTGATCATCTGGAAGAAGCGGCGCTTGTCAACAAACATGGTTCCCATGGTAAAGTATACTACAGGACGACCGTCCAGCCAATGCCAGGGAAATTGCATATCATCACCGCCCGGCGGTTTGCCCAGCGCAGGACCTATGTAGAAGGTTTGCGGGTATAGATCCTTTCGCTTAAACTCAAAAGCGCAGGTACTATACAGCAGATAAGCAGCTACTCCTGTAGGATGGCGGAAATCTTTAAGCAATGGCAGGCAATATTTACTCCTGACAGCGTTGAGGAGAGCAGTGATGGATAATTCCGACCTGCGGAACAAGAGCCAGATGACAAAGCGTTTAAGCGGATGCATCCGTTTACCTTTCTCATGAGGTAAGTATTCTGTACTAGGTAACGCAAAAGGAGTGGCGACACTCAGGGCATAAGGAATACGCCGGACCTCAGCAGCAGTGATTCCTGGGAAGAATAATGAATCTATATAACATACATCGGGGCTGAAGCGGTCGATCAGTGCGATGAATTGCTGTGTACCACCGTTGATGTCATAGAAACCCCCATAATCAGGAGAGATACCCAACCGTTGTTTAAATATGCGCTTTAGGTCCTTACTATTGCCTTCCGTCATCACCTCGTTATACAGAACAGTACCGTCACCCCAGGAGAAATCTTCCGCGAACGGAATACCGGCTTTTTCAATAACAGATTGGAATTGTGTGTGACAGGCGTACAATACCTCATGGCCTCGGGCGATTAACGCTTGTGCAACTGCGAGCATAGGGTTAACATGTCCATGTGCAGGTATTGCAGCGAACAGGAACTTTGCCATAGCTATAAATTGATAATTAGTCAATACTGAACGTCTGCCAGGCAAAGCGCTCTTTGATAGGATCATCATCCTCATCGATCTCTTCTCCGCAGCAATACACTTCAATACTGTTATTGCATACTTTATTGACAGCGACCAGTGAGATTACCTTTATTGTAATAGGATGTGAGATTTCACCTATGAGGAAACAGTACACGTCGCCAACAGCCGGTTCGTCCTGTGCGACAGCACAGATCATGCGGTTGACGGTCAACCCCATCTCATTTAAAACATCACAGTCGATTTTCAGGAGATACTTTTCCATAAAATGCAGGTTTTACATATTAGCTATTGAATGGAACCGGCAGCCGCTAATGGCGGATTGTCTACAGATGAATCCTGACGGGTTCCGCTTGCATACAGTCCGGATAATACACTTCTAAACGTTGCCAAAGCATCATTTTCCGACAGCATCACCATGTGATTTGTTGCAATTACGTCTGTCGTATGAAAGTGGGGAAAGTAACGTTTCCAGCCCTCCCAGTAGGGTTGTTGCTGCAACCATTTCTCCCGCGTATCATTTAATGAGAAATAGGGTAACATATCACCAAGGAACTGCCCGTTCACGTTCCGGAAATAATAGCACTGTGTCTTATCCGGTTCCGGTAACGGATGATAAACATAACGCTCAGTTTCAAATGCCTGCTGGATAGCAACGCTTTTAGCTGCCAGTTGATATAGCGCAGCACGATCCTGTACAAAGCCTGTAGTGGCTGCTGCTGATAACAGCGCATCAATAAAGGTATCATTATCTAAGTTCCAGTCAAGTGTATGGCGATGGATGAGTACCTTATCAGCATGGCCCACCTGCGTGACATAAGGAGTGAGTAACAGATTGACTGTCTGCCACCATAGCACCTTTGTACCGCCTTCTCCTGAATCTTCTTCAGGTAGGGCATCGAGGCCCTGCAATTGCAGCACATCTACCAGTACAATAGAACTGACCGTTTCCCCATATTCCTGTAGCTGCCTGGCTATTTCGTATGCAAGAGTACCGCCTAATGAAAATCCGCCCAGGTCATAGGGCCCTTTCGGTTGAAGGGACTGAATGGCATGTACATATGCGGCCGACATTGCCTGGATACCCTGAAGCGGCAACCTGTTGCTTTGCCATCCTCTGGCTTGTATGCCGTAGAATGGTCGTTGCGACATAGCCGCTACCTTACTGTAAACCTCTACGCCTCCCCCGCTACCGTGTATCCAGAATATAGGACGGCCTTCAGTCTGCCTGTTAAGCCATACCAGTTCCGGAAAACGGGTAGCGGTTGTGCGCGTTGCAGGAGTAAGCAGGTTGAGTAAGGCTCTTTTAGCTTGAGATGCGCTGATCTTTCCTTCCTGCAGTGCCTGCAGGACCTGTCTGGTATCCATAATTTATTATTTACCGAAAAGCCCCATGATGCGGTCTTTCACTTCAGCGAGGTGAAAAGTCTTACCATGCATGGCTACTTCTTTTTCAATAATACCGGGTAATTGCTCTCTGGCCCCTGACACCAGGTGATCCTTCAGTGTGATAAGCGAAACACGCGGTTTTTCTGCCAGCTGACGTGCCAGTTGCAGGGCATAGTCCAGCACCTCCGCTCTGGGCAGAACTGGAAAAGGGATACCTCTTTTTTCCAATTCTACCCCTCTGAAATTGTTGGCGGTCAGGAGTAACTCCTGTGTTAACGCAATACCTAGTTTCCAGGGTAGTACATAGGTAGCTCCCATACCTGGCGTGAAGCCATATTTCATAAAGTTGGTAGTGTAAATACTCTCTTTACTCAGAACGACAAAATCAGCAAATAATCCGAATACGAAACCACCCCCGATACCATGTCCCTGCATTGCAGATATAACAGGGATACGGCAATCCAGGGCCAGGCTATATAAGTTGGTATCATTGAAGTTCACCTTACTTTCATAGATGGCCAGAAGGGCTTCCTGTGTACCTCCGGAAGCGAAGTAACTATCATAGCCGGTAATGATCACCACCTTATAGCGATCATTGGCATTAATAGCAGCAAACGCCCTGATCAAGCCCTCCATCAATCCGTCAGAGAATGTGTTCTTATGTTCTTTATCCTGCATAGTGATCTGTACTATACCGGGTTCAATTTCCCGTAGATCTACCGGAACCTGTGTCATAATAATATAGTTAAGTAATCAATGAATGTCAGGACTCCCAAGGGAATAGTCCCGTCTGTACATATCTGGCGATACGCTGCAGATTATCCGTGTCAGAAAACACTTCTACATTTGCAGCGAGGGCCAATGGCTTAGCCGCCGCGAGGTCTGCGAGTCTGGTCATGTACTTTTTGTATCGTACAACACCAGTCTTGGACAGATAGCGCAACCGTAACAAGTGAGTACGAAGCAGCGAATCGCTGTTTGCCTCATAAGCGTCCACCAAACCCCAGCTATGCGCCTGTTGTACTGACACCGGTTTCGTCATCAGCGTGAGATACTGCGCCTTCTGGAAGCCTATTCTCCTGATAAGGAAAGGCATCACACAAGCAGGCAACAGTCCGAACAAGAGTTCTGACAGGCTGAATACTGCTGCTTCTTCCGCCAGTACAATATCACATGCAGCAACAAAGCCGATACCACCGGCATTTGCTTTACCACGCACATGCGCGACGGTAATAAACGGACCTGTTGCCAATTTGTACCATAGGTCATATAATGGCTCCGGCCCCTGGCGATTTGCTGTATGTCCGTTATCTGACTGTTGCATGCCTTTGAAGTCAGCGCCGAAACAGAATACCTCCGGAAGACCTTCCAGTACAATGATAGTTGCCTGCTGCTCATATTGGGTGAGTGCCTGTAAACACTCTTCTACCAGCAGGTCATTTATTGTGTTGTTAGCTTCCGGACGGTAAAACTGTATAAAACAAACAGGGTCCTGGTAGCGCACTTTTAATGTTTGATAACTCATGCGGACCATTCATATTTGCGGTGAAACTCATGGATTTGCTTCAGGTAGAGGACTTTCTTATTCCTGGTTACATCCCAGGCACGCGGTACAATCTGGGTGTCCAGCGTAACATTACGCGTACCGAAACGTACCGCGCCATTACCTAGTAAAAGGGCGTCATATTCATCCATGGACAGTTCATAGCGGGAGGATAGTCCCCGTTCTATGCTAAACTGCTTCTGGCGTTGCTGCCCTTCAGCAGAAACAACGCCACTATAAAATTCTGAGCAGCATCCGGAGCCATAAGAGAACTGACCGATGCGTTTAGGCGCATTGTACACCCCATTATCGATAGTGCTGGCTAAAGACATAAATACAGTTCCACCCATTATATTACCTACCCGCTGACAATAGGTCAGACCCGGTGTGACGCGTAAAGAAAAGTCGGCTTCTATTTCAGGCGGCGTTGCTTTTACTACCTTGCGCATCATTGTGCGGTGTGCTCCTTTCACCATACCTCCAAACGGCGTATGAAATGTGAGGTATTGGAAAGTGTCTTTATAACTGACGCCGGTTACGCGCTTCTGATATTCACCGAAGGCCCGCTCACAGCAATCGAGATAAGACATCAGTGATAGGTCTGCATCACCAGCTTCGCTATCCGGAACAGGGCGGCAGGTATCCATAACTTCAAAACCGTAATAACCATTTGCCCCAACATCCACCTGGAAGACATGTGGACGATCGCTTACCAATATAGCTACAGCTCCCGCACCACCACTTGGCTCCGCAAAAGACCAATCTTCCATAATTGCCTCACCGGCTTCTACCACCATAAAGCGGGAGATATCAGTTGCCACTACTAAAGCTTTCGCACCAGGCGACGCCTGTCCGAGAATAAAGTTCACCGCCATCTGGAAACCGGCAGTACCTGAGTAACAAGCCTGCTTTATTTCAAACAACCGGCAGTTCCGGTTCAGCCCCAGGTAATGGTGTACATATGTACTCATAGACTTTCCGAAGTCCACCCCTGATTCGGTGCATGTGATGAGTAATTCAATACGGTCTTTCTCGGCCGGCGTAAGACTATCGATTACCGGCTTGGCCGCATTTACGGCAAAAGTGACAGGGTCTTCATAGGGCAATGCCACTGTCTTCTGCTTCATCAGCAGATTTTCAAACCTGGCAGTATCCAGGCGGCGGTGCCGGGCCAACTTCATTACATCGAGATAAGCCGTTCCGCCAAATACATTCATTGCTTCAATTCCTACGTTCATAGTGTTGTGATTTAATATTTAGTTGATGAATTAAATTGTTGTCAGCGCTGGAGACAGATAGCGGTATTTATACCACCGAAGCCGAAGCTCAGGCTTAGCGCATAGTGTACAGGATGAGCAATTGCCTGCTCTTTTACCCAGTTCATACCAGGCACGATAGGATTGATCAGGTTCCGGCTTGGATGCAGCATACCGGTTTCCATTTGCAGAATAGTGGCTATGAGTTCTACAGCGCCAGCTCCGGTCAGGCCATGACCAAAGATGGACTTGGTAGTATTCATATAGGCATGAGAAAGATTACAGGTCTGAATTGCTTCCAGTTCTATCTCGTCGCCTATCAGAGAACCAGTACCATGCGGATTGATGTAGTCGATATCCTTCGGCAATAGTCCTGCCTTGTTCAACGCCTTACGGATAACAGTACACTCGCCTTCCAGTGAAGGATTGGGATTTCGGTTTGCATCCATTGTCATACCCCATCCAGCAATGCCGGCATAGAGTGACGCATGACGTTGAGAAGCGAAGGAAGAACGTTCTATTACGAGGGCACCACAACATTCTCCGTAGATAAATCCATCATGTTCGCGGTCAAATGGTCTGCATGCTTCAGTGGGATTATCGGCAAACTTAGTAGTTCCCATAGCGCCGAGCGCCCTCAGACCATGGAACTCCCAATATGAAAGGTCCATGAGAGATCCTATAGCAATGCATACATCCACTTCTCCACTAAGTACGGCCTGGATAGCTGACAAAATAGCTAACTGTCCGCTGGCAGAAGCGCCACCTACCGTATGCGCAAGCCCTCTGATGCCAAATTGTTCTGTACATAGTCCGCACAGATCACTGTCCATAAAAGACAAGCCATAGGTTGGCCGGATAAACTGGGTACGTCCACGGTAATTGTCCTGCAACATTGTATGATCACGCTGCTGTACATTGGAACCCCCGATAATTAGCCCTACCCTTGTGGGGTCAACATGTTGGAGTTGGGCATCTTCCCATGCCTCGTGGAGGGTAACAAGGGCTACTTCCGCAGCATAGGAAGCTGTACGCAACGTCTTTTTACTAATATCAGGCGGATAGATTAATCCATCTATTTCTGCCCCGATAAAAGCGGAAGCCTCCTGCCTCCCTGGTCTTTCCATTATGCGAAACGCATGACAGCCTTCCAGCAATGCATTGGTAACAGCTTCTTTGCCTTGCCCGACAGCCGTTGTAATACCTATACCTGTAATGACCAACTCCTGGTGATCATAACTTTTCATAAAACAGATCTACCAGTTGGTCAATATTCTGAGCGCCAAACAATTCAATTTTCGGCACGTCCAGTGAAAGTGCTTCAAGTGTCAATTGAACAATTTCGGCGCGGTCTACCGAGTTTGCACCCAACTCCTTCAGGGCATCTGTACGGCTAAAAGCATGTCCTTCAAGTTCAGGGATTACCTCGCGGGTGTGTTTTACGATTAATTCGAAGATGGTGTCTTTGTTCATAAGGGTCATTTTTATGGGTTATAACTGAAATAATAGCTTATCGGCCTGGTCAATGTCCAGTGATCCGTCTTTTACTTTGGCAAGAAGCGTATCCAGTTGTTCATCGTTTGTAAGCGATGGCGACAGATAATCAACCAACTCTTGCACAGTGGGGTATGTAAAGAATGTGGATGTAGTCAGGGTGATGCCAAAGTGAGAACTTAGTTCTTTCGCCAATGCAGACAGGCTTATTGAGTCGAAGCCCATTTCTGAAAAGTGCAACTGAGTATGTACCTGGTGCGGGTCAGTTAGAAGTATTCGACCAATGGCATGTTTAATAAGTTTATCGATTTCGTTTGCATTATGTGCTTGAGCAAAACCAGCCTTAGTGTTACCTGTTATCCCGAGCAGATGACTTACCTGGTCCTGTTCTCCTGCCATCACGATATACTGACCACCCGGCTGGCCAATCAGCTGTTCCATTAGTTGCAATGCTTCATCACTTTCAATTAGCCGTTGACCACTTTGCTGGAGATATGCCTGGGCGCTCGTACTATCTAACTGCATGCCGCCTTCTCGCCACAATGGCCAGTTGATTACAACAGATTTACCTGTGGCGGTCCGTTGATGGGAATAGCCTATCTGAAAGCGATTAGCTACGGCGTAGCTGCAACCTCCGAAATCACCTAGTAAAGCAGCGATAGACGAGAAGTAACAAACGAAATCGAGAGGCTGATCCGAGAATATCTTATCAAGTATGAGTGTACCGCTGACTTTAGGTGCCAGAACCTGATGAAACTGATCAGCAGTCTGTTGAGTCAGCGGTATGCTGTTATTTAGACCAGCTGAATGAATAATACCATGTAGTTGTCCGAACTGATTATTGATCTTGCGGGAAAGCCGGTAAACGTCTGACTCATTGCTATTATCTGCTTGAACATAGATAGCGGTACCGCCTAGCGCCGATAATGCATCAATCTTATTCTTGCGCTGTTCATCTAACGCAGTGCGTCCGGTAAGTATGAGATTGGCTTTATACTTTGCAGCAAGATAGCCGGCAACCTGATATCCGATACCACCAGCACCACCCGTGATCAAATATGTGCCCCCGGTTCTAAATACTACTTGTGGTTCTTTCAATATAACAGGCTGTACATTCCTTACAAACGGAAGGTCCTTCTCAAAGACAGTTGTCCTTGCCTTTACAGCGAAGAGCAATTCAAACAATTTAGTAATAAGAGAATCCCGCAAACCCCCAACCAGCACTCTTGATTTGGATGCTAAGGAAAGCGATTGTTCATAGCCAATCCAAGAATCAATAAAAGAGCGTGCAAAAGTATGCTCCGAGATATCGCCAGCCAGTAGAATCCTGCCGGGGCTCTTTGGAAGATCACCCACATGCTGCAACAAATGCAGGATCTCTGTATATGACTTCAGGTCCTCAGGAGACGTGGTGTAATATAGCACCGCCTCCACGGGGTGAGACAATGGCCGCAGCTGGTCGGGCGTCATCACAATAACCTCAGTAGTCAGTCCTTGTGCAATGGTCCATGCTTGCAGTTCTGTAGCTACAGATTGATCCGCACTACAGACCAGCAAGGTATTGATAACAATCCTTTCATTTGCAGATAGCTCAGCTGGTTCCCATACTTCTCTGAAAGTATAGGCAGTGGAGAGAACCTTCTTATCACTTTGCTTAAGCAAGTCTCCGGGCCAATAGCGGTCTCTTGCAAATGGATATGGAGGTAGGCTAATCCTTCTGGGTGCTGTTCCGTAGAGTAAGCGCCATGTCACCTCTGCACCACTCACCCAAGCAGCCGCGATCTTTTCATATTCTTTGTTATTAATCAAGTCTGTTGTGACAGAAAGATCCTGTACAGGCCGGCTATATTCTTTAATTACTGTGGCACGATATACGTCCTGCATATCACCCTGTTGGCAGGAAATAAGTGTATTCTTTAAGGCAGTAATGTCTTCGGCCACAAATGCGATACGTACATTCATAGCTTCCCTTCCAGTTTGTAGGGTATAGGCAATCCGCATGAGATCCTGATCTCCGTAACCGGAAGTTTGAAGGAAATTAATTAATCGGGATATGAGTATTGACAGTCGCGCCTCATTTGCCGCGGACAGAACAATGATAGCAGGAGATGGACCTCTAGTAACAGGCCCTTGCTCTTCTACGTATTCTTCAACGATAAGGTGTGCATTAGCACCACCTGCGCCGAAAGAAGATAGGCCTGCAGTGCGCGGATATTCCTTTATAACTTTATTTTCATTAAGCAATGGCCTATCCCAGGCACGAAGTGTCTGTTGTACCACAAAAGGCGTCTCTGCAAAACTTATATTAGGGTTTAACTGCTCTGCATGAAGGCTAGGAACCAGCTGCTTATGCCTCAACTGTAGTAATATCTTCGTTAATCCAGCGATACCTGCTGCCGCCTCGAGATGCCCGATATTTGATTTTACAGCGCCGATCGCACAATACTGGACATCGGCCGTATCTTTCCTGAATGCCTGGGTAAGCCCCGTTATTTCTATAGGATCACCTAGTTCAGTACCTGTTCCATGAGCTTCTATATAACTAATTGTACGGGCGTTGATACCTGCCTTATCCATCGTCCTCCTGATCAATCCTGCCTGCGCAACTGGATTAGGTACGGTGTAACCGTTAGTACGTCCACCATGGTTGATACCAGAGCTGGTAATTACACCGTATATATGGTCTCCATCACGTTCGGCATCAGATAAACGTTTCAGTATGACAGCCCCCGCCCCTTCTCCCGGTACAAAACCAGTACCTCCAGCGCCGAAGCTTTTACAATGGCCATCAGCAGACAGCATACCATAAGCAGATAGACGCACATAAGACGCAGGATGTGCGTATATATTTACACCACCGGCAATAGCCATTTCACAATCACCTCGTAACAGATACTCACACGCCTCGTGAATAGCAGTAAGCGACGAGGAACACATTGTATCTACCGGCATACTAGGTCCTTGTAGATTCAGTATATAAGAAATCCGGTTGGCGACAGAACTGAAAGACGTACCTGGGAATATAGCCTGGCCTTGTTCCCATAATGCAGGACCGTATAGTTCAAAGCCTGTCTTAGTTATGCCTGCAAACACACCCACCTGTCGCTGGTGCATGGCTTTCAGCAATTCGCGGGTATATCCGGCATCTTCAAGTGCTTCCCAGCTGATTTCCAGGAACAACCGCTCCTGTGGGTCCATGCCCATCACCTCTCGTGGAGACAGGTTGAAAAAACCTGCATCAAATGCAGCAAAGTCTTTGAGAAACCCGCCCCATTTGCTATAACTCTTACCCCGTCGTACGGCTTCGTCCTGATCGGGTACATAAAATTCGTCAAGTGCCCATCGGTCTGTTGGTATCTCATGGATACTCTCTTTACCAGTGGCCAGATTATTCCAGAAATCAGACAATGTATCTGCATCAGGATACCGTCCACTCAGTCCTATAATGGCTATCGGAGAACGAAGGCTTGCCTGACGAACGGGGGTCGATATACTTATATTTTGCTCTGGTTGTATAGTTTCCCTGGTAGGAATATCCGGTGCAGTTATCACCATTTTAGCTTCCGGAATTGCCTCTACCCAACTGATACATGTCTCCTGATAAGCTTGTACCAGATAAGCAGAGAGTTCATACAAGGTCTGATATTCAAAGAAAAGCGTGCGGGATATGTTACCGAATATCTCACCAAGTGACTGATTCAGGCGAGTGATCATGATAGAGTCTATCCCATAACTCTCAAAAGGCTCGTTTATATCAATTCTTTCAGCCTCTAGTCTTATATGGGTAGATAAGAGCTGCTTCATATTGTATGACACGGCACCAACCAATTCCTTTGCTGACAATGCCCTTGTCGAAGTACCAGTACCTGATTGTCTAACCGGTACATTTGGAGCGGAAGCTAGCCTCGCCTTACAAAGGACTAACACATTGGTACTATCCAGCGACATAGCTTTATAAAAAGCTGATATACCGGCTGCTGTATCCAGAGGAAGGAGTCCCCCCCGCTGCATATGATCTAATGTTGCTGTATCCACCTGCATCCCGCCCCATCGCCATAAAGGCCAGTTAATCGAAAGACTTTTACCGCTTCGTTTACCTGCTATCACCAATCGCTGCCTTTGCGCCATGTAAGCATCCATAAATGCATTACCGGCGGCGTAATCCGTCTGCGCCGCATTGCCAAAACAGCCAGCAACAGAAGAGAAGGTCACGAAGAAGTCCAAGGGCATATTCTGACTGGCTTCATCGAGCCATTGAGTACCGCGAACCTTCGCAGCGATCACTGATTGGAACTCCGCTGTTGACTTACGGATAATGAAGTTATCCCTTTTCTCACCCGCGCTATGCAGAATACCGTCCAGACGCCCATACTGTATACGGATGTCATTCAGAAGCGACACCACACGCTCTTGCTTTGTCACATCGGTTTGCCTGTAATCAATGATTACTCCTGGTTGTTGTATGCTACGGATCTTTTCCTCCAGTGAATTATCTAATATACGCCGGCCTGTAAGCACAATTGTTACCGGCTGTACCTGACTGGCAATTTCCTTTGCAAATAAGAACCCTAGTCCTCCTGCTCCACCTGTGATAAGGTAAACGCCGCCTTCCTTCCATATAGGTGCTGCCTGGTTGACTGACTCGGGTTTCCAATCTGTAGTCGTCCAAGAAGCAGCGGCGATGTCAACCGCCGCTGCACTGGCAGATTGCACTACCAGACTCTCCAGATTTTGCCAGTTGGATATGCTGATCACCTGACCTGTGATACGCGGGTTTTCTAATGCTGCTGAGCGTAACAAACCATGTAGACCCTGGCAATAAGTTTCGTTTTCAGGGTATATAAATTGAATCAGCGTTGAAGTAGTAGCCTTTACCTGTAGTAAATCCTTTAATAGCGTGAACACATACGAGGCATACTCCTCATAACGTTCACTTACCGAGCCTGTTGCTACCGGTATATGGTAACAGGCGACATTTGCAGGTAGTGCCGGAATATTATCCGGAGCTGCACATAAGAGTACTAGGTGCTGATCATAAGAAGCAGTATGATTATTTACTGGTTTGTTGACCGGTACCAGCATTTGTACCTCAACGGACGGAGATTCCCCCTTGGCAACAGGAGTAGCTATAAGTGATTGCTGTATCCAGTATCGCTCCCTGGCAAAAGGATATACAGGTAAAGCTATGCGGGCAGGTCTGATATTATTGTAAAGGATATCCCAATCGATTTGCAAACCATTGACCCACAATGTGGCTACCTTTCTGAACTTGCCTTTGCTTAGCCAGTTCATTACCATGCCGTTTAGATCATCCTCCTCGTCTGGCCATAATAAAGCGGGATTGTTACGGGTCACCTGTCCGGTCACCCAATCTGGGCTTTTCTTTCCGGAAAGATACTGATCCAGTAACAACAAGAGCTTCTCAGTGCTATTTGCTGAAACGACCAATCTGTGCGTCATTGCATCTCTTCCAGTTTGCAACGTGTATGCCAGTTCATGCAGCTGTAGATCTTCTTTTGCAGCCACATATTCTCTGAGTAGCCTTGCATATACTTGTAATCTTTCTTCTGACCGGGCAGAAAGTACAATCAGAGAAGATAAAACTGGCGGCGGCAATTGGACCGACCTGGTTGGCTGTATATATTCTTCTATCACAAGATGAGCATTGGTACCGCTGAAGCCAAAAGAACTCACCGCGGCTCTGCGCGGACCACCCTGAGTATGCCAGGGTTGGAGGGATGTATTAATGAAGAAAGGACTTTTTTCAAGATGTATATGCTCATTCAATGCCTCAAAGTTGATAGTTGGAGGCAACTGCTTATGCTGGATGGAAAGTAAAACCTTTATTACACTGGATACACCGGCCGCCGTCAGCAGATGACCAATATTGCTTTTAACAGAACCAAGCGCACAATAACCTTGCTGGTGCGTATACTTACTGAAGGCTGCTACCAACGCTTCCACTTCTATCGGATCACCTAATTGTGTACCAGTTCCATGCGCTTCCAGCATAGTGATTGTTGAAGGATCGATACCAAACTTATCATACACTTCCTCCTCCAGCATACGCTGTGACTTTACACTGGGAGCAGTAATACCATTTGTTTTACCGTCCTGATTCACTCCCCAGCCGCGAATGACACCGTATATCTGGTCGCCGTCGCGTTCTGCATCAGAGAGGCGTTTTAACAGTATCACCCCTACCCCTTCACCAGGCACAAAACCGTCAGCCCGGTGATCAAATGTGTAGCAATGTCCTGTAGAAGACAACATCCCGGCCTTACTGGTCAATACGTGCATAAAAGGAGCAGCAATGACATTTACACCTCCAGCTAACGCAAGGTCTGCATTTCCCAGCACCAGGTTATTACAGGCATCCGCAATGGCCACTAAAGCCGAGGAACAGGCAGTTTCAATTGCCATACTTGGACCATTCAGATTAAGGAGGTACGAAATACGGGCACTCAATATAGAGGTTGCTCCTCCCATAAGTCCCTGCGCATTAAGTCCGTCACCGCCCAGCAATTGCCCGTAATCACCTGTAGCCACGCCAACAAACACACCACAGCGACTTCCAGACAGCGCACCTGGTCTGATACCAGCATGCTCTATACAATGCCAGCAGTTTTCCAGGAACAAGCGCTGTTGTGGATCCATCATCTCAGCTTCAGCCGGAGAAATATTGAAGAACAGCGGGTCAAACTTGTCTGCGTCTTCCAGTACTCCCATCCATTTACTTGTAGACTTCCCTGTCGCTTTCGGATCAGGATCATAGAACATATTTACCGGCCAACGTGAAGCAGGTACTTCTGTCACGCAATCTTTACCATCACGGAGATGCTGCCAGTAGGTATCCAGGTCGGGCGACTGCGGGAATTGTCCACTCATACCAATGATGGCAATACCTTCAGTCAGTGATGACGTGGGTAATGTCTGACTATTGCGTGCCTGTGAACCAGGATGAGCACCTGTCTGTCTGATATTGTTCCTGCTTACGTGCCGATATTTATGTTCAATCATCTGTTCGATACAGTGATCGGTAAGATCCTGCACTTCAGAGGAGCGATGACTGACTACCACCTTTCCGATATGACTGCCTTTATCTACATATTGCAATGCTTCAACAATCCTGGATAAGGGATAGATGCGGGATACGATAGGTACAATCTGTCCTGCTTCAGCCATTTCGACCATCACATCCAATAAACGGCTACCTGAGAATCCGTGGCGGAAACCTAATTGACGCAGATCCACGCTAAAGAACGCCTGGTTGGCCAGTAAGCGGGAAAGGTCAAGAGGGGCGCTTGTCTTTAGTCCATGTATTGCTAATTCAAGGTACCGGCCTCCGGCCCCAAGGCTATTAATACCTTTCTGAATGGCATCACCCGATAGCATATTCAACACAATATCTACTCCTGCACCATTGGTGAGCGCGCGGATCTCCTTATCAAAGTCGCCTCTGTAATTCATTACATGTTTTACACCCAACCTGCGAAGAATGTCCAGCTTCTCAGAACGGCTGGAAGTACCGAATATTTCACATCCTTTGAGCTGCGCCAGCTGAATAGCGACAAGGCCGCATCCGCCCGTAGCCGTCTGAATCAATACTTTTTCGCCATCAGACAACTGTCCAAGCTCAAAAGCATAATACACTGTACTGAATACTACAGGTAAGCTGCATGCTTCTTCAAAAGTCCATTTCGCAGGTTTTCTTACCACGTTTGCTGCCGGCACATTAACATGGCTGGCATGACAGCCCAACTGTTGACCAGCGAGTGCAATCACCTCATCACCTGGTTTAATACCTGAGACACTCCCTCCAATACTTGTCACCACACCTGCTACTTCAAATCCAGGCACGTAAGGATATGCTGGCATTGTTGGGTATAGCCCTCTGACGCACATCGTATCCGGAAAATTAATGGCAGATGCCATCACGGCTACCGTTACTTCGTCTGATGCCGGCGGGGGTACCTGCCAGCTGCGAAGGGCTAACTCTTCCAGCTGTAGTACACCATTGATGACAAGTCCATACTCACGACCGGGCAGCGACTGCACGGTAGCGATCTGCTCCCTGACTGGCGGTTGCACAGGTGCCGCTGCCTCCTGCCGCACCGGTGGAACCGGCACGACAGGTATGACCCTGGCAGACGGCTCAGACCCCATGTCTGGTACAACCGCAAGCTGTGCAGCAATAAAGGCGCTAAATTCTGCCAATGTGGGGTAGTCATATACTTTCGTAGCGGTAATATTCAGTCCATATTGCTTATTGACAGTACGGATCCACTCTACACCGACGATGGAATCGAGTCCCATTTCAATAAACTTCCTGTCTTTTTCTATACTATATTCATCCATGCACAGCGCCTCTGCAAGAGAAGCTGCAAGTTCCGCTTCCAGCTGCAAGCTGTCTACTTGTTTTAGCGTAGCAGGACCAGCTGAATGAGGAAAATCCGTAGTAGCTGGTATAGGCCTTTCAAAACCAGTTGCCGAAATCACCGGAGTATCTCCTGTATCAGCAATGGTATTAAGTATAATGCCACCCGGCTTACCAGGTATAATTGCAGACTCCGAGGCAGGGGATTGAGCGGAGGAAGAATCATTGAGCAGCAGTCCATGTACTGGAACCTGAGGTATCGCATTAACGTGCGCAGGTGACTCCGGAGTTACCACCACTGGTGATACAGGCGGTTGCACTACACCTGCATTAGTGAACGGAAGGCCGTTAGGCGAAGCAGTTGGTAGTACATTGCCTTGATCTGGTATCTTCTGGTTATCTACTGATGATAGTGCAATTGGTTGCTCTGCTGCTGTATTAGTCAATGGAAGGCCGTTAGCAGGAACAGCTGGTAGTACATTACCTTGAGCTGGCACCTCCTGGTTATATAGCGCAATTGATTGCTCTACTGCTGTATTAGTCAATGGAATGCCGTTAGCAGGAACAGCTGGTAGTACATTGCCCTGAGCTGGCACCTTCTGGTTATATAGCGCAATTGATTGCTCTACTGCTGCATTAGTCAACGGAAGGCAGTTAGGTGAAGCAGCTGGTAGTACATTTCCCTGAGCCGGCACGTTTTGGTTCCCTCCTGATGATAGTACAGACCGTTGCCTCGACGTCGTGCCTGGCCAATATTCATCCCTCGCAAAAGGATATCCTGGCAGATGCATCCTTTCCGGCAGCTCACCACCATACAGGGCCGCCCATTTAATATTATAGCCCTGACTGTAGAATGCAGCAAGTCTGGTGACTATTGAGGTGTAATCTTTCGCATTTTCAGCCATTTTTGGCGCATTTTCCAGCAGACTAGAGATATCGGTCTCAAAAACCGAATTTGGCGAAAAAACACCCTCTAAAACCCCTCTAAAGAGATCCGGGGAATAAGTTCCTATTGTCAATTGTTGTAAGGTATCCTTGAGATGATCGAGCGATGTAGTAACAAAAGCATACCGGTGCCGGAAATGATACCTCCCAGTCTGAAGGGTGATGGCAAGAGAAGCAAGGTCAATATTACTCTTCTGTCCTGCCTGTAACCATGCCAACAATCCTTTGACGCGCTCCTGTAAAGCTAAAGCCGTTTTGGCAGACAATACAATCACGTAGGCCGGCAATACTGGCGGAGTGTTAGTGCAGGCATCAAACTGCCTGACCACCACATGTGCATTTGTGCCGCTCATACCAAAGGCGCTGACAGCACCGGTGCGTAATCCCTCCGGCCATGGACGCGACGCTGTATTTACATAGAAGGAACTATTTGCCCAATCGACGTAATCGCTCACCTGCTCACAGTGCAGGCTGGCCGGAATGATATTTTCGCCAACGGACTTCACCAAAGAAACGAGGCTTACCAAGCCGGAAGCGGCAAAGGTATGTCCGAGACTACTCTTGACAGATGTCAGCGCACAGTATTGCCCTTTACGACCAAATGTCCTGAATACTTCGTCCAATGCCTGTATTTCAACCGGGTCTCCAAGACGCGTTCCAGTTCCGTGTGTAACGATGTAACCTATATCTCTTGCATCAATATTATAACGCTCATAGATACTGCCAACTAAGGTGCTTTGAGCAGCACCGTTTGGTGCAGTGATACCATTACTGCGGCCATCATAGTTAATACCGCTTGCTGTAATCTGCGCATATACCGGATCTCCATCTGCAATAGCCTTAGACAATGGCTTCAGTACTACTACCGCCACTGCTTCTCCCGGCACCAGTCCATTGGCCCGTTTATCGAAAGCATAGCATACGCCATCTGCAGAAAGCATACCCGCCTGCCCCATGCCAATAAATCCCTCCGGACTAAGCATCAGGTTAACTCCTGCTGCAATTGCGGTATCACATTCATTGTTACGCAGACTCAGGCAAGCCTGGTGTAACGCCACCAGTGAGGAAGAACAGGCGGTATTGATTGCCATAACCGGTCCCTTAAAGTTAAGGAAGTAACCTAGTCTGGCAGCCAGTACTCCATTATGTGTAGCAGTAATACTTCCTCTTTCTGCACTGATCAATCCGAAGTCGCCCTCTTCAACCCCCACATACATTCCTATCCTGGAAGCGCTGACCTTTGCTTCTCCGTAACCGGCATCTTCCAGTGCATTCCAGGCTTCCTGTAACAATAAGCGTTGTCTCGGATCAATAGTGCGGGCTTCTTTAGGAGAGATCTCAAAAAATGCAGCGTCAAACTCTCCTACTCCAGGTACGAAACCACACCATTTGCTATTGGTTTTCCCTGGTTCCTTCAACGGATCCCCATAGAATGTCCGCCAGTCAAACCGATAATCCGGGATTTCTTCAATAGCGTCCTTTCCTGATTTCAGCAATTCCCATACTTCATCAACAGTACGCGCTTTAGGAAAACGGCCGCTCATACCAATGATAGCGATCGGTTCATCTGTAAACCGATCATTGACAGGCGGCTGTAATTGTTTTTGCTGAAATACAGGCTTGGCATTGTCAGCCTTTCTTACAGGCTCATGTACCTCTTTGGGTATAACCTTTTCAGCATCCGCCTGATAAAAAGCCTTTAGCGCAATAGCATGGTTGCTGCAGAGGTATTTTACAACTGCACCGATACTGGCATGCGCAAAGAACAGGGCTGGAGTAATATTGACATTGAAATGATTACTCAGTTCGCGAGCCAATGCGGAAAGACTGATTGAGTCGAATCCGAAGCCGGCCAGGTTCTCTTCTATATCCAGCTTTGTCACCGGTATCTTAAGCAACTCACTGATGTGTTGCTTGAGATCTGCTTCAAGTAATATTCTCAATTCCTGGTCGTCAATCGCAGCTGATGTTAGCGCGCTATCCTGCCGGGAGATAACAACAGGCTTTGTTATCGAAGAAACCGCTGATTTGCCAATACCGGTAAATTGTTCCAGGCGTTTCAGATCACCTGCGAGTACCAGATATTGCCCTTCGCCAGCGGCCAATAACCGGTCGAACATTAATAGGCCCTCGGCTGATTCCAGCAGACGCTGCCCACTTGTTTGCAGATATAATTCGGTGCTGGCATCACCACTCAGGTGCATACCTCCATCTCTCCATAATGGCCAGTTAATAACAACTGTCTTCCCTGGCAAACCTGCGCTTCGACGATAGTCAATATAATGCTGCTGGAAGCTATTGCCTACCGCATAGTCACACGAACCAAAGTCACCCAGGATTGCTGCCGAGGAAGAGAAATAGCAAACAAAGTCCAAAGGCGCTGCTGCGAATACGGCATCAAGCAACAACGTGCCCTCCACCTTTGGCCGTAACACCTCCCGGAAGGCGTCTGCAGATTTCTGATGTAGTAACCGCCCATCTGCAATGCCTGCTGCATGAATAATACCATGTAAAGGACCAAATTCACCGGCGATCACCCTAGCTATTGCCCGGAGATCACGTTCGTCAGCTATATCGCTAGGCAAATACACAGCCCGGCTGCCATTTACCTGCAGGTCAGCGAGTAACGCCTCTTTGGCGGCGTCGAGCGGTGACCGTCCTGTTAGCACGAGGTTGACGGTATACTGTGTTGCTATATGTTTTGCCACTTTATATCCCAATCCTCCAGCGCCCCCGGTAATCAGGTAGGTAGCGCCGTTCCTTATAGCACCAGGAGATTCCGGCAAGTCAATTCGACGGAGACGTTTCGCATAGGTAGCCCCATCTACCCAACTGACACTCTCTGCCTGACTATTGTAGAACAATTCCATCAACGCTGCAATTGTCTCATTGCCGGTAGCAATCAACACCTTTGTATCAGGTAAAACGAATTGCAGGGATCGTTGGAAGCCTTTGCATGCCTCCATGCAGACAGCGGAATAACTGCCAATATCCGCATTTGTAGATAACAGTACCTGCTGTGGCGCTTTAGTCAGCTGTGGTAGTACCTGCATTAACGGAACAATCCTTTCCAGTCCCTCTTCTTTACCTCCGAGATACAGGATGCCATTAATCGCGCCATGACTGGCCTCTATTTGCAGGAACATATCCAGGTAATCTTCAGGGGCTGTTTCACTACCAACAAAAACAACATCTGTACCGGGTGCGGCCAATTCAAGCCAGCTACTGATATCACTTTGTGCCACATCCTTAGCGGTCAGCACAACCAGTAGCGGAAAGAAGAGCAGCTCTCCGGATAAGATATTAACCGGATGACGATATTCTTCAAAAATATGCACATCGCTTAGCGCCTCCTTTTGAACCGGCGTTTTGGATGATTGCAGCCAGTAACTTTCACGAAGGAAGGGATAACCCGGCAACGCCAGGCGCCGTGGCGTCCGGTCATATAACAGCTTCCAGTCTATGGCATATCCTTTGACCCATAATGCGCCGATTTTGTCCAGCTTACGTTTACTGATCCAGGTTTCCACCAGTGATGCCATGTCATCATCATTCGTATCGAGCAGCGCATCTTTCTCACGTGCTTTCTTTACCCTTCCGATGTAAACGCTGCTATCTGCATTACCTTCAATAACAGCATCCAGGCGAGTATACACTTCCGCTATACCATTTGCTATAAACGCAAGTCTGTATTCCATAGCATCCCTGCCTGTTTGCAGCGTCCATGCAATTGAACCTGCATCAGCATCAGGTGCTATGGCCGCTCTTAGTACCTTTGCATAAGCTATCAGTCGTTCCTCATTACGAGCAGATAACGTAAACAATACCGGTCCTGCGGTTGAGGGAATATCAATGTTTACAGGATATTCTTCGATTACCAGGTGGGCATTGGTACCACTGAAACCAAACGCACTGACTGCCGCACGACGCGGAGTTCCGCATGCAGTTTCCCATGGCTTCAGGTCAGTATTCACATAAAAAGGACTTCCCTCCAGGGAAATATGCTCATTCAACTTGCGGAAGTTGATGGTAGGTGGTAGCTGTTTATGCTGTAATGCCAGTAATACTTTTATTACACTGGCAGCTCCTGCTGCTGTCAACAGATGCCCCATATTGCTTTTGACAGCACCGAGGGCGCAATATTCAGTCTGGTCCGTATATTTTTTAAAAGCATTAACCAATGCTTCTACCTCTATAGGATCTCCTAACTGGGTGCCGGTACCATGTGCCTCCAATAGTGAGATAGTAGACGGATCAATACGGAAGCGATCATACACTTCCTGCTCCAGCTGCACCTGCGACTTCATACTAGGTGCAGTAATGCCATTCGTCTTACCATCCTGGTTCACGCCCCAACCACGAATCACACCATAGATATGATCGCCGTCGCGCGCTGCATCACTCAGTCTTTTCAGCATTACTAGGCCTGCTCCTTCACCTGGTACGAAACCATCTGCCCTGCTATCAAAAGTATAACAGTGCCCCGTGGGTGAAAGCATGCCCGCCTTACTGGTCATTACATGGGTGAGCGGCGATGGTAGTATACATACTCCCCCAGCGAGAGCACTATCACACCTGTGTAACAACAGGCTATCACATGCTGAAGCAATAGCTACCAGGGAAGAAGAGCAGGCTGTTTCTATTGCCAGACATGGGCCTTTCAGATTCAACAGATAAGAGATTCTTGCACTCAATATAGAGATAGAACCACCCATCAACCCCTGCGCATTCATGTTGTCATCTCCTGCACCATAATCGCCGGTAGCGCAGCCTACGAATACACCACAGCGTGCGCCCCATAAAGAAGACGGTGCAATTCCCGCATGCTCTACACAATGCCAGCAGTTTTCAAGAAAGACGCGTTGCTGAGGGTCCATAAGCGCTGCCTCAGCGGGCGAGATATTGAAGAACAGCGGATCGAATTTGTCTGCATCCTCCAATACTCCCATCCACTTACTATTGGTCTTACCTGGGGCCTTCACATCCTTATCAAAGTACTGCTCAACCGGCCAGCGCGTAGCAGGTACTTCTGTGACACAGTCCTTCCCATTCCGCAGGTTGTCCCAGTAAATATTCAGGTCCGGAGACTGCGGGAATTGTCCGCTCATTCCTATTATCGCTATGCGTTCATTGGCAACCGGCGTTTCTTTCACCGCTGCGTGCAGCTGCTGTGTTGTCTGCCGGTGATTTCCTGGCATCCGTTTATTGCGTTGCTGCTTTAACCGGGTGATACAGGTCGTTGTGAGGTCATGCATTTCTGTTGCTACGTGACTGATCACTACCTTTCCGATATGTTCTCCTTGGTCTACATATGCCAGCGCCTCCTGAATACGATCAACAGGGTACACCCTGGATACTACTGGTACAATCAGGCCTGCTTCTGCCATGACAACGATACTATCCAGCAAGGCCTTGCCCTGCTCCTGTTCTCCAGTGCCGGTTCGGCGCAGATCAATGCTGTAGAAGGACTGATTGGCCAGCAAAGAAGACAGGTCTAACCGGGCACTGGTCTTTAATCCATGGACAGCCAACTCCAGGTAGCGGCCACCATTTGCCAGTACACGTAATCCTTTCTGAATGGCGTCACCTGACAGCATATTGAGTACTACCTGTACTCCCTCTCCATTGGTAACTTCCCGGATCTCTTTATCGAAATCTCCTTTATAGCTCAGCACATGTTTTACACCAAGCTGCCGCAATAGTTCCAGCTTATGTTCCTTACCCGCTGTAGCGTAGATCTCACATCCTTTCAGATTCGCCAGCTGAAGGGCTGCCAATCCGCATCCGCCTGTAGCGGTATGTATGAGTACCTTTTCGCCCGGCGACAGTCGCCCGAGTTCAAAAGCATATAAGACAGTGCTGAACACTACCGGCAGACTACAAGCTTCCTCGAATGTCCAGTTGCCTGGCATTCTGACTGTATGTGCTGCCGCCACATTTACAAAACCGGCATGGCCGCCCAGCTGCGTGCCAGTAGTAGCAATTACCTTATCCCCTACTTTAACGTCCGTTACACCTTCTCCTACTACACTCACCAGTCCTGCCACTTCAAAACCGGGCACAAAAGGGTAGTCAGGAATGGTTGGATATAATCCCTTTACACAAAGCGTATCAGGGAAGTTAACAGCAGATGCTTTCACCTCTATTGTGATCTCGCCTGCGGCCGGGAGCGACACGTCCCACTCTTTCATGCACACTTCGTCCAGGGTTTGCACACCGGATACAACCAGTCCATATGAGGATCCCTTTCTCTTCACCGGATTTCTTTGTTGGAACCCCTCTGTCGGGGCAGCTGTTTTAACCGGTTCTTCTGTTATAGCAACAGCTGGAACGGCATGTCCGGCTTTGTTCAATTCATCAGAAATGAAAGCAGTCAACTCCTCTATAGTAGGATAATCATATACCCTGGTAGCAGGTACGTTTATGTTAAATTCCCGATTTACAGTGCGCATCCATTCTACGCCTACAATAGAATCAAGCCCCATATCCAGGAAGCTCTTGTCTGACTGCACACTTTCCGGCTGCATCAACAATACATCAGCCAGGGTGTTGATCAGGATGTTCTGAATGGCGGGCAGCGACGGGGCAGTTTCTGAACCTATCTCCCGTTTTATAGGAACAGCTGATACTACATCAGTGACAGATCCCGGTGCTATTTCAACCGGTGTAACCACTTCGGGGATATGAGGCCCTGAAGTTACTAACGGTTGTAAGGTAATATTACCGAGTTCTACTTTCAATAGTGGTGCTGATGAGGGAACCAGTCGTTCAATCTCTTGCAATACGGGAGTAACCAATGCAGGCAGCCAGTAGCGCTCCTTTTTGAAAGGGTAAGGCGGTAGACTGATACGTGTTGGTGTACCATGCGTATACATTAATTCCCATTGTATATCTGCGCCGACTACCCATGCTGCTGCTATCTTATCCAGCGCCCTGTCGGAGATCCATTTAGGCGGTACAGCTGCCGCTTCCTGCTTACGCCTGCTTGCCTTCCCGCGATGTATACCTGTATGATCTTCCTTTGCAATGGCTTTTAATTTCTGACGGAGTTCATCCATTCCCGAAACGGTGAACGCAATACGCTCTTCCATTGCCTCTCTTCCGGTCTGTAATGTCCAGCTGATAGCCGCCAGTTGTCTGTCGGTATATCTTTCACGTTCCAGGGTGGTGAGCAACCGTTCGGCTATCAATGGTAACCTGTCAGCATCATGTGCAGACAGTACAATCACCGCATCTCCTATCTTCAAATCCTTTGGCTTACGACTATACTCCTCAACTATTATATGTGCATTAGCGCCGCCTGCTCCAAAAGAAGATAATCCGGCGATACGTGGAAATTCCTGTTGCTTACCGTCGATATCCAGTACCGGTCTTTTCCAGGCGGTCAATTCCTGTTGTACGGCAAATGGAGTCGTGGTAAACAAGATGTTAGGATTAGCAACACCGGCATACAGGCTAGGTGCCAGCTGTTCGTGCTTTAATTGTAATACAATTTTTGTAAGACCCGCGATACCGGCAGCGGCTTCCAGATGTCCAATGTTAGACTTCACTGCTCCCAACGCACAATATTGTTTGTCAAGCGTATCTTTCTCATATGCCTGTGTCAGGCCGGTTACTTCAATCGGGTCCCCCAGTGCGGTACCTGTACCATGCGCTTCTACATAAGAGATCTGGCGGGCATCAATACCTGCTTTATCAAGCGTAGCACGAATCAGCGATGATTGCGCTCCGGGATTCGGCACTGTATATCCATTGGTTTTGCCTCCATGATTAATGCCTGTGCTGCGGATCAGGGCATATATATGGTCTCCGTCTTTCTCTGCATCAGAAAGGCGTTTCAGTACAACCGCGCCGACCCCTTCGCCAGGTGCAAAGCCATCTCCGCCTGCACCGAAGCTTTTTGAACGACCATCGATAGATAACATCCTGTGTGCTGACAGACTGATAAAACTGGACGGATGCAGGTAAAGATTTACACCGCCAGCTATGGCTACTGTACAATCACCTCTTAACAGATACTCACTGGCTTCATGAATCGCTGTGAGTGATGACGAACACATGGTATCTACAGGTAGACTTGGTCCATGTATATTCAGGAAGTAAGAGATCCTGTTAGCGACTGAACTAAAAGACGTATGCGGGAATATCTTTTCTCCCTGTGCCCACAGTGCCGGGCCATACAGATCAAAGCCAGTCTTGGTAATCCCGGCAAACACCCCTACCTGTTGTTTATATTGTTCAAGCAACATCTTGCGGGTATATCCTGCATCTTCCAGTGCTTCCCAGCAAACTTCCAGGAACAAGCGCTCCTGGGGATCGATACTTAATGCTTCCCGGGGAGATATGTTAAAGAAGGCTGCATCAAATGCGGTATGATCCTGCAGGAAACCACCCCATTTACCATAACTCTTACCCTGTTCTATTGCCTCGTCTATATCAGGTGTCCAGAAACCTTCAAGTGACCAACGGTCAGCCGGGATTTCCGTGATGACATCTTTCCCCTCACGCAGATTATCCCAGAAGGCATGTACATTGGCCGCCTGCGGATAACGACCACTGATACCAACAATCGCAATCGCCTCCCGTTCAGCCGGCGACGAAGGCACTCGTTTATTTGGCGTAACATCCGGCGCTATCTTCGTTTCCCGCGCTACAGGTGCGACAACTACCTCCTCTTCGCTTACACCAGCCCATTGATGACAAGCGTCGGGGTAGTGTATTGCCAGAAAATCTGCAAGTGTACGCAAGCTCTGATATTCAAAAAACAGCGTCCGGGAGATGCTACCGAATATGCGTGCCAGGCGCTGATTGAGTTGATTAATCATTATTGAGTCAATACCATAGCTCTCAAACGCTTCGTCTTCATCAATAGCGGATGCGGGCAACTGGATATGTTCAGACAGTAATTCTTTTAACAATGCTAGTGTAGTCTGTTTCAACTCGTCAGCTGATAAGGTGACTGCTATTCGCTTCCTGGCTGTTGATACCGCTACAGCAACGTCGGTGGACGTATCCCTATATGTTGTAGTACGACCTACTACCATCACCTGTGGCTGGTCGGCGGCCATCGCCTGATAGAAGGCAGCTATACCTGTAGCAGTATCGAGGGATGGCATGCCTGCTTTTGTCATGGCCTGTTCCGTTGCGGTGTCTACTTTCATACCACCGTCTTTCCACAATGGCCAGTCGATACACAAGCTGATACCTGAACGTTGTCCGGCTAGCATAAGGGTATGCCTGTAGTGCATATACGCATCCAGGAAGGCGTTTGCGCCCGCATAATCTGCCTGGCCTGCATTACCCGATACGCCGGCTACGGAACCGAAACAGATAAACCAGTCCAGCGGCAACTCCTTGCTCAATTCATCGATATACTGAACACCGTGAATTTTGGGAGATAGTACACTTTCAAATTCCTCGACTGTCTTGCGAATAATGAAGTTGTCCTTTATCTGGCCGGCGCTATGCAAAATGCCATTGAGGGTTCCATATTTCCTGATAATATGCTGAAACAGTGCTGCTACTGCTTCCCGCTGGGAGCAGTCGGCCTGATAATATTCAACATTACCTACCTGAGTCTGCAGGCTATTTAGTTGACCTTCCTTCTCTGCAGTCAATGGAGACCGGCCCACCAGTATCAATGTGGCTGACGGTTCCCGCTGCAATATCTCCCTTGCAAACAGCAGGGCGATACCACCAAGTCCGCCGGTAAGCAGGTAAACGCCACCTGCATTCCATACAGGCAGTACATGTTGTGCGGTAACCGGTTCCCAGTCCTGCACCAACCGTGCTTGTCCCTGATAACGTACGAATGCGTCATTAACTGCAGCATTTTCATCGATCACTTCCAGTATCTCTTCCTTTACTGTAGCTGGTAATACAATCACCTGACCTGTTACTCTTGGATTTTCAAGCCCTGCTGTTTTCAGCAATCCTGTTAATCCTTCATAGATTCTGTTAGCCGGCTTGTCAGCAATAATCACTTGTACTAATAATTGTGCATGGCCTTTGTTTTGTAGAAACTCCTGCAACTGCTCAAAAATCATTGTTGCGTGCATGGAATAACTACTCGCTATGTACTCGCCATGTGGCTGTATAACATCAACATGCACAGCAGGCAGTTGTTGCTTCAGCCATTGTATATAGTCTTCCTGTATTCCGCATAACAGCACCCAGTGTTTATCAAACACTTTTACCTGATTGGCGGTTACGGGGGCGGGCTTCCATACAGGACCGACAACATTGTAAGAAGGTTGTTGTACTGCCGGCAAGGGTTCATTATTGAGCCAGTAACGCTCTCTTGCAAACGGATACCCGGGTACTGGTATACGGTATGGGCGGTCATCTCCATAGAAGATATCCCACTCAACAGCTAACCCTTTTACCCATAATTCCGCCACCCTGGCAAGCTTTCTTTTCTTCAGCCAGTTGTGTACCAGCGACTGCACATCTTCATCCTCGCCCAATCCGGAAAAGCCTTCCCGACCTTTCTTTACCTGAGCTGATATGTAGGCAGGATTCGGAGAATCAGCAACATAATCCTGTAGGCCTGACAATAGTTGGTCTTTACTTGTTGCCAGTACTGCCAGTCTGCTGTTCATTGTATCCCTTCCGGTCTGCAGCGTATAGGCAAGCGCGGGGAGTGTAAGTTCATCTGTTGACTGTACATACTGATACAATTCCTGCGCATATGCCCTGAGCCGTTCTTCGTTCCTGGCAGACAGCAAGAACAATGAACCCAGTATGTTCGGCTTCACCTGTTTTGAAGGCAGGCTATATTCATCGATTACCAGGTGAGCATTAGTACCACTGAAGCCGAAAGCACTGATAGCTGCCCGCCGCCGCGTACCTGCCGGAGGGGTCCATGGCTGTAATGTTGTGTTGATATAGAAAGGGCCGTCTTCCAAATTAATATGCTCATTGAGCTGTTCAAAGTGTATAGTAGGTGGAATGGACTTATGCTTTATGGACAACAGTATCTTCATAAGTCCTGCTGCACCGGCGGCATTCATCAGGTGTCCCACATTACTTTTAACAGCGCCTAATGCACAGAAGCCGGTCTGCCTGGTATATTTTCTGAAAGCGCCTGATAAGGCTTCAACCTCTATCGGATCTCCAAGTGGCGTTCCGGTACCATGCGCTTCAAGCATAGTGATAGTAGCCGGATCTACCCTGAAGTGTTCATATACCTCCTGTTCCAGCGTCTGTTGAGAGCGAACACTCGGCGCAGTGATACCATTGGTTTTTCCATCCTGATTCACACCCCATGCACGTATGACACCATGGATATAGTCGCCGTCACGTTCGGCATCGGATAACCTTTTCAGCAGGAATACCCCTGCTCCTTCTCCGGGAACAAAACCATCTGCACGGCTATCAAAAGAGTAGCAGCGACCGGTAGGTGATAACATGCCTGCTTTACTGGTCATAATATGCATGTAAGGACCGGCCATTACACAGACTCCGCCGGCCAGGGCCAGATCGCTACGGCCAAGGACCAGGCTGTCGCACGCAGCAGCGATGGCAACAAGTGTAGAAGAGCAGGCAGTTTCAATGGCGAGGGATGGACCCTTGAGATCGAGCAGGTAAGAGATACGAGCGCTCAGGATAGAACTTGCGCCGCCCATAAGTCCCTGTGCAGTCAGCTGGTCTGACCCTACACCGTAATCTCCTACTGCACAACCGGCAAATACACCACAACGGGTACCGGCCAGGGAGGCAGGACTGATACCTGCATTTTCGATACTATGCCAGCAGTTCTCCAGAAACAACCGTTGTTGCGGATCCATCAGTACAGCCTCAGCCGGCGATATGTTAAAGAACAGTGGGTCAAACTTGTCTGCGTCTTCCAATACTCCCATCCACTTAGAGCTCGTCTTTCCGGCAGCTTCCGGGTCAGGACTATAAAAATTTTCAACGGACCAGCGTTCCGGCCCGACTTCCCTTATACAGTTCCTGCCTTCTTTCAGGTTATCCCAGAATGCTTCCAATGTCGGAGATTGAGGAAACTGGCCACTTACCCCGATAATGGCAATATGCTCTTCCTGCACCGGCGCAGCGGCGGGTATATTTGAAAACAGATCCGGAAATGATCTGCGTTGCATCTGACTTTTTAATGCTTTGAGCATCCGTTCAGTACGATCTTCCATGACGGTCGCCGTATGACTGATCACGACCTTGCCGATATGTGCGCCACTTTCAACATAACGTAAGGCCTCGGCAATCTGGCTAACGGGGTAGATCCGGGACACAATAGGCACCAGATCACCGGATGCAGCCATTTTACCTAATTTTGCCATATACCCTGCAATCCGTTCAGGATCAGTAGCTCCCAGGCGGCGCATATCGATACTATAGAACACCTGGTTATCCAGTAAGCGGGAGAAATCAAGCGCTTTACTCGTCTTGAGGCCGTGTACTGCCAGTTCCAGGTATCTTCCCCCCGCAGCCAGTATATCCAGCCCCTTTTGAATAGCTTCACCACTTAACATATTAAGCACCACGTCCACCTCTTGTTCGTCGCTTGTTCGTCGCTTGTTCGTCGCTTGTTCGTCCAGATAGTTGATGGCGTATACTCCTAACGCTGTCAATATATCCAGTTTCTCCTGGCGGCTGGAGGTACCAGACAATTCACAGCCTGTCAGACTGGCAAGTTGTAATGCCAGAAGGCCGCAACCGCCGGTGGCTGTCTGTATCAATATGCGTTCTGACGGCTTCAATGCAGCCAGCTCAAAGGCATGATATACCGTAGTGAACGCTACAGGCATACAACAGGCTTCCTCGAACGACCATGTGGCAGGTTTCCTGACTATGCCAGCTACGGGGACGTTCACATAACTGGCATGGCAACCAAGTTGTTGTCCGCCGGTTACCACCACCTCATCTCCTGCTTTCCACTGCGTTACGCTACTACCAGTTGCTGTAATAATGCCAGCAGCCTCAAATCCCGGGACAAACGGATAATCGGGCATTGTCGGATATAACCCCTTGATACACATTGTATCCGGGAAATTGATCGCAGAAGCCTTCACTTGTATAGTAACTTCCCATTCTGTTGGCGGAGGTACATGCCAGGGCTGAATACTGATTTCATCCAACGTCTGTACCCCGGATAATACCACGCCATAACTTTCCGGTAGTCTGTCTATAATGGGCTGCGGCGGCTGTAGTTTTTCAGGCGCAGGAGCTTGTTCTTTCAATGTACGCAGGTAAGCGGCCAGTTCCCGTATGGAGGGATAATCATACAACCGGGTGGCAGGCAGATTAAGAGAATAGATCCTGTTGATGGTACGTACCCATTCTACGCCGATGATAGAGTCTATTCCGATGTCTGTAAATCGGGCATTACTGTCCAATTGAGCCGTATCCAGGTAAAGCACCTCAGAAAGACTGTTTTTCAAGGTGGTTTCTATATCAGTAGCAATAATAAGGTGATCGGTTGCCGGGGAAGGCTTTGGTTGTTGGGTGATAGCAGGCCGTTCTTTCATTTCCGCTGCTATAAATCCGGCCAGACCGGTAATAGTGGGAAAATCATATAAACGGGTAGCGGGTATATTGATACCAAAAGCTTTATTCAGCAGGCGAACCCATTCAACACCTACAATTGAATCAACCCCCATATCAATAAAGCGTTGGTCAATATCGATATCGTTGGGATGGAGTATCATGACTTCTGCCAGCGTATTCCTGATCTGCATGATGATAGCATCATCTTCATGAAGGGTGAGTACTTCCTGGGTGTCGGTATGTCCATTGCCATTCGCAGGACTTAGAGTAACTACCGGTGTCTTGATGGTCTGCCGGGTATAACTTCCCGTCTGTTTCAACTGACGGATCATTTCCAGTGCCACTGTTTTGGATAACTTTTTATCGCGCAATTGCTGAAGCAGGAATTGCAGCTGATCTGTGGTGTTCTGTTCTTTCATACCTGGGGAGGATTAGTCATTATTTTAAGGATAGCACTTTCTATATCGATGGTATCGTCTATTACTTCATCCAGCAGACGATCGTAATAATGTAAGTTGTCAGGCTCTCGGGATGTCGATGCCGGCGCTGTAGCTTTCAGCGTAAGCGGGGCTGCCTGAGGCACATTTCCGGGAGACTTTTCTTTGGTCCAGTACTCTGTTCTCTCGAATGGATACCCCGGCAGATGGATCTTACCGGGTATTTCGTCACGGTAAAGTTCATCCCAGTCGATATCATACCCCTGGCAGTACAGGGTGGCCAGACCATGCAGTTGTTCGTCATAACCGGAAGGTTCATTTCCTCTTCCGGCGTATTCACGGAGCAGTTCTTCCATGTAATGCTGGAGAGACGGCTGCGGACTAAACCCTGCCGGAACAGCCGCGCGGAACACCCTGGGCGGATGTTTTCCCTCCAGCATACTTTGCAGCTGCTGGATACCGTCCTGCAGGTCGTGTACAATGAGTGCGCAACGGTAACGGAAATGAAACCGGCCGGTTTGCAAAGTATAACCAAGTGCAGGAAGCAGACCCGGGGAAGCAGGCGTTTCATATAACCATGCAAGCAAGGACCTGGCACGTTCAGTCAGCGCCTGTTCAGTTTTTGCTGACAGCACCAACAGGTAAGCTGATAAGGAGCGCACTTCTTTTTCTTCAGCTGCATAACTTTCCAGCACAAGATGCGCATTGGTACCACTCATACCGAAGGCGCTGACAGCACCAAGGCGGTGACCGCTGGTGTTGGCTGACCAGTTCCTGTTTTCTTTGTTAATGTAAAAGCAGCTGTTTTTCCAGTTGATATAATCACTATCCTGCTCACAATGCAGGCTGGCCGGTATAACGCCTTCCTGTAGGGATTTCACCAGGGTAAGCATACTTACCAGGCCGGAAGCGGCGAATGTATGTCCGATGTTGCTTTTAACGGAGGTGACAGCACAATACTGCCTTTTAGCGGTATAGCCTGCAAACGCGGTATCCAGTGCCTGCACTTCTACGGGGTCACCGATCCGGGTTCCTGTACCATGACTAACGATATAGCCAATGTCTTCGGGGTGAATACCATTCCTGTCGTAAACACCTTTGAGCAGGGCTGCCTGTGCAACGGCATTGGGTGCGGTGATGCCATTACTATGACCATCATAGTTTATACCGCTACCGCGTATGACAGCCATTACCGGATCACCGTCAGCCAGTGCTGCCGACAACCGCTTCAATACTACAACTGCTACAGCCTCACCGGGAACCAGCCCGTTGGCACGTTTATCAAACGCATAACAGGTACCGTCCGGAGACAGCATGCCAGCCTGTCCCATTCCAACAAATCCTGCGGGAGTCAGCAACAGGTTAACGCCTGCAGCCATCGCCGTATCACATTCGCCGGTACGCAGACTCTGACAGGCCTGATGTACTGCTACCAATCCGGAAGAACAGGCGGTATTGATGGTCATAACTGGACCATTAAAGTTCAGGAAGTAAGCCATTCTGGCGGCCAGAATACCGTTGTGATTGCCGGTGATATTACCTTCATTTAACAGCATGCTGTAGTCTCCGTCTTCTGCTCCGACAAACATGCCTATTTTTTCATCCCGGATCCTGTCAGGTCCATAACCGGCGTCTTCCAATGCATTCCAGGATTCCTGCAGCAATAACCGCTGACGGGGATCCATATCCGCTGCTTCTTTGGGGGAGATATTAAAAAATGCTGCATCAAATTCCCGCACACCGGGTATGATACCGCACCATTTTCCATTCGTTTTTCCCGGCTCATTCACCGGATCACCATAATACGCTTTCCAGTCAAACCGTTGCGGAGGAATTTCTTCAATCGCCTCTCTCCCGTTCAGTAGTAATTGCCAGAGTTTTTCTATACTCCTGGCTCCTGGAAAGCGGCCACTCATACCGATAATTGCTATTGGTTCATCAGCTGTAGCTGGACGGTCCTGACGCGTAACGGGCTGTTCGCTGATCAGATCCGCAGTGCGCACGACTGGTGTTACCTGACCAGATTGAGCTTGCGTATAATAGGCGGTCATTTCCTGGCGGTGATTATCGGCGAAGTAGCTAACAAGTTTACCGATAGAAGAATAGCCAAAAAATAGTGCCGGTGTAATATTCAGCTTAAAATGCTCGCTGAGCTGACGAGCCAGCGCTGCGAGGCTGATGGAATCGAAGCCGTAATCTGCCAGATTATCCTGCAGGTTCAGTTTCTCTTCTCTTATCTTCAGCAGTATGCTGATATGTTGTTTAAGATCCTGTTCGATTTTCTCTTCAAGTGATGAGGTAGGAGCCTCTGTTTTACGGAGGAAAGTGTTGATCCGGTCTTCCTGTCCGGCCAGTACAAGATATTGTCTACCTGACTGAGACAATAACCGTTCAAACAGCTGCAATCCTTCCTGTCTTTCCAGCAATCGTTGTCCGCTGGTTTGCAGGTAAAGGGCAGTACTTCCTTCCGCGGGCAAGTGCATGCCACCTTCCCGCCATAATGGCCAGTTGATCACCACAGTTTTTCCTGCACCTTGCGGGCGCTGTTGCAGGCAGCTATAAGCTGTCTGGAAGCGATTAGCTACCGCGTAACTTGCCGACCCGAAATCTCCCAATATAGCTGCGGAAGAGGAAAAGTGACAGATAAATTCCGGCTGCTGCTGGCTGAGGATCTTATCGAGCAACAAGACACCCTGTACTTTTGGTAACAACACTTTATCAAATGCAGCTACAGTAGTATCGGTGAGTAGCTCATTACCCATTACACCGGCAGCATGTATCACACCATTAATAGCGCCCAATTGTTTGTGAATTGTATCAATAGCCATCGTCAGGCTGGCCTCATCAGTGACGTCTGCCTGGAGGTATATTACCTGGCTGCCATTCTGCTGTAAGGCCGTCTTCAATGCTGCAAAAGATGCATCGGGTGCAGACCGGCCAATAAGAGCCAGGTTAACAGGATATTTGGAGGTGATATATTGTGCTAGCAGTCTGCCTAATCCGCCTGCGCCCCCAGTTATCAGGTAGGTACCACCCTGCTTAAAGACAGGAGCCTGATGATCAGCAACAATCTTGCTGACATGTGTAGTATAACGCACACTATCTATGTGTAGGGCGCTCTCCGCCGTTTCTGCAAATAGCGCCTCGAAAATCGTTTGCAGGTTGCCGGCGGAGTCACCTACTACATATAGCTTCGTTTCGGGCAGAATAAAGCCCAAAGAGCGCTCAAAACCGATCCAGCTATCCACATAGCTACGTGACCGGTTTCCGTCTATAATAGCGCCTAATACGATGCGGGAGGGCTGTATAGCTGCGCGATGTAATCCCTGTAAAAGAGATAGTATATATCCATACCGGGGAATACATCCACCATCTTCTGCCGGCCAGCCGTAAAAGACCCCGTCAATGGTGCCGTATGCAGCGGTAACAGCACGGAACACCCTTTCGTAATCATTAGTAGCATCAGCATCGATTGTATAGTGTGCAGCCGTATGCTCCTGCCATTTTGTTCCTTTACTAACAAATATCAAACGGGTAGCCGGAGATTGAGTTCTGGCCCAGGCAGTAAGCTGGTCCTGGGCATGTGAACCTGTTATAAAGCAGACAACACACGATAATCGGATCAACCCTGCTACTGCAGCAGCAGGCTTCCAGTCTTCCCTGAAGGTATAGACATCTCCAGGTAAAGCAACGGACATCGCAACAGGCTCACTATTGACAGTAGTACCCGGAGTCGGAAACGTTGCAGGGATCCAGTAACTTTCCCGCTCGAATGGATATCCCGGTAAGGAGATACGCGAAGGCCTTACCGCATACAATCTGTGCCAGTCGATCTGGGCTCCCTTGACCCACAAAGCCGCTATCTTGTCGTACTGTTGTTGCTGTATCCAGGTAGACAACAAAGCTTGCAGATCTTCAGTGCCTAATGGCAGTTCCTCTGCATTTTTTCTGACAATACCTGTGTAAACACCGGCGGCTTTGCCATGGGCTGAAAATTCTTCCAGGACAAGTAAAAGCTGCGCGACCGTCGATACCGTCACTGCCATTCTATGTAACATCTCGTTTCTGCCTGTTTGTAGGGTATAGGCTATATCTACCAGCTGGTAGTTCTCATGACAGCCTACAAACTCCTTCAGTAAACCTGCATAGGTCTGTAAACGTTCCAGGGTAGCGGCAGATAAGATGATCAATACCGGCGTTTCTGGCCGTGTTGCTGCGTACGTGTTGACATACTCATCTATTACGATATGGGCGTTCGTACCACTAAAGCCAAATGCACTCACTGCTGCTCTTCTTGGCACACCATTGGCAACCTCCCAGGGTTGCAACCTGTCATTGATATAGAAAGGCGACCCGGTAAGATTGATATGCTGATTCAGATTATTGAAATGGATAGTAGGCGGAAGTTGCCGGTGCTGCATGGATAACAGCACTTTTAGCACACCAGCTACCCCTGATGCGGTCAGCAAATGGCCGATGTTACTTTTCACAGATCCTAATGCACAATATTGCTCGCTGGGGGTGAACTGTCTGAATGCGGTAGTCAAAGCCTCCACTTCTATAGGATCTCCCAGCAAGGTACCTGTACCATGGGCTTCAACAAGTGTAATTGTTGCAGGATCTATGGCAAAGCGCTCATATACCTCTTTCTCCAGCGCTATCTGTGATTTCACGCTTGGAGCAGTAATGCCGTTTGTCTTACCATCCTGATTCACGCCCCATCCACGGATTACGCCATAGATATGGTCGCCGTCCCGCTCTGCATCGCTGAGTCGCTTCAGCAGCACAACACCAGTGCCTTCGCCGGGTACGAATCCGTCGGCCCTGGCATCAAATGTATAACAATGACCTGTTGGCGAAAGCATCCCGGCCTTGCTGATTACAACGTTGGTCATCGGACTAAGCATCATACTTATACCACCTGCCAGTGCCAGATCACTGGATCCAAGCAACAGGCTGTCACAGGCATCTGCAATAGCTACCAGGGAGGAAGAGCAGGCAGTATCAATTGCTTTGCAGGGCCCTTTCAGGTTCAGCAGATAAGAAATGCGGGCACTAAGAATAGAGGGCGAACAGCCCATCAATCCCTGCGCATTTAAGGCATCTCCTGTCATACGCCGGTCGTAATCTCCGGCTGCACAACCTACATAGACTCCACAGCGACTGCCCCATAGATCAGCGGGACGGATGCCGGCATCTTCTATACAATGCCAGCAGTTCTCTAAAAAGAGACGTTGCTGCGGATCCATCAGTGCTGCTTCTGCAGGAGAAATATTGAAGAATAATGGATCAAATTTATCTGCATCAGGAACGATACCCATCCATTTACTATTGCTTTTCCCCGGTACTGTAATATCAGGATCATAAAAAGCATCAGCTGGCCATCTTTCCTCCGGAATCGTTGTAATACAGTCTCGCCCATTAACGAGGTTATCCCAATAGATGTCCAAATTTGCTGCTTGGGGGAATTGGCCGCTCATACCAATAATTGCTATTCCTTCCATTACCGGGGCTGAAGCAACACGAGTTGTCCCGACAGGCAGTACGGCTGGAGCGGTCTTTCTACCCAATGGTTGCAGCTGGCCGCCCACTGTCCGTAAGCGGTGTGTACGCAATGCATCAATACAATCTTTCGTCAGATCTTTGACAGTACTTACATTATGGCTGACCACCACTTTACCGATGTGCTGACCACTCTCAACATATTTAAGCGCATCCGTCACAAGCTTGACCGGATATATCCTGGACACTATCGGAACGATCTGATGGTGCTCAGCCATTTCTACCATTAACTGCAGCAACTGCCTGATATCTACGCCTTGCATAAAGGCGAGCCGGCGCAGGTCTACACTATAGAAAGACTGATTTTCCACCAGGTTTGAGAGATCCAGCTTCATACTGGTTTTCAATCCCTGTACGGCCAGTTCGAGGTAGCGCCCACGGGGAGCAAGGCTGTTAATACCTTTCTGGATAGGCTCACCGGATAACAGGTTCAGTACTACGTTGACACCCTCTCCTGCTGTCAGCTCTTTTATTTCTTTATCGAAATCGTCCTTATAATTAAGTGTATGTTTAATACCTATTTGCCTTAGTATATCCAGCTTTTCTTCTTTACTGGAAGTACCATATACCTCACATCCGTATAAGTGCGCCAGTTGCAGGGCAATCAATCCGCAACCACCCGTAGCCGTCTGAATAAGAACCTTATCACCGACAGAAAGCCCGGCCAGTTCAAACGCATGATACACAGCACCGAATACTACCGGTAAGCTACAAGCTTCTTCAAAGGTCCAGTTCACCGGTTTACGCACCACATTGACCACTGGCGTGCATACATAATTTGCATGTCCTCCCAGCTGTACACCAGTCAAAGCAACTACCTCATCACCAGGGATAAAATCAGTAACACCTGTCCCGATTGCTGCTACAATCCCGGCGACTTCAAAGCCAGGGACAAAAGGATAGGAAGGCATGGTGGGATAAAGTCCTTTCACACACATCACGTCGGGAAAATTCACTGCTGATGCCTTTACCTGTATGAGGACTTCGCCAGACTTCGGAGCAGGCACTTTCCAGTTATCTAAAACCAGCTCGTCCAGTAGTTTCACACCATCTACTACTAATCCGAACTCCTTGCCAAGCGGGCGTTGTTCAGGTACAATTGTCTTCTCCGGAATAGTTACCGGCTCCGGAATAGTGGCCGGAGATTCACTTTTTACCAGCGTAGCCAGGAATGCTGCAAATTCTCTTACCGTTGGATGATCATACACTTTCGTGGCGGGCATTGCTGTTCCGAACTGCCTGTTTACAATACGTATCCATTCCACACCAACAATAGAATCAAGTCCCATATCCACAAAGGGTCTGTCAGGATCTACTTCACTGATATCCAGCAATAGCACCTCGGCAAAAGTTTTAGTCAGCTCTCGTTCCAGTTGCTTTGTATCGGCAACAACCACCTCCTGAGTCCTTGCGGCTGTCTCCGGAATATATGCTGGCGGCGGATTATCTATTGATTCAGACACCTCCGCCGGGACATTGGTTAGTGAAATACCTGTTGGTTTAGAAATATTATTTTCAGGCATAGTAGCTTGTGTTGTAGATGAAAGATCGTCTGCCCACCAGATTCTTTCTTTGGTGAATGGATAGACAGGAAGTGATATTCTTTGTGGAGTACCTGGTGTGTAAAGCTGTTTCCAGTCGGGATCTTCACCTTGCAGCCAGCGGTTTGCTATCTCATTAAAGGCTTTGGCAGCGACTAGTGAAGGATAGGCAGTTGGGACACCTACAGATACTCCAATTTCCTTCTGATACTTGTTATAACTGCCGGAAAGTATATGTGCGGCAGTAATACCTGCGAGATAGTCTTTCAACGATTGCTGCAGATGTGTGATACTGTCGGTCACAATAGCCAGTCGCTCACTGAAGTATTCCCGCCCGGATTGCAACGTATAAGCAATGCTGTACAGATGCTGACTGGAATATCCTTCATCATCAATGTGAGCAAGCAGCCTTTCAGCCAACATCCTCAACTTATCCGGATGGGGTGCAGATAGTATAATAATTACCGGTCCGTCAAAGTATGCTATTTGTTTTGCTGCAGGTATATACTCCTGGATGACTGCATGTGCATTAGATCCGCCCGCGCCAAATGATGATATGCCTGCAATCAGTGGATATTCTTTGGTTTCTCCATTGATAGTTACTGTCGGCCGCTCCCATAAGCCCAGTTGTTGCTGTAACAACAAAGGAGATGCTTCGAAAACGATGTTAGGATTCAGCACCTGCGCATGTAAACTAGGTGCAATCTGACGGTGTTTCATCTGTAGCAGGATCTTGGTAAGTCCGGCAACACCGGCGGCGGCTTCCAGGTGACCTATATTTGATTTAACGGTTCCCAGTGCGCAATACTGCCTGTCCTCGGTGTCCTTTTCAAATGCACGCGTGATACCGGTTACCTCGATCGGATCGCCTAGCTCCGTTCCGGTACCATGGGCTTCAAAATAACTAACGGTGCGTGCATGTACCCCGGCTTTACGTAAGGCATCACTGATCACAGCAGCCTGCGCATTAGGATTTGGCACCGTATAACCATTGGTCTTACCACCATGATTGATAGCAGTACCCTTGATAAGACCGTAAATATGATCTCCGTCTTTCTCTGCATCGCTCAGTCGTTTCAATATTAATACGCCAGCGCCTTCTCCAGGTACAAAACCGTCTCCACCTATACCGAAGCTCTTTGACCTGCCGTCTGCTGCCAGCATCCGGTAAGCGCTTAGTGAGATATAGGTAGATGGATGTACATAAATGTTCACGCCCCCGGCAATAGCCATGGCACAGTCGCCTCTCAACAGGTACTCGCATGCTTCATGAATAGCGGTCAGTGAAGACGAGCACATCGTATCTATCGGCATACTTGGTCCCTGTAGATTCAGCAGATATGATATTCTGTTAGCGACCGAACTGAATGATGTATGCGGATAAAGCCGATCTCCTTGCTCCCATAATTTCGGACCATACAAATCGAATCCTGTCTTAGTAATGCCAGCGAATACGCCAACGCGCCCGTCAAACAGGTGACCCAATGCTGTCCTGCTATATCCCGCGTCTTCCAGCGCTTCCCAGCATACTTCGAGGAAAATTCTTTCCTGCGGATCAATACCCTGTGCTTCTCTACGGGAAAGGTGAAAGAACACAGGATCAAATGCTGCAAAGTGCTGCAAAAATCCACCCCACTTACTATAGCTCTTCCCAATAGCAATGGCCTGTTCCTTATCGCCCTCATAAAAGTCTTGCAACGGCCACCTGTCTTCGGGCAGCTCAGTGACACAATCCTTCCCTGTCTTCAGATTTTCCCAGAAGGTCCGGATATTGTCTGCCTGCGGATATCGGCCACTTATACCAATGATTGCTATAGGTTCTCGCTCATTCCCCGGGTGAACTACTGGTACTGGCAATGGGCGAGGCACATCTTCAACTGGCAGATCAATGGCTGCCGTTATACCAGTCCACTCGATACATTTGTCAGGATATGTACTGGCAAGATATTTGGCCAATGCCCCTAACGTGAGATATTCAAAGAAAAGCGTACGGGATATGTTGCCAAATACAGCTATCAGATGACGGTTCAGTTGAGCAACAAGGATTGAATCAATTCCATAACTTTCCAGGGGTTCTTCTGCATCTATTCTCGTGATATCCAGTCTGGTCTGCGCAGCAAACAGCTCCTTCAATGCCGACAACGTTTTATCATGCAATAGCTGGTTATCGATCTGTTTTCCAGGCATCACTGTCCGGGAAAGCGGGTTAATATTGTTTAATAGTTTCTCCGGCAGGTCTGAAGCGCCATGCAATACGACAACCTGCGCTACTTTACTTTTAAGCGCCGTCTCCAACGCACGTATGCCTGCTGCATTATCCAAAGGAACTATACCAATTGCTTTTAGCTGCCTGCGTGTTGCTGCATCAACCTGCATGCCTCCATGCTCCCACAATGGCCAATTGATTGACAATGTGTGGCCTGAACGGTCTCCTGTCCTCGCCAGCTGATTCCTGTATACAGCAAAGGCATCGAGGAAGCCATTAGCAGCTGCATAATCAGATTGTCCTGCATTCCCTGCTACTGCAGATAGCGAAGAAAAGCAGATCAACCAGTCCAATGGCAGCTGTGCAGTGGCTTTATCAAGATTGATCAGCCCCTGTACCTTAGGTTGTAACACCGTAATCAGCTCTGTTATGGTTTTCTTAATAATGAAGCTATCTCTGATTACCCCGGCACTATGTATAATGCCATCAAGGCCACCATACCGATTAATGATATCGGTCACCAGACGGTGTGTCTGATCCTCATCCGCTATATCGGCCTGTTCGTATACAATGGTTGTTCCGGTGGCTGACAATGACTGTACCAAGGCTTGTTTGTCGGCTGTTAGCGGACTACGTCCTGCCAGGATGATCGTTGCTCCTTCACTTTTAGCTGCTGCGTCTTTAGCAAGCAGCAATCCCAGTCCGCCCGCTCCGCCAGTAATCAGGTAGACACCCTTATCTTTCCATAGCGAGCCGGTTTTCACGTCTTCAGGGCAGTAATTCCATGCGTTTGTATAGATACCGTCCTTCTTCAGATAAAGCTGCCGATAGGCAGCATATTGACCCAACTCTGGCAATGCAGGTTCCAGCATTTCCCAACTATCTGTAACAATCAATTGAACAGCGATAGCCGGTTGCTCCGCAACGGCAGACAGTAACATGCCTGACAAACCAGTATACAACAGGTCACTTTTTTGGCAGACAACCTGTAGTAATACATTCTGTTGGCGGATCAGCTGCTGCAAGATTGTTAGTACTGCTGTAGCAACTGACGTGTAGCTATCTGCCTGCAAGATTTCCACCTGTGCGGATTGGAAATAATGTCTATATGCAGTCACAAGGGCATCAGGCGTATTGATCAACAGCACGTGATGTACGCCGGGAATATATGCTTGCACAGCATGTGCCGCCGCAACTCTACCTGGCGACAATAGCATGGTATGAATGGGCGCTTGCTTAGCAATAACTTTAGAGGGAGTAGCTGCCTGAGAATGAGTAACCAGCGTATCGAACCAGTACCGTTCCTTTAAAAAGGGATATGCTGGCAATGGTACTCTACGAGGAACAGCGTTTGTATATAGCAAATGCCAGTCCGGCTCAACACCATTGACCCATAAAGCTGCGATACGGTGATAAGCGCCATCTTTTACATAACCAGGCAGCAGATGATTAACCTCTTTCTGTAATAATGTAGCCAGTAAGTTTTCTTGATATCTTTTCACATGCCCGGTATAGACCTGCTCAGCCTGTGCCCCTTTTTGGATGTATGCATTCAACCTGTCAGCTAACATGTCGATGCTTTCTGCCACAAACGCTATACGGGAAGAGAAATGTTCCCTGCCGGTTTGCAAGGTAAACGCGATACCTGCAAGTTGCGGATCTGTGTATTTGTGCGCGGTAACAGCTGCAAACAGTCTTTTTACAACTTCTAATAACCGGTCATCGTCTATAGCGGAAAGGATAATAACGACAGGTTTGTCGTAATGTGGTTGGTCAGCCGGCATTGTATATTCTTCAATGATCGCATGTGCATTTGCACCACCGGCACCGAAGGAAGACAAGCCAGCTATCCGTGGATACTCTTTCAGATCGCCATTAAGACTTATGAGAGGTCTTTTCCATTCCGTCAGCGTCTGTTGTACGAATAAGGGCGTGTCTTCAAAATCAATATTGGGATTCAGCTCACGGGCATGGAGACTAGGCACAAGCTGACGGTGTTGCATCTGCAGCACCACTTTAGTGAGACCAGCAATACCTGCGGCCGCTTCCAGATGACCGATATTAGATTTGACCGCACCTACAGCACAATATTGCTTATTAGCGGTGTCTTTTGCGAAGGCCTGCGTGATACCTGTCACCTCAATTGGGTCGCCTAACTCAGTACCAGTGCCATGCGCTTCAATATAACTTACCGTAGCAGCATCCACCCCCGCTTTGTCTAGTGTTTTCCTGATCAGTTCCGCCTGTGCTACCGGATTGGGTACAGTATAGCCTTTGGTACGACCACCGTGATTAACACCTGTTGCACGAATAACCGCGTAGATATGGTCACCATCGGCTTCAGCCTGTGACAAACGTTTCAGCACCACAGCTCCGGCGCCTTCACCCGGCACAAAACCGTCTCCGCCTGCACCAAAACTCTTGGAACGGGCATCTGCCGCCACCATTCTGTATGCGCTGAGCGCCACGTAAGAAGACGGATGCAGATATAAATTTACACCACCAGTAATTGCCATTTCACATTCGCCCCTTAACAGGTGTTCACAGGCTTCATGTAAAGCTGTTAATGAAGATGAACACATCGTATCTACTGGCATACTTGGTCCCTGCAGATTCAGCAGATATGAGATGCGGTTAGCCATTGAACCAAACGAGGTATGCGGATACTGCTGTACCCCTTGTTGCCAGAGTGCGGGACCATACAAGTCAAACCCTGTTTTGGTAATACCAGTAAACACCCCCACTTTACGCTGATGACGTTGTTCCAGTAAAGTCTTACTATATCCTGCATTTTCCAGCGCTTCCCAACATACCTCTATGAATATCCGCTCCTGCGGGTCCATATCCCTGGCTTCTGTGGGAGTTATATTGAAGAAGACAGGATCAAAGGCACTAAAGTTTTCCAGGAATCCACCCCATTTATTGTAGCTTTTTCCTGAAGCGATGGCCGTTTCTCTATCAGCTTCATAGAAACCGTCAATCGACCACCGTTCTGCCGGGATCTCAGTGATACAATCCTTACCAGCGGCCAGATTTTGCCAAAAAACATCCAGATTCTCTGCCTGTGGGTATCTGCCACTTATACCTATGATAGCTATTGGTTCTCTTAACAAGGACTGGTCACTGCCAGTACGTGTTACCTTGCTATTTGGTTCTTTAGCGATTGGCTGCTGTTGAACAGTACTGCGAACAGCCAATCCTGACCATTCAACACACTGCTGCGCATGATGCTGAAGGAAATAGTTAGTCAATGCCCCCAGATTCTGGTATTCGAATAATAATGTACGGGAGATCTTGCCAAAGACCTTTTGCAGTCGTCGGTTCAAGGCCGTAGTCAGTACAGAGTCAATACCATATTGGTCCAGTGGCGCATCTGCAGAAAAATGAGATACATCCAGTCGTGTTTCTTCTGCAAATAATCTTTTGAGTGCACTCAGGGTCTTTTCGTACAGCTGGTCATTATCTGCTTGCTGCACATTGACAGATGGGCTGGCTGCTGCGATCTGGGTATTATGCCCCCCCCTTTGAAGTAACGCTGTATCACCATGTAATACCAATACATTGCGATGCTTCCCCTGCACTATCTGGTGGAATGCCTTCATACCCTCCTCAGTTGCCATTGGTTGGAGGCCTTCTTCCTGTAGCAGCGCAAGCGCGTCCGGCGGGATCTGCATACCCCCGTCTTTCCACAACGGCCAGTTGATAGAGATTACATTATCTCCCGCTATGGCATCCATGAATCCGTTGCCGGCTGCATAATCTGCCTGGCCCGGATTACCCGTAATAGCGGACACGGAAGAGCAGCAAACAATCCATTCCGGCGCTAGAATAGCGGCTGCCTCTTTCAGATGGATAAGTCCCTTGACCTTCGGAGCAAGTACGTCGTAGAGTGTAGCAGTTGACTTACTACTGATCAAACCGTCCTGAATGACGCCGGCGCTATGAATAATTCCATCCAGCCGTCCGTATCGATGTTTGATATCCTGTACAAGCAACATTGTGTCGGTCTTGTTTGTGATATCCGTCTGCCGATATTCTACCCGCAGCCGATCTGTCTGTATTGTCTTTAATTGTTGCACCTTCTCAGCTGACAACTCACGCCTGCCGGTTAACACAATCACTCCATTGGAAATGTGCGAAGCGATATCTTTTGCAAATAGCCAGCCCAATCCACCAGCGCCCCCAGTGATGATATAAACGCCTTCTTCCTTCCATACCACAGGAGCTGATTTCTGGTGAGGTAATGGTTCCCAACCAGGCACATAAAATTCATCACTATATTTCACCAATGGATAAGCAGTATAATGCAATAACGCAGGTACAAATGAGTGCAATGCTGCGGTAGTTTCAGCTGATAATAGTTGGGTCGTAATTGCAGGATATTCGGCCGCTGCTGTCTTTAAAAATCCTTGCAGACCGGTGAATACATGCTGCCCATTCTCCTCACTTACCAATACCTGTATCAGAGCGGAGGACTTCAGGGATTGACATTGCTCCAGAAGTAATGTCGCATAGCTAAAATATCTTTCTGCTATCGCTAATCCAGCGTAATCCGGTGCAAGTATGGTAGCCGCCGGATATGCTGATCTGATGGCTTCAGTTAAACCCGAAGCATCGGTACACAATAATATAATATGCACATCTACAACTTGCCGCAATGTCGCTGTTGCCTTTGTATAAGTAGGCTGAAGTAAGAGAGTATCTGTCGGTTTGGCAGGTATATCTGCATTCTTAACTACAGCGTCCCGCTGTGCATCTACCCAGTATCGCTGCCTTGTAAATGGGTATGCAGGAAGGGTAATACGATTGTATTCTCCTTCCGGAAATAGTTGGTTGTAAGCAAGTGTATACCCCTGGACGTACAAACCCGCGATCTGCTGTAACGCGGCGAGGTAAATAGTATCTTCAGTTGTTGTATTGCAAAGCCGGATAGCCTCCTGTCCTTGCAGCCTGGTATCTGATCGTTCAACAATATCACTATCCGGCAACACGCCGGTGTACACACTAGCCAATTGCTTATTTTCCATCCATGTTGAGAGTACATCCGCGATAACAGTGGTTGTTGGTGCCACAAAAGCAAGCCGGTGATTAAAGTGTTTCCTTCCAAGTAAAAGCGTGTAACTGATATTTCCTGCATTGTTACCTGGATGTGATACCGCATAGTCCCGCAGGTTAATTACCTGTTGCTTCAGCGCGGCGACATTCTGTGCAGAGAGCACAATAAGGTACCCGGGACGAGGAGTATGCACCCTAAGTGGTGTTGTTGATTCCTCAATCACCATGTGTGCATTCGTACCGCTTAGCCCAAATGAGCTCACAGCAGCCCGTCGTATTTCTCCGGCGGGAACGGTCCATGGCTGCAATGTAGTATTGACATAAAACGGACTTCCTTCAAAGCGTATATTACTATTCCCGTTTTCATAGTGTAATGAAGGGGGCAACTGCTGATGCTGCAATGCCTGTAATACTTTCAATACGCCGGCCACACCCGCCGCGGCTGTCGTATGTCCAATATTAGTTTTAACAGATCCTATCGCGCAATAATGCGTTTTACCGGTATAGTGACGGAAAGCTTTTGTCAATGCCTGATATTCTATAGGGTCTCCCAGACGGGTAGCCGTTCCATGAGCCTCGACCAGCTGAATACCAGCAGGATCAATGTTGAAACGATCGTACACCTGTTTCTCCAGACGCTCCTGCGACAAAGCACTAGGCGCTGTAATACCATTGCTCGTACCATCCTGATTGATACCACTTCCTCTGATAACACCGTAAATATAGTCACCATCGCGCTGGGCATCTGACAATCGTTTCAATACGACTACACCCACACCTTCACCCACTACAAATCCATCTGCCCTGTCATCGAAGGTGTAACAGGTACCTGTAGGAGATAACATTCCTGCCCTGTTCAGTGCCATCAGGTAAGCTGGTGTTGTTGCAACGGCTACGCCACCCGCAAGTGCCATGTCCGTCTCTCCAGATCTTAACGCCTGACAGGCCAGATGGATCGAGACCAAAGAGCTGGAACAGGCAGTATCTACTGTGATGGCAGGTCCCTGCAGATTCAGATAGTATGCAATACGTGCTGGTAATGCCGCCCCCTGATTACCCCATAAAGCCTGCGGTGGCGGATTATCACCCAATAATCGCGCATAATCATTGCCACCATACCCTACATACACCCCACAACGCAGGCCATTCACTACCTGCCCCGCATAACCGGCATGCTCAAGCGCCTTCCAGCACTCTTCCAGAAAGAGCCGCTGTTGCGGATCCATATAAGTAGCTTCCAGTCCGGAAATGTTAAAGAACACAGGATCAAAAAGGTCTATCTCATCAAGACTACTTCCACGCTTACAATAGTTCCTTGTATCTTCTTCCGGATCATACACTTTTGACAGATCCCACCTGCTAATGTCCTTTACCAGGTTGTGTCCCGCTGCGATATGTTGCCAGAGGGCGTTCACATCAGGTGAGTCAGCATATCTGCCGCTTATTCCGATGACAGCGATTCCATCTGTGCTGATGCGTTCCGCAACTGGTGCCAGCGTATTGGGTGTCGTGCCGGCTGAAACAGGAGGCGTGATGCTTGCATGTATAACCGGAGCGGACGGCTGTAGTTGCTGACCATAAGTCTCAACAATATGACCAGTCAGTTCATTGACGGTACTGTAGTCAAACAATGTGGTTGTCTGAAGATCGATTGCCAGCGCCTTATTGATCTTTTGCACCAGACTAACGCCGGTGATTGAATCCAGTCCATAGTCAGCAAAAGGTCGGTCACTCCGGATCTTGTCAATAGGCATCTTTAACGACTGGGCTATCTTTTCGACAACGGTATCTTTGATGTGCGCAGTCAGTACAGCAGTAACTGGTGGTGCGCTTGGTACCACCACCGGCTCTAGCATTATTTCTTGTCCGGCAGCTGCTGCTGTCCGCTCCTTGTTTACCACCGGCTGCCTGATGACTCCATTACTTTCAGACACGATAATCTGCATACCCCATTCAGCCGCCGAGGTAGCGGGAAATTTCACTTTGGTAAATCCTTCAGACTGTAAAACGGACTGCCATGATTGTGTGGTGAGTCCGGGACTACCAGGAATACGCAGTACGGTATCTTCGTGCAGCCACCATCCTTCCAATAATCCCATAGTGAGATGAGGGAAAAGGCTGGCAGCGGTAATCTCGTTCAGTAATAGCAGGCCCCGTTTGACCAACAATGCCTTTGCGTTTCTAAGTGTAAAGCGAATATTTCGCGTGGCGTGCAGTACGTTAGCCGCGATAACCAGGTCATAACTGCCAATAGCAACGTCCTGCATAGCTAGGGGCTGCTCAATGTTTAGTAGTGCAGTCTCAAGGTATGGGGCCTGCGTGCTAAAGGTATTCTCTGCATGAAACAGAAATGCTTTTGAGATATCTGTATAACAATAGGTAGCAATGTTAGCTACATAAGGTTCCAGCTGCTTAAACACAAGTGCGCTTGTTCCCCCGGTGCCTGCTCCGATTTCAAGTATCCGGATGCGGGCTGAAGGATCAGCTTCAATCCGTTGCCGTACATAGGCGATCACGCAGTTGGCCAACACTTCATTAAAGAGATCAGAAACCTGGTTGTTCCTGTACACGCCTTCTACCAGATGCATGGAAGAACCGGGAAATATGATGTCCGTTGCTGGTTTACCACCGGTCAGGACGGCCGGCAACGCTTGTAAAGTAGCATCGGTAAGATCTATCCAGGCAAGGAAATTCTCCGCTGCTGTCCAACCTGTTTTCTGTTGCTGCCAGAGTTCCCATACATTCTGCATCTGCAGGAGCGCCTTTTCTGTCAGCAACCAACCCTTGCCCTCTTCCCGCAGGTAACCTTCTCGTTGTAATATAGATATAGTTTCATCCAGCCACCGGTTGTGCTGCGGATTCCAGCCTGGCAATTGCAACACAACCGCTTTGACCAGTAGATTGTCATTGAACAAGCCTGCCGCAGTAAGTTGACGGCACAGTAATCTTAACCACCACTCATTTATTTCCGCCATTACGGGGCGCAGGGAAATACGTAAATGGTGCGCCGCTTTCTCCCATACGGGCTTTTCCTGATCCAGATATTCAGCGATATCAGTAATAATTTTAGGGTCTTTCATTTCAATAATGTTTGGCTACTTAATGATTCGGGGTGTGCAGCAGGGGGTTGCTACAAAGGGTTTACATGTTCAGTTATTAATACTGATATGTTCAAGCGTATTGACATTCATATCTGCCAATCCGCTGTCATCTATTGTTTTCATCAGGGCAAGCTGGTGGATACTACCTCCCAGCAGATGCATCAGGGGTTCCATTGCTTCATGCAGCAAAATGGTATCAATACCTTTGCTATGGAGCCACTGCTCAAAGTCAGCAAATGAAGGTACCTTACCGAAATCCTCCCAGTAGCCCCAGTTCATTACTTTTACCGGACAGGAAACATAATGACCTAACCATTGTGCGAATGTATCTTTGAATACACAGCCGGCAGAGTAATTACTCTGGCCGATGGCCTTCATAAATGAGTTTACAGAAGAGAAGAACAGCATAAAATCAAGGGGGTATTGGCCAAATACTTCTGCTATTCTGACGCTCACGTCCACCTTGGCTTTTACGCCTGCAACAAAACCTTCTTCATCCATTGTCAGGAGATTTCTGCCTTTCATGATCAGCACAGAATGTACAACACCATGAATATCTCCATATATATCCCTGATCTGGTCACAGGCATTTTGTAAAGCTTCTTTGTCAGTAGCATCTGCGCTGATGTACAAGGGGGCTTCTCCGATAGCAGATAAATTTTGGATGGAGGCTGTGATCTCTGCGTCCTGCGCTCGCCTGCCGATCCAGATAATCCGCGCCTGATAACGGCTGATCATGTATTCGCTCCAGGCGCATCCAAGACGGCCAGCCCCTCCTATCACTACATAAACACCTCCTTGCCGGTAAATGTCTTTTGCATCAGCCCCCGTCTGAACGGGCAGTAACTGCTGCCGGTACCATAATCCACCCCGGTATGCCCATGCATTACCGACAGGATCATGTGGCAGCTCCAGGGCTGAAAGCACCGGCCATTCGGCTTCACCGGGTAGGTCTATCAATCTGACTTTCCATTGCGGATGTTCCCTTGCCATTGTTCCGGTAAAGCCGTGCAAGGTAGCATGTGAAGGGTCAGGCCTTTCTTCTTCAAATACTGCCTGTGCCTGTCTGGTTACAATATTCATTTGCAACTCCCGCGTACCATATCCCAGCGCCAATAGTGCTTTTACCAGCCTGAAACACGGTAGTAACCCTTCGTCCTGCGCCGCAATAAAGGCAGACGGGGCCACCTGCGTCCCCGCAGAGGGTGGTGCGATCCACCAGATTGCCGCAATATGATGAAAGGTTTTAAGCTTATCTATAATTTCGTCTACAGTACTACTGGCAGCATAAGTGAGTATGCACGCTTCCGGATACAACTGCAACAGCTGCCGGCGTTCTGCTTCGGTTCCCCCAATAATTAATGGCGCTACCGGAGAAATCCCTGCAATAGTTCCTCCTGGCGTTGCGACATCCCATACGGGTGCCAGTAACCACAGCGAAGAAGAAGAGTTAGTAGGTGAAGCGGTTGTTAGAGACGTCGTCAACGCACGGAAAGACAACTTCCTGATCCGAAGACAAACATCGCCGGCATCATTACACAATGTAATATTGATACGGACTGTCCTGCCGCTCCCAGGATGCTCATCACTAAATTCAAGTAATGCCCAGCATGCCGTACCCAGTGATTCCGGCGCATCAAAACTGATTTCGCCTAGTTCAAAAGCCAATGCGGTAGAACTATCCTGCTGTGGAGGGAGTAAGACTACTGACGCCTGTACAGCAGCATCCAGTAAGCATGGATGCAGGGTGAATTTACCTGCGTCTGTTTGCTGTGCCTCCTGCAGAGAAAGTCTTGCCAATACATACCTGTCTCCCTGGTATACTTTCTCTACACAGCGGTAGGCATCGCCGTAAGCTATACCAGCCAATGTGTACTGTTGATACAGACTATCTATACGACTCCAGGGTTTGGCCTCCTGTTTCAGATTTATGATATTGATCCGACCTGCGGGCGTCAATACACCGGGTACGTAGGTGCCTTTACTGTGAATCTGGAAGTCATCTGCTGAGACAGTCACTATTTCAAAATTATACTGCCCGTCATCGGGAATGATCCTCGTCAGGACGTTTACTCCTGTCTTACCAGCAACCAACGGTTGTAACCAGACTACATTACGCAGTCCGCTTACAGGTTTGCCTTTACCCGCTTCCTTCCAGGCTGCATAGGCCATTTCCAGGTATGCCACTCCAGGTAGGATACGCTGTTTGCCAACAACATGATCTGCCAGAAAATATTCGTTTCCATCAAACCGGCTCTCAAAGCAAATACCTTCTAATCCTGATACGTTACGATGCATCAAAGGATGTAACTGTCCTGACGTCGTTACAGGCAGATATGCTGTCATGTCCTGTTTCATCCAGTAAGACACCTTTTCAAATGGATATCCTGGCAATGAAACGCGCGCGGGTAGCAAGTCATATAGCTGATACCAGTCTACGGTATTACCGTTTATCCAGTTCCAGACAATATGTTCCCACTCTTCACGCCTTAATACGCGGTTACTGTATGCGGACAAGTCAACCGGGCCATTATTCTTCCTCACCTGTCCTACAAATAATTCCGGTTGGGTGCGACCTGCTATGAATGCATCCAGCCCGGATATAGCAGAAGTAATATCTGTTGCAATGAATGCCATTCTGTATTCCATCATGTCACGGCCAGTCTGTAGTGTGAACGCGACGGCGGCCAGCTGCACTGAAGGATCTGCAATAAGAAAGTCCCTGATCTGTATAGCATGGTTACGCAATGCCAACGCACTCTTGGCAGATAATATGAGCAGCGACTGATCTACCGATACCATATCCTTCTGCACCGGAACGTATTCTTCAATCACTATATGCGCATTGGTACCACTAAAACCAAAAGCACTGACGGCCGCTTTACGGGATTGGCCTTCGTTGGTTTCCCACAAGCGAAGTGAGTCGTTAATATAGAACGGACTATTGCCGATGACTACATGTTCATTTAACCTGTTAAAGTGGATAGTTGGCGGAATCATTTTATGCCGCAGTGATAACAGGACTTTCATTATTCCTGCCATACCGGATGCCGTTAACAGGTGCCCGATATTACTCTTCACAGATCCAAGCGCACAATACGCGATTTTATCTGTATAGCTCCGGAAGGCAGTAGTCAGTCCTTCGACTTCTATAGGATCGCCCAGTCTCGTACCGGTGCCGTGTGCTTCCAGCATGGTAATTGTTGCAGGGTCAATGTTAAACCTGTCATACACTTCTTGCGCTAGTGCAATCTGCGACTTAACACTGGGCGCAGTCATACCATTTGTCTTTCCGTCCTGGTTGACGCCCCATCCGCGAATAACACCATATATATGATCCCCATCACGTTCTGCATCCTCAAGCCGCTTTAACAACACAACACCAACTCCCTCTCCTGGTACGAAGCCATCTGCCCTTTCGTCAAACGTATAACAATGTCCTGTTGGAGACAACATGCCGGCTTTACTGATGACTACATGCGTTACAGGGTTAGCCATTACATGAACACCTCCAGCCAATGCAACGTCACAAGCGCCTAGCAGCAGACTATTGCAGGCATCCGCTATTGCTACCAGTGCAGAAGAGCATGCAGTATCTATCGCCAGACAAGGGCCTTTCAGATTGAGTACATAGGAAATACGGGCACTGAGAATAGAAGCTGCTGCCCCCATTAACCCCTGCCCGGTGATCACCAGGTCAGCTTCCGATTTGTAGTCTCCTGCTGCACAACCAGCAAATACGCCCACTCGCTTACCTGCCAGTTCTCCCGGCGCAATACCGGCATCTTCAATACAGTGCCAGCTGTTTTGCAGGAAGAGACGCTGTTGTGGATCCATTACCAATGCCTCTGCTGGCGAAATATTAAAAAACAAAGGATCAAATTTATCTGCCTCGTCAAGAACGCCCATCCATTTACTATTGCTCTTAAATGGCGCGTTAATATCTACATCGTAATATTCTGCTATTGACCAGCGATGATCTGGAACCTCAGTCACTGCATCACGTCCGTTTTTCAGATTATCCCAATAGACTTTCAGGTCTGGTGCCTGCGGGAACTGTCCGCTCATACCAATAATGGCGATACCCTCAGATGCCAGCACCGACTTCCTGGGCATTAATGGTTTTTCTGTAGGCGTTTCCTTGAGAGCGCGCTTTCTGACTTGTTGCAAACGCTGTATGCAATCAACTGTCAGATCCTGCATCTGCCTCGCCTGATGACTGATGACCACCTTACCAATATGCGCACCTTTATCGACGTACTTCAAAGCATCTGCAATGTCTGCTATCGGGTAAATGCGCGAGACTATTGGTGTGATCTCACCGGCTTCTGCCATTGCCACCACTGCCGACATCATATCACGGATGCTTTCCCCACTGTCAGCGCCGGTACGGCGTAAATCAATACTATAGAAAGACTGGTTTGCCAATAAAGCAGACATATTCAGTTTACCGCTTGTCTTCAGACCGTGGACGGCCAACTCAAGATATCTGCCACCAGGAGCCAGAGAATTAAGTCCCTTTTGTATAGCCTCCCCTGACAACATATTTAATACCACATCAACACCCTTGTTATCTGTAAGCGACATTACTTCCCGGTCAAAATCTCCTTTATAACTGAATGCATGATGTACACCTATGCGATGTAAAATATCTAGCTTATCCTGCTTACTGGAAGTGCAAAACAGCGTACAATTTAGCAGCCTTGCCATCTGTATGGCCGCGAGCCCGCAGCCGCCTGTAGCTGTATGTATTAGCACCTTCTCACCAGGCGATAGTCTTCCCAGTTTAAAAGCGTAGTACACTGTTACAAATACTACCGGTAAACTACAAGCCTCTTCAAAGCTCCATGCTGCCGGCTTGCGCACTACTGTCTGCTGATCCGCATTGACATAACTGGCATGTGCGCCTAATTGACGCCCTGTCAATGCTATCACTTCATCTCCCAACCGAAAACTTGTAACCCCTTCCCCTATGGCTGTTACAATACCAGCTAATTCAAAGCCAGGTACAAAAGGGTAATCAGGTATCGTTGGGTAGAGCCCTTTTACACACATCGTATCCGGAAAATTTACTGCTGATGCCATTACCCTGATAGTAACTTCTCCTGGGCCGGGCGCAGGTACTTGCCAAGGTTTCAACGCCAGTTCATCAAGCGTCATCACCTTATTGATGACCAGGCCATAGTGCTCCGGTAGTGTATCATTTGACGGTTTCGGTGTTGGCTTAATAAGAGGCACCGATACTCCAGTGGCAGGTGTAACTACCGGAGAGGCTACGCGCGTGGTAATGCCGGAAAGCTGGCTTTTCAGATAGGCAGCAAACTCCCGGATAGTCGGATGGTCATACACTTTGGTTACGGTAATGCTGGTATTATATTCATTGTTCACAGCCCGTATCCATTCTACACCAACTATCGAGTCAAGTCCCATATCGATAAACGGTTTGTCTATATCAATCTCTTCTTTTGGCAGCAATATTGTTGCTGCAAAACTGGTGATCAATGCTTGCTCCAAATCTTCCTCAGATATATCCTTCTGTACGGTTTCAGCTACTGCTTTGATCAGTGGTACCGATACACCACTAACTGCTGGTGATGCAGTAACGACCGTCTGTTTGCCAGACAATTGTGTATGCAGGTAAGCAGCAAACTCCCGGATAGTTGGATGATCGTATACTTTAGTGACTGTAATACTGGTATTATATTGGGTATTGACTGCCCGTATCCATTCCACACCTACTATGGAATCCAGTCCCATATCTATAAACGGCTTGTCAATATCAATATCTTCTTCCGGCAATAAGATTGTGGAAGCGAAACTACTTACCAGGGCAGCTTCCAGTTCTTCCATAGCTACTGTTATTTGTGCCGGGGCTTTAGCCTCAACTAATACAGTAGACAGATCAAGTCTGATACCAGAAGGTTTCTCAGGTAATAGCGATTCGGGGGCTACGACGTCATTCCACCAATAGCGCTGTCTATTAAACGGATAGGCCGGCAGTGAGATCCGCTGGGGTAATCTAGTTCCATACAGTTGCTGCCATGGTAATTGCATACCGCTCACCCATTCTGCGGCAATGGTATCATATGCCTTGTCTGATATCCAGGACGCGAAGGCGGAGCGAATATTCTGTACAGGAAATGACCCTGTTGCATCCTTCCGGTATTTGTTGAAATTACCCGTAAACACTCCTGAGCCCTCGCCTTTTCCTGCTATCAGCTGGCGCAATCCCGCCTTCAATTCCGTTATGCTGTTTACAACCAGGGCCGCCCGCCATTGCATATGTTCACGACCGGTCTGCAATGTATAGGCAATGCGGTGCAGATCTTTATCTGTATACCCCTTGTGTATAATTGCTTCCTCCAAACGGATGACTATCTGCTGCAAGGTATGTTGTGCAGCAGCGGACAAAACAATGATTGCTGGCATGTCATATGTGGCAGGTATACTATTATCGATATACTCCTGCAATATTACATGGGCATTGCTGCCGCCTGCACCGAAAGAGGATACTCCGGCGATCAACGGATATTCTTTCTCCATATCGTCAAGGCGGACTGTTGGTCTTTTCCAGTCGCTCAACTGATATTGCAGTGATAAAGGCGTTCTGTTGAAATTTATGTTAGGATTGATTTGCTCGATATGCAGACTTGGTACAAGCTGTCTGTGTTGCAGCTGCAAAACTATCTTTGTAATACCAGCAATACCCGCCGCCGCTTCAAGATGACCGATGTTTGACTTCACTGAACCTAGTGCACAATACTGCTTATCCTGACTATCTTTTTCAAATGCCTGTGTTAAACCCTGTACTTCGATTGGATCGCCTAATACAGTGCCTGTTCCATGCGCTTCTATATAACTTACCATCCTGGCGCTGATACCAGCTTTTTCAAGCGTCTTTCTTACCAGTTTAGCCTGAGCTACAGGATTAGGCACCGTATAGCCATTAGTCTTTCCACCGTGGTTAATGCCGGTGGCCTTTATTTGCGCGTAAATGTGATCTCCGTCAGCGATTGCATCAGACAACCGCTTCAGGATGACGCTACCAGCACCTTCTCCAGGGACAAAGCCATTACCTCCTGCACCGAAACTTCTCAGGTGTCCATCAACAGACAACATCCTGTGTGCAGATAAACCTGCATAAGAGGACGGGTGCACATAGAGGTTTACACCTCCCGCAATGGCTACTTCACACTCTCTTCTGATCAACGATTCGCAGGCTTCATGAATGGCAGTTAGTGAGGAAGAGCACATGGTATCGACTGGTAAACTTGGTCCCTGCAGATTGAGCAAATATGAAATACGATTAGCAACGGAGCTGAATGACGTATGCGGGAAGATCTTTTCCCCTTTCTCCCATAAGCCGGGTCCGTACAAGTCAAATCCCGTTTTAGTAATACCGGCAAACACACCTACCTGGTGCTGATGCTTTTCAGCCAGCAACTGCTTAGTATATCCTGCATCTTCGAGGGCCTCCCAGCAAACTTCCAGAAAAATCCTTTCCTGTGGATCCATCGTCAGCGCTTCCCTGGGAGAGATATTAAAGAATGCCGGATCAAAGTCTGCGAATCCTGTAATAAAACCGCCCCATTTGCTATAACTTTTGCCTTCAGCAATTGCTTTGTCCATGTCCGGCTCATAAAAGCCTTCTAAAGCCCAGCGCTCCGCCGGGATTTCTGAAATACTTTCTCTGCCGGCAGAAAGGTTATCCCAGAACTCACGCAGGTTGGCTGCCTGCGGATATCTACCACTGATGCCCACTATCGCAATTGGCTCATAAGTATATGTGTAACTTCCTGCTGTTGCTTTACTGGCAACAACTCCTTCCTGTGAAACTATTAAAGCGGGCGATGCACCTATCCATTCCGCACAAGCTTGTGGGTAAGCGGTTGAAAGATGTGCAGATAGTTCTCCCAGTGTCTGATACTCGAAGAATAAAGTTCTTGGTATATCAGGAAAGATTACCGACAGATCCTGATTAAGCGTTGTAATTAAAATAGAGTCTATGCCATAACTTTCTAAGGGCTCATCCGCCGCTATCAACGACGGTGCGAGCTGTATATACCTGGCAAGTAACTCCTGCAGAGCTGTCAATGTCCTTTCCTGTAAATCCTCATTGCTTTGATGGCGTGTAGCGCTCTCTGGCAAATTACGGCGGACGTTATTAGCCAATATCCGGTTCCTTAGTAGCTGTGCATCGCCATACAGTACCACCAGCTGTGACATTCCACTACTGATTCCCCGATAAAATGCCTGCATACCGGAGGTCGTATCCATTGGCAGAAATCCATCTTTTGCGATGAGGGTAAGCGTTGCCGCATCTATTTGCATACCTCCTTCCTGCCAGAGTGGCCAGTTTATTGATAGGCTGGCCCCTGAGCGCTGCCCGGCTGTTACGAGCGTCTTCCGGTAAGCCATATAGCTATCCATAAAAGCATTGGCTGCGGCATAGTCCACCTGCCCCGCATTACCCATACTACCAGCTACTGAAGAGAAAGCTACAAAAAAGTCCAGCGGCAGATGGCTGGTAGCGTGGTCGAGCAATCTTGTGCCCTTCGCCTTAGCCTGTAATACGGTTTCCAGTTCCGCCGCCGTTTTACGGATAATGAAGTTATCACGGATCTGTCCTGCACTGTGCAGGATACCATTGAGCCGGCCATATTGCTCCAGGATATAGGTCACCAGAGTGGTTACATCCTCGCTTATTGAAATATCTGTGTGCTGGTAATCGATGACTGCACCTTTGTTGCGCAATGCTTCAAGCAGCGATTGTTTTTCTCTATTTAATGTGGATCGGCCGGTAAGGATAATTGTCACATCCGGCTGCCTGCTAACTATCTCTTTGGCGAACAGTAATCCAAGTCCGCCGGCTCCTCCCGTGATCAGATAAACGCCCTTCTGCTTCCAAACAGGTGCAATATTCGGCAATACCGGTATCTCAATGAACGTTTGTAGTTGAGATGCCTGTTGCTTAAAATGTACGTAAGGGTGATCTACCCCATTACTCAACGCCGCCGGCAACTCATCCCAGTTATCCAGTAGTAACAATTGTCCGTCAATGCGCGGATTTTCCAATCTCACGGTTCTTAGCATAGCATGCAGACCGGCATACAACGCATTATCAGTTACTACTTGAATAAACACAGACTCATTCCCCTTTTCTAATAATAACGTCTGTAAAAGGCTAAAAATGGCCTTTGAATGGCTTACATAACCGGTTGCCTCGTCCTGGGAGTATCCATTCAGTTCGTGTACTTCTAACAGCGGGTCATTACCTCGCAGCTGCATGGTTACTGAGGCCGGGGCGTCGCATAGCACCAGTATACGGCGAACGGCTTTCCCGGTAATAGCATCTGACGGCATAGCAAACCTCCAGGATGGCTGAGCAAGTACGAGCGAATGATTAGTTGCCGCTGCAGGTGTTGCCCCGGTATAGGTCAACTGATCAAACGTAGCGCAGATCCCATCCCTGTCATCATACAAAGTAATACGCACCTTTCCTTCAGATCCGGTGGAATGATCAACATGCAACCTGACCGGCTGTACATTGAACACATCCAACAACGGCGACATAGGGTTTGTCAGCCAATAACGTTCCCGTGCAAATGGGTAAGTTGGCGCTGCTATTCTGGCCGGCCTGGGATGTTGGTAATAACTATCCCAGTCTATGTCGGCCCCGTTTAACCATGCTGCGGCCAGCTCCGCAAAATGTATATCGTTGAAATTGTTCAGCACTGTTTGTAATCTATCCTTTCCAATCGCTGCAGCGGATCGTTGTTCCTTCAGCACCTGACCTGCATAGTACCCAGCATCAGACTGTCCGGCAACAAAGCGGTCAAGTATTGTACATAGCGTAGTTTCTTCAGCAGCCAGCATGATGAGCCGATGCGTCATGGCATCACGCCCCGTCTGTAGTGTATACGCCAAGGAAGGCAAATCAACAGGCGTACCCGATACTAAATAGCTTTTTAGCGACTGCGCATAAGCTGTCAGGCGCTCTGCTGTTTTTGCAGATAATACAAAAACGGAAGACAATGGTGTGTTCACTTCCGATACCGGCCTTTGGCGGTCGTATTCTTCGATCACCAGATGTACGTTCGTTCCGCTAAAGCCGAAGGAGCTGACCGCTGCACGACGTGGCGTATTGCCTTCGACCTTCCACTCCTTCGCTGCTGTATTGATATAAAAAGGAGTATTATCCAGCTGAATGTGCGCATTCAACTGGTTAAAGTTAATAGTAGGCGGAAGGACTTTATGTTGCATGGACAACAGCACTTTGATCAGGCTGGAAGCGCCTGCTGCTGTAAGCAGATGTCCGATATTACTCTTTACAGATCCCAAGGCACAATACTCTGCTTTATTGGTAAACTTTCTGAACGCAGTCGTCAATGCTTCTACCTCTATCGGATCGCCCAGGCGTGTGCCGGTACCATGCGCTTCTACCATGGTGATAGTAGCTGGGTCAATGTCAAAATGGCGATAAACATATTCTTCCAGGGCAGCCTGGGACTTCACACTGGGAGCAGTGATACCATTGGTCTTACCATCCTGATTTACACCCCAACCACGAATAACACCATAAACATGATCGCCGTCTCGTTCAGCGTCAGTAAGCCGCTTTAACAAAAATACACCTACCCCTTCTCCGGACACGAAACCGTCTGCACGGTCGTCGAACGTATAGCAATGCCCTGTCGGAGATAACATTCCCGCTTTACTGATCATGGCGTGCGTGCGGGGATTGGACATCACCTGCACTCCTCCTGCAAGCGCAATATCACAGTGTCCCATCAGGAGACTGTTACACGCATCTGCTATCGCTACAAGGGCGGATGAGCAGGCGGTATCTATCGTAAGACATGGACCTTTCAGATTAAGCATATACGCAATACGCGCACTCAGAATAGCGGTTGAGCACCCCATCAGGCCCATGGCATTTACGTCTTTCCCTTGCATACCATCATCATAATCGCCATGTGCGCATCCGGCAAAAACACCGCAACGGCTGTCCCAAAGGCTACGCGGGCGGATGCCTGCATGTTCAATACAACGCCAGCTATTTTCCAGGAATAGTCGTTGCTGCGGATCCATCAATGCAGCCTCTGACGGCGAGATATGGAAGAACAATGGGTCAAACTTGTCAGCATCTTCCAATACACCCATCCACCGGGAATTACTTTTACCGGGTGCCTTCAGGTCAGTATCGTAAAAGAGATCAACAGGCCATCGTTCACCGGGTATTTCACTGATACAGTCCCTCCCCTGCTGAAGATTGTCCCAAAACGTCTCAAGTGTTGGCGACTTAGGAAATTGTCCGCTGATACCAATAATAGCAATACTCTCCTTACTCGCAGATGCCGATGGCCTACTTGGTTCAACCTTCTTTTCTTCAACCGGTATATTGACTGACTGATACACCAGGATGGAATGCACCGGCTTCAGAGCAACTGTTTCACCAGGTTCAACACTTTCATTCAAATGTCCTGATATAAAAGCCGCCAGCTCCTTAATAGTTGGATGGTCATATACCCGCGTAGTAGGCAGATTAAGCTGGTAATCATTGTTCACTGTCCTCATCCATTCAACGCCGACAATGGAATCAAGTCCCATTTCTATGAATGGCTTATTAATATCGATATGCGCAGGTGACAATAATACCGCTTCAGCAAAACTTTTCACCAATGCATCTTGTATCTCAGCTATTGTATAATCTGGTTCATCCGGCCAGATTAAAGACTGTTCTACCGGCGTCTCAAATTGTTGTAGAGAAATCTTTTCTACAGGTGCAAATATTTCCGGTGTTTGTAAAGGCGACATTGCCGGTTGTTCTGTTGGCCACCACACATGTTGCCGTATGAACGGATATGCCGGCAGAGATATCCGTTGTGGTTGTCTGTCGCCATAGAGTAACCGCCAGTCTGGCTGATATCCTTTTATCCAGGCAGCGGCTATCCGGTCATAGGACGCTGACTTCGCCCAAACAGGGAACAGCGTGTCCATTTCGTCTTTAGTAAGTCCTGCCGCATTGTTTTCACTGTACCTGTTATAGTTGCCCGTGTAAATAAAGGGCAGGTCACTGTCAGTGATGTAGCTCTCAAGTTTTGCTACGATATCTGCTACAGATGTGGCTACAAATGCCAGCCGCTCGGCCATCGCTTCCCTGCCTGTCTGCAACGTCCACGCAATACTGTTGAACTGTTCAGGCGAATAGTTCTTCGTTTGTAATTCATGCAATAAACGTATTGCTACCAGATGCAAACGCTCCTTATTAAGCGCAGATAGAACAATGACATTGGTAGTAGGGTGACTAATCACCGGCTTACTGGCAGGTATATATTCTTCCAGTATAACATGAGCATTGGATCCGCCAGCTCCAAAAGAAGATACGCCGGCAATCCGGGGGTATTCGTACGTCACTCCATCTTTCACAAAAACTGGTTTCTGCCATGCTCCTATTTTCTGCTGCAAAATCAATGGAGTATCGGAAAAGTTGATATTAGGATTATGCTCTTCAGCATGTAGTGCTGGTACGAGTATACCATGTTTCATCTGCAGCAGTACTTTTGTAATACCTGCAATACCAGCAGCAGCTTCCAGGTGACCAATATTCGATTTGACAGATCCTAATGCACAAAATTGCTTACTGTTCGTATCTGTTTCAAATGCCTGTGTTATTCCTGTTACCTCAATAGGATCTCCCAATTCGGTACCGGTACCGTGTGCTTCCATGTAGCTGACCGCCGCCGCATTAATACCTGCTTTATCAAGTGTCTTTCTGATCAATGCAGCCTGTGCTAAAGGATTAGGTACTGTGAAACCATTAGTCTTTCCACCATGATTAATACCAGTACCTCTGATTATTGCATAGATATGATCTCCATCTGCTTCCGCCTGCGACAGCCGTTTCAATATGATTGCACCAGCCCCTTCCCCGGGCACAAACCCATCACCGCCAGCTCCGAAACTGCGCGTACTACCATCCGCAGAAAGCATGCGGTAGGCGCTCAACACAACATAACTGGAAGGATGTACATATAGATTCACGCCTCCTGCTATCGCAATGTCGCATTCATTTCTAAGCAGATGTTCACATGCCTCGTGTACAGCGGTCAGTGAAGATGAACACATCGTATCCACCGGCATGCTGGGGCCTTGCAGATTCAGCAGGTAGGATATACGGTTGGCAACCGAACTGAATGACGTGCGCGGATACTGACGTTGACCTTTCTGCCATAATTCCGGACCATACAAATCGAATCCGGTTTTTGTAATACCTGCAAACACACCGACTTTTCGCTGATGTTGTTTATCCAGGAGTTCCTTTGTATAGCCTGCATCCTCAAGTGCCTGCCAGCAGATCTCCAGGAAGATCCTTTCCTGAGGATCCATGCTTATAGCCTCTTTTGGAGTGATATTGAAAAATACCGGATCAAACGCCTGGAAGTCCTGCAGGAACCCGCCCCATTTACTATAACTCTTTCCTGCTGCAATAGCCTGTTCTTTATCCGGTTCATAAAAGCCATCAAGCGACCAGCGTTCAGCGGGTATTTCTGTAATACAGTCTTTTCCGCCAACAAGATTTTCCCAGAAGTCCTCAAGACTATCCGCCTGCGGATAACGTCCACTTACACCAATGATCGCAATCGGCTCACGAACCGCCTTTGGCGCTACTTGTACGGGCGGCAGACTGATCACTGTTTCCACCGTTGTGCCCTGCTGCAGCTGCATACCCGTCCATTTTACGCAGGCTTCCGGATATTTCGCTGTGAAGTATCTAGTTAATGCGCCGATAGTCTGGTACTCGAACAATAAGGTACGTGATATATTACCAAATAACTGTACCAGCTGTCTGTTAAGATTTGTTATCAGGATAGAGTCAATGCCATAGCTTTCCAGCGGTTCCTCCTCGTCTATCCTGCCGGCATCAATGCGGGTCAGTCCGGCAAACAATTCCTTCATCTTCACCAGCGTGTGCTTGTACAGCAACCCAGCATCCGGCAATTGTGAGGACGCTGCAATACCTTGCTGTAACTGTGGCTGCCCAGACAAAGCCGATTGAAGTTTTGCGGTATGCCCGTGCAGTACAAGCAAGTGCCCGTTTGCCAATGACAATAACGATTCCAACACCTGCATACCTTCCGGTGTACTCATGGGATATAATCCTTCTTCTTCAAGATCCTGCTGCACCGCCGTATTGACCTGCATCCCTCCATCTCTCCAATAAGGCCAGTTGATGGACAGGGTTCGCCCCTGTCGCTGATAGGCCGTAACGAGGTCATTACGATATATAGCATATGCATCCATGAATGCGTTAGCGGCTGCGTAATCGGCCTGCCCAATATTACCATTGATAGCTGCTACAGAGGAACATAGTAAGAGCCAGTCCAGTGGAACGCCTGCTGTTGCATGATCAATGTTAATCAAACCCTGCACTTTCGGTGCCATCACAGCGCCAAATACCTCCGGCGTTTTATGGATGAGATAATTATCACTGATAACGCCCGCACTGTGTACAATGCCGTGTAATGCCCCATAAGTAGCAATGATATCATTCACCAGGGCGCTTATGGCTTCCTTGCTGGTAACGTCCACCTGGTGATATACCACCCTTATTCGTCCTGTATTCAGCCGCTGTAAGGCTACCTGTTTATTTTCCGGTAATACACTACGACCCACCAGCACAATGACTACTTCCTGCAAGCGTTTTGTCACTTCATTTGTCATTAGCCAACCAAGACCGCTTGCGCCTCCTGTGATGAGATATACGCCTTTCTCGCGCCAGCTTACATGTTGTAAGCCGCTTGTTGTAAAAGGTTGCCAATCCCTGGTTAGCAGCACATCGTCCTTGTGATGTAATAAGTGATAAGTTGAATAAAAAGGCAACTCCGGTAATAGCGTAAATAACCGTTCCTCAGCATCAGTAAGTATCAGCTGTCCGTTTATATGCGGCGCTTCCCGGGATGCCGTTTGTAAAACACCCGACAAACCGCTCAGCAACCTCTCCTCCGACTTACCTGGCACGAGTACCTGTATGAGCACCAGTTGTTCGGGCTGGTGACAAGCCCCCTGTACAATCTCCAGCAACAATGTGGCATACCTGGTATACAGGTTACCTATATCCTGCGCCCGGTACAGCGGCGCTATAATTGCTGCTTCTGGATAAACGGTGTGCAATACTGTTGCTGCCTGATCATCCAACCCACAATACATTAATACGTGCTTAGCAGGAACGTCCTGTCGCAACCCGCGTATTGCCGGTTTCCACCCTGGCTGCAGGATAACGGTTGAAGGGGGTGTATGGTGACTGGTTGGCGCTCCGGACACAATTCTTGTCTGACTGATCCAATAACGTTCCCTTCTGAAAGGATAACCAGGTAGAGAAACACGTACCGGCTTTTCTTTGTAAAGCGCAGACCAGTCAATGATACCGCCGCTTGCCCATGTTAAAGCCAGCTTCTCCCACTGCCCGCGGTTAACCCAGGCCTGTTGCAACGTAGCAGCATCCTCTATATCAGCAGCTGTCGGAGGAGCCGCTCTTTTTGCTATTCCGGTATATATAGGTGCAGATTGCTCATCTGTAAGAAAACGGTCAAGCTGTGTAACTACCTCCGTATTGTTATGTGCAACAAACGCAAGCCTGTGTGCCAGCTGTTGCCTGCCTGTCTGTAATACATGCAGCATCTCCGCACAGGGTACGCTATGACCGGCAATATAATGCCGGAGCTGCCATGCATACCTGATCAGGTCTGACTTGTCAGTCGCAGATAAAACAAATACCGGTGCCTGCACGTTTGACGGAGCGATTACTTTCTCGGTGTATCCATCGATTACGATATGCGCATTTGTGCCGCTAAAACCAAATGAGCTGACGGCCGCTCTTCTACGGGTTTCCCACGATACGGGCGTAGCATTGATATAAAAAGGGCTACCCTCCAACGCAATATGCTCGTTACATGTTTGAAAATGAACTGCCGGAGGTATTTCCCGGTATTTCAAGGCAAGCAAGACCTTAATAACTCCGGCAACACCAGCCGCAGCCAATAGATGCCCAATATTGCTTTTTACTGCTCCGAGCGCACAATAGGACGTTTCATCGGTGAACTTTCTGAAGGCTGTTGTCAATGCCTCCACTTCTATCGGATCGCCTAGTTGTGTACCTGTGCCATGTGCTTCGACCATCCCTATACCGGCTGGGTCAATGTTGAATCTGCGGTAGATATCTTCTTCCAGTGCGGCCTGTGACAGTACACTCGGTGCTGTAATACCATTTGTTTTGCCGTCCTGGTTTACGCCCCATCCACTAATAACTCCATATATGTGGTCTCCATCACGTTCTGCGTCGCTCAGCCGCTTCAACAAAATAACACCTACTCCTTCTCCGGGTACAAATCCATCTGCGCGGTTGTCAAAAGCATAACAACGCCCCGAGGCAGACAACATGCCTGACCGGCTTGTCATGATATGCATCTGCGGACCAGCCAGCACATTTACGCCTCCTGCAAGCGCCAGACTACTACGTCCGAGCAGCAGACTATCACATGCAGCCGCAATTGCCACCAAAGCAGAGGAACATGCAGTATCAATTGCGAGTGAAGGACCTTTCAGGTTCAGCAAATAAGAAATGCGCGCACTTAGAATAGCTGATGAATTACCCATCAGTCCCTGTCCATTCAGCTGATCGCCGGAGACACCTGCAGCATAATCATTTGCAGATACACCTGCAAACACCCCACAATCTGTTCCTGCCAGATCTGCCGGACGTATACCTGCATCTTCAATACAATGCCAGCAGCTCTCCAGGAATAGCCGTTGCTGCGGATCTATCTGTTCTGCTTCTGCCGGAGAAATATTAAAAAATAACGGATCAAACTTATCAGCGTCTTCCAGTACGCCCATCCATTTACTGATGGTTTTACCAGGTGCTTTCATATCAGTGCCATAAAAGGCATCTACCGGCCATCGATCTGCGGGCACTTCAGTGATACAGTCTTTGCCATCCCGCAATTGCTGCCAGAATATATCCAACGAAGCCGCTTGTGGAAACTGTCCGCTGATGCCAATAATAGCAATCTTTTCCTGCACGTTCTCCGGAGTGGAAGCTGGTTTGACAACAGCCTGTAATGGTTTATGTAAATGCGCTTTTAGTGTTGCCGTCAGGTGGACAGCAAGATCACTTATTACCTCTGCCCGATGACTGACCACGACTTTACCGATATGCTGCCCCTGTTCTACATATTGCATGGCTTCTGTAATACGGCTTACCGGATAGATACGTGACACCAGTGGTATGATGTGCCCTTTCTCTCCCAGCTCCACCATTACTTCTAACATCCGGCGGCATTCCTGTGGTTTATCAAAACTTAACCTGCGCAGATCAATACTATAAAAAGATTGATTGTCCAACAGCCGGGATAGGTCGAGCGTTCCTGTTGTTTTTAGTCCATGTACCGCCAGTTCCATGTAGCGACCACCCTTCCTGAGACTATTCAGCCCTTTTTGTATGGCCACTCCTGACAACATATTCAGTACAAGGTCCACTCCTCCGGCGGCTTGTATATCTTTATCAAAGTCATGATGATAATTCATTGGGCTCGCCACATGAAGCCCTTCGAGCAATGCAAGTTTCTCCTGCTTTCCTGCTGTGGCATACACCTGCAGACCATTGATAGCAGCCAGCTGTAATGCCATCATGCCAACTCCTCCACTAGCGGTATGTATCAGGATCTTTTCTCCGGCCGTCACCTTTGCCAACTCGAAAGCATGATACACCGTCACGAATGCCATGGGCATGCTACATGCTTCTTCAAAGGTCCACAGCGCTGGTTTCTTTACAGTTAAATCAGCTGGCACATTCACCACTGCTGCATGACCTCCCAGCTGCTTACCCGTCAGTGCAATTACTTCGTCTCCCGGCTTAAAGCTTTCTACGCCAGCGCCAACTGCCTTTACCACACCAGCTACTTCAAAACCAGGCACAAAAGGATATTCAGGCATAGTAGGATACAATCCTTTCACGCAGAGTACATCGGGGAAATTAATTGCGGAAGCGATCACTGTTATTGAGATTTCATTCTCCCCTGGTGTACCTGCCTCCCATGATGACAATACCAGCTCCTGCAATGTCTGAACTCCTGAGACGGTAAGTCCGTACGCTGCTGCTGGCATATGTGCCGATGTCTCCATCAAAGGCAACGAGACAGGTGTAGTGTCAGATGTTGGTGCTACCGGTGCAACAACAGCCGCTTTGGGCTGCTGCGCCACCATTTTGCCGAAGAAAGCCGAGAAATCGTTCAGCGTAGGATAATCATATATTTTAGTTGCCTGGATGTTAGTGCCGTACTGTTTATTCAACGCCCTTACCCATTCCACACCCAATACCGAATCCATGCCTAATTCAATAAAGTTCTTTTCATAAGGTATATCAACAGCTTCAAGGAACAGGACCGCTGCCAGCGATTGCCGCAGTTCTTCCGGCAGTCGCGTATACGTTGTTGCTATTGCCTCATCTGTTACTGATGCAGTAACAACAGGTACTGTCTGTGCTACACTTGTTTGCAGTAAAGGATGCAGGAACGCCGCAAACTCCCTGATGGTTGGATAGTCATAAATACGCGTTGCCGGTAAGTGCAGATCATATTGCTTGTTGACAACCCGTATCCATTCCACACCTACTACAGAGTCCAGGCCCATATCGGTAAACTTCCTTTCAACGTCTACGTCTACGGCGTTCATATATAATGCCTCTGCCAGGGACGCTTTCAGTGACTCTTCGAGTATCGCCGGCGCAATTCCGTCAGCTTTTATTGTCATACCCCTCTCACCGGCAACAATGGCTGAGCTTTTAAGCGTGATACCCAATGGTTTAATACCCGCTGGTAAATCATTCTTCACAGTCACTGCTGGTATCGTAAGTGTTGGAATAACAGAGGGCTCATCAACTGAGACTGTGGGTTTTATCGCCCAGTATCTGGTATCAGCAAAAACATATCCTGGCAGATGTAAACGTGCTGGCTGCTGCCCCTCATACAACATCTGCCAGTTGATCCTGACACCCTTTATCCAAGCATCGGCCAGTTTGGCCCATTTATGTTTCTTCAGCCATGCCTGTATAGTAAACTGCATATCCTCATCGTCTGCCGCTTCGGTATCCCGGTGCGCCGGACTAAGGCGACCCATAAACATATGCGGCTGTGTAGTGTTACCAGCTAAAAAATCCTGCAATTGCTGCAACAGTTCCTGCGTACTTCCTGCAATAAATGCCGCCCGCTCATCCATCTCGTCCCTACCCGTCTGCAAGGTCCGGGCGATGGCCCTCAGCGATAATGGCTGTTCCTGGTTTTCCAGGTAATTGGCGAACCGGTGTATTGTTCTTTCAAGCTGCCGGCTATTCCTGGCAGAAAACAGGATTAGCTGCGGCGTATCACTGTCTGCTGCTTCCGGTAATGTTGTATACTCTTCCAACACTACATGTGCATTTGCTCCTCCCGAGCCAAAGCTACTGACACCCGCCCTCCGTATTGAAGTTCCATCTGCTACATTCCAGGGCCGGGTATGATTAACAATATAAAAGGGCGTATCCTCCAGTGATATCTGGGGGTTCAGTGTATTAAAGTGTAAAGATGCCGGCAATGTCTTTGCCTGCATGCTCAGTATCACCTTAATCAACCCCGCTATACCTGCTGCTGCCTCTAAATGGCCAATATTTGTCTTCACAGATCCAAGTCCGCAGACAGCCCCTGACAACTCATACCCGGAAAATGCCTTTTTCAGGCCCGCCACCTCCACCGGATCCCCTAGTGAGGTACCAGTGCCATGCGCCTCTATATAGCTCAATGTTGCGGCTGAAACACCGGCATTCTGGTATGCCTTGGTCAGCAATTCTGCCTGACGGGCCGGATTAGGCACCGTATACCCGCTTGCCAGTCCGCCGTGATTGGTAGCTGTACCTTTGATCACCGCATATATCGGATCATTGTCCTGTTGCGCAGCAGTAAGCGGCTTTAGTAACAACAATGCTGCCCCTTCTCCCCTGACATAACCATTTGCCTCCTGATCAAAAGTCTTACAAAGCGCATCTTTGGATAACATACCGAGTTTGTAGTAGCTGATGCTGGTACCAGGATGGCAGATGATATTAATTCCACCTGCCAGCGCCATATTACACTCGCCGGTACGTAAAGCCTTGACTGCTTCGTGTACTGACACCAATGAACTGGAACAGGCTGTATCAACCTGTATACTGGGACCGTTAAAATCGTAGAAGTAAGAGATGCGGTTTGGCAATGCGGACATGGAAACGGCTGTTCCCATATGTCCTTCCACGCTGGATAAGTGCTCATTCAGCAACAGGTGGTAGTCAGAGCCGCTGGCTCCAACAAAAACGCCCGTTGTACTTCCTGAGAGTGCAGCAGGATTGTAACCTGCATCTTCGAGGCATTCCCAACTCAGTTCCAGCAGTAATCTTTGCTGCGGATCCATCAGCTCAGCCTCCCTGGGGGATATTCTGAAAAATGCTGCGTCAAAGGTGCTGATGTCATCCAGAAAACCTCCTTTGCCTATGCCGCTGTGATCTTCCAAAGGCTGAATTTCCTGCGGCCATCGCACTCTGCCTGCCGGCATCTCTGTAATTGCACAACGTTCCTGCCGTAGTAGCTCCCAGAACGTGCGCTTATCCGTTGCCCCGCCGGGAAAGCGTAAGGCTATCCCGATAATGGCAATGTCATTACTTTCTTCTTTATGGTCTGAAACAGGTGTCATAGTGGTTATTACTTTATCGGCAACAGGCTGTTCTTCCCCCGGAAATAATTCTTCCAGGTAAGCTATCACCTCTGCTGCGGTGTTATATTCAAAAAAGAAAGAGGTCGTAAGATTGATTTGGTAATGAAAGCGGATTGTCTCATTCAGATCAATAAGATTTGTTGAATCCAATCCCATTTCCATCAGCGGACTATTCAGCGCAAAAGCAGCTGCCTGGTTGCCCAGTAATCTTTGTATAGTAGATGTGATAAATTTCCTGACCGGAGGTTTCTCCGCCGGTATATCTTTGACAGCGGCCGGCTGCTGTAATTGCCTGTTAAACACATCATATACTACCAGCACACCCGCACCGAGGTTGACTCCGTCATCAGGCCTGTAGCCAGGAATAAGCGCTGTGATGGTAGCGCCATGCATCGCATGCAGACGTAACGTTGTGTCTGTGCAGAACCCCTGCTGATTTGTATGGAAGATGTATGCTTCCAGGGGGATGTGACTATGCGCCTGGTAGTCCCTGCACCTGGTTACGCCTGCCACTTTCTGCACTCCAGGCATCAGGGCGGCGCGTTGCAGCGTAAATTCCAGCAGCTGATCTCCGAGACAGAGCTGTTGCCATTCCGGCAATACATTTAATGCCAGCAGCTGTACAACAGGTCCATCGGCCATATGCAACTGATGCACATCATGCATGGTACGCTGCAACAAAAGTGTTTCATCGGCAATACGCTGGCTGTAACATACAGCCACAACCTTCCCCTGTAATACGAGTACCAGCTGTCCTTCAGGAAAAACCTCCAGCCGCTCTCTTAACACTGGCCCGGATATCTGCAATGGTGATGGCCAACAAGCTGCTTCCAGTTTGTTCAGGACAGGCAGGTCATCAATAGTGGCCAGACGTATCTGGTAATCCTGCTTACGGAAGTAAGTAAGTGTAGCAGCTGTATGAGGTAGCGCCGATGGATATTTGAACGAATATCCCGGCGCTGGTATCAGTTGTTGTGCAGCTGCCTTCATTAGAAAAGCATGAGCTGTGACAGGCAGCAACCCGGTCAACGGCTCAAGTGTTGTTGCAGTAGCGCCTGTTAATTCCGGAGACATCCAGTGTTGTTCCAGGATGACCACTCCATGCTGATCTGCCATCCGTGCTAACTTACTGAGCTGATTATCTTTCAGATAACTGTCCCGGTGATCAGTATATGCGTACACAGTTAATGATTGTCCACTACTTAGCTGTTGTTCTGTCTCAATCTTTTTAACCAGTTGTTCCAGCTGCTGCTGGTCGCCGGCATCAGCAAGCACTGTTTCCAGTCCGGCAGATAAGGTAGTGGCAAAATCGCCGGACAACCATTCTGTTGGTTCACTTAACAATTGACCATACGCCAATATGCCTGTTAACGCAGCTAACTCCTCACAAAGCTCCTGACCAGCGTTGGTCAGTGTTTTATCGTAAGGGTGCAACCATTGACGATCAACGAACAATTGCGTTATCTCCGTCACAGCTGTCTCTGATATGCCTTCTGCCAATAAGACCTGGCCAGCGGCACGCGGCAGTCCCCCCTTCTCATGCAATAGCAGCAGTAATGGCAATAGCCATCTCCCTTCAGCGTATTGTACCAGCCGCTCTTCTTCCGCTGCTGCAACCGCCGATAATACTTCCAGTAAAGGCTGTAAGGTGATACTACCATCGTTCATCAACAGATACTCCTCCACAGGGAACTCCAGCCAGTCAGCAAGTGATCCTGCAGTGTGTACATAGGGTGGGTCTTTGCTGATCAGGGTCCATCCGGATGTTGGCTGTTGTGATACATAACCCAGATATTCCAGCGCATGCAATACCATTGCCAATGGCACTTTATTTATCTGCAGACGATCACTCAATACCGCTGTTGTAAATGGCTGTAACCCTGCTGCGACATCCCAAAGGCCTTTCCGCAGGCATGGCAATAGCAGCGGCAGGGTTAAGTATCCCTGCGCGTAGTTGCTTAAAACCGTTCGCATATCTTCTCTGCTTAATTAAATTGTGGCGTCAGTCAATTGTAAAACGGGAATAGAAAGCTTCTCTGATGTTGTCAAATTCATCTACTTCCTCACCATGGCAGATCACTTCTGTGTCTGGCAGCAGATAATCCAGTATCTGCTGTATCCGGATAACAATAGGCTTAAAGTGATGCCTGCTGATGAACATGTACTTGTCTTCTATCTGGGGTTTAGTGTGGGCGTCCGCCCTGAGCGTGTGGCTTACGAGAATGCCTACCTCGTTGATAAACTCACAGTTAATCGTTAATGTATATTTTTCCATAACTAACGATTTAAACATTAAAAATGTGAAACAACATCTAGCTGTAAAGGGAGAGTGCCTGTCTTTGCTGAATCAATAGCTTTAGGTTTTTCAATTCCTGACCAAAGGGGTTCATGATAGTATGTCTTGTCGATATAGATGAAGGTGATAGCACCTTTGTCAGTAGATTAATACAGCCTCCTGACGGGCTACAATCTACATAAAACCTGGGACCATTTGCTTCCAGCTGCCTGATGGCCTCTGTGAACCGGATCGGCTCCCGCACGGCGTCCCAGAAATAGCTGGCGTCAACACTATGAAGTTGCTTTGCCTGCACACCTGAATAAAAAGATATGGCAGGTTGCGAAAAATGTACCTGACGAAGGGTATTCAGGAAGTGGTCCCTCGCTCCATCAAGCAACAGATTGTGAAAAGGATACTTCACCGGCAATATGCTATATGCCACCTCCTTGCTGTCCAGATATGCCTGTATTGCAATCAGCGCGCCCTGACTGGCTGACACTGTGAAGTGACCTTTATAGCTGACAGCGATCAAAGCGGCATTATCTCTCAGTAGCGGTGTATCTTCATACATTGCCGGATCTCCCAGTATCGTTATCATCCCTCCGCGGCAACACTGTTGTTCAATGATACGTGCCTGTTCTATCAGTGCATATAACATGTCCACGGGCCGCACAATTCCGCTTACTGCCGCTGCAACAGTTTCACCGAGACTGCTACCCAGTACTCCATCTGGCCGTATATGCATTTCTTCCTGCAGGTACCTCGCCAACGCATATTGTATCATAAAGATCGCCGGGTTGGAAAAGCGGATGTCATCAAACACCTGTTCACGATGATGGTACTTGTCATAAATATATTCAACTACAGAAGCACCCATCATCTTACGTACTTCTTTGTCGAGGGTTAACAGGGTGTTCCGGAAGTATACATTTGTATTGTACAACTCAGCACCCATGTTAAAATACTGGCAACCCTGTCCGGCAAACAGGAAAACAATGGTAGGCATAACATTATTTTTTGGGATTAAACAGTAATGTGACTGAATGATCTACACCAGCTGAACAGGCTTCCTGATTGGACCAGGTGTAACTGCTGCTGTGGCAGCTCCTGAGGAAAAAGGTGGCGCTGCATAAAAAGTCTGAAGCCAGGCGGCCGCACCATGCATCAGTAATGTGGCCAGTTCATCTCCATGGCGGTTCCTCCAGGTGCTGAGCGGCGTATGCTTGACCCACTGGTTGAATGCCCCCAGGGCAGCGCTCGTATGCACCTGGTAATCTACTTTGGCATCTGCATTACCTGACAAAGCTGCCTGCAGACTATTTGAAAAGTATCTCCTGAAGATCAAACTCATTTTATGCTTCGGTGTCTTTAATGCTTTTTCCAGTTCTGCCGCAGGCAGCTGACCCTTGATTTCCTGGAAGACAGATTCCAGTGACCTCCTGAAATAACGTTCTTCCAGCTGCGTCTTATCCTTCGTATCTATCTGCTCAATAGCATCATATCTTTTATAGAGTTCATACAGCTTAGTTGCCCGGGCGGGGAAGAACAAACCTTTCTTCAGCACCTGTACCTTCGCACCAAATTCAAACATGTCGCCGGCAGGCACATAATCGGTATCCTGAATATTCATCTCCTGCAGCATATCTTTTACAGCACTACTGATGCCCGCTTCGACTGTACATTGATTGATGGAGCCTGTCAGCACGAAGTCAGCGCCAAGTATGAATGAAGCTGCCAGTGTATCAGGTGTTCCAAGACCACCCGCTACTCCTACCCTTACCGGCGTCCGGAATTGATGTATTGCCTGCAGGTCATCTCTTTGCTTACGCATAGCGGGCAGCAACGCATAAGGCATACGTCGGTCGGTATGCCCGGCCGAATCAGCTTCTGTACAGATATCGTCCGCCATAGGGAACGAAGAAGCCCATTCTGCCTGCTCTGCTGTAATAAATCCTTCTGCCACTAATTCCCGTACCAGCTGCTCCGGCGCTGGCTCCAGGAATACCTGTGCTACTTCAGGACGGGATAACTTCACCATCACCTTGTTAACAGCAGTGACATTGCCGTTGACATCTTTCTGTAATCCTTTCAGCCTGTAATAAACGATAGCTTTACTCAATCCGACATAGGCAGCCGCTTCAACAAAACGTATCTCCTGTTGTACAAAAAGCGCTGCCAGTTTAAATTCGGCGACAGGATCTGCGGCCTGATGCCAGAGGTTCATTCCGTAAGGCTGACCAGGACGTACGGCGGCTTTAATCTGTTTGATGGCTGTCTCTACTTCCGTAATGGACAAACCGCCGGTACCGAAGTAGCTCATGTAACCTGCATTTGCCATACGAGTGACAAATGCAACTGAGGAAATACCATAAAACATGGCACCTGCCGCGTAGGCATATTTAGTATTATATGTTTTCCTGAATGCCTCACTGCCCAATGTAGCAGCGGTAGCCTCCAATGCTGCCTTGTCAGCAGTGCCCAATAATTTGGCGTAAGCAGTATTAAAGACTACAGCGTTATCGGCTGCTGGCTTCCTGACTATTGGCGTAACGCCAAAACCGGCAGCAGGCATCGGGTCTGCAATAATAAAATCCTTCATTTTCGTCAGCACATCTCCCGGTCCTACTTCATAAAGATCTACTTCGCCATGCGCCAGCACATAACTTACACTTTCATACCATTTCACCGGGCTGGTAATCTGTGCGGCCAGCCATTCTATCAGTACTGCCGGGGTATAGGGCCTTGCCGTATAGTTGGCAATCACGGGTATCTCCGGTGCATTGAAAGTAAATTGCTGTATATATTGACGAAAGGCATCTCCAGCCGTTTTCATATAACGGGAATGAAAAGCGCCACTCACATTCAGCGGATAATATAATTTAGCACCCTTACGCTCAAACAACGCCTGCGCTGCAGCAATATCATCCTTTGTTCCAGAGATCACAATCTGTTCAGCAGAGTTGTAATTGGCAATATCCATATTGGTGTATCCGTTATCCGCCAATAGTTGCTCTACTACGTTTAGCTTTAATCCGATCAACGCCGCCATACCTCCATTCTTGACTTGCCCCATTATTTCGGCGCGTCGTTTTACGAGCTGTAAGCCTGTCTCAAAAGAAAACACGCTGGCTGCAAATAGTGCTACATATTCCCCAAGACTATGTCCTAATACAAATTCAGGCGCTGACTCCTGTTCGATCCTGTCCAGATATGACAAGGCATTCACCACATACAGCGCCGGCTGGGTGTAGGTAGTTTCATTCAATAATCTGTCAGGATTTTCAACACAAAGGCGTTCAATATCATAGCCTAGTATATTACTTGCAGCGCTTGTCTGTGCAGGATACTTTTCAAAGAGTTCCTTACCCATTCCTTTTCGCTGTGATCCTTGTCCGGGGAATAAAAATGCTTTCATAAACAAAGTTGTGGTTAATTAAATAATGGATGTTTAGTCCAATCTTTCAAGTTGATCGCTCTCAATTTCTACAGATACCGCCTGACTGATTGCCGCCAGCTTTAACACGAATCTCATCTGTCCGGATTTTCGCATTAGTATACCTTCCATCCCGGTGAAGATGCCCGACGTGATCCTGACACGGTCGCCAACACAGTAATAATATTCAAGCGAAATATCTTTACCCTTTTCTTCTATTTTCCTGATATGCTCTATTTCACGTTCACTGATGCTTACTGGCTGGCCGCTGAAAGAAACCAGTGAAAGCACGCCTGGTATACCCAGAATATCAACCTTATGCAACAATTTAATCTTAACGAAAATGTAGTTTGGAAACAGTGGTATTTCAATCTTTTTTAGCCGGTCACTCCACTTGCGGATCTCCTTTCGCATAGGCAGATAATGCTCTATCTGCTGGTCAATGATTTCCTTTGCTACCTTCCTTTCAAAATTTGCACGCGTGTAAGCGACATACCACTTAGTGTCTACTAATGTGATAATTGGTGTTTCGTTCTTCATATAAACAGGGGTTCAGTAAAATAAAGTTCTCCTACACGATTTGTTCAACACAAGATCATGCAGGTGGAATTTATAAAGCGTGGGAAATATTATCGGCGCAGAAAGTTAAGGCCGGAAGAGTTGCGGTACTACTCATTCCCAGTATTACAATGTAACAATTGGTCTTTAATGATATCCGGGCAAATATGCTTCGCCCAATTATGTCACAGAGACATATTAGTTGTTCAAAATAGGGTAGCTGAAATCTTTAATTATTGCTGATTTCCAGGGTTTCCATTTCCTAAGCAGCTAACGTTGGGTTATCATCACTGGGTTACACTACAGATATCTTCTTGCTGCTTAATCAGAATATCAACTAAGTCTAAAATTAGCATAATAAAATTAAACAAACAAGTAGATAAATCCGATTTCCCGTTAAATTAACATCATATATTTCTCAACTACACACATTTAAATAAAATCATCTTCATTATGAAATGGGATCGCACTTGACCTGCTTTTATCTAATTGCCTGCAAACAGATCATCGTTCGCATTTTTTGAAACTATTTTGACGCGGTGTTAGGAAAAAAGCAACAGGTTGCATAAATTTTGCTATAGAATGCGTCAGTTATAATTTATTTGTCATTTACCTTTAATATATGCAGCAGAATAAACAAATCACCACATTGTTCCTCGATATAGGCGGCGTACTATTGAGCAATGGATGGGACCGCGCCGCCAGAAGAGAAGCAGCCACCAGGTTTTCACTGGAACTTCCCGAGCTGGAAGAACGGCATCACCTGACTTTTGACACTTATGAGGAAGGTAAACTTACCTTGGATGAATACTTGAAAAGAACCGTGTTTTACGAACCCAGAAACTTCACGGAAGACGAATTTAAAATGTTCATGTATTCACGTACCACACCTATTCCGGAAATGATCGAACTGGTATGTAAGATCAAAGAAAAATATGGTGTTAAGATTGCCATTGTCAATAACGAAGGCAGAGAACTGAACGAATACCGCATCCGTCAGTTTGGGATCAACAAATTTGTGGACTTCTTTATCTCTTCCTGCTTCGTTCACTTCAGGAAGCCGGATGCAGATATCTGGAAGATTGCGTTGGATATTGCCCTTGTCAATCCTGAGGAAGTACTGTACATCGATGACAGGGCCATGTTTGTGGCTGTGGCAGAAGGACTGGGCATCAATGGTCATCAGCATATAACTTACGAAGCTACCCGAGACCTCCTTGCCAGCTATGGTTTTGTAGTAGAATAATCTTGCTAAAACAATCCCCGTTTATACCGTCATCAAACCGTATGTATCCATCAAAAGATGTGGAAGTATCGGTTTGATGACGGTATTTTCATGTCATGGCCGTAATAAAATCCATCAATTTAATAAGAATCACTATTCCCGGGCTTCCTGCGATAAACGAAATTTGATCATATCAATCATCATTATAATTCCACATATGGAAGTGACAGTCCGGATCGAAAAAGTATCCCTCCCCACTTACAGTACAGGCACTCCCGAGAAACATCCCATGTTCCTGGAAAAAAGAGTATATCAGGGCAGCAGCGGGGTTGTATATCCACACCCGGTTATTGAGCAGATAGCCAACGAGAAAAGCCCGCAGGAATACACTGCTGTCTTCCTGGAAAATGAATTTCTGCTTATCATGATCCTGCCGGAACTCGGCGGACGTATACAGCGAGCTTACGACAAGATCAGGCAACGCGACTTCGTATATTATAACCAGGTCATCAAGCCTGCACTGGTTGGACTAGCCGGCCCCTGGATATCAGGCGGTATTGAGTTCAACTGGCCACAACACCATCGGCCCAGTACCTTTCAGCCGGTAGATTACACTGTAGAAGAAAATACTGACGGTAGCAAAACTGTATGGGTCAATGAGGTGGAAGTAATGTTTCGCACCAAAGGTATGGCGGGCTTCACCCTCTATACAGACAAGGCATACCTTGAGATCAAAGGACGCCTTTTTAACCGTACACTGTTTCCGCAAACCTTCCTTTGGTGGGCCAATCCGGCCGTAAAAGTGAATGACCACTACCAGTCCGTTTTCCCCCCTGACGTGTATGCCGTATTTGATCACGGCAAGCGCGATGTGTCAGATTTCCCTATAGCTACGGGCACCTATTACAAAGTAGATTATGCACCTGGTACGGATATTTCCCGCTACCATACTATACCAGTGCCTACTTCCTATATGGCCATCCGTTCCAGCTACGACTTTATCGGCTGCTATGAACATGATACGCAGGCTGGCATGCTACACGTAGCCGATCATCATGTATCTCCCGGTAAAAAACAGTGGACCTGGGGCAATGGTGATTTCGGATATGCCTGGGACAGGAACCTGACAGACGAAGATGGTCCCTATATCGAACTGATGACAGGCATGTTCACAGACAATCAACCTGACTTTTCCTGGCTGCAGCCCAATGAAGGCAAAACCTTTGAGCAATACTTCATGCCATATGCTCAAACCGGTGTGGTAAAGAATGCCACGAAAGAGGCATTATTGAATATGGAATGGGAAGGTCAGCAACTCAATATCAAAGTGTACACGACTGCTGCTTACCCGGATGCCCGCATACAGGTGTTGCGGGAAGGTGATGAAGTAGATAGCTTCTTAGCCGACCTATCTCCTTACAAACCCTTTACGGCTATTCATCACAGCCATGCACCTGTTGTTCCTCAACAATGGAAAGTAATAGTAAATGATAACAATGGACGCCAGCTCGTATCCTGGCAACCCTCTAAGCCTGTGGAGCAGGAAATCCCTGCGCCGGCATCTGCGGCTAAACTGCCACAGGATATAGAACAGGTGGAAGATCTCTACCTGAATGGTCATCACCTGGAACAATACCGCCATGCTACCTTTAGTCCGGCAGACTATTACGAAGAAGGATTAAGAAGGAGTCCGGGAGACATCCGCTGTAACAATGCCATGGGACTACTACTGTTGCGCCACGGACAGTTCAGCAAAGCGATCCCTTACTTTGATACTGCCATCAGCACTATGACCAGCCGTAATCCAAACCCATATGACGGTGAGGCTTACTATAATCTGGGTTGCGCACGCTTATTAACCGGGCAGCCGGAAGCAGCATACGCTGCCTTCTTCAAAGCTACCTGGAACGATGCCTGGCAGCCTAGCAGCTTCCTGATGCTTGCCCGTATAGCGGCGGCCTGGAATAAATGGAACGATGCGCTCGCCCATGTTGACAAATCACTTATACGCAACTACCACAACCATACTGCACGTCACCTGAAAACGATCATCCTCCGGGAAAAAGGATTGACTACTGAAGCAGTGGACTTTGCAAAAGCATCCCTGCAAATAGATCCTTTTAACTACGGTTGCCTGTTTGAATGGTTCAGCGTCACGCAGGACGCCAGCATCTTAAAACGCATGCACCAGCTGATGCGCCGCGCTGTCAATAACTACCTGGAACTGTCGCTCGATTACGCCTACGCAGGTTGCTATCATACGGCTATCGCCCTCTTGCAGTCGTATATCGACCATCACCATTCAGCTTCTCCCCTGTTGTACTATTATATGGGCTGGTTTGCCTCCCACAACAACGATACGCAACAAGCATTGGACTATTACCAGAAAGGGGCTGCTGAATCGCCGGATTACTGCTTTCCGAATAAGATAGAAGAAATACTGATCCTGCAGGATGTCATGCACTACAATGCATCCGATGCGAAAGCTGCTTATTACCTGGGTAATCTTTGGTATGACAAACGCCAATATAAAGAAGCTATCACCTGCTGGGAACTTTCTGCGGAGCTTGACGATACTTACCCTACTGTATTCAGAAATCTATCACTTGCTTATTATAACAAGCTCCAACAGCCGGCGGCGGCAATCGTGGCTATGGAAAAGGCATTCTCACTTGCGCCTGACGACGCACGTATTCTCATGGAACTGGATCAGCTGTATAAGATAACCGGCAGATCTTCCAAGGAAAGACTAACGCTGCTGGAGAACAAACTAGCAATGGTTGAAAGCAGAGACGATCTGTATCTGGAAAGAATAACACTCTATAATAACCTGGGGCAATTTGAGCAGGCGCGCGGGTTGCTTTCGCAACGACAATTCCATCCATGGGAAGGCGGGGAAGGAAAGGTAGTCGGACAATTTATTCTTTGTCACACCGCACTTGCCAGGCAAGCCTTGGAGCGGCACGAATATGAGACGGCGTTGACACTACTTCAGGCGCTGGACCGTTATCCGGAAAACCTTGGCGAAGGAAAGCTTTTTGGGGCGCAGGAAAATGATATAAATTACCTCCTGGGATGTGCATACGCAGGTCTCGGACAAACAGCTGCCGCCACAGAACGCTTTATAGCCGCTACTGTCGGTATCAGTGAACCAGTACAGGCTATCTACTATAATGATCCGCAGCCAGACAAGATCGTATACCAGGCGCTCGCATGGCAGCAACTTGGTCAGCCCGGCAAAGCGGCACAAATATTTGAACGCTTGATACAGTTTGGTAAAGCCCACCTGCATGATACTATCCGCATAGACTACTTTGCTGTATCCCTACCTGACATGCTGGTATTTGACATTGATCTGAGTCAGCGCAACCGTATACACTGTCTTTACCTGATAGGCCTGGGATACCTCGGACTTCAGCAGGAACAGGAAGGTCAGCAGTATATCCATGAAGTACTAAAATTGGACCTCAATCACCAGGGTGCTACCTTTCATCCGTTCACTTAGTCGGGTGCATGCCCACTACGAACAGCCACAGGCGCGCTGCTGCCTGTTGCCAGCAGTCATAGCCCTACCCTGCCGTTGCTCTCCGATAAATTGATTACTTTAAACGTACACCGGATTTCCGTTATGAAACAAGCTTCGTTCAATAGTTCATATATTCTCGGCATATCATTCATTTCTGCCCTGGGGGGCTATCTGTTTGGCTTTGACTTTGCCGTCATTGCCGGAGCCCTTCCTTTCCTACAACAACAATTCGGACTGGATGCCTACTGGGAGGGATTTGCTACTGGTAGTTTAGCCTTAGGTGCCATTATCGGTTGTATCATTGCCGGTGCAATGGCTGACAAATACGGCCGTAAAAAGGGCCTTATAATGGCTTCTGCCATCTTCGGCCTCTCTTCTGTCGCTATGGCGCTGGCACCGGACAGAAACATCTTTATTGCCTTTCGTTTTGTCGCCGGTATAGGTGTCGGTATGGCCTCTATGCTATCACCGATGTATATTGCTGAAGTGTCCCCGGCGCATCTGCGTGGCCGCATGGTGGCCATTAACCAGCTGACAATCGTGACCGGTATCCTGGTGACCAATGTGATCAACTATACCTTGCGTAACCAGGGTGAGGATGCCTGGCGATGGATGTTTGGTCTGGGCCTTATACCGTCTCTTCTCTTCTTCATTGGCGCACTCTGGCTGCCCGAGAGTCCGCGTTGGCTGGTACAGGCCGGGAAGTCTGCTCAGGCCCGCACCATTCTGCAGCGTATCGGAGGAGAAAACTTTGCGGATGCTTCCTTAACAACAATTAAAGTTTCACTTTCCGGGAATGAGCGTGTAAGCTACGGACATATCTTCCGGAAAGCCGTATTGCCTGCGGTGATTGTAGGTATCATCCTGGCTGTCTTTCAGCAGTTCTGCGGCATCAATGTCGTATTTAATTATACCCCCCGTATCTTCAGCAGTATCGGTGTGTCGCAGGATGGGCAATTACTGCAGACCGTCTTTATCGGTGGTGTAAACCTGGTCTTTACAATACTGGCCATGATCCTGGTAGATAAACTGGGACGTAAACCGCTGATGCTGATCGGGGCCGGCGGATTGACTATCCTGTATATCGTAGTTGTAAGAATGCTGGCGGCAGGTTCTGAGCACGTGTCCTGGTATCTGCTGGCGGCAATTGGTACTTATGCCATGTCACTTGCGCCGGTAACCTGGGTACTCATTGCAGAGATCTTCCCTAATAAAATCCGTAGCACTGCCACTTCCTTCGCGGTACTCTGTCTGTGGGCGGCTTACTTTGTGTTAGTATTTACGTTCCCGATATTGTTTGACAAACTCAGAGATAGTACATTTTATATTTATGCGGGAATTTGCCTGGCGGGCTTTGTGTTTATCTGGCGGAATGTGCGCGAGACGAAAGGAAAGACGTTAGAAGAACTTGAGGGAGTGATGATGCATTAGCGGACCGCCCGTCGCTGGTGAGTGCTATTAATCATGCCACTTTGGTTCTTTAATTTCCAGCTTGTCGCCTATACGGATCAGCAGGTTGTACATATCTGCATAAGTGACAGACTTCGCCTTTCTTTTGCCCAATTCCTTTTCAAGATACTCGTAATAGCGTAACGCACCCGGATTATCAGCCAGTGCTTTAATCACTAATTTCCTGTGAACGCTGATATTACCGGCATCTGAAATAAAAGTGTCGGCGTCCGTATCGGTATTACTAAGTCTGGAGAGTGTAGCATCTACTCTTTCTATGGTAGTGTACTGCTGGAAGAATTGTCTCGCACATACCTCATAGAACTGATGGATGTAATTGATAAAATACATCTTTTCCTGTTCGGTATTTACGGCAAGCATATAGTTCTTCATGTTCAGACCTGTATTATGTTCAATCATCTGGCGGAAGCAGTTACCTTGAATGGTATAACTATTATGAGCAGCTACTCCGGAGGCGTTGCTAAGGATCTCTTCTACCTTATGAAAGGCGATCTGTGCCTGAGGCAGGGCAAACTCGGTGAATGCTTTATATTGGCCGTTGGTATGGATGGTCTGATATAGGTAGATAATCTCTTCACGGTCGCGTTTAGGTCTCCTGAAAGTGTAAGTAGTAACAAATCCATCAGACTGTAATTCACAACTAAAACCATATTTATTAAAGGCATTCTCCAACGTATCCTGTGCATGTAACTGCAGGGCAGAAAAACAAGAAGCCATCGCAAGAACTAAAGGACTCTTCATAGGTTCATATCTTAATCAGCGCTTACTGGCAATACGCTACTACAAATATACGTAGTTTTCAAGCACTTGTATACCTCACGATAATTGACCCTTACTCATCAATCAGAATACACCACCCTAAAGCAATACATCGATCACTAAACATCAATATAACAAGTATGCTGCCCTACCCAGCTACTCCAGCTACTCCAGCTACTCAGCTACCTCAACTACAATTATCCTCCATGGTATACGCATCAGCCAGCATCACCATAAGACACTCCTATCACTACCTTATCAATACCTTATCACCACCTATCACTACCCTATCAATACCTTATCACCACCTATCACTACCCTATCAATACCTTATCATTTACACACTTCTAACAGCCCTCCTAACAACAAAGCCCACCAATAATAAGCAGCGGCATCAGATGGTAAAGCGGACCTTAGCCCGTTCCCTGCACTAAGGTGCTGCCCAATAGCCCCACAACGCCTGCAAAACCACCCCCCCTACCATAGACTTCCAACGGGCGTCAGTCTGCGACACCATCTGATGCCAACGCGAAATTATAACTACTCACCACTCCTATCACAGCCTCCAACGCGACTACCATAAATGCAAACGACGCCAGTGAAACCACCAGCGCTGCTACACAATGAAGTCAGTTACTGCCAGACCAGCGTTACCACTGCTCCTGGCTTCAGCGCATAACTCACTACCGCCCCCTCCTTCACCGAAAACACCTTTTCTTCTTTCGTCGTATTCATCACCACCATCACACGTGAACCATCTGTATTCAGGAACGCAACATTTTCAAGACCTTTATCCGCAACAGCCGATGAATAAATCCGTTTAGCACCCGGACGTACAAATTTGCTGAAATGTGCAATCGCATAATATTCGACATTCCTGGTGACTGCGCCATCCCTGGAATTGATTGTTACTACACCCCTGCAAGTCATACAACCGCGGTTACCTTCACCGGTGCCCGGCTGGTTGGTAGTAGGACCATTCCGCTCGTCCAGTGCCATATTCCACAAAAGGACGTTCTTAGACCAGTTGTTAACGGTACCGATAAACAACTGACGCACCATAAACTGCAGGTTATCTGCAAATGCCGGCGACCAGCTACCGCCTGAACATTCTGTGAAGTACAATCCTTTCTCGGGATGTGCATCATGTACAAGGGACATTGCACCTACCGCACCTTCATAACAATGGAAAGCTGCGCCGGCAGTGTATTTAGCTATAGCGCTGTCGTCGAGGATGGATATAGGATATTCCGGACTATTCCAGTTGTGATCAAATAACATCACAGCTGTTTGTTGCTGCAGCCCTTCCTTTTCCAGTAATGGTCCCAGGTGTTCTTTAATAAACGTACCCTGCTCTGGCGCTGTCATCTTCATGGTTGGGTATAAAGCTTCGTACTGCGGCTCATTTTGTATGGTAAGCGCCGTGATCTTTATGCCTTCCGCTGCAAAGGCGCGCAGGTACTTTACGAAGTAGCGCGCATACACGTCATATGCATCCGGACGTAAGGAACCACCTTCCAGCTTACCGCTGGTTTTCATCCATGCCGGCGCACTCCATGGACTGCCCATGATATGTATGTTGGGGTTGATACCGCTGATCTGCCTGAGAATAGGTACTACTTCTTTCTCATCACGGGCGATACTAAAATGCTGCAGGGAATCATCACGTTCTCCTGCCGGTATATCGTTATAGGTGTATGGACCTGTGGAGAAGTCGGATGCGCCGATAGACATACGGATATAGTTCATCCCTAGGCCGGTAGTGGTGCCGAAGAGCTCTTCCAATAGTGCCTGCCGCTTATCGGGCGACATATAATTCTGCATTACATAGGCGGAGGAGCCGGTGACGGAAGCACCGAAGCCTTCTATCTCCTGAAACTGGCGGCTGCTATCCATCACTATGTTGATGGTTGCCGTATCCGGTACTTTGCCTAAGGCGGCCTGCTGTGCAAACAGGGCCTGTTGGTCGGCCGTTGTCAGGTATACACTGACAGAGTCGTTGTTTCGCTTATCGCCTTGCTGTTGTGTTCCACTGTTGCAGGCTGCCAGGAATGCGGCGCAGCAACAGGTATACATCCATAGTTTTCTGTTCATAATAGCAGTATTTTTCCGGTAAAACTGATTTTATAGACAAAAAGAAGGTCCCGTCTCTGCGGAGACGAGACCTTACTTTTTCGTTAACGCTATCTTATATCCTACTTGTTAATAGCCTTCGTTCTGTACGAGGTTGGCATTCTGGTCCATCTCGCTCTGTGGGATTGGCCATAGTAAACTCTCTGGTGTAAGTCTATAACCCAGGTTGACGCCTTTGCCGTCTGTTACGGCCTGCATTACCGGAATAGCACGGTCTGTGCGTACCAGGTCATGCCAGCGTATACCTTCAAATGCCAGTTCCAGGCGACGTTCTTTCTCTATAGCCAGGCGCATTGCTGCCTGGTCTGTGATTTCAAGCGGCTTGAGGTGTGCGCGTTCGCGGATCTGTGTTACGATAGTATTAGCTGCGCCCACATTACCCTGTTCGTTCAGTGCTTCTGCTTTCAGCAGCAGCACGTCGGCCAGCCTGTACATGATGATGTTCTGCGTAGCATCGGTCTTACGCATCTTGTAGAAGAACGGAAAACTATCCAGGGACAAGCGCGCATCTCCCCACTTACCATTGACATTGGCAAAGGTGATGGTAGATTTGAAGCGCACAGTATCTTTCTCATACTGGTAAGCACGGATCAGGTCATTGCTGGGGTTGCAGAACTTCTTCCAGTCTGTACCCAGGAACATACTGGTGCCCCAGTTACCACCAGTGTCCCAGCCAGCGAAGTTCAACTCGAAGATGGCTTCGGCAGAGTTTTCATGCGCGCCATCCCACAGGTGGTCGTACACCGGTAGCAGTGTATAGCCCAGTGCAGTTACCTGGTTGGTGTAATTTTCTACTTGAGCCCAGTTGATGGGCTTATGCGTAGCTGCTACTTTCGCCAGCAGTGTATATACTGCGCCCTTCGTTACAAATCCTTTGTTTGCAGCGGATACAGGTACAACTTCCGCAGCCGCTTTCAGGTCTGCATCAATCTGCGCATATACACTGTCTGCACTCTTACGTGCAGGGTACAGCAACGGATATATCTCTTCCAGGTTATCGGCTGTGATAGTAGGCAGCTCTGTCAGCACCAGCGGCAGGTCACCAAATATTCTGACAAGGTCAAAATAGGCGCGTGCACGGATGAATTGTGCTTCCCCTACTATCTGCGCTTTGCGGTTAGCCGTCAGCGCCGGATCTGTTACTTTCGGCACATTAGCAATTACAGCGTTGCAGGCAGTGATCTGATTGTACAGATAACCCCAGTCACGGCTTGCCCAGGCATTGGTTGACAGTAAGCGGAACTCGTCAATCTCAAAACCGGCAGCATTGTCTGCGCCGGCATAGGCATTGTCAGACTGTGCATCCCCGATGTTGAAATAATCAAGTACATAATATTCAGAAGATCCGCTGCGGAAGAAGGCATAACAGCTGTTCAACGCTGCTTCGGCAGTTGTGGCATCTTTGATATAAGAACCCGCAGTACCCTGTCCGTCGTTACCCACAATCGTATTGGACGGCGGCGTCAGGTTCAGGTCTTTGTTACATGCGCCCAGCGCCAGTGACACCAGGGCGGCAGATATGATAAAGAGACGATTCGTTTTTTTCATAACTCAGACGTTTAGAATGACAGGTTTAAACCGAGCACAAAAGTTCTCGCTACAGGATAAGTACCGTAATCTATACCCAGCGTAACCCCATTGGCGGCATCTCCGGCATAGGCATTTACCTCCGGATCAAAACCCTTGTATTTAGTAATCGTGAACAGGTTCTGCGCTGTTGCATATACCATCAGTTTACTCAGGCGCAGGGCGCTCAGTGCATCCTGTGGCAGGTTGTATGACAGCGTCGCACTCTTCATACGCAGGAAGGAGCCGTTTTCTACAAAGCGGGAGGATGTACGTGAGTTTGTCACGTCTCCGTTGGTAGCTCTCGGAATGTCTGTTACCTGACCCGGCGTCTTCCAGCGGCGCAGTACTTCTGTTGACTGGTTCTTGCTATCGTACAAACCCTCTGTTTCCATACGGGAAGCGTTGAATACTTCATTACCCTGAGAGCCCTGCAGCAGGAAGGAGAAGTTCCAGTTCTTATAAGTTAAATTATTGTTCATACCATAGGTGAATGCAGGTTGTGCATTACCCAGGATAGTACGGTCGGTCGGAGTTACCTTTCCATCCTCGTTCACATCTTTGTAGATCAAATCGCCGGTTTCCGGGTCTACACCCTCAGATACATAACCATAGAAAGTACCTAATGGCAGTCCTTCTCTCAGGGTGATAATGTTATCCCTGTTTTCTACTGCGGCATAGTTATATACTTTGGCCAGTTCCAGTCTGGTGATGCGGTTACGGTTGAATGCAATATTGAAGTCAGTACTCCAGCGTAAGCCGTCTTTTTTGTCAAAGTTGACGGTAGATACGAGGAACTCCAGCCCTTTATTCTCCAGAGAACCGGAGTTACGCAGGATGTAATCGTAGTCTGCCGCACCAGGGAACTGTACTCGCAACAGCAAATCGTTAGTTCTTTTGATGTATGCATCAGCCGAGAAAGTAAGACGGGAATCAAACAAGCTGAGGTCAATACCCACGTTTGTCTGGGTAGTGGTCTCCCATCTCAGATCAGGGTTAGGCGCATACTCCGGCGGCGCAATACCAGGACCTGACAGCGGACTGGTAGGCGTCTGGCGTACAAAATTGTTCAAACCCAAAGAGGCATATGGACTCAGTCCTTCTACGTTACCATTCTGGCCCCAGCCTGCTCTCAGTTTCAGATCGCTGATTGCTTTCACTTCTCTCAGGAAAGGCTCTGCTGAAATACGCCAGCCGGCAGATACAGACGGGAAGTAGCCCCACTTGTGTTTCTTATCCAGCTTGGAAGAACCATCTGCGCGGAAATTCACCGTCAGCAGGTATTTGCTGTCATAGTTATACATCACGCGGGCCAGGTAAGACATCAGGAACCACTGGGATTCATAGGTGTCGCCAACAATCTGGTTAGCCGCATTCAGTGTCTTTACAGTTGGATCTGCCGGGAAGTCGCGGCCTGTCTGGTTGGTTACATCATAGTTGTTCTTCTGAGAGGTAACGCCTGCCAGCGCAGAGAGGTTATTCTTTTTCCAGCTCTTGTCATAGTTCAGCGTATTCTCCCATAACCAGGTCATGGTATTATAGCGCTGGGAATTGGCATAACCGTGGTCCAGGCGGCCCGGAGTGGTCATGATATAATCCAGGTAATAATCGTATTTGTGATTGGCATAATCTATACCGTAGTTGGTTCTGAACTTCAGATCTTTTGTGAAGTTGATATCCAGGGCTGCATTACCCAATACGCGGTTATCTTTGGTGCCCTGTGTAGGACCTTCAATAGCTGCCAGCGGGTTATCCCAACCGGATTTATAAGGATTCATGGTATAACGGCGGCGGCCTTCTGCATCTGTTTCATAGATGCCGATAATAGGCGGCGCATTCAATGCACCAAGAATTGCCGCGTTACGGCCTGCATTGGCATTATCCTTTACATCCTGCAGGTCTACGTTGGAGTAACTGATATTCGTGGTCAGTTTCATCCATGGCTTCAGCTGGTTATCCAGGTTGGCGCGGAATACCCGGCGGTTATACTGTGCCGGCTTTACCATACCATCATCTTTGGTGTAAGCGCCGGAGATGAAGTACTGGGACTTTTCACTACCACCGGAAGCAGATAACTGGTAGTTTTGGTTTTGACCCGTCTGGAATACTTCATCCAGCCAGTTGGTAGTAGTAGTCGGTGTAACTACATTGAACCCCATCTCACTCATCAGGTCATTGTACTGGTTTGGGTTCAGCACATTGATTTTCTTACCGATCTTAGACACACCATAGTAGGTATTGAAGTTGATCACGGCATCGCCGGAACGTCCTCTTTTGGTGGTGATCAGTACAACACCGTTAGACGCCCTGGCACCATAAATGGCTGCGCTGGATGCATCTTTAAGTACGGTAATGCTGGCAATATCATTGGTATTCAAGTCTCTTGTATCAGTGGTTGGCACACCATCGATCACATAAAGCGGTTCGTTACCTGCCTGTACGGAGGTAGCACCACGCACCCTTACGGAAAATGCAGCACCAGGCTTGCCCGATGGCTGCGTTACCTGTACACCCGCAGCTTTACCCTGAAGGGCGGCAGCTGTCTGCGTAATAGGCCGCTCAGTAATATCTCTGGTGTCAACTGCAACAACGGCGGTGGTTACGTCTTTCTTTTTCTGTGTACCATAACCGATTACCACTACCTCGCCCAGGTCTGTTTTGGTGTCAGACAGGGTAATGTTGATCTGCGTACGGCCACCTACTGCTACGTCCTGTGGTTCGTAACCTACATAAGATAACTCCAGTACCGCGTTGGCCGCTGCCTGGATCGTGAAATTACCGTCAGGCTGACTAGCAGTTCCTTTCGTTGTTCCCTTGATTTTGATGGATACGCCGGGAAGTGAATTACCCTGCTTGTCCTGTACGTGTCCCTTCACTGTGATGTCCTGCTGTGCCATAGCAAAACTCCACAGCGCCAACAGCAATGCTGTCAGAAATGTTCCCCTTTTTTTCATAATGTGACGCTACTTTGATTTACGGATAAGGATAATCCTTAGTATCAGTTTTGATGTTAAATAAACGCTGTAACCGGAAATGATGGAACCATATTCTCTATAACACATCAATTGTTTTCATAATCGCTCACATAACATGAATCTCCATTTCATAACGATACCCTGGCCTGTTCACCCACCAGGTTTCATATTGTAAAGATACGGGTACTTTCACAAACAACCATATAAATTATTTTCACAAAACACTGATTATTAGTGTCTTATAAGATTTTTGATACGCTTCAATACCATTCTGCTTTTCCGGCTGAAACCATTGATAGTGAAGCATCAGCGTCTTTCATAACGGATATATTATATAAGTGCCCTGATACGCTTCAATACCTTTCAAAAAAGATTACATTTCCTTTCATTTCACCCCGCCTCTCTTTCATCCAGTACCAGCAAACTCCACCCCTGCCCATTCGCCTGCTTCAATTCCTTCTTCCGCTCGTCCATCACTTTTAGTATCCGGGTGGCATATGACCAGCAGGTACTCTGCCTGATTTCCAGTATCTCTGACAGTTTATGCGAAGAAATCTTCCCCTTCGTGGAATATACCAGGAAAGTCATATAGAACGCCTTATTGATCGGGATACGGATATTCTGGTAGATCGTATATGCCGTAGCCGATTCCTCATATCCGCACTTACTGCAACGGCGGCTAAATGGCTGGTGACCGGCATAATAATGGTCATTGGAACATTTCCGGCAATGGAATGCCCCTGTCCACTTCAGATCTGCCAGGAACCGCAAACAGCTTTCCTTATCAGGATATATCTTGCTAAACTCTTCAAAATCAAGGGTGCTGGACATAGCCCTGGCTCTTGTTACCTTCTCGACGTTCGTCTGCAGCTGCCGGTTGTCCTGCTCCAGCAAGGCGTTCATCCGTGAGATCTCTGCTGCCTGCTCTTCCAGTAACGCATTGGTTTGCAGTAGTGTTTCATTCTGCGCTGCTATCACCTCCGCTTGCGCTGACAATTCCTTTGTACGCGCCTGCACCTGCGCCTCCAGTTCCCGGTTCTGGTTATCCTTCAGGCGTGCATTCTCTGTCATCTGACGGATCATCTGCCTATGCGCCTTGTCCCGCTTCTTCTTCAGCAGCCGCACCTTATCACCCACCGCAAATGACAGGAAGAACATCTCCAGGATAAAACAGAAACTCAGACTGTAATAGCTGATAATGCCGAAATTTAACCAGGTATACCCCAGCATAATGAAAAACTTCAGCATAAATCCTACAAACAGGAAGCTATACCCCAATACAAAGAAACGGGCAGGCCGGTATCCCCGCAACCAGATATGTATACCGGTATAAAAGGCCACCGACAGGGGTATAAGTTCGACAAACTTATAATTGAACCAGTAAGGATTAATCGAGATACAAGCCAGGAAATAGCCGCAGCGCAGCACTATCACTGACAGAATTAACTTATGTAATATGGGAGCCCTGGCCCGCACATGCAACAGACTATTGGTAAATAACAAGGCAAATATGCTCATGCTGAACAATGGCCAGGCAAATGCATACTGGTTCCAGGCGGGTGAACCAGGCCATAACCATTGATAAGCAATACCGTCGGCGCACATTTCATACAGCATCACGCTCAGGTTGTACAATACATAATAGAGGTATTGCCGCTGCCGCATGGCTATAAACATGATCAGGTTATAAAAGCTGAAAATGAAGATCATTCCGTAGAAGATCCCGAAAGTGAGGTATTCACTCAGTGCATAAGATACAAACCGGTCTATCGACCGCATTACAATAATGACGTCGGCGGTCTGCGCAGAACTGATCCTGAAGTAATACACCACCTCATCCCGGCGGTCATTGTCCAGTGTCAGTTCAAAGTTCTTGTGATGGAACCAGCGTTGTACAAAAGGATACCGGTCTCCCATCCTGACCTCCTGGTATACGCCGGAGGTGTCTGGCATATAAGCGGTAATGTCATCAATTGTCTGGTCGAAGAACTCCAGCAGGTAAAACCGTTGGGCATCCGGATTATGCCGGATCTTTACCCTGTACCATACCGGCTCGCCCAGGTGCTGATTCTGAGGCGTACTGACATCACTGGGCCGGAACCGTACAGATAAACTGTCACTGCTCACTTCCTGTATCGTCAGTGTACCCGGCAGATCTTCCAGGTATTCTATTTCCCGGTAGGTGAAAATGTGTTCCCGTAACGTGCTGTCAATCTGTACTGCCTGCTGCCCGTAGACAGCATGACCTGACAACCCTGCTGTCAGAAACAGCAGCAGGTATAGGGCTGTCAGTTGCATTCCCTTGCTGATTCTATTCATTCACAATTTCAAAAGTCCGAATTTATACAGCGAATTTACCGGCTTGTTATCCCAGAACAGCTCAAAATCCTCAAGGCCTGCCGCGTCATAACTATCCATTACTTCCTTCAGTGTATAAGTCTTCTGGTTGCGGATAGACAACTTTTCCAGCATATCCGCCAGCCACATGCCTTCCTCCTTATTCACGCTGATACTCGCTCTCTCCTTCCGGTTCTGGAACGTCAGGGACGTTACTTCCCAGGAATTTCCCTTCTTCGTTTTAGTTATAGTCTGTACTTCCGGCGTTTTACCCAGCCATACGATCTTACTGGTAGGCTTTGGCGTAGCATACTGGTCTTCCAGCAATGCCTTCTCTATATAATCAGGCGCTATCCTGGTCTTGGGTGTCTTGAAATCAAACCATTTCTGTAACGGATCGTCCAGACAGATGCCATGCATGTAATTCAGCAAAGATTTCTTCAATCCATAGGCAAATAACTCATGTTCCGCCCCCGTTTCGTCTACATGTACAATATCGTTATTGGCGAAAGCGCCCATGGCCTCGGTCTCTTTCCGCACATGATACTTTGCCGGGTCCTGCCCTACAGGGCTATGTGCCGTCATGGTAAACTGGTGCCAGAAGGCGGATTGCAGGATCCCTGTTTTAAACATCTGGCGCACCATTTCCAGGGAATCAATTGTCTCCTGCGCCGTCTGGGTCGGGAATCCATACATCAGGTAAGCATGTACCATGATGCCGGCATCGGTAAAGTTCCTGTTCACCTGCGCCACCTGCGCCACCGTAATACCCTTTTGTATCAGCTCCAGTAACCGGTCAGACGCTACTTCCAGTCCGCCGGAAACGGCAATGCAACCAGAAGCTTTCAGCAGCAGGCAAAGGTCTCTTGTAAAGCTCTTTTCAAAACGTACATTGGTCCACCAGCTGACGTTCAGTTTCCTTTTAAGGATTTCCAGGGCGAGTGCGCGCATCAGTGCGGGCGGTGCGGCTTCATCCACGAAGTGAAAACCGTTCTGACCTGTCTGGGCAATGATCTCTTCCATCCTGTCACATAACAGCTGTGCGGCGATGGGCTCGTACAACCGGATGTAATCCAGCGAAATATCACAGAAGGTACATTTTCCCCAATAACAGCCATGCGCCATCGTCAGCTTATTCCACCGGCCGTCGCTCCACATGCGGTGCATCGGGTTGACCACTTCTATGGCGGATATATAGCTGTCCAGCAGGAAGTCGCTGTAGTCGGGCGTACCCACCTGGGATTGTTTATAGTCAGTACAGCTTTTGTCATTCACATAGGTCACCTGCTCATCTACCATGGTGAAGGTGCGCTTCAGCTCATTCAGTTCCTTACGTCCTTCGATGTGAGCGACCAGGTTTTCCAATGGCGCTTCGCCGTCGTCGAGGGCGATGAAGTCATAAAACTCAAATACCCTGGTATCTGTGAGGGAGCGTAATTCAGTATTGGCGAATCCGCCGCCCATGGCAATCTTCACGCCCGGATAGTGGGCCTTGATCCATTGTCCGCAGCGAAGCGAAGTATACAGATTACCTGGAAAAGGTACTGATATCGCCACCAGTTTCGGCTGCACCGCCTCCATATGCCTGGATAACAGGTCAATAAGGATCCGGTCTATAAAGGTATATTCCCGTTGAAGGGCGGCATATAGTTCGTCGAAGCTGTTAGCAGAACGGGCCAGTTTCTCGGCATAACGGCTGAACCCGAAATGCTCATCCACACATTCCATGATCAGGTCTGACAGATCTTCCAGGTACATGGTAGCCAGGTGTTTGGCCTTATCCTGGTTGCCCATGGAGCCAAAAGCCCAGTCAAGATCTTCCAGCTGCGCAAAACGGCTGGCTTCCGGAAGAAAATCACGTTTGCAGATACGGTGAGCAAGCGTAGGATTCTTTCCCTGCAGGAAAAGGATGACATCGTCAATTGTTTCAATATAATCGTCCTGCAAAGCGATGATACGGGCAATATTCTCTGAATGTGCAGCGGCCTGGCTGTTGACCAGGTTAAATAGTTCCTGCAGGCCCTGTTTGCTGAACAGCGCCAGGGTTACCTCTATGCCGAGGTCTGACTGGAAAGAGGTAATACCTTTGGTATTTAAAAAGCCTTTCAGGTAAGCTGTTGCCGGATAGGGCGTATTCAGCTGAGTGAAAGGCGGTGTAATCAGGAAAACAGAAGCACCCAAATCAATCTAATTTGGGTGCAAAATTATCAATAAATAACCGAAGGAGGCAAATTATCAAGGGTAACCGGCTCGGGAGTTGCTGCCAGACAGCTGTTTCCTGATCCTGCTGAGCGAAGATTGCGTAATGCCCAGGTAGGATGCCAGGTAAGATAATGGGATCCGATTTACCATACCAGGGTACTTTTCCATGAACATCGTATACCGTGTCGTGGCGTCTTCTGATACCATTGGAGAAATCCTGTTCACTTTACTTAACAGCGCCCGCTCCCGGATCTTTCCCAGTATACGGTCCCAGTCTACGATCGTTGCTGACAACATCTGCAACACATCATATGTAAAAATGATCATCTCACAATCTGTTACGGCTTGTACGTACTCAGTAGATGCGGTCTTCGCCTCAAAGTTGAAGATGTCAACAATCATATTGCGCTCTTCCATGAAGTACTTGGTTATCTCTTCCCCTTTGTTGTTGAAATAACATACGCGCATAATCCCTGAGCGCATAAATCCTATTTCCCTGGGTACCCTGCCCGCCTGGGAGAAATAATCCTCTTTTTTAATCGTCTTCTCAAAGACATGATCCCTGATCAGCTCCATCTGTTGCTGATTCAGTTGTCCGAATTGCAGTAAGAAGTTAAACAGCTCCTCCATGTGATGATTTTACCGGTATTGATTGACCACAAAGATACATCATCCACTTCCTGCTGACATTTGCCATTTGGCAAATAACATTTGAATATCTTTACAGCCGAAATGTAACCTATGAAACACCATTTACTATCCTTGCTGCTACTTGCAGCAACCCCGGTCATGGCGCAATTGCGCGGGAATGTAGAGTATAACTTATGGGCGCCCCAGAAAGGCGACACCCTGATGATCTTCGCCGAGAAAGCCTATATCAGGCAAACACCATCTGCCAAAGGTACGATCCTGGATTCACTGACTACAGGCAACACCGTTATAGCAGCAAAACTGAATGAAACTGAGCTGACTATGAAAGGTATTTCCGCACCCTGGTGGCAGGTGAAGTACAAAGCAGGCGGCAAACAGAAAGAAGGCTATGTATGGCTCGGACTGATGTCATTAGGCAAGTATACCAAAGATACCGTCCAGTTCATCTACGGCATTGATAAAGTAATACCAGGCGCTTTCAAAGAAGCAGAGCCCCGGTATGTGGTACAACTTAAAGCGTTGAATACCAAACATAACGTGATTGACAAAAAAGAACTGGCCGTTGACGGCGGACAATACGCTATCTCCTCAGAAGCAAAACTGCTGGGCCATCTCGGACTTGACAAAGTGAATACGATCGTCCGCCTGTATTTCAGTGGTGAAGCCTGTGGTATTCCCAACAACTACTATTACTTTGCCTGGACAGGTAACAAGCTGGTTCCGCTTCCTGAAAAAACAACCATGTTCGACGCAGGCGCTGTCAGTCATGATGAAGTGCTGCTGTTTCCAAAAGAACCCGGCGGACAAGCAGGCAAGATCATCCGCGTCACAACGGATGAAGAATTTGGTGAAGATGGAGAAACAGTGGTGAACAAGAAAACTAAACGCGAAATATATAACTGGGATGGTGAAAAGGTGGTCAAACAGTAGCTTATAATCAGTAAATTCAGGTAAAAAAATGAGAATACTCTCCTGCCTGTTCCTCCTGATAATAACTGCATTCACCGCATCTGCACAAACCACTGAAGACAGCGTGAAAAAAGCTGTTAATCACCTTTTCAGCGCAATGCAGCAATCAGATAGTACTGCACTGATGCAGAGCTTTGCTCCTGGCGCTGTACTGCAAACCGTTACAAAAGATAAACAGGGTGTTGTGGCTGTCAGAACAGAAGCGATCAGCGACTTTGCCGGTCATATCAGCAAATTGCCGAAGCAGGCCGTAGATGAAAAGATCACGTTTGATGTTGTAAAAATAAACGGAGATCTTGCTATCGCCTGGACGCCCTACAAATTGTATTTTAAAGAGCAGTTTGTACACTGTGGAGTGAACTCGTTTCAACTCGTGCGACTGTCTGAAGGATGGAAAATCCAGTATCTCATAGATACCCGCACCACGACAGGTTGCGAGTAAATAAACAGCCCGGCGCTGCTGCTCATAAAGCAGCAGAAACGTCGGGCTCTTTTCTTTTATGGCGTTCCATGCCATGTATTACTCAGTATACTGCTATTACCTTACCGCTCCCTCAGCATCGCCATCACCTTCCAGAGATGTTCGCACTGATCCAACCCTTTTACCGGCGACAAATCCAACATGGACACCCTGATATGATTCAATGCTGCCAGATCCGGCAGCGTACCTGCCGGTAATACCGCCAGACAAGCAAGGGCAGTTTTTAGTATCGCCGCTTTGACCCTGAGACTATGAGGCGAATACCTGGCCGGATGAAGATGTATATACCTGCCAGGTTCCACACCCGGCAAAAGTATCCAGCACGAGGTATCCGAAAGTGTAAATTGTGCATAGCCGCCCTGTAACGCTAGCCAGGCTAGATAATCTGCCTCTCCGGCGACGCCGGCAGCCCGTAGGAACGCAATTGTTTCTTCACCAATAGCAGGCACATCCAGTTGGCCATAGTAAATATCCATCTGGGAGTTGCCCAGTATTTTCAGCCTGTCTGGCAGCGCTGCCGGCGTCAGCCCGGCCAGTTGCCGGAGAATAAAGCCCCGGTGATGTTTCAGGGCGTTAAAAAGGATATTGTCAGCATTCATCTGCAGGCCTGCCAGGATTTATTGGAAATAAAGAAAACGCCACCATACAGGCGACGCAACTCCGAATATACAAATAAATACATATCTGTTAGACATTGCTTCTTTGGAAGGTATCCGAAATTGCACGGCGCTGCCGCTTATTTATGAGCAAAGGCCCGTCGTATGTCAGCCAACCAGATTATCAGCCTTTATATTCCCCTGGACGCTACATGGGTTAAATAAGGGCCAATGTTTCATATCAACTCATCACTAAGAGGTCACTAAGAGGTCACCTCAATATCCCGGGGATATTGAAGTGACCTCTTAGTGACCTCTTAGTGACCCGAAAGCATAAAAGACAGACCCTGTTCCGACCGATGCCGGTCAGTTAAATAGGATGACTGTAATAGTGTTAGGAGTGCTCTTTGTGAATGACGCAATGGTGGTTTGACGGATAGCGGGTATGCCGGGAAGATAAGTAGCTGACCGGAAACGGATGGGACGGCTCGAAAAAGCGCATATTTGCGGCCTCCCAGAAATATAAGTCCTTCATAATTAGGCCATAACGGGGACAAAGTCAGATTCTGAAGCAATGACTGTTTCAAAATAGTATTCCTTGCCCCCAGCCTATGGTCATGAACATGTTATCTGAACCTGCAGACTACCGGGGTAGCTGTTACAACGGTGTTGCCGTTCATTTATATTGGTGGGGGAATGGCTGGATGTGCGTCGTGAAGTGTAACACTGATATGTGGCCAGTGTTCAATGTTGTGATATTGTCTATAGAAAAGTAGATAATATTCCTGATATAAGAAAATTTATTTCCAGTAATCACCAGGTACGGCCGCCACAGATCAATGCGTCAGGGATACTTCTGCAATAACTATTCAGACAGTTCCCGGAGGCATTGATCTGCAAACCGTTGGCCGGCAAATAGCGGTTTAGAAATTAAATATACCGGTGAGACCGCCAATATGTGGCTTGTGGGCACTCATTCCCTTCATGTAGAAGGTATTGATTTCAATGTTGTGCCGCTTTTTCGCACCTACGGCAATACGTATACCGATATTACCTGCAGGTCCGGTAGTGGTTTCGGTATGAGATTCACTTTCATAATAGCGACCCTCAAAGAAGTAAGATTCGTATACCGTCGTACCCACGTGTACCCCATAGCCTGCGCCCACAAAGAATCCTACCCTGCTTTTATTACCTGCTGAAGAACCTGCGCCGAAGTTAAAATTCACCATCAGGGGCGCGTTCAACATAAAACCAAGCGACGTTTCTTCATAATAGTCCTCGTAGCCGTCGAACACGTAGTAAGCAGACCCATTTACACCGACATTCAGTGGAATACCGACAGAGACAGATGTATTTGCTGTTTCTGCAAAGCTGAAACGGGGAGAGTAAGTTAGTACAGTACTGGCTTTCGTAGTAGTCCTATCCGACCCGTCGATAAAAACGCCGGTTCCTACTCCGTGAATAAAGCGCTGCGCGTGTGTGACTGTGATGCCAGTCAGGCAGAAAGCGGCTAACAAAAAGAATTTTTTCATAGTAAGGGATTGAATATTAGGTTTTAAATCCATGATCAAAGATAATACGGGTATTCTATAACCGGAAATAAGTCTATGAAAATAAATACACAAGGTAGCTTTTTGATTATCATCAAAAGTTAGGCACCTTTGCCACCGAAATATCCTATGAAATGAATTATCAGATTATCCTGGATGAACAGATGTTACGCTCATTCATCAATTGGTTACCCGACCTGCAGGAAGGTGAAGCTTATTATGTATCGCTGCTGGCAAGAAGTAAATATACCGACGCCATTAAGTCAGACAAGCAGCAGTTAAAACGCTTCACCAGTAGAAAAGAAGACCTGTATACCAAGATACTTCAGCTGGAATGCCCCTATGGCGCATATACCCATAAAGGGGCACCGGTACCGCAGGAAGCCCTTGCTATCTACATCACACCTAATCCGAGAAGTCTTTACAATGCCATGTTCGGTGGACTCACCACCCTGGCTAAGTGTATCCAGCAACAGCAACGGCATGTGAACCCGCACCAGGAAGTAATGAGTGAAATTCAGCGTAGTAAAAGCAGGAGTTGTTTTGTAGACTTTGACTTCGATCATAAGTCAGCAGGATTTGCAGCGACCCTGAAAGAACAGATCTATGCATGTACCGGCCCTTCTGCCAGGGTGCAGTTAATTGAGACCCGCGGCGGGTTTCACGTATTGATCGATCCTGTTAGTATTGACGAGGCTTTCCGTAAAAGCTGGTTTCAGCGCACTGCGCAGTTGCCATATGTCGATCAGACAGGCGATCTGTTGATACCAATACCAGGATGTACGCAGGGTGGGTTCATACCGGTGATGCTTTAACGGATAATGTTTAACCAACATAGCGGCATCCCTTGGCATCATACCAGTCATAGGGAAAGCATGGTTATTGCATACCGTGTGTAAGTTTATAATAGCGCTATACGCCCTGACTTGAATAAGTAGCCGCCTGTAACTAATTCTTCCTTTCTATTTCCTGATTATACTGATATATTTGCCAACAGTTGTTAACTTAAAACCCATGTGAACAAAATGCAGGCAGCATCCACAAAAACCTTCAGTGTAACCTTCCCCGATATGTATGATAAAGTGCAGATTGCCTGGGAAAGTATTAAAGGTGAACAGGTAAAAGACAATGAATATGTATCATTTGTTACCCTCGGACTGAACGAAGTCAGTTTCTATGACCAATACCCCGGTAACGATCTGATAGCCCGCTTCAAAGCCAGTTGTATGGAACAGCGGGGTGAAGTGACTTTAATCAATGATAAGACACTTCCTGTAGCAGGACAAACCGCCTATGTGCGGACCGCTAAAGCTGATATCGGGTTCTTCTACTATTTTGGTTTTGTACAGATCAGTAATGAATACTGCTATACGATGATTGGCGATTGTGATGTGGAAGACAGCGCCACTTACGAACCCCTGTTTGACGATATCTGGCAAAGTCTTCAATACTTCGGGAATCCTGCGCAGGAGCTCACCAAACAGAAAGCAGAAATTGACGCTATATTCTCCCGGTACGACACTTCGGAGGACGAACCACCAGAATCAAAGCTGGAAGTTGAACCATTCTCTGTTCCGGAAGACGGGCAGGAATACTGGGAAATGGCCGGACTGCCATTCCAGTTATTACCCGTGAAAGATGTATACATCTCCGACGGCGATGGTGCATTGTATGTCAAACTGGAAGCAATGGTTGAAGATTACAGTGATGAAAAATACGGTCATATCCTGAATGACTACGAAGACGGGAAAATATACATGCAGTTCTACTTTAAGAAGATATACCAGGCAGGCATACCTACAGGTGTGTTTACCTTTGAAGATGAAAGAGATAGTTCCTACCTCTCGTATCTGTGGAAAGGCGGGTTTGAATATACCATGAACTTCAGTGGAGAAGCGACTTTAAAAGAGGGTTGGCTGGGCATTAATGGCCAGTTTGCCGACAATCCCGTAAGAATAGCAGTTAAACTGCCGGTACAGGAGCTTGACTGGACGAAATACCGTTTCCTGCATACCGATGAACTGGAAACAGCCCCTGCAGACATTGTACATCATCTGCAACTGACTGATCCCTATCCGGCCATCCTACAGGAAGTATTACACCCGCTCACGCAGCTGGAATCGCTGAATATAGACTACAATAGTAACAATAAACATGCGGCTGATCTCCGCGAAGTGCCCAAAGCCATAAAGCGGTTTAAAGCGCTGAAATCGCTTACCCTGAGAGGGATCAGCGGCGTAGATAGTCTGCCGCAATGGATAGGTGATCTCAAGGAACTGGAAACGTTACACATCAACGGCAGCAGCATCGAAGGTATACATCCTTACGTGTTCCAGTTACCCAAACTGAAGTACTGTTACCTTTCTCATAACCAGTTACAGTCCATCTCTCCACAGGCTGCAAATGCCCTGGAAACGCTGATTCTTGATAATAACAAGTTCACATCCATACCGGATGTACTCATCAGAATGAAGTCATTGAAGCGGCTGAACATTGAAGATAATCCGCTTACCAGTCTGCCGGCAGGACTGGAAAAGATCGATGAGCTGATATTGGAGCTGGAGAAGAAAATGACGTTGCTGGATTACAGTTATAAAGGAGCAGACGGACAGGGTACAGTGGCCTATGATGACTCGTTATTCTTTTCAGCTAATGATCCTGCACTCGCTACGAAGCTGGAAGAGGCGGTCAAGGCACAGGGGCTGGAAGAATATCTTTCCGGACTTTCCCGGCTGGGTAGAAAAGCGGTAGCCCTGGCTACGACAGAAGAAGATGATTACGCCACACCCGGTAATATCCGTTTCGGCGGACTACCAGATCTGCCTGCGGACATCCCCTATCCTTACTTTAAAGCGTATAACGGAGAGCAGAAAGCAATGCAGTTCCTAGCACAGATCAATTGTGCCAACATTGCACACCTGCAGGACTATCTGCCGCGTACAGGCATGCTGTATTTCTTTATAGAGGACCAGGAGGACCTGAACCCCAAAGTGATCTATTACAACGGCGAAGCATCGGCATTACAACCGGGTAATACGCTCAATATCACAGAAGAGGATGTTTACGATGAGAGAGGGTTGTACACGCCGTTTAAAGCAGTGGCAGAGAGCTATCCGGATGTGCCTTCCTTTTATAATGCGCGGGATTACTATAAAGGTGTTTCCCCGGAACTGTCAGCACTGGAAGAGATGGATAATGAGACAGAGGCACTTAAAGACGCAGTGAAGCCTGCTACGGAGCCAGTTCACAGCATTAACAGTTATGTATTCAAACAACATGATACGCCTGAAAAAGAGGCCGTACATGCCCTCAGAGGCAAACCTGAAGACTGGATGGTATTATTGCGGGTAAGCAGTGATAATAATACCGGGTTCTCTTTCTGGGATGCCGGAGAGATATACTTTGTAATACACAAGAGCGACCTGGCAAAGGCAAACTTTTCCAATATATACGCAGGACTCGAAAGCAGTTGATATATAGGCGCTGTAATAATAAAAGAAGGGGCAGTATCAAAGATAATCGAACGTCTTCAGAATGGCTTAAATGAATACCTGATCCAATCGGGTACCCGAATAAAATGAGGCTGCTCAATACTTTTGAGACAGCCTCATTTCTTTATGCGGTTATTTTATATATTATTCCATGCCTGGTAATGCCGGCGGTGCAGGCTTACGTACCTGGGTGGTCAAAGTTTTCAGAAATGCCTCCAGTGACTGTAATTCTTCCTTATCCAGATTGAGTTTACGAAGTATAGGTGAAGGGATAGGTCGCTTTGTTTCATCGACCACGACAGATTTCTGGATCGGAGAAGGATTACCCAGGTTATAGTACTCAACTACATCGCGTAATGTAGGGAAGTTGCCATGATGCATCCATGGGCCGGTTTGCCCGACCTCCCGCAGCGATGGCGTACGGAATGCACCAATATCTTCCTGTTTTTTGGTCAGGTGATAATGGCCGAAGTCTTCCATTTTTGAGCCGTACAGTGCCTGTCCGTCGTTATGGAACTGATTATCTGAAAACAGTGGCGTGTTATGGCAATTGATACAGCGGGCTTTTGTGCGGAACAGGTGCAGGCCCTGTACCTCCTCATCAGTAAGGATCGTACTGTTACCACTGACGAATTTGTCGAAGCGGCTGGTATTGCTGACAATACTTCTTTCAAAGGTTGCGATAGCATATTGAATCCGCTCAACGGTTACTGCGTCATCACCGTAGGCAGCTTTAAACATGGCTGCGTATGCAGGAACAGCTTTGATATTCGTTTCCATCTGTGCCAGCGTCTGCGCCATTTCCACTTTATCCTGTACGGGGAATACGGATTGCGCTTCAAGAGTAGCCGCGCGCCCGTCCCAGAAGAAACGTTTGTAGAAGCCGACGTTGAACAAGGTCATTGCGTTACGCTTACCCGTTTGCCGGTTATGTCCATAGGACACCCTGCGGCCATCGCCCCAGCCTAGTTCAGGATCATGGCAGCTGGCACAGGAGATCTGCATAGACTGGGACATCCGCGGATCATAGAACAGTGTCTTTCCCAACACCTCTTTCTCTTTGGAGTAAGGGTTGTAGTCAGGATACACAGGTTTACCAAGACGGCCGATGTCTGTAAAGCCGGCACGGGTGGCACTGTCCAGATCAGGCGCAGGCCATTTGCCGGGATCTCCGCTGCTATACAACTGACGAAGTTCATCAGTTGTATAGTGAGGAGCAGTATGATCTATACCGGCGGCACCAATAAGTACCCCGCCTGCCAGCAATCCTGAAAATAGAATAATACGGGAGAATGTCATGAATTAGAGCGTAAGTTTGTCTACACTGAATTTGTAGCTATATTTATTGACGGCAGCGCCACCGAAAGCAGAGTCGTCAAAGTTCACATCGATCTCAATCAGTTTGGTATCCATATCGAAAGTACCAGTACCACTAAAGCTGACGTTGAAAGTAGTGCCATCTTTACGGGTTACTACCACATCCTGGTTAATTACCTCTACTGTGCCTTTCCGTGCACCAGGTGTAGCAGGGATCAGGCGCAATGCTCTGGGAACATTGATCTTGGCAGTTTTTGCACTGGTAGAGCCGCCACCCATTTCTGCATTGTAGATACGCATCATATTCAGGAAAGGTACACCGCTTTCAGCCACATAGTTATTGACAAAGCCTAACACGGTAGCGTTAGCGCTGTCCAGTACGGAGAAGTGTGCAGGAATGGTTGCCCACTTCTGGGTAGCCTCATTAAAATAGTAGGTATTCGGGGCATAGAATGATTCATTTTTGAACCAGGTAGCCGCCGGTGCGAAAGGCATAATGCGTACAGCCAGTTTAGTATTAGCGCCAGATGCTACCGGTAATGCAGTAGAATCGATGGTAACGAATACAGTACGTTTAGCGGTATCATAGGTATGTTTCGCATTGATTTCTACAGTTACCTGTAACGGGCTTTCAGAAACGGTAGTTTTGGTTACTGCCAGCGAGGTATCTACCTTGTTGGTAGCAGAATCTGTCATGATCAGCTTGAATTTGCTTTCAAGGTCTGCTTTAGTAGCACCGCTTACAGGAATCACGACGCTGAAAGAGGTAGTACTGCCGTTCATATCTATATTGGCAACAGTGCTGCTGAAAGAGACCGTTGCAGGAGGCGGCACTACGGGCACTGCATTCTCAGTTTTGCTGCACGCAACCATTGCCGTCATTCCAGCGGCCATCAACATGTATTGTAATTGCTGTTTCATATTGGTCATTTATATTAATGAATTAGTATCCGTTGTTTTGTTTCAGCGAGGGGTTTACATCCGTAGCAGTCTTAGGCAGCGGCAATACCATGCGGTAATCCTCGAAGGGAATAGCTGGCAGTCCGCGTTTCTCTCTGATCAGGTCAAAGAAGTACTCGCCCTCGAAAGCAAATTCTTTCCGCCGTTCCTGCCTGATCCAGTAAAGCAGATCAGCCATATCAGTCACACCCAGTTTTACCTCCGAAGTATCTGCCCGCATCCTGATTAAGTTCAGGTCATCGTACCCCTGTTGCAGGTTGCTGAGATGAGCAGCAGCTTCCGCCCTGATCAGCACTATGTCTGAGAGGCGTAATACCTTGATGGGAGTAGCATTGGCAGCAGCGCCTTTGTACTTGGCGGTGAAGTAAGCTATACGGCCGCTGATGGTTTTAGGAACGAATAAAGTGGCCAGTCCGCGTACATCGTTTTCCCGGTACAATGTATACAGCGAAGGATGGGCTTCATATTGCTGCTCAGGTCCGTTATCGCCATAGTAGTTACCTAATGTGGTACCTGCAAAGTTGGCTTCGAGCGCCAGCTCCAGGATAGACTCGCTGCTGGGCACGCGGGTAGTCCAGCTGGCTACATATTGCTGGTTAGTCATGAGTGTACGTCCGCCGGTTCTGATAACATTATCCGCGTGCATATAAGCCTGCTGCCACTTCTCCTGGTAGAGGTACACCTTGGCGAGTAGGGCTTCGGCGCTTACCGCATTGAAGGTATTCTGTGTGTAGCCGCCCGTAAGCAGCGGAGTAGTGTTGGCAAAATACCTGAGAGCTGTTTCAAGATCATCAGTTACCGCTTTATAGGAAACGGTAGCCGAACTTCTCTGTGGCAAAGGATCGTTGTATAACCTCGGGGCAAGATTAATGACAATACCGGGATGTGAAGCGTCTTGTGTATAGGTATATGGCCGTGAGAACAGGCGTAAGAGGTCAAAATGACCTAACGCTCTCAGGCAGCGCGCTTCCGCTTCCAGTCTTCTCACAGCTGCGTTAGTAGTATCTCCGAGGCGGGTAGCAGCTGCGAGGATGTTATTGACGTTATTGAGAAAAGAATAGTAATCAGTATATGTCGAGTTCATACTGGATGTCTCTGCATCCTGCAGAAACGAATAAAGATCCATTAATCTCACGTTCGTCGTCTTGCTATACAGTAAATTTCCTGCCACCAGATCAGGGTAGATCATCCTGTTGCCGTGATATTTGTCGAGCGTAAGCAGTGAACTGTATGCTCCTACAAGGGCCGCCCGTGCACCTGACAGATCGCTGAAAACGGTTTCATTGGATAGCTTGTCAGAAGGATCTACATCCAGTAGTTTTTCGCAGCTGCCCATGATGCAGACAACAGCAGCCAGTAATATATATCGGATCATTTTACACATGGTTCATTACATTTTAAAGTCCTATCCTTACACCCATAGTATAGGTGCGCATTTCAGGATATACAAAACGAAGTGCTGCGATACCGTTACGGGTATCTGTACCATTATCATTCTGGTACCAGTAGAACAGGTTACGCGCGTTGGCATAGATGTTTACATTGTCCAGCCCTGCCCTTCTCAGCATTGCTTTCGGTAACTGATAACTTACGGATACGTTAGACAGCTTCAGGAAGTTGATATCTCTGAGGTAGCGGGAAGAGTTAGCCACCAGCCTCCGCGGATAGTAGAGCCTCGGTACATCAGTTACATCGCCTGGCTGCTGCCAGCGATCCATCAGATCAACGATCTGGTTACGGTGATTGAGGTTACGGCCGTCGGACTGTATATCTTTGTTCAGGAAAACGCTGGAACCAAAAGAATACTCCACATTCGCAGTCAGAGAGAACCTACCCAGGGTAAAGGCGTTGATCAGACCACCCTGTGCCTTCGGCAGCCTGTCGCCCAGCACCCTACCAGAAGATGTAGGTAAGGCATTGATGACGGCAGCATCTACCAGCTTGCCCGTCGGATCATAAAACAGCTCCTCTCCCGTCTCAGGATCTACACCCGCCCATTTCCAGCCCCATATAGTAGAGGTGCTGATACCGGGTTGGGCCACCGTCATGCTGGTAGAAGAGTACATTGGCGTAAACCCGTCATTGAAGCGCAGGATCTTACCTCTGTTGAAGCCCAGGTTAAAGACAGTATTCCAGGTGAAATTATTACGCTGGATATTGGTGCTGTTGATGGTTAGTTCAAAGCCTTTGTTACGCATATCGGCAGCATTCACACTCATCATGGTGAAGCCGGTTTCCGGTGCAACATTGATACTGGAGATCATGTCCCGGATTGTATTATTGTAGTATTCCGCCACAACAGAGATCCTTCCCAGGAATGTGATATCCAGGCCAATATTTAACTTATAGTTCTTTTCCCAGCTCAGATCCGGGTTAGGTGCAGCCGTGCCATCAGGTACTGCGCCTGTGTTACCCTGATAGTTATTACTACCGAAGAGGTAAAGTCCTCTGGCAGCATAAGTACCTATACGGCTGTTACCGGTGCTTCCATAACTGGTACGTAAGCGCAGGAAGGTAAGCTTGCTGTTGTTGAGCAGGAAGTTCTCATTAGAGATCACCCAGCCCAAGCCTATGGATGAGTTCAGGGCCACCTGTTTGTCTCCGCCGAAGATGGACGACTTATCCGCCCTGACATTGACAGAGGTGTAATATTTCTTTTTATAGTCGTAGGCAACCTGTGAGTAGTAGGACACTGTTGCATTCTCCATGGTAGAAGAAGCGGAGGTCTGCGTAGCTGCATTGTTCAGGTTGCGCAGTTTGTCATAGGTGAAGCCAGCGCCGGTACCTCTCAGCAGGTCGGTACGCTGACTCTGCGCCTGGGTACCTGCCAGTGCGTATATATGATGATCTGGCGTCAGGTTCTTTTCATAAGACGCCTGGATAAAGGATACCCAGCCCAGGTTGCGACGGTCGAAGATCTGCAGAAAGCCATTACGGGTGCGGCCGGTAGCGTTAAGCGCCGACTGGAATATATTCTCGCTATTGGAGTAATAGTCAGCCCCTACATTGGCCATTACCTGTAAGCCATCAGCTACCTGGTAACTACCATTGACAGATCCTGTCATAGCAAAACCTCTGTGTGTGTCTGTATTCTGGTTTAACACCGCTACAGGATTAGGCACATTCAGTCCGGCGAGATCGTTGTAAGACCCGTCAGCATTATAGGGAGACACGTTTGGCGGCAGGATGACCGTATTAAAGATGTTCAGGCTGTTCTGTGCAGTCAGCGTCGGACTTAAGTTCACTGTCAGTTTCATCTTATTGCTCACTTCATGATCTACCCTGATACGGGCATATATCTTCTCCAGATCATTGGCCAGGGAGCTGGCATTCTGTTTCAGGTATCCACCAGAGAGACGGAAAGTAGTACCCTGCTTTCCACCACTCAGGTCCATGTTCACATTATGGTAGCTGGCATTACGATTAGTGAGTCCGAACCAGTCTGTATCAATCGTCTTGCTACCCGCCAACTGGTCAGCTGCATTGTCCGTCATACCATTGTTCATGTAAGTTTCTTTCAGCAGCTCATGATATTGTGAACCGTTCAGGTACTTAATCTGATTGATAAAGCTGGATACACCGGTTTTATAGTCTACGTTCAGATTAGTCTTGCCGCTGGCTCCGCCTTTGGTAGTGATGATGATAACGCCATTGGCAGCATTGGCCCCATAGATAGCGGATGCAGCCGCATCTTTCAGTACAGAGATTGACTTTACGTCAGCAGGATTGATGTTAGAAAGCGGATTGAGATAGTTCTCATTGGCAAATCCGCCTGGTTCATCGCCTCTTTGCTGTTCATACAATGGGATACCGTCTATCACGTAGAGCGGCTGTGAGGAAGTGGTACGGCCATTCATCATGGCAGTGAGTGAACCTTGTCCGCGGATGTTCACTTTCACCGGCGTATTCAGTTCTGTATTTGTTTCAACATAGACGCCGGCAATCATACCTTCCAGCATCTTATCAATACTTTCTATAGGTCTGCTTGTCTGCAATGCCGCAGAGTTGAGCTGACTGATACTACCTACTACTTCTTCCCTGCGTCTGTCTTTGGTGTAAGAGCTGGTTACGACTACTTCAGCCACTTTGAGCGGATTGTCTTCCAGGTAGGCGGATACCCTGTTTTGCGAGGTGACTACTATTTCCTGTGCATCCATACCGATATAGCGGAAGATAAGGGTGAAGGTGGCAGGTCTTTCCTGCGGGAAGCGGAAAGAGAACTCTCCGTTACCGTTGGTGGTAGTTGCTTCCTTTGTTTCTTTGATAACGACGCTTACACCAGGTAAGGGCTGACGGTCATTCTTGCTGTAGACGATACCGTTCAGTTGTCTGTCGGCCGCATTAGGCGCACGGTAAGCAGCGGTAATGGCGTTACCTATCTGCCGGAAGGTAATATTGGATACTCTGCCAAGCTGTTGCAACGCCTGATCCAGCGTTCCTTTGAACTGCATATTGATGATCTGATCACCTTTGACGGTATTCTCATCGTAGTTAAAAGAGATACCCGTTTGGATCTCCAGGCTGGCGAAAATATTCTTCAGTGGCTGCTGGCTGGCATTGATCTTCACGTTATACTGCTGCCACGGCTTAATGGACTGCGCCATAGCCGACAGCTGTACAGCCAATAAGATAATAAGTACCCCGAGGCAGTACAGAAGCTGCCTCCGGATGATCGGAAGAATGTTGTTCATATGCTATGCGCTTTACGTAGCTGTCCCATTTATCGTCAGGAGATAAATGTTCTCAATGTCACTGTTGTATAAATACTGTATCGTTTGCTGTTGTGTATCGAAGGTCGTTGGCATAGCAGATGCTGGCCACTACCTGTTTGTATCCGACGTTATCAAAATGGCCGGTATACTGCATGTTCACTACTTTAGACCTGTTAATGCAGGTGATGTTATAGAGGCGCTTCAGCTGCAAAGCGATCTCTGGAAAGTCCGCATGATCGAAGTATAACTTATTCTCTCTCCAGCCCAGTTCTGTTGTTGCGTCAAAGGTTGCTTTTGACAAAGTGGTCTGGCCGGCGTGATAGGTAATGGCTTCATTAGGTACGAGAATAATGCCTTCGGGGCTGGTAGCCACTACCTTCAGTTTACCATTTACCAGTGCTACCCTGCTTTTACCCGATTCAGGATAGTAGCTCATATTAAAGGAAGTACCCAATACGTTTACGATCATATCCCCACCCTGCACAATGAATATGCGTTTGTCGTTACGGGCAATGGTGAAAAAAGCTTCACCGTCCAGCGCTACGATCAGAGAGTCTTTTGCCGCCGTCTGGGCATACCTGATATGCGTACTGGCGTTCAGCTGGATAGTAGAACCATCAGGCAGTTCTATAGTTGTACGCTGCGTAGGAGCGCTGCTGAAAGATGTCCATTGCAGGGGCGTATATTGTCGCTGCCGGCCTGATAATAACCATAATCCTGCAGCTATCAGGATGCCGGCCAGTACAGCCGCTGCCAGTACGGTACGTAACATATGTCTCGGTGCAGGTGGTATATTTAAAGGCTGCACAGGAGGCTGTTCAACCGGCTGTTGTGCAAGGAAAGCCATCATTCTGGCCTGTTCTGCTTCGAGTTCCTGTTGTGGTATGTGACCCAGCAGCCTGGCCAGCATTGTTTCAGCTGTGATTATCTCTGTAAGTCTGTCCGGATTACATCTGATCCAGTTCTGCCAGAATTGGACATCCTGTTCGTCTGATTGCTGGAAATATCTGATAAATGACTCATCTGCCGCAAAATCCTCCGCCTTATAAAGTTTAAAATCCATGAAACGAATGTCCCTTTTATAACCAGTGCAAGAAATGCTTCGTTTTTACCCCGGATTGCTGAACTTTTTTTTAAGCCATGGCCAAAAGAATCGGTAAAAGCAGCACCCGCAGGCATTGGCGCATGGTTTTCAGCGCTTCATATAATTTATTGTATACGGTGCGGGGCTGAAGGGACAGTTGTGCAGCAATCTGTTCGTAGGTCAGGTTCTCATAGTATTTGAGACGTAATATAGCCTGTTGCGTAGCGGAAAGCTGACTCATAAAATGCTGGAGCTTTGTTTTCATTTCCGCATCCTGTTCAGCACTGACCAGCATATCTTCATATGACTGCTCTATGCCATGCTGGGTATCAACCACTTCATCTGTATTGATACTGAGCACTTTTACTTCTTTGAGGATCTTCCGCTTAACATAGGTGAACAGGTAAGCTCTGGGTTGTTGCACAAGGGGCAGTGTTGCCCTGCCAGACCATATTTCACAGAATACTTCGTGGATGCAGTCCTTTACCAACTGCGCATTACCGTGTACACGAAATCCGAAGGCATATAATGGCTGATAGAACTCATTATACAGTTCCAGAAATGCGGACTGATCTCCATTGATCATACTTCTCCAAAGTGCTGGTGCATCCAAAAGCTATAATATTTACCTTACAAAATACAAAGAGCTGGCAAAGTTCTCAATGGATGAGCGATATTTTTCGACGATCAGGGAAAATAATTTACGCAATCGGGAAAAATACCAGCCCACTACCTGTCAGTATGACATTTTATTATTAATACTGCCTTAACATACTACTTCTATATTTGCTGGCATCTAAACAGTGACCTGATGGACTTCACTCCGCTGACTGAGACATTGCTGAATGACTGGCTGACTGGCGATGACACCTGCTTTAAGCCTTTATTTGAACATTATTTCCCCCGCCTGAAGCGCTATGCAGCCGGCATTACCGGCGATCAGACCACAGGAGAAGAACTGGCCATGAACGTGTTACTGAAGATATGGCAGCAGAAAGCACGTATTAGTAGTGTCCGGGATTTCGACAGTTACCTGTTTACAATGATGCGTTATGAGGTCATTAGCATGATCAGGCGGAAGAAGACTATTACCACTGCACTCAGCGAGACAACTGAGGAGACCCCTGCACACGAAGATATTCATGATACGATCAGCTACCGGGAACTGCTTCGCAGATATCGTCAGTGCCTGGATAAACTGCCTCCACGCCGCCGGGAAGCATTTATCCTGAACAGGGAAAAAGGTATGAGCTATGCAGAAATAGCTTCGCTGCTCAATGTCTCTATCTTCACCGTACAGAATCATATTGCGTCCTCCCTGAAGTTTATGCGTACCGAGCTGCAGGACTACGCCGACTTCCTCCCCTTCGTAGCATTGGTTGCTGTACCAATGTTAACTGTATATTAATTCAACTATTGTAGATAGTTGACTGCCTTCCCTCCCGACGTCCTTTAGCATGAATCAGCAATTATGGACACTTACCAACCTGGCAGGGCAACACTCATTGCCTATTTTGAAGGTACAATAACAGACGCCTCAACCCGTGCGGCGGTAGAAGCATACATTGCAGCAGATACCCATCCGTTGCTGGTGCAGGCCTGTATGCAGACTGCCTGGGAAAACACCCGTAATATAGTAGTAACGCCTGCGGCACCTGCCGACTGGGACAAGTTCAGGATGATCGCAGGTATCAGGGAACACCGCCGTAAATCTGTGTGGCCTGCACTGGTAGTCGCGGCTACCTTACTGCTGCTGGTATCTTCTGTCCTACTGTATTATATACACCGGCGACCTCAGACTACGCCTGTTGCCTGGACAGAAATAGCTGCCGCTGCGCAGGAGCTGCGTACCGTACACCTGCAGGATGGCACTAAGCTGACATTGTTTCCAGGCGCGAAAATCCGCTATAATAACCAATACAACCATACAACGAGAGCACTGCAACTAACAGGACGTGCCTATTTTGAAGTAGCCACCGTTGCCGGTAAGCCATTTACAGTTGCCACCGGGCAATATACCACACAGGTACTGGGAACTTCCTTTGAAATAGCCGAAAAACCACATCAGCATGAATTGAAAGTAGTACTGGTATCGGGTAAGGTCAGACTGATGGATGCACAGCAACAGGTACTTTCCGACCTGCAACCTGACCAGCAGATCACTATACGTACAGACAACGCTGCCTATCATGTGCTGAAAGTTGACGCAGGGTCCCTGGTTTCATGGACAGCGGGCCGGCTTTCCTACGATCAGGCCACGCTGGAAGAAGTCTGCACAGAACTGGAGAAGTGGTATGGTCAACAGATTATTATACATCGTGCAGCCCTGGAAAAGAAGCGCGTGACAGCCGACTTTGAGCACATGCCCTTGTCTGCTGTGATGGACATCCTCTCTGAGACGGCAGGGTTTACCTATAAAGAAGTGAACGGCCACATTGAAGTGTACTAGGCCACAATAATAAAAAACGCCCCGTAGCAGCGGGGCGCTTTAAGCAACTGACTGGTTTATCAGCCAAGTAACATTGTATGCAGGCATGAACCACCTGCAAAAGATTCAAGTGTAAAATAATGAAAACATTTTTAACGCATCGTTTATTGATGCTGGTCATCCTATTGACTGTATGCAGCCAACTATCGGCGCAGCAGCCCATGGAACGAATGATCACTTTCAAAGGCAGCGCCCTCACCGTGCAGCAGTTCCTTCAGCAGGTGAAAAGCCAGCAGCAGCTTCAATTCACATTTGACGAAGATGTCAATGCCTTATTATCTCGTACTATCCGCATCCGTAAGAACCCTGTTGCTTTGAAAGAAGCACTTGACTGGCTCTCTGCCGATGCCTCCATCCAATGCCGCATTCTGAACAACTATGCCATCCTGAGCGTCATACCCGTTGCACAGAAAACACCTCCTGGCACACCCGTCTCTGCATCCATGGAGCTACCGCAACCCTCTACCAAAGCACTGGGAGAAGTAGTCGTAACAGCGCTCGGCATCAAAAAAAGTGAGCGTAACCTTGGCTATGCCGTTACGCAACTATCTGCTAAAGATGTCAGCGACGTACCACAACCAAACGTCATGAACAGCCTGGCAGCACGGGTACCTGGTGTAAGCGTCCGTAGTACAGGCGCAGATCCCGGGTCCAGTGTAATGGTGACTATCCGCGGACAGTCCTCTATCAGCAAAGACAATCAGCCCCTTTATGTAGTAGATGGCGTACCAGTAGCGCCGGCTATACAGAACCCTTCACAGGCAGTTGATGGCAAACAGACTGTTGATTATGGCAGTCCTATCAGCGATATCAGCGCAGACGATATTGCCAGCATCACCGTATTGAAAGGTGCAAGCGCCGCCGCCCTGTATGGTAGCCGCGCCGGTTCAGGAGTAATCCTGATCACTACCAAATCAGGCGCTGCTAAGAAAGGATTGGGTGTAAGCTTCAACTCCACCGCTATGTTTGACAAAGCATGGATGTTTCCCCATTTCCAACATGAATTTGGCTCCGGAGACTGGACCGGTTCAGACAATACTATCAGCACAGGGGCATGGGGACCGAAACTGAATACCGGCCGTAAACTGGTACAGTGGAACAGTCCCTTAGATGAAAACGGCCAGCCCGTGCCGCTTGACTGGGTATCCCATCCGGATAGGGTAAAAGACTTCTTCCGCACTGGCCAGACCTTTACCAACAATATTGCGGTATCTAAAAGTACAGACGCTGGCAATTTCCGCTTGTCTTATGGCAATATGCAGAACAAAGGTATTGTACCTAATACCGGCCTGAAACGTGACAACCTGACCTTCTCCGGCACTTACCACCTGAACAAATCCATCCATGTAAGTACTAACCTTGCTTATACCAATAACCGTAGTGACAACCGCCCCTCCGCCTATACAGAGAGTGTGACGATGCAGGTATATAAACTTACACCGAATGTTGATATACATGCATTGCGCAACTATTGGGTACCTGGCAGAGAAGGATTGCAACAATACAATCCTTACAGTACTGATGATAACCCATGGCTGATCGCATATGAAGAAACGAACAGTTATACCCGTAACCGTATCACCGGCAATGTGCAGGCATCCTTTGATATCAGACCCGACCTGACACTCATGGTACGCACCGGGCTGGATTACTATGCGCTGAACGAAGATCAGCGCAGACCATTTAGTGCCAAGAGAAATCCCAGAGGCGCTTATGTAGTAAAGAATGACCACTTTAAGGAGCAGAACAGCGACTTCCTGCTGACCTACAAGCCGGTTATTAAAAGTCCGCTGAAGGTATCCGTTGCAGCAGGCGGTAACCGCATGGACCAGGAAGTGATGACCAATGCACAGTCTACAGGCATCCTCACCCTACCTGGCGTATATAACCTGTCTAATGCAGCAGCAGGCTCCCTGGTAAACACGCAGTCATATACCAGGAAACGTATCAACAGCGTGTATGGCATTGGTGAAGTCAGCTATAACAATTACCTCTTCCTGAACCTGACTGCGCGCAATGACTGGAGCAGTACCCTTCCTAAAGGCAACAATTCCTACTTCTACCCTTCGGTGTCACTGAGCGCTATCGTATCGGATATACTGAACATCAAATGGCAGGAACTGTCTTACCTGAAGCTACGTGCCAACTGGTCGCAGGTAGGTGCTGACACCGACCCCTATCAGCTGTACAACACCGTGCCATTCAGTACAGACTGGGGCAGTGTGAAACGGGCTACTATCAGCTTCAACCAGAAGAACAGTTTACTGAAACCGGAAATAGCCACTTCCTATGAAGCAGGTATTGACGCCAGCTTCTTTAAAGATCGCATAGGCTTTAATCTAACCTGGTATAAGACCAATAACCGCAATCAGATCATCCAGGTACCTACTACTATTGCTTCTGGCGCCAGTACAATGCTGATTAACGCCGGCAATATCCAGAACAGCGGTTGGGAAGTAGGCCTGAATCTCGTACCGGTAAAAAGCGCTATCACCTGGAAGTCTGACATCAACTTCACCCGCAATGTCAACAAGGTGATTACACTTACTCCGGCAGTGACCAGCTATATGTTAGGCAGCACAGATGGAAGTAACATCCAGTACCTGATCAGGGAGGGTACTAAAATGGGCGATTTCTACACCAGAAGCTGGGTGAAAGTGAAAGAAGGCCCATATGCCGGACAGGCGTTACTGAACAGCAATGGCTTACAGCAGCAGGATGCCGAGTTTGTAAAGATCGGTAACTACAACCCCGACTTCATGATAGGCTTCAATAACAATCTGCAATACAAGCGTCTTACCCTGAATTTTCTGATAGACTGGCGCAAAGGCGGCTCGTATTATTCCTATGTAGCAAAAAGCCTGATCCAGGACGGCCGTACTAAGAATACGCTGCGCGGAAGAGATGCCGCGCACGGCGGACTGACATGGACAGATGCCAATGGTACATTGCGGGACGATGGAATGTTGATGGAAGGAGTTCTTGACAATGGCGATGGTTCGTACCGTCCGAATGATAAGATCATTGATGCAGCCACCTACTACGACAACAAATACTGGAAATACTACGAGAACGAGACCTATACAGCCACATATGTCAAGCTGAAGGAAGTGTCGCTGACCTATGCCTTCAACAATATCCTTCTGCAGCGCATTCCATTCCTGAGTAATTTATCCTTGTCGCTGATCGGTAGTAATCTCTATACGTGGACGGCGGCCAGAAACGGGTATGATCCTGAGATCACTATGAGCCTTTCCAATCAGCGCTATCAGGGCGTAGGTCACTGGACCTTGCCGGGTACCCGCTCTTACGGTGCAAAACTCAGCTGTAACTTTTAATCTGCAATATCATGAAACGAGCTAATATACTATACAGCCTACTCACGGCTATTACATTCACTTCCTGTACGAAGGGTTTTGAAGACATCAACACAAATCCTAACAGTCCGTCGGTAACCAGACCGGAATATCACCTTACGGAGGCTGTGACACAGACGGCCTATGCCTATGCAGAAAACGGTTTTACCAGAAGACCAGCTGCGCTGGGGCGTTACATTACCCTGATCCGTAACAACGACTATGAACTGTTCCGATGGACGTCGGTAGACTGGTCAGACATCTACCAACGTGCTATGGTCATTAAAACCATGCAACAGGAAGGCGCGGCTACCGGTCAGCCGGCATACGTAGCTGCCGGCAATGTGCTGCTTGCATTCAATATTGCTTATCTCACCGACCTTTATGGCGATATACCTTATTCAAAAGCTTTGCAGTCTGTAGAAAACGGTAATATCAAACCCACCTATGACCGCCAGGAAGATGTTTATAAAAGTCTGCTGTCATTACTGAAGGAGGCCAACACCCAGTTAATGACAGCAGGCAATGGCCTGAACGCATCCGCAGATGCTATGTTCAGCGGCGATGCCCTCAAATGGCGCAAGCTGGCCAACTCTCTTCGCCTGCGTATGTTGCTGCGTTGCTCAAAGAACTACACAACTGCTTTCACGGAGATGCAGGAAATATTGAACAACAAATAAGAGTACCCTATCATGGAAAGTAATGCAGATAATGCCGAGGTACCGTACCTGGGTGTCAAGAAAGATGATAGCTGGCCCGGCGGACCACTGAACATGATAGACAATGACTTCCTGAAAACGAAAGCCAGCAAAGAGCTGGTAGACGCCCTGACCGCACGGAATGATCCCAGGCTTGAATGCTGGATTGCACCGGTAGCCAGCAAAGAAGGCGCGACCGTAGACCAGCACACATACGTAGGCATCCCGCATGCAGTTACTAATCCGGCAGACTATAATGGCGGAGAGGCACACCAGTCCACGCTATCTTCTTTTTTCAGACAGGATAAACCGACCTTATTAAAAGCCAGTCTGATGGTGTATCCGGAAGTATGTTTCATCATTGCCGAGGCTTTGCAAAGAGGCAAGGTTACAATGAACGGTACAACTGCAGAGCGTATGTATAATAATGGTATCAGTGCATCCATGGAATACTATGGCCTGACTGCAGAAGCAGCGAAACGCGGTTATTATGAACAAGCTGCCGTTAAGTACAATGGCAGCCTTGAACAGCTGATTACACAGAAATGGATTGCGATGACATTCCGTGGCGCAGAAGGCTGGTTTGATTTCCGCCGTACGGGGTACCCGGCATTTACGACAGGACCTATGGCATTCCAGCCAAAGTTCCCGGTAAGATATGCCTGGCCAACCACTGAGCAGGATGTGAACTTTGATAACTACCAGGCAGCAGTTAGGGTATTTGGTCCGGATGATATTAATACAAAAATGTGGTACCTGCAATAAAGATAAACGATGAAAACTGACACATTAGCTAGACGTAGTTTCTTATCACGCGTTGTGAAAGCAGGCGCGCTGCTCCCTTTAACGGGGGCAGCAGCGTTTGCTGATTCTGCTACTACGTCTATACCTGAACAAGCGGATGGATACGCGGCTACACAATTCCCCGACCGTATCATACTTACCGTCACAAAAGACCCTGCTACCAGCGCTGGTATTAACTGGCGTAGTGCAGCTGGCATACAAACGTCATTTGTAGAATACACTACTGCCGATGCAGATCCTGCATTCGCGGCAAAGGCTACCAAAGTCAATGCAAACAGTACTCCCTTTCACTTCGACCAACTACATGTAACTTATCACCAGGTCACGCTTACCGGATTGCAACCCGATACACTATACACTTACCGGGTAGGTAGCGATAGCGGCTGGAGCGAATGGCTGCAATTCAGAACGGCATCAGCAATGCCTGGTAAGACCTCCCTTATCTACCTGGGAGACGCACAGGTAGGTATCCGTCCGTTCTGGAGCCGTGTACTCAGAAAAGCCTATGCACAGTTACCGGATGCACAGGCTGTCATCCACGCAGGAGACCTTGTTAACCGTGCCAATAATGACGATGAATGGGGGCAATGGTTTGAAGCAGGAGGATATATACATGGCAGCATTCCCTCACTGGTGACACCGGGCAATCATGAATATACGCATGAGGACGGGCTACCTCACCTCTCCCTTTTCTGGAAACCGCAATTTGGTCTGCCGGCTAATGGTACCGGTCATTCGGCATTGGAAGGCACTGTATTTTATACAGACATCCAGGGTGTACGCATTATTTCACTGAATACGATGATGATGGAAGAAGCAACGTCAGATACGCTCATCGCAATGCAGGTAAAATGGCTGGAGGCAACGCTGGAAAATAACCCTCATCAGTGGACAATAGTGACGATGCACCATCCGGTCTTTTCTACCAAGAAGGGGCGCTATAATGAGAAAGTACAAACACATTTCAAGCCTGTATTTGATAAGTATCGCGTAGACATTGTATTACAGGGACACGACCATGCTTACGGACGAGGCATGCGGCATATTGCCCCTTACGGCACCATGTATGTAGTATCCGTAAGCGGCTCAAAGATGTATGAACATGAGAAAATGGAATGGGCGGATGTAGTAGCCGGACATCTGCAGCTATATCAGCTGATTACCATTGAAGGAGATACACTGGCATTCAGCTCCCATCTTGCTACAGGAGAACTGTTCGATTCATTTACCCTCAAAAAGCGACGCAACAAACCGAACAGCTGTATAGAAGGAAAGAAAATATCAAAATAGCTTATTTATTCAGCCATTGATTACCGCGTAACCAGTTTTCCAGTCGTTCAAACCAATGTTCGTCAGGATTACTGGTGCGCAACCCAAAACCGTGTCCGCCGCGCTGGTAGACATGCAATTCTGCGGGAACCTTGTGTTGAACAAGCGCTGTATAAAACGCAATACTGTTACCTACGACAACTGTTTTATCGTCGCTGGCATGTACCAGGAACGTGGGCGGCGTACGGGAAGTTACCTGCTGCTCGTTACTAAACATATGCACTTTTTCTGCCGGGGCATCATCGCCTATCAGATTCTTTTTAGACCCCTTATGTGTAAGACTGTCTTCCATACTCACCACCGGATATACAAGTACGAGGAAGTCGGGACGCAGATTTGTGCCTTCGGGATTTGGAATATATGCTTTATCGAAATGCGTACCGGCTGTGGCAGCCAGATGCCCACCGGCAGAAGAGCCCATCAGTCCTACCCTGTTAACATCTACATGCCACTCCTTCGCATGCTGCCGCAGCAGCCGGATAGCCTGCTGTGCATCCTGCAAAGGCCCTGTATTACGATCCCACATGGTAGCATCATCAGGCATCCTGTATTTCAATACCAGCACCGTAATACCAAGATCATTGAGTTTTCGGGCGAAGTTGATGCCCTCGTGTGAATAAGCAAGAAAGGTATAGCCTCCGCCCGGACAAACCACCATCGCCGTTCCATTGGCTTTATCAGGTGGTGCACGAAAAAGCTGCACAGTAGGAACAGACACCTTTTGGAAAGACAGGCTGCCTTCTTTCTCATTTTTTATTTCCTGGTTGGGAGCTTTACGACTATTGACTACACTATCAGGATATAAGGGCATAAACTCCTGTGCGCTGGCAATTGCGGGCATTGTTAAAGTAATGGCTAACAAATGCCATAAACGTATCTTCATGTGGAATATTTTCGTTGCGGAAGATAGTTAATAAATCTGTTTTTAATAATAGCAGAAAATGTATACTACATATTGCCGGACCAGCGTAGTTGGTGAATACACGCCTGCGCAGACAAGGCTACCTGGATGCACTGAAGAAGCAGGGTATCCCATACAATTTGGATCTGATGCTGTCTTACGATCTTACCAAAGAAAAGGTAAAGATCTACATGAAAAATTTCGTGGAACAGAACAACCCGCCGGACGCTCTATTTGCACTTAATCACCTTACTGCTACCACCGCCATGATAGTGATCAGAAACAAGGGATTGCGTATTCCCGGAGATAACGCGATTGCCGGCTTTCTTAAAGACGGCTCTGCCGGCCTGGAATATCCTGGTTTAACAAGCCTTGCTCAACCTACCGCCGAAACAGGCCGCGAAGCGGCTGAAATGCGGTTACTGAAAATACAGGCATCAGTAAAAAACGACTATTCCATCAGAAAAGCACCATCCGTGCAGCAGCCGACCTGACTAATGATAGGCGAAGCAACTATCTCCTGACACCAGCATATTGCAATGAACAATCAGCCGTATCACAGCTACGCTTACAGGCTACCGGTATAACAGCTAAGTCCTAACTCCTATCGCTAACTCCAAACTTTATACCTGCATCTCTGAACAAAGCTTTAATCATGGCCAGCTTGTCTGCGCACAACGGTTCCATATGAAACCTTGAATCGCTTTCTCGCGTATTGGCACATTGAAAACATATCTCTATGAAGGCCAACGCTTTTCCTTCAGCATCTGCAAAAGTAATCGCGTGATGTGGTATATAGCAGTCATGTACAGTATGTGCGCCTGTACAGCCATAATTAAACAACAGGTCCGTAAGTTGTCCGATCTGTTCCGCGTTCAGTAACACCCTTTCCTTCACTACCAGCGGCATCACCGTATCTTCTAGCATCTGCGGGTCTGCACTGTATATCTCAAACTGCTTTTTGTCAGATATCGTCACTACTCCATCAAAGGAGATCAATTGTATCTGAGCAGCCTTGTCAAATGGGTGGAATGTCATGCGCGTTTCAGGACCATAAGTATGCTTTCTTACACAATGATTCGGAAGTTGCTGGTCGCCCGGTGCAGGTTTTACCGGCTTAACAGATTGCGCATGTAACAGAGAAACAATCAACAGTAACGGGATAAAAAGTATTCTTTTCAAGGTATCTGGTTATGCAACGAAACTATAGTTTTTATTGTAAAGTTCATTGAGAAATCAGTATTACAGGGTCTTTCTTGGACACCTCAGTACCCGCCATGCGCCACAGGAATGAATACTATCCAATACCTCTACATCCCCTCCATTCCCTCGCCAGCCCGGCAAATCATCGTATTAAGCAACAGGCTTGAATACCTCTCCTCCCGCCTCCTGTCACAAGAATAAGTACTATCCAATACCCCTACATCCCCTCCCCTCCGCCGCCAGCCCGGAAAAGCATCGTATTAAGCAACAGACTTAAGCACCTCTCTACCCATTAACCGCCACAGGAATGAATACTGTCCAATACCTCCACATCCGCTCCTCTCCGCCGCCAGCACGGCAAAGCATCGTATTAAGCAACAGGCTTGGACACCTCTCTACCCGCCACGCACCACAAGAATGAGTACTATCCAACACCCCCACGTTTCCTCCTCTCCGCCGCCAGCCCGGCAAAGCATCCTATTAAGCAACAGGCTTGAATACCTCTCCTCCCACTAACCGTCACAGGAATGAGTACTATCGAACACCCCCACGACCCTGCCTCTCCGCCGCCACGTTCCCGGGGCGAAGTATTCATATTCAGTGCATTGACATGGCCGCAAGCGCCGTAGTATTCATCGCCAAATAATAGAGACAGGGAATATTATACTGCATCCCGCATCCTGGTACAGGGTTGTACCCGGAAATTGCGGTAAATTAGGGTAGATCTTTGTTCACGTAAAAACCCAACTATGAAAATCAGACCTTTCTTTTCCCTCGTCAGGGCCTGTTGCGCCCACCTGGTACTGGTACTCGCTATGGCTTTACCGGTTAGTAACCATGTAATGGCGCAAGCGCCGGTGCCTTTTACCCTCTACAACAATTCAGCGTATGCCGACGCGAATGTGTATGTAGGCATTGTCGGAATCGTCAACGACAATTACGTTTGGATCAATCCGAAAACCGGTGCGGTCAATCTCATGAGTCCATCCAACAACACCGTACCTGGTCCTGTCATCAACGGTAATATGGGACCTGGCGGTAACGGATTGTATGCCAATTGTTTTGCACGGCTCAGTGAGATCCCTAACAAAACGGTCAGTATTCCCGGCATTAAAGGCTGCCGTATCCTGATTTCGTTCAACTCGCAGCTGTTTCTTTACTTTTTTGGTGCATCAGGTGCGCCAAGCGGTTACGCTGCGCCTAATCTGGCCAATCCGACGGATCCCAACCAGGGCATCCGGTACGAAATCATCGAGGTGGCCAACGCTCCTAACGGCCTCTGGTCCAATACGACCCGTGTGGATGGCTACCACTATCCCATGGGACTAGAAGTATGGGGCAACGGAGGCTTCTATCAGAAAGTGGGCGAGATACTGCCGCACAACCAGATCCTTTCGCTGTGGCAGGCCAATGCGCCGGCGGCGTTTGCAGCCTGTTACGATGCTACTAACGGTATCATCAAATGTCCCTCCAAAACAACCGCTTTCCTGAGCGGGGCGCAGTCTGCCTATTACAATGCCTACGTCGATGCTATCTGGGCCAGGTACCAGAACAATAACCTGGTATTTAATTCAGGTGATGCCGGTACATGGAGCGGCCGTGTATCCGGTAACGTCTTTACCTTCACCCGCGCTTCCGACGGCAAAGTAGGTGTCATTGCCCGCAAGCCCACCAATATCGAAGTACTGGAAGGCAGTGGCGCACTGGCTACCGGCGAAGCCCTCGATAAGGTTGTACAGGCACAGCTCTGCGCAGCTATGAACCGGCACGCCATCGACCTGAACCTGCCAGCAGGCGCTACCCAGGATGTAGGCACGCCATCCAAATACTACAAGCTCTCTCCCTACAACTGGTATTCCAGCTTCTGGCATCGTACCGATATTACCTACCAGGGCAAAAGTTACGGTTTCTGTTATGATGATGTGTTTGATCAGTCGTCTACTATCAATGCTTCTTCTGCTATTAGAGCAACAGTAACGATCGGCGGGTTTGCCGGTGTCGGACAAACAGGTCCCGTGACTGTCTACAAAGACTGCAACTATACGGGAACGGCGGTCAACCTCACTACTGGTAACTATACCCTGGGCCAGCTGAATACATTGGGCATCCTTAACGATGACATCTCTTCGCTGAAAGTAGCTGCCGGTTACAAGGTAACCCTGTACCAGAACGATAACTTCACGGGTACCTCGCTGACTGTCACCGCTGACGACGCCTGCCTGGTTGATAATGGCTGGAATGACCTCGCTACCTCACTGAAAGTAGAGGGCAATACAACTACGGGTAACATTATCCAGGCAGAAAATTACAACTTCATGTCAGGGGTGGATGTGGAAGCCACCACGGATGCCGGCGGCGGACAAAACGTTGGCTGGATAGACGCGGGTGATTGGATGTCCTACGAAGTCACCATTCCATCCACCGGCCTTTATCGCATTGACTACCGGGTAGCTACGCCTAATGCAAACATGGTACTGAGACTGGAAAAAGATGCCGGAGCCACCCAACTGGGCGCTGTAACGCTGCCTAATACCGGCGGCTGGCAGAACTGGGGTAATGCGGCCCATACCGTGACGCTGCCCGCAGGTACCTATAACCTGGGACTTGCCACTACTACCGGCGGCTTTAATCTGAATTATTTCACGATCACCGCCGCTGCCGGCGCAAGGGCACAGACACAGGCATACAAGCCTGTTCCGGAAGATAACGCCGTGACACTCACACCCAATCCGGTAAGTGAGCAGCTATATATCAGAGGCAATGAAAAAGTGAAGGTGCTTGGCATTTACAGCCTCGGCGGACAAGAAGTGATCAAAGTGAAGAACCCTGGTAATACATTGAGTGTATCCTCATTGACACCAGGTGTTTACATTGTCACCATTGAACGTAAAGATGGAACCATCAGTAAGACCAAAATACTGAAACAATAACAGCACCGCTGTCATACACATAAGAAGCCTCCGGTGTACCACCGGAGGCTTCCTGCTTTAGAAGATGACCGTTCTCCGTCGATCAGACCGCGACAGCAGTTTTCAGCAGGGCGGCTTTACGTCTGCTGACTGCCAACCACACCACCGCACTCAATACACCGGACAGCAACAGGTATCGCAGCGCCATATCCTGGTGGGTAGTCATCCTGCCTGTTTTTGCCAGTACAAAACTTGATAGTGAAGTAATGACATATACCAGCCCGCCAAGCAATCCTGAAGCCATCGCCGCATGCTGCGGAAAGAAAAGCATGGTATCAGTAAAGTGTACGTTGTACAGGAAGCCTGAACAGATGTGTATGATAAACGCGAAGATCATGAAACACCACAATTGCGGAGCCACATAACCTACCCCCAGCAACAGGATGATCAGTAGTAGCTGCGTAGTCGATGCCACAGTGATTTTACGCACGAAATTGACGTGGATCAGTCGTTTTCCGATTATTCCCCCGATCATCCAGGAAAAACCCAGAATAAGGGTGCAATACCCGGTTACAATAGCACTGAAGTGAAAGGTGTTCTCAATAACAAACGGTCCGCCGATATTGAAGACCAGCACTACGGAATAAGCCAGTCCGAGAATAACAATTCCCATTACGAAACTGAGATTGCCCAGCGCCATGGTATAATCTGCTTTTATACGTGCCAGATCAAAGCGTTTACGTAAGGCGATGGTCTCCCCGCTGTAGATCAGTTCAAATATCAGCATCAGCCCTGCATAGATAGCAAGAAAGTAGAAATTGGCCTGCCAGTGAAAATACTGCTGCAGGTAGCCGCCGAGGAAGGGCGCGACAATGGGGCCGCAGGACCAGATAATCGTGAAATAACTCAGGTAGTTCTTCAGTTTATCCCCGCTGTACATATCTACAAAGAAGGCGCGTTTGGAGATCACCACAAATGCTACCGCAATACCCTGTAATACCCTGAGCAGACAGATCAGGTGTACGTTGTTGGTCATACCAATCAGCAGGGAGGTAACAATCAGCGCGCCGAGGGCCCACATCGCTGGCTTGAAACGGCCGATACTGTCCAGCAGACTCCCTACCAGCAACTGCGAGATGCCATAGCTAATGAAAAAGCAGGTCAGGGTCAGCTGGATAGCGCTTTCCTCTGCGTGGAGGCCCTTGGCCATTGCAGGAAATGATGGTAAATAAATATCCGTGACGAATCCCGATAGCGGAATTGAAATAAAAGCCAGCGTTGTTGCAATACGTTTCCTCTTGTCTGATGCACTCTGTAACATACTATACGTCCTTAGAATTTATGCAACAAAAGTAAAGCAGGCTGTTTCAATTACCGTTTTATCATTCAAATTAATTATTGCAAAATTCAAAGAATGGTAGTCCGCACCGTATTTGGGGACCTGCTGCTGGCCATTTGCGAACAAGGTAGCCCGGATGCCGGCCTTTACCAACCAATATCCGGCAAACTACTACAGCACTCCCGGATGCCATCACGGCTCTTTCATGCGGCCCGGGCACTATATCAACCGGGAGCAGGCAAAAGTGTTCCACAGTCGTGTGCTGATCTGTCAGTCATTGATACTAATAAGCTACCACTACCTCACCGGTAGGTCTTTTGATTTCAAATGCATATCGCACATTCACATCCTTTAGCTGAAAGGCTGCGGTATCTCCCGGCTTAAGATCTGCCAGCGGTATCTTTTGCATATCGCCGGCTTTTGTGCGGTACTCCAGTACATAGCCTCTCAATGTGTAGGAAGGAATTGTGTGTTTGACCATGATGGCGATATCCGCTGCCGTCTCACTGTTCTTGACCACTTTAGTAATATCCACCGGACTACAAAGCTGCTGTAATATTGACAAGGTAGCTTTAGGTTGCAGACTGGCATCCGCAACGCCATGACGCCGGATCCTGAATTTACCAATCCCCTCTTCTCCCATCTGCGTACGGTAGTCGTTCAGGCAGAAATAAATAAACCCGGCAATGAAAGGCTGTTTACGCCATTCATTGATATGGTATAACATATCATCCGCCCTTCGCGCATCGCCCCCGGTAAATGCCGGCTCGCACAAACCATGTTCTGTAATCAGCAATGGCCTGTTATCCAGCACTTTTTCAATGTTGTTGAATTTTCCCGGAAGGTCTTCCCGCTTCGCTTTATTCCAGGTGCCCACATATTCATTCCACGTAGGAAGATCAGCCATTAGTGAAGGGTCTTTCTCCAGATTTGTGTCCAGGTGATTGCCTATCACAGTCACCATCCGGGTATTATCCAGGTTATGCGCAAATGTCTTTAAGGCCTGGTTGTCTGCCTGTGTGGAACGCACCTCATTATTGATACCCCACGCGAAAATACAGGGATGGTTGTAGTGAGCCCGGATCATCTCATTGAGATGTTGCTGAGCGGTCGTCATCAGTGCCGGCGTAAGTTTAGCCGGAGCCTGCCACCAGGGTATCTCCTCCTGCACCAGGATGCCCGCCTCGTCCATCAGGTCAAGCCATGCTTCATCCTGCTGCCAGTGGAACCGGGTGATAACAATATTCATCCGCTTCATCAGGCGTACGACAGTGTCAATATACTCCCGCGGCTCCGCAGCGCCGTACTGGGGGTTACTGCCGGGCATGTATTCGATACCTGGCAGTCGCACAGGCTCTTTGTTGAGCAGTAGCTGATTGCCTTTGATCTCTACCGTCCGGTAGCCGAAACGTACTGTCTTCCTGTCAGACACCTTCCCTTTCGCATGTGCCGTTACGGTCAGCTCGTACAGAAAAGGATGATCAAAATGCCAGGGGGTAACTTTCCCTTTAGGGATATCAAATGTGAAAGTATGATCCTTGTTAACGACTGACTTCTTCCCGTCAAACAGCACTTTACCACTTTTCTTCTCCTTCAGGACAAAGCTCAGATCTGCGGCATCTGGAGCTGCACCAAACAGGGCTACGCTTACAGTAGCTGCGCCGGTACTGTCGCGGAAATCCACCGACGGCGTTACCCGTACTTGACTGATGGCCAATGCATCAGTGATATGTAAACTTACATCTCTGGTGATGCCCCCATCATTGGGCCAGTCAAACGAGGCCATGTAAGGCAGATTGACAGCAGATAGCTGATTGGAGACTGACACAACGATATCGTTAGACGCGCCGGGTTTGAGAAAGGCGGATATTTCAAGTGTAAACCGGGTATATCCGGCATTCAGGTGTTCGCCGGCCTTTTTACCATTTACAAAGACAACAGCATCATGATATACCGCACCGAAGTGCAACAGCACGCGTTTCGTAGCCCAGTCTTTACCAGCTACAAATTTCTTATGATACCAGGCTGTTCCCTGGTAGTCTTCCAATCCTGCAAGTATATTCCAGGTGCCAGGAACCGGTACTTGTATCGCGGCAGGGGGAAGTCCGCCTGGATATCCTGATTGCAGTCCGACTGCATCCTTATCCGTAATAAAAGACCACGTGCCGTTAAGACTGACGTCTTGCGGAGACTGACTATACAGGGATAAACCGGATAAGATAAATACTAAGCTGAAAAGAAATCTGCGCATAGATAACTGGTTAATGGGAATTTGTAAAGATGTCATTTTTATCAACGGCTACATTCAATACGTGGGCTAAAATAGTACTATAAATGCAGGCGTAAAATGGACGTTATGACGAAAAGATGTACATTATTACGGTCCCGTGAAGCTGTGATGTATCTACGTGGTGATGCTGATACAGGCGCGTGCACGGGTAAGGCGGGCTACCGGCAGGTAAAAATTTACTGCGGATGATGTACAGTTGCATTGCGGGAGTATGAGAATGGCGTGCTTCAGGGCGTGTTTGTCGCTCCTGAAGGCGATTAGCCGCCGGTTGGGCAAAGGGCGGAAAGAGCCTGGCCGGGAGACATTTATAAGTTTTCGTAATATCTAATCATATAAATCACAAAGCAGATTGGGCCTGGCTGGGATTTTTTTGTATATTCACCGCTTCACCAAATGAATAATAGAATGGATACGTTTACACTCATTACAGCTCTCATCACTATCAGCGCATTAATTTCCTACATCAATCTAAGATTTATCAAATTACCTGGTGCTATCGGCGTAATGTTCGTGTCCATTCTGCTGTCTGTATTTATATTGGTTACAGGTAAAGCGTTTCCCACGGCATTCAATTTCATCCGTGAGCTCACGAGCAGTATTGATTTCACTAAAACACTGCTGGACATCATGTTGGCATTCCTGCTGTTTGCGAGTGCCTTTCATTTTGAGTACAAGAAATTGCGGGAACAGCGTAAGCCTGTATTGATATTAAGTACTATTGGCGTAGTTGGTTCGACGGTTATCTTCGGCTTTCTGCTTGATTTCACCACCACCATGCTGGGTATAGATCTTCCACTGGTATATTGTTTCCTGTTTGGCGCATTGATATCTCCGACGGATCCCGTAGCTGTACTATCGGTATTGAAGAAGTCCAGGATACCTTCATCGCTGGAAACGATCATTTCCGGCGAATCATTATTGAATGATGGTGTGGGCCTGATCCTGTTTGTAACGATCGGCGAAGTTGCGGCGCAGGAAGCCACCTTCTCCTTCGGACATGCCACAGAGTTATTTGCTAAAGAGGTATTTGGCGGCCTGGCCCTTGGTGCCGGCGTAGCATTTATCACGGGCTATCTTACCAAGAAGATCCATGAGTTCCAGACCGCTATCCTGGTTTCTATTTCCATGGTAATGGCGATATCTGTACTAGGTAGTATGTTACACGTCTCTATTCCACTGGCTGCAGTAGCGGCAGGTTTGATTTTGGGTAGTTCCTCTATCGGAGCAAAAACCAATGCCGGCCTCCAAAAGTACCTGCATCAGTTCTGGGAGTTAATTGACGAATTGCTGAACATCATCCTGTTCGTAATGATTGGTTTACAGATTGTGGTATTACCATTTATCGGTCACTACTGGTTCATCGGTATGTTGTCGATACTGTTCGTACTGATCGCAAGAGGTGTTAGTATTCTGGTGCCAGCACTGGCATTACGCCGTTCACTGAACATGTCAGTGAACAACACGGCGATACTGGTATGGGCAGGTTTAAGGGGCGGTATTTCCGTTGCACTGGCACTGTCGTTACCAGATTCCCCTTACAAAGAGCTGATCCTGTCCGCCAGCTATATCATCGTGATCTTCTCGGTGATCGTGCAGGGTCTCACCCTTAATAAAGTGGTGAACAAATTTGTAAAATAGCTGCACACATGCGCTGAAAGAAAGCTTGTATAAGAACACAAAAGGAGCTGCAGATCAGATCTGCAGCTCCTTTTTATTTATGGCAAAGAAAGATGGATAAAGATGGACTACCTGGTTGCCCTCGCCGGCGCAACTGTTGCATGCTTCAGGCGTTTTACTTCTTCCAGGTAAGGCTTATGGTATGTTTCCAGGAACTGTTGTTTGGAATCGCGGCAGGCAGTGACAGCGCCGAGGAATTTCATCGTTCTGATATAATACCAGGCAAAGTCTACCTGTCCTTTCAGGAAACCGGACCGTGCACTGGCAGGATAAAGATGATGGTTATTATGCCATTCTCCTGCAACGATACCAGGCCACCACTGGTTGATAGATTTATCTTTGAAGTTGTAATCAAAACCTTCTACATGTTTTGTTTCACCTTTCGCATGACCTTCATAGTTGAAGGTTCTTACACCTACACCCCATACAAAGGTACCCGCCATGACAGCTACAGCCAGGTATAGTCCGCCGATTGCATACATCACGGCAATCCAGAATGCCCAGTTAGCAGCTGTGCCGAGTATAGTATGTAAAGGACGGGCGATGGAACCCCATTTCTGGTACTGTGCGTAAGTATTTGCCTTGGTACCGGTATGGCGCATCATAGCCACTGCCTTGTTATAGTCTTCTTCGCTGAGGTCTTTGGCGATAGGCTGATGATTCACATCTGCCAGGAAGCAGTACAGGAAACCACCTTCTGCATTATAAGGGTCGCCCGGCTGATCTGACAGGGAATGATGCACGTGATGTGACACCACATAGATCTCGTCAGGGATCATTTTAAACACCAGGTTAGCTGTAAAGAAGCGCCAGAAATTATTACGGAATGTGTATGCGTGATGTGTACCATAACGGTGATACCAGATCGTGCCATGTGTACCCATAAAGATCATTCCGTACACGAAAGCGATCAGCAGATACCAGATGTTGAAGTCCTGTATCTGCAAATAGATGAAGGTAAAGAATGCCGGCAGGAGGCACAATAAACTTGTCCAGGCGAAAAATGGTAACCAGTTTTTTCTCGTGGCGAAGATATTCAGTCTGCTGAAAAACTCTCCGAAAAGCTGTCTGGCTGTAGGCTTCACAAGCGTACCTTCACTTGTTTTCCACCCATAAGACGGGCGGGCAAGTACATTCTCAATAAATGACATAATTGCAGTATAATATTTAGCTGAACACGGAACTGGCTGTACAAGCAAAAGTATCCGGCGTAGGTTTCAAAAAAATGAACGTTGTGATGAATAAGATTACAGGAAATTAGATTCTAAAGACTACCTGCGTGAGCGCTATAAGTTGAGAAGATTAGTTATTACCGTAGAAATAAAAAATAGTTCCGTAGCAACATGCTCAAATCAAAGAATCTATCCTAAATGTAATTATAAATTATCAAATTAGATATTATTTTTTTAAGAAGATTATAAGGCTGACACCGGTACTTCCAGGTACAGCTTTTAATCCGCAGCGGGCAGGATAAACAACTTGCAGGAGATATGACATGGATGCCTGCACGTCGCCAGCCATGACTATGGCAAGCCCCGTAACCGCATAGCTGTGCCGGCTATGCTGTATTAACGCTGTTAAGGTTTGACAGAAGGCGTCGGCTTCTGCGGGTAGGTAAACTCACGGCGGAGAACTTTAACCGGGTGGAATGTTGCTGATGGATAGGCAGGTTTGCTTAGAGTAAGATACTATAAAGCCGCGATCTGTAGACGAATACCGGGTGGCGTGTTGCTGATGGCTGCGAGTTGGACGGGTGGTTACGCTTGCTGTAAGAGACTGTAATGCCACTATTTGCGGAGGAATGCCCGATACCGTGTTGCTGATGGATGGGATGTTGGCGGCTAGGTTTGTTGCAAGTAAGAAACTGTAATGCCCTTGTCTGCGGATGCATACAGGATACCGTTTTGCTGATGAACGGGATGTTGACGGACAGGTTTGTTGCAAGTAAGAAACTGTAATGCCCTTGTTTGCGGATACATATAGGATACCGTGTTGCTGACGGATGCGAGTTGGACGGCCAGGTTTGTTGCAAGTAAGAAACTGTAATGCCCTTATCTGCGGATGCATACCGGGTACCGTTTTGCTGATGGTTGCGAGTTGGACGGGAAGGTTTGTTTCAAGTAAGAAACTGTAATGCCCTTGTCTACGGAGGAATACCGGATACCGTTTTGCTGATGGATGGGATGTTGCCGGGCGGTTACGCTTGCTGTGAGAGACTGTAATGCCCTTGTCTGTAGACGAACACTGGGTATAGTCAGGTAGACGAAGACGTGGACTTGATACGGTAGCATTTTTCTGTCAGGAAATAGTGATAGCGAATGGTCAGCCGGAAATCAGGGCGCCGCGAGCGCAATAGTCGGCCCTCCGCAACATTTTGCAGCGGGCATATGGGGACGAAGGCCGGGAGTTGGTATAAGTGAGGTGTACAGTGAGTAATGAATATATTCAGGCAACAACACAAGCAGATCAGGCATTACGGATTATTCAAGTAGCGCATGAGAATATACCCCTCGCCAAGGCGTACGCACAATAGTCAGTGGCAGGCGCATTGCATCTGGTAACATAGTCTGATGGCAGATGCCCAAACGCTCCCGCCGGACTGTTGGTAGTATAACACCGACAATATCCGCCGCCAGGTATCTGGCATTTCCTATGATCAGTCCCTGCCGCATACCCCGCACCTGCATAGTCACGACAAGCGTACCCCGCCCCGGGACATGCAACGGAAGCATAGCTCCGTCAAACCTTTTGGCCGTATTCAGTACGATGACTTGCGTAGTTGTACCGATAATCTCTCCGCTGGAAAAACTGATCTTTGCCGCAACCACCTTCACTTCTATTGCATCAATGCCGGAGCATACAGGCATCGCCTGTGCAGGGATATCTAAAATACCATCTGCTGTTAGCTTAGGTACCAGATGGAAAAAGCGGCTAATGGAGCCCTGCTGATGGAAACGGAAGCCTTCCAGCGTCTTCAGTGCATGTCCGCCGGAGCTGATCAGCGAACGTGTTAACCGGTTGATATATGTGCTGTCGCCGCGTAAGTCCAGTTCACCGGTTATAGCTTTGCGGATCAGCGCCCCTCGCCTGCTGGCGATTCCGAAACGTTGTGCCGCCAGCCGGGTTGCAGGCGTTTGTCTGACTTTTTCCGGCATCCGGCGCAGGAACTGTCTGCCATTTCGTTCGTAGCCAATCAGGTTGCCCAGTTTACCGGTAAACCTGATGAGTGATTGTTGTTTTGCCATTTCTGTCTGTATTGGTAGTCGCTAAAGTTAACATTTACAGGAGACTGTCAGGGTGGATCCGGCTGAATGATATTGCAGGTTTTGTATCAGCAAACCAGACATAGATGCAAGGTTACAGCCTCGCCATTATGAAATAATCAGTGATGCTGGCCCCGGGATTTGATACCCGCGAAATTTTCGCTTATTTGTGGCTTGAAACGCCACAGGATAGCCAACGCATCGATAAAAGCAGTATCTTACTATACGATTGATCACCACAAAAATGCTCGGTATGTTTTCCTTTTTCAGACGCGGTAAAAATAAAGCCAGGGTACCTGTATGGGCCAATTTTTTCACTGTGAAAGAATATGAAAACTTCATCTCACTGGTGGCGGCATATTTTGACAACAGGCAGCTGCCCCACACCATCGAAGACGGTGTTGTAGAAGTAGTTACGGATCGTTTCGGAGGTAACAGACTGGGGTTGATGAATCTTGCGCAGAGCTGCAAACAATCGTCGCCGGCAACGTGGCCTGAAATGATCGCCCACCAGTTTGATCAGATTGAGCAGATCATGATGTTTAACACGCAGTTTGCGCAGGACTCTAAAGAGTTTTCGTTAGTGGAAGAATATATTGGCGTTAGGTTATACCATAAAGACTACCTGGCATCCCTGCATGAAAATGTGACTGTTTCTACTATGGTGACGGAAGACATTGTAGCCATGCTGGTGTATGATCTGCCACATTGCGTCAAGACGGTCAGTATCGAGGATATTGCTGGCTGGAACAGAAGTAAGGAGGAGTTGTTCCGCATCGGCATTGACAATATCAGGCAACGTTATGAGTCGCCACTGCGATTGCAGCAGATCGGTGATATAGCTTGCTGGTTTGCAGAAGCAGATCATTTTTACGCGCCGAATATTGCCCTGGATATCAGAAGCCTGCCAGAGATCAGCGGCCCTCATGGCGCACTGGTAGCTATTCCCAACAGGCATGCCATCTTCCTGTATCCTATCCTGGACCTGCATGTGGTCAATGCCTGCAATACCCTGATGCCTATTATCAGCGCGATGTATAATGAAGGTCCGGGATCTATCAGCGATGGTCTGTACTGGCATCATCACAATACATTCACGCGGCTACCGTTTGAGCTGACAGAAAAGAGCATTCGCTTCACGCCACCGGCGGCATTTACTGAATTGCTAAACACATTGCAGTCCCGTAACTAAGCAATTGTTCATTGATTTGTTTTATATTGAGTAGCGGTCCACGTCCGCTAATCACCACATGATAAAAATAACCCGGAAATGAAAACACAATCCATCCCAAAGTACCTCTTGATATTATTATGCTTCTTACCACTGTTTGTAGCATGTAAGAAAGACACTGATACCAGAGAAGACGACAACTACATAGTGGTTAGCAATATCGTTGCCACCCCTTTAAATACTGACGTTAGTGCGCGTACGAACTGGCGGTTGGTAGTAGGCAGAAGCTTTTATAATGCCACTGTCAAAGAGGGTAAAATCCATGGCGAAGCAACCCAACATCCGCATAAATTCCTTATTACAAGCGATTCTACGCTGGTTACACCATTGCCTGCCGCAGAAGAGCCGCGCATTTACTATTACCGGTCAGGCTATGTCGATGATATTGCCTTTCTGCCGGTGAAAGAAGGTAGCCCGCTACCGGAGATACATCCACAGACAGACCTGCAACTCCTGAATATGTCAGATATGCTATCAGGTAAATATGCAGGTGTGCCGGGTCAGGAGTTAAACAATGTGTCATTGTCACATGCAAATGCCTTGCTTGATTTTGAGGTACTGGGTATGCCTGCCGGCGGACAACTACTCCTCAGCGAATTTAACAAGCTATTTCCGCCGTTTCAGTACAATGGCAGCGCCCAGCAATACCGGGCTATCGTAACCGGAGACTGGTATCCGTCTATGGAAGTGAAGGTAGTGATCAGGGTAGCAGACAAAACATACGCTGGCGTAATACTGCCGGAGAAGGCAGTAAAGGGTAATACCATCTACAAGTTTAAGCTGAGGCTGGATACGGCGGAAGAGAAAATTACCCTGGAAAACATGCAACAATCTGTATGGACAGATATACAATGGCCCTGATGATAAAAAGGACTACCACTTGGCGGTACAGTGCAGTATTGCTGGCAATGGTGATGTTGTTGTCTTGCCATAAAGAAGGTTTGCCCGTACATGATGAAGGTCACAGAATGGTGCTGGTATATCTGGCAGCAAATAATAACCTTCGCGGTGAAGCATTGAACAGTATCCGTAAGCTGCAGCAGGGGGCTAAAGACCTTAATGGCAGTCTGCTGGCATTGATTAAAACTGATACTGCAGCAGCCTATCTGCTGAAGATAAAATATGCTGCCGGCATGAGTATCGTCAGTGACACCCTGAAAAGCTACCCGTTAGCTAATACTTCTGACCCGGCATTACTATCCGCTGTGATGGCAGATGCCCGGAGCCTGCATCCTGCCCGTTCCTACGGACTGATACTCTGGTCGCACGCCACCTCTTGGGCACCGCCTGCGGATATAGCAATACCTGAATCGTTTGGCGCGGATAATAACCGGGAGATGGACATCAGCGTACTGGCAGCGGCCCTTCCTAAGGATCTGGAGTTTATACTGTTTGATGCCTGTTCGATGGGTAGTATAGAAGTAGCATACGAGTTGAGAAAGAATACCCGGTACATACTTGCTTCTGCCGCCGAGGTACTGAGTACGGGCTTTCCTTATGAGGAGATGACCTCACTCCTGTTTGGCGGGGTTGCCGAACTGACGACAGCAGCCGCTTATTATATCCGGCATTACCAGCAGCAGCCTGGCCCGGAGGCCTCCGCTACCGTATCGCTCACAGCCACTGCCGGGTTAGACGCACTTGCTACCACCTGCGCTGCATTGGTAGATGCTTATACACCCAAACCTGGCTTTGTACTAAAGCAGTTACAGACCCTGAACTTCCAGCAGGGAGTAGGTGTACCCGCCTATGATTTTGCGGACTATCTGGAACAGAATTATAGTCAGCCGGCAATTGCGCCTGTGCTGGAGCAGTTGCAGCAGGTGGTGATCTACAGCGGTCACACTACCCGGTTTTTCGACCATACTATCCGGCGTTATAGTGGTCTGAGTGTATTTCTCCCCACCCAGGATGAAAGCACCCGATACAAGGCTTATTATCAGCAGCTGACATGGGATAAAGCGACAGGCTGGAGCCGGCTGTTTCAACACGCTCACCACTGAGCGCTCCATTGAGTTGAGTAAGCACTTACATTGCGAAGATGGTATATTGGATAACCCTTTCCGGTTGTCTATCAGCGCCGGCTGAACATGCTCAAGGTTAACTTGCCCTTTCTCAAGATAATGGACGATAACATAATTACCTGAATCAGGTATGAAATTACCGTGCGGGCAGGTATAAAAATTCTTTTGTTTGTATCATAAATATGCCTTTACTTTGAATTGCAAAGCGCTTTTATCCTTGGGACAACATGTATTGTCCGCTTGAATTTCATAGAGACAGGTTCTCTTATGATAGCATATTATTTATCTACCGTAAAACTGACAATGTTATGATCACAGCTAATCAGAGGCTTACCGGAATTATGATGGCAGCCGCACTGTTACTGCTTATGCCACTAGTAGCGATGCAATTTACCACTGAAGTGGTATGGACATTATCTGACTTTGTAATAGCAGGGTTTCTGTTATTCGGGACAGGCCTGTTTGTAGAGCTGGTATTACGAAAGGTAAAGAAAACTTCCACCCGCATAATACTATGCACAGGTATATTGCTTGCATTATTGCTGGTGTGGGCTGAACTGGCGGTAGGTATATTCGGAACGCCGTTCGCAGGGAACTAAGCCATAGGGCATCCCCGCTGATGGACAACTTACCTGATGATTAAAACAGCGGTCTGCCGAATTTGGTGCACCTGAAGGATCAGGATGTTGCTTCGGAATGGAACAATTACCTGTTGCACTACTTCCCAGTCTGCCTTTACTTTATGGCCGCCGTTATTTTCTTGTAGCACCTCATACGTCGCTTGTGCGTAACTATGGTCCATACCTTCCCAGAAAGCAACATGTAGTAACTTAATAGTGATCAGATGTGCAGGGTTGACGCCAGGTGAAGGTATATCAGGAAGTCTTCCCGGTGCAGATATACCAACCGCGGTGGTCAGTCTGCCCTATTGGTCTGCCTTCTTCTTTAGTACATCTTTCATTAATGAGGAGATCACCGTTCTAGCCCTCCGCTACTTCTTTTCTACCACTGTTCTACACTTCCACCGCTTGTTTCCTACCACCATTCTAGCCCTCTGCTACTTGTTTCCTACCACCGTTCTATTCTTCCGCTGCTTGCTTTCTACTACCGTTGTAGCCCTCCTCTTCTTCTTTTCTGCCAGCATTCTACTCTTCATCTGCTTGTTTTATACCACCGTTCTACTCTTCCGCTACTTCCTTTCTACCACCATTCTACTCTTCCACTGCTTGTTTTATACCACTGTTCTACACCTCCACTGCTTGTTTTATACCACCGTTCTACTCTTCCGCTGCTTGCTTTCTACTACCGTTGTAACCCTCCTCTTCTTCTTTTCTGCCAGCATTCTACTCTTCATCTGCTTGTTTTATACCACCGTTCTACTCTTCAGCTACTTCCTTTCTACCACCATTTTACTCTTCCGCTACTTGTTTTATACCACTGTTCTACACTTCCACTGCTTGTTTTATACCACCGTTCTACTCTTCCGCTGCTTGTTTCCTACCAGCGTTCTACACTTACACTGCTTGTTTTATACCACCGTTTTACACCTCCGCGGCTTCTTTTCTACCAGCTTTTTACTCTTCCGCTGCTTGTTTCCTACCACCGTTCTAGCCCTCCGCTACTTCTTTTCTACCACCGTTTTACCCTTCCACTGCTTGTTCTCTAGCACCATTCTACTCTTCCACCGCTTGTCTCCTACCAGCGGGTCGCCGGCAACACTGATAGATTTGTGTTGAGCAACTACCGCCATTTCCAATGCACTTCGCTTAGCATATAACCCTGCTTAATCTTATGACGATTGGCAACCAAATCCGCTGCTACACTCAGCCGCTGCAGATAATTTGCCTTGTGGTCAATCTCCTGAGCTTACTCCTTTCCTATTTTCTTCATCCCCTTTTTCTCGCTCCCTGAAATGTCCGACTCAAGGGTTATTATGTCCACTACAAGACATACCGGATTGGTAATGAGCACAGTATCCATCTACATTTGCTATGCAGGGTTGGGGAAATGAGTGGTACAAAGGCATTATTTACACACAATGAATTAAAATATCATGGACAGCAACAATCACTTCCGTAGGTTTATCTTTGGAGCAATATTCCTCTTTGCCATATACAGTATAGGTGGCAGTCAGCGTGCAAGCGCTCAATCACAACAGGCACGCATCTCTTCTACAGGCACGCCGTTCAAACTTATCAAACAGATCAAGGCAGGCGTGCTGGATGTTGGCTATGCAGAAGTGGGACCAGCAGATGGGCCGCCCGTTATATTACTGCATGGCTGGCCATACGACATCTACAGCTACCAGGAGGTATCGGGTATCCTGGCGGCAAAAGGCTTCCGTGTACTGATACCCTATCTGCGTGGATACGGCACTACTCGTTTTCTTGCTGCGAATACCCCCCGCAACGGACAGCAGTCAGTAGTAGCGGTAGATATGATTGCCTTTATGGATGCACTGCATATCCAACAGGCAGTAGTTGGCGGATTTGACTGGGGTGCACGTACAGCGAATATTATGGCTGCGCTTTGGCCTGATCGCGTGAAAGGACTTGTATCGGTAAGTGGCTACCTGATTGGTAGTCAGCAGGGCAATAAGACGCCATTATCTCCTGAAGCAGAACTGTCCTGGTGGTACCAGTTCTACTTCGCTACTGACCGCGGACAAGCAGGGTATGCAGCCAATACCCGCGAGTTCAATAAGCTGATCTGGCACACCGCCTCCCCTAAATGGCAGTTCAGTGAAGCCACATATAATCAGTCGGCCGCTGCCTTTGACAACCCGGATCATACTAAGATCGTCATTGACAACTACCGCTGGCGGCTAGGCATTTCCAAAGGAGAGCCTAAATATGATGCACTGGAAAAAAAGCTGGCTTCCAGACCTGTCATTACTGTACCGACAGTTACACTTGAAGGAGACGCCAATGGTGCACCGCACCCTAATCCTGCTGGTTATGTAAAGCTGTTCTCAGGTAAATATGCACATCATACCATCACCGGCGGCATAGGACATAATCTGCCCCAGGAAGCTCCACAGGCCTTCGCAGACGCAATTGTTGAAGTGAGTAGTTTTGCGAAATAAAGTCAGCGAGCTATTACCTTTCTCATTAGAAAGTCGGTGCTTTAAATGGAAATCCGCTGTTATAGCGGATTTCTTTCCTTTGATAGAGACTGCGTGCCCCTGCCTATCTGCCAAAATCTGGAAGCAATATTGAGTGATTCCCTGCGGTTGGTGTCACGCCATTTATTGAAAGTATATCATCATGTTACCTGCCGCAGCAATGATATCATTTAGCCATGCAAGCTTAGTTATTGGTGAACTTACCTATCATTTCTAACATTGTACTGTGACCCTTAGAAATGTGGCTGGAATGGCTGTCTTCTGCAGATCATCGCTTCTGTTCTCCTGCTCAAACAACACCTCTAGTTCCCGTTGCAACTCAGCAGCCTTACCGTCCTTATCGGCTGCTTCAAAGGCATTCATCGTTGGACCATAATAGCGTTTGAATCTGTCCACGAAAGCAACCGGGGAAAAGGGGGCCATGAAAGTATATATATCCCGCTCAAATGAGATATTCTCAGGCGGTATACCTGCTTGCCCGAAGCGCTCTATAACATTACTTTCCACACCCCACAGCATCGGACTTACAAATCCTTCAGGTGGTGGCGGTGTATATGCTGCACTGATCTTCAGTATACGGGCCACTAGCGTCGGATCGCCAGGTATCCAGTTGCCCATTACAATCCTTCCTCCCGGACGGGTAACCCTAACCATTTCCTTCGCCACTTCAAAAGGCTGCGGCGCAAACATAGCACCGAAGACACTGACTACCATGTCAAAGCTTGCATCAGCAACACCTTTGAGGTGGGTTGCATCTCCCTCTCTGATGCTGATGTTGGTAAGCCCTTCTTCCCTGATCCGTTTGTTACCGGCATCTACGAGGTTACGGGCAATGTCTATTCCCAAGACATTTGCGCCAAGTCTGGCGGCGGGAATAGCCGTAGTTCCATCCCCACACCCCAGGTCCAGTATGTCACTACCTGGCTTAATGCCAATCTTTTCAATCAGTTCTGTACCGCTTTCGCGCATAGTTTCCGCCAGACGGGTAAAGTCGCCTTTCTCCCATAGCGCCTTGTTGGGATTGACAGCACTTTGCTGCATACCTGTTGATCCGCTCATAAACGTTGCGTGTTTTGAGGTTAATAATCAATCGGGGATTCAAGTGGTAGTAAACAAAGGGAGATTTAATGGGGAGTAACGTAGAATAAAGATACAAAGTTTGCATTAATCCAGGCTATAGCAATATGCCTGGATTAGCGCTCATATTAAACATATGATACCACCTCGCTTCCAGGCAGGAGTTAAGTATAAGCAATGTATCCTACGATATCTGGAAAGGCAGTTTACCCTGCTTCTTCAACTTGTACTTATTTAAATGCGCAGTTGGCAATAGTATCAGGGAAGGAATCTGGGGGATCCCATGTCTAAAGCGTTCATTGCCGGCCAGGGACCGTCTGGTATATTGAGCTCTTTATGTGGCCAGGCAACCCAGTTACTACGGGATAAAGCTGCGGCTGTTGTCAGGTTTTGCAGCACTATGTTTAAATCACTAAGTCGCCAGACGTCTTCGTTCGGATCATCTGCATTGCCTGCTGTTGCTGCCATTGCTTCCTGCCCAGTACGGGACAAAACCACAGTGGAACACGGGGGTGTCCAGCAACCTAATCCGCCAAAGACTGCCTGTAACCTGGCAGCTACTTCTATACCGCCTACAGAGTCCATGGAGACTGCACACGCAACAGGTTTTCCAAAGAATGCCGGTGTGTTTTCAAAGGCGGTACTGACTTCAATAAACCGCTGTAACGGCGAGCTCCAGTTATTCCAGTATACACCAGTGATTACTAGAAAACCGTCACAACTAACCAGCAGGTCATATACCTCCCGGACTGATGGCAGCTGATCTGTTAAGGTTAGTCGCAACACCTGCTGTTGCAGATCATGCTTCAATATGTTGTATGCAGTACTAGCTATCGCTGCTGAATTGCCCGTATCTCCACGCAGGGAGCCGTTAATGATCAATATTCTTTTGCTTGTTGCTGTCATATCTATAATTGCCGTTCAGTTTATTCGGATAAGAACACAGACTTATATCCATCCTTTTACCCCATTAGTTATTTCTTTGTCACTCACCAGACGGTTATGATCATCCGCTACCAATCAGTTCAATCCAGTAAGAACGAAGGCTTATACATACTCCGACACGCCCTTAATTATCTCTCTAACACTCGCCAGATGATTATGATCATCCGCTACCAGTCAGTTCCCTCTGATAAAAAAGCAAACTTACACATACTCCGCCGCGCCCTTAGATATCTCTCTAACACTCCCCAGATGACCCTGATCTCACGCTACCAGTCAGTTCATCTGGATAAGAATCACTCAGTTCATTCGTGTAACAACGCAGGCTTAAACATACCTTCATGCTGTTAGTTATCTTTCCAAGACTCGCCAGACGGTTATGACTATCCGTTACTAGCCAGTTCCTTCTGATAAGAACGCAAACTTACACATACTCCGCCGCGCCCTTAGATATCACTCCAACACTCGCCAGATGATTATGATCTCGCGCTACCAGTCAGTTCATCTGGATAAGAATCACTCAGTTCATTCGTGTAACAACGCAGACTTACACATACCTTCATGCTGTTAGTTATCTTCTAAGGCTCGCCAGACGGTTATGACCATCCGCCACCAGTCAATTCCTTCCAGTATGAACGCAGGGTTACACATACTCCCTCTCGCCCTTAGTTATCTCTCCGATACTCGCCAGTTGATTATGATCATGCTCAACTACTCAGTTCCTTCTGATAGCAATGGAGGCTTACAGAGACCCCATCGCCCCCTAAGTGATCTCTCCGATACTCGCCAGGTGATTATGATCTCGCGCTACCAGTCAGTTCATCTGAATAAGAATCACTCTGTTCATTTGTGTAATAACGGAAACTTACACATACCTTCATGCTGTTAGTTATCTTTCTCAGGCTCGCTAGACGGTTATGACCATCCATTACTAGCCAGTTACTTCTGATAAGAACGCAAACTTACACATACTCCGCCGCGCCCTTAGATATCTCTCTAACACTCGCCGGATGATTATGATCTCGCGCTACCAGTCAGTTCATCAGGGTAAGAATCACACAGTTCGTTCTGATAACAACGCAGACTTATATATGTCCCGTCGCGCTATTAATTATCTCTCTGACACTCGCCAGATGATGATCATCATGCTCTGCTACAAAATATGCAAGGTCAATAACGCGCATAGGTGTCTTCAGCCTGGGATGCAAGGCGGTCCGTTCTAACTGCCCGTCAGTCAGGGCGAATAGTTTATGAACTAATGCTTCTCTTTCCTGGCGGAAACGTTGTAACAACATGATTGTCTTGGCTGAGTTATGATCCGCGGTATGTGTAGCCTGGTTAGTCAGATCTGCTGTGCGTAGTTCCGCAAGCCCATTGCTCAGATCATCAATGCGACCGGCCCACAATGGTTCCATATCGCCCAGATGTCCTATTTCCTCTTTGATGCTCCATTTACCCGGTCGTTTCAATGTCAACAGGTCAGTATCCAGAGAACCGGCTATTTCCTCAATACGTACAGGGGTGCCACTCAGGCGTTCTATTATGGATGGTAGTAGCCCATTATCATCCATTACAGGGAACTTTCTTTTAAACCATTCAGTTCTTTTCATGGTGCAATATGTATGTCTGACATCAAATGTATCAAAATATTACTGACAACACACCTACTGATACACTCCCCTCCCATAAGCTTATTCCTACTCTTCTGCCACAGTTACTTCCGGATTAGCAGCAATCGTCAGTACAGACAATGCTGACTTGCCATTGAGCGTAATCTTGTCTGTCAACAGTTCATAGTAGAAGGTGCCTTTCGCCCGTATCTTATCGAACTTTATTTCAGCAATATCCAAATACGCTATGAACAACCTTTCAACAGACAGAGCTGCGCCTGTAATTACCAGTTTACTGATCTTATTCGTCTTAATATCATGGTACATAGCAATGTTGATCTGTGGCCAGTCATAGCCGCTACTGCCGTAACAACGTCCGTAGAAAGTGACCTTCCTGGCACCGGCAACGCCGCCATATCCGGTAACAGACTAGCCTCTTTCTTCCAGGTAGCCGGCAAGCTCATTCACTCACCCTGCCTGCTTTTCTGCAAAAAGCAGCAACTGCTTATACCTGCTCTTATACTTGAAGACATATTGCCCTTTATATTCCTATATTGAACCATACAGCATCATCACTGCTGCCGAATCCATACCTCTATAAACGGCACTAAAGCGTTGTACTTCTACCAAGACCCTATTTTCCTCCCCCATGTCCCTGACTACCAAAAGGCCTCCTTTTGCGGCCTCTTTAACAGTTTTAGCGGCTATACCTTCCTCTTCATTCCTCTTCTCCCATGCAGCCATACACCGGGTATAGGAATCATGCCCCATCCGGTAATAAGCTACCGGCACATCGCAGTACTGCCACGCAATCTGATCAATCCGGGCATTGATCTTTGTCAGCATATTGATTGAGATAAGACGCTTGTCCAAAACAATTGTATAAGTTTCTGTCAGGCTATATTGCAGTAAGCAAACTGCTGTACCTAGCTTCGCGTACTTTGAACCTGCCAGCTGCCCCGATGTTTCCTTACTGGTATGCTGACTGTACAATGTACCACCCTCTATTACAACATAAGATACATATGGCTCCTTGCTGAACTTATTCCACGCTGCCTTGCCATTAATCTTTGAACCCACCCAACCTACGGCCAACCCCACCTATGCAATGGCATAACGGTAATCAGCAACCAGTGTACAAAACAAGATCATTGTCCTGAAAAAGGATCAAAAACGACTTGCCTGCATAGGCCGGGATTTTAAAAGGAGAAATGTAACCAAGCGCTCCTTAACCAAGTAGCGGACTTTTCGATATCGGGAAAATTGTTTACGACATACGGAAAATCAATGTACAGCTCTAACCACTCGGATGATTTTACGCTTTCTTTGTAGCAGATTGTTATCAACCAAAGTGTTATGAAAAGATTTTCCTCCATTTTCCTCTTGCTTTTACTAGCCGCAGTCAATGCATCTGCACAACAGAACGGTAGCTTAAGTGGTGTGGTCACCGCCAGAAACGGTGAACCTGTTGCTTATGTAACTGTCAGTATCAAGGGTACCTCTTATGCCGCTGCTACTACAGATAAAGGCTATTATCGCATTAACCGTGTAAATCCAGGTACTTATACCGTCAGCGTCAGTGCTATTAATATCGCCTCCCAGGAGAAAGAAATCAATATCGCCGCGGGACAACACCATATGGTCAACTTCGTGCTCGATATCAGCAGCACACAGTTAAAAGAGGTAATGGTAAATGCCCGGCACAATAGTGTCAAGATGGATAATCCATCACAATCACTGCGTCTGCAGGAACCACTGCTACAAGTAGCACAAAACATACAGGTAGTCTCCGGACAATCCATCAAAGAGCAACAGATCATCAGTATGAGCGACGGTATTATCCGTAATGTCAGCGGTGCTGTCAGACTGGAACACTGGGGAGATCTATATGCCAATATCACGATGCGCGGCTCCCAGGTACAGGCCTTCCGCAATGGATTCAATGTCGTAAGCTCTTACTGGGGACCACTAACCGAAGATATGAGCTTTGTCGATCACATCGAGTTTGTAAAGGGCCCTGCCGGCTTTATGTTATCCAACGGAGATCCCAGCGGCCTCTATAACGTCGTTACCAAAAAGCCCACCGGCCAGACCAAAAATGAGTTCAGCTATACTGTGGGCAGCTTTAATCTGAACCGTGCCACACTAGACCTCGACGGTAAACTAAGTAAGAATGGCAAACTACTATACCGCCTTAACCTCTCCGGACAAAACAAAGGCTCCTTCCGCCAGAACGAGTTTAATGACCGGTATGCCATCGCACCCGTTCTCTCCTATCAGATGGATGATAAAACCAGGATCACAGCAGAGTATGTATATCAGCGTGCAAACATGTCTGACGTGGGCTCATTTTACATATTTAGTCCTACTGGGTACGCTACCCATCCAAGGGAGTTCAGCGACCTTCCCTCCGGCCTGCCGCCTACCCACATCAATGATCATAGCCTGGCCATCAATGTACAGCATCAGATCAGTGAGAACTGGCGCTTAACAGCCCAGGCAGCATATTACAACTATCACCAGAATGGTACTTCCATGTGGGCAGACTCTGTTGAAAGAGATGGTCGATACTACAGAAATGTAGGCATCTGGGAAGCCCGAAGCGCTATGTCCCTCGGACAGATATTCCTCAATGGAAAGGTAACAACCGGGCCCATAGTACATAAGATACTGGCAGGTGTTGACCTTGGGGATAAGAAATATGCGGCCGACTATTCGCAGACGCACTCCCTGGATACCGGTTCAGCTCCTTTTGACCCCAAAGCTCCTAACCTGGATATGCCCTCCAACGGCTATCCTGTGTATGACCGCACGCTAAATCTCGAAGCAAGAGCAGCGGCAGGCTTCGGGCTGATCAACTCGCATTATACCAGTCTTTACCTGCAGGATGAATTAGGCTTCCTGAATAACAGGATCAGGCTTACGCTCGCCGGCCGTTACACCTATGTCCATCAGTCCAACTTCGGTACTGCTCAAAAAGCCAACCACTTCACGCCTCGTGTAGGGCTTAGCATCTCTGTGGATAATCAGATGTCTGTTTACGGTCTGTATGACCAGGCATTTACACCGCAGGCAGGCAATGTCAGCGTAGGCAAACTAAAGCCGCTGACAGGTAATAATATCGAATTTGGTGTCAAGAAAGACTGGGCGGAAGGTAAATGGAATACTACCGTCGCAGTATACCGTATCCTGAAAAACAATGAGCTCACGGCAGATCCAAACGCACCTGCCAACTCCGGACTCAGTATTGTATTCGGTCAGCGCAGGGCGCAAGGTGTCGAGTTTGACCTCCGTGGCGAACTCCTCCCAGGACTTGACCTGACTGCTAACTATGCCCTGACTGACTCCAAGGTTAGTAAAGTGAATCCAGGTGTGTCTGAGGCGCTTGCCATTAAAGTCGGCGACGTAGTACCTGGTTACTCCAAACACGTGGCCAATGCCTGGCTGACTTATAAACTGCGTACCGGTGCATTAAGAGGTGCCGGCGTCTCTGGTGGGTTCACCTATATGGCTGGCCGGCAAACGGATACCTGGAGCGTAGGCCTGCTCAAACTGCCCGACTACTTCAAACTGGACGGCGGCTTATTCTGGGAAGGCAATAAAATGCGTATCACGGCCAATGTATTCAATATCCTGGACAAGTACCTGTACAGCGGCTCTTATTACGCAGCACTGGCAGCCTATAACTATCAGGCGGAAGCCCCACGCAACTACCGGTTCTCTGTCTCTTACAAATTCTAGCCATCCTTTTATCAACTATATAGAAAGCCCCCGCAGACAATCTCCCGGGGGCTTTTTTATGGATGATCCCTTCGATTGCTTATTACAAGCCTTATACTGAGCAGACTACCCGGTAAACGCTTATTCAACAGGACGTAACACTATCATCGCCCGGCTGAGTGTTGATCCAGCAGGGGGTAAACATTTACCTACATCTCTCCTATTAAAGACGATGCGTCTCATTAAACTGTTGGGTAGCATACACATATCGCTCATTCGTATCATACACCTTCTGATAGAGCTGCTGTTTTCCCTTGTACAGCTGCAACAGGCTATGCTGTATACTATCCGCTGCCGGTCCTGATACCTTCAGCAACTGCTGCTGCCGGGCAATTTCCTGCCGGGGATACAGGTACAACTCTTTAAGGGCAATATGGTAATCAACTGCTGCCTGCTTAAGCGCTCCTGCTGCTGCAAGATCCCCCGTATCCAGGGCCTCAATCTCATGAATCGTGGTATTGAATACCTGCTCCTGACTATCCACAACTGCTGCTGCTTTATCGAAATCTTCTGCAATCAGCCATTCCAGTTTACGGGATTCCAGCCCTGTCTTCCGGATCAGCATATCAGAAATATCCTTCTCTTTCTGAAGTATCACATCACGGAAGTCTGTAGCTCTTTTCTTATTGCAGGAAAGAAGAAATGCTGTCATCAGGAGGAACGGCACAACCTTCATCATTCTGATATTTTTCATAGCCAGCATATTGAGTTAACGTCTTATAAATCTATGGAAAATAACCAAAACAAAACACCCCACTCTACTGAGTGAGGTGTTCCATATTTATGAATAATATCATCGACTAGCGCTGATGTTCCACGCACCATGCCCTCGCATTTACAAATGCTTCGAGCCATGGACTTACCTCATCTGCACGTCCCTGTGGGTAGTTAGCCCAGTTCCATTGGAAAATAGAACGTTCGATGTGAGGCATTGTTACCAGGTGACGGCCACTCTTATCACACATCATAGCAGTGTTGAAGTCTGATCCGTTAGGATTATGCGGATAAGCATCGTATGCATACTTAGCCACTATATTATACTGATCTTCCGTTTGCGGTAGTCTGAATTTACCTTCTCCGTGAGAAATCCATACACCCAATGTCGCTCCCGTAAGGGTCTTTAACATAATAGAGTTGTTCTCCTGCACCTTTACAGATACGAAGTTAGACTCGTGTTTGCCAGATGTATTATGCAGCATCTTGCCATGTTCAGCATGATCCGGGTTAATAAGTTCCAGTTCCATGAACAGCTGACAACCATTACAGATACCTACTGATAATGTATCAGGACGTGCAAAGAAGTTATCCAGCGCTTTCTTGGCCTTCTCATTATACATAAACGCACCCGCCCAGCCTTTAGCAGAACCTAATACGTCAGAGTTGGAAAAGCCGCCTACTGCACCAATAAACTGAATATCTTCCAGCGTTTCACGGCCAGAGATCAGGTCAGTCATGTGTACATCCTTCACGTCAAAGCCTGCCAGATACATTGCATTGGCCATTTCACGTTCAGAGTTGGACCCCTTTTCGCGGATAATAGCTGCTTTAGGACGAGGCTTAGACGCGTCTATTACAGGCTTCTTACCATCAAATTGTGCAGGAAATGCATAAGTTAATGGCTGCAATTTATAGTTGTTGAACCGCTCCTGGGCTGTTCCATTCTTTGCCTGCCGCTGGTCCAGCAGGAATGATGTCTTAAACCACGTATCGCGTGTTTCAGCAATATCAAACGTGAATGTGTCCGCATGATTACGGAACGTTGCTGCACTGCCTTCTTTTACCTTACCAATCTTCACTGCGTTAACGCCTGCACCTGCCAGCGCCTTCTCAAACGCTGCATCGTCCTGCGCCTGTAACACTACTGCGATGTTCTCATTGAACAATGCTTTTACAGTATCTGCTTCGTTCAAACCGCTCAGATCATAGTCTGCCGCCAGGTTCACATCTGCGAAGCACATTTCCAGCAATGTAGTGACCAGACCTCCGGAGCCAATATCGTGACCAGCTGCTATCTGACTATTATTAATCAGATCCTGTATAGCATTAAAGGCTTTTGCAAAGTAAGCAGCATCTTTTACCGTCGGTACATCCGGACCAATCTTGTTATTGATCTGTGCGAACGAAGAACCGCCTAATTTGAAAGCATCTCCGGATAAACTGATATAATATATGGAGCCTGCCTGCTTCTGCAATACAGGTTCTACCACTTTCTTAATGTCAATACAGTTGCCCGCTGCAGAGATAATCACTGTACCCGGAGCAATTACATCTCCGTTAGGATACTTCTGCTTCATAGACAGGGAATCTTTACCTGTCGGGATATTGATACCTAAAGCTATAGCAAAATCAGAGCAGGCTTTTACCGCCTCATATAAACGGGCATCCTCGCCTTCATTATTACAGGCCCACATCCAGTTAGCAGATAAGGAAACACCTTTCAGACCATTTTTCAATGGTGCAAAAACGATGTTCGACAACGCTTCTGCTACTGCATTACGGGAACCTGCAGCAGGATCTACCAGGGCCGTCAGCGGAGAATGACCCACTGTAGTAGCAATACCTTCACCGGATTTATAATCCAGCGCCATCACACCTACGTTGTTTAACGGTAACTGCAACGGACCGGCACATTGCTGCTTAGCAACACGGCCTCCCACACAACGGTCTACCTTGTTGGTCAACCAGTCTTTTGAGGCTACCGCTTCCAGCTGCAATACCTGGTTCAGATACGCTGGTACATCTTTCACATCATATGACAGATCAGCATAAGAACGGTTTACCTTTTTATCTTTCATGAACGTCTTAGGCGAAGAACCGAAGAAGTCTTCCAGCGCAAAGTCCATTGGTTTTACACCTGTAGAAGAAGACTGGAAGGTAAAACGGTGGTCGCCGGTTACTGCTCCAACGACATACATTGGCGCACGCTCACGTTCAGCAACTTTCTGTAATGTTTCAATATCCTTCTCTGCCATTACCAGTCCCATTCTTTCCTGGGATTCATTACCGATAATTTCCTTTGCAGAAAGGGTCGGGTCGCCTACCGGCAATTTATCCAGGTCGATCAGACCACCCGTATCTTCCACCAGCTCAGACAAACAGTTCAGGTGTCCACCCGCACCGTGGTCATGGATAGAAACAATGGAATTATTATCAGACTCAACGAATCCACGTATAGCATTCGCCACACGCTTCTGCATTTCAGGATTGGAACGCTGGATTGCATTCAGTTCTATACCAGAACCAAAAGCACCCGTATCTGCAGAAGATACGGCAGCACCGCCCATACCAATACGATAGTTCTCACCACCCAGGATCACGACCTTGTCGCCTTCCTGTGGTGTATGTTTCTTCGCCTGATCCAGCTTACCATAACCCACACCGCCGGCCTGCATAATTACTTTGTCGTAACCCAGTTTGCGGCCATCTTCCTCATGCTCAAAAGTCAGTACAGAACCGGTAATTAACGGCTGACCAAACTTATTTCCGAAATCAGAAGCACCATTGGATGCTTTGATCAGGATGTCAACCGGCGTCTGGTATAACCATTTACGCTCTTCCATACCCTTCTCCCATGGTCTGTCTTCCAGCAAGCGGGAATAAGCGGTCATATAGATAGCAGTTCCTGCAAGCGGTAAAGCTCCCTGTCCGCCCGCAAGACGGTCACGGATCTCTCCTCCTGAACCAGTAGCAGCACCTGCAAAAGGCTCAACAGTAGTAGGGAAGTTATGGGTTTCGGCTTTCAGGGATAAAACTGAGTCAAACTCCTTCTCTACGTAGTAGTCAGGTTTATCAGCTGACTTAGGCGCAAACTGCGTAACCCGCGGCCCTTTAATGAAAGCCACGTTATCTTTGTATGCAGAGATAATATCATTCGGGTTAGTTTCTGACGTCTTCTTGATCAGCTTGAACAACGAAGTCGGCATAGCTTCACCATCAATAACAAAGGTGCCGTTAAAGATTTTATGACGACAGTGTTCTGAATTTGCCTGAGAAAAGGCAAACACCTCAGAATCAGTCAGTTTACGACCAATCTTTACGGAAAGTTTATTCAGATATTCAACTTCTTCAGGATTCAGGGATAAACCCTCCTGCTTATTATAAGCATCGATATCATCGATTTCCAGTATCGCTTCCGGCTGGATGTTGACGGTAAAGATATCCTGCGTCAGCGCAATGTACTTCTGCGAGATCATTGGATCAAAGTCATTGTAATCTGCCGGTACAGGCTCAAACTCTTCAATACGGATGATCCCACCGATACCCATATTCTGGGTCATCTCAACTGCATTCGTACTCCAGGGGGTTATCATCGCTGCACGCGGGCCCACATAGGAACGGTTCACAGTCTGTTCATCTGATTTTCTTGCATTACCGAAGAGCCATTCGAGCTTCTGAATATCTTCCTGAGAAAGGTTGTTTTCTGTTTGAACACAATAGACAAAGTCTGTTTGGTTCACAAAGAAATGAATCATTATATTGAGTTGAAGTCTAAAAAACCAAAGCGCAAAATTACGGAAATTAATTGCACTTAAGCAACATTAGATGGAGGTGAAACATATGCGTATAAACCTGTTGAGCAACAGTTTAATTTGCAGTGAGTAGAAATTTTCTGCGCGCCCCCATTCCTCTCATCTCCCAGATAGCTAAAAGAGGGCATATATTTAAATAAAATAATACCTATGTTATAGCAGTTTTCAGGCGATGATCCGGAAGACCTATCAACTCATCTTAGCACACGTATCGGTGCACACGTTAGATATCAACAGCATATTTAAGATGACGAGCCAGTTGCACGATTGTCCTACAGGAACTTAAATACCTTCTCGCGGTATTCTTCAAAATCCTGTTCATTAGAGAAAGTGTCAAACTTTTCCTGCTCGCCCTTGCTGTTCTCCCTGACAAGTATGACGTCCAATCCGCCAATAATCGTTCGTTTTGCCTTTTCAAATATCAGCTCAAGCGCCTGACGGTCATGCGTTAACTGCAATTCTTCTATCCGGTTCACAACAATTACATAATCTTCCATTCTGTCTGTTTTGGGCAAATGTATAATAAATACCTACATCTCTTCCGTCCATCACTCCCTGCTTCACCTGCAAATTATACGCCGGCTGGATTCTTCCTGATCTGACATCAATCGTGCGCCGCCACACTTGCATATCGTACTGATTTACAATTCAATATGCTAATATCTATGAATATAGGCATTCCAGACAGCGAACCCATCTTCCCATTTCCGGGCAATCCCGATCAACCATCCGGCTACACCTGTCCTGAACAGATAGCCCCGCCGGCCCGTTCGCCGCAATGACAATGATAACACACTAATTGATAATGGCTTATAAAGGCTTTGTGTTTTAATCCATCCCGGCACTAATTCGTCACCAAAAGGGCACTTCAATATCCCGGGGATATTGAAGTGCCCTTTTGGTGACCTTATGGTGAACCTATCATGTAAAACATAAAGCCTGTTCAAAACGATAAACTGACCCTGTAGATCCAGGAAACCCCGAAGCAGATGTCTCCCTGTCAATGCAATGTGTCACTTGCCAACGAACGGTCCGGATAAGCAGAGTCATGGATTAATAACCCTGGTAACCCGTCTGGCAGACAGCTAGGTAATCCAATTCTTACTCTCCAGAAATCGCAAAGCCGGAGATGTATGAGATCTCCGGCTTTGACACCTACTTGTTTATCTATAGAATACCTGTTATAACATCAAACGTACTCCGCCCATCAACCAGCGTCCTGGCATCTGTGCTCCCGTCAGATCGGCATAAGTCTTATTGAATATATTATCAGCTTCCGCAGATATGCTTAGTACATTCTTGATTACAAACACATCCGCTTTCACATTAGCAATGAAGTATTCCTTGGTCACTACGCCCTTTATGTTAGCGGCTGACTGTGGATCTCTCACCTTGTACAACCCATTTACGCTGATACCGAACAGTTGATTGCGGTACTGCAACATACCGTTCAGCAGGAAGCGGGCATGCGAGGAGATGTAAAAGGATGATTGTCCCTCCTGGATGTCAGAGTACAGCCAGATTGCTCCTGCTGTTGCAGAAAAGACATGCTTCTCATGGTACGTCTTCGTCCACTGTACGTCCGTTTCTACTCCACTGGTCAACATCCTGGAAATATTTGTTGCCAGGGAATAGGAACCTGTAGGAGACAGATTTCCTTTGTAAGGCATATTTGCGTAAGGCGTAGTGGTCCAGTCTATCAGGTCGCTGTATTTACGCTGAAACACTGTGGAGGATACCCGGAAGTGTTTACCGAAATAGTCTGCTCCCGCCTCGTAACTGAATGAGCGCTCTGCCTTCAGATCAGGGTTACCGATCTTACCGCCGGTTACCAACGCTTTGTTATTGTTATTGTATCGTTCTGTGAAGTCGGCATTACGGATCGTCTTACCTGCACTTCCCCTGATCTGGAACTTACCTGTTCTGTAACTTGCATTCAGCTGAGGTACCAGTTCAGCACCACTGCGCTCATCCCAGTCAAGACGTACCGCTGGACTCAGCGTCAGGGCCTCCCATAAGGAAGCGGTCATGGAAACGAAGCCTGCTGCCTGATTTACAGTATGATTTCCCCTGTCATTCGATGCGATATTCTTCTGTTGAAACTGTCCGCCGGCAATCAGACTGATACGATCACTGAAGGCGTGTTCATACATCGCCAGGGATTGAAATAACTTACTACGATTATCATTGGCAATAGAACGCGGATTAAAGACATAATGGTCGTCCATGCTTTTATACCCGACGATCAGGTTAAACGCATCTTTGTTCTTACGATATTGCAGATTGGCCTGTTGCCACCAGGTAGACAGCTTCTCGCTTGCGGTATCTGATACGAGGGTAGTATAGAAGTTCTGCGCAGCAAACTTTCTGCTATCATAGCTTAAGCGGTATGACAGTTTCCAGTTATCAGACAAACGGTAGCTGGCGGATCCGGAAAGGGTATGCAGGTGGAAGTAGCCGTCAATGCCACGTTGTGGCTGACCATCAGCATTGTTTGTTTGTCCGCCGATGTTTACTGCCAGCTTATCAGTGCTATAATACGCGTTAGCATTGGCGTTAAACAGGCCGTAAGCGCCACCGGTTACACCGGCAGTAATCTTCTTTGACGGCGTGCTGCCGCTGGTACGGGCAAAGGTTTTTGTGATGATATGAATTACACCACCTACCGCATCAGAGCCATAGATGGCAGATGAAGCGCCTTTTAATACTTCTATGTGGTCAATTTCTGCCGGATTGACGGGTATATAACTACTGAAGTGGCCTGTATTCGGATCATTTACCCTGGCCCCATCCACAATTACTAATACCTGCTGGAAGGTGGCTCCCCGGATAACGATATCACTACCTGCACCCATAGGACCTTTGGATTGTACCTCTATTCCCGGCAGATAACGCAGTACTTCATCCACAGAATGGACTGGTAGTCTGGCTATTTCTTCTCCTTTAATGACATATAGATTGCGCCCGGTTTTAGAACTTACTACCGGATTGACAGTGGCAGTAACAGTTACTGCATCCAGTTCACTGATTTTTTCCTGCGCCGCAAGTGTAAGAGAACACAATATGCCGGCAGCCAGGGGCAAGGTTAGTTTTGAAAACATGCTTATGTTTGCTAATGGGCGGCAAATGTACAAGAAATATCAAACTTGTGCTAATGTTGTAAATCTGCCTGTTACTGAAGGCGTTCCAGCTTCTTTTTATACTTCTCCATCAGTCCGGCCCACTCGCTGGCATAGGTGTCATTATCATAGATCGACCTGGCATAACTGTAGGTTTCGGCCGAAAAGTGCCAGCCGAAGATGTTTTCCAGGTAACGGATGCCGTCGGCTATAGTCCGTTGTAACACGCGCTGTTTGGACACACCTGCGGCAGTACAATACTTGTCCAGCCATGCCCCGCGGCCTGCCTTTACATAGGTTACCAGCAGGTCTTCTGTTACATACTTTACAGGGATGCGCTCCATCTGGAAATCGCTGTGCCTGATCAGCAGGTGTAATAACCGGTCTTCAAAGAAACGTTCAGGGATATCGATATCAAGAATAGCACCTTTGGTCACAGCTTCGTAGCACAGTTCTTTTGTAATATATGATTCCGGAAGATAACGCAGGGCCATACCACTCATATTTACAGCCTGGCGGATAAGGTCGGGAGTGAGCAGCTTTTCGGGGAAATACGCCAGCGATGATACGGATCTGGCAAGTGCATTTATACACATGCTCAGCGACCGGAAACCGGCAGGTACCCTTTTCAGATCACGGTAATTAATGGCGACCTTGTAATGCCAGTACTGACTGTTACGCTGAGTGGGGCGTAACACGTATTCGTTGGCAGTAAGGTCGTACCGTAACTCCTCAAATGTGGTTGTCTGTTTATTATCCAATAACGCCTGCAGGCCGGCAGCTATATGGAAGTCTTCCGTATCTGTTTCAAAGCAATCATTGGCTTCCGGACTATCCGGATCGTTATCATTATAGTAGAACTGTGTAATGTTTTTCTTTTCAGGGATGAAGTGATAGTCATCTACGATCATTACAGGAGCGGTAAACGTTCCGGGGCATTTCATCCAACCATGATTGTAGTGCAGCATGATCACTTCTTCAGCGGTTACATCGCCTTTAATATGCACGGGCGATCCGCCTATAAGCAGGCTGCGGCAGGTAACGTTGCCGGTTACGTATAAAGTAGGTCCGTAGTCACCCTCTTCATTGATGATATTGCCATTCACGTGTAAGTTACCGTCAATAACATATCCGGCTACGCCTTCGGGTAGGGTTTCCGTATGTAACAGAAAAACGGTGTCTATAACCAGGTCGCCGCTGTATAGCAGGAAACTTTGGTCGGCAGCTACCATATCTGCAAACATCTCCGGACTTTCACCCATATTATTATCAATGCCATACCTCTTGATTGCGTCTGTCACAGAGATAATATCAAAAGCTGTTTCCATATATGCAAGTTGCAATATTTGGATGGCTTCTGCAAGGCTATACGTGATTAAGCTGCTTTTTTGGTTTTTGTTGAGAGGTTTCGCTGCATTATTTTCTGGATAAGCGTTTTCAGCCTGGATTTATAGTCAGATACCAGCCAGTCGGTATAGTTCCGCGTAACCTTACCAAGACATTTACCATATTGCTTAACACGCCATTGTATTTCCTGATCCAGCAGTTCGGTTAATTCCAGTGCCTGGGCAATAGACTCGCTGTTTTCGATACACATAATGGCATGTTGCCGGATGGCGTCGTTGATAACATTGGCAGGTTTCTTACCCGCGTCCACCGCTTGCTGGTGAGCACCCTGGATATCGAATGAGAGCTGTAAAGTGTTGGGGAAGTTAGACCGGATATCTGCCGGTATTGTATGCGCTTCAGTTGCCGACTGACTATGCAGGTGTTCGATGAATGCGTCAGGTCTGTCAAAGATCAGTTGCCAGTCAACAGGCGCTTTCCATTCACCAAAGCGTTCGATATTATTACCCAGGTCAATGATGGTGAAGGTTTTCTTTTTCGGTAAACTTCTGGCTCCACGGCCTATCATCTGATGGTAGAGCGTAAGAGAGGTAGTAGCACGATTGAGGATCACCGCCTGGATAGAAGGTTCGTCGAAGCCGGTAGTAAGAATAGAGACAGATGTCAGTATGGCACCTCTGGTCTTTCTGAACCATTTAAGGATGTCTTCACGTTCAGCGGCGGACTGGCGGTTATCGAGATGTTTTACAGGATAGCCAGCGTCTTCAAACAGTTTGCAGACGTTCCTGGAAGTGAAGATACCGTTATTAAAGATGAGTGTTTTTTTATTTTCAGCGTGTGCTTTGTAGGCATGCATCAGCAGGTCAAGCATGGCTTTGGATGAGTATAACTCATCGGATGTGCTAATGGTAAAGTCGCCGTAGATACCTGTTTTCAGTGAGTTCAGTTCCACGTCGTATCTCCAGCTGACAGGTTTTGCCAGATATCCCTGGGAGATCAGGTTCGGGATACTTTCACCGATGATCAGTTCACGATAGCTTTTATTCATGGGCAGATCAGCATTGGAACTGAGCGGAGTAGCAGTTACACCTACAACGATAGCGTCAGGAAATTTGCCGAGCAGCTTCTGAAAGGCATTGTGATGAGCTTCATCGATAATTACCAGCCCTATTTTAGAAGGATCCAGCATCCGCTGTTTCAGGCGGTTACGCAGTGTTTCCACCATGGCCACATAGCAGTCAGTCGCTTCCTGGCTGCGTATTTTCTTCACGGCACTATTGATCATCTTTGTTTTCACACCCGCTTTCTTGAGCGTTGCACCCGTTTGGCTGCATAGCTCCGTACGATGCGTGAGCACGATGACCTTTTGATGGTAAGTATTAATAAATCGTTTTGCAATTTCTGTGAAGATCCTTGTCTTCCCCCCTCCTGTTGGCAGTTGATAGAGTATCCTGTCTCCTTTGGGCGATTGCGTCAGTTTCTCAAACAATATATCCAGATCACGTTGCTGATAAGGGTACAGACTAGTTGCCATATTCACTTCAATCATGTACTTCCATTTTATGATGTATGTAGTACAGATATCAAATCTGAGGCCAAGGCAAAGCAGGCAATAACCCGGGCGATGTGAAGGGAGTATATCACATACCGGTAGCAACAAGGGAACCCGGGATAGCAGTCCCGGCATTGCCGAGGAGCTTACAATTGAGCGCCACAGTACTTGCAGAACCTGGCATCATGGTCATGGCCTTCTCTTCCGCAGGAGGGGCAGGCGTCAGTATGGGGTTTATGACTCTTTGCAGCGAGCGCCATTTCGGTGGTAACAATGCCCGTAGGTACCGCAATGATCCCATACCCCAGCAGCATGATGAAGCTGGCAATGAACTTCCCCAGGGGGGTGGCAGGCGCAATATCACCGTACCCGACAGTAGTAATGGTGACAATGGCCCAGTATACAGATTGCGGAATGCTGGTGAATCCATTCGATGGCCCCTCAACCAGGTAGATAATTGAACCCAGGATGACCACAGCGCTGAGTACAAACAGTATGAAGATGCTGATTTTACGGATGCTATTGAGGATAGCGACAGAGAGAAAGCGCATCTCGGAGAGAAAGTGTACCAGTCTGAAGATACGGAATACACGGAGTAGACGCAAGGCCCTGAAAACCAATAGCGATTGAGAGCCTATATAGACGAAGCTGAGGTAACTGGGCACAATAGCCAACAGATCGATGATACCCAGGACGCTGAACATGTATTTCCAGGGCTTTCTGATGCATATCAGCCGTAGCAGGTATTCGATAGTAAAAACACCGGTGAAGAACCACTCTAGTATAAGGAAGATCCTGCCATAGCGCGCGTGTAGCTCTGCCACGCTATCCAGCATAACAACAACGATGCTGATAATGATAAAAGCCAGCAATGTGACATCGAAAGCCTTCCCGGCATCAGAGTTTGATTCAAAGATGATCTCGTGCAGTCTTGAGCGCCAGGATGAAGCCGTAGGTTCCGTAGATGGTTGCTGTTTCATACCTGAAATGTACAGTAAAAAACAAGAATGACGAAGCACGTGTTTCGTTGAAGGCAGGTCGTAGCCGGGTTATCCGGGTTAAAAGATTTTAGTATCTAATTAGCGGGAAGTGGTAATTTTGCCGGCTAAATAAATCAGCAGCAGTTGGCAGCCATCAGTCATAAGAGGATTACGTATTTTCCGGAGGAACTCATTAAGGATATCGCACTACCTGAGCGGTTTACCTTTCCTTTTTATTACGAACCACATCCTCTGACGCACCTGGCAGCCGCCGGACTGCAACAGTACCTGGAAGCGCAGACAGACCTGGATCATAACTTCGGTTTAAAGGCCGGACAGGAAGGTCTGGTGATAGGTAAAATGTTCGGGGTGCTGGTGGTACAGGATCCCGCAGGAAAGTTAGGTTATCTGTCTGCCTTTTCCGGCAAACTGGCCGGGACAAATGATCATCCCCAGTTTGTGCCTCCAGTCTTTGATATGCTGACTGCGAATAGCTTCTTTTTACAGGAACAGGCCAGGATCAATGTCATTAATGACCGTATTAAAGCACTTAGTGAAGACAGTAGTTACCAAGGCATGAAGCTGGAGCTGGAGAGATTGTCAGCAGTATCTCAGCAGGAGCTGCAGATGTTAAAAGCACAATTGCGGGAGAACAAGGCCAACCGGAAAATAGTGCGGGAGACGCTTAAAAGCGAGGTAAGTCAGGCGGAATACGAGGTAGCAGCAGCGGATCTGGTCAGACAAAGCTTACGGGATAAGCACCAGCTGAAGGCACTTACGGACAAGTGGGAGCAGGCTCTGGGAGACATAAAGTTGGCACTGACCGACATTGAAGACAGGATTGAAGCACTTAAAACGGAGCGGAAGGACAGGTCGGCCGCTTTGCAGCAGCAGCTGTTTGACCAGTATGTGTTTTTGAACAGGCATGGAGAGACCAAAAGCCTGCAGGAGATCTTTAGCGCAACAGCCCTTGGGAAACCACCAGCTGCGGCAGGGGAATGCGCTATTCCTAAGCTGTTACAGTTTGCGTTTGCCAATGGTTACCAGCCTGTTGCCATGGGAGAGTTTTGGTGGGGAGCAGCGCCGAAATCGGAAATCAGGCAGCATAAACACTTTTACCCGGCATGTACGGGCAAGTGTAAGCCGATACTGGCACATATGCTGGAAGGATTGCCGGTAGATGAGAATCCACTGCTGCGTATACCAGAACAGGGCGGCGACCTGAAGGTAGTATATGAAGATGATAGTTTTGTAGTAGTAAATAAGCCTGCAGGATTACGCTCAGTGCCCGGCGTCAGTATACAGGATTCGGTATATACCAGGCTACAGCAGCTATTAGGCAATATCGAGCCGCTGATAGTACACCGGCTGGATATGGATACATCAGGTTTATTGGTAGTAGCTAAGACGCAGGAGGCCCACCGCCATATACAGCGTCAGTTTTTACAGCGGACGGTTAGCAAACGTTATACCGCGTTGTTGTCAAAAGTGATAGAGCCGGCAGAAGGCGAGATCACCCTACCACTGGCAGCAGACCTGCTGAACCGCCCGAGGCAGCTGGTGTGCTTTACATCAGGCAAAAAGAGCGTCACGAAATGGAAGGTTGTGACGAGGTATGCCTCATCAACCAGGATTGACTTCTGGCCACTTACCGGCAGAACACATCAGTTGCGTATGCACGCCGCACACGAGCTGGGACTGAATGCCCCGATTATAGGCGATGACCTGTATGGTACAGCAGCAACAAGGATGTATCTGCATGCAGCTTACCTGGATTTCATACATCCAAAGAGCAGGGAAAGAGTAAGTTTTGAGGTAGCGGCAGCGTTTTAGTAAATAGAAAAGGTCATATCCACCCCTACCCTGCTAACAGGTATCAATTGTATATGTGGCTGATAAGGGTGGCTAAAATGCCGGCGAAGAAGTGTTCCCGGCATTATTTTACACGGATTTATTCCACTTGGGGAATGCACCGAAAAGATCATGGTGTTGTCGCAGCATATTCTTCTTCAGTACCTCCGGACAATCTTTCAGGCTCGCATCATAGGTTACATACCAGTATATATTCAGCGCTTCAATGTTTTCTCTGGTGATCTGCTTCTTCCAGGCGATGTGGGCAGGGGTTTTACCAAACTGATGACCGTTAACAATCTCATCTTTCAGACCAGTGAATCCCTCCATTCTGCTGGCAAAAGTGCCATCTTTACCGAGCTTGCCTGAGTTCCCTATGTAGATCAATTCAATTCTTCCTTTCTTCAAAGCATAAATAACATAAACGCCATGTTGGTCTGCCGGAGCGTTACATACGGTGTGCAGGTCGTTAGTGTCAGTAAGAAAGAAGTGGTCTTGTGTCTTGTATTTGTCTAATATATCGAACATGGCGTAAAGATAAGTAAAGAACGGATGTACCAACAGGCTGATTGAGTAGTAATAAGTAAATTAGTCAGTGGCTGACTTCAACATCAAGACCTGATGAAAGATAAACCGTATGTTGTAGGCTTGAGGCGTTTCATTATACCAGTCCACAGCCAGGTACAGGAATATTTGTTACCTTGGAAATGAGCATTGCCAGGGAAAGCCATATGCCGGCAACCGGTAATAGCGCAGTAATTACACGTGGGATTTGATAACCCGAAACAATTGCGGACAGACTAAGCATGAATTTATACTTCAATGTACTATCACCGTTAGATAGGGCCGGTTTAGAGCGTTTTCTGACAGCTACATTTAACTATACATCCTTCAGGTGGATACGCGACCTCAATGAGATGTATGATTACTCCGGACCGGAGGACTGCACTTTCATCGAGCAGCAGATTTACGAAGAAGAGTTTAAATACTATTATTCAGTCTGGGGTACCGGAGATCAACCGACGGTGAGGCAGCAAGTGGATATACTTACCTTGTTATCCCATCAGGAAAATACACCTATACTATGCACAGATGACGAGCCGGCAGGCTTCAGCTGGGTCCTGATACAGCCTGATGGAACGACATCTACTGTGCAGACATCAACGGATGGGGAATTAGTAGTGGAAGATTATTATAACTTCCGCCTGGGCGACTTCCGGACGAAGGCGCAGTTATCAGCGGAGGAAGAAGATGTACTACTGAAGATTATCAGCCCGTTTTATCCGACCGTAGGCATAGACTATGCAACGGACGGACCAGTCATTAATGGTGAATTTGATAGGGTGAAAGAGGACATAACGCTGCTGCGTGGTTTTGATCACCATTATTCTATTCAACCAGCGGGTAAGAACACCTGGCTTGACATAGCAGAAAAGTCAGCCTTGTTCCTCACTGTGATGAAAGATTTCCAGCAATATCTGCAACAGGAGATCTGTGTTTTTCCCAGGAACTTTCGCGAAATAAGGAATATACCAGGCGGCAGTGACAGCGAGGAGCATTGCATAGTGTTAACAGATAATGCGGCTTCCCGGGTTGTATATAAGACGTGTAGAGAGAGCTGGTAGCGCCATGGGTAAGGCCGCGATGCCAGCAGCCTGATTCCATATAGGACAGGCCCTACTATGATGGGGCTGTATCATAATTAACTCGATGACATTGAGATTTTCTTATACGGAAATTCTCTCCATCAGATACCCGAATAAATTTGGGTAAAAGTTATTTATGAGACAGCCCCATACAAAAAGAGATAAACGGTTAACTGTAGGGACTTTGAGACTTACGCCTGATCCCAATGAGATATAAGCATATCAGCTTAAGCTTTCACGATCATCTTTCCGGTATTGTCGCCTTTGAACAGTCCGAGTAAGGCTTCCGGCAATTTATCAAATCCTTCTATGATTGTTTCTGTTGATTGTAGTTTACCTTCCTTCACCCATTCTGCCATTTGTTTGCTGCTTTCCTCGAAAAGCGACTGGTAATTACTGACGATAAAGCCTTGCATTAACACGCTTTTAGTAACCAATATTGGCTGCAGGCGAGGTCCGGTTTCCACTTCTTTACTATTGTACAGTGAAATTTGTCCACAGACAGGTACCCTTGCGTGGAAGTTAAGATTGCTCATTACTGCGTCAGACACTTCTCCCCCAACGTTATCAAAGTATATATCAACGCCATCAGGGCAATGTTCCTGAATAGCTTTATTCATGTCTTTTGTGGACTTATAGTTGATACCTTCATCGTAGCCGAATTTCTCTTTCATGACAGCGATCTTTTCATCGGTACCAGCGATACCAATCACTTTACAGCCTTTCAGCTTAGCTATCTGGCCTACAACAGTACCTACAGCGCCAGCCGCACCAGATACCACAACAGTTTCGCCCGCTTTAGGTTTTCCTATTTCTGTAAAGCCAATATAAGCGGTGAGGCCAGGCATTCCCAATATGCCGAGGTAGTAACTCGCTGGTGCAATATTGGCGTCTATTTTCTTGAGCCCTTTCTCCGCCGTAATGATCAGTTCCTGCCAGGGTAGCTGTCCCATAACGACGTCACCCTTACCGAACTTACCGGATTTACTTTCTACCACTTCAGCCACTACTCCCCCATCGATAGGTTCATCGAGCTTAAACGGCGGCGTATATGACTTCTTATCGTTCATTTTGCCACGCATGTATGGGTCAACGGAATAGAAAAGGCCTTTGAGAAGTATTTCTCCTTCCTTGAGTTCAGGCAGGGTAATTTCCTTAGTGTTGAAGTTGCTCAGTTCGGGTGTCCCTGATGGTCTGGATGCAAGTACAATCTGTTTCGTTTTCATCGTTACTTTTTAACATACAAGGATAAATACCGTGCCAGCCCTAAGTAGGACGATTGAGTTGTTAGCGGGTATATATGTATCAAAGCCGGTCTTAGATAGGCATAAAGTCGGAAAGACCATTGTTATGGGGTGGCTTATCTTCGGGGGAACATCAAATAGAAAACAGTTGAGTAAGATTGCGTGTAACAATAGTCCCATAATTAAAAGGCTTTCAATACAAGTACCCCGTGGTCCAAGTGTTCTAAACCGATATCGCTTTATGATAAGCAAGAGCTTGTTTACTATCGCCAGATCGCGCAGGATTGATGACTAGAACCGCGTCAATATATCGTTACTTCTTCTCTATTTTCCTAGCAAGATCTTTGTGCCTGATATTTCAGGGTTATAGCAGCTGTCAAACAGGAGTTGCTCTTCAGCTATTTCAGTGAGTTCATATTCCACTCTCTGTGGCACTTCATCATAAACCATACGAATAGTGTGAGACTCTTTTCAATACGATCAACGTTCTCTTTGTGATACTATCCGCGCTATTTCCAGGTTTGCTGAACCTTAACTTATTATTCTTAAGATTCTTCAGCATAGATACTTTCCATCGCCTCTAATCCTCGAACAGCATATATTATATCACAAGGAACGATGTAGGTTTCCTAGTTTAAACAGTTAATCGAGGGCGATGTTATTGTTGGCGTTTATCTTGGTCAAAGATTAGCAAAACTGCGTTAACGACGATACATGTAAAATTGCATATATCGCCGGTTCGGCTGCAAGGATACGTTCAATATTGATTATAGGTCATTATACTCGCATCATGGTATAATGAGGTAGATGCATCTGGAATATCACCCTTCAAAACCCTGTCCAGGACTGTACAAAATCGATATCTGGGTATCCTGAACTTCTTTAACAACCGGGCCATCAACGCGCGGCAGAGCCCTTCAATGCGAAGGTAAAATCATTTAGAAACGCTATAAGAGGAATTAGAGATGTGAACTTCTTTCTTTTAAGCTCTTTAAACTATATGCCTAATGGCAATGTCTCATGGTTTCAACTTTAATCCCCGATTGAACACTTAGGACGGGAATAGATTGTGTAGTAAGACAATTTCTGCTTGTCATGCTGCTTGTCAATTGACTGTCAATATAGTGGTAGAAAGGGATCAAGTTGAAAAATTGGGGATTAGATCAAAAGCTGTTGTTTTGCTGTATAAATCGACATTTTGGATCAGAATTACCGCCAGTTAATAGAATTAATGCTTCCAGCAGGCATTATGGAATACTTCGAGTTAACCAATACCACAAAGGATTCTAAAGGAATTAATATCTTCCTGGAAGAGAAAAATATTGTTCCAGAGGAATACAAAGATCAATTACTTCACTCCAAAGGTTTTCTACCAGAAATACAAGTACAGGACTTTCCTATTAGGGGACATAAGGTTGCCCTATGCATCAAACGCAGACGCTGGGAGGTGCAATCGACCGGAGAAATAGTAACCAGAGACTGGACGCTTGTAAGAGCAGGAGCACGAATGACAACAAAGTTCGGGCTTTTTTTAAAAGGGATATTTGGATAATTATCCCATCAGTCCCGTACAACTAGGCCACTTTTTTCAGGTAGATGGTAAACAATTACAACAACAATACAAGAATCATTTAAGCGACTATCACCAATGGGAGCAGAAGGATCATGCTGAACACTGGATGGTCTTTGAGCAAAATATTGGCCCCATCTAAGCATTGATGAAACAGCATTTTCCAGTGGAGAACTGTATACGATAGTGACGAATAAGGCTGCAAAAGGCCGCAGGGGCTCTATTGTAGCAATGATCAAAGGAACACAGGCGGACTATCTGATTAATATTTTGAACAAGATCCCCAAACGGCTTCGTAGGAAGGTATTGGAAGTAACGATCGATATGTCTTCAAGCCTCAACCTTGCGATTAAACGGTGCTTTCCTAATGCTGACCGTGTAATTGACCGTTTTCATGTCCAACAGCTAGCCTTTGATGCAGTACAGGAAACCCGTATAAAATATAGATGGGAAGCCCTTGAGGAAGAAAATAATGCCTATGAACAGCCTAGAAAGCAGAAGATTGCCTATCAGCCAGAAGTATTGCCTAATGGGGATACTATCAAGCAGCTCCTGGCTCGTAGTAGATACTTATTATTCAAACAGCCACGATTATGGACCAGAGAGCAGCAGCAACGGGCAGAACTATTATTTACCAGATATCCTGTCATCCAAAAAGCCTATCAACTATCGTTGGGCTTAGGAGATGTGTTCAGAATATGCACTAGCAAAGAACAAGCCTTTAAAAGACTCGCACTATGGTACAATGATGTAGACACTTCAGGAATACAATCCTTCAAAACCCTGTCTAGGACTGTGCAAAATCATTACCTGGGTATCCTGAACTTCTTTAACAACCGGGCCACCAATGCGGCGGCAGAATCATTTAATGCGAAGGTAAAATCATTTAGAAACGCTATGAGAGGAGTCAGGGACGTGAACTTCTTCCTTTTTAGGCTCGTTAAACTATATGCTTAATAACCATCCCCCAAGTTTTCAACTTAATCCGTTAAAAGGATCAAGTTGAAAACTTGGGGGATTAGATCAAAAGCTGTTGTTTTGCTGTATAAATCGACATTTTGGATCAGAATTACCGCCAGTTAATAGAATTAATGCTTCCAGCAGGCATTTTGGAATACTTC
>NZ_JAICCF010000008.1 GCF_019492185.1 Chitinophaga rhizophila
GACGAACAAGCGACGGCGAAGAGGTGGACTTGATCCGAAGACAGGACGGCCAAGGGACGAACAAGCGACGGCGAAGAGGTGGACTTGATCCGAAGACGGGACGGCCAAGGGACGAACAAGCGACGGCCAAGAGGTGGACTTGATCCGAAAAGTAACCAGATACTGGTCGTCTTACAAAATAACAACTGTATAGTAATGTTACTAATGTAAGATAACCAGAATCTGTGAGAAATCAGCCGATGGACACCAGTTATTTCAGGGCATTTCGAAGTTCATTAGCAGCATATCTCAGGGCCGATTGTACAGCAGGTACTTCTGCAAGAGGATTCAGTAATCCGTAGTCATGGATCATACCCTGTATCCTGACGAGTGTAACCGGTACGCCTGCCAGGTCGAGCTTACGCGCGTACGCTTCTCCTTCATCCCGCAGTACATCATTTTCTGCTGTCTGCACCAGTGTAGGCGGTAGTCCCTTTAGTTGCTCGAGGCTAGCCTGTAAAGGGGCCGCGTAGATGTCTTTGCGCTGGTCCTTTGGAATATAATTGTCCCAGAACCATACCATCATATTTTTGGTAAGGAAGCGGGAGGTCGCATATTGGTTGTAAGACACCGTCTCGAAGTCAGCATCTGTTACTGGCCAGAACAGCAACTGGAATTTCAGCGCCGGCCCGTTCTTGTGCGCTGCCATCAGCGCCGTGGCAGCAGTCAGATTGCCACCGGCGCTATTACCTACTACCGCCAGGCGTTTGCCATCAATAGCTATCTCACTGCCATGTGCAGCTACCCATTTGGTAGCAGCGTAGGCTTCATTGAGGGCGACAGGGTACTTTACCTCCGGAGAACGGCTATACTCGACAAATACCGCTGCCACACCTGAATATACTACCAGGTCTCTCACAAAGCGTTGATGCGTAGGGAAATCACCGAGTACCCAGCCGCCACCATGAAAGAACAGGAAGGCAGGTAGCTCTCCCGTTACACCCGCAGGCCGCACAATGAAGATCTTGATACTGAGGCCGTCTTGTGTAATTGTTTTCTCTGTTACATCAACGCCTGAAATAACTGCTTTTACAGAAGATTGTGCGCCTTCCAGTACCTTACGCGCATCGGCAGGTGCCATCTGCTCCATCGGCTTACCGCCTCCGCTGTTCAATACCTTTAAAAATGCTTTTGTACGTATCTCTATTGCAGGGTCATTAGCAGGATCCAGTACTTTCGTCTGTGCATCTGCACTATTCACTACACTGGCAGCAGCAATAGAGCCTGCGGCCAATATGTTCTTCATCGATTGCTTTGTCATTTGCTTTCGTTTATTATGATTAAGGAATGTCGGCTTGTGCAAAGCTATCGTACGGTTACACGGGCATCAATGGCGGAATAGTGTGCTCAGTTGTATATTTTGGTTAACGGTTGTGTCTGTGGTCTGTAGTGATGAATACGTGGTCGAGTGGGGGCTTTTTACAGAACGGCATCTGCTGTAAGACCCTTCTTGAAACTGGTGAAGTTCATACCTGAGTTGTTCTTGAAATACTTGCTGAAGTGCGAGTGATCATCAAAGCCCAGCAGGTAAGCTATTTCCTTCATGCTGACATTTGAATGTAGCGCCTGTCTTTTTGCCTCCATGATAATATGCTGCTGTATATGCGAACTCGCAGGAGTGCCGGTAATCTTCTTTACAATCCGGTTTAGATGATTGGCAGTAACACATAGTTCACTGGCATAATCGGCTACAAATTTCATCGTCCGGAAATGCACTTTTACCAGTGAGATGAAACGTTGCACCAACTCAATTTCCTTTGACTGTGCCAGTTCATTTACCCTTACATGCTGCCGGCGCGAAAAGTAGATGACCAGTATGTTCAATAGTCCGGCCAGCACTTCTGATCTGAGGAGGTAATGATTACAATACTCCTTGGACATCTTCGTCATCAGGTCTTCTATTTCATATTGCATATCTGCATCTGACGAGATCATGGACAATCCCATACCGTATATGTGCGTGTCCAGCCAGGTATTTCCCATGGTATAGGTTGCCCAGCGATAAAGGAAGTCCTGTGAAAAGGATATGTAGTACCCCTTAGGAGCATGTTGCAGTTTACATTGCCTGACCTGTCCGGGCGTCAGACAGTAGATCATATCGTTGTTGAAGGGGTGATGCACCGCATCAATAGCAATAGTGCCTGTGCCTTCCTGCATCCAGATGATTTCAAAATACTGCAATCTTTCCTGTTGACCGCTCAGTAAATGATGATCGCTGCGAATGGTCTCCAGCCGTTGGATCTCAAAATGATCATTCTTTTCTACCTTGGGTTGTTTGCGGGGATGCTGCAATGCGGGCAGCACGTCTGCGTCGTATAGGATTTTACTGGTCATAATGATGTGGTTTCAGTTCGTAAGGTATCATGCTAATCTGGTGCCATGGTATAAATGGTTGATTATTATATAGATGTAAGGGGTATGCCTCTTCTTTACTAGTCATATATCGTTAATTGTTCAGTAGATTGTTAAAATATCAGGAGTTGGACAGGTCATAAATATCACCCACATAGAACGGTATGCACATTAGTCATATATCGACAATTTTTTGGTAAATTGTCCGTATATGAATAATGCCAGTAGATTAGTTTTCTGTCTAAATTCTTAGCATACAATGAGTTATTAGCATGGCATAGCGCTTGACCTATATTAACCAAATTTTACTGGTATATCAGTTATACCAGTAAGAAGCACCACCTCACATGCCACGATCAAAATCTGTAGTACAATCATCTCCACCTGCAACATCAGGAAAGTCCTGGCAGCAGGATAGTGAATTGCAGCAAATGCTGTTGTCGCTGACAATGGACATCGCCAGGGTAAAGGCGAAAAGTGATCTCATGACCCTGATGAAAGCCCGTTTCAGTACTCTTTTTCCCTTTACGCATTGCGTAATCTCGGTTCCTTCCAGGGATAACCGGTCTTATAGGGCTTATCTGCTGGATACAGCGTCAGTGATAAGAGGGCATGACCAGTATGATGAACTGGTGGCTCATGAATGGCCGGTAACAGAAGAGTGGATCATTACAGCTATCGGTACAGGAGAACCTTTTATTTGCAAATTACGTGAGATGAAAGCCAGGGGAGAGCTGTCAGGTAATATGCAGATTATACATGAAGCAGGCATAGAAGAGACCATGAACTGCGGGTTGATCTCCGAGAATGAAGTAATAGGCGTGCTGTCGTTTTTCTCTAAGACGCTAGGTAACTTCTCTGAAGCCATATTTCCGCTGGTAAAGGTCATAGCGAGTTACATCTCGCTGGCAGTGGTCAATATTATGGCCCGGGAGGAGATAGAGCAGAAGATCAGGGAGAGAGAGGCCTTGCTTACATTAAGTGATGCTATCAGCAGGGTAAAAGACAGAACAGGTCTGCTGGATGTGATCAATACAAAGCTGAAGCAACTATTCCGTTTCAATTACAGCCTCGTGGTCAGACTCAGTGACGACGGTATGTCCTGTACCGCTTTCTTGCTGGATCCGCAGTCCACCAGTCGTTCAGATCCGGACTACAATAAAATTACTTCCCGGTGGCATACTATCAATGATGGTATTGTTGATAGAGTGCTCAATGCAGATGGTCCGGTGATGATAGATATTGAGAAGGAAGCTTTGCGGAGCGATGCGCCTGAATATACTATCATGCAGTTCCGGGCAGGCGTCAGGGAATGTGTGGGAGTTACGTTGAGAGATGGTAACCGTCAACCCCTGGGGCTTATCCTGTTTTGCGCAGAACAGAAGGGTTGGTTCAATACTGATGTATTAAACCTGATCCGTGCAGTGTCGTATCATCTGGCTACTGCGATGTCTAATATTTTCCATCATGAATATATACAGGCCAGGGATGCGGAGAATGAGTTACTGCTTACCATCAGCCATGCTATTGCCAGTATACCTGACAGAACAAAGCTGATTCACCGGATCAAGCGAGCCTTGCAGACACGCCTGCAGTTCTCGGATATAGCCATTGTACAATACAACATCAATAAAGGGATATACAAGGTAATACTGGAAGATTGTGAGAAGACCAATCAGCATAAGGACTTTGAATCTATTGCTTTCAGAGAGCATCCATTGCAGGATGGTCTGCATAATGTGGTGATGGCCTCAGAGGGTACAGTGATCCTGTCCGTACCAGCATTGCAGAAGAGTGGAGGCGTACATTTCGATTTTTTGGCCGCTGCAGGTATTGTGGAAATAGCAGGTATACGGTTAATGCACAACAACGAAGTGTTTGGAGGAATGACGTTGTTATCAGAGAAGAGCAACACGTTTTCTGCTGCTGACATGCGGCTGATAGAGCGTTTCTCTTATCACCTGTCAGGCTCTGTTGCCAATATGCTGGCAAATGAGGCCATACAGCAACGGGAGAAGGAGAAGGAAATCCTGTTAGCGCTGAGTGCGGATATTGCCAGAACAAGTGGTCCTGAATCACTGATTGCAGTGATGCGCCAGCGTCTGAAAAGTATCTTCCGTTTCAATGATATTACTGTTGGGTTGTTTAATGCAGAAAAGACCGCCTTCAAGGTGATGGTGGCAGATGTGGAAGAGCGGCGTACTACCCATCCTGCATTCAATGAAATAGCTTTCTCTGAGTATCCGATAGCAGATGGTATACATGATGTATTGTTACATTCAGATAAGCCTGAGCTCTTTTATATAGAAAACCTGCTTATGAAGAACCCTGGTAAACATCCTGGCATACAGTTCATTTTTGAGCGAGGTATCAGGGAGATTGCCGGCGTCAAACTGGTTAATCAGAATGAGGATATAGGTTTCATTACTATGTTATCCGAAGAAAGGAACTCATTTCGCCCGAAGGATCTGCACCTGTTAAAAGGTGTGTCAGACCAGGTAGCTGTAGCCGTTGCGAATATACTGGCAGATGAGAAGATTGAGCAGCAGCTGAAAGAGATCAACGGTTATAAGGAGAAGCTGGAAGAAGAGAAGTTATATCTGCAACAGGAAATCAGCAGTGTTTATACATATACTGATATCATTGGTGCAGGTCCTGAAATGCAGCGGGTATTCCATATGCTGTCGCAGGTGTCATTTGCCCAGAGCACCGTCTTGATTTTAGGGGAGACAGGAACAGGTAAGGAGCTGATTGCAAGGGCTATTCACAATGCCTCGCCCAGGAAGAGTAAACTGATGGTGAAGGTGAATTGTGCTGCTTTGCCGGCTAACCTGATTGAGAGTGAACTATTCGGGCATGAGCGGGGAAGCTTTACCGGTGCAGTCGAGCGACGGATCGGGAAGTTCGAGTTGGCGAACCATGGCACCTTGTTCCTGGATGAGATAGGAGAGATGCCGCTGGACCTGCAGGTTAAACTGTTACGTGCCATACAGGAAAAGGAGATTGAGCGTATTGGAGGGAAAAGTACTATCAAGACGGACGTCAGGATTATTGCGGCTACTAACAGGAACCTGCAGAAGGAAGTGGCAGAAGGTCGCTTCCGTAGTGATCTCTTTTACAGGCTGAATGTGTTTCCAATAGTATTACCTCCACTACGCGATCGTAAGGAAGATATCTCTTTGCTGGCCGCTCACTTCATGGAGAGGTTTGCCCGAAGTGCGGGAAGAAAGAATGTCCGGCTGTCCAGTACTGCCATGAAGCAGCTGACGGCATACAACTGGCCAGGTAATGTGAGAGAGCTGGAACATGTATTGGAACGAAGTATACTGTTGACGCAGGGAAATGTAATCAGGGAGATTAACCTGTCTTCTCAACCAAAATCTGACCATAAAGTACAGCCAGAAGAAGACTACACCAGGACATTTGAAGAGATGGAACGGGATTATATACTGGGTGTGCTGAATAAATGTAAGGGGAAGGTGTTTGGTCCTGGGGGCGCTGCGGAGATACTGGGCATGCATGTATCTACCTTAAACCACCGGATCAAGAAGTTAGGTATCCGTAAGGAACAAACTTATTACATCAGGAAACCATAGCCATTGTAGCATGATTAGGAGACAGGCATATCCACAGACCGGCAAGCATGATTAAACATTTACTAACCATCGCATGGGCGAAAAGATACTAATAGTAGAAGATATTTTTATTGAAGCCAATAACCTCCAGATGATTATGGAAAGGGCCGGCTATACAGTAAGCGGCATTGCGGCTTCTGTGGAAGTGGCTTTGCAGATGGTTGAGCAGGACACACCTGATTTTGTGCTCATCGATATCTATCTGAAGGGCAAACAGACAGGTATTGATCTTGCCAGGATACTAAGACAGCGCAATATTGCTTTCATCTATCTCTCAGCTAATTCCACCAAGCAGACCCTGGATCAGGCGAAGGCTACTTTTCCCTATGGCTTTCTTGTGAAGCCATTCCGGGAGAGGGAGGTACTCGTTACACTGGAAATAGCCCGTTATCTGCATGCAAACAGCCTGGAAGCGCTGCTCCGGAAAGGCACAGCCGAGCCTCATCCGCATACTATTCAGGACCTGCGCGTACATGGCATCGTAGGGGATAGTCCGCAGTTACAGCGTATACTTCAGCACCTGCTCATTGTAGCTCCTGCCGATACCTCGGTGCTGATTACTGGGGAGAGTGGTACCGGGAAAGAAAAGATGGCTGAGCTGATACACCGGTTGTCTGACCGCGCCTCCCGCCCGCTGATTAAAGTAAACTGTGCGGCCATGTCTACTGAGCTGATAGAGTCGCTGCTGTTTGGTCATGAAAAAGGCAGCTTTACAGGAGCAGTGGAAAGACGGATTGGCAAGTTTGAGCAGGCGAATGGCGGTACCATTTTTCTGGATGAAATAGGAGAGATGCCGTTAGAAGTTCAGGTTAAACTACTGAGAGTACTGCAGGAAAGAGAGATTGAGCGCATAGGTGCAGCACGGCCGCTGAAAGTTGATGTCAGGATCATTTCAGCTACCAGCCGGGATCTCGAGAAGGAAGTCGCAGAGGGACGGTTCCGTATGGACTTCTATTACCGGCTAAACGTGTTCCCCCTGCACCTGCCACCGCTGAGAGAACGGAGAGAGGACGTCCCTGCATTGATCAGGCACTTCCTGGAATTACATTGCCGTAACCTCGGTAAACCGCCGGTAACCGTCACGCAAAAGGTAATAGAAATGCTAACACATTATTCCTGGCCGGGGAATATCAGGGAGCTGGAAAACCTGATAGAGCGCGCTACACTGATGTGTGAGGGGAATACTATTTCATATATCGCACTGCCGGAGAAGATAGATTATATGCCTTTGCCTAAGGACGACAGGATTAAAACTATACAGGAAAATGAGCGGGAGCATATTATCAGGGTACTGCGTCGGTGTAATGGTAAGATCTTCGGAAAAGGCGGTGCAGCAGAACTATTGTCTATGAATGTGTCTACACTCAACTACCGCATCAGGAAGCTGGGTATTAATAAGGATGAATTGCATCTTCCAGGATAAAATGTACAGCTGAATAGCGTGATTTTCCATTGCCGGGGTATCTCCACTAGGGTAGCTTTGAGATATCGAAATAAATTTCAGCAGCTATGGAAAAGATCATATCACCACACATTTTATTCATTACCAGTACCTACGTAACTAACCAGCACCTGGGAATCCGGGGTTCTAAGATTTAAAGTGTCCGGTCCATGAAACGTTATGCAAAAGCTGTGTGGCATGGTTCGGGGAAGGATGGTAGCGGGCATCTGACTACACAGAGTGAAGCGCTTGAGAAAAACAATTACTCCTTCACCAGCAGATTCACCAGTACAGCAGGCACAAATCCTGAGGAGCTATTGGCTGCTGCCCATGCAGGATGTTTTACTATGAAGCTGAGTTTTGTGCTGGATGAAGCCGGTTATTATCCCGAAAGATTGGAAACGACCGCCTATATTAGCTTTGAAAACGGAGCCATTACAGCATCCCGGTTGTTTGTAGCAGGAATAGTGAAGGGGATCAGCCTGGTCGATTTTGAGGCCTGTGTGCTGGAAGCAAAGGTTGATTGTCCGGTAAGTATGGCACTGAATATTGCCATTACCACAGAAGCTAGCCTGACGGATTAATTACACGGCCGCTGTTACAGGCAGACTGCCTCAGCTAGCGCTTTTCCGTTTATGGGCGACAATCTTTGCAAAGGAGACCAGTTCGCTGATAGCGATAAGTCCGCAGATAAACAGGAAATTAGACCTGTCCATGCCCACGAAGAAGACAATAATAATCAGGAGCGGGATCAGCAGCATTCCATACCCTTTCCAGCCTATGACACGTTGTAAAAGTGATACGAATAATCCCCAGATAAGGCTATAGAAGAGACTTGCCATTAGTAAAACAAGTACCAGCTGGGTGCCTTTCACCGGAGCAATAAACTGGTAATACAGTATACACCAGATACATACAAAGAGGATATAGGAGGCAATGAATGCTAATCTTTTCATACAATTGTCAAGCTCGTAGTCTGTACTAATATTTGACAACAATATACGAGTCTTTTATACAAAGTAGATGAAAACAATGTAAAGTCCGAGGCTGAAAAGCAGGTGGCAGCTGCCTACAAGCAAGGCATAGCCGGGTATAGGAACTGCAGGAGGATTTGGATGCAGACGAATAAAAGCCGACCAGAAGGCGATCGCGACTATTCCCGTAATTACCCCCAGTGCAAGCGCAGATCCAATAGTGAGTTCTATCAGGTCAGCCCGCCACAGGTAGAAATAGACGACTGCAAAGAATACCCCGATCAGGTAGTGTAGTATTGTGCCGATGATGATATCTATAGGGCGCTTAGTGAGCCCTTTATCCGGGGTAGTATGGTTAGTCACCATTGTGGATAGTACTCCCACTACCTTATAGTTCTTGCCTGTCAGCAGAGACAGCAGGTACAAAGCACCGGTCATCAGCAATGTACCAAAGATTCCTCCAGCCAGGATCATCAAAAAGTTGTGCATACGAATGTGTCAATGGTCAGCTTTGAGAGGTATAAAAACTATGCCACCGGATAATAGGAGGAGAATGCGCTGTCTTCTAGGGCTTCAAAAAGTCTATCAAGATTCCTAACAGCACAAGTGAAAGAGAAAATACGATCATACCTAACATATAGGCGGCTAATGCTTTAAAATAACTGGACACTTTCTTAGCATCAAAAAATTGCCCGATGGCCCAGATGGCGTATAGTATAGCCACAGCACCTGCAATATTCATCAGGCTTACTTTAGTCAGTCCTTCAATAACGGCGAAGGCTGCAAAGATTAGCATACCTACTCCCATTACAAAGCATAGCAGGATTAATATCTCAAAGAAGTTATAATTATACCTGCTGAAAAACAGTTTAGACCAGAAAGCAATGTACATCCCCATGATAATGTTTGCATAGCCATAATGATGTTGTACCCAGGAGAAGATTAGACCTATAGCAGATTGCTTGGAGCCATCAAAATTGACATACCCTTTCTCAATATGGAAGAAATTACTGGTTAATGTATATATTAGTGAGGTTATTATGATAAATATTACAGGCTTTACAAGTCTGCTTCTATTTGTTGCGATAAATTCTTTTACATTTTGACCCGGCCGGATCAATAGTTCCTTTATGGTATAAAATATCCCTTTGTCAAAATGTAAGATATGCCAGATCTCATGCAGGATATAGTCCTTATCAATTCGCTTAATTTGTATAGGTTGACCACAATTGCCACAGAAATTGTTGTCTACTGCATTGTGACAGTTACTGCAAGTGATTGTAGTAATAAGCATAGCTGGGATAATTTACTGTATTAGAGGTCTTATTTAGATTTACTGGTTAATAGAGTCTATAAGCGACTCTTTTACAAAAGAAACTAATATACCGCTGCCAACGGCTACACTTTAGTGTAGATCTTACCACTATTACAGGGTTAGTGCCCTTCTATATAAGGACCATATTATTAATTACTCAGGTATGAAGAATTATGCTCAGTCCGGGCTGTTTACCAGGAATAACCTGGGAGAAATTCCAGCGGCAGACCGCTTAAAGCAAAACAACTACCTGGAGGCCGTAAAAGCCTTCGCAAGATTAACGTACGAAAGTATCTATGTCATCGACTATGAGCATATGACATTTGAGTACGTATCTGAAAATCCCTTGTTTCTCTGTGGATATTCCCCGGAGGAAGTAGTGAAGCTAGGCTATGAGTTCTATTTCAGACATGTTCCTGAAAATGACCTGACAATGCTGAACATCATCAATGAGGCAGGCTTTGACTTCTTTAAAAGGGTATCTGATGATGACAAGATGGGGTACAGCATTACTTACGATTTCCACCTGGCAGATAAAGACGGAGGACAGCTGCTTATTAACCATAAACTAACGCCGTTATTTCTGACAAGCGAAGGCAGGTTATGGAAGGCGATGTGTATTGTTTCCATCTCTCACCATAAGACTGCAGGTAATGTCTGTATATACAAGCAAGGAGCTGGAGATATATGGCAGCTGGATTTGAAGAACCTTGCCTGGACCAGATCTGAAAAGCCGAAATTAAACAAGAGAGAAATAGAGGTGTTACACCTACATGCCCAGGGGTTGACAATCAACCAGATTGCAGAGAAAATATTTGTTGCACCTGATACTGTCAAGTACTACCGGAGACGAATTTTCGAGCGTTTAAACGTAAGTAACATGGTTGAAGCGCTTTCCTATGCAGTAAACAACAAAATTATTTAACGGAATGCCATATTGGGCTACCGACTTACTTTAATGAGCGTATGCTTTACTAGGCGAGAGGATGTGTGAGTATTCCGGATCAAGTGCACACTTGCAGAATGATTAAACGAGAAAGGGTCGCTCATTGAGCAACCCTTTCTCGTTGTACTATATTTAGAACTATTCTATGTCAGTTTTTTATGAATTGGATATTATTACTAAAGTCTATTAATTGTAGATTAGTAAGTAATTCTTTCCAGAAGTCGCCTTTACTTATTTTTTATGTTTGGCGCAGTTATAAAGCATTTAATTAAGTTGAGAAATTCAGTTTCCGTCAGCCTTCCTATTTGCTCATAATCAATTCCCTCAAAGGCATACTTATCTTCAAACGATGTTTGATCATATTCATCAATCCAGTTGGCATATGAATAAGTAGGTTTCGGAAAAGCCCAGCCATTTGTGGTTATTATTTTTGCTGCTTCAAAATAATAGCAATTAAAACTTGCGTCATCAATATTTATGCAACCATGATTTTTTGAAGCATATGTTGGTACGTAATCCTGACTTGATGGTAACGTGGCTAACAATAGATTATTATCCTTCTGGCCTAAGCTAATAAAGTACTTATTTTTTGCAGGAGTCTTATCCCCTTTAAAGTAAAAGGGTGTGAAATAAAGAATTGTGCCAGGTGAGAACATTATAATTTGAGTGCTTTTACAGTTTTATAATATTCCTGAAAATCGTTGTAAAGCTTCTCCTTAACAGGGTCTCCGGATATAAGCTCACTAGATCTATCCGATAGTTTGATGTATTAGCTCTTTTAGACTCAAAAAGCTCAATTAATCCATAGTGATGTGCGGCCTTGTACCATGGCGAAGATGTTCTGTGAGTAAAGTCAACTAATTCCTGGGCGCTCGAATACTTAAAGGTACTAATGAGATAATCCATTAACTCAATTTCATTCTTTGAAAATTCATCGTCACAGAATGGCTTACGCCCGAAAACTTTCGTTCCTATATTATCATTTGCAAGCTCTATGTAATCTGCCAGCATATTAGGAGCTTCGTTTACCTCTTGATAGATATCGCTACATACCGGGCCCGCCTGCCATACCTCATAATCAAGGTTTAGAAAAGGAATACCATATTTCTTCACAGAAAACTCATCCAGAAAGTAAAGGAGCTTCAACAATTTGGTTTTATACAATGGTTTGATCCTATCAGCAATGTATATGACAGTATTGCCGATCTTATCAATCTGATCAGGGGTGTATTGATGAATATTGTTGTTTTGACATTGAGTCATATAATCAGCGTCATTCAAATTTTATGTAAAATACTAATTTTTTTAGTATTACTTATGCCTCTTTCAATAGGTTGATCTTATATGGCAAATGTCGAAATTTCTACCGAGTTGAGGATAATACATAGGGAATAAAAAAAGGAACATCAGATGATGTTCCTTTTTTTGTTCGTACCGCGTACGGGAGTCGAACCCGTCATTCCTCCGTGAAAGGGAGGCGTCTTAGCCGATTGACCAACGCGGCATGTCGCGTTTGGGATTGCAAAGGTAGACAAAATATCTAATCGACAAAATTTATTTTTAAATATTTTCAAAAAGGATAGAATATATCACCTTTGTACTACTATGGGAAAACTAAACATACTTATAGCAGAAAACGATGCAGATGGTAAAGTGCTGATCCAGGAATCCTTTGCGGATACCGGTTTGTTTAACGTATTAGCCATTGCTGAAGACGGGCAGATCCTCAAGAATATAATGGAGGAATCCGATATCCTGTTCCCGGATGTGATTTTGTCCGCCGCCGGACACGGATATGATATTCTGTACTATCTTAAGACTAGCGATGCCTTCAGAGAAATCCCTGTGGTGACCTACTCCAATACCACTACCGGTACTGATGAGAAGAAATGCCAGCAGATGGGAGCACTGAAACACTTTATTAAACCTGATAGCGCACCCGGTTACCAGAAGATGGCCAAAGAACTGTATGATCTTCTGCTGGGAGAATAGTTGTAGCAAAAAGACATTGAAAAAGCCATGACCCGCAGGTCATGGCTTTTTTTATTTATCATATTGATAGCCAATGTTATTTTGCCGCTACCGGCTGCTGAATAGCCTGGTCTTTATAGCTGTAGACCGTATATGGGTAAATCTTCTTAGCCGTATATCTCGCTACTGTACTCGCAATCAGAACAGGTACAGTCAGAATAAACCCTCCTGACAACCGGCAGGCAAGCGAAGTGGATGTCAGCGGAGCATGGATGCTGCCACTTAATACTGCCGCAATACCCATAATGATAAAGTTGGCTACAATCAGATGGGCATGGAAGTAATGATTACAGAATGTAGCCAATAGTAACCCCAGTAATGCGCCAATAACAATACTTGGTGCAAACACGCCACCATCACCGCCGGCTCCCAAAGTAACAGACGAAATGATCGGTTTAAGTAAGACAATCGCCAGGATTGTCACAGCAAAGGGAATAGTAAACGCCTGACGCTCCGACCGGCCTATCATATCTGTTACAGCGCTATAACTATCTCCGAACAGGGCCGGTAACAGGAAAATGCCTACTCCTACAATAGCAGCCCCTACAAGAATACGTATATAATCGTTTTTAACGCTCCCGAATCTATTCTTTACAGCAATGACCGTCCGCGTAAAGAAGACGGAAATAACGCCAGCCAACACGCTTAAACCGATAATGTACGGTATAGCACTTACCTGCCAATGGGTAATACTCAGATTCAACAAAGGCTCCTCATGCAGCAATTGCAGAAACGCCCAGGCAACAAGCACCGCTGCCACACTACTCATAAGAATCGTCTTTGTTACTTTCCGGGCAATGACCTCAACCGCAAACAGCAAACCTACCAGCGGACTTCCAAACAGGGCTGTCAATCCTCCTGCTACGCCGGCACAGATCAGCTCTGTTTTAAACCGGTTGGCAATAGCAGCCTTCTGCCTAGTCACAGCGCCAATCGTCGCCGTTGACACAACAGTCGATACTTCCACACCTGTTGACCCTCCAAAGATGACTGTCAGGAATCCATTGATAAAGTGAGACGGTATCTTATAACCCGGCAGCTCATTACGACGGGTATCCAACGTTAGATAAATTTCCTTAATACCTTTATTCGGCTTCTTCCGGAAAGCATACTTACGCAATATATGTATCATTAGCAGGCCGATCAGCGGAAAAACCAGGAACAGATAAGAATAAGGAGAGATCGTCTTAAAGAAATGCGCTTCGTAATGCTCTGTTATATGCTTAAGCACGCTGGCGAGGAAAGCAGACAATAATCCTGCTACCAGAGAGGCAATCAGCAGTTTAACATAGTTGGCCTGGATAATCTTCTTACGCATAACATTCCTTTTGACGCTGCAAAGTTAGGGCATGTAAAATAAAAGGAGCGGCTCTTTCGAAGCCGCTCCCTTAAAATGTCGTTAAATGTCCTATTTGAAGATCTCCCCAAAGAAGGTCCGCATATCATTCCAGGACGCTGTATCAGCTGCCGCATTATATTCAATAGGCATATTGAACTTTTTGCCGGTTGCTGTAGCGGCTGGATTAGTAAATGCATGGGTTGCTCCAGGATATTCCTTAAAGGTGTAAGGGATGCTCAGAGAATCCAGTTGCTTTTTAAAGGTAGTCACATCCTGCGCTGGTACGAAGGGGTCTGCTCCACCATGGCACACCAGGATCTGAGCTTTGGTCAACCCTTTCTGTGGAGGCACGGTAGCCAGTCCGCCGTGGAAACTTACCACGCCATTAACTGGCAGTCCCAGTTTCGCTCCGTTCAGTACCATTGACCCGCCAAAGCAATAACCGATCGCTGCAATACGGGTTGTATCCGCCTGCGGAAAGGTCTTTGCTTTCGCCAGTGCCGCTGCTAACCTGGTATAGCCCAGCTGCGGATTGGTATAAAACGGTGTAGCATACGCTTTTGCCGCATCAGGATTATCAGCATGTTTACCGTTACCATACATATCTATCCCTACCGCGAGGTAGCCCAGTTCTGCCAGTTGTCTGGCACGACCCTTTACATAATCATCCAGGCCCCACCACTCTGGTACAATCAGCACAATCGGCTTTTTGGCACTGGTATCAGTACTAAAGGCCACGATGCTGTTTAGCGTAACGCTGTCAGCCTGAATGCTCAGGGCTTCTTCCGTAATAGTCGGCTGCGCAACTGTGGTGTCAGTAGCATGCTCTGAAGATGCCTGCTGATTATTACATGCTGCCATGCAGAATGCAAGTGCTGCCGGAGCGATCATTGTTACAATGTTGAATTTCATGCGATAGTAGTATTTGAATGTATAAATTATATGGAAAAAACGCCGCAAAGTTAATCAATATGCGGATTAGCCCGCTTGCAGCTTAATAAAATAGGAAGCATGCCTACACTACTAAAATTAACTTAGTTTATATAATTTCAGCGCATGGATCAGGCACTAAATACGGCAATAGCAGACAAATTACTGGAAGAAGCAGGCATCTCTCCCGCTACCCTGATCCAGTTATTGCCCGTGGCAGCCTGTCTTTGTGATGCCAGTCATCGATTTATATGCTGTAATCAATCGGCCGTGGCGCTGCTGGGAAAAACGCCTGCTGTCAAAGACGTCCTCTTCAATAATAACCTGACCACCATATTTAATCCGGAAAATGGACCTATGCCTGACAACTGGCAGGATACCATCCTCCGGCCGGATAACTCCATTATCACTGTTAGGGGAAGTATAACTCCCCTAAAAGATAAGACAGGTGCTGTAACCGGCTGGCTATATTGCTTCCGGGAAGTATTCCTGCCAGACGCTCAGAATGCAACTACTACCCCCGGATCCCACCTGAATGAAGAGCTGAAGCAAAGTAAAGAACGCTATTACAAAATGATTGAGGAAGTGGAAGACTATGCCATCCTCCTGCTAGACAGGTCAGGCGTGATCCAGAACTGGAATAAGGGTGCCGAGAAAATAAAAGGATACCAGGAATCAGAGATTATCGGACAGCACTTCAGTGTATTTTATCTGCCGGAAGACCGGGCTAAAAAACAGCCTGAGAAACTCATTACTGAAGCCATCAGAACCGGCAAGGCTGTGCAGGAAGGCTGGCGTATGCGGAAAAACGGTACCCGCTTCTGGGGCAGTATCGTCATCACGGCACTGCATGATAACGAACAGCGCGTTATAGGCTTCTCAAAGGTAACCAGAGACCTTACTGAGAAGAAGATAGCCGAAGACCGGATCAGGCAGTATGCCGGAGAATTGGAGTTTCAGAACAGAGAGCTGGAACAGTTTGCCTATGCCGCAGCCCATGATATGAAGGAACCTCTTCGTAAAATCCAGTTCTATAACAATTACATCTTTGATAACGCCGCGGATACCCTGCCCGAAAAATCAAGAGAATACCTGATTCGATCTATCAATGCGGCTTCACGCATGCATGGACTGATAGATGACCTGTTAACATATTCCCGCGCATCTTCACAACCCAACGAAATGAAGATGATCGACCTCAAAATTATCGTTGAAGAAGTACTCCAGAGCTACAGCGAAACCATAAAAAGCCATCAGACAGTTGTTACTGTAGGAGTACTGCCCTTACTGCACATCATTCCTTTCCAGTTCAGTCAATTGTTTGATAACCTGATCAGTAACGCGCTGAAATATCACCACCCTGACCGTATCCCGCGTATTTCCATCACGGCCGAAAAAACACAGTTGCCTGCCGCCGAAATCACCGGAACAGAAATAGACACGCCCTGTTATAAAATAACCGTAGCAGATAACGGACTGGGTTTTGAACCTGGTCACGCAGACAAGATCTTTGACGTCTTCCAACGCCTGCACGCCCGCCCGGATATCTCAGGCTCCGGTATCGGACTGGCTATCTGCAAGAAGATTGTCCTGAATCACCATGGCATTATCAGGGCACATGGCATACCTGGCGAAGGAGCATCCTTTGACATCTACATCCCCTGCGATCACAGCTAGTCCTTCAGTAAACACAGCATTTCCCTGGCAATGTTGTAAAGTTCTTCAGTTTTAGTTGGTTTGACAAAATAAAGATCAGCGCCTTTCTCCTTACAAAGCCTTACGTGGTCGGCCTGGTTGGAAGTACTCCACACAACTTTCGGAATAGCTTGTAGTTCCGGAATACCACTGATTTTCTCTAAAATTTCTACTGCGCTGAAAATTGGCATTTTATAATCAAAGATCAGGAGAGATGGTATATTTTCGGATGTACAATTAAGCAGGTAGTCTAATGCCTGCTGACCATTCATAACAGAGTGAATATTTGCTGCCGGATCCTGTCCTAATATTGCGTCTTTCAGGATTTCCTGGTCTTCGGGATCATCATCTGCTAAAAAGATAATTTTAGCCTTGCTGTCCATATCAGATTAAAATTTGTAAACTTCCGTATTTCCGCGCTTAAGTTATACAATCTTTTCAAAACTAATATACAGCAGTGTGTTCACTGGAGCGCTTTCATGACAGGTTGCAACACGAATTGTTTTAATATCATAGCAACAATAGGCCGGAGAGAGACTGACTGCCAATGTATGTTGAAGGAAAATATAAAAGCCAGGCCCGCTATTATTCACTGTGGAGGCTTGAATGACGTATCCTAGCTTGCGGATAAAGTCAGGGGTAGTGCGGACGGCTGTAGAGGATATTTGAGGAGGTACATCATCTGCGCATAGGAATACAATAATGATATAAGAAAAGGGTTAACCAGAAGGTAGAAACCTTCCTGGCGTAACCCTCTCCATTACAAGACTTACGTCATCTACGCTGCCGTAAATGAGAATGAGTGTATAATGATTTCAACTTCCTGTCCGTTAGACGGTGCACTGCCACCATATAACCATAGGTTCATGTGAACCGGCAGGGATAATGTACTTACATTAAAGCCTGCAGGTGTCGTCCAGGGAAAGAAGGAATTGGCTTCGATCAGATTGTGGCCGTGATACCCTTTATACGATACGGATGTTGCCGTTCTTACGAATTTATAGGATGTATAGGTGCCATTCAGGGCCAGTTCATACGTCTGTGATACGTTGCCCGAGCCGGTGGCAGGGTATACCGTATAATTGTAGTTAGGCCATGCATCATTACCCCAACGGGCAAATTCAATGTCTACTTCATGATGGCCGTTATCGCCTGATTTGTAATTAAACAATCCCAGTACGATGTTCCGGTCCAGTTTATCCACAGCACCTTCTATTTTCCATACATAGGTGCCGTATCCGAATGTCTGGTTAGAGTATACTTCAGCGCATACCCATCTGCCGGTGGCAGCGTCTCTCCGGATCTTCAGATGCAGGCGACCATTACTGTCCACCCATACACTGTTAGAAGCGCCACTCCAATAGTTGGGACCAGGTCCTGATGAGCCGGATTCATCTCTTACCTGCCAGGTGTAGCCACTAAAATTGATGGTACTTACTGCGGCGGCCTTTCTGGCACCAGCATTATCCACACCGGTAGTGGATGGGGCAGTCGAGCGGACTGCCTCTTTTGCGCAACTGCTGAATATGGCCAGGATGGCAATCAGCATTGTGAGTTTTTGCATAGAATAACGGGTTATTTTAAGGAAAAATGAGGGCTTTTCGTAGTATGACAATTCAGAGATCACCATACTTTGATAAAAATTACAGAAATTTTCCCGGTTTATTAGTATACCGGCATAAATTCTTTACCTGAATACGACACATATCAGCCATCTGATTTTCAAATATCTGCTTATCTGCAACTTACATATGTAACCTGCTAAGCGTCTCCCGGGTTACGCCCAGATATGCGGCTATAAGCGCTTTGGGTACACGCTGAAAAAGGGTAGGATACTGGTTTAATAACTGCTGATACCTCGATTGTGCATCATTCTTCAATAAGGCCATCACCCTGCTTTGCATACTGATAAAGCCTGCCGTCACCTTCAACCGGCAGAAACGCTCATACTGCCAGATCTCATTACATAAACGCTTCCTGTCATCATATGAGATGTATAACAACTCTACATTCTCCAGGCACTGAATGGTAAAGGACGACGGAGTGTCATTATGTAATGCCTGATAATCAGATGCCCACCAGTTCTCCATCGAAAACTGAAGAATATGCTCTTTGCCATTATCATCTACCAAAAAGGTTTTTAATAGCCCCTTAATTACAAAATATTCATGATTGACCGTGTCTCCCGGTTGCAGTATGATAGAGTGCTTTTTAAACCGCTTCTCACGAAAGCAAGCCGCAATACGCATATACTCTTCGTCCGTCAGCTCGGCCAGTTCCGCAAAATGTTTTCTCAGTGCCGGATACATAAAAGTCAGTTAAACCCAGATGGAATATGTAAAGTGATCTACATCACAGCAAATCCGTGAGGTAGGTCCTTTGCGCAAGGTACCATCTAAACCTAGCTTTGTAAAAAAATAAATATGAAAATGAAGAGCAGATATGTCCCGATATTACTGGCCCTGATATCCGTACTGGTACTACAAACAGCAACTGCGTTCGGACAAAAAAACAAGAAAGTCCTGATAGTCGTTACCTCATTTTCCGCAATGAAGGATGGTACGCCAATGGGACTCTGGCTGGAAGAATTTGCAACACCTTACTACGAATTGAAAGAAAAAGGTATCGAACTCGTAATTGCATCTCCCGCCGGAGGTAAAGCGCCTATCGATCCTAAAAGCACTACGCCGGATTACCTGACGGCTTCCGCCAGAAAATTCCTTGGCGACGCTGCAGCACAATCCGTATTAAACAATACCGTAAAATTAAGTGCAGTCAACGCCAAAGATTTTGACGCGGTATTCTATCCCGGCGGCCATGGTCCTATGTGGGACTTGCCAGATAATGCTAAGTCTATCACCTTAATTGAGGCTTTCGTTGAGCAACAGAAACCAGTAGCATTTGTATGTCACGCACCCGCAGTCTTGAAGAACGTAAAGACAAAGTCCGGCGCTTACCTCGTCAATGGTAAAACCGTTACCGGCTACTCTAATAAAGAAGAGCAGGACGGTCAGACTGTCAACGTGACGCCCTTTCTCCTGGAAGATATGCTGAAAGAACGCGGTGGTAAATTCGTTAAAAGTGAAACGCCCTGGGGGCCATTCGCCGTTCAGGACGGCTTGTTGATTACCGGACAGAATCCGGCATCTGCAGCGCCTACTGTACAGAAGTTGCTAACAGCACTATCTGCAAAATAAACCGGTATTCCGGCACGGCCCGGAACTTCAAAACGATGATGTCGTCCAGATGTGCATCTTACGAAAAGCGGGAGTACTAGCTTCGAACAAGGGACGGCCAAACGACGAACAAGACGTGGACTTGAGGCAGGAAAAGGAATACGCTGAGGGGAGTACAGATAGTACTAGCTTCGAACAAGGGACGGCCAAGCGACGAACAAGACGTAGACTTGAAAGAGGAAAAGGAATATGCTGAGGGGAGTACAGATAGTACTAGCTTCGAACAAGGGACGGCCAAGCGACGAACAAGACGTGGACTTGAAACAGGAAAAGGAATACGCTGAGAGGAGTACAGATAGTACTAGCTTCGAACAAGGGACGGCCAAGCGACGAACAAGACGTGGACCTGAAACAATGAAATAATAAACAAACGGCGAACCAGCCCGGTATAAACCTTTAGTAAAAAGTCATCCGAAAAGGTGGCTTTTTACTTTTGTACCTTAGTGGTACATTTATGAGGCCGTGAATATCGAATACTTACTTAACTATCTGTTACACATGCCAATATGGGCATTGTGGCTTCTTTTCCTTGTAGAAAATCTACTGATCACCTGTAGTATTCTGCTGATAGGTCGCTTCTTTCACAAAGATACGCCTACTTCCGCAGAATGGACGATGTGTATTATTACTAATATACTGAATACCGTCATTACATACGCCGGATTCTGGATGTGGAAACATCACATCATCCATATTACGACGGTATGGTCCTGGCAGGTCCTGCCCGATTTTTTGTTGCTGTTTATAGGGATGGATCTGTTGATGTTTCTATTCCACCTCACTATTCACAAGACCTTTTTGTATAAGGCAGTACATCAGCTACACCATGCATATACAGACCCTTCTCCTATAGATCTGTTTGTACTGCACCCCGTAGAAACTATCGGCTTTGGTGCTCTATGGCTGCTGTTGCTGGTAGTGTACCCTTTCAATTTTTATGCTGTCATGATCTATCTGACGGTAAATGTCATCTTCGGATTAGCAGGGCATCTGGGAGTAGAGCCGCTCCCCGTACAGGTACGTAATCTGCCGATTGTCAGATACCTGGGTACTTCTACATTTCACCATCAGCATCACCAGGATATTAACTACAACTTTGGTTTCTATACCAGTATATGGGACCGGTTGTTTAAGACATACAAATAGTCGCTATGAATACAGGCTGAAAGACAAAAGGCTTCTGCAATACTGCAAAAGCCTTTTGTCTTTTAACTTATCGTTTTTTCTACTGCTGAATCAGGAGTTTGGAACTCATTATCTTTTTCGTCTTTGTACTTACATCTACATTGTAAATGCCGCTTGGAATAGCATCTGAGAGGCTGATAGTTTCATTTGCCTTCACTACTTTTCTCAGCATTACCCTGCCCGACATATCTGTCAATGTTACAATTACATTGCTGATAGATGGATCAGACACACGCACAGTGAATTGATGCTGCGTTACCGGATTAGGGAAAATGGCATTTGTCTGCTTGTCAACCACGCTGCCGCCCGCTGATCTTGCTGCTGTCGCTGCACCATTTGCCTCAAAGTGAGACCAGCCATACGAACCGACATAGTGGATGTAATATTGGCCATTTACCTTCGGCGGCAGATTGTTAGACCAGGTATTTGTAAAGTCTACACCATTTATTTCGAGTTTGCTCAGGTTCCATGAGTTTACAAACGAAATGTTACCTGATATTACATAACAGAACTCTCCTACACCTTCTTTCTTAAATGGTAATGTAGCAGGAGAAGGGTTGTCACAGCTACCCTGATTAGCATCCTGTATGAAGTTGGCTGTAAGAGACAGGTTGCTGTTAACCGTCACGTTCACCGGATTCAGTGTATCCGTGATACTGCCGCTCCAGTTGCTGAAACGGTATCCATTGCCAGGAGTAGCCGTTGCGCTTACTACCGTACCTTCGGTATACGTACCGCCGGCAGGGCTGAGCGACACTGAGCCGGTACCTGAAACTGCTGTCGTGATGGTGTACCGTTTTGGTGCCACTACATTGGATACATATAGTATGCTGCTATCCCGGAAGCTGCCATCTGCAGTAGTAGCTGTGATTACAACACGTCCTGCGGTTAATGCGGTTACTACCCCGGTACTGCTCACCGTGGCCCTTGCCGGCGTACCGGAAGTCCAGGTTACGGCTTTATTGGTCGCGTTGGATGGCGCTATTGTAGCAGTGAGTTGCAGCGTAGTATTGATGTTTAGTGTATCAATAGCAGGTACCACATCTACACCGGTAACTCTTACAACCTGCGTAGGCGTTGGTGTATTACCAAATACCAGTACATTGTCTACATACAGCGGGATATTATTGACCACTTTCAGATTGCCATCTACTCCCTGTGATGACCAGTCGTTAGTTGCATTCCAGGCACTGGCGCTGGCTTCATATGGCAGGCGGATACGGATCTGTGATTCCTTTCTGGACTCACCCTGACCACCAGGCCATATCTTAATTGTGGGATTGTAAGTAACCTCTGTATAATAGATACTTGACGAAGTATTCCATTGCTGCAGGGGGGTAAATGTAACTTCTGCATTGTTGGAAGATATTACATAGTCCGATGGCCTGTAACCGGCATTCAGACCTTCAGTAATATCGATGAACAGGCGGTAGGCATGTTTGGAAGCAATACGGGAAGGCCATGCCGTGTGATTATTGACCCATACAGACCATTCTGTATAGGTAGGTCCGCTGCCATTAATTTTCGCCTCTATCAGAAACTCGCCGGTAGGCGTCTCCGGTACAGGGAAGTTGGTCAGCGGAGTACCGCCATGATCCTGAATCATTTTAGACAGCAATCCGGAGAAAGCTGCATTATAGTCACACGCCACTTCATTATTTACATAATTGCCACGATCGTCTGTATAGGAATCATCACGTCCAGGTCCACCAACCAGTGCACCATACAGAATATGGCGGGATTCAGTGGGGGGACCGTTCAGGTTATTTGACCAACAACCATGGGCAGTGCGGTGGTGTGGTTTAGTAGGAGGATTAACGCCAAAACCGCATACATAGCTACGGTTATTGGGATTATTACCTAAGGCATAACTCATCTGCGAATTAGCAAAAGAAGTATACTTAGCTGCTTTGGCGGCAGTAGTGGCTGCATCGCTGTAATAAGCAGCGACAAAGCTGGTATTAATTGCATATCTCAGTGCGCCCCAGGTATCGAGGAAGGCAAGTCCGCCGGGTGTATAACTGATACGTTGTCCGCTATAGCCATCTGTCCAGTAGTCAAGGTGTCTTTCTATATCCTGCTTGTACTGCGCTTTCCCAGTCAGTTTTGCCAGCAGGGCATAACACCCGTAGGATTTATCATCCCAGGCCAGTCCCCATTTGAAGGACTTGATAGTAGATTGCGGCTCTGTAGACAGATTTGCATAGTAGGTTTCTGCTTTTGTGAGCCATGCCGCATCGCCGGTAGCGCGGTACAGCCAGATGGCGCCCCATACCAGTTCATCATTGTAACCGCTGAAGGATTGGTAGTAACTGGCAGCATCCGTTATAGCGCTGGTGTAGATACCACGGTAGTTATCTGCAAAGTTATACAACTGGATGGCATGCGTCAGTAGCGTAGCGCTGTAAGATGGGTCGTCCGTTTTAAATATCATGCTGGCAGCCGCCATTGCAGCCGCTGTTTCTGCAGCCAGTTCTGAGCCAGGGTGTGCCTGATCAATTTTGTATGCAGGACGGGCCATTGCCATTACTTCGGCAGATCCCCACCAGGCATGATCTGTACCTCCGTTGCCGACTTGTCCGTACAGCTCATTAGGAGCAGTATGGCAGCGGATGAAGTAGTCATTTACAAACCGGAGATTGCTTTTCAGGTATCTCATCTGACCGGAAGTATTGTATCCGGCGGGATAGTCAATAGCGCCCCAGGCAAGTACAGTAGCAGAGAATGCCATCGGGAAGTTGAACTTAACGTGGTCACCGGCGTCATACCATCCGCCGGTAAGGTTCTTACCTACATCACTGCCATCATTGAGAGCGGAATTACCACGCCAGGTAACGCGATTATCAGCAGGTAAAGCGCCCGATCGCTGGGCTTCGTAAAAGAACATGGACTTCTGGAGCACTTCCGCATAATTGTAGCTTTGTGCTTTGGTTTGTCTGAGGGAAACCATCATCAGGATGGTTAGGAACACAGGCAGGCATAGTTTTCCGCCGCCTCTTGTTCTCATGAGGGAAAATCTGGTTTTCATCGTATACCGTTTAAAGTAAAAAAAGTAAGGGACCAATGAGATAGAGAATCGGGCCTTAAATAGATATAATGGGTTGTTTAGGTTGTGTGCTTCTAATGTTGAATTGATATGGTACTGCAAGTTTACATGAATTAAATGCGATATCCAAGCACCTCAGAGACATATGGAGCACGGTTTTTTCTAACGTATTATATCTGAAGAGAAACAGGTGTAAAAAACATTTTTAGTCCATTTTACATGGCTAATTTGGACTCACTTTACGGGAGCCTTTATTATATGTTTTTTATTTTACATATATTTACAGCTTATCCCTTTATGCCTGAAGATGCGCGTTTAACCTATGAAGTTCTACTTATTAGTCTTTTTAATAGTCCTGGTACAGGCCGCGTCAGGACAAGCGCCTGCCAATGATCTGGTGCAGGTATATTCAGCAAAGAACTTGGAAGCAGCTCAAAAGTCGCTATCCGCCGTCAGCAAATCTTATAAAATTATATACCGGCCGGCATTACAGCTGGTGTTACCACCTGTACAAGAGGTGAAAGACGCTACTCCTGCACAATTGGTTGATGGAGATATAGCTGCGAATCAAAATTATCTGCAGGATGCACTAAGCAAGCAGGTAGAAGAGAATCTGAAGAAGGCTAACGCTGAATTTGAAGCGTTACCGGATAAGGAAAAGACCATTCTGATACTGGATAATATAGTTGTAACGAGTGGACAGAAAGCCCCAGCCAATGAGGGTAAAGCTGTTATACAGCACCTGAGTAAGCGTCAGTTTATTTTTGGAAAAGGTATTACAGCAGCGGTGGAAAATGCGATTGCTGGATGTACTCCCGTCAGTGTGCTAAATTTCAATGACTTATCATTGGGTGAGAACGATAAGTACCTGAACGAGTATATAACGTTGTTGACTGCGGCGGCAGAGAAGACCCCCAATACAGAAGCACATATTGATTACCCTTGGGGAAGTCCTGTTATAATCATGATTGTAGAGGGAACCGGGTACCTTCATATAGATCCTTCACTGGTGTTGAAACAGGCGGAGATGGATGCACTGAAAAAGAGTATTATGGCGAATATAAAGGGTCTTTACGATCTATTGCCTGCGCCTGAGAATTATGTAGTCAAAGATGATAACTTCCAGTTTAATACAGCTGTAATATCGTATGCCTTCAAGCGTAATAAAGATGCAGAGATGGAAGCAGTATTTCTGAATGACGCCAGCAGAACCTGGACACTCAATGGCGACCCGATGCCAACCGTTAGTGCCCAGGATTCCAGGTTTATCTTTACAGCCTTCAACGAAACGGCGGACGGCAAAGAGATATACAAGCTCAGGGACGGAGACAATATTATGAAGATTAGTTCTGATATAGGAAAAGCCTATGTGGCAAAAGCGTATAGTACGAAAGATCCTGCAACACTGACAAAGTCTTTTGATATCAAGTTTGCGTACAATAGCAGTAAACTGTTTCTGAAAGCATCTATCAGGGGGCAGCAACCAGTACGTATAGATTTTGGAAAGGTGATAGGAGAGGAGAATGGAAAAGCTACTTTGGAAATAGGTGACGTAGTGGAGCTTTATCTTTTCAGGACGGTATCTGGTGAAGAAAAGTTAGTGACTACCTCTCTGTGGTCTGCTGATGGTGAAAAGTATGTCAATGCGGAGCATGCTACCGTGACCATCAAAAATGGCGTTAACGATATAGCTGTGAAAGTGGCTGAGGGCGAAAATGTCAATACAATTAAGTTTGCGTACAACAGGCCTCAGCAGAAGGAAATTGAGTTCTCTTTTGCCAATGTAGATCTGAGTAAGCTGCCGGCGAGTGATCGCTCTACTGCAAAATACTATTTTGAAGATGCCTTGAAAAAGATAGACGAGAAGAACAAAGATCTTTCCAGGTATTTTATCAGCAATAATGCAAGGATCCAGTCTTATATACTTCCAGGTAATGATCCTTTGCTGGCAAGGCCATCCAGCGATGCAAAGAAAGTTTTGATGGGCTTTGCAGATAAGCAGATCGCTTTAAATTACAAATCAGACTATCTTGATGTCATCAATATAAAAACTAACAAAAGAGGTATTATAGAAGACGCGACGCTTGTTGTCAGGTTATATGGTAATGACCGGCAGTCATTGCTGAACGCAGCTGTCGATAAATCACCAGCCATACAGGATGCGGCTAATCTTATTCTGGACAGGCTGAGAAATACAGATCAGAAGATGTCTGGCAGGATCCGTAAATTGATAGAGGCCGGCACGTTAAAGGATGCAGATTTGAACGACTGTTATGAACTTATTCCGGATGATGCAGGAGTAATAACATCGTACTGCAAGATCATCAACAGTAAGAAATTGCTTTATCTGAACTATAATGGTATACTATTGATGGATGCAACACATCCGGTAACGATGGAGCATAGATTTACGAGTATTACAGCGCACGAAATGGTACATCTGTATTACACTGCCCAGCATTACCATTCGGTGTTGAAGTGGCATGTCATCCGTAGTAAACAGTCAAAATACGGTTATAAGTTCGGAACAAGCCGTTGCAGTCAGGATGATGGGCATGAGGTCAACAATCCTGAAGATACTGCCACTTGTGATGAACAAACGAAATATATACCTCAAACGCAAGGAACACCAGTACCATGACGAGAATATTAACAATATTGCTATGCCTGATGGTAAGCAATACCTGCTTGTTCGGACAACGGGTTTTAAGGGAGCGGGTACCTGACAGCCTGTCAAAGTACATCATATCCAAGGTAAATGACGCTATTTTGCAATACAGGGTTGATTATAATCCATCACTGACCGCGTCAGACAAGATCCTGAGGCAGGTAGACGGGCAGACTATATTCAGGGATCCGGCATGGATCTTATTTGAGGATCCTGAAGTCTTTGAGAGGCCGGAGTTATTGATGCAGGTATCCAGGTGGCCTGAGCACAACCCGATACCTCACTATTATATCGTTACCAAGTGGGATAACAGGTTTGCTACAGACTATACGTACCGGCCTTACAAGGGCAAGCTGAGGGATACCTTATCATCGAAGAAATATGACAGCTACAACAGTTTCTTCCCCCATGATGAGCGTTTTCTGGTATACTATGATGAAGGGAGGGATATTTTCAGGTATCTGAGTGGGAATTTCTTCCAGGATCGTATTAATGGCAGCTGGTATATATTCGGGTCATCGATGATCCCGGAGGTCCGGTTAGCGCAGTACGGAGTTCGTCCGGTTGAGCGTTTCCTTATCAAGCAGGATACCACGGTATATATCATGCCTGTATGTGCAGCTATTACCCATGGAACACCAGGTAGATTTGTAGTAAAGACATTGGAGCAATTCCCGTTTGACTACCTGGAGATCATCTATTATAGCAACAAGGCTGCTGAGACTGGAGATAGCAATGCCAGGCATTTTTATGAGATCAGGCAAGTGCGTGATTATACAAAAGGGTATCCGGCCGCGCGTCAGGTGATGCAGCCTACAGTTCGTTTGCTGGGTATGCGTGAAATAGCAGTATTAGAGCAGTATTATGGCGAGCCTGTGTATAACCTGGGAAATATTGATCCGGCAGGCCTTCCTGGCAATAAATAGCGCTATAGCAGGAAGGGTAGGAAGTGTCGAAAATTATGGGTATAAAGTGTAACTTTTGAGGGTATTTTTCCGTTCTAAGATAAACCTATATTGTGTATGAAATTCAATTTTTACCCAATTGTTTTAATGTTAATCTCTACGTTGTTTGTAGCCTGTAAAAAGGATATCGAGTTTGACAATGCCTTTTCCAAAAGTGAGAAAGCCTGGAATCGCTTTAAGTCAGCTGCTGGCAATTCCTATCAATACATGGTGAATACTGTTAGTTGGTCGGGGCATAGTACGGAGACTACCATCGTTGTAACAGACGGCAAAGTGACCGGGCGTTCTTTTCTTGCGTTGGCAAGGCAGGATGCTAATGGTCAGCTGGAAATACGCTCTATGTGGAGAGAGGATACATCTGATCTGAACTCACATTCAGAAGGTGCTGAATCACTCACATTAGATGAAATATACGCGCTGGCAAAGAATGATTTACTGAAAAAGAGAGAGGATGCGAATACCTATTTTGAGACCCAGAACAGCGGTATGATATCGCTATGCGGATATGTGTCCAAGGCATGTACTGATGATTGTTTCACGGGTATCAGGATAAAGTATATTGAGCGGTAGTCATTTCGTGAAGATAGTCTGGGCTGAAGTTGACGTCTTCACTGACGATTTGGTATGCTGTTGTTTGGGGGGCGCAAATAGATTTTAGAGGTGTAGAGTTATATGGCATTTGTTAATATATCTTTGCGATAGATATAAACCTATACCATGAAAATGAAATTGTTAGCGTCGCTGTTATTATTGTCGGCGATGACGGCCTTTACGGCATGTAGTAAAGATGAGGAAACTAAAACGGAGCCTGAAGTTACCGGGAGTAGCCTGTTTGTTAGAATGCAACAAGGCGTTGAGCCAGGTAGGGATACCATTTATGGTGTGAAATACGACGCACAGCAGCGCATCGAGTATGTTTACGACAGCTCCTTCGAGACAGGATACAAGAGCGTATATAATGCCGCTGGTCAGCTGGAATCAATAGTAGAAGAAGGCCCTTTTGCCGGAGGATCCACGATCAACTTCAGCTACAATGAAGGCAATCAGCTGAACGCAATTGTTTACAGCGGAGGTGGTTACAGATATAGATATGAATTTACCTACAAAGACGGGGTTATTTCACAGTCGAGATTCTATCAGAACGTCGGTGATGGTGGCGCGCCTTCATTAAGCAGCATTAGCAATTATGAAGTGACCGATGGTAACATCACTAACATTAAGCGATACGCTGCTGATAATGTCCTGAAGAAAGAAACTACGCTGACTTATACAGCCCACGAGAATGTATTTAAGCCGTTTGTGTTGTTGAATATGTTTGCTCGCATGGGGTATTACGATCTCGCAGATGTAGAGCACTACTTTAATAAAAATCTGGTATCAGGTGCAACATCTGGAACCATACTTGACGTGTATGTATACACCTATAATGACAAAAAGCAGTTGATTAAATCAGTATCACTGACAGAAGGCAGAATACTGACAAGATTCTTTGCATACTAATTTATAGGAGTCTCTACGATCTTTTGATAAGCTGATAGCGGGCATTCTTAATGAGGATGTCCGCTATTTGCTTTTTTAGATTCCAGAAACAGCAGGAAAGCAGGTCTTAGAAGCGCAGCAGATTATTGTAGCTGTATCGGACTAAATAATTTTCGGTAATAGTTTTCATCAGACATATGCCAGTTGATTATTCTTTCTACTTCGGCATTTTGGTAGGCCATATTACTGCCCTTCATTAGCCGGTTCCATTTATTTATTAGCATATTCTTTTCTTCAATCTTTCTGATAAGAAGAGAGTCTTTATTTTCATCTCTCTTATAGTTAATGCTTTTCAGCATACTTGTCATTGATGCTATGGAATCTATTCTTCCTTGTAAGGCAGTATTAGTTTTTACGCAATTATTATACAGTTTGAGATAATACATTGCACTGTCTTGATCATTGATATTCAGCTTTGGAGTGATTGTTTGAATGATATGGCTACTATTATTAAAATGCCTGATTGAATCTTCTAATACCTTATTAGCATTCTTTAGTCGCTGCTGTTCTTGATTAAAAATTCTTGTTTTATTTATCAGTTCTTTATTGGGAATCCACGATGTCTGTTTTGCAAGGAAACTAAAAACTGATAGTACGTTAGCTTGGGTATTTACCTCTTTTTTCGCATCGCTCGCATTTGCTCTCATGGCAAGTTCTTTACTTTCAACATGAAACCCTAAAGCGTGTATGTATATCAGCATGGCATTTGGAATGACAAGCATCCATCTGATTTTAGTTTTTTTTCCTCCCAAGGAAGAAACTTTATAGATAGCTAAGCCTATGCAACTTAGGGCTGTTATAATTAAGATAAGTAATGAGCGAATCCTGATGTTGGCAATCGGTGTAAAGCAAACCAGATCAAAGAAAATTGTTGTTAACCAACAGCAAAGGGCAGCTCCACTAACTGTTTTAAGGGTTTTTATTGTTACCCATTCTTGGGAAATTACTGGGCTATTATTTTCAGTCATAATTAGTAATAATCTAAGTTGTGGCGGGTACAATTTAAATAAAAATGTTATGAATATATATTAAAGCAAGAGTTCCATGATCACATTTCCGGCTCCTGTATAGGAATACATTTTTCCTGGAGTAAATGAAACAGTGACAGGATAAGTAGAAGCCTCTCCATTTGATACTTGCAGAAGAGAAGGAAGAGAATCGTGAATCTTATAAGGAGGGTTAATTCTATTCACTGGCGGTAATTCTGATCCAAAGTATTGATTTATAGCACAACAACAGCTTTTAATCTAATCCCTCAAGTTTTCAACTTGATCCCAAGTTTTCAACTTGATCCGTCTTCCTCTCCATCGCCCAACTGTCGCACGAATTACCTCAAAAGAAAAACGGAGATAATACTTTCGTACTATCTCCGTCATCTTTGGTACCGCGTACGGGAGTCGAACCCGTCATTCCTCCGTGAAAGGGAGGCGTCTTAGCCGATTGACCAACGCGGCTAATCTTTTGTCCCTTTGACATGATCACCATGCTTAAGGGATTGCAAAGGTAAGCGGTATTTTCATATTTCCAAAAAAAATTTGCTTAACTTAAATTTATATTGCTTTATCCCGCTATAGCTTGTAAATTCGCTACTCAATTTTTTTCAATCTCAACAAACTCAGTGTAAAATGGGAACTACTCTTAAAATCGGTATTAATGGTTTCGGTCGTATCGGCCGCTTAGTATACCGTCAGATCTACAAGATGCCAGGTATAGACGTGGTAGCTATTAATGACCTTACAAGTCCCGCTGTATTAGCTCACCTGTTGAAGTACGATTCTGCACAAGGTCGCTTCGATTCAGAAGTTAAACATTCTGATAATGCCATCACCGTTGACGGTAACGAGGTAAAAATATACGCACAGAGAGATCCTTCACAAATTCCCTGGAAAGAGCATGGTATTGATGTGGTGATTGAATCTACAGGTTTCTTTGCAGACAAAGATAAAGCAGCAGCTCACCTGACTGCAGGCGCTAAAAGAGTTGTAATCTCTGCTCCTGCAACCGGCGACCTGAAAACAGTTGTTTTCAACGTAAACCATGATATCCTCGATGGTAGCGAAACTATCATCTCCTGCGCTTCATGTACTACTAACTGTCTGGCACCAATGGCGAAAGTACTGGATGATACCTTCGGTATCGAACTCGGTACTATGACTACCATCCACGCTTACACCAACGACCAGAACACCCTGGATGCTCCTCATCCAAAAGGCGACCTGCGCCGTGCACGTGCTGCAGCTGCTAACATCGTTCCTAACAGCACCGGTGCCGCTAAAGCAATCGGTCTGGTACTGCCTTCCCTGAAAGGTAAACTGGACGGTAACGCACAGCGTGTTCCAACAATCACTGGTTCCCTGACTGAACTGGTTTCTGTACTGAAAAAGAAAACATCCGTAGAAGAAGTTAATGCCGCAATGAAAGCTGCTGCTAACGAATCCTTCGGTTATACTGAAGATGAAATCGTAAGCACTGATATCGTTGGTATCAACTACGGTTCCCTGTTCGATGCTACTCAGACTAAAATCGTTTCTGTTGGCGACAAACAACTGGTGAAAACCGTATCCTGGTATGATAACGAAATGAGCTACGTGTCTCAGCTGGTTCGTACCGTTAAGTACTTCGCCGGTCTGATCAACAAATAAGCTATTAAGGCTATATCTGTAAATGGTGAATGGTAAATGGTGCTCACTGAGTTCCGTTCACTGTTCACCATTTACGTTTTACTTTCCAGCATACTTCTCCACTTTTAAACAACTTGCATAATGAGTCAATTCTCCGACTTCAATTTCAGCGGCCTTAAAGCTGTAGTGCGCGTAGATTTCAACGTGCCGCTTAATGATAAATTTGAGATCACTGATGATACCCGCATGACCGCTGCTGTACCAACTATCAAAAAGATCCTGAAAGATGGCGGTAGCGTAATCCTGATGTCTCACCTCGGCCGCCCGAAAGATGGCCCTATAGACAAGTACTCCCTGAAACACCTGGTATACCACCTCGTGAAATTGCTGGATGGCGCTACAGTGAAATTCGCTGAAGAGTGCATCGGTCCGGTAGCTGAAGAAGCAGCCGCTAACCTGCAGGCCGGCGAAGTGCTCCTGCTCGAAAACCTGCGCTTCCATAAAGAAGAAGAAAAAGGTGATAAAGCCTTCGCTGAAAAATTATCTAAACTTGGTGACGTATACGTGAACGATGCCTTCGGTACCGCTCACCGTGCACACGCTTCTACCGCTGTTATCGCTGAGTTCTTCTCCGCTGACAAACGCATGTTCGGTCTCCTGATGGAAGCTGAAGTAAGCAACGCTGAAAAAGTACTCAATGGTGCCGGTAAACCTTTCACCGCTATCCTCGGTGGTGCTAAAGTAAGCGACAAGATCCTGATCATCGAAAACCTGATGGAAAAAGCAAATAACATCATCATCGGTGGTGGTATGGCTTACACCTTCCTCAAAGCACAGGGTAAAGAGATCGGTAACTCCCTCTGCGAAAATGATAAACTCGACCTGGCCCTGGAACTGCTCTCTAAAGCTAAAGCTAAAGGCGTAGCACTCATCCTGCCTGTTGACTCAGTAGCTGCTGATAAATTTGCCGCTGATGCCAACACCCAGATCGTTAGCAACGATAATATCCCTTCCGGTTGGATGGGACTGGATATAGGAGAAAAATCCGTTGCATTATTCAGCGAAACAATCCTGCAATCCAAAACAATCCTCTGGAATGGTCCTATGGGCGTATTCGAAATGAAAGCTTTCCAGAACGGTACCAAATCTGTTGCTGACGCTATCGTTAACGCTACTTCACAGGGTGCATTCTCCCTGGTAGGTGGTGGTGACTCCGTAGCTGCTGTTAACCAGTTCGGCCTGGCTGAAAAAGTAAGCTATGTCTCTACCGGCGGTGGCGCTATGCTGGAGTTCTTTGAAGGTAAAACCCTTCCTGGTATCTCCGCTATCAAAGGCTAAGCGGTACTCCATACTATATTAAGACGCTTAACGCTGCATGCTTTCCCGTATGCAGTGTTAAGCGTTTTTTTGTATCTTGATAGTATGAGTAAACTTTTCCGCCATCTCTATTTCCAGGTTGTTGTAGCTATCTTTCTTGGTATCATTACCGGCGCCCTCTTCCCATCTGCCGCCCCTACCGGTAAAATGATGAGCGAGATCTTTATTAATCTGATCAAGATGCTCATCGCCCCTATTATCTTCCTGACTATCGTACTGGGTATCGCTCGTATGGGTGATATGAAGAAGGTGGGCCGCGTAGGAGGAAAAGCCCTGCTCTATTTCGAGATCGTGACTACCCTCGCCATCGTTATAGGTCTGCTCGTCGCTAACCTCTTAAAACCTGGATACGGTATGGTGGCCCGGAATGTAAATGCGGCAGAGGTCACCAAATATAAACAACAGGCTGCCGGATTCAGCTGGTCTGAGTTCCTCATGCACATCGTTCCTTCAAATGTTGTAGATTCCTTTGCTAAAGGAGATATTATCCAGGTACTGGTCTTCGCTGTCCTCTTCGGATACGGACTTACCAAGATGAAAGACCATGGCGCTTCACTCTTGCTCACCTTCGACAAGCTGTCCCAGGTCTTTTTCAATATCCTGAAATTCATTATGCGTCTCGCCCCCCTCGGCGCATTTGGCGGAATGGTATACACCGTAGGTAACTTCGGACTTACGGCACTATACCCCATGCTCAAACTGTTAGGTTGTGTATACCTGACCATGTTCCTCTTCATCTTTGTAGTGCTGGGCCTCATCGCATGGAAATACGAATTTAGTCTCTGGAAATACCTGGTATTCATCCGCAATGAACTGCTGATCGTACTCGGTACCTCTTCCTCTGAATCTGCTTTGCCAGGTATGATGGAAAAACTTGAGCAACTGGGTTGCGCCCGTCAGGTCGTAGGATTGGTCGTTCCTGCAGGGTATTCTTTTAACCTGGATGGAACAAGTATTTATCTTTCTATGGCAGTGATATTCCTGGCTCAGCTTTCTAAAGTACCTTTGGACCTCGGACAGCAGCTAACGATTATCGGTATATTGATGGTCACCTCAAAAGGAGCCGCGGGTATTACCGGCAGCGGATTCATCGTACTAACGTCTACCCTGACAGCCATGAAAGTAATTCCACTGGAAGGACTAGGCATTCTGATAGGGGTAGACAGGTTTATGTCTGAGGCACGTGCCATCACTAACCTTATAGGCAATGGCGTAGCGACGATTGTTATGGCGAAAAGCGAGAATGCATTTGATCTCGGGAAATATCTGGCAGCTACCGGTAAACAGCAAAAATCACTTTAATGCTTTCACCAACTTGATGAAGCTGTACTTATCGAAATACTTGTGGACATCAGCATTACTACTACTACTGCTGATAGCATGGCCTTGCGCTGACGTCAGGTCACAAGGCTCCTCTTATACTTTTGCTCACCTGGACAGGACTGATGGTCTGGCCAGTAACCATGTCTCCGCTGTACTGCAGGACAGTAAAGGTTTCATCTGGATAGCCAGCACCGCCCTGCAGCGTTTTGATGGTATCAACCTGGTCACTATCGCCAGTTTTGACAAGGTACCCGGCTCTATCTATTATGATGATATCTGCCTCTGCGAAGACAATAAAGGCCGCATCTGGATGGGCGCTCCTGATAATATACGCTATTATGATCCGACCACTGCTACAGTATCAGTACTAAAAATCGATATTCCACCATCCATACATGGCAGCATCAGCTGCAGCCGCATTATCCAGGATCATGCAGGTGTAATATGGGCTACTACCCAGGAAGGACTCCTGAAATATGACGATGTGCAGAACCGCTTCATTAAGCCCGCCAATATTGCTGAGAATATCCGCCGTGAGCTGTTTAGCACCATCATCGAAGATGGTAAAGGTAACCTGTGGATCAGTGGCCGGGGAGGAGTATATAAGCTTGACCCTTCCCGGAGGCAGATGTACCACGCTGGAAATAATCCCGATAATGATCCCCTGCTGGCCATTAAAAGCAGCGTAAGACGCTTTTATATAGACCGGCAGCAACGCATATGGGTAGCTGCCAGGGGTGGAGACTCACTCTATCAGTATACGCCTGATAAAAAAGAACTCAGGGCCTTTTCCTTCTCCCGCCCGCAACCTGAAGGCAATATGGTAACAGACATTATCGCCGACAGAGACCATCATATCTGGATCGCTACTGAAAACGGAGGCATCTTCAGATATAATGAACAGGAGGGAAGGTTCGATACCAACATCCGGTCTAATAACGAAGACGATCAGGATCTGCATTACGACTTCGAGGTCAACTGCTTCCTGAACGACCGCAATGGCCGCCTGTGGGTAGGTACAGACCTGGGAGTCAACATTCTGAGCATGCCGGAGAAGTCTTTTCGTATAATGGATCACCGGACAGTGTTCAGAGATACCGAAGCGCATTTGCCCCGGATGGAAGTAACCGGGCTATTCCAGGATAGCCATGGAAATATCTATGCCGGTTATTGGGGTCGGGGATTCTGCTGGCTGAGCCCTTCTCTCGAACTGCTTGGACAATACCTTCATGATGCCAAAAGCCCAGCCTATCAACTGCCGGAAGAACGAAGCCTTGTATGGAGCTTTGCAGAGATGAAAGATGGTAATGTGCTGATAGGGCAGGAGAATGGTATGCTATCAATCTTTGATCCGCATAAGGGACGCTTTATTCGGCACTATCATCCGCCGTTGTTTGGCGACCAGACCCTGATGACCATGTCTCCCGAAGGCGACAGCGCTGTCTGGATAGGGCTATACAAACGGGGACTGGTAAAATGGAATACCCGTACAGATTCATTTATTGCTTATCCCGGATTGCTGCAGTATGTAAACAGACCTATTACAGTGATGGATATCGCCAGGCGGAATGACTCCCTGCTCTGGATTGCCACCAGTGACGCCGGCCTGCTTCGCTTCAATACCCGTACAGGCACCGTCAGCGGCGCTGAACTATTCTCCTATGATAAACTCACCGTCAGTAACATAACCTGTATCGAGTTCCTGGATGACACAACACTGATTGCCGGTACAGATCATGGTTTGTGGGTATACAATACAGAAAAGGCTTTCGCTCGCCCATTGATGATCAACGGAGCACTGTTTGACGAATGGGTGTTAAACCTTCAGGTCAATGGTACCGCGGGCGTATGGTTCAGTACACAGTTCGGCTTCTATCGCTTTAACCGGCACCCAGGGACAATAGAAACATTTGTACAGACCGGCGATATTATAGACAACAACAGGAAGGTTCGCAGGTCTGTCAGTATGCTGCATGACGGCCGGCTGATGGTAGGAGCGTCTGATCATTTCGTAATATTTGAACCTAGTATATTACAGGTAGCACCACCCCCACCGGATGTAACTATTCTCGGCTTCCGCACCATGGACAGTGTAATCAATCTGGGAATAGAGAAAGGAAAATATGCGCCGGTGACATTGTCACACAGACAGAATTTCATCAGTATCGACTTTAAGAGTCTCTTGTATCATCATGAAGCAGTGGGCTACCTCTATCAGATGGAAGGAGTAGACGAGGAATGGGTAAAAGCAGGAGGCTTGCTGACAGCCAGGTATACCAACCTTCCGCCAGGCAGTTATCGTTTTAAGGTACGAAGTGTTGATCCCGCAGGCACCTTTTCAACAGGCATCACCACATTAACCATTAATATCCTGCCCGCTTTCTGGCAGACAGCCTGGTTCAGAATACTGTCGGTATTGCTGATTATTGTACTGGTATATGTCTATTTCAGATTGCGTGTAAATGCAGTGAAGAAGGAGGCAAGAAGACGTACTGCTATTCAGCAGCAGATTGCTCAGCTGGAGATGAAAGCTTTGCGTGCACAGATGAATCCTCACTTTATCTTTAATGCGCTGAACTCTATCCAGACATTTATGATGAAGCGCGAAACAGAGCAGGCCTTATCCTATCTGGGCCGTTTTGCCAGGTTGATCAGAAACGTATTGGATAACTCACAGTTGAATAGTATCCCGATTTCCAATGAGCTGCGTATGCTGGAGAACTACCTGGAACTGGAAAAGCTTAGGTTTGGAGATCAGTTTACTTATGATATCACTGTTGATGATGAGCTGGACCCTGATTTTACAGATATTCCCACAATGATATTACAGCCGTTTGTTGAAAATGCTATCTGGCATGGGTTATTACACAAGAAAGGAGAAGGGCGCTTGTCTATTGCCTTTTACCAGCGGGAGGGCAGTTTACTTTGCGTGATTGAAGATAATGGTGTAGGAAGAGAGAAAGCTGCTGCCCAAAGGCAACAAGGGAAGGAACATCATTCCCGTGGTTTACAGATCACGCGGGACAGGCTTTCGCTGTATAACAGGCGTTTTAATCTGGACGCTACTTTCGATATTGAAGATCTGTATGACGAGGCGGGCCAGCCATGTGGTACGCGGGTGAATGTATGGTTTCCGTTAAGTGAAGTATAAAAAAAACTCCGCCAGGATGCTGACGGAGTTATAATGAATAATCAGTTGTTGCGTATTACCAGTCACCACTAGCACCGCCACCACCACCGGAGCCTCCTCCGAAGTCGAAGCCGCCGCCACTGTCACCGCCTCCTCCGCCCCATCCGCCGGAGCCACCACCACCAAAGCCGCCAAGACCTCCCAGTCCGCCAATAGGACCGATCCAGCCACCGGAGCCTCTTCTGCTAATAGTAGTACCCCCGCCTCTGCCGCCACCACGATTTCTCATGATGAGCAGGATAATAATGATGACAAAGATCGCAATGAAAAGCCCGTTACTACCATTGCCTGAACCGCGCTTTTTGCCAGATGACTTGTACTCGCCTGCTGCAGCAGCGAAGATCTGGTCTGTCGCTTCGTCAAAGCCACGGAAGTATTGTTGCTTACTGAAATTTGGCTTTATAGATTCACTGATGATCCGGTTTGCGATAGCATCCGGAAGGACGCCTTCCATACCATAGCCTGTCTCGATGCGGATTTTCCTATCATCAATAACAGCAAGTATTACAACGCCATTGTCCTTTCCCTTTGTACCAACACCCCAGTCACGGAGTATTTTCAGCGCTACTTCACTGCTTTCGTAATCGCCGATAGTCCGCATGGTTACGATCACAATCTGTGTGGATGTACTGTCATTGTAAGCGCGGAGTTTGCGTTCCAGCGTTTCCGCCTCATTACCTAATAACACACCTGCCAGATCATTTACTGTTCGCGGAGGATTAGGCCTGGGCGGAATGTTCTGCGCCCGGACAGTCAACCCGGAAATCAATAGTATAACCAGCCATAACCAGCATATTTTCCTCATCATATTAATTTTTACAGTGCGGCAGGTATCAGCCTGTCGCTTATCTGCCGATCACTATGTCGTCTGGTAATTCATTTTCATCGTCTCCTTCAAAAGGAAAATACCGGCAAAGCGATTCTCCAATCTCCCTGATACAGGCATCAAGGCCCTCGATAATCTGATTCCTGGTAAAATAGCTGATCAGCAGGTTTGCTTCTTTTACCCAGAATTGCGTACCTACTTTTTCGTGTATGCCTTTGTCACCAAGGATAGCAAATTGTCGATCCTTTAATGCGATGTACAGAATAACGCCGTTTCTGCGTTTAGTTTTCTCCATGCCAAGCTGCAGGAATAACTCCTTTGCGCGCTCCATGGGATTGACGTACTTGCAACGGCTCTCCACATATAACCTTATCTCCCCACTCGTGAGTCTTTCGGATTCACGTATAGCCTGCACCAGTTGTTGCTTTTCAGCTTCCGTCAAAAGTTCCTTTTTGCTGAATGGGAATATGCTCATGCCGGTTATTTTTTAGAATTGCACTTTAGGAGCATTCTCAGCACCTGCCTGTGCCTCGAAATAAGGTCTCTGCTGGAAACCGCCGAAACCTGCAATAATATTGTTAGGGAAAGTACGGATCGCACTGTTATACACACGGGCTGTTTCATTGAAATCTTTACGTGCTACAGCAATACGGTTTTCAGTACCTTCTATCTGTGCCTGCAGGTCTTTAAAGTTCTGATTAGCCTGAAGTGTAGGGTAACTCTCAGATACGGCCAGCAATCTGCCCAGTGCGGCGCTCAGCTGTCCCTGTGCAGCCTGGAACTGCTGAACCTTCTCTGGTGTCAAGTCTTCCGGTCTAACCGTGATAGATGTAGCTTTTGCACGTGCTTCTATGACTTGTGTCAGTGTTTCTTTCTCGAAATTTGCAGCGCCTTTTACAGTTGCAACAAGGTTAGGAATGAGGTCCGCTCTGCGCTGATACTGGCTTTGTACAGTACCCCAGGATGTTTTAACAGTTTCGTCCAAACCCACGATCTTATTGTATCTGGAAACACCGCAGCCTCCAAATAATAAAACAACAGCAATAATAATGACGATTACGAGCGTGCTTTTTTTCATTTTTATAAAAATTTAAGTTTAAACCAGGTTGTTAATTCAGTTATTGCAACAGCACTATATCACTTTGGTTTATCGTAACTTAGAATACAGATTGGAATCTCCGATCGAACCTCTATGAACAGTCTGGATAGCAGTAGCAAACATAGGAGCTTTTTTTTAATCTGCAAGGGTATTGAGAAATACGATAAAACGGTATTCTTTCACTTTCACAGAAAAGATAGTAGCATTGTCAAAAAAATCAAGCCCTGTATGTACGTTTCTCTATAATTTTACTGGTATTTCACGGTAGCAAGGGTACGGAACAGCTTGTATATAAAGAAGTTATCCATAAGCAGGTCAATATAAACACTTGTTTTTTCATTGTCTATCCTTCTTTCATTCGTTTGTAACGCTTTTATTTTTAATTATTTGAATTTAAGGTTGCGTCAATGAGTGCACAACATATCCATATCCTATATATTGATGACGAGGTACATAATTTAAATGCTTTCAAGGCATCTTTCCGTAGACTTTATACGGTATTTACAGCCGCTTCAGCCGAAGAAGCTGAGGACATACTCGCTAAGCAGGATATCCAGATCATAATTTCTGATCAGCGCATGCCTAAAATGACGGGAATTGAGTTTTTCGAGTCTATTCTCGACAAGTATCCTGAGCCTATCCGGATGTTACTGACCGGATATGCTGATATTAACGCCGTAATAGATGCTATTAATAAAGGACAGGTATATAAGTATTTTTCCAAGCCCTGGAATGATGATGAGCTGCGGCAGAATATTGATAAAGCATATGAAGTATATGCCCTCCGTAAAGAGAATAAAGAGTTGACAGCTAAGCTGCTGGATGTAAATGAGAAGCTCGAATTTCTGTTGAGACAGAAGCTGATTTCTTAATTTGTTGCCCGGCTTTCCTTCCGCATTGAGAAATGAATAGTACCATCATAGATCTTATAGTCCAGCCCCTTTTCCCAGCATAGTTCATCCAGGAACAGGTTGACTGCCTTGTCTTTGTCAAGGTCTCCTGAAAAATGAATGCCGGCAATACTGTTAGCCGCAAAAGCCACCTTCAGCCCAAACCACCGTTTCAACACCGGTGCCACTTCCTCCAACGTCTTATTATGGAAACGGAAGATTCCATCCCGCCAGCCCAACGTAACGTTCTCGTCAAAACGTTTCACCTTAAATCGTTCTCCTGGTTTATAAATGGCCTCAAAACCCGGCTTCAATGTCACATCCAGGCTGTCGCCCACATCCGTTACTACACTACCGGTAACCAGCGATGTTGTAATCAGATTATTATCATATGAATTTACATTGAACGCCGTGCCCAGCGCAATGACTGACGTTGTACCCGTGTGTACTATAAATGGCTGCTTCGGATTATGGGCCACTGTAAAATATGCTTCTCCCTCCAGGTACACTTCCCTGGTTCTGCCTGGAAAAATGAAAGGAAAACGCAAGGTGGAACTGGCATTCAGGTGTACTTCAGTCCCGTCTGACAGTTCAATGCGGTAGTCCGTTTTTGGAGGTACTGTCAGTGTGTTCCACTCGATAGTGCTACTCTGGTAAATAGTATCGTGGGTAATCCGCTTGACAGAAATAGCAGGGTGACTGCCCGTGTCTGCCACAGAAGGTCTTAATGATTGATTATCAGGTAGGCGGATGGTAGTCAGGGTGTCCGAGGGGGAGGTATGGCTTACATTTGCAGTATTGGCTGCGGGTGTTTTTGCCGGCTGTTTTGCAGCCACCTGCCGCAGGGTAGTAGCCGGAACTGCGGCGCTGTAATAATGTTTAAACGCATACCATCCGCCCGCTAAAGCAGTCATAGCCGCTAATACTGCTGCTGCTGCACTATGGCGCTTTACATAATGGTATACTTTCAGATGCCGCGGTTTGGGTGAAAGAATAGCCGCTATCTTACACCAGTCATGCTCAATCCGGAGGTCATCCAGAAAAGCATTATCAGTATAAAGAATGGCCTGCTCCTGTTCATGCCAGCATTTACGAACCTGCTCATCGGTTTCCATGACCTTTTGCAGCAACTGATCTTCCACTTCACTTAATTCGCCGAGTTGCTTACGCAGGAGTAATGTGTATATATACTCTTGGTCGTATTTCATCGTAGTAATGAGAAGATTATTGAGGGTGATAAAGTTGTGTGTATCTGATATCTGGGTCTACGAATCAAGTAAAATTGCAAGCTGCTGACGTAATGCCTGGGGTACTAATGCCGGACCTGTCTTACAGGGCGGACAGGCAGCTGTCTGGGTCATTATCCTTTGCTGCATCTGCAGGCAACGCTCATATAACTGCTGGTAAAAGAACCCGCCCGGAGAATGGGCTATATTCCTATATGTGCGGGTCTCCCATACTTCAATGAACAATTGCTGTACCACCTGTTTGGCACTTTCCACATTTCCTAACATCTGACAGGCTTTGAGGCAAAGAGGCTTGTAGTATTTCATGAAGAAGTATTGATAAGCTCCAATGCTGTTATCCTTTTTGAGCGCGGATAACATGGTGATTTCCTCGCTGGTTTGCATACGATCTGGTTCTATTAGGTAGTAGTGTGTACCGGATTCGGCAAGTAATTTCGAACAAAAGAATCAGAAAAGTGTTAATAGCCTGTTAACGCAGAGAAAATCAGCCCGCCAAACAGACAAATCAATATTTCCGACTTTCCCTTAAATTGCACCTTTCTAAAAGTTTAATTTACTGGAACATGCAAGTTTGGAAAGATTATCAGGTACAAAATAAAGATCGTTTCCTGGAAGAACTGCTGGAACTGCTGCGCATTCCATCTGTTAGCGCGGATTCCCGCTTTAACCCGGATGTGAAGAACTGCGCAGAAGCTGTAAAACTGCGTCTGCAGGAAGCAGGTGCAGATAAAGTGGAGGTTTGCCCTACTGCGGGTCACCCTATCGTATATGGTGAAAAGATTATTGATCCGAAACTACCTACAGTACTCGTATATGGTCACTATGACGTGCAGCCTGCCGATCCACTGGAACTCTGGGATAGCGGTCCGTTTGAGCCTGTGATCAAAGATGAAAAGATCTATGCACGTGGCAGCGCTGACGATAAAGGTCAGTTCTACATGCATGTTAAGGCATTTGAAATCATGTCAAAAACCAATACCCTCCCCTGCAATATCAAATTCATGATCGAAGGGGAAGAGGAAGTAGGTTCTGCCAACCTGGGCATTTTTATTAAAGAAAATAAAGAAAGACTGAAATCAGATGTGGTACTCATCTCTGATACTGCTATGCTCAGTCTGGAAAATCCTTCCCTGGATACAGGTCTGCGTGGCCTGTCTTATATGGAAGTAGAAGTAACCGGTCCTAACCGTGACCTGCACAGTGGTGTGTATGGCGGCGCTGTGGCTAATCCGGCTACCATCCTGTGTAAAATGATTGCCTCTCTTCATGACGAAAACAATCACATCACCATCCCAGGCTTCTACGATAAGGTACAGGACCTGAGCCAGGAAGATCGCAACGCACTGAATGCAGCTCCGTTTGATGAGGCAGATTATAAAGCTGACCTGGGTGTAAATGAACTGTGGGGTGAAAAAGGGTATTCTACCATCGAGCGTACCGGCATCCGCCCTACGCTGGAAGTAAATGGTATCTGGGGTGGCTATACCGGCGAAGGTTCCAAAACCGTATTGCCGTCTAAAGCTTTTGCCAAGATCTCCATGCGCCTCGTGCCTAACCAGGACTGGATAGAAATATCTGAACTGTTCCAGCAGCACTTTGAAAACATTGCACCGAAGAGTGTCAAGGTGAAAGTAACGACTCACCACGGTGGCAGTCCATATGTAACACCGACTGATCACGTAGCCTTCAAAGCTGCAAGTGAAGCAATCAAAGAAACTTTTGGAAAATCTCCAATCCCGATGCGTGGTGGTGGAAGTATTCCAATCGTTGCCCTGTTTGAAAAAGAGCTCGGTCTGAAAACTATTCTCATGGGCTTTGGTCTGGACAGTGATAATCTTCACTCTCCCAACGAAAAATACGGCCTGGCTAACTTCTACAAGGGTATCGAAACAATCCCTTACTTCCACAAATATTTTGCGGAATTGAGTAAATAGCCTTATCGCACGAATTTAATAAATTTGAAGGCCGGCTCGTGATAAACGTGCCGGCCTTATATATTATACAAGATGAAAGAAGTAGAAAAAGTAAGACTCGATAAATATCTCTGGTCCATCAGGATCTTCAAATCCCGCTCCCTGGCATCCGCTGGTTGTGAGTCAGGTAGGGTGAAAATGAACGGCGCTATCGTAAAAGCGTCCCGTAACGTGGCAGTAAACGATGTGTATGAGATCAGAACGGAAGGCCGTAAATGGGTAATTCAGGTAACCGCCCTGCTGGCTAATCGCTTACAGTATACCGAAGCGATCAAGTTCTATAATGATATCACACCGGAAGAAGATAAAGCCCAGGAACGTCAGGCTTCTGTCTTCCAGACTGGTAAGCGTCCCAGCAAGATTGGCCGCCCTACCAAGAAAGAACGCCGTGAACTGGATGATTTCATGGGTGGTGAGGAAGATCTCTAAAAATATCCGTTTTTCAGTAGTAAATTCGCATGCTTTTCAGGCGGCCTTTGCATAAAACCAGCCGCCTGCATGTGAAAATTTGTAAATCATTATCCATAGATGTCTAAGCAAAGCGATCTTCTCCCTGCCGAATTTCTAGTTAAAGTGGCTGAGGAATTTGGAACTCCGGTATATGTATATCATGCTGAAAAAATAAAGATCCAGTACGAAAAGCTGCAAACGGCTTTCCAGAAGACGGATGCCCGCTTTTTCTATGCCTGTAAAGCACTTACCAATATTAACATCCTGAAATATATTAACTCCCTGGGCTGCGGACTCGACACTGTCTCTATCCAGGAAGTACATCTCGGATTAAAAGCCGGATTCGCTCCAGATAATATCATCTTCACACCTAACTGTGTGGACCTCGATGAGATCATCGCCGCCAAAGAACTGGGTGTTAACATCAATATCGACAATATCTCCATCCTGGAACAGTTTGGTAACCGCTTCGGCGATTCTTACCCTATCTGTATCCGCCTCAACCCGCACATCATGGCGGGAGGTAACTATAAAATATCTACCGGTCACGTTGATAGCAAGTTCGGTATCTCTATTCACCAGCTGCGCCACATCGAGCGTATTGTGAAAAGTACCAAACTCAAAGTAACCGGCCTGCATATGCATACCGGCTCTGAAATTAAAGATGTGGATGTATTCCTGCGTGGTGTTGAAATCATGTTTGAACAGGCAGTACATTTCCCTGATCTTGAGTTTATTGACCTGGGTAGCGGCTTTAAAGTTGCATACCAGCAGGGAGACCCTGAAACAGATATTAACCTGCTGGGCAAAAAGCTCTCCGACGCTTTCAATAAATTTAAGGTTACCTACAATCGTCCTTTACAGGTATGGTTTGAACCTGGTAAATTCCTGGTAAGCCAGTGCGGTTACTTCATTGTAAAGGCGAATGTGATCAAACAGACCACAGCCACCGTATTCGTAGGTGTGAACTCAGGCTTCAACCACCTGATCAGACCTATGTTCTATGACGCATTCCACCTGATTAAAAATATCTCCAGTCCGAAAGGAACAGAGCGTATCTACACGATCGTTGGTAATATCTGTGAAACTGATACATTCGGATGGGATCGTAAACTGAATGAGGTGAAAGAAGGCGATTACCTGGTATTCTATAACGCCGGCGCTTATGGTTTTGAAATGTCTTCTAACTTCAACTCCCGCCTGAAGCCTGCGGAAGTACTGGTAAAAGATGGTAAAGCACAGCTGATCCGTAAGCGGGATACGCTGGAAGACCTGCTACGTAACCAGATCGAGTTATAGTATCTAAATAGCTAATACTTAAATTATTAATGCAGATTTGTATAAGCAAGTCTGCATTTTTTTTATCCTGTGATAACAACTTTTAACATAACTTTGCCCCAATATATACCACCAAGCTCCTGCTTTTACCTGCCACTGTACATACTGCTAGTAGTTACAAAATATTTTATTATCCCATTCGTCTATTATAGTAGTATACGATGAGTATTTTTTACACATTTGATTATGAAAGTTTTATCTGCTAAATCCGAAGTTTTTAAGGATGAAGAAGTGCTGATAGACAGTCATATATCTTTCGGTCCTTACGTGAAGTTCCTGAAAGAAAAGGCTGCCAGGAAGTCGGATGCGCGCGCCGCATACTATCAGCAGATAGTTAACCAGTTTGAAGGTAACCCCGCTCTTCTTGGTCCCATCGCTGGTGCAGACGACTTGTCTGCTTACCAGGAATACCTGGACCTTGTTGTCTCAACTATTTTCCCTGTCACTGTTGACATGGACAAGGATATCTATGGAATTGGCGTCCCTCATAAATTCGCCATCTTCTATTATTCTGACCTTTTCAGGAAACTTTTTGCTGCTAACGGTGACAAACTGGTGCCCGTACCGGATGGTGTCTCCGTTGAGAAGGTAAAAAAGGATAAACTGGAATGGCTATATAAACTGATTCTGGAAAAAGTATATGGCTTTCCGGTAGATTACCGCAATGAAATCATTCACCATATTACACTTCCTGACAGTAACGGTCTGAAGAAGTATGTAAAGCTGCAGATTGATGCCCGTTTTGTAGATGTAATTGTAAAAGGGGACTTGCCTAAGCTCACCTACGATAATATTTGCCGTACCAAGTTCTCTCCTGAGTCATTACAGGAAATGCTGCCCCTGCGTAACTTTTCACTGGAAGGTTTTGTAATATGGACGATTCAGGATGTTACCAAAGATGAAGTACAGAACAGTATGAAAAACCTCATACTGAATATGCACGATGGTAACGAAACCCAGACATACCGCCGCATGGAGGAAGAAATATGTTCCCTTATGCAGCAAGAAGACCTGAGTGTACACATAGTACCTGTTCCCAAGATAAATGGTCGGTACGTACTGGAATGTGAACCGTGTGAAAGTGGCGTTATGCTGGGAGTCATGAACAATGGCAAACAACAGCAGCAACTATTTCAACAGCTGCTGGACCATTTGACGCGGCAAAGAGAACCTCTCTTTATTCCGGATGTAACAGAAGCCAGCCTGCTATCATTTCCATTCCTGCGTTACCTGCCGCTGAAAGGTATCAGAAGTTATATCATGGCCCCTGTATGGCATGAAGGTCAGCTACTGGGAATAGTAGAACTGGCATCCTCTACCCCCAATAGGATCACTGCCGAAACAATGGGTAGGGCCATGCCGGCTTACCCGCTGCTGATTATGTTGCTGACCAGGGGCGCGGATATCCTGAATAACCGTATCGTACAGGTTATCAAGGAGCAATTCACTGCCTTACAGCCTTCAGTTGAATGGAAATTCACCGATGCCGCATGGCACTATCTTCATACGCCGAAGGAGGAACGAAAAGACATTGGTAACATCGCATTTGAAGATGTATATCCGTTATACGGAGCTGTTGATATCAGGAACTCTTCCACTGAACGCAGCAATGCTATTCATGAAGATTTGCGCGAACAACTGTTGCTGATAGGAGAGACGCTGGAGCATATCGGTAACGCTATTTATCTGCCACTGCTGGAAGAACTGAAGTTTAAGAACGATGAATTGATCACTGGTGTTACCAGTGGCATGCTGTCAGAAGACGAGTTAAAAACCAATAATTACCTGGATGAGGAAATAGGCCCGTTATTCCGTCATCTGCATGAAAGTCATCCTGAATTGCAGCCGGTACTGGAGCGTTATTTTTCTATGGTAGATGATTCCGAAGGTCACATCCTGCATCACCGCCAGGAATATGAGGATAGCCTCGCTGCTATCAATGCAGAGATCAATAAATACCTGGATAAAGAAAAAGATAATATTCAGCATTCCTTCCCCTGCTATTTTGAAAAGTACCGTACAGACGGTGTTGAATACAATATCTATATCGGGCAGTCCATCGCTCAGAATCGCAAGTTTGACCTGCTGTACCTGCGTAACCTCCGCCTGTGGCAGCTGTCTTCCATGGCAGAAATAGCCAGGATGACCAACAAGCTGAAGGATACGCTGAAAGTACCTTTACAAACTACCCAGCTGATACTGGCGCATAGCAATCCTATTGATATCAGCTTCCGGCAGGATGAACGCCGTTTTGATGTCGAAGGCGCTTATAACATCCGGTATGAGATTATTAAGAAACGGATAGATAAAGTGCATATCCGGCAGACAGGCAAGCGCCTTACACAGCCGGGTACTATTTCTATTGTATATGCCTACGCCAGAGAGATGGAAGAATACCTGAAGTACATCACTTTCCTGCAGAATAAGGGTGTCCTGTTACCCGATGTAGAAGTGCTGGATCTCGAAGATTTACAGGGTGTTAGTGGTTTGAGGGCGCTGCGGGTGAAAGTCAATATGAATTAATGGGTTATGCTTGAATTTCGCATGTTTTACACTTTTTAAGGTGTAAACCTATTTCAGGATCGGACAAGATTTTACCATCTTACGTTCATCCTACGTTCCTGAACGTAGGATGAACGTAAGATGGTAAAGATCAAAACGGGAAAAAAACGGGTAAAAGCCCTTATCAGAACCTGAACCCGAAAGTGACATAGGGTAATACCCCTTCTTCAGATCGGCCAACTACTGCCGACAAAACTACCAGATTAGCAGGCGTAAAATACAACCCACCACCGTAACCATCATGCCATACCCCTGATTGCTGGTTCTGATACCATACCCTGCCCACATCATTAAACCCGATCAGGCCCACACTGGCAGGGAACAGGTAAGAACGAAACTCAAACAGTTTTACACGTAATTCAAGATTGTTATATACTGCTGCATTACCACTGAAGCGAGAGTTACGGTAACCTCTCAGGTTCTGCACGCCGCCCAGTGTTGCTGCCTGGAAATACTCATACGCTCCCCAGATCTTGTTTGCGCCAAACCTTGTTACCAGTACTACGCTGGTAGGTACATGGAAGCTGGTGTATATGCTGAGGTCCGTCTGAGCCTGCAGATACTGCCGGTTAGGACCGTTTAACCCCTGACTGCCATATACAGATGTATTCCAGCTGATACCTCTCGTTGGGATAAGCTGGTTGTCGCGGGTGTCGATGCGTATTCCCAAACGTAAGCCAGCATATGTCTTGGACTGGAATACGGAGAGCGAGTCCAGGCCATTCTTTGGAAAATCAGATGTGATACGGCCAACTGTTTCATCTTTATCCAGGGTGTAATAAGTGAATGACGGACCATAGTACAGCTGTACATTTTGTGACAGCTTGGTATTCAGCAGCGGTTCTACATTATAGAGGCTGAAGCGGGTGCGGTAATACCGGATGCCCAGCGATTTGTTAAATGTTGACTCATTACCAAAACCAAAGAAGTTAAGTGTATTGTTAGGCGCTTTGATATTGGCCGCAATAGTCAGATCTGACTGACCGATAGCATTGGTGAACTCTCCCATGTAGCGGAACTGCCATGCGTTTGTACCCAGCGAGTGCCCGGCCACTACAGTATGCCTGGCTGCAAAAGGACGCTTGCGGAAGCCCTGGGTCGTATACTGGAATCCTGCTCCAAGAGAAAGGCCGTCATCCTGGTTGAAAGCCGCAGATGCAAGTGGCATCAGTTTATTATACTGGAAACGGAATGGTGTACGTTCGTAACGGATATTATCAGGATTGGTTGACAGGATACGCCTGGCATTGCCATGCATGTCAAAACTGTCTTTTTTGCTTACCAGGTCGTAGATAACAATGCGTTTACCTGCATGACCACCGGTGCTGTCTATATAAGTGTCTCCATTCCTGCCGCCAATAATACGTAGTTTGATAGGGGAGCTGTTGTTCCCTTTTACCACGTATCTATCATCACCACCCAGGCCGAATAATCTTACCTCACGGGTATCCCGGGGATCAAAAATCCTTTGATAGATTATCTGCTCCAGTTCGCCTTTCTTACTGATCTTGGTAACTGTAACACCAATCTTACCTTCCGGCTGGCGCTCAATAGTAAATAGTTCATTCTTCTTACTACCGGCTACTTCCACATTTTTAGAAATAAATCGGTAGAATTTTAATGCTTCCTTCTCCAGTATATCACGGCGTGCTTTCAACGTAGTATAAACACGCTCACCAACCAGCGCTCTCACGGAATCAGGGAAACGGTTCACCGCCGTCCGGATGGTAGAATCAGTGATCTTTTCAACGAAAGCATGAGAGATATCCTTCCACTGCTGTTCACTCAGTTCATTCATAAAGGAACGGTCAAATGGCTGAGCGGTGGGGTTTTGCCCTTCTATAAACCGGATGTTCGGACGGAACCCCTGAATATTAGGCATGGCCCATTTCCGGGATGCAATGCGCGGGAGGAAACCTTCATTTACAAAGAATGCCTGGTCGCGGTCACGGGGAATAGGGAAGTAGACCTGTCTTTTGGCTTTCTTACCTTTTTCAGCACCCCATCTCCACTGATCATCATGGCGGTCCCAGTCAGCAATCAGCCAGTCCAGCAGGCGTGCATTCAGAACGGCTGATTGGTTAACAGTGTTATCATTATCTCCCTGTATCTGTTCCAGTAGTTTGGGGGTGCTCAGGGTTTTACCTTTTACATCTGCTTCTCTCTCTTCAAAGAGGTATACATCATCACCGAAGGTATTAGCATAAACACCGAGTACGGTATCTTTTGGTAGGTAGACGAAAGTCGGGTTAGTGTGGTGTACGCCGGCAGCATCAGCCAGTGGAATGATGGCAAGCGGCGCATACGGGTTTGCAGCAGATATCTGATCCTGAACTACATCTTTGGCCACAGTTTCGCGTAATGCCTCAGGCACAGCTTTGTCAGGATACTTCTTTAGGGAGCGTAGTACCCATTCAGTACCATCTTTATCTTCCAGGCGGAGTGACAGGGTCTGCATACCTCCACCACGTTTGATGATCTTTAGTCCGCCTTTCTCTTTATTCAGATCCAGTACAGGGAATGCCAGCGGCGTTGCCCATACATTACGGTAGTTCTGACCCATCAGCCAGTAATGGAAACCTGACTTATCAGTATACTGGGAATCAGCGGGCATTGTAACAGTGGGTGGTAACTGGCTGGCGGAAGGGCTGGCATTTGCCAGCGTGCTGGAACGGATGTCCTGCAAACTAAACAGCTGCTGTGCATAGGAAGGGCCGTCTGTTTTATCAACAGTGTAATACTTAACTTCCACACGCCCGCTTTTTGATATTTCCAGTACAGTATAACCATTTTCATTGCTGGCATACAAAGACTTAGGACCTTTCTTTACACGGGTTTCCTTTGCGCCCGAGCCACTTACGACATAGAAGTTCTGCTCATCATTGATGAGTTGCAGGGTATGGTCATGACCTGATACGAAGATAGCCGGACCATGTGGCTTGATCGCCGCCTCAATACCTCTGATCATTGACTGGTACGTGGGATTAGGAATATCTTCCGGCGTACCAAATACGCCGCGGGTGAGCGGATAGATGGAACCGATCACCGGTAACGGTATATACAGGTTCTTTTTCAGATCAGTGAGTGGGAAGATATGTTGCTTCATGGTATAGTAACCACCATGGATACTATAGCTTCTGAATGGGTGGTGTGCTGCAAATATGATCAGCTTATTCCTGTTTCTGCTTACAATATCACTGACTTCTGTCAGTACCTCTTCCCTGGTTTTAGTATCACAGGAAGATTCAGGACCTGGTTTCTGATAAGGGAATAACCACCACTCCGTATCCATGATGATAAGGGTAGTGTTTTTATCGAGATGTACCTCTTCCGGGCCAGGACAGCCGTCTTTCGGGAGGAAGTTCACGTTCGGCAGTTGTAATGAGTCCACATACAATTGCTGGTTGATGATAGTTTGCCAGCCATCAGGTCTGGAGCGTTGCCAGTCATGGTTGCCTGGAATGAAGATAGCCTGTGTAGCTGTATTTCTTACCAGGTCGATCTGGTAATCCAGTATTTGTCTGGCCTCATCATACCTGGCGGCTCCTGCGTCGGGCAGGCCGAAAGGGTATATATTATCACCCAGAAATAATACTGTGTTCCGGTTATCCTGGAGGTCAATACGTTGTTTTACAGCATCAATAACAGGGTTATGGCCGTCTTTATGCAGCTCCCCGGCATCGCCGATCAGGATAACTCTGCGTGCAAGACTGTCATTTGTCATCTGTGCCTGTGACAGCAATGGCAGGAGGAGGAGGGGTAAAAGGTGCCTTGCTTTTGGTAAAATGCTAATCATCGTGATGAGTTGTACTTAAATTTCAGAATATTGGCCTGTGCTTCGTCTACTGCTTCATTAGATATGTACATGTCGCCATTTGCGGTGAAGGAGATACCTTCAGGTTGCCGGAATCTGCGATGCGGTATGTTATATGCTTCCTGTACCTTGCCGTTAAGGTCAGTAATGACAAGCATGCGGTTTACCGCAGATATAATATACAGGCGCTTTTCAATGGGATGGATGGCAGCCGCAGAAGGTTTGAAGTGGCCTACATCACCACCTGTAAGCCTGGCAATTTCGGCTACATTTATACGGAAAGCGGGCGTGGTGTCATATTCCATTGTATTCAGCCTGAAGCGATATGCAGAGGTAAAACCTTCTCTTTTGTCTTCTTCACAGGACTTGCACACCGCTACCAGACTATTATTGCTGGCATCGAAATAAAGACTTTCAAATTCCCGCTTACCCGGGATGGACATCTTATAACGCGTAGCATCGGCAGTATCTGTAAACATGCCATGCACGTGATACAGATGTCCGTTACTTTTCAGTACAAACCATTCATCGCCTGTTGTGGCCAGATCTTCATAATCGCCGCTTTTGTCAAACTTGGATGTCGGGTATGCCTTGTCTGTATCTACGTCAATGGAGTAGATCTTCCCTTCCTCATCATTGATAGCCATAATGTGATGTTCATCCGGTGCGAGTACAATACCAGAGATCTCCTGCATGGATTGCCTTACACGGTAACGGGTAGGCTCGGCAAGGTTATAGCCTTTGGGAGAAGTGTATTCCTTGTCTTCCCGGTTAAAAGCATTGCATGACAAAAACAGAAAAACGAACGCAATATATCTTACTTGCATAGATGAGTGGTTAGTAGTCAATGCGGAAACACAACGAACTTCAGGCCCGTTGCATTTTACATTGGTTATTTGCAGAATAAAATTAACTTAAAAATGCAGTAACTTGCTGATCTCAGTTTTGCTTTTTTAACTAAGGCTTATGCACACAGGATTAATCATTGAAGCAGCAGAAACATATGTTGCGAAGCAATACCAGGAACGTCCCCACCCTAACCTGGTCTATCATAATTTAGAACATACAAAGCTGGTAGTTGCAGCAGCACAGCAGATTGCAGCGCATTACCGGCTGGCAGATAACGACCTGATGGTGGTATGTGTCGCATGCTGGTTTCACGATCTTGGTTACCTTGCCGGAGAGACAAAAATGCATGAAGAGAAGGGGGCAGAGATGGCCAGGATATTCTTAAATGTACAACAGATTCCAGAAGAAATACAACAGCAGGTAGCTGGCTGTATTATGGCTACTAAAATGCCCCAGCATCCGAAAAACCTGCTGGAAGAGATTGTATGTGATGCTGACCTCTTCCACCTTGGTACCAAAGAGTTCAGAGACCGGTCCCGCCTGTTGCGCCAGGAGGTAGAACTATCTACAGGACATGAGGTCTCCGGAGCTATCTGGAATGCAAGTTCTCTGCGCCTGCAGGAATCTCATCATTATTTTACAGCCTATTGTAAAGCGCTGCTGCAACAGCAGAAGGAAGAAAACATTGCTAAGCTGAAGTCCAAACTGGAGAAACAGGAGGAAAAGGCACACAAGAAAGAAAAGAAGGCAGCTGCAGCCCCGGTATTGGCTGAAGCTCCTGTTGTTGCTCCGGTAACTGCACCACCTGCTGTGACAGAAGAGAAAAAGAAAGACAAGGAAAAGCAGAAAGAACTGAAAGAAGCTAAACCCGGTAGGGGAGTAGAGACAATGTTCCGTACTACTTCCACTAACCATATACGCCTTAGCTCAATGGCCGACAGCAAGGCGCACATCATGATCTCGGTCAATTCAATTATCATATCCGTAATATTAGGTGTACTAGTCAGGAGGTTAGAGGATTATCCTAATCTTATTCTCCCTGCCTTCATCTTTTTACTGACCGGCGTACTTACAATCATCTTCTCCGTACTGGCTACACGTCCTAACATCAACGTAGGTAAATTCACCAAAGCAGATATTGATAGTAAAAAGACCAACCTGCTGTTCTTCGGCAACTTTCACAGGATGTCGCTGGAAGAATATACCTGGGGTATGACCGAGATGATGAAAGACAATGACTATGTATATGGCAGCATGATACAGGATATCTATCACCTGGGTGTGGTACTAGGTAAGAAATATAAACAACTGCGTATTGCTTACAACATCTTTATGTTCGGTCTGATCATTTCCGTAGCCGCATTTGTGATAGCTGCATTATTTTTCCCGGTGAAGGACTAAGCATGAGTAATAAGACGATTTCTATGAATGTACCGTTATATGACCGCGACCTGAGTTGGTTGTCGTTCAACTACCGGGTGTTATGTATGGCGCAGGATGAGACTGTGCCTTTATATGAAAGGATCAAGTTCCTTTCTATTTTCTCTTCTAACCTGGATGAGTTCTTCCGGGTACGCATGCCGGCTATCCTGGCCGTTAATAAGCTGCTGAACAAAAATCCGGCTGCTGCCGGAGAGGATATCCTTTCCCAGGATACCCTGCCGGCCATCCAGACAGAGATTAACAGGCAACTGGGCGTATTCGGATATACACTTACCAGGCAGTTACTGCCCGCGCTTCGTAGCTATAATATACATCTTTACTATAATGAGCCTATCCATCCGCAGCATCATGAGCACCTGCGGGAGTATTTCCTGACACGTGTACTGAGTTTCCTGCAACCACTCTGGCTCAGAAAAAAGAAGCCGGAAGAAGTATTCCTGGAGAATAACCAGTTATACTTTGTAGTATCGCTTACGGAAAATGCTGCGCCGGATATGTTGCAATATGCACTGGTGAACATTCCCAGCGCTACTTTACCCCGCTATATAGAGCTGCCGGCACTGGAAAATGAATACTACATTGCCATGCTGGATGACGTGATCAGGGATAATATAGGCTTCCTGTTTCCCGGATATACCGTCGATGGCTGTTACAGTATCAAGATTACCAGGGATGCTGAAACAGACATGAATGAGCTGGCGCATGACATTCTTGAGCAGGTGGAAACGATGATTGTTAAAAGAGAACTGGGTATACCTACCCGCTTCCTCTTTGATGCCGCCATGCCGCTTGCCCTGCGGAAGTTACTGGCCGTATACTTCCAGATACTGCCGGAAGAAATGGTGGAAGGGGGCAGATACCATAACCTCAAGGACCTGATGGATCTGCCTATGCCAGTTAAATCACCGGCCTTCAGCTATCCAAAGCAATCTTCCATCCAGGTACCCTCATTGGAAGAAACACCCAGGTTACTGGAAGAAGTATTAAAAAGAGACATTCTGCTGCATGCGCCTTACCAGCGGTATGACTATATTCTCCGTTTCTTCAATGAAGCGGCTGTAGATCCTGCGGTACAGGAGATTTATATTACCCTTTACCGTATAGCGGCCAGTTCGCAGATAGCCAATGCGCTGATCAGTGCTGCCCGCAATGGCAAACAGGTAACAGTGTTCGTAGAGCTGAAAGCCCGTTTTGACGAAGCTAATAACATCCGGTGGGCAAAGAAGATGAAAGCTGCCGGAGTGAAAATAGTTTATAGTATCCCCGGACTGAAGGTGCATGCTAAAATTGCATTGGTAAAAAGACGTCGTGGTTACCAGTGGGACTATGCCGGTCTGATGGCTACCGGTAATTTCAATGAAAGCACTGCCCGTTTTTATACAGACCACGTACTGATGACCGCTCATCCGGGTATTACACAGGAACTGGAGCTCCTGTTTCTATATCTCCAGGCTAGAGAGCAGCCTGCCAGATATAGTTACCTGACCTTTCAGCACCTACTGGTAGCCCAGTTTAATATGATGGACCGCTTTAAGGAACTGATCAACCGGGAGATTGCACACGTCCGCGCAGGCAAACCAGCTAAAATCACAATTAAGCTGAATAACCTCCAGGAAAAAGAAATGATAGCAAGCCTGTATGCTGCCAGTCAGGAAGGGGTGGAAATAGATATGATCGTACGTAGTATCTGCTGCCTGACGCCCGACCAGCCGGAAAGTAGTAACATTGAAGTACGCCGTATCGTGGATCGGTACCTGGAACATGCCAGGGTATTTATCTTTCATAATAACGGCAATGAGGAAGTCTATATGGGTTCTGCCGACTGGATGAACCGGAACCTGCACAGGCGTATAGAAGTGGTATTCCCGGTATATGATAGGGAACTTCAGGCACAGCTTAAAGAAATTATCCGTCTGCAACTGGCTGACAATACCAATGCGGTAAGACTTGATGAGAATATCCGTAATATTGAGATCGAACCCGGAGCAGCAAAAACACCTGTTAACGCACAATCTGCTATTTACCAATATCTACAATCATTATAAAATCCTATCCTGCATATGAGTAAGTATTTATGGCTACCTGTTGTCTGCATTTTATTGAGTATAGGCCGCAGCTATGCCCAGGAAAAGCCCTCCCTGGACCTCGAACATATTTATAATCCGGCTGCTGATGCTGCATCCGACCTGAAAAGAGCACAACAACTGGCTGCTGCAACTAACAGACATGTGCTGATAGAAGTAGGGGGTAACTGGTGTATATGGTGTAAGCGCTTTTACAAAATGCTGCATGAAGATTCGACATTGCTGGCCCTGGCAGATAAAAACTACGTTATTTACTACCTGAACTACAGTAAAGAAAATAAGAACCTGCCTGTTCTGAAACAGTTGGGTTATCCACAGCGTTTCGGATTTCCGGTGTTATTAGTGCTGGATGCTAAAGGCAACCGCCTCCACACACAGAATACAGGATTGCTGGAATCGGCAGATACCTACGATAAAAAGAAGGTAGCAGATATGCTCAAGCAATGGGGGCCTGATGCACTCAACCCTGCTTATTACAATAATCAATAATCCCGTTATGGAGCAGACCCCAATTTCGCCGGCAGCAGATGCATTTATGCGTTTTGCCGGTAACCCGTTACGGTTCTCTCTTTATCTGTTCTGGAAGCTACCCATCGCATGGCTGGCTGGTGTAAGGCTCAAAGAGCTGACTGCCACCAGTTGTGTGACCGTAGTCCCCTTTAAATGGCTTTCTCAGAATCCTTTTCGTTCTACCTACTTTGCCTGTCTGGGTATGGCGGCTGAAATGAGCACCGGCTTGCCGGCTATGATGTACATAAGGGGTGTAACTCCCAAACGTGTATCTATGCTGGTAACGGGAATGGAAGCCAGCTTTGTCAAAAAGGCAACCGGTAAAACATGGTTTACCTGCGCAGAAAGCACCATTATGCGGGATGCTATTGCAAGAACAGCTGCTAGTGGAGAACCGGAAACCGTCACAGTTAACAGTGTTGGAAGAAGTCATGATGGCACAGTAATTGCCTCGTTTGCTATCACCTGGTCCTTCAAAGGAAAGGTGTAAACAGCGATATACCATTACAGATCATCCTTCAATACCACCACATGAAAATTGCATTTCACGGGGCCGCACGCACGGTTACCGGATCCAAGCATCTTATTTCTCTCAAGAATGGCAAAAAGGTCCTACTGGACTGCGGTATGTTCCAGGGCATGGGAAGGGAAACAGATGCCATGAATGAAGACTTTGGATTTGATGCGGCCAGCGTCACCCATATGATTCTCTCTCACGCGCACATAGATCACTCCGGGCTTATACCTTTATTGGTAAAAAGAGGCTTTAAAGGCGTCATCTATTGTACGCCCGCCACCCGCGATCTGGCAGAAATACTGTTGCTGGACTCTGCCAAAATCCAGGAAGATGATGCGAAATTTACCAATAAGAAACTCAGGAAGGAAGGGAAGCCGGAAATCACTGCTCTTTATACGATCGATGATGCAAAAAAGAGTATCGGTGCGCTTAAAAAGGTGAACTATAATACCTGGTTCAGGGTGGATGATGATATTGAAGTTTACTTTACAGATGCAGGACACATCATTGGCAGTGCGGCGGTACATTTACGTGTGACAGAAAACGGGAAGACCTCACAGATCTCTTTCAGCGGAGATATTGGCAGGTATAATGATGCGATTCTCCGCTCTCCGGATGTTTTCCCGCAGGCAGATTATATACTGCTCGAATCTACCTATGGTAGTACCCTGCATGCAGAAGCTACACCCTCCGATGATCTGCTGATCAAATATATTCATGATACCTGTAAGGTCAAGAAGGGAAAGCTCATCATTCCTGCTTTCAGCGTAGGTCGTACACAGGAATTACTGTATGCCCTGAACAGGGCGCAACTGGATGGTAAGCTACCCCGTGTGGATATCTTTGTGGATAGTCCATTGTCCAGAGAAGCGACAGACGTTGTCAGGCATCATCCGGAGACGTTCAACAAAACAGTCAGGAAGTTACTCGAAAGAGATGATGACCCGTTTGATTTCCCTGGACTTCACTATATACAAACGGTTGACGAATCCAAGGCGCTTAACTTCAGGGAAGAGCCCTGTGTGATTATCTCTGCCTCCGGTATGGCAGAAGCAGGAAGGGTCAAACACCATATTGCCAATAATATCAATAATAGCAGCAACACTATCCTTATAGTTGGTTACTGCGAGCCGCAATCATTGGGAGGCCGCCTGATGAGAGGGGCGAAGGAAGTTTCAATTTACGGTACCCGTTACGAAGTCAGCGCCGAAGTAGGTGTGATCCGCTCTATGAGTGCGCACGGCGATTATGAAGATTTAAGCCAATGGTTGTCCTGCCAGGATCCAAAAGAGGTCAGGAAGCTGTTTCTGGTGCATGGGGAATATGAAGTGCAGACTATTTTCAGGAACTGGTTGCTGAAAAAGGGCTTTCATGATATAGAGATACCTGAAAGACATGCAGTAGTAGGATTGGGATAAGGGCAATGTAAACGGCATTTGCGTACCATATAATAAAAAGGAAGGCGTCTCTGCATAAGAGACGCCTTCCTTTTTATTACGTTATCTTCTTTTCTTAGTTCTTCAGGTCATTCGCTACCTGTTTCAGGTATTCGCTCTGTTTTAACAGGGCAGTTTTCTTATCAGGCGTAGCAATGGCCGCTTTCTCTTCTTTGCTTTTAGCGATAGGCTGCAATAGGGTAATCAGGTAGTTGTTTACCATCTTATTGTTGAACATCATCGCCATGTCTTTGATATCGCCTACACCTTTTACTACCTGGTCGGTATTGTCAACAATACTGAGGATAGAGAGGTATTGGATGGCAGCATCCAGTTTATCCTGGCCACTGGCTTCATTGAAAGTTTTTGCGAAGAATGCGATATCGCTTTCATTACCTTTCTGTGCATAGATATTGGTAATAGCGCCGCTTAAAGCACCTTTGGAATCAGCTTCCATCTGTTTTGCCAGTGCATAGGCTTTATCCAGATCAAGTTCACCCAGGCTTTCCAGTGCTGCGCCGGCAGCCGCATAAGAACGGTCTTTGGCAGCGGCTTCGAAGAGAGCCGTCAGTTTCACGTCTTTTAATGTACCCAGTTGAGTTAATGCAGCTGCACGGACAGTAGCATTATTGTCTTTTTTTGCCAGCTCCTGTAATGTCGTCAGCGTTGCCTCTTTGACAACCGGATCAACCAGTTTAAGACCGCTGACAGCCAGCGCACGTAGTCCATAGAATTTATCCTTCAGGGCGGCAACTACTACTTTCAACGCCGCCGGATTGGTGCTTTGCTCTTTCAGACAAGCCTGGATTGCTTCGCGGCGATCCAGGTATTCAGGCGCATGTGCATACTGGAAGATATAGCTATTGATGTCCCTGTGCTCTTTCCTTTCTGCCAGCAGTACCTTGTCGCCGTCAAAGTTGACCAGATCAGGCTGGGTAGCACATGGCAGGGTGAAAGTTTCCTTCTGGTTATAGATTGTTACCTTATGGCGTACCTTTTTACCACCGGCATAGATATCGATCGCTACAGGCAACTGGAAGATCTTGTTAGTGGTCTGAGTTTGTTCAACCGTAACGGTAACAGTTTTGTCTGATTCGTTGTAGCTGGATCTGATATCCAGTACAGGATAGCCCTGTCCAAAGTACCATTGATTAAAGAACCAGTTCAGATCCTGACCGGTTACTTCTTCAAAAGCCAGGCGCAGCTGGGATGCTTCTGCTGATTTGAAAGCATTGGTTTTCAGGTAGACGTTCAATGATTTAAAGAAGGCGCTGTCTCCTACGAAGTTGCGTAGCATATGCAGGATGCGGCCGCCTTTCTGGTAGCTGATGGCATCAAACATATCTTCTTTATCATGGTAATGGTAGCGTACCAGGTCTTTATCGCCGGAATACTGCGCATATTTCTGATAGCTCTGCATGGCTTTGTAAGCATGATCATCTCCGGCGTCTTTACCATATTTGTACGCCATCCACAGGTATTCGCTGTAGTCAGCAAAAGATTCGTTCAGGGTAAGGTTGCTCCAGGACTCAGCAGTTACCAGGTCGCCAAACCAATGGTGGAACAGTTCATGCGCAACAACGGCTTCATTGAAGTTATTGTTATCCAGCAGTTCCCTGTCAGTTTTCTGGAGGAAGTCGCCGTGAATAGTAGCAGTAGTGTTCTCCATTGCGCCGGATACATAGTCTCTTACAACTACCTGGGAATACTTTACCCATGGATAATCATATCCCAGCAGATTGGAATAGAAGGTCAGCATTTCCGGTGTATTACCGAAGATAGCTTTGGCGTAAGGGGCATATTCTTTTTCCAGGTAATAGTTTACTTCTTTACCTTTCCACTGATCTTTGATGATAGCGAAGTCACCAACAGCCATCATAAACAGGTAAGGAGCGTGTGGCAGGTCCATTTTCCAGTAATCGGTACGGGTGCCATCAGCATTATTCTTCTGGCTCATCAGCTTACCGTTGGATAAAGTCGCATATTTCTTATCTACAGTAATACTAATCTCCTGGGTAGTTTTCTGGTTAGTGCGGTCAATGGTCGGGAACCAGGCAGAACTTGATTCGGTTTCGCCTTGTGTCCATATCTGTACCGGTTTATTCTTAACAGCGCTGTCAGGATTGATGAAGTACAGGCCTTTGGCATCTGTAATGGCAGAGCTGCCGGTTGATTTCACCTCTTCAGGACGGGCGATGTAGTCTATATATATAGTGAAAGGTTCTGTGCGCTGGTATGGTTTATCCAGTCCGATGTGTAGTTGTGTGCTGTCGTAGTTGAATTTCAGGGGGATGTTCTTTCCACCTTTTACTACGGCTACCTGCTTGATATCCATTGCTTTGGCGTCAAGAGTGAGGGAGTCAGTAGTGTAAAAGTGAGGTTTTAGCGTAAGCCAGGCTTTACCAATTAAATATCTCTTTGCATAGTCAAAGCGAACGTCCAGTTTTGTATGAGTCAGATCATGCACTTTTGTAGAAGTGGCACGATAAATTGTAAGGGCGGGATCTTCCTGCTGTGATGGGGCCTGTTGGGCAGTGGCCGGGGTGTAATATATGAACCCGGTCAGGCCTGCTACTAGTACACTTTTAAGCGTGTGCTTCAAAGGTTTAAACATGATTATTAACTGTTTTTGGGTACGAATTAACAGGTTTTATCACAAATAATAGTGATCAGGACTGTTAATATTGATGAAATCATGATAATTGGCTATAATTCGTGTTCATTCGGAAAGCCCGCGCCCGGTAAGTGTTTAAAAACGTTATTTTTGTCATTGTCCAGCTAAAACCATGTTATGATAAAAGCAATTGTGAATAGCGATCTATCGTTCAAAATCGATTTGGAGAAGCATAGAGTAATCTGTGATAGTCAGCCGGTTAATTGGTCTGACGTACCATTACCGGGTGGGAGTCATAGTGTTATATTGGATGGAAAAAGTTTTGTAGCGCAGGTCACAAAGATTGATCGGGATACAAAAACGGTTACGATTGTGATAGATCAGCAGGAGTATGAAGTGGTGGTAGAAGAGCCTATTGACCAGTTGCTGGCAGAGATGGGTATGAAAGATGCGCTCAATAGGAAGGTAAATGACCTGAAAGCGCCAATGCCGGGACTGGTATTAAAGGTATTGGTAGAGCCGGGGCAGGCCATTAAGAAGGGCGACCCTGTGCTGATACTTGAAGCAATGAAGATGGAGAATGTATTCAAGGCAGCAGCGGACGCGGTAGTAAAGGAAGTGAAGGTGAAAGAGAAGACAGCGGTAGAGAAAGGAGAGGTACTTGTTATCTTGGAATAGATTTTGTAATTATTAAATCAATATAAGGGATCAGAATGACGGATTTGTCCGTCATTCATAGTTATTTAAGTAATGTGTATGCTGCAATTTTTAAAGAGATCTTTTTTCACACTGCTTTTTCTTGGAATGGCTTTGCACTTGGCTGCCCAGGATCAGCAGTATTTTGTATATATACAAAGTGAAAGGTCCCAGCCTTTTTATGTAAGATACGATGGTAAGCTGCTCCCGTCTTCAGACAGGGGATATCTTATTCTTTCCAAAATGCCTGCCGGTACAGCCAATCTGCGTATTGGTTTTGCTAAAAGCGACGCGCCGGAAGGTCAGTACCAGATTAATATTAGTGGTCCTGCTGATCAGGGATTCCTGTTGAAGCAAGATGGTAGTAAAGGGTATTCCCTATTTAATCTGCAAACTTTTGCGGTGATCAGGCCCGGAGAAGCAAATAAACCGGCAGCAGCTGTTGCGGCAGCAGAAACGTCTGCTCCGGAAGTAGCAGTAGCAGATACACCGGCAGCTGCAGTATCTCCGGAAACAGTGGCAGTAATTACCGAAGCTACGCCAGCGGCAGTGGCTATGCCTTCAGCAGATACAGCTGTTGTGCCGGCTCCGCCAGTAGGTGTAGGCACTTCAGATGAGGATAAAAAGCAGGCCATGATGGCGTCTCTGAAAAAGGATCTGGATTCAACATTCCCTACTCAAAGCGGTGTGGCGGTAGGTCCGGGCACACGTCCTGTAAAGCAGACCAATAAATTTTCACAGGCACTGGACAGGGTACTGAGTGATGACAGACCCGATGATATTGCTCCTGAACAACCGCAAGCACCTGTTGCAACAGCTGTAGAGGCGACCCCTGCAGCTGTGGTGGCGGCAGCGCCCGCAGCAGAGACTCCCAGGAAGAAGAGGAGGAGGCGAGACAGAGAGCCGCTGACAGAAGAAGAAAAACAACTGGCCAGTGCGATATTGGCGGAGGAGAATAAAGCTGCTGCCAATGAATCCGCAGAGCCAGTGACAGACAATACAGCTCCTGCAACTGCTCCGGCATCAGAAGTGCCTGCATCCGCTCCGGTTACAGTGCCGGCAGAACCGGTTAAGGAAGAGACGCAGACAAATAACAGGAAGGAGAGGAAGCAGAAAAAGAAGAAGACAGAAGATCCGGCGTTCATCGACTTTATGGATACAGGCGGGCATCAGGCCCCTCCGGCAGGTACGCCGGTTCCGGCAGCGGTAGCAGAAACACCAGCGCCAGCACCTGTGACGATTCCTGCTGAAGATCCTGCAGATAGCGGAAAGAAAAAGAAGAAGCGTAATAAGATTGTAGAGAAGATTGACACGATTGATACAGCAGAGCATCCTAACAATGTTGTAACTGATCCGACCGGGTATGAGGTAAGTGATTTGTCTATAGATCATCCAAGGGAAAAGAAGAAAGACAGGAAGAAGAAAAAGGGAGATGAAGAAGTGGGAGTAGAAGTAGCTGCACCTGTGGCAGCTCCAGTAGCAGATCCGAAGTCTTCTTTGAAGATGATTAACTCTGATTGCGGAAAGGTGATGGATGAAGAGACATTCAGGAAGGCGCTGAAGAAATATGCAGCCGGTAAGGATGATGATGCCATGATAGATGCTTTCCGTAAGCAGACGAAGGGTTATTGCCTGGAGTCTTCTCAGATCCGTACTTTGGTGCAGTTACTGAGTTCAGATGAATCGAAGTACCGTTTACTGGATCAGGCATATCCGAAAGCATATCATTCAGATGAGTTTGCGGGAATGGAGAGCCTGTTATCGGATAGTTATTATAAGGGACGCTTCAGAGCGATGTTGCACAAGTAAGGAACTGACTTTTTTATATAGAGGTCACAAGGTTGTATCAAAGCAACTTTGTGACCTTTTTGTTTTTTGCGCCTTACCTTCGCGTTTCGCAATAGAGAATTATGAGATATTTTTTAGAGGTAACCTATAAGGGTACCAGTTTTGGTGGTTTTCAGATCCAGGATAATGTGCAGACAGTACAGTCGGTTATTGACCATGCTATCAGTACATTGATGCGGGGAGCCATTGCGACTACAGGATCCAGCCGTACAGATGCAGGCGTGCATGCGAGGCAGAACTTCCTGCATTTCGATATGGAGCAGCCATTACATCCGCAATTTCTCTATAAGGTGAATGCGATTCTGCCGGGGGATGTGGTAGTGCGTAATATATACCGGGTAGCAGATGATGCGCATTCGCGTTTCCATGCGTTGAGTCGTTCTTATGAGTATACTTTGTATCCGCAGAAGGATCCGTTTATGCAGGACAGGGGGTATTTCTTTCCCTACAGGCTGGATATGGATCTGTTGCAGGAGGCGGCGGGCGTACTGCGGGAGTATGAGAACTTTATGACGTTTTCCAAGCGGAATACGCAGGTAAAGACGTACAACTGTAATATCATGTCATCTGAGTGGGTGATAGGGGAGGACCGTATGATGTATCGAGTAACGGCGAATAGGTTTTTGAGGGGAATGGTGAGGGGATTGGTAGGTACGATGTTGCGTGTAGGTAGGGGGAAGCTGACGATGGAGGGGTTTCGGCAGGCGATTGAGAGCCGCAATTGTGTAAATGCTGACTTCGCGGTACCACCGCAGGGGTTGTTTTTGATGAAGGTAGCTTATCCGGAGGGGATGCTGGCGGACAGGGTGCAATAATTTATTGCACCTTAAGTAGTTGATAATTAAGCGTTTGGTATATACGTGTCAGTTATTTCCTAAAAAAGATTTGGTAGGTATAAAAAAACGGCTACCTTTGCATCCCGTTTCGATACAACGCAACGCGGAAAAAGCTCTTCTCAAGTACTGATTTTCTTCTTCTTTTGATTGACTATAGTTTCCTGAAAACGGCAGCTGCATTGGTTTTAGAAAGGTTGCTGCTAAAATGACCGCTAAAATTAATTCTCAAAAAAGTTTTGGTAGAATAGAAAAAAGGTTGCAACTTTGCAACCCCAACGCAAACGAAGCGACGGAGACTGAACGAACAGGCGACGGGCTAGCGACGGCGAAGCGACGAAGAAGAAAGCTCTTAATACTTAAAGATGTCAGGCGGTAAGCGCCACACAGATCGGATCTGGGACATTGACAAACGTTAGGCGAATGGTTTAACGATAAGTTCTTTGAAAGAATGGAAACAACAGCAAACATTTAACACAGGTAATGTTCAAGCGATAACATATTAGATATGACGTCTAATTTCGAGAGAAATTACGAAGTCAGTATCAAAAC
>NZ_JAICCF010000009.1 GCF_019492185.1 Chitinophaga rhizophila
CCCATTGAACCCATACCTATACCCTCCCAAACTCCATTTCCTATCCAGGCTGCAACAGCCCGAACGGATTTTTTACTCAAAGAACTCTCCTCAAGATATAGTTTTTTATTTCATCTGTATTTCAGTTGAAAGAAAAAAAATAACGCGCACGTATGCGGGATAAGGGATGCGTTACTAACGCTGATGATCTTCCTGATGATCATTCATGTATGGAGGTTAAGCATTTGCACTACGTCTACCGCATCCCTTGTCCTGCAGACGGAAGCAAGATAGTACTGCTGATGACCGGGGCGCTACAGCTCACGTTCGCCGCGCCTTGTTCTCCCCCCTTCGTCCATCAGGGTACTAGCCCCCGGTAGCTATAATCTCACGCCTAATAGCGATCCACCGCCACCACCGCCATGCCGCCAGGGCCGCTGGGGCGGGAGTGCGCAGCGATAGCGGAGCACGTAGCCACAGCTGGCCGCGCCTAGACCTTGTTACTGGCCAGGAGCGTAGCGGATGGCAAAGACAAAAAGATAAGGCCCTGGCGGCTAAGGCAGGTGGCGGACAACCATAGGCAGCGTAGGGATGGCCGTAGCATAGCATCCGTGCGCCAGCCGCCAGACCGGGAGCTGCCCGAACGTAGGTCGATGGGGCGCAAAAACTGTGACAGGCTGCCTGTGCGACACACTTGTCCAAGACTGCCTTCGCAGCCTGGCGCATGTTTTTGTTCGCACCGAGACCGGAGAGAGACCGCTTTTCCTGATCACATTTATTACTGAGGATATAAACTTACTGAAGATGGCTTTTAATAGGTCGGCACCAGCTCCGCCTGGTCTCGAACCTGACGCATAATCGCCCCCCGTATACTAGGAACGTGCCTATCATATATACGGCGTCCAGACGAACAAGGGACGAACAAGGGACGAACAAGACGTGGACTTGATACGGACAGCAGATGCATACCAGGCCCTGATGCACCTACTTTAGCGGGTGATAATGCTCTATAGCGGACTGTAAACGGTACACATCGTCCTGGCGGTACTTCTCCGTACTGGATGGGTATTTATGACCTGCGAACCGTTGCACAACCCCTATATCATGACCCTGTAAAAACAGGTTCGCTATTACGCTCTGTCGGATACGCAAGGCTGTTACTTCCCTGCCTGGGTACAACCCCTTATAGGCACGTTTAATGTGTTTACTGATATCTACTCCTTGCATCCCCTTTCCCCGCTGACCAACTAGTAATAATTCGCTTTCCTGCCCCTTTAATAGCCCCGGACGGGTCTGGGATAGGTAAGTCTCCAACCAGGTGATTTGATCCGGTTTTAGGGGTAGTTTTCTGCTATTAGTCACAGCTGTTTGACCTACATATACACTCCCTTCCCCTAAAGATACATTGTTTACGCTTAGGGCAGACAACTCTGCCACCGTCAGCCCCTGGTATATTAACAGACTGATTAACACTTTATTACGAAGCGCAAGCTCCTGGTATCGCTCCGGGCGATCCAATAGCGCTGCCAGCTCCTTACCACTAAACAGGTCCTGTAGCTGCACATCTCTGCCACGCCTGTCTCGTAAACGGATGTTACGGGCTGGATGATCCTGCCGCTGACCCGTATGACACAGGTAGTCGTAATAGGCCTTTATACTGGCCACGATTCTGTTTAAGGTATGAGCATTGCGGTAACGTAGGCGTAACACGCCTATATAGCTTAGTAAGTCGGGGTATTTAGCCCTGGCGGCTTCGGGGTAAGAGGATAAAAACTCCTTGATTGTCCGCAGGTACGAAGAGGCTGTACCAGACCTGTAGTGCTGCTGTAAGTATTGGGTGATTGTCATAATAGCGCCAGTTGGCCAGGTGCTACTTTAGCATAAAGCTGCGTCGCTTCCAGGTGACGGTGACCTAAAAAGTCCCGGACGTATTCCAGCGGCATACCTCCCTGTAGTAAGTGGGTGGCTATACTATGGCGCAGGTAATGAGGGCTGATTCCTGTCCAGGCACTCTCCCGCTTCACTAGCGCCTTCAACAAGCGGCTGTAGCTCTCCCCACTCATGCGCTTTCCTACCCGGTTTAGCATAAAAGCACGCTGCTCTACCCCACTGGCTTTACGGTACTGCTCCAGGTAAACGCCTAACTCCGCCGCTACCTTTCCCGTCAAGGGGATGACCCTACGGCTGGCTCCTTTGCCTGAGCGCACGTATAACAACCGGTGACGCACCTGCACATCCCGTACGTTCAACTGCTCCGCTTCACTACGCCGTAGCCCACAGCTGTAGAACAGGTGTAACATCACCCGTTCACGCACACTACGGGCACCACTGAACAACTCCTTCACCACTGCTACACTCAACGCCTCCCGGTTACCCCGCTCTACCTTCCCTAACCGTAACCCGCTCATAGGATTATACAATAACTCACCACTTTCCTCTAACCAGCTAAAAAACACTTTTAAGGCATACACATAATGGCGGATCATCATCCCACTCAGCGCTCCACCTTTTCGTTTCAACGGACGCACATGCAGCCACTCATAAAATAACCCTATGATCTGAGGCGTTACTTTTATCACAGCTTTACAACCTGCATATGCTAAAAAGTCCCGTACACAACCAGGCAGCATCCGCTGCGTACCAACACTGTAGCCACTTTGATGTAAATAACTTTTAAACCGGGTAATATAATCTTCCATTTTCTACCACTATGACGTTTTATTGTTTTTCACCCCCCTTGAGCATTTTTCCGGAACATGGAACGCCAGGCCATTTTTCCAGTGTTCATCAGGGTTCCAGCGTTCCACTAGCGTTCCGTAGCGTTCCAACTTCCATATCTGGCGTTCCGGTTTTAATCATAGATAGTTGGTTATATAGGTGAGTACGGATACGCTCACGAAGGCCCTGGTAGTTGTCCCAGTAAGATATTTTATAGATGAACCCTTTATTGTGATGACCACCGCAGGTATAGATATATTCCAGGCTGGTAAGATCCTGCGTGTAACGGAACAACTGGGTCTTACTTAGGTGTAACGACTGACGGATCTCACGCAAGGTAAACTCCGCCTGACTATAATTAGTCCCGTATTTGTCACGTAAGTACTCCTTTAACTGCTCAAAGAACTGCCGCAGACTACCATCCAACTCGTCCACCTTTAATACGATACTGTCGAACATAATAGTGATCGCACACTCTACGTCACTGATCGCTGTTAGCAACCGCCCTTTGCTATCTCGCCTCCGCTGGTATTGATGTAACAACGTCACCATCTTCACAAAGTTTAAAAACAGGTCATGCAAACGACGGATCTTATGTGCATCCTCCGGTAAGCGTAATTTACCCGCATAAGGGTTCACTACTTCCAACGCTTCAAGACTCCGTACCAGGTTACAGATAAAGGCTTTATGCTCCTCCTCTTTAACATGATCGATCTCCCCGGACGCTTTACGGTTCTGATAATCGATGATACGGCGTGTCTGTTCACTACTCTCGTCTACTGCTATCA